>NZ_JGZI01000011.1 GCF_000741705.1 Bifidobacterium psychraerophilum | reverse complement strand
CCTGGCCCGCCGAGCCGAAGACAAGGCCAACACCTTTGGCTGATGACATCCGGGCCGCATCCTATGAACCACGCGCAGGCTTGGATGTCACCCGCCCGTGGGTTCCAGTGAAAGCATGGGGCGCTGAGGGGCATATGCTTGCCGAATACGCGCTCTCCTGATGTTCGACCATCTCGTCATGTGCGGTCTGCGCGATGGTTGCGATGGACCCTGGCTGATAGACGTCCCTGTCAATGTGATGATGGATGAAGGGTGCGGATGATCGCGGCAAAGATCAAGGATCTGCAGCTCGGCAGGCCGTAGAATGAAGGCGGGTCTGTTTGTATGTGGAAGTCCTATGAGACAGGAAGGTCTGACATGGCAATACTCGACGAAACAGCTTTCGACGATGGTGATGAAGACTACGGCGATCGTGATAATGAATATGACTTCGAACAGGGCCTTGCCCATGGATTCGCATCTGATGACTATATGGTGAAGGACCAGCCCACGGGGGCTGGCGACCGTGCCGAAGGCGATGCGGAGACGCAGGCTGTCGCATCGACACAGACGCATGCGGATGCCCCTGAGGACGGAGCCGAGGACTGGGATGCGACAGCCGCGATCTCGGCAAACGGCAATGCAAGCGATCCCACCCGAGATGACGGAACAGATGGCAGCAAGCGCAAAGGCAGGGCCAAGGCCAAGAAGCAGCAGCGCAAAAACGCCGCCGCGCTGAAATCAGCGCACAAGGTCGCCGCCCCAACCTTGTTCACGCCTTTCACTCTGCGTGGCGTGACGACCCGCAACCGTATCTGGCTGCCGCCCATGGACACCTATTCGGCATTCGGCCGCGATGGCAGGCCGACGCAATTCCATTATCAGCACTATGTCTCCCGTGCTTTGGGCGGCTTCGGCATGGTTATCGCGGAATCCACGGCAGTCAGTCCCGAGGGACGCATATCCCCATGCGATGTGGGCCTTTGGGAGGATGATCAGATCGACTCCTGGCGTTGGATCGTCGAAGACGTCAAGAAGGCCGGCGCCGTGGCGGCGATCCAGCTGAATCATGCTGGGCGCAAGGCTTCAACCGGTTGCTTCAGTACCGGGCATATCAATGCGACGGTGCCTGAGGACCAGGGCGGATGGAAGACCGTGGCACCGAGCCCCATTCCCTATGGGCATTATGACATGCCGCGTGAGCTGGGTGTCGATGAGATCCATGGCATCGTCGAGCAATTCCGATATGCGGCCGTCCGCGCGGTGAACGCCGGCTTCGAGGCCATAGAGATCCACGCCGCCCACGGCTATCTGATATCCCAGTTCCTTGACCCCCTGAGCAATCAGCGCAGTGACGAGTACGGCGGCTCCTTGGAGAACCGTATGCGTTTTCTGGTCGAGATCTCCGACGCGATACGATCGGCGATTCCGGAGAGCATGCCGCTGTTGGTGCGCATCTCCGCAACCGATTGGGCTGCCGGTGGATGGGATCTGGATCAGAGCATCGAGACGGCGAAGGTGCTGAAGATGCATGGTGTCGATCTGATGGATGTGTCCACCGGTGGAATCGTGGCAGGAGTGACGATTCCGGCCCAAGCGAACTATCAGGTGCCTTTCGCACAGGAGATACGGGATAAGGCGCTGATCCCCACCACGGCTGTCGGCCTGATCACCAAGGCGAAGCAGGCTGCGCGCATCGTCCATAAGGAGCAGGCTGATGCGGTGGAGATCGGACGCGCCGCACTTCGTGACCCGAATTGGCCCTTGCGCGCCGCGTATAAGCTCGGCCTGGATAAATCCGAGATTCCATATCCGGATCAGTATGTCCGAGGAGCCTTCGGCACCTCGCGGTGACCGTGACAACGGCCTTCCGGCCCGAATGCGGGGCAGGAAGGCCGTATCCAGTGCAGTCATATGATGTTCCGGGAGTCCGCTGACGGGATTACAGTCCTATGGAGTGTGTATCCATACTCTCGATCCGGCCCAGGGGCGCGCTTGTGCTGACATCATCTCAGGGTGTGAACGTTTCCTTGCCCCGACGGAGCATCGGCACGCCGTCATCGTGATTCGAGGCGCCGCGGGAACAGGCAAAAGCACGCTGCTGTCCTCGCTTCTTGTCGCATTGTCCGAGCGGAGCAGGCGGAGGACGCCTGGTGATGTGCTTGGCGGAACCACCGTGCGCATCCTGGTCAATCACGCCGAGATGTGGCGTAGGTACAGGGATCTGGCGGCATCGCAGGAATGTCTGCGCAAGGCTCAGGTGCTGCGTCCCACGAGTTACATCAATGCCTCCGACAAGCGCAGCGCCCTTTCCGGTCGACAAGGCGGTGCGGATATAGCCCTGGTGGATGAGGCCCATCTTCTGCTGACCCAGCCCAATCCATATACACGTTTCCATGCTGAGAACCAGCTCAGCGAGATCGTGCGCCTCAGCAAGGTGACCGTGATCGCGTATGACGAAAACCAGGTGTTGCGCCTGCGCAGCCGTTGGGATGAGGATGTCCTTGACAAGGCTCTTGCCGGTGCCTGGACGACCGAGATACGTCTCGACGATCAGCATCGGATGGGCGCTTCGCGGGAGATCCGTGGCTGGGTGCGGTCCTTTGCCCTCGGCGGCGGGCCGGTCACCCCTCCGCCGCCAGGTGACGGGCATTTCGAGATGAAGGTGTTCCGGAATGCCGGAGCCATGCGTGACGCCGTGCTGGCGCGGGATGTGCGTGGCCCATCCCGTCTGCTGAGCACCTATGACTATCCATACAGACTTGACGGCAAGGATTATTTCATCGAGGAGGAGGGCCTGCGCATACCTTGGGATCGCTATCAGCCGCAGGCCGCATCGCCGTGGCCGCAGCGTCCCGAAACGGTTAAGGAGGTGGGATCCGTCTATACGATTCAGGGTATGGATCTTGACTGGGCCGGTGTCATCCTGGGGCCGTCCAACACCCTTGACGGTGAGGGCAGACTCAGACCGCTTCCCGAGTTGTATCAGGATCAGGCGGCATTCACCGGTGTTGCACGACTGAAAACGCAGGGAATGGACGCCGACGCCATCGAGCACAGCCGCGTATGTCTGTTGCGCAATGCGCTGATGACGCTTCTGACGAGGCCCCGAAAAGGACTGTTCCTGTATGCCCATGACCCTCGCCTGCTGCGGGCCCTGCTGCCTGAGGAATGAATGCGCGACAGTCCGATAGGCCATCAGCGCCAGTGAGGCCGCTGATGGCCGCAGCATCTACAGGCCGCTGCCCACCGCCTGGGAGACGTTATCGAAACCGTCGCGGTGCAGCAGTTTGACCAGACCTCGCTTCAGCACGCTGATCTGTTGCGGACCCCGGAACATCAGCGAGGAAACGAACATGACCAGGCTTGAGCCGCAGCGAATCTTCTCGTATGCCTGTTCGGGGGTGAAGACCCCACCGATGCCTGCGATGGCGAAGCGCTCGCCGAATTCACGGTAGGTGTCGGCGATCAGCGCGTTGCTCGCCGCATAGCAAGGCCCTCCGGAAAGTCCTCCCTGCCATTGCATGGGCACCGCCAGACCGCTGCGATCCTTCTGCAGGTTGGCGATGGAGACGCCTTGCACATTGTGCTTGGCCAGGACCTCAAGAAGATCCCTGAACTCCTCCCATGATTTGTTCAGCGGCATTTTCACGAGCAGTGGTTGTGTGCGCTTGACGGTGTCGAGTGATGAGAACAGACGGTCGAGATTCTCCGGACTCTCATTGAAAGGCTCGCCAACATGGGTGTTCGGGCAGGAGATGTTGATCTCCACCATCGAGGAACGTCCGGCGGCGCGTTCGAGCGAGATCCGATAATCCTCTATGCCCTCATCGATATCGCCGCACAATTCGTCATTCGTGCGTGCGATGGAGATCGAGAGACCCATGCTCGTCGAATTGGTGTAGGCCTTCTCGACCCGTGGAATGACTGCTTCGGAGCCGTCGTTGGCGAGGCCCACATGGACCATCATCGAATCGTATTCGGGCAGACGGTGGAACCAGGGGCGTTCGTTCCCGGCGCAGGGCCGTGAGGTGGTGGAGCCGACGGTTTCGAATCCGAAGCCCGCGGCGTCGAGCACGGTGGACAGATCGCAGTTCTTGTCCAAACCGGCGGAAAGGCCGAAGGGATTGTTGAACCGCAGTCCCATGACTTCGCTTTCCAGGGCGGGGTCGGTGTAATCGATCATCTGGCGAAGCATCCACATCAGAGGAGGGATCTTGCCTGCCGTGCGGCAGAATGTGATCATCTGGTCGTGTGCCGCATCGGGAGCCTGATTGAACACAACAGGCTTCACCGCATGCTTGTACACGAAGGAGAACAGATCGGTGCTTGCCTTGTTGACGGCATCTCTGGCCGCTGATTCTGATACATACTGCATACCCACCATTCTCGCACATTCTTACATGGCTTTCACGGGTGAAGGCGTCGGTAGCTTGTACGAGAGGCCTGTCGTGACGACGTTGCGGCGTGGGATACGACACGCCGGATTGCAGGGGCGGTGCTTGGATATGGATATGTTCACAGGAAACGTCAAGCAAGTCATACGTGTACGCGGGATAAGCACAGTACTGTGGAAGGCAACAGCGCAGGGGGCAGATGATGGCAGATAGCAGCACACAACAGGACGGTCGGGCTTTTCATCACCATGACAGGACCCTCGTGGTGATGCCGACATACAACGAGGCCGACAATCTGGGGCCTACGCTTTCGGGTGTTTTCTCATGCACGCATCGAGCGGATGTGCTTGTCGTCGATGACAATTCACCTGACGGCACCGGCAGGATGGCGGACTTCATGGCACAGGGCGAGGCAAGGCTTCATGTGCTTCATCGCAAGGCGAAGAATGGCCTGGGCCCGGCCTACATCGAGGGCTTCCATTGGGCGTTGGAACATGATTACGACATCATCTGTGAGATGGATATGGATGGCTCGCATCGTCCGCAGGATCTGGCGAGGATGCTTGATGTGATGGCGCGCAACCCTCATGTGGGGCTGGTCGTCGGCTCACGCAGGGTCAAGGGTGGTCAGACGGTGAATTGGCCGATGATCAGGGATGTGATCTCGCGCACGGGTTCATGGTATGCCCGACGGATGCTCGCCTTGCCGGTGAAGGATGTGACCGCAGGGTTCAGGGCGTACCGTGCGTCGCTCCTCGAACAGATCGATCTGGAGGGGATCGAGGCCAATGGCTATGTATTCCAGGTGGATATGACCAGAAGGGCTCATCAGGCGGGCGCGACGATTCTGGAAGTCCCGATCGCCTTCATTGAACGTACCCGTGGCGCATCCAAAATGGGCAGTGGGATTGTGCTGGAAGCGATGCTTCGCGTCACCGGCTGGGGAGCTGAGAGAATGATAAAGCGCTCATAATTCTGGTCGAAGTGAAAGAAAAGTTACAGCGTAAGTTGTAATTTTGCGCGGATGTGTGCGATAATGTTCGAATGATATCATCACAACGCCAGCATCTGATCTTAAGCAGATTGCGCACCCGCGGAGCCGTGCGCATCACCGCACTGTCCAAGGAATTGGGTGTTTCGGCGATGACCATTCGCCGCGATATCGCCGAACTCGCCGACAAAGGTCTCCTCAAACGCGTCCACGGGGGAGCGGTGACCACCAGCACACTGCTCGCGGAACCCCTGTTCTCCGTCAAATCGCAGATGGACATCGGGTTGAAGGACGCCATAGCCCGTGAGGCGTTGAAATACGTCTCCCCGGGTGATGTGATCGCCATAGGCGGCGGCACCACCGCATACGTCTTCGCCCAGCATCTGCTGGAAAGCCGACGTTCGGCGGGCATCACCATACTGACCAACTCCATACCTGTGGCGGAACTGGTCCAGGCCTTGGAAAGCAAAGACGTCGAGGTCATTGTGACCGGCGGGGTGATAACCCGATCGAATTCCCTGGTCGGGCCGATCGCGGATAAGGTCGTCGCATCGCTGCGGGTCAACACAGTGTTCCTGGGCACCCATTCGGTATCCATTCCCCGTGGCTTCCTGATGCCGAACTCGCTTGAGGCGGCAACGGATATGGCCATGATGGACATCGCCGACAACACCATCATCCTCACCGACCACACCAAGTGGAGCAGCACCTCGCTCTCACTGTTCGCCAGCTTCGAGCAGGTGAGCGCCGTGGTCACCGATGACGAGTTGGACGCGGAATCCATAGCAGCAACCCAGAAACTGGTCAAGGAACTCGTCCTGGCTCACCAGGTCGAGAGAAGCGAAGGAAGTGAACAACAGCAATGAGCGTTGAAACACAGTACGAGTCGGCGCACTACAAGCCGGGCACTTACGCGGCGGAGCATATTCGCATCACACCGACGACCCTTGCCGACGGACGTGATTTCTTTTATCTCGATGACGATCCGCGCTACGTATCCGGACAACTCACCCGTGAGCTCAAGGATCCACGCCCTCTGACGGATCGTTTCGCCCCTCATGTGGACGCTGAGGGCAGGGAGATTCCGGTTCAGGCCCCGCAGATGCGTCGGGACCCCCTCACCGGTGAATGGATCCCCATGGCCACCGCACGCATGAACCGACCGATAACGGCCGGTCCGGGTGCCACGGCGAGCGGGAATCCTCTTGCGGCACGCAAGCCGGGAGACCCCTATCAGGATGGCGAGGTCCCCGACAGCGATTATGACGTGGTCGTTTTCGAGAACCGTTTCCCCTCGATGATGCAGGTTCCTGGTGTGCCCGCGGAAGCAGGGTATGTGGACGGCAACCCGCTCTGGGAGAGGAAGATCGCCAACGGACGCTGCGAAGTCGTCTGTTTCGATCCGAAGGAGGACTCGCTTCCTGCTGATCTCCCCATCGAGCGTATCCGAACCGTTGTGGAGGCATGGGCCTTCCGTACGGCCGAGATCTCGGCGATCGAAGGCATCGAGCAGATTTTCCCATTCGAGAATCACGGACAGGAGATCGGCGTATCACTTGCCCACCCGCATGGTCAGATCTATTGCTATCCCTTCCTGGCCCCGAAGATGGAAAGCGAGCTGAAGCACACCGAAGCCTACTTCGAGCGCACAGGCGGCAACCTCTTCAAGGATCTGCTTGCCGCGGAACTCGAAGCGGAGGAGCGCATCGTATTCCGTAACCGCACATGGGTCGCCTATGTGCCCGCCGCGGCGCGCTGGCCTCTTGAAGTCCACGTGGCACCGGTGCGGGACGGTGTGCTCAGCCTGGATCAGCTCAACGACGATGAGCGCTGGGGCCTGGCCCAGATGTATTCGACCCTGCTGAAGCGGGGGAACGCCTTCTTCGACACCGGGGACGGCAAGGGCATGGACCTTCCCTATATCTCGGCATGGCACCAGGCGCCGCTGCATGACCTCCGCCGCGAGCATTACCGTCTGAACCTTCAATTCTTCTCATTCAGACGCTCCGCGAACAAAATCAAATACCTTGCCGGATCGGAATCCGGCATGGGGACTTGGATCTCCGACACCACACCAGAGAAGATCGCGGCCCGCTTCCATGAGCTCGGGCCGATCGATCTCGAATCAGAAGGCTGAGAGGAAAGTAACGATGTCGACAGTGCAGTTCATCAAACCGCTTTCGGGAGCAGAAGGTTCCGCCCGTGCCAGCGAGCTGTTCAGAACAACCTACGATGATCAGGAAGCCGGTGTGTGGAGCGCACCCGGGCGTGTGAACCTCATTGGCGAGCACACGGATTACAACGCCGGGCTCTGCCTCCCGATAGCCCTGCCCCACCAGACCTTCATAGCCTTGAAGCCCCGGCAGGATGACGTCGTTCGCGTGGTCTCCGATGTGGACCCAGACGGGATGACCAGCGCCAATCTGGATGGATTGGAGGCACGCGGTGTCGAGGGTTGGATAGCGTATCCGGTCGGTGTCGCCTGGGCACTGCGACAGATGGGATTCACCAAGGTCAGAGGGTTCGACGCCGCCTTCGTCTCCTGCGTCCCCGTGGGTTCGGGCTTGAGTTCCTCGGCTGCCATGACGTGTTCAACCGCCCTGGCTTTGGATGATGTATTCGATCTGGGATACGGGCATTCCGATGCGGGGCGCGTCACCTTGATCGAGTCGGCCATGAAGTCGGAGAACGAGATGGCCGGGGCCAGCACCGGCGGTCTCGATCAGAACGCATCCATGCGTTGCACAGCCGGTCATGCCCTCCTCCTGGACTGCAGGCCCGAGCTGACCCCGCTGGAGAACACCTCACAGCAGACCTTCGATCTGACCTCGCACGGTCTGGAACTGCTGGTCGTGGATACCCAGGCACCGCATCAGCTCAATGACGGCCAGTACGCCCAGCGTCGCGCAACCTGCGAAGAGGCGGCCAAGGTGCTGAAGGTCGCCAACCTCCGGGTCGCGGCCGATGGGATATCCAAAGCCGACGATCCCTTCCAGGCGTTGAAGGAAACCTTGGATGCCCTGCCGGACGAGGTGATGAAGAAGCGCGTGCGTCACGTCGTGACCGAGATCGCCCGTGTGCGCAGCTTCGTCCGCGCCTTCGCCAACGGACGCATCGAAGAGGCAGGAAGGCTATTCAACGCTTCGCACGACTCTCTGAAGGCCGATTATGAGGTCACCGTCCCCGAATTGGACGTTGCGGTGGATGTGGCCAGAGCGAACGGAGCCTATGGCGCCCGTATGACAGGCGGCGGCTTCGGCGGTTCGATCATCGCCCTCGTGGATTCCGGCAAGAGCGAGGATCTTGCCCAGAAGATAGCCGATGAATTCGCCCGTCAGGGTTTCCATGCCCCGCGTGCGCTCGCGGCCGTCGCTTCGGCTTCGGCACGGAAGGTGCGCTAAGGCATACGGTGTTTTCTCCGGTGTGCGGCCTGGCCGTGCCCGTTGCAAACCGGGAGGTGCCGGAATGCCGCAATGATCGGATCACGGGATGCTCGATAAGAGCATCCTCCCGGTCGCAGAGCTTTCTTGAATGCTTTGGCGGCATTCCACATATACTGGGGGAGTTCGGAACTCTCATCCAGGCGTATCCAGGAGACCCCATGAATAAGGCAATCATCACCGTTGTCGGACAAGACACGGTCGGCATCATCGCTCGCGTGTGCACGTATCTTTCCGAGCACAAGGCCAATGTGCTCGATATCTCGCAAACCATCATCGATGGTTTCTTCAATATGATGATGATCGTCGACTATGCTTCATCGGACAAGGAGTTCGGCGACATCGTCGCGGATCTGGAGGGTCTCGGAGACGAGATCGGCGTCCGTATCCGTTGCCAGCGCGAAGAGATCTTCACCGGGATGCATCGCGTCTGATCATTCGAGATCAGAAGGCATCCTCAGTACGAGAAAGGTGAAGGACAGCAATGCTGAACATCATGGAGGTTCACGAGACCAATCAGATGATCGAGCAGGAGAAGCTCGACGTCCGCACAATCACCATGGGCATCAGCCTGTTGGATTGTGTGAGTGATGATCTCGCGACACTACGCACGAATATCTATCAGAAAATCACCACATACGCCAAGAACCTCGTCTCCACAGGCGAGGCGATCGAGCGGGATTACGGCATCCCGATCGTCAACAAACGCATCACGGTCACGCCAATCTCCCTGATCGGGGCCAGTGCGTGCAATGACGTGGATGACTATGTGAAAATCGCGCAGACCCTTGACAAGGTCGCCGCCGAGGTGGGTGTGAATTTCATCGGCGGGTATTCCGCCCTGGTGAGCAAATCCATGACGCCGACCGAGCGTCTGCTCATCGAATCGCTGCCCACCGCGTTATCCGTGACGGAGAGGGTCTGTGCCAGCGTGAACGTCGGCTCGACCAAAACGGGCATCGATATGGATGCGGTGGCCTTGATGGGCCGCATGGTCCTTGAGGTGTCCAAGGCGACCGCCGATACCGACAGTTCGGGCAACTCGAAGCTCGTCGTCTTCTGCAACGCTCCTGATGACAACCCCTTCATGGCGGGTGGGTTCCACGGCGTCACCGAGGGGGATGCCGTGATCAATGTCGGAGTCTCCGGTCCGGGTGTGGTTCGTACCGCCTTGGAAGCGGCCCGCGGCAAGGATTTCGGTGTGCTCTGCGAGACGATTAAGAGAACGGCTTTCAAAATCACACGGGTGGGTCAGCTGGTCGCTCAGGAGGCAAGCAAGCGACTCGGTGTGCCATTCGGCATCATCGACCTTTCCCTGGCACCAACCCCGGCCGTCGGAGATTCGGTCGGCGAAGTGCTTGAGGAGATCGGGCTTGAGCAGGTAGGCGCGCCTGGTACCACGGCGGCGCTGGCACTGCTGAACGATCAGGTCAAAAAGGGCGGCATCATGGCGTCCAGTTATGTCGGAGGGCTGTCCGGAGCGTTCATCCCGGTTTCGGAGGATCAGAACATGATCGATGCGGCAGCGTCGGGCTGCCTGACCATCGAGAAGCTCGAAGCCATGACCTGTGTGTGCAGCGTCGGACTCGATATGATCGCCATTCCGGGGAAGACCTCGGCGGCCACGATTGCCGGCATCATCGCCGACGAGTCCGCAATCGGCATGATCAACCAGAAAACCACCGCTGTGCGTGTGATCCCGGTGATCGGCAAGGATGTGGGTGATATGGCGGAATTCGGCGGTCTGCTTGGTCGTGCGCCGATCATGCCTGTCAATCAGAAGAGCTGTGAGGCCTTCATCAACCGCGGTGGAAGAATCCCCGCACCGATCCATAGTTTCAAGAACTAGTCCATAGGCCATCAAAGAAGAGAAGCGCATCACGCTTTGGGATATGCTGCCCGATCGCAGGCGGCGGTCTCGGCATGTGATGCGCTTCTCTTCTTCTGTTCCTCTGTGGCCGCATTCCTGGCCAATATGACCGAATATGGTTATGTTGCATACCCGAAATCGAAATATGGGTATCCTTGCCCTCATGACCAACGATCGTTATGAATTGAATAAGAATCTTGCCCAAATGCTCAAAGGCGGCGTCATCATGGACGTCACCACACCCGAGCAGGCGGAAATCGCACAGGATGCCGGAGCCTGCGCGGTTATGGCTTTGGAACGTATTCCCGCGGACATCCGCGCGGCGGGCGGGGTCTCACGTATGAGCGACCCGAAGATGATACGCGGCATCCAGAAGGCGGTTTCCATTCCGGTCATGGCGAAGGTCCGCATCGGTCACTTCGTTGAGGCGCAGGTCCTGCAGGCCCTTGATATCGACTACATCGACGAGTCCGAGGTGCTGACACCCGCGGACGACGTCTACCATATCGACAAAACCCAATACAGCGTGCCCTTCGTCTGCGGCGCGAAGAATCTCGGGGAGGCCCTTCGTCGAATCGCCGAGGGTGCTTCGATGATCCGCACCAAGGGAGAGCCGGGAACGGGGGATGTGGTTCAGGCCGTACGGCATATGCGCGAGATGAACCGGCAGATCCGGGAGGTGGCCGGATTGCGCGAGGACGAACTCTTCGAGAAGGCGAAGCAGCTTGAGGTCCCTGTCGATCTGCTGCGTTCCGTGCACGACAACGGACGCCTGCCGGTGGTCAACTTCGCCGCTGGCGGCGTGGCCACACCGGCCGATGCATCCCTGATGATGCAGCTCGGTGCCGAAGGCGTTTTCGTGGGCTCGGGAATCTTCAAATCCGGTGATCCCGCCCAGCGTGCGACCGCGATCGTGCAGGCCACGACCAACTACCAGGATTGGGACTTGGTGGCTCGTGTCTCCGAAGGTCTGGGTGAAGCGATGGTCGGCATCAATGAAGGCGAAATCGCCGTGCTGATGGCAGAGCGCGGCAAGTGAGGGACACCGTGCATGGCTCGCAGCACCAGGATGCTCGGATGACACCATTGCTCGGCGTGCTGGCATTGCAAGGGGCTTTCGCCGAGCATGAGGCGATGTTCGGGAAACTGGGCGCCGCAACCGTGGAAATACGACAGTCCCGTGACCTCGACCAGCAGTTGGATGCCATAGTGCTTCCCGGTGGCGAATCCACCGTGCAGGGCAAATTGCTGCGTGATTTGGGCATGTTCGACAGACTGCGCGAGCTGATCGCCAATGGCCTGCCGGTGTTCGGCACCTGCGCCGGCCTGCTGCTGCTCGCCAAACACGTCGAGGATGGGGACACCCATCTCGCCGTGATGGATATGACGGTGAAAAGGAACGCCTACGGGCGCCAGCTCGGATCCTTCTTCACCAGAGCGGAGGTGAAAGGAGTCGGGGATGTGCCGATGACCTTCATCCGGGCTCCGTACATCGAAAGCGTGGGGGAGGGTGCGGAGGTTCTGGCACGGGTGGACGGGCATATCGTCGCCGCGCAGCAGAACGCGATGCTCGTCACCTCATTCCACCCCGAGTTGAATGATGATCTGTCGATGCATCGCTATTTCCTCGACACGATGGTGTTGCGGCGGAGATCAGGAGCATGAAAGGGATGTGAGCGGGCATCCGGAGGCGGTGTTCAGTTGCCGCCGTTGAAGCCGAGTTGCCGCCAGGCCTCGTAGATTGCGATCGACGCGCAGTTGGTGAGATTCAGGCTGCGCAGCGAGGGGCGCATCGGCAGTCGGACCTGCTCGGCGACATGAGGGCCGGCCATGATGTCCATCGGATCGGGGATGTCGCCCGGTTCCGGGCCGAAGAGCAGAATATCCGATGGGCGGTATTGCACTTCGGTATAGAGTTTCGTGGCATGTGCGGTGAAGGCGATGATGCGTGAGCCCGGCATCGAATCAATGAGGCTCTGGAAATTCGGATGCAAAACCACATGCGCCATATCGTGATAATCAAGTCCTGCCCTACGCAGTTTGGTGTCCTGCAGGTTGAAACCGAGAGGTTCTACCAAATGCAGTATCGTGCCGGTCACTGCGCACAGGCGTATGGCCGAACCGGTATTCCCGGGGATCCTCGGTGAGTAATAGCACAGCTGCGGTGTGATCGTGGTCGATTTGGCCGCGTCCTCGGCTTTGAGCATGGCATCAACCACGCTGATCGGATTGCCATGGGCGTCGGTCACCAGTTCATCGGTGCGGATGTTGGATTTGCGGTATCCGTACTCATACATCTTCTCAACGTGCTGTTCCGGATGATCCGAAGCGGCCTCGTCGCGCGACCCACCGCCAAGTGCTGATGCCTGTTCCTGATTGTTCACAAGGGCAAGAATAGGAGTGAAGAACGACAGTCCGCCGCACCTTCCGCCGCGCCTTCGATGATCTTCGCGGGTTCTTTCCCCTCGTGACGGCCGCCAAGCCGCTGTCGCCGCCTTGCCCCGCTGCACTCTCCTTATCGCTCTGCGCTGGTGAATCGCGGAATACGCCCGCATATCGGCTAGGCTGGTCAACCGTGATGCGCATACCTTGGGGTTATTGCGAAAGCTGCGCACGCGCCGCATGGAGCAAGGGTCGACATATGGGGAGTGACGATGAGTGAGGCATCCGATATTGCCGTGGTGCGCAGTCTGCTGTTCCCATGGTGGGACGGGCATGCACGGGATCTGCCCTGGCGATTCGGCAGAACAACGCCTTGGGGGGTGCTGGTTTCCGAGGTGATGAGCCAGCAGACGCAGATGAGCCGGGTGGTGCCCTATTGGATCGCCTGGATGGAGGTATGGCCTGACGCGAGGGCGCTGAGCATGGCAAGCTCCGCAGAGGTCATCACCGCCTGGGGGAGACTGGGGTACCCTCGTCGTGCGCTCAGGTTGCAGTCATGCGCCCGTGTGGTGACCGAAGCCTATGATGACGTCCTGCCACGCAGCTACGAGGAATTGACGGCTTTGCCCGGCATCGGGGATTACACCGCGAGTGCCGTGATGTCCTTTGCCTACGGTGAGCGCATAGCCGTTATCGATACGAATATTCGTCGTGTGCTGTCGCGGGTCTTTCTGGGCATTGAATCGCAGGGTGGCACCGCAAGCCGCGAGGAACGGGAGTTGGCGGCACGCGTGCTGCCCCAGGACGCGGATGAATCGGTCACATGGAATCAGACGATTATGGAGTTGGGCGCCCTGGTCTGCTCGGCCAAAAACCCACAGTGCGAGCAGTGCCCCCTCGCACGGGTCTGCGCGTTCAACCTGGCCGGGAAGCCCGGTCTTGGGCATAAGCCGACACGCCCACGGCAGCATTTCAAAGGGACCGACCGGCAGGTGCGCGGTCTGATACTGGAGGCTTTGCGTACATTGCCGTCCGGTTCGAGGATCAGCCATGATGACGTTGCGGCACTGTGGCCCGTTACGGGTCAGCTTGACTCATGCCTGGCATCGCTTGACGAAGACGGGCTCATTGAGATTCACCCGGATTCATCGGTGTCCTTTCCCTCCTGAGCGCGTCGGTGCTCGCATCCGCACTGCCATCCGTCGTACACTCGGCTATATGGCCAAGCGAAAGATCAGTGCAAAACAACGCCGCATCTACCGTCGACGCCGCATAATCGCCGCGTTGGTGGCGGTGGTCTTTCTTGTGTTGTGTTGGGGAATCGGATGGCTGCTGGTGCGGGGTGTAAGCGCCGTCAATTACGCGATCAACAAGGATGACATCAACGCCATCTCCCGTGAGGCGGCGCCCAGTCCCAAAGAGATTTCGGGAGTTCAGGATTGCACGGGTGATGATGTGGATCTGACCTTGAGCGCGAACTCCGCAACCGCCTCACTGGGTGGTTCGGTGCAGTTCGTGGCCACCATCAAGCATCACGGAGCAAGCAGCTGCCTGATCGACGGGTCGAATGCCTCACGCGTGCTCACCATAACCTCCGGCAACGAGACGATCTGGCGTTCGGATTCATGCCCGGTGGATTCACGTATGCTGCTTATGGCGGGCAATGATAAGGATATCCAGACGATCACCTGGAACGCCAACGCCACCACGTCGCAATGCCAGCAGGATTCCGCGCTGCTGAATGTGCAGCGGGGCACCTATGTTGCCAAACTCTCCCTCAAGGAGGACGCGAAGGTGCAATCCGCACCCGTTTCCATAGCGGTGCAATAGCACCGTCCCCCGTACCCGACATCGCCTCCTGAAGCCAGCGCGGTCCTCCGCCCCCCCCCACCCGGTCGGGTGACTCTCCACCAGGCAGCCGGTGGTGAAGGGGCTGCAGAAGAAGAGGGAATGACAATGCGATTAACGCAATCCATACGGATGAAGTGTTGTGAGACGATATCGGCACTGCACACCTGGGTCACTCGGCAGGCAAGGCACCACAACCCAGTGCATAGTCGGGGATGTGGGGAGGAAAGAGGAATAGGGGAGTTTCTTGCGCAGCGATATCAATCGTGTTACTATTGTGTCTTTGCGTGAAGTGTGTCATATAGCGGGCATGCATCATTGGGGAGAATGCCCGCGAATAGGCATATGGTGGCCATGAGGCGTTTTCCAGGCAAGCAACGATCCATCGAACATAGCGAGCGATAAGGAAAGTCTACTTTGGCTGCCAACAAAGCTGCAAGAAATACCACACAAACATACGCACGCGCTGATGAAGAAGACATCAAACTTCACAAGGCACCGAACCGCGTGAACTTCGGTTCCATCCAGGAGCCGCTCGACGTCCCCTATCTGCTGGGCGTCCAGACCGACAGCTTCGATTGGCTGATCGGCAACGAGCGCTGGAAGCAGCGCGTCGAAGAGGATGAGCGTGATGGCACCAACACCGTTGCCCACATCTCAGGACTCGACGAAGTCTTCAAGGAGATCTCACCGATTGAGAACTTCGCCCAGACCATGAGCCTGGCATTCTCCGATCCATACTTCGAGGAGCCACGCCACACGGTGCTCGAATGCAAGGAGAAGGATTACACCTATTCCGCACCGCTGTATGTGAACGCCGAGTTCGAGAACGGCGACACCGGTGAGATCAAGTCGCAGACCGTCTTCATGGGCGATTTCCCGCTGCAGACCCCTCACGGCACCTTCATCATCGGCGGCACCGAACGCGTCATCGTCTCGCAGCTGGTTCGTTCGCCCGGTGTCTATTTCGACCGCAACCGCGACCGTACGACCGACAAGGAAGTATTCGGCGCGAAGATCATCCCGAGCCGTGGCGCCTGGCTTGAGTTCGAGATCGACAAGCGTGACGTCCTCGGCGTGCGCGTCGACCGCAAGCGCAAGCAGTCGGCCATCGTGTTCCTCGAGGCCATCGGCATGACCAAGTCCGAGATCAAGGAGTCCTTCCAGGGCTACCCGCTGGTGCTGGATGCCTTGGAAAAGGAATCCATCGACAACCAGGATGCGGCCCTGACCGATCTGTACCGCAAGATCCGTCCTTCCGACACCGCGACCCCAGAGGCCGGGCGAAATCTGCTCGACTCCTTCTACTTCAACACGAAGCGTTACGACCTCGCCCGCGTCGGCCGTTACAAGATCAACCGCAAGCTTGGTCTCGAAGCCGATTTCAACGATCGCAGCCTCAACCGCGACGACATCATCGCCACCATCAAATACCTGGTGACCCTGCATGCCGGCGACAAGACCTTCCCCGGCTCACGTAACGGAGAAGCAGTCGATCTGCGCGTTGACGTGGACGATATCGATCACTTCGGCAACCGTCGTATCCGCCAGGTGGGCGAGCTGATCCAGAACCAGCTGCGTACCGGTCTTTCCCGTATGGAACGCGTGGTTCGTGAGCGCATGACGACCCAGGACGCCGAGGCCATTACGCCCCAGTCCCTGATCAACATCCGTCCGGTGAACGCGACGATCAAGGAGTTCTTCGGAACCTCACAGCTTTCGCAGTTCATGGATCAGAACAACCCGCTCGCAGGTGTGACCAACAAGCGTCGTCTCTCCGCTCTGGGCCCCGGCGGCCTTTCCCGCGACCGCGCTTCGATGGAAGTGCGAGACGTGCACCCCTCCCACTTCGGTCGTATGTGCCCGATCGAGTCCCCTGAAGGCCCGAACATCGGTCTGATCGGATCATTGGCCACATTCGGTCGCATCAACCCATTCGGATTCATCGAGACCCCGTACCGCAAGGTCGACAACGGTCAGCTGACCGATGAAATCACCTACATGACCGCTGATCAGGAGACCGAGCACGTGATCGCGCAGGCCAACCAGATCATCGACGAGAAGGGTCATCTGGTCGAGTCCACAGCCCTGGTGCGCGACAGTGAGGGCGAGGCGGAGGATGTTCCGGTCGAGCAGGTCGACTACATGGACGTCTCCCCACGCCAGATGGTTTCACTTGGCGCTTCGCTGATCCCCTTCCTTGAGCACGATGAGGGCCACCGAGCGCTGATGGGTACCAACATGCAGCGCCAGGCCGTCCCGCTGATCAAGTCGGAACGCCCGCTGGTGGGAACCGGCTCCGAATGGCGTGCAGCCGTCGATTCAGGCGATGTGATTCTTTCCGACAAGCCCGGCGTGGTGACCTACGTCTCCGGCGACATCATCCGCGTGCTGAACGACGATGGCACGCAGTCCAGCTACAAGCTGTCCAAGTTCCAGCGTTCGAACCAGACCACCTGCTACAACCAGGTGCCAACCATCAAGGATGGCGAGCGAGTCGAGGCCGGTTCCGTGCTGGCCGACGGCCCTGCCACCCAGAATGGCGAGATGGCGCTCGGCAAGAACCTTCTGGTGGCCTTCATGCCTTGGAACGGTTACAACTACGAGGACGCCGTGATCATCTCGCAGCGTCTGGTGCAGGATGACACCCTGAGCTCCATCCACATCGAGGAATACGAAATCGATGCACGTGAGACGAAGCTCGGATCCGAGGAAATCACCCGCGATCTGCCGAACGTCGGCGAGGATGCGGTTGCCAACCTCGATGAGCGTGGCGTCATCCGCATCGGTGCCGAGGTCGAGGCCGGAGACATCCTGGTGGGCAAGGTGACGCCGAAGGGCGAGACCGAACTCACGCCGGAAGAGCGTCTGCTCCGTGCGATCTTCGGCGAGAAGAGCCGCGAGGTGCGCGACACCTCACTGCGGGTGCCTCACGGTGAGACCGGAACGGTTATCGCCGTCAAGGAGATTTCGCGTGAGGATGCCGAGGAGGACGGTGACGAGCTGCCCAACGGCGTGAACCAGATGATTCGCGTCTACATCGCCCAGCATCGCAAGATCACCCAGGGAGACAAGCTCTCCGGCCGTCACGGCAACAAGGGTGTCATCTCCAGGATCCTTCCGGAAGAGGATATGCCATTCCTCCCGGACGGCACCCCGATCGACATCATGCTCAACCCCTTGGGCGTGCCCAGCCGAATGAACCTCGGCCAGGTGCTCGAGCTGCATCTCGGATGGATCGCCCACGCAGGCTGGGATATCAACCTCGATCCGAACCTTGAGGCGGAGTGGAAGAAGCACATCCCGGCAGGCGCCGAGAAGGCCGATCCGGACACTCCTGTCGCTTCACCGGTATTCGATGGTGTCCGTCAGGACGCGCTGCACGGTCTGCTCAAGACCACGCTGCCGAACCGCGACGGCGAGCACCTCGTTGGGGATCACGGCAAGGCGGTGCTGTATGACGGCCGCACCGGCGAGCCATTCACCAAGCCGATCTCAGTGGGCTACATGTACATGCTGAAGCTCCACCACCTTGTGGACGACAAGATCCATGCACGTTCAACCGGTCCTTACTCGATGATCACCCAGCAGCCTCTGGGCGGTAAGGCTCAGTTCGGTGGACAGCGTTTCGGCGAGATGGAGGTGTGGGCCCTCGAAGCCTACGGTGCCGCCTACACGCTGCACGAAATGATGACCACCAAGTCCGATGATGTTGACGGCCGCGTGCGTGTCTATGGCGCAATCGTGAAGGGCGACAACCTGCCGCCGGCAGGCATCCCGGAATCCTTCAAGGTGCTGCTCAAGGAAATGCAGTCCCTGTCCCTGAACGTCGAGGTGCTGAACGCCGAAGGCGTCGCCATCGACATGAAGGACGAGGACGACGATCCCGCATCGGCATCGGATGATCTCGGTTTCAACATCAATGCGCGACCTGATGCCGGAGCTGCGATGTCATCGAACGATTCCCAACCGGAATATCGCTGAACACCGATCGACACGGCTGTGCGGGCGCAGGAAGGACACCCGCCCGCACAGCCCCTCAAGAAACGCATAAAGCAGTAACAAGCGAAAGACAGGACATAGAGTGCTGGACGTCAACGCATTTGACAAACTGAGAATCGGCCTGGCTACGGCAGAGGACATCCGCAGCTGGAGCTTCGGCGAGGTTAAGAAGCCTGAAACCATCAATTACCGTACCTTGAAGCCCGAGAAGGACGGACTCTTCGGCGAGCAGATCTTCGGACCGACCCGCGACTGGGAGTGCGCCTGCGGCAAATACAAGCGCGTTCGTTTCAAGGGCATCGTCTGCGAGCGTTGTGGCGTCGAGGTCACACGTTCCCGCGTACGCCGTGAACGCATGGGCCATATCGAGCTCGCCGCTCCGGTGACGCATATCTGGTTCTTCAAGGGTGTGCCCTCACGCCTGGGATACCTGCTGGATATCGCCCCGAAGGATCTGGAAAAGGTCATCTACTTCGCCGCCTACATGGTGACGAAGGTCGATGAGGACCAGCGTCATCAGGACATCCCGGATCTCCAGGACGAGTTCGATACCGAGATCAACCATCTGGAAAAGGCACGCGACAACGAAATCGAGAAGCGCGCCAAGAAGGTTGAAGAGGATCTCGCGGAGCTTGAGGCTTCCGGTGAAGCCAAGGGTGCCGTCAAGTCCAAGCTGCGCAACGGCGCGGATAGGGATATGACCGCTATCCGTCAACGCTACGACGATCAGATCCAGCGTCTGAGCGCGGTCTTCGACCGCTTCAAGAACCTGAAGCCCGGGGATATGGAGGGTGACGTCGATCTGTGGCGTGAGATGGAGGACCGCTACGGCGATTACTTCGAAGGTTGCATGGGTGCCGAGGCCATCAAGAAGCGTCTGCAGTCCTTCGACCTCGAAGCATCATCCAAGCAGCTTCGCGAAGAGATCGAAACCGGCAGCGGGCAGCGCAAGGCCCGTGCCCTGAAGCGTCTGAAGGTCGTCAACGCCTTCCTCTCCACGGGCAACAGGCCCGAGGCGATGGTTCTGGACGTCGTTCCGGTCATCCCTCCCGATCTGCGTCCTATGGTGCAGCTTGACGGTGGCCGTTTCGCGACTTCCGATCTGAACGATCTGTACCGTCGTGTGATCAACCGCAACAACCGTTTGAAGCGCCTGCTCGAACTCGGCGCGCCTGAGATCATGCTCAACAACGAGAAGCGCATGCTGCAGGAGGCTGTGGATTCGCTCTTCGACAACGGCCGCCGTGGACGTCCGGTCACGGGCGCCTCCAACCGTCCGCTCAAGTCGCTTTCCGACATGCTCAAGGGCAAGCAGGGACGTTTCCGTCAGAACCTGCTCGGTAAGCGCGTGGACTACTCAGGCCGTTCGGTCATCGTGGTCGGACCGAGCCTGCGTATGCACCAGTGCGGTCTGCCGAAGCCGATGGCTTTGGAGCTGTTCAAGCCATTCGTGATCAAGCGTCTGGTCGATCTGAACTACGCGCAGAACATGAAGAGCGCGAAGCGTCTGGTCGATCGTGGCGACGCCGAGGTCTGGGGCGTGCTGGAAGAGGTCATTTCGGAGCATCCGGTGCTGCTCAACCGCGCACCTACGCTGCACCGTCTGGGCATCCAGGCTTTCGAGCCGATCCTGGTCGAGGGCAAGGCCATCCATCTCCCGCCGCTCGCCTGCGCCGCATTCAACGCGGACTTCGACGGTGACCAGATGGCGGTCCACCTTCCTCTGAGCGCCGAGGCACAGGCCGAGGCACGCTCCCTGATGATGGCTTCGGACAACATCCTGAAACCGGCTGATGGGCACACCGTGACCATGCCTTCCCAGGATATGATTCTGGGTCTGTACTACCTGACCACCGGCAAGGAAGGTGGCAAGGGGCAGGGACGTATATTCAGCACCCTGGCCGAAGCGCATATGGCGCTCGACCTGGGCGAAATCGATATGCAGTCCAAGGTGCTGATCCGTGTGGCCTCAGACTTCGTGACCCCCAAGAACTGGGAGCCGGGAGAACTCAAGGTCATCGATCCAGAACCAGGCAGCCCGGATGTGGTGAAGGAGGAGCGTCTGAGCGACGGTTCCTACCTCTTCGCCACAAGCTACGGCCGCATCCTCTTCAACGAGACCCTGCCGACCGACTACCCCTTCATCAACGAGCAGGTCGCCAAGGGCAAGCTCGCAGGAATCGTCGATGACATCGCAACGCGCTATTCCACCGCACAGGTCGCCGTCACCCTTGATGCACTCAAGGACCTCGGTTTCACCCGCGCACCGTGGTCCGGCGTGACGATGGCCTTCTCCGACATCGTGGCACCTCCCGAGCGTGATGAGATCGTCCAGGGCTACGAGAAGCAGGCCGATAAGGTCAACTCGCAGTACGATATGGGTCTGCTGACCGACGAGGAGCGCCGCCAGGAGCTGATCAACCTGTGGACCGAATGCACCGACAAAGTCGCGGACGCGATGCAGGAGCATTTCACCTCCGACAACAACGTGAACATCATGGTGCAGTCCGGAGCCCGTGGAAACTGGATGCAGATTCGTCAGATCGCAGGTATGCGAGGACTTGTGGCGAACCCGAAGGGCGAGATCATTCCTCGTCCTGTGAAGTCCAACTACCGCGACGGCCTGTCCGTGCTGGAGTACTTCATCTCCCAGCACGGTGCCCGCAAGGGTCTGGCCGATACCGCACTGCGTACCGCCGAGTCGGGGTACCTGACCCGGCGTCTGGTCGATGTCTCGCAGGACGTGATCGTGCGTGAGGACGATTGCGGCACCAAGCGCGGTCTGCCGATGAAGGTCGCGGAGCGTGACGAGGCGGGCAATCTGGTACTCGTGAAGAATGCCGATGGTGGTCCATACTCCCGTCTGCTCTCCGCCGATGTGCTCGATCCGAAGGATGGCACCGTCCTGTACAAGAGCGGTGACGCGCTGTCGATGGATGTGCTGAACAACCTCGTCGCCCACGGGGTGGAGGAAGTCAAGGCACGATCCGTGCTGACATGCGAATCCAAGCGCGGCGTTTGCGCCAAGTGCTACGGATGGTCGCTGGCCACCAACAAGCTCGTGGACGTCGGCGAAGCCGTTGGCATCGTCGCCGCACAATCCATCGGTGAGCCTGGTACGCAGCTGACCCTGCGTTCCTTCCACTCCGGCGGTGTGGCTTCGGCTTCCGATATCACGCAGGGTCTTCCCCGTGTGACCGAGCTTTTCGAAGCACGCACGCCAAAGGGCGAGGCGCCAATCGCCGAGTTCCCCGGAACGATCAAGATCGAAGATACCGATCGCGGACGTCAGGTGACCTTGAATCCCGATGATTCCTCCGTGGAAGCCATCGCATACATGGTGACGCGTCGTGCGCCGATGCTCGTCAAGGACGGGGATCACGTCGAAGCCGGAACGCAGCTCATCGAAGGTTCAATGGATCCGAAGAAGATCCTGCGTATCCTCGGTCCCCGTGCCGCGCAGGTCAACATCGTGGAAGAGGTGCACAATGTGTATCGCTCACAGGGTGTGGATATCCACGACAAGCACATCGAAGTCATCGTGCATCAGATGCTCCGCCGTGTGACGGTCATCGATTCCGGCGACACCGACCTGCTTCCAGGCGAGCTGGCCGACCAGGCACGCTTCAAGGCCGCGAACATCAAGGCCGTGAAGAACGGTGGACGTCCCGCCGCAGGCCGTCCGGAGCTGATGGGTATCACCAAGGCCTCGCTGGCCACCGATTCCTGGCTCTCCGCAGCCTCCTTCCAGGAGACGACGCGCGTGCTTACCGAGGCCTCGCTCAGCCAGAGGGTCGACGATCTCAAGGGTCTGAAGGAGAACGTCATCATTGGTAAGCTCATCCCGGCCGGAACCGGACTCGCCCGCTACCACAATGCGGTTGTGGAGCCGGACAAGGCCATCCGCGACACGATCTACCCGAACTTCGGTCTGGGTGGGGACGGCAGTGATGTCGATCTGAGCGATGCGGATCTGAGCGATGTTGATTTCTCCAACATCGACTTCGGTGACCTCAAGCTCGGTGACGACTTCAACCCCGATGATTTCCTCAACGATCAGGGCGGTCAGACCGGATTGGGCGGTTCCGACGACGCCACACCGAGTGACACCACACTCTGACAGCCAAGGTGATGCGGATACGCCTTAGAGCGCTCCGCCTCACCTGCCGCCAACACAGGGGCTCCGATTCCATCATGGGATCGGAGCCCCCTGTCGTATCCCGCCGGGGTCCATGCATGTCGCGAATTGACAAAAATGGTATGGACTGTATATATTTGGGCAGTCAACAGGGCACCTGGATGGAATCACACCGGGGTAGTTGACAGATTGCGGCGAAGACAACGCTCATCATCATGACCATTGATCGCCGAAACATCAATCTGAGGGAGGTGCACGTCATGGACATCGACAGTCCGCAACCTATAGACGACCATCACCAACCTATTCCACTCACGTCGGATGCCCATTCAAGGTCCATCGAAAGCGCCGCTCGAACTCAATGAAGCGTTGATGAACCTCTTGTCAGCACGGATCGTGGATCCAGCCTGGACAGCATGACAGGGATGCGCAGGCGTGCAGTGGATAGATACATCCATCCATTGAGAAGAGGCTACGTCATGCCATCATTGTTTTCAACCCATGCAGGGGCGCTGATCCGAGGTGATGCGCCCGCTTCGGCATCAGGCCGGCTGCGTCGTTCCGTCATATCCGATGTGATCGTCGTCGCAGGAATCCTGGCGGTTCTGGGAGCGGTCGCCGCGCTGCTGCCACAGGTGAATGCCGCCATCGGTCCGCAGGGAATACCCTCAAGCATATCCACCGACCCGCACCTACTCCCGTATTATGCCTTGCGTTCCGTATTCAGAATGTTCATCGCACTGGGATTCTCCTTTCTGTTCACCGTCGTGTATGGCCTTGCCGCGGCAAGGAGCAGGCGGCTCGGGGCCATTCTGATACCGCTGCTCGATATCCTGCAGTCGGTTCCCATCCTGGGCTTTCTTTCCGCGACCATCACCATCTGGCTGGTGCTCTTTCCGGGATCGATACTCGGTGTGGAGGCGGCTTCGATTTTCGCCATCTTCACCAGTCAGGCATGGAATATGACCTTCTCCTTCCACCGCTCCCTGATGAGCGAGCCGCCTGAGCTGGACGAAGCGGCACGATTGCTCCAACTGAGCCACTGGCAGCGTTTCTGGAAGCTCGATGTTCCCAATTCGATGATTCCCCTGCTGTGGAACTGCATGATGAGCGTCGGCGGAGGATGGTTCTTCCTGACGGCATCCGAAATGATATCCGTCAACAACAGCACCTATGTTCTACCCGGCATCGGCAGCTACGTGGCCGAGGCCTCGGAGCGTCAGCAGCTTGGTAATATCGGCTGGGCGATACTCACCATGGTGATCGTCGTGGTGCTCATCGACTTCTGTCTGTGGAAGCCGCTGACCGCATGGGCCGAGAAGTTCCGCATCACTTCGAACAGCTCGGTCTCCCAGAAGCGCAGCCTGGTGCTGAGCGTCATCAGGCAATCCCACCTCAATGATGTGCTGGCGACAATCGGGCGCCCGATTGCGGATGTGTTGGATCGCCTGACCCTGCCCTTGGGCAGGACGGGAGCGCATTGGCATGTCAGAGGCACGCGTAGCCGCATCGGTGACGTCCTATTCGCCGTCGTCGCCGCTGCCGTGAGCATCTTCGGTGTCGTTCTATGGTTCGACTACATCCGTGAAGGAGCGGGAATCGCGGAGATCTGGCATGTTGCCGGGCTTGGTTTTCTGACCTTTCTGCGCGTGATGCTGCTGACCTTGATCTGCTCGATCATCTGGGTGCCCATCGGCGCCATGATAGGCATGAACCCGAAGCTCGCACGCTTCTTCCAGCCGGTGATACAGATTCTGGCGAGTTTTCCTGCGAACTTCACCTTCCCCTTGGTGACGCTATGGTTCATCGCGTGGCATATCGACATCAACTGGGGCAATCTGCTGCTGATGTCCTTGGGCACGCAGTGGTACATCCTGTTCAACGTGATCGCAGGAGCGAGTGCGATTCCCGACGATCTACGCGAAATGTCCCGAAGTCTGGGCATGGGCACCTGGCAGCGCTGGAAGACACTCATTCTCCCTGCGGTTTTCGGTGCATGGTGCACGGGTGGCGTTACCGCCGCAGGAGGGGCGTGGAACGCCTCGATCGTCTCCGAAACCGTGAGCTACGGTCACACCACGCTGACCGCAACAGGACTCGGTTCATACATAGCCGCCTCCACCGCGGAGGGCAATATGCCGCGCACGCTGCTTAGCGTGACCATGATGAGCATTTTCGTAGTGGTGGTCAATCGAGTGTTCTGGCACCCTCTGGAGCGCCTGGCTGATCGTCGCTTCTCACTGACCGCATGACCCCGCACAGCGCAAGCGTGCATTCCAATTCGTTTGAAGGAAAACCCATGAAGAACACTTTGACAGCAAACAACAATATTGATAACAGCGTGATCGACAACACGGCTGTGGAGAACACCGCAATGGAGAATACCGCCGTGAAAGGCACAGCGCTTCCGGTGATCACCGCAAACCATGTGAGCAAGAGCTTCCTCACCGATAATGGTGAGGATCTGAAAGTGTTGACGCATATATCGATGACCCTTCATGAAGGGGAGATCGTGGCGATTCTCGGTCGATCCGGCGCCGGAAAATCGACCTTCCTGCGTATTCTGGCGGGATTGGTTCCCCCGAGCGATGGTCGTGTGAAGTATCGCGGGAAGCCTCTCACCGGGCCGAATCCAGGGGTGGCGATGGTGTTTCAGACCTTCGCTCTGATGCCCTGGCTGACGGTTGAATCGAATGTGGAGCTTGGTCTGCAGGCGCAGGGCGTCGGCCGCAAGGAGCGGAAGGCGGCCGCGCTCAAAGCCATTGATTCCATTGGGCTGGACGGCTTCGAGTCGGCGTATCCGAAGGAGCTGTCCGGAGGCATGCGCCAACGCGTCGGCATCGCTCGCGCTTTGGTGCTCAAGCCGGATGCACTGTTCATGGACGAGCCATTCTCCGCCCTCGATGTGCTCACCGCGGAGAACCTTCGTCAGGAGGTGCTCAAGCTATGGGCGGATGGCAGCGGCGCCCTGCGTTCGATTCTCATCGTGACCCACAACATCGAGGAAGCGGTGCAGATGGCTGACAGGGTTGTGGTGCTGGGTTCCCATCCGGGACACGTCATAGCCGATGTGCCCATAACGCTTCCCCGGCCAAGGGACAAGCACACCGCAGCCTTCGAATCCACCGTGGATTCCCTGTATGCGATTCTTACCGGACAAGCCGACGCCGCGCGCGGCGGACACCGTGAGGAGGCTCTTTCGGGATTGCAGCAGATGTTCGCCGACTCCTCCCAAGGCAGCCATTCACTGCCTGACGCCACCCCGGGTGGTATGGCGGGATTGCTGGAGATCGTGGCCGACCACGAGGATGGCGTGGACCTTGCGGATCTGGCGTCGGCGTTGACCTTCGAGGTGGATGATCTGTTCCCGCTGCTCGATGCGGGAACGCTTCTGGGGATGCTGGACGTCGAGGAGGGGCACGTCAGCCTGACCCCTGCCGGCCGTGAGTGGAATGACGCCGATATTCTGGACAGCAAGATGATCTTCGCCAGGATGGCGATAAGCCATGTCCCGCTGATCCGCGCCATAGACAGAACCCTGCGCCAGTCCAAGAACGGCAAGGTCAGGGGTGATCTGATAGTGGATCTGCTGCGAGGCAAGCATAACGATGAGGCCGCGCAACAGCAGTTCCGCATAGCGGTCGAATGGGGACGCTACGGTGAGCTCTTCGACTACGACTCGGACGACGATACCCTCACCTTGGATGACAACGCGCAATGAGACATCCATTGCCGTGAGCCGGTGCCGTGATCCCTGCGGGGAAGCGGCACGGCTCGCGGTTGCCCGGGATCCGGGGGCTCGGGGGAGCTCCGTCTGAGGAACAATCGCTGCTGTTAGGCTTGATGTGGGAGAATTCAGCGACGGCGCACGTCGCAACACATGGTTAAGGCTCAAGGGGTTGGGGTATTTGCAGCAGGATTGGCGTGATGAAGGACAGTGGACCAAGCTGCCCAGCAGGGTGAAACGGGTATGGTATATTTCCTCGGCATTGACGGACGTGGTGGTGTTGCTGATCTGCGCGGTCGCAGTCGTGGTGCTGATGCATCTGGAATGGTGGGGCGTGTGGCAACGGACGGTGGTGGTGATCGCTGCGGTGCTTTCCCTGCTCGATCTGATGCTTCGACCGCTGGTCTCACGGTATGAATATGCGGTGAACCAATTCATACTCGGTGAACATGAGGTCTCGATTCGCAAGGGCTGGTTCCTGCGCAAACTGACGGTGATTCCCTATAACCGCGTCCAGCACGTGGAGACGAAACAGGGTCCCTTCCTGCACGCCTTTTCACTGATGTCCGTGGAGATCCATACCGCGGTGGGGGCGCATGTCATCGATGCCTTGGAGATTGACGATGCCATGAGCGTGGTCGGCCAGATCACCGCGAAGGTGCGTAGCGAGAAGGAGGACCTGTGAGCGCCCCCGCCGCGGGCACGCATCAGGCGGACGAGTCCGGACAAGGGGAGCGGAGCGACGGGAGCAATCAGAAGCCCCGGAATGCTTCCGGAAGCCAAGAGTCGGGGCAGTGGCGTCTGCTCCACCCCTTGGTGCTGGTCGAGGATGCGATAGACGGCGTCAAAAGCAGCGTATCGCTGATCATCGCTGCGGCGGTGGTCATCTTTCATTTCAATCCACCGCATTGGGTGATCTGGGCCTTTGGCGCATTCGTGGTGGTCTGCGCCTG
The DNA here is from genome assembly GCF_000741705.1 of Bifidobacterium psychraerophilum. GTDB lineage: Bacteria > Actinomycetota > Actinomycetes > Actinomycetales > Bifidobacteriaceae > Bombiscardovia > Bombiscardovia psychraerophila. The sequence goes on along the minus strand of NZ_JGZI01000011.1, from coordinate 45,509 downwards.
TCTTATCGCTCCGATGGTGGGTTATTTCAGCACCAGATACCGCATGACCGGTGAATCGGTTGAATACCGTAGCGGCATCGTGGTGCGTAAACATAACATCATCGCCTATTCGCATATCCATGCCATCAGCAGTGACGAACCTTTCTATTACAAGCCCTTTTCCGTGGTGAAACTCAATATCGCGAGTGCGGGCACGGTCGCTGCCGACATGCAGCTCAAGGCCGTGCCATCGGATGTGCAGTATGAACTGGAGCATTTGAGGCATGCACGGGTCTCAGCTCAATCGTCTCAGGCCTCAGCTCAGGAGGGGATTGTCGCAGGCATCGGCGCGGAGGCTTCTGCCATAGTCACCGGACACGTCAGGCCCGGTGCATCCATTGAGGAGGAGCAGGGCCATGGCGAGATGCTGTACAGGGCTTCGACCGCTGATATCCTGCTCTATGCCCTCACCGATCTGCGGTTCCTGGCCGCCTTCGTCGCCCTGATCGGTCTGCTGGACAGGATAAAGGATGTGATTTCCGAGCGGCTCTTCGACGAGGCCGCGAGCAGGGTCACCAGTGTCTTCACCAGTGGGACGGTAGTGGTGATCGCTCTCATCGTGCTCGTGGTGATTGTTCTCATGGTGGCAAGCGTGGTCAACAGCATGCTGCAATTCTATGGTTTTGAAGTGTGGCGCAGAAAGGATGATCTTGTCATCGTGCGCGGTCTGCTGACCAGACGGAGGGTTACCGTTCCCGTGAACAGAATCCAGAGTGTGGGCATCCGCCAATCGGTGATTCGCCGCATGCTGCATCTGAATTCGGTGGCTGTGGCACTCAGCGCGTCGCACGGTGAAGATGACGATGGGGACTCCACCAGCATCAGTCTGTTGCCGGTCATCAGGCAGCGTGAACTCATCGAGACGATCGCGCGTGTGTTGCCGCAGTGGGATATCCCGAATCCGCAGGTGCAACGCACCTCACGGCATCTGACGAGGTATCTGCTGTTCCTGCCTTGCATGATGACGGGGCTGGCTGTGCTTGCGGTCATTCTGTTCGCAGTGCTCAGACATGATGGCATGGCTCTGCTGTGGGCGCTGCTGCCGCTGGCGATCGGCGCGCTGTGGTGTTTCTTCCGTTGGATCCGTGGCCGGTACGAAGGATTCCAACTATTGGACGACAAGAGGATCATCGTGTCGGGTGCCCGAGGTTTCGCTCTCTTCTGGGTGGTCACCCGGCGATCCAGAATCCAAAGCGTGGAACGGCAGACCACCGTGCTGCGCCAGCGTCGGGGAGTGGAGCGACTGACCATGCCGCTCTTCGTGTATTCGGGGGAGACGGAGCTGCGATTCTCCGTCATCCACCAGAGTCAGGCCGCACAACTGCAGGAATGGGCCATGCGCGTCCGCAGCTGAGTCCCTGCGGGAAGACGGTGCTTCGACCCGTGGGGCCTGTCCGCATCCGACTGCGTGCCACTGCCTTCTACACCAAAGCCTTCTACACCAAAGCCTTCTACGCCATTGCCGTCTACGTCGTTGCCAGGCCCGCACCCCGGTGGGCTTAGCGGGGGATGGCTGAATCACCGGGGATGGTGCTGCGTCGCTTCGTGATGCGGGCAGACCATAATCCGTAGACCAGTGCGATCAGCGTGAGCAGGATGCCGTAGACGAGGAATGGTGATTGCAGGGATTCGGAGGAGACGAGCATCGAGGAGAGTTTGAGCATGTAGGGCGCGGTGAAAATGCTCAGATTGCAGCCGACGAGTACGACCGAGGTGCACAGGTTGGCGGAACGCGGAGGACAGACCTCGTTGATCTTGTTGAAGCAGTAGGCGATCATCGTCGGGTAGGACAATCCTGAGACCAGGGCACCGAGGCATAATACCGGGAAATTCGGTGCGAGGAAGATCAGGAAACATCCTACGGTGAGGAACAGTACGCCCAAGGTGAGCGTCTGACCTTTCAGGATCCTATGCAGCCTGCCGAATGCGAAACCCATCAGCATGCCGCAGAAGATCATCACGCTCAACAGCGTGCTGGCCTGCTGCATGCTGCCGAAGGCATTGGTGGTGATAATCGAAGAAAGCCTGACCGTCACACCTGTGTACATCGTGACGGTGACGAAGAGGAAAGCGGTGATCAGCAGTATCGGGGCATTGACGCGTTGCTTCTGCGGGGTGTCGGAAAGAGCCGGGGTCGCGGGTGTCGCCGGGTCCTTCGGCACGAAGCTGACAAACAGGATGAGCACGGGTATGGCCAGCACGTAGAGCAGGAAGGGTCCATGCCATCCCAGATTGAGCAGGAGTCCTGCGATCAGTGTGAGCGTGGCCTGTCCAAGGGCGACGAAGGCGCTCCGGAATCCCATCAGCGTCGCACGCTCCTCGCCGGAGAAATACTTGCCGATCAGGCTCACGGCCAGTGAATTGATCAGACCGAGTCCGATGCCCAGGCCGATGCGGGAAGCCATGATGAGCCAGAAATTACTCGTCAGGAAGAAGGGTATGATGCCGAACACCGTGGCGATGCAGATGCCGGTGATCACCAGTGCGCGATCACTCACCGTCCTGGCGAGAAAGCCCGAAACGATGATCATCACGATCATCGCGCAGGTCGGAGCCGTGCTCAGCAGCTCGACATTCGTCCGTGATTGTTCGGGGAATTGCTTGATCAGCGCAGGCAATGCGCCCGCGATGGCATTGTATGAAGTCAGCAGCATCGAAATCGAAAGCAAGGATAGTTTCATTGCCCAGCCGTAGCTTGATGTTTTCATAATCTCCCATGTCGTTCTCAGGTGCTCTGTCCTACACCGCTTTGCGGTACGCGAGCATACCGATAGCCTTGGCATGCATGGGGGATCCCACCCACATCGTCCCCCGACCGATGCCTTAACATATCCTCGCCGCGTCGGCCTCCCGTGAACAGTCTTTGCCCCAGTCGTACACACTATCCACGAAAGCGAATGCCCTTCGTGTTTGTTATGCGGTATGGCCGCGCACGCCTCACGTGCAACGCCGAGGACAGGGCCGGTTCACTGCGCTGCGGTCGGCGTGAAGGATGACGGGCTTGCGGTGGCGACCATGCCAGGTCATAGTCTTGGAATATGACAGCTCATGGGTACGCAGACATTCAGCAGGCCTTGTCCTGGACTCGAGATCTGCTGAACGGTCGACTGCTTAATGAGGAGCGGAAGCCAACGAATACCTTGGTGGTCACCGGCCCTCCGTGCAGTGGAAAAACCTCTTTCGCACTCGGGGCTCTGCTTGAGGGGATGCGCGTCCTCGGAGCCGAGGATGCGGTGATGGTGGTGTCAGGGCGCAAGGCGGCGGCGCGGATGAGCCGCAGGGTGATCGAGGCCAGGGGTGTGGTCGATCAGTCGCGCCCGGTGGGCACGCTGGCCGCCCTCGCCTTCCGAGTGCTCTCGGCGGCTCACCTGCGCAAGGGGCAGCCGATGCCCAAGCTGCTGAATGGTGCCGAGCAGGAGGCACTGCTGCGTCGGGTTCTGGCGGAACATGTGCAGCATGTGCTCAGGGGTGAGCCCTGCGACAGCTGTTCCCTGATCGCTCGGTACTACGGCAATGTCCCCTCATGGATAGATCTGCTGGGAGGACGAGGAGCCGGCGGTCGCAGCACCCACCAGACGGGCGCACAGCGTGCAGAGGGGTCACCAGCGATGCATGGTGCGGCTAGCGCTGCCGATGCGCCTGGTGCCAAGGGGCGAGGCGGCGAATCCGGCGCTGCTCCGCGTGAAGACGGGAATACCTTCGAAGACTTGTCCCTGGCGACTGAGGCCGCAGGAATCAGTGCCGATTTCGTGGCCCAGCTCAGGGACACCTTGGCCCGCGTCAACGAACTCGGACTTGAATTCGGCGACGAGGATGAGGTGATCGCAGCACTCCGAGCCTCCTCTCTGCCTGTGAACGAGCGCGAACAGTTGGAGCTGCAATGGCAGCTCACCTTCAGACTTTGGCGGGAATATGCGGAGCATATCGAAAGGCGTTACCCGAAGGAGGCGCGTCTCGACTCCTCGCGTCTGCTGGTCGAGGCTGCCGAGGTGGTGGGTGAGGCGCCATCGGATATCCCGGCTGTGCTGGTGGTCGACGATTGGCAGGATGTGACGCTTGCGGGGATGACGCTGCTGCAATCCTTGGCGAATGAGGGTTGCCGGCTGGTGTTGGTCGGCAACAGCGATGAGGCGGTCCAGATATTCAGGGGATCGTACCCCGAATATCTTGAGGTCAGGGTCACCACGAGCCCCCAGGTGCACGATGCCTCGGGCCCACAGGGATTCGGTGGTGCGACGGCATCCTCACGCCTATACGCCAACGCGCATACCCTCGGGCGTCTGGGTGCCAAGCGTGCGGTGCTTGTGGCCAAAGCGATGCGGCCGCAGGACCGTGAGGACGATGTCAACGCTTCCACCATCGGGGAGTCCGCTCCCATGCAGCAGAGGAAGCACAGTTATCTTGATGTTCTGGCATCCAGGGTGTCCCTTGGCATCCCAAGCGAGGAGGATGAGAATCTCGCCCTGCCGCTGCGTCCTGGGAAATTGCCGCAATGGGAGGGAACGCTGCCTGTTCGCAAGCTTCTGCCGGACAGTGCATTGCCATCCGACGGCAGTGTGGAGCAACGATTGTTCCGCACAGCCGATGAGGAGCTGTCGCATATCGTGTGGCAGATCAAACATGAATCGCTGTCCCGCGGCCGGGATTGGAACGATATGGCGATCATCGCCCATGACAACGCCACCGTGGAGGTGTTCGGCCAACGTCTGCGTGAGGAAGGTGTGCCCGTCCGCTACTCCTCGGTCACCAGGCCATTGAAGGATGAGGCGGTCGTGCAAGGGCTGTTCGCCCTGATCGAACTCTCGCAGCGACAGTGCGACGACGCCCTGCTTGATTCCGCCTCACGTGTCGGCGCGATGCCTGATGCCGCCGAACAGGCGGAATGGATAGGTGCACGTATGCGGATACTGCTCTCCAGTCCTCTGCTGAAGGTGCAGCCCGGCAATGAAAGCACCCAGCGACCGGTACGTGTGCAGCGTCTGGAGATGCTGATGGACTCCTGCGCCGCGCTCGCGACACTGGGCGATGCTCCGCATGATGACGCTCTGCAAGGTGAGGCCCTGCACGATGAGACCGTTCAACCCGATGGCGGCGAGCCAGGGCAGGCATCCTCGGATGTGGAGCTGTCCAATGCCCGCAGACTTCAGACCGCCTGGCATGGCATACGCGAGGCCATCGAGTCACGCAGACGGCAACGCTTCGAAGCGAGTGGCATCACCATCGACGATTCACTGACTGCATCGCGCCGTCGGCAAGGCGGCGGTGCCGGGTATGGCGGTGAGGAGACGCTCAACGGTGCCTCATTGTATGCCGTCCTGCTGCTGGGCGATCAGGAGAGCCGCGATTGTCTGTTGTCGATGATGGGGGCGATTGCATCGGGTGGTCGCAGCGATCCGGACGTCGAGGCCTTGCGTGCCGCCTGCACGATGATGTCCCGAACGGCACAGGGACTTGCATCCTTGGACTCCGAAGAGCCTGAGTATGCGCTCTGGCAAGCCTGGGATGCCTGCGGCAAGGCGGAGCAATGGCAGCGTGATTCCCTTGAGGCCACACATCGGGGCGAGGTGGCCAATGACCGTCTCGATGCCGTGATGAGACTGTTCCAATTCGCCTCCGGTTCACAGACCTTCGAGAACGTCGCTGCATTCATCGAACAGGTCCGTGGCATGCAGATCGAGGCGGACTCCCTGGCGCATATAGGTCCGGTCGAGCAGGCGGTCACCCTGACCACGCCAGCCGGTGCGGTCGCCGAAGACCAACGTTGGCCTTTGGTGTGGCTGCCCCAGGTGCAGCAAGGTGTGTGGCCGAATCTGACCGAGCGTGACACCCTGTTCGGGACGGAGGACCTGGCCGAGCTGGTCATGCGCTACGGCGATGACTCCCGCAGGCCATCCGCTGCTTACGGCAATCGTCGACTGCGTGCGACCTTGTATGCGGAGAAGAAGAATCTGCTGATGGCCTTGACCAGAGCCTCGCAGCGGGTGATCGTCAGTGCGGTGTGGAATGACGATTCGGTACCCTCCGATTTCGTCTTCGGTTATCTGCCGGAGTTGTGCCCTCGTGTCTCCGATTCGACGCAGGCCGCATTCACCGAGGTCGGATCCGGCCAGGGGGAGAAGGCTCCCTTCGGTGGGCTTGAGGTCAGCGCGCGCGGCTTGGTCACCATTGCGCGCAGCGTTCTCGCGCAGGAGATCGGCATGCATGATGGTGACCATGGTGATGCGCGCGTCCAGGATGCGGTGGCCACCTTGGGCATGCTTGCCAAACTCGGATATTCATCCGCGGATCCTGATGCGTGGGCCTTCCGCAGTCCTTCAGCCCCTTCGTCGGCCGGTAGCGAGCCGGCCGATCCGACGCTCCCCGAACAGGCTGAGGATGCCGTGGGCAACGGCGACGGCGCAGCCTTCGGTGGCACTGTGTTGAGCAACACGGTGGAAAGCGCCGCACCGTCTGTGACCCTGTCTCCCTCCGCAGTCGACAGCATCTGGATGTGCCCGCTTGAATGGGCTGTGGATAACCGACTCAGCGGTCCGCGTCCGGGTTCCATATACATGAGTTTCGGCACGGTGATCCACCATGTCGCCCAGGCTGCCAGCGAGCGCGGTCTCGATGGATCCTCGTGGATCCATCAGCATCTGCCCTCATCCGGGCAGCAGGCCTTGATTGCTGATATCGCGGAGCAGATGATGGGCATATACCGTGAATACTCCGCTGATCTGATCAAACCGCCTGATTATGTGCAGTCCTATGATCTGCGTCGCAGGGATGCCATCGCCGAAACGATCATGAGCAATATCGCATCATATTTCGTGTGCAGCGTGCAGGATGACTATGCGCAATCCGGCAAGCTGCCGGTGCCGGTCGGTGAACTGGCCGGGGTCGAATGCGAGCTGCCCTTCATGGCAGCATTCTCGATGTCCGACATACTGCCCTTATGGAATACGAGCTACGGCGATCAATGCCCGCTCGACCAGCATGAGCTCTTCGCCGTGATGTCGGCTTTGGTCGGGGGATTTCCCAAAGCCTTGGATGAGGGGCTCGTCGTCCGACTTTCGGGACGTATCGACCGCTTGGAGCATCGTATCGTCAACGGAGCACCTGTGGTCCGGCTGTTGGATTACAAAACGGGCAAGGCGCATGCCCGGGCGAAGGTCTTCAGTGATCTGCAACTGGTCTGCTACCAGTTGGGACAGTATTTCGGAGCCGAGGAGCATCCTGCCCCGCAGATATCCCAAGCCGTGCTGTTCGATGTCTCCGAGAACAGCGCCCCTGCTTATTCGAGGCAGGAGGAATCCAGCTACCAGCCTGCGCTTATCCGTGGGAAGGGGCTGAATACCGTATTCGCACCACGCTCTGGGGTTACCAAGCTCGCCGGCGTGTTCAAGGGTCCTGAACTCCCTGAAGATGCACCGGAGGGAGTGAGCGATTCGACATGGCGCTTCGTGCTGCAGCAGCAGGGGCAGCAGGGGATATGGTCGCTGACGATGATGGCGAGGGTGTTCTTCGCGGCCGGGGTCAAGCTTTCACTCGGCACGGATCTGGCGGAATTCGATGCGGATCGTTGCCAGAACAATGGCAGGGGTGAGTGCCCGGCCTGGATGAAGCTGCATGGCAACGTGATGGAGGACGGACGATGAGGGGGACCGAGGAGCAGCGGGCGGTTATCGAAGCGCCGATCGAGGGTGATCTGCTGGTTGTGGCAGGTGCCGGATCGGGCAAGACGATGACGATGACGATGCGCATCATCCATCTGATCAAGGAGGGCGTTGCCCCCGAGCGTATTCTTGGGCTCACCTTCACACGGAAAGCGGCCTCCGAACTGCTGTCACGGGTGTCGGCCGCCGTGCTCGATCAGGATGGTGAAAACGCCTCGGATGCCGATTACGGCTTCCTCAAACCCGAGGTGTACACCTACGACGCCTTCTTCCAATCCATCGTGCGTCGCTATGGTTTGCTCGTGGGCATGGACCAGCAGACACAGCCCTTGAGTGAAGCAGGCGCTTATCAGCTCGCGGCTTCGGTGGTGCACGAGAACCTGGACCGTCTCTTCATGACGCCTGGCGCTTTGCCTACGACGTCCTTCGACACGATCGTGGGACAGATCCTGTCTCTTGCCCACGCCTGTACGAATGCGATGATCAGCGAGGACTGCCCGAGCTTCGATGAGGCGGCCGAACGCGTGAGCGCTTGGGACGAGGCCTTCATCGATTCCCTGCGTGCGGCGATCGACGGTGAGGATATACCGGAGAAGGAATTGACGGCAAGTGCCCTCGGCATGCCAAGAAGGAACAAGAAGGATTCCGAATCCGATTACGTCGAGAAACTGAGGCTGATGCGCGACAGGCAACATCTGCAGGAGCTCTTCGATGTGAATCGTCTGCTGCAGGTGGCAGGTCAGCGCGAAGTGCTGCTTGATCTCGCCGGACAGTACGAAGAGGCCAAGCGTGCAGCGAATATGGCCGAATTCAGTGATTTCACACTGGCCGCATTCCAGCTGGTCACTCGATTCCCATCCATAGGTGCACACTATCGGCAGCGTTTCTCGCACGTCTTCCTGGATGAGTACCAGGACACATCAACCACCCAGGCGATGCTTCTTGCGGCGCTGTTCCATATCGACGGACCGCGGTCGGATCGGCATCAGAGCGGGGATGGTCAGCAAGTACAGGGTCAGCGGGGCTCCTATGGCAGGACTTCGGTCACCGCCGTAGGTGATCCCTTCCAGTCGATCTATGCCTGGAGAGGTGCGAGCCCAGGAGCCTTCAGAACTTTCCAGCAACAGTTCGGCCAGCGGCAGGAAGCCGCCTCGTTATCCGCCACATTCCGTAATCCCAGGATCGTACTGGAGGCCGCGAACGCCCTGACCCGCGATCTTCGTGAGGATTCCGGATCCTTATCCAGCGCCTCCATGAGGGAGGTGGATGTACTCAAGCTCAGGCCTCGTGATGGTGCCGATGAGGGCACACTGGGACTGCTCGGGTACCGCACGCTCGCCCAGGAGATCGACGGCGTGCTGCGCTTCGCCAAACATGCGATCGCACGGCATGCTTCCAGTGGCGACGGAAGAGGGGGAGCCGACACCTCGGCACCCCATGTCGCGGTGCTGTTCCGCGCCAAGTCGACGATGCCGCAATACAGGGACGCACTGCTCGCCGCGGGTCTGAGCTGTGAGGTCGTCGGGTATTCCGCCCTGCTTGACAAGCCTGAGATCATGGATGCGCTCGCGGTGCTCCATGTGATCAGCGATCACACCGATTCCGGGTCACTGATGCGTCTGCTGGCCTCGGCACGCTTCAATATCGCGCCAAAGGATTTGAACGCCTTGGCCAGGATGTGTGAGCGTCTCAATACCGAGCATCAGTACCGTGCCCTTGTCGAGGCCGGTGTTGTGCCGGGTGGATTGCGCGCTTCGGCAATGAGCCGTGCGGTGGTCGCCCATAGGGATCTGGTACCCGACGGTGTGTTCCTCACCGATGTGCTTCTTGACGATCACTGCGCCGAGACCCTGGCGAAGCCGAGAGCGCGGGCGAGCTTCACCGAGACGGGGCGGAAACTGCTGCTCAGAGCCTCCGAGGTGCTGCGACGTGCGCAGGCGGAGAGCACAACCGGCTTGAGGCAGGCGGTGCGTGGGGCCGTTCAGGCATTGGACCTGGATATCGACGTCGTTCTCGCCCATGCCTTGCATCATCCCGATGAAGCCCTGCAGCCAAGCGAATCGACGGCCGCACTGGGTGCGCTGTATGATCTGGCCGATAGCTTTATCGCCGATTTGCCTGCGGGAAGTGTCGCATCCTTGCCTGCTTTCGTCTCGTGGATCGATTCGATGAAGAAAAGCCCTGATGAGCCGGCAAGCGGGGCTGACAGCCATGCCGATGTGGTGCTGATGACGATTCACCAGGCGAAGGGCCTTGAGTGGGATGCCGTGGCCTTGGTGGGTTTGCAGGCGGGGAGTTTCCCCAGCAGCCAAGGGGACGGACTCAGCGTCACCTGTGTCGATCCGAAGGGCTCACAGGAGGGGCTTCGTCGGTATGAACAGACCGCCCATACCTGGCTGACCGATCCCACGGCGGTTCCGGTGCCTGTGCGCGCGGATGCGATGATACTGCCGCGATTCCCTCATGACGCCGCAATAGGGGTCGATCCGATCAGCTCCTTGCGGACCTTGAACATCCATACCGTCGTCGATGAGGCCTTCGGCACTCTGCGCGCCTATCCCCGATACGATGAGGAGGATGCGGGCGACGTCGAGGCCGACATCGACGTTCGCACCGAACGCGGCGATCCCGGATATCTCACCCAGGAGCAGGAATACGGCGCTCGGCTGCTTGCCGATGAACGGCGTCTGGCGTATGTGGCGCTTACCCGCGCGAAGCATGACCTCCTGCTCACTTTCGCCGAGACACCGAGTGACCCCCGTGTGGCACTGGATGATCAGCAGGTTGACCCCGAGTCCAAAGCCTCCAACTTCTGGCTTGAACTCTGGGATCTCTTCCGCGGGCGATCAGGATGCGTCCCCGCGGGAGCGGATCGCACGCTTGAAGCAGGAGACGCACAGCCTCCGAGCGGAGTGTTCGTGGGGGCTGATGCCGAGGCCTATGAATCCGCTGTGGTGCATGCTGCGCAGCGTGACGCACCCTCCTTGAGCGCTGAACGGCCACAGGTGAACAGGTGGCCTGTTGTGCTGGATCGCTCGCTGTCGTGGATTCTTGAACGCTCCGCGACCCTGCTTCGCGATGCGCGGGAAAGCGATGACGGTGCAGTGGATTCGCTGCCTGCGGATGCTTCGCTTCTGGCCCAGGCCGTGAGAGTCGTCCAATCCAATGCCGGACGCTTCGGCGGCCCAGCGATCGACCCTGATGATATATCCGCCTTGCGCGAGCTCGGTGGCCGGATCCTTATGCACGGCACCCAGAACGTGACGGCGATACAGGCCCGTACGGGTGCCCTTTCCGAAGAACGTGAGCATCGCTACTGGCAAGGAATCGTCCGACCTGTTCCACGGGTGTCTTCACCATCCGCACAGGCCGGTACCGTCTTCCATGCTTGGGCCAGCCAATTCCTCATACCCTCCTTCGATGCGGAGGGATCCGTGCCGGTGGACGACGGCCCGATGCCCGATGTCGAACTGATCCGCCAGTCGATGCTCCAGCAGCCCGAACCCGCTACGGATATACTGCCCTCGGAGCAGTCGGCGAAGCTGCACCTCTGGCAGCAGCGATTGGCGCAGTCCCATTGGGCGCACAGGCCGGTTCGTTGGGTCGAACGGCCCATCGTCGCATATCTTGGTGACTCCGTCGTCAATGGGAAGCTTGATGCCGTCTTCGAAGGCGGTCTTGATCCCTCCGATCCGGCCAAGCGCTTCACCGTTGTCGATTGGAAAACAGGCAGGCGTCCCTCCGATGGGCCCGAGAGCGATCAGAAGCTCCTGCAGCTCGAAATATACCGCCTCCTGCTTTCGGTAATAGAGAACATCGAATTGGACACTATCGACGCGTGCCTCTACTATCTGAGTGAGGCTGGGGCGGAAAGAGCCGAAATCCCCGTGAAGGGCATGACGCGGGAAGAGATCATGGACATCGTGACAGTGGGTGTCCCGGAAGCGTCCGATAACGACTAGAGACCGGTGGTCCCTGCAATGCAACAGGGCATGAGACGCTGATCGGTCGAAGGACGCGACATAGCAAAACAACATAAGGAGCATCATGCAAGACGCAGATGCGCAGGAAATGATGATGACCGGAACGAATGACGCGACAGGCGCCGAACACACCACAAGGGACGCCGCTTCGACGGCGGCCGCGGAAGAACGGTCGCAGGTGGAATACCGCGACGTGGCATGGTCCGATGTGGATGAGATCACGAAGTTGTTCGAGGATATGTGGTTCCATATCGAACCTCATGTAGGCACGCCCATCGCTGCCTTGAGCGCACGGCGCAGTGTGCTGCGCTATCTGTGCGAGAGCACCGATGGCGAGGTCGCGGTGCTCGACGGGCATATCGCGGGCGTCGTGCTGCTCAGGGTCCCGCAGCGCCCCGTGCTGTTCAAGGATGCCGGGACGAAACTGAATATCGTCGACGCCAGGCTTTCGGCCGATGAGGAAGGCTCGCGCGCATTGTCCGATTTGATGCACTGGCATGGCATCGAGGTCTGCATGGACAAGGATGCCGATGTACAGGAGCGCAGCGGTGCGGAACTGCAACTCTTCGTGGTCTCCTCACGCTCCCGCGGGCACGGGGTGGGCGGCACCCTCTTCCGCAGGATGAAGCAGCGCTTGAGCGCCTATGGCGTGGAACGCTACTATCTGCACACCGATACCAGTTGCAACTACAGTTTCTATGACCATCAGGGCCTGGAACGCATCGCCGAACGGCCATCCTCTGAAGACGCCGTTGTCGCCGGTGACGATGACAAGCCCTTCTGGCCATCCGACGACACCAGGTACATCTATCTGGGTGCCGCCTGATTGTCTTTCACCATCGCGAGCGGGGCGTCTGCCTGCAGCCCACGGAGGTGAGGATCCGCATTCCGGTCTGGTGACGGGGCGCAACGGCGTTCATCGGAAAGGGACTGTATGGTGGATTCGGTCGGAACAGTCAGTTGATGGAGGTGTGGGATGGTGCGTGTCTCGGTGGTCGGCGCTCATGGGCGTATGGGAGGCAATGTCGTCAAAGCGGTTGAAGGCGCCAAGGATATGGAGTTGTCCGTCACGGTGGATGCCGGGGACGGGCTTGACGCGATCACCCCGGAGAATACGGATGTGGCGGTGGATTTCACCGTTCCGTCGGCGACCTTGGACAATGTGCTCTCGCTGGTCTCCCATGGGGTCAGCGTGGTCGTCGGTACCACCGGTTGGACGGACGATAAGCTGGATCAGGTGCGCGAGGCCGTAGGCAAGCATCCGGGGACGAGTGTGTTCATCGCTCCGAATTTCGCGATTTCCGCGGTGCTCGCCGATTACTTCTCGACGATTGCGGCGAAGTACTTCGAGTCCGCCGAAGTCATCGAGATGCATCATCCGAATAAGGTCGATGCCCCTTCGGGTACGGCAATCCACACCGCCAAGGGCATAGCCGAGGCACGCCGCGAAGCCGGACTCGGGTCTATTCCGGACGACACGAAAAGCGATGGGGGATCCAGAGGGCAGCTTGTGGATGGGGTGCATGTGCATGCAGTCCGTCTGCGTGGTCTGAACGCCCATGAAGAGGTGCTCTTCGGTAACGCCGGTGAGCAGCTGGTCATACGTGCGGACAGCTTCGACCGTTCCTCCTTCATGCCCGGAGTGCTGCTGGCCGTGCGCAAGTTGTCTTCAGGAAAATACCAGGGTCTGACGGTGGGATTGAACAATTTCCTCGATCTGTGATCGGAAGGGGACTTGCTCTGGTCTCAGCCCAGAAGTACCTTGAGATATATGAGTGACGGTGAGATGCAACTGCTGGACGCGGCTCCTTTTGGACGCGTCCTTCCTGCTATGGCTACTCCGATGAGGGCTGACGGCTCGGTGGACTTCGATGCCGCGGCCGCGCTTGCCCAGCATCTTGTGGCTGATGGCGCTGATGGTCTTGTGGTCAATGGCACCACGGGTGAGTCGCCCGTCACGCATCTGGATGAGAAGGTCGATCTGGTCAGGGCCGTCAAGGCGGCCGTCGATGTGCCGGTTATTTCGGGCGCAGGCTCCAACGACACCGCCCATACCGTACGCATGGCACAGATGACGCAGGAAGCAGGGGCCGATGGACTCCTGATCGTCATGCCCTACTATTCGCGGCCTTCCGGCAACGGCGTGGTCGAGCATTATCGGGCCGTGGATGAGGTCGCCGAAAAGCCGATTCTGATCTATGACGTTCCAGGACGCACCGGATTGCATGTGAATCTGGATACCTATCGCCGCTTGGCGGAGTTGGAACACGTCAAAGCCGTGAAGGACGCCACCGGGAATCTCGCGGCAGCGATAGCCAAAAAGGCCGCAACCGGCCTTGACTGGTATTCGGGCGACGACGGGCTGTTCCTCCCCTTCCTTTCCATCGGTGCCGTCGGTATCATCTCGGTGGCTGCACATGTGGCGGCCAGGCCGATGAGGGGTCTTGTCGACGCTTTCAACCAAGGGGATATCCGCAAGGCGCAGCGGATCGCGGAGCAGCTTTGCCCGGTCATCGAAGCGTTGAACGGGGATGGGTACCAAGCGGTGATGGCAAAGGCCGCACTCAAAATCAAAGGATATATACCAAGTGCAGCAATGCGCTTGCCGAATATGGAGCCGGGTCCGAAGGAATTGGACAAGGCCGAGGAAGGTATGCGTCAGGCGGGTTTGCTCTGATGCATACGCTGATGGCTCCTTGTATTCGGCGAATGTCGGACGTCGCTTCCGTATAGGCGGAAGCACACAGCAGAAAATCAAGTGAGAATGGCAAAAGAACAAGAAACGAATACACGCAGTAAAAACCGTCAGTCATCAGGCTCAGGCCGTGGACGGGGAGCGGGTCGCGGACGCTCGCGGCAGGGAGACGGTCGCAACAACAGGAACAAGGTGGAGAAGCAGGAGGTCGTGCTCGTCCCACCGCCTAAGTACAGAAAAGGCTCGATGCGCATCACCCCACTCGGTGGGCTCGGTGAAATCGGCCGCAACATGAATGTGATCGAATACAACGGGCATATCCTGCTGATCGATTGCGGCGTGCTCTTCCCCGAAGAGGAGCAACCCGGCGTCGATCTGATTCTGCCTGATTTCAGCTATATCAAGGACCGGCTCGATGAGGTCGAAGCCCTGGTGCTGACCCACGGGCATGAGGATCACATCGGCGGGGTGCCGTATCTGTTGAAGCTGCGCCCGGACATTCCTCTGATCGGTTCGAAACTGACATTGGCATTCGTTGATGCCAAGTGCAAAGAGCACCGACTGAACCCCACGAAGGTCGAGGTCGAGGGGCGTGACAAGCTCAAGGTAGGTCCCTTCACCCTCGAATTCATCACCGTGACGCATTCGATCCCTGATGCCCTGGCTGTTTCGGTCAAGACCCCGGCCGGTCACATCATCGACACCGGTGATATGAAACTGGATCAGCTGCCTCTGGATCACAAGATCACCGATCTGCGCGAGTTCGGTCGTCTGGGCGAGCAGGGGGTCGACCTGCTGATGGTGGATTCCACCAACGCCGAGGTCCCAGGCTTCGTCAAGCCCGAGACCACGATCGGTCCGGCTTTGGACCGTGCCTTTGCGGAAGCGACGCGTAAGATCATCGTCGCCAGCTTCTCAAGCCACGTGCATCGTGTTCAGCAGGTTGTGGACGCCGCGCACAAGAACGGGCGCAAGGTCGTCTTCGTCGGCCGTTCCATGGTGCGCAACATGGGCATCGCCTCGGATCTGGGTTATCTGCATCTGCCGGAGAACACGGTTGTGGATCTCAAGCAGGCGCATGACATCCAGGACAATAAGATCGTCTACATGTGCACCGGTTCGCAGGGTGAGCCGATGGCCGCCCTTGGTCGTATCGCGGAGGGCACGCACCGTGACATCACGGTCAACGAGTTCGATACCGTGGTGCTGGCGAGCTCGCTCATCCCGGGCAACGAGCACGGCGTCTACAAGGTCATCAACAAGCTCATCCGAATGGGTGCCAGGGTGATCAACAAGGACAATGCCGCAATCCACGTCTCCGGCCACGCCGACGAGGGCGAGCTGCTCTACTTCTACAACATCGTGCAGCCGAAATGCGCGATGCCGATCCACGGTGAGAACCGCCACCTGGTGGCCAATGGACTGATCGCGGTCAAGACCGGTGTCGATCCGAAGAATGTGGTGCTTGCCGAGGACGGCGATGTGGTTGACCTCTATCATGGGCAGGCCGCAGTGGTCGGTTCGGTTCCATGCGGATATGTGTACGTTGATGGCGATTCGGTTGGTGAACTCACCGACGACGAGCTCGAGAAGCGCCGTATCCTCGGTTCCGAAGGCTTCGTCTCCGCGTTCGCGGTCGTTGACACCGAAAGCTCGGAGGTCGTTTCCGGGCCGAAGATATTCCTCAACGCCGTCGCCGAGGATGAGAGCGAATTCGTCAAGGTGCGTCAGCAGATCACCGAACAGTTGCAGGATGCGATGATGCAGGGCACCCGCAACACCTATCAGCTGCAGCAGATCATGCGCCGCACGCTTGGGGGATGGGTTTCCCGCAAGCTGCACCGCCGTCCGATGATCGTGCCGGTGGTCGCTGATCTCGCGCAGGATGTCCAAAAGCAGGAGCGCTGAATTCAGCCTTCCTCTTATCCTCCAAGAACACATGCCGGTCAATCCGGCATGTGTTCTTCTTGCTTGGGAGGTCCGTGGCGTCCGTGGCAGTGGGGCCGACCTCGTGCGAGGCCCCTATGCTTACAGACATTTGTTTGAGAACGCGATAGGCTATCTCAGGAAGCAGTCTCATGAATATGTTTGACCGGACAGAGTCGGGGAAGCGGTCAGAAGCCGCACACCATACGTAAAAGGAGTGTAATGCCAGGAGCAAATCTCACCAGAGTCGAAGCGCAGGAACGCAGTGCCGTCATAGCCAACCCGCACTATGCGGTGGAGCTGGATCTCACCGTCGGGCCCAAGAACTTCGTCTCGGACACCACTGTCACCTTTGACGCGAAGAAGGGCTCGAGCAGCTTTCTGGATCTCATAGCGGACACCGTTGAGACGATCACGCTGAACGGCGAGGAGCTCGACGTATCCCAGGTGTTTGTTGACAGCAGAATCGAACTGCCGGGCTTGGACGAGCACAACACCGTGCACGTGGTGGCCAGCTGCCAGTATTCGAACACGGGTGAAGGGCTGCATCGTAGCGTCGATCCTTCGGATGGCAACATCTATCTGTACAGCCAATTCGAGGTTCCGGATGCCCGACGCGTCTATGCGGTGTTCGACCAGCCCGATCTCAAGGCGGTGTTCGATTTCACCGTGCAGGCCCCGCAAAGCTGGGAAGCCATCTCGAATATGCCGCTTGAGAAGGTCGACAACCTCGATCGTCTCACCGAGGACGGCACCTTGGGAGAGGGCCGTCAGGCCGAGGGCGTGCGTCGTTGGGTGTTTGAATCCACGCCGAAGATGAGCTCCTATCTCACCTCATTCGCCGTCGGGCCATACGCCCGGTGGACGAGCGAGTACGCCAACGAGGACGGCCGTACCGTGCCGATGGCTCTCTATTGCCGCCAGGCGCTCAAGGACGCGATGGACAAGGATGCCGAGTATCTCTTCGACATCACCAAGAAGGGCTTCGCCTTCTACGCCAACATCTGGGGCGTGCCATACCCCTATGCGAAATACGATCAGGTCTTCGTTCCGGAATACAACGCCGGCGCGATGGAGAACATAGGCATGGTCACCTTCCGTGATTCATACATCTTCGAATCAAAGGTCACCGACGCTGTGGCGAACCGTCGCGTCGAAACCGTGCTGCATGAGCTGGCCCATATGTGGTTCGGCGATTATGTGACGATGAAATGGTGGAACGATCTTTGGCTCAATGAGTCATTCGCGGAGTTCATGTCCACTCTGGCCACCGCGGAGGCCACCGAATGGTCGGGCGATTGGGCCACGTTCTGCTCAGGCGAGAAAAGCTGGGCCCTGCGCGAGGATCAGCTTTCGACGACGCACCCGATCGTCGCGCCGATCAACGATCTGAACGACACCTACGTCAATTTCGATGGCATCACCTATGCCAAGGGCGCTTCGGTGCTCAAGCAGCTGGTCGCATACGTCGGACGCGAGGACTTCTTCAAGGGCATCCACAACTATCTGGAGAAGTATGCATACTCCAACGCCACGCTGAACGACCTGCTGGCCGAACTCGCCGCGGCTTCGGGGCGCGACCTCAATGCCTGGTCGAAGCTCTGGCTCGAACAGTCGGGCATCAATACGATCAGCGCGGATGTGCGGAGCGACGATCAGGGCATCATCACCGCGATGACCCTGACGCAGAGCGCACCGGAGGAACACCCGGTACTGCGTCCGCACCGTCTGGCAGTCGGCTTCTACGATCTGAACGAAGCGGGATCGGTCGTGCGCACCGAACGCTTCGAGCTCGATGTGGATGGCGAACACACGGCGGTCGACGCCGTCGTGGGCAGGAAGCGTCCGGCCTTCATTCTGATCAACGATGACGATCTGACCTATACCAAGATCCGTCTCGATGAGGAATCCCGCAAATTCGCTCAGGAGAATCTCTACCGCTTCGAGGATTCCCTCGCCCGCGCCCTGGTATGGCTGAGCTTCTGGGATATCACGCGCGACGGCGAATATCCGGCCGAGCACTTCATCGGGCTGTCCTTGAAGGCCCTGTCCACGGAGAAGCATTCGACCACATTCCGCTATGCCATAGGCCAGCTTTCGACCGCGGCCCATTCCTATGTGGCGGGACGTCGACGTGAGCCGGTGCTCTCATTGGTGGCTCAGAATCTGTGGACCTTGGCGACGCAGAGCAAGGCCGGTTCCGATGAGCAGTTCCAGCTGGTCCGGTCCTATCTCGGATATGGCGTCGATCCCGATTTCGAGGATCATGCGCGGGGTCTGCTCAGCGGCGACCTGAAATTCGAGGGGCTGACGGTGGATAACAACCTGCGTTGGGCGATCATCACCGCGCTTGCGGCCCAGGATCTGCTGGCGGATGGTGAGATAGATGCCGAGCTGGCGAAGAAGGACACCACCGAGAACAGGGAATTCGCCATTGGTGCCAAGGCTTCCGTGCCCACGGACAGTGTCAAGGCCTGGGCTTGGGATGCCGCGCTGCATGACGAGAGCCTCACCAATTCGCAGATCGAGGAAGTCGCGGGCGGTTTCTCGGATAATGCCGTCCCCGCCCTGTACGTCGATTACGTCCAGCGCTATTTCGACAGCGTCGATTGGATTTGGAAGAACAAGTCCTTCCACGTCGCCGAAAGCCTGATCGATCCGCTTTCCGGTCGTGGCCTCTACCCGCGCTATGCCGACCCTGCACAGCTGGTCGCGGCGGGGGAGCAGTGGTTGGCATCCCACCAGGATGCGGACCGCGCACTCAAAGGCATGATCACCAAGAACACCGAGGAATCACGCCGTACGCTGACCGTTCGCAACTACAACGAACAGCTTTCCTGAGCGGGGGCACGCCTTGCGGTCAGCAATCCTGTGATGCACGCATCAAGGTCCTGACCGCAGGGCCAGGCTTGGAAATAATGTACAGGTAACGTTCCGGCAACCATACCGACATGCACCTTATGGAGCATGTCGGTATGGCCCTTACATTCAGACAACTGCTGGCGACACCTGAACTCCATCTCAATCTCATCTACGATGGCGACAACCATGCGATGGATTCGGGTATCATCTGGGTGCATCCGACCGATGTCATCAATGCGGCCGACTTCGCCGAACCAGGCGAGATATTGCTGACCTGCTCCACGAACTTCCCGCTGGAAAGCATGAGCAACGCCAATGATCTGTCGTTGCTGAAGCGCGATCTGCGCAAGGCCGGACTTTCCACATCCCTTGCCGACGTGGAGGCGGCCTACAAGTCGCTGTGGATGAAATACGTCGCGGATCTCAGCCGTGCCGGGGTGATGGCGATCGGTTTCGGCGTCAAAATGAAGCATCCCACCATCCCGCAGGCCCTGCTGCGTGCGGTCAAAGAGCATCACATCATCCTCTTCGAAGTGCCTGAGGAGATCAATTTCTCGGTGATCGTGAAAACCGTGCTGCGCCGGCAGGCCGAGGAAAGCGAAAGCGTGCAGCGCCTGATGTATGCGGCGCAACGTGATCTGTTCAGGGCCACCGACAGTCCCGACGTGGTGCAGTCGGTGATCCAGCAGAGCGCGAAACTGGTGGACGGGTGGGCCGCCTTCCTGGATTCCCGTGGCAGGATAGCCGCCATATCCAACCAGGCGATGAAACATCAGGCCACACAGCTTGCCCTGCACATGCGCCAGCAGGAGGAGCAGCGCGCCAACAACGCGAAGGCCATATTCGGCATAGCCAGAGGCCGTAACCGCTATTACATGTGCGCCGTCGAACATGATCAGCAGCGTCTGGGGACGATCATCGTGTCTTCGCTCGGCAACAATGGAAACAACACGGTCTCCAGGGCCGTGGGTGTTGCGGCGGCGGATGCTCTGTCGTGGAGCCTTCCCCCACGTCTGGAGCAGTACAAGCGGCAATCCAGGATTCGTGATCTGGCTTTCGAGGAACTCGCAGCAGGGCATACGCAGATAGCCACGGCCCTTATGGACGAGCTGGGAGAGGCGAATCTGACCTTTCCCGCCCAGCTCTTCTGCGTGGAGCATGCCGGCGCGGACGATGACTTCGCCCTCACCCTGGCCGGCGATGTGACGGGCACGGGCAGCATGGTGGGCCGGTATCAGGATCGTCTGTGGATTCTGGTCTCGCAGACACGTCGTGCCGATGTGGCGGCCCTGCTTGATGACCTGGACTCCACCGTCTACGGCTCCTGCACGATGAGCGCCTTCTCGACGGCCCCCGAAGCCTTCAGGCAGGCCCTGCGCAATCTGCGATTGAGACGTATAGGCAGTCACGAGTCCGTCGTGGATCTTTCGCCGCACGAGCTCGTGAGCCCCGACATAGCCGCGGTGTATGCGGATGAGCTGTTCGCGCTGGTGAGAAAACTGCCTCCGGGCGAACAGCACCTGCTGATGGGGACCTTGCGTGAGTTGCTGTTCACGGCCTTCAACGTCGGTGCGGCGGCGAAACGGCTCGACGTGCACCGCCATACCGTCGAGAACAGGATGAGCAAGTTGGAATCCCTGCTGGGACTGGATTTCAACGATGAGTCGGCGAGGGTGAAAGTCTGGATAGCCTGCTCGTTCATACGTGACGCCGAAATGTCAACATCACGTTAACATCATGCTCGTTCCAAAGTGAGCGTCCTGTTGCCCGCTACGGACGGTGTTCGGTCCGCCCGCTTCGAAAAGACTGCGGGCACAAGGAAAAGCGGGCCTGATGCCGCGGCGGCGGCGTTATGTTACAAGGCTTCGAGCATGGACAGAATGTCCAATCGGAAGGCCGCGTGTGCTGAATATTCCATTGTTTCCGTATCCGTAGTCATGAAGAATGCCGCTTACAGGCGTTCAATGCCAACAGCAGCCGTCAGGAGGAAGAGTGTTGCAGACATCACAGGAAATCAAGGATTCGGATGTGGTCTTCGCCGATTACAAGGAATATCTCAGTCCGGCACTGTCCAAGGCCACCACACTGGTCGCCGAATCAGGACATGGGATGTACCTGACCGACGTCAATGGCAAACAATACATCGACTGGGTCCAGGGCATCGCGGTCAATGCGCTCGGCCACGCGCACCCCAAGGTGGCGGCCGCGGCGAAGCAGCAGATCGACCATCTGATCACGGCATCCTTCAATGTCGTGAACTATCCGACGACGCTGAAGCTTGCGAAGCGGATCGCGCAGGTCACACCCGGCAAGCTCGATTCGATGCTCTTCGCCAACGGTGGTGCGGAAGCCACCGATGCGGCGATCAAACTGTCGCGTGTGATTACCGGACGGCCTGCGGTCATAGCCTTCAAGGGTTCCTTCCACGGTCGGACGATGGGCGCCGTCAGCATCACCGCTTCCAATTCCTTTTATCGCAAAGGCATCGAGCCGATGATGGGTGGCGTCTATTTCGCCCCCTACCCCTCCAAGGATCTGTGCCCGGAGGGATATGACGCCGGGCAGCGCGCATCGTGGTGCCTCGATGAGATCGCCCGACTCTTCAAGTACTGCGTCTCGCCGGATGAGGTGGCATGCATCTACGTCGAGCCCGTGCAGGGCGAGGGCGGCTATGTGGTCCCGGATCCAAGTTTCCTGAAAGGGCTGCGCGAAATCTGTTCGGAACACGGCATCATGCTAGTCTTCGATGAAATCCAATCAGGATACGGGCGCACCGGGAAAATGTTCGCCAGTATGCATACAGGTGTCGTCCCGGACATCATGACCGTCGGCAAGGCCATCGCAGGTGGTTTCCCGATGAGTGCGGTGATCTCCACCGAGGAGAACATGAATAAGTGGCTCCCCGGTATGCACGGTGGAACTTTCGGGGGCAATCCGGTGGCAGCCGCGGCCGGTCTCGCCGTACTCGACGAGTTCGAGGAACAAGGCATCGTCGAGCACGCCTCGGCCCTCGGGGAATACTTCAAAGCCAGCCTGGTCAAACTGCAGTCACGCTTCCCCTGGATCACCGATGTGCGGGGCGTGGGCATGATGCTCGCCATCGAATTCGGCGACAAAGACGGGATGACCGGCTCCGATGTCTTCCATGCGGTGTCCGAGAAAGCGCTGGAACGAGGACTGCTGCTGTTGGGATGCGGTGCCGACCATGACGCCGTCAGATTCGCGGCTCCATTGAACTCCACGGTCGAAGAGGTGGATGAGGGGCTTGGCGTGCTGGAGGAAGTGCTTGCGTCGGTGTGAAGGTGATTCGGAGCGGGATGTTTGGGAACAGATTGTCTGGGAACAAGGTGTTGGGGAACAGGGCGATGCGAAGCAGCACGAAGCTGTCTGAAAAGGGGGGTGACCAATGGGTAGATATGTGATGAAAAGGCTGCTCTCCGCAGTACCCGTACTGATGATCGTCGGCATCATCGCTTTCGCTCTGTCGCATCTGAGCGGCGGGGATCCGGCCCGGGTGGTGGCCGGGAACGATGCCACCACCGAACAGGTCGAGGCCATACGGGAGCAGATGGGGCTGAATGCCTCGCTGCCGAATCAGCTGTGGACCTGGTTCGTCAATATGCTGCACGGTGATCTGGGGTATTCGTACATCCTCAACGAGAAGGTGACACCGACGATTCTGTCCCATGTGTTCCCCACCCTCTCGGTCGCCCTGTTCGGCGAGTTGATCGCGCTGGCGATCGCCATACCTCTGGGCGTGCTCGCCGCCGACAAGCATGGCAGGCTGGCGGACAAGATCGTGCTGGCCTTCGCCACACTGACCACATCACTGCCCAGCTTCCTGGCAGGTCTGCTGCTGATGATCCTCTTCGTGCTGCAGCTCAAACTACTGCCGGCCAGCGGATTCGTGTACCCCTCCGACGATTTCGCCGGATACATCACCCATCTGATACTCCCCGCGGTTTCCGTGGCCACACTGCAGATCGCACTGATCTCCAGGATGAGCAGATCCTCGATGATCGACGCCCTCGGCAGCGACTATATCCGAACCGCAGCGGCCAAAGGCCTCCCGCGTTCCAAGCAGCTGTGGGGACACGCCTTCAAGAATTCATCGATCCCCATCCTCACCATTGTCGGCCAGTCCTTCGGCGAGCTGATAGCAGGGGCCATCGTGGTCGAAACCGTCTTCAACGTGCCGGGTATCGGGCAATTGGTCGTCAATTCGATTCTTCGTCGTGACTACCAGATGATCCAGGGCATCATGATCTTCGTCGCCTTGGTATTCATCATCGTCAATCTCATCACGGATGTGCTGTATGCGGTCATTGACCCGAGAATACGAGAAAGGTCGTTCTGATCATGACCGAAGCAACTGCTGTCACGCACAACAAGCCCGCGAAAACACGCAGGGGCTCGAATTCCTGGTGGAATGCGGTGCTCTCCTCCCCATCAACCATGATCGGCGGCGGGCTGCTGCTGCTGATCGCACTGGCCTGTGTGCTGGTGCCATGGCTGGGGAATATGGACGGCTACACCACCAACACCTCGGCCATGCTGCTCTCGCCGAGTGCCGGGCATCCGATGGGAACGGACAACGTCGGACGCGACACCTTCACCCGTGTGCTGCTGGGTGGCAAGGCATCGCTGACGGTGGGCATCTCAGTCGCCGCGATCTCCGGGGTAATAGGATTCGTGGTCGGTCTGTACGCCGCCTACTATCCCAAAATCGGCTATCTGCTGATGCGTATCTGTGATGGCCTGATGGCCTTCCCCGCCATCCTGTTCGCAATCGTATTCATCGGCTCCTTCGGCCAAAGCACCAGAAGCGTGGTGCTGGCCCTGTCGATCGTGTTCGTGCCGATGGTCGCACGCGTCGTCCGTTCCGCGACGATGACCAATATGAACGAAAACTACGTGCAGGTATTGGTAAATCTCGGTTCGGGCAGCTTCCGCATCCTGTGGAAGAACATCGTGCTCAACGTGATCGGCGCGTGGATCGTGGAAGTCACCTTCGTGTTCGCCGACGCCATCCTGGTCGAGGCCGCGATGAGTTTCATCGGCGCGGGTATCCCACAGCCCCAGGCGAGCTGGGGCAACATGCTCTACGACAGCCGCACCTACATCTACTCGGCCTGGTGGATGACGGTGTTCCCAGGTGTCGCGCTGGCTTTGACCGTCTTCGTCATCAATATGTTCGGCGACGGCCTGCGTGAGGTCTTCGATCCCAAGAGAAGAAGGTGATTGGCATGACGGGTATTGCGGAAGCGACAAGAATCGGCGGATCCGTGGATGCGCACAAAGGGACGGGGGAGGATATGCCTGACGGTCGGCAGGATTCGGGTGCCATGAGCGCGATGTTGGAGGTGCGCGATCTCGTGGTCAGCTTCCAGGGAGCGAAAAAGTCCTGGAACAACGCGGTCGAAGGAGTTGATTTCAGCGTCCGCCAAGGTGAGATCCTCGGTATCGTCGGTGAATCCAGCTGCGGGAAAAGCGTCACCTCCTTCTCGATCATGCGCCTGCATAACGAACGCAGCACGAAGTACCAGGGCAGCATCACCTTCGATGGCAGCGATATCTTCTCCTTGTCCCCCAAACAGTTGAGGGAGCTCAGGGGCGGGGATATCGGCTTCATCTTTCAGAATCCGATGTCGAGCCTCAACCCCCTGATGACCATAGGTCAGCAGCTCAGGGAGACGGTGCACGCCCATCAGACCTCCCTTGGCAAGGAGGAGGTCGAAGCCAGCTGCATCGAAGCGTTGGAGGATGCCGGTTCGGACGATCCCAAAGCATGGATGGAACGGTATCCATACCAGCTTTCGGGTGGCATGCTGCAACGCGTCGTGATCGGCATCGCATTGATCAACCATCCCAAGCTTCTGATCGCAGACGAACCCACCACGGCACTCGATGTGACCATTCAGATGCAGTTGCTGAAGGTGTTGCGGGGTCTCCGGGACAAGCGGGGCATGAGCATCATCCTGATCACCCACGATATGGGTGTGGTCGCGCAGATGTGCGACCGGGTCGAGGTGATGTACCTGGGGCAGATCGTCGAATCCGCTCCAGTGGATGAGCTGTTCGCACACCCACGGCATCCTTACACGCAGGGTCTTCTCGCCGCCACACCGCCTCTGGATGGCGACAGGCCCGAGCGCTTGAGCACCATTCCCGGCTCCGTTCCGCAGCTGTCGGAGGTGGCAGGAAGTGGATGCCGCTTCGCATCACGATGTCCCTTCGTCGCCGACGAGTGCAGGAAAAGCGTCATCGACATGCAATCCATCGCCGAACGACATGGAGCCCGGTGCATCAGACTCGCGGAAATCGGTGAATTCAGGAAGGTGGCGTCATGACGAATCAGGAGAATCCGATACTCCAGGTCAACAGCATCTACAAGGACTTCATCAGCCGGGGTCTGACCAGGAAGGGCGCTTCGGTCTTCCATGCCCTGCAGAATGTCTCATTCGAACTCGCGGGCAAGCAGACCTATGCCTTGGTGGGCGAATCGGGAAGCGGTAAGAGCACCACCGGCCGCATCATCTGCGCCCTGGAGAAGCCGACGACCGGTTCTATCGTGTTCGAGGGAAACAATTACACCGATTATTCCCCATCGCTGCTGCGCGAGCGTATCCGAGGGAATATCCAGATGGTCTTCCAGGATCCCTTCTCGGCGTTGAACCCACGCAAAGCCGTGGGCAACGCCATTGTGGAAGCCTTGGAGATCCAAAAAATCGGAGATTCCCGCAGTGACCGTCTCGATATGGCGGTGGACATGATCGAGCGTGTAGGACTGTCCAGCAAGCAGATCGACCGTTTCCCCCATCAGTTCTCCGGAGGCCAGTTGCAGCGTGTGAATATAGCCAGGGCGCTTGTGGTGAGACCGAAGATTCTGATTCTCGACGAGTCCGTCTCCGCATTGGATGTCTCGGTGCAGGCCCAGGTGCTCAACCTGCTGCAGGATCTGAAGGAGGAGTTCTCACTGAGCTATCTCTTCATCACCCACGATCTGAGCGTGGTCAGGTTCATCGCCGACCGCATCGGCGTGCTGCGCAAGGGGGAGCTGGTCGAGGAGGGCACCGTCGAGCAGATCTTCGGGAATCCCCGGACCGACTACACCCGCAATCTCCTGGGGAGCATCCCGCTTCCCGACCCGCGGCGGCACCAGCTGATGGCCGCATAACACCACATCTGTAACTCCACACCCTTACAACACCAATAAGAGAGGAAACCATGAACAAGTTGAGGAATAAGGTGATCGCCATCGGGGCGGCCATCGCAACGCTGCTCAGCCTGACGGCCTGCGGTTCAAGTTCATCATCATCAGGGGAAGGCGTGGAAGGGGGCACGGTCCACATCGCGCTCAATGCCACGGTCACCAGTCTCGATCCTATGATCACGGGGGCCTACGTCGCCCGTGACACCATGCGCAACATCTACGAATCACTGGTCACGCTGAAGGCGGACGGCAGTGTGGCGCCCCTGCTCGCCAAAAGCTATGAGGTGAGCAGCGACAACAAGACCTTCACCTTCAAACTGCGCACCGGAGTGAAATTCCATAATGGGGCGACGATGAAGGCCGAGGATGTGGTCGCCTCCATGCAACGCTGGATCAAGCTCTCCCAGATCGGCAGCACCTTCTTCACCGGCTCGACGGTCACATCGCCCGACGCCGATACCGTGGTCATCACATCCCCCAAGGCCCTTTCGACAGGCCTCTACCTGATGGCCGACACCGGAAGGATCGCGGCCATCATGCCGAAGACGGTTATCGACAAGGCCACCGACACCGGCGTGCAGGAGTATATCGGCACCGGTCCGTACAAGTACAGCTCGTGGAAGAAGGATACGAATATCATCCTGGAGAAGTTCGCGGACTACTCCTCCCCAGACGGGAAGTCAGACGGCTATTCGGGTGCCCGCACACCTCACGCGGACAAGATGGAATTCGATTTCGTCACCGACGGCACCACACGTCTGACCGGAGCGTTGAGCGGACAATACGAAATCGGATATTCGCTCGCGGACTCCCAGTACGCCCAGGCGAAGGCCAGCTCGGACGTCAAGGTCGAGAAGGACGAGATGCTGGAAACCCTGATCTTCAACAAGCAGGAGGGCATTTTCAAGGACAACCAGAAGCTTCGCCAGGCGATTCTCGCAAGCCTCGATATGAGCAAGATCGCCAAGGCGGGACACCAGAACTCGGATCTGTACAACACCGATGGCGGTCTGATGCCCAAGACCAGCCCCTTGCGTTCGGAGTCGAGCCTCGATAAGTACAACAACCCGGATACCGCGGCGGCCAAGAAGCTCATCCAGGAATCGGGATACGACGGAAGCACGATCACCTTCCTGACCACCAAGGATTATCCATACATGTACGACGAGAGCATGGAGATCCAGAACGAGCTCAATGCGGTCGGCATCAAAACCGACATCCAGGTACTCGACTGGGCCAGCGTGCTGCAGAAGATGTTCGAGCCGGGATCGTGGGATATGCTCATCTCCAGCTACAGCTACTCCGCCAACCCGATCAGCTACTCCTTCTTCCAGGCTTCGGGTGCGGGCTGGAACACCGACCCCGAGTTCAAGACCATCGCGGACAGCATCAATGCAGCCACCTCGGAGAGTGATCAGAAGGCCGGTTACGACAAGCTCCAGGACTGGTTCTACGACTATGTGCCGAACATCATCGTCAGCAAATACCAGCAGATCAGCGCCGTATCGAGCAAACTCGGCGGCTATTCATCAGGGATGCAGGGACCGGTGTATTACAACCTGCAGCTCAAGGAGTAGGGGCGGCTTGGCCGTTCATCAGCAATAAGCAATCTCGCATGCTGCTATGGCGCCTGGTCACAGGCGTCGCGGCAGCACTGCGAGCTCATATATGACCGACCGATCCGGCATGATGACAGGCCGGTGCGGGAGATGCCGACGAGTCCTAAGGAGTCAGTGATGCGTTCATCGAGGAATACCGCCATCGGGCAGCAGTACCAGGATCCCTGTGAGCTGAGTATCAGCGATATGAAAGCCATGCTGGCCGACGGACGAAGCACCTCCACGGAACTCGTGGTCGCATACCTGAACAGATTGTTCTTCTACGACGTCAACGGCATACATCTCAATTCGACACCGATCATCGCCTCCGATGCCATCAAGGAGGCGATGCGCAAAGACACTCAGCGTGCCCAAGGCAAGGCGCATGGCTCCTTGCATGGCATTCCGTATACCGTAAAAGACAGTTATATGGCCAAGGGCATGACCATGGCGGCGGGCTCACCCGCATTCGCGCACGTCGTCGCCAACGAAGACAGTTTTTCGGTCGCATCGCTGCGACAGGAAGGCGCCATACTCCTGGGGCGCACCAATATGCCGCCGATGGCGGCCGGTGGCGTGCAGCGCGGGGTCTACGGCAGATCCGAGAACCCCTACAACGGCGAGTACCTTGCCGCGGCATGGTACTCCGGTTCATCCCACGGATCGGCGGTATCCACCGCGGCCAGTTTCGCGGCCTTCGGCATGGGTGAGGAGACGGTTTCCTCCGGACGCTCCCCGGCGGCCAATAACGGTGTTGTCGCCTACACGCCGTCGCGCGGGGTCATTTCGCTGCGTGGCAACTGGGTGCTGCACGCGACCAAGGATGAAGTCGTACCGCATACGAGGACGGTTCCGGATCTGTTGGAACTGCTGCCGGCGCTCACGCGTGAGGATGACGACACCCGGGGCGATATGTGGCGCAGGCAATCATATGTCCCGCTCGAGGGGGCACGGCGATTCCGCGAGGAAGGCTTTGCCGGGGTCGCGGATATGGATGCCTTGGCCGGGCTTCGCATCGGGGTGGTCAAGGAATACGCCGGTCGCATCGGGGGAGTGATACCCTCCGTCTACACGAGACCGAGCATCAGCGCCTTGCTGCTGCGCGCCGTGGACGATCTCGAAGCGCTCGGCGCCGAAGTGCGGTGGACCTCGCTCCCATTGCGCGATGCCTACGAAGCCGCCCCACGCGATCTGAAGACCTTCGCGGACGAAGGCCTGATCCCGCGCGATTGGATGGAGCATGAGTGGCTCCAACTCAATGCAGCCGCATTGCAGGAGTTCATCACCTCATTCGATATGTCCGGGTTGGACAGCCTGCTTGATGTGAATCCGGATGACATCTTCCCCAACCCTTTCAACTCGGTGGCGCATCGCACCCACTGGCAATACGGTTTCTACCAGCAGGCCGCCGAATACATCCGCTCGGGCAGACTGCTTCCCCTCGACAGCACACCGAAACTGGCCGAGGGGCTGCGGGGGCTTGAGAGTATTCGCCAGCGGCATCTGGAGGAGTGGATGCGCTCCCAGCGCTTGGATGTGCTGATCTTCCCGACGAACAGCAACATCGGGCGCGCCGATGCCGATGTGGATACGGTGCATAACACCGAAGCATGGCAGGATGGCACCTTCTTCTCCAACGGCAACCGCATGATACGGCATCTGGGCATCCCGACCGTCAGTGTGAATATGGGACTGATGGATGACACCGGTGTTCCAGCCGGGCTCACCTTCATGGCTCCTTCGGGCAGCGACCGCTTGTTGCTCGCATGCGCGTATGCCTATGAGCAGTCGGGGCACCGGCGCACGGCCCCCGCACGCACCCCGCCGATACAGAAGCTCGCACGCATCGATATGGATTATGGCGCTGCGGGTGCGGGTGCGTCCGGTCCGGCGATGCAGGCGGCACTTGAAGTGGAGGTCGGGAACGGTGCCGTCGCATACAGTGTCCATGCCGCACAGCCGGAACACCGCTGCGCATGCAGGATCTTCATCAACGGCATGCTGGTCGACGAGTGGTCACGTGATGAGCCCTGGACCGGGGAGATCTCCCTTGCATCCATATTCGATGCGAGGCGCATCGCCGTGGTCGCGTTGTACTCGGGCAGCGGCGGGTCCATAGGAGCCGATGTCAAGGTTCGGGATATGCCACGGCTGGGCGCGACGACCTCCTCCTTGATATAGAGCGGGGTCGATGGCACTGGGTCGATGGCACTGGGTCGATGGCACTGGGTAGGTGGCACCGGGTAGATGCACCGGATGAATAACGCCGGGTGAATACCACCGGGTGGGAACAGCACGGAATACGGGTAAACGAATCAGGGGGAACGAAACACGATGTTTGCGATCGATACGATTTTTGAAAACGCTTGTGTGCAGACCATGGATCCTGCACATCCGACGGCCACCACGATAGGCGTCCACCACGGTCGGATCGTGGCCCTTGACGAGGAGTTGGACGGCGTCGAAGCCAAGGAGCATATCGATCTTCAGGGAAGGTATGTGTGCCCGGGCTTCAACGATGTGCACCTGCATTTCTCCTTGCTCGGGGCGAATCTCAACCAGGTCGATCTGCGCAAGCAGACGACCGGCACGCTTGATGAGCTGTACCGAAAAGTCGAATCCGCCTGTGAATCCGCGCCAGGTGAAGGCTGGGTGCTTGGCTGGGGATTCGACCAATTCTCACTTGGAGCCTTCCCCGATATCGAGCGGCTCGACTCCATCTCCCACGGGCACCCCCTGCTGATCCTGCATCTGTCGAATCATGCGGCCGTGGTCAATACCGAAGCGTTCAGACGCGCCGGCTTCGAGCGTCCCGAGGAGATTGAAGACACCGATCTGGTGATTCAGGAGCACGGGAAGGTCACCGGTCTGGTAAAAGACAAATTCTGTTTCATGCTGACCGGGGTAGCGAACCGCGTGCCCGAGGAGACCTTGTTGCACCAGCTGCGCCTGGCGGGTGAACACACCCTCGCCCTCGGCATCACCAGCTTCACCGACGGCGGTACCGGCACCGACCATAACTGGGAGGGCATCGGGCAGACGCCGGATGATATCGGATTGTTCCAGAGCGCCTATGATCGTGGGCTCATCCATCAGCGCGGCACGATGATGCCGTACTACAGCGCGCTGCATGATCTTGGGCAGCTCACCGGGGACATCACGGAAGGTTTCGGTCTCGACCTTGGCATCCGCAGTGGATTCGAAGGAGGACTGCTCGACATCGGCCCGGCCAAGGTGATTCTGGACGGCGCATTCAACAGCCTGTCCGCCCTGCTGAGCGAGCCGTATCTGGGGCATCCTGAAAACCACGGGGTGCTGAGTTGGGATCCTGAGGAGTTCAAACACCACGTGGCGACCTTGCAGCGTGAAGGATGGCGGGTCGCTGTCCATGCGATAGGGGACAGGGCCATCAACATCGCATTGGATGCCTTCGAATACGCCCAGGCGAAGTATCCGAGGAAGGATGCACGTCATCGTCTGGAACACTGCGGCATCGCCGACGACGCCACCGTCGAGCGGATCATCGCCGATGGGATCATCCCGAATCCGCAGGGCAGTTTCATCAAGAACAACGGTGACGCCTACGTTGAACTGCTCGGTGAGGAGCGGGCTCGCCGAGCCTATCGCATGGGGGCATTCGTGAACAGAGGGGCACTGATCCCCGGCAGCACCGATGCCCCCTGCGCACCCGTCGATCCGCTGACCTCGATCGAGGGCATGGTGACACGGCTGACCGCCAAAGGCTTCCTCCTGGGGGAGCAGGAGCGTCTGAGTGTTGATGATGCCTTGAAGGCATACACCTATGGCAGCGCCTACGCCTCGCATAAGGAGGATGTGCTCGGATCGGTCAGTCCCGGGAAATTCGCCGACTTCGCCGTGCTTGACGAAGATCCCCATCGCGTCGAACCCGGAGCATTGCATGAGATCGCGGTGATGCAGACGATTATCGGTGGAGTCGTGCGGTACACGCGTTCCTGACCGCCGACGGCAGGGAACATCACGCAGTGAAAGCGCTGAGGGGCCGGTCACGGTCATGAACAGCGGAGGAATGGCAGCATGAGGAGAGAGGTGAGATGAGTACGATACGCCGCGGCAGCCCTATGGCATATGCGATGTGGGCGCTGGCGCTGGGAGGATATATCTTCGCGGCGACGTGCCGGTCATCGCTTTCCGCCACAGGCATTCAGGCCG
This sequence comes from Bifidobacterium psychraerophilum, assembly GCF_000741705.1. Classification (GTDB taxonomy): domain Bacteria; phylum Actinomycetota; class Actinomycetes; order Actinomycetales; family Bifidobacteriaceae; genus Bombiscardovia; species Bombiscardovia psychraerophila. The sequence goes on along the minus strand of NZ_JGZI01000011.1, from coordinate 13,347 downwards.
CCTTGTATTTCGACATCTCCAGCTCGGCGCTCTCATCATTCGTCTATCTGCAGCTCTTCGTCTATGCGATTATGCAGATTCCTGCCGGCATGCTGCTGGACCGCTTCGGCCCGAAGGCCATGATTGTGGCGGGTTGCTGCCTGATGTCACTGGGACAGGGGCTGCTGGCGGTCTCCACGGTCACCGGCATGGCGGTTGTGGCCAGAGCGATCGTGGGTGCAGGGGATGCCCTGATCTTCATCTCGGTGATCCGTTTGCTGGCTGCCTGGTTCCCCTTGCGCCGATTGCCTCTGATGAACCAGCTGACAGGACAGATCGGTAATCTGGGGCAGATCATCTCGGTATACCCCTTCGTGTGGGTGATGAATCTGACATCATGGCAGACCGCCTTCCTGTCGCTCGCCGGCGTCGGATTGATGATCGCCTTCTGCGTGATGACGCTGCTGCGAGAGAGCCCGGCGAACCCATCCGCACCCGCCATACGGCCACCCGTCGGCACCGGACACCATGCGATCAGGAATCTGGGTACCGTGGCGAGGATACCGGGAACGGTATGCGGTTTCTGGGTGCACAGCATCACCTGGTTCTCCAATACGATGATGAACCAGTTATGGGGTTTCCCTTTCCTGCTCGCAGTCGAGCGGTATTCATATGCGCAGGCGAGCGCATACCTGGCCAGTGGCACGCTCAGTTGCGTGGTGTTGGCGATGTTTTTCGGCCGTTTCGCCAGTTCGCATCCGGTGCGGGGTCGTGTGCTGCTGGTGTACGGGACCGTCGGTGCGCAGATGCTCTGTTGGACCATTCTGCTGCTGACGGAGGGACCGCATTCCAGAGTGCTGATGATCGCGCTGCTGCTTGCCATTTCCAGCGGTATGGCCGCTTCGAGTCTGGCCTTCGATTTCGCGCGGGAGGCCAACGCTCCCAGGGATCTGGGCACTGCCACGGGGCTCGCGAACATCGGAGGCTTCCTCTCATCCGGTCTGGTGCTGCTCGGCGTGGGATTGCTGCTCGACTGGCAGGGTGCGGACAATCCGAATCTCTACTCGGATCACACGATGCGCATTGCGGTGCTGGCGCAATATCCGATCTGGATCATCGGTCTTATCGGTTTCAGCGTGATGCTGCCGAAGGCTTTGCGCAATCTTCGGCAGCGGAATGCCGAAATCAGCGCAGGGAGCTGGACGAATGAATATTGAAAGCCGTGGCATCCCAGCATCCCGGGCGGGTGCGGCGAATCGAGGGTCCCGCATCCGTCGTGGTGCGAAGATCCCCCGATTATCGCGCCATGTGCATTGTCTCGGGGATCAGGGAACACGATTGCCGTATATGACGGAACAGAAAGGTGAATGAATATGAAGGCAGCTGTATACCACGGAGACCACTCGGTGACGCTTGATGATGTACCCGATGCGGTGATTGCGCGACCCACCGATGCGATCGTGGACATCGAATACGCAGGGGTATGTGGTTCCGATCTGTGGACCTACCGTGGCCAGGGGGCCGATGCGCCGAGCCGTATCGGGCATGAATTCGTGGGAACGGTACGTGAAGTCGGTTCGCAGGTGAGCAGTGTGAAGGCGGGGGACTGGGTTGTGGTCCCCTTCCGGTACAGCGACGGTGAGTGCGACTACTGCCGCAGAGGCTTGGAGACCAGTTGCATCAACGGTGGCTTCTGGGGCCGCGAAAGCATCGATGCCGGTCAGGGCGAAGCCGCGTGCGTGCCGCAGGCGGACGGCACCTTGGTCAAAGCCCTTCCCGATGGGGGCAGACCTGATGAATCCCTGATCCCCAGCCTACTGACGCTCACCGATGTGTTCACCACCGGCTATCACGCGGCCGTATGCGCCCATGTGAAAGCCGGCGATACCGTCACCGTCGTGGGTGATGGGGCGGTGGGTCTCTGCGCGATCATGGCGGCGAAACTCCTTGGGGCCGGGCGTGTGATCAATGCCGGGAGCTCCCATGAGGACAGGCACAGGCTTGCACGCCTCTTCGGAGCCGATGAGGTCATCGAAGCGCGGGGACAGGAAGCCGTGGAGATGGTCGGGACGCTCACATCGGGCAGCATGTCCGACGTGGTGCTCGAATGCGTCGGTTCCGCCCAATCCTTCACCACGGCGATCGACATGTGCGCAGCGGGCGCTTCGCTCAGCTATGTGGGTCTGCCGCATGGGGTGGAAATCGATGTGAAAACCCTGTTCTACAAGAACATCACCATCACGGGCGGTATGTCGCCGGCCCATCACTACATCGGGTCCCTGCTGCCCGCGGTGCTCGATGGGCAGATAGACCCCGGAATGGTGTACACGCAGGAGTACGGGCTTGAAGACATCGCCCGCGCATATGCCGATATGGATCAGCGACGCACGATCAAACCGATGATCAAAGTGAGGTAATCATCATGGGGATGCAGGATTATGAAGGGTACCAGGCGCTGTGCGTGCCGCATCGTCCTGTCGACGAGCATGATGCCTTGGCGGTGCTTGAAGACGGCTACGCGATCAGAGGGGCGAATCTCAGGCGCATCGCCACGGAGCGAGACGACACCTTCGCTGTGACGGCATCGGGGCGGAGTGGGCCGCAGTGGATTCTGAAGATCGAACATCCCATGGAAAGCCGGGAGGCCGTGAGGATGAGGGCCGAGGCCCTGCGATCGCTGCAGGAACATGAGCCCGATCTGCCGGTGACGAGAATCCTGGCCGGCACGGATGGGCAACTGGTATCCGCATACCGGCAGGGTGATGAGAGTCGGGCCGTCACACTCACCACCTTCCTTCCAGGGCAGGTGCTTGCCCAGTCGGAGCATGCGCCCTCCGACCTGCTGCTCTTCGCCATGGGGGACTCCTTGGCGCGTATCCAAAGCGTGCTGGCCCGCCAGCGGGCTTTCGAGGATCGACTCGGTAGAGTGCTTTGGGATATTCGTCTGCTGCCGGAGATCGCCGAGGGGACCCTTCCCGAGATGGACAATGCCGAAATCCGCAGCGCGGTCGAGCATGCCGTGGAGAGCTACCTGTCTGTGTCGTCGCAGGTGGAGAGCCTTCCCGAAAGCATGTGCCACGGAGATTTCCATCCGGGGAACCTGACGGTCGAGCCGTCGAGGCCGAATGCCCTCGCCGGAATCATGGATTTCGGGGATATGCATATGATGCCGCCGATCTGCGATGTGGGGACGTGCCTCTGCTATGGGGTTGATGCGGATGCCTCTTCCCAGGCCCCCTTGGAGGCCTGCCGACGATTGCTGCAGGGGTATCTCTGGAGTGTGCGCAATGATGCATCATCACCACAGGTGATGCACGGCGACGAGGATACACTCGCCTTGCTGCCGACCCTGATGGAGGCACGCAGCGCCCTGGCCCTGGTGCTTCCGATTATGGCGCAGCTGCAAGCGGGCGTGGACCCGGATCACTACCTCTCCGGACCTCAGGCACGATTGGGACGCCTGAATGTGATGCAAAGCCACAGCAAGCAGGAACTCCTGGAGATGCTGGGCCTGGGCGATGCCGGGCGGGAGGATCCCCGGGCCGCGGGAGATCGGATGTCGACCTGATGATCCTGATCCCCGCGGAGGGCAACCCACAGGGAGGCTACGGGCATCGGAATGAATGATGGCGAAGTGAATGTTTTCGAATTGGACGGACGTCGAGGAAAGGGAAGCAATATGTCACTGTCACGGGGTGAATCAGCACAGGGTGAATCCGCATCGGGCAAGAAGCAGGTGTCGAACGCCTTTGATTTCGCTCAGGGGATGAAGGCCCTGAATCCGCAGGAACGCGCGCTGGTCGAAAGGCGCAGGCGGGTGCTGGGCACGCTGGGGCCATTGTTCTATGACCGGCCCATCCATGTGGTCCGCGGGGAGGGCGCCCACCTCTTCGATGCGCAGGGGGACGATTTTCTCGATTGCTACAACAACGTGGCCTGCGTCGGCCATGCCAACGCCAAGGTGCGCGAGGCGGTCAACGGGCAGCTCGGACTCCAGGACACGCATTCGCGGTATCTCCAGGATGAGGTTCTGGATTATGCCGAACGTCTGCTCTGGCATTTTCCGGCATTGCTGAACCGGGTGAGTTTCACCAATTCGGGTTCCGAGTCCAATGATCTGGCCTTGCGCATGGCGAGGGTGTACACGGGTCATCAAGGGGTGGTGGTCACTTCGAACGCCTATCACGGCATAACATCATTGGTCTCCTCGGTGTCGCCGAGTTTCGGGACGGGTGTGCCGCTGGCGCCGTTCCTCGCCACGGTCGAGGTCAGCGACCTGCTCACGGGCGGGTTGCCCGAAGCGGAGATCCGTGCCACCCTGCTCAGCCGCTTCCAGCATGCCTTCCGGCAGTTGCACGCTGCGGGTTATGGCGTATCGGCCGTGCTGCTCGACCAGATCTTCTCCTCCGACGGGGTTCTTCCGGGCGCGCCCGGGTGGGTGGACGATATAGCCGAAGCGGTGCATAAGGTGGGCGGCATACTCATCGCCGATGAGGTGCAGTCGGGTTTCGCCCGAACAGGCGATGAATTCTGGGGTTTCGAGAGGCATCATGCCGCGGTCGATGTGGTGACGATGGGCAAGCCGATGGGCAACGGCATCCCCACGGGGGCTGTGGTGTACAAGGAGGCCGTCGGCGATGCCTTTGCGGAAAGCACCAGATATTTCAATACCTTCGGAGGCAATCCCGTCTCGATGAGGGCAGCGGGCGCGGTTCTTGACCAGATCGAGGATATGCATCTGCAGTCCCACGCCAAAGGGATGGGGGATTTCATCAGCACGGAGCTGGAATCCCTGCTCGCCGGAAGATCACGCTTCGGCGGCATCAGACATGCCGGTCTGTTCATCGGCATCGACATTAGCGACGGCCGGGATTCCAGCGGATGCCACGGCGGCGATCCGCAGGCTGCACGGTCGATCATCAACCGTCTTCGTGACGAGAGGGTGCTCATCTCAGCCGCCGGCGCGGAGGGCAGCACGCTGAAACTTCGACCACCGCTGGTGTTCACCCAGCAGGATGCCGAACGTCTTCTGGAATCATGCGAGTTGCTCTGTTCGGAAGGCTACTTCGGGTGAGGTGCCTGACCGCAACCCTGTGATACAGGCGATTGCGTGGACCGGGGCATGGCACCGGGAATCGAAGGAGGGTGCGAATTGCGGAGAGTTCCGGGCGATTGCGCGTCATCTTGCCGAGACATAGGGCTTCATGGTTACCATGTAGTTTGGTGGTAGGCACAGAGACGAGGAGCAAGATGCCAAGGCTATTTGGAACTGACGGCGTGCGAGGACTGGCCAATAGAAAACTGACAGCGCAGTTGGCTTTGGATTTGGGTGATGCGGCCGTGCGCGTGCTGGGAAGCAGCGACCAGAACGGCGGGCGGCGTCGTGCGCTGATCGGTCGTGATACCCGTGTATCCGGTGACTTCCTGGCTTCCGCACTGGCTGCGGGTATGAGTTCGGGTGGTTTCGACGTGATCGATGTCGGCATCATTCCGACCCCGGGAATCGCTTTTCTCACTTCGGTGCTGAACGTGGAGATGGGCGCGGTCATTTCGGCCTCGCATAATCCGATGCCCGACAACGGCATCAAGTTCTTCGCGCGCGGCGGCTTCAAACTCGCCGACACCAAAGAGGACGATATAGAGAAGGTCCTGGGCCAGGAATGGGAGCGTCCGACCGGTGAGGGTGTGGGGCGCGTATCCCATGACACCGTAACCGCGACGAATATGTATATCGACCATCTGGTTAGTTCTGTGGCCCCGACGGGCACGGATAAAACCAGGCCGAAACCCCTGGCGGGTCTGCGCATCGTAGCCGACTGCGCAAACGGTGCGACATCGGTGGTGGCACCTGAGGCTCTGCGTCAGGCAGGAGCGGATGTGGTGGTGATCAACGCCTCCCCTGACGGATACAACATCAACAAACATGCCGGTTCCACCCATCCCGAACAGCTGCAGGCGATGGTGAAGGCCTCGGATGCGGTTATGGGAGTGGCTTTCGACGGCGATGCCGACCGCTGTCTCGCAGTCGATGAAGAGGGCACGATGGTCAATGGCGATCAGATCATGGGAATCCTCGCCCACGCGAAGCAGCGCGAGGGAAAGCTCGCCAACAATACCCTGGTGGTCACGGTGATGAGCAACCTCGGTCTCAAACTCGCGTTGAAGGACATGGGCATCGCCACCGTTCAGACGGCCGTGGGGGACCGTTATGTGCTTGAGGAGATGCTGCGCGGCGGTTTCACACTGGGTGGTGAGCAGTCGGGGCATGTCATCAATCGCGAGTTCGCGACGACGGGCGATGGGACCCTGACGGCCCTGACGCTGGCCAATGAAGTGGTGCGCACCGGACGCAGCCTGAAGGAACTGGCTTCGGACTTCCCACAGTTGCCGCAACAGCTCATCAATGTGCCGAATGTCGATAAACTCGCCGCGCCGACCAATGCGAAGGTTCAGGAAGCCGTGAAGCGTGAGGAGGCCCTGCTTGGCGAAACCGGGCGGGTGCTGCTCAGGCCGAGTGGCACCGAGCCTTTGGTGCGCGTGATGGCCGAGGCGGAGACGCAACAGCAGGCGGATGAGGTATGCGAGCGTCTGGCCCAGGTTGTGGCCGACGAGTTGAGCCTGTAGTTCGGGCCCGGGTTACCGGCTTGGCCGCGCGGCCGCATCGATGACGACCATGGCATGAAGAGACACTAAGGATACGGGGTATGGCGATGCGAACACGATCGACGCTGGACCGGGAGGTGGAGCAGCTTCTGCATGATGCGGGAAGGAATCATCTGCTTCCCATCGTGCAGATGGGCGAAGCGGTGCTCCGTCAGCCCACCGAGGCGTTGCGGGGGCAGCTCTCCCGCAGAACCCTGCACAGGTTGATCGAAGCCATGCGGGCGACGATGCTGGAGGCACCGGGCGTTGGCCTTGCCGGACCGCAGATCGGTCTGGGGCTGGCGATTGCGGTTGTCGAGGACCATGTGCGTGACGACGGTGATGAGGACGATGCGGAAGCGGAGTCCGATGAGTACGAGGACGAGGGTGGGGATGATCCCGACGACGCGGGCGAGGATCCGCGTGAGATAGCGGAGCTCCCCTTCCACGAGATCATCAATCCGACTTACGAGCCAATAGGGACCCAGACCAGGAGCTTCTACGAGGGATGCCTCTCCTTCGATGGCTACCAGGCGGTCCGTAGACGTTGGCTGGATATCACTGCACGCTGGCAGGATGCCCAAGGCAAGCAGCACGAGGAACATCTGCATGGGTGGCCGGCACGTATATTCCAGCATGAGACGGATCATCTCTCCGGTGAAATCTATATCGATAAGGCGGAGATCCGCAGCCTGACCAGCAATGAGAACCTCGAAGAGCTATGGGCCTATGATCCTGTTCCGCGCGATGCCGCCAAGGAACTGGGTTTCACGCTCTGATAGGACCGTGCTCGCACGGTGGTGAATGACCCGACGACTACGGTGCTTGCTAAGGTCGAGAATCATGGCTAAACATCGTTCGGACAGTACCCGCTTGGGTGTGCTTGATATCGGCTCCAACACGATCCATATGTTGATCGTCGATGCGGCTCCCGGTTCCAGACCGGATCCCGAGGCATCCGCCAAATCCACGGTTCGGCTGATGCAGTACCTCAAAGAGGATGGCAGCATCAAGAAATCGGGCGCCGAGGCGATTCTGGGCGGTGTGGACCGGGGTATGAAACTGGCCGAGGAATACAACGTCACACAGCTGCTTCCGATGGCGACCTCCGCCCTCCGTGAGGCTCCCAACGGCAATAAGATCCTGCAGCAGATCGAGCAGCGCATCGGCCAGGGGGTTGCGGTGCTCTCCGGTAATGATGAGGCCCGTCTCACCTTCCTCGCCGCCAGACGTTGGTACGGTTGGGATGCCGGGCGCCTGCTGGTTCTGGACATCGGTGGGGGATCCCTGGAGGTCGCGCTGGGTAGCGATGAGGACCCTTCCCTTGCCATGTCGGTTCCTGCCGGAGCCGGAAGAATCACCAGGGAGCTGCTGCCGGAGGGTATGGCTTCCTCCAAGGCGCTGGATTCCGTCCGCGCCAAGGTCCGGGAGATTCTGGAACCGATCGGCAAATCGTATGACGGCGAGACGAACCCCAACCATGCCGTCGCCACATCGAAGACCTTCCGCTCGCTGGCGCGTTTGGCCGGTAACCAGGTGCGCTCGCCCGGCGGTGATGACACTTGGATCATGACACGGGAGCAATTGGATGATTGGATCCCGCGCCTGGCCGCCATCTCCCCGGAGCAGCGGGTCGCGCTGCCGGGTATCACCGTTGAGCGCACCGTGCAGATCGTCGGCGGCGGCATCGTCGCCTCGGAGATCATGCGCAGACTCGGCGTGGAGCAGGTTGAAATCTGCCCGTGGGCGTTGCGCGAAGGCGCCATCCTGCGTTGGCTGGACCAATTCGGACGTACCCGCCTGGGCTTCTAGGGGATGCCGTAGCCACCCGAGCCGCGTCCATTGCGCCCTCGGATGCCCTTCGCAGCGCTCAGATCGAGATCGCGTCGGTGAGTCCGGCGTCATCCCGACCGGTGAGCGGGCGAACCGGGTGTGAGAGCAAACGCCGCGACAGCGTGGGACCTTCCTCGGCCACGCGTGCGAAGACCTCCTCGGCGTCGCTTGACGGATCCATCCATTCCTCGGCAAGATCGTCCGGTATCAACACGGGCATGCGATGATGCACCTCGGCAGCCCGACCGACGGCCTCGGTCGTCAGTATCGTCGCCGTCAACTCCCAGGGTGAGTCCTCATCCTCCCGCCACCATGAGCACAATCCGGCGATGAGCAGCGCCTCCTGCGAGTTCTTGCGGAAATAGTAGGGCTGATGGTCCTTGCTCCACTCGTAGTATCCCGTCGCCGGAATGATGACTCGGCGTGCACGCGCCGCGGCGGCGAATGTCTGTTTGCTCAGCGCGCTTTCGATCCGCGCGTTATGCGTCGGATAGCCAAGATTTCGGGTGGGTGAGGCGGTCGGCACCAGCCCCCAGGTCGCGGCAGTCAGATGCCTCCCGCCCTGCTCGTCCTGGGCGATGACCGCTATGCGTTGGGAAGGGCTGATGTTCCATGATGGAGAGGGGAGACCGCCTTCCATCGCCGTGCCGAAACGGGCGGCAAGGGAGGGATAGTCGAGGCTTGCGGCGAATCTTCCACACATATTCCCAGTATCACGCACGATGGATACAAATCCTGGGCGAGCAGACGCGCCTTCCTGCGAAGAGAATTTCGCGAGCCGAAATCACCGGGAAATGTTCATGCCGAAGAATCGTGATGTATCCGATGAATACCTGTCACTGAGGTAATCGACTACATGAATGGTGGGGGAGTGCACTATGGGACACGATTTTCCCGGAGATTCGACGATTTGGGATGATGCTTCGGCTTTGGACAAGGCGCACGTGTTCCACTCCTGGAGTGCGCAGGGGAAGGTGCATCCTTTCGAAATCGTTTCCGGGCATGGCTCCACCCTGGTTGATGGGCAGGGTCGTGAGTACTTGGATTTCACCAGCCAGCTGGTGAATGTGAATATCGGATACCAGCATCCACGGGTGATTGAAGGCATCGTGGAGCAGGCCAGACTGATGTGCACGCTCGGTCCCGGGTATGCGAATCTGGCACGCGGCCGTGCGGCCAGCCTGGTTGCGAAACGGGCGCCGGAAGGCTTCAGCAAGGTGTTCTTCACGAATGCGGGCGCCGACGCCAACGAGAATGCCATACGTGCGGCGCGGCAGTTCACCGGTCGGGACAAGATCATCTCGTCATATCGGAGCTATCACGGCAACACCGGTGCGGCCATCGCGGCGACCGGTGACTGGAGACGCAAGCCGAACGACTATTCGCGTGGCCATGTGCATGTGATGACCCCGTATCTCTACCGTTCGCCTTTCTTCGCCGAAAGCGAGGATGAGGAATGCGCCCGCGCCCTGGAGCATTTCGAACAGGTGCTGCGTTTTGAAGGGCCGGACACCGTTGCCGCGGTGCTGCTGGAGTCCATTCCGGGAACCGCCGGGGTCATGGTGCCTCCGGACGGGTATTTCGAAGGTGTGCGTGAGATCACGAGGAAGTACGGCATTCTGATGATCACCGATGAGGTGATGGCGGGATTCGGCCGTACCGGGGAGTGGTTCGCACTGGATGCATTCGACTATGAGCCGGATCTGATCACCTTCGCCAAGGGATGCAATTCGGGCTATGTTCCGGCCGGTGGGGTCATCTTCTCCGATGAGGTGGCGCATGCTTTCGATGAGCGTGTATTCCCGGGTGGTCTCACCTATTCCGGTCATCCTCTGGCCATGGCCTCCATCGTCGCGGCGCAGGAGGCCATGGAGGAGGAGGGCATCGTCGCCAATGCCCGTCGGGTCGGCGAGAAGGTCATCGGACCGGGTCTCGAAGATCTGAAGCTCAGGCATCGGCATATAGGCGATGTGCGGGGCAAGGGCGTGATGTGGGCTGTGGAGATGGTTTCGAGCCGGGACGATAAACATATGCTTGATGCGGCAACCATGGCCGCCATCCATACGAAGGCGAAGGAATCGGGCCTGCTCGTCGACGTGCACGACAACCGCATCCATGTGGTGCCTCCATGCGTGATCACGGATGACGAGGCGAAAGCGGGCATCGCGATACTGGACGAGGTGCTGACGGCGACCGGATGCTGAGGCTTGTGTGAATTGGCGGTGCCGCGCGGCGGATATGCCGTTGGAATCAAGGGATGCGCGGTCCGGTCATGATGGGTTAGCCTGTTGATGGTTGGTGCGGGAGCAACAATGCTCGAATATCTGAGGAGATGCGATATGACTGAGGTGTCGACGACACGGGAACATGCATTCGACGGGGGCAGACGTGCGGTGGTGACCGGTGCTTCGAGTGGTATCGGTGCCGAGACGGCAAGGGTGCTGGCGAAGGACGGATGGCAGGTGGTGCTTCTGGCCAGGCGTCAGGACAAGTTGGAAGCCCTGGTGGATGAGATCGAGTCGTCAGGCGGAGTCGGCAGTTATGTGGTCTGTGACATCACGGATGAAGAGTCGACCGACGCGGCCGTTCGCCGGATCATCGCCGAAGGACCGGTCAAGGCGCTGATCAATTGCGCAGGCGGCGCGATAGGCAAGGATCCGGTCGCCAGTGCCGATCTCGATGATTGGCGGGCCATGTATGAACTCAATGTGATCGGCACCCTGCGTATCACGCAGAAGCTGCTGCCGACCTTGAAGGAATCCGAAGGCACGGTACTGATCGTCTCCTCGACTGCGGGAATCGAGCCATACGAAGGGGGCGCGGGGTATTGCGCCTCGAAGTTCGCCGAGCGTGTGATGGCGCGTGTGCTGCGTCTGGAGCAGATCGGCGAACCCGTACGCATCATCGATGTTTCGCCGGGCATGGTCAAAACCGATGAGTTCGCCGTCAAGAGGTTCGGCGGTGATGCGGATAAGGCGGCAGACGTCTATGCAGGCGTCCCCGATCCTCTGCATGCCGGTGACATCGCCGAATCCATCCGTTGGGCGGTCGATCTGCCGGACACCGTCGATGTCGATTCACTGGTTATCCGTCCACGGGCTGAGGGATCCTACACCAAACTCGACCGTCGTTCCTGATCGCATGACCGGAGCTTTGGCCTAAGCGTCTCACCGGGATGGCATCATCTGCAATGATGGGGATGACATGCCTCCGGGTGGGCACCCTTATGTGAATGTGCGACGTAATACAATTTATTGTTCTCATCGTGGACAGATGTTCAATATGTGGTGTGCTGGTGATATGGTGACTGTCCAGCGGGATCCCACAAGGACGAAGCTCCTGAGCAGAGAGTTAACCATGACGGTTGGGTCATGGTTTTTGTTTTTTTACACGAGCAGAAGGGTCATCGTGTCTTCAGCGTCCTCGCAGGCCAACGCGCCTGCATCTGTGTCCAAACCTGTTTCCAAGCCTCTGAATTCGCCGGCAAGGGTGATCGCCGCCAGTCTGGTCGGTACCACCGTCGAGTTCTATGACTTCTATGTCTATGCGACAGCAGCGGTTCTGGTGTTTCCCAAGCTGTTCTTCCCCGTCGCCAATGACACCGCCTCACTGCTGGCGTCCTTCGCCGTCTTCGGGGCCGCGATGGTCGCGCGACCCATCGGCGCCGTGTTCTATGGGCATATGGGGGACAAGCGCGGCAGAAAGGCGACCCTGGTCGCCTCCCTGCTGACCATGGGTATCGCGACCTTCGTCATCGGACTGCTGCCGACATACAACCACATCGGCATCGTCGCACCGATCCTGCTGCTGCTGCTGCGTTTGACGCAAGGTTTCGCGATAGGCGGCGAGTGGTCGGGTGCCGCATTGGTGGCCACGGAGAACGCCCCCGCCGGTAAGCGTGCCTGGTACGGCACCTTCCCGCAGCTTGGTGCTCCCATCGGCTTCATCATCGCCAACGGCCTGTTCCTGATCATCAATTTCCTGCTGCCGCATCCGACCAGCAGCCTGATGCAGTCCGAAGCCTTCCTCTCGTGGGGATGGCGCATACCCTTCATCTTCTCCTCGGTGATGGTGGCCATCGGCCTGTGGGTGCGTTTCAAACTCGTGGAATCGGATGCCTTCAAAAAGGCGCAGCAGCGTGGCGCAATCGTCAAGGTGCCCTTCGTGGACACGATGAAGCATCATTTCAGGGCGGTTGTGCTCGGTACTTTCGCCATGCTCGCCACCTATGTGCTCTTCTACCTGATGACCACCTTCAGCCTGACCTATGGCACGAAACCCACGACCGCATCGCCGGCCGGATTGGGTATCACCTACACGGACTTCGTGATCATGCAGATCATCGGTGTGGTCTTCTTCGGCATATTCACCATGTTCTCCGGTCCCTTGGCCGATTCGATGGGGCGGCGCAAGCTGCTGCTCATCATCACGGTGATCATCATCGTGTTCGCACTCGCCTTCCCGCTGTTCCTGGACAATAAGGGCGGCACATCGTTCAACGGGGCGATGGTGGAGTCCTTCCTGATCATCGGCTTCTCCCTGATGGGCGTTACCTTCGGCCCGATGGGTGCGCTTCTGCCGGAGATGTTCCCCACGAATGTGCGTTACACCGGTTCGGCCATCGCCTATAACGTCAGCTCCATCCTCGGTGCGGCCCTCGCGCCGATCATCGCAACGGCCCTGTGGACCCTCGCAGGTGGTAGCACATGGCTGGTCGGCGTCTATCTCGCCGTGGCGGCGGTGCTCACCCTGATCTCCCTGATCCTGATGAAGGAGACCAAGGGTGTGGATTACGCCGGAGACAGCGGCGTGGAGAGCGCCAACAACAAGGGGTAGTCTGCCCACCAAACCATCGTCGTGCGCCTGGGGGCGCCGTGTCACTGAACTGGTGAC
>NZ_JGZI01000010.1 GCF_000741705.1 Bifidobacterium psychraerophilum | reverse complement strand
GAACTGGTGACACGGCGCCCCAGGCGTTTCTGGTGGACGGTCCGTACGGACCCGCTTGGGTGCATATCAGCCGGGTATAAACCACCTTCGCCAAACGCCCCTCAATATAAATCACACTTATAGCAAACTGCCCCGAAACGGAATAATCAGAGCGTTGTGTCAGGCAAAGTCGCTTGTTAGGTTGTAACTATCAGTCTGTTAGTTATCGTGGCTGCATTTCTCAATCTTCGATAATGCACGTCATTGTCCACCTGTTGGCAATGGCGGACTACCAATACATTTCGCTGAAATTTCAGGAGGGGAACAGCAATGGGAAGAGATTATTTCACTGCCGGCGGCAGGTGGAGGGCACGCTCGTCAAAGAGTTCGGCAACACTGTTGAAAGCGGTGTCCGCGGTGGCGGTCACGCTTGCCGTCGCCGTCACCACGGCCTGTGGGAGCGCCGGAGGACAGACCGCCTCGGATGGTGATGGCACGCCGACAGCCGGTGGCACACTTCGGGTGGTCGAGGACGTCGATTCCCTCAATTGCGTCGATCCTTTCCAGACCGCATGGACCGCCACGCGATCGGTGGTCAGGAACGTGGCCGAATCACTGGTCGATCAGGATCCCAAAACTGGTGATATCAGTCCCTGGCTCGCGAAGGACTGGAAGATCAGCGACGACGGGAAGACCTATACCTTCAATCTGAAGAGCGGCATAACCTTCTCGGATGGTGAAGCCTTCAACGCCGATGCGGTCGTCACCACCTTTGAAGGTGATCTGGCCACACTCAAGGCGAAACCCGGCACGGTAGGAGGATTCTATGTCGGCAACCTCGAATCGGTCACCAAAGTCGACGACGATACCGTGAAGTTCAACCTGAGCGCCCCGAACGCCTCCTTCCTGCAGGGACTGGCGACCACGACCCTGGCCATCCTTTCCCCGAAATCCTTCGATTACACACCCCAGGAGCGCTGCCAGGGCAAGATCGTAGGCACAGGGCCCTTCACCTTGGAAAAGTACGACGTCAACACCGAGACCATCCTCAGCAAGCGCAAAGGGTACACGTCGCCTTCGCCATTCTCCACCAATGATGGGGATGCGTATCTCGACAAGGTCCAGATCAGTTACATTCCCGAAGCATCGGTGCGCATAGGCAATCTGGTGAGTGGAGCCGCCGATGTGATCTGGACGGATTCCGATTCCCCTCTGGTGCAGAACGATGTCACCCAGATCAAGCAGAGCGGTGGCAGCGTGCAGACACGATCCCTGCCGGGATCGACATACGAGCTGTTCCCCAATGTGCGCAACGGCGGCCCACTTTCGGATAAGAAGGTCAGGGAGGCCTTCAGTCTCGGCATAGACCGCAGCACCTACGCATCCACCATCGTGCGAGATGATTACCCGGTGGTATCGGGAGTGGTCGATACCACAACGCCATCCTTCTCCAAGCAGAGCTCCTCCGTGAAATACGATCCCTCCGAGGCCAAGAAGCTCTTGGATGAGGCGGGTTGGAAAGTGGCGGATGACGGTTACCGTTACAAGGACGGTAAGAAGCTGAGCATCAGTTTCCTCACCACCAGCAAGGATGACGGGGCCGAGCTCATCCAGGATGAGTTGAAGAAGATCGGCATCGACTATCAGATCAATGTGGTGACCAGCGCGCAATACACAAGCCTGAGCAATGCGAATGAGTATGACGTGGTTTCCATCACCTACACACGGGCGGATCCAAGCGCGATCAACACGCTGCTCGACACCAGATACGCGACCTTCAAAGCACTCACGGGCAATACGCAGACCGATGCCGACCGCAAGTACCTCGAAGCGGCATTCGACAAGGGCACGACCCAGACGAATGCGGATGAACGCACGGCCACGTACCAGGACATTCAGAAGTACATCAGCGATAACAGCATTCTGATTCCGGTATTCGAGCGGGTACAGGATGCGGGGATCTCCTCGAAGGTGAAAGGCATACGTTTCACGGCCGAATCCTTCAGTGATTATTCGGGCGCATCACTGGACAAATAAGGAATCTCACGGCGGTTGGGGGCAGCAGATGAGAAAACATGCTTTCGTTTACATGGTGGCGAGAATCGCACAGGCGGTTCTGGTGCTGTGGGCGGCGTACACGGTGACCTATGTCATTCTGAACCTGCTGCCCGCGGATCCCATAGCCTTGATCCTGAAGGCCAAAGGAACCGATGTGAGCTCCGTGACGCCTGCGCAGTTGAGGACATTGAAGCAGTCCTACGGTTTGGACCAAGGGGCATGGCACCAATACGTCACCATGCTGTTCAATGCGCTGAGAGGCGACTTCGGTACTTCGTACACCTATGACGTCCCGGTCATCAAGCTCATCTCATTGCGGGTGGGCAGTACTTTGCTGATCAGCGCGCTTTCCATAGTGGTGGCGATCGTCGCGGCCTTTCTTTTGGCGTTCCTGGCGGCTTACATGCGCCGCCCCTTCCTGAGGAGATTCCTTGCGGCACTCCCCGTACTCGGGGCATCCGTGCCGTCCTTCTGGGTAGGCCTTCTGCTGATGCAGGTTTTCAGTTTCGGACTCGGGTGGCTTCCCTCCATGGGCATGCAGGGATGGAAATCGCTGGTGCTGCCAACCATAACGATGTCGATTCCGACCGGTGCGCTCCTGGCCCAACTGCTCATCGGCGGATTCGAAGAGACCATTCGCAGCCAGTACGTGACGGTCGCCCGTGCCTACGGTCTCGGCAGGGGGAGGATCCTCATCTCGCACGTCACAAAGAACGCGTCGCTGCCCACATTGACCATCCTCGGTCTGATCGTCGGGGAGACGGTTACCGGTGCGATCGTGGCGGAGACGGTCTTCTCCAGGCAGGGTCTGGGGATGCTGATTCAGCAATCCGTGACCAGTCAGGACATTCCGGTCATCCAGGGTGCGGTTGTTCTGGCGGCGGGGGCATTCGTCCTGGTGAATCTGGCCGTGGATGTGATCTACCCGCTGCTTGATCCGCGAATCGTACTGCATTCGAAAGCGAAGGGATAATGGCAATACTGATGTCGACGCAAGAGCATCCTACTGAGCGGCGCGACGCGCCAGCGGCCTACGCGTCACATGCGCAGGCAACTCGGGACCATACGGCCTCGTTCCCCGAGGATACGTCGAGGACCGCGGGTGTGGTTCGTGGCCTTCTACGCATACGAGACTGGGTCGTCAGGCATGTCGGCGCCACAATCGCCTTGATCTTCCTGCTCGGTGTCATCATCGGCGTATGCAGGCCATCCTGGTTCACATCGTACGGGCCGAGCGACACGGCACCCGCCGAGCGCTTGCAGCCTCCCTCCGCCCAACACATATTCGGCACGGATCGGCTCGGACGGGATCTGTTCAGCAGAGTGCTGCATGGCGGCGGCGCGACCATCGGTGCCAGCGTTCTCGCGCTGTCCATAGCGGTCATAGCTGGGCTGCTGATCGGTGTGGTCGCTGGATACTCAGGCGGGGCAACGGATACGGTGCTCATGCGATTCGTCGATGTATGGCTCGCCATACCGGGTCTGCTACTGGCCATCACCATCGTGACGGCCATCGGTTTCGGCACCACGCCGGTGGCGATCGCCATAGGCATAGGAATCACCCCGGCCTTCGTGCGGACCACCAGATCGCAGGTCCTCAGCATCAAAGCAAGCCCGTACATCGAAGCGGCCACAGCCGGAGGGTCGTCATTCTGGAGAATCATCCTCACCCACGTATTGCCCAATTCGCTGGGGCCTGTAAGCGTTATGGCGCTGTTGGATTTCGGAGGCGTGATCATGGGCGTCGCGACATTGAGCTTCCTCGGTTTCGGTGCCAAACCACCGGCGCCTGAATGGGGATCGCTGATCAACGACGGACGGGATTATCTGATGACGGCTCCGTGGATCTCATTGCTGCCGGGGTTGGTTGTGGTGCTCACCGTACTGTCCATCAACATTCTGGGCCGTGCGTTGAAAAAGGAGGCGGCATGAGCGAGCGGTCGACGACAGGGAGGGGGCACACTGTGGTTTCAGGGGAATCCGATCCGCAACAAGAGGGAGACAGTGCCGCGGTGCTGCGCATCAGGAATCTGCAGGTGGATTATCGAACACGTGCGCGAAGCGTCCATGCGGTTCGTGACGCGAGCATCGATGTATACCCATCGCAAGCCATGGCCATTGTCGGTGAGTCCGGTTCCGGGAAGTCGACGATTGTCCACGCGATCCTCGGCATACTCCCCGACAGCACCCGGATCGACGGAGTGATTGAAGTGGGCGGCAGGGACATGATCCGCTCTTCCGAACGCGAACGTCGTGAAATCCGTCGTTCGGATATCGGTTTCATTCCCCAGGATCCTCAGTCGAGTTTGGATCCGACGATGAGGATAGGTGCCCAGCTGGGGCAGATCATCGCATTGAAGGAGGGTCTGGAAGGGCGTCAGAGCATTCATGCGCGTGTTCTGGAACTGCTGCATGAGGCTGGATTCGACGATCCGGAATTACGATCGAGGCAGTATCCACATGAACTGTCAGGGGGACTGAAACAACGTGCCCTGATCGCGGCGGCCATGGCGGGTTCCCCCAAAATCATCGTCGCGGACGAACCCACCAGCGCGCTGGACGTGACCGTGCAGAAGGTGATTCTCGACAGAATAGAGGAATTGGTTCGGCGACGGGGCATAGCGCTGCTGATGGTGACCCACGACCTTGCCGTCGCGGCTGATCGGGTGCAACGCATCGTGGTCATGCATCACGGCCAGGTCGTTGACCAGGGCGATACCGCCGCGATCCTGCAGCACTCGACGAAAGCCTATACGCGTGAGCTCGTGGACTCCGCCCCGGCGTTTGAATTCGACGGTGCGGACCGTCGAGAGGAAGAGCGCGGGGGAAGGGTGTCCGCAGAAGAGAAGCGCCCCCCTGACGGGCGTCCGTCACATACGGCGGATCACGACTCGAACGCCGTCGTATGGAATGACGTCACCAAAACCTTTGGATCATACACGGCATCACGGCATGCCACAGGTGCGCTCACCGCATTGAGGAAGGTGAGTATTGCGGCACCTGCCGGCGAGACCTTGGCGATCGTGGGTGAATCCGGGTCGGGGAAATCCACCCTGCTGAGAATCGCACTGGGGCTGATCCGCCCCTCCTCGGGAACCGCGTCGGTCAACGGCATCGATGTGGTGTCCAGCAACCGCAAGGAGCTCCGCCTGGCTCGCCGGGGCTTCCAACTGGTGCAGCAGAATCCCTACCAATCCCTCGACGGAAGACTGACGATTCGGGATGTCATAGCGGAGCCGCTCAAGGCCTTCCATGTCGGGAACCGTTCGTCACGTGATCGCAGGGTGCGGGAGCTGTTGGACCGTGTCGCCTTGCCCCAGTCATTGCTTGGGGCGAGGGCGTCCGAGCTTTCGGGAGGTCAATGCCAGAGAGTCGCCATCGCGCGTGCCCTGGCGATACGGCCAACAACCGTGTTTCTGGATGAGCCGGTCTCGGCACTGGATGTTTCGGTGCAAGCCCAGGTGATCGATCTGCTGATCGAGCTTCAACGTGATCTGGGCCTGAGCTATGTCTTCGTCTCCCACGACCTTGCCGTCGTCGCTTTGATCGCCCATAACGTCGCGGTACTGCAGCACGGCGAGGTCGTCGAGTCTGGTGAGACGGGGCAGGTGATCTACAACCCGGCTCATCCATATACGCAACGGCTTATAGACAGCATCCCCGGCAGGCGGGTGCATTGAGCCCGTAGCGGTGCCTCATTACATATGTCCTAATACCAACAGCAATTACATATAGGAAGGAACCATCATGACGGATTGGACGAAACTGGATAGGCTGAAGGCGGTATTCGCTGGGGAACATGCGGATCGCCCGCCGGTGAGCGCCTACACCCACGAAATCGCGGCGGAACGCACCGGTGAGGACCTGGCCAAAGCCACGGTCGCGTACCAGCGGAAGTGGGATTGGGATTGGGTGAAACTCAATCCCCGCACCGTCCACTACGCGGAAGCATGGGGCAATAGCTATGACTATGACAATTACCCGGTGCCGGGTTTGCCCATCCCAGCGCAAAGCAAGGCTTCGGTAAGCGATCCGAAGGATCTGTGGAACATCAATGAACTGGATGTGGACAGCAACCCATTCATCCAGGAACAGATCAAGGTCATCCGGGACGTCAAGGCCGGTGCACCGGATACCCCGGTGTTCGCGACCCTGTACTCCCCGGTGAATGTATTGGCCAAAATCGCGGGAATCCCCTCATGGGGCGGCACTGCCTTCGGTGTGCCAGGATCCGCGAATACCCGGACCTTCGCCGACTACATCAACGAGGACAGAGCGGGCGTCCATCACGCCCTGCACGCCATAGCCGAGACCCTGGCCGCCTACGCAGAGGCCCAGAGGAAGGCGGGCGCGGATGGTCTGGTATTCGTCATCGCCACCCTGACCGATCCCTCCTTCTTCAGTGAGGCCGAATTCAATGAGTTCTCCCGCGCCTATGATGCCGTCGCACTCGATGGGGCGAGCGGATCCCTGCGCCTCGTGCATACCTGCGGTGCCTCATCGCACCCCGAGTGGTTCCAAAGCTACCCGCTGGAAGGCATCAACTGGGATCATGAGGATTCAAGCAACAGCAGCATCGGTGCCCCCTTGAGCAAAACCAAAGTGGGCGGTGTGAGTCATCTGCTGCTGGCCCAGGAGCCCGATGAACAGACCCTGCAGAATATCCGTGGCCAGGTCACCAGCGCGCGTGAGGCCACCGATGACATCCTGGTCGTTGCGCCCACATGCTCCGTTTCAAGCGCAGCCTCGGATGAGGCTTTGAGCGCATATAAGCAGGCGGCCGAGGAATAGGCGGGCACCGTCTCGCCGAAGGCGGCGCGGTACGGGTCGTGCGAGGGCGGGTGCATTCGCGGATATGGGAACAGTATAGAAGGAGGTGCGTTATGACGCTGGTTGAGGAGGGAGCGCACGCGCAGGTGCGCGACGGTTATGCGATCCCGATAAGGGAGGCGACGCCGCAAGAGTATCCTCGTGTGGCCGAAGTGCTGGTCGAGTCCTTCACGGCCGCCTTCGACGTGTCGGATATGTATATCGCTGATTTGCGTGATGTCGCAGGGCATGCCAAGGCATTCCGGATCTGGGTCGCACTCGACGACCAGGAGATCGTCGGTGCGGTGCTCACGCCAAAGGATCCTCTGCATATCGAGGAAAGCCTCGAATACGTGGAGCGATGGGAGCGTGATTTCCGCATGTTGGCTGTATCCCCGGCGGCAAGGGGAAAGGGGGTCGGACGGTCCCTGATCGATCATGCGGTGCGCGAGCTCGGAGCCCTGGGAATCAGAAGGGTCGCGATCAATACCGGGCTGCGTATGAAAGCGGCGCGGAAACTCTACGAAAGCTATGGCTTCGTCAGACGTCCCGAGAGGGAGACGATGGTCGTGGACGGCGGATACCGCGTGCTGTCGTACACCTTCGACATCCCGGAGAACCTGCAAGCCGAGGTTCCACGATTCGATGCCATCGAAGCGCAACGCACCGTGTCGCCCCAGCCGGAAGGCCAAGGGTCGATTCCCGGATTTCTCAAGGCTCTGGGACTACGGCTCAAGCAGACGACGATCCTCACCGACTCGGCGTCGCTTGAGGAGGCGCAGCACGATCGTTCCTCATATGAAGAGGAAGAATCGGCGCTTGCCGTGATTCGACCGGAGACGATCGAGGAGGTAAGCACGGCTGTGGCGACAGCCAACGAATACCGGATTCCGGTCTTCGTCCGGGGTGCTGGCACGGGTCTTGCGGGAGGTGCGATCCCCACCCGATCCGGTCTGGTCATCGCCACCAGCTCACTGAATACCTTGTATCCCCTGAACGTCACCGATCGTTCGGTACGTGTGCAAGCCGGGGTCATCACCGCCGAAATCAGCAAGCTGGCGGCTAGTGAGGGATTGTTCTATGCCCCCGATCCTGCAAGTGCGGATATCTCCAGCATCGGGGGGAACATCGCGACGAATGCGGGTGGATTCCATTGCGTCAAGTACGGGGTCACCCGTGACTCTGTGCTCTCCTTGACGGCCGTCCTCGCTGACGGGTCCATCATCACCACCGGGTCTGGGACCGTTAAGGACGTCGCGGGTTTGGATCTCACCTCCTTGCTCACCGGATCCGAAGGCGTCCTGGCCGTCGTGGTCGAGGCGGTGTTGCGTCTTCGCCCATTGCCCGAACAATCCCATGCGCTGATCTGCCTGTTTCCGGATCTTATTGAAGCCGGCCGTGCCGCACAGAGGATTTCATCCGCACGCGTGCAGCCCTCCGTTTTCGAGCTGATGGCCGTTCCTCCCGGCATCGGGCGTAACGCCCGTTTCGCCGACGCCGTGAGAGGCAACTCATGGATGCTCATCATCGAGAGCGATGAAGACACCCCGGTGACCACTTCGCGGATCGAAGAGGCCATACAGCCGTATCGGCACGCCACGATCCACCCTGACGAGGAGGAACTTCGTTGGGTGTTCTCCCTGAGAAAACGGGGCAAACCCTATCCCGAGGACGTGTGGATGGCTGGAGGGGACACTGCCGTGCCTCCCTCGGGACTGGTCGACATGCTGGTGTCATTGGAGGAGATCGCCCACAGGCATGGTCTTGGATACTCCTTGGTCGCGCATGTCGGTGACGGGAATCTGCATACCGCCTTCTTCACCGGCAGACATACGACGGATACCGCATATCCGCGGGCTTTGGAGCAGGCGCGGCGGGAACTCATCGAACGATCATTGGAGCTGGGAGGAACGATCACCGGTGAGCACGGTGTGGGTGTTGATCTGAAGGACTATCTGGGCTCCCAAATCGGCGGCAGGCAACTTGAGCTCCAACGCGCCATCAAAAGAGCCATGGATCCCAATGGGATCCTCAACCCGGGGAAGTGGTTGTGATGAATGCCCGAATCTTGCTGTCACGACGTTTCGCCACGGTGTCGGGTGGTGGTGTATTCGCACAGAAGGAGCATGACGGTGACGGTTCCGCGCCGCAACGCCCGGTTATCGACTACTCCGCCGGTGTTCCGGATCCCACCGTGCTCCCATACCAGAAGGCCTTGCAGGCCGGTGAACGCGTGCTGACCGGACCGGGAGCCTTCGCATCGCTCAACTACTCGGATTTTGCGGGGATTCACCGTCTGCGAGAGCATATCGCCGATCTGCGGCACGTCAGACCTGAGAATGTGGTGGTGACCAACGGCGCCATGCAGGGGATATTCCTGAGTGCGCAGGCGCTTATCGACCCCGGTGACGTCGTCCTTCTGGAGAATCCAGTGTTCCCCGAGGCGGAGCGGATATTCAGACTTGCCGGCGCTCGCATCGAAAGCATCCCGCTTACCGTGAAGGGCCCTGACCTTGATGAGTTGGAACGCCGTCTGGAACAGGGCTCGCGGTACAAGGCCTTCTACACCGTTCCGGATTTTCAGAACCCCACGGGCAGTGTGTCCGATGCCGCTTCCAAGAACCGGCTGCTGGCATTGGCGCATCATTACGGTTTCGCCGTTATCGCGGATAACCCATACAGGGATCTGTGGTTTCAACGTCCCCCCGAGGAATTCCCACAGCAGTACCGCAGTGCCGACCGCGGCGGGCAGCTGTTCGAAATCGGCTCGTTCTCCAAAACCCTGGGTCCTGGATGGCGCGTCGGTTGGATTATCTCCGGAAGTGAGGAGATACAGGCCATCACTTCATTTCGACGCAGCATCGACGGGCATCCTTCAACAATCGCCCAGTACGTCATCAGCGAGCTTTTGGAGGATCACGCGTGGTACGCATCCTTGCTCGACCGGGAACGACGTCTCTACGCGGACAAGGCAGGCGCACTGTATGCGGCGATCGCCAGCGCATTCGACGGCGAAGTCGAGTTGGATGAACCGCAGGGCGGTTATTTCCTGTGGACGCATCTGCCCGACGATATCGATCTGGATGATTCCAGGGTGCGGGATGAATTGGAAATCCGGGGATTGAGATATGTGCCGGGGAATGCCTTCGCCGTCAAGGATTCGCAGGCTCGACCAGGGCGCATATCCGGAGCGTCAAGTCCATCCAACGCCCTTCGATTATCATTCGCCCACGCACCCAGGGAGGAGTTGGTAGAGGGCGTCGGCCGATTGCAGGAAGCAGTCCAATCAATAAGAACGCAGCACCACACGCATATTCCCGTCAGTGAGGAGATCAGGGACAGTGAATGATTCCAATCAAGGATTCGATACCCTTCGTATCCATGCAGGATACAACCCGGACGACCACCAGCACTCGGCCACGGTTCCCATCTATCAGAACGCCGCCTTCACCTTGGGGACGGCAGAGCGGGGCAGATTGGCCGCCCTGGGGAAGGTGCCCGCCTACACCTATTCGAGATTGATGAACCCGACCGTGCGCGCCTTCGAGGAAAGGGTCGCCCGTCTGGACGGCGGCGTCGATGCGGTTGCCGTGGCTTCGGGCATGGCGGCGGTGACCTATGCCGTGCTGTCACTCGCCGAAGGTGCCGGACGGATCGTGTTGCCCCATGACATCTATGGGGCAAGTCTGGATGAGTTCCTGACGCTGTTCCCTAAATACGGCGTTGATTTCGATTTGGTTGACGACATCAATGACACCGACGAGCTTCGTGCCGCGATACGACCCGATACCAAAGCCGTATTCGTCGAGAGCATAACCAATCCCGGCACCCACGTCACGGATGTCGACCGGGTGTCGGCAGTGGCGCATGACGCAGGGGTGCCTTTGATCGTCGATAACACCTTCCCGACGCCATATCTGTTCAGACCCATCGAGCATGGTGCCGATATCGTGCTGTATTCCTCGACGAAAGGTCTCAACGGACACGGCAATGCCATAGGCGGGGTGATCGTCGATGCAGGCAGATTCCCTTGGGACAGTCCGCGATTTCCCCAATTCACCGAAGCCGAATTCACCTTGTACGACGAGGATGAGCGCAGGTCGCGCAGCTTCCACGAGGTGTACGGCGATGCCGCGTACGCCAAACGTCTCAGGGCGAAATACCTGCGTCTTTTCGGCGCCGTTCTTGGACCGCAGGAGGCGTATCTCAGCCTGCTGGGATTGGAAACGATCTCCGAACGCCTTGATAAGGAGGTGCGAAACGCCACTGAGATCGCACGCTATCTCAAGACGAATCCGCATGTCACCCAGCTCTTTTACTCGGGTCTGGAAGGGGATGCGCAGGAAGCGTTGGTCGCACGCGATTTCCCCAAAGGCATCGGCGCCATTCTCGCATTCAACGTCGAAGGAGGGGAGCCCCGGGTGGAGCGGATCATCGATAACACGAAGGTCTTCAGCTATCTGCCGAATGTCGGTGATGTGCGTTCGCTGATCGTCAATCCGATCAGAATCACTCACCGTGAGATCCCTTTTGACCTCAGGGAGAAGGACAACATCGGCGGCAGCACGATACGGCTATCGATCGGGCTTGAGGATGTAAGGGATCTCATCGAAGATCTGGATCAGGCCATTGCCAAGGCATATCTGGATTGACATGACGGATCTTGTGCGGCATCGAGCAATCGCGGAGCAATCAGCCGATGCCGCCGGGCGGGGCCACTAGCGGCGCTGAATCTCGATCAGTCGCACGGTCTGTGGTCTGCATCGCGGTATCCATATGCCGATCCGTGACAGGAAAGCCCCGCTTGCCCTGCTGCCATGGCTGGGCCCCGAGGGGTCCAAGGTCTCCAGAGCGGCCGTCGCCTCTTCGGGGCCGCTCCATTTCAATTCGAAGACACCTTCCGGATCCAGTCCCGGTATGCGCAGCCATACGCCCCGGTTGGAGTCTGATTCCTCGTATTGCACATGCGCGATCAGTGCCGAAGCACCGTCCTTGGCAACCGAGCCATAGGCGATGACCGCGGGGTCGGCCACATCGATGCGTACATGATCGCCACCGTGCAGCACGGGGCGGTGCTCCTTGTACCATGCGATCCATCGGGTGAGTTCCTCAAGATCCTCTTCCGAAGCCTCCCGGAGATTCCACTCGATGCCGAATCCGTAGAATACCGCCGTCGCCGCTCGAAAAGCGAGACTGAAGGTGCGTCCGCTCTGATGCGAGGTCGGAGCCGAGATGTGGGCACCCAAGTATTCCGGTGCGACGTTCTGCACCAGCCACTCCTGGATCCTCTGCCTGCTCAGGGCATCCGTCATATCCGATGACCAGAAGCGCGACACCCGCTCTATGACACCCATATCTATGCGGCCGCCGCCGCTGGCGCATGACTCCCATTCGATGTTCGGGAAGCGTTGATGCAGTTCTTCCAGCAGCCTCCAATAGGCGAGAGTCTGATTATGCACGGCGGGCGAGTATCCGGCTCTTGGGGAGCCACCTTCAAGAAGGTCGCGGTTGTGATCCCATTTGACGTAATCGACCGGATTCTCCTCAAGCACGCGGCTCATATGCTCGAAGACATGTCCGTATGCTTCCGGGTTGCTCAGATCCAGAACGAACTGATGGCGATGCAGCATGGGTTCCCTGCCGGATGCCTTCATGATCCACTCAGGATGCTGGCGATACAGATCCGAGTCGGGGTTCACCATCTCCGGTTCGAACCAAAGACCGAACTGCATCCCATATCCGTGTACGAGATCTATCAACGGCTTCAGACCCTGTGGCCATACCTCGGGATCAACCCACCAGTCACCGAGTCCCGCCAGATCATCACGGCGGGAGTGGAACCATCCGTCGTCAAGCACATAGCGTTCCACGCCGATCTCGGATGCTTTGCGTGCGATGTCCGCCAGCTTGCCGAAATCATGATCGAAATAGACGGCCTCCCACACATTCAGCGTGACCGCCTGCCGTTGTGGATGCAAAGGCAGGCTCCGCTGCCAGTTATGCAGGGATTGGGCCACGCCGTCCAAACCATGATCTGAGGCCGTGACGATGATCCAAGGTGTCTCGTAACGCTCGCCTTGGGCGAGCATCATCTCACCGGGAAGCAGAAGCTCTCCTGCGCTGACGGATGCGAGATCCTCGCTCGAGCGATCCACAGCCAGAACGGCATTGCCGCTCCATGCGGGCTGTACGGCGATCACGTCCCCATCCGCGAAGCCGAAACCCGGTGTTCCGGCAATCAGCATATTGCCTTCGTATCCCGGCTTGCCGCGGCGATGCTCGCGAAGCCAGGTGCCGTCCCCGATGCCATGGCGTTGGGGGATCCGTTCATGCTCGTGGCGTCCGGTGAAGTCGAGGATCTCGGTCTGTCGATCGGAAAGCGGGATGCGGACCTCCAAGGCTTCAAGCTCGTACACGCCTTCCGCGGTGTTCTCAAGGGTGTGACGCAGTCGGAGCGAACCTCCAGGCATGCTTTCGATCTGCGTGTGCAGACTCAGGCCGGCATCGGCATCACTGGCTCTGATGGACATGCTCGTGTCGTCCGCTTCGATGTCGGCATCCAGAATGAAGCGTGGACTCCAGTCCCTCGCCATGCCGCCATCGGAGTCCTGATGATCCCCAGGCATGATGCGGTGCCCGCGGATATTCGGTCTGGAGAGCGAGCCATAGGATTCCTCGTTGAGCAGGCGCGGAAGCCTCAGCGAGGGCGATGCGGAGTTTCGGGACAGTGCCTCGGGGAATATCACCTTCTCGAAGGCACCGGGGGAGGTGACCGCCAGAACCGCCGCGACACTTGGCAACAGGTCGCCGGCCTTGGCTTCGTTGAGGATGATACTGCTTCGGGTCGTTTTGTCTTGGATGTTGGGAAACAACACGGTGGATTTCCTTCTGATAATCGTGTGGTCCAAGCAGAGCAGGGCAGAGGCTCCAGGCACCACACGGCGAGTGCTATGGGATTTACTTTTCGGCGCCTGCCGCGATGCCGGCGATGAAATAGCGTTGCAGGAAGAGGTACACGATCACAATAGGCAGCGCCGCGATGAGCGCCGATGCCGCACCCACGCCGAGGTTGCTGCTCTGCATGGCGAAGAAGGATGCGACGCGTGGCGCGATCAGCTGCTTGCCCGGGTCGCTGATCAGATAGTTCGACAGCGCGTACTCATTCCATACCCCGACGCTCGTCATGATGACCACGGTTGCGGTCACGGGTTTGAGCAGTGGCAGGATCAGTCTGATGAAGATCATGAATCTGCTCGCCCCATCGATCATGCCCGCTTCATCGATGGATTCAGGGACGGCTTTGATGAAGGCGGTGTAGAGGAAAATCGCCAGCGGGAGATTCCCCGCCACGGTCACCAGTACGATGCCCCAACGGGTGTTCACGCCGCCGGTGTTGACCATGAGTGTGTAGAGCGGGACGAGGATGCTCAGCGGCGGGACCATCATCAGGGACATGATTCCTGCCGAAACCAGCTTATTGCCACGTGTCTTCCGCCTCGCAAGCGGATATGCGGCAGCTGCTCCGCAGATGCAGACCAGAACCGTCGAGCACACGGTCACTATGACGCTGTTGCCCACGGCGGTGAGTATGCCGCCCTGGGTGATCGCCGTGGTGAAGTTGTCCCAGGCTATGTCGTGCAGGCGGGGGACCAAGGTCGAAGACATGTCGGTTGAGGGTTTGCTTGCCGCGCTCAATGCCAGCCAGAAGGGCAGCAGCTGTGCCACGATCATGGCTCCGAGGAAGAGATAGGCCAGTGCGTGCCCTATGCGGCGACCGCCTTTGCCGTTCCCCTTCCCGGTGGTATCGGTGCTCCTGGACGCTGCTTCCGCATGTCGTATTGCAGATGTCATGTCAGGACTCCCATCCGAGACGATCAAGGCCTTTGTTCAGCAAAGTGGTGGCAATCGCGATGATGACGAACAGCACGACGCCCATCGCCGAGGCGTATCCGGCATTCTGGTTGCTGAAATACGTCAATCCGATGTATGTGGAAACCGAGTTGGTGGAGTATCCCGGCCCACCGCCCGTGAGCACCTGGATCACGTCGAAGAGTTTGAGGCCTCCGATGAGATTCAGCACCACACTGGTCGAGAAGGCGGGCATCAGCAAGGGCAGGGTGATGTTCCTGAATTTCTTCCAGCCGTGGGCGCCATCCAGATCGGCGGCTTCGATAACCGAATGATCCATACCCTGCAGTCCTGCGAGGTAGATGATCATCGATGTGCCCACGTATTGCAGTGAATTGATGATGACGATAATCGCCACGGAAACGGCGGGCTTGTCGAACCAGACCACGCGCGGCAGGCCGAGGCTCACCATCAAGGTGTTCAATGCACCCTGCTGGTACTGGAACACGAAGTAATACATGGTGCCCATAATGACCGCTGAAACCAGTGCGGGAAGATAGATGATGGCCCGCATGATGTTGCGGCCTTTGATCCGGCTGTTGAGCAGCAGGGCCAGGCCGAGTCCTATCACCTGCTGGATCGCGGTGCTGCCCACACCGTAGATCAGCGTGTTCACCAGAACGGTGCCGAAATTATGGTCTTTGAACATCGTGAGATAGTTGCTCAGGCCCACGAAGGCCTTGGTGGGCGAGTACCCATCCCAGTTGGTGAATGAGAGCTGGATGCCGGACAGCAGCGGCCACACCGTGAATACGATGAGAATCAGGATTGCCGGCAGATAGAAGAGGTTGATACCCGCTCCGCGGAGGGGCCGCCGCCCTGTGTTGAGGGCGGCGGGGTTGTGCTTGTTGGTCATCTCTATGTCTTCCCCGTTATACGTTGTTGGCACCGGACGGGATCAGTCCTGCCCGTACAGGCTCTCGAATGAGGTCTTCATCTGTGATGCGGCGTTGCCTGGATTGCTTTGTCCCGTGAGGAGACCATCCGTGGTGGTGCACAGGGTGTTCCACATGCCATTCGGCAGATATACCCGGTCGAAGATCGGATAGGTCTGGGTCTTCTTTTCGTCCACCCAATAGTCGTAGGTGTCCTTCAACTGTCCGATATTCGCCTCGACGCCCGAGATGGCCGGTGCGTTGCCCGTCGTGTCGGAAAGCCCCTTCATATTCGCGGGTTCCGCCATGAAATCGATGAGTTTGAGTGCGATCTCTTTGTTCTTGCCGGTTTTCGAAGCGCCGATCGCGTAATCTTCGCCGGTCACCAGGTACGGGTCGCCGACAGCCGAAGGCAGTGGCATCAGGCCGAGTTTGGTATCGGCGTTGTAGGACTGCACGCTTTGGGCGAAGCTATTCGGTTGAATGACGAATCCGACCTTGTCGGTCGCGGCGAGTTTGGCCACATCGTCTGCCGTGGCGGATGTGTAGTCGACGTTGAAGTACTTGTTGCGTGCCCATTGGTAGATCGGGGTGACCGCTTTCTCATACGAGGCCTCATCGAAGCTGCCGCTTTTGAGCTTCTTGAGCTGTGCCTCGGTGTACATACCGGAGGCGGTGTAGTCGGCGATGTTGCCGACGGTCCAGTTGTCTTTTCCTGATGCCGCGATGCAGTTGGCTCCGGTGGCGACGATCTTCTTGCATGCCGCGTCGAATTCATCCCAGGTGGAGATGGCCGTGGGATCCACGCCCGCTTTGTCGAGCACCGTCGTGTTGTAGATGATGCCGGTGACCGCAACGTCAAGCGGCAAGGCGTAGAAGGACTTGTCCGACTTGCGGATTGCCGTGTCGATGACACTGCTCATATCCTTCGCCCATGAACGGTTCTGCAGTGGCTCGAGGAAATCGGCGTAACGATCGCGGCTCCATCCATGGGTGTTCCACAGGTCGGGTGCGTTCTTCCCCGCGAGGCGTACCTTCAGATCCGATTCATAGGAGCTGGTTCCCGGAACCAGGGTGACCTTGACGGTCGGGTTCTCCTTCTCGAAGGCATCCACCACCTTCGTCATCGCTTTGAGTTGCGTTGAGCCGGTCGCCATACCGGTCATGAACTCCAATTCGACGTCGCCGGCCGAGCTGCCGCCACCAGAGCATGCGGCCAGACCGAACAACATTGATGCGCAGCATGCGGCGCCGATAACTTTCACTACCTTATTCATCTGTGCTCCTTTGCGAAGATGTTTCGGGGCCCTTTCCCCTGACGTGTGAAGGTATGGACTCCAGACGGTAATGTGCAGTTTACGCGAGTAACTAAAAACTTGCAAATTTGATTTTTAGGCCTCTATAAGCTTGGAATTTCAGCATTCTTACACATCAGGTGTTCGTTTTCCCGAAAGTTATGCGTAAAAGTAAAGCCCGGGCATATATCCTTGTAGCGTTACAGGATTGCTGAAGGGTCGGTGACGATGGATGCTGTGGATGGTGGCGCGAAGGGCGCCGCAAGAGGCGGGCGCGTCACGCGTGAGGAAGTCGCCCGCCTGGCGGATGTCTCAACCGCTTCAGTGAGCTATGTGCTCAACAATGTGCCGAACAAGGTTTCCGAGGCCACCGCGCAGCGCATTTTCGATGCCGTCGAGAAGCTCAATTACCGGCCCAGCTCACTTGGACGTGCCCTGAAACGTGGCTCGCCCAGGATGCTGGGAATCATCATCCCGGATTTCTCGAATACCTATTTCGCATCGATGTCGGATGCCCTGGAAACCGAGGCCTCTCGTGAAGGGTATTCCACGATCTTCCTCTGTTCGCATGGCGACCCGGAAAAGGAGAAGGAGTGCATCGCCAAGCTGGCCTCCCGTGACGTCGATGCGATACTGGCGTCATTCGCGTTGAACGCCATCGACCTGGCGACCATCAGGAAGCCGACGGTCAGATTCGTGTTCCTGGACCACCCCGACCGCGTACCGGGTTTCAAAGCGGTCGGTTCCGACTTCAGGGCGGCTTCACGGATGGCCACCACCCATCTGATCGAACATGGGCATCGTCGCATCGCGATGCTGTTCGGCGGGGATCCTTCGGAATACAACGATGCGCGCATCCAAGGGTGGGCGCAGGCGCATCAGGAGGCCGGGCTCGCGACGGGGCGTATATACCACACGGGATTCACGCGCAGCGGCGGCTACGAGCAGACCCTCAGGATTCTGGACATGCCGGAGACGGAACGTCCCACAGCCCTTTTCGCCGGGTCTGATCTGGAGGCCGTGGGTGCACTGAGGGCTTTGCACGAACGGGGTCTGAGGCTGCCGGAGGATATGGCGTTGGTCTCATTCGACGGCACCGTGGATACCTTGTATTCGTGGCCCCAGATCACATCGATTCAGCAGGATCCGGAGATGATCGCGAAGCTTGCCGTCGCGGCGGCGCTGCATCCCGATGAGTGTGACGACACCCAGATAGCTCCCTTCGATTTTGTGATTCGACAGTCCTGCGGGTGCCACCCGCACGCCTCCTGACCTGCCCGGTGCCGCCTGCCCGTGAGTGGCAGGATGCTGCGGCTTTGGGGAGCTGTGAGGCCTGAGTCCTGGCGCGCTTGTCCCGGAATCACCCTGGACAAGGGGCGCCATGCCTCTTACTATATTCATATGTTTGAAGATACGCATATATATGATTACGGCGCTGAGAACGCTTATGTCGAACTCGCCGCCAATGTGTTCTCATTGTTGTCTGACCCGACCCGGCTGCGGATCATCCTCACCCTGAAGGAGGGTGAGCAGCCTGTTGGAATGATCGCGGAGAAGCTGGGAAGAAAGCCGACGATCATATCGCAGCATCTCGCGAAAATGCGTTGGGGAAAGCTCGTGCGAACCAGGCAGGAAGGCACCCGTATCTTCTACAGTCTCAGCGATGAACATGTCAGTGCCTTGGTGGATCAGGCGATTTTCCAGTCGGAGCATATCGTCGATGCCGAGCCCGCCCATCACGCGACGGTGCCGAAGGGACAAGGTCAGGAAGGCCCTGGTCGTACGACGAGGTATGACGAAGAGCTGCTGCAGGAGGAGAGGGTGCGGCATGATTGAGTCATATCGCAGCAGTGTGCCGGACGAAGGTGATGGTGCAGCGTCACAGGATGCCGGTCCCATCATGGGCATCCGTCCGCTGCTGAAGCGTATTGATCGTGGTGATCTGACCAGGGTGCTGATCTGTCTGATCCTCACCGCGATTGTGGGATCGGTCGAGCTCTTCCTCCCTGATGCCGTATGGAGATTGCAGCTGGTCATCGCCGTCACCGTGATCGGCTTGGTCTACGGTTGCTGGCCCATCATCAAGGAATCCTGGAATGACATCAGAGCCAGGAAGATGAGTATGGATCTGTCGATGTTGATCGCGATCGCCGCGGCGGCCTTGATAGGGCAGTGGCTCACCTCGCTGGTGATCGTGGTTTTCGTGCTGCTGGCCGAGATCCTCGAGGATCTGTGCATGGACCAGGGCAGGGATGCCATGTCCGATCTGATGGCCTTTCTGCCTCGTCGGATTCGCGTGCGCAGCGGTGAGTCCGATGTCATCGAGATGCCCTTGTCACAGGTCAAGGTCGGGCAGATCGTGATGGTATCCCCGGGCGGGCGCATACCGGTTGACGGTGAGGTGCTTGCCGGATCCTCGACCGTCGATGAATCACGGATAACAGGGGAGTCCATGCCTGTTGTGCTCAGCGTGGGCAGCAGGGTCTATTCGGGCTCCGTGAATCAGGATGGGGCACTGGAGATCAAGGTGTCCCGTGTCGGTGAGGATTCTTCGTACGGACGTATCCTCAGCGCATTGAAGGATGCTCAGTCCTCGGCGGCACCGGTGCAGCGTCTTGCGGATAAGCTGGCTACCGCTCTGGTGGTGATCGCAATCGCGGGCGCGGTGCTCACCTGGTTGCTGACCTATGATCTGCGCAGTGCGATTTCGGTGATCATCGTCGCGGGAGCCTGCGGCGTGGCGGCTGGTACACCCCTCGCGATGCTTGCATCAATGGCCAGGGTGGCCGGGGCGGGTGCATTCGTCAAGGACGGTGTCCATATGGAGTCCCTGTCACGGGTGGACACAGTTATTTTCGATAAGACGGGAACCCTGACGCGCGGCATGCCTGAGGTGACCCGGATCCTGCCCGTTGAGGGTGTGGATGAGACGACCTTGCTGGGTGTGGCTGCATCGGCGGAAAGATATTCCGAGCATCCACTGGGTAAGGCCATCGTGGAGTATGCGCTGGCCCAAGGGGTAGGCACGGTGGAGGCAGAGGGTTTCGAGAGCGAGGCCGGACGCGGGGTGCATTGCGTCATCAACGGACATATGATACGGGTCGGCACCGTTGCCTTCATGCCGGAAGATGCCCGTGGAGACATCACCGGCGATGTTGGCGCAGATGCGCCTGTGCGACCTCTGGACCTTTCGGATGCCGGAACTTCCTTCATGAATGAACAGGCCGCGGTTCAGACCACGGTTCATATAGCGCAGGATGGTCGGTATCTGGGGTGCATACTGCTTGCAGACGCCCCTCGTGACAGCGCCGCCCGATGTGTCGACGAACTGCACCGGCAGGGCATGCGGGTGGTCATGCTCACGGGAGACCGAGACGAGGTTGCCCGGAGGGTCGCCCGGCAACTCGGTATCGATGATGTCCATGCACAGTTGCTGCCTGACGGCAAGTCCAGAGCGCTTCAGGCCGAAAGGCAGGCGGGCCATCGCATCGTCATGGTGGGCGACGGAGTCAATGACGCACCGGTGCTGGCGCTTGCGGATGTGGGCATCGCGATGGGCAGTGGCACGGATATCGCACGGGAGAGCGCCGATGTGGTGCTCATCAGCTCGGATCTCAACGATGTCGCCAAACTGCTGCATACCGCCAGACGCGCTCGTCGCATCATCATGTTCAACTTCGCGGGCACCATTCTGGTGGACGGCATCGGCATGCTGCTCGCGGCCTTCGGCATCCTGACGCCCCTGCTTTCGGCGATTGTGCACGTAGGCAGCGAATCCGCCTTCATCCTCAACTCGGCCCGTCTCATCCCACGCCGTGGATATCGGAATCATCGCGGATAAGCGCGGCGGAGCTGCTGCAGCAGCGCCATGGGTCAGGCGGGTGGCTCCATAACGCTCATTCATCCTCACGGTGGTCGCCGTGGCGTGCCAGAGACGGCTGCTGCGTATCGTCCGTGAGCGCACCGGAACGTTGCCACACGTAGAGTGAGAGGGCCATGGCGATCAAGGCCAGTATGGAGATTCCCCAGAAGCCCGGCAACAGGAGCATCAAGGGGCCTCCTATGAAGCCCGCGATGGTGCTGCCCGCATACATCGTGATGTTGCTCAGCGTGGATACGGTCCCGCGCTGGGTGGTCGTCAGGGATTGCAGCCTCTCGATGAAGAGTGGGAAGATCGCACCGCTGACCATATAGCTGAGAAAGAGGATCCCGCATGCATAGACAATCCTGGGCGAAGCGGCAAGGAAAGCGTAGGCGAGCAGATAGATCCCGAATCCCAGAAGCATCAAGCGCCCGTGAGGCAATCGCGATGTCAGTAAGGGGCCGCCGAAGGCCCCGAAACTGTTGCCTATGCCGATGACCATCACCGCGAGGCCTATGTGTGTCTGGTCGAGTCCGAAGTCCTCGGCGAACCAGGTGGCGATGAAGGTCATGACCGCGAAATTCCCTACCTGGAAGATGAGATAGGCGAGGAAGTACTTCCATGCCCGTGGATTGCCGAACAGTCTGCGATACGAGCCCACCAGCGATGCGATGACCGTATGGGATGCGACAGCGCCCTCCTGTCCGTCACCGTCCGGAGCGTCACTGGACGCCGCCGCTGCAGGTTTGGTCGGCGTCGTATGTGGCAACGATGGGACGGCTGGGAACAACAGCATCAAGGCCGCAGTGACCAGTAGCGAGATCCCGCCGACCACCAGAAAGGGCGTGCTGCTGCTGCGTACCGAGAGAAAGCTCCCGATGGGCACGCCAAGCATGGTGGCGATGGTCAGTCCGGCCGTGGGTGCCGACATCACCGCTGCGATCCTCTTCTTTGGCACTATCTGAGGGATGATCGCCCATATCTGCGGCGAGCCTATAGCCGCACAGACGCCGGTGAGCAGGCGCAGCGCCAGCAGCATCCAGAAGCCGGTGGCCAGAGCGCAGGCGCTTGTGGCGAGCGAGAACAACAGCAGGCCTGTTATCAGCACCCTTCTTCGGTTCATCCGGTCCGAAAGAGGTCCTATGACGAGCGCCGCGATGCAATATCCGATCGCATAGGCCGAAACGAGCCAGCCTCCCCGCGCCAGGGGAAATGACATACGTGACGAGAGCGCCGGTAACAGAGGCGATACCAGAAAGGTGTCCGTTCCGATGAGGAACATAACCAGGAAAGAAAGTGTGACAAGCTTCTTCATTGTGCGTCCTTGAATGCTGAATCGTTCCAGCTTCGATGTTGCGGGTGAACGACACACACGCTAAGCCTTGACATTGGTGTTAAGGTCAAATCGAATGCGGGGACTAAGGGGTTCTTTATGCGAATAGGCGAATTCGCCCGGTCAACAGGCCTGACCGCGAGGCAGGTGAGGTACTGGAGCAACAGTCATCTGCTGCCCCAGAAGCGTGGCGTGTCAGGATACCGGGAATTCGAAGAGCGGGATAAACGGATCGCTCTGCGCATTCGCGATATGTTGGCGGCCGGGCTGACGATCAAGCAGATACAGCGGCTATCCTCATGCCTGGATTATGAGAGCGGGGTATGCCTCAGGGAACGTGCCGAGCTGAAAGCGAAAGCCAAGGATATCGACGTACAGATCACCCATCTCATGGCGACGCGCAGCATGATCGAGGAGGTGCTTCGCAACGCCCCGGTCATTCAGGCTCCGGCGCATCCGGAGGCGTCCGATATGCAGAGCTCCGTAGAATCCCAATACGAGTAGGCCGCAGGATCGCGCTATACCGGTTCATGCCTTGTGGTGGTGTTCATAAGGGCGGATAGGGTGGGGGCGATTGTTGGAGTACACCGGTATGAAGGAGACGGACTGATGAATGTGATCATTGTTCATGGAACATCGCCTCACGCGAATGCTGATAAATTCTGGTATCGACCATTGGCTGAATCCTTGGAGGCCGTGGGAATCCAATGCGGTGTACCGGAACTCCCCGAACTTGACCGCGAGCCTTTGGAGTCGACTCTTGCGCAGATTCAGGGACTCGGTCTGCAGATGGGGCCGGAAACCGTGCTCATCGGTCACTCGGCTGGGAGCAATATCGTTCTGGCCTTGCTGGAGCAAGCGCGGACACCTGTGCTGTCGGCCTACCTGGTGGCCGGGTACTGCTCGGATAACGGCATGCGACACAGTGCCCTGAAGGATTCATACGATTGGGATGTGATTCGTTCGAATGCGAAGGACTTCATCATGCTGAACTCCTTCAACGACCCCTTCCACTGCGACGAGAAGCAGGGTAAGGCCTTGTTCGATCATCTTGGAGGGACGCTGATTCTGCGCAATGACGGTCACTTCACCAAGAAGCGTCAGCCCCTGCTATCCGCACTGCTGTCCCAGCAGCTGACAAGCCTGTCTGCTTTCTAAGAGCGGCTGTGAGAATCGTCCGTCGTCCGTGGTCGCATCACCGGAGATGCAATCACGGACAATATGCGTACCGTTTTGCGAGAATTGTTGTGTTGCAACTGGCTTATACGGTGACGGGCGGCTTACAGCAGCGGCTTGGCGAAGTCGATGGAGTCCGTGGGCAGTGCGGTGCCTCTGTTGGCCGGCCATTCGCTGCCGTATTGCGCATACAGATTGGTGAAGTCAATGATCTGTTTGGCGCTGAGCTCGTATTCGCCGTAATTCATGTCCTCGGTGGTGTGTGCATCCGTCACCAACACGGTGTTGAAACCGCGCAGCAGGGCGCTATGCCAGGTGCAGCGGATGCATGCCGCGCTCTGGGCACCGGCGATGACCAACGTTGTCGCACCGAGTGACTCCAATGTCCGTTGCAAGGAGGTTTCGGCGAAGGCGTCGCCGTATCGTTTGTCGGAGAATATATCGTCTTCGCGCACGTCCAAACGCTTATCGAGCCGCCACGCATCGCTGCCCTTGCGGTGCCCTTCGTCATCATCCTGAACCCAGATGACAGGCACCTGATGTTCCCGTGCTCTGCCGATGAGCAGGTTGAGTCGTTCGATGATTGCGGGCACATCCACGCAGTCTCGCACCACCGCGTTCTGGAAGTCAATGATTATCAGGGCGCTTTCACAGGTCATGACCCTTATGGTAATCGGACCCGAGGTGATCTCGGTTCCGGCAGTCGATTCCGCCTGTGTCGAGCCCCCTGGCGGCCGGCTCCATTTGGTTCCGCTCAAGCACTTGTGTAAAGTTGCCTGAACGTATCCAGGGAGAAGAAGGGGAACGATATGAAGAAGAGAACTCTGTCCATTATGGCTGCCGGGGTGGGTTCGCTCTGTCTGATGGCATCATTGTCCGCCTGCGGTTCGTCGAATGCGGCTGACGACGCCACCCCGTCACAGACTCAGTCGTCCAAGGCAAACACAACCAAAACCGCAACCGCGAATCCGGATGCCAGCAAGAGCACATCGGACACTTCAAGTCCGGCTTCCGGGAGATACAAGTCAATCGACGAGTATGTAAAATCCGACGAGGTGCAAAGCCAGCTGTCCTCCGTGAAATCACAGGCGGAATCCGGTGGGATGTCGCTTGACGTCCGTGGTGAGGGCAACGCGCTGGTATACGACTTCACCTTGCCTGACGGCATGAGTGCATCCACGGCGGGTCTGGCCGACCAGCTCAACTCGGGTCTGGATAAGCAGGCTTCCACATTCCAATCCATCGCCACGATGATGAAGAGCGCGGTGGAAGTGGATAATCCGGTGGTTCGGGTGATCTACAGGGATGCGAGTGGCGCAACCGTAGCCAGCAAGGATTTCGCAGGCAAGTAAGACCGGCTGGTGCGGGCACGGATGATCCTGGTGCGTCGTTCATGCGACGTGCCAGGTCGGATGCCCGGAGTGCCTCATGACAACTTGGCTGTGTCGATGCGCTTGGATGGGTCCGGCGAGAAATAGGACCGTAGAGCCCGTCCACTGGGTGTTTCACCGTAAGCGGCCAAGCCTTGCGGCGAGCCTTCGAAGAGTATGCGTCCTCCCTCGCTTCCGGCTCCCGGTCCGACGTCGATCACCCAATCGGACTGCCCGATGAAGCGCATATTGTGTTCGATCACGATGATGCTGATGCCCTGGTCCCGGATGAGACGACGCAGCAGATCGATCAGTTGTTGGATATTCGACTCATGCAGTCCGCTGGTCGGTTCATCCAGGATCAGTGCGCCATCGGTGCGCTCCATTAGCAGTTTCGCCAATTTCAGTCGTTGCAGTTCGCCGCCTGAGAGCGTATCCAATGATTGCCCTATCGAGAGGTAATCCAGACCAACATCCTCGAGTCGTCGCATGGCCGCACCGATGGGGATGGGATAACGGCGCCGCGCCTCCCGGGCGCTCAGTTTCAGAGCCTGGGCGATGTTCAGCCCCCGATGCACTGCTCTGAGAGCGTCAGGGGAATATCTGGACCCCGCGCAATCCTCGCAGGTGTATGAGCTTTCCCCAAGATAGGCGATGTCTATGGTGACTATGCCTTTCCCTTTGCATCCGGGGCAAGCCCCCTCGCCGTTGTATGAGAACAGGGAGGCGCTTCTGTGCGTTGCGGCTGAAAAGTCCTTTCGTAAGGCTTCGAAGACTCCCATATAACTCAGGATGTTCGAACGGCTATTGGCGTGTATGGCTTTCTGGTCAAGCATCACGGCCCGGTGCTGTTTCATGAAGCCTTCGGTCAAAAGCGTGCTTTTGCCGGAACCCGCAACGCCCGTCACCGTGCACAGGCAGTCTTTCGGGATGCTGACGGCGACATTATGGAGGTTGCGTGCACTGAAAGTGCTGATATCGAAGCTATGGGAGCTGTTGTGTTGGCTGGCCCCATCGTCGGGAGCGCTTCGCAGTGTTCCGGGGTGTCGCAACGCTCGCGCCGTGGCCGTCTCGCTGCTGAGCAGTTCGTGATAGCTCCCCGCGAAAACGACCTCTCCGCCATCGCTTCCAGCACCCGGCCCCAGGTCGATGACCTTGTCGGCGATCGCGATGACATCCGGGTCATGATCGACGATGACGACGGTGTTCCCTTTATCCCGGAGTCCCGTGAAGATGGTTTTGACTCCGATGAGGTCGTGGGGGTGAAGTCCGACGCTTGGCTCGTCGAAGATATAGAGCACATCACTGAGTGGACTGTTCAGATAATGGGCGAGTTTCAGACGTTGGGCCTCGCCGCCGGACAGACTCGTCGTGGTTCTGGAAAGGCTGAGATAGCCGAGTCCCACCGCCATGAGGTTGTCTATGCCATTGAGAAGCTCTTTGATAATCACGGCGGCATGGCTGTTCTCAAGCCTGCTGAGCCAGGAGCGGAGCTCGACGATGCTCATCGCGCAGCAATCGGCGATATTCACTCCCTCGATCATCGCCGAGCGGGCCCGTTCATTGACCCGTGCACCTTGGCAATCCGGACAGGTCGTGCTGGTGGTGATTCCTTTGATCTCGCTTGCATAGGCTCCCGTGCCCTGATTGAGGAAACTCTGCTCTATGCGAGGGATGAGCCCGAGGTAGCTGGCTGTTTTGTGCCATGAGGCCGCCGGGTGTGGTGGTTTCTGTTTGCCGCCATGCAGCAACAGTTCGATGGATGATTGCGGCCATTGTTCCAAGGGCAGATCATTGTCGAAAAAGCCGGAATCCGCGTACC
Source organism: Bifidobacterium psychraerophilum (assembly GCF_000741705.1). Taxonomy (GTDB): domain Bacteria; phylum Actinomycetota; class Actinomycetes; order Actinomycetales; family Bifidobacteriaceae; genus Bombiscardovia; species Bombiscardovia psychraerophila. Next base: position 804,708 of record NZ_JGZI01000010.1, on the reverse strand, counting down.
GGGTCAGCCGCCATCCGCCTGGCTGGAAGGTGGGGAATAGTATGGCCCCCTCGTTCAGTGATGCCGATGTGTTGAGCAAGCGGGAGGGCAGGATGCTTGTGGTGGTGCCCAGACCTTGGCATCTCGGGCACATCCCCGCCGGATTGTTGAAGGAATAGGCCATCGAATAGCCGATCCATGGTTTCGCGACGCGAGAGAAGAGCAGGCGAAGGGCGGTGAACAGATCGCTGTACGTTCCGACGGTGGATCTGGCATTACCGCTCAGGGTCTGTTGCGTCACGACGATGGAGAAGGGGAGATGTTCGATTCGCTCCACGTCGGGCGCGTCGTATTTCGGCAGCAGGTGCCGAATGTAGGCGCTGTATCCTTGGCTGGCATTGCGTTGCGATTCCGCGGCAAGCGTTGAGAATACCAGGGATGATTTCCCGGAACCGGATACACCGGTGACCACGGTGATCCGGCGTTTGGGTATGGAGACGTTGATGTTCCTGAGATTATTGGTTGTTGCATGCTCGATGATGATTGATTCGTCGTGTGTTGCCATATCACCCGTCATTCCCTCGCGGCTCATCAGAGCCGGCTTTGTCCGTCCGTCGTCGCGTTACCGTTGCTGTTTCCGCTGTTCCCGCAGCACCGAGACGAGCTCCGTCGCCAGATTCGCGAATGACCGCTGTTCTTCGGGGGACCACACGGATGCCGCGCTTTCGGTGAGTTCGTGGTGCTGATCGTCGATATCGTGCAGCAGGTGCAGGCCCTTGTCCGACAGGGATGTCTGCAACTCCCTGCGGTCATGGGCGCTCGGCGTCTGCTCGATGAATCCCAAGGACTTGAGTTCTCCCAGACTCTTGGAGAGCTTCGATCGTGAGATGCCGAGTTGCACACTCAATGATGACGGCATCGTCGCCCCGCTCCTCAGTGACGAGAGGATGTCGTATTGCAGCCATGTGATGTCCGAAGGATTGACCCTCTTGCGTTGGGCCACGAATTCGCATTGCAGCAGCATCAGGGCATCGTGGAGATCGCCGTCTTGATATAGTTTCATATTGGAAACTATATCATATTGGAAATTATCTCTTCGATGTTGCGGCTCCTCGAGGACGGCGGTGACGAGTTCGGCGTACGGCGCGGCACCCTGCTTGCATCCTTTATCCGTGCGGTGGCAACGTATCCCAGGTATAGTGTACATTCGTACACATTGATGGGTCTTCGGCTGCGCCGCCGAATGGAGACTCTGGTTGATCTCAGGAAGTATGGGGGAGAATATGGATATCACTGAAACGATGAGCGAATCAGGGAAAGTGGAATGGGCCCGCATGATTGCCGGTCAGGTCTATCAGGACACGCATCCGGATATCGATTCGGCGCGATTGCGCGCCGAGAGGCTCTTCACCGAATATAACCGACTCGGTTATGACAATCCTCAACGGCAGGGCGAGATACTGTCGCAGTTGTTGGGAGCGGTCGGCGATGATGCGGTTATCAAACCGAATTTCAGGTGTGAGCTGGGATGCAATATCAGCATCGGATCCAATGTTCATATCAATTACGACTGCGCGATTCTCGACAATGCACCTGTCACCATTCATGACAATGTCTGGATCGCGCCAAAAGTCGGTTTGTTCGCCACCAACCACGCACTCGACAGGGATGAAAGAATCAACGGGGCCTGCCAGGCGAGCCCAATCATTCTTGAGGACGGGGTATGGCTCGGTGGCCATGTGATCGTTCTCGGAGGTGTCACGATCGGTGCCGGATCGGTGATCGGTGCTGGTTCGGTGGTGACGAAGGATATTCCTGAACATGTGGTGGCGGTGGGCAACCCGGCGCGCGTCCTCAAGCCGATCACATCCGATGACAAGACGGGTTATCTGGAGCGTTTGGACGCTCGCGGGAACCAGGCATAGGCAAGACCGAGGAAAGGACATGGCCGTGGAAGAGAAAACACAACTGGAACGCATGATCGCGGGGGAGCTCTATGACCCATCCGTTCCCGAAATCGCGAATCTCCTGTCCAAAGCGCACCAGCTCTGCAAGGATTACAACTCCTGCAAGGAATCCGACGAGGAGCAGCGCGAATCAATACTCCGCGAACTCATTCCCAACAGGGGAGTGGGAACATATCTGAATGGACCGATCTTCTTCGATTACGGCAGGTTCACGACACTCGGCGATCACGTGTATGCGAATTTCAACTTCACGGTACTTGATGTGTGCCCGGTGACCATCGGCGACAATGTGATGTTCGGCCCGAATGTATCATTGCTGACGCTGCTGCACCCTCTGCGATGGCAGGAGCGCAACTCCCGCCAGCACCGCGACGGCTCCACCTTCGACTACGAGTATGGCGCACCCATCACCATCGGGGCGAATTGTTGGCTTGCAGGCAATGTCACGGTTACGGCCGGTGCGAACATCGGTGCTGGTTCGGTGATCGGGGCTGGTGCCGTGGTCACGCATGACATCCCGGAGAATGTGCTGGCAGCCGGTGTCCCCTGCAAAGTCATAAGGGAAATCAGCGAAGCCGATCGGATGAATCTGCCCGCCTTCGAATAGGGGACGGTCACCGGGGCCGCCTCTGCCGATGTGCTTGCGGTTGGCGGCCACTACCATCGGATCGCTAAGTGCGTAGAAGGAAGGGTTGTTCATGGATGCACCTGTAGCTAGGAATGCCGATCCGGGCAGGCGCGACAGGATTATTGACGCGGCGCTCCACGTGATAGCCACACAGGGTGTGGCCGGAACCTCTCATCGAAAAGTGGCGGCTGTGGCTGGTGTCCCCTTGGGCTCGATGACCTACCATTTCAATGGCATGAAGGAGCTGCTGCACGAAGCCTTCTCGCGTTTCGCCGAACGCTCCGCGGATCAATTCGATGCAAGGATGCGCTCCGCGCATACGCGCTCGGAGGCGCTTGATGCCGTGATGGAGTCCATCGTTGTTGAGCATTCCCAGGCGGATACGGTCGTGACCTATGAGTTGTACACCCTCGCCGCACGCGATCATGCATACCGGCAGGTGACGGAGGGGTGGATGGCCCGTAGCCGGGCAAGCCTTGAACGACATTTCGACCCGCGTACCGCGCGCCTGCTCGACGCACTGATAGAGGGACTCAATATCCACAGGGCTTTGGATCGGGAGCCGGCTGGCGAGGATGACATCATCGAGGCAATCGCACGTATCGTACGGGTCTAGTTCGGCACGCCTGCACCGATGTGATGGAGATGTCACGCGATATGGGGAGCATCATGGGAAGTGGAGAGGCGACGCCGCTTGGTGCCCTTGGATATTCCCGTCTGCCTGCGGGCCGCTGGAACGGTTCTGATGCCTTGCCGTTCAACGACTCAGTGTGCCCCGGATGCGATTCGAACGCACGACACCTTCTTTAGGAGAGAAGTGCTCTATCCCCTGAGCTACCGGGGCAACGAGACTCCATGGTACACGCTCCGGGGGAAAACACATCCGAACGGTGTAGGGTGTCGGCGTGATCGGCTTGGGTGAAGTTCGCTCATCGTGAAGCACCGCTAAGGCCCTTGCTGTTGCGTCATGGCTGATTATGGGCAATCCGGTACCCCAGGATGATGTCGGATTCGGGTGATGCCCATTACCCTAGACAGTGCCGACCGGCACGGTGCCGATCATGACGGTGCAAGCGAGACCAAGCGTATGGAGGGAGCCTTCAGTATGAGTGCTCAGCATGGAGGACATTCGTCGCTACTCAGGATGATCGCGACCGTGATCGCAAGATTGTTGATGCTTGCGGCTCTGATCGGGGTGCTGGCGCGTCTTGTTCCCAGCCGTTTCTCGGATATCCCTTATCTGCCGGTCCTGGTGTCGGGCACCCCGTGGTTTGCGCTCGCGGCTGCCATCGCGCTGCTTCTGGGGCTTCTCTCCAAGCGGTGGGCTACGGCGTTGATCGCCTTGCTCTGCCTGTGCACCCAGGTCTGGTGGCAGTACCCATTCTTCTCGTCGAGCACGGCATTGCCGTCGGCAGCCGATACGGCCACTTCCTCCACACCGGATACCGGCGATGCCTATGCCCGTGTGATGACCGCGAATGTGTACAAAGGGCGTGCCGATGCCCAGAGCATCGTGGATCTGGTCAAGAGCGAACGTGTGGAGGTGCTGGCCCTCCAGGAGACCACCGATGCATTCGTGCGCAAGCTTGATGCGGCGGGGATAGGGGACTATCTGCCGTATTCCAAGGTGGCTTCATCCGATAAGACCTATGGCAACGGCATCTGGTCGGCCACCCAGCTGACGTCAACCGTGAATGATCAGATCAACTCCAGCGCCTCATACATGCCTGCCGGAACCGTGGCGTTCCCGGGAGCTTCGACCTCGATCCGCTTCGTGTCGGTGCACACCACTTCGCCCACGTCGGGGGAGTGGGCTCAGTGGAAGCGAAGTCTCACCGAGCTCCAAACCTTCAGGGAGCATGCGGACATCAATACCAAATACGTGCTTATGGGCGATTTCAATGCGACCTATGACCACGGCCCATTCCGTGATTTCCTGGGGAAGCGCTTCAGTGACGCCGCCAGAGAGTCCGGTGATGGTTTCACGATGACCTGGCCTGCGAACCGTGCGCATATTCCCCCTCTCGTATCCATCGACCATATTGTGGTCGATCAGGGCATTGCGGCAGGCAATATGAAGGTTGCCAGGATTCCGGGTTCCGATCACGCCGCATTGCTCGCCACCATCGCCCTGCACTGAGCTTCCTGAGCTACCGGGTCGCGAGCTCATCGGCGCTCCTGAGGCATGAACCGATCGGGAGGTGACCGGCGCGAGCTTCGACGGCATTTCTGATCGTGAGGCTGAGTCCGGGTGTATGCGGCTGCCCGGAAGGCTGGTGAGGTATGTATATAATAATGATAATTATTATTATTGAATGCCGAATCATCATGCTGGCCGATGTCTGTCCTCGTCCGGTCCGCAGCGATGTCTCGGTGCGGAATAAGGCCGGTGAGTCCTGTGGTGAAGAGGGTTACACGGCCGCGAACCTTGATCGTCGAAGAGCTCAAGCATTCGGATGCATTTTCAACGGCCCGAATGATTTACTCCGGTTTGCAGGCACGTGGTAAGAAGGTGGGCATCGCGACCGTTTACCGGAATCTGCAGATCATGGCTGATGGCAAGGAAGTGGACACTCTGCAGGTCCACGGCGAAACCTTCTACCGCCTGTGCAGGGATCATCACCATCATCACCATCTGATATGCCGGGAATGCGGCAAGGCCGTAGAACTGGAGATTCCCGGATTCGAGGAATGGACGCGTCTGAGGGCGGAATCCCTGGGTTTCTCCGATGTGAGCCATTCGCTTGAACTGTTCGGCCTCTGCGCCGCATGCCGACTAAGGGAGTCAAAGGGGGATGATGGGCAGCACCGTCGCCTGTCGTCGGATTGATACTCACTCTCAGCAGTTTTGCCGTTGCCACAACGCGCCATACTCTTCGAACTGCATGCAGCTGCTGAATGCTGCGATTCGAATGACGAGGAGATTATCGTGACTGACATTACGAAGTATGACGAGCACGCATACGAGATCAACACCGTTTCCGCCGGGAGGCTGGCGGTGGATATCGAGACGCTGAAGAGCTTCGACCTCTCCAATCATGAGCATGGTGCCGCCGCCTGCGGTTGCTGTGGTTGCTGCTTCACCGGTGACTGCTGCGGCGATGTGGACTGCGTCCAGGGCAAGGAGTGCGAGGCGAAGGATTGCCATGAGGCGTGCAGGGAAAACAATGAGCACCACGATTGCGCCTTCTGCCACCTCGCATTCGACACCGACGAGCAGTCACATGAGGAGATTCTCAAGGATCTGCGCGAGCTTTCGCAGGCCCTTGCCGCATAGCGGCATCACGGGTACATGCGATGACTGCTGCACCGGGGACCCATGCATAAGGTGCCGTATGCATAAGTCCCCGGCCGTATCCGAGGCAGGGTTTCAGGCATCCCGCCGATTATTCCAAATTGGACTGGGTGCCCGCACTTGCGCCGGCGCTGGCCTGCTGGGCCTGCGCGTCGTCCAGTTTCGCGCGAACCTGATCGAGTAGTTCCTGGGCGCGTTTGGACAACGCCTCCCCGATTTCCCATTGACGCATCGAGGCGTCCAGGTCGAGTCCGCCCGCTTCAAGCGCCTGAACGGCCTGAATCAGCTGGTCGCGCGCCTGCTCGTATGGGAGCTTTGCAATGGCTTCGCGTTCCTTTTCGCTCAGGCTGCTGGCGATCACCGCCGCCGGAGCCGCCGATTCCTTCTTGTTCTCCGCACTTGCTGTGCTTTCGCTGTCTGTCACGGTGCTTCCCTTCATATGGTCCTACATCCTTCACGTCTTCCGTGAAGCGATAGTACAAGTTCTGTGCCTGCTCCGCTCAACCCAGTGTCGTCGCCACAATGACGCCGTGATGCAATGTGATGGTGAGCTCATCGCCTGCGTGTACCTGCTCCGCATCATCCACGACCTTGCCCTCTGCGGACTGAACGACCGCATAGCCCCTGTCGAGGGTTGACTGCGGACTCAGTGCTGTGAGCGAGGCATGGAGCTTTTCGATGGTGAGCCCGGCGTCATCCACGATTCGTCGCAAGGCGATATCAAGTTGCTGCCCGGCCTCGTCAACGAGGCGTTGCGGCCTTTCGAGCATCACAAGGGGTTGTGTGAGGCTGGGGCGGTTGGCATACCCCTCGATGAGCCGCAGCTCGTTGTCGACCATGTTGGTGATGCGGTCCCGGATGCGGCGACGACCCTCGGCGATGATCTGGAGCTGTTCGTTCACATCGGGCACGGCACGCTTCGCGGCATCGGTCGGAGTCGAAGCGCGCAAGTCCGCGGCAAGGTCGATCAGGGTCCAATCATCCTCATGCCCAACGGCGGAGATCAGCGGAGTGGAGCATGACGCAGCCGCACGGACGACGCTCTCATCCGAGAAACCGAGCAGGTCTTCGAAGCTTCCGCCTCCACGGGCGACGATGATGACATCCACATCCGGGTCATTGTCGAGTTTGTGTATGGCGGCAACCACATCGGGAGGGCACTGCGGTCCCTGTACGTGTGCATGGACCACGGTGAATTGGATTGTGGGCCACCTCAGGCGCGCATTGGTGATGACATCCCCCTCGGCGCGGGCCTGCGGCGCGCACACCAAGCCGATGCGGGTCGGGAATTCGGGCAGCGCCTCCTTGCGCTCGGCGTCGAAGAGGCCTTCACCTTTGAGTTTCTTGCGCAGTTCCTCGATCTGTTCCTTGAGATCGCCGGTGCCGACGCGTCGAATGTCGTCGGCCATGAAACTCAGACGGGTCTGTTTTACCCAGAGATCGGGCCTGCCGTGGATGACGACACGATCCCCCTGCCGGAAGTCGCGGGCCATGACGGCGAATTGACGGAACCCCATCACCGAAATGGAGATGTCCTCGAAATTGTCGCGGACGGTCAGATAGGCCGATCCGCTGCGTCTGGTATTGATCTCGACAATCTGCCCCTCGATCCAGGCACCGGGCCATTTGGAGACGGCATCATGGAATTTCTGGCTGAGTATGCTGACCGGCCAGGGGTGCTCGACCGTGGTTTCACGCGCGAGCCGGGGGATTTCCGCAGGGGCTTCCGGCCCGGCCGTACCTGATGCGCCGTTGGCGGATGCATTGCCGGCGAAACCGTTCTGCTGGGATGGTGTGAAAAGCGTTTCACTCATGGTCTCCACTTTCGGGCATCAGCCGGACATATTCAGATGTAAAATATTCTTTACAATTGATAGATATTCTACGGGACTTACTGCCGCTTGGCTTTCGGACACCCATATTGAAATGTGGAGTGCCGAAAGTTCACGAGCTTACCGTGTTATGGGGTTGGCATCGGTTAATGTAGAAGCTGCTCGTGCATGCCGTGACAGTTGCAGCATTGGAGAGGTGCCGGACGGTGGCACCGGGATGTTGCCGGAGTTGCCTGACATGTGCAGGATGAGGAGAAACGTGGCGGAAACCGCGTGCAACGGCACAGTCACAGTGTCGAAAAGGGGTTCGGATGATAGACGCCGGAACACATGATATGCATGCCGATGACCATCAGAAGCGACCATTGAGGGTCGGGCTCGATGTCGGCTCCACAACCGTGAAAGCCGTGGTCTTGGGGGAGTCCGACAAGCTCTCGGATGCGCTCTACAGCGATTACAGACGGCATCATGCGAATGTCCGCAAATGCGTCGCCGAACTTCTGGAGGATATAGCTACCTGCCTGAAGAAAGTCGGTCAGGACAACCATTCCCTTCGAATCGCAATCACCGGTTCGGGTGGGCTTGGCCTGGCCTCGCAGCTGGGCGCAGCATTCGTCCAGGAGGTGATCGCGGAAACCGAGGCGATCAACACGACCAATCCCGAGGCCGACGTCATCATCGAATTGGGTGGCGAAGACGCGAAGATCACATATCTCAAGCCGACGCCGGAGCAGCGCATGAACGGTTCCTGCGCGGGCGGGACAGGGGCCTTCATCGATCAGATGGCGACCCTGCTCAACGTCGATGCGCAGGGTCTCAATGAGTTGGCGGCACAGCACGAGACCATCTATCCGATCGCTTCACGATGCGGTGTGTTCGCCAAATCCGATCTTCAGCCCCTGATCAATGACGGAGCCGACAAAAAGGACCTGGCCGCTTCCATCTTCGCGGCGGTGGCCACCCAGACGATTTCAGGACTCGCCTGTGGCAGGCCGATACGGGGCAATGTCGTGTTCCTGGGTGGCCCGCTGTTCTTCATGTCCGAGCTCCAGGAGGCATTCAAAAGCATTCTGGAAGGCAAGGCGCAACGATACATCGTTCCTGCCGATGCGCACCTCTTCGTCGCATACGGAGCCGCCCTGATGGCCACGGGCGAGGGCGAATCCGGCAACGACGAGGCAAGGGGGGAGTCCAAGGGGAGCTCTGCGATCACGAGTGATGATCTGCACTCCCTCCATGGTCTGATAGCGGCGTTGAAGATGTTGGAATCCCTGCCCTCCCAGGCAAGGACTCTTCGGCCTTTCTTCGCCGATCAGTCTGAACGCGAGGCCTTCAATCGACGCCATGCGGATGCGACGATTCCGGTCGGGCGGCTCGCAGAGGCAAAGGGACCGCTGTTCCTGGGAGTCGATGCGGGCAGCACCACCATCAAGGCGACCCTGATCGATGATGACAAGACCATCGTGTGGTCCACATACGCCACCCATCAGGAAAACCCCCTGCTCGCCGCGGCGGACATCGTCCGCGACATACAGTCATCGCTGCCGGCGGACTGCTATATCGCTCGTGCATGTGCGACCGGCTATGGCGAAGGATTGATCAAGGCCGGGCTGCATATCGATGAGGGTGTCGTGGAAACGATGGCACATTATCGAGCCGCTGAGGAGATCAGCCCGGGAGTCACATCGGTGATCGATATTGGCGGGCAGGACATGAAATACATGTCGGTGACCTCGGGCGTGATCGATTCCATCTGCGTCAATGAGGCCTGCTCTTCGGGATGCGGATCCTTCCTGCAGACCTTCGCGCAATCCCTGGGTATCGATATTCAGGAATTCACCAGGCAGGCCCTGGCGTCGAAGGCCCCCGTCGATTTGGGTTCGCGTTGCACGGTGTTCATGAACTCCTCGGTGAAGCAAGCCCAGAAGGAGGGGGCCACACCGGAGGACATCGCCGCGGGCTTGTGCTACTCAGTGGTTCGTAACGCACTGTATAAGGTGATCAAGTTGCGTGATCCTCAGGCGCTGGGATCAACGGTTGTGGTGCAGGGTGGGACCTTCCTCAACGATGCCGTGCTCAGGGCCTTCGAACTGCTGACAGGCCGGGAGGTGACCAGGCCGAATATAGCCGGACTGATGGGGGCCTACGGTGCCGCGCTGACTGCCAGAATCCACTGTGTTGATGAAGACAGCGTTGATGAGAGCAGTACCGATGAGGACAGTGTTGATAAAGACAGCGTTGATGAGAGCAGTGCGAATGGACACGGCGTTGCTCACAACGGTGCCCTCGATGCCTCCGGCGATCAGGAGACGGACGAAGGCGCGTCCAGTGATGCCGCATCCGAGCGTATCCCCGGGAGGCGGAGCCGCAGCTCGATACTGATGGGCGAGGATCTCGATGGCCTGTCCATGCAGAGCACCCACGACGTCTGCAATCTATGCCAGAACCATTGCAAGCTCACGGTTACGGAATTCCAGGATGGGTCACGCTACGTAACCGGCAACCGTTGCGAGCGTGGTGGGGACAGAAGCAAGCAGCGTTCCGATCGCCCCAACCTGTATGACTTCAAATACAAGCGTGCCTTCGCCTATCGCCGTCTGACCCCGGCCAAGGCCACACGCGGAGACATCGGCATCCCACGTGTGCTCAACATGTATGAGGATTACCCCTTCTGGTTCACGTTGCTGACCTCGCTCGGATTCCGCGTGATGATCTCGGGACGCTCGAATCACGAGGTCTTCGAACAGGGCATGGATTCCATCGCGTCGGAGAACATCTGCTATCCGGCGAAACTCGTGCACGGCCATATCGAGTCCTTGCTGGATAAAGGCGTTACGACCATCTTCTATCCCTGTGTGACCTATGAACAGGAGTTGGCCCCCGACGCCGACAACAAATACAACTGTCCGGTGGTCGCCCACTATCCGGTCGTCATCGAAGCCAATCTGACCAGACTCCAGCAGCCGGGCGTCCGCTTCCTGAGACCCTACGTGAATCTGTCGGATAGGGAGAAGCTGGTCGAACGGATCGTGGATATCTTCTCCTGGTCCGGGGTGAGCGAGGATGAGGCCCGTCTGGCGGTGAAGGCCGCATACCGTGAGGATGCCGTCTTCAAAAACGATGTGCGCCAGGAGGGCCTGCGCGCCCTGGCATATATGCGTGAGCATAACACCCGGGGCATCGTTCTTGCCGGAAGGCCGTATCACGTGGATCCGGAGATCAACCATGGCATTCCTGAAACCATCTGCTCGTTGGGCATGGTGGTGCTCTCCGAGGATTCGATATGCGAGTTGAATCCCAAGCGGATGCCTGATTTCAGCGCTTTTGTGGATGAGCACGGTCAACGGGCCATCGAGTCGAATAAGAATGCCGACGGTTTCCGCAAAACCGTTCCCTCATATGAGGGGCATGAACGTATGCCGCTGCGCGTCGAGAACCAGTGGGCATACCACTCCCGACTGTACGAAGCGGCACGTTTCGTCGGAGGATACAAGAATCTGCAGCTGGTGCAGATGGTCAGCTTCGGTTGCGGAATCGACGCGATCACCACCGATCAGGTGCAGGAGATCCTCGCCGACAAGGATGACGTCTATACGCAACTCAAAATCGACGAGGTCTCCAATCTCGGTGCTGCCAAGATTCGCCTGCGCTCGCTGAAGGCGGCCGTTGAGGAGCGCGACGGTTCCCCCGCATCACCTCAGGGGCGGCAAGGTCTTTCGGATCCCGGAGTGATCCGCAAGCGTGAAGGCATGCCCGTGCAGGACGAGGAGCGTGGGGCGGGCAGCGGCGGCAGTGGCGGTTCTGGCCGCAGGGCCGATGGGAAAGGGCCGAAACATGATTCCGCAATGGCCCGGTATGCGAAGGTCAGGCCTTTCAGCAAGAGCATGGGGCATAAGTACACGGTGCTTGCGCCGCAGATGTCCCCTGTCCACTTCTCCCTACTGGAATCGGTTTTCCGCAGTGGCGGCTATGACTTCAGGCTGCTTGAGAAGGCCAGCCAGGAAGACATCAATACCGGTATCAAATATGTGAATAACGATGCCTGCTTCCCCGCGATCATCATCGTCGGGCAATTGGTGAACGCCTTTTTGACGGGTGCCTACGATCCGCACACATGCGCGGTCATCGTCACACAGACCGGCGGTATGTGCAGGGCGACCAATTACTTCGGCTTGCTGCGCAAGGCGATGGAGGACGCGGGTTTCGGTTACGTGCCGATCATCACCCTGAGCGTCAAAGGCTTGAACGCCAATCCAGGTCTCAAGGCCACGCCGACCTTGCTGCACCGGGCCGTCAAGGCTTTCTATCTGGGCGATGCGCTGATGGAATGCCTCCTGCGTGTGCGGCCGTATGAGGAGGAATCGGGAACGGCGAATCAGCTGTACAGCCTATGGAATGCCATCATCCGTGAGAATCTGGAACATCATGGCCTTTCCGAAACAGCCAGGAAGCTCTACGGCTATGGGCGTATGCGCTACACGAAGCTGATGAGGAATATGGTCAGGGCCTTCGATGAGCTGCCCTTGAAGAATGTCGCACGTAAACCCCGCGTGGGAGTGGTCGGGGAGATCCTGGTCAAATACCATCCTGATGCGAATAACCACGTTATCGACGTGATCGAAAGCCAGGACTGCGAAGCGGTGCTTCCGGGAATCTGCGACTTCATGATCAACGGCATGTCGAATGCCGAATGGAACGAAGAGCATCTCGGCACCGGGGGCAATACCTGGGTGAAGAAGCTGCTGCTCAGCATGGCGGAGGGATATCGTCGTCCGATGTTGAAGGCCTTGGCTTCGACGCATGGCAAATTCGATGTCCCTGTATCGATCAACGAGCTGCGGCGCAAAGCGAGCACGGTAACATCGCTTGGCGTCCAGGCCGGTGAGGGGTGGCTGCTCACCGGGGAAATCGTGGATCTGGTGGAGTCGGGAACGCCCAACATCGTGTGCGCGCAACCCTTCGCCTGTCTGCCCAACCATGTGACCGGACGTGGAATGTTCGGCAAGATTCGACGGGAATACCCCAATGCGAATATCGTCTCGATCGACTACGATCCCGGAGCATCCGAGGCGAATCAGCTCAACCGAATCAAGCTGATGATCGCGGCGGCCAAGAAGCAGGGGACGAATACCGCCCCCGACGCTTGCTGCTGAGCCCGCCGTCAAGTCGTCATCGATTATTCGTATAGGTGATTTGGATGTTTTAGCCGGTCGAACACGGGTAGTGCAATACCATCAAAGCATGAATAGCAAACGGGTCAATTTTGCTCACATGCTCGCCACGGCGAATCCGAAGCATGTCGAGAGCCTCGTCGGTCTTTTTGAAAGCGGCTCGAAATCCCGGGAGGACTTCGGCTTCGGCATCGAGATCGAGCATCTGCCTGTCCATAACGGTTCGGACACGGCTGTGACCTATTTCGAGGCGAATGGCATAGAAACGCTGCTCAAACGCCTTGCGCCACGATACGATCCCGAAAAGGAATACTGGGAGAACGGTCATCTGGTGGGACTGGCGCGTCCCGGAGTCGCGGTATCGCTGGAACCAGGCGGGCAGTTCGAATGTTCCCTTGGAGTCCTGCACAGCCCACGCGAGGTCAACGCCTCCTATCTGGCCTTTCGGCGTGAGGTCGACGCGATAACCAAGGATCTGGGCTTCCGTCTGATCGAATACGGGTATCAACCGGTATCGTCCTACGCGGATGTCCCTCTGAACCCGAAAAGCCGCTATAAGGCCATGAACGCATACCTGGGCCGAATCGGTGAATGTGGACCCATGATGATGCGCTGTTCCTCCGCCACTCAGGTGAGCATCGATTTCAAGGATGAAAGCGATGCCATCGCCAAAATGCGTATCGCTTCGGCCATAGGGCCGATTCTGGCCTGGTTCTTCAGGAACTCGCCATTCTGCGAGGGGGAGCGCAATCCATACCCGCTGCTCCGCCAACGAATGTGGGATTGGATGGATCCTCAACGCACCGGGCTCACGCCAGGTCTGTTCAACCCTCATTTCGGCTGGGAGGATTATGCGGTCGATGTGCTGAGCACCCCGATGATGTTCGCTGATCTGACTCATACACCGGAGCTGAAGGATACCGTTCCCGACCCGCATATGATCGCATGGCATGAGAATGCCGCCGAAATCTATCCCGATCGCCCCCTGAATGAATATGAGATCAACCACATCCTTTCAACGCATTTCAATGATGTGCGTCTGAAGAACTTCGTCGAACTGAGGCATTGGGATTCCCTTCCACTGGAACGGGTCGAGCGCCTGACGGAAATCATCAACGAACTGTTCTACGATGAACGCCGGTTCAGCAGACTGCAGACCTACTTCGATGGCATCACCGAAGAGGATGTGCTGGAGGCCAAAGCCAATATCCAGGCCCAAGGGCATAACGCCGGCCCATACGGACAACCTTTGGGATTCTGGCAGGAATTCCTCGGGCTCGAAGGCACCATGCCTGAGATTCCCGGCGACCCGAACCATCCGGACGTCTTCCAAGGGTGAAGCCGGATCGTGGCGGGAAGCCGCTTCACGGCGAGGGTCTCCGGACGAAGAGATGCGGAATCCGCTGTACTGGTGAAACCGTATCCGGTGTGCCCGGCCGGGTGTTATGATTGGCTTCGTTGTGGCGATGATCCGTTATCAGCGGGGAGTCTTCGGAAGAACGGAAACGGCATGCAGGCCCAGGCCTGCGGACGATTCTCAGTAGAACCGGCGGGTTGGCCCGACATAGCCTGTATCAAGCGGCTGTTGGAGCATGTCTTGTGCATCTCACGCAGCAAGCGGGGTGGTACCGCGGTGAATCGCGCCACAGGGTGCGGAGCATCGTCCTCGTCAAGTGACTGAAGTTACGAAGTGACGAACGAGGAGATTGCAGTGAGTGATACCACAGCTTCCCATGGTGTAAATCAGAACGACGCGCGTCCGGGCAATGTGTATCCGAAAGCTTCGACGGATGCTGAGGCCCAGGCTGTTACGCCGAATCCAGACTTCCCGCAAATGGAAGTGGACACTCTCAAATACTGGGATGAGAACAATACCTTCCAGAAGTCCATTGACGAACATGACTCCGGTGAACACTACAACAACGAGTTCGTGTTCTTCGACGGACCCCCATTCGCCAACGGGCTTCCTCATTACGGCCATCTGCTGACCGGCTACGCCAAGGATGTGATTCCCCGTTACCAGACGATGAAGGGTCACAAGGTCAACAGGGTATTCGGCTGGGATACGCACGGCCTGCCAGCGGAGCTTGAGGCCCAGCGTGAGCTTGGCATCGAAAGCGTTGACGAAATCGAGCAGATGGGCATCGCGAAGTTCAACGATGCCTGCCGCACTTCGGTGTTGAAGTACACCGAGGAGTGGAAGGACTACGTCCACCGTCAGGCCCGTTGGGTTGATTTCGAGCATGGGTACAAGACCCTCAACGTGCCGTACATGGAGTCCGTGATCTGGGCGTTCAAGCAGCTGTACGACAAGGGTCTGGCATACCAGGGCTATCGCGTGCTGCCATACTGCTGGAAGGATCAGACGCCCCTGAGCAACCATGAGCTGCGCATGGATGCCGACGTGTACCAGGACCGTCAGGACACCACGGTTTCCGTGGCCGTTCGCCTGAAGGACGAAGACGATGCCTACGCGGTCTTCTGGACCACCACGCCCTGGACCGTACCGACCAACTTCGCGATCGTCGTCGGTGCCGACATCGAATACAGCGAAGTGCAGGCCGTGAACGGGCAGTATGCAGGCAAGAAATTCTATATCGCGACACCACGCGTCGAGGATTACGCCAAGGAACTGGGAGAGGACTTCACGGTCCTGCGCACCCTGAAAGGCTCGGATATGGAAGGCTGGCGATACTGGCCGGTATTCCCGTACTTCTCCGACGAGAAGTCGCTGGCCGAGGATGGCACTCCCGGCGCCAACGCCTATCAGATTTTCACCGCGGACTACGTGGATACCGTCGAGGGAACCGGACTGGTCCATCAGGCCCCCTACGGCGAGGATGATATGAACACCCTCAACGCCAAGGGCATCCGCAGCGTCGACGTGCTCGACGACGGCGCGGTATTCACCTCGCAATGCCCGGATTACGAAGGCATGCAGGCCTTCGACGCGAATATGCCGATCATCCGTAACCTGCGTGCGGGAGACGGACCCTTGGCCGGGATCCCCGAGGATCGCAAAGCCATCCTCTTCCAGGAGAAGAGCTACGTGCACAGCTATCCGCATTGCTGGCGCTGTGGCTCCCCGCTGATCTACAAGCCCGTCTCCAGCTGGTTCGTCAGTGTGACGAAGTTCAAGGACCGGCTGCTGGCCCACAACCAGGAGATCAACTGGATCCCCGAGAATGTGAAGGATGGGCAGTTCGGCAAGTGGTTGGCGAATGCGCGCGACTGGTCCATCAGCCGCAACCGTTTCTGGGGCTCCCCGATACCGGTGTGGGTGTCCGACGACCCGAAGTACCCGCGTGTGGATGTGTACGGTTCCCTGGATGAGCTGAAAGACGACTTCGGCAGCTATCCGGTTGATGACAAAGGCGAGGTGAATCTGCATCGTCCGTGGATTGATAACCTCACGCGCCCGAATCCCGATGACCCGACCGGCAAGTCGCATATGCACCGCATCAGTGATGTGCTCGACTGCTGGTTCGATTCCGGTTCGATGCCATTCGCACAGTTCCACTATCCCTTTGAGAACAAGGAGTACTTCGAACAGCATTTCCCCTGCGACTACATCGTCGAATACATCGGTCAGACCCGCGGATGGTTCTACCTGCTGCACGTGATGGCGACGGCCTTGTTCGATAAGCCCGCCTTCAAGAACGTCATCTGTCACGGCATCGTGCTGGGTTCCGACGGCCAGAAGATGAGCAAGCATCTGCGCAATTATCCCGATGTGAACGGCGTATTCGACAAGTACGGCTCCGATGCCATGCGTTGGTTCCTGATGAGTTCGCCGATCCTGCGCGGCGGGAATCTGGTGGTGACTGCGGAGGGCATCCGCAACACCGTGCGTCAGGTCATGCTGCCGGTGTGGAGCTCGTACTACTTCTTCACGTTGTACGCGAATGCCGCGAACAACGGCGAGGGTTACCAGGCGCGATGCCTGAAGCCGGAAGAGATCGACGCGCTGCCGGAGATGGACCGCTATCTGCTGGCCAGAACCCGTCGCCTGGTGGTCAAGGCGCAGCAGTCGCTTGACGATTTTGCGATCGCCGATGCCTGCGAAGCGGCGAGCGACTTCATCGACGTGCTCACCAACTGGTACATCCGCAACACCCGCGACCGTTTCTGGAAGGAAGACGAGCGGGCCTTCAACACCCTCTATACGGTTCTGGAGGTCTTCACCCGGACCATTGCCTCGCTCGCTCCGATGGAAGCCGAGGAGATCTGGCGTGGTCTGACCGGTGGCGAATCCGTGCATCTCGCGGATTGGCCGTATGTGACCGACACCGCAAGCGGTGCCGAAACCGAGTTGGGTCTGGTGCTCCGTGATGATCCGGCATTGGTCTCGGCCATGGAGCAGGTGCGCGAGATCGTCTCCGGAACCTTGTCGCTGCGCAAGGCCGAACAGATTCGCGTGCGTCAGCCGCTGAGCAAGCTCACGGTGATCGTCGAAGATGTGGAGGCCATCGAGCCCTACACGGCGCTGCTGGAATCGGAACTCAATGTGAAGGATGTGGCCTTCTCCACGATCGAGAACGCCGCGGAACAGGGCCTCGATATCGTTCACGAGTTGAAGGTCAACGCCCGTGCCGCCGGTCCGCGCCTCGGCAAGCAGGTGCAATTCGCCATCAAGGCTTCCAAAACCGGAGCCTGGCATGTGGATGCTTCCGGAACGGTGTTTGTGGAAACACCCTCAGGGGAGATCGCACTTGAATCCAGCGAATATGAAGTCAATAACAGCGTCAAGGAACGCGATGCACAGGTGGCAGCCAACTCGGTTTCGGCCGCCCTGCCCTCCGGTGGCTTCGTGATTCTCGACACCGAGTTGAATGATGATCTGCTGGCGGAAGGCTATGCCCGTGATGCGATCCGCGTGGTGCAGGACGCACGTAAGGATGCAGGCTTTGACATCGCGGACCGCATCACGTTGAAGCTTGATGTGCCCGAGGCGGATGTGAGCAAGATCGAACAGTTCAAAGAGCTGATCGCAGGGGAGACCCTGGCAACCGCGATCACCGTCGAGAGCGACGGCGCTGCGCAGGAGCTCAGCGTGGAGGTGGCCAAGGCTTAGTTCCAAGGCCAAGCCAAGCACGATTGAACAGCACGCACGCCTAAGGGCGGCGTGCTGTTTGCTGTGATCGTGACGATTCGGTCTGCGGATCACGATTCGTGGAGAGCGCTTGATTCCCGGCTGCATGCCGGAGGGAGGCAACACGCGGGATCGGTGTTGCCGGTCAATGCCAGCGGATAGGACTGACTCATCAACCCATGCACGATGACGCATAATGACATGCACGACGATAAGGACCAGGCTGGTATATGAATGATTCGAAGATTGAAGCAGCGCTGGATGCGGCAGAAAGCGATATGCAGCAAGCGATGAAATCCAGCGATGTCGTGGCTCTGGACCGTATGATCTCCGATGATCTGGTGTTCACCGGCGTTGATGGTGCGGCCATCAGCAAAGAGGACGATCTGGAAGCCCACCGATCCGGTGCCACGCACTTCGAGCGTCTGGATGAGGTGAGCCGGATCGTTCATGCCTCGAATGGCCGGAACTTCACCGAAGTGGTCGCCGATGTGGCGACTTCGGAGCAGGGAGCAACGAGGGTCGCGCGGCTGAAATGGCACAGGGATTGGGAGTTCATCGACGGGCGGTGGCAGGTGGTGAAGGGGTCGGTGGCCCTCGCCTGAGGGAATTCGAGCGCTTACGGTCGGCTGTCGCGTTCACGCGAGCGGGGCGTAGGGATGCCTGACCGAGTGGTCGCAGGAACGGTCGCGGCAAGCGATGCGTCGAATATAAGCCGAAGGCTTCATCGCGCCATCATTCACATCGGGTAGGCTGTACCTGTATTTCAACGCAGAGTCCGGGGGTATGATGCAGAATCTATTTCTTTCGTCGTCGTTCGAGGATGTCGCACAGTTCTTCCCTGAGTTCATCGGTGAAGACATCCAAGGCAGGACGGCGTGCCTGATCCCCACGGCAAGCAACAAGGACAAGATCAATTTCTTCGTGAATTCGGATCGCAACGCCTTGAAGGATATGGGCGTCACGGTTTCCGATTTGGATATCGCCGAAGCCTCCACACAGGAGATCAGCAGCAAGCTGGATGAGGCGGATTACATATTCGTCTCCGGTGGCAACACCTTCTACCTGCTCGAAGAGATGCGTCGTTCAGGTGCGGGCCGCATCATCGTCGAGCAGATCAATGCGGGCAAACCATATATCGGGGCGTCGGCGGGTTCGGTGATCCTTTCGCACGACATCACATACATCTCGCCGATGGATTCAAGCGATGTGGCGCCAAGCCTCGATGGTGACTTCACCGCACTCGGGGTCACGGATTTTTCAGTGCTGCCGCATGTCGGGAACATCCCCTTCAGGAAGGCGGCGAACACCATTCTGAAGAGCTACGGTGAGCAGTTCGATCTGCGTGCGATCAGCAATAACCAGGTCATCACCGTGGTCAACGGTCGGACTCAGACGCTCACCGCCGCCTGAGCCTGTGTCACCCGAATGGGGGACACAGGTGTGGCCTGATGGATGACAGACGTGACGGTTGACTTGCCATACGGTCTTGCATGGTGAATGGGACAACAGCCCCATCCGTGTAAGGAAGGTCCCCAAGGTGTCAATCAATCAAACATCCCAAGCGAATGGTGCGGGGTATGCAGCTGCGCCGGCCGGCGCGCAGATTTCCGGGAACAAGCGCAACATGGCTTTGATCCTCCTCGGTCTGATCGTTGCGGTGTCGATGAGCTCCATCGATCAGACCATCGTCTCGCTTTCATACAGTGCCATCCAATCCGGTTTGGGTCTTGAATCCTCCGGTGTGACGTGGATCGTCAACGCCTATCTGCTCGCGGCTGCCGCCTTCTTCCCGCTTGCGGGCAGACTGTCGGATGTGATCGGCTACAAGCGGATGATGCTGATCGGCATCCTCGCGTTTGGTGTGGGAAGCCTGCTCTGCGGTCTGGGTCCGCATACCGGTATCGCATTGACATGGATGATCGCTTCCCGCGTGGTGCAGGGAATCGGACTCGCATGCATGTTCCCGGCGGCTGTCGGCATCATCTTCACGTATTCGCCGGTCGACAAGCGTGCGAAGTCAATGGCCTTGTTCTTTGCGATCACGGGCGCGATGACGTCGATCGGTCCTATCGCAGGTTCCTACCTGATCGCATTTTCATGGCGTTACGTGTTCTTCATCAATATCCCGCTCGCACTGGCAGCATTGCTGTTGACCGCATGGTTGACACCCCAGGATCGGGCAGTGGCGGGCGGTGTCCGGCAGGGGCATCTGGATTGGCCGGGAGCCCTGCTTGCGGCCCTGGCGATGGTGGCGCTGATCGTACCGTTGCAGCAGGGTGCTTCGGTCGGATGGACCGATCCGCGAATCATCGGCAGCCTGATCATCTCACTTGGATTGATCGTCACTTTCGTGATGGTGGAGTTGCAACGCAGCCATCCGATCATGAAGGTCGGTGTCTTTCGTAACCTCCGCTTCTCGCTTTCGGCCCTCGCTTCGCTGATCGCATCGGTGGTCTTCATTCCCGTGATGTTCTTCCTGAGCGTGTATGGCCAGTTGAGTCTTGGACTCAGTGTGGCCAATGCGAGCCTGCTGATTCTGTACTTCTTCATCGGCTTCATGATCGCCGCGCAGCTGGGTGCCAAACGTTTCGGGCGTCGAGGCATTCGCGGGGTCTTCATCGTCAGTGGGGTACTGACGATCATCGGCTTCTCGGGCATCGCGAACGCGGCCACCGCCGTGCGTTCAGGGGTCCCCGTGTCCACCGGGAATCTGAATGTGATGATCGGTCTGGCTGGTGCCGGCGTCGGCTATATGTTCAGTCCTGCAGCGACGGATATGGTCAACAGGGCTCTCGACGCCTCATATGGTGAAGTCACCGCGATATCGCAACTGCTCAAGAACTTCGGAGGTGCGCTTGGCATGGCCCTGCTCTCCGCCGTATCCTCATCCGTGTTCACCGAGAAGCTCTACTCCGGTCTCCACCCCTATGGGGTGAGTCGAGAAGCGGCGCAGACCATAGCAGACTCGGTCGGCTCCGGCAGCGCTTCGCACTCCTCTTCCCAACTCTCTGAGCTGCCGCAGCAGATCCAGACCGGGATCATGAACATCATCCGAAGTTCCTACGCCACTGCGGTCGGGCGAGTGTTCATGGTGATGGCATGTGCGGGAGTGCTGTTCATCGTTATCGCACTGCTGTATCCACGCGAGAACGCCACGGCGAGGGATGCCACGGCGGATGCCATGGGCACCCGGGGCTAGGCTGAGTATGCAGCGGACGAGGGTATGAAGGGGATGCAGCCTATGGAGGAATCGGGAATCGACGCAATGCGCGTTTCTACAAGCAATGTGCACAGCCGGTGGAATATGTATTTTGCCGTAGCCACTCCGCTGCTGATAATCGCCATCGTGATGTTGACACAGATCGACTGGTATCAGCGTTTTGCCCTGGTCGTGCTGCTCGGCTTGCCGACTGTGGTCTTCCTGTTCTTCGTCGATCCCTATTCCGGAGATGATGCGGAGGCGTTGAGCAAAAGCGGATATCGAGGCTGGTGTTTTGCCGTGCTGGCCGTCGTATGCCTGATCGCGGCGGCGGCGATCAATCCATCCGTGGTTTTCGTCCAGTTCATCGTCGTGCCGCAACTGTTCATCGCGTTCACCTATTGGCCCTCCCTCGGAATCGTCACGCTGATGAACTGCGGGTTCATCGGCGTGGCATGGGTCCAGTCGGCCACACTGTATGGCGGGAACATCACGGACACGGTCGTTGAATCCATCGCATCGGTGTTCTTCAGCGGAATGATCGGAATCGCGAACGATCACCTCGTCGAGGTCAACGAGCACAACATGCAGCTCATCGGCCGGCTTGAAAGCCAGCAGGAGGTCATCAGACACTTGAGCCATCAAGAGGGCATCGCCGCCGAACGGCAGCGCATGGCCGGTGAGATGCACGATACGATCGCCCAATCCCTGACTTCGGTGCTGGCGCTGTCACGCGCGGCGGCGGATGAGATGTGTGACGAGCAGGACCGCACACTGGCGATGAAACATATACGTATGATCAGTGCAATCGCCAAGGAAAGCCTTGACGACACCCGGGCGCTGATTGCCAACAGCACGCCGGCGGCTTTGCAGAAAAGTGGTCTGCGTGACGCTTTGCAACGGACACTGGCGAATACGGAAGGGGAGGACGGCCCGACATGCGCATTGCATGTGGATCAGAACATACCGGAGTTGCCGCTCGCATTGCAGGTCGCCGTGCTGCGTATCGTCCAGGAAGCGGTGACGAACACGCAAAAGCATTCCCGCGCGCATGGCATCACCGTGGATCTTGGGGTGACGCATGACCTTCAACAGGGTGGCGCCGTGCTGCGCCTGTGCATCGAGGATGATGGCATCGGTTTCGATGCCGCATCGATTTCCGATGAGCAGGCGAACGCCACCGGGCATGGCTATGGTTTCATCGATATGCGAAGAAGGGCCGAGGAATTGTCGGGTGGTTTCAGCTGCGTCTCCTCGATCGGGAAAGGCACCAGAATCATGGTACTGTTCCCGATTGGAGAGCAGACGCAGAACATACTGACGGAGGATGCATCGCTATGATTCGCATCGTGATCGTCGACGACCATCCCATGGTTCGTGAGGGCATCCGCAGCATGCTGGAAAGGCATGCCGATATGGATATCGTCGCCCAGGCTTCGGGCGGGAAGCAGGCACTTGAATGCGTCAAACGGACGGTGCCGGATCTGCTGCTGCTTGATCTGAGGATGCCGGATATGAACGGCCCCGAGGTCACACGCAAAGCCCTGCAGATCCAGCCCGGTCTGAAAATCCTGATTCTCACGACCTATGACACGGATGGTGATATTCTCACGGCCATCGAAGCGGGTGCGCACGGCTACCTGCTCAAGGATGTGGAACCTCAGTTCCTTGCCGAATCCATACGGAACACGGTTGCAGGCGGGACTGTGATGGCACCGCGCGCCGCACAGGCGATGGCCGATCATCTGCATCCGCAGCATAAGCCGCCGCTTTCCGAACAGGAGCATGCCGTCCTGCAACTTGCTGCAGCCGGTAAAACGAATCGGCAGATCGCCGCCAGCCTGTTCATTAGTGAAGCCACTGTGAAAACCTATTTCAGTAGGATTTTCGCCAAACTCGGCGTCAACGATCGTACGGCGGCGGTGGCCATGGTCTATGCGAAGCGAGACAGCGGGTTCGGGGTCTCCTGACCCGCTACCGCGCGAAGATGAGCATCCCAGAAGAGAGCCAGGATGTGCGACACTCCCGGGATGTGTGATTTCACCGAGAGTGTGCGGTCATATGGTGGGATACCATTGGTGAAAAGGAGGATGGGCATATGGCAAATGAACACGAGTATGACGAGACAGAGCCACGTGACGACGGATCGCAGAACAATGAGGTGCGCTCCGACGACAACGAGGATTTCGATAATTCGGATGTTTTCTACGGCTGGGATGATGAGCGCCACGAGAGCAAATGCTCCCATGGCAAGCTGTTCCTGATCATCGCGGTGCTTGCGGCGGTCGCAGGCTACTTCTTCTTCAAGTACCGTTGCGCTTCGGGTCAATGTTCGTCGAAGTGGTGTGGCGAGCTGGACCGCAAGCAGAAGCAGGCGCAGAAGGTTTTGGCGAAGACCGTACAGACAGCGGGTTCCGCCGTTGACGACACCACCGGAAAGATTCGCGAGTCGGTCCAGCAGCTGCTCGCCTAGTATCCGCACGTAAATGATCGGCAGTGCGCGTCGGCGCATGCCACAGTAGGCCGATGGTCGAAGCCCGGGTTCCACGATGGATGTCCTACCTGGCTTTCGGTCATCGGCTCCGCTGTTTTCATGGCATCGCCGGATGATGCCCGGCACCGCTCCGACACGGCTTCCCATCAATGAAGATTCCGTTTCCGGGCGCCTTTATCAACGCAGACGATAACGAATGATAGATGATTCGTTTAGCGAGACAGCTGTGTTGCCCCCTTTCCGCCAATAAGCTTGGTCACAGAGCGGATACGCCGAGACATCGGAACACCGCATCGGAATATGTCATCGGAATATGTCATCGGAATATGTCATCGGAACACGGCATGGGGGCACGGATGGGGAATCAGACATCATATCGTCTCGGAATCGTCGGCTTCGGCAACATGGGAGGGGCGATTCTCTCCGGGGCATTGTCTGGCGGGATACTCAGCCCGGACTCCGTGCAGGTCTACGATGTGGATGCCAAGGCCCGTGAACGTGCGCAGGCTTTGGGCGCCAATGTGATGGATGATGATGCCGGGGTCTGCGAACAGTCGGACATCATACTGATTGCGGTCAAGCCACAGCAATTATCCCTTGCATTGGAACAGTGCGGATCGGGTATCGCAGGCAAGGCCGTGCTGTCTATTGTGGCCGGTGTCGGCTCGACCCGCATTCGAGAGAGGGTGCAGGGCGATATCCGCCTGCTGCGCCTCCTGCCCAATACTCCGGCCCTGGTCGGCGCGGGGGCTTTCGCCTTGTGTTCCGACAACGATTTCCACGATGGGGAGTTGCGATGGGCGTCACGGCTATTCGCCTCTCTGGGCACTGTGGAACTGCTTCCGGAGTATCAGCTCGATGCGGTGTGCGGTCTGTCCGGAGGAGGCCCAGCCTATGCGGCGATGTTCATCGAGGCCCTGGCGGACGGAGGGGTGCGGCAGGGACTTGCGCGTCCCGTCGCGCTGCGTCTTGCGGCCCAGACCTGTTTCGGCACGGCGAAATTGATTCTTGAGCGGGGCATGCATCCGGCCGACCTCAAAGACATGGTCACATCCCCGGCCGGGACGACGATCGAAGGATGCGCCGTTCTGGAGGACAAGGCCTTCAGATCCGCGGTGATCGATGCGGTCAGTGCCGCTGCCGAACGATCCGCCCAGTTGTGAACCAAGCTGTTGAACCAAGCCTGCATCTCACGTGCAATCCGACGGGGATGCGGAAGAAGAGAAAGCGATGATCAATGAGTGAAAATCTTGCCTGGGACCATACGATGATCAATGTTCTGGACCTTGACGAACAGATCCGGCGCTTCGCGGATCTGGGTATCACCTTCGCCCGGGGTGGAAGCCACCGGGTATGGGGGACCGAGAACGCCCTGGGGTATTTCGGGCTGAACTACATCGAGCTCATCTCCGTGCAGGACGAACGGACTGCCTCGGCATTCCCCCGTGATGGCGCGGCAGCCGTCTTCGATGCGGCCCGGGATTTCAATGAGGGGATCGAACGTATCAACACCATTGCGATACGCACGCACGACATCGAAGCCACGCACCTGCGCTTGAAGAACGCGGGTATCCCGGTCGGTGATGTGGTGGATGGCAGACGCGTCGATCAGCAGGGGAACGAGATCCGTTGGTCTATTTTCTTCATAGACAACACCATCAGCGGCTTGCCGTATCCCTTCTTCCTTGAATGGCCGGGCACCGATGAGCAGCGTGAGGAGCAGTTGTCCGCACAAGGGCTGATCACGGCTCATCCAGCGGGTGATCTGAGGGTCAAACGCGTTATATTCGAGGTGCCTGATGTGGCGGGGATGGCACGGGTGTGGTCATTGCTCACCGGACAGCCGGAAAGCGCGCAGTCGGCGGAGGACAACACGGATGGCGGTGTGGTGATCCACCTGCATGATCGCGATCTGGTGTTCCGCAACGGTACTGCCAATCACATCACCGCATTGGAATTCACCGGTGCCAAGGAAAGCCTGCGAGGACAGAGTCTGGTGATAGGGGATTCGGTACTCGATTTCCTGTGAGCTGAGCTGAGGAAGGCTCCACGCAGCACGCTCAGCTGTGGCAAGGCCGCCATGGCATCCGACGTCACCCGAGGTGACTGGGATGCCGTGGCGGCCTTGCATCTGTCCGGCGGATCAGACCCTCATGCGAGCAGCGTGTCCACCGCATGAGTGTAGTAATCGATGGCGTAGGGGAGAGCCGAATCCTTCGCCTCGAAGTTCGGCGTATGCCAGCCGCTGGCACCAGGGTCGCCGTTCGACCCGATGAAACTGAAGAGACCAGGAATGCCTGAGTGCTGGAAATCAGCGAAATCATCGGATCCAAGGCTCGGCTGCGGTTCGATGACGTGCAGCGCGTAGCTCTCCGCGCTGCGTGCCAGTGCCGATGCCAGATCCGGGTCGTTCTCGATGGGTACGGCGCGTACGCTCCAATCCAGATCCGAGCGTACGGCGTAGGCATCACTGACACCTTGGACGATTCGTGTGAGTCTCTCCTGAATCAACTCGGCGCTATGCCGGTTGAAGGCACGGGCCGTGCCGTGGAATTCCAGATCCGATGGGATGACATTCCACGCCGATCCCGAACGCACCTGTGTGATGCTGACGACGACGGGCTCGAGTGGGGAGACATTGCGGCTCACGATGGTCTGGATCTGAGCGGACATCGCGGTGAAGGCCGCAATCGGGTCAGCCGAATCCTCCGGCCTGCTGCCGTGAGCGCCCTTGCCGTGAATCGTCACGTCGAAGCGGTAGTTGCCGCTCATAATCGCTTTGGAGGAGATGCCGACCGTGCCCACCGGCAGGCCGGGATGGTTATGGTATCCGACGATGAGATCGACACCATCAAGCCAGCCTGCGGCCAGAACCTTCTGGGCTCCCAACTCCGATTCCTCCGCAGGCTGGAACAGCAAACGCACGGTTCCACGGAAGCGATCGCGGTGGCCTTGCAGCTCCTTCGCGGCGCCAAGCAGGGATGCCGTATGCAGATCATGGCCGCAGGCATGCATCATGCCCGGATTCAAAGAGGCGAAAGGATGATCGGCGTTCTCCGCCAGAGGGAGGCCATCGATATCCGCCCTCAAGGCCAGTGTGGGGCCGTCGCCTTGTAATCCATGAATATCCGCGACCACCCCGGTTCCGAGCTGATGGTCCGAGCGGTCGTCGGCGGATCCAGAAGCTGTTTGCTGTCGCGTCTCGATGCCGTATGACGCCAGCTGATCGGTGATGAAATGCGTGGTGTCATATTCACGAAGGGCGATCTCGGGATGCCGGTGAAGCCAATGACGGGCCTTCACGGCTGCTTCGAGTGTTTCCGTTTCGATGTCCTCAGGTGCGACGAATGCAGTACTCATCAGGTGACCCTCCGATCGCTACTTGGCTTCGCTCCCCAACGCGGTGGTGCGCTCCACAGCTGCGAGAACCGCACTTTGTATCGCCGCGGCAAAGCCGTTCTTATTCAGCGTATACGCTTGCGTGATTCCCACGCCACCAGGTGAATTATTGATATTGAGCAACACCTGTGGGAGCACATCCTTCTGCTTGAGGAACTCGGTCCCACCTATCAGGGTGTCGAGGGCGATCGCCTTCGCGATGTCCCGGGGAAGCCCCGCCAGCACACCGGCATCGACATAGGCGTCAATGAAGTGATACACGAGGTTCGGTGGGTAGAAGCCCGTGATGACGTCGATCAGACGCTCCTGCACATACAGGGGCTTGCCGAAGGTGCGGAGGAAATCCTCGACATCCTCTGCTGTGGCGTGCCCGTTCAACGCGACTCCACTGAATCCGTAATCCGTGGTGGTGAGTGTATTCGGTATGATCCGGGCGAGTTTGAATCCATCGCCGAGGTTCTGCTCGATCTGGTCGATGGTGTAACCCGCGACGATGGAGATCACCGTGGTATGTGCGGGGTCGAATCGCTCGGAGACCGATCTGACCACTCCTGCGACATCGTCCTGCGGGCGGACCCCGATGACGACGATATCCGCCTTGGGAGTGCTGGTGCTGTCGGCGGCCTGGACGTCGAATGCCTCATGCAGATAGTCGAGTCTCTCCTGGGACACCTCCTCCACATACAGTGAATCGACGGCGTAGCCGTCCTGCTTGCGTCGGACCGCCTCGATGATGGCTGTGACCATGTTGCCACCACCGATGAAATACAATGATGCTGCCATAATGACCCCTTTCTGGTGAGTCCCGAAATACCGTGCCGGATCAGTCCCGGTAAGCCTGTTCGAATGATTGCTCAAGGTCGCGGATCAGATCGTCAGGATCCTCCAAGCCGATCGACAAACGGATGAGATTGACGTTCAACCCGTTCCTCTCCCAGAATTCGAAGGGGATCTCGCGATGGGTGGTGCGTGCCGGATTGACGATCAGTGAACGGACATCGCCCACATTCGGGATATAGCTGAAGACCCGGGTGGCGTCGATAAGACGGTTCACCCGCTCCTCGGAACCTTCGATCTCGAATGAGAGTATGGAACCGATGCCCTTGGGATAGAGCCTTTCGACAAGTCCGGCCTGTGGGTCGCCGGGCAGCCCGGAATAATTCACCTTCGTCACATGATCGTGCCCGGCCAGGAATGCGGCGATTCGTTGCGCTGAGGACACTTCCTTGTCGAGCCGCTCGCTGATGGTCTCCAAACCCAGCAGCTCGAGATACGCCTGTTGCGGACCGAGCACCGCACCAAGCAGGCGCAGGAATTTGCAGCGCAGGCGTTGGTGGAAGGCCTCGTTGCCGAAAGCCTCGACGAAGCTGCGCGAATGGCCGACCTCCTCGGTATAGAGGGTGAACTCCGGTTCGGAGAATTGGGGGAAGCGCTCGCTGGACCAGTCGAAGCGCCCTGCGTCAACGATCAGTCCGCTGATGACATTGCCGTGCCCGTTGATCGCCTTGGTGGAGGAATAGACCACGATGTCGGCGCCGTGTTCGATCGGACGGAAGAGATACGGTGTGGGGAAGGTGTTATCAACAATCAACGGAATGCCGGCTTCATGCGCGATCGCAGCGACCTGGTCGACATCCGTGACCTTGGTCAAAGGGTTCGTGATGCTTTCGACGTAGACGGCCTTGGTGTCGGGGCCGATGGCCGATGCGAGCTCTTCCGGATCGTTGATATCCTCGACGAAATCAAAGGTGATGCCGAGCTTCGGCGCCAGACTGATGAATTCATCAAGGCTCGCACCATAGATGTCATGGTGGGCGACGATCCTGCCGCCGCCCTCAGCGACGGTCAGCACGGCATTGGATATCGCCGCCATGCCCGAAGCCACGGCTACGGCGGATACCGCACCTTCCAGCTGCGCGATTCTGCGCTCCAGTATGCTGACCGTGGGATTCGCGACCCGGGAATAGGTGAATCCCGGTTCCCTGCCTTCGGCGATATCCCTGCCGCGCTGTGCGCTTCCCATGGAAAAGGCCGCACTCAGGTAGATGGGCACATTCGAGGCGTATTGATGTTCCTCGGGATCGTAACCGCCATGGATGCGTACCGTATCGAAGCTGTTGTTCTCGCTCACCGTGCTTGCGGCTCCTTCATTATCTGATCGCTCGTTGTCTGATATCCCATTATCCGGCAATGCCCGGGTACGGCACAGGCGGGAGGTTATAGGCGTTACTGATAGAAGGTGCAAGATTGCTTGTATTGCAAGGAATGATGAAAGGCTATAACAAACGTCTCTAGCCGTGGAAGCGTTTCGAGGTTGACGCGGGGGGCAGGCATGCGCTTATCTTTTCTTACCGGTTGCAGGCGGCAGTACCCGTAGGAAATCAATCAGGATGTGACGAATCGAGCGCATGTCTACACCGGTCCACATCTCAGCAATCGCCCGACGCCTCAGACGTCCAGAACAGAAGGAGCATCATGACATCCGATCGTCGTCAGATATTCCATGACATAGCTCGCCATGACAGCAGCGTGGAGACACCCTATCTCGTCGGCGGATGGCAGCATCTGGTCGGATATGAGTATGGTGCACAGACTTTTGCCGATGCCTATGTTGACTTCGTCAAGCATTGGGATTGGGAATGGGTCAAGATCAATCCTCGTGCCGTGTATTACGCCGAGGCGTGGGGCGCGGTATTCGACCCCGGTGATTATCAGGGCTTCGTCCTGCCCAGGAAGGTCAGCTCACCGATTGCGGTCCCATCGGATATCGAGAAGATCAATGAGCTTGATCCGCTCAGCAGCCCCGCCTTCGCAGAGGCACTTGAGGCTGCGACGCTGATACGACGAGGCCTTGAGGACCGCGCGGTGCTGCAGACGGTGTTCTCACCGCTTTCGGTGCTCCTTCAGATCGCCGACCTGCCCTTGTATCCCGGCGACGCTTACGCCCACTCGGACACCACCGTGCAGGCACTGATACTCGACCAGCCCGAAGCCGCCAAACGTGCGCTTGAGCATATCGCCAACACGCTTGCCCGCTATGTGGAGCTTCTGGTGAAACCCGAATCCGAGGGTGGGGCCGGTCTCGACGGCATCTTCTATGCCATAACCGGAACGGTGAGTGAGGACTACTTCGATCAGCAGGAGTACCGCGAATTCTCGGAGCCTTACGACCGGATTGTGGTTGACGCGCTCCGCAAGGCATCCTCCGATGCCGTTGTGCTGTTCCACACCTGTCAGGCTCATTCCCACGTCCGATGGTTCGATGACGGGCGTTATGAGTTGTTGCAGTGGGATCCCTTCCTTGCGGACAACCCGCAGGTGGAGGATCACATCGACGCGGTTCCGGTGGTCGGGGCAAGCGCCCAGGATTTCGCCGAGGATGCGCGCGTGGACGGCATAGCCGACAACATCAATGAGAGCATCACGGCGTTGAAGGGCACGCCTTTCCTGCTGGCTCCCAGCTGTACGGTGCCTACGCCGGCAAGCGATGAGGCACTGCAGGTGCTGAGCAGGGCCCGTGTCCTGGAATCCACCTCGGCCGCCTGAGACCCATCACCAACAGACATTTCCATCGCGCTCCACAACGTGTGATCTTCACCGCGGAATCCATCAAGGAAAGCCTCCTTCGGTGGAAGACACGGTGAGCCATATCCTGACCCATCGCCCCTGGCGATCCGGCAGGAACGTTTGCGGTGGGAGGAACAGTAAGCAACAAGAGAGAGAACGGACATGACAAACTTGAAACGACATCTCAGAAGCGGTGCGGCGCTTATCGTCGCGGCCGGCACCGTATTCGGCGCCTCGGCCTGCGGCCTTGGGGGAGATTCCTCGGCATCCTCATCCGCTAGCGGTTCGGACACGGTGAATATCGGTGTCATCTACCCGAAGACCGGGCAATATGCCGAATACGGCAAGCTCTTCGAGGAAGGCTTCAACCTGGCCATCGAGAAGGTCAATGCAGACGGTGGCGTGCAGGGCAAGAAACTCGGGCTGAAATACTTCGATACACAGTCCGATGCCAAGCAGGACGCCGCCGTGGCGCCCAAGCTCGTCGCCGACAAGTCGATAATCGCGGTTGTCGGTGACTACGCATCCCCGGCATCCTCGGCCGCTTCGCCGATCTTCCAGCAGGCCGGTCTGGTCCACTACGGTTTCAACAATTCGGCACCCACATTCACCGATACCGGTGATCATGTCTGGACACCGCAAATCGGACAGGACAAGTATCAGCAAGCCAATGCCGATATCGTGGCGAAGAAGGCCAAGAAGATCTCGGTGGTCTACATAGAGAACGACTGGGGCAAGCAGGCGTACGAGTATTTCAAGGAGGCCGCGGCCAAAAACGGTACCGAGATCGTCTATCAATCCTCATACCTCGCCGATTCCACGGATCTGTCACCGATTCTGATTCCCGCGCGTGATGCCAAGCCCGACGCGGTGGTCGACATCGGCTACGGCCCGGACGGTGCTCTGGTGCTCAACACCTTGCGTGACAAGCTCGGCTACACAGGACAGTACTTCGGAGGCCAGGAGACCAAGGAATTCCTTGATCTCGCAGGTGATAACGCGAATGGGACCATCATCACCGGAAGCTTCTCCGCAACAGGGACCAAGGATGCCAAGGCCAAGGAGTTCGTCAAGGACTTCAAGGCGAAATACGGCAACAACCCCGGCAATTTCGAAGTGACCGCCTATCAGGCGATCATCGATCTGGCCCATGCCGCCAACAGCACCGATGCAACGCGCAAAGGCATCCAGAAGGCCCTGAAGACGGTCACCGATTTCCCGCTGTACCAAGGTAACGGAGGGACCTTCAAGTTCAACCAAAGCACACGCAGGGCGGATAATATCGATCCGATCCTGCTGATCGTAAAAGACGGAAAATTCGAACAATACGAAGGCTGAGCCGTCAAGCCGGAAGCCCTAAGGGCTTCCGGCCCCATCCACCCGAGATCCTGACCCGATCCTTCTTGATCGCCATGTTTGCGTAGCAACGCTCCGAGTCGAATGGACGCCGATTCGCTCCCGTATCATCGTGACGCAAGGTGCTCGACGCTTCTCCTGATACGTCATCCGGGATGGCGGCGGGGCCATTGGACACCTCGGGATGATGGCGAGGGTGGAGCGTTGTCCGTATTGCACAGTGGGGAAATCAAGGGAAGCACATCATATGATCGATACATTATTTTCAGGCCTGATTCACGGCAGCGCTTATGCCTTGGTGGCAGTGGGCATGTCGTTGATCTTCGGCGTGACGAATGTGGCCAATTTCGCCCAGGGTTCCATTGTCGCGGTAGGCATCATGGTGGCATGGTGGCTCGGGTCATCGCTGGGTTGGGGCATACTGCCCACGGTTCTGGTGGTGATCGTGGTCACCGGGCTGCTCGGCCTGTTGATGAACACCGCGGTGATCGCACCGTTGGAGGGTCGGAAACCGATTGCGGCATTGCTGGCGACCATCGGTATCGGTCAGATTCTCGATAATGGGCTGCAGCTCATCTTCGGACCGCAGACCAGACCATTCCCCAAACTGCTGCCGACATACAACCTGCAGCTTTTCGATGTGCGTTTCGGTACCTCGGATGTGGTGATGGTGCTGCTCACGGCCCTGCTGATGCTCGCGTTATGGGCTTTTTTGAAGTACGGCAAAACCGGTCAGGCGATTCGCGCCACATCACAGGATCCTGAAGCCGCGCGGCAGATGGGAATCCCCGTGAAGTCGATTCGCAACATCTCCTTTGTGATCGGCTCGGTGCTTGCGGGCATCTCCGGTATATTCGTCGGTCTGTTCAACGCGAATATCAATCCGATGAATGGTGGTTCGATCGGCATGACCGCCTTCGTCGCGGCGACGATCGGCGGTCTGGGATCCATTCCCGGTGCCGTCGTCGGCGGACTGGTTCTTGGTGTGGTCGAGTCCCTTGGCATTTCCTGGCTCGGTGACGGCGCCCATGATCTGATCACCTTCGGCGCCTTGCTGATCATCCTGATCATCAAGCCACAGGGATTGCTCGGGCCGAAAACCGACGTCAAGTCGGAGCCTCTGACCGGGACCTTCCTGGGCGGCGGAAGGCCCATTACCCTTCCGTGGTGGGGCAATGCGGCACTGGCGGCCTTGCTGCTGGCGACACCATTCTTCTTCTCCGACTATCTTGCGGGTGTCGGCACGCAGGTGGCGATCTACGCCATCGCTGCCGTCGGTCTGACGTTGATATCCGGCTCGGCAGGACAGACGATTCTGGGCATGGCAGGTCCTCTTGCCGCCGGGGCCTACGCCTCGGCAATCCTGACGACGCAGTTGCACTGGCCGTTTTTGGCGGCCCTTCCCGCGGCGGGTATTGTTGCGGCGATTGCGGCAAGTATCCTCACCTTCCCGGTGTGGAAGCTCTCGGGTCATTATGTCGCGATCGCGACCATAGGTGTCGGCGCCGTGATGGTGGCGATCATCAGACTCTGGGAGCCTTTGACCAAAGGGTCTCTGGGCATTCAGGGCATACCGTTCCCCACGATCTTCGGGCAGGTGCTCTATACCCAGCAGATGCAATATCTTCTGGACATCGTGGTGCTGCTGCTCGCGCTGCTTGTGGTGATGCGTATCCGATCGTCCCATCTCGGACGGGTCTTCGAGGCGGTGGGTTCCGACCAGGAAGCGGCGCAGGCCCTGAGTGTGCGGAGCAGTGCGTATAAATCCTTGGCCTATGCTTTGGCGGCTTTCTTCACCGGTCTCGCCGGCGCTTTGCTGGCCCATCAATACACGTATATTGACCCCACGATCTTCACCTCGAGCGCTTCCGTGCTGATCCTCACCATCATCGTTCTGGGTGGCATGAATTCGCCGCTCGGTGCGGTACTCGGTTCCATTATCCTCATCGGCGGCCCTGAGCTGCTCCGCATCGTTCCCGACGCACGAATCATCGTGTATGGCTTGCTTCTGGTGCTCATTATTCTTTTCAGGCCGCAGGGTCTCTTTGCAAGGAAAGGCTGATACCCATGACCAGCAATATCGCCGAATCCGAAGCGAATCATCCGGAGTACATCCCACAGCATCCGGAATTAAGCAATGCCGAGCACCGTAAAGCGGTTCTCGAGGCACCCGTGGTGCTGCGTGTACGGGATCTGGAGAAGTCCTTCCAGGGGCTGCACGCGGTCGATAAGGTCTCCTTCGACCTGCATGAGGGTGAGATCATCTCGATCATCGGGCCGAATGGGTCAGGGAAATCCACCACGATCAATCTCATTTCGGGTTTCATCGCACCTGATTCCGGGATCATCGACATCGACGGCAATCCGGTCGCCGGGCTGAGCGCGGCGGAGGTCTCCGATCGTGGTCTGGCTCGGACATTCCAGAACGGCAGGGTATTCGCGGGCCTGAGCGTTGACGAGAACATCGGTCTTGGATACCACAAGAAGCTTCGCGCCCAACGGCCCTTCAGCTCCCTGCAGCGTTTTCCCCTGCTCCGATGGCTGCCCTTGCTGTCCGAGACGGGTGTCGCTTTGGTGCCCGGGCCCGCCGCGCGCAGGGAACGTCGAGAGGTGGATGAGCGGGTTGGCCGTGAGATCGACCGTTTCCGTGAACGACTCGAATCGCGTCGCAATGATCTGGCATACACCTTGTCCTATGCGAACCGTCGCCGAACCGAAATAGCCCGTGCGCATATCAGCGAACCCAAATTATTGCTGCTTGACGAACCCACGGCGGGCATGAACCAATCGGAGACCGCAGAGGTGCTCCAACAGTTGCAATACCTGAAATCACAGGGACATACGATTCTGTTGGTCGAACACAAGATCGATCTGGTCATCGCCCTGTCGGATCGGGTTCTGGCCATGGATGGCGGTCGGATCATCGCCCAGGGGGATCCGGACGAGGTCAGGAACGATCCCCAGGTCGTCGAGGCCTATCTGGGCAAGCGGCGGACCCCTGCGAAGAAGCAACTCAGGAAACTCGACGCCGAGGGCGGTGTGCTGAGCATGCAGAATTCCCTGCCGGTCACCTCGCCCACCGCCACGGAAGTAGGGCATGCGGCTACAGATGCACGGCAGGCGGCCCTTGTTCGTGAGCCCGAGCCCCCGCGGGGGCAGACGGGATCGCTGGCCGATAAATCAGCGCCTCAGGATGCGCCCCTGTTGTCCTTGAAGGATGTCGATGTGTTCTACGGACAGGTGCATGCCTTGCAGCAGATCTCCATCGATGTTCCGCAAGGTGCGATCGTCTCCCTGCTCGGTGGCAATGCCTCGGGGAAGTCGACCACGATGAAGACCATTCTCGGTCTCAAACATCCGAAACAGGGCAGCATCCACTACGACGGTGCCGACATCACCACAGCCAGCACGCGTCATCGGGTCATTGCCGGTATCGCCGCGGTGCCCGAAGCCAGACGTGTCTTCCCGCAGATGACGGTTCAGGAGAATCTGCTTGCCGGTGCGTACACGCGGAAGAAATCGGCGGAGACGGATGCCGATGTGGAAGACATGTTCGCGCGTTTCCCGCGTCTCAAGGAGCGCCGCAACCAGCAGGCGGGCACGATGTCCGGCGGTGAGCAGCAGATGCTGGCATTCGCCAGGGCATTGATGAGCCATCCGCGTCTGATCTGCATGGATGAACCCACAATGGGACTGTCACCGCGCCTGGTGGAGGATGTGCTTGAACAGATAGCCAAACTGCGTGACGAGCTGGGTGTCTCCGTGCTGATGGTGGAGCAGCAGGCGGAGCTCGCCCTGTCCATCGCGGACTACGGTTACGTGCTGCAGAACGGCAGCATCAGATTGCAGGGAGAGGCGTCCTCGCTGCTTGACAATCCGCAGGTGCAGGAAGCGTACCTTGGCGGGGCCCGGGAAGAAGGATGATATGACGAAGCGACAGAAGACCGCGGTGGTCACCGGTGCAGGCGGCGGAGTGGGAGGCAATGTCGTACGAAGCCTGCTGCAACAGGGCTGGAAGGTTCTTGCGGTGGTGCGGTCCTATGAGGATGCGGCGCAGCTGAACGCCCTTGAGGGCGTGGAGGCATTCAAGCTTGATCTGCTGCACAGCAATGAGATTCTGCCCTGGGCCGGTGAACTGGCGCTCAGGGAGTCGGAAGGCATCGATCTGCTGGTGCACGCCGCGGCAGCCGCGTCAGTGGGCAGGGCCGAGCAGGCGACAGTCGAAGACTGGGAGAGCCTGTTGCGCACCAATGTCATCGCTCCGGCCTTGCTGACCGCAGGCCTGCTGCCGGTCATTCGATCGGTACGGGGAACGGTCGTATTCATCAACTCCGGTGCAGGGGAGAGGGCCGTGGCCAACCATAGTGTGTATGCGGCCTCCAAGCATGCGCTGCGTGGTTACGCGGACACCCTCAGACTCGAAGAGGCCGGCAATGGGGTCCGGGTGAGCACCATCTACCCGGGTCAGATCAATACGAAGATGCTGCGGTCGATCGACACGCATCTTGGTGTTGAATTCACTCCTGAAGCCTATATCGATCCGGGAACGGTCGCCAACGCCGTGCTCTGGATCGCCGAGGCCTCACCCGATGTGCATATCACCAATGTGGATCTGCGCCCACGGGAAGAGGTCTCAGCGAAATTCAACGTCTGAGACTTCTAGCCGGGTACCGCTAGGCGAATGCCTCAGGCGACCGTTGAGGACACCTCGTCGAGCTTCGAAAGCTCCTCATCGCTGAGAGCGAGCTTGGTCGATTCAAGCAGTGCGGGCAGTTGCTCCGGAATGCGGGCCGATGCGATCGGGGCCGCGATCTGCGGCTGATGACGCAGCCATGCCAGTGCGACGGTGGCGATGGACACACCGCGATCCTTGGCGATCGTATCGAGAGCCGCCACCACATTCAGGCCGGCGGGTGTGAAATAGTCCTTGACCATGCCTGAGCGCTGCTTGCCTTTGAGATCTTCCTCCGTGCGGTACTTGCCGGTGAGGAAGCCCGATGCCAAAGCGAAATACGGGAATACCGCCAGATTCTCCTCTTTGGCGACGGGGAGCAGATTCTCCTCATAGTTCTTGCGCGTCACCAGATTGTAATGGGGCTCCAGTGCCACGGGAAGTGTCAGATCGTTCTCGCGGGCGATGCTGAACCATTCACGCGCACGATCGGCGGAGTAGTTGGAGATTCCGATTGCACGGACCTTCCCCGACTTGACGAGTTTGTCGAATGCCGCAACGGTTTCCTCAAGAGGGGTCTTCTCGTCGTCGAAATGCGCGTAGTACAGATCGATGTAGTCGGTTCCGAGTCGCAGCAGGGACTCATTGGCCGCAGCCTCGATATTCGCTGCTGAAAGACCCTGATACTGCGGATGCTGGCTGACCTTGGTGGCGATCAGCACATCGTCGCGCTTTGAGCGTGCGGTGAGCCAGCGGCCCAGCACGATTTCGGATTCGCCACCCGAATTGCCCGGTGCCCAAGCCGAATACACATCGGCGGTGTCGATCAGATTGCCGCCTGCGGACACGAAGGCATCCAGCACCTCCCTGCTGGTGTGCTCATCGCTCGTCCAGCCGAAGGTGTTCCCTCCCAGAACCAGCGGATAGATTTCGATGCCTGAATTACCAAGTGCTGTCATTGCGTCCCTTTCCTCGGGGTGTATCGCTGACGCTCATCCCAAGCGTCTTCCTTCATATATCGACATACCAGTTCTACATCCTTCCCGGCGCGCAGCGAAGTGATTCAGCGTATAGCGCGCTCCGGGGAAGACCGTGGGGATTGCTGCCGCCGGGGAGCCCGAGAGGCGTCGCACAAGCCAGCCGTGAGAGCGTTCGCAAGCCGGCGCCGGGAGTGTCGGCTGCGTCCGATGCAGGCCCTCATGCTTGGTAGACCAAGGGCCTTGAACGTCATATAGATTTTTTGTATGCTGCTCCGCTTGGTCCCGACTCGCTCCCGCTGCTACCTTCGGTGTTCATAAGCAGGGCCCATAGGAGGCATCCGTGAACGATGCGCATGAGCGCGGGTTCACGTGCACGGCGAGCAGGATGCGGATAAACGATTCGGGGGAGTGGTGATGGTTCAGTTCAACACACAGCTGGTACATGGTGCAGGAGTCAACGACAACGCAACCGGTGCGGTGAACCCCCCGATCTACAATTCGTCGACCTATGCCTTCGGATCCGTCGATGACGCACCGCGATGGGACTATGCGCGTTCGGGCAATCCGACCCGTGAATTCCTGGAACGTCAGATCGCACAGCTGGAACATGGCGTTCAAGGCTTCGCTTTCGCGTCGGGGCTGGCGGCCATACACGCGGCGCTTTCCATCTTCGCACCCGGTGACCGCATAGTTGTAGGCGCCAATATCTATGGCGGCACCTATTCGCAGATCAACGAACACTTCGACCGTTGGGGCCTTGATTTTTCGCCGGTGGATACGCAGGATCTGGATGCGGTGGAAGAGGCGCTGTCCGCCGCTCCCGTGAAGGCCCTCTATTTCGAGACCCTCACCAATCCGCTGCTTCAGGTCAATGATGTGGCCGCGCTTTCGCAATTGGCCCATCGTCATGGTGCCATCGTGATCGTGGACAACACCTTTGTGACCCCGTATCTTCAGCAGCCCCTCGATCTTGGCGCCGATATCGTCCTGCATTCGGCGACGAAGTATCTGGCCGGGCATTCCGACGTGATCGCAGGACTTGCGGTCGCCAAGGAGGAGGCGGTAGCGAATCGACTCTATTTCGCCCAGAACAGGCTTGG
Source organism: Bifidobacterium psychraerophilum (assembly GCF_000741705.1). GTDB lineage: Bacteria > Actinomycetota > Actinomycetes > Actinomycetales > Bifidobacteriaceae > Bombiscardovia > Bombiscardovia psychraerophila. Next base: position 765,974 of record NZ_JGZI01000010.1, on the reverse strand, counting down.
AGGCGTATTGCCTCCTGCGGAGAGCGATGCCGTCAGAAGAGGTCTGCAGACCTTGGCGCTGCGCGTCGACCGCCAGCAGGACAATGCCCGCGCCATCGCGCAATATCTGCTCGCGCATCCGCTGGTGGGCAGCGTGCATTATCCCGGCATCGACGAGGAAGGTGATGCCGACCTGAGGAAGAAGGGGTTGAAGGGTGCGGGCGGGGTGCTTTCCTTTGAGGTGAAGGAGGGTGTGGATCCCAGCATCGTACTCAACAGCCTGAAGGTCTTCCGCCTCGCGGTAAGCCTTGGCGCCGTCGAAAGCCTTGCGGAGCTGCCTTGCAGGATGACGCATTTCGAGATCCCACGTGAGGAGCGTCTCAAGCTGGGCATCAGCGATGAACTGGTGAGGCTTGCGGTCGGCATCGAGGACGTCAGTGATCTGCTCGGCGACCTCGAACAGGCTTTCGAGAAGGCTCGGCAATCGCTTTCGACTCCTGCTCGTCGCACCATACATTCATAGCTTCACCGGATCCCGGCCTTCGGCTCTGTCGGCACGCCGCCTTGCCAGGCCGGCTCCTCGGCGAAGGCGGGCCCCGCTGCCCCAGGTAATCGTATGGATGCGGCCTGTTAGAATTATTCCGGGAGATGCCGGGGGGTCTGAGGCATCGAGAGAAAGCCCTTGGGGCTTATTACCTGGAAGGTGTGAGAAGAATGTCAGGCGGATTGATTGCTTCTATTGTGATTGTGGTGTTGCTGCTATGGTTGCTGTTTTCGGCGCTCTACATCGTGCCTCAGCAGCAGGCGTACATCGTGGAACGCTTCGGTAAGTTCAAGAATGTGACCTTCGCTGGTCTTCACCTGAAGATTCCCGTGATCGATCGTATCGCGATGAAAACGAATATGCGCGTGAACCAGTTGAACGTCCAGTTGGAGACGAAGACGCTTGACAACGTCTTTGTCACGGTGGCCGCATCAACCCAGTTCAGGGTCAATCCCAAGGACGTCGCAACGGCATACTACGAGCTGCGCGATCCTGCGGGACAGCTGCGTTCCTATATGGAGGACGCACTCCGCAGCGCCATCCCGGCGTTGAAGCTTGACGACGCATTCGCACGCAAGGATGATGTGGCTTCGGATGTGCAAACCACGGTCGGCACCGAAATGTCACGTTTCGGTTTCTCGGTCATCAAAACCCTGATCACCGCAATCGACCCATCAACGCAGGTCAAGAACGCGATGGATTCCATCAACGCGGCACAGCGTGAGAAGGAAGCGACCAGGGAACGCGCCGAGGCCAAGCGGATCGAAATCGAGACGCAGGCACAGGCCGACGCGGAGAAGACCAGGCTCCAGGGTGAAGGTCAGGCGAACTACCGCAGGGAGATCGCCAACGGCATCGTCGACCAGATCAAGAGCCTTCAGGCAGTCGGCATGGATATCGCTGATGTCAACAATGTGGTGCTGTTCAACCAGTACCTCGATGTGATGCGTTCGCTCTCCGATTCCCCGAATGCCAAGACCGTGGTGCTTCCCGCTTCCACGCCCGGTGGATACAACGAGCTCTTTAACCAGGTCAGCAGCGCCCTGCTGACCACCCAGGAGGACGGAGCGACGAAGCCGCCGGCAATCGTGCAGCGCTAGTGCAGCGTCGCGCCGCTGCTTCGTGTCCATCGCGGAGTCGAAGACGGCGCGCAGATGAATGCCAGGCATAGTGAAGGGGCCTCAGCCGAAGATCGATCGGCTGAGGCCCCTTCACTATGTTCGGGATGGCAGTGAAGGCATCCGTCAGTCCTTGCCCTAACCCTTGCCCTGCACGCGTGCGAGTTCAAGTGGGTTGAGTATGTCATCCAGTATCTCGGGCCGTATGCTGCCTTCAAGTCCGGCGGCCTCGCGGACCGTGATGTTCTGCGACATGGCCGTTTGGGCGACCCCGACCGCCTGCTCGTAGCCGATATGCCCGATCAGGGAAGTGGCCAGTGATGCGCAGCGCCGGGTGCTGTCCTCAGCCGTTTCAGCATTGACCCGTATGCCTTCGACGCAGTTGATGCGTAGCGTGTCCATCGCCTTGCCGAGTATGCCGATGGATTCCAGGATGGCATGCACGATAACAGGCTCGAAGGCGTTGAGTTGGAGCTGGCCTGCCTCAGCCGCGAATGAGACGGTGGTGTCCATCCCCATGACCATGAAGACGCTCTGATTGACGCACTCCGGGATGACCGGATTCACTTTTCCGGGCATGATCGAGGATCCGGCCTGTCTGGGCGGCAGCATGATCTCAGCGATTCCAGCCCGCGGGCCGCTGCTGAGCAGTCGCAGATCGTTGGCGATTTTCCCAAGATGAGTTGCGCTGCGTTTCAACAGGGCTGATGTCATGACGAAATCCGCCGTATCCGAAGTCGCCGCGATCGGATCATCCGCGGCTGTTATCGGGAGCCCGGTAAGTGAGGCCGCGTGCTGTATCGAGCACTCTCGGAAACGCGCATCGGCGCAGATTCCGGTGCCTATGGCCGTTCCACCGAGATTCAGCGTGGCCAGCGGCGAACGTTCGGCGTCGATGGCTTTCGCGTCTGATTCAAGCAATGATGCGAATGCGGAGAATTCCTGTCCGAAGGTCATGGGGACCGCATCCTGCAATTGCGTTCTGCCGATGGTGACGTCCTGCATCGTGCGCTCGCCGAGCGCGCGGAAGGCGCGCGACAACATCCCCATGCTCTGGAGCAGCCCGTTCAGGGCCTCTATTATGGCCAGCCGTGCAGCCGCCGGGTAACTGTCGTTGGTGGATTGTGATTTGTTGACGTGGTCATTCGGGTGAATCAGGGTGTATGACCCCTTCTCGTATCCTCCAAGTTCCAGGGCCCTGTTTGCTATGACCTCGTTGACATTCATGTTGGTCGATGTTCCGGCACCGCCCTGAAGCACATCCGTGGGGAATTGATCGTCGAAGGCTCCTGATGCCACGTCGGTGCACGCGCTGTCTATGAGATTCCACTGATCCTTGGTGATGCCTCCGAGATCACGATTCGCCATGGCGCAGGCCCGCTTCACCGTCGCATAGGCGTGGATGAGTTCAGGGTGATGGCTGACGGCTATGCCGCTGACCGGGAAGTTCTCTATTGCACGCTGGGTATGAATACCCCAGTAGGCCTGGGATGGTACCGGCAGTGAGCCGACGCAATCATGCTCGATCCGATGCTCCGTCTGTGGCGATGCCGTTCGCAAGGAATGCACTGTCTGGTCTTTCGTACTGGTGATTGCTGTGATGATTCCCGTTGGTGTCTGCGATACGGTTCGCGCCATGAATGTTCCTTCTCTTGTGGAGGATGGGCGGTGATGCGGGCTTGTTCTGGATGCCGTTCCATCACCACGAGCAACACTATGCAGTGCCAAGCCATCGCACAAGACGAGGATATCCTTTGTATCCTATAGGTTTAAGCTATGACGATAACGCAAATTCGAGCATTCTATCTTGCTGCGACACTGGGATCCTTCACGGCCGCAGCCGAATACATGGGTCTCACGCAGCCTACGGTTTCGGAGCTGGTGAAGAAAATCGAGGAGTCATACCAGATCAGCCTGTTCGTGCGAGGAGGCAGACGTCTGGTCCTGACAACGGCCGGTCAGACCCTGCTGCCTTGGGCCCGGCGTCTTCTGGACGCGGAGTTGGGTGCGGACAGCGCCTTGCATGCCCTGAACACCGGTGAGGGGGGAACGGTTTCCTTCGGCATTCTGCAGAATGCGAGCTACTACCTGCTCTCGGATCTCGCCACCGTGTTCCACCGTTCCTATCCGAATGTGCGTGTGCGTCTGGTCGGACAGAACTCATTCGAAGTGGCCGACGCGGTGCGCAACGGTGAGCTGGAAGCCGGGCTGCTCTGCCTGCCCATACCTGCCGAGGGATTGCAGATACGGCCCCTGATGCGTCATGAAATCGTATGGGCCAGCGCCGATCCGGAACGGTGCGCCACAGCGATGGCCATCGAGGATATCCCCAAAGCGCCCCTGATCCTGTATGACGCCCACCACGGATGGAACGACCCCACCAGGCATCAGCTTGCTCAGTTGGCGCAGCTGCATGGCATCACACTGGAGCCGAAAATGGAGGTCGAATCGGTCGACGCGGCCGTGTCCCTGGTGGCGAGCGGCCTTGGGGACACCATCGTTCCGAAGGCCGTCGCGGAATCCGACACCTTCCCGAGTACCGTGCACACCACCAAGCTGGAAGAGCCCATCTATGACACCTTCGCCTTGGTGCAGCGCACCAACTGGGAACTTTCACCGATGGCCGGGCATCTTGCCGATCTGGCGGTCACCATGCTCACATCAAGCGATGCCGGACTCGGTGAGATACTTCAGCCCCGAATGAATTCCTCGATTGCAGGAGCCATGGCGTAACCCTTGCGGTACATGCGTCCAAGGCCTTCATAGTTCTTGCTCAGGGTGTCCAAACCGCAGAGGTCGTCAGGGGCCACGATCAGCACGCGCCCATCCCGCTCGTACTCCTTGGCCTTGTCGACCTCGTCGTTGTACCGTCGGTAACGATTGAGCAGCAACTCGGCTGCCTGCGGATACGAGCGTCGCAGAATCCGTGCCGGCAATACGTCCTTGTGCTGTTTGCGCGGCACATCCTTGAGCCTGGTCAGCACCAGGACCACCTTGTCACACCCGTCGTCGAAGGCCTTCTGGACCGGGACGGGGTCGCAGATGCCGCCATCGAAGTAGGGGACGCCATCGATCACATATGGTTCGCATGCGACAGGTACGGCCGATGAGGCTTTGAAGATGTCGTAGTCATCCCTGCTCACATCCTGCTTGCCGAAATACTTGGTGCTGCCATCCAGCGCATTGCAGGCGACCACGGTGAGATCCGAGGGGTTGCGCTCGAATGCCTCGAAATCCATGGGGTCTTCGCCGTCATGGTTCGACAGCGTGCCGTATACATAATCCAGATCGACGAAATTGCGCTCGCGCATGAAATTGCGTGAACTGGCGTACTCCTTGCGGAAGGCGTACTGGGTGTAGAAACGGTAGGTGCGTCCGGGTTGATGCGCCATGAAGGATGCAAGATTGGCGCTGCCCGCAGAGACCCCGTAGCAGTGGTCGAAGCTGAGATCGTGGTCGGCGCAGTAATCGAATACGCCTGCTCCGAATATGGCGCGGTACCCGCCCCCAACATCAATGATGGCCGTTTTCGACATGTCATTTCCCCCTCTGCTTATGCAAATAGTAAGCCTACAGCCGCCCCTTGGCCATGAATACTCGTTGAGTGATCAATCATTGAACATACGCGCAGGGGGCCGCGAGACGATGCGGATCTGCCGTCGCCTCGAAGCTCCCCACGGCACTACTCGGGCGCAGGTCAACACCGCGTCTGGATGGATGCGAATAATTCATTCGATCGACGGGACATCCGAGGTGATGCATCCGAGTTGGACAGCGTTATGCCACCTTCGCTGCCTTCTGGAGCCAAGTCGCCAAGCGCTTCCAGAACCACATGCAGGTGTCGTATCGTGCCTTCGTTGCCGTCGATGATCGACACGGTGCTTGGGCATAGTTCCTTGAAATAGTCGCGGAAGAAGACGAAATGCGTGCAGCCGAGCACCACCGAATCCACCGCATCCCAGTCACACCCGTCGAAATACCGATGCATCACCGCCCACGCGTCATCGGGGTTCAGTATGTTCCCGGACTCGACGGTGGTCACCAAATCGGGACAGGGCATGGGCGTGATGTCATGATCCTGTTTGAAGCGATCCATCAGCGCGGCGAATTTATGTTCATGAAGCGTCAGGGGAGTGGCCGCCACGATCACATGCTGTCTCACCCCGTGACCTCGGTCGCAGGCGACCTTCAAGGCCGGCTCCATGCCGATGACCGGTATATCGTAGCGATGCCGCATCTCCTCGATGCATGCGCTGGTCGCTGTGTTGCAGGCCACCACCAGTGCCTTCACGCCCTTATTGAGGAAGTCGTCGGCGATGGAGAAGCAGCGTTCACGAATCTCATCGGGAGTTTTGATGCCGTATGGTGCATGTGCGCTGTCACCGAAGAAGAGCACCTGCTCGGACGGCATATCCCGGCGCAGCTGGGCCGCCACAGTGAGTCCGCCGAATCCCGAATCAAACATGCCTATGGGCGCTGATGAGGTCATGGACCCTCCTATGCTGACAACCGTGTACCGGCATTCCATCGTAGTCTGCGCATGTGAAGAGTCGGTGGTCATTCCTACCACCCCGGCACTAGGCTTACGGCACGCACCGCCGATTGAAGCCTCCATGCCGCAGGGATTGTGCCGCAGGCCGACACCGGGCGCCCATCGTCTCGCGCCGCGTTTACGCTACAGACATGAGCATCCCTGATATCGTCTACAAAGCGCACGGAACCGGCAACGATTTCGTGGTGTATGCCGATCCCGAAGGCATCTACGAGCCGAGCACGGAGGAGGTCGTCCGTCTGACCGACCGTCATCGGGGGATCGGCGGCGATGGTCTGCTTCGCATCACACGTCCGCAGTTCGTATCCGACCTCAGTGAGGGGGATGTCCGTGCGGCGCAGGCCGATGACGCCTCCTGGTTCATGGATTACCGCAACGCGGACGGCTCCCTGGCGCAGATGTGTGGCAACGGCACACGAGTGACCGCCTTGTTCATTCGGCGCATGTGCATGCTGACGGGCGAAGCACAGGATGATAAACCATTGAGACTCGCGACGCGGGCCGGTGTGAAGATACTCAGCAGCCTCGGCGATGACGAGCTTCTGGGGCAGGACGTATTCCGTGTGGATATGGGCAAGTGGGCGATCGGTCCTGTGATGGGGCATACCGTATCGATCCCCGGTGTCGAAGGCAGTGCGCGCGGGACATATGTGAATATGGGCAATCCGCATGTGGTGTGTCTGATTGAGGACGGCAGCGCCTCCTACACCGAAGCGCTGGAATCGTCGCAGGCGACCCTGCCCGCCCTGACAACGCTCGATCTGAGTCGCAAGCCTGTGGTGTCACCCGTGTTGGATGAAGGCCAGAACGTGGAATTCGTACGTATCGAGTCGGTGGACCCACTCACAGGACAGGGACGGGCTTTCATGAGGGTCCATGAGCGCGGTGTCGGTGAGACGCTCTCCTGCGGTACCGGGCTATGCGCCACCGGCGTGACCCTGCGTGCGCTGACCGGGATATCACACTGGACGATCCATGTGCTTGGAGGAGTGCTCGACGTCGACGTGGATGACGAATCCGTGCGTTTGACTGGTTCTGCGACGATTGTGGCGAGAATCGAGTTGAATCCTCAGCACTGAACGATCATCCCGTCATTCCCCGGCCGTGTTCGGAACGACGGTGTTCCAATGGCGGTGTAATGACGGGTGATCGCTATCGCGGGTCGCCGATTCTAGAAGATGGCAGCGCCCTTGGTGATGAAGATGAGTGCGATGATGGCCACGATCCATACCACATCGAACATCAGATCGAAGCCAAGACGGTAGTAGGTGTTAAGACCCCTGCGAAGCCCGGCGAAGGAGGCATTGGGTGACGGCAGATCCTGCACGGTGACCGTCGCATGGCTGAGCGACATGAATTGAAGGGTCGTGGCGAACAGCAATCCGAGGCACCAGGGGCATAGGGCATTGATGACGAACATGGACTGGGTGAACAGCCAGTAGGCGTAGAGTGCGGCGGCGAGTCCTCCCCACCACGTGCAGATGGCGAACCAGCGTGGCAGTTTCACCTTCGCCAGGCCCAGAACGGCCAGAGTGACGAAAACCGATTCCGCGGCGATGCCGAAGAAGGCATTGGGGAAGCTGAATGAACCGAAGTGGATGAACTCCGCCTGCCAGGAATTGGCGACCGCCGAGCACGACACCACCGCGTTGACGTCACACCCGAGTTTGGCCGAGGGGTGGCGTGCCAGCTGCAGCGTTTCTGCGGACAACGCGAGTGAAACCACAAGCGCGGCGACGGAGGAAAGCAACATCACCAGATATGTCCAAGTAGACCCATGACGCCAGCCTGTGGGCTGTGAATCGTTGATTGTTGAAGCCTGGGTGCCGGTCATTCTCGCCTCATGTCTGCTGGCAGGTGCAAGCGGTGCACCTGATGGTGGAAGCGCTCCGCGAATAGTCCGGAGCATAAAACTAGCTACAAGCATACGATGGATGTATGATTCACGCCGCAGAACGCCCAGAGCTGAGCCGGGCCTGGGATTTGCATTGCCATACGGTGTATTCCGATGGCACGTTCACACCCGCGCAGATGATGGCACTGGCCCGCAGCTCGGGTCTTTCCGGTGTCGCGATAACCGATCACGACACCACGGCAGGGTGGGATGACGCGGTTGAAGCCGCGCAACGACTCGGTATGCCGCTGCTCCGGGGTACGGAAATCACCGCGGACGACTGCGATGTCTCTGTGCATATGCTGGCTTATCAGTACGATCCCGATGACGCAGGCATCACCGCCTTGTTCGAGAGCACCAGGCAGGCACGCTTGCGGCGTGCGAGGATCATGGTGGATGCGATATCCAAGGACTATCCGATCGGTTGGACGGATGTGATGGCCCAGGTCAAGGAAGGCGGGAGAACCACGGTGGGGCGTCCCCATATCGCCGATGCGCTCGTGGCGGCGGGAATATACACCGATCGTTCTCAAGCCTTCGCAGGCATCTGCTCATCACGAAGCCCCTATTATCTGCCGACGCCCTCACCCACCACCCATGCCGTCGTTGCAGCGGTGCGCGCCGCGGGTGGGGTCAGTGTGGTCGCACATGCAGGTGATACGAAACGCAACCGGATCCTGCTCAGCGACGAACAGATCGAGGCGCTTATCGATGATGGCCTGAACGGTCTCGAAGTATGGCACAGGGACAACGGTCCGGAGCAGCGTGCGAGATTGCTGGGGATAGCCCGGCAACGGGATCTTCTGGTCACCGGCGGATCCGATTGGCATGGTGCCGGTAAACCCAATGTGCTCGGCGAAAACACCACGGATCAGCGCACGGTGGAGCGAATCGTGGAAATGGGAAGTATCCCGCTGGCCTAAAAGGTTCTTATCAGCAGATGCCCCGCACATATTCAGTGCGGGGCATCTGCTGATAAGACGGAAGCGCTTTAGAGTGCGCCGAATCCCACCGGGTGGGAGGTGTCGGATCCGATGATCGCATAGCCGAGAGCCTGGGCCGGTACAAGTATGCGACGTCCTCGGTTGTCTTTGAGATCCAGGGCCTTGTCGGATGCCAGAGCCTCTTCGACCTGCTGAGCGACCTCCTCCGCCGAGGCATCGGTGCTGAAGCTTACCGTGCGGGTGACGTTCCTGATGCCAATCTCAATATCCATGATTTCCTCTCATCGTTGGTTGGGGCCTGGCGCGCGAGGTGCGCGGGGCCGTACGCATATGGTCGGGCGGATGATGCAATGCCTATTATTCGCCCGACTGGGATTGTTCGCCGTCAGCGTCCCCTGCATGCCGGGATGCGTCATACCCGAAGCGGTCATGGGGCTTCGCATCCGCTTTCATCGTGGGATTCGGAATCAGCATGGTTTCCGCTGAATCGGCGGCAGCCCTGTCGTCCATCCAATCCTCATCGTGCGCTGAGGTCTTCTGGTCGCCTGCCTGATCGCTTGCCTGGTCGGCTGAGTCCTTCTCCGCCGGGAGGTTGCCTGCCGGGCCCTTGCCTGCTGGATCGTCGCCCGCTGGCACGGTCTCTTCCGGAATGTCACCATGCGTCATCGATCCGGGCGTCTCATCCACATCCGGCCCCGTCAAGGGCGCTTCCTGGGCTTCGTTCTCCTGTGAGACAGGGGGATGGAGCGGCTTGATGCTGCTCACGACGATCGTGGCGGAACTCGCCTCATCGGCCTCATCCGCCACTCGCAGCGGATGGTCCTGTCCATCCGGCGTCTGCCTATCGGATTCTCCGAAGGCGGGTCTTCCCGCATCCGGGGATTGCCGCTTCGCCTCGCCAGAAGGCCGTTGGACGGGGCCCGGCGTTGCGGATGATGGACCATGATCTTCGGAGACGCGGCCCGGGTTATCCAGCAGGGTTCCGACGGTGATGGTCGAGGGGGCATGTGTATTCCGTGATTGGGCGTTGGAGCGTTGCTGGGCGGACTGACGTGAAGTCAGTTGATGGGCCAGATGCTCGACCTGGGCCTTGAACTGCAGAATGCCTTCGTTATCGGCATGATCGAGGGCGCTGATGAAATCACCGACCTGCTCCATCTGCAACCAGAGATTGGCGCGGAGCATGATCATCGGATCCAAACGCGAACCCATCATTCTGCCGTATGCGCCGATCAAGGCGTTTCTGCGCGGCTCATCGAGTTTGGCGAAAATCCAGGCGAGATCGCGGGCCGGGTCATTGATCTGCATATCCTGCCAGTTGTAAACGGCTGTGAGGCTGGTGTCCGAGAACAGGAAGTCGCCGTCGTCGAAGCCGCCGTGCACCGGGCATGTGGTGAAGGACCACAGACCCGAGGTGTTGACGATATCCGACCAGCTGCGGATGATCTCCTGGGGAATATGGCCGGCCTTGCTCAGTCTGGAAATCCAGGACAGCAGTTGTTGTTTGATGTTGTCGGTGGTGAAGCTGGGGTAGGACTCGTCACGCAGGAAGGCCCCGCCCAATCGATGGATGGCGCCTATTGCGGTTCCGATCGCCACGCAATCCTGTGCATCGAGCGAGCGCAGGGCCACTGAGGCCCCTTCGCAATGGGACATGATGACCACAGCGTTGAGACCGGTCGGGCCTTCGGCGTTTTCCCCCTGCTCATAGGCCAGAATGCGCTCCATGGCGAAACCCAGCCCACCCGGCTCCTTGGCACGGCTGAGCGTGACAGCCGCCTTGACACGCTGCCGCAAGCGTTTCTTTCCCTCATCGGTGCTGCTGACGATTACATCGTACAGTCTGCCTGGACCGTCTTGGATGATGGCCAGATCTATGCCTGCATCACGATCGCCCGCGCTTGCCTGATTCGAGGATCGGGTGCCGGATACCGCGATTCCGGGCATCGTTGCGGATGCGAGTGCCGCCAGTGTCAGATTGCTTCGATGAGTCACATTTCCACAGTAATACACATTGAGACGCGATTGGGGAAGCAAGCTGCCACAATAGGGGATGTGAGCACACAATCCGAGAGCATTCTTGCAGATCTCGACCCGAGTCAGAGGGAGGCCGCACTGGCCGTTGAAGGTCCGGTACGCATCATCGCCGGTGCCGGTGCGGGTAAGACGAGGACGATCACCCATCGGATCGCGTACGCCTGCGCCGAAGGAATCTGGAATCCGGATAGGACGGTTGCGGTGACCTTCTCGGTGAAGGCCGCCGACGAGATGCGGCTGCGACTGCAAGGTCTGGGAGCGCCCGCGACGGTGAGCGCATCCACATTCCACTCATTGGCATTGCAGCAGTTGCGTCGTGTATGGCATGAGCTGTGTGAAACGCCTTTCCCGATGCTGGTGGAGAAACCCGGGGCCCTGACCTTCAGAGCGATGAAACGGGTGCTGAGGTCGGCGGATATCGAGGATTCGGAAGTCCGGGATGTGATGGCCGAAATCGCCTGGGCGAAAGTGAGCCTTATCGATCCGACGGACTATGTGAAAGTCTGCACGGCTCTGCACCGCGTACCCCCGGCGAATCTGGATCCTGATCGGATGGCGCAGGTCATGACGATGTTCGAACAGGAAAAAACCTCACGCAATCAGATCGACTTCAACGATATGCTGCTTATCGCATGCCATGTGCTCCAGACCCCGGGGGATGTGGCGAATTCGATACGCTCGGACATCAGGCATCTCACCATTGATGAGTACCAGGATCTTTCGCCGCTGCAGCATCGCCTGCTGCAACTGTGGCTTGGGGATAACAGGAACATCTGCGTGGTGGGCGATCCGGCCCAGACCATCTACTCATTCGCGGGTGCCACGAGTTATTATCTCGGTCATTTCGATGAGGAATTCGGCCCGTTGTCCGCCGATATCACATTGAATACGGATTACCGGTCGACCCCTCAGGTGATTGGATATGCGAACAAGGTGCTGCAATCAGCACAGCACCGTGAGTCATACATCCATCTGGATGCCGTCAGGGATCCAGGTCAGCGTGTGCAGACGACCGCCTATACCGATGATGTGGCCGAGGCCAGGGGAGTGGCCAGACGCATCGCCAAGCTGCTTCGTGAGGGCGCCCACATGAAGGACTGTGCGGTGCTGACAAGGATCAACGCCCAGCAGATGCTTATCTGCAGGGCATTGCGGGCCGAAGGCATACGGTATCGGGTCCGTACCGAATCAGGTTGGCAGAACGTGGCTCTGACATCGACCGCGGAGGGGCGCAAGGATCTGATGGAATCCTTGGAGCAGCATGAGGACCAGGGTGTGGTCACGGTTTCGACCATCCACGCCGCCAAGGGTCTGGAATTCGCCCACGTCTTCATCGTCGGGTGCTCTGAAGGTCTGATTCCATTCGCCTCTCCCGCGGCCGGGGATGCGTTGGAGGAGGAGCGAAGGCTGCTCTACGTCGGGGTGACCCGAGCAGGGGACAGCCTGCACCTTTCCTTCTCCAGAGGGACGGCGGGACCCGGCACGCCTGACAAGCAGGCCAGCAGGTTCCTTGTGCACGGGTGAATCCGATACCGGATGTGCCCACTGCTGTGGGGCATGCCCTCACGGGATATGCCCCAGGTATCCTGCCGGCTGACGGTTACTCAGCTCTGTGAGGTACCGGAGCCCTTCTCGTCGCCGGGATCTGTCGTTTCGTCGCCCTTGCCATCGTCATTACCATGGCCATTGCCATCGTTCTTGGTGTCGGTGTCAGCGTCCGAAGACTTGTCTTCTGAAGCGTTGGAATTGGTGTCAGCGCCGTGTTGCTGGTTGCTGGCGTTGTCGTCAAGCAGCTTGCTGAGCTCGGCATCCCAATCGACCCCGCTGTGCGTGGCATCAGCGGTCTCTCCGACCGAAGCGCCGGATGGTGCCTCGATCAGCGCATCCTCATCATCGGCACCGCCGAGCACCGGGAGCATGTCGGGGTGCGACCACATCGCGTCCCTGGCATCCTGACCCTGTGCGGCGGTGATACGTTCCCAGACCTCGGAGGCTTCACGCAAACGACGTGGGCGGAGCTGCAGACCGAGCAGGGATTCGAAGGTGAGCTCGGCCGGCCCGCCTGCCGCGCGCTGACGTCGCGTCATCTCACGGAGTTGTTCGATGTGTGGCAGATGCGCCATGCCTGCGCGCCATACGACGCAATCGACCCATCCGTCCACCAATGCCAGCAGTATCTCCAGGCTTTCCAGTGCCGAACGCTGCTCAGGTGTGTCATTCACCCCGACATTGCTCAGGTTGACGGCACCGGCTATGGATTCAGGGTTCATTTCGGTGGCATCGCGCAGCTGTTCCTCCATCGCGTCCAGATCTATGGAGATGCCACGGGCGTATTTGCCGATCAGGGCTTCGAAACGCGGCATCAGCCAGGGGACGGCCGCGAAGAGTCTGGCATGTGCCTGCTCGTGCAGGGCGACGAATGCCGTGACTTCGGAGGCGTCGATTTCCAATGACTCCGCATACTCCTTGATGTTCTGAGGCATCAGTGCTCCGGCCGGTGATTTGAGCAGGGCGATGCCCTGGTCGAAACTGCCGAGGACCTCGCTCGAGAGGTTTCCTGCGGCCTGACCGAGTTGCATGGAGAAGGATGTGTTGCCCAGCAGTTTCATCAGTGTGCCGGGGTCTTTGAGATTGTCGGGAATCGGAATGGGCACGGGTCCCGCGAACATGCCGGAGACCTCGCCGTCGATTGAGCCGCCGAGCCTTTCCTGGAATACCGAAGCAAGCGCCTCGTTCATCGAGGATGCTACAGGAGCCGCGAATTGAGCCCAGGCATCGATGGTGCCTTCAAGCCAGTCGGCGCGGGTCAGCAGGCGGGTCTCGCCTGGTGCCGGATTGAAGTCGCAGACGGAGTCCAGCCACAGACTGCTCTCACTCAGTGTTGAGCGGACGGAGTCGCCCTCCTGCGCGTCGATGCTTGTTTGGGCACCTTCTTCGCTGATGCGTTTCGCGGCTATTGATTTGGCGAGACGAATGTTGATGGGGCCTTCTTCAACCGTGCGTTGCACATCACCGGCCGTGTTGAGGCCTCCTGCCGTGAACGCCTGGATCAGTGACTGCACTTCCGCGGGTTTCGGCAGCCCCTGCTCTCCCTGCGCGCGAATCTGATCGCGCATCGATTCGGGGAGCTGGGAGAACTGCTGCCACGCAGCTTCGCCCTGCATAGGACCGAAGCATTCGATCAACCATTGGTGGATTGCATTATCGTCCATAGCGTCGCCCATATTCCGTCTTTGTCGAGATGATTTCGTGCCGACAAGCATACTCGTCGTCCACATCCATACTATTAGAGGTATGGCAACTCTGCATACGAAACGGGGAATGTCCGCCACTGGCGCATTCAAAGGCTTTCTGAACCGTTACAAAGCGACGCCGATGGGAGCGCGGGTAGGTGCGCTCGCTTTGGTGATAGGACTGATCATGCTCCTGCTCCCGAGTCCTTATGTGGTGGAGAGCCCGGGGCCGACGCAGGATGTGCTGGGCAAGTCGGGTGATGCCGCGGTCATCAAGATCTCCGGTGTCACGACATACAAGGATTCGGGTTCCTTGCTGATGACGACCGTCAATGCGGTGGGTGTTCCGGGGTATCCCGTCACCAATGCGCAGGTTCTTTGGGCGTGGTTCGACAGCCATAGCATCGTCATGCCACGCGAGGCCATATTCCCCGAGGGGCAGACCGTTGACCAGTATGTGAACGAGAACAAGACGCAGATGACATCCTCGCAGGATGCCGCAACCTCACAGGCATTGAAATTCCTGGAGGCGAAGGGCGTGGATGTTTCCTCGGCGAAGGTCTCCATCCATGTTGATGACATTGGTGGTCCTTCGGCCGGTCTGATGTATACCCTTGGGACGATTGACAAACTCACCGAGCAGAACGAGACCGGCGGCAAGAAGATCGCCGGGACGGGCACGATGGATGATGAGGGTAAGGTCGGCGCGATAGGAGGCATCCGACTCAAAATGCTTGGGGCGAAGCGCGATGGTGCGCAGTGGTTCCTCGCGCCGGCATCGAATTGCTCCGATGTGGTGGGCCATGTGCCCAGTGGGTTGAGGGTCGTCAAGGTCTCCACCTTGGATGGCGCCTACCAGGCCTTGGTCGCCATAGGCCAAGGCAAAGCCTCCTCCCTCCCAACCTGCTGAGCCGTAAAGCGTACAGCCCAGTGGGCTGTACGTAGGCGAAGTGAGCGGCCACAAAGGCCGCGAAGAATCGCGCAGCGATTGCCACAAGTCGTAAACACCAAAAGCAACGTTGAACAAAACAGGCGAAGTGAGCGGCCACAAAGCTGAGCCGTTAAGCATGCAGCCCTGTGGGCTGCATGTAGGTGAGGTGAGCACCCCCTCTTCGGGGTGCGATGGAGCGTGCAACGCTCAGTAAGAATCGCGCAGCGATTGCCACAAGCCGTAATACCAAACGCAACGTTCAAGCAATCCGGACACGGCAGACACCGCAAAGCCGATTCACACACTTCGAAACCCGGGCAGGGCACCCAACAGGCCATGTCGCGTTCGCGGGGAATCGCGCTGCGGGCTCGTATTCCGTTCTCTGTCACGCCGGTCCTTGGCTGCTCCGATTCCTGTGCCGCGTGTTTCACGGGCGTGGATCATCACCGCATGCATGTGTGATTCCCTGTCCTGTCGGGGCGTCTGTGGCGCGGGTGATGGCTTGCGGATGGACATCTTGTTAACATGCTGTTCGCCTGTGTTGTTATGCTGGGGTTGTGGCTGATACGACGACCCAGGAAGCGGAAGAATTCGGATTCCATCCCGGTGGCATTATCCAGGAATGGATGTGGGACGACGATGTGGATGATGACATTCGCGCTCGGATAGAAAAGTGCACCGGCGAAGAAATCGTTGACGAAGATTATGACTCGGCGATTGACGGAACCATAATCTGGTGGCGTGATGGAGATGATGAGGACGACCTTGCCGACACCATTGTGGATGCATATACGGTTTTGGGAGATGACGGCCCGCTCTGGATCCTGACTCCTAAGCCCGGACGACCGGGAGCCCCTAACGCCAGCACGATTCAGAATGCCGCGAAGACCGCGGGTATGAATGCTGCGATGCCCTTGCGCATCAGCGCGAATTGGAATGGCGTTCGCCTGAGTGCTTTCGGTAAAGGTCGCTGAAGCCTTTCCTTCGGGTGAGCTCATGGTGCTGCGCACTGTGCTAACGGACTGTGTATAGATGGACCTTGTACAGATGGACCGTGCAGGCAACATCCCTGGCTTGATTTGGTGAGTGAACACTGTCTGTGTGTTGACGGTGGTCGCTCCTTCCTCCAGTATGCATTGATTCGGTGATGTAAGGGGCCTTGATATGGCCGCCACCTTTGGCCTTGGCTATGCTTGTCCTCATCAGGGGAGCCCTGACGGCATTCTGATGGGGCTCGAAGTGACGCTAACATTGGTGTTAGCGCATGAAGGGCCGTCAATGTCCGGCAAGTAGGGCATGCAAGCTGGGAAGAGGGAACAGCGGTGTCGACTGAGAACGAAGATACACAGGTTTTGGAAGCGGTGCAGGTGCCAGCTTTCCAAGGTGGCGGTCCGGCCGATCCGGGTGATGGCGGACATGATGATGGGCAAGGGCATGGTCGCCATTGGCGACGTTTGCTCATTGCGCTCTGTGTCGCAGTGGTGCTTATTGCAGCCGGCATCTTCGGGGTACGGGCGTTCAATGGTCATATCACATCGGTGCGGCAGCAGGAGGCTTTGGAGGCTTGCAGAAGCAATCTCACTGCCTATGACAAGGCTCTTAAGGAGTTCGAGGCCGCGAAAACGAAGGCGTCTGCTGATGCCGGGTCCGTGGGGCAGGATCAGGTGGATGACTCAGCGACGGTGAGCGATCTTCAGGACGCGCTGAAAGCTGATGTTCCGACGCGTAGTGATTGCTCCGCGAATGCGGATCGCGACACTTTGAACAGCAATGCGGCGGCGTTGGAGATGAATGCGGGGGTGCTTCAGGACAACACGAAGGCCGTCAGCGATGCCGTGACCGCCGTCAGTGCCAGCAAGAAACAGAAGACCGTGGATGATGCGAAAAATGGCCTGAACTCGGTGTTGACGAAGGCGCGAAGCCTGCTTTCCTCCACGGAAGGCAAGGTCGCGGACAATGCGACGCGAAGCAGTCTGCAGGAGGCGATCACAGCCGCCGAAAAGACCGTAGCCGCGAATGACACCAGCAGCACCTCAAGCTACGAGAATGCCCAGACGGCGTTGCAGAAGGCGATCGATGCCGTGAATGCGAGCGTCCAGAAGAAGGAGCAGGAGGATTCGAAGCACGTGACGGCGGACCAGTACCAGTTCGATATACCTGATTATTGGCAGAACCGTGTGGTTGTGCAACAGAGCGGCGATACGGTCACCATCTATTCCAAGGATTATCCTGATCGGGCGCTCTGCCAGCTTCGTGTGGTCGATACGGCGAATATCACGGCCGGCGACATCGGCAGTGCGATGGTTGCCCATGCCCAACTGGATTCGACGCACAGCGTGGCGGTTTGGACCACGCGCTGGGGTTATGTTGCCGCGAAGGATTCCTTGAGTGGTGAGAATGCGCAGAAGATATCGGACGAGGAGGCACAGACCTTGGTCGATTTGCAGACCGGCGGGAAAGTCAAATATCAGCAGATCTATGATGCCGAAGCGAAAGGCGACGGACAATCCTTTAGTCTGCTGAACGTGGGGGATGAATTCGTGCAGTCGACCATCTTCAATTCCCTGAAAAGGAACTGAGGCGGGCCGGTGCCTCGTCTGTGACACAGGTGGCGTTGCCGCAGGTAAGGATCGGATTGCGGACGTTGCCTGCCCCGCTGCGGTCCGCCTCACTGTAGTCTTTTCAGTTGGGTGTATGCGCATCCGAGACGATGCGCAGGTCGTGTGGAAGGTGTTGAGCATGTCAGCAGATGATGTGGAGGTCGGACCCCTGATCCTGCACGCTTCCGACAGTCCTGAGGACGTTCGGCGGGCCTTGCGCCTCAGTGGCGAGATCATCCGGGACCCGGCGTGCGCCTCGGAGATTCATATCGTCGCCAACCATTCGGCGATACCCGGCATCTTGGATGTATCGCAGTCGCAGATTCCGCAGGGGGTGACGGTGCATGCATGCGCCACGGCCATGCGCGGTCATCGCATAGGACGGCAGGATGTTCCTGCATGCGTTGACGTCGTGCCCTCGGGGATCGTGTTCATCGCACAGCAGCAATCAGGCGATGCCTGGTATATCAGGCTGTGAACCGCATCCGCTGATTGCCCGATTGAGGGCCGGGCCCCTCGCATCCCCGCTGCCGCTCATCAGGCATGAGATCAGTTGGGGGATAGGTGCGCAGGCTTGCACGATGGCGTGCCTGACCCGCTTGATGGTCGCTTATGGCCAAGTATGCTGCTGACGAAGCGGTGAAACTTCGCGTGTTCCATCATGGTTACCGGAAATTCATCAAAGGTTGTCGACCTGTTGGTTCGAGTGGCCCAGTCGCGCCGATTCCGGCGACTAGCCTCGCCTATGGTGACCGAGTACCCGCCTGTAAACAGCCGGTCAGGGGAATAGGGGCGCCATAGAGGATGAAGGGGAATATGCTAGAAAACAGGGAATCAAGGCATGCTCGACGTTGGGTCGTTGCCATCGCCGCGGCTGCCGTATGCGTGACCACGATTAATGTCGGCGCCATACCTGCGGCCCAGGCCGCAGAAACGAATACGGTGCCCGGAGCCGTGGCTGCACCGTCGGATGCATGCTCGGCGGATGTGAGCATGGCCGGATACACCGACGCTTTGGACAACGTCAGCTACAAGAACGAGAAGGTCGGCGGCCTGTCCTCGCTGGCCTGGGATCAACAGAGCGACTCCTACGTGTCGAGCTTGGACAACAATGGTGATACGACAGCCAGGATATGGTTCCTGGGCAATGATATGAGCAAGCCTGCCATCACCCGTGACCCGTTGATCCTCAAGGATCAAAGCGGTACCGCATACACCGGCAACACTTCCGATAACGAGGGACTTGCGGTTCTTCCCGATGGTGATTATCTGGTGAGTTCGGAGACCGAGCCATCCATCCGCATCTTCGGCAGGGACGGCGTGCAGAAAAGCGAGCTTGCCGTTCCCGACCGTTTCCGGGTGCATAACGACAGCACGGCACCGAGCGGCGAGGCCAGCAACAATCTGACTCTTGAGGGGCTGACGATCTCTCCCGCCGGGCATCAGATCGTCGCCGCTATGGAGGGGACGCTCTCGGGCGATGCATCATCCTCGGATACGCTGTCGAGGCGTTTCCTGGTGTACCGCGATGATCTGTCCGGGGCCCAAGGGCAATGGAAGCTGAGCAAGCAGGTCGCTTTCAAGGTTGCGGACAGCGCAAAAGGCGTTTCTGAGATCGCCGCGCTTTCGGATGATAGCGTACTGGTGCTGCAGCGTTCCTTCAGCAAAACCAGTGGCAATGACGTGATTCTTTCAAAGGCCAGCGGATTGAGCTCGGAGGTCGATGTCTCATCCGTGTCCAATCTCTCCGCCGCCCCCAGCACCGATTTCCTCGCTTCACGGACTCTGGCGAATCTGACCAACTGCAAGACGCTTGGTGCCACAGCCAAAGCCGGTGCCACCCAGAAGAACCCTCTTATGGATAACTATGAGGGGATGGCCATAACCAACAGAGATGGTGACAGCGCAGCCCTCAGCATCATCAGCGACAATAATTTCGGCGCCACGCAGACCACCCGCGTCCTCAATCTGAACATCGACACCGCGGATTATGAGTCGGATGGCAATCAACCTGATCTGGTCTCCTTGCTTGGCGATTTCAGCTCACTATGGAAGGCCTCGACCCCCTTCGTCTCCGGTGATCTGAGCACCTTCGGCAAAGGCGTCGTCGGCAATGCCTCGGTGCTCAGGCACAATGACGAGCTCACCAGCGCCATCAACAAGGCCGCCGCGAAAGGTTCCGATGGCACCAACCCCACGGCTCAGCAGCAGCGCGCGCTGATCGACTCCGACTATAAGCTGGGGGAGACCCTGCCCGATTCATTGGGTCCTGTGCTGGGCAAATACCTGTCACAAGGCATCGCCGATGGCAGCCTGCCCATTTTCACCAAGCTCTTCACCCAGACCAACCAGACCGGTTATGGCGTGTCCACCTTGGGGGATTACCTGTCCACGTCCAAGGCCAAGAACACCTTCAACCACCCACGCCCTTATGTGGACCGCACGAATGCGGGCTATCCTGCTGCCGGGCTTGATGCGACGGTAGACATCGTCAAGGTTCCGGTATGGACGGACTCGAATGGTTCCAAGCATGATCCTTCATACGATTCGATGGTGACCTCGGGCTCCTTCCCATCGGGACATACCACTTACGCGACTTCCGGAGCCGTCGGCTTGGCGACATTGCTGCCCGAGTTGGCTCCCGAGATTCTGGCCCGCGGTTCGGAAGCAGGCAATAACAGGATTGTTCTCGGCGTTCATTATCCCTTGGATATCATCGGCGGAAGAATCGATGGTGATGTGGCCAACGTCGCGCGCTGGTCCGATCCCACCTTCGTGAAGGACCAGTTGCAGCCGGCGCGGCAGGAATTGGTGGCATATCTGTCCAAGCAGTGCGCCGCCAGCGGCTACGGTTCCACACTCGCGCAATGCATTGAGGCGACCGGTGCCAACGGTGCGAATGGATACACGAATGCATTCGTCGATCCGGTATCCACGCAGGCGGTGACCGACCGCAGCTCCGCCATCAAGGCCTATCAAAGCCGTATGACCTATGGATTCACCGCCAGCGGCAACCAGACGACTGCTTTGCAGAAAGCTGTCTCTACTTCGGTCGAACAGGTGCCGCAGGGCGCCGAGAACCTGCTGACCGTTGCCTATCCCACACTGACGAGTGCGCAGCGTCGCGAAGTTCTGGCGAAGACGGCGCTGCCGGTTTCCGGCAATCCTCTGCAATCCTCCTCACAGGGGTACTACAACCTGGATCTCGCTTCGGCGATGAGCGCGAAGGTGACCTTGGACAGCAAGGGCAACGTGCTGTCGGTGACCGCCGGGCAAAGCGTGCCGAGTGTGGTCAAGGCCTCATCAAACGATACGGGGAATGGGGGATCGAATTCGCCCTCCACGCCCAATCCGGGTAAGAGCGCGAAGCAGGGCAATCCCTCCGGCGGCAAGGGCGGCAACAGCGGTACCCCGGCGCATGTCTCCACAGGCAAGGAATCTTCCACACCTCTGGCCAAAACGGGTTCTGACGTTCTGGCGCTTGGAACGGTTTCGATCGTGATCCTGCTGATGGGCGCATCCTTGGTTGTGATGAGGATCCGTCGTCGGAATAGCTGATTACCTTGTAGCACAGAAATTTCAGTGTTTTCATCCGGCTGTTGATCGCCGGCGGGTATCGGGGCACGCGTCATTGGCGTGCCCCGATTTTCTTTTCCTGAATTATCCATATAGGAGAAGCCTTGCAAGGCAACGGTCCTGCAGAAAGCTTGCCCGGGTATGCCCGGGATGTCGTCTGCCATGCGTAGCGTTCATTGTCTTGGAATGGCTTTGGTCAATACTGAAAATCACAAGGTTTTGCTATGCTGTCCGGCATGGGGAAAAAATCAATACATTTCTTAGGGCACAATATGCAAATTGTGTCCTTTTTCGTAGTGCTCGCCATGCTGTCGCTTGGAGCGTTGATCGCTCCACAATCCGCCTCCGCAGATGACGGCGTGGGTTCTGTTCTGGTCAATGAGGATTTCACCGGTTCAAGTGTCCAGGATTCGCATTGGCTGCCTTTCGGAGGGGCATGCCTCACCGCCGCCACGACGTCGCCGCAGGCGGGGCAATCGACTCTGGGAGCATGCAGCAAGACGCAGGACACGGGCTACCTCACCGGGCAGAGCAACGGTTTCCTGCAGCTGACGGATAATTCCGGCGGTACTGCCAGCGATGTGCTGTTCAACCGTGCGGTACCTTCACGCGAGGGTCTGGATATCAGCTTCTACCAGTACCAGTTCCACACCAGCGGTGCAGGACTCGGAGGGGCGGATGGCATCGGTTTCTTCCTGACGGATGGCTCTTACACACTCGATAAAACCGGACCGAGCGGAAGCGGTTACGGTGGAGCGCTCGGATATGCGAGCATAGAGAACCAGTCCGGTGTCAATAACGGCGTGCTGGGATTGGGGCTCGATGTATACGGCAATTATGCAGCGCAGCCGTATGTAGGCACTTCCTGCACCTCGCCGTCAACGCAACGGACGCCGAACAGTGTTGCACTTCGAGGCGCGGGTAACGGGACCTCAGGCTACTGCCTGCAACAGAATTCCAACGGGTCATACTCAAGCAGCAGCTCGCTTCTTGAAACGCAGCCGCCAGTGGCGGGGCAGAGTGGTTCGAACAATGGCACCCTCGTGCGCGTTGTTATTTCACCCACAAGTGATGCGGAGCCGAATCCGACCGTAACCGTATACCTCAATGGTGTGGTCAATTCCACGTATACCTTGACCACCCCTCTGCCATCCACGGTGAAATTCGGCTTCGCCTCGTCAACCGGCGGCGGCCACGAGGCCCATCTGCTGAGAACGGTGACCGTGAAATCAGTGAAGGCTCTGAACGCACTGAACCTGGTGAAGACCGTCAACCACGACACCACGAACGGTGGTACGACGCAGACGGTATTCAAGGCTGGAGACATGGTTCCCTACTCCTTCCTGGTGACGAATACCGGGGATGAAACCTTGAGGAATATCGCAGTAAGCGATCCTAAAATCAACGGACAGTCCAGTAACGGCACCATCAGCTGCGTCGAACCGCAAGGCGGACTGACGCCGGCGAATTCCATGACATGCAAGGGTAGCTATGGACCGTTAACCGCGGACGAAGCCGCGGCCGGAAGCTTCGATAATACGGCGACCGCGACCGGTCAGGATACCTCGGATAATACGGTGACTTCGAATGAGTCGAGCGCCACGGTGCCGACCTACACCACAGGCGATGTTTCCGTGGAGAAGCGGATTACGGGAAATGCCGCATCGGCGGTGGATCCATCGCAGGAATACACGGTCAACTACAGTTATCCGGCAGGCAGCTACCAGTACTGCGCCGCCAACGGTGAAGCTCGATCGAGCGACAGCGATGCGACGTACGCGGCCGGAAGCGGGAGATTGACCGTCAAAGCCGATGGAACGGCGGTCAGCAGTCAGCAGATTCCCACGGGGCGCCAGAGTGTCGTTCACAGAGGACAAACCCGCAGACACGGCGGCGCTCAATTGGGCCGACCCGTCCTTTTCGCCGAATGAGGTGACGGTGGGATGCCAGAACGCGACCACAAAGGTGACCCTGACCAACACCGTCACTCAGGTTCCCGGAAGCGTCGGATGGTCCAAGATCGATTCATCGAGCGCTGGATTGCTGGCGGGTTCCGAATGGACGATCACCTCATCCGATGGCAGCAAGGCAAGCGTTGTCGATAACGGGGCCAATGATTCGGATGCCACGGCCGGCAGCATCAAGGTGAGCGGTCTGGCCTGGGGCAGGTATTCACTGGTGGAGACGAAGTCCCCGCAGGGTTATCTCCTCGACTCGAAGCCCGTTGCATTCACGGTTTCGGCGCAGGATCTTTCCGTTGAGCTCGGCAACATCGGCAATACCAAGGGTGCTGCCGGACTGCATGTCGAGAAGACTTCCGACGTCAAGGCATCCTCATCGGTGCGGCGTGGGGATACGATCACCTATACCGTGACAGGCAGCAACACCGGAAATCTCGACCTCGATCCGGCTACGATCGTGGATGATCTCTCCAAGGCACTCGGCAATGCGGCTTATGTGAAAGGTTCGGCCAAAGCGACCATCGCCGGTACCCAGACAGGCGAGATCACACAGGAAGGCAGCAAGCTGACCTGGACGGGCCCGCTGAAGACAGGGCAATCCGTAACCATCACGTATAAGGTGGCGGTGTCCGACAAGGCGGCTAACGGTGCCGCAATAACGAATATGGTCTCGGGGGAGGGGACCCCTCCCGAAGGCTTCGATCCACCGACCTCGAACTGCACCGTCGAGAAGCAATCCACCACCCCGGAGTGCACCACCACCGTGAAGGTGAAGGTACCGTCAACCCCGCACACGACCTCCTCCACCCCTCCCACATCGACATCATCAACGCCTAAGTCCCCGACAGGGAGCACCGTGGCCGAGAAGAAGCTCGCACGCACAGGGGCAGATATCGCAGCCGTTGTGGTTGCAGTGCTGGTGATGCTCGGAGCGGGTCTTGGCATCACGGCCTTGAACAGAAGGTCATCGGCCCGTAAAGGATAACGGCATTACCGGCAGGGGATATATGATGCGGGATCCTGCCGGATGATGTAGCGGATGATGTAGCCGATGATTGTGGCCCGAGGCTGAACGCTTCGGGCCACAATCATCCGTCGGGTGCTTCCGCGTCTCCGCGAGGGGCGCCGGCCGTATGCCGTTCCGGTGAGGGGCGGATCGTCTACCCGTGGAAGGTCTGGATTCGTTGCTCGATGTGTTCGACGGGCAACTGCTCGCCAGCCGTGATCTCGAACGGAACACGGTTGCGCAGCGGCGGCAGGGGACATGTCACGAAGTTGGTGACAGCGCAGGGGAAGGTGACCAGACGGTTCAGGTCCAGTGTCGTGGCGTTCCTGATCTCATCAAGCATCATCATGACGAAGCGTCCCGCGCCGTAGGTTGTTTTTCCATTGCTCGCATCCCGAAGATGCACGATGGTTTCATAACCGTCCGGACGTTTCTTGCCGTTCACATCGAATATGAAGTCCTGACCCTCCATGCTCGTCTCGATCTGGCCGAAGTGGTAGATGGTTTCATACACATGCTGTTCGACCGTTTGGGCCGGGAACAACTGAGCCTCATCCTCACGAAAGCGCATCGGCACGATCCAGCGCTCCGAGAGCGGATACGTGGGGATATCGTCGATATGGCGCAGGAGCGCCTGCTGCGGATCGCGGACGCGCACACCCACGATGCGTCGATCCCCATCGGTGCTTCGGGCGATGAGCTCGATCTCAAGATCGCGATATGAAATCTCAACGCTGGATCCGAACCCGCAGTTGGGGTTATATCCGAGCGGAATATGCGTCGGCTGTGTGGCGATCTGCTTGTCTATGAAGACGGCTTCGCCCTGTGGATCCGGAAGATAGCTTACTTCGCCATCCCTGAGCAGCCAGGTGCCGGGTATCCCGTCTATGCGTTGCGGGACGTTGTCCTCAAGCCAGTCCTGGCTGATCAGGGACAGCCACCCGTAGGGTGCGTTCAGTCCATCGACGCGAGCGTCGTGCCAATGTCTCCATTCCTCGGTGTAGCTTTCGGTGAGCATATCCTCGGTTCCTTTCATCTGCTTTCCCTGGTGTCGGTCTGTGCAAGGGATCGTATGAGAAAATCGCATGTTTGGGCGAAGGAGTCGGCGCTTGCCTCGGCGTTTCCCTGCGGGGTGCCGCCGGTCGATAGGTCGATGCCCGAAACAGGGTGACGCTTATAAATCTGTGTGCTGGGGACGAAGGGCATGCCGATCGCGTGCCCGGCGTAAGGGTAGTCCAAATGCAGGCGTTGGGATTGATGGCCGTGCCGGGCCAGTGTGGCGAAGGCGAGGCGTGCCGAATACCCGGCTGGCCAGAGTCTGTCGTCGGCGCCGCTCACTGCGAGGACCGGGCCGGTGAAGTGTTCGATCGCTATGCGTGAAGAGGAAGCCGTGGCGCGATCATGCAAACCGTCGATATAGATGTTGCGATCGCGTGAGGGTGGCTGCATCCCGTCCCAAGGATTCCACGTTACGCCGGCGTTGTTGTGCCAGAGATGTTCCAGAGGCCGGCCATCGAGCTTCCATGTTGCCCCCGACCATCCTTCTTTCGGATCTGCGGCGCCCTGGGCTCCGCAGATGAAGGCGGATGGGGTGTATGCGACAAGTGCGCCGATCTTCTCGGGGTACAGGCTTCCCAGAAGTAGGGTCAGCTCACCTCCCCGTGATTGCCCGTTGACGGCGGGTTTTCCGAGAGGGTTGAGATTCCGCTGCACGTAATCGAGGGCCTGTTCAAAGTACTCAAGAGCTGTGTTCGATATATAGGGGCTCAGGCCCTCGCTTCTGAAGTATCCGAGGGCGACGGCCTGTATGCCGTGGGCGGCATATGCGGCTGCCCTGATCTCATTGATGCCGCCACCCGAACCGTTCATCACGATAACCGTCGGATACGGTCCACTGCCGCTTGGACGGAACACCGTGCCGTGCAAGCCTTCCGCATCAAGCTTCTCACGGCTGACATCGGCTTCCCTCAGGCCTTGTACGAGTACCGCCGATGCCATCCTGCCGCTGGCGCAGGTCTGCGGATGGTCGTAATACCCGGTAGCGCTTTCCTCCCTGGCCGTGATTGTGGTGGATATCTCACCGATGGCGGGCATCGTGGTGATATCGAATGACGCACCGTCCACTTCCGGTTGTTGCGCCCAGATCAGCCCCATCGCATCGGGGCTGCGGTGATCGCCGAAGCCGGGTGTCTGTGTGTCGAGATCGATCCTCCCCTCCGCATCGGCAAGATATGATGCCGAAGCCGACCAGGGGATGCCATTGCGCAGGGTTGTGGATTTGAGGGTGACCATGCTTCCGGGGGTCGCCCCATCGACCGTGATCCTTCTCCTGAGCCAGAGCGGCCCTTCAACAGGGTCGATATGGATGACGAGTGCATCACTCATCGCGCTTCCTTTCGATGCGGAGCCTTTCAAGGGCTGTCAGCGAGGCGTCGGGGATGTCTATAACGCTTGTCGGGTCGATCGAGGACAGCGCATCATATCGGGAGGGTACATGGCCTCCCGCCTTGGTCCAGCTTGCGCATATGTCCTCGATGCTTTCACTCAGCTCTTCGGTCTTGCTTCCATAACGCCGCGGATCGATGGCCAGGAGGCTTGCGGAGCGGCCAGAGTCACCATGCCGCCACCCCAACAGCGCGGATGAGAAGATCTCCACCTGGAGGCCGATCAGCGATGCGGTCATGTCTTTCGCTCGCAGTGCAGCTGCATCATCGGCAACGCATGTGGGATGTCCGTCCCGATCAATGGCCGAATCCGGAGGCAACGCCGTTTGAGATCGCTGATGTTCCCGGAGTTCATTCATGCTTATCGCGGATGTGGCGAAATCGACCACGAGGGGTCTTCCGTCCTCCCTGGGTGCCGCATACGCCACGGGGTTGGTGCCTATCGCCGCCCGCAGGCCGTTGTACGGGGCCACGATCGCCGGTGAATTGGCAATCATGATGCCCAGGTAACCGTCCTGTGCGAGTTGCCGAACGTATGATCCCAACACACCCAAAGCGCCGACATTGCGGATGCCGATCATGCCGATGCCCGATGCCTGTGCATTGTGTTCGGCATGGCGTATCGCCATTGCCCCGGCCAGGAAACCGATGGTGTCTGCCGCCTCGATAATCGTCGGATCGTCAGCTTCGGCATCCGTCTTCTCCGGGATGCCGGATGTCCCACGCTCCATCGCGCCTGTGCCGCCAAGGCCATCGATGTCCCGCAGCAGCATGTCGATGCCGAAGGCGTGCAGTCCCAGAAGGTGGGCGGATGCGATGACCTCGACCGCTCGGTCGACATCCGCGATCCGTGCACGGGGATGCCTGGCGAGGATCACATCGCCAATCGACGCGGATACGGTGGATATTGATGCAAGCGCCATGGTCGTTCCTAGAGTTTTCCCGATTGCATCACCAGATCCAAGGTGACCGATCTGGTGTGCTTCAAGTGGAGGGTCGCGATCGAGGCGGCTTTCTCCGCGTCGCGTTCCTTCATCGCCTCGACCAGTTTCAGATGATCGTCAAGAGGTGGTTGCGGGGAGAGAGGGTCATGCCCGCAGTAGGAGAATATGCGATCGATCTCCTCCAGGGTCTGGTCGGTGATGCGAATGAAGTAATCGTTCTGGGTCAGACGCGCCACCTCGGAATGAAAGCGATGCGAAGCGCTCATCACCAGCTCGACGTTGCTGGCATCGGCGTACCGGCCTTCGGCGAAGGCGCCGAGTTGCTCCAACTCCTCATCCGTAGCCCGGATCGTGGCCAATCTGGCGCATGCGGGACTTGTCGCCTCCCTGACCCAGAGTATGTCGTTGAGCAACTTGAAGGTGATGGGGGCCACGATGCACCCGGAACGTGGTTTGACCCACACCAATCCTTCGGATTCAAGACGTTTGAGTGCATCCCTGACCGGCGTCGTCGATATGTGGAGTTCTGCGGCCAGAGCACGGGTCACCAACGCCTGCCCGGGTTCAAAGTGGTTCATCAATATTTGCTTGTGCAGCCAGCGATAGGCCATATCCGCATCCTGATGGGTCATCGGCGTGCCCAAGGGACCAGCAGTCGTTGCGCGAGTGAGACGAGGGAGGTGGCGCAGTATCCCAGTACCGAGATGACGACGATGCCCACGTACATCTTGGAAACCGAGAAGGTCGACCAGGCGCTCCAGATCATGTAGCCCAAACCGGATTGGGAACCGACATACTCCGAAGCCGCGAGCACGACGAATGAGCCACCCAATGCGAGTTTCAAGCCTGTGAACACGCTGGGCAGCGCTGAGGGCAAGGCCACCCCCGCCCATTGTTGCCAAGGGTTGGCGCCGTTCGCTTTCGCCACGTCGAAGAGTAGAAGATTGGTCTGTAACACACCTCCTAGAGTATTGAACATCACTGTGAAAAACACCCCGATCGCGATGATGAGCCACTTGCTGGTCTCGCCGAGGCCGAAAATAAGCATCAGCAGCGGATAGATGGTAATTTTCGGAATCGGCAGCATGCTGGCGAATATGGGTTCGAACAATATGCGTGCCCATTCCAGGGACCCCAGCAGTACGCCGACGAGTACACCTGGTATCGCTCCCAAGGTGAACCCTACGAGGATGCGCACAAGACTGATGACAGTGTGATCCATCAGCACCCCCGATTGCAGCAGCTCCACGAATGTGGAGAAAATCGAGCTGGGTGCGGGGAAGAACCGGGCGTCCACCCAGCCGAAGCGCGAGGCGAACTCCCATATGACCAGCAGGGCGAGCGGTGTGAACGGCCCGATGATACGAATCGCCCGTGAGCCTTTCCTCTGTTTGAGAGAGGCTTTCAGGGCATGCCGTACTTCCTGGCTCGGTTCTTGGATTGAAGAAGTCATCGTGCCGCCTCCTCCTCGCTTTCGGCTTGGCTCTGGTCCAGCAGCGTCCATAGTTCATCCGTGATGCGTGCATATTCCGGGTCACGGCGGATCGCGGCGAGACTGCGCGGCCGTTGGAAGGGCACGCGAATATCCTTGAGTATGTGTCCGGGTCTGCCGGACATGACGATGATGCGATCCGCCAGGATCAAGGACTCATCGACGCTGTGCGTGATGAACAGCACCGATTTTCGGGTCTCTTCCCAGATCGTCAGCAGTTCCTGCTGCAACGTCACACGGGTCTGTTCGTCCAATGCGCCGAAGGGCTCGTCCATCAGCAGGATCGCGCCGTTATCGGCCAATGCCCTGGCGACGGAGACCCGTTGCTTCATGCCGCCCGACAGTTGATCGGGGTGGAAGCGTTCGAAACCACTCAGCCCGACCATCTTCACCAGCCTGTCTACGACAGCTTTGCGTTCTGAACGCGGAGCATGCCGTAGAGCCAGCGGGTACGAGATATTGTCTTCGACGTTCTTCCAGGGGAAGATGCCATGCTCCTGAAAGACGACCGAAGGACGTCCGTGTGTGGACGCGTGTCCATAGTCGGCGGATTCCAATCCTGCGACGATTCTGAGCAGGGTGCTCTTCCCGCATCCGGACGGACCGAGCACACAGACGAACTCATGCTCATCGATGTCGAAGGACACATCCTTCAAGGCGATGACAGCATCGCCGTCGTGGTGTGAGGGGTAGACCTTCCACAAATGACTGATAGACACGTGTGACACATCAATCCTTCCAGATCGTGCTTTCCTGTTGCTGTGCGTTGCTGAGGATTTCCTGCTTCTGGAGTTTCTCCAAATCGGCGCTTCCGTCATAGTCCAGCGATCCGCGTTCGCGGAAGAAGTCCTCCTGCTTCTTGACGTCGGACCAGTCGATCGCGCCTGTGGGATCCTGCACCGTCAAGCCGATTGATTTGAGCGTCTCGACGGGAAGCTCCGTGTATTTAGCGATGATCTTCTGATTGGATGAGTCATCCCATCCTCCGTCATTGAGTTCCTTGACGGCATGCAGATAGGCGGCCGTGAATTTTTCGACGGAGTCCGCGTGTTCGTCGGCATAACTGCTGTTGAACACCAGTGTGCCCAGCTCGGTACCAGCCTGGTAATCCACATCCAGCGCTTCCGTGGCAAGACCTTCGGCGATGACTTTGGAGGCGATGGGCTCGATGGTCCAGGCCGCCGCCACGCTGCCGTTCGCCAGTGCCGTGGGGGTGTCGGCCGGGCTGATATTCACCAGCTCGACGTCGTCCAGGGAGATGCCGCTCTGCTGCAGGGCAAGGTACACGGAGTACAGGCCGAAGCCGCCGGGGCCGGGGATGCCTATCTTCTTGCCTTTCAGCTGTGAGACCTCCTTGATTCCGGACTTGGTCGACAGGACGAAGGGCGAAGGATTCTTACCGCTCTCCGGAATCTTCGAGACGCTCGCGATGACCGAGAGTGAGGCACCCTGTGATGCGGCATTGAAGAGCCCGGCACCCCATGAGGCGCCGCCTGACGTCACATTGCCGGTGCTGACCTGCTGATAGGTCTCGCCCGATGATCCGCCCTTGGCGATCAGCTTGACGTTGACGCCCGCCTTCTCGAAATATCCTTTGTCCTTGGCCAGGAAGAAGGGTGCGTAATCGGCATATGGAGAGTAGAGGAAGGATATCTCTGATGATTCCGTGTCATCCTGTGATGAGGTCTGTGAGTTCGAGGCGCCGCAGGAGGAGAGCAGGGCGACCGCGGCTAGTGCCGATATGGCTTTGACGGCATTGGATATGGCTTTGTGGTGTTTCATATCTTTCCTTCTCAAGAGTGAGACCTTCGTTGCGATGGCTGTACTCTCATCGCGCGTGAAAACAGTAGGGAGTCAACTGATGCATCAGAGGATGGTAAATAAGATATCAGTTCTGCGACTGGAAAAACACCATCTGGTTATCACATGTGGAGTGGGGTGGCAATCAATCGAAGTTATAGATGCACGCGTGGCCTGCCTGTCGGTCTGCACGGGGATCCTGCCTGCTGCTCACCCGCTGTGTGTCGTGCTGCTGGTGGCATCGAGTCGTATCGCGTCATCGACTGTGTTGTCGGAGCCCTGGATGCGCTGGCCGTATGTGGTCACGAAGCTTCCTGAGTAATCATGCAGCCAATGCAGGGCGGTGCGCAGGGGAGTCCCTTTGAAGGTGTTATGGCTTATGACCACATCCGATAGCGACCTGCCCGGGCCGCTGACGCTCCCCGCTTCGCGGTAGAGCGTGAATGCGCCTTTGCTCGGCGCGAATCCTTTGAATACATTGTCGGTGATTCTGATGCCATGCCATTGGCTTGGTTTCACCATCAACCTGGAACGGGCGTAGAATGCCACGGCCCACGACGACTGAGGCGTCTCGCCGGTCCATACGAAGGTGTTCCCGCTGATGGTGATGTCGTTGGCGGCGTCGAAATGTATCACCGCACTGTTCTCCGTCCCCGCACCTTCGTAGTAGACGGGATCTTCGACGTAGTTGTCCTTGAATATCCCATGATGGATGTAGCTGTCGTCGGCGGTTGTCAGCGCGTAGGCCATATGGGTGCCGAAGGGTGCGGCCGATGGCAGCAGCAGAGTTCCCTCGGCATTGCGCAAGGGCAGGAAGCGGTTGTGCTCGATGGTCATGTCCTTGGTGGGCAATCTGTTGAACACCGTCTGCTTGTCGTAATATCCACTGGCCCCTCGGGCGGCGACATCCATCTGGAAGGCCTCCTTGAAGGTCTGTCCGCGGTTGGGGGATCCGATGACGGTGCTGTTGCGGACGGTCACGCCACTGCTGCCGTCGACATCGAGCACATGGCCGTAGGGTCGCTGCACCATGTTGAAGGTGCAGTCATCGTAGACGATGTTGTGGGCGTGGATCAGGGGCTGGTAGATGGTTTGCGTGGGTGTCAGATCGCTGTAGTCGCCGCGGAATATGATGCTCTTCCACTCCACGTCGTGCATGCCATCGTATCCTCGCGCCTTTCCGGCGGGATACCAGATGACCATGCCTCCGTGACGGTGGGCGGGCATCTGGATGAAGGTGTGGGCATGCCTGCCGACCATGCTCAGGTTGCTGACCATGTTGATCACGCCGGTGAAGGCGAAATGACCGTCTGGGAATGCCACGGTCTTCTTGACGGACTCGGGCAGTAGACGCAGTATCGCGTTCAGTCGCGCGGTGTTGTCGGTGACCCCATTGCCGACGAGTCCGGCGTCCGTGGCGTTGATGACATTCTTCGCATTGATGTACGGCGTTCCGAATATGACCGAAGGCCGATGGCGAAGCGTGATATGCATATCCAGACTGCGTCCCTGAACGCCTTGCGCTTTGGCACCGGGTATGGTGAGCGTCGTCCTGCGCAGCGTTCCGTTCGTCCAGCATACGTATCTGTCGGTTCTTCCTGATCTGATGATGCGGACTATATGGTCTTCACTGCGTTTGCCCGGCACGGGAATCTCTCCTGCGGGCCTGTACCCATCCGAGTGTTCGAGCAGGGTCGGGGTCATGATTCGCTCTATCGCGTGCGATCCCTTCCGGTACAGGGTCTTGGCCCGAGTGCCGATGCCGGCGGTTCGCAGCATTGCCAGGAATGGAAGCAGCAAGATGACCATGACTACGCATACGGCGATTCCGCGCCATGCCGGAGTATCGTCTGCGCCGTTCTTATCGGCTCCGTTGTAGGGATTTCGGTGACCGCCGTGGGGGTCGTCATGCCCAATGATGCCCACATTGCCCCCTGTGACGGTTCGAACTTCACGCACGAAAATGGTAAGGCGCATCATCGTGTCGCTGTTGTGGAGGGGGTGAAACACTCCCATATTCTGCGCATTGCGATATCCGGGCTGGGGCGCATCGGCCCTCTTGCTATCCCTTGATGATGGAACGCACGCCTTGGAGGAACTGGGTCTCCAGATTGTATTGATCCGTCTCAAGGAGTGGATGCAGCAATCTGCCCAAGGACTCGGAGTCCTGCGCGGCCTCGGCCAAAGCGCGTCCATCCGGGTTCCCGCCTGTTCCGCCTGCGGGCGGGGCGCTTTCGGCAAGCACGTGTCCGATGGTGAACACAGTGAGGTTCATGATGAGATTGATGCTCAGATCATTGATCTCATAACCGGCCTCGACCATGTCATCCAATGTCCGTGCGATGGCCATCAGCTCGTTGCGAGTGCTGATCGGGTGAGTGGCCAAAAGCGGTATCGCATTCGGATGCTCCAGCAGGGTGTCCCGGAGGTTGACGGCAACGTGTTCGAGTATGGACTGCCATGTCGCATCGTCATGTGATCCGCTTCCGAGCCTGTTCAAAGCCTTGAGCCAGAGGGTTTCGGTTATGCCCTCCAACAGGGCGGCCTTGCCGGGAATATGGCGGTATATCGCTGTGTAGGAAAAATCCATCCCCTCACCGAGCCTCCTCAGCGTGAGCGCTTCGAGGCCTTCCTGATCCAGAATGGACAAGGCCTGTTCCAGAATGAATTTGCGTGACAACGACGGTCGTTTTCCCGTCATGCTGCTCTCCATGGGTGCCTTCCATCTCGTATCGAATCAGCCCGGATCCTTGGAGGGGAGGGAAGCGGGAGCGCCTGTTTCCTGCCATGCGGAACACCGCCATCGGAGCCGGTGCGCCGTCGGGTGTTCGGAATCCCCACAGCCCTGAGGATTGCGTGCATCCCCACCTGAAGCATATTCTTTCACATCTTTCTGGCAGATGTGTTCCCTTGCTGCCATGCCAGGCAATTCCTGTTCGAGTAGGGGGGCGCACCGAGGCGGGTGAAGGATGATTCAAATACATGTTAACAGTGTTAACATCATGATGTAAACAATGTTAACTTGGCTATGAACGAGAGGTGTTCCAATTGAATAGCGGAGATTATCCTGCCTTGCTGTGCTCGCATATCAGGAAGAGCTATGGCGGTGTGAACGTTCTTGGGGATGTCGATCTCCGAGTGGAATACGGGGAGATTCTGGCGCTCCTGGGGAGGAATGGCGCCGGGAAATCCACACTGGTCTCAATCGCCTGCGGTTTGGAGCAGCCGGATTCGGGGGAGATTCGCACGGGTGGCATGATTCCTTCCTCGGCATCACGCTCGGCATTCGGCCGATGCCTGGGTCTTGCACCACAGTCGATCGGGGTGTATCCACAGCTCACGGTTCTGCAGAACCTGCTCGGTTTCGCCCTGCTCTATGGATTGTCCACAAGGGCCGCGCATCAGAACGCTGACGAGACCATTGATATGCTCGGCCTTTCGGCGCAACGGGACCTCAAAGCCGAGCGGCTATCCGGCGGGCAGCAGCGACGGCTGCACACCGGAATCGCCTTGGTGCATCGCCCAAAGATACTCTTCCTCGACGAGGCGACCGTTGGTGCTGACGTCGAGGCTCGAGCCAGCATCCTGCACACCGTGAGAAGCGTTGCCGAATCGGGAACGGCGGTGATCTATACCACCCATTACCTGGAGGAGGTCGAGGCGCTCGATGCACATGTGGCTTTTCTGGTCAACGGAAGCATCTCTGATTCAGGGAGTCTGCGCCGTGTCGTCTCCTCGCACGCCAGCCCTTCCATACGTGTCCGCTTCGAAGGATCGCAGCAGCCCCAGGTGACGGGCTGGCATCGCTCAGGGGACTATCTGGAAGCCGATGTGTCCGGAGTCGATTCACGCGGTTCGCGTGGCGCAGGCATTGATCCCGGTCAGGCGTTGGCGGTGTTGCTGCGTGATCCGCACTGCCGCGGCAGGGTGCTGGCGGATGTTGACATGGTACGACCGGACTTGGAAAGCGCATACCTCAACATTGTCGGATCAGCTTCCGAGCAGAGGGAGGCATGAGCATGTCGATTAGGAAAAGCGCGGCCGTCGCGAGATTGAATCTGATGCTGCAGATGAAGGAGCCTTCCGTGCTGCTGCTCATCACGATAGTGCCGATCATATTGACGCCCTTCATGGTGCCGGGGAACAAGGCCACACTGGTGTCCGAAGGGTACATCCATGCCACGGGAGCCGAACAGGCGGTGCCCGGATTCGCCATCCTGTTCTCCTTCTTCTCCGTTCAGCTCATCGTGCAGATGTTCTTCAACGAGAGGCATTGGGGAACCTGGGATCGTCTGAGGGTCTCCTCGCTCTCCGTCGGAGATGTCATCGTCGGCAAAGCAGGTGTGGCCATTGTTCTGCAGATCGCACAGATGGGAATCGTGCTTGTCGCGGGAACGTTGATATGCGGTTACCGGCCTAATGGGAGCATCGCGGCGCTTGCCATAACCGCCCTGGTCTTTTGCGTGGCCTTGGCCTTGTTCGGTGTGGCGGTATCGCTGTGGTGCGCATCCGAACACACCGCGCTGGCCGTCGCCATGCTGCTCGGCATGCTGATGGCCTGCATAGGAGGTTCCCTCACCCCTGTGAATACCTTCCCGGCATGGGCGCAACCGTTGGCGAGGATATCCCCGGCATATTGGGTCGTCGACGCCATACGGCGCATAGGCTTGGACAGGGGCAATCTGTTCACCATCATGCCGAATCTCTTCGTGATCGTCGGATTCGGAGCGGTATGCATGGCATTCATCATCATCGCCAGACTCACGACCTACGGAAGGGCGAAGGCTTCATCCGCATCCGTGTGAAGCGCATGGATCGCGATTGCCGCACTGCATGATTGTGCGCACCGTCCGATCGACAGGGTTGCGACGATGCGCCGATTAGGCGAGGAGCAGGGAAAGCCCCAGCAGTATCACCCCGGGGAGGGGAAGCGCCATCTGTTTGAGCGCCGCTCCTCGCTTTCCCGGGCTCGAAAGGAGCAGTACGGCGGCGGCAAGGCTCATCGCTATGGCTCCGGCGAACATCAGCGTAAGGCCGATGGTGTGCGAGCCGAAGAGATACACAATCGCTCCCAGTACTGCCATGATGCCGAGAAACAGGTTGTAGAAGCCTTGATTGAATGCCATCTCGCGCGTATTTTCTGCTTCTTCGCGGGTTGGGATCGAGAAGGTCCTCATCGTCGATTCCTTGGTCCACAGGAATGACTCCAGCACGAAGATGAATCCATGCAGCAGCCCTGCGAGTAATACCAGAAGCGATCCGAACAATCCGAGCATATTGGAGAATCCTTTCAATGTGGCGTTGTCTCAGTCATATGCCGATGCTGACTCCATCAGCATCGGCATGAGCGCTGTCTCAGCGCCACCAGCTGAGATCTTCGGCGGGCAGACGAACGGACTCGTGGCCATCGGCATCTGCCTTACCCACCGACATGATGAGCACGGGCACATAGCGTTCGGCATCCAGCTCGAAGGCCTCGGCTATCTGGTCCTCTTCAAAGCCGCCGATGGGATTGGTGTCATATCCGTGGGACCGCGCGACAAGCATGAACTGCATGGCAAACAGACTCGAATCGATCTTCACGACATCGTTCATTTTGCTGCGGCTGTATTTCTTATAGGTGGGGACGATGACGGACAACTGGGCTTTGGCCATGAGCTTCGGCATGATGCCCTTTTCGGATGCCTCTCCATAGATCCGATCCGCATATTCATAGCAGCGCATATCGCCGAACACCACAATCATCGCCGACGATGTCTTGTTCTGCCGTTTGTTGAAACGGATCAGCGGATTCAGCTTTGCCTTGCCCTCATCGGATTGGACGATGAGGAACCTCCAAGGCTGCATATTCACCGAAGAAGGTGCTTTCGCGGCTTCGTTAAGCATCTCGAGCATTTCCTCACGTGAAATTTTCACCTTCGGGTCGTATTTACGGATCGAACGACGGTTGTCGAGTATCTCGGTGAAGTCATTGGTGCTGAGTTGCGTCATGTCAGATTTCCTTATGGTGGGTGCTATGGGTGCTATGGGTGTCGGTCCTGGCGTGGTCGGATTCCTCGCAGAGGGTCGTCGCCTGGTCGAGTTGCGATTCGATGCCTGAGAAGGCGGCAAGCAAGGTCTTGATCTGATCGTGTTCGAGGCCCTTGAACAGTGTGTCCAGGAACAGCTCTCGTTTGTCCGAACATCCTGCGATCAGACCCAAGCCGTCCTGCGTGATGGACACGGCGACATTGCGTTGGTCTCCGGGGACGCGCTCCCTGGTGATGAGTCCGCGGTCTTCAAGCAACTGCAGATGCCGGGTGACGGCGCTCGCGTTGATGCCTAGGAGGGAACGAAGTTCCGTCTGGGGGAGCGGGGAAGAGGTGCTCAGGGCATACAGGATCGTGAAACGGGTGATGCTGCTGCCAGTGCATGATTCAAAGGCGGTGCTGATTCGCGCGCTCAGTCGGCTTGTGGCCAGCAGCACATCCATTCGATTGTCTACCACGGTTCCCCTCTTTCCGGCGGTGATGACCGCTCTGTGTTCGTTGCTGATGCATCGATATGATGGTGCGCGCTGGGCATGCATCCATCGATCCGGTACATGGCGAACGACATCCAGGCAGTCGGTATGCGGCAGGTTAATGATCAAGACATTAATGATTAACAAATCAATGATTAATATGTCAACGATTAATAAGTCAATCCTTTGTTCCCTTATCTGTCAACCCCGTGATGAAATTCAACCTCAGGCGAAAGCGTCCGATGCCTAACGGCCTCGAATCCGCCCGGATTCAAGGTTCGGGCTGTACTGGGCAAACAATGCGGATCACCGTATGGCTCCGCTATTGAAGATTTGTGATGATGGCCGGATCGCCTGAGGATGTGTGGAAACGTTGATATGACGGCGTTGGCTGGTCCATAGGCGCTGTGTCCAACATCACTTTTAGTTAAGAATGCTGATTATTTCATGGAATATGTAATGGTGGAACCTATATACTGCCTTTTCTACATTCATTTACCTATGGGAGGTCGTTCGCATTATGGCAATCGGAGACCGGGGGTCATACTCCAAGGGCAAAGCGAGGCGAAAACAGATACTTGAGGCCGCGCTCACCATCATCGCGATCGACGGCTTCAACCAGACCACCCTCTCCAAGATCTCCAAGGCTGTGGGCATCACCGATGTGGGTGTGCTGCACTATTTCGACTCGATGGACGATCTGATGGTGCAGGCGCTGAAACAGCGTGACGCCAATGACATGGTCTCCGCCGCTTCATCCTTTCCTGATTTTGCCAGTCGGGTTAAGCAGCTCATCAGCCATCCCGAGCAGTCGATCAAGCAGGTTATGGAAATCGTCAAGCGCAACAGCCGGACGCCCGGTCTTGTGGAGTTGTATGCGCATATGTCCGTGAAAGCTTCGGATCCCACGAGTCCCGCACACCGCTACTTCAAGCAGCGAGGCAAAATCGAGCGGCTGCTCGTGGGGCACGCCGCGCGAAAGGTCATGGAGAAGGAGAAGATGCAGACGGATCTCACGCCTGAGGAAATGGCGAGGGTCATGCAGGCGCTTCTCGACGGTCTTCAGATCCAGTGGCTGCTCGACAGGGATGTCGACATGGCGGATATCGCGGGCAAAGCCATAAATCTGATGTGGAACCAGGCCCGCCACTCATCGGAATCCGAGGACCCGAATGGGGAAACGAATGGGGAGCAGGACGGAGAACAAGACGATGATGAGGGTACGGATGAGGATCCATTGCCCTCATATGAGGATCTGCTGGATTTTGAATGAGCCCGGCCCCTGGCAGGTGGGCTGGAGCGGGTGAAGGTCTGCTTATCCTGCAATGGGCGTCGCGCTGCCCAGCACGGTGATACCGCCCTGTTCGGGTATCAGAGCGGTCAGTATGCTGGGGCGTCCCACATGCATGCCTTGGTGGATCACCACCCGGCTGCCTGCCGGGCTATAGCCAATGGATCTGAGATAGGCACCGGTTGAGGCCGCGGCTGAACCGGTCGCCGGATCCTCGCTGATACGACCGACAGGAAAGAGGTTGCGGGCCTGGAACTCATCCGGAGCGCTTTCGTGCAGTATGGTCACGGTTCCGGTCCAACCCTGTGAACGCATGAGATCCGCGACCGCCGGAGGCGAGAATCGGAATTGGTTGAAGATGTTGGCGTCGTTCAGCACGAGTATCGGATGCCAATTCCCCGCGAAGGCTTCCTTCGGCGGGAATCTGGGATCGATATCGGATGCTTCGAGTCCGAGTATGTTCAGCAGTGCATCCAGTATGCCCGGGTCGAACTCACGAATGCCGGGTTCCACGCTCGTCATGGCGACCTGAATCTGCGCGGTACCGGACCGGCTGGTGACAATCGGGATGTCGCCTGCGGGCGTATGAAACACGAAGGAGCCGGTTCCGTCGCGTTCCGCGAGGACGACGGCTGTCGCCACGCTTGCGTGACCACAGAACGGGACCTCGGCCGCAGGTGACCAGTAGCGGATGCGGTAACCGTGTTGAAGCGCTTTTCCCTGTGCCGTCCCCTCGATCCCAGAATCTTCATTGCGCCTGGAGGATGCCGAGGACATCACGAAGGCCGTTTCCGAATAGCCCACTGCTGCGGCGATCTCCTGCATCTCCGCATCCGTGAGTGCGGACGCATCGAGCACCACTCCTGCTGGATTTCCGCCATTCGGGGTCTCTGCGAACGCTGTATACCTCAGTACTTCGGTCGTCGTCACCATATCTGGTCAACTTGCTTTCATGCTCAGGTATTCCCGCTTCGCCTCGGGTGCAGGCGCGAACCGCGTCCTGTGAATCCGAATGTCGAATCCGTACCGAATCCGCACGTCGAATCCGAAGTGTGAATGTGTCAGTGGCACGGTGTCGATCGCTTCAGGCGCGTTGAATCCCTTTGCGCATGATGTGGTCGATCTGTCGGTCATCGCCGAGCATGAAGACATGTTGCCCCGTTGTGATGAACCCCATCCTGGTATAGAACCGCTTTGCGGGCTCGTTGTGCTCCCATACGCCAAGCCAGATGGTTGGTGCGCCTTGTGCCATGGCCGCGTTTTCAGCCTGTTGGATGAGGGCGGTGCCCAGTCCATGCCGTTTGAATCGGTTGAGGATATAGAGCCGTTCGATCTCCATCGTGTCATCGCCCATGGTTTCGGTCTGCGCCCTCCCGGTGTTGAGTTTCATGTATCCTGCGGGCACGCCATCCACGCAGGCCATGATGAAGGTGGATTCGGGATTGGACAGCTCCGAACGCATTCGTTCCTGGGAGAATGAACGTTCCAGATATGCATCC
This sequence comes from Bifidobacterium psychraerophilum, assembly GCF_000741705.1. Lineage (GTDB taxonomy): Bacteria > Actinomycetota > Actinomycetes > Actinomycetales > Bifidobacteriaceae > Bombiscardovia > Bombiscardovia psychraerophila. The sequence continues at coordinate 725,627 of NZ_JGZI01000010.1, read as the reverse complement.
ATATCCTGGGTGCTGTTGTCCTTGGCGAAGGTGTCGCTGAAGGTGTCTACGCACAGCGAGCGTAATCTGTCCATATCCTCCAAGGTGCATGTGGTGAAGGTGATGTCGTTCATGTGGAACCTCGATTCCTGATTATGCAATGGCTTGCTGGTCCATGGCCCCTTCAGTGGGCCAGTTTGAGCCCGATCACGCAGGCGACCAGACCGCAGATCAACAGCACCCGCAGCAGGCTGAATGTCTCATCGCCGGAAAGCATGGCATAGATAACGGTGAGGGCCGCCCCGATACCGACCCACACGGCATATGCGGTGCTGGCGGGGATGTCGCGCATGGCATAGGCAAGACCGGCCATGCTCAGTATCAAGCCGACGATGAAGATGATATCCGGCACTGCTTTGGACAGTCCCTCGGACTTGCCCAGGGCTGTGGCCCATACGGATTCGAATATGCCGGAAATGATGAGAACGACCCATGCGAACATGACTGACCTTTCGGCAAGTCTTGTCGCTGTCCGGGTACTTGACCATCGTCCGGGGACCCAAGCGGGTTCTGACTGGATATGGTAGCACGCCGTCCACGGGCGAAGTTCGATCTCCTCTATACCGAAATCCCTCTCCCTCGAATCGTCCCATGTTTCCATACTGGGGATCCGCCCCGCACCCACCCTCATCACTGGAACGCCGCATTCAAGGTCGTCGGATTGGGAGGGTGCGCATGTGATTGCTTGGCACTGTAGCAGAATCGGGCCGGATATACCCGGTGGGCACATTTCCTTTCGATTTGACAAGTTAACTTGGCATGTCATATGCTTATTTTGCCAAGTTTTATTGTCAGAATATTGGAGGTGCGTCATGGATAGGAACGAGATACTGAACAGGAGCCGCAAGGAAGGAAGCGACGAGGGGCTGTTGTATTCCGGGGACCGGGGACGCTATGCTGGAGAGTTGGCATTCGCCGCAGCATTCGTCATAATCAACGCATTCAATCTGCTGCGTGGGGTCGATGTGACATACTCACTGCCATTGTGGGCTCTGTTCTTCGCGTTCCTCTCCGTCAAGTGGGTGCCTCTGTACCGGTTCACCCGGAATGCTCGTTACCTGGTGCTGTCCATCGTTACGTTGCTTCTTGCGGTTGCTTTCATAGTCGCTTACATGATCGGCGTGACGGCATGAGCGGTGGCGCCGATCTTGTTCTGCATAACAATCTCAAGGTCTTGCGCAAGCAAGCGGGTCTGTCCCAGGCGGAACTTGCCGGGTTGGTAGGGACGTCGCGCAACACCATCAGCTCCATAGAAACAGGTCAGTTCAGCCCCACGGCCAAGCTCGCGCTGATCCTGTGCACCGCGCTGAATGTCAAGTTCGAGGAGCTCTTCTACTTCTGAACAGCCGTTCCTCGGGATGGAGTGTTATCCCCTCGGAGATGCCCAATCGGGTGGTTCCATCACGGCTGACTCTTGGATTGCAGGGTCATCGCGGCAGTGATGCTTCCCAACGTACTTCATCGTCGATGATGGTTGTGGTCGCGTGCATGCCCAGTTTGCGTGCCACCGCCACTGAAGCTTGATTCATCGGGTGGATGTGGGCGATGAGGGTGCTCGTTCCCTCTGAGATGAGCCAGTCCACCATCCGGCGCGCGGCTTCCTTGGCATAACCGAGACCCTGATGCTGAGGGGCGATCATCCAGGCGATTTCGGCGCTACGGGATTCGCCGGAATGAAGCAGGGTGACTGCACGAAGCCGACGGCCCTGTCGGTATCCTGTCGGCGGACAATCCAGTTCAGCCAGCCCTGTTCTCCATCGGGGGAGTGTCCGAGCGACTGCCGGGTGTATCGCTCGGTCAGCTGCTGCAGCGTCGGTGGTGTTCCGCCGATGTGTCGATACAGGCTGGTATCGCCAAGCACATGGGACATTTCCTGTGCATCGGCCACACTCAGGGGTTTCAGGAAAAGCCTGGTGGTATCAAGCGGTTGAGCAGCGGGCCAATCATTCATTGCAAGCAGTATCTCACGCAAGTCCCGGTCTCCGGTATCCCTGTGCGCCCCACCCAATGGGCTGCGAAGCGCGCTAGATAGGGCTGAAAGCGAGGCGGGAGTGTGTGCCTTCCATAGTCTGGAAGGGTGTGGCGGTACTTGGCCCCGGCTATTAGTGTTGGCGGTTCCATACCTACGACACCTACGAACAGGAAACAGGCTGCAATGGATATCACGTACACCACGGAACGGGACTTCACCAAGGATGACGTGCGGCGGTTGTTCGCTTCCGTGGGCTGGGTGTCCGCCGATTATCCGAATCATCTGTATGACGCACTTATGGGGTCTTCGATGGTGTTCAGCGCGTGGGAGGGTGGACGCCTGGCCGGGCTGGTACGCGTGCTTGATGACGGGTGCATGACCGCCTACGTGCATTATGTGCTGGTCGATCCCGAATACCAGGGTCACGGTATAGCCGGGCATCTGATGACAATGGTCAAAGACCATTACGAGGACTATCTCTACGTTGAAGTCATGCCTGAAGAAAGCAGGAACGCCTCGTTCTACCAGCAGCATGGATTCAGCATCATGCAGGACGGCGTCGCCATGCAAACCGTCAACAACAACTTCGCAGACTGACATACCCCGCCTCAGAAGAGAATTGAGTCCCACAGCCAATCGCCTTGAACGGTTGGAAATGCGGGAATATTGCCGGGTTGTGCTTGATGCCGCATCTGTGGTTCGTTCCACTTCTTGAATGGCGTTACGGCTTTATTGACGGGCTCGTGGCTATAGGTCCCTTGACGCGTGCTTGCACCCTGTATGTATTGAATGAAAGCAATGACTCCATGCATCGGATCTTTGGAATATAGGTCTTGAAGTTGCCGGCAGGTGGCTACAGTGTTCTGGTGCACATAAGCAGCGTCGAGGGTCGGTATTGGGTTGGAGGATGTGGCGCGCCGAACGGCGCGATGATTGGGCGCAGTGAGTGTGTGCGTTGAGCGTGATGACGGGTGTGATGGCGTATGCATCGTTCTTGTTGTGGTGTGCTGGTGGGGAAGTGCGCCTTGCCGGGCCTGCGGGTTTGACGAGGGCCTGTAGATCGCTGCCGGCCTGTGAGGCTCGTGCATTGGCCTCCGGCCTGTACTGCGTGCTCCATGCGCGTGAATTGCTGTCGCGAAACATTAATGTGTACATACTGTATGATGTTGTTCATATTGTATGGTCATGTGTTTTCCTGTGGACGGTGTGGCTGTTGGGAATGCTCTGCAACCCGACACCTCGGCTGATGGGATTGCCGTCGTCAGGGGAACGGTGTTGAGGCGGGAGTGTTCGTATGGGTGGCTTGCGTGCTATTGGTCCTCGTGTGTCTGATCGTGTTGGTCGTTATGCGTCTGTTCGCTTGGTGCCCGTCGCGGGGGGGGGGGGGCGAGTAGTTGCCTTCCTGCTGTCGTTGTTCCTGGTCCTGCCTCTTGTGCTGGTGGCGCTGCCGGTGGATCGGGCGTCTGCTGCTCCTGTTGATCTGGGGCCTGACGGGTATTTCAGCACATTGAATGCGGGTGCGCTTCCGGTGGTGGATAAGGATAATGAGACGCCGGGAATATATGCGGATGGTTGGGTGAATACGCGTCGGATCGTGTTCGGCAAGCAGGGCAATACGGGCACCTATGGTGGTGCGTCGGTTTCGGGTGGGTACAAGACTCTGGCGATAGGCGAAATAGCTAGTGAGTCCGGCAGGTCAATTTATTCTGTGCCAGGGCTGGTGGCGAATTATTCGGCGTCGTCTACGACAGCGATTGCGGCGAATGAGGCCTTGTTGTGGGCCGATGACACAGTGACCGCTGGTTTCCCGTTTGATACGTATGGCTCGTACATTGGCGGTCATTCTTTTGATAGTGCTACGGGTGCGTATCAGTCAAATCTGGCCCAGGTGTCGGATGCTGTGGGGGCGCAGAATTATTCCTCATTCGAACAGTCTCTAATTCGTGTGGCCCCGGTGGAGGGCGTGTGCACGGCACCGTACTCGATCGGGTGCAGCGCTGGTAGTGAGCCTACAGCTACGCCGTTTTCCCCTTCATCGAATCAATACCGTGCGTTTCCACTATCCATCGGTGATATGAACAAGTATTTTGACTACACAACGACTAGTGTAAATGCTGGAAATTCTGCATGTCCTTCATATAGTTGCGCTAATGGTGCTTCTGGCTCTTGGTTGCGTTCTCCTAGATGGAGCGACCCCTTCTGGGCGTTCTATGTACGTGATATCGGTTCCGTCGACTATCACAACGTATTTCTCTCTACTATGGGTTTGCGTCCTGCTGTTCGTTTGGGTCTTGATGGGTTGGTGTTGTCGGCGGATAGTGGCGATCAGGGTCAGAGTATGTCTGGTGATTTGCGGTTGACCTATGTGGAGTCGGGCAAGCAGCTGGATTCGTGGTCGGCTTCGGTGTCGGGTGCTGCGGGTTCGCGGATGTTGAGTCTGTCGGGTAGTTCTGATCTGGGCTCGGACATGGGTTGGAAGATTGTGGATCCGGTTACCTCCATGGTGTTGGGTTCTGGTCGTACGAGTGCTGGCGGCAATATGGCCTTGCCTGAGACTCTGATGCCGGATGCCACGAAAGATTATGACCTGTATGTGTGGGGTCAAGAGGATGGCAGTGCCACGGTCGGGTTGACGAATAGGGCGACGGAGCCGGTGAAGGCCACGATCACGGGCTGGAAGGTGCAGGTTCCTCCCTCGTATGGCATTGAGGTGACGGGTGTCACGTCGGGCGGGTTGAAAGCGTACAAAATCGGTGATTATGCGGATACGGTGTTCGATCATACGGGTGCGCTCGGGTCGGTGAAGTTGACGACTCCTGCTGGGTTGGTGTCGGCGCTTCTGGCTGCTGCTGGTGTGGCGGGTGGTGTGGGTGTGGATGCGGGTAATCCCATCGGTTGGGTGGGGTCGCATTGGTTGGGGTATCCGACCAGCCCGTTGAGTGATGATGTGACCAGTGCGTTCAGTCTGTATGCGGGCAGTCTGCAGTTGTTCGCCCAGGCGTTGGCGGGTGACACTGGGTCCCTGGGGCCGGTGGCGGGCAGCCTGCCGGCGGGCACGTTCTCTTCCCTGTCGACGGTGGTGTTGCCGGTGTCTGGTCCTGGCTTGTATTTGGTGGTGGATGATAGTCAGGCGTCTGGTGGTTCCCTGCCGATCATCGTGGGCACCAGGGTCTTCAACCCGGCGTTGGACGGTGGTGATGGCCGTATGGTGGATTTCGCCGATGCCGGTGTCAAGGGCAAGCCGAGGTTGGGTCGTGCTTCGTTGAAGACTTCGGTGTTGGATGTCTCGAAGCGTGTGCTCAATGATGCGGGTATGGATGGTTTCGACCTGGGGAGTCAGGTGGAGTATGAGATCGCGCTCCAGGTGCCCGACCTGTCGTCCTTTGCTTCTTTGCCGTACTCCTCTTACGTGTTCGCCCTGTCCGATGTGGCAGATGCGGGCTTGACCTTGCCTGCCGCGTCATCGGTGCGGGTGTTGATGGATGTGCCTTCCCCGGATACGGATGTGACGGGCACGCCGGGTTTGATGGTGTCCGTGTCTGGTCAGACGGTGTCGGTGGATGGGTTGAAGGCCTTGTTCGCCGGGGACAACGGTTCCTCGGGTACGACGAACAAGGCCGGTGTTCCGGTGGGTTCGCTGATCCGTATCCGGTATGCGGCGGTGTTGAATACGGGCGCGTCCCTGTCCGCTCCGGGTGGTGGGGGTTTGCATCCGAATGTGAACACGGCGACCCTGACCCGCTCACGGGTAGCAGGGGTATCCCCGGGTTGGGATGATGCGGGCCCGGGCGTGGAGTCCAAAAGCGCGACGGCTCATGCGTATGTGTTCGGGTTGGACCTGGTGAAGGTCGACAAGGACGATGTGTCGAGGAAGCTTGGTGGCGCGGGCTTCGAGGTGACGCGCGACGGGCAGGTTCTGCGGTTCACGAGACTGTCGGACGGCGTGTACCGATTGGCGGTGCCCGGCGACACCGGCGTGCTCAGTGAGGTCTTCTCCCACACGGACGGCACGCTCAACATACTGGGTGTGGAGGCTCGTGCGCTCTCGTTGGGGGAGAGTGTGGCTCCGTCGGGGTATTTCAAGGTGCCGGCCTTCATGGTGGAGGTGCTCCCGGTGTGGAACACCGACGCCAGTGAGGTGACCTTGGCCTCGTATCGCACCCATGGCACCGGCCTGGCCTTCGTGTCCCGGGATGGTCGCGCGGTGATGGTGGCCGACCCGGCGCACTCCCTGGCGAACCTGCCGTACACCGGGGGTGTGGGCATCCTCGTCCTGTTGGTGCTCGCCACACTGTTTCTGGTGTTCGCGGTACGCCCGTACTACCAGGCCCACCGAGCCGAAACCACCGCCAACATCCTCAGCTGAGCGGTTTTTCGAAGCGCCCCACTTGTAAAGTGGGGCGCTTGCTGCATCAGGTGGCAATGGTGTGTCGGATGAAGACGCATTCAGTGCCAGTGCGGTAAAACGGAGTTTCCGATGATATCTCCTAAGTGATTCCCATATAGGAATCAATGGAAGTCAAGACCGCCTTTGTGAACCACGCACAACGCTTGTCGGCAGAGATACAAACAATGACCGTCAGCGCTATGCCGATATGGAACATTTCATTCGGGAAAGGACCCTTTCCCGAATGTGATGTGGTCGCTCTACACGTCACAATCAGCGATATCCGACGGTCCTCGAACAATGGGAAGATGAACATCGGTTACGCCAGGGTCAGCACCCAAGAACAACGACCCGAACTCCAGATAGACGCTCTCACCAAAGCGGGGTGCGACAGCATATACTCGGACTACGCGTCAGGAGCTACCAGTCACAGGGTGCAACTTGACCTGATGATGGACACCGTCGTTGACGGAGATGTAGTCGTGGTATGGAAATTGGACCGATTGGGCCGGTCCGTGGCGAACCTGGTCGATCTTGTCGAAAAACTTGGCGCGAAAGGTGTCGGATTCCGCTCGCTGACCGAGAACATGGACACTACCAGTGCCGGAGGTACGCTCATCTTCAATGTGTTTGCCGCGGTTGCCCAGTTTGAACGTGACCTCATCCGTGAACGCACGATGGCTGGATTGCAGGCCGCCAGAGTCAGGGGGAGAAAAGGCGGCCGACCCAGCGTCCTGGATAAGGACACCGTGCAACGGGTACACGCACTTCGCCACGTGCAAGGTAGAAGCATCAATGAGATAGCCGCAACCATGGGCATCGGCAGAACCAGCGTCTACAAAGCACTTTCGTCCCACCCATCCTGACAGTGCGAACACAGTCTTGAGAGACCATCCGTGGGAGCAAGGGGTGCAAAGTGAGCTGAAGACGATAGCTAGAAGTGGGTTGGGGCCGCAGGGAACGTGGCATCTATACCAGTCATTACTTTCTTGGGCGACTACCTTTTATTGGATTACTTCCCGGATGCGCTGTTTGATGCTTTTACGCCTGGCCTCTATGAAGGTCCGGAAGTCCTTGAATTCAAGGCTGGTGTCAGGAGGGACGAGGAAAAATGCGGCGGTTCTTCCCGTGTCCGCTGCCCATTGGTGTAAGGGGATATCGGATTTGCTGATGTTGTTGATTTTTTCCAGGAGTTGCATGTTCGCCAGGGTGTCCCAGTTGGCTGGATCCTGCGAAAAAGCGAAATCGGATGGGTCGGTGAACACAGTCTTGAGTTGTTCCTCATCAAGGAATGCAGAGTGTGGGTGCAGATGATCCTGCTCATATGCCTTCTCGGGGTCGAGGCTTCCCTGAAGCAACCTCAATACATAGATTGCATTACGGTCGCCGAAGCGCAGATTAAGCAGCGCGTCGAGGAAATCGTCATCGAAGGAATAGTTCTTGGTAGTGCCTTTGAAGCGCTCGATGATTTCACCAAGAGGAAAGTAATTCGGACGGGAGCAGGACCTGATTATTTTGCGCAGCTGTGAAAGCAGACTGTCGGACTGACCGCTGAAGATGTTCTTGAGGAAACACATCGTGAGCCAACGGATAATGTCGCTGGACACACCCTGGTCGAATGTTGATTTCTCTGCTTTTCGGTATGTGCCGGTTTCTAGGAAGTACTGCATAATCGGGATCGCTGCGTTTTTCGCCTTGAATGAGGTATTGTCAAAACCCTGATTCTTCAGGAAGGCGAAGGTAGCTTCAGTGACATCACTCAGCTCTGCCCACTGTCGTCGCAATATCGCGACCTGCGAAGCCCCGAAGTTCTTCACTTTATAGGTGACATCGTCATTGTATAGAACGAGGAAGGATTTGAGAACGAAGTCCTTGTCGATACTGAAAGCGTTGTTCGTATCCTTGTTGATGTTTTCGGCTAATGTGTCCACCTTGTCTCTGACCTCCGGCCAATTCGCCGCGGCGATCGCCATAATGAGATCCGATTTGCTCAGGGGCACCCCACCGCTGTTAGTGCGGGTGAAGATCTCCAAAACCTTGTCCTGATCCTGGTCCTCCAACACATATGGCACCAAGGTGTGTTCGATGTGGATACGCTTGTGCAGCCGCTTCAGGCGGTCAGAAGCGGCAGTTGTTGACTCAAGATCATGGTTTCGGATGTATCCCAGCACAGCATGCTCATCGCTCATGGACATGATTTCTCTGACTTCGAACCAGAAATGCCTGATGCCCGAGGTGTCCACGGTGACTTCGGGTTCATGCTCGGTATTTTCGCGGAACTTGAAATCATACGCATTGTCCGCATCATCCTGATCGTCTTGCCCAATCAGATCCAGACATAGCACCCTCTCGGTGAAGCTCCCGGTCTTGTCCCAGGATTTGTACCGCTGATGTGAAGAGTACGTTCCCAGAAGACCAAGATACAGGCTGGTCAAACGCTGCTGTCCGTCGATGACCGCACAGAAGTCGCCGTACCCGTCAGTCGCAAAATACTTATTTCCCTTACCTCCTCCCCGCTCTTCGCTATAGCTTTCAATGAAGTTGTAGAAACGGTAATTACGTTTGACGAGATCATCGGTGACGCGCCACAACATGAGTGTATTGATGGGATAGCCGCGCATCACGCTATCGAACAGCTTTTCAATACGATCCATGCCCCACGTGAACCGTCGCTGGATACCAGGCAGAAGATACTGCCTGTTCCGTATAAAGTCCATTGCCTCTCGAATGGTAATCGCGTCTTGATACCCGTTGCCATCGCCCATTGCAGTCCATTTCCTCCGGTCTTGTTCTCCAACCTCCATATGCTGCAACCATACGACCACCCAAGCATTGCAACCGCGATCCTCATCATGGTCCGATGGAGTATAAAAAGGGAGAAGTGCAATGATTGCAACAGGCGTGAGAATCACCTCAGGCAAGCGCATGAATCCTATAGAATCCAGTTGGAATAAAAGCAGGCATTTCAGAAACGACAAGCAGTAAAACGATCCCGGCAACAGATGGATTAATATGTCTAAAACCAGAACAAGCCGACGAAGTCACTCTTGCCTCCAATCGAGCGCTTATGGTGCGTGCGCTGGTGGTCCCGCATGATGATGGTGCAGCACATCAAGCGGGCTTCAGTGCAGGGTTACGAGCCAGAGGGACAGTGTCGCGAAGAATATGCACAGGGGCACACTGACGAGCCCGATGCCTGTAAAGCGGGCGAGAGTGATGCGTTTGCCGTGGTTGTGCACGATTCGTCTCCACAGAATTGTCGCCAGAGAACCCGCGTAGGTGAGATTGGGTCCGATATTGACCCCGATGAGCACCGCCATCACCATGGTCGATCCGCTGGATGCGGCCAGAGGAATCAGCAGCATCGCCGCCGGCAGATTATTCAAGAGATTCGCGGCCAGAGCTGAGCAGCCGGCTACAACCAGCAGCTTCACCAATGTCGCTTCGCCGGAGAACAGAGGCGAGAGAAGACTTCCCAGACCATTTCCGGAAAGCGCGGACACGACGACCGCGAGAGACAGTACGAACACCAGGAACGAGAGGTTTGAATCCTTGGATATCCGTCGAAACTCTTTCCCCAGGACGGCACCTTCGCGAATTACCCTATGCACCAACAACACCATGCAAGCCAGCAGGGCAACCCAGAATGGGGGAGCTCCCAGCGAACTCGAGACCATGAATCCGCCCAGGGAAGCTATCACCACACACAGGGCAAAGATCGGGACATTTTCCTTCGAATCTTCACCGGTACTGTCCTCATCGCGTTTGGCCCTGCCTTCGAGCAGGACCTCATCTGAAAAAGAGAATCGGAACGCTATGCGCATCACGATGTATTCGACGGCAATAGCCGCGCACCACGGCAGGAACATCGTCCGGGCGAAAGCGAGAAAATCAAGACCGGAGCTGTTCATGGCGAGAAGATTCGTCAGATTCGACACCGGCAGCAACAACGACGCCGTATTGGCCAGATGACAGGCCGCATATACATACGGACGGAAATCGGCACGCGCCCGATTCGTCATATGCAGTATGACCGGTGTCAACAGCAGCACGGTTGTGTCAAGACTCAGGGCAGCCGTCACTATTGCGCACATGAGAAAGGACAGCAGAAACAATCGCGAAGGATTGCCGTGTGAAAGCCTGACCGTTACTCTCCCGAGATAAGAGAACAGACCTTCCCTCTCGCACAACCCCGCAAGAATCAGACATGTCCCAAGGAACAACGCGGTCGGCATTAGCTCGCCGATCTGTGAAACGGCGGCAGTCGCGGTGGTGGCCCCAATGGCAACAAGCAGCAAAGCTCCTGCGAAGCCCGCCAGACCTTCAGGTATGCGACGCGGCTTTACGATCACGACCACAAGCAGGCACAGGAGCACCACGACGGCTGCGATCTCGTTCATCAATCCCGTCATTCCCACCTCCCAACGCTGCGCCTATGGATGAGCCACGTTCCGACCGGCACCAGAGTACGCGCGACTCCAGGAGAATCGCGGAGCGGAGGTCGTGTCTGCTGAGAACAACAATGCCGTGCTTGCAATACAACGTGAAACAGCAATACGGCTATGGTGCGGCAGAGAGTCTACCGGACTCAAATAGAGCATCTCGTGTCGAGCAATACCACCGGGGCCCACCTATATTCCTGCATATGAATGCAATATGTATGCCTGGCATGATGGAGGAGACTCCTATACCGTGGTAAGTGGCCGGCTCAGACCGGTATCGTCCGATGACCCGCAGACGCGGCAGGACACCACTACCAGGGATGCGGATATGATCACAGCAATCAATACAGACAGGCTCGTACTCAGGAACTATCAGGATCGGGATGCGGCTGCGCTCCTTGAATACAGGGCAAACCCGACGGTCCATTGCTTCGCTCGCGAAAGACTGGGCTCCTTAGCCGCAGCGCAGCGGGACATTCGTGAGAAATCTGGCGATGATCTGCAACTGGCCGTTTGCACCAAGGATGATGACCGTTTGATCGGCAGTGTCTTCGCTGAATTCGATCAACCCGATACCTACGGTGTCGGTTGGAACTTCAATCCCACATTCGGAGGTCTGGGATATGCCACCGAAGCGGCTATCGCATTTCTCAACCACCTATTCCATGATCGGCAGGCACGCAGGATCTACGCCTATGTTGAAGACGATAATCTCCCGTCACAACGCCTGTGCGAACGTCTGGGTATGAGACAGGAGGCTCTGTACCGTGAGTTCATATCATTCGTCAACAATGCGGATGGCACGAAACACTACGAGAACACCCGAGAATACGCCATACTTCGCAAAGAATGGCGACAGGTCTGAGGGCAATCCCAAACGCAGAAAGCCCGCACCCGTCGTGATGCCGGGAGCGGGTTTTGCGGCCGCGATGAGAATGTCTAGGATGTTGAGGCTGCTCGCCGTGGGTAGTTGCCGGGTGGTCAGCAGGCCTGATCGTATCGGTGGGGTTGGCTTTGGCTTGGTAGGTGTGGTGATTGCTTGGCCTACACCGAGAGGAACTGAGGAATCCCGCACGAAGACCTTGTGATTGTGCTGCCCGAGTAACAGGCTGAAACCTCACGCTTGGTCATGCGCGTAATGACATCCAGTGAAATCCTTACATACTGCATGGGCCTCGACCGCGCTTTCCGAGTGAGCGCTCGGAGTGCGCATCCGGGAGTGCCGATGGTCAAGTTCGCGGCTTCGACCTCACTCCGGGCGATGTCGATATTCTGATCTGATGCCTCCACACGGTCATGGATTCAGGATCACATGCATTTGTACTCGTCTCCCGAATTCATCCAGTCCCATCCTCTTTTCGACGGCTGCCAGATTCCTGTGGAATTCGGTGCTTGGCTCCTCTTCATTGAAGCCGAGTCCACGGTAGAACTGAGCGTTCCATGGAACGTCGGCATATGTCCGCAAGGTCAGTTCATGGTATCCACGATCCTTTGCCGCTTGCTCGGCCGCGCCGACCAGTCGGCCTCCTATTCCCCTTCTACCGAAGTCGGGAAGCACCGACAACTGTTCCAGATGGGCGATGCCGGAATGTTCCAGGACGTGCACGAAACCGACAAGACGTCCCGATTGATGTTCGGCCACTATGATGAAACCACCCTGGGCCAGCCTGTCGGCGCCTGTTGGCGCTGAATCCCAGTGCTCCGGGTGGAACAACTCGAGGAACAGGACGTCCGCCTGTTCCTCGATCGGTGCGAGATGCTGAAGGTCAGAGCTATTCGAAGCACGCAGACACACACTCATATCTCAAACGATATCAGTGGACCCGACGGAGCCTGGGTTATTTTCCGGGCTGCTCCCTGCATCCCCGATCGGTACGCCGTGCCGCTGCCGTGTCCAGGACTCTGACGAAGGCGGGGCTTGGTGACCGTGATGAGGCTGCCAGAAGTCTGCTGGCTCAATATGGACGATTATCAGCTTGGATGCAGTGGAAAACACGGCCATCATGCTGAGAATCCCGACTGCTCAACAGCGGTTGTGAACGTGTGGTGTTCGGTGGTGAAAGGTGTAAAGATCGCCGGGCAAGTATGCTTTGTGATAGCAAAACTATTGTATTAAGGATTCATCATGGCTCAATATCAGGCGACACCACCGATACTCCAGCAGCCCGTCCAGTGCGAGCCTCCGCTTGATCAGCCGTGGTACGGGATCGGTTTCGGCAACGCCATCGTCAGATTCTGGAGGAAGTACGCGACTTTCAGCGGGCGTGCATCCCGAAGCGAATACTGGTGGAGCTACCTGTTCACAACGCTTGTGTCGATCGGCATTTTCATCCTGACGAATAGTATCAATTTGTTCCCCGTCGCGTCAGGAGAGGGGCGGACGCAGACAAATCCCTTCGGAATAATCTCTCTGATGACGTCCTTGGCGTTCCTCGTGCCTCAATACGCCGTTTCCGCCCGTAGACTGCACGATGCCAACAAGTCCGGACACTGGCTCTGGCTTATCGGCGGGTTGTCGATTGCCGGCACCATCATCATGCTGACAGCCATTTTCCAAATGGTTATGTGGGCGTTGTTCCATCCCTATGATTTCCCGTTCCGTACCGGAGGCGGGCATCTTATGCAGGCGGTTATGGTGTTGCTTCTCGGTCTGCTCGTCCTGCTCGCAGGCGCGATTACCAACATCGTGATGATGTGCCTGCCCTCGCAGCCTGCCGGTGCACGCTTCGACCGTGTGCCTGCAACGGCGTACCCGACCGGCTACACTCCGCAGCCCGGATATCAGCAGGACATGCAGGCATCAGGGCCGGGCGTCCAATATCAGGCACAGCCCCTTGCACCCGTCCCTGACGGCACGCCCGATACGGATGTGCAGCAACAGCCGTGAACCATACCGGCGCACCACAGCGCATCAAGGTCATGGCATCCCAGTGCAACCGTTCGTCAACCTGGAGCCACGTCACTCTCACCATCTCCGTTAGGGATTGGTAAATTTCCCGAGGACAGCCAAGCACGACAGAAAGGCCAATGATGAGCGACTGGCATGTGGAGGAAATCTCCTGGGACCAGCAAGAAGGCCGCATGCTGCGCCAGAAGCAACGTGACGAGCTCGACGCACGATACGGCAACGACACCCACGAGCCGGGTACGCCACCGTCCGCCGACGACGTGACGGTTTTCCTCATCGCTCGGGACATTCATGGAACCGCCGTGGCGTGCGGAGGGCTTAGATCCATCCACGACAGCGCACTCGGATCCGATGTCATGGAGATCAAACGCATGTATGCGACGCCCAAAGCCAGAGGCAAAGGCGCGTCCACGGCGATTCTCACGGCTTTGCGCAACGCCGCCCGTGATCGGGGCGCGAAATGCCTGGTCCTGGAGACAGGCACCAGTCAACCCGATGCGATCCGCTTCTACGAAAAACACGGATTCACCAGGATCCCCCTGTTCGGAGCATACAGAGAATCCAAACTCTCCTACTGCTATGCAAGCAAACTGTAAGCGAATCAACGGAGCACGCCCACTTATCGGAAGTCATCGCTTTGCGAGCGACAGCTAAACCGACACGCGCAATGCTCTTCCCAAGCATGCCGTCGTAATCGAAGGAAGCGGAGCGCAGGTGCAAGTGATTCTGCTCATAAGTCTGCTCAGGGTCGAGGCTCCTCTGAAAGGGAAGTGATCCGACCGGGAGCAGGATCTGAGTGTGCTGCGCAGCATGATTTCCGGAATACTTTATTGTCGGCGCTCCAGCTCGGCGGTAAGATCCTTGACCTTGCTCCGAATCACTTCGATGACCTCATCGTATGCTTCATCGCTGCCGCCCATTGGATCAGGTATATCCCACTCGACAAGCCGCGCACCCGGTACGTATGGACAGGCCACGCCACACCCCATGGTGACCAGCACATCGATTCTGCCCACCGCATCCAGACGTTTGGGATGTTTGCCGGACAGGTCGACGCCATGCCTCGACCTCATGATTCTTATGGCACCAGGATCGACCATCTCATCGGGATGGGTTCCCGCTGAGACCGCACGGATGCCCTCTGATGCATACTTGTTGGCCCACGCTTCGGCTATCTGGCTACGACATGCATTGTGTGTGCACACGAACGCCACGACGGTCGGATCCTGCTGCTGTTCATTGCTCATATCCAACAGGATACGAAGCCCTAGGAGCCAACGCCCCCAGCGGAACATGGAAAGGCTCCGCCATCCGTTGCGAGCATTAAGGAAACGCTACGGAGAAGGCTCATCAGATGATTCGTGCCCATATGGTGCCCAAAGTAAGCCGGATGCAACCATGTCCGTACGGAGTGCCGGAATACCAGCGATATGCAGTCGAAGCGATGGCGGTTGAACATCCATCTCGTATGTGAGAATGAGGCCATGCATAGCTGGGATGAGCAGATCGAGCTGTTTTGGTCAACGGCCGACGACACACGACCCGACGAAACCTTGGATGCCATGCGAGAACTGGTAGCGCAACGTCCAGCGGACGATCCCGAAGCGCTGTACGAATGGGCATCCGTGCACGACTACCTTGGCATGGAAACCGAAGCGATCCCGCTGTACCGCTCCGCTCTCGACCACGGTTTGACAGGCGACCGCAGACCCCAAGCCATCATTCAACTCGCCAGTTCACTGCGCAACATCGGTGACCCCCAGGCCGCGATCGACCTGTTACGCGCTCACCCCCAGGATCAGATAACCGGCGACGCCGCGCAAGCCTTCCTCGCCCTCGCACTTCGAGACGCCGGATACAGCGACGAAGCACTTCAGATTGCACTTGTCGCGCTCGCACGCACACTACCGCTCTATCAACGAGCCGTCGAGAACTACGCGCAGGATCTGACCGCAACGAAGCACGAGGCGTAGAGCACCCAAAGGCACGTCGCGGGGGAGAGAAACCATGAGGTATGGCTTCATGACCGGTGTCCATTGCTCGTCGATTTCTCCCACCAATCACTGATATGTCAGGTGCTGCATGCCGCGCTGGTGGCGCTTTCAACGCTTCGCTTGATGCTGACGGCACCCACAATGGTCGTCTCGTCATCGAACACCGCTTGGCTACATGCCTTTCGGTGACAGGTCACGTCGATGTAGAATCTGCCCGCAGAATATAACAGTGAAAATCGTCATACCCGTATTCCGGTGTTGCTGCGCTCCCATATGGACTGATCGCGCAAGGTTTCTGATGATGTCGTGAGTCCCGGTAAGGGCATCTGGGTGGGGCGATGAGGGTGTTCGAATCTCGACATTTGCTGTGTGAATGTGTTGTTTGTTCGAAGCTATCTATTTTCTGTGGTTTGTTGTTGTGAATAAGGTGACATCTGCGTTACTTTCAGGCTGTGCTGTGACACTGGTGGAATACCGGGAGGTATCATCTTGCCCGCCAAATAAGACTATGCAGCAGACGACTGGTGATATTGCGGTGGTCCGAATAGCGCGGTCAATTATATGGTGTGTCTGCTCAGGTTATAGAGACACATGAGGTTATTGATGAGGGGTGCGGGTGGTGGAGATCTCATGGTTTTGCTGCTCACAGGTAGACACTTGTACGGTCTTGATGATGTTGGCGATAGTTGCATTTGGTGGTGCGTTCAACGTCCATCCTTGTCAACGTCCGATTGGATTGATGGATGCTGTCACTGGTGAGTTGATTGCTGTTCGATGTGGGAATCATTCTAGAAAGCGTTATTCCGGTTGCTCATAGTTGTATATGAAGGATGCGATGAAGATTCTTCTTAGCGTTTATGTGAATGTGTACAGCTCGAGGCGTTCCGTTTTTTCTTGCTGACGTTGACTGCTCCGTCTTTTGATGCTTGTCAAGTTGTGTCGAAGTGGAATGAGAGAAAACGTTGTCGGTGGGGTGTTCGGCATGATGCTGGTAGAGATGCTAATTTGTGCGGTGCGTTTTGGATTGCAGCAAATATGTTCATGCAGAGGGCAGGCCAATTTTAATTATCGAGTGAGGTCGTTCTGGAATGTGAAGCTGACTGTGTTGTGTAAGCGGTTGCATGATTTGAGGTTCATGCAAGTGGTTGATTGGCAACAGCGTAGTGCTCCAGGTTCATGTGATTCTATCGGTTCCCGCTTCGAATTTGGTAAGTCGAGCGATGTGATCGCGCTGATTCGACAGTGACGTCACATCGAATTTTTGCAATGGGTGTTGTCTTTTGTTACAAGCAACAGGTAACAAATTGCCTTCATACCGCGATGCCATTTTTACTGAGACGGCCTTCTCTGGTGAGACTGAGTTGAATGAGTATCTTCAATCTATTCGTCTCAGTTAGATGGCTCTGCCTGTGGTATGTGAGAAGTTGTTTTTTGAGATCATGATGATTTGCATTTGTTCGAGTATGCCCTCAAAAGGAGAATCTGTCAGTGTATTTTTATATCGTTAGATTTTCCGATAAAGAGTTAGTGTAAGCTCAAAACAATGAGTAATGTTGGAGTAAGAGCAGATTCCTTGGACTCGGAGGAATTTGAGCGATTCGCAGTTGATTTGAGTAAAATTCTTTTCAATAATCAACAAATTCACGGTTTTCCAGAAGGCAAAGATCACGGTATAGATGGGCTCGATGATTCGACAAATCCGACCCTTGTTATACAGGCTAAAAGGTGGAGCCCATATAAAACTAATGCCAAGAAACAGGTTGTAGAAGAGATTCAGAAAATCCAGCAAACTGCAATCGACTTTAGTTGGACAAATGACTTTCACTACGTATTCGTGACTTCGGTTGGTTTAACCCCGCAAGTTCAGCATGATTTACGATGCGAATTTCCACAGCTGTTCCCCTCAGATAAATATCTGATAGATAAAGCTAGAATCAATGAACTTAGTTCAGAATCATGTTGTGAAAGTGTTTTCAGGAAATATAAACTTATTGGGGGTAATCTTTCCACAATTCTGACAGAGCATCGATTCCGAATCTTGTCGGAAGACTTTCCTACTTTTAATCCTCATTACTATGTGGAAACAGAGTTTTTGCAAAAGGCTCACGAGCTCATAATGAATCGACATATATTACTTGTTCATGGCAATCCGGGTGTAGGTAAGACATCCTTGTGTAAGATGTTGGGAAATCTGTTTGCTAATAGTTTCTCCTTAGATCCAGACCAAAAAGCGAAAGTTATTTGGCGATCACTTGATGAAGCGCAGGATGTGATCAAAGAGTATAGCGAATCCTTCAAAGCTGACGATCGCATCTTATTTATTGTATTTGATGACTTCCTTGGCAGTGATTCTCTCGAAACAGATACTTCGGAATTGCAGAAACTTGACCGTCTGTTAGACAGGCTTAGATACACGGCAAATTTGTATATAGTTTTAAACTCAAGAACCCAGATACTGAAATCGGCCAGACAGCAATTCAATAACCTTGATGCAAAGTTATCTGGCGACTTAAGGGATTCAATAGCCGTTCTTGATATGGTTGAGTATAACGATCTTGATAGAGCTAAGATTTTGAGATCAAATCTGGAGCAGGTGTATAACCGTCGATCAGACATCGATAAGAAGAGGTTCCAGAGCAACTATGAACAGTTAAGACAACCTATAAAAAAGTCCTTTTCGTTCTCTAGAACCATAGAAAAACAATATTACGAGATTATTGAGCATAAAAATTTTAATCCACGTCTTATAGAGTACATTTCTAACCATTTCGTAGATGATGCAGATGTATTAGGCTTCATACAGCACACGTTGAATAACCCAGAATACATCTATAACCCAATATTTGAGAGACTATCGTCAAACGAACAGTGGCTTTTATTCAATCTATTTGCTTTTACTGGTCGAGAAACTGAGGAAGCAAAATTAGCTCAGTCAACAAAAAATTTTTCTTCTTCCGAATTTGATCCATACCTGGCTATTGAGAAGTTGAATCAATCATGGTTTGGATTTAAAAAAATTGGTGTTGGAGAGCGCGAAGTCGGTTTTGCGAACCCAGGTATTGTCGACTTCCTTGATAGAAAAAATAAATCTATTCGGTTTCTGGATAAGATCAGAGAAAAGTCGCAATTTCTTGATCAGATTCGAAATACAACCACCATGGTTGAATTCTATTCGACAATGTGGGAACGCTGGGATGCCTTTCAAGATTCAATGAAGTTTCAGGGTGAGAGGATAGTTACGCTCATCAAATTTCAAGACGATACCGAGATTTGTATTGACCTGTTGGCAAACGCACTGAATACGTATGATGGAACTTGGAACTTAGATTATTCGAATGGTTGGAGAATTATATTTAGCGCTCTATCAGATCGTAGTGACGATCTTCTTCATCAGTTCTTTGGTATTCTTTTGCAGCCAGATATTCAAGAAGATTGTTTTACCCGCATATTTAATCCAGAACTATTAGATATAAATGAATTCGACTCTATGATTGAAATAGTGGAGCCGATGATAATGGAATTTTGCAAGTTTGACATAAGTGCAGAGGCATTCGGCGATTTGAGAAGTGAGAATCCTGGTTATGAACTGGTAGCTGCGATACATGAAGCAAAAAGAGATTTAATCCAGCAGCAACTAGATTCCCCAGAAGATTACTCGGATGATATTCAGAAACAAATTTGTGAAGGATTACGAGACGAAGAGATTGAAGATTCGGTGTTAGCCGATACGCTTTCAATCGAATGTGGAAATCTCTTAAAAATATATGAACCATTAGACAATTTTGATATTACAGAAATATCTGATCTTATCTCGAAAATTCGAGACTCGATGGAAAATCAGTTTGATGAAGAAGAGAGAGATAGTGGAAGCTCTTTTAGCTCAGGTCCAACAAATAGATATGAGATCGATGGTGTGTTAGATTGTCCACTCAACTGAGTTGAACGAACGTTTTGGTCGATTCCTTCTGATCTGCGGCTGTCTAGCAAATCAAGAGAAATAGTAATAAGCCATATAACAATGATTGTGCAATAACTTAGGAGTCGCAAGAGAAGAGCGGCTGATGGGCGGATCGGTGAGTTGCTTAATAAAAGTCTAATCTAAGGGTGGTGAGTAGGGATCGGGGAACAGTCCATTGCCGCTACGCCCGTAAAGGTGAGAATAGCATCGAGCGAAGCTGCGGGTAGCTGAGTTGTATAATGCAAACCCTTCAAAATCGGGATAGATTGTGTAAGTATCCATTCCACGGCAATTAATCAAGTAATCTCGTATTGATTTCTTCAGCAAATTTGGAATAATAGTTTTTTTAATAGTGAGATGCTGGGAGTCTTTTGTATATGGTGAATCTTCACGGAGGGTATTTTGAATTGAACATGTCAAGAAACCTGCTGATTGAGCTTTTACGCGTTCATTCTTCCAAGTTGGAAAATAGAGCAAGGCGGCTCCTGGCGAAATATTAGATGATAGCTGATCCCAACTGTTTATCTGGCCAGATTTAGGAGTTATTGAGTTTTCGGCCGCATAGTCGAATATGACTCCATCTGTTTCATCTTCGTTCTCATCACAGGCGAACCAAAGGGCGATGAAAGGGTCTCTTGATACGTCGAGGAGTCGAGTTGCGCCTCCTTGATGCTGCAGATTTATCATCGTGTCTAATCTGTTTGATTCATAAAAACCGAGTCCGTTAGCCTCGCACAGACAATCCTCCTCATATTCTTCTATTAAAGCTTCGGTTATCTCGGGTTTTGAATATCCATTGCTAAGCAGCCGCCGATATAGACCGGGAATCGGTTCCCATCTAATATTTGTTTGCCCACGAAAAACATGGGTATGCGTGGCATCTGTTACAGGAAGAATGATTTCTTCTAGTAGTGCAGGAATCTCTGCTTTGGATTGCTTTTCCAACCTGAACCTTTCTTCGTTGTCGAGAGTCAACAATACTCTCCAGACGAAGCATGTTTTGTAGTCGATTAGATCGGAGCAAACTCTGCTCAGTGAATGTTGGGATGTTGCTCTCTTGATGCCATTTCAGGACACTGTGACTGACTGTGCAAGGATGAATTACTTTATTTGCTACGTATTTTCCGCACGGAAGGTGGATTCTCTTATTGAGAGTAAAACGGGGGGGGATTGAATGCTTTGAATCATTGTTGAAGTGAAAGAGCAATTAGGTTTTGCTAATCCCTGGGTTTTCGTCCTCGTTTAATGGCCCTCAAGTCAACAATCTTTCGGACAGCGCCAGAAATCATTGAGTGCTGAAATACAGTGAAATTCGTCTTACAGGAAATCAGGAAGATGATTTGATGGAGGCCACTTATGTCCATGTCGAATTATGACAGGAACGCTGGGGTGGAATATGGATTATCTTAGGGCTGGCCCTGGTATATGTGATTTCGTCTGCCCTATATTTCGGATGGTGATATTCGCCGATGAAACGGGGCACACCTCTTTGAATTACACGAAAGGAGGTGAGTTGGTATTATGTCTTGTCCACCTAAACAAAAAGCGGAGCTTTCAGAAGGTTTTCGACTGACTGCAACCTCTGGCGTTTTCGAATTATTGCGTTTCTCAGTTGCGTTCGTGCTCTCCGTTGGAAATAAGAGATAAAGGTGGTCTTCATGTCACATACTAGGGTGAACGAACTGCAAGGTATGTGGTGAATATGTCCGAAGTTTATTGAGCAGGGTCGGCACCCCCCCGTTGATCGTTCTTACAGCGCTCTGTTCTAATGGACGCACGATAACGTGTGAATAAGAACGTTTCTGCCTCGTATCCGGCTCAACTCTTTCGGGCATGGAATGTACAGTGTCTCCACAACATTCGCGAAGCGTAAGGATGTGTCCAGTGGTTACGGCGACAACATTTGGAGAGGAATAGTGAAACGGATATTCACAGTTCGAACATTCCTATCGCTTCGATTCTTCATCGATGGCAGTTGTACTTCGGGGCGAGTGGCGGAGTTGGCTATTTTTTCGGTCGTTAAAATCAAGCTCCGCTGTGGTTGATCGACAAGGAATTGTGCGATGTTGTCGGGATGGATATGCAACGGGTCATTAATGCAGTCGGGCGAAGCTCAGTCCGAGTTGTTTGGCGTATTTGCCGATGGTGCTGGGCTGCGGTGGAGTTGTCGGGCGATTTTGTTGCGGATGAAGCTTTGCTCATGGAGTTATTTGAGCTCGGTCTCCTCCTGTTTGGTGAATTGTTTCATTGTTGCCTCCGGGCTGGTGCTTTCGCGAAAGCCGTTGCGGCTGTGTCGGAGATGGCTAAGTGGTTTTTCTGATCGATGGCGAGGTTGGGCAAGTGTATTTATAACAGGGTTGGCTATACTCCATACGCATGAGCAATTGTGGACACGCATCGATTAGAGTCATGAGACCCGACGATTTGGATACAGTGATGAAACTGTGGATCGAGGGCAACACGGACGCACACGATTTTATTCCCATCACACATTGGAACAGCAATTTTGAAGCAGTCCGCGGCATGATCGGCAACGCCGATATTCGGGTCTATGACGACGAAGGCGTGAAGGGTTTCATCGGCCTTGACGGAGATTACATAGCAGGTTTGTTCGTTTGCAGAGCATACCGTTCACGGGGAATCGGGAAGGCTTTGCTTGATTCGGTCAAAGACGATCACGGTTCGCTCACGCTTAACGTGTATGTAAAAAACTCGAAAGCCTTGGCGTTCTATCTCCGTGAGGGTTTCACAAGAATGAAAGAGGATATAGATGAAGTCACAGGCGAGCACGAAATTGTCATGATGCTCTCTTGAACCTCCTTTAGCAGCCGTGGCCTAAGCGATCAGACATGTGACGCATCCTGCCGATCAGATGATCTGTCAGTTTTCGAGCGCCGCTCGCAGTACCTGCTCGGAGTGCGTCCAGAGTAAAGCCCCGCCAGCGTCGTCTATGACCACACGCTTGGCGCCGGGTATTCTGCTGGTGAGCGTTGCCGTCTTGTCCGGTGAATGGCTTCGGTCATGTGCCCCGTACAGAATTGTTGTCGGTACGTGAATATCAGTCAACTTCAGATTCCAAGGCCTCATGGCGATCAGGGTGTCGGTAACGTACCCCTTGCCGTCCTGCGCGAACCCTTCCTCAAGAGCTTTGCGGTAACGGGCCAGGAATGCTGGCTGCTGGTAGAAGGCCTGATCACTGGGGTGCGAACCATTGATGACCATGGTCTCCATGCCTTGCGGGGTGAAGGTTGCGAGTATATTGGCGGCTTGTTCAGGGTCGGAACAGGCAATATCAGCAAGCTGTGTCGCCTCATGTGGCAGCATTGCATGAATGGTCGGATTCGAGATCTCGTCCGCAGGCGATGCGAGCACCAGTCGCGATACCCATCCGTGTAATGCGGTCGAAAGACCGAAAACGCCTCCCTGCGAATTGGCTATTACCGATATGGATACTCCCCGTATGCCGAGTGTCTGCTCAACGAAGACACGGTAGTCGTTCGAGGTGGAGTCGAGCGTTCGAGTCTCATATCCGCTGGAATCTCCCATCCCTGGCCGGTCCATGGTCAGAAGACGTACATTGAACCTGTCAAGAAGCTCGTCGCCGAAGCTCATGCTCTTCCCCGTCGCGGCTCCGGCAATGAACAGTATCGGGGTTCCATCTGTCGGCCCGAAAGATCGACCGGAGAGTGTCCTGCCATCAGCCGTTGTTACTCGAAGTGAAGAGCTCTGAATCATGTCGTCAGTCTATGAATACCATCAGACCTCTGGCGGGAGTCGAACATGCTATTTGATAGCAAGAATAAACCCGCAGCACTTAGTGATACGGGGTGATATGTGTATATAAACTCAACAAGTTAAACCTTACGAGTGTGGGCCTGCTTGCGCTTCTTTCTGAGGTCTTGACGTTTCTGTATGGCGATCGGTTGCTGATAGATGTAGTCAAGCAACATATCCAGGAATCCGAGGATGTGCGATGCATCATGCTCATCCACTGGGGGTTTCTAGATCGCCGTCAGCCGTGTCGCTAACCAGGAATCGAATTGCATACGCTTTCTCTTTGAGTTGGCTAGTGATGATGTTTTCATCAGCCACATTCTCGATGTCGCCATAAAGGTTTTTGGTATGAATACCTTTATCCTTGGTTATTGATTGAACTGTCGCTCTCGCGAGCAGAACCGCGGCTCGGTGGGAATGAACTGTTGTTCCTGGAACCGTCGGGCAACCCGATTCACGAGCAGTCCGTGAGTGATCTGCATAACAGGACATGGGCATAACAGAACTTCGTATGTATCCGCCTTGCGTCGTGCGGGTTTGCCTATGGTGTCTCCGTATGATCTGAGGCATATGGCAGGCTTCCAGAGCCGTGCATACCTGAGCGAACGTTAAGGCGTCGCGACGCGCATGCTGGGGAATAACAGTGCGTGGATGACCTTGGACATTTACGCGGATCTGTTCGACTCGGATCCGGACCATGTGTCCGCTGCTATAGACAGAGCTGTCAAAGCAAGTGGGCTAGATGTGGGCAGAATGGAAGATTGTGGGCAAAAAGAAAAGCTGAAACCGTTGTTATCTCAACGTTTTCAGCCGGTATTTGTGGGTGGGCGATGAGGGGCTCGAACCCCCGACATCCACCGTGTAAAGGTGGCGCTCTAGCCAACTGAGCTAATCGCCCGCAACGAACTACAATAGCGTATCACTGGAGCGCTTGCACAACGCGCCCAGGAAACACGGTGCGTAGGATATTGATGGCGGACGGGAAGTGTGGCCTCGATGCAGGGCCTTCACAGCTTTGCTTCAGCCGATGTTCGTTTTCCTGGTGTTGATTGTGCTTTACTGAATGAGTCGCAACAATCACGTAATGTTGGATTGTCTGAGTCTGATGCCCTGATGGGCGGGAGGTCGATGTCCTATGGCGCAAGAGCCGGATGCCGAGAAACGTGGATCTGTGATCGCACGCGCTGGCAAGCGCAAGTGGGGTTATGACACGGGACAGGTCGATGCTTTCCTCGAACGTGCTCACGCCCTGTATGAAAGCGATGAACCACGCCTTGGTCAGGACGACATCCAGAATGTCTCCTTCGAGCTCAAGAAGAACGGCTATGTCATCTCGCAGGTCGATGCCACGCTGGCGCGTTTGGAACGTGCCGTGGTCGATAAGCGGACAACGTGGGAGCTCAACGAACATGGCCGCGTCGCCTGGCGGGCGGAGACGGAATCCATGTTCCGCAGATACAGTGAGCACGCCTCGCGTCTGTTGGGGGAACGGTTCAAAGAGGGTGAGCCGAAACGCCCATCATACAAACGCAAACAGGTAGATCGTCTGATCGATCAGATTTCCAGGAAACTGTCCGTCGATCTGAATCAGGATCACGACTCCGAAGATGCCAAGGATCTGGTCGATCTCAACGCCAAGCGGGTATCCAACGTCATCTTTACCCAAAGCAGGGGCAAGCGTGGATACGATGAGCGTCAGGTGGATTACTTCCTGAACTTCGCCATTCAGTTGCTTTCCCGCGTCGAGTCTTATATCAGGGTCAACGATTACACACCGGCGGATGATGAGGCCCGTCAACACCTTGCCGCGGATACCTCTGCGGAGGCCACCAGCTTCATCCCCTCACAGTCTTCCCTGAACAATGGCGCAACGCAGGTGGTCGCACCTCTGTTCGACATGGCAGGCCGTAACAACGGACATTCGCAGGAGGAGCATCCCCAGGGCTTCGCACCCGAGCATGCCGAAGAGGCGGCCATGGCCTTCGGGCAGCCTGTCCAGGAGACCCCCGCTGCCGACGAAAAGGATTCGGTCGACGATTTCAACCGTCTGAATGCGGCCGAGAAAGCGATCTTCCAGGCTTCGGGAGCTTCGGGTGCAGCGGGTGCTGCGTCTGGCGTTGCGGGAGTCGCGGCGTCCGGTGCAACTCCGGCATCGTCGAACGCATCACTCGCGGCCCTTGCCCAGGTTCATCACGACCACTCGGAGCCGGCACCATCACAGTCCACGCCGTCCCAGGAAGCCGCCACCCAGGCGGTCTCCAACGAGAGCGCCGCCCTCCCATCCGGCTATGGCCAGGATGCCCAGGCGACACAGGTGAATCAAAGCGCAGCTGCCGCACCCAAGGGTGATGCCATCGCCGCGGCCGCACAGCAGCGTTTCGAGGTGGAGGATGCCGCAACCGAACAATTCGATCCGTTGAGCTTCAACGAAGCGCAGCCTCGTTCATGGAAGCCGGAGCAGCCCGCCACGGGGACCCGCCAGACGGCACCGAGCCCATCCTCGGATAACGGGCAGCAGAGCGCTTCGACACCGGTCAACCCATTCGCCCGGTCCTCACAGGCACAGCCGGCCCAGGAATCGCCGTCTCGTGGCGATGCCCCGCAAAACTCCTGGTCCGCACAGACAGGTCGGCAGGACACGCAGCAATCAGCCCCCGCTCAGGTCTTCCCGTCACAGGCAACTGATGCATCCGCTGCATCACGCCCGCAGACGGGTGACGCTGCCACACAGGGCGCTGGCCAATCAACTCCTGTTCCGGACAAGCGCGAGGATCCGGATCAGTACTTGGCCCAGCTGACCTCCCTGCTTGACAGCTCCACCTTCCCCAAAGTCGATCTGGACATCCCTGATCTGTCCTTCCCCAGTTTCGACAACGATGAGTCGGATGCGCCGAAGCAGAGCGGAGAGTCATCCGCAACGGATAAGCCCGCAGAGTAGCTTCACGGCGATACGCAGTGCCATAAAGGGCATATCCTTTCGGCACGCGGCACAACAGATCCAAAGCAACACATGTCCCATTCGGCGCTGTCCGGGTGGGACTCTTGCGTATACGGGCCCTGCGCCCGAGTGGCGGTGAATCGGACTGTCGTGTCGTGGGCGAGCGGTCGTCACAGAGCCCGCACATTGATGTGTACATCGTGTCAATAATGATTGCTATCCCGACGAAGCACCCACGATAGCGTGCACAGTGATGTGTAATCGATGCCATACGCATGCCACAGTCGGAGGTCGCCGGTGACTACTACCCACCACGTTCAGGATTCGCTTGTATCGAATGCCCCGCATCCCTCGGACCCACTCCCACCAGTAAGCGACAGTCCCCGGAGCCTCGTGCTTCTCGGATCCACCGGTTCGATCGGCACCCAGGCCCTGGATGTCATCGCCCGCCATCGTGATCGCTTCGACATTCTCGCCCTTGCCGCTGGCGGCGCACGGATTCCGCTGCTTGCACAGCAAGTAGCACGATTCAACGTGCCTACCGTGGCGCTCTCATCGCCTTCGGCAGCCCCAGCGCTCGATGAGGCGCTGGCGCAGCTCGGCGTCGTAGGAACGCGCATTCTGGTGGGGGAGGACGCGGTCGCCGATGTCGCTGGCTGCGGTGCGGATGTAGTGCTGAACGGCATAACGGGGTCTGTGGGTCTGCGGCCCTCCATCGCGGCCTTGCAATCGGGTGCACAACTGGCCCTGGCGAATAAGGAGTCGGTTGTCGCCGGCGGTCATCTGCTTTTTGACGCGCAGATTCGCAGGGATCAGATCAACCCGGTGGATTCTGAACATTCCGCGGTATGGCAGTCCATGCGTTCAGGCCGACGCGACGAGGTTTCGAAGCTGATCATCACGGCCTCGGGTGGGCCCTTTCGTGGCTGGTCTCGGGAAGAGATGCGGAACATCACACCGGAGCAGGCCTTACGGCATCCAACCTGGAGCATGGGGCCGGTGGTCACCATCAACTCCTCCAATATGATGAACAAAGGTCTTGAGGTCATCGAAGCCAGCCGTCTGTTCGACATCGATCAGGCACACATCGACGTGACCGTTCACCCGCAGTCCATCGTGCATTCGATGGTCGAGTTCCGCGATGGAGCGGTTATCGCCCAGGCCTCGCCACCGGATATGAGACTGCCGATAGCGCTCGGTCTGTCTGCGCCGGCCCGGATGCCCGATGTCGCATCCCCCTGCGATTGGTCGCAGGCCAGCCAATGGACGTTCGAAGCAGTGGATGATGTCGCATTCCCCGCGGTGCGCCTGGCGAGACAGGCCCTTGCCGCCTCCGAGAAGCATACGGCCGCCATGAATGCGGCCAATGAGCAGGCGGTCAAAGCCTTCCTCGAACACCGCCTCCCGTATCTGGGCATTATCGAGACGGTCACTGAGGTACTTGATCGGATGGATGCGCATTTCGATTCGGGTGCCGCCCTTGCGGATGTCGAGGAGATGCTCGACATCGAAGGTCAGGCTCGGGAGGCCGCGGATGCGGTGATAGGGGAGAGCAGATGAACGATCAGCGTGACAATGGCAGTCATGGCACCGGTAGTGCCGTGAAGGGCATCAGTGGGGAGCCCGGCGCATTCCGCAAGACCACTGCGGCATCCATGCCGACCGACGAAGCGCTCAGCGAGCGGCGTCACTCCAGGCGCATCATGGTCGGCCCGGTCCCTGTCGGTGGGGGCGCGCCGATTTCGGTGCAATCCATGACGAATACGAAAACCTCCGATGTGAATGCCACACTGCAGCAGATCGCCGAACTCGCCGCCGCGGGATGCGACATCGTGCGCGTCGCGGTACCCAGTCAGGACGATTCGGATGCGCTCGCGGCAATCGTGAGGCATTCCCCGATACCGGTGATCGCCGATGTGCACTTCCAAAGCAAATACGTCTTCCAGGCGATCGATGCGGGATGCGCGGCCGTGCGCGTGAATCCCGGTAACATCCGCAAATTCGATGAGGTGGGGTCCTCCATCTGCGAGGCGGCCACACAGGCGGGCATATCCCTGCGTATCGGTGTGAACGCCGGAAGCCTGGATAAGGACATCTACGCGAAGTACGGTGGCCCGACGCCCCAGGCACTGGTCGCGTCAGCGGTGAAGGAAGCCCGGATGTTCGAAGAGGTCGGCTTCCACGATTTCAAGATTTCCGTCAAGCACCACGATCCGGTGACGATGATCCGCACCTATCGTCTGCTGGCGCGGCAGGGTGACTGGCCGCTGCATCTGGGCGTCACCGAAGCCGGACCGCAATGGCAGGGCACCATCAAGTCGTGTCTGGCATTCGGTGTGCTGCTGGCCGAGGGCATTGGGGACACCATACGGGTTTCACTCTCCGCACCACCTGTGGAGGAGGTCAAGGTCGGATGCAAGGTGCTCGAATATCTGGGTCTGCGCGAACGGCATTTTGACATCATTTCCTGCCCCAGTTGCGGCAGGGCGCAGGTCGACGTCATTGAGTTGGCGAATGCGGTGACCGATGGATTGAAGGACATCAAGGCGCCGATCCGCGTGGCAGTGATGGGATGCATCGTCAACGGGCCCGGCGAGGCGCGGGAGGCTGATCTGGGAGTCGCCTCCGGCAACGGGAAAGGACAGATCTTCATCAAGGGCGAGGTAGTCGAAACGGTTCCCGAGGATCGCATCGTCGCCACATTACTCGAACGGGCGCATGCGATAGCCGACCATATGCAGCAGGCCACCGATGCCGCGGTTCCCGCCAGCGCCGCCTCGGATGGCTCCATTGAAGGGTCGCTTGGAGGTTCCGTTGCCGGTGGGCCGATCGTGGTGCCGATTATTCCGCAACACTCCCACATGTCATAACAGGCGAGCGCGCACGCTCCTGAATCGCCTGCAATCCCGGTGTTTTGCAGTCTGACGCCGGGATCCCATGCCTCGGCAGGACGTCCGGCATCGCCCGGTGGTTCCGGCTTCCCGGGCTGGTGTACGGGCTGTGCGGTTAGAATGTCTCCCGTGTCGAATGATGAATATACAGCTAAGGCGAGCAGACCGTGGAGCCGGTCAAGGCGGTTGATGGTCAGCCTTCCCATTTTCATCATGATGATCGGCATCCTCACTTCGGTGTCCCACATCACCACGGTGCCTTGGAACAACGAGCCGACGAACCAGAGCGTCGCCACGCTGACCTCGGATACGAGCGTGTCCTTCTCCAACCCCAATCAGGTGCATCTGAGCAAGAAGGGCGATTACAAGGTCAAGGAACATCACGAGTGGTTTACCGCCACGCAGGAATCCACCGGGGACAAGCAGCGCATCAGCATGCTGATCAGGGAGCCCGTCGGGGCAAGCGGAAAACTGCCGGCCGTGGTGTTCATGCATGGAGCCGGATACGGGACGAGTGACAATTCCTTCGGGGATGTCGCCAATGATCTGTCCTCCACCGGTTTCGTCACTGTGGTGATCGACAAACCCGTATGGAATACCAGTGATCTGACCCGTGACTATCCCGCCTCGGCCAAGGCGTATGAGCAGGCGGTGCAATATCTGCGCGAGCAGGACAATGTGAACCCGGACAAGGTGGGCATATACGCGACCAGCGAGAGCACCTGGATCAGCGCGTATCTTCTTGAACAGGACAAGAAGATAGCATTCCAGATCCTGCTCAGTCCGATGGTGAATTCGCCTCGGCACTCCTTGGGTTTCCTGGCGGCACAGGATTTCGCCCTGGTGGGAGCGAACCCGGGGTACCAATCGATCGTGCGTCGGTTATTCAGCACCGATGCCGCCCTCTTCGGTCTGAACAACATCGACATCGATACGATGAAGGCGAGCGCGTATGCGATCCCCACCTTCGTGGCGTATGGTTCCAAGGATGTGATGACGGCCCAGGTCGAGGGAACCCAGGAGATACTGAAGCTGGCCCATCAGGCCGGGAACTGGAACGTGACGGTGCGCAACTATCCGGTGGCGAACCACGTCCTGCGTCTTGGTGACGAAGCCGAATCAGGAACCCCGCTGGCCGATCATTATCCGGAGGATATGACGAACTGGGCCGTCGGGCAGGTCAATGACCTCACACAGACCACCGAACGGGTGGCCGGCGAAACGATCAGGCAATCCATCGCGGTACCCACCGATCTGCATGCACGGCCGACCCTGACCATTTATATGATCGGCGTGCATGCGGCGGCTCTGCTGTTCATGCTGGCCTCCATCGTGCTTTCCATCATCGCGCTGGTCTCCAAAGTCAAATGCATGATCAAACGCAAAGGGCGCTCGCTTGGCTTCGCGCACGGTTTCGGCGGCATCCTGCTGATGATAACCGGTACCACCTTGGCGACCCTGGTGCTGTTCATATCGGGACTCGGACAGGTGGCCGTGGGGGTGGTGAAGCTCGCCTGGGGAGGGGCCCCGGAACCTGCGGGAATGATCTATTGGAGCTGGCCGGTTATCCAGATCGTATCCACGCTGGTGGTCTGGGCCTGGTCGAGGATCTTCGGACGTCTGTTCGAGGTGGCATCGCTGCGAGGGCTGACCAAGGTTCATCAGGGTGGCAAAGGCAAGGAGCTCTCCGCCGAGGAGGAGTCGATGATCCGGGAGCAGAAGGCGAAACCCGTCCTGGCCTCAACGCGATTGGGCAGAGCCTTGTTCGTGGTCACGGCGATCGCGATGTTCTGCATCCTGCTGGTCTTCGCCTTCTGGGGCATGTTCGTCTATTAATGTTCATCTGGTAAAGGAAAGCGGCATGCCCATCCCACGAGGCGAGGCCCGACTGTTGTAGTGTCGAAAGCTGACAGGGAGGTGGGCCGTGGCCACATATCGTGACGAAGGTGTGGTGCTGGGCACGGTAAAACTGGGCGAGGCGGACCGCATCATCACCCTGCTGACCAAACGGCACGGTAAGATCCGTGCGGTCGCCAAAGGCGTGCGACGTACCAAATCGAAATTCGGCGCAAGACTTGAACCCTTCATGAGGGCGGATGTTCTGGTGGCGCAGGGCAGAAGCCTCGACAGGATCGCCCAGGCCGCAAGCATCGCGACCTATGCGGATCCGATATGCGCCGATTACGACTCCTATGCCAATGGCGCGGTCATCCTCGAAACGATGGACAAGCTCGTCAGCACGGAGCATGAATCCGCCACCGAACAGTACGGCCTGCTCATTGCCGCGTTGGCCTCGCTCGCCCAAGGGCGGCATCAGGCGCATGTCATCAGCGCCTCGTATGTGATGAGGGCGTTGGCGCTCGCGGGCTGGTTGCCGAGACTCGACGCATGCGTGGTCTGCGGGGCCAGAGAGGATATCGACTTCTTCTCGGTTCCGGCCGGAGGCGTGATGTGCGTCAACGACCGTACTCCCGAGGCCAGGCGTGTAAGCGCCCCCTGCCGGGGTCTTATCGCGGCACTGGTCGCAGGCGATTGGTCGGTCCTGGACGCTATCGGTGATGTGGAGGAGGTCGGACTCCGGCAATGCGACCGTATTGTTGAGGAATGGGGCGAATATTATCTGGAGCGTCCTATTCGTTCACTGCGCTTGTTAGATTCGTGACCATGAGCTTTGAACAGGTCGACTACACCTCCTTGGATATACCGGCAGCACCCTTCTCCGACCGATCTCGGATCCCTGAGTTTCCGAAGGGCGCGGTACCGCAGCATGTGGGCGTCATCATGGACGGTAACGGGCGTTGGGCCAAACAGCGCGGACTGGAACGCACCAAAGGCCATCAGGCGGCCGAACCGGTGGTGTTCGACACGATCGCAGGTGCCATCGAAGCCGGGGTCAGGTATCTGAGCCTGTATACCTTCTCGACGGAGAATTGGAAGAGGAGTCCGTCGGAAGTCCGCTTTCTGATGGGATTCTCACGCGATATCATCCACCGCCGCGTCGCGCAGATGGATGAGTGGGGTGTGCGTGTGCGCTGGTCGGGCAGAAGGCCGAAACTCTGGAAGTCAGTGATCGACGAGCTGGATGTCGCGATGGAGCGCACCAGGAACAATTCGGTTATCGATGTGGTGTTCTGCATCAATTACGGTGGACGTGCGGAGATCGCGGATGCGGCGAGCGCCATCGCCAAAGAGGTCGCATCAGGAAAGATCAAGGGCGGCAGGGTCACTGAGAAGATGATCGCCGAGCATCTCTACAACCCGGATATTCCGGACTGCGATCTGGTCATCCGCACTTCGGGCGAGCAGCGCACCAGCAATTTCCTGCCTTGGGAGGCTGCTTATTCGGAACTCGACTTCGTTGACGAACTCTTCCCCGATTGCGGCCGCGACGTGTTGTGGCGCTCGATCGACGATTACATTCATCGCGACCGCCGTTTCGGTGGGGTGAAGTCATAATCCACTTGAAGCCATAATTCCGGTGAAGCCATAGTCTCCCTGAAATCAGAGAGCCGCCTCATCTGGATGATGCCGGACCGTGATACGTCCGAAATCACCCTGATGAGGCGGCGCTGTCGTTTCAGCCGCGTTCAGTGGGGTTCACTGACGCTTATCGAGGATCTCATCCACCAATTGCGGCTTGCGGGTGAGCTGCCCTTTGAATCCCGGGCGGATATCGAGCTTCAAGGTGACTCCCGTGCGATAACCCTGCCCTGCCAGCTTCATCGTGGCGGCGCGCACGACTTCGAGCACCTCATCGAGATCGCCTTCGATATTGGTGAACATGGCGTTGGTCTCGTTGGGAAGACCGGAGTCCCGTATGGTGGCTACGGCCTGTGCCACGTATTCCGACAACTCATCGCCGACTCCGCTCGGTGCGATGCACAGTGCGGCTACGGTATTGATGTATGGTTTGCCGGCATCCGTTGTCTGCTGTTCCTGTGGTGATTCCATAATCGTCTCCTTGATGGGTGTGCTGGTGTGCTCCGCATTCGTGCCGATCGTGCGGCTGATCGCTGAATGAGTCTCTGCCTAGATTCTATGCATGCTGCCGCTTCGCTTGCTTCCAGGCCTCGATGAGTTCCCTGGTGGCCAGTTCGGGATCCGCCTTGCCCGCGATGGCTGAGATGACGAACCACCCCGCCACTTTGGTGCGGGCCAACTCGGGCATGTCCGCCGCGGTCACGCCCCCGCCCGCGACAACGGGATAGCCGCTGATTTCGGACAGCCGTCTGATGCCTTCGATCTCCAGGTTGTGCGCGACGCCGTTTTCATCAATACCGGCATCCGCTTTGCTGATCGTCGGATGAACAGGCCCCGCGCCAACATAATCGATGACACCCTCGGGGAGGGCGTTGACCACATCGATGAGGTGCTCCGTATTCGCCGAAAGGCCGACGATCGCATCCGGGCCCAGCAGGGTGCGGCAGTATTCGACGCTGATATCCGTTTGCCCGACGTGGACGCCATCCACTTTGATGCCTTCGCACCGGGCCTGCCAGGTGGCGTCCAGACGGTCGTCGATGACCAGGGGGACCGTGGCACTCTTGCCCGCATCGGCTATCGTGCGGGCGATGCGTCCCGCCATATCGATGATTTCTGAGGCATCCGAGTGTTTGGCGCGCAACTGCACGAAGGTGATGCCCGCCCGCAGTGCCGCCGCGACGATATCCTCCACTGCCCGGCCGTGGGTGTCATCAGGGCCGAGCACCAGATATGCCGACAGGTCGAAGCTGCCGCGCATCGAAGCAAAGGCTGGCGAGGGCACTGAGAGGCGAGGGACGTCTGCTGCTTGTGGTGATGGGGAATGCTGCGTATCCATACATCTTCCTTAGATTGTCACGGATGGGATGTGCCGTGCCGAGGTGTCACTCGGCGATGAGAATAGCGCCCTTGGCGATGTCCGTCGCACTGGTATTCCAGAGTGCATCGAGGAAGGCCGTCTGGAATGAGCCCGGTCCGGTCGCCGTTTCGGCGGCGGTCTGCGAGGCGCAATTGAAGTGGACGGATGCGGCGATGGCTGCGGTGATCGGATCGCAAACCGCAAGATAGGTGCCGGTGACCCCACCCAGGGAGCATCCCGCTCCGGTGATCTTCGTCATCAATTCGCTGCCTCCCGGGAGGCGATACACCTTCGCGCCATCGGTTACCAGATCAACCGCCCCGGATACCGCGACCGCCGCCGTGCCGGTGGCGCTGCGTGATGACAGGAAACGGGCCAATGTCACGGCCGCGTTCCGTGCCTGATCCACATCGTCGACGGATTCGACGCCTGCCGGACGGCTTGTCCCATCGGCATCATCGGCCTGTTTCGCGCCCATATCCAAATCCCACATGTGGGTGAGTGCGATGATCTCGGAGGCGTTGCCACGCACGATCGTCGGGGGATTCTCCTTGAAGGAGCGCAGAATCGACGTGCGCGTATTGCCGAGTCCTGCCGCGACCGGGTCCAGAACCCAGGGTTTGGCCGAAGCGTTGAGGTCTTTCGCGATCTGCGGCAGGGCTTCGGCGAAGAATGGCAGCAGTGTGCCGACGTTGATGTAGGTGGCTCCGGCGATGGCACTGACATCGGCGATGTCATCCGGCAGATAACTCATGGCTGCCGTGCCTCCGACCGCCAGTTGGGCGTTGGCCACGAGGTTGATGGTGACGAAATTGGTGAAGGACTGTGCAAGCGGTGTTTGCCGGCGTACCTGACGGGCGGCCTGCTCGATCGCCTTGCGGATCGGGTGATCGGCCTCAAGCGGCTTCGCCGATGCCAGCTGGGTCGTCGGAGAGGATGCCGTGGATGAAGATGCTGCGGATGATGTGGAATCAGACATTTCATGTCTCCCTACGATGGTCTTAACCAACAGGTTCGAAGGGACTGACCTGATGCCGTCGTGACATCGTGCCATCTCAACTCTTCCGAGTGCCCCTGCATGTGCATCTGAACCATATGAAAACCCTTGGACAGCACCGAAACCGCCCACCATCGGATGAGCGCGGGCGCGGTCGGGCACCTTGTGGAAACAGCTCCGGGAAAGCTCCGTATGGCGCGCGGTCACCGGTGCATCGTGCGTCGGGAAGGGTGTCAGAGTCTCGCTATAGACTCTATCGAGTCAAAACCCTTGAAAAAATCTCAACAGAAGGTGTTCCGTGGCTGAATCCAAACTCGATGCGGTGGTGTCCCTGGCGAAGCGTCGTGGCTTCGTGTTCCCTGCGGGGGAGATCTATGGCGGTACGAGATCGGCGTGGGATTACGGCCCACTCGGAGTGGCTCTGAAAGACAACATCAAGCGGGAGTGGTGGCGCTCGATGGTGGTCACGCGCGGCGATGTGGTCGGCGTGGACACCTCGGTGATCCTGCCCACCCCGGTGTGGGTGGCTTCCGGACATGTGTCCGTCTTCAACGATCCTCTGATCGAGTGCCTGTCCTGCCATAAGCGCCATCGTGCGGACACCTTGGAGGAGGCCTATGAGGAGAAGCATGGCCATGCCCCCGAGAATGGCCTGAAGGACATTCCATGCCCGGATTGCGGCACCAAGGGCAACTGGACCGAACCTCGGGATTTCAACATGATGCTCCAGACCCACCTCGGTCCGGTGCAGGACGACCATAGCCTGCATTACCTGCGGCCCGAAACGGCACAGGGCATCTTTGTGGACTTCAAGAACGTCATGGGATCCTCCCGCTCCAAACCGCCCTTCGGCATCGCGAATATGGGCAAGAGCTTCCGCAACGAGATCACGCCCGGAAACTTCATCTTCCGCACCCGTGAGTTCGAGCAGATGGAGATGGAATTCTTCGTGGAGCCGGGCACCGATGAGCAGTGGCACCAGTATTGGCTCGATACGCGCACCCGCTGGTACACCGACCTGGGCATCAACCCGGAGAATCTCCGTCATTATGAGCATCCCAAGGAGAAGCTGGCACATTACGCCAAGCGGACCGTCGACCTCGAATACCGTTTCGGATTCCAGGGTTCCGAGTGGGGCGAGCTTGAGGGCGTCGCGAATCGTACCGACTTCGATCTGAGCTCCCATGCCGAGCATTCCGGTGAGGACCTGAGCTATTTCAATCAGGCGACAGGCGAACGCTACGTGCCGTACGTCATTGAACCCGCGGCCGGATTGACGCGTTCGCTGATGGCCTTCCTGGTGGATGCCTACGACGTCGACGAGGCTCCGAACACCAAGGGTGGCGTTGACAAGCGCACCGTGTTGCACCTCGATCCGAGGCTCGCCCCGGTGAAGGCCGCCGTGCTTCCGCTGTCGAAGAAGCCCGCGCTGCAGGACATCGCACACAATCTCGCCGCGGATCTGCGCCAGCATGACTGGATGATCGATTACGACGAGGCCGGTGCCATCGGACGTCGCTACCGTCGTGAGGATGAGATCGGTACACCCGTGTGCATCACCGTCGACTTCGACACGGTCGATGACCAGGCGGTGACCGTACGCGATCGTGACAGCATGGAGCAGCAGCGCATCTCCCTGGACAAGGTCGCCGATTTCGTGAATGACCGCATCAAGGAAAAGCGTGTGAAGTATCCTGAAGGGCCTGCGCAGATAACAGGTGCCCGTGCCGCTGATGGCGCGGTCGACGTTGAGAACGAAGCGGGGCAGGACGAGTCCGCCCCGGTAAAGGTGGCCGAAGCTGGTGGCAATTACTGATTCTTTGAGTGTGACGGATGCCGTCGCCGGGGTGAAACTGGGGCCCATCGATGTTCCGGTCCCAGTCATGCTGTCGCCGATGGCGGGTGTGACGAACTGGCCTTTCAGGCTGCTGTGCGAGCAGTACGGACCGCAGGGCCTGTACGTGGCCGAGATGATCACGGCCAGGGCCCTCGTGGCGAACAACCCGAAGGCACTCCGTCTGTGTCGTTTCGCTCCCAGCGAAGACCCAAGATCCTTACAGCTCTACGGCGTGAATCCCGGCATCGTCGAGCAGGCCGCACGGATGGTGGTCGACAATCGGATGGCGGATCATGTCGACCTGAACTTCGGTTGCCCCGTCCCCAAGGTCACCCGCCGTGGAGGTGGTTCGGCCCTGCCTTGGAAGCTTGATGTCTTCGCCGAACTCGTGCGTCGTGTGGTGTCGGTGTGCGAGCCTGCGGGCATTCCGGTGACCGCCAAGATCCGTGTGGGCATCGACCATGAACATGAGACCTTCCTGGACGCCGGTCGTATCGCGCAGGATGAGGGTTGCGCCGCGGTGACGCTTCATGCGCGCACCACCGCCGAGTATTACGGCGGACATTCGGATTGGCAGCGAATCGCCGAGCTGACGCAATCCCTTGACATCCCGGTATTCGGCAACGGGGATATCTGGAGCGCCCAGGATGCTGTGAACATGATGCGGCAGACCGGATGTGCCGGTGTTGCCATCGGCAGGGGATGCCAAGGGCGTCCATGGCTTTTCGCGGACATCAGGAACGCTTTCGCCGGTTCACCGGAGAGGGTCAATCCGACGCTGGGGGAGGTCGGGGCCGTGATCGCGCGTCACGCGCGCCTGCTCACGGAGTTCTACGACGGCGACGAGCAGATGGCGGTGCATGATCTGCGTAAGCATGTGGCCTGGTATCTCAAGGGTTTCCCGGTCGGGGGATCGGTTCGCAGATCATTCATGGAGTCCGAATCGCTTGAGGACATCGACCGCAACGTCGGGCAGCTGGACGCTGATGTTCCCTTCCCGGAGGCCATAGCGGACAAACCGCGCGGGCGTGTGCGATATGCGAAAAAGGTTCATCTTCCGTATGGTTGGTTGGATTCGCGAGAATTATCCGTCGAAGGACGGGAATCGCTGTTCGGTGACGATCCGATGGATGCATCGTATTGAGTTGGGGAAAGCGCGAGATGAGGGGAAGGCCGGTGAGATGAGAGAAAATCCACGCAAACACGCGGAAATTGCCATCAATGCGTGCCGGAACTGCGATAGAGTGAGTCTAACCGTGAGTGACAGGAGCATACTGTGAGCGAGATTGCCCAGACTGACAATTTCAACGACAAGACCAGCATTAAGGTCGTCGGTGTCGGAGGAGCTGGTGGTAATGCGGTCAATCGCATGATCGCTGAGGGGCTGCAGAACGTCCAATTCGTGGCCGTGAATACCGATGCCAAGGACTTGCTGCGATCGGAAGCCGATGTCAAAATCTCGCTTTCTGACAATTCGAGTCGCGGACTCGGCGCCGGCGCCGATCCGGAGAAGGGCGCCAAGGCGGCCCAGGACCATCAGTCGGATATAGAAGAGGCCATCAAAGGTTCCGACATGGTGTTCGTGACCGCAGGTGAAGGCGGCGGCACCGGAACGGGGGCCAGCCCATTGGTGGCGCGAGCCGCCCGACAGCTTGGGGCCCTGACCATCGCGGTGGTTACGCGACCATTCACCTTTGAAGGTCCGCGTCGTGCCTCCTCCGCGGAGTCGGGTATCGAGAATCTGCGCAAAGAGGTCGATGCGCTCATCGTCATACCGAATGACCGTCTGCTGGATCTCTCCGATCGGACCGTCAGCGTCATAGATGCGTTCAAAACGGCCGATACCGCACTGCTTGCAGGCGTGCAGGGCATCACGGACCTGATCACGATGAATTCCTACATCCACGTGGATTTCTCGGATGTGACCGCGATCCTCAAGGATGCCGGTACGGCACTCTTCGGCATCGGCGCGGCCAGGGGCGAGGACCGGGCCACGCAGGCCGCGGAGATCGCCATCAGCTCGCCCCTGCTCGAAGAAAGCATCGAAGGCGCGCATGGTGCGCTGATCAATGTCGCAGGTCCGACCGACCTGTCGATGCAGGAGGCTTCGGCGGCGGCGCAACTCGTGCAGGATGCAATCCATCCCGAGGCTCAGATCATCTGGGGCCTCGCCCTTGATGACGCCTACGGCGATGAGGTTCGCGTCACCGTCATCGCAGCGGGCTTCGATCCCAACAAGAAGGACGAGGAAGCGCAGCAGGCCGACGCCCAGCAGGCCCAGCGGAAAACCCCGGAGGTGCCGCCACTGACCGCACAGCGCGCCAGCAGCCCCGCCCCGGCACAGGAAGAGCCGCTTTCCGACGAGACATCGGAACATGATGTTGTGGAGCAGGCCCCCACGCCGCAGGGACAGCAGGATCCCGGCGATCTCGATATTCCCGATTTTCTGCGCTGAGGCGACTAAGGAGCACACATGGCAGGATTCATGAAGAATGCAATGTCGTATCTCGGCATGGCTGATGTGGTTGATGAGGATGAGTTCGAGAACGAGCAGGAGGAAACGACGGAGTCCTCCTTCGACTCGGATCATTCGGTGACCCCGATCTCGCCTTCAACAACGTCCTCCGCATCTCGTGAGACGAGCCCCTTCCAGGGGAGGGTGAACCGCATCACCACGATCCATCCGAAATCCTATGAGGATGCACAGCTGGTCGGCAGGGCCTTGCGTGACGGCGTGCCGGTCGTGCTCAACCTCACCGGCGTTTCGGAGGCTGTGGCATATCGCATCGTCGACTTCTCCGCAGGCGTGGTCTTTGGCGTTCGCGGATCGATCGAACGCGTGACGCCACGTGTGTTCCTGCTGAGCCCGGCCCAGGTCAACATCAAGGTCGAGGAGCCGAAACGGCAGTCCTCCTCGCATGACCTCTTCGCCGACTAGACGGCACTGAGCCCCGCACAGGCGTGTTTCCAGGGATCGTCGACGCTCCCGGTCGGCTGACACGCCTTCAGCCGGGTTACAGCAAACGTCAAGCGAGCATTGGTACGCTGTCCTCATGCTTGTTACACTCATACGTTATATCCTCGATTGGGCGATTAACGCATACCTCTTCATCCTCATCGCGCGCATGATACTGGACTGGGTCTTCGTACTCTCCCCGCGCTGGTACCCCAAAGCTTTCGTGGCGACGCTGGTTTCGATCGTCTACCGACTGACCGATCCTCCGCTGAGATGGCTGCGACGGTACATCAAGCCATTGTCGCTCGGCGCCATACAGCTGGATCTGAGTTTCATGGTGCTCTACTTCATCCTGATTGTGCTTCAAGTGCTCATATAACACCCCAGCCTTCCAAATGAGGACTGGTATACGTGCTAGCATGCTGAAAAGGAAACCAACAATGCAAATGCATGTTGCCCGAAAGGGGTGGAATTTCAATGGTCCTATTGACGCCGAAAGATATTAGGGAGCGCTACATCCCGTCAGTCAGGTTCAAGGAAGGCTACGACAAGGATGTAGTCGACGACTTTCTTGACGAGATAGCCGACACCGTTCAGGTGCTGGGCAAGCAGGCTATGCAAAGCGATGCCTCGACCCAGTCGCTCGGCCCTGACGTGGCGAAGCTGAACTCGAAGATCTCCGATCTGACTGCACAAGTGGAGTCCTTGCAGAAGGAAAACGCGGCACTCAAGGAGAATCCGGGCAAGACGGAGGGCTCCGACGCAGGAGCCAAGCTCGCCGAGGCGGAGCAGCGCGTACAGACTCTGGCGTCCCAGAATGAGCAGTTGAAGCAGCAGGTCGATCAGCTCAACAACCAGATCGATCAGCTCACCGCACAGGCCGCCAAGGGCAATGATGCCGAGGCTCTGGCCAACCAGCTCACCGCCGTCCAGCAGGAGCGCGACTCCATCCGCAGCCGCGGCGAAGGTCTGCAGCAGCAGCTTTCGGCAGCGCAGCAGCAGGTCGTGCAGCTCCAGCAGCAGCTCAACCAGCAGTCCGGTGCAAGCCAGAACCTTTCCAAGCAGCTCGAAGAGTCCAAGCAGCGTGAAGAGCAGCTTCGCCAGCAGGTCTCGAAGATGGAGCCGTCGACGGAGACCGGAAGCCTCAAGAAGATCGCGGGCGCCGGTGCCGATGCTAATT
The DNA here is from genome assembly GCF_000741705.1 of Bifidobacterium psychraerophilum. Lineage (GTDB taxonomy): Bacteria > Actinomycetota > Actinomycetes > Actinomycetales > Bifidobacteriaceae > Bombiscardovia > Bombiscardovia psychraerophila. Next base: position 684,514 of record NZ_JGZI01000010.1, on the reverse strand, counting down.
CCGAGCCTGAGCGCGCCACTGCGATGCTCACCCTCGCGATGCAGCTGCATGACCAGTACGTCGATAAGGGCAAGGCGAAGGGCGCAGAGCTCACCGCCGATGGTCAGGCCAAGCATGACGAGATGGTCGCCAAGGCGGATGAGTACTCCAACAGGACCCACGTCGCGGCTGATGAGTATGCGAAGCGCACGCACAGCGATGCGGACAACTACTCGACCCGCGTGCATTCTGAAGCCGATGCCTATTCGGCCAAGACGCATGCCGATGCCGACACCTACTCCAAGCACAAGCGTGCGGAGGCGGATACCTACGAGTCCGAGGTGCAGAAGCGCGCCAAGGAGTACGACAAGGAAACCCGTACCGGTGCGGACCGCTATGCCGCCGATGTCAAGGACAAGCTGGTCACCCAGTCGAAGGTCATCGAGGGCAATATCCAGGGCCTCAAGCAGTTCGAGTCCGAATACCGCAGCAGGCTCACCGAGTTCCTCGGACAGCTTGTTTCGCAGGTGTCCGAGACCAACTCCTATCAGCCATCCGAGGGATCCAAGGATTCCCAGCACTGATTGCAGACCAGTGAGGTCATGATTTATGTCCCTTCAGGGAAATTCAGCTAGGCGGCTGCGCATGCGCGTGGCCGTCTTTGCTTGCGTCACCGTCGTCGCGCTTGGCATAGACCAGGTCACCAAGGCATTGGCGCTTGCCAAACTCTCAACACTCGATTCGGTGCCCGTCATCCCGGGCATCCTCTCCCTGCGCCTGCTGCGCAATCCCGGCGCTTCACTGGGATTGGCATCGGGATACACCTGGGTGATCTCGCTGGTGGCCATCGTGGCCTGCCTGGCCATGATCGTCATGGTGATCCGGACGAGCTCGATGGTGTGGACGCTGCTGTTGGCTCTCGCCTTCTCCGGTGCGATGGGCAACCTCATCGACCGCATCGTCTATGCACAGGGTTTCCTCGACGGCAAGGTCGTCGACTTCCTCGATTATGGCTGGTCGGTGGGCAATGTGGCCGACATCATCCTGATGGTTGCGGGCGTGGGCATAGTGCTGGCCCTGTTCAAGGGCATTCCCTTCGGGGACGAGGCGGCAGCGCCTCACGAAGACGGTCAGGAAGCGGCCGTGGCTGAGCAAGCCGTCGGGCCAAGCGATTCATGAGCAAGATCATTCCTGCCCCGGACGCACTGATCGGGAAACGCATGGATGTGGCCCTCGCGAAGATGCTTGGGATATCGCGGGCAAAGGCGGGGGAGCTCATCGACTCGCAACAGGTCAGACTGTTGGACCGTCCGATGGTGAAGTCCAAAAGCCTGCATACCGGGGATCTGATCGAGCTCGATCTCGAACACCCCAGCCAGCCCCCGGAACCGATAGCCGATGACATGGCTGTGGTCTACGAAGACGAGGATATCGTGGTGGTCGACAAGCCGGTGGGCGTGGCAGCCCATGCCTCGGTGGGTTGGACCGGGCCGACCGTCCTCGGTAGCCTGCTCAACAGGGGAGTGCACATCACCAGTTACGGCGCCGCAGGACGGCAAGGCATCGTCAGCCGTCTTGATGTGGGCACGAGCGGCCTGATGCTGGTGTGCAAGTCTGAACTGGCATACAAGGAGATGCGCCGGCAGTTCTCGGAGCATGAGGTGGTCAAGACCTACCATGCCCTGGTCCAGGGGAACCTCAATGAGGACAAGGCCACGATAGAGGCCCCGATAGGCAGGGCGAAGGTATCGGATTTCCGCTTCACGGTCACCCCATCCGGCAAAGCCGCCATCACCCATTGGGATGTGCTGGAACGTTTCGGTGTGGCGACCCTGGCCAGCATCAATCTCGAAACAGGACGAACGCATCAGATTCGCGTCCATTTCTCATCCATCGGGCATCCGCTCGTGGGCGACCACATGTATGGTGCGAATCCCCGCCTTGCGGAGGAGCTGGAACTGGACAGGCAGTGGCTCCATGCGATGAGACTGGAATTTCGCCATCCACGAACACATCTGTGGACGCGTGTCGACTCCACCTATCCGAGGGATCTGCAGCACGCGCTCGATATGGTGCGCATGCGCCCGGATAGCCGCTGAACGGCACGCAGGAGAGACCGTTCGGGCACGGTCGCAGTCTGCCCGTGCATCCCGAGATTGCACCGGCTGTCCGGAGCGTTCACCACAGGATGATTGGGTGGGGCTGTTAGATTAGAGGGCATGACTTCCTCCGTCGATTCCAGCTTCGTTCATCTGCATACACACACCCATTACTCGATGCTCGACGGTGCATCACGCATCCCAGATCTGGTCGAACAGGTCAAGGAACTCGGCCAGCCCGCCATCGCCATAACCGATCACGGCAATATGCACGGTGCCTATGAGATGTGGAGCACGGCGGTGCAGGCGGGTGTGAAACCCATCATCGGCATCGAAGCCTATGTGACGCCCGAAACCTCCCGTCAGGACAAGACCCGCGTACGGTGGGGCACCGAGGCGCAGCGCTCCGACGATGTATCGGGTGGCGGTTTCATCACCCATATGACCCTGCTTGCCAGCAACGATGAGGGCCTGGTGAATCTGATGAAGGCCTCCTCGATCGCCAATCTTGAGGGTCTGGTCGGCAAATGGCCGCGTATGGACAAAGAGGTGCTTTCCCGCCATTCCAAAGGCGTGATAGCCACCACAGGATGCCCATCGGGAATCGTGCAGACGCGCCTGCGCCTGGGTCAGTATGACGAGGCGTTGAGGGCGGCCTCGGAGTTCCAGGATATTTTCGGCAGGGAGAACTACTACGTCGAGTTGATGGATCATGGTCTCGAAATCGAAAGCAGGGTGACCAAGGATCTGCTGCGCATCGCGAAGCAGCTCAATGCTCCTCTGCTGGCGACCAATGATTCGCACTATGTGCATGAGCATGATGCCTCGGCACAGGACGCACTGCTCTGCATCAATTCAGGCTCGCGCCTCGATGAACCCGGCAGATTCAAATTCGATGGCAGCGGCTACTACATCAAAACCGCCCAGGAGATGCGCGAACTGTTCAAGGAGTTTCCTGAAGCCTGCGACCATACGCTCGATATAGCCGAACGCTGCAATGTGATGTTCGACGACCATGAGGACGGCGCCTTCATGCCGCGTTTCGAGTGCCCGGAAGGATGGGACGAGACCTCGCTCTTCCTGCACCAGGTGGAGGAGGGGCTCACCAAGCGCTATCCCGATGGTGTGCCGCAGAGCGTCGTGCAACAGGCCGACTACGAATGCGGTGTCATCTGCCAGATGCAGTTCGCGGGCTACTTCCTCGTGGTCGCCGACTACATCAACTGGGCCAAGGAGAACGGCATCATGGTGGGCCCCGGTCGTGGCTCGGCGGCAGGTTCGATGGTGGCCTACGCGATGGGCATCACCGAGCTTGACCCCATCGAGCACGGTCTGATCTTCGAACGCTTCCTGAACCCGGAGCGCGTCTCGCTGCCTGATATCGATGTGGATTTCGATCCGGAAGGCCGTATGCGCGTGCTCGCTTACGTCGGGCGCAAATACGGCAGCGACAAGGTCGCCCAATGCGTGACCTACGGCACGATCAAGACCAAGCAGGCCCTGAAGGATTCGGCACGCATCATGGACTACGAATTCGCGATGGGAGACCGTGTCACCAAGGCGCTGCCGCCCTCCGTGAACGGCAAGGACATGAGCCTCAAGGACATCTTCAACGAGAAGTCGAAACGTTACCCGGAGGCCCGTGAGTTCCGTGATCTGTACGATTCCGATCCCGATGTCAAACGCATCACCGAAGAGGCGAAGGGCATCGAGGGCATGATCCGCCAGACCGGTGTGCACGCCTGCGCGACGATTATGGCATCCAACCCGATCACCGATACCTCGCCGCTGATGGAACGCAACGACGGCACCGTGACGACCACCTTCGAATACCACACCTGTGAAACCCTGGGCTTGGTCAAGATGGATTTCCTCGGGCTTTCCAATCTCACGGTCATCCGTGACACGCTGAAGAACATCGTGCGCAACGGCAAGGAAGAGATCACGATCCAGCAGATCCCGTTGGATGACAAGGAAACCTACCAGCTCCTGTCCCGTGGCGATACGCTGGGTGTGTTCCAGCTCGATGGCGACGGCATGCGATCCCTGCTCAAGACCCTGCGACCGGATAACTTCAACGACATCTCGGCATTGATCGCACTGTACCGCCCCGGTCCTATGGATATGAACTCGCACACCAACTACGCCAAGCGCAAGAACGGTTTGCAGAACATCGTCCCGATCCATCCCGAGGTCGAGGAACCGTTGAAGGACGTGCTCGACGAGACCTACGGCCTGATCGTCTACCAGGAGCAGGTGCAGTCCGCCGCGAGGATCTTGGCTGGTTACTCATTGGGCAAGGCTGATGTGCTGCGTCGAGCGATGGGTAAGAAGAAGCCCGAAGTGCTGGCCAAGGAGCGGGTGCCCTTCTTCGCCGGTATGAAGGAGCACGGGTATTCGGAGCAGGCCGCACAGGCCGTCTGGGATATTCTGGTGCCTTTCTCCGGATATGCCTTCAACAAGGCGCATTCCGCGGCCTACGGCATGATCTCCTACTGGACCGCCTATCTGAAAACCCATTATCCCGTTGAATTCATGGCGGCCCTGCTGCAGAACGAACGCACCAACAAGGACAAGACGGCCCTGTACCTCGGCGAGGCCAGGCGCATGGGCATCCAGGTGCTCCCTCCCGATGTGAACGAGTCGGTCTCCGAGTATTCGGCAGTCGGCGACGTGGTGCGCTTCGGGCTGGGGGCCATCCGCAATGTCGGTGACAAGGTGGTTGCGGATATCGTCTCCGAACGTGAAGGTCCGCACGGGCATTATGTGAATTTCGTTGATTTCGTGCGAAGGGTCTCATTGAACGTCCTGAATCGCCGATCCTTGGAATCCCTGATCAAAGCGGGGGCATTCGACGCCATTGACCCCAACAGGCGCGCCCTGTACCAGATCCATGAGGTCGCCATAGACTCCCTGGTTCCGTTGAAACGCAAGCAGGCCGAGGGACAGTTCGATCTCTTCGCGGATGCCGGGGCCGACGAATCGGATGATGCGATGGGGGATGCCGCTGTCACCGTCCCGGACATCGAGGAATGGGACAAGCCGACGAAGCTGAATTTCGAGCGGGAGATGCTGGGTCTGTATGTCTCCGACCACCCTTTGAGTGGCATGACCTCGGTGCTTGCCGGTCTGCGCGATATGTCCATCGCCCAGCTCATCGATAAGGCCAAGACGATGGGCGAAGGCCAGATGATAACCATCGCCGGTCTGATAACCGGCGTGGACCGCCGTGTGTCGAAGAAAGGCAACGCCTGGGCCATCGTCACGGTGGAGGATCTGGAAAGCTCCATCCAATGCATGTTCTTCGGCAAGGTGTATGAGGCCAATGCCGCGGAGTTGGCCGTGGATACCGTCGTATGCGTCAGAGGGCAGATCGAGCTGCGCGAGGAAACGGTCTCGATGCGGGCGACGGAGATGGAGAAACCCACCCTGGATTCCGTCGATGAACGTCCTCTGATGATCGCACTGCCACCCGTCGCCTTGGACGGCATGAGGATGAAGCAGCTCAGCGATATACTGCGTTCGCACCCGGGCTACTGCGAGGTCAAGCTGCTGGTGGTGAACGCCAAAGGCGATGCCACGGTGATGACATTCGGTGATGGATACCGGATCAAACGTGACACCAGCCTCTTCGCCGAGATCAAAACGATTTTCGGACCCTCCTGTCTGACCGCAGCCTGAGCGCCTGCGCCAACATGGTCGTGCCGCTTCGTCATTGGTGGAATCTAACATCAGTATTATGACGGACAATCTCATGAGAACCATTGATTTGCGCGGGCAGAGGCTCACGCGCTCCGAACTGCTGCAGGCGATGCCAAGGGCCCAGATGGGCACGCATGAGGCCGCGGAACTGGTGCAACCGATTCTTGATGAGGTCCATCAACGCGGCGCGGCGGCGCTCAGGGATTTCGGCGAACGCTTCGACGGCGTGCGGCCCACGAATCTCCGCGTTCCTCAGGAGAAACTCCAACAGGCGTTGGAGGAGCTCGATCCCGAGGTCAAGCTCGCCATCGAGGAGTCGGTCAGGCGTTCCCGGGCCGTCAGCGCGTCCCAGGTTCCTGAAGCTTTCCACACGGATCTGGCCCCGGGGGCCAGGGTCTCCGAGCGTTGGATTCCGGTGCAGCGCGTCGGACTCTATGTTCCTGGAGGCAAGGCCGTATACCCGAGCTCGGTGATCATGAACGTGGTGCCGGCACAGGCCGCGGGCGTCCAATCCCTGGCGATCGCGACGCCACCGTCCAAAACCTCGGAGGAGGGGCTGCCGAACGGGACCATCCTGGCGACATGCGCCATACTCGGTGTCGATGAGGTCTATGCGGTGGGCGGGGCGCAGGCCATCGCGATGTTCGCATACGGTGCGAAGGGCTCGCTGCCACAGGATGGCGACGTGCTCTGCGACCCGGTGGACAAGATCACCGGCCCAGGCAACATCTTCGTCGCGACGGCAAAGCGTCTGGTATCCGGCTTCGTCGGCATCGATGCCGTCGCCGGGCCGACGGAAATCGCCATAGTCGCGGATTCGGGCGCCAATCCCGAATGGCTCGCTGCCGATCTCATCGGCCAGGCCGAACATGACGAGCTTGCGGGTTCCGTGCTCATCGTCGATGACGAGGCACTGGCCCAGCGCGTGCAGGAGAGTCTGCTGCACCGGGTTCCGCGCACGGAGCATGCCGAGCGTGTGACGACATCACTGGCGGGAAGCCAGTCGGGCATCATCCTGACCGACGGCATCGACCAGTCCATTGAGGTGGCGAATGCCTATGCCGCCGAACATCTTGAGATTCAGACGAAGGATGCGGACGCCGTGATCGCGAGGATCACGAATGCCGGAGCCATCTTCCGCGGGCCGTATTCCCCGGTCCCGCTTGGTGATTACATGTCCGGTTCGAACCACGTGCTGCCGACAGGTGGGACCGCACGCTTCGCGAGCGGCCTCGGCGTGCACACCTTCATGAAGCCGGTCGAAGTGATCGAATATGACGAAGAGGGGCTGAAGGTCCTGGCTTCCCGGATCAACGCCTTCGCGGTGAGCGAGGATCTGCCGGGACACGGTGAATGCGTGCTGAGCCGTTTCATCGACGATCCCTATGACAAAGCCACGCTTCGCCAGCAGGAACAGGAGGCGGGCCTGCTATGAGCGCCATCCCCTCCAGCATCCCGCTGCGCAACGATCTGCTGGGTGAGGAGCCCTATGGGGCGCCTCAACTGGACGTACCGGTATGCCTGAATGTCAACGAGAACCCCTATCCGCTTGAGCCTGACGTGGTCAGCAGCATCGCACAGCGGGTCGCTTCCATCGCGGCCGAGCTGAACCGATACCCCGATAGGGAGCATATCGAGTTGCGTCAGGCCTTCAGCGACTACCTCGCCAAGGAATCCGGCACGCGCCTGCGCGTCGAGCAGCTCTGGGGTGCCAACGGCTCCAACGAGATCATGCTGCAGCTCTTCCAGGCCTTCGGCGGCCCCGGACGCACGGCGCTGGGATGCGACCCGACATACTCGATGTACCCGGAATACGCCCGCGACACCTTCACCACATGGAAACTCGCGCATCGCCATGAGGATTTCACCCTTGACGTGGATCGTACGATCGATGCCATCAACGAGTACGGCCCCTCGATGGTTCTGGTGACCAGTCCGAACAATCCGACCGGAACGGTGCTGCCACACGACGAGATCGAGGCCCTGCTCGCCGCCTGCGAACAGGCTCCGGTCACCGGGGCCCCGGAAGGTGCGCACCCGATCCTCATCGTCGATGAGGCCTATGTGGAATTCCGTGATCCGGGAACACCATCCGCGGTGAGCCTGGTCCCCAAACACCACAATCTGGCCGTGAGCCGGACCATGTCGAAAGCCTTCGCCTTCGCAGGTGCACGTGTCGGCTACCTTGCCGCCGACGAGGGCATCATAGATGCGGTGCGCATCGTGCGCATGCCGTACCACCTCAGCGCGGTCACCCAGGCCGCGGCGCTCGCCGCCTTCGAACACACCGATGAGCAGCTGAGCACCGTCGCGCATCTCAGGCAGACCAGGGAACAGACGGCCTCGTGGCTCGCCCAGCAGCACTATCATGGCGAGAATATCCGAGTCGCACCCTCGGGTTCGAACTTCGTGCTCTTCGGCACCTTCGAGCGGCGGGAGACGATATTCCAGGATCTGCTGGACCGTGGGGTCCTCATCCGCGTGGTCGGGCCGGAAGGCTGGCTGCGCGTATGCATGGGCACGGATGAGGAGATGGCCCGCTTCCGACAGGCCTTCACCGAGGTCCTTGCTCTGCACGACCAGGCGTAGCGTACCCGCCGACCTATGGCGTCGCGGCACCCGGGAGGACCGGACAACGGCGACCGACTGTAGTATCGGCTCGTTATGCTGGGTACCAGTGGGTATCGTTACAAAGGAGAGACCATGGACAGAACAGCCTCGATAACGCGCATCACCAGCGAATCACAGGTCGAGCTGAGCCTGAACCTGGATGGCACGGGCGCTACGGACATTCAGACCAGCGTACCGTTCTACAACCATATGATGACTGCACTGGGCAAGCACTCCCTGATAGATCTGTCGATCAAGGCAAGTGGGGATACCGACATCGATGCGCATCACACGGTGGAGGACATCGCCATCGTCTTCGGCGAGGCTTTGAAACAGGCGCTCGGAGACAAGCGCGGCATCCGCCGTTTCGCCGATGCGACGGTGCCTCTTGACGAGGCTTTGGCCACAGCCGTGGTCGATATCTCCGGCCGTCCCTACGCGGTCTGCACAGGTGAACCCGAAGGCTTCGAATATGCGATGATCGGCGGGCACTTCACCGGCTCATTGGTACGTCACGTCATGGAATCGATAGCCTTCCACGCGGGTATCTGCCTGCATCTGACGCTGCTGGCAGGGCGGGATCCCCATCATATTGCCGAGGCGGAATTCAAGGCCCTGGCACGTGCCCTGCGCGGAGCCGTCGAAATGGACCCCAGGGTAACGGGCATTCCCAGCACCAAGGGTGCATTGTGAGCGAGAAGGATGACGGACGACGGGGATCGTCGCAGGATCCCGAAGGAGAGCGTCATCTGACCGATGAGGAGATAGAGGCGGCGCTCGCAGGCTTCGAAGAGGAGCTCAACGCAGATGATGACGGCGCGTCCCGACCGGATGACGGTGCATCGGCGAATACGACGGAGCAGGATCATCAGGCATCCGATCCCCAGACTTCCGGGGATGCCTCCGGTGAAGGCATCGACTTCGATGATGAGCTGGAAGGCCTGATCGGCAACAAGGCCAAAATCGCGACCCTGATCACCAGATTGTCCTCGGGTGAGCTGCTCGCCGCCTTCTGCAGGCTCGCGGGCATCGATGCGGATTGCATCGACACACCGGAAGGCGCCTTCGCCGTGCTGCGTGCCCTTGACGGTGATGAACCGGAGACATGCGCCAGGGATCTGACCTCAGTGGTTTCGGGTCTCTCTGCGGTGCTCGCCGTGAATCGTGCCGACAAACTTGAAGCGACGTTATGGCTGAACGGACACGCGGGGGAGTCCTTCTCCCCGCCGGTTCTGTTCGCCTCCACGTCATCCTGCGTCGAGGATCTGCTGATCGGCGCATCGAATCTGAGCATGGTGCAGGTTGACGGCTACAGTGTGAGCGATACCGACGAGCTGAGCGACGAATCGGCAATGGCCATCATCGCCCGCCATACGCGTTCCGGTTCGGGCGGGCATGCGGCAGGCACCGCCAACGAGTGAGATGAGGGATCGTAATGACTTCAATTGTGGTGTTTGACTATGGTTTCGGCAATGTCCGTTCGATGCTCAGGGCTGTCGACAATCTGGGTGCTGATGTGACCCTGACATCCGACTACCGTGCCTCACTCCAGGCCGATGGTCTCGTCGTGCCGGGTGTGGGCGCCTTCGCCGCATGCATGGAGGGTCTGAAGTCGGTGAATGGCGATCGGGTGATCACCGATCGGCTGCGTGCCGGCCGCCCGGTGCTTGGGGTGTGCGTCGGTGAGCAGATCATGTTCCAGATGGGCACCGAGCATGGGGACGACGCCGAGGGGCTGGGCTTGATCAATGGCCAGGTCACCGCATTGGACGCGGATGTCGTGCCGCATATGGGCTGGAACACCGTCAGCGCGGCACCCGGCAGCAGGCTGCTGGAAGGCATCGAAGACGAACGCTTCTATTTCGTGCATTCCTTTGCGGCGATGGGTGCCGAGGACGCGGAGCAATCGGATATCGATTTCGCCGGAGAACAGGGAAAGATCACCTGGTGCGATTACGGGCGCAGTCATTTCGTGGCGGCCTATGAGCGGGGGGCGTTGAGCGCGACCCAGTTCCATCCTGAGAAATCGGCGCAGGCCGGCGCGCGGCTGCTGCGAAACTGGATGGGGACATTCCCGCAACAGGGCTGATACCGGCGAGCGCGGCGAGGCACATCCTCCGACCAGGCGCGAGGCCTGCGGCGGCATGCATGCCGGCCCTGTCTGGACACCGACTACTGTGAACACAGAATATGAAAGGAACACCTATGTTGACGCTTCTTCCCGCTGTGGATGTTCGAGACGGCAAGGCCGTCCGCCTTCGTCAAGGCGAATCCGGCTCGGAAACCGACTACGGCAGTCCGTTGGAAGCGGCGCGTACATGGTTGGGTAGCGGGGCCGAGTGGATCCATCTGGTCGATCTCGATGCCGCCTTCGGTACGGGGAACAACCGCGACCAGCTACGCGAGATCGTCGCTGAACTCGGCGATCAGGTCAATATCGAGATGAGCGGCGGAGTCCGCGATGACGACAGCCTGGCGGCGGCGCTTGACGCCGGTGCGGCACGGGTGAACATCGGGACGGCCGCGCTGGAGAACCCTGAGTGGACCGCTTCGGTGATCAGGAGGTACGGGGACAGGGTCGCCATCGGACTCGACGTCAGAGGGCATACGCTTGCGGCCCGAGGGTGGACGCGGGAGGGTGGTGACCTCTTCGAGACCATGAAGGCCCTGGACGAGGTGGGCTGCTCACGGTATGTGGTCACCGACGTGGCGCGCGACGGCATGATGCAGGGGCCGAACATCGAACTGCTCAGGCAGGTCGCGGAACGCAGCGATGCGAAGATCACCGCATCGGGCGGCATCTCCAAACTCGACGATCTACGTGCGATCGAGGAGTTGAGCCCATTGGGCGTCGATTCCGCGATTCTGGGCAAATCCCTGTACGCCAAGGCCTTCACCTTGGAGGAAGCCCTGGCGCTCGTCGGAAAGTGACGAATCAGACGTTTGAACGGCGGTGTTTTGGCAACACACCGGGCGATGGTATTGCATACGAAATAAACTCATGAAAGCATGGCTAGCATGGATAAGCAGCAGGAGTTCGCGCTTCGCACAGTAGAGGAACGCGATGTACGTTTTATTCGCCTATGGTTCACCGATGTGTTGGGGACTTTGAAATCCGTTGCCATCGCGCCAGCCGAGCTCGAAGCGGCCTTCGAAGAGGGATTGGGCTTCGACGGTTCGGCGATCGAAGGCATGACCAGGGTCTCCGAGGACGATATGATCGTCAAACCGGATCCCTCCACCTTCCAGATCCTCCCGTGGCGTGGTGGACCGCAGGGGACAGCACGCATGTTCTGCGACATCCTGACTCCGGAGGGTGACGCAAGCCTCGGCGATCCGCGCCATGTGCTGAAGCGGGCGCTTTCGAAGGCCAAAGACAAGGGCTTCACCTTCTACGTCCACCCCGAAATCGAGTTCTATCTCTTCGAAAGCCAGAACGACTGGTCCCAGGTTCCGACGCCCATCGACGAGGGCGGATACTTCGATCATGTGCCCCGCAGCCCAGGGATGGACTTCCGTCGCGCGACCGTGAACATGCTCGAGCAGATGGGCATCTCCGTCGAATACTCGCATCACGAGGCCGGCCCCGGGCAGAATGAGATCGACCTGCGCTACGCCGATGCCTTGACCACAGCGGATAACATCATGACCTTCCGCACGGTGGTGAAGGAGGTCTCCCTTGAACGGGGCATTCACGCGAGCTTCATGCCCAAGCCGCTGACCAATCAGCCAGGCTCAGGCATGCACACCCATCTCAGTCTCTTCGAGGGCGACGCCAACGCCTTCTACGAGGCGGGTCAGGAATTCAACATGTCCCTGACGGCGCGCCAGTTCGCCGCGGGCATTCTCTACCATGCCGCGGAGATCACCGCGGTCACCGATCAGTATGTCAACTCTTACAAACGGTTGTGGGGCGGCAACGAAGCTCCTAGCTATATCTGCTGGGGACACAACAACCGTTCCGCGCTGCTGCGTATCCCACAGTACAAACCGGGCAAGGGCAACTCCGCTCGCATGGAGTTCCGCGCTTTGGATCCGGTGACGAATCCCTATCTGTCGTATTCGGTTCTGCTGGCGGCGGGGCTTGACGGCGTCGAGAAGCAGATGACGCTTGCCGATCCGACGAGTGATGACGTCTGGGAGCTGACTGACGCCGAACGCCAGGCCATGGGGATAGAACCGCTTCCCGACTCCCTGGACTCGGCATTGAAGATCATGGAGAAGTCCGACTTCGTGGCCGATGTGCTCGGTGAGCATGCCTTTGAGTATTTCCTGCGGAACAAGCGTCAGGAATGGGAAGACTACCGCATGCAGGTCACGCCGTACGAGCTGCAGAAATACCTGCCCCGGCTCTAGTCCGGCGGGAGAAGCCGTGCGTCCAAGTGGCGTGTAGGGTGCTGCATACAGCGGGGAAGAGGATGTCAGTGATTGCGAAACACGTCCCGGGTGAAGAGATCTCCATCCGGGACGTGTTTTCCATCATGCTGGAGGCCATGGGGCCGAGCCATTGGTGGCCTGCGGAGAGCCGATTCGAGATCATGGTCGGGGCCGTGCTTACGCAGAACACGGCCTGGGGCAATGTGGCCCGTTCCCTTGATGCCCTGAAGCAGGCCCGTGTTCTCGAACCAGATACCATGCTCTCCCTCGATCCCGGTGACTTGCAGGAACTGATCCGTCCATCCGGTTTCCAGAAGAACAAGTCAAGGGCCCTGCACGATCTGTGCGCATGGTATGGCGATCGCTGCGGATTCAGGCCGGAGGGCGCCGAGGGCATCGAGGATGAGGAGCTGCGTTCCGAACTGCTGTCGGTGTTCGGGGTCGGGGGAGAGACGGCGGATGATCTGCTGCTCTACGTATTCGACCGTGAAGCCTTCATCGCCGATACCTATGCCCGCCGCTTGTTCGGATTTCTGGGTCAGGATGTACCCAAGGGCTATGAGGCCTTCAGGAATCGCATGCTGCCCGAGGTGCGTTCATATGCGTTCACGGTGGTCGAACTGCAGGAATTCCACGGCCTCATCGACCAATACGGTAAATCCCATCGCAGCCCTGAGACGATGAAGGACTCGTTCCTCGGAAGCTATGCCGCGAGATTCGGTGTGATATCGGGTTGAATGCGACGCAGGACGGGATATCACCGTGAGACACGGCGTTTCATATCCTGCTGCGTGGCAGGTCGAAGACCGCCTACACGGCGATCGGCGCCTTCATGCGCGCGGATTGCCGAACCAGTTGGCATAGATCAGCGAGAAATTACGGTTGCCGTAGCTTGAGCAGCTGTTCCCCTCGCCGAATCCAGCGTTGAGGGCCGCAGCATTGGGCTGGTACGGCGTGTAGATGTACAGCAAGGCCGTGGCCTCGTTGTCGATGTAGACATTCGCGCCGCCGCAGGACTTCGTGGGACTGTACTGGATGTAGTTGAGCTTCTGCGCGGCGTATGAGTACTCGCTTTGATGGGCCTGGTAATACTTGAACCTGCTGGCTGAGCCGTAGACCTGTTTGAAGAATCCCGCGTAGTTCGGATCGCAATCCGCATCATCCGGGCAGGAGAGGCCCATTGCCGCCTTGTACTGCCAGGCTGTGGGGGCGGTCGCCGTCACCAGATGCTGTTCCTTCTGCAGCAGGGTCAGCAGGACCTTCTGGCTGATTCCGCAGGCTTTCGACACCTCATCGATGATCGTGGCCGCACTCTGCTTGGAAGCGCCCTTATACGCCTTGCACAAGGCATCGGCGGCCTTGTCCTGGGTGTCGACCGTGTAGTTCTTCAGACAGCTCTTGCCGGTGCAGGCCGTGCCTTTCTCATCGAGGAAGGACTGGATCTCCTTGGCGTTCATGGTCTTGGAATCGAAGAAGCGTGTATCGGAGATGATACTGCCGGGGTTGAAGGAGTATTCCCTGGCGAATTGCTGTTGGCGCTCCTGCGCATTATGGACCTCGGTCAGATACTGGGCGTATCGGATCGCGCCCATCGTCAGCGTCATGACCAGCAGTACGACCAGGGTGGCCGCCACGGATGAGAGCACCCGGTGAAGCGGCGACATCCTCTTCCAGACCAGGGCAATGCCCCGGATGCCCGATGTGCCCTTCCTTCGGCCTGTGCCTCTTCCGCTCGTGCTGCGTTTGCCGGTATGTTTTCCGGTCATAGGTGTGTAACCTCTTCTGCCGTCGTGGCATCTGCCCGTTCGGGGCGCATCGTCGGGATATCCGTCTCCCGGAGTGTGCACATTCCAATTCCAAACGCCTTCATCGTCATCATGATAGAACGTCGGGGTGTGTGTTCGCCGAGGATGGAGCTATGCGGCGATCGCCTTGCGGATGCGCTGCAGGCTGACCGGCCCCGAAGTGCCCAATTCCTGGGCCCATAGTGAGACATAGAATTCCTCCAGCATCCACCGGGCCCGTGTGGAGCGTTCCATCAGCTCCTCACGCCGTGCCCCGGCGGGTTCCTTCTTCGCCTGTTCCTGTGCGGCCGTGACCAGTTGACGGGCCTCGTCGGCCTGCCATGCCCAACGTACATCCCGGGTTTTGTCGGCTTTGGCCTTTTGCAGCCGTACCATATCCGCCCGCAGATAACGCTCGATCGAAATCAGGGCGTCGCTGGGGGCGTCCGCTATGAAGCCGGGGCGGACCAGTGTGGCGATGTGTTCGCGAAGCCATTGCAGCACCGACAGCAGGGGGAGGTCGGCGGGACCGGAAACGGCTGAATCCACCTGTGCAAACTCCTTGAGGGCCTGCACCACATCCTTCGTGACGGCATAGACGGTGTCTTCGTATATCTCACTCACATCATTCACCGCTTGATCGAGTGCGGCATCATCAGGCAGTTCCCTCACATTCGGCAGCAGACGCTTGACGGCGGCGAACTGCAGATCCTCGACAAGCGCCTTGGTGCTCGAATACGGTGCTGAAGCCATCATCAGAGCCTCGGTGCCCAGCCAGCGCGAGGTGATTCTCTCCGTCGGCAGGCGCAAAGCATCCAGAGCACCCTTCCAGAGCATCGAGGACCGTGTCTGTGTGGTCGCGCCCGCCCGATGCAAGAGATTGGTCTGCTCCACGAGTTTTCCCGCCTCTGCGGCCTTCTGTGCCTTCGAGCTGACCAGTTTGCGTGCCGAGGCCTCGGCCTGTGCGGCGAAGAGCATCTGGAGTTCGTGCAGCGACTTGGATGTGCCGAGTACCTGCGTGTGGCCACGGCCGTGACCGTGGGAGGCATGCCTACGGCCCTTGTCCGGCCGGGCGCCCTCGACGCTGAAGGTCATGCGTGTGTACGGCGGCAGCTTAGCCAGCTGATCGTCATTGAACACTTCGGGGTGCAGCTGCGCCCCCACCACGGCTATGGCCGCAGTGGTGAAGACATGGGCGAAATCAGGCCAGGTCCGGGGTGAGGAGGCATGGTCCACGGTCTTCGCGCTGCCCGGCAGGGCGGGGTAATGCTCATCGATCCACAGACGTATGGCTTTGGCCGTGTCAGGTGCTGGAACGAATTGGACGCGCAAGGTCTTCGGCAACGATTTGATCGTTGACACGATCAGCTCATCGAGCATTCCAGGCACATTCCATGTGAACTCCTCCACGGAGAGCCGTGACAGGTATTTCAGCGGGATATGAACGGTGACGCCGTCATTGTCAGCATGCGGGTCATAGATGTAGCTGAGTTTCAGATCGATGGGGGAGGCGTCACTGCCGACCGTATGCCACTGGTCGGGATAATCATCGAGGCTTATCTCCTCGCTTTCTCGCAGGCGTTCGACCTCATCGGGGTCGAAATCAAGCAGATGCGGGTGCTGTTGGTGTTCGGTCTTCCACCAGTGGGCCAGGGCCGCCAAGGAGGTGATGTCATCCGGTATCACGGCATCGTAGAAATCGACAAGGTCCTCGTCGCTGACGGCGTCGATGATGCGACGGGTACGTCTGGTGTCGTCACCCGCCTGCTCAAGGACATTCAGATTGCCTCTGACGAAGTCGTCATAGGAGAAGCGCTGCTGGATGTCCCCCTCGACGAGCCCCTGACGAATGAGCATGTCGCGTGCCTCTACGGGGTTGATCGATCCCCACTGCACATGGCGGTCTTCGACGATCGGCAGCCCGTACAGCAGCACCTTGGCCTTGGCGACGGCCGCACCTTGGGATGCCGACCAATGCGGCTCCGCGTAGGTGGTGCGCGTGAGGGATCCGGCCAGTGATTCCGCCCATGCGGGGTCAATGGCCGCGGCGTAGCGTGCCCAGAGACGCGAGGTCTCGACCAGCCCGGTGACCATCACCCAGGCGGGTGTGGTTTTGGCGACGCCCGAGGCGGGGAAAAGCGCGAAACGGGTCCCGCGTGCCCCCTGGTAGTCGTTGCGTGCGAGTTTGGCGGCACGTTTCATGGCTCTGGCCCGCGCGGCCCCCTTCAATCCGGTGAAGTCCGAGGCCTTCGTCTCATGCACGATCTGCATGCCGATATTCGACAGCAGACCCGCCATCATCGCCCGGTGGATGCTCTGATCGTCCCACGAGCAATTCAGACTATGGGCGGCCTGTTGCTTCTGAGGCAGTTGGCGGATCTCAAGATCTGGCCGAGACGAGGGGATGGCCTCGCCGACGCGGAATTTGAATTCGCGGCACATCTCACGCAGCTGGCGGACCAGATCCCTCCACTGGCGCATGCGCAGATAACCCATGTATTCGGCCTTGCACAGCTTGCGCAGGGAGGAATTGCTGGTTTCACCGTCTGCCTGGAAGAAACGGTCCCATATGTTCAGGGCCGTGATGAAATCACTCTGTTCATCGGCATAGCGGTTATGGCAGCGATCGGCTTCCTCCCGCTGCTCCTGGGGGCGCTCGCGCGGATCCTGAAGGCTGAGGAATGCGACGATGACCAGAACCGATGCCAGCACATTCGGGGTGCTGTGCGAGGCTTCGATGACCATTCTTCCCAGACGCACATCGATGGGGATCCGGGCCAGCTGCCTGCCGGTCGTCGTCAGTCTGACCTCGCCGTGCTTCCGGGAGATCGCGCCCAATTCGGTCAGCTCATTGAAGCCGTCCGAGACGGCGCGCATATCGGGCTGGTCGATGAATCCGAAATCGGCGACATCGTGTGCGGTATGGGCCACGCCGACCGAGAGCATGTGCAGGACGACCGCTCCGAGCGAGGTGCGCAGGATCTCCGGTTCGGTGAAGCGCTCGCGCTGATCGAAATCGTCCTTTCCATAGAGTCGTATGGCGATGCCATCAGCCAGACGTCCGCATCGACCCGCGCGTTGGTCGGCGCTCGCCTGGGAGATGTCCTCGATCGGCAGTCGTTGCACTTTCGCCGATTTGGAGTAGCGGCTGATTCGTGCCGTACCGGGATCGACCACATAGCGTATGCCCGGCACGGTCAGCGAGGTCTCGGCCACATTGGTCGCTATGACGATGCGTTGATGGCTGTGGTCCTCGAAGACGCGGTGCTGTTCCTTGGCGGAGAGGCGGGCGAACAGCGGCATGATCTCGATGGCATCGGAGCGGCGCATATCGTTGGTGCGTTCGCCGAAGTGACGGCGCAGGGCGTGTTCGTAATCGTGGATGTCCCGCTCGCCCGCGGCGAAGACCAGAACATCCCTGGCTCCGCGCTCATGCGTGGAATGGACGATCAATTCGGTGCAGGCGCGGGCCACGGCCTCGGGCAGATCGAGCGAATCCTCACGATCGGGGTTGCTTGAAGACGAGAAGCCGGGAACGTGCTGCATCAATGCCGGGAGACCATCGGTGGGTTCGTAGACGATCTGAACCGGATACGTCCTTCCGGAAACCTCGATCACCGGAACCTTGGTATGCAGAGCCTCGGCGAAATGCTCCTGGAACTTCAGTGAATCGATGGTCGCCGAAGTGATGATGAGCTTGAGATCACGCCTCTTCGGCAGCAGCGTGGTGAGGTAGCCGAGCAGAAAGTCGATGTTCAGACTGCGCTCATGGGCCTCGTCGATGATGATCGTATCGTATGCCTTCAGCTGCGGGTCGCGTTGAATCTGGGCCAGAAGAATGCCGTCCGTGACCACGCGTAGCCGTGTCGAGGGTGAACTCTCATCGGTGAAGCGGACCTGGAAGCCGATTTCGTTCCCGAGTCTGGTCTGTGTCTCGGCCGCGATGCGCTCGGCCACACTCCTCGCCGCGATGCGTCTGGGCTGGGTGTGCACCACCTGTTTGCCATGCGTGCCACGGCCCATCTCCAGAAGTATTTTCGGGATCTGGGTGGTTTTACCCGATCCTGTTTGACCGGATACGATCACCACCTGGGATTCTTGGATCGCCGCACGGATGTCGTCTTTCGCTGCGCTGACGGGCAGCTCGTTTGGATAATCGAAGATCATAGGGAAGGATTCGCGGAGTTGTTCGAAGTGGTGTGCAGGGGTGCATCAGGCGTGGTGTCGGGATTCGCGGCATGGTCCGCGCGCCCGTGTGCCGAAGAGAGGTCCTCGGGGCGGATGACCTCGATGACTCTGAATCCCTTGGATGATGCGATCTTCCCGATGCTCCACTCCGTCGATGGCGTTGCCGACCCGGCCGGTGCCGACGCATCAATCGCCTGCCCTTCGTTCAGGGTGCGCGAAAGCCAGGTGATCAGCGAATCGGCGCCAAGATTCTTCTGCACGACCAGATAGGCCCGGCCTCCCGGGTTGAGCCTGTTGAGGTAATCGGTCAGCAGAGAGTGCAATGCCTCCTTGCCCACTCGGATCGGGGGATTCGACCAGATAAGGTCAAAACGCATGTCGGATGGCAGATCATCCGGGCGATGGCTTTGGATATTCGTGCAAGCGTTGATTCGGGCGTTCTCGGTGGTCAGTTCCAAAGCGCGTTCATTGATGTCGACCGCATGGACCTCCGCCTCGGGCGATTCCAAGGCCAGGGTGAGCGCGATTGGTCCCCAGCCGCAGCCCAGATCGAGGAACCTGCCGTGTTCCGGAGGTGTCGGAGCGTGACGCAGCAGCACCGATGTGCCGAGGTCCAGTCTGCCGGAGGAGAATACGCCGTTGGAGACGATCACGTCCAGCTCATGTGAGCGAAGGGTCACGTGCAAGGATCTGCGCAGATCCGCCGACTGGGGTTGCGCCGAAAAATACTGATCCTGATGCTTCACTCCGGCATCATCCTTCTGCCCGTCCATGCTTCCTCACCCTGCCTGTGTTTGCCATCCGCTCTGTGCTTCCCCGTCGCCGCCTGCTGCATCCAGCCATGTCGTATCTGTGGCGTCATCCGTCATATGCCATGCGCACAATCCCGACGGCACAATGTCTACTCACTCGATGATAATAAAGGGTCACAATCAAATCGAGATTTTCGTATGCAGAGGTGCCTTTGACTCAACGTTTGCCAGCCGATTCGTTCGCGCAGAACCATGACCATAATACAGAAGACGGCGGAGCGGCGGATCATGCCGTGACCGCAGGTGTTCTTCGGGCCGGGCATGATGTGGAGAGACGACCTCAATCCGAGCCCCTGCAGGAACAATCCGAGGTGCTGCTCGATGGGCGCCGCGACGATCAGGATGAACGCTCCCGGCAGGAGTGGGTCGAGCGGCAGCAGCGTAATGAGCTCAAACACGTCGCGGGTCTTGGCGAACTCCAGGATGTCACCGAAGTCGAATATCGCAAACTCCGTCTGGAGCGCGTGGTGCTCGTCGGCGTCTGGTCCAGTGCCACATCGAGTCTGGCGCAGGCCGAGGAATCCCTCAGGGAGCTTTCGGCCCTGGCGCAGACGGCGGGCGCCGAGGTGCTCGATGGGCTGCTGCAGCACCGCAACGTGCCCGACCGCGCGACATATGTGGGTTCGGGCAAGGCCTATGAGCTTGCGGGTATCGTCGCCAAGCTCGAGGCCGATACGATCATCGTCGATGACGATCTGCCGCCGTCCCAACGTAGGGCTTTGGAGGATGCGACGAAGGTGAAGGTCGTGGACCGCACCGCCGTCATCCTCGACATCTTCGCCCAGCACGCCACCAGCCGCGAGGGCAAGGCCCAAGTGGAGCTCGCGCAGCTCGAATACATGCTCCCGAGGCTGCGAGGCTGGGGCGCCTCGCTTTCACGGCAGGCTGGAGGTCAGGCCGCAGGCCAGGCGGGCGGTATCGGTTCGCGAGGTCCCGGTGAGACCAAAATCGAAATGGACCGGCGCGTGATTCGCACCCGCATTGCGAAACTGCGCAGGCAGATCAGGCAGATGGCACCGGCGCGTGATGTGAAACGTGGCTCGAGAAGGCGTTTCGGCATGCCGACGATCGCGGTGGTCGGGTACACGAACGCGGGCAAGTCATCGCTGACGAACAGGTTGACCGGCTCGGGGGAGTTGGTCGAGAACGCCTTGTTCGCGACCCTGGATACGGCGGTACGCAGGGCGCAGACCCCCGATGGGCGCTATTACGCCTATGTGGACACCGTCGGTTTCGTACGGCGATTGCCGACACAGTTGGTCGAGGCATTCAAATCCACATTGGAGGAGGTGGCCGCGGCCGACCTGATCATTCACGTCGTGGATGGTTCGCATCCTGATCCCTTCTCCCAGATCGATGCGGTGAATACGGTGCTCACCGACATCCCGGGGGCGGAGTCGATACCGCGCATCATCGTCTTCAACAAGGCTGATCGCATCAGCGAGGTTCAGCGTGAACGCCTCAAGCAACTGGACGCAGGGTCATTCGTGGTCTCCGCGCAGTCGGGCTATGGACTTGCCGCATTGAGGGAGGCGGTGGAGTCGAAGCTTCCGGTGCCCGACGTGCACGTTCACGCCTTGCTGCCGTACACCAGCGGATCGCTGGTGTCCCAGATCAGGGAGTATGGCAAGGTGTCTTCGGTGGAATACACGAATGACGGGATTCTCGTGGATGCGGACGTCGATAGCAGGACCGCTGCCCTGATCGTCGACCAGGCGGCGGACTAAGCGCCGACTTGGGCGACGCTGACACCGTGCATCGATTCGCAAACGTCATCTAGTGAAGATAGAGTGAATAAGTATTGTGGATTGTGATCTCATCAATCCCTAGGTCATTGCTAAGAGAGGTCTGTATTTATGGTGCATTCACCAATCAAGCCAACAAAGCTCGCCATCATTGGGGCCGGAGCTGTCGGTTCAACCATGGCATTTGCGGCAGCACAGCGCGGCGTCGCACGTGAAATCGTGTTGGAAGACATCAATGCGAAGAGGGTTGAGGCCGAGGTGCTCGATATGCAGCATGGCTCAAGCTTCTATCCGACCGTTTCGATCAAGGGCTCCGATGACGTGGAGATATGCCGCGATGCGGATATCGTCGTCATCACGGCCGGTGCACGCCAGAAGCCAGGGCAGTCCCGCCTTGACCTTGCCGGTGCGACGATCAACATCATGAAGTCCATCATCCCGAACATCGTGAAGGTGGCCCCCAACGCGGTCTACATGCTCGTCACCAACCCCGTCGACGTGGTCACCTACGTCTCGATGAAGCTTTCGGGGCTGCCCGCCAACCAGATGTTCGGCTCGGGCACCAACCTGGATTCCGCTCGCCTGCGTTTCCTGATCGCTCAGGAGACCGGTGTGAACGTCAAGAACGTGCACGCCTATATCGCCGGCGAACACGGTGATTCCGAAGTTCCGCTGTGGTCCTCATCGACCATCGGCGGCGTCCCGATGGTCGACTGGAAGGAACTTCCGGGACATGATCCGCTGAACGAGGCCAAGCGCGAAGAGATCCACCAGGAAGTCAAGAACGCGGCCTACCGCATCATCGAGGGCAAGGGCGCGACCAATTACGCCATCGCCATGTCCGGCGTCGACATCATCGAGTCGGTCATCAACGACACCAACAGGATCCTGCCCGTCAGCTCCCTGCTTGACGACTTCCACGGCATCTCCGATGTGTGCATGTCCGTGCCAAGCGTGCTGAACCGTCAGGGTGTGAACACACGCATCAACACGCCGTTGAGCGATGGCGAACTCGCTTCGCTGACACGCTCGGCGGAGACGCTGAAGGAAACCGCAAGCAACTTCGGATTCTGATAGCTTCGTTCTCGGAACAGGCGGGCCACTCGATTCAGGTCGAGGGCCCGCCTTGTTGTATCTGCGGTGACCGTTAACGGCATCCGCATGGCACGAATCTACGGAGGCGGCCGGAGTGTCGTCGGATCGCAGGTATGCCTCCGGTTGCTGACCATGATGGGGATTCCAGGGTGTGCCGCCCTTGCATGAAATTCCGCTGAACTGTGTTGCATGCATGCGATCCGGGGTATAGTCGGCCGCATGCGGGATATGAACGACACTGAAACCTGGGCCGAGCAGACATCCGGTCGGCAATCTTCGGCCCGTAGTCATCAACGCAGGCTGGCCTTCACGCTTTCCTTCACCTCGCTGGTCCTGGTGGCCGAGGTGGTTGGTGCCTACATCACCGGCAGCCTGGCCTTGCTGGTCGACGCCGGGCATATGCTCACCGATGTGGCGGTGCTTACGGCCTCACTGGTGACGGCCACGCTGATGCGCAGGCGCCCCACCAACGAGAAGACCTGGGGCTGGGCACGTCTGGAAGTGATCACCGCTGCGGCGGGTGCCGCGGTATTGCTCGCGGTGGGTTGCTACGCCCTGGTCGAGGCGGTTTTGCGTCTGAGCAATCCGGCAGCGGATGGTGTGCAGGATCTCGGGCTGCTGCTCTTCTTCGGTATTCTGGGTCTGCTTTCGAATATCGCGTCGATCGTGGTGCTTGCGGCGCAGCACAACGACAATATGAATATGCGGGCGGCCTTCCTTGAGGTCATGAACGATGCGCTGGGTTCGGTCGCGGTCGTGATATCCGCTGTGGTGATGCTGACGACGGGTTGGTCCGGATTCGATGCTGTCGCCGGTGCGGCCATAGCCCTCCTGATCGTTCCCCGATCCATCAAGCTGCTGATCGACAGCCTGCGTGTCCTGCTTGAGGAAACACCGAAAGGGCTTGATCTGGAGGCCGTCAAGGAGCATCTGGAGCATGTGGATCACGTGGTGCTGGTCCACGACCTGCATGCGGGCACCGTCGCCTCGGGTCTGCCACGTCTGACGGCACATGTGGTTGTCGATTCCGGACTGAGCATGAAGGATGCCAGCCGCGTTCTGGCCTCCATGCAGGAGTGTCTGCGGGAGCATTTCCCGGTCAGCATCGAGCACACGACCTTCCAGTTGGAACCCGAGGGCTATATGCAACACCATGAGTCCGGTTTGCATGATGAGGCCCAGCAGTCCTCCGACATCCCTTCCGATGCCCGTGCCAAAGCCGGAAGTGTCGCTCTCAGATCTTCCTGAGGACGGTCACCACTTTGCCCATGATCGAGGCATGAGTGCCGTCGATGGGGGAGTATGCGGGATTGTGGGGAATCAGCCAGGTATGGCCATGCTCCTGACGGAAGGTCTTGACCGTCGCCTCATCGTCGAGTAGCGCGGCGACGATATCGCCGTTCTGTGCGCTCTGCTGTTCCCTGACCACGACGAAGTCCCCGTCGCATATGGCGGCATCGACCATTGAATCCCCGTGGACCTCGAGCATGAAGAGCTGGCCGGATCCGGTAAGGCGTTCGGGCAGTCTCATCACGTCTTCAACATGCTGCTCCGCCGTGATGGGCTCGCCCGCGGCGATCCTTCCCACCAGCGGCACATCATGCGATTCGAGAAGGGATGCGCTTGCCGTCTCCTGAATGTCGGGGAAGGGAACGATTGTGGAGATCCCGTCATCGCCGGCACCGGAGTGGCCTCGGGTCGGTGAAGTTCCGAATTCATCCCTATCCGTCGCGGATTGGCCGTCCTCGATGAGTTCTATCGCCCGGCCTTTGTTCGCGCTCATGCGGATATAGCCTTTTTCCTCAAGCACCTCAAGTTGGTGTTTGACCGAGGAAGGGCTTTTCAGACCGGCGACGTCGCCGATCTCTCGAAATGACGGTGCGAATCCACGCGCCGATATATGTGTGCGAATGGCATTGAGCACTTTGCTTTGACGCGGGGTCAGCGCGTCCTGCCGCGAAGCTTCTGTTTCACCTTGCGGGGGAAAAGGGATGGTGCTCACAGCGGTTCCTTTCGGTCGTTTTCAACAGTCTACCGTGTCCACACTGTGAAATCAAACATCTGTTCGAAAAAGCACTTGCAACTTTCGAACAGATGTGCCACAATCAGAACAGTTGTTCGATAGAACAGATGTTCGAAAGGCTTGTTTGAACAGTTGCTTCATGCCGAGCCCTTCGGATATCGGATCGAATGGCGGCATGCGGGACAGAGAACGCGAAGTCAAGAAGGCGGTGTTGGAAATGAGTGTTGCAATCAGTGGTGCCGCGGTACGCAGTCAATCGCATCCTGCGAGGACATCGCAACATATGAGGTTGACGCTACGGGGCAAGGTGACGGCGACCCTGCTGGCCGTGGGGATCGCCTTCGGTGTCTTCGCGATGGTGACGCCGGAGAACGCCGATTCGGCGACCGGAGCCGTTTCGGTGACCTCATATACCGTCCGTCCGGGCGATACCCTGTGGGCATATGCCTCAAGCATCACACCTGCGGGTCACGACGTTTCCGAAACCGTCAACGAGCTGATGGATCTGAACAATCTGGATTCAGCGGCGCTCACCGCCGGTCAGCGTCTTGTGGTGCCCGTCGAGGCCTCCTGAATCCTGTGGTGAAGCGGAATCCGATCTTGACAGGCTGCTTCCTCTGCCCGTGATCTACGGACCGCATATGCGCAGCCACCTTCGCTGATGATGCACGCAGGCTTCGCTCGCCGATGAGCGCAAGACACTGCTTCTGGTGGTCAGACTATAGTCTGAGCTATGCATTGTCCTTTCTGCCAGAACTCCGATACCAAAGTCATCGATACGCGCATCAGTGACGACGGATACTCAATACGACGACGCAGGGAATGCCCGGTGTGCTCGAAGCGATTCACCACCGTCGAGACCACGATGCTTCTGGTGAAGAAGCGTTCGGGCAGCGCCGAACCGTTCAACCGCGACAAGGTGATTTCAGGGGTGCGTAAGGCGTGCCAAGGTCGTCCGATCAAGGAGGACGATCTGAAGTCTTTGGGTCAACAGGTCGAGGAGGACCTCAGATCACGTGGCATGGCGGAAATCAAATCCGATGAGGTCGGCCGGGCCATCCTGGGGCCCCTACGCGACCTTGATGAAGTGGCCTATCTGCGATTCGCCAGCGTCTATCAGAATTTCAATGGACTGGATGACTTCGAGCATGCCATATCCGAGCTCAGGAACGGCGAAATGCATTTCGATCTCTGATCTTCCCGGGCGATAACACAAGCAGGCTGTGCGATCCGACATGGCCATCCCCTTAAGGATTCCATGTCCGATCGCACAGCCTGCTTTCGTACGGTCGACTGTTGGTCTCAGATGACCCGGACCTCCACGGTCCCGTTGACGTCGTGAAGCGCCTTGAGCGTCTCACGGCTTGGCGCGTTCGAAAGATCGGTCACCACATAGCCCAGTTCGCCTTCGGTGGCCAGCGACTGCGCCGTGACGTTGATGTTCTCCTCGCCGAGCACCTGATTCAAACGGGCGAGCACGCCGGGGAAGTTCTGGTGCAGATGGGCTATGCGCACCGCACCAGTGTTCGGGCCTAGCGTCAGCTGGGGCATGTTCACGGACAGTGTGGTGGACCCTTTCTCCCAGTAGTCCTGCAGTCTCTGGGCCACGAAATGCCCTATGGACTCCTGTGCTTCGAGGGTCGAGCCACCGATATGAGGTGTCAGGATGATGTTGTCCTCATCGGCGAGATCGGACTCGAAGGCATCCCCGCTTTTGCGCGGTTCGACAGGGAAGACGTCCACTGCCGCCCCTGAGAGGTGACCGGAATCGAGATGACGTTTCAGGGCGTCGAGATCCGCTACGAAACCACGGGAGAGGTTGATGAAAATCGCGCCCTCCTTCATGTGGGCGAACTGATCCTCGCCGAAGAAGCCGGTGTTGGATTTCCTGCCATCGACATGAATGGTGACGGCATCCGACTGCAGCAGCAGCTCTTCCAGGCTGGAAGCGCGATGGGCGTTGCCCAGGGCGAGCTTCTCTTCAAGATCGTAGAAGATGACGCGCATGCCGAGCGCTTCGGCCAGAACCGAAAGTTGTGAGCCGATGTTGCCGTATCCCACGATGCCCAGGGTCTTGCCCCTGACTTCGTGCGAACCGCTGGCCGACTTGTCCCACAGTCCATGGCGCAGGTGATGGGTGTGGGCGGGAATGCGACGCATCAGACAAATGATGTCGCACACCACAAGCTCCACCACCGAGCGGGTGTTCGAGTACGGGGCGTTGAACACGGCCACGCCCTGTTCGGCGGCCGCGGCCAGATCCACCTGGTTCGTGCCGATGCAGAAGCATCCCACGGCGGAGAGTTGCGGACATGCGTTCAGCACGGTGTGGGTCACATTCGTCTTAGATCGAATGCCTAGGAGATCCACGCCCTCAAGGGATGCAATGAGCTCGTCCTGGGGGAGGGCGCCTTTCATGGTGATGACTTCGAAACCATGCTTACGAAGTGATTCGGCGGCAAAGGGATGAATATTCTCCAGTAACAGTGCTTTAGGCATGCTACTCACTGTATAGCGGGAGGTCGTCAGCGTCACGCCGTGTGCGAATAATGACCAGTTGCTGTGTGGGACGGGTCATCGCCACGTACAGATCCGATGCGGCGACCAGACGTGAGGCGGCGTTCTCCTCGATGATGCCCGGTTCGACGAGCACGACCGCATCGTATTCCATCCCCTTCACCTCCTGGGCGTTGCACACGTTGATCTGGCGGTTCCACTGGTTCTGCGAGGCCAGTCTGGTGAATTCGTGCTCTCCCAGCTCCCGCCTGAGGTGATCGTGGAGGGAGTCCCTGACGGACCCGATCAGCGTGTCATCCGTGATGATCGCGATTCTGCCCGAACCGTCCTGGCCGATGAATCTGCGTGTGAGTTCCGTCGCGCTGGTGCATACCGCGTCGATGAGATCCTCATCATGCTCCACGTGAATGGTCTGGAGCGATCCCGGCACATCACGCACGGCGTTCACCGTCGAGATGTACAGGCCCTCGGATTGCGCGAAGGTGGACGCGAGATTGCTCACCTCACGTGGATTGCGGTAGTTGATGGTCAACTCATTGAGATCCCAGCCGTCCTCGCCGAAGAGGCGGTTCATCGAGCGTTCCCAGGATCTGGATCCCGCGAGCGAGGATGTCTGTGCGACGTCCCCGACGATGGTGAATGAACGTGAAGGGCATCTGCGCATCAGCATCCGCCACTCCATCGGCGTGAGCTCCTGGGCCTCATCGACGACGATATGCCCATACGCCCATTGCCTGTCCGAGGCCGCGCGTTGGGACATCATCTCGGAGTCGTCGCTCTGCATCTGGTCGAGGAGCATGCGGGACGTCACCAGTCCGGTGCCGATGCCGTTCTGCGCAAGCGTATCCTTTGCGAACTGTTCGTCGTTGCGTTCCTGCTCACGCTGCATCGCGGATCGTGATGCGGCTTTGGGATCCGGGCCGAGCAGATCCATCGCCTCGTCGAGCAGGGGGATGTCCGATGTGGTGATCGGTGAATGCGCGGGCCTGTGCAGGGTTTGCAGATCGTCGCCGCTCAGCCACGGGGCGTATCTGGACAGTCGCTTCGTATCCGCCCACAGGCTGTCGATCAGCCATGCGGCATTCATCGGCAGCCATGCGAGGTTGAGCGTCTTGCGGATCTCATCATTCATGCGCAGCATGGATGTCGCCTGGGACAGTTCCGATTGCTCGGGCGTGTAATCGAGCTGCTCGCCATACCTGGCCGTGAGCAGATGGATCATCGTGCGCACGAAGGTGTTCCGTGCCTGATTGTGCGTCTGTCGGCTGTGGCGCGCAGCCTCCTGCGCCTGCCGGATATCCGCGGCGAGCACGCTGACGGAGATGCCGTTGATGTTCACGGTGGGCAGCTTTTCGGGAATGCGGACGCGTGCGGCGATGGCGTTGGCTATCGCCCTCGCCATTCTGCGGTCGCCTTTGAGCTGGGCGGCTTTGGGACTGTCGAGATGCGTGGCGCTGACCCCTGGAATCAGGTCGGCTATCGTCCGGCTGACCACGCCGGTTTCCCCCAATGAGGGGAGGACCTGGTCGATGTAATGCAGGAATGCCGGACTGGGACCCACGACGAGGACGCCCGAACGTTCGAGCGTGCTGCGATGCGTGTAAAGCAGGTAAGCGGCCCTGTGGAGCGCGACGGCGGTTTTCCCTGTGCCGGGCCCGCCCTGAACCACAATCGCCCTGGACATGAGGGAGCGGATGATGCGATCCTGTTCGGCCTGGATGGTGGCCACGATATCGGTCATCTTCCCTGTGCGTTTCGAACTCAGCGATGCCAGCAAAGCGCCCTCTCCGGTGAGTGTGCCGGAGTTCGATGCCTGTCCGATCTGGGGGGATTGGAGATCGAGCACCTCGTCCTCAAGCCCTATCACCGATCGGAAGCTGAGGGTGATGTGCCTGCGCATGACGATATCGCCGTGATTCGATGGCGTCGCCTCGTAGAAGGGACGAGCCGCATCGGCCCGCCAATCGGTCAGGATCGGCTCGTGGTCCTCGCTGGAGAGACCGATGCGGCCGATGTACCGGCGTTCGCCCGCGGTGCTGTCGATTCTGCCGAACACAAGCCGGTCCTCCACCGCGCGCAGTTGCGTCAGCCTGTCCTCATACATGGTGGCGAAGGAATCGCGTTCCGTGCGCTGTGTGGGCGAACCGTGAGAACCGGCGGCCCGGACCGCGTCAAGGCGCGAACGAGTCTGGGATCGCAACGAATCCAGACGCTGATAAGCATGGTCTGTTGCCCGTTGTTCTTCTTGGAGTTGTGAAGAGTAGCTCGACATGCACATCCGTTTCCTAGGTCTTCAAACTGAGCACTCCAATATACCTCTGAGCCTCTACGACAGAGGGACTTTCGCCCATCGCGCGAGCTGCCATCGACCTGCCGGATTTTCGAAGGAAGTGGAGAGCGTGAGGTGAATCACCGTGAACTATCCATGTTTGTGGGGAAGAATGGGGAACTATGGGGTAAAGTGGGGAAACAGTCGATGGCTTGGACGTGCCGGCAGCGCGTCGGTAAAGGGGGTGGGAACATGCTGAATGCCGATCAAGCAGAGCAATCCCTCCCGCAAGCGGCGAATGAAGCGGACGATATGGGCCTGCCGCCACTGCTGCTCGGCACTTACACCCCCAAGGTCGATGACAAAGGACGACTCGCATTGCCGGCCAAATTGCGTGGTCAGCTGGGTCAGGGCCTGGTGATGGCACGCGGCCAGGAGCGTTGCGTCTATCTCCTGCCACAAAGCGAGTTCCGCCGTGTCGCCGTCCAGATCCAACGCACCTCGATGGGCAACAAAGCCGCCAGGGAGTATCTGCGTGTGTTCCTCTCGGGAGCGGTTGAGCAGAAACCCGATAAGCAGGGACGCGTGCTGCTGCCGCAGATGCTGCGCGATTATGCCCACCTCAGTGATGACGTCGTCGTGATCGGCGTCGGAACCAGGGCGGAGATCTGGGATACCAAAGCCTGGGAGTCCTATTTGGAGAGCAAGGAACAGGGATACTCCGATATCGCTGATGACGTGTTGCCGGAGGTGGAGTTCTGATGAGCGATTTGACTGCCATACACCAGCCGGTTCTTCTCGAATCCTGCGTTGCGCTCGTATCGCCAGCACTCGAACACGAGAACTCGATTGTCGTGGATTGCACGCTCGGCCTTGCAGGACACGCGATCGCATTCCTCAAAGCCTCACCGCACGCACGGCTCATCGGCATAGACCGTGACGCCGAAGCCCTTGCGCTCGCCACCACACGTATTGCGGAGGCGGGACTGGCGCAACGTTTCACGCCCGTCCATGCGGCTTTCGATGACTTCGCATCCGTACTTGAGGATCAGCAGGTGGACAAGGTCCAGGCAGTGTTCATGGATCTCGGACTGTCAAGCCTGCAGATCGATGAGGTGGAACGTGGCTTCTCCTATGCCCAGAACGCCCCTCTGGATATGCGTATGGACGTGTCGCAGGAGCTGACGGCGGCGAAGATCCTGAGCGAATACGATGCCCGGGAACTCACCTTCATCTTCAGGGAGTACGGGGAGGAGCGCTTCAGTCGGCTGATCGCCAATGCCATCGTGCATCAGCGTGAGGAAACGCCGATAACCAGCTCACGCCAGCTCAACGAACTGGTCGACCGGGTGGTGCCGAAAGCCCACAGGCCCGCAGGGAATCCCGCGAAACGCGTATTCCAGGCCTTGCGCATCGAAGTCAACGGAGAACTCTCCAAGCTCGCCCGGACCCTGCCGCAGATCGCCGAGCATCTCGGTGTGGGCGGCCGTCTTGTGGTGGAGTCCTATCACTCCCTGGAAGACAGAACAGTCAAACGCTTCATGGTCAAAGGTCTGAATGCCGACGTGCCTCCCGGCCTGCCGGTGATACCCGAGGACGCCAAGCCGGTGTTCTCCGATCTGACCAGAGGCGCCATCAAAGCGGACGAATCGGAAATAGCCGGCAATCCCCGCTCGGCTTCGGTCAGACTCAGGGCGGTCGAACTGACCAGGGACCTGCCCGATCAGTGGATCAGGATCTTCGAGGAGAGCGCCCAGAGCCTCGACAGCAGGGCCGGAAAGGCCCACGACCAACATCAGCGTTCACATCACGGCTTCGGAAGGAAAGGATAGTCATGCCGGCAGCACAACGTTCAGTACGCTCAGGCGCGGCACCAGACAAACGTCGCCCGAAAGCGCAACCCGCTTCCACACGACCCGAGCTGCATGTCGTCTCAGGAAAGTCCAGCGGACGCGAGGTGATGATCGACGGTGCGCGCCGCCTGCTGGTATGGACCCGCACGCGCAGGGCGCCGCTGTTCCATATCGTCGTCGCCATGTGCATACTCGGCGCGAGCCTCGTAGCCTCACTGATGCTGAGAACACAGATGATCGAGAACTCCTTCGAGGCCACCAAAACGCAGCAGTCCATCAGCCGACTCAATCAGGACATCCAGGACGATCAGAGCACCTTGGATCAGCTTCAGGCCTCCCTGCCGGAGAAAGCCGAAAAGATGGGCATGGTCGCGCAAAAAGGTTCGATAAGCATTGATCTGCAAGGCTACAAGGCCAGCGGTGACAGCAAGGGGCAGCAATGATTCGATCGGGTATCTCCTTCTGGAAGCATTGCTCCGCATTCGGCAAGCGTGTGATCGTCATCGCCTTCATACTCGCCTTCATCGCCTCCTCCGCGATGGTGAAACTGGCATATATCCAGCTTCTCGACGGTAAGACGACTGCCGAGGCCGCCACCGCAAGCAGAACGACCAAACAGGTGCTGCAGGCGGAGCGTGGAACGATTACGGATACGAACGGCATCGTGCTGGCCCAAAGCGTGGAGCGCTATACGATCATCGGCAATCCGAAATTCGCCGCGACCTTCAAGCCAACCACCTGCACCAAGAAGACGGCGAGCAACTGCCACAGCATCGACGGCAAACCGGTGGGCGTCACCGGGCCCGCCGCCGTCGCGCGTCTGCTGGCACCGGTTCTGGGCATGGATGCCCTGCAGCTCGGCGCACTGCTCACCGGTACCAACCAATACGTGGTGATCAAGAAGAACGTGGTTCCTTCGGTCAAACGCAGCATCGATGCCCTGAACCTCAGTGGCATCATCAGCGCGGAGCTCAGCAGCGAACGGACCTACCCGAACGGCACGCTGATGGGTTCGCTGCTCGGTGGCGTCGACACCGATGACAACGGTGTCTCCGGCATCGAGAAGATGGAGAACGCATCGCTGACCGGGACGGACGGGTATCAGATATACCAGCAGGGAGCCAACGGGCAGCAGATCCCCGGCACCGAAACCGAGTCCAAAGCGGCGGTGAACGGCGCCACCGTGAAACTCTCAACGGATCGCGATGTGCAGTGGTACGTCGAAAAGGCCTTGAAGGAAGGCCAGGAGAAATACAAGGCGAAATGGGCGATTGCCGTGGTCCAACGCGTCTCCGATGCGAAGATACTGGCATTGGCCGGAACCGACCAGGTGGAGGCGGGCAGCGCGGAGGCGAAGATGAACCCCTCGCTTGCCGTAACCGAGACATTCGAGCCGGGATCCGTCGGCAAGATCATCTCCCTGGCGGGAATGCTCCAGGAGGGGACGCATAAGATCACCGATGAATTCAGCGTCCCGTACAGCATCGATGTGGACGGACAGCAGTACCACGACTCGGAGTCCCACGGAACCAAACAGTGGACGCTCGCAGGCATACTGCAGAATTCCTCGAATGTCGGCATGGTGATGGCGGGCGACCAGTACACCACGGCACAGCGCTATGAGTACCTGACGAAGTTCGGAATCGGGCAGCCTTCCGGCATGGGCCTGTCCGGGGAGTCGCAAGGCCTGCTCAGCTCATCCGAGAACTGGGATCGACGCACCAGGAACACCGTGCTCTTCGGTCAGGGATATGCCACCAACGCCCTGCAGATCACGAACGCCGTGGCCACGATCGCCAACAAGGGCGTCAAACAGCAGCAGTCCATCATCGACTCGGTGACCTCGGCTGATGGCACGGTGACCAAGCCCAAGACGTCATCGACGCAGGTCGTCAGCTCGACCGTGTCCTCCGAGGTGCTCAATGCCATGGAGTCGGTGGCTGAGAACTACAAAAGCGTTGCGGCCGTCGACGGATACAGGGTGGCCGCGAAGACGGGAACCGCCGAAGTGGCCGGATCCAACGGCGGACTGACCTCCATCGTTGCGGACTGGGTTGGCGTACTGCCCGCCGACAATCCGCAGTTCGTGGTGACCGTGGTCATGAAGGATCCGCAAGGCACATACGGCGGTCTGACCGCTGGTCCTGTCTTCGCGAATATTGGTGAATTCCTTATGCAGAAATACGAGGTTCCCACTTCCACACCACGTAAGGATGCTATCCCGGTAGATTGGTGATGTTGGTGAATCTGAGTCGCCGCACTGGGAACAGACAGACACGCGGATGTCGGAACAAGGAAGAGAGGCGGGGACGATGAGCGCATTGGGCGAATCGATCGCGCAACGCATGACCCTGGGGTATTTGTGCACCCATTACGGTCTTGTGGTTTCACCTCGTTTCTCCGAACCGGTCACCATAACCTCCATCGCGGATGATCTTGATTCCGTCCGGCCGGGCTCACTGCTGCTGCCCTTCGGTCAGGAGCTCGACGAGCATATGCTTTCCCAGGCCGAACGGCGGGGTGCATATGCGGTGCTGGCGCCGACTGCGCTCAGGGGGCCGCTTGAGTCTTCGGACATACCCGTCCTCTTCGGTGATCTGGATGCCAGGCAGATAGGTGAGCTTGCGGCGGACATAGCGGGGAAGCCATCGCAATCGCTTGCGTTGTTCGTGGTCAGTGGTGAGGATTCCTCCGCTTCGGTCAAGGTGCTGTCCGAATTCCTCCACGTCCTCGGCAATCCGGTTGGCGTGATCAGTGCGAAGGGATCCTATTCCCTGGATCGTCAACTTGATGTCTCCTACCCTCTCAGCGCGATTGACATCCAGCGTCTGCTGTCGGTATGCGTCGAGGATGGTGCGACCGCGGTTGCCATATGTGCCGATGACGGGACCCTGAAAGAGGATGCGCTGCACGCCGTAGAGGTCGATGTGCTGAGTTTCGCGCAGCAGCAGCGGCCGGGACGCGACGATCTGGCGATCATGGCCGACAGGGCCTCGCGCGTTTTCGGTTTCTCCAGGGGGGATCGCACCCACGTGGCGGCCAGGAGTGAGGATTCCGACGCCCTTGCGGTGCAATCGAATGTCTTCCAGGATGAGGATTCGACGAGAAGGTTGTCGTTGAGTATTGCCATGGTGATGGCTGCTGGAGTGAAGAAGAACAATATACGAAGCGCACTGCGCGTTTCAAGGGAGTTGTCTTAAGGTGCATTCGATGAATCAGGACGAGAATGTCGGCATGGTGCCAATGACCTTGCAGGAGATCGCCGAAGCGGTTCACGGCAGGTTGGTCGACGGCGATGGCCCTCATGCGGATTTGGGACAGGGCAGCGGGGATGGGTCCCCTCATATCCGGGCGGAAGCCACGAATGTGGTGAGTGATTCGCGTCAGCTCCGGGAAGGTTCCGTTTTCGTCGCCATAGCGGGTGAGCGGGTAGACGGACACGATTTCGTGCCCGGCATCGCTGCGAGCGGTGCGGTCGCGGCCATCGTCGAGCATGTGGTCGAGGGCTCCTCCGTCGCCCAGATCGTTGTGGAGAACAGCGTGCGGGCCCTCGGTCTGCTGGCCAGGCATAATCTGGACAAGCGACGTGAGATGGACCTGCCGTTGACGATTATCGGGATCACCGGTTCAGTCGGGAAGACCACGACCAAGGACCTGCTCTCCTCATTGTTGAGGCGTCTGGGTTCCACCATCGCTCCCGTCGGTTCCTTCAACAATGAGATAGGACTGCCCCTTACCGCGCTTGAAGTCAACGCATCGACCCGCTTCCTGGTCGCGGAGATGGGTGCATCCCATATCGGTGAGATCACGTACCTGACGAATATCGCCCCACCCGATATATCCATCGCGCTCAAGGTCGGTGTGGCGCATCTCGGTGAATTCGGATCGGTGGAGAATATCGCGAAGGCGAAAAGCGAGATCGTGCAGGGCCTGCTCCCCGGTGGCGTCGCCGTGCTCAACGCCAACGACCCCCGTGTGGCGCAGATGCGCAGATTCGCACCGGGCAGGGTGCTCTGGTTCGGTGAACAGGCCGGCTCAGGAGTCGACGTCTTCAACGAAGGGCAGGCGTTTGACATGACCGCCCAGGATATCCGTGTCGATGGTTTGGACCATCCTTCCTTCACCATGAGTGACGGAGCGGAGCATGTTCCCGTCACCCTGGGTATCAGTGGGGAGCACAATGTGATGAACGCATTGGCCGCTGCTGCCGTCGCGCACCATCTGGGTCTCCCGCTCGATGACATAGCGGCAGTGCTTGCCGATCAACGTCGTATCAGCCCTCATCGCATGGCCGTCTCCACCGTGGAGCGCAATGGCATCGCATTCACACTGATCGACGATTCCTTCAATGCGAATCCTGACTCGATGCGGGCAGGGTTGCGCGGTCTGAGCGCATGGGGCTCGTCCGGCGAAGACAAGCCATTCCGCGTCGCCGTGCTGGGAGCGATGTTGGAGCTTGGCGCTGATGAACTCGCCTTGCACCGTCAGATAGGCGAGCAGTGCGCCGATCTCTCCTTGGATGCCGTCGTCGCGGTCGGAGGCAATGAGGCCCTCGCTCCACTCGCCCAGGCTCTGGCCGATGGGGCGAAGGACGAGGCATCAAGACGCGGAGTCACCGGATCCACTCAGGACTTCAAAGTGTTGCTGGCTCAGGACGCGAAACAGGCGGATGACATGATTAGCTCACTGGGGCAGGAGCACCGCAACATGGTCGTACTGCTCAAAGGCTCCCATGTCTCAGGCTTGAGCGCCTTGGCCGAGCAATGGGAGAAACGCGAGTCACACAGTATGACCGCCGACGAACAGAATGGCGAGGTCCAGCGTTGATTTCACTGATCATAGGAATGGTGGTCTCCTTCATCGTCACCATCGTCGGTACGCCTCTGCTCATCCGTCTCGTCCATAAGCTCAATTACGGGCAGTACATCCGCCAGGATGGCCCGAAATCCCATCAGGTCAAGCGTGGCACGCCGATTATGGGCGGCGTCGTCATCAATCTGGCCATCGTGCTGGGCTGGGCTTCTTCGGCCATCTACCGCTACTGCTCACGCGGTGACGCACCATCATGGTCGGCCATGCTGGTGCTGTTCGCCATGCTTTCGATGGGTCTGCTCGGGTTCATCGACGATTTCGCGAAGGTGCGCAAAAAACAGAACCTCGGCCTTTCCGTCGGGGCCAAATTCGCCGGGCAGTTCGTACTGGCCACGATCTACGCATTGCTGTCGCTGATGGTGCCCACCAAATCGGGATTCCCGAGCGCGCAGGCAGGCATCGCCTTCATCGAAAAGCCCTTCCTCTCCTTCGATTTCGCCGGACGCCTGCTGGCGGCGGTGCTGTTCGTCCTGTGGGTCAATCTGCTGATGACCGCATGGTCGAATGCGGTGAACCTGACGGATGGCCTTGACGGGCTTGCGGCAGGCAGCTCGATGATCGCATTCGTCGGATACGGGCTGATCGCGTTCTGGGAGAGCTACCACATCAAGGGAGGGGATCACATCGGGTACTCCTACGCGGTGTCCGATCCCTTGGATCTGTCGATTATCGCGGTCTGCGCCGCGGTGGCCTGTTTCGGATTCCTCTGGTACAACACCAATCCCGCATCCATCTTCATGGGGGACACCGGGTCGCTGTCCTTGGGCGGTTTGTTCGCCGCGCTGTCCATCGCCACCCACACCGAAGTGCTTGCCGTGATCATCGGTGGTCTGTTCGTCATCGAAACACTCTCCGACGTGATTCAGGTCGGATTCTTCAAGATGACGCATAAGCGTGTTTTCAAAATGGCACCGATCCACCATCATTTCGAGCTCAAGGGATGGCATGAATCCAAAGTCGTCGTTCGTTTCTGGATGATCGAACTGCTGTTGGTACTGGTTGGTCTGGTCATATTCTATGGGGATTGGGTCGCACGTTCAGGTCTGATCGGATGATTCGGCGGGATTGAGGCATAGTGATGGATATCAGCAAAGCAACGGTTCTCGTAGCGGGTATGGGGGTTTCCGGACGGAGCGCGTGCGAGGTTCTGGCAGGTCGTGCGGCGCATGTGGTGACCGTTGACGAAGGAAAATCCGATGCCGATTACCACAGCTTCGCGGATGTGGATTTCCGGGGCATCGATCTGGTGATGAGCTCCCCGGTGTTCAACCCACGTACACCATTCATCGTTAAGGCGCAGAGCCTGGGTATCCCGGTGGTCAGCGAGGTCGAGCTCGGCTGGATGCTGCGCGTCCCCTCCGGTCAATCGCAGCAGCCCGCTCCTTGGATCGGTATCACCGGAACCAATGGCAAGACGTCGACGACGCAGATGGTTTCGGCGATGCTCACCGGCGCAGGGGAAACCGCACCGGCTGTGGGCAATATCGGCAAAGCCGTATCGCATGCGGCGGTGGATCCCTCGAACCAGACGCTCTGCGTCGAGCTCAGCTCATTTCAGCTGCATTTCACGCAGTCACTGAGCCTGGAGTGCGCCGCCATCACCAATCTCGCCGACGATCATTTGGATTGGCACGGCGGTTTCGCCAATTATGCGGCGGACAAAGCGAAGGTGTACAGGGGCGTTCAACGGGCCTTGGTATACAACGCGGACGATTCCAGGGTGAGTGAACTGGCGGCGGCCGCACATCCGGCGCCGGGCTGCAAGCGGGTCGGCTTCACGCTGGGAGCGCCACAGGCCGGGGAGATCGGCGTGCAGGACGGTTGGATCATTGACCGCAGCGGGTTGGACGCCACGGGAGATGACACCGCTGGAGATGACACCGCGGCGAGGTCCTTGGCGGCCGTAAGCGATTTCTCCCATCTGTGCGAGCCGGATGGAACCGTGTATCCGCATCTGCTGGCTGACGCTTTATGCGCCCTCGCATTGGTCCTCGGGCACGGCATAGCGGCCGACCGTGCGGTGGAGGCCTTAAAGGCCTTCAAACCGGGTGGGCACAGAATCCAGACCGTCGCAAGATACGATACGACGGTTGATGCCGATCAGCGCGGGATCGCACAGCAAACCGGGTCTGCACATGGCGGGAACGGACATCGGGGTGAATCCACGGATCGGCCCCAAGCGGACTCGTCGAATGTCATCCGTTTCGTCGATGACTCGAAGGCCACCAACGCCCATGCGGCAGGTGCCTCGTTATCGAGCTTTCCGCCCCACTCGGTCGTCTGGATCGCCGGTGGTCTGGCCAAAGGCGGGCATTTCGAGGATCTTCTGGCCTCGTATGCGGACAGGCTGTCCGCCGCGGTGATCATCGGCGTCGACCAGCGCCCGATGCTTGACGCCTTCGCGAGCAAAGCTCCTGACATACCACTTTCCATCATCGACCCTGAACCCAAGGAGAGCGTGATGCAACGCGCCGTTGATGCGGCCGGGACGCATGCCCATCCCGGCAGCGTGGTGCTGATGGCGCCTGCATGCGCGTCGATGGATCAATTCGTCTCCTATGCGGACAGGGGAGAGCAGTTCGCCGCACAGGCAAGGCTCTGGGTGGCACGTCGGCAGGCGGATCCTCATGGTCAGGAGTAAGTCGGACGGAAAACCACGGCGGACGCAGTCGGGTTTATCTCGACGGAAGCTTTCCACCGATACCGTCAGAAAGCCCAGAGGAGTCAAAGGTGTTCCGGACGCAGGCCCCGCACCGGCCACGAACCAGGACTACACGGGTTGGCGGAACATCCTCAACCCCGTCTGGTGCTATAACGGCTTTATCACCGCGGTGGGGGCCCTGACCGTATTCGGTCTGCTGATGGTCTTTTCGAGCTCCTCGGTGGATATGGTCGCCGACGGCGAATCACCATGGTCCCAGGTCGCCAGCCAAGCCCTGTATGGGGTGCTTGGCGTGGTGGTGGGGGTAATCGCCATGCATCTGCCCCTGATGCTTTACAAACGGGCGTCTTTCGCCTTCCTCGCCTTCGGATTCATGCTGCAGGCCCTCACCTTCACGCCTCTGGGCATCAGCGTGAACGGCAACTCGGGATGGATCGGCTTCGGCTCGATCAGTTTCCAACCCGCGGAGGTGCTGAAGCTGGCGCTGTGTCTGTGGTTGCCGGTGGCGCTGGAATCATCGCAGAAGAGGGCCAAGGATTCCGGGCCTCTGAAATCCTATGCGGTTCCCGCGGCGGGCTTCGCGATGGCCTTCCTGCTGGTCATGGCGGGCAAGGATCTGGGAACGGCCATGATCATCGTCTTGATCGGTGTGGTGGCCTTCCTGCTCGGGGGCTTCCCTCTCCGCTGGCTGCTGTCCATCGGTGTGGTCGGTGCGGTCGGCATCGTGGGCTTCTTCGTGCTCGGCAACCAGAACCGCATCAGCCGTATCCTCGCCGCATACAAACCCTGCACGGCATCCGACGTGCAAGGGGTGTGCTACCAGTCGATCCATGGTTTGTATGCGATGGCATCGGGCGGGTTGACAGGTGTCGGACTGGGCAACTCCCGTGAGAAATGGAATTATCTACCGGAAGCGCATAACGATTTCATCTTCGCCGTGATCGGCGAGGAACTGGGATTCATCGGTGCATGCATGGTCATACTGGCATTCGTGGTCATGGGATGGTGCCTCCTGCGTGTGGCATGGCTGTCACGTGACGGTTACGCCCGTATGGTCATGGTCGGCATCGCCGCATGGATCGTCAGCCAGGCCCTGATCAATATCTGCGTCGTGCTTGGCATACTGCCGGTTATGGGATTGCCCTTACCCTTCGTTTCGGCAGGAGGCACGGCCCTGATCATGTGCCTGATTTCGGCTGGTGTGGCTGCCAGAATGATGCGCAGCCTTCCCGAAATCAGAGGCGCCGTCGCGCAAGCCTGAGCTTCTTTGGCTTGTTGCGTCGCCATTAGTCGGGTGTAAGGGGATATGCTCAGAGGTATGGGAAATAGAGAAGAGCGGGTGCATGTCGTGTTGGCCGGTGGGGGTACGGCGGGACATGTCAATCCTTTGCTAAGTGTGGCGGATGCCATACGGGCCGAACGTCCTGATGCCTCGATCACCGTTGTAGGCACGGAATCCGGATTGGAGCACGATCTGGTTCCACAGGCCGGATATCGATTGGAAACGATTGAAAAGCTTCCTTTCCCCCGTTCCCTGAATGCGGCGACCTTCGCCTTCCCGGGAAAGTGGATGTCCGAGGTCCGTAAGGCCAAGGCCATTCTGGCGCGTCACCACGCGGATGTCGTGGTGGGTTTCGGGGGCTATGCCTCAGCTCCGGTCTACCGCGCGGCCAAGCGCATGCATATCCCGATCGTGATCCATGAGCAGAACGCCAAAGCCGGCATGGCGAACAAACTCGGCGCCAAATGGGCTGATTACATCGCAACGGTCTATGACAACACCGGGCTTGAAGCGCCTAAAGGCGTACGCATCGAGCGTGTGGGACTTCCACTGCGCCCGGTGATCGCCAGGTTGTGCAAGGATCTTGACACACCGAGGCTTGCGCGCGTGGAGGCGGCATCCGCCTTGGGTGTTGACCCGACCAGGCCGCTGATCCTCATCACGGGTGGTTCCTTGGGTGCGGCGAGCATCAATACCGCGGTTGCAGGGGCCTGCACCGAGCTGCTGAGCAGGGCCCAGGTGATTCATCTGACCGGTAAGGGCAAGATCCAGGATGTCAAACGCATCGTGAGTGAGCGCGCCGGTGCGGATGTGCTCAATGACCTGGGTCTGGAACATGTGGGGCATGGCGATTACCACGCGGTGGAGTACCTGCAGCGGATGGATCTGGCTTTCGCATGCGCGGATCTGACCATCTGCCGTGCCGGCGCGGGAACCGTGGCTGAACTGGCCGCTGTGGGAATGCCGGCCATCTACGTGCCACTGCCCTTCGGCAACGGGGAGCAGCGCTTCAACGCCCAGCCGGTCGTCGAGGCCGGTGGTGGGCTGCTGGTGGATGACGCCGATTTCACATCCTCGTGGGTCGCCGAACATGTTGTCTCCCTGATGGAGGATCAACAGGGTCTGCAACGGCTGGCCGATGCCGCGTGGAAGTTCGGAACGCGCGATGCCGCACAGATTATGGCCAAGCGGGTGCTTGCGCTCGCCGGCGGCGCGTCGATAATGGAGTAAATACCCTTTCTCAAGGAGTTGTCTGCTGTGTCGGAACACGAGTTGAAACACGTCCCTCATACTGATGCCGGAACGGATCGGACCGTAGCGGTCACCTCCGCCACCCTGGACCCGACGGTATACGCCTTCTCCGGATATTCCGGGGGTGTCGCGGGTCTTGGACACACGCATTTCATCGGCATCGGCGGAGCGGGAATGAGTGTGCTCGCCGAGATGCTGCACGAGGATCATGTTGATGTGGATGGTTCGGATGCACTGGCCGGACCGAAAACCGAGCGGCTGGCCTCATTGGGGATTCCCGTGCAGATCGGGCAGCAGGCGGAGCATGTGGCGCATGCCGATACGGTGGTCTGGTCCAGCGCCATCAAGGCCGAGAACCCCGAGCTGCGCGCCGCCCTTGACGGTGGCAAAAGACTGGTCCACCGAAGCGATATCCTCGCACTGCTGTTGTCGGAAAACACCGGCGTCACCGTGGCGGGAGCGCACGGCAAAACGACGACCAGCGCGTTGATCGCCCATATTCTTACGCATGCGGGCGAAGGTGAACTCGCCGATCCGAGCTATGCGGTGGGTGGCACCATACAAGGGCCGAATGGGTCGCTTGACGGCGGGCATGCAGGCACAGGACGTGTGCTGGTGGCAGAGGCCGACGAGTCTGACGGCAGCTTCCGCAAGTACCATCCCAGCATCGCCGTCATCACCAATGTCGAGGCGGATCATCTCGACCACTATGGTGATTCCGAGCATTTCCGCGCCGCATTTGTGGATCATGCCCACCACGCCACCGATCATGTGGTGCTCTGTGCCGATGATGAGGGGGCGCTGGCGGTGCTTCGTGCCATGGATGCTGAGGCGGCGAAGCATGCCGTCGCGTATTCCACCTCGGATCGTGAATCACTTGGTGACCTCAATGGCGCATATTTCGCGCGTATCCAGTCCGAAAGCGAGAGCGCCAGCAGTGGCGAGGAGCATTTCGTTCTCCGTCTTCCCGCCGCATTGCTCGGTACAGGGCAAGGCTCCGACGAGAGCGTCGAGATACCGGTGACCCTGGGTATTCCCGGGCTGCACAATGCCCGCAATGCCAGCGCGGCGATTATCGC
Source organism: Bifidobacterium psychraerophilum (assembly GCF_000741705.1). Taxonomy (GTDB): domain Bacteria; phylum Actinomycetota; class Actinomycetes; order Actinomycetales; family Bifidobacteriaceae; genus Bombiscardovia; species Bombiscardovia psychraerophila. The sequence goes on along the minus strand of NZ_JGZI01000010.1, from coordinate 642,315 downwards.
ATGCACCCTGCTCGGCATGAATCCTGTGAAGGCCGCCGAAGCGGCACGATCCTTCCTCGGCGCGGACAGGAGATTCCAACTCAGGGGAGTGGTCGAGGGTGTGAGCGTGGTGGATGACTACTCGCATCATCCGACGGAGATCGCCGCCCTGCTCGATGCGGCCAGAAGGCGCTATCCCGAATCCACACTGCGTGTGCTCTTCCAACCACATCTCTTCTCACGAACCCGTTTCTTCACCGAGGCTTTCGCCCAGGCGCTCGCCAAAGCCGATGATGTGATCGTCACCGGGATATTCCCCGCTCGGGAACGGCAACAGGACTTTCCGGATATCAATGCCTCCACGATCGTCAAGGCGGCGCGGCAATTGCCCCATGAGCCGGAGCAAGGCTGGATACAGGCGGTTGAGGATATGAACCAGGCTGGGGCGATGCTCGCGATGCGCGCCCACAGAGGCGATGTGCTGTTCACCGTCGGTGCGGGCGATGTCACCCAGGTGGTTCCGGTCATCCTGCACGCTTTGGAAGCGCATAGGCAGAGCCACGGTGCTCGGGGCAGCCAGCGATGACTCGCCGTATCGCCTCGAATGCGGACCACCCCCATGCAGGGGCTCAGGAGGATGACGCCCATATCGGGCGCAGAGCGGTAAGCAGCCAAGTCTCCGAGGTTTCGGAAGGTCTGGAGAGCCGGGACAAGGGCAAGGACTCCGTCGTCGGCAAGTCCGACGGACCGCAAGCTCCCGCAGGCAAGCGGAAAAAGGACGGCAAGGGGCGCAAGAAACGCTCCGCCGCCAGTGCTTCAGCCGGACGCATCGCCCGTTCGGCCTCCTCGAAAAAAGCGCGTCGAGACGTATCGAGTGAGGGTTCATCGAATGAAGGTGCATCCTCCGGGAGTGTACAGGCGGAAAGCGGGTCGTCAGCGGACGGTTTCGTGGATGCCAGGGTGATGCGGAGCAACGAGGATGTGGATTCCCGTCTCTCCCGCGATGGGGTATCGGGGGAGGGCGTATTCACCAGGCCCAAGGTGATTGATTTCGGGGCCCGTCTCAAGGAACGCCGCAAGGCGAATGCGCGTGTGGTGTTCAAACGTGCCGTGATCGCGGTGCTCTCGGTGGCCGTACTGCTTGCCTTGTTCTGGTTCCTGCTTTTTTCGCCGGTGTTCCTGTTGCAGGAATCGTCGATACGTGTGAGTGGAACGAATAACTGGGTGCCGGCCTCCAAAATCACGGCCATCGCGAAACGTCAGCTCGGCACCTCGCTGTTCCTCGTCTCCACAGGGGATATGGAGAAACAGATCGGGGAACTGCCCGGGGTGACTTCCGCCACGGTGAACAAGGAATTCCCCAAAGGCGTGAGCATTGTCGTCAACGCCCAGCGACCGGCGGCTGTGCTCAAGGATGCCAAGGGCGGGCTGACGGCCGTCGACAAGGAGGCACGTGTGCTCAATGCCGTCGGGGCTTCCGTCGATGGAATCCCTGTCATCAATGTCACCAGCGTTGGCAAGGGAACGGATGACGCGGCGGTGCAGCAGGCGCTGAAAGTGCTGGCCGTGCTGCCCGAATCTATGAGACAGCAGATCACGAAGGTCTCAGCCTCCACGCAGGACTCCATCACCACGGAAATCAGCAGCGGCAAATACACGATCGTATGGGGCGATTCATCGCAGATGGATCTGAAAAAAGCCGTCGTGGACAAAATCATCAATGATGCCAGCAAAATAGGCGATAAGCATCAGGTGGACGTTTCGGCGCCGCTGAGGCCGATCATCAAATAAGGTCGGGCCGTTTCAGCCACGACGTTGCCTGTGCCCTCTCCATCTCATCCGGTGGGCCTGTTATCGCTGTCCAGGATGATGGTCACCGGGCCGTCATTTTCCAGACCCACCAGCATATGAGCCCCGAATACGCCCTCGGCCACCGGAATGCCATATGCGCGCAGCTCGGCATTGAAAGCGTTCCAGATGGTGTCGGCATGCTCCGGGCGCCCGGCTTTGGTGAAACTCGGACGGTTGCCTTTTCTGGTATCGGCGTATAGCGTGAATTGCGAAACGGATAGCACGGATCCGTGTTCCTCGAGCACCGAGCGGTTCATCTTCCCCGCGGCATCTTCAAAAATGCGCATATGGGCGATTTTGTGCGCCATCCATTCGACTTCGGCATCGCCATCCGAATCCTGCACCCCGACGAGCAGCAGCAGGCCGGTGCCGATCCGCCGTGAATCCCCGTCTCCGCTTGGATCTGACATGTCATATGCCGGGGTATTCATTTGCTCGTGGGTGTCAGTGGCATTGTGGTTGCCAGTGTCATTGTTGGGGTCATTGGCGTTGTTGGCGTCATTGGCAGTGACATCGTCGGTTTCGGTGTCATCCACCACGGAAAGCTGTGCCCCGCGGACACGCTGCAACACGATTCTCATACGCTCAAGGGTATCCGCTTCGGAGGCAAGGCCTGCAATATCCTTCGGTATGGTCATATGCAGTGGGGGTGGGTATGCAGCGGGGTCGTGCGGCAGGATCATGAAGAAGCCCCATGTGGGAATTCTCATGCGGCAGCCGGCAGCCGCTATCATCGAAGCATGTCCATGTTCTTGACGGTGCTGACTGCCGCGTTGCTGACCTTGTTGCCGATTGTGAACCCTGTCGGGGCGCTGGCGACCTATGCCGGGTTGACGGCCGGTTATGATCGCAGCGAGATCCGCAGGCAGGCGATCCGCACCGGGATCAACGTCTTCGTCATTCTTTCCGTATTCGCCATCCTGGGCTCGCTGATTCTCAGGGTGTTCGGGCTGAGTCTGCCTGCTATTCAGATAGCGGGTGGCTTCGTCGTCGCCCATTCGGGGCTCGGTATGCTCAACCCGAAGAGTCCGCTCTCCAAAAAGGAGCATGAGCACGCCAAGGAGAAAGACGATATCTCCTTCACCCCGATGGCACTGCCACTGGTAGCCGGGCCTGGGGCGATCGGTCAGGTCATCGGCCTGGCTGCAAGGTATCCGGGCGTGGTGGCGCATGGGGCCCTGGTGGTGGCAATACTGGTCATCGCAATCTGCATCGCCGCATTGCTGCTGTGGGGCACGCCTCTGGTCGACAAGCTCGGGCCAACCGGTATCGGGGCCTTGATCCGTGTGATAGGTTTTCTGATCCTGTGCATCGGCGTCGAACTGATGATTCATGGAGTGGTGACGCTGCATCTGTGATCGGGGCCCAGGCCTGGCCGGATTCGGCATTCCACCGAGGTGATGCAGAGAATCGCTCAGAAGGATATGCCCATATGAGCGTAGATGCTGTGCTTGTCCGATGAAGGGATCCGCGTGGCATGAACCGTGCGTTCATAGAAGCCGGCGGCCTCATTCACCCCACCGATGACCGCATAGGCATAGCCTTCCTGCCTGAGGGAGAGCAGCGCATTGACGAGCAGTATGCGTCCCAAGCCCTTGCCGCGATGATCGTGATGTACGCCCGTGGGGCCGAAGAATCCTTTGGCGGTGGCGTTGAAGGCGCAGAAACCGACGATATGGTTGTCATACACAACCGCGTAGCTGTCCGATGGTGTGCTGTAGAGCGACCGTCGGGTTTCGGAGGCCCACATCGGACTGAACTCTTGCTCGGTGAATGATGCGACCTCATCGGCCAGAATGCCGGGTGTGCGGACGACGGAGTATCCGGCCTGGCCGGGTATGCTCTCCTGGATGCGCGCATCGAGCAGGGATTCGTCATAGAGATTCACCAGCATATCGAACATCGTTGCATTCGCCCCCATCACTCGGATAATGAAGCGATTATACGCTTCGGCGAATATGCACTGACGAGCGTCTGTTGGCGTCGAAACTCGGGGACAGCAAGGTGATGACGAGTTCATCGACCGCGGCCGCCGCCGCGAAGAGGCATAATCCCACAAGAATGAGAGTCCTGGGTCCGTTGGTGATGTGTTCCGGTGCGGCAATCAGTGAGGCTGCGATGATCAGCATCGGGGTGAAGAAGACCAGTATGCCGGTGATTTTGTTCAGAGTGCTGTGCACGAAGGGGATCAGCCGGTATTTGCGCCATCCGATGATAGCCGTGAGCGACTTGATGACGCATATGCAGGCGAGTGCGGCGATCAACCATACAGGCCAAAGCAGGTACGAGAGGAACAGCCAGATGCACACCAAGGTGAATACGGTGTCCGCGATGCTGTCATAACTCGCGCCGAAGGAGGAGGCGACATGCCAGCGGCGTGCCAACATCCCATCCAGTACATCGCTCAGCCCGGCCAAGACGTACACGATGATGAAGGCAACCGAGGGGAGAGGCAGAAAGGGGAGGGACAGGGTGCAGAGTATCCGCATGGTCGTGAGCATATGAGGAACCAGCATCGCAAGGCGTCGTCTGCCGCCGCTGATGGCTGCCTGCTCGTCGTCCTTGGATGGCATCTTCAACTCCCGGCCCGGTCTTCGTCAATCGGCATCACTGCTCGGATATACCTGTCGTCACTGCTTCTCAGCATAACCGCTAACAGCAACGATCTAACGGCCAGCCGCAGTCCTGCCGGCGGTATGGGCGCTGCATGGTGGATTGTCACGTTCCTGGGATAGGACGGGATGAAAGCGAGGTGATGATGGAAGGCAGACAACAATCCGATGCCGCAGGTGTTTCGGACTGGATGAAGCTGCTCGGATTCGCGGCTTCCGTGCTCTTGGGCATGGCCCTACCATTTTTCCTCGGAGTCGTTGTGGCATATCGGTTGCTCCCTTTCGGAGAGCTCAACTCCTGGGTCCACGGCTGGCGGGCGGTGCTGGGCATCTTGGGTGTTTTTCTGCTGTGGTTCTTCTGCACCCACATCACCGACCGCATGGCGACACTGCTGATCGACAAAGGCAGACACCCGCTGCCGCATGAATGCGTCGGAGAAGCCTTAAGCCTGCTCGTACTATTTGCACTGATGTCATCGCTTTTCACCGCCTGGGAAGCGGCGTTGTTATGCGCAGTGCTGACATCAATCCTCACCCTGTTATTCGGGCTGGCCATCAACAGGATATTGGACCGCACTGAACCTCACGGCGAATCACAGGATATTGCAAACTGATACCCATGAGCCAAGGGCAATTGCTATAGCGATGAGTCGCTATTTGTGGCGAAGCTTTCATCATGGCGGATTGTGCCTGGCATGACGTTTGCGGCCAATACCACGAGAACTCCCAAGATCGGGAACACGAGTAGGCCCGTACGCAGATTGACGGCATCAGAGATGTATCCGACCAGGGGTGGAAATAGCAGGAATCCTGCTCTCATGATCCATGAGACGACTGTCAGCCCGCTGCCTTGACGTAGGTATGGAAGGTTGTCGCACGCTGCCATGGAGTTGGGGCCGAGTGTAGACACCCCAAAACCGGCCGCAGCGAATCCCGCTATTGTTCCTGGAATAGAGGGGAACAGCAGTGCCAGACCGAGACCGAGAGCGATCAAGGCTCCTCCGAATCGTGTCACCTGCCTCATGCCGAATGCATCGACCATCCTGTCTCCTGTCGCACGGCCAACAAGCTGAGCGGCTGCAAGGCTGATGTATCCCAAGGGTGCTACAGCGGCGGGGGCATTCAATGATGTCGATAGGTACAACGAGGCCCAGGAGCTTCCCGAATCCTCCACCGCACAGGCAACCACACCGATAAAGGCCATTCCCAGGAGAGACGCATAGACATGAAATGGTATCGACGTCAGGGTGCGAATCGACTCTGGCCTGGATTGTTTTCTTGTATCGCGGCTGGGTTGATCGTCGAAGATGCAAAAGCGGCTGGCCACCAGTGCAAGGATGATCAGCAGCGCTGATATCAATCCCAGGTGCATCGCGCGGCCGATGTGGAGCGCGATCGATATGGATGCTGATACCCCACCAATCACAACCCCTGCTGACCATACCGCATGAAAGGAATTGATAATTGAACGATGGTAGCGTTGCTGAACCTGTAAACCCTGAGCATTCTGGGCAACGTCAGTGATGACGTCTGACGATCCGGCGAAAAACAAAGCCAACGCAAATGAGGGCAGTGACGGCGAGATGCTGACGAGGAATACCATAACAGCGGTGGTCACCGTTCCCGCGACTGCAATGCGTGCAGAGCCGAAGCGGCGTATGAGAAATGCCGCAGCGGATCCGAACGCTAAAGCCCCGGCTGGGAAGGCGGCCACTGCGAGGCCGTATACTCCGTTGCCTAGGGCAAGATCGGCCTTTATCTCGGGATAGTGTGGCACCATGCTGGCGAAAAGAGCTCCGTTGGTCAGGAACAGAGCCGATACCGCGAGGCGTGCTTTTTGCATGGAATCTAATGGCCGGATCGAATGCATCGGAGAATTCATAGTTGTAGAATATACCATACGTACGTACGAATATAACATCGTAGACGGACGGTACGATGGGTTGAGTTATCTGGGAGGGCTCTCATGCAAAGAAAAACGGATTTCGCTTCGTCGGATCGGTTGACGATGATACTTGATGCCGTCCTTTCCCTGATTGCAAGTAAAGGTCTTTCCGAAACGACCTACCGCAATGTTTCAAAGCTATCAGGAGTGCCACTCGGCTCGATGACCTACTATTTCTCTTCCCGGGATGAGCTCATCTACGCAGCATTCCAACAGTATGCTCAGCGTTCACTCGCACGCATGGTCTTGGTGACAGACAATGGGAGCGCTGATCTAAGCGAAAGCCTTTCGCGACTGGTGACAAGGGAATCGGATGCCGAACGTAGAGAGGACCGCATATTATTGGCCGAACTCTACGTTCTGTCTTTCCGCGATAAACGGTATGCCGACCTGACGCGCGATTGGATGCAGGGGGCCAAACGTGCATTACAAAGGGCTGGCGTCGCTAATGCCCGGGTAGTTGATGCGGTGCAAGAGGGGTTGACCCTTCAACGCTGTTTTGCCCCGGAGGAGGTCACCGAAGCTGTGGTGTTGGCGGCTTTCCGATCTGTGGTTGAGACAGTACCCGGACATTCGCAGCAGCATGGCTGAGTTCAGGAATCGTTGAAAACCGCACTCCGATAAGTCAGATGCAATAGTGACAGCTTGTGAACAGGCCTATAGACAGATAATGCAATGCACTGGCGGAAGGGAACGTGTTCAGGGAACCTATCCGATATTCAGGCATCGATGTTCAAAGCCAAAGACAAGAAGAAAGTACGGTGACGGGTGGATTGCCCACCGGCAATCTTGATGTATCAGCCTGCTTCCCTGGTGTCCGCGGACTCGACGGATACTCGGCATGGTGACAGCTACCTTGTCGCCTTCCATACTGCTGCTGCGCCTTCTCCATATCGAAAGGCCTCAAGACGGATATGCTCCTCGTTTGCGGTTATGCCCCAACTGTTATTCAAGCGATTGCCGTGATACTTAGGCAATATCAAACACGGATAAGTCACCACGGGCCAATGCGGACCAGTGAATCGACTTTGGAGATACAGGGGAACGAAGCTGAAAAGCAGTAGAGAAGGCCACTTGAAACGAAGTGATCTTCTCTATACTTGTGGAGCTAGGGAGAGAGCATAAGGATGTTCAAAACTAATGAGAACAGTGCACTTATGATTAGTGCCGCATTATTTACTACACTGGTTACCACCCCAATGAAGAGAATCAACTAACGGATGTGGTTATTGTTCTAACCCCTGTTCTCCAAGGAGGTGGATATCGCATTACGAGTATCAAGGAGCGGTGTATGCATCGAGACATGTGATGTATAGGGCGCGACGCGATCATTATGTCGAGCTGTTGAATCAGACGTTGAATTTCACAATGGTATTTCAGTCAGACGGAACGTATTGCGCTGGCTGACTGTTTGCATATGGGACACGGTATCCGCGCTATCTCCAAACGCCTGGCATGCAGCGTCTCGAGCATCAGTCGTGAGATCCGCCGCAACACGAATCCGAGAAAGACGTTCCACCTGCGCCCCGTCAACAAGTTTGGCGGCAACGGCATGAGTTACAACGAGCCATACGATTTCAATGCGACCATTCTGGGATATCCGAGTGCCGCAAGCGATCCTCCGGGCAATACTCCATTTGTCTGCAGAACGAAGATGAATGCTTTCGTGGTCGGTCTCCTGTACCGTACAGTGGAGGCTTCCAACTGCGATGGAAAGCACACGACGGCATGTTGGGCGGACCTTGGCTGACAGACCCGGATGCCGGTATGAAGGGCTGGGTCCACAGTATGATCTCGATATCGGGTAACGGGTCCAAGAAGGACTCCCTGATGGCGCCGTATTTTGATGACGATACCAAAAACCTGATCAATTCTGCTAACGACACGGGAAAGAATTCATTCGAATAGTCGAAAGGACAGTAATTGATTCATAGTCAGGGAGCATGGAGAGCCGGCCGAGGGATCGCTCTTGCCATACTGTTGGTTATGGCCTGTGTGGCGCGGGCGCTACTCATATGGCATATCAACGTTGACCGCACGGATAGCGTCTCCTCCGTAGCGTAAGACGTGGCGTCTTCACCGCGGCAGGAGTGTCATATGCCGCATGTGCTCAACAGCAGAGGTCTGGGGTATCAGTGGTGGTGCACCGTCGATTGGTGGGACGTCTCGGATACAGGGGGCGGGTATCGCAATATCCTGATGAATCACACTACCGATGGTCGTGACGAGATCGGGGATGAGCAAGAAGGCCGGAACCTGTCATCTGACCGTCTCCTGTCCTGTAGCGACATCTGAGTCTGGCCAGAGCGCCGTCAGCAAGTCCTTCGAGATCGCGGCCGGCAACGGCATGGACATCGTCGTCATTACCATGCCATACGCATCCACTCCCAAAGAGTAGCCCGACAACTTCCCCAGGAATGAGTGGCGATTCGCTGGCGGATGATTGTCTGTATCGCCCTTGGTGTCCTGGCGATTTGGTGATGACGAGCGGGCCGATACCATTCTGCTGATCACGGTGACACGAAGTCGAGTTCATCTGAATGACGGCGACCAAGATGCCTTTCATCGTGAAGCGTCGAGGGGTCATTCCACCGGACGGTGTCGTTGCCCGTTCTTCACTGCGTCCTTGCCATGCAACGGATGGATACACAGGATATTCTTGCATCCAATGTTCCATGAAAACGGACTCACATCGATCTAGAGAGCCAAAACTGGGCACCATGAAACAACCAAAATCATGGGGCGACATAGGAATCGCGGCCTCGCTGTGTTATTGCCGTTTAAAGAACCGAAACCCAATATCTAGCAATCGGCAGATCAGAGCGGTTGCAGGTGAACGTTGGATCTCGTACTGTGCTATCGCCCAGACCTGTCGAGTTGGATTAGCTCGATCATGCTTTACGGCGCTGGCGCACGAATCAACAACGACGTTGATTCGCCTGCTTGTAGGATGGCCGTGGGACGAAGGTCGTCGATAATAACGGCTGTTTACGTTGAGGCGGGTTCTTCAAGAAATGGAGGGTTGTGATGGCGGATAGTGGATAAGGGTACGCCGGAATCGATGGGTGAGGATGGTTGGTGGCGGCGATGGTGGATACCTGTGGTTGTGGCCGGCGTTGTCGCGGCAGTGCTCGTTGTTGTTGCATATCTCTCCGGTATGAAGTGGTTTGCTGCGGCAGCGAGTATTGGTATACCGGCGTTCATAACGGTGTTCATTGGCGTGCTTAACAGGAACAGTTCCAGGGATCAGTCGTGGGAGGCGCGGGAGCAGTCTACTCGTCAGGCGCGTCAGGCTGCGAGGGTGCAACGTGATCGTGATCTGCGCTCCCGCAGTAACGAGTTGATGAGTCATCAGGCGGCGGCCATCGAGCATTTGGGTGATCATAATCATATGGTGCAGGCTGCGGGTTTCAATGAGTTGATCTGGCTGATACGTGAGTGGACCACGCTGACGGCTGATTCGATCGCCGCGATTCGAGAGGGTGAGAACGCCGGCATTGAGAATGATGTTGATAACGGGGTTGATGGTGTTGTGAGACGTTGGGTAGATCATGTTCAGCAACTCATCGACCTGGCATACAAACAACTATTGCACAGTGACACTGAAAAGTTGCTTCTGAACAGCAATGCAAGAGGTGAGGGTCTTTTGAAGCTGAGCAAACAGTTAACCCAGCTGTTAAACTCTGAAGATAACGACAGTGTCCAACAAACCCAATGGCTAGTGATCTCAAGCCTGGATCTGATCGGTGCACATCTGCAGGGCGCTCATCTGACACATGTAGAGCTGACGGGTGTGGATATGAGGGGAGCGCATCTGATGTCTGCGGATCTGAAGGGTGTGGGTCTGAGTGAGTCGGATCTGAGAGGTGCGGATTTGCAGAGTGTGGATTTGAGAGATGCACGCTATAACAAGTACACCACTTTGCCTGAGGGTTGTGATGCCAGCAATATGATATTTATCAATAAAGAGCAAGAGGAATAATGAACAGTTTTGATAATTCCATATCCTTGTATCTGTGATATATCCATGTTCGATTGGTAGGGGGCAAGATGGTTGAAAAGAGTGGTTTGCGGATTAATCATATCGATGTATCGAGGCAGGCCGAGGCATTCGCCGGACGGATAGGGTCGAGTGAGGTGAAGACATATTTCCTGCAAGGGAGTTGGGGGAGCGGGAAAAGTGAGTATTTGCGTGCGGTCAAGGATAGTGCTGCGCTGCGGGAATTCACATTCATCGAACTGGCATTGTGGCGGCCAAAGGACAAAGCGTCCTTAGCGAGAAGGATTTTCTCCCGAACAGTTCCGAAAACGTCTATTGGTTTCACGATACTTGGCTGGCTGTTTTTTCTTTTGTCGCTGTTGGGAAGCGGTGCGTTGGCATCACGTGGCATAGTTCAATGGGGAGATACAAATGACTGGGTGATGCCGGTTACTTTCCTTGCTGTCATTCTGACTACCCTTTATGGGTTTCTGCAGAGTAAATGGTTGGATATCGACAGGCTTCTGTTTTGGATTTCCGCAAAGGTACTAACCTGCAGAAGAAGATATAAGGTGCTGGTCGTTGATGATTTTGATCGCCTTGACGCTGAGACACAGCAGGGAATGTACATGTTCTTCAATATGATTCATGGACGCACCAGAATTGTGTTTGTCGGAGATCTACGGAAAATGCAGAATACCAAGGATAACTACCTTGGCAAGATCATCGATCAGAAAGTCGCTCTTCCCTTCCAACTTGAATCCAGTAACGTCAGTCAGCAAATTTCCGAGACAATAAAAACCAGACTACATATCCCTTTCAACCCGTCGATAATTGAGACGCTTTTTGCTGAGGACGGTCTCACGGCACGAGACGCGAATCAATACTTGTCTTATGTTGAGTCAGAATTCATAGACCAGGATAAGAAGAATAGGGTTCAACCTGATCAGGAACTGTTCATCATATACCTATACCTTTTCCATCCCGCAGAATATGAGAAACTGACCGCGGGGTGGATGCCACCAGAAAAGGATAAACGTAACAGCGCACAGAAAAAGGATGAACAAGACGACAACGCAGAGAACTCTTTGATTGCGGCATATATGGATGGTGTGCTTCAGAAAAACCAAAACAACCCTCCTGACTTCTCCACAAACACGTCGATGTATTTCGTGAACGAATTTGCCACCAACCATTCGCTTGTGGAGCTTAATAAGATCATAAATTCCGAGGTTGAGAGCAGAAAGCTCTTTCTTGTCAACGATTCCACTGCTTTCGCAGATTACGAAGAGGTACTCGACTACATCGAGAAAATGACGGATACGGAGTACCGAAACGTCCAGAAGAAACTGGAACATGAGGCCGTGACGACGATGCATTCAGAGGTGCGTCACACACCGAACCGACTCGTGAAACTCGTCTTTACGAGACGCTTGAAACTAGTGGAACAGCTACTACTGCGATCAATGGATACCAGTTCTGAGGAGTTCGACAGGAAGCTCATAGACAATTTCGAAGGCATTTTCAATGCTGCACAAGAAAACTTATCTGACGAAATTGGAATTACCGAGCGTATGTATTATTACAGGTCATGCCTGAATCTATACGGCACAATCATGCCAACGGGCGATTTTCTCGGTAGGGCAATTCCTGCAATCAATGAGGATAATGTCAGCGTATATTTTAGTGCCAAGGCAAAGGAAATAGAGAACGACCATGACTTTGGTCAGCATGACTATGATGCAGAGGTTTTGATCGCCCAGCTGGGATACCGGTACTGGCTGGACGGGCCCGTAAATCCGACGAAGAACCCATTGTTCAAATCAAAAGTTGACTTAATCGAGAAATTGAAAAATTCAGAATACCGCACATTCTGGAATGTATATGATATTGAACCATCGGCGAGGGAACCAGAACGACTCCAAGGAGGGGCAGCTCTCTTATTTGACTATAATGACCAGTCATATGACAAGCATGTGCTTGCAAAGTTGAAAAATCAACAATAAAATGCAGCCCGCTAGTCTCTTGTGTGGTAAACGTCCGGTTACTACACGATCCCACGGCCTGGTAATCCGGGCCGTTTTTCATGATCAAACGTGTGTAAAACCCCGTGCATCTATCAATGCGAAATAGTTGATCTGATAGTTGAGTAGTTGACCGTTTTATTTGTTGCTTTGTAGAAAGTCCAAGTTTGTCGTGTAATACTTCTGGAAGTCTATGGTGGTGTTTCTTATTTCATGCCATATGCCGGCAGCTTCGTTGCTGATGTAGAAGTGATAGAAGCCATGCTTGGTTGTCTGTTTTTGCCGTGTTACTTCCCGCATTTGTCGTTGAGTGAGCACAAATAAGTTAATGTTGTTTTTGTCGGATATGGTCATAAAGTAGTAGTCATAATAGTCGCTGTCGGTAATGGCGCTGTTGATGATGTTCCAACTACTCCATGAGCCATCGTTATTGTAGTTGGTACTGGCGGAGAGCAGTGCCTTCTTCGTTTCGCTTGATTTGAGGGTAAGCGTGCAACTGTTTCTGTGAAACGAGCAGCGGATTTTTTTGAGCTTGCAAAGTTGTCTTATATGTTCCTTTGCTTCGCCGACGGTTGATTGTGCCTTTATCGATGCTTCTTCATCTTCGTCAATAATCCTTGTGTTGTTGCTGGTGTCTGGGTTAGCTGTGTCGAGTTTGGTGAATGATTCAGTATTATCTGTAGTTGAATGAGTTTTCTCGCTTGTTTTAGTCTCTTCAGTTTCCATTTCGTGATATGCGTCAAGCGCATTTTGCACACCTTCGCCGAGCTTTGGGTTGGTTTCTTTAATTTTGGCAAGGAGTTCTTTTAGTCTGGTGTTTGGAGTATCTAGGTTGAATACTTTCAATACATCTCGCGCTAAGGACATACCGCTTTTCCCTATGCTTTCTATGAGTTGGTCAGTGGTTCCTAGATAGAGTAGAAGACTCCCGATAATTATGAAGGCGAGATTGCCGTAACCGGTGTTTTTCATTTTTATGGTCAGGCCGAAGCCGATGAAGAGAAACAGGATCCCCCACACTAGGAGGAATGGGTGATCTTTTAGTTTCCATGATTCCAGTATTCTTTGATAATGTTTTTAAAGAACGTTTTCATAAGTTCAGTTTACGTCTGATGGTTCATCGTGTGAGAAAGTGCCCACTGTCTTTATCGCCTCACGGCTGGTGCCCTGATTGCTGAGTTGTTGTCGTTTCATGTGCCGGCGCTCTCATGGTGTGCCCGTCTCTTATCTTTAATACCGGTGTAGCCGATGCCGACCTGTTGATACTGAGCAATCGGGGTCGTGATGAAGATGACTGGGGCCTGCACGATCATGGTGTTCCATGTGAATGCCGAGTAGTCGGGTTCCTGGACGAGTGAAGCAGCAAGGTATGGGAACAATGACAAGGTGCGGAGATGGGATGCGCCGAAGGCGGAGGCGAGCATTGGCGAGTAGGTGTTGGCCGAGATGGATGCGCTGCTGATGCAGGCCGCCGGCACCGATGATCCCGATGATGTGGTGTCGGTGCTGTTGGACCGGCCCCGTGTCGCCGAGGAGCGGGAAGAGACGGTGAAGATCCAGGTGCGGGTACCGCGTTCCTTGGTAGAAAGAGATCGACAGCAAGGCCGTGGGGAAATGGTTGAGTCGTTCCGCGTACATGCACGGATCATCGGTCGAGAGACGCTGCAACCGGCCTGATCGCACGAGAATAGTTGCAGCGGATGAAGTAGAGCGGTAGGGCATGATCGTGGGGTATGTCGCGTCTATTCCCGAAGAACCTTACGCTCAGACTGCCATGAATGGGCGTCGATACGAAGTTTGGTGTCCTTGAGCCACACCAGTGCGCCGGCCGCGTCATCGATGTCGAAGTTCGCATATTGGCGTTTCTTTAACCCAGGCCACTTATCGAATGCCCAGAAGGGTGTCAGATAGCTGGCCTCTATCCATGCGCTCGTCCGATTCTTCTTCTGTCGTAGCGTCCCAAATCTCCGAGTCAGAATATCCTCACACACCCGTGAAGAATCCCGCTTGTACCACATCAATTACCACGCTAAACAAGAAATAACAGGCAAAAGCATGTCACTGCATGCCGAGACAGATCAATAGGAAAAACCTGAAAATAGAGGCATTAAAGACTGATATAACAAAAAAGGCCACTCCAAGCGGAGCGACCTTTTCCATACTCGTGGAGCTGCCGGGAATTGAACCCGGGTCCGGTGACCGTACTCCCAGTCTTCTACGTGCGTAGTCTGCTGGCCGTATGGCTATTGTTCTGCCCCCAATGGTGTCGCAGACAACTATTGGCTGGCATATTCACAGTTAAAGTCCCTGAATCACCCTGTGACGCAGCGATTCAAGCAAGTCCTCTAAATGACGTTCAGCTTCTCCCCGAAGACGAGAGAGAGTGAACGGAGCCACTGCTCACTGTTTATTCCTGGCGCGAAGCTCAGGCAGCGAGAGCGAACTCAGTGCGGTTAGATTTAGCACTTGTTGTTTGCGGGAGGACATTAACGAGTGGACCCCCGCGTTCTCGGCACGCTTCTCTGCGACGAACAGATCACCGTCGAAACCGATCAGCCCCATATATTCAATTATCAAACACATCCGGCCGTAAGACCGAACACCCTATTGTACAACATCCGCAATAGCACTATCGTCAACAGTTTCCGCACCGCAGTATTCCGAAAACCCAGAATCCGGGCCCGACGAAACGCACGGCACCAACGTGCTTGCTCAATTGCGCTTGTTCAATCGAGCATCGTCGCTTACCCAATGCGCAGTGCCGACGTCCATCGCCAGGATACGACGCCAATCACATAATCCCAATGCGCACGCGACCCCCAAATACAATGCGGCGGGTGCCCACGATCACAGGACCTGGGGAAGGTCCGCATCATGGGCACCCGCCGCAACGATTCAGCGGGAGCGCGGTCGATCAGTCGGCCGGGTTCACCTTCTCGTTCTTGGAGACGATCAGGCCGTGGAAGATCGCGATCACCAGCACGTAGACCACGCCAACCGACATCACCGCAATGGCGCCGGTCTGCATGCCGACGGCATCGGAGGCGAGACCCATCAGAGGCGGGAAGATGGCCCCGCCGATCAGACCCATCATCATCAGTCCGGAGATCTCGTTCTGGCGTGAAGGCATATGGAGCAGGCCGCGGGTCAGGAACAGCGAGAACACATTGGAGTTGCCGAAACCGACCAGTGCGAGACCGAGATAGCAGAGGAACACGGGGGACTGCGATACGGTGATGAACACGGTGAAGCAGACAACCGAGAGCGTCATCATGACCGCGCAGATGCGCAGTGCCGTCTTATTGCTCAGACGCTGCAGGGTGACGCTGCCTGTCAGGCATCCGATCGTACGGAAGACGAAGTAGACGCTTGTCGCGATACCTGCGGTGGAGAGTGACTGGCCGGTCTGTTCCATCAGAATCTTGGGGGCTGTCGTATTGATGCCCACATCGATGCCGACGTGGCTGACGATGCCCAGGAAGCAGAGCAGCACCACCGGGTCCTTCAACAGGGCGAAGCAACGTGCGATGCTGGTCTTGCCTTTGTCGGGTGCTGCTTCCTCGATGTGGTCCGCTGCGAGAAGCGCGTAGCCGACGATTGCGACGACGAGGAAGATCACATACAGCAGCCACCACATGCCGAATGCCGTGGCCATCCAACCGGCGAGGATCGGGGCGATGAAGGATGCTATCGCCTTGACGAACTGTCCGAGTGTCAGTGTGCTGGCGAGTTTGTCATCCGACACCAGATTGCTGAGCAGGGGGTTCAAGGACACCTGCATCAGGGTGTTGCCGATGCCAAGCAAGCAGAATGAGATGATCATCAGAATGAAGCGCACGTCCTTCGACGGCTGCATGTATCCGATGACGGGAACAATCAGGGCGGCTGAGGTGACGATGATGCTGATGAGCACGGTGCGTCGCCTGCCGATGCGGTTCATCAACAGACCGGTCGGCACCGAGAAGATGAGGAACCAGAAGAACACCATACTGGTGAAGAGATTGGCCTGAGAATCCGTGAGTGAGAAGTCGTCCTTCACATAGTTCGCCGCGATACCCACCAGATCGACGAATCCCATGATGAAGAATGAAATCATCACCGGCGCGAGCGCCCGGATATTCATTCCTGGCCGAGTGCGGCCTGAACTTGCATTTGACATGTGCTTTCCCCTCTTCGTCAGGCCACGGATCCCCATCCGCGGCCTGACGATACTTCACTGCTTAATTTTCGGCTTCCGCCAGTGCGAGGTAATCCGGAATGGCTTCCGGATAGTCGGGCCATGCGCCGTTCTGCGTGCACACGTAGGCAGCCGTGTTGACGGCCGCGCGGTGAGCGCTGTGAAGGGACACGCCTTTGAGAATGTTGCTGGTAAAAGTACCTGAGAAGGAGTCACCGGCGCCGACGGTATCGGCGACCTTGACGTGTGGTGTGGAGAGTGTGGATGAGTCGCCGGTACGGCCGAAGATGCTGCTGTATTCGCTTCCCGCGGTCAGAACGGTGTACTCGAGGTCGAAGTGGTCGATGAACCACTGGCATGCATCGGCATCGGAGGTTCCGCGGATATCGAACATATCTTGCAAGAGTAGCAGCTCGGCGTCATTGAGCTTGAGTACGGTCGCCTGCCAGAGCAGCTCGGTGATGAGCTCCTTGGAGTAGTGGTCACCACGAAGATTGATGTCGAAGAACTTCATTGCGCCGGGCTTGGTGTGCTTCAGCAGCTCGATGATCGTGTCGTGTGATTCGGGGCTGCGCAGTGCCAGGGTGCCGAAGCAGACCGCGTCGGCTTTGCCGACGAGTTCGATGAGTTCACGGGTGAGCACGATGTGGTCCCATGCGACATTGCGGACGATGGTGTACTCCGGGATGCCGTTCTTCAGAGCGACCTCGACGGTGCTGGTCGGCCAGGCGTTGCGTTGCAGGATCGACTTGATGCCGGCATCGGTGATGGCATTCGAAAGTTCGTCGCCCAGGGCATCCTCGCCGACGGCGCTGATCGAGTATCCGTCTGATCCATTCTTCATTGCATGGTAGATGAAGTTCGCAGGAGCTCCACCGGCTCGCTTGCCTCCGGGCAGCATGTCCCAAAGCAGCTCTCCGAGGCTGAGTACGATTGGCTGGTTCATGGTATTTCCTTCCTGATGGTGCTTCTTTCAATTTTTCGGTTATGAGTGTTGTCGTTTCTTGCGTCGTCGTCCCGCGGTGGTCAAGTGCTTCTGGCGAAGCGGGAGGGATGACGCAGGAATTGGTTTGCCGCGACGGCGGCTGCACCGGTGAGGGTGGGATCGCTCGTCAACGTTGAGAGCATGATTTCCGTGCCGTCCAGTATTTCGGGAACAACACGCTGTTTCAGGACTTTCTTGATCGTGTCCAGCAATGCCGGCCCGGCCTGGGACATGATGTCACCGATGACGATCTGCTTGGGGTTGTAGCAATTGATGATGTTGACGCATCCGTATGCGACGAATTCGGCGGTTTCCTTCACCAGCTGCTGTGCCCGCATATTACCCAGCTTCGCGGCGTTGAACAGGGCGTTGCAGGCATCTCGATGCGTCATGGATGCAATGTTTTCCCGGTCGGGGAGGATATCGGATTCGAGGAGTCTTTCGTGCACGGCGACGGCGGAGCAGTAGCATTCCAGACAGCCCACATTGCCGCATTTGCAGGCTTTGCCGTTGACGTCGATGCTGATGTGTCCGATTTCCGTCGCGGCTCCGCGGTCCCCGTTGATGAGCCTTTCGTGCTCCATCACGCCGACGCCGACGCCTTCTCCCACCAGATAGTAGGCGATGTTGCCGGATGAGATGCGTGGGTCGAAAAGGCTTTCCGCCAGGGCGCCCGAGCGGGCGTCGTGCTCGATGAATGTCGGCACCGGGAATGCGTGCTGGAACTCATCCGTGTAGCAGACCTCCGTCCAGCCAGGCATGGACGTGACCACGGCGATGCGTCCCTCATGCCTGAGATACGGACCGGGAACGGACATTCCGACCGCGACGATGTCGGGATCCTTCGCCAGCAGATCGCTGATGATCGAGCGGATCTCCACGATGGTGGAGGCGATGCTCGTATCCTTCACGGGAGGCAGGTCGATGATCGAGAGTTGACGGCCGCTGATGTCGAACACGCCGATCTGGACCAGGCTGCGGGCGAATTTCACTCCGATCACACGGTATTTCGAATGGTTGAGGGCAAGGCCCAGAGCCCTTCGGTTCAATCGTCCTTCGAGGTTTCCGGTTTCGCTGATGATGCCCAGATCTATGAGCTTCGCCGTTATTTTGGTGATGGCCGGTGGTGTGAGTCCCAGCGCATGGGCTATATCGGCGCGTGAGCTGATGCCGTTGCGATGGAGATACTCGACAACACGTGAGCGGTTCAATTCTGAAAGGGATTGGTGGTCACCCCCGCGGGGCATCCCTGATGTGCCAGAGCGCACGATGACTCCTTCGTCGTCGATTATGAACCTTGTGGAAACAAACAGTAATATATTAACTTCGTTAATACAAAAAAGTCTATTCGGCGTGTTGCCTTTCCTGGCCGCCTGCGCGGGTCGTTAACAGTGTCGAAAAGAATTGAACTTCAGGATTTGTTGACGAAACCGAATGGACATAAAGCACGTATAAAAAACAATAGTAAGGAAAGTGAACTAAACACGTATCTCGGGGATCGTTTGGCTGCTTCCTTGTCAACGCCGTTTCACGGCGATGCGCCCGGCGCCGATTTCGGGAATCGCGGCATCGAAAGATGCGGTGTTCCCACTGCAGAGAGATCGGAGCCCTTGGGCGCATATGGCTGTCAGGAAAATCAATGGGGGTTCAAGATGAGGCATAAGAAAACGATGATGGTTGCGGCGCTCACCGCGGCAACCCTGGCATTAAGCGGCTGCTCCGTTGGCGGTTCATCCGCCTCGTCGTCGTCGGATTCCACCGATGGCGCGGGCAAGACCATCACGATATGGGCCATGCAGGGGGACTATTCAACACAGACATTGGATGCGATCAACGCCGCATTCACCAAGAAGACCGGTGCGAAGGTCAAGGTGGAGACCCAGCAGTGGACCGATATCACCACAAAGATCACCACCGCGCTCACCACTTCGACGCCTCCCGACGTGCTCGATATCGGCAACACACAGGTGGCGGGATTCGCCTCCAGCGGCGGCCTGCTTGATCTGACCTCGCATAAGAAGGATCTTTCGGAGGGGAAGCAGTGGCTCAGCGGACTTGAGGATCCGGCCACGGTCAGCGGCAAATTGTACGGAGTCCCGGCCTTCGGAGCCGCCAGAGCCGTGGTCTACAACAAAAAGATCTGGGCCGATGCGGGCGTGACGACCGAGCCGACGACCTGGGAGGAATTCACCGCCGATCTGGACAAGGTGGCGGCGAAGAACGCCTCGAACAAGGACTTCACACCCTTCTATCTTCCGGGGCAATACTGGTATTCGATGCTGCAGTTCGTCTGGGACGCCGGTGGTGACGTCGCCAAGGAGAAGGACGGCACCTGGACGGGCACCACCTCCAGCGCCAAGAGCATCAAGGGCCTTGAGGAATGGAAGGCATTCCAGAACACCTATTCCAGCAAGGCCTCCCGGAGTCTCGATACCGATTCGCCCGACCAGAACCAGATGCTTGCCGATGGTACGACTTCCGCGATTCTGGCCAACAGCGCGGCGCTCTCCGCTGTGAAAACCATCAATTCCAGTGTGAGCGAGGATGATCTGGCGACATTCGCGATGCCGGGCCAGAGTGGTGAGAACCAGCCCGCCATGACGGCCGGCTCGGATTGGACGATCGCCGCGAAGAGCCAGAACTCGGCTCTGGCGCTTGAATGGGTCAAGATCGCATCCAGCTCGGCAATTCAGCAGAAATGGGTGTTCGGCAATGACGGTTGGCTGCCCAACACCGTCGAGGGTCTGAGCCAGGCAATGAAATCGAGTGACTTCCCGGAGGCCCAGAAGGGGTTCTTCGAGGCGGCGAAGAACTCGAAGGCCACGCCGGGCTCACCGAACTGGGCGACCATCGAGGGTGACAAATCGGTGAACTCCTTCACCCAGTCGATCGCAACCGGCACGGCCACGCCGGAGCAGGCGGCGAAGACCTTCGATGCCCATATGGACGAGGTGTTCGCCAAGTAGTGATTCTGAGGGCCATAGCGGTCTCAGGGGTCATGGGGCGTAAGCGGCACGGGCCTTGGCCCTGTGCCCGGGTGCCGTCTACCGAGTCGGCTTTCGTGAACGGTACCCGGGCAGATGATGTGAAAGGAGGATGTATGACATCCGTGACAACAGGGGTGGGTCCTGTCCCGCACAGTGGGGAAGACCCTTCACGGGATCAGGGCGCTCCCAGGCGCCGGAACAAGAGGCAGCGTGGTTTGAGGAGCAATGACGGCAAAACGGCGGCCATGCTTTTCGGTCCGACCGGACTGATCCTCATCGCACTGGTCGCCGTGCCCATCGTGTTCCTCCTGATCTCGTCATTCTCCGACTTCAACCAGCGTTCCCTGTTCACCGGTGAATTCAATATCGTCGGGCTCAGGCAATATGTGATCGCCCTGAGCGACAGCGAGTTCTGGTTTGCGATACTGCGCACCGTGCTGTTCACGGCGGCCCTGGTGCTCGGCAGCGTGCTGATCGGCATGTACATCTCGCAGATGATGACACGGCTGAACGGCGCGATGCGCTACCTGGTGACCTTCGTGCTGATCTTCGCATGGGCGATGCCGAACGTCGCCTCATCGATCGTGTGGAAGTGGTTGTTCCAGCCGGGGTACGGCGTGGTGAACTGGATGCTGACCAGACTGCGCATCTTCGGTGATATGAGCAATACCGCATGGTCGAACAACACGGCGCTCGCCTTGATATGCATATGGATGCTCGTGGTCTGGCAGGCCGTGCCATACATCGCCATCACCCTGTATGCGGCGACGATAGCGGTGGACCACTCGTGCCTGGAGGCGGCCCAACTCGACGGGGCGGGTTCGTGGCGCTTGTACTGGCAGATACTCGTGCCGATGATCAAGCCGAATCTTCTCGTGGTCGCGATTCTTTCCGTCATCTGGGATTTCAATGTCTTCAACCAGATCTGGCTGGTCTCGCAGGGCGGGCCGGCGGGTTCGACCGCGACCATCGGGGTCTTCACCTACACCAAGGCCTTTGTGAGTTTCGATATCGGCCAGGGGTCGGCCATCGCGGTCATCACCATGCTGATGCTGCTCGTGCTTACCGGTGTCTACATCCGCAATCTACTGAAGTCAGGTGAGGACCTATGAGCGCAAGGGACAATGATGCTGTCCGGGACATCCCGGTGAAGGCGAAAAAACGTTTCCCTTGGGGGCGTCTGAGGACGAACACGGCGGCTGCGATCTTCTGCGTCATCTGGTTCTTCCCGGTGTATTGGATGGTGATAACCGCCTTCAAGCCCCGCAACGAGGTGATGACGGTCAATCCGGTGTTCCTGCCCACGCACTGGTCGTTGCAGAATTTCCGCACGGCCATATTCCAGACCCAGTTCCTGGTCAATCTGTTCAACTCCGTGCTGACCACCACGGTCTCCGTGGTGCTTTCGGTACTGCTGGCCTTCCTGGCCTGCGCGGCGCTCACCCTGTACCGTTTCAAAGGGCGACGTTCGATTATGGTCACTGTTCTGGCGATCCAGATGCTGCCCGGTACGGCGCTTCTGATCCCGCAGTTCATCGTGTTCAACCAACTGGGGCTGCTCAACAGTTACATGGGTCTGATACTGGCCTACATCGCAGCGGTGCTGCCCTTCTCGATCTGGAATATGAGGGGTTTCTTCCTCGCCATTCCGGTCGATATCTTCGAATCGGCGAGGGTGGAAGGTGCCAGTGAATGGCAGATCCTTCGGATGATCACCTTCCCATTGGTTGCACCCGGCATCATCTCGACTTCGGTCTTCGCCTTCATCGCCGCATGGAATGACTATCTGACGGCTTTCACCTTCATGAAGGACCAGTCGAAATACACCCTGCCGGTGTGGCTGGCCAGTTTCTCCACTCCTATGGGCACGGATTTCGGCGGGCAGATGGCCGCCTCGGTGCTCTTCTCCCTGCCCGTCGTCATATTCTTCATGATTATTCAGGGCAATATGGTGAAAGGAATCACCGAAGGGGCTATTAAGTGAGTATTGTTAACTATATACATGCGTGTGCCTGGCATCCGGCGGTTTCGGACCCAGGGATGGCAGGACATCGGCAGATGGCATAAGGAGGCGGTTATGGCGGCACAGGTACCCGTGTTGGGAGAGATCGTGGGCTTGAAACGTGAATCGGGTTCACGCCGTCTGGCCAGTGCGGCCCCATCGGATATCCGGCTGCGCAATCGAACCGCAATCATGCGGGCCCTGTATCCGAAGACATGGCTTTCGCGTGCGCAACTCGCCAAGATCACCGGGATGTCGAAAGTCTCGACATCCGATGTCGTCGCCGAGCTGATCAAGGACGGCCTGCTGATCGAGGGGGAGTACAAGAACCTCCCCAGACCGGGTAAGCCGGCGCTGGACATAGGCTTCAATCAGGATGCCGGTTGCGTGGTAGCGATGGATCTTTCGGACAGCACGCATATCCGCGCCCTGGCCATGAATCTCGTCGGCGGTGTGCTGCTGCGCGAGGAGCTTGACTGCCCGCCGCAGGCGGTGCTTGATGTGGAAGCGATACGGGAACTGTGCAACAAGGTATGCCAAGGGTGCCGGTCCAAGGTCATCGGCATCGCCGTCGCGACGCCAGGAACGGTCAATGACGAAGGGCTGGTCATCGAGGCCCCGAATCTCGGATGGGTCAATATGGACCTTCCCTCCGTGCTGGCGGATGTAGCCGACTGCCCTGTGGTGGTCGCCAACGATGCCGATGCGGCCGTATTCGCCGAACGGTATTTCGCAGGCGGATCGCCGGACATGATTCTGGTGCAGATCGCCAAGGGTATCGGCGCCGGGGTGCTGATCTCCGACGGCATCGTCAGAGGCAGAGGCTTCACGGCAGGTGAAATCGGGCATGTCGTGATGTCGGGAGGCACGGTTCCATGTGTCTGCGGGAAAACGGGATGCCTGGAGACCATGGTCTCCGTGCCGGTGCTTGACGAGCGCATCAGCAAGGACCCCGATGGCAGGTCGGGCATACTCGATGAGGCGGGTCAGAATCTCGGACGGGCTCTGGCGATGCCGGTCGCGATGACGAACATCACGCAGATCGTGCTGTCAGGTCCGCGCAGGCTTGTGGACGAAACAATGGTCCAAGCCACGCAGCGAAGCATCGACGCCCTGGCACGATCCAGATTCATGGACGCGGTGCATGTGCAGCTGTCGAATCTCGGTGAGGATGCCGCGATGCTCGGAGCCGCGGCAATGGTACTGCGCAAGGAGCTGTCCGTGCTCTGAAACGGATCGAGACACAGCGACAGCAGCACAGCGATAAGAAAGACGACGAATATGACCGCACGCACACACGCAGACCGGCAGACACAGGCGGCATCCGGACCCGTTCTGATCCCGGAGCCACAGCTTCTTGAGATGCTACCCGGGATGCTGAGACTTCCCGCGAGGGGCACGATCGCGGAGCTTTCGAATCCCAGTGAGGATGATGCCTGCTTCCTGGGCGCGCAGCTCTCCGATTCGCTGACGGCTGCGACGGGACTGCGTTGGAATGTCAGCAGAGGCGGGCGTTGGCAGGCCCAGATATGTCTGTCGATCGATGATTCATTGCCCGAGCACGGCTACGAGCTCGATGTGGCACAGGGGAGCGGGGCCCAGACCCCCGTGGTATTGCGTGCCCATGATATGGCCGCATTGCGTGACGGCGTGCAGACCATGCGTCAGCTCATATCCCAGTACGGTTCGGTGATCCCCTGTCTGCACATCGAGGATGCTCCGGCCTATGCGGTGCGCAGCTACAGCCTTGATGTCACCCGTGGCCGGGTGCCCACGATGGCGTGGTTGAAAAGCTGGGTCGATCGGCTCTGCCTCTACAAGTACAACCAGTTGCAGCTCTATGTGGAGCACAGCATGATGGTGGATTCCCTGAGCGAAAGCTGGCGTGGCACCAGCCCCCTGACCTCGGCTGATTTCGTGGAGCTGGATTCGTACTGCAGCAAACGCGGAATCGAATTGGTGCCGTCCATCTCCACCTTCGGCCATCACTATATGACCCTGCGCACCCGTGGTTTCAGGGATTTGGGCGAGTTCCCCGAGCAGGCGGAGCGTCCATACAGCTTCATCGAACGGCAGGAACACCACACCATCAACGTCAACCATCCGGACGCCTTCGGGCTTTCGCGCAAACTGATCGACTCGTATCTGGATCTGGTGAGTTCGCCGCACTTCAACATCGGCGGCGACGAGACCTTTGACCTCGGCAAGGGGCGTTCCCGCGACGGGGCCGGCGAGCAAGACCCCGCCCATATGTACGCCGACTACGTGCAGCGGCTCTGCCAATACGTGCAGAGCCAGGGTCATGAGGCGATGCTGTGGGGGGATATCGCCGTCGAGATGCCGGAGATACTGAGTCTGCTGCCGCAGGATGTCATCGTGCTCAACTGGCTCTACGCCCCGGACATCACCGAGGATAAGGTCAGGCTTGTCGCCGATTCGGGGGTCAGACAGTATGTCTGCGCGGCCGTGCACTGCTGGAACAGCCTCCTGCCCCATCTGGACCGCGCATGGCGGAACATCAGCAGACTGGCGCGATACGGTCTCACCTATCACGCGGAAGGGTTCATGGTCACCGATTGGGGCGACTACGGACATGTCAACGATCCGCGGATGAGCATCCCCGCGATGATCTATGGATCCCAGGAATCCTGGAAACCGGGTGCGATCAGCGTCGAAGATCTGGATTCCAGGATCTCGATACTCGAATACGGCGATGCCAGCGGCCGATTCGTCGAGGATATGAAGTTGGCATGCTCGGGCGTGGCCTTCGGCTGGGATGATGCGATTCATCTCCTGGAGCTCGACGATGGCCGGGGTGGGGTCAACCGTGATGTGTTGCAGGCGGTGAATGCGGAAGGCGCCACGCTGCGGCTTGATGACGAGGGCACCGCGAGTCTGAGCGAGGTCAGGCGGGCATATCTGCTCTCACGTATGGATGCGATCGGTGGGGCGGACGCGGCTGATCGGCGACTCGATGAAGCCCGGATGGCCCTGGTCCGTGACGCCCCGCACTCATCCCCGACACGGGCGATGATCATCCAGCCATGGTTGGTGGCGATCGAAGGCCAGCTGCTGTTCAACGCGTGTGGCCGGATGCTGGCGACTGACGGGAACGTGATCGGAAGACATGATCCCGCTGCGCCTGCACTGGGCGCCGACCCGGGTATGCCCGGTGCGGAGGAGCTGGCGGAAGGGATTGAGATGTGGTTCGAGAATTACGCCGCCGTCTGGCGAGGTGTCAGCAGGGAATCCGAGCTGCGAAGGATCGCTGATGTGGTCTGGGCTTTGGCGGATTGGACGCGATCGGCACAGGGGAGGGAATCATGAGCGTGTCGGGTGAGGTCCTGGACTTCGGGCGTCCCCTGGAAGGTATCGGGGATGGGCGTCCGCAGCAGCGCAGCCATATCGGTATCGACGTCGGCGGCACCAAGATGGAGGGGGTGCTCATCGATGACGCGGGTGGGGTGATCGCATCGGACAGGCGGGAAAGCCTGCAGGGCGAAGAGGCCCTGTCCCGCGAACTCACCGCGATGACGACGCGTCTGCGTGAGGAATCAGAGAAGCGGGGTCTGCGCTTGTCCGGTATCGGTATCGGCATGCCGGGGCGGATCGATCCGCATTCGGGGGATGTCTTCCACGCGGTGAATCTGAGCATAGCCGGACTCCGTCTGCGCAGCGGTCTGGAGCATTCCTTTCCCGGAATACCCGTCGCAGTCGAGAATGATGTGAACGCCGCCGCCCTCGGTGCGTGGACGGTTCTCAGCGGGGGCGGTGCGGACGCGGCGGAAGCTTCGAATCTCGCCTTCGTCAACTTCGGCACCGGATTGGCCTGCGGCATCGTCCAATCGGGCACGGTTTTCCACGGGGTGAGCGGTGCGGCGGGTGAGATAGGGCACCTTCCGATCGAAACCCACGGATTCGCTTGCAAATGCGGGCAGTCGGGATGCCTGGAGACCGTGGCCTCGGGATCCGCCGTATCCAGGCTCTGGCCTGTTGCGGATGGGTACCCGATGCCGGATATGATCCGTCGCAGCGAGGAGGGGGACGGTCATGCCGAGGAGACCCTTGACATGGTGGTGCAGGCCATGTCCTTGGCGATTCTCACCGTCGCACTGAGCTTCGACCCCGATCGCATCGTTCTGGGCGGGGGCATGATGAAAACGGGGGAAGCGCTGCTGAAGCGAATAGTCCGGAATCTTCAAGCGCGTGAGAGCGGCAGTGCTTTCATCGCCAGTCTGCATCTGTCGGAAAGGCTGAGCCTTTCGCCGCCCGGTCAGGCGATAGGCGCGATAGGTGCGGCGGCGGTCTCGTGGCAGCAGACGGTCTGACAGCGTGAACAACACGGATTCGGTATCCGTGGCACCGGATAACGCAGCATCATTCACAGGAAGCATCACATCAGAGATTCGTTGAACAGAGGAGGAACATCAATGGCTGAGGTAATAATCGTCAGGAATCAGGATGAGGCTGGGAAGATCTACGCGCAGTGCGTGACCGATCTCATCGTCAGGAAGCCTGACTGCGTATTGGGCCTGGCGACGGGATCCAGCCCGCTGGCGGCGTATGAGGCCTTGGCGCGTGACGTCAATGAGCGGCATATCGACGTGTCCCAGGTACGGGGATTCGCGCTCGACGAATATGCGGGTCTCGATCCCAGACACCCGCAGTCCTATCGGAGCACCATCACCAGGACCGTGGTGGAGCCGCTCGGTCTCGACCCGGAGAAGATACATGTGCCCAACGGCGATCTCGACTCGATACAGGAGGCCGGGGCGGCATACGACGAGGCCATCGCGCGGGCCGGGGGCGTCGATATCCAGATTCTCGGCATCGGCACGGATGGGCATATCGGCTTCAATGAGCCGGGTTCCTCCCTCGCATCGGGTACCAGAATCAAAACGCTGACGGAGCAGACGCGGATAGACAATGCGCGTTTCTTCGATGACGATATCAGCAAGGTCCCGTCGCATTGCATCACACAGGGTATCGGCACCATCCTGAAGGCAAGGCATCTGGTGCTCCTCGCTTTCGGCGCGGGCAAGGCCGAAGCCGTCGCGGAGACTGTGGAAGGCGGTATTTCCTCGTTCTGCCCCGCATCGGCGCTGCAGCTGCATCCCCATGCCACGGTCATCGTTGATGAGGCGGCGGCTTCACGCCTGCGCAACCGTGACTATTACAAATACGCGTTCGCCAACAAACCGTCCTGGCAGCAAATCTGAGCACGGACGCGGGCCTCATCTCGTCGCATCGAATATTCTCAAGGAAAGCTGATTTTCATATGGCTGGTGACAAGACACGGGAACAGCGGGTACGCTCGCTGAGCAGGGCGGCAATCGGCGAGGCGAAGCCCTTCGCCATCCGCAATGCGACGAAAATCGATGCGCGTGGCATCGTGCCGCATTTCTGGATGATATCGGAGGAAGGCCGCATAGTCGCCAGCGGTACGCGCGACGAGGATTTCGCGGCCACAATGGAAAGGCTGCATCCAGCATCCTCACCGGAAGTGCAGCCGGAGGTCATTGATGCAGCGGGAAAGATGCTGACCCCGGGCTATATCGACATCCATTCCCACGGTGCATGGGAGAGCTCATTCGATGACGGCGACGAGGGGATCGCCACGGCACGGGCCGGGCATGCGGTGCATGGCACCACCCGTCAGGTGCTGAGTCTGATCACGAACCCTCTTGACGTGATGTGCGCGAATATGGCTGCGGTGGCCAGGCAGTGCGCGCTTCGCCCTGACTGTCTGGGCGCCCATCTGGAGGGTCCTTTTCTGGCGCTTTCGCGCAAAGGCGCGCATGATCCGAATTGTCTGCGCGACCCGGAACCGTCGGTGGTGGACCGGCTGCTGGAAGCCTCGCAGGGATGCATACGGCAGATCACCATCGCGCCCGAGCTGTCTCATGGCATTGAGGCGATACGCCGTTTCAGCGAGGCAGGGGTGGTTCCCGCGATCGGACATTGCGATGCCGACTATGCCATGGCGAAACGCGGCATCGATGCGGGGGCGAGAATCCTCACGCATGTGTTCAACGCGATGAATGGCATAGGGCACCGTAATCCCGGTCCCATACCGGCGGTGCTGGAAGACCGGAGGGTCCAGGTCGAACTGATCAACGACGGCTTCCATGTGCAGAATCCGGTGGTCGGTATGGCCTTCGACCTTTTCGCGCACCGGCTGGCCCTGATCACCGATTCGATGGCGGCCACCGGTTGTGCGGACGGCGATTACACGCTGGGCAAGCTCGCGGTGAATGTGGAGGACGGTCATGCGAGGTTGGTATCGAATGGCGCGATCGCCGGTTCGACTCTGACCTTGGATGTGGCGGTCGGCAGGGCCATCCGGGAGATCGGCATTTCTGCGGTGGAAGCGGTGGAAGCCGCGACGGTCGGCCCGGCCTGTGCCCTGGGGCTCGATCGGCCGAATGACGTGACGCGATACCCGCTTGGCTTGTTGGCGCCCGGCTATGCAGCCGATGCGCTGGTGCAGGGCGCCGAAACCTGGAAGGTGGAATCGGTCTGGTGCGAGGGGCGCAGACTGGTCTGAATCCCCGCTCTGGCACCCTGGGGCCTGAATCCTTGTGCCGGCATCTGGCTCAAGCTCGTCCGACAAGCCCGTATACGCAACAAGCTCCGGCGCGGAGTGGTCCGCCTACTCCTGCGAGTCAGCGTCTTCGCCATCGGCGGGGGTGGTGAAGGCGAAGAGGGCGTGGCTGTCTCCCTGGGCGAGATTGGCCTGGTACTCGTGGACGTAACGCATTCTTTCCTTGCTGGTCTCGGCCAAAGGCGAAGGGAGATCGTCCAGGGCGAACCATCCCACTTCGAGGCTTTCGTCATCACCGACGAAGGGCTCCGTATTGCCGTCCGGGTCAACCGTGCACAGAAACAGATGGTCCATATACATCGCCTGATCGCCGTTGGCGTAGGTGAGCACATGCGAGGATGATTTCACGCTCACCAGATCGGTCGGTACGGCGTCGATTCCCGTTTCCTCTTTGATCTCACGCACCACGGTGTCCGCGGGTTCCTCGCCCGGTTCGATGATGCCATAGACCAAAGCCCATTCGCCGGTGTCCGCCCGACGCCCGAGCAGAATACGATCCTGGGCGTCCACGACGTATCCGGTCACCCCCATCATCCAGAGCATGTCATGACCGATTGTTCGGCGAAGGTCAAGTACGAATGCTGGCGTTGCCATTATTGCTCCTTTATGGACGTATCTCGGGTGGTGCCGGGGTCTCACCGGCGAAGGCCCCGAGCACTGGCAGTGGCTGCCTCGGCTCGGGGCCGACGATCGTTGCTGACGGTCGTCCTTCGTCTTGGATTCAGCGTTGCCCCGCGGCGGCGCGCTGCGCCATCCACTGCTCCACGTCATCAACGGTTTTGGGGATGCCCGCCGAGATCCATTCGGGGCCATGCTCCGTCATCAGCACATCATCCTCGATCCTCACGCCGATGCCGCGATACTCGGGTGGCACCAGCAGATCGTTGTCCTTGAAATAGAGACCCGGTTCGATGGTGAAGATCATGCCGGCCTCGATGGGCGCATCCTGATAGGACTCGTATCGGGCCTGGGCGCAGTCATGCACATCAAGTCCCAGATGATGGGCGCATCCACATGCGTGCCAACGCCTGTGCTGCTGTCCGGAGGGGCTCAGCGACTCTTCGACGCTGACGGGCAGGATACCCCAGTCGTGCAGGGCCTGCGCCAGCACGCGCATCACGGTGTGGTGCATGTCGGAGTAGGTCACGCCTGGTTTGGCCACATCGAATGCCGCCTGCTGCGCGGAGAGCACGGTTTCGTAGATGCGACGCTGCAGCGGGCTGAATGTGCCGCCGACCGGGAAGGTCCTGGTGATGTCGGCGGTGTACAGGCTGTTCACCTCAACGCCGGCGTCGATGAGCAGGAGATCGCCATTGCTCACGGTTCCGTTGTTGCGCATCCAATGAAGCACCGGTGCGTGGCTTCCCGAGGCCACGATGGTGCCATAACCGACATCATTGCCGCGCTCGCGTGCGATGGAATTGAAAGCGCCTTCAAGCATGCGCTCGGAGCGTGGCTTGTCCGCGACCTCGGGCAGACGCTCAAGGATGCGGTCAAAGCCGAGTTTGGTCGCGTCGACGGCCTGGCGCATCTGAGAAACCTCGTAGGAGTCCTTGACCATGCGTGCCTCGGCCGCGAACTCGTGCAGCTTCCCATCGGCATCGGTGTTGTCGTCCGGACTGTCGAATCCGTTGGCCCAGCGGATGTCCTCGACCATCTGCGTGATCTGCGGATCGGCATCGCGCACGACCCGAACGCGGATGGCGCCCTGCTCGGTCCCCACATCCTTCGAAAGGGCGTCAGGAAGCTGCGCGATGTCCTCGGTCTCGATGCCGGTCATCGCGGCAAGCTCCTCGAGTCCGGGACGTGGACCCACCCAGTACTCGCCATATTGCGAGGAGCGGTAATAGTCCTCCGTGCTCTGATCGGCACGGGGATGCACGAAGAGCGTGGCGGTGTGTTTCCTGCCTTCCGCCGCCTCAGGGGAATCTTCGGCCACAGGATTGAGGACCAGCACGGCTCCGGCTTCGAAATCCTCGCCGAGTCCCGTGTAATACGCGAATGTCGTATCCGGACGGAAGGCGTAGTCGCAGTCGTTGTTCCGTGTCTTCAGATTGCCCGCCGGGATGACCAGACGTTCGCCGGGAAAGCGCTCCGACAAGGATTGCAGACGCGCCGGGGTGAAGGCGCTTGATTCCAGCGCCTTCTGCTGCGGTTCCTGAGACTCCCAGCCCTCGGTCATGAACTCGCGGAAGGTACTGGATACCGGTCTCAGTGTCCTGTTGTTGACTCTATCTTCCATATCCGTTGAATCCCCTTCGACGGCCAAGGACTGTTCGCCCATGCTTCCTCCTGATTGACTCTATTGGTGATCCGCTTGCGGTGACGGCACGATCCATGCGCATCACGGCTTCGCTTGCTCTGCAGTTCATGGTAGTGCCGGTGGTGTATCGCGCGAATGGGCTTGCGGCTGAAAGCTTGATTTCCTCCGATCACGCGCAGGTTGCCCGCTTCATCGCGGCCGCGATTGCTCTCTGGTCGAAACCAAGGATGTCGGATACCCGGCGGTTCCGCGCTTCGCCTAGAATGTTCACTGTCCTATTGTCGTGTTGGCGCATGATCAGAATTGAAGGCGGAGAATGTCACTAGAGCATCCGAATCGAGACGGAGCACAGATGTCGGCGGTGGAGAGGCTCATCATGAGCCGTCCCACCGAACACAACACCACGAATCTGAATCTTGATCGTATGCATATGATGCTTGATCTGATGGGGCATCCGGAGGAATCCTTCAGGGTGGTCCACATCACCGGGACCAACGGCAAGGGATCGACGGCGCGGATGGTGGAGGCACTGGTGCGGGCCTACGGCCTGCAGACCGGGCTCTATACCTCGCCCCATCTGCAGCGGGTGAACGAGCGTATCTGCATCAATGGCCAGCAGCTCAGTGATGAGGCTTTCGTTGACGCCTTTGAGCAGATCGCACCGATGATCGATATGGTGGACGCCCAATCAGCCAAGGACGGCGGCCCCGCGATGAGCTTCTTCGAAGTGCTGACCGTGATGGCGATCTCGGTGTTCGCCGACGCTCCGGTCGATGTCGCCGTGGTGGAGGTGGGCATGGGCGGATTGTGGGATGCGACCAATGTCCTCGACGGTGATGTGTCGATTATCGGTCCGGTCGATATGGACCATATGCAATGGCTGGGCGATACGGTGGAGGAGATAGCCACCGAAAAGGCCGGCATCATCAAGGAACGTTCAACGGCGGTCATAGGGCCGCAGCCGCATGCCAGCCAGGTCATGCCCATCATCGAGAAAGCCTTCCACGACCAGCATGCCCAGGCCCTGGTGCGAGACGGCGAGGAGATGGAAGTGCTCAACCGCGTGCCCGCTGTGGGAGGACAGGTCGTTGATCTGCGAACGCCCAACGGTGTTTACGAGCAGGTGCCGGTGGCGAAATTCGGCAAGCATCAGGCGCATAACGCCTTATCCGCCCTGGCCGCGGCGGAAGTGGTGCTGCCGGTGAGCGGTGCCTTGGATGGCGATCTGGTCTCCCAGGCGCTCGGAAGCGTCAAGATCCCGGGGCGCATAGAGCAGATCAGGACGTCACCCACCATCATCCTGGACGGCGGTCACAATGTGAATGCGGGCGAGGCCCTGCGCGATGCCATCGAGGAGAGCTACGACTTCGAGCAGCTGGTCGGCGTGGTGGCGATGATGCGCGACAAGCAGGTGGAGGAATACCTCGGCATCCTCGAGCCGCTGCTGAGCCAGGTGGTCGTGACCGAGAACTCCTGGACTGGTCGCGTCATGTCCGCCGAGGAGCTTGAGCAGATAGCCGTCAGGGTGTTCGGCAGGGACCGCGTCATACGCAGGGATGCCTTGCCGGACGCCATCCAAGAGGCCGTCGATCTGGTGGATGCCGAGGATGAGGTCGGTGTCGGTTATGGCCGCGGAGTACTGATCTGCGGAAGCTTCGTGACGGCAGGGGACGCGCGCACACTGTTGAAGGAGCATATGAACGAGGATCTGGCGAAGCCCAAATCGGAGCGCGTCTGATGTATCTGAAGGAGCTCACGCTTCGCGGATTCAAATCATTCGCCTCAGCGACCACACTGCGTTTCGAACCGGGCATCACGGCGGTCGTCGGGCCGAACGGATCCGGAAAATCCAATATCGTGGATGCGCTGGCGTGGGTGATGGGGGAGCAGGGTGCGAAAAGCCTGCGTGGAACCTCGATGGAGGATGTGATATTCGCGGGCACATCCTCGCGTCCGCCTCTGGGCAGGGCTCAGGTCAGCCTGACGATCGACAACGGCGATCATGTGCTGGACATCGAATACACCGAAGTCACCATCACGCGAACGATTTTCCGCAACGGAGGATCGGAATATGCGATCAACGGATCGCAATGCAGGCTGCTGGACATCCAGGAACTGTTGAGCGACACCGGACTCGGTCAGCAGATGCACGTGATCGTGGGGCAGGGAAGGCTGGATTCGATACTCCGGGCCGATCCGGCGGGCCACCGGGCCTTCATCGAAGAGGCGGCGGGCATCCTCAAGCACCGGAAGCGCAAAGAGCGCGCCCTGAGGAAACTGGCGAATACGGAAGGCAATCTTTCCCGTCTTGATGATCTGCTTTCGGAAATACACCGGCAGCTCGGTCCCCTGGGAAGACAGGCCAGGATCTCGCGCCGGGCGGAGGGCATCCAGGTCACGCTCCGTGATGCCCAGGCACGCATCCAGGCCGAGGATGCACTCCACCTGACGCGCAAACGCGATGCCGTGCGCGGCGACCTCGGCAGAACACGTACCGCCTTGCAGGAGGCGCAGCGTGAACTCATGCAGGCGAAAATGCGGATAGAACAGGTGGAGGCCCTCAGCAGCCAATCCAATCCCGAAATCACGAAGATCAACAACGCCTGGCACGAGTTGTCGCGTCTGCAGGAGCGTTTTCATTCCCTCTCCTCGTTGGCCGCCGAACGCTCATCCTCGATGCTGTCGCAGGTCAGCGCGGTGGGTGGTGACGATCCGGAGATGCTGCTGGCACGGGCCGCGGAACTCGATGCCCAGTACGAGGAGCGTGCCAACGAGGTCTCCAGGATGAAACAGCGTCTGGAAGAGGCCACGGAGGAGCGGGCCGGAGACGAGAAGCGCCTTGCCTCGATCCGCCAGACCTTGACGGAGCTGCGCCGTATCGCCCACCAGCGGGATACGCGGATGTCCAATCTCAGGGAGTTGATCGCGAAGGAACACTCCGCGGTGCAGCT
Source organism: Bifidobacterium psychraerophilum (assembly GCF_000741705.1). Classification (GTDB taxonomy): domain Bacteria; phylum Actinomycetota; class Actinomycetes; order Actinomycetales; family Bifidobacteriaceae; genus Bombiscardovia; species Bombiscardovia psychraerophila. Next base: position 607,956 of record NZ_JGZI01000010.1, on the reverse strand, counting down.
TGCGGAGAGCAGATCGGCCGATTTCGTCGCCCAGCAGGAGAATCTGACGGCGCAGCTGCAGGAAGCGCTCAGCCGTCGCGACGGCCTGTCGACCGAGCTCGAATCCGTGGGGGATGACGACGGGCAGGCGCTGGATATCGCCAAGGAGCGCTTGGATGCGGCGCAGGCCCGATGCAATGAGCTCAATGACCGGCAACACGATATCAATGCCCGTATGATCTCCCTGCAGGCCAAGGCCGATGCCCTGTCGGACACCCTTGACAGCAGAAATGCCACAGGTGTTCTGCAGGAGGATGCCGAGGTGGCGCCTCTGGGCAGGTTGGCCGACTTCATACGGATCGAGGATGGCTGGGAGGAACCCGTCGCCCACGCGCTCGAATCCTTCGCAAGCGCGCTGGTGGTACCGGGAAGCGACAATATGCTGCACGCCTTGGATCGCGCCCGACAGGAGCATCTCGGCAAGGCCGTCGTGATGCGCCCGACCGGGCTTTCCACAGATCGGAGCGAAGGGGACCAGGGCGAAGGCGATGCCGTTTCGCATCGGACGCCAGGCATCAGATCGCTGGCCTCGATGGTCAGCCTCAATCCGCAGGCTGATCGGCAGGAGCATGCGGAGGGCGTGCTCGCCTCCGTGCGGCATATCCTCACCGGTGTCGCGGCGAGCGAGGACTCCCGTAGCGCCTACGCCGCCGTCGAATCCGGTGACTGGGTGCGTGCGGTCACCAAGGATGGGGATGTGATCAGCGTGGTGGGTGCCGTCGGTGGTTCCTCACAGCCGCAAAGCGATCTGTCCCTGGCGGCTAAACGTGATGCGGCACTCGGTCAATTCGAGGCTTTGGATGGGCAGGTGAAGGCCCTGCGACAGGACATCGATCTGGCCGAAGCCGCACGTGACGGCGCCAGGGAGGAGCTTGAGCGTGAACGGGGCCTGCGCACCGAACGACGTGTCCAGCGACAGCAGGTAGAGAAGTCGCTCAAGGATGCCGCCCAACGCGTCGACGCCTTGGAACGACAGATAGACGGCATCAGGCATAAGCACGACGAATCGCAGGAGGACGCGCAGATGCACGGCCTGAAGCTCTCCGACCTTGAGAAGGCGCTCTCCTCGACCGACGACAGCGAAGACGCCCGTGGTGATTCGCAGGAGCTCGCACAGCGCGAGGAGGCATTGGAGGCCTCCCTCAACGCGACCAGAGAGCGTGAGGTCACCGCTAAAATCGCATGGAACGAGGCGCGTAACAGCAGCGAATCATACAAGCGCCAGGCGGATATGCTGCGCGACAACGCCCGGGAGGCCACATCACGCAGGGCGCGCATCGAACAGGCGAATGCGGAGCATAGATCAGCCGCGCAGCATGCCCGGAACATAGCCGATCTGGCGCATCAGGTGGAGCTTCTGATCGATACGAGCCTGCAGCAGGTCCGCGAACGCAGGGATGCCTTGCAGGCCCAGGCTTCAACCCACGATGATGAGCTGAAGGATCTGAGAAAGCGGCGTAACGCGATAGAACCCACGGTCGCCTCCCTGCAGGATAGCGAGCATCAGCTCGATGTCGAACGGGAGCGCCTTGCCGCGCAGTTCGGCCAGTTGGTGCAGCAGGCCTCGGATGGTCTTGGGCTGGGAATCCCGGAGCTGATCGATGAATACGGTCCCGACCAGCCGGTGCCGGTGCTTGACGAAAGCGGACAGGTGATTCCTGACGATGAGTCCGATAAGTCCGATGAGTCCGGTGAATCCGACGCTTCGGATGGTCGGAATACAGGGGAGGAGCAATTCCGCACGGTCCCCTACAACAGGGCGGAGCAGATCAAACGTCTGGAAAAGGCCAAGCGCGACCTGAACGCCCTGGGCAAGATCAATCCGTTGGCCACGGAGGAATTCGACGCCCTGCAGGCCCGCAACCAGTACCTCAACGAGCAGCGCAACGACGTCTCGAAATCACGAGACGACCTGCTCTCACTGGTCAAGGATCTCGATAACACGATGATCGACGTATTCAGGCAGGCATTCGAGGATACGGCGGAGGCCTTCGGGACGGTCTTCAACACCTTGTTCCCAGGCGGAACGGGAAGGTTACGTCTGGAGGATCCCGACGACCTGCTGCATACCGGTGTGATCGTCGAAGCCAGTCCGGCGGGCAAGAGGGTCAAACAGCTCACGCTGCTTTCCGGTGGTGAACGTTCGCTGACCGCATTGGCGTTACTCTTCGCCATCTTCACGGCCAGGCCCAGCCCCTTCTATGTGATGGACGAGGTGGAGGCGGCGTTGGATGACGTGAATCTCACCCGTCTGCTCAACGCCCTCAATGATCTGCGGGAGCATGCCCAGCTCATCGTCATCACCCATCAGCAGCGCACGATGAGCATCGCCGATGCCCTCTACGGTGTGACGATGCGCGCCGATGGGGTCACTGCCGTGGTGTCGCAGAAGATGCAGCACTCCTGAGCGCCTTGGCCCGGGCAACGGTGTCATAGGCCAGGATCTCCTGCGCATCGATGATCGGCAGATCCGGCATCGGGAAGGCCTCATTGAACACCGACAGCTCGGTGCAGCCCAGGATGACGACATCGCAGTGATGCCCCTCCAGCATGCTTTTCAGCGTCGCCTCGTAGCGGTCACGCTCCAGCACGCCGGTATCCTTGACGTCGTGGTAGATCAGGTAGCTGATCTCCTGTTGCAGCTCATCGCCGGGCTCTTCGAACTCATAGCCAGCGGCTTCGACGCGCTCGCGGTATATGCCGGAATTCAGGCTGCCTTCCGTTCCCATGAAGCCGACGCGCGGATGCGTCTGGACCGGGTAGCGGCGCTGCATCTCGGCGACCGCCTCCTGGGGCATATGCACGATCGGCACCGGTGTGAGCGCCTGAAGGCGGTCGAAGAAATGATGTGCCGTATTGCATGGCAGGGTGATGAATGAGGCGCCCATCGCCGTTGCCTGCCTCACGTCATCGGCTATGTAGTCGAACGGATCATCGGTGCTTTCGCCGAGTATGAATTGGGTGCGGTCGGGCACGCTGGAGTCGTTGAAGACCACATAATCCAGAAAGTCCTGATCCTGATGCGCATGCGTGGCCTTATCGACCAAACGAACATAGCTTTCGGTGGCCAGTGTTCCCATGCCGCCAAGCACCGCGAAGAAATTGCGCATCACATCACCCCTTGATTCCGATCCCAGACGATTGCATTCACGCTGGAATCTGATTTCCATTCTGCCTGGTGTGGCATTCAGTCCTCGTAGCGAGCGTAGTTCTTCGACGTCAGATGTCCCAGGCGCCACAGTAGCAGCCTGCGTTTGAAGGACATATCCTTGCCGTATCTCAGCGTCCAGGAATACCGTTTGTCCCGCAGCATGGCGAGACCGCGTTCCTTGGCTTCACCGGCTTCCGTGTATCGTTTGAGCACCGAGGGAGGGACCTCAAGCAGCATCTTGGAGCCCTTGCCGATCAGCGTATTGCCGTCGAAGGGCTTGTCGTAGACCAGATCGTCAACGAAATAACGCGCGAGATTGAAACCGTTCAGGGATACGAAGAAATTCGTTCTTCCCTGGCGCAGATTGATTTCGAAGAGCTTGTATTCGCCGTCGCGGGGGTCGAATTTGAGATCGAAATTGGCCACGCCCTCATAACGGATGTCCTCAAGGAAATGCTTGATCCGCAGGCAGAGCGATTCATTGAAATCAGGGATGATGGCGGCGTAATTGCCGATCGCCTCCGGCGTCGGATCCGCGAGCAGCACATGCCCCAGGAACATCATCCGCACCTGATGGTGCTGGTCCACATAGGCGTTGAGCACACGCATATTGCCGTCCCCGCCGGGTATGAAGTCCTGGATGATGATGTCGGAGGAATATCCGGCCCCGTAGATGCTGTCGACCACTTCGTTCAGCTCTTCCTGGGTGCCCAGGGTGTAGGCCTTTTTGCGTCCGGGGAAATCGATCGACAGATATTCGACGCTGTCCGCAGGTTTGAGGGCGACGGGGAATGCGAACGGCAGCGCGCGGTGCCTGTCCTCAAGGAAGGCCTGTTTGCTGAGGGCAAGGGTTTTCGGATGGGGCAGGTCGTAGCGCTCGCAATAATCGTAGAAGCTGCTCTTGTAACTCAACGCGGTGTGCAGCTGATCGTTCACACTGGTGAAGGTGAAGTATTGGCTCAGCTCGTCACGATAGCGGCTGAGCAAGGCGCTGTAGTCGTCGCCGCATGGGATCAGCAGCAGCACGGAGCCCGGGTATCGTTTGCGCAGATCGCTTCCGGCCTGGAGCATATGCGTTCTGAACGCTTCGGGCTCGGTCAGGTCGGAGTGGAAGGTCGTCTCCATGATCGAACTGAATTTCGATACGGAAAGCTGCAACCTGCCGAAGACATGCGATCGGATGCCGTATTCGCTATGGAATGCGCGGGCCATCGCGTACGCACCTGTTTCACTGCCGAGCAGCACCGCTTCGAAGTCGCTCATCACTTCCCTCCCTTGAACAGGCGTGCGACCACATTCGTGTCGCCTTCGTACTCCACATGCCGGTTCATGTCCTTGATCCAGAGCTCCTCGCCTTTGCCGGTGATCAGCAGCACATTCAGACGGTCACGATGCAGCAGGGCATCCTCATACGCTTCGGTGATGGCTTTGACTCGATCCTCCTCCACGCCGGCCTCGACCGAAGGGTTCGTCACATAGCTCATCAACTGCGCGCAGATCTCCGCATTGGGCTCCGTGTCCGTGTCCTCGGTGGTGAAGATGAATCGCGCGATTCTGTCCTGTGCCGCCTTGACGATGCCTTCCCTGCGGTCAAGCGCCTTGTTGCCTGCCGAACCCGTGACCAGGGTGATGCGCGGCTTGTCCTGTCCGTAGCGTTGATAGACGAAATCGACCAGCGCCTTGATACTGGCGTAATTATGGGCATAGTCGACATAGGCGATAACGCCTTCCGGGCTGACGAAACGCTCCATGCGGCCTGATATGCGCACGGACTCCAAGGCATGCAAGGAGTCATCCCCTTCCGGGACGCCGAGGGCCCGGACGATCGCGAAGGCCGCCGCGGCATTGGCCTCATTGAACGCACCCTCGATGGAGAGCGAATACTCCCCGAGATCACGGCCCTTCTCGAAGATGTGGAATGCCGGACGCGTCCCCTCATCGCTTACCGCCACCACATCGGCATCGGACTGATGGCCTTCTTCATCGCGCATGGCGAAGGTGCTGACCTTGATGCCGCGGGAGAGGGCATCCTCCTGCAGCAGCGAGAAATGATCGCTGTCCCTGCCGAGCAGCATCTGTTTGGAGTTGGCGATGATCTGGCGTTTGCAGAAGAGATAGTCCTCGAAGCTCGGATGCTCGATGCTGCTGATGTGATCGGGTGTGATGTTGAGGAACACCCCGATGTCGAAATGCAATCCATAGACGCGCTCGACCTTGTAGGCCTGCGAGGAGACCTCCATCACGAGATAGCGCATACCGTTGAGCACGGCCTGATGCATCATGCGGAAGAGATCGAGCGATTCGGGGGTGGTGAGATCGGACTCCTCGTAATGCTCGCCGTCAAGGCAGTTGTCCACGGAGGAGAACAACGCGGTCTTCCCGCCTGAATACGCGTTGAGCACGGCCTGGGTGAAGTATGCGGTCGTGGTTTTGCCTTTGGTGCCGGTGATGCCGACCACGGTAAGGTCATGCTGAGGAAAATCGAAGAAGGCCGCTGACAGCAGGGACATCGCCTTGCTCGCATTGTTCACGATGATGCCGGTGGCCGTGGTGAAGTCGGAGAAGTCCTCCTCGGCGACGTAGCAGCTCAGCCCTGACTCGTTGGCGCCTTTCAGGTATTCGGGGGAGAACCTTCCCTTGCAGAACAGCAGGGTGTCCGGTGTTACGGTGCGCGTGTCGTAGGAGAGGTCGGAGAAGGAGCGATCGCGAAGCTTCGTCGGATCAATCGTCCAAGTCCCGTCCTCGATGACCTCTCGAAGCAAGTGATGCTGATTGAGCAAAGCCGCCGCCGATTGCAACGTAAACGCCATATCCATCCGATCCGTCAAGTCTGTGATCCCCGGTATTTTCAGTGTCATTCTACATTCAGGCATTTATCGCTTTTCTTTTCCTGTGTGCAGAGTATGCAAAGAAGGAAGTGGGAGTGCGGGATACTGCATGAATCGCAGGTGCATGCCGCGATAGATTGATGATATCGATGAGGGAACTGCGCAAGGAGTGTGGCATGGAGGAAAACCGGAGCGAAATCGCGAAGACGCCAAGGAACGCTCTCGGTTCCGAACTGGCGCGTCGCACGGGAACGCAAGCAGAGGATTGGTACCCCGTGTTCAAAGCCCGGTACGGCATGTCGATCGTATTCGAAGAGTTGCGCCGGCTCTATGGACCCGGGAAGGTGAGCACACAGCTCTACACCTGCTGCACCGCGGTCGATCCCATACTCACCGCCGGGTTGACGCCGGAATACGGGGATGTCGATCGTGACAGCATCATGCTGGATCCTCACACGATGCCCGTGGGGGACGATACGCGTGCGGTGATGATGCAACACACCTTCGGGCTGATGGATGTCCGCTCCTCGCGCCTGCTTGCGGAGAAGACGCATGCCATCCCCAATGCCCTGCTTATCGAGGACAGCGCGCATTGCGTGACACGTATGGTCCGTGACGATGATGGTGAGGCGCTCGCCGATATCTCCGTGCACTCCTTTGGTGTCGAGAAGATACTGCCCACGCGCTTCGGCGGGGCGATCTGGGTGAATCCCGGACTGGCCGGAAGCGCTCCCGAGCTGGATCGGCGCCTGCGGTCGCGTTTGGCGAATCTGCCGAGGCCGGGGAAGCGTCTGGACTGCGTGACCCGGATGTACATCAACGAGAACAGGGTGCTGGGACGTATGCCCGGCGGTCTGGGATCACGTATGCGCTCCTGGCTCACGCGCGTGGGTCTGTACGAACCCCCGATCGCGAATGTCGAAAGGCGCGGCGGACTCGGTTACGAGCCCCTGCGGCCGACCCCGTGGATCGAGATGACGGTGTTGCGGTCCTTGCGCTCCTTGGAGGCCAACGAAGGCAAACGCTCCGCCAGCGTGAAACTGCTGAGGAAATCCTTGGGAGGCTCGACGGTCGTTTCGATTCCTGAACAGGTGATGGCCGGGGAGCCGCAGCCTCTGCTGCGTTTCCCGGTCTTCGCCGCTTCCACCGACCTCGCCGAGAAGATCATCGCCGCGTTGAGATCGACGGGTGTCTATGCCGAGCGCTGGTATCGTCCCGAGCTCTTCCCCGGAGTGGAGAACCCTGATGCTTACCATGTTCCGCACGACCGCGCTCATCTGAAGGTGACCGACGAACTGGTGGCGGGCGCGATCAGCATACCCACCGATCTGAACCCGGAGCAGGTGAACGCCGTAGCCGCGATCATCGCCAGGCAAGGCTGAAAGGGCGTTCTCGGATACCGGTCCGAAGGGATCCAGCCCAAGGGGAGCTAGTTGTTGGTCTGCTTCTGGCGCGGTGCGTTCTTACGGCGACGAATCGCCTTGAAGACCGCCAGCGACTTCTCCCAAGGATGGTAGAGGGGGCTCAGGGCCTTCTCATACGTGCCCGCCCAGATGGTCGCCTCATTCTGGAATGACTTCTTGAACTCGCTGATGCCGTCATTCAGCAGGCCGTTCATGTCGTACCGCTCCGCGCCGACGGCCTTCGCCGCCCGCATCGCGCCCCACTTCAGCGGGTAATTGGCCCTCATCTTACGGCCGGTGTCATTGGCTCCGGCCCACAATTCGGATGCGCCCCAGCTGCTGGTCACATTCCACATGAAGGAGACGATCTCGCCCTCGTATTTGGCGACGATGAGCTGACCGACCTCGCCGAGAAGATCGAAGGCCTGATGGTAATACTCATCCGGGTGCAGGGGGAAACCATCCCTGTCCGCGGTCTGGTGGTAGATGGCGATCACCGTATCGACATCCTCGCGTGTGCCCGGAACCACCTCGATGCCGACTTTGGCGCCCTTGCGTATGTAATTGCGGGCGTTGCGCGAATGCAGGGATTTCATGATCGCATCCTCATCCGGTGTCAGATCGACGATGGCCGTGGTCGCCATCAGCACGTGGTCGCCCTCGGCCCAATCCTTGGAGAGGGAAAGCGTGGTGGTGGGTGGATCGATTTTGAGGGAGACAGGGTGGAAGCGCTCGCGGCACCATTGGGCTACGGCATCGGCAACATCCGCGTAATCGTTGGAGTCGTTGACGACTGGGCCACGCGGTGCGTAGCAGATACTGCCGAATGGCCACGGAAGTTTGCGCACCAGGACCTGGGCGCACCCGATGACCGCTGAATCCGATTGGGCACTGACACGGTAGGCGGTCCAAGGACCTGTCGCCGCTTTGAGTTCACCCCACTGCCACATTTGCATCGGATGCCCATGCGCGGCATTCACCATCCCGTTCCATTGCGAAGCGTCGGTGATTTCGTGGATGGTAAGCAATGTGAAGCCCCCTGCAAGATTGGTTCTATTCGTCGCATGGCCGCACACGGTTTCGGACCGGCACGGCTGATGCGCTTATATTATAGGCGAGGCGTGCGGAAGCATCCCTTGCCATACGACTTCTTCCCAAAACCAGCGCCTTCTATTCGAACCATCCCTCATGAATCGGTCGGCGGCCCTTGGATTCGAGCCATCGGTTGAATGATTCCTTCCAGACACGATGGGCCTCGCGCTGCCATGGCATCAACTCGGCCAGGGTCAGGCGTCCGACCTGAGGGTACAGGGTGGTCATCGGTTTGACGAGGTCCACGGCCGCAATGGTGTCGGCGGTGGCGTCATGGAAATCCCCGTGCGCTTCGACACCGTAGTATTCGGTGGTGAAGCTCAGGGTGCGTTTCCCGGATCGATGAGATACGGAACGGTCGATCACCAGAGGATCCACGATGAGCATGTCGCTTTCCGAAAGCTCTTCGCTCTGGGTGCAGTCCCAACGTCGCAAATCACCGAGCAGCATCTGGACGTCGAATGGAGCGTTGTAGGCGAGCAACGGGATGGCATTCCGCTGGGCCTGGATGATTACATCGCTGATCTCCGCCAGGGCGTCCTGTGGCTCGACGCCGTTGCTTTGCACGAAGTCGTCGGTGAATCCGTTCACACGGCTGGCTCCGGCGCTGATGTGACGGTGGGGGTTGATGAGCCACTCAGCGATGGCGTCACCCTTATAGCCTGTCTGCGGATTGCGCAGCACCAGGGTTGCGGAGACGATGGCGTCCGCTCCGGGTGCGGCTCCTGTGGTTTCGGTGTCGAAGCCCAGCAGCCAGGATTGGGAGAGCAAGGTCTCCTGATCCTGGGTTCCCGCTTGTTCGATTCCTTCGAGGATGGGATGCGTATCTGTCATACAGCCATTGTCCGACTGGAAACCGACAAGAGCATCATCGAGGGGCCGTTGTCGTCTCCACCAGTGGGATGCTGACACTCCGCTTGGTGCGCGAAGGCCGAGTGATGGCACAATGGTGGATGTGGCAAACCTAGAGCTTGAAGAGAAACGCAGACGCTTCGAAGCTCTTGCCATGCCTGCGGTCAATGCCCTGTACCGTCAGGCGATGAAGCTCACCAATGATTCGGATGATGCGCAGGATCTGGTTCAGGACACCTTCGAACGAGGCTTCAAGGCTTTCGACCGTTTCGAGCCGGGCAGCAACTTCGAGGCATGGATGACGACCATCCAACGCAACGCCTTCTTCAATCAGTATCACAAGGCGAAACGGCGTCCCCAACGGGCGAACGATTCGACCGGTGAATACGACGACTGGGACATCTACTCGGCCTCAGGTCATTCCTCGGAAGGTTTGAAATCCGCTGAGCAGGAGTATCTGGAGGCATTCGCCCCCGAGGAGATCATGTCGGCTTTGGACACCCTGTCGCCCGAGAGGCGCCAGGTATTCATCGATGCCGCAATCGACGGGAAAAGTTACCAGCAGGTGGCTGATGAGCAGGGTATCAAAATCGGTACGGTGATGAGCCGCCTGAACCGCGCCCGGGCGCAGCTCAAGGAGCAGCTTGCCGCGTATGCCAGCGAGCGGGGCTATGGAAAAGCGCGGGATGGGGCCCAATCCTCCCAGCATCGGACTTCCGGTCGGCCTGAGGTTTCACCATCCGCGAAGCCAGTGGATGCCGCAGTACATAATGGGAAGAGTACAAGCGGGAATGCGGTCAACGGAGCCGACGAGCCTGGCACGGAGAACGAGGATACGAAGATTCGTGGAGGCGATACCTCTCGACGGCCAGTCGAAGGTGCGGCGCGCAGTCTCGGAGCTATTGACGGGAGAAAGGGTTTGGCATGAGCGATCAAGTCGAACGATACAGTCATATCTCCGTGACGCAGGCGGGTGACACGCGGGCCACCGTCGAGGTGACGCATATAGAGATCGCTGAAGGCTTCGATCCCGATACCTGTTGCGACGAGCGCGAGAAGGCGCTGATCGGTATGATTCGCAGTTATCTCAGGCCTGAACAGGCTCCGGATTGCCTGATTCGCAGACTGAGACACGTGATGGCAGATGTCTGTGCGGAGCAGCAGTTGGACAGCACACGGCATGAGGGTAGCGATGACGGTACCCAGGAGATCGCCCACTGAGCGCATCGGCTCGATTCACATAGACTCTATTCGCATCGGCTCTATTTACACAGGCTTTTTCATTCACCTTATGCAATGCTTCCCGGCTTCCGGGGCATAAGGCTCATATGGCCTATCATGCCTGTATGGCTTTGATACCACGCCGCACGATGCCCGTGACCAGGCTGGTGATACAGGAAACCCCACCTGCCGTCGGCTGCGTGCAGCCGGACTTGCCGGTGGGGTGATGAACCGTCAAAGGGTTCCATCTTCCCTGATTCGCCATGCTGGCGAATAGGTCGCTGTATCAGGCGTTTGGCCTTTTTCCGTGGTTAGCGGCTTTCTTACGACGATCTTTGCGCTTACGTCCACGCATGCCCATGATGGACTCCTTTGCTCATTACGAATAAACCTGATGGATTATCTCACATCGACAGGACGGACACAACTTCCTTGCCCGTGCGGTGGATATCCGACGGGATCGTGCCGGGGTGTCTCCGGTCGCTTCAGTATTGCCGCGCCTGGTAGTGGATGGTGGTGCCATATGATGCACCGGCTTCGATCGACACCAGGTTCTTGCCGCTGCGCAAGGCGTTCGCATAGGCGGTCATCGGTTCGACGGCGACTCCGGAGGGGTGGTGCCCTTCGGGGAAGCCCGTTGCGGTGCAGACCTGCCAGGCGTTGATGGTGTCATCGCCGGTCAGCGATATCTGCAAACCGTCGGGGCGCGTGAACACCGCAGTGGTATTGCCGTCGTGATCCCGAATGGGGGAGGTCCAGGCGTCATCGAAGGGTCTTCCTTCAAGGCTCGGGTTTCCGCGCAGATCGTAGACGCTCCCCTCAACCGGCTCCACGCCCGTGGGAAGCAGACGATCGGGGCTGGCCGTCACATGCGAATCACAGGGGAGTGTCAGCTTGCACAAGGCATTGGCGGCCTCGATGTCATCAGGGTCCGTGGCCTGTGAGCCGTTCGACAGCCAGGGGTGTATGCCGAAGGCCCAAGGTGCCGGCTTGGTGTCGTTGTTGTAGGCGACGGTGGTCATCGTCAGGCCTTCCGCGCCCAGGGCGTAGGTGACGGTGACGATCACGTCGAAGGGGTAGCCGATGATTCCCGGAACTCGCCAGCTCAAGGTCACGCTGCTCTCGGTGAGGCTTTCAAGAACCCACATATGCCGGTAGCCATCACCATGCAGGGCCGTCTGCCTGCTCGCTTCATCGATGGGCAGCTGATAGTGTTCCCCGTCGAAATCGTAAGCCCCATCCTCAAGACGGTTCGGATAGGGGACGAGCACGTAGCCGTTGCAGCAGGGGACCACTTCGTTATCATCGAAAGGCACCACGATGTTCTTGTGCCGGAAGTCAAGGCGCCGCAGCGTTGCTCCCAATTCGGTGATGACGGCGCTGTAATCGCCGTAACGGATGGAATACTGCTGTCCCGTCCTTGGCGTGTTGCTGTGTGCTTTGCTCGGTGAAGCGTTGTTGGCGTTCAACGTCATGATCTCTGTGCCCTCCGCATTGACGGCTGATTGTTATCGCTCACTATTCTACTGCCCGATATCCCTATCCGGATGCCTGGGCGCCGACCCCGCCTCCTGTCTGCCGTCTCCTGCCTCCCGTATGTCCACAGCCCGATGGTGTTGGTGCATAATCGGTGCAGAGGGTAGGGCCGGGCATGATGGTGCGGTCACGGCACCGTAGGATGGGCGAAGGCCACCGGATGTGGGGCCTGTTTACCCGACCCGCCAGGCAAGGACACGGTGATCAGAGATGATGACGACCGAGAACGACGGCCATGATCCCAAGCGCATAGTGATCGCAGGATCGCGTGGTTTCTGCGCCGGCGTCGATCGCGCGGTCCATAGCGTGCAGACGATTCTCGATCGTTCGAGGAACAAGGCTCGGATGTCCGATGACGGCGTATTCCCACCCGTCTATGTCAGGCGAGAGATCGTGCATAACCGTCAGGTCGTCGATTCCTTGGCGCAGCAGGGTGCCGTATTCGTGCAGGAGCTGGATGAGATCCCAGATGAGGCGATCGAAGCCGGCGTGCCGGTGGTGTTCTCCGCTCATGGGGTATCTCCGGACGTACAGCGGGAGGCACGGGAGAGGGGCATCTGCATCGTTGATGCCACCTGTCCGCTGGTCAGCAAGGTGCATCGCGAAGTCCTGCGGTATGTCAAGGCCGGCTATGAGATCGTGTACATCGGGCATCGCGGTCACGACGAAGCATTGGGTGTGATCGGGGAGTCACCCGAACACGTGCATCTGGTGGAAAGGCAGGCGGACATCGATGCTTTGGATTTCGATCGTGGCACGAAGCTCACCCGTCTGACACAGACCACCTTGAGCGTCGATGAGACTGCGGATATCAGCGCAGAGTTGCACAGACGCTTTCCGTGGATTGAGGAGCCTCCCACTGAGGACATCTGCTATGCGACACAGAACCGTCAGACGGCGATCAAAGAGCTGGCCAGGCAATCGGATTGTGTGATCGTCGTCGGATCGAAGAACTCATCGAATTCGGTGCGGCTGGTTGAAGTGGCCCAGCAGGTGCTCGATGCCCAAGGTGCCCTTGGTCAGGGCACCTCCCGGCAGGTCGCTGAGGATGGTCCATCTGGTCTTCGCAAGGCCCATCTCCTGGACAGCGTCGAGGATCTGGAAGTGTCCTGGCTGGAGCGTGTGAACACCGTCGGCATCTCCTCAGGCGCATCGGTGCCCGAACATCTGGTGCAGGAGCTTGTGGAGGCATTGCGGCCCCTGGGCTTCCAGAAGGTCTCCGTTCTGGGATCGCTTAGCGAAACGATGCATTTCGCATTGCCGAGCCAGTTGCGTTCCCTCCCGGACTGATGCTCCGGATCGTTGCCTCGGACGCGGTCGGGGCCTCTACCAGCTCGCTATCTCGGCATGGCTGGCATGCAGCAGGTCCAGGAGATCATGGGGATCGATGCCGATATCGAATCCACGTTTGCCACCGGAGACGAGAATCTCGTCGAATTGCAATGCGCTGTCGTCCAGAACGGTGAGATGATCGTTGCGTTGCCCCAGTGGCGATATGCCTCCAAGGACATAGCCGCTTTCGCGTTGGGCCACCTTCGGGTCGGCCATCGTGGCCTTCTTCGCTCCTGCGGCCGCCGCCAAGGCCTTCAAATCGAGATGCCCGGTCACCGGAACGATGCCGATGATGCGTTCGGAGCCGGTGTCCGCCATCAGCGTTTTGAAGATCTGCCTGGGATCGAGTCCGAGCTTCTCCGCCGCCTCGACGCCGTATCCGGCATCCATATGATCCGCCGAATGCTCGTATTCGTATATGTGGAAGGGGATCTCGGCCCTTTCCAAGGCCGCCGTCGCCGGTGTGGAAGCCGATCCCTTGCGCTGCTTCGACCGCTTCGATGTTCTGCCCATCGGTCTTCCTCCTGGATTCCCTAAGCCGTTATCCCTATCTGTGATGCCACGGCCTGAGGACAAGAAAGGAGCCCGTCAGAACAAGTCTGACGGGCTCCTCCCGAATGCCGTGATTACCGGATCACTCAGAGATCTCGGCGAAGTACAGCAGGGTGCGGATCATGTTCGAGGTGAATCCGTACTCGTTGTCGTAGAAGGACACAGTGCGTACGAGCTGTGCGCCGTCTGCGTCATTCACGTCGGTCTGGGTTGGGTCGAAGACGCCACCGTGGGTGTCGCCGACGATATCCGAGGTAACGATGCCATCAGCGTTGTAGCCGAAGTAATCGGTGTCGGAGAAGGCGGCCTTGAAGGCGTCGTTGATCTCTTCGATGGTGACCTGCTTATCCAGGATGGTGGTCAGCTCGGTGACCGAACCATCAGGGATGGCGACGCGCTGTGCGTGACCCTGCAGCTTGCCGTCAACGGAAGGAACGACCTTGCCGATTGCCTTGGCGGCACCGGTGGAGTGTTCGATCGTGTTGATCGCGGCTGCGCGGTTGGCGCGTGGCTTGCTTCCACGAGGGCCGTCCAGAATCATCTGGGTGCCGGTGTAGGCGTGGATCGTGGTCATGAATCCGACCTTGACGCCGAACTTGTCATCAAGCAGCTTGACCATTGCGGCCAGGGAGTTGGTGGTGCATGATCCGGCGGACACGATGGAGTCGGAAGCCTTGAGAATCTCGTGGTTCACACCATAGACAACGGTAGGAACGTCATCCTTGGCGGGAGCGGAGATGAGGACCTTCTTGGCGCCTGCATCAAGGTGGGCCTGTGACTTGGCCGCGGAGGTGTAGAAACCGGTGCACTCGAGCACGAATTCCACGCCATCGTTCTTGACCCAAGGAATGTTGGCGGCGTCACGCTCGGCGTACACCGTGTATTCCTTGCCGTCCACGACGATCGAGGTGTCGGTGGAGGTGATCTCGACCGCAGTGCCATCGTCATGCTTGAAGGTGCCGTGGGTGCTGTCGTACTTCAGCAGGTATGCCAGCATCGAAGGCGTGGTCAGATCGTTGATTGCTGCGACCTCGATGTCACCGGCCTCGCCGCCGCGATGCTGCAGCTCGAAGATACGACGGAATGCGAGACGACCAATACGACCGAAGCCGTTGATGCCAATCTTTACTGTCATGTATATCTCCCTCAGGGATTAGGCCGTGGCGCTCACGCACAAGACGCAAGGCGTCGTGGCCAACTTTTATAACAAGGACAACTCTAATGCGCCGCCTGTACTAGAGCAAAGCCTCCACCCAGGCCTCTTCGCGGAATCCGACCAGCACGCGCCGACCTTGGATCAGGATGGGACGCTTGACCAACATGCCGTCCGTGGACAGCAGCTCTACTGCCTCTTCAAGACTCATCGACGGCAGACGGTCCTTCATGCCGAGGCTTCGGTAGGATTGGCCCGAAGTGTTGAAGAAACGCCTGATCGGCAGGCCGCTGAGCTTATGCCATAAGGTCAATTCCTGTGCATTGGGATTGTCCGTTTTGATGTCCCGCTCATGGAAATCGACGTGATGCTCGTTGAGCCAGGTGCGTGCCTTGGCGCAGGTCGAGCACTTCGGATAACACACAAACAGTGCCTCATCGTCGGAGGTGCTGGAATCATTTGTTGGAATCGTACTCATACCCTCAGTTAAGCACTGTTTCGGCGGTGTGGGCGAGACGATCTCGACACTCATGCCGCCAGTTCAGGCCGACAACCGGTCAGGCAGGCAATGAGTCAGGCCGATACGGCAGTCAGGCCGGTAATTGAAATTGAATCAGGCCAGTTCAGGCCAGCAACGAGGAGATATGGTCATCTATCGGTCCGAGAGTAGGGCTGGGCGTGATGGTGCCGGTCCATTCGGGACTCGGGGCTTCACTGGGGAAGGTGATGACCAGCGTTCCCTCGCCGACGCGGATCGTGGCGGGCGTATCCCTCCTGAATTCGTTGCTGATGCCGAGGGGATGATCGTTGCGCAGCTGCACGCGGTCGAGCTCGTATTTCAACCCGATTTCGGTCACATCGTAGGAGGTGTCGGAATGGGAGAACACCGAGATCATACGGCGGGCTTCGACATTCCCTGCGGGAAAGCTGAGCGTGCCTTTGCTGATGGCGGTGACGATGGTATCCGCGCCGTGTAGGAAGGCGATGCCGCCATGCCTGGATACCTCCGCCAGCAGTTGCAGGTTGCCGATCGTATGGTCAAGACGACCGCCGAGTCCTCCGTAGACGTCGAATATGCGGGCCCCCTGCTGCCAGGCGATTTTGAAGGCGGACAGCATGTCGGTGTCGTCCTTTTCGGGATGGAGACGCACCGTGTGCCCGTTGTCGGGGATGTCGCCCTCCAGGGAGTCGAAGTCGCCGATAACCGCATCCGGGGTGAAACCGAATGACCTCGCGGCGTCATAGCCCCCATCGGCCGCGACAACAAGTGCTTGCGGAAGCGGCGTGGGACGTATGCCGAAATACTCGCCGGCACCGAAGATGATGCCATGTCGTGTGGTGTCCATCGAACCCCGTTCTCCGTGTTGCAGACGAGCCATGCCTTGTCAATGATGATGCAGGCCCGCATATGGAACACCATCTTAGGGCGTAGTGCCGTGGAAGCTGTATCGTTTGTGGAAGAGAGAGCATACCGCGATCATGGGGGCCGCATGCAGCAGACAACGTCCGTCAGACCGATTTTGCGGTCGAAAATATTCCTGTATGTCACGGAATTCTTCTCGGGAATGGCGGTGATGGCGGCGGAACTGGGTGCGTCACGCCTGCTTGCACCGTATTTTTCGAGTTCTCAGATCGTATGGACCATCATCATCGGCACGATCATGATCGCGCTCGCCCTGGGCAATATGTGGGGAGGCCGCCGAGCGGACAAAGACCCCAACCCCGACCGTCTGTATCTGCGCATCCTGATCGCCGCCGTATGGATCGCCCTGATCCCTTTGGTCGGCAAGTACATCATCATTCTGATATCCGGTTTGCTGATCATCAGCGTTTCCACGAATTTCCTCGTCATCGCGGCCTTCGTCAGTTGCATGATCATATTCGTCCCGCCGCTGTTCCTGTTGGGGACGGTCACTCCCGGACTGGTGAAATTCACGACCGACTCCTTGGAAGACAATGCGACCATCGTCGGCAGGCTCGGCGCGTGCAATACGGTGGGTTCGATTCTCGGCACCTTCCTGCCGACCTTCGTCACCATTCCCGCGGCGGGCACCTTCGTGACCTTCCTCATCTTCTCGGGGTTTCTGCTTGCGCTCCCCATCATCTACTTCGCGGCGGCCAAGGTGAAACGCGTCGCCAGCGCTATCAGCATCGTGATATTCGTGGTCTCGGCCATACTGTCACCGCTGACCGGATTCGCCTTCTGGGAGGGCAAACTCACCTACGAGGGCGAGTCGATCTACAACTATCTGCAGGTCAAGACCCTGGCCGATCGGACCATACTGTCGACCAATGTGCTCTTCGGCGTGCAATCCGTGACGATGAAACAGGGTGGGCTCACCGGCCTGTACTATGACACCGCGCTCGCCGCGCCCGCCTTGGCGGACAAGGCGGATTCCGCTCTGATCCTTGGCATGGGCACGGGGACGTATGCACGCCAATTGCGTGAGTATTACCCGAATATGAGCATCCAGGGCGTCGAGATCGACCAGTCCATCACGAATCTGGCCGGGAAATACTTCGATGAACCCTCCGATATTCCAGTGAGTACCTATGACGGCCGCGCCTGGTTGGAGGGCAGTGACGAGAAATTCGATGTCATCATGGTCGATGCCTATCAGGACATCACGATTCCATTCCAGATGTCCTCAAGCGAGTTCTTCACCGCGGTCCGGGAGCATCTGAATCCCGGGGGAGTGATGGTAGTGAACATGAACATGATCTCCGATGGGGAGGGGTCGATCAACCAGGCCCTGCAGGCCACGATCTCCAGCGTTTTCAATGTCGGCGCGAACTCAGAATCGGTGGTGATGGCGGATGTCGAAGGCACCACGAACCGCGAATTATTCGCCAAAGCCCCGAGCGGGGAGCATCGTGACTCCGCCAATACGATGACCTCCGCCAACACGATGCAGCAATCCGCCGAAGTGTCTGCGCTGCAGCGCCGGACCGAGGAACTCACGGGCGACGCCGCATTGACCAGTTATATGGGCACGGTCGCCTCACGCTTCGAAACCGTGGACAGCCCCAATGCCGATGAGTCCTCCTTGGTGCTCACCGATGACAAGGCTCCGGTCGAGCTGCTCGGTATGCGGGCCATCGACGAGTTGATCGCCCAGCAGTCGGGACCATATAAAGAGGTGCTGCGTACCAAAGGCATCTCGGGTCTGATGCAGATGCAGTGATCCGCGATTCCGGGTCGGCGTTCCGCCATGAGTGGAGAAGCTTGGTTGTGCCTTCTCCCTGGCGGATACTGGTTCCATGAATACGGTTTCGATGAATGCGGCTTCACAGAGTCAGAAAACTGTTCTTGCAGGCGGATGCTTCTGGGGTATGGAACGCTACCTCCAGGGCGTGGATGGCGTGCTGTCCACCAAGGTGGGCTACGCGCAGTCCAACAAGCCCAATCCCAGCTACGAAGAGGTGTGCAGCGGGGAAACCGATGCCGCAGAGGCCGTCGAAGTCGAATTCGATCCGGATCGGGTGACGCTGCGCACCCTGGTGCTGCTGTTCCTCGATGTGATCGATCCTTTCGCGGTGAACCAGCAGGGCAATGACGTCGGACGGCAATACCGTTCCGGCCTGTTCTGGTCCGAAGGCCAGGAGGGTGAGCAGGAGCCGGTCTTCCGTCAGGCACTCCATGAACTGGAGAAGCGGGAAGGCAGAAGCCCGGCGGTCGAGGTCGAGGCCTTGCGCAACTTCTATCCGGCCGAAGGCTACCACCAGGATTACCTCAATAAGAACCCGGGCGGCTACTGCCACATTTCGATCGCCAAGATCCATAATGTCGCCAACCGCCAACGCTACATCGAGCGGATATGGCAGCTCAGCCGCGAACAATATGAGGTCACGCAGCACGCCGCCACGGAGATGCCCTTCAACAATGCCTACGACAACACCTTCGAGGCGGGAATCTACGTGGATGTGGTCAGCGGTAAGCCGCTGTTCCTCTCGACGGATAAATTCGATTCGGGTTGCGGCTGGCCCGCGTTCTCGAAGACCATCTCGCCGGATGTGGTGACCGAGCATAGCGACCATACGATTCCAGGTCGGCCACGTACCGAGATCCGCACCGCGGATACGCAGATTCACCTCGGGCATGTCTTTGATGACGGCCCGGCGGAACGTGGCGGGCTGCGGTACTGCATGAATTCGGCGTCATTGCGCTTCGTCCCCAAGAGTGCGATGGTGGAAGAAGGCTACGGGGAATACCTTTCGGCATTGGATTGAAGGGCTGCCGGGGCAGGAAGCCGGAATACGGCCGTCTGATGCCGTGGTTACGGCATTCGCAGGTATGTGGTATTATCTACAAGGCTTGAGCAATCAAGAAAGCGGAACTTCCCACCTGGAAGCCTTGCATGGCTTCGGGTTCAAGGCATAGGCCTGTTGCGGCGTCTGGTACGCTGCGCTGAGATATTGCTGCTGTGAGTTGTGGCGTCATCATGATGCCCATTCCGGCGTGCGATCGGCTGTGCACTGAACCCAATGACATATGCAGGACTCCAGACGAGGCTCCACGAAGAGCAGTAAGCGAAGGAGTCATCATTAGCGACGAACCACGGATCAACGACGAGATTCGAGTACCCCAAGTACGCCTGATCGGACCAAACGGCGAACAGGTGGGGGTCATTGCAACCTCGGTCGCGCTCAATCTGGCACGGGAGGCGAATCTCGATCTGGTCGAGGTGGCGCCGAACGCCAAACCACCGGTGACCAAGCTCATCGATTACGGCAAATTCAAGTACACCGAGAAGATCAAGGCCCGCGAGGCCCGTCGTAATCAAAGCACTGCCGAGGTCAAGGAAATCCGTTTCCGCCTCAAGATTGACAGCCATGATTTCGAGGTCAAGAAGGGGCATGTAAGCCGCTTTCTTCAGGGTGGCGACAAGGTCAAGGTCACCATCATGCTTCGCGGACGCGAACAGTCCCGTCCTATCGGCGGTGTCGAGTTGCTGCGTCGTCTGGCCGATGAGATCTCCGATCTTGGCAGCATCGAATCTTCCCCGAAGCAGGAGGGTCGTAACATCATCATGACCCTGGCTCCAAAAGGCAAGAAGGTGCATACGCAATCAGAGCAGCGCCGTCGTGGCGATCAGGCCAAGGCCGAGCGTCAGGCACGTCAGGCGGCACGCCTGGCCGCCAAGCAGGAGGCAAAGCCTCAGACCGCATCCGAAGCCGGTGAGAGGATCCACAAGGCCTCCACCCAGTCCTCAAAGCCGGCCGCATCGGTGGCCGCGAAGGGGATGCATGCGGTCGCATCCGCAAAGACTTCTGTGAACAAGACAACAACCAAGGAGGGCAGCAATGCCGAAGATGAAAAGTAATTCCGCCGCGTCCAAGCGCGTCCGTGTCACTGGCACAGGCAAGCTGATGCAGGTCGGCAGCGCGATGCGCCACAACCTTGAGCACAAGTCGGCACGTAAGCGCCGCGCACTGGCCGCAGACCAGGTGCTCGCGCCCAGCCAGTCCAAGAAGATGAAGAAGCTGCTCAACCACTGAGCTGGCCGATAGCCAAAAATCCAAGAAAGCTGAGGAAAGATAATGGCACGTGTTAAGCGCGCGGTGAATGCTCATAAGAAGCGTCGCACAGTACTTGAGAGGGCTTCCGGCTACCGTGGTCAGCGTTCGCGTCTGTACCGCAAGGCCAAGGAGCAGCTGCTCCACTCATTCAATTACAACTACCGCGACCGTAAGGCTCGTAAGGGTGATTTCCGCAAGCTGTGGATCCAGCGTATCAACGCTGCCGTCCGCGCTGAGGGCATGACCTACAACCGCTTCATCCAGGGTCTGCGTCTGGCCGACATCGATCTCGATCGTCGTGCACTTGCAGAGCTC
Source organism: Bifidobacterium psychraerophilum (assembly GCF_000741705.1). Lineage (GTDB taxonomy): Bacteria > Actinomycetota > Actinomycetes > Actinomycetales > Bifidobacteriaceae > Bombiscardovia > Bombiscardovia psychraerophila. Next base: position 586,962 of record NZ_JGZI01000010.1, on the reverse strand, counting down.
GCCGTGAGTGATCCCGAGACCTTCAGCGCAATCGTCGCTGAGGCCAAGAAGGCACTGCCTGAGGACGTCAACGCACCTGTTGCCGCCTGATTACAGGAATGTGATGAAAACCCCGCGCAAGCGGGGTTTTTCGTTCTTCAGAGGGAAGCATCGGACATCAGATCGCGATGAGGGGGAACAGCAATGAGCGAAGAAGCGTACCGAGAGGATCCGGCCTACGGTGATGATGCCGCCGCCGATGCCTCCTCGCACAGCGCCGACCCGGTCCCCGCTCTCGCGGAATCGCAGGGGGATTCCCAAGGCCCACAGGGATCCGCTGAGGCGTATTCATCGCTTCTCGAACAGTTCCTGGCCTATACCGGCGTCGAGCGCGGTCTGTCGCCGGCCACGGTCAAGGCCTACGCCGCCGATCTGCGCGTATACACGGATTTTCTGACACAGCACGGCATCACCTCGGTATCACGGATCGGCCGCAAGGATGTCGAATCCTTCATCACCTCACTGGCGTCGGAGAGCCCGAGGAGCCGGGCGAGAAGACTTGCCTCCGTGCATGAGTTCCACCGTTTCGCCTTGAGGCAGCAGCTGGTTCCGATAGACGTCTCGGAAGGCGTGAAGGCCCCGAAGTCGCCCCAAAGCCTCCCGGATGTGTTGAGCATCGAGGAAGTCGGTGATCTGCTTGAGGCCGCCGGCTCAGGTGATGCTCAGGATCCTGTGGCCCTGCGGGATAAAGCCCTGCTCGAATTCATGTATGCGACCGGGGCCCGGGTCTCCGAAGCGGTGGGTCTGGATCTCGGCGATGTCGATCTTGAATCGTCCGTGGCCAAGCTCACGGGTAAAGGTTCCAAACAACGCCTTGTTCCCATCGGATCCTATGCGCGTGAGGCGATGGCCAGATATCTGAATATGGGACGGCCGGATTTGCAGCGTCGGGCCCGGCGACAGCCGGAGTTGTCTGCCGTGATGCTGAACAAACGCGGCAGACGGCTTTCGAGGCAGTCAGTGTGGGAGATAGTCCAGCAGGCGGGGCAGCGGGCTGGAATCACCAGACCCCTGCATCCCCATACCCTGCGGCACTCCTTCGCCACGCATCTCATCCAGGGTGGAGCCGACGTGCGTACCGTCCAGGAGCTGCTGGGGCATGCATCGGTCACCACAACCCAGATCTACACGCATGTAAGCCCTGAGAACCTGATCGAGGCCTATCTGCTGGCACATCCCCGCGCCCGCTGATCGGCACATCCTTTGATTGCTGCGTCGCTTGATCGGCGCATCTGTTAATCAGCACAGAGGCGCAGCCATCAACACACGCGTGCGCCTTTGAGCCAGGTCTGCGTCACCGCAATCCCAGCGAGTGCATCCGATGACGCATGCTCCGGATCGGCATTCAGCATCGCCAGATCGGCATGGCTGCCTATGTTCAGATTGCCACGGAAGCCGTCGGTCCATCCTTGGTACGCCGCACCTTCGAGAGCCATCCCCATCGCGGACCGCATGGCAAGGCGTTCCTTCGGCAGCCATCCTCCCGAGGGTTCGCCGGATGCGGTCTGCCGGGTCATGGCTGTGGATATCGCCAGGAGCGGATCATTGCTCGAAACCGGCCAATCGCTGCCGTGGGAGAGCCTGGCGCCCGAGGCTTCCAGCGATGCAAACGGATACTGGAGCTCCGTCCTCTCCGCGAGTCTGGGGGCCGTGAGCTCGACCATCAGAGGATCCATCTGCGCCCAATAGGCTTCCACATTCGCGATCACCCCAAGTGCGGCGAAACGGGGGATATCGCTGGGCTGTATGACCTGGCAGTGGGTGATGACCGGACGCCTGTCCCACGGTGGATTCTTGCGTATGGCCGCTTCGATGGCGTCAAGCGCATTGCGTACGGCGCGGTCTCCGATGGCGTGGATATGCGTTTGAAATCCCAGGGCGTCGAAGTGGGTGACCGCACGTATCAGATGTTCGCGCTTCCATACTTCCATACCGCAATCGGAGCTGGCCGCATATGGCTCCAGCATTGCACCGGTGCCGGATTCCACCACGCCGTCCGCAAAGAACTTGATCGTGCGGGCGCTGAGCATGTCGGAGCGCTTCAGGTCGGCGGCGGTCTGGGTCACATCGCTCCGCACATTGAGGAAACCCTCCGTCTGATCCATCCAGAAAGCGGGATCCGCCCTCTGTGCGAGGTTCGAACGGACGGTGAGGGAATCGTTTCGCAGCAGTTCAAGATAGGGCAGATGCATCCCCTCATCGACCCAGGCATCCTGCATCCAGGTGATGCCACGCCGGTTCTGCGCCCTGCAGGCCACGGCGAGTGCGCGCGCAAGGGTGTCCTGGCCGGTCTGCGGCGCCTTCGACATCACCAGATCAACGGCATGCCATTCCCTGAGCGTGCCCAATGGCGATCCGTCGTCACGGCGATCGATGCTGCCGAGTTCGGGATCGGGGGTGTCCGCTGTGATGCCGGCGATGTTCAGGGCGGCGGTATTGCACCAGAGTGAATGGTAGTCGTGGGCTCTCAGATAACAGGGTCGGTCCGGGACGGCGGCATCAAGCCAGCGTGCGTCGAAACGGCCTGAGGGGACGAGTGAAGGATCGTAGCTCGCCCCCGTGATCCAGGTCGCTTCGCCGTGTGACGCCGCCCATCTGGAGACTTCGGCGACGATGGCGTCAACCGATTGCAAATCGCTGATGCTTGGTCCCATGCTTTCCATGCCGCCGAAAATCGGATGGCAATGTCCATCGGAGAAAGCGGGGATCATGCAGGCCCCATCCATATCGACAATCGTGCCGCTGCGACTGCCATACTCCTCAGCCTGCGCACCGTGCGCGATGACGGTGCCGTTCTTGACGGTGATCGCCGTGCTGCGCCGCTTGGCGTCAATCCAGATATTCGCATTGCTGAATGTGATGGCCTCCCCACTGCCCGTACCTGTGGGGGGAGCCGTCGCATACGCCGCTTGCTGCTGTGATGAAGTGGACAACATCACTCCTTGTCGTGGTGTTCGGATGGGGTTTTCTCGGAGCGCTTCACGTCAGGATCTGAAACTCTCCCAGATCTTCGAATAGCTGTTGATGGTCGCATTGGAGCAGGTGGGTATCAGCTCTATGTCGGCATCATCGGGCGGCATCACGGCCGGATCGTTGCGCAGACTCTCGTCAAGCAGCTTGTCGACGCCTGTGATCCCCGCATCGTAGCCCTGGTAGTTCGCTGCCGCGGCGGCATGCTCGGGCTCAAGCATCCAGTTGATGAAGGTCAGTGCCTGCTGGACGTTTTCCGCACCCGACGGTACGGCCCAGTTGTCCTGGTAGGAGGACACGCCTTCCTTCGCATACACGTAGGTCATACTCGACTTTTCGGTGGTGACCCTGTGCCCGGCACCGTTCCAGATCATCGCCACCGAATTCTCGCCGGAGATCAGGCGATCGATGACGGTGTCGGAACTGATGTTCTGCACCTTGCTCTTGTATTCCATCAGCAGATCCTGCGCGGCCTGGAGTTCCTTCGCATCGGTCGAGCAGGGCTCGCCTCCGGTCGCCCGGAGGGCGGCGTTGACGCCGTCCGTCTGGTCGTTGAAGATGCCGGGACTCTTGTTCCATGCAGCGTCGGATGTGAAATAGTCCTCCCAGCTGTCCGGGGCCTCCTCGCCGTCCTTCAGCAGTGAGGAGTCATACATGTATCCCGTGGTGCCATAGAGATAGGGTGCTGAATACTCGCGTCCCTTGTCGTAATACACCTCACGGAAGTCCTCTTCGATGTTGGAGCCGTTGGGCAGGTCGAGTGCGTTGATCTTCTGCAACAGACCGTCGTCCGCCAGTAGCTGGACCGCGTAATCGCTCGGCACCACGATGTCGTATCCGCTGCCGGAGGTCGCCTCCATCTTCGACATCAGGGCCTCGTTGCTTTCGTAATAATCAATGGTCGCTTTGATCCCGGTATCCGATTCAAAACTTTCGAGCAGGTCTGTCGGATAGTAGTCAGACCACGTGTAGATGTGCAGTTCGCCGCTGCTCGCGGGCGTGAAGGAGGCCGCTGCGGAGCTTTCGGTGAAACTCTCCGTTCCGACTCCTGACGCGCATCCTGCTGTGAGCAGTAAGGCGGCGGCTGAACATGTGGCGAGAATGGGTGCGTAGGGTTTCTTCATATCGGTATTTCTCATTCTGTGAGGATGAGGCCTGTGACGGTGCAGTGTTGTGGTCAGCCGCAGCTGGTGGAGGCAAAGAAAACTCTTGCTATGTGGAATATCAATTACGTGTTTCGTTATCATTGCGAGAAATTAACGAAGAAATCAACGTGATTTGCATAAGAGCAATAGAAATACTCTCAATAATCAAATATCAGCTACGATATCGGTTATTCTTCATGCGACTCCGGGTCCCGTAGCGGTCATGGATCCTGGATGATGGGGGATAGCGAAACATGGTACAGGCAATAATTGCGGACACGACGGGATATGTTGGTACTGTGGGGGTATGCCTACGGATTTGCTTGGGCGAGAGTATGAAACCTTCGCCGCCCCTGAACCATTGAACGAACATGGACCTGCCCGCATCGTCGCCATGTGCAACCAGAAGGGCGGGGTCGGTAAAACCACCAGTTCGATCAATATCGCCGGCGCGCTGAGCCTTTACGGCCGCAGGGTGCTGATCGTGGACTTCGATCCGCAAGGTGCGGCGACGGTCGGTCTGGGCATCAACGCCAATAGCGTTGACAATACGATTTACACCGCCTTGTTCAACCCCTCGATGGATGTCCACGAAGTGGTGGTGCACACCCGATTCCCCAACCTGGACATCATTCCGGCGAATATCGATCTTTCCGCCGCCGAAGTGCAGTTGGTCACCGAGGTCGGTAGGGAACAGGTCCTCGCAGGTACGCTCAGGCCGCTCAGGGACGAATATGATCTGATCATCATCGATTGCCAACCCTCTTTGGGCCTGCTGACGGTGAATGCGCTCACCGCCGCCGATGGCGTGGTCATACCCGTTGCAGCCGAGTTCTTTGCACTTCGCGGGGTGGCCCTGCTGATGCAGTCCATCGAGAAGGTGCGCAATCGCATCAATCCCTCGCTTGAGGTGTATGGGGTTCTGGTCACGATGTACACCAGGACCCTGCACTCCGAGGAGGTGTTGCAGCGTATTTTCGAAGCCTTCAAGGGGAAGGTCTTCCATACGGTGATCACCCGGTCGATCAAACTGCCCGACGCCACGGTTTCCGGAGCGCCGATCAGCATGTACGCACCGACCCATAAGACCTCCAAGGAATACCGTGAGGTCGCCCGTGAGCTCATCAGTAGGGGCATAGTTGCCTGATGGACGGGCAGGAGGCCGAAGGCGCATTCACCCGTGGAGGCATTGCCGAACACGCTGATGTGAGTGTCGCCGTGGACTTCGCCCGCAACCCGGGTGAAGGCGAAAGCCGCGGCGATGAGTACGGAGAACAGGGTTTCTCGGTGAATCTGGATGTGTACCAAGGTCCTTTCGACGCCTTGCTGGCCCTGCTCGCCAACCGCAGATTGGAACTCACCGAGGTCTCGCTGTCGACCATCACCGAGGAGTTCATCGCCTATGTGCGGCAGTTGGATTTCGAGAACAGCATGGATGAGGCGAGCGCATTCCTTGACGTCGCCGCGGTGCTCATCGAGGCCAAAAGCGCCGCATTGCTGCCTGGTGGTGATGACGGATCACCCAGTGAGCAGAGCATGGAAGCCTTGCGCGAGCGGGATCTGATTTTCGCCCGTCTGCTGCAATACAAGGCCTTCAAGCGTGCGGGTGACGATTTTCGCGTGCTGCTGGCCGCCAATTCGGGACGGTATCCTCATACGCCCGAAAGCGACAGGTCCTTTGCCGACCGTTTGCCTCCCCTGCAGTGGGATGTCGACGGTGAGGCGCTCGCCAGAATCGCCGCACAGGTGCTGGCCAATGCTCCGATGACCGAGGTTTCGGTCGCCCAGCTGCATGTGCCGATTGTGGATCTGCAGCAGCAGGCGTCTCTGGTCAGGGAGCGGCTGACGGTGCACAAGGGTGCCGTGGTGACCTTCAAGGCCTTGGTGGCTGATGCGCGGTCGACGATGGAGATGGTGGCCCGCTTCCTGGCGATCCTGGCCTTCTTCAAACAGGGGGCCTTGCACGTGAAACAGGCTGGGCCTTTCGAAGAGTTGTATCTGCGATGGGATGTCGATGCCGAAGATACCCAGGAAGTCACGATGAGCGCCAAGGATTTTGCATAGTCCTACACGACAATGATGATGTCCTATGCGCTAAAGGCCGGGGCATCGCGATGAATGACGAAGGGGAGAGGAGGAGTCATGGAGGGTACCGAGTATCAGGGCGATGACTTCGAAGAGACGACGGGCACGGAGGTGGCATCGCAGCAGAACTCCAGACCTGTTGACACCCGACCTGAATACGTGGATTTTGACGTGAACGATTTCCCGGGCGGTCTCCCCGCGTGCCTGGAAGCCATGCTGATGGCTGCGGATCAGCCCCAGCACAGCGCCGATCTGGCGAGGGTGCTGTCAACAGCCCAGGATCAGGTCGAAGAGGCCCTTGCCGATCTGCAGGATGATTATGAGGGAGATGCCTCGAAGCCGATGCGTGGCTTCGAACTCAGGCACACCGCCCGGGGCTGGCAGTATTGCAGTCGCGCGGTGTACGAGAACGTGGTATCCGCCTTCGTCACCGATGGGCAGAGCGCCAAATTGTCGCAGGCGGCTTTGGAGGCTTTGTCGATTATCGCGTACAAGCAGCCCATTACCAGGGCGCAGGTCGCCGCGATACGCGGGGTGAATTCGGACGGCGTGATCCGCTCCCTGTCAATACGAGGGCTTGTGCAAGAGGACGGTGCCGACCCGGATACCAGGGCAGGATTGCTGGCGACCACACCTGATTTCCTTGACCATATGGGTTTGGAAAGTATTGCCGATCTGCCCTCTTTGGCTCCCTTCCTTCCGCAGGTCGATGCGGTGATCGATGAGGAGGAACACCGGTAGGTGCACTACAGGACGGGACCCGCAACGTCATGCTCGCAGCGGACTGGGCGTATGGTGTGCGGATATCCCTTATGGATGCTGTGCCCTGTGCATTATCGTCGTGTGTATCCGGTGCCTTGTAGAGAGAAGCAGGCCACGTCCCTGAGCAGAAGGATGCCTTATGCGTAAGCCCACGGAACACCATGCAGATTCGTCGTCACCGGCTGATTCGCCCGTGCTTGCTGCCACGCAGTCCTCGGAACAGCCGCAGAGCCTGAGCAGGAATCAGCGCTTGGACCGTTTGCCGGTCAACCGCGCCCACAGGAAACTGCTGCTCGCGTCCGGCATCGGATGGGCCTTCGATGCGATGGACGTCGGACTGGTCTCATTCGTCGTGGCCGCGATCGCAGCCGACCCACATTTCCAGCTCACTCTCAGCGAGCGATCCTGGGTGCTGTCCATAGGCTTCGTCGGTATGGCGATCGGTGCCGCTCTCGGTGGTTTTCTGGCCGACCGGATAGGGCGCAAAACGGTGTTCACCGCAACCCTGGTGATATTCGGCATAGCCAGTGCGGGCATGGCGCTGTCGATGACCCTACTGGCCCTGTTGCTGGCGCGCTTCGTCATAGGACTCGGCCTGGGTGCCGAACTTCCTGTGGCTTCGACCCTGATCAGTGAATTCTCTCCTGCGGCACACCGGGGAAGGATGACGGTGCTGCTCGAATCCTTCTGGGCCATCGGTTGGATTGTCGCAGCCGCCATAGGGTATTACGTCATTCCCAATACGGGGGACTGGGGATGGCGCTGGGCCCTGCTCATCGGGGCGCTTCCGCTGCTCTATGCGATCGTCGCAAGAATCCATATTCCTGAATCTGTGAGATATTTGGAGTCGAAAGGCATGGACGACCGTGCCGAAGCAGCGGTCCGATATTTCGAAGAGGCCGGAGGAGTGGCTCCGGTCGCATCCCCACGGCAGGCGCCGTTGCAACGGATCCCCACAAGAGCACTGTTCGACAGCAGATTCCGGGGGAGAACGGCCGCGATTTGGATGACATGGTTCTTCGTGAACTTTGCCTACTACGGGGCCTTCACATGGATGCCGTCGCTGCTGACCGAACAGTTCGGCTCCCTGACCAGTTCCTTCGGATACTCGCTGCTTATCGCCATCGCACAGTTGCCGGGATACTTCCTGGCGGCATGGCTGGTCGAAGTGTGGGGTAGAAGACGCACGCTATGCACCTTCCTCGCTGTTTCCGCCATCGCCGCCCTGCTGTTCTCGCAGGCGGATTCCGTGGCTCAGGTGCTTGGATTCGGCATGCTGCTCTCCGCGGCGAATCTGGGAGCGTGGGGTGTGCTGTACGCCATCACACCGGAGATATACCCGACACGCCTACGTGCCGCCGCTGCGGGGGCCGCGGCATCGGTCGGACGGCTGGCCGCTATCGCGGCCCCACTGCTGGTGCCCTTCTTCCTCGCGCTGGGCAACGGTGAGAAAACCGTCACCTTCATCGTGTTTTGCGTGGCCTTCGCGCTCGCATGCCTCAGCGCCCTGATGCTCCCCGAACGCAAGGGCGAACAACTCGAGGACTAGCTGCACACCGGGCCATGGGATGCCAACTTCCAACGTCGTCAGGTACTAGGTCGGAACATAATATATACGTATTGTATGATTAAGGACATCATGTTCGTTGCGTGTCCTCCTCGCAACTGCCGTTCATGCAGGGCTTCCGGCTCTACCGGGTTTTGACGAGCAGTCACGCGGGGGATGGTGTTAAGGCGGGAGTGTTCCTATGGCTTGCTTGCGTGCTGTCGGTCGTCGTGTGTCTGGTCGTGTTGGTCGCTCTGGGTGTGCCAGCCATGTGCCGTGTCGGGGGGGGGGGGGGGCAGTAGTCGCCTTCCTGTTGTCCCTGTTCCTGGTCCTGCCTCTTGTGTTGGTGGCGCTGCCGGTGGATCGGGCGTCTGCTGCTCCTGTTGATCTGGGGCCTGATGGGTATTTCAGTACGCTGGGTGCGGGTGCGCTTCCTGTGGCTTCGGGTAATTGGGCTTCGACGCGTCGGATTGTGTTTGGCAAGCAGGGGAGTGCGGGCACCTATGGCGGTGCAACGGTGTCCGGCGGGTACAAGACTCTGGCTAAGGGCGCGGTGGCGAGTGTGCCGGATGCCGATTTTGGTCAGAATCAGGCGTGGACGAAGTCCGCTACCACGTCGGTTGCGGCAAATGAGGCCTTGCTGTGGGCTGATGATACGGTGACTTCCGGTATTTCGTTTGATGCGAATTATCCCCCAAGCAATTCTTTTGACAGTGCGGCGGGTGCGTATCGGTCGAATCTGGCTTTGGTGTCGGATGCTGTGGGTGCTGTGAATTATTCCTCCTTCGAGCAATCCTTGCTGCGTGCCGCTCCAGTGGAGGGCGTGTGCACGGCTGCTCAGCCTGTGGGGTGTGGCTCCGGGAGTTATACGCAGCAGTCCGATTCGGTGAACGCGTACCAGGTATTCCCCTTGTCGATCGGTGATGTGAATAAGTATTTCAACCACACTTCTGGCGGGGCATCAGACGCTAATCTTGCCTGTCCCACAGGTAGTTGTGCCAATGGTATTTTTGCCTTTTGGCTGCGTTCTGCTCACTGGTACTACACGAATATTGCGTTTACAGTACTCAGCGGTGGTAGCACCTCCGACGACACTACGTTTTTCACCTCTTCGGGTTTGCGTCCTGCTGTTCGTTTGGGTCTTGAGCAGTTGGTGTTGTCTGCGGATAGTGGTGATCAGGGTCAGAATACGTCTGGTGATTTGCGGTTGACCTATGTCGAGCCCGGCAAGCAGCTGCATACGTGGTCTGCTTCGGTGTCGGGTGCTGCGGGGTCGCGGGCCTTGAGTCTGTCGGGTAGTTCTGATCTGGGCTCGGACATGGGTTGGAAGGTCGTGGATCCGGCCACGAACATGGTGTTGGGTTCGGGTCGTACGAGTGCTGGCGGGAACATGGCGTTGCCCGAGTCGTTGATGCCGGATGTGTCGAAGGATTATGACCTGTATGTGTGGGGGCAGCAGGATGGCAGTGCGACCACGGGGTTGACGAATAGGGCCACCGAGCCGGTGAAGACCACGATCAAAGGTTGGAAGGTGAAGACCCCTCCCTCCTACGGCATCGACGTGACGGGTACCACATCGGGTGGGTTGAAGGCGTACAAAATCGGTGATTACACGGATACGGTGTTCGATCATACGGGTGCGCTCGGGTCGGTGAAATTGACGACCCCTGCCGGGTTGGTGTCCGTGCTTCTGGCTGCGGCTGGTGTGGCTGGTGGTGTGGGTGTGGATGCTGGTAATCCCATCGGCTGGGTGGCATCTCACTGGTTGGGGTATCCGACCAGTCCGTTGAGTGATGATGTGACTTCGGCGTTCAGTCCGTATGCGGGCAGTCTGCAGTTGTTCGCGCGCGCGTTGGCGGGTGACACCGCGTCCCTGGGCCCGGTGGCGGGCAGCCTGCCCGCCGGCACGTTCTCTTCCCTGTCGACTGTGGTGTTGCCGGTGTCCGGTCCTGGCTTGTATTTGGTGGTGGATGATAGTCAGGCGTCGGGTGGTTCCCTGCCGATCATCGTGGGCACCAGGGTCTTCAACCCGGTGTTGGACGGTGGTGATGGTCGTATGGTGGATTTCGCCGACGCCGGCGTCAAGGGCAAGCCCAGGTTGGGTCGTGCCTCGTTGAAGACGAGTATCACGGATGTTGCGAAGCGGGTTGTGAATGATGCTGGTATGGATGGTTTCGATCTGGGTGCGGCGGTGGAGTATGAGATCGCATTGCAGGTGCCCGACCTGTCGTCCTTCGCTTCTTTGCCGTATTCCTCTTACGTGTTCGACCTGACTGATGTGGCCGACCCCGGCTTGACGTTGCCCGCCGTGTCCGGGGTGCGGGTGTTGATGGATGTGCCGTCGCCGGGTACGGATGTGACGGGCACGGCTGGTTTGTCGGTCGGGGTGTCTGGTGACACGTTGAGTGTGAGCGGCTTGAAGGCTGTGTTTGCTGAGGATGTGTCCGGTCGTGTGGCGAATAAGGCCTCGGTTCCCGTGGGTTCGCTGATCCGTATCAGGTATGCGGCGGTGTTGAACACGGGCGCGTCCCTGTCCGCTCCGGGTGGTGGGGGACTGCATCCGAATGTGAACACGGCGACCCTGACCCGCTCACGGGTGGCGGGGGTCTCATCGGGTTGGGATGATGCGGGCCCGGGCGTGGAGTCCAGGAGCGCCGTGGCGAACGCGTATGTGTTCGGGTTGGACCTGGTGAAGGTCGACAAGGACGACACCACCAGGGTATTGGGTGGCGCGGGTTTCGAGGTGACGCGCGACGGGCAGCCGCTCGGCTTCGTGCAGCTGGCTCCGGGCGTGTACCGCTTGGCGGTGCCCGGTGACGCGGGTGCGCTCAGTGAGGTCTTCTCCCACACGGACGGCACGCTGTCGTTGCAGGGTGTGGAGGCTCGTGCGCTCTCCCTGAGGGAGAGTACGGCCCCGTCGGGGTATTTCAAGGTGCCGGCCTTCATGGTGGAGGTGCTCCCGGTGTGGAACACCGACGCCAGTGAGGTGACCTTGGCGTCGTATCGTGCCCATGGCACCAGCCTGGCCTTCGTGTCCCAGGATGGGCGCGCGGTCATGGTGGCCGACCCGGCCCACTCCCTGGCGAACCTGCCCTACACCGGGGGTGTCGGCATCCTCATCCTGCTGGTGCTTGCCATACTGTTTCTGGTGTTCGCGGTACGCCCGTACTATTTGTCCCACCGAGCCGAAACCACAGCCAACATCCTCAGCTGAACAAGAAGGGAAGGTCCCGTGCCGCTCTCCCCGCAGCGAGAGCGGCAACAGGATCGAATACATCGAGTGCGTCGAGTGCATCGAGCGCGTCGAATACATACAAGCGCACAGCACATGCAGCTAGAGGATCCGGTGCGCGGGACGGTGCCCGAAATCAGTGATTCGGCATGGCTTTTGCGTGATCTCAGGCATCAACATACGCGGTCAACAAGGTATAGAATCTCTTGCTGGTGAATAAGTCGAGAAACATCGCTAGAATTGGCGAGGTTTCTTTTGAAGGTCTCTTATGCCGGACATCTTTGATACGGCGAGAAAACACAAAATACAGAATGAGGTTTTGATGGCGGTTCGTGGCGATATTCGAAATGTGGCGATCGTGGCACACGTTGATCACGGCAAAACGACCCTGGTGAATGCGATGCTCAAGCAGTCGAATGTCTTCTCAGAGAGGGAAGAAGTCCCGGATCGCGTGCTCGATTCCAACGCTCTTGAGCGTGAAAAGGGCATCACCATCCTGGCGAAGAACACTGCTGTGCAGTACACCGGCCCTCTGGCCGAAGAGCTGGGTGAGCCCGAGGGCATCACCATCAACGTGGTGGATACCCCAGGCCACGCCGATTTTGGCGGCGAAGTCGAGCGCGGTATCTCGATGGTTGACGGTGTGGTGCTGCTGGTCGATGCATCCGAAGGCCCGCTGCCGCAGACGCGTTTCGTGCTGCGCAAGGCGCTGGAAGCCAAGCTTCCGGTGATTCTGTGCGTGAACAAGACCGATCGCCCCGATGCGCGCATCGAAGAGGTCGTATCCGAGAGCACCGATCTGCTGCTCGGTCTGGCACAGGATGTCAGCGAGGAAGGCATCGACCTTGACCTCGATGCACTGCTCGATCTGCCGGTGATCTACTGCGCCGCAAAGGTCGGTCATGCCTCCACCGAGAGGCCTGCCGATGGCGAAGCTCCTGACAATGACGATCTTGAGCCGCTGTTCGACGCGATCCTCAAGAACATCCCGGCTCCCCAGTATGACGAGGATGCTCCTCTGCAGGCTCATGTGACCAACATCGACGCATCCGATTACCTCGGACGTCTGGGTCTGGTGCGCATCTACAACGGCACCTTGGTCAAGGGCAAGAACTACGGACTGTCCCGTGTGGACGGCTCCTTGGAGAACTTCAAGCTCACCGAGGTGCTGCGCACCAAGGGTCTTGAGCGCGTTCCTGTCGAGGAAGCCGGCCCCGGGGACATCGTCGCCATCGCCGGCGTCTCCGACATCATGATCGGTGAGACGATCGTCGATCCCAACGATCCCAAGCCCTTGCCGCTCATCCACGTTGACGAGCCCGCCATTTCGATGACCTTCGGCACCAATGATTCTCCTCTGGTGGGTACAGAAGGGAAAGACCACAAGCTGACCGCACGTATGCTCAATGATCGCCTGCAGCGCGAGTTGATCGGTAACGTCTCGATCCATGTGGTTCCCACCGAGCGTCCTGACGCTTGGGAGGTTCAAGGCCGTGGCGAACTCGCGTTGGCCATTCTGGCCGAGGAAATGCGCCGTGAAGGATACGAGCTGACCGTCGGTCGCCCACAGGTGGTCACGAAGATCATTGATGGCAAGATCAATGAGCCTATGGAAGCCACCACCATCGACGTACCTGATGAATACATGGGTACCGTCACGCAGCTGTTGGCCGAGCGCAAGGGCCGTATGGACTCGATGAGCAATCATGGTTCAGGCTGGGTGCGCATCGAGTTCACCGTGCCGAGCCGTGGTCTGATCGGATTCCGCACCGCGCTGCTCAGCGCCACACGCGGCACCGGCATCGCATCCTCCATTTCAGCCGGATACGCCCCTTGGGCAGGTGCCATCGTGACCCGTCAGAACGGCTCGATGGTCGCTGACCGCAAGGGCAAGGCGAGCCCCTACGCCATGCAGAAGCTCCAGGCCCGTGGCAACTTCTTCGTGCAGCCACAGGCAGCGGTGTATGAAGGTCAGGTCGTCGGTGTGACGAACAAGCCTGGTGATCTCGACATCAATGTCACCTTGGAAAAGCATATGACCAATATGCGTTCCGCCACCGCAGACGTGCTGGAGACGCTGACACCGCCGATCAGCATGAGCCTTGAGGAGTCCCTGGACTTCGCCAACGAGGATGAATGCGTCGAGGTGACACCGGAGAGCATCCGCATCCGCAAGATCATCCTCGACCGCGATCAGTGGTACAAGTGGTACTCCAAGCAGCGCCGCCAAAACCAGAATAGCTGAGCTATGCCGGTCGCAGTCCATCCGACTGTGACCGGATGAAGGAGCCATCACCTAGTGTGATGGATGTGCCGATCAGAGTGCCACCCGCGTGCATCGCGGGTGGCACATTCATTATCCGCGGTGGGATACGCCAATGCCCTATGCGGAAAGAGGTGTTCGCAACGAGGTATTCACCATGCCGCATGATGAAGGTGCAGCAGGATGCTTCGCACGGGATGACAGGGTGTGGGCTAATCTGGTGGCATGGCATCATCGAGTTTCCAAGAGCCGATCGGCAGCACCTCAGCGGGTGCTTCCGTGAAGCATACGGGCACCTATCTTCCTTTCTCATACCAGTTGGGCGTACCGGGACGATTGTTCATCGCGATCATCAGCGGTTTTCTCGCCGCGGCTGTGGCCGGTCCAGCCCACAGGATGGGGGCTGCCAGCAACATTCCCTATGGTCTGGTGCTCGCCCTGCTGCTGGTAGGGCTATCCGCCTGGGCGGCACGAAGCCGCAGCGGGGTTCTCGGAGCGGGCTTCCATCTGCTTTCCTCCTCGGCCATGGCATGGCTTATGGCTTTTCCGGGGCCTGGTGGGGATGTGCTCGTGCCGGTCGGTGGCAAGGGTGTGTTCCTCAGTTTCTTCGGGCTGCACGCCGGATATATCTGGCTTTTCGGCGTTATCGTGGTGCAATTGGTGATGCTGGTGTTTCCCCAGCGTTGGTATCAGGTGCACACCGTGAAGCGGCAGGCGGATGATACGGCGGCGGACGCGCTCGTATCGGACAGTGTTGCTGCGGACAGTGCCGCCTCGGACAGTGCCGTCTTGGATAATCAGGCTTCGGGCGATCCACGGACGCAATCATGACCACCACTCCGCAATCGGATTCAGCATCCCGAAGCTCACCGGTTCACGTGCATTACCTCGGCCCCGAAGGCTCCTTCACCCATCAGGCGGCGAATGATGCCGTCCGCGCCCTGCTACCGGGTGAGGGTGGTGCTCTGCTGATCGCCGAGCGCAGCGCGTCCGCGATCATGTCCGCCGTGGAGTCGGGGGACGGTTGGGGTGTGATCGCCTGGGAGAGCAATGTCGAGGGATATGTGGTCCCCAATCTCGATGCGATGATCGACGCACGCAATATTGCCGCATTCGCCAGGGTGGGGGTGCCTATAGCCTTCGACGCCTTCACCAGGGATGGTGATTCGCAGCAGGATCCTTCGGCGCAGCGGGAGGTGAGCGCACACCCGCATGGTCTTGCGCAGTGCTCAGGCTACATCGAACGGGAAGGTCTGCGCCCTGTGCCGGCCGCATCCAATGCGGCGGCATGCAGGGATGTGGAACCGGGACAGGTCGCCCTGGGGCCGCGCATCTGTGGATCGTTGTATGGGCTGCGGACCTTGGATACCGAGGTGCAGGATTATCAGGGCGCACGAACCGAATTCCTCGTGATGGCCCAGAGAACGCAGGCCGCTGAGTTCCTGCACGGTCAAGAGGGTCAGAGCGATGGCGAGTTTGAGTCGATCGTCGCCTTCATCCCGCTTAGTACAGGCCCGGGGGTGCTCGCAGACGCGCTGGATGTGCTGCGTGACGCAGGCTTGAATATGACCAGCTTCATTTCGCGTCCGATCAAGGGCAATGACGGTACCTACAGTTTCATCGCCACGATTGACGCCGCACCGTGGCAACAACGCTTCCGAGAGGCTTTGAAGACGATGATCGCCAAGGGGGATTGGGTCAAAACGCTTGCCGTCTACCCCAGACGTGAGCGCCCCAACCCTCCGGTGACGGCCTGGATGCTTCCGGACGGTGGGGTGTCCTCCGGCTTCACGGCTGCGGAGGACGATCGTGCTATGACCAATGAATACGTAAGTAAGGAGTTGCTATGGTGACCGCCATGCCGGATTCTCACGCTTCGGGCATGATGCATCCGTTGAAGGGGGCTGAGGCATCACCGATTCTGACCTCGGCGCACAAAATCGCGATAGCGGGTCTGGGACTGATCGGCGGCTCATTGGCACGCAGACTGGTCGAGCGTGGTCGTTTCGTGATTGCCTGGAACCATAACGACCGCCCGTACAAGGAGGCGACGAAGGCGGGGATTCACTGCGTCGATTCCTTACAGGACCTGGTGACGGGAAAACCCGACGTGCTGGTACTCGCCACGCCGCTGGTGACCATCCCCGGCATCCTCAAGGAGCTGGCACCTTCGTGGCACCCTTCGATCACACTTAGCGACGTCGGCAGCGTCAAAGGAGAGGTTCGCGAGCAGGTGAATGCAGCGGGCCTGGGTGAGTATTACGTAGGCGCCCACCCCATGGCAGGCAATGAATGCTCAGGATTCGAGGCATCAAGCAGCGGCTTGCTGGATCAGGCCCTATGGGCGGTGACCGTCGATGAGCAAACCGCATACTCACGCTTCCTGACGGTGGCCGATATGATCTGCAAAGGTGCGGATAACGCTCTGATAGCCCTCGACGACGGCACCCATGACGCCTGTGCCGCTCTGATCTCCCACATGCCGCATGTGGTGTCCACCGCGCTCTCCAACGAGCTGGTGGACTCGGCCGACCGCAATATCGCGGTTGCGCTCTCCGCCGGTTCATGGCGCGATATGACCAGGGTCTCACTGACCGATCCGATGCGCACCAGGGCGATGGTCGAGGAGGATTCGAGGAATGTCGAAGCGTTGCTCAGATCCGTGGCCCAACGCTTGACGAATGTCGCCGATGCCCTCCATGACGGGGATGAAGCGGCAATCACCCGCTTCTTTGCCCAGGCCGATCCCTTCCGCGTCTTCAAGGCCAATCAGCGTGACGGAGGGGATGCCGAGAACAGGGACCGGGAGAGTGACGGGGCTTCGGACAGCATCCTGCTGGATGACGCCTCCTGGCGTGAGGAGCTGCTTCAATCAGCACGCAGGGGAGAGCGGATCACTGCTTTTCTGACCACCCATGAAGCCCGGATCATGACCAGGGCCATGAGCTGAGCGTTCCCAAATCCCAGGGTGCCGTCAGATCATCGGCGTTCCGGGATGGCTTTGATACGGACGATCCTGCCTGCCTCGATCCACAGCCGTTGAGCCGCGCGCGAGCCATTCGCGGCGGGATCGCGCAGCAGATCGAGTTCATTGCCATCCCAATGGTGCACATGCCCGATGAAGTCGCGGTATTTCATGCGGCCATCATCGGGATCCACACCCTCTGCGGTTCTGACGACGACCCTGGCACCCACGGGGATCCGACGGGGGAGCCTGCTCTGCCGGGCCGTGATCTCGGCCTTTTCCCGAGCTTCCGAATCCTCGTCCCGCCGGAGGGGGACCTTTGGACCATCTGCCTGTGGCATGCCCGCGTCCCCTCTCCTGGCTGCACTGTCGTGCTGTTCCGCCCTCATGGGGCCGATGCTACTCGCTGGCGACGGCATCCAGCACCGGGACCTTCAGCGCTCTTCTGGCTGGTGGCAAACTCGCCAGCACGCCCACGAGAATGGCCATGAACAGGAATACGATGAGCTGCCCCCAGGGGACGCTGAGCGTCTCCAGACCTTGCGAGGCATAGACCTTCTGAATCACCACGCCCGCGGCACTGCCGACCAGCAGGCCGATCAAGGTGCCGAAAACGGAGATCATCGAAGCTTCGATGGCCAGCATGCCGCGAACCTGACCCTTGCCTGTGCCGATGGCCCTGAGCAGGCCGATCTCGCGCGTGCGCTCGGAAACGCTCAAGGCCAGGGTGTTGACGATGCCGAATATCGCGATCACGATGGACAGTGCCAACAGCGCATACAGAATCAGCATGATCTGATCGACCATCGAGGAGATCGTGGATTTGAACTCATCCCTGTCCATCACCGAAATGACGTAATACGGTTTCACTGCGGCGATGAGATCCTTTTTCACCTTGGCCAGATCGGCGCCCTTCGTGGTGCTGATGTACATCGCCGTGGTGCGTTGCATCTGCGGTACGACGAGCTTATCCGCCTCCGTATGGCCGATGATGATGGATGAGCTGAATGTCGCATCGCTGGTGATGGCACCGACGGTGAGCTTCACGGTCGCGAGATCAGTGGATACCTCGATGCGGTCGCCGATCGCCCAACCATGATCGTCGGCGGTGTTCTTCGCGACGACCATCTCATTGTTCTTGAGCGCCTTCGTCGGGTCCCCTTCGGTATTCGCCGGAGTGAAGACGTCGGTGAACAGCGAGCTATCCGTGGTCACGGTCGATGCCGTGGAGCTTTTCCCGTCGTATTCAACATGCTGCAGGAGTTTGTTCGCCGTGACGGACTTCACGCCGTCCACACCCTTGACCGCATCCACGGCGGCATCGGGGATCACACCCATGCCTCCGCTCGCCATCGCGACGAATTCCGATTTGAGACCGTTGTCGACGATTCCGGCCACCGAGGCCTTCGCGGAGGATGCGACAACGCCCAGGCAACTGACAATAGCGATACCGACGAAGAGCGCGGCGGCGGTGTTCGCCGTGCGACGTTTTGAACGGGCGAGGTTTCTGGTCGCAAGCTTTCCTGTGACAGGGAAGAACACGGAAGGCAAGCTTCCCAGAACCCTGCTCACCCCTGTGACAAGAGCGGGGCTCAGCACGATGAATCCGATAACCAGCAGCGCGGCGCCTACGCCCAGCGGCCACCCGCTGTTCATGTCATTAACCGTCTTCCAGGGGGTAAGCCCGTCCTTGTTGTCGGCGAGCATGACGGTGAACACCCAGCATCCGATGCCCAGAATGCACATGATGCCACCCAGCATCGCGCGCAGACGCGTGGGCTTCTCCGGATTCACGGTTTCGTTCATGGCCTGAAGCGGCGGGGCGAGTGAGGCGTGCTTGGCGGGGAGTGCGGCACCGAACAGGGAGACGCACACACCAACGAGCAGAGCGATGATCACATCGCGCCAGGTCGGGTTGGATGAGCCGGTGAGAGGCGAACCGATCTGGGACATCCCTTCAGCTATCAGTTTCACCATGCCCCAGCCCAAGCCGATGCCCGCAAGCGATCCCACGATACCGAGCACGATCGCCTGGACGATAACCGTGGCGAAAACCTGCCCCGGGGACGCTCCGACCGAGCGTAGCAGCGCATAGCCGCGCATCGATTCACGCACGATCATGGAGAAGGTATTGGCGATGATGAAGGATCCGACGAAGAGGGCGATAATCGCGAATATCAGAATAAGCGGCTGGATGAAGCCCAATGAGTCCTTCACCGATTGCGACTGTTCGTCACGTATGGTGTCGCCGGTGACGGCCCTCGCCTTGCTTGACGCAGGCAGGGAGTTATTGATGGTGTCCGCGAGTGCGCTCTGCTGCGCCGCGTCCAATGCGGTGCCGCCGTTCGCCGATCCGTACACCGCGATGTATTGCGTGACGTTGGGATCTTCCGCGAGCGCGTCGCTTGAGGCCTTGGCCACGGTGGGGTCGAGTCCGATGATCAGGGCTCCGGCCTGGCTGTTCGAAGTGTGGAAGATGCCGCTGACCTTCACGGTGCGTGGTCCATCGGGATACACCAGCGTGGTCTGATCGCCGACCTTGAGGTCGGCCTTCTGCGCGGCGTAGGAGTCGAGGGCTATCTCATCCTTGCCGGAGGCATAGCTGCCCTGGGTCAGTGAGGCCGAGCGCCAGGGTTCCGCCGATGAAATCCCGATTCCCAGGGTCGGCGCACCAACGGTGGCGACGGCATTGCCGTCTTTGCCCACCAGCACCAGACCTGAGACGGAGTACGTCACCTTCGCCGACTTCACGCCTGAAAGCGATGAGACGTCGTCTGTCAGCGAGATGGATATGTCGTTGTATGTGTTTTGCGATGATGACGATCCGTCATCCGAAACGGCCTTGTCGCCGCGCACATAGACGTCGGCATCCATATTGGAGGCCATCATCTGATCCACTTGGTTGTTGAGCATCTCGCGGAAGCAGAAGGATCCGACGACGAAGCCGACACCAAGCGCGATCGCGATGATCGACATGACGAATCTTGAGAAATGGGAGCGGGCCTCCCTGAGTCCGATTTTGATCACGACAGGACCTCGTCGCCGCTGGCATTGCCATCATCGGGGGCGCTGTCGTCATCACTGAACACTGCAAGGATCTCGTCATAGCTCGGATGCTGCATATCCCGGGTCACGTTGCCGTCGGCAAGGACCAGGACCCTATCCGCATAGGATGCGGCACGGGGGTCATGGGTGACCATGACGATCGTCTGCCCGTATTGCGAAACCGAGGATTTGAGGAATCCCAGTACCTCGCTGCTGGATTTGGAATCTAGATTCCCGGTCGGTTCGTCGGCGAAGACCACCGAGGGGCGGGCCATCAGCGCCCGGGCACAGGCGACGCGCTGCTGCTGGCCGCCGGACAGCTGGCTCGGACGATGGGTGAGCCTTGATCTGAGCCCGACCACATCAACGACACGGTCGAACCATGCCCGGTCGATGCTTTTCTTTGCGATCTGCAGAGGGAGCAGTATGTTCTCCTCAGCGGTCAGCGTCGGGACCAGATTGAAGGACTGGAAGATGAAGCCGATCTGTTCCCTGCGGAGTTTGGTCAGTTCCTTCTGCGACATCGAGGAGACCTCCAGGGATTCCACGATGACCTTGCCGGAGGTGGGTGTGTCAAGACCTGCCATGCAATGCATCAGGGTGGATTTACCGGAACCGGAGGGGCCCATGATCGCGGTCATCTGCCCTCGTTTGAATTCCACATTCACATGGTCGAGCGCCGTGACCACGGCGTCCTTGTCCCCGTATGTTTTGGTGAGGTCAATCGCCTGTGCGACGGTGGCTCCGAGCGCGGTGCCGTCGGCCTCCGCCGTGTCCGGTGAGCCTCCGCGTCGTCTGCTGCGCGCCTCCAGCTGCCTTCGTTGCTCGGTCTCCCGTGATGAATGAAGTGCCATATTCAGTCCTATTCCTTGCTTTTATGCGTTGAGGCGCATGGCGAACAGCAATACTGTCAGTAGCTGGTTATGCTTCCACCGAAGCAGATGATTGGGACAAGAACGCCAGGTGCTCAGGGCTGCCATTATTCTGGTGGTAGAACACATAATACAGTTGCTATTCAGGCAGGGGCAGGTATGCGGTTTGATGCTGAACGCGATCGCTTCCTCGGATATGTGCGTGTCAATGACGGGCTGAGTCTTAACACGGTGAAGTCCTACGGGGAGGATGCCACCGAGCTGCTGCATATATTGGAGCTGCGTGGAGTCGAGGACCTGTCGACGGTCACACTCGCTGATCTGCGGCTATGGGTGTCTCACGAGTCACAAGGTCATGCCCGTTCGACGCTCGCCCGGAAGATCGTCGTCGTCAGACGCTTCTTCGCCTTTCTTCAGGACCAGGGCATCATCCCCACCAATCCCGCCGCCGAACTCATCACACCGAAGCAGTCTCATGAATTGCCCCGGATTCTTACGGCCACGCAGGCGACACAGATGATGGAGAGCGCCGAGCATCCTGTCCATGAGCTGCTTTCAGACACGTCTTCCAAGGAGCGTAAGGGGGATGCAGGCGGAAGCAGACAGGCCGCCCTCGAATTCCGTGACGCGGCTCTTGTCGAGTTGCTGTATGCCACGGGTGTCAGAATCTCGGAACTGGTCGGCTTGGACATCGCGGACATCGATTTTTCCCGGCGCACGCTTCGCGTGCTGGGCAAGGGCAATAAGCAGCGGGTCGTCCCCTTCGGGGCGCCGGCGGGGATCGCGTTGGAACGCTGGTTGGAACATGGCCGTCCACAGCTGCTGGTGAGGGCGTCTTCGGATGCCGTGTTCCTCGGTGCGAGAGGCGGGCGCCTCGGGGTCAGGCAGGCTTCGGATGTGGTGCATCGGGAAGCCAGAAAGGCCGGAGTACCGGATATCTCACCGCATTCGCTCAGACATTCGGCGGCGACGCATATGCTCGACGGCGGAGCCGATCTGCGTGAGGTGCAGGAATTGCTGGGGCATGCATCGTTGAACACCACGCAGCGCTATACGCATGTGTCCATAGAACAATTGAGGCATCGATACGACCAGGCTTTCCCGAGAGCGTGAAATCCACCATCCGTTAACATTCTCGTAACATTCGGATACTGATGTTTTTCCGTCTTTCTGATACCGCAAAAAGGTAACAATACTGCCAAATCCTTATAGGACACTGACATTTCGATATGCATTCATTGAATGGCGATGGGCCGGAAAAGACTTTGCTGATGAGCAACTTGTTAATTTTCGGAATTGTGCGATTGCTGGTTTGCGACAAGAATATAGTGTTGAACAACCTTGGGGTGACGGTAGAAGGGGTCGCACCGGGGAGCGTGGGGGTGACCCCGCGCAGCAATATCTATACAAGTAGGGGAGCAAAATCAATGAGGAAGAGTTCTAAACTCTCACTGTTCACTGCTGCCGCCTGCGTTCTGGCCCTTGGGCTCAGTGCGTGTGGCAGTAGTTCCAGCGATGCGTCAAGTGACGCATCAGCGAGCACCAGCATCATCAACGCCTATGGCTGCGAGCCACAGAATCCGCTGATCCCGACCAACACCAACGAGACCTGCGGCGGCAACCCGATCGACCTGCTGTTCGCCAAGCTCGTTTCCTTCGACGCCAAGGGGAAGGCATCGAACGAGGTCGCCAAGGACATTTCCGCCAACTCCGACAACACGGAGTTCACCATCACGCTGAAGAGCGGATGGAAATTCACCGACGGCACACCCGTCACCGCCGAGTCCTTCACCAAGGCATGGAGCTACGGTGCGGATGCGACCAACGCTCAGGTCAGCTCAAGCTTCTTCTCCGTCATCAAGGGTTATGACGCACTGCAGGAGAAGGGTGTCGCCTCCGACGCCCAGCTTTCCGGACTCAAGGTCGTTGACGACAACACCTTCACCGTTGCCCTGAACGAGCCAAGCTCGGTATTCCCGATCATGCTCGGCTACACCGCCTACGCGCCACTGCCCGAGTCCTTCTTCAAGGATCCCAAGGCCTTCGGCGAGAAGCCTGTCGGCAACGGACCGTACAAGTTCGAATCCTGGACGCATAACCAGAGCATCAAGCTCGTGAAGAACGACGCCTACAAGGGCAACCAGCAGGCCAAGAACGGCGGCATCACCTTCAAGATGTACACCGATGTCGATCCTGCATACGCTGATGTGCAGGCAGGCAACCTCGATGTGCTCGAAACCGTTCCTTCTTCGGCAACCACCACATTCCAGACGGACGACACGCTGCAGGCATACAACAAGGCCGGTTCCGTGTTCCAGTCATTCACATTCCCCTCGACTCTTGAGCACTTCAAGAACGATGAGGAAGGTCATCTCCGTCGCCAGGCCATCTCCATGTCCATCGACCGCAAGGCCATCGTGGACAAGGTGCTCGGCGGTATCGGCACCCCGGCCGTCGACTTCACCTCACCTGTGACCCCCGGATACTCCGATTCCCTCAAGGGCAACTCGGTGCTGAAGTACAACAAGACCGAAGCCAAGAAGCTGTGGGACGAGGCCAACAAGATTTCCGAGTGGAAGTCATCCGACAAGCTGACCTTCGCCTACAACGCCGATGGCGGTGCGAAGCCCGTTTACGACGCCATCGTGAATTCCGTCAAGAACACGCTCGGCATTGACGCGGCAACCAACCCGATGCCAACATTCAGCGAGTTCCGTGCAGCGGTCACCGATCGCTCCATCAAGTCCGCCTTCCGTACCGGTTGGCAGCCAGATTACCCATCCGCAGAGAACTACCTGAAGCCGCTGTACTCTTCATCAGCAGCCGACGGCAATGGTTCCAACGATGGCGATTACAAGAACACCGCCTTCGACAAGCTCATCAGCCAAGCTGCAAGCAGCAGCAGCGAGGATGAAGCCAACAAGGATTATCAGTCGGCGCAGGAAATCCTCCTTGAGGATCTCCCGGCGGTTCCGCTGTATTACTCCAACGCGGCAGGCGTTGCCGCAAAGGGCGTGAAGGGCTTCACCATGAACTGGAAGAACCTTCCCGTCTACCAGGACCTCACCAAGTAGGAGTAAGCTGACGGTCTGAAGATTGTGCAGAGGGCATGGCAAGGACCATGCGGGGAACGGTCCTTGCCATACCTGATGCACTTTTCCATGTTTATGGGATGGTTGGAGTAACAATGAAGCCGGAATGCGATATCCGGGTAATCGAAAAGGAGCAAGCCGATGGGTAAATATCTGCTCAGGCGAGTGCTGCAGATGATCCCAGTGGTGATCGGCACGACTCTGCTGATCTACGCTTTGGTGTTCGCGCTGCCGGGAGACCCGGTCAAAGCGATGTTTGGTGACAAACCGGTCAATGAGGCCGTTGCAGCACAGATACGATCTGAATACAATCTTGACAAGCCATTCATCGTTCAGTACTTACTGTTCCTGAAGAATGCCCTGACACTTGACTTTGGTAAGACCTTCAGCGGGCAGCAGGTGATTGATGTCATCGGGCGTGCATTCCCGGTCACCATCAAGCTCGCATTGATGGCTTTCGTCTTCGAGGCGATTTTCGGTGTCATCTTCGGCATCATCTCCGGTCTGAAAAAGGGTAAGTGGTATGACACGGTCATACTGATCGTTTCCTTGCTGCTGATTTCCGTACCTACCTTCGTCACGGGCTTCGTGATGCAGTTTGTCTTCGGTGTGAAGTGGCATATTCTTCCGGTGACGGCAGGTACCAATCCGGGCTTCCTGGATCTGCTGATGCCCGCAATGGTGCTGGGCAGCGTATCCATGGCATACATCATCCGTCTCACCCGTTCCGAGATCGCCTCGAATATGAACGAGGACTACGTTCGTACCGCACGTGCCAAGGGCATGACGAACAAC
Source organism: Bifidobacterium psychraerophilum (assembly GCF_000741705.1). Lineage (GTDB taxonomy): Bacteria > Actinomycetota > Actinomycetes > Actinomycetales > Bifidobacteriaceae > Bombiscardovia > Bombiscardovia psychraerophila. The sequence goes on along the minus strand of NZ_JGZI01000010.1, from coordinate 562,151 downwards.
GCGGTGACGATGAGGCATATCCTGCGTAATTCGATGATCCCGGTGGTCACCTACCTGGGAACCGACATCGGCGCTCTTATGGGCGGTGCCATGATCTCCGAACGAATCTTCAACATCCAAGGCGTGGGCAATACCTTGTACCAGGGCATCCTGCGAGGGGAAGGCACCCTGGTGGTGTCCATCGTGACGATTCTGGTCCTGATATTCGTGATCTGTAATCTGGTCGTCGACCTGCTCTACGCGGTGCTCGACCCACGAATCCGGTATGCGTGAGAGGATAACGATGTCTGAACAAATGAAGCCAGAACAAGAAGGCAATATCTCCCGTGACGCATCTTCCGGAGCGGCGGAGGATTTCGTCATCACACCATTCCCCGGGCAGGAACGCTTCGTCGCACCTTTGGATGAGACACCGCTCAAGGAAGTCGACACCGTAGATGAGGATGAACCGGCCACCAGCATGTGGGCCGACGCGTGGCGCACATTGCGCAAGAACCCTCTGTTCATCATCTCCGGCCTGCTGATCATTTTCATCCTCGTCGTCGCGATATTCCCGCAGCTCTTCACCAAGCTCGACCCGAACTACTGCACGCTCGAGAGCTCCCTGAATCCCGGCAGCAGCGGGCACCCGCTCGGTTTCGACCAGCAGGGCTGTGACATTTACTCCCGTGTGATCTACGGCACACGCACCTCGGTCAGCGTTGGCATCCTCACCACACTCATCGCCACGCTGTTCGGTGGCGTCATCGGTGCCGTCGCAGGGTACTACGGCCGTTGGGTCGATGCGCTGCTGAGCCGCATCACCGACATCTTCTTCGCCATCCCGCTGCTTCTGGGCGCGATCGTGGTGCTCCAGATGTTCCGCACATCCTCCTCGATCTGGAAAGTGGTTCTGGTCCTCGCGCTCTTCGGATGGGTTTCGGTCGCACGCATCACCCGTGGCTCCGTGATGGAGACCAAGAACCTCGAGTTCAATACCGCTTCGACGGCACTGGGCTCCTCCCCGATGCGCAACCTCTTCAGGCATGTGGTTCCGAACTCCCTGGCCCCGGTGATCGTCATCGCCACGACCTCCCTCGGCGCCTACATCGTCTCAGAGGCGACCTTGAGCTTCCTGGGCATAGGTCTTCCTTCGACTGTGGTCAGTTGGGGCGGAGATATTTCGACGGCACAGGTGCTGCTGAGGGTCCATCCCGAGGTGCTGTTCTACCCGTCGCTTGCACTTGCAATCACCGTTCTCGCCTTCATCATGATGGGCGATGCTGTGAAAGATGCCCTTGACCCCAAGAGCCGGACGGCTTGAGCGGAGGAATGATGACTGAACACGATATGACTGAACACAATCAGCCCGCAGCTGCTGCACAACAGTCCGCGGAAGCCCTCGAAACCGTATTGGCACCGGACAAGCCCTTGCTTGAAGTCAAGGACCTGAAGGTCGATTTCACCACGGATACCGGTGGATCGGTCCATGCGGTGCGCGACGCATCCTTCAATGTCTATCCGGGACAGTGGGTCGCCATCGTCGGCGAATCAGGATCGGGCAAATCGACCTCCGCGATGGCCGTGCTCGGATTGCTGCCGGGGACCGGCCATGTGGTCGGCGGCAGCATCACGCTCGAAGGCAAAGACATCAGCGATCTGAGCCGCAAGGAGTATGAGCATATCCGCGGGCGCGAGATGGGTCTGGTACCACAGGACCCGATGAGCAACCTCAACCCCGTCTGGCGCATCGGCAAACAGGTCGAGGAGGCGCTGAAGGCCAACGGGATGGACGTCAAGCACGAGAAGCGCTCCAATCTGTCCAAAGCCTTCGCGGACGCCGAAGTGGATCTGCAGAAGAAGGACGACGAACTCTTCATCTCCTCGAAGGAGCTGCCGGCTCTGCTGGCCGAGTCGCGGCAGGCACTGGATGAAGCCGGCGTCCGCAACATCGACAAGAAGATCGACTATTTCACCGGTGAATGGATTCCCGGCTCCGAAACCCGTTGGAGGGTGGCGCAGGATCTCATCCAGGCCGGTGTCGGACAGGACAAGGCCTGGGACATCGCGAAACGCAATGTCACCGGTTCCTCCATCGATGACCGCATCTCCGGTCTGCTGGCCGAGGCCGGTCTTCCGGATGCCGCGACCCGTGCACGCCAGTACCCGCACGAATTCTCAGGCGGCATGCGCCAACGCGCGCTGATCGCCATCGGTCTTGCCTCGCGCCCGGATCTGCTCATCGCCGATGAACCCACCAGCGCGCTTGACGTGACCGTGCAGAAGAAGATCCTGGACCATCTCAAGCAGCTCACCGATTCCTTGGGTACGGCCGTACTGTTCATCACCCACGACCTTGGTCTGGCCGCCGAGCGCGCTCAGCACATCGTGGTGATGTACAAAGGCCGCGTCGTCGAGTCCGGGCCGAGCCTTGAGGTGCTGCAGCATCCTCAGCATCCCTACACCAAGCGCCTCGTCAACGCCGCTCCCTCCTTGGCTTCGCAGCGCATCATCTCGGCCACGGAACGCGGTGAGGATGCGACACGTCTGATGGAGCACCACCTCGTCGACGAGAGCGGTCTGGACCGCAGCGAGCACATCATCACCGTCGACCATCTGACCAGGGAATTCAAACTGCCCCGGACCAAGGACCTCTTCAAGGCCGTTGACGATGTCTCATTCTCGGTGAAGCGCGGCACCACCCTGGCGATCGTCGGCGAATCCGGCTCCGGCAAGTCGACGGTGGCCAACATGGTGCTGCACCTGCTCGACCCGACATCCGGGACGGTGAGCTATGAAGGTCAGGACATCGCCAAGTTCAATGCCAAGGAACTGATGAATTTCCGCAGGCATGTGCAGCCGGTGTTCCAGAACCCCTATGGTTCGCTTGATCCGATGTATTCGATATACCGTTCCATCGAGGAGCCCCTGCGCATCCACCGTATCGGCAACGATTCGAGTCGCCGCAAGCGCGTCGCCGAGTTGCTTGATCTGGTGGAGATGCCCCAGTCGGTTATGGGACGCTATCCCAATGAGCTCTCGGGTGGACAGCGCCAGCGCATCGCGATCGCCAGGGCGATGGCCCTCGACCCCGATGTGATCATCTGCGACGAGGCCGTCTCCGCATTGGATGTGCTCGTGCAGGATCAGGTGCTCCATCTGCTCAATGATCTGCAGGCCGAGCGTGGTCTGAGCTATCTCTTCATCACCCACGATCTTGCCGTGGTCAGGCAGATCGCCGATGAAGTGGTGGTGATGCAGCACGGCAAACTCGTCGAGCACGCCACAACCGATGAGGTGTTCGAACATCCTCAGCGCCAGTACACCAAGGACCTGCTCGCGGCCATTCCCGGCGGGAACCTTGAACTGGGGCTCGACACGGAGTGACGCACCGGTTCTGATGCCGAGCGGAAGGCCCGGGAAACACGATTCGATCGTTTTCCCGGGCCTTCCGCGTATGTTCACGCGTGCGACCGGGGATGCCGAGCGGGGTGCCCGACCTCGGCGCGTCGTATTCCTGTCAATCCGGTGCAGGCCTACGGTGATGCGGCAACAGCCGGTGCTAGGGTGTGCAGTATGAGCATCACTGTCACGACTTCTAACGTAAACGGTATCCGCGCAGCAAAGCGCAAAGGTGTTGAGGACTGGATCGGAAATCATGTGCCGGATGTGTGGTGCATGCAGGAGGTGAGGGCACCCCAAACAGAGATCGATCCGATCTTCGGCGAGGTGGCCGAGCGCTACGAGTCCGCAGGCAAAATCGCGAAAGCGGAAGATCTTGTCCGGATGAACGAGATCTGCAGGATCAAGGGGCGCGCCGGTGTCGGTCTGTTGTCATCGCTGCCGGTGGTCGATATGCGCTACGGTCTGCCCGGATTGGAAGAGGACGTCGACAGCGGACGCTGGATCGAAGCGGATGTACGCACCCCTCAGGGGTATCTGATAACCGTCGCATGCATCTATGTGCATTCAGGCGATGCGGACGACCCCACCAAGATGGAGCAGAAATTCCGTTTTCTGGAATGCATGCTCGACAGGCTCGGCACCATGAGGGATGAGGCGGCCAAGGGCGGGCGCCAGGCATTGCTCTGCGGTGACTTCAACATCGCGCACACCCCCTTGGATATCAAGAATGCCAAGGCGAATCTGAAACATGCAGGCTTCATGCCCTCCGAGCGTGCATACATCGACAAATGGCTCGGTGAATACGAATTCGTGGATGTGATGCGCGAACTGGCCGGGGAGATACAGGGGCCATACACATGGTGGAGCCAACGTGGCCGTGCCTTCGACAACAACGTCGGTTGGAGGCTCGATTATCAGTTCGCCACACCTGAACTGGCACAGGCCGCAACAGGATTTACTATTGACAAAGCACCGAGTTACGACACCAGGTGGAGCGATCACGCCCCGCTCAGCGTCAGCTATGAGGTTTGAGCGCTACGCTAAGCAGGGTACGGCGGCATGTCCGTGCCATGCGCGGCAGTCGGGTGTCTTATGGGACGCTCGTTCTCAATACTGAGGGCATGCACTATGGCGAGGGAACGGTAGTGCGACTAGTCTGTATTACGGCATGCAAGTGCGGCGAAAAGCCAAGAAACGAGGAATAATGGGTCTGTTTGGATTCGGCAAGCAACGGTCGAAGCGTGATGAAACGAATGATGAAGCCCCGATTGAAGAAGCCGAGGACAAGGACCTTGACGCTGCCGAGATCGAAGATACCGAAGACCTCGATGAGCAGGTCGCGGATGAGGCGGCCGATGATGAGGATGCCAAGCCCGTTGTGGACTTCGTCGAGGATGACGAGGATGACGACGAGTCGGCCTACCAGGGAACGACATATGAGGGCCCCTGGGATGCCGAGGATGACGACGTCATCGATTACGGCTCGCATCTTGACGTCGGCGCCTTCCATCTTCCGTATCTGCAAGGTGTGGAGCTGAGACTCAAAGCGAACAGGAGCACAGGTCAGATCCTGGGCGCGACGATCACCTACGGCTCGTCAAGCCTGGAATTGGAGGCCTTCGCGGCTCCCAAAACGATGGGACTGTGGGACGAGGTGCGCACCGACCTCATCAACGCGAATCCGGAATCGACCGAAGAGCAGGGCGCCTTCGGCACTGAGATCCTGCTGCCCGTAAGCGTCAAAGGCAAACGACTGATGACGCGCGTGGTCGGGGTGGACGGTCCCCGTTGGATGCTGCGAGGCATCTTCTCGGGCAATGCCGCCGCCGCGAGCGAGGAGAAGGACATCCTGGATCAGTACTTCTCGGATATCGTCGTTGAACGAGGGGACGAACCTCTTGCACCACACGATCTGATCCCGATGCATCCTCCTGTGGCTCCCGATGAGGACGCCGACGACGAGCAGGAAGACGGCGCACAGGATTCCGATGACAAGGACGCCAAGATCCCTGGCAAACCCAAGGGACCTTTCAACAGCGACCAGCAGACCGAGGTGAAGTCCACGCTGTCCCGCGGGCCGATGTTCTCGGAGATGCGCTGAGGCAGTGAATCCGCAAGACTTCGATACCCATGAGGACGATACGATGAAGCCTGAGAGCACCACAGGGGATGGGCCTGCCGGATCGGTGCCTCGCACGGGCCTGGCGATGCTGGCACAGGAGGATTTCTCCGTTATGGATGCCATCGGCGGCGTCAGAGGCATCGTCGAATCCTTGTTGCCGGGTCTTGTATTCGTCACATGCTTCGTGCTCACCCGTGATCTCAAGCTGACGGTGCTGATCTCCGCGGTTTTGGCCGTATTGGAGGTGCTGCTGAGAATGCTGCAGCGGCAGCCCGTGATGGGTGCCCTGAGCGGGGTCGCGGCAGTGGGCATATGCCTGGTCTGGGCCTGGTTCAGCAAGGATGCGAGGAACTATTACCTTCCTGGTTTCATCACGAACGCCTTTTGGCTGCTGGTGCTGCCCGTCACCGTGTTGGCGCGCGTTCCCGGCATCGGGGTGCTGATCGAATTCGTCCGCAACCCCACACTGTCCGATTTCCGGTCCTGGTTTGATTCCTGGCGTTCGGACAAGGCGCTGTATGCGGCCTATACCAAGGTCACCTTGTTGTGGGCCGCGATTTTCGGTCTGCGCCTGATCGTTCAGGTACCGATGTATCTCAGTGATCAGATAGCCCTGCTGGGCACGGCGCGGCTGGTCATGGGAGTTCCCCTTTTCGCCTGTGCCATCTGGCTGTCATGGCTGATGATCGCCACCGCCCTGCACGCTCACCGCCTTGCGCAGGAGCAGGCCGCCGCCGAGGAGGTCGGCGAAGCCGATTCCGGCGCGGCTGCGGAGAGTGCCCATACGGTCAAGCGGGATGATGCCGTCAATGTGGTGAGCGACAGCGCCGCAGCGCACCAGGACGACAACATCGCGGTCGTGGGCCATGACGCCAGCACCGACAACGGTGCATCAGCCGAGGAATAAGGGGTGGTAATGCAGGTCGAAATACGCATCGAGCGTTTCGCTGACCAGGGACGTTGCGTCGGACATGTGGATGGGCGCGTCGTCTTCGTTCGTTTTGCGCTTCCCGGCGAGTTGCTCCGGGTCACCATCGACGAACCCCATGAGCGCGACGATCGATTCTGGACCGCGGAAGTCGACGAGGTTCTGGAAGCGAGCCCTGATCGTGTAGCCTACGCCTGGCCGCTTGCCGGTCCGTTGTCGCAAGGCGGCGGTCTTGGTGGCGCGGATCTGTGCCACGTCTCGCTCGACGGCCAGCTGCGCTGGAAGGCCGATATCATCCAGGAGCAGATGCGGCGTCTGGGGCATCAGGATATTGAGGTGCCCATCACCCGACCCGAAGGTGACGCTGCTCTGGGCGGCCTGCATTGGCGCACCAGAATCGAGATGATCGCCGACGAGGAAGGACGACCCTCTATGCGCAGACGCGGCACCCACCAGCGCGTGCAGCTCCGCGACATGCCTCTGGCCACGAAGTCCCTGCTCACGGTGGCCGAGCAGCAGGGCTTCTGGGATACCGCATACACGCCGGGCACCCATATCCGCCTCTCCGTTCCCGAGCCACGCGGGGCAAAGGGGCCAGGGGATAATTTCGGGCTCCTCAGCAATGATGAATTGCAGGCCGGAACGCAGAAACTGCAGGAAAAGATCGAGATCAACGGAAGGTCATTCAACTATCGTGTTGATGCATCCGGTTTCTGGCAGGTGCACCGGGATGCGCCGCAGGCCTTGGCCGGTGAGGTCGTGAATCTGCTTCGTGCCCGTCTGGGGGATGCCCGGCGTGCATGCATATGGGATCTGTATTCAGGTTCCGGTCTCTTCACCTTGCCGCTGGCGACCATGATCTCCGAACGCTGCACCATGCTCAGCGTCGAGGGATCCAAAACGGCTGTGCGCAATGCCCGTCATAACCTTCGCAGCATGGATGTGAACCATGTGGATGCCCGATGCGGGGATGTCGCTGCCACCATCGCCCACCTTCCCTCGAATCTGGATTCGCCGGATGCGATCGTCCTCGATCCGCCGCGCGCGGGTGCAAGAGGCAAGGTCTGCAGGCAGATCGCGCAATCCAAGGCATCGACCGTGGTGTATGTGGCATGCGATCCGACGAGCCTGGCACGGGACGTCGGCGTGCTATGCGACCTCGGGTACAGCCTGGACAGCGTGCAGGCCTTCGACATCTATCCGATGACGCATCATGTGGAGACGGTCGCCCTGCTCTCACGGTGATCCGCCTCCTCATCGAGGGGTCCTGACGCATATGATGTGGTGTTCCGGCGGCACGTGTCCACCTTGTGAGCACCGCCGGGCTTCAGCTTCGAGCATGAGCGGCATGGCATAGAATCACAATGATGATTACCACATGCGGATGCACCGGCTGGAAGGCACGCTATCTGCGTCGCCTCTGCTGCGCACTGCTCATGATGGTCTCCATGGGATCGGTGTTGTCCGCATGCTCTCCTGAAGGTGCTGCGGTGGGGGATACGCAATCGCTTGAGAACACCGTGGAGCACGACGGCATCGACCGCAATGACATTCGTCTTGCGCTCGTGGGTGCAAGTGCTGCGGACGACCAGCGCGGCGCGCGGTTGTTGGCGGCGTTGGATGAGGAAAACATCCATACGGTGTATGCCTCGGCCCAGGAGGTGCGGAACGGGCAGGCGCTGGCCATCCAGGGTGCCGTTGACAGCCGGGTTTCGGCGATCGTGCTTGTTGGCGACGGGGTTTCAGGGAAGGATGATTCCGCACTGTCGCAGTCTCTGGAGCAGGCGAGACGGGCGGGAATCCCCGTTGTGCTGGTCGGGGACGCTGCCATCACTCTGAACGGGGAGCTGTACGCGGCGCAATTGCTGCCCAGTGGTTCCCGGGGCTGCCCTGCGGCGAATGCTCAGGAGGATTCGGTGGCTCAGGTGCTGAGCATGGTGATCGACGACAGACCTCATGAGAAACGTATATGTGTGAACGTGTAGGTGTGTGGGTGCGTGTAAACGTAGAGGTGCAGGTGTGCATGACGGACGCGCATCGATGGCGTTAAGTGGTTGGGAATAGCTTGTTTGGGATTCATACGAGATGATTCAGGAGTGGATATGCCTATGGCGAGTGACGGAGATGCCTTGGAACAACACGAGAAGACGAAGTCCTCGCAGACTGCGATGCCCCATGTGGATGAGCCCGGACTCAACGCCCAGGCCGTGGGCGTGCGGGTGAATGCAGGGCAGATCAATGTCGTGAAGTCCGAGAGCTCACGATCGCTCGGTCAGATCATCAGGGCCAATGTATTCACGCTCTTCAACGCCATCATCTTCATCGCGATGATCGTCGTGCTGCTGACCGGTCAGTGGAAGGATGCGGTCTTCGGATGCATCATCATCGTGAACACCGGCATCGGCATCATCACCGAGCTGAAGGCGAAACGCACGCTGGACAAACTCTCGATCCTGGTTGAATCGGATTTCCTCGTTCATCGTGATGGGCGGGATGAGCTGATCAGCCATGACCAGATCGTCCTTGATGATCTTCTCTGGATACGTGCAGGTGAGCAGGTTCCGGCGGATGCGGCGATAGTCAAGGACTACGGGCTTGAGCTTGATGAATCCATGCTGACCGGTGAATCGCGGACGGTGAGCCACAGCGAGGGCGAAGAGGTCTATTCCGGTTCGGTGGCCGTTTCAGGCTTGGCGCTGGCCCGCGTGGTGGCCGTGGGGGACGACGGCTATGCGGCCAAGCTCACCGCCAAAGCGAAGGTATTCAAAAAAACCCGTTCGGATCTGAATGAGGGCATCAACACGATTCTGCGTGTGATGACCTTCGTGGTGGTGCCGCTATGCGTGCTGCTGATCTGGACGCAACTCGGAACCGTTGGCGGTCTGCAATCGGCGATTCAGACAGGTCTGTGGCGTCAGGCCGTCGTCGCAGCGGTGGCCGGGGTCGTCAGCATGATCCCGGAAGGCCTTGTGCTGCTGACCTCGCTGAATTTCGCGATCGCGGCAATCCGGCTGGCCAGGCAGCAGACCCTGGTCCAGGAACTGGAATCGGTTGAAACCCTGGCGCGTGTGGATGCCCTGAACCTCGATAAAACGGGCACGATAACCGATGGCGGCATCATGTTCAGCGAACTGCGGGTTCTGAACGAGGATGAGCGGCGTGAGGATCTTGAGCAGCGTCTGGTGGACGTCTGCGCCGAGGAACAGCCGAATGCCACCGGAAAAGCCGTTGCCGAAGGACTGCCTCAGATTCATCCCTCCTCACAGGTATCCCAGCGGATACCCTTCTCATCGGCTCGCAAATGGAGCGCTGCGGCCTTCACGGATGGAAGCCAATGGTATATGGGCGCCCCCGAGCTTCTGCTGGATCGGATCGAGGATGGGCAAAGCCCCCAATCGCAGTCCGCACGCGAGCGCATCGATACCCTGATCGGGCAGCTGACCGATGAGGGTTCACGTGTGCTCCTGCTGGCACGCAACATGGACCAGGACACGGCATCCCCATCTTCCGACAGCCACTTCGCCGATACGCATGAACTGCCGGGGTCCTTGCATCCTGAAGCCCTGGTGGTCTGCACCGAGAGGATCCGTGAGGATGCCAAAAGCACCTTGGCATGGTTCAGGGATCAGGGTGTTCGTTGCCGTATCATCTCCGGCGACAACCCGGGAACCGTTCGGGCCATTGCTTCCAAAGTGGAGTTGACCGGAAACCGTGAGCCGCGGGCGATGGACGCGAGACAGCTGCCGGACGACATCGAGGAGCTGGCGGAAGTCCTTGAGCATGTTGACGTGCTGGGGCGTGTGCTTCCTGAGCAGAAGAAGGCGATCGTGCAGGCATTGCATGCACGGCAGCACGTTGTGGCGATGACGGGCGATGGTGTGAACGATTCCCTCGCCTTGAAGGAGGCCGATCTCGGCGTTGCTATGGGCAACGCCGCACCCGCCACCAAATCGGTGGCCCAGGTGGTTCTGGTCGATTCCAAGTTCTCGCATCTGCCCGATGTGGTGGCCCGCGGGCGCCAGGTGATGGCGAATATGGAACGGGTCGCAGGACTGTTCGTCGTCAAAACGGTGTATTCGGCACTGATCTCCATCGGGGTCGTGCTCAGCGCCATCCCGTACCCCTACCTGCCGCGACATATCACCTACATAGGTTCTCTGACCATCGGCATTCCGGCGTTCCTGCTGGCTCTGGCCCCGAATGTGAGCCGTTACAAGCCCGGATTCCTCAAGCGGGTGGTCGCCTTCGCGCTGCCGTGCGGTATCGCCACAGGCCTGTCCGTCTTGCTCACCGCGTGGATCATTCCCTTCGAAATGGGTTGGGATCTTTCCAATCGGGCTGATCTGGCAGAGCTGCGCGTGGTCTGCTCCATCGTGTTGTTCGCCATGGGCATTTTCGTACTGGCCCGGGTGGCTCGCCCATTGCGCTCTTGGCGTGGAATTCTGCTGCTGGTATTCGCCGCTGCCGGAATCACCGGCTTGTTCATCCCCTTCATCGCCAAATTCTTCGAGCTCTCCATGCCTTCGGGCACAACGCTATTAGCGACGCTTTCCGCCCTTGCGGTATCGGCCTGCGTATTCTTGTTCTGCGTGTGGCTGGTGCCCTGGGCGCTGAGGATTTTCTCACGGAGAAAGATGACACGCTAGAACTGGTAACAGGAAATGTATTATTTATGACAGATAATCAATATGTTGGCAGAGGACCGGTTTCGGTCCTTCAAGTGTGCCGTCCGAATGATCGTACGGATCTGGTGGCGATACCCGTCTAGAATCACGGAGGAAGCATGTCTGTGCACGATGATCAGCTCTCAACATTGCAGGTAGGGAAGGAGTCCTTCGACTACTTCTCCATCGCCGAGCTTCCGGGGATAGATCACCTCCCGTATTCCCTTAAAGTGCTCGTGGAGAATCTGGTGCGCAACACCGATGGTGCGAACATCACGGATGAACACGTCCAGTCCCTGCTGGACTGGGATCCCAATGCGGAACCCAGCCATGAGATCCAGTTCTCGCCGAGCCGTGTGGTCATGCAGGATTTCACCGGCGTTCCATGCATCGTGGATCTTGCCACCATGCGTGATGCGGTGAAGGATCTGGGCGGCGACCCCGAGGTCATCAATCCCCAGGTGCCCGCACAGATGGTCATTGACCATTCGGTGCAGATAGATGTGGCCGGCGTCCCCGGGGCGATCGAGCGCAATATGGACATCGAATACCAGCGCAACCGTGAACGTTACCAGTTCCTGAGGTGGGGACAGCAGGCCTTCAGAAACTTCCGCGTCGTACCTCCGGGGACCGGCATCATCCATCAGGTCAATATCGAGTACCTCGCCAAGGTCGTGATGACCAAGGATTCCGACGATGCTCAGGGCCGACGCCTCGCATACATGGATTCGTGCGTGGGCACCGATTCGCACACGACGATGGTCAACGGTCTCGGAGTGCTCGGATGGGGTGTCGGCGGCATCGAAGCCGAGGCCGCGATGCTCGGGCAGCCGATTTCCATGCTCGTTCCCCGTGTGGTCGGATTCAAACTGACCGGAAGCATCAGCGAAGGCGTCACGGCGACCGATGTGGTGCTCACCATCACCGATATGCTGCGCCAACACGGAGTGGTCGGTAAATTCGTCGAGTTCTACGGCGAAGGCGTCAGCAATGTCCCTCTCGCCAACCGCGCGACCCTGGGCAATATGAGTCCTGAATTCGGTTCGACCTGTGGCATCTTCCCGATCGACGACATCACACTTGATTATCTGCGTCTCACAGGCAGGTCCGATGAGCAGGTGGCCCTGGTCGAGGCCTATGCCAAAGCCAACAAGCTCTGGCATGACACCGATTCGCCCGACTACGTAGAACCCGAGTACTCGGAGTACATGCAGCTTGATCTCAGCACGGTCGTTCCGTCCATAGCCGGCCCGAAGCGTCCACAGGACCGCATCCGGCTGAGTGAATCGAAGAGCAGCTTCGAGCAGACGGTGCCTTCGTACATCACGCCTGAAACGACTGCGGAGAAGGTGCCGGTGAAAACCGACACCCACGGTGAGTTCGATATCAGCAATGGCGATGTGGCGATAGCCTCGATTACCAGTTGCACCAACACCTCGAATCCTTCGGTGATGATCGCCGCGGGTCTGCTGGCCCGCAATGCCCATCAGCAGGGCCTCAAGCCGAAGCCGTGGGTCAAAACCTCGCTGGCACCCGGTTCACAGGTCGTTACCGACTATCTGGACAAGGCCGGTCTCACCTCTGATCTCAACGCTTTGGGGTATGAACTGGTCGGCTATGGCTGCGCCACCTGCATCGGCAATTCAGGTCCTCTGGATCCCGCCATCTCCAAAGCCATCAATGACAACGATCTGACGGTGACGGCAGTGTTGTCCGGCAACCGCAACTTCGAAGGGCGCATCAGCCCTGACGTCAAGATGAACTATCTGGCCTCGCCTCCTCTGGTGATCGCCTACGCCCTGGCCGGAACGATGGACTTCGACTTCGCCTCTCAGCCGCTTGGACAGGATGGCTCGGGCAAGGATGTGTTCCTCAGCGACATCTGGCCGAGCAACGAGGATATCGAGCATGTGGTCGAATCCACGGTGAGCAGGGATATGTTCGTCAACGACTACGCATCGGTGTTCGATGGCGACCAGCGCTGGAAGGGCCTGAACGTGCCGGATGGCGAGTTGTTCACCTGGGATGCGGACTCGACCTACGTGCGCAAGCAGACCTTCTTCGACGGCATGAGCCAGGATCCGGAGCCGGTGGGTGATATCGAGAACGCAAAGGTGCTCGCATTGCTCGGCGATTCGGTCACCACGGACCATATCTCGCCGGCGGGGGCCATCAAGTCCAGCAGTCCTGCGGGCGTGTACCTGCAGGAGCATGGCATCGGCCCGAAGAATTTCAATTCCTACGGTTCACGACGAGGCAACCATGAGGTCATGGTCCGCGGGACCTTCGGCAACATCCGTTTGCGTAATCTTCTGCTCGCCTCAGCCGGACATGATGTGACGCCCGGCGGATTCACCTACGACTTCCTGACGAAGCAGCCGACCACCATCTTCGAGGCCTCCCTGGATTACAAGGAGCATCAGGTTCCGCTTGTGATCCTTGCGGGCAAGGAATACGGTACGGGCTCCTCGCGCGATTGGGCGGCCAAGGGGACGGTTATGCTCGGCGTCCGCGCCGTGATCGCGGAGAGCTTCGAACGCATACATCGCAGCAATCTGATCGGCATGGGTGTGCTGCCTTTGCAGTTCCCGGAGGGCGAGTCCGCGAAGAGCCTGGGTCTTGACGGCACCGAAAGCTACGACATCAAGGGCGTCACCGCACTCAACGAAGGCATTACCCCGAAGACGCTTGAGGTCACCGCCACTCGTGCGGACGGTACCTCGGTGAGCTTCCATGCGGTGGTTCGCATCGACACCCCCGGTGAGGCCGATTACTACCGCAACGGCGGCATCCTCCAATACGTCCTCCGAAACCTAATGCTGAGCCGTTAAGCACACAGCCCAGTGGGCTGTGTGTAGGCGAAGTGAGCGCCCGCCAAGGGCGCAAAGGATCGCGCAGCGATCGCCACACGAGGCAAAACCCAAAACCAACTGTCCGGCCAATGCAAGGCGAAGTGAGCGCCCGCCAAGGGCGCGAAGGATCGCGCAGCGATCGCCACACGGGGAAATCCAAAAAACCAACTGTGCAGCCAATGCAATCCAAGCTAACCGCCCCACCCAGGGCGGCAAGCGCCCTACACGCACCGATATATGAAATGGCCCCTGGAAGTTCTCACCACTGTCTGAGAACTTCCAGGGGCCTTTCGCGTGCCGCCGGGGACTAGTTGTCGCTGACTCCGAAGAGTTGGAGCAGGTAGAGGAAGAGGTTCACGAAGTCGAGGTACAGGCTGAGTGCGCAGAGTATGGATATGCGCTTTATCATTTCCGGACCTTGTGAGGCGAACTGGGCGAAGAGTGCCTTGGTGCGCTGCGCGTCGTATACGGTCATCAGCGCGAACAGCACTACGCCTATTCCTGCGACGACGCGCAGGGTGGTGGCGCTGGGGGCGATGAACATGAGCACGATCTGGGAGATGATCAGAACGACGAGTCCGACCATCAGTATCGGCCCTGCTTTGAGCATGTTGACCTTGGTGGTGAGGGCGAACATCGTCAGTGCGAAATAGAATGCCGCGCAGAAGCCCAGCGTGATGATGATGGTGCTGGCGTTGTATGCCCAGAACAATGAGCTGAGGGTGAATCCCATCAGGGCCGCGTATGCGTAGAACATCAGGCGTGCGGTGGATGGTTTCATCTTCATGATGCGTGCGCCGAGGGATACGGCCAAACCGACCTGGACGACCGCCATGATGATCCAACCGATGGTGCCGGTGGCGGACATGTAGGCTTCCAATGCGCCGGTGGCCTGTGAGATCAGGGCCACGACGGCGGTCACCAGCAGGCCGAGTGCCATCTCGCCGTATGCCCGGGTGATGGAGGTGCGCGATGCCTGTTGAACGGTGTCGTAGGAATAGACGGTTTGGGCGTTCATGATGGGCTGTTGCGCATAGGACTGCTGGGTGTATTGCTGACCGTACTGCTGCTGGTACTGGTTCGGATTGCTTTGATTCCCTTGGGGCTCTCTGCCGTATGTCATTCCCGCTCCTTCTGCGTAGAGCTTTCCAATCGTTATGTACATCACATAATATGGGAGGAACCTTACTGTTATATGAATTACTCCGGTGGCGCAGTCTTGGTCGCGCACGGAGGCGACGATACGATGAGTACACGCGAAAAGCCCCGCAGACTGGTGCGGAGGGTGTGGGTGTCGGCCACTGCCGACTGCCCGGAGAGGAGATGTATGCAGCACGAGGGACCGGAAATTCTTACACTCAACGAGTACTCGGGGGATGCTTCGAGCGTGGGGGGCGCTGTCGGCACCACGGGAATCGGCATACCGCAGCTCGGCTTGGGCGTGTTCCAGACACCCGAAGGCAAGGAGACGGTGGATTCCGTTCGTTGGGCTTTGGAGGCGGGTTACCGCCATATCGACACGGCGGCTGTGTATGGCAACGAGGAGTCCGTCGGCCAGGCTCTTCGCGAGTCGGGTGTGCGTCGCCGTGAGGTCTTTGTGACCACGAAGCTTTGGAATGACGATATTCGGGCGGGGAAGACCGAGGAGGCTTTTTATCAGAGCCTTGATCGGCTTGGCACGAGCTATGTGGATCTTTATCTGATCCATTGGCCTGTCGATGGTTGGCAGCGTGCCTGGGAGGTGATGGTGGACCTGTATCACCAGCACAGGATCCGTGCGATCGGGGTGAGCAACTTCCATCAGCATCATCTTGAGGAGCTGCGTATGATCAGCGCCGTGCGTCCTGCGGTCGATCAGATCGAATCCTCTCCTCAGTTCACCAATCAGGATTTGGTCGATTACTGCCACGGCAAACGCATCCATGTGGAGGTGTGGAGTCCTCTGGGTGGTACCGGCGGGGATCTGTTGAAGGATCCCGTATTGCAGCGGATCGCTGATGAGCATGGCAAATCGCCTGCCCAGATTGTTATTCGCTGGCATCTGCAGCGTGGTGTGATCGTGATTCCGAAGTCCACGCATCAGGAGCGCATCAAGCAGAACTTCGATGTTTTCGACTTCACCCTTGATGAGAACGAGATGGCGGCCATCTATGCGTTGAACACCGGCAAGCGCAATGGTGCCGATCCTGATAATTTCTCATTCTGATTGCTGCTGAGCCGTGAGGCGCGGAGCCCTGTGGGCTTCGTGTAGGCGAGGTGAGCGGTGGTGTTGGCCGCGAGGGCCGCGGGTTGGTGTGGGTTATTGTTCGGATGGTGCTTGTGGTGCACCATCCTCCTCTTCCTGCGGCGCCCCGCTGATATCTCGATGAATCGACTGCATCTGGACTTCCACGTTCTGCAGTGAGCGCGCGCAGTCGAGCAGCGTCTGCGAGTGCTGGGCCAGCTGGGAGTCGGGGAGGTCTGATTTGTATCTGAGCTGGTGTTCGAGGCTTGCCCAGTAATCCATCGCGATGGTTCTGAATTGGACTTCGACAGGTGTGTAGTGGGGGCCGGATGTCAGGAACACCGGTACGGCGTAGATGACATGCAGGCTGCGGTATCCGTTCTGTTTCGGATTGCGAATGTAGTCTTTGACCCGTAGCACCTGGATGTCCGATTGCTCCGAGAGGTAACGCGAAACGGCGTACACATCGTCCCGATAGTTGCATATGACGCGGATGCCTGCAACGTCGAAGAGGTTGTCCTTAATCGATTCGACGCTGATCGGCAGGTCTTTTCGGTGCAGTTTCTCGATGATGGAATTCGAGCTTTTCAGGCGGCGTTCCATGTGATGTATCGGGTTGTGGCTGAATCGGACCTGGAACTCGTTGTCGAGGATTTCGAGCTTGGTGCCGATTTCGTACATGGCACCCTCGTATATCTGCATCAGATCGACGAATTCGGTTACGCTTGAGCTGTCGAATTTATTGAATGAACCATCGTCCATTGTTTTGATTCGGGTAGCCAGCTCTGCCGTGTTCGTCATGTTTTTGCGATCTAATATCACAGTCGCCTCCTCGGCGGGATCATTGATGCCCCTGTTGAGTCTCTAACTGTACTCAGGTGAATCAATATTGGCTGTGGGTTTGCTTCGATGTGCACCACTCAATCACGCGCTTGTGGTCGTGATGAGGGTGTCCGGCCGTTTCTTCGGGCTGTTTGGCGGTGTGCGGCGATGGGATGCGACGGCGTGGCGGCGGATCGTTCTCCGGCGTGACTTTCGTTAGAATCTAGGATTATGGATGAAGCCATGATGACTGAGCAGGAGCGCATGCCGCGCGTGGGGGAGTCGGATTCCGCAGCCGGACGGGGTCTCGGCGTGTATTACGTGCATACTCTGGGCTGCCAGATGAATGTCCATGATTCGGAGCGGATCTCCGGTGTGTTGGAATCGACGGGCTATGTGCAAGCGAATGCCGATCAGGTCGAGGGCAAGGATCTTGATCTGATCGTGCTGAATACCTGTGCGGTGCGTGAGAACGCCTCCGATAAGATGTACGGGACTTTGGGCATGTGGGCCGAATTGAAGCGCGAGCGTCCTGATATGCAGATTGCCGTTGGTGGCTGCATGGCGCAGAAGGATCGTGATCGCATCGCCCAGCGCGCCCCTTGGGTCGATGCCGTGTTCGGTACGAAGAACATCGCCTCCCTGCCGAATCTGCTGCATGAAGCGCGGGACAGCCACCATTCGCAGGTGGAGGTGCTGCAGGATCTTGAGTATTTCCCCAGTCAGCTGCCGGTCTCCAGGGCTTCCGCGGTGTCGTCCTGGGTGTCGATTTCGGTGGGGTGCAACAACACCTGCACCTTCTGCATCGTGCCGGCTGTGCGCGGCAAGGAGCGTGACAGGCGTGCCGGCGATGTGCTTGATGAGATACAGCGCTGTGTGGATGGCGGGGCGAAGGAGGTGACCCTGCTCGGGCAGAATGTCAATTCCTATGGCTATTCCACAGGCGATCGTTTCGCCTTCTCGAAACTGTTGCGTGCCTGCGGGGATATCGAGGGTCTGGAACGGGTGCGGTTCACTTCGCCTCATCCTGCCGCATTCACGGATGATGTGATTACGGCGATGGCGGAGACTCCGAATATCATGCATCAGCTGCATATGCCCCTGCAGTCGGGTTCCGACAGGATCCTCAGGGCCATGCGGCGCTCCTATCGCAGTGAGCGTTTCACGACGATCCTCGGCAAGGTTCGTGACGCGATGCCGGATGCGCAGATCAGCACCGACATCATTGTCGGTTTCCCTGGCGAGAGCGACGAGGATTTCGAGCAGACGATGCGGATGGTCGAGGAGTCGCGCTTCTCCTCCGCATTCACCTTCCAGTATTCGCCGCGACCGGGCACTCCGGCCGCGTCGATGCAACAGGTACCGCACGACGTGGTGCAGGAGCGTTTCGAACGACTCAACCATCTGCAGGAAGCGATTACGGCTGAACAGATGCAGGCCTTTGTGGGTCATGATGTGGAGGTGCTGGTCACGGATGCCAAGGGCCGCAAGGACGCCGACACCAAGCGGGTGACCGGACGTGAACGCAGCGGAACACTGGTTCATATCGGCACCCCTGAGGGCTGCCCGAGGCCGCAGGTGGGGGATGTGGTGACCTGCACGGTCACGCATGCGGGCAAGCACTATCTGATCGCCGATCCCGACCCGCGCCTGATCGATCACAGGTATACGGTGAGACGGTAGACACAAAGGATCGGCTGATCACGGAAGATGACTATGAATGTGGAAGATGAGGCGCGGATGGTGCCTGATTCGGATGTCCGGGATTTCGCCGCGACACATCGTGTGGTGTCCATCGTCGGGCCTACCGCATCGGGGAAAACAGGTCTTGGGATAGCGCTGGCCGGGGCTTTGGCCCGACGTGGTGAGCACTGTGAGATCATCAATGCGGATGCCTATCAGATGTACAAGGGCATGGATGTGGGCACCGCCAAGGCTTCCGAGGAGGAACGCGCCGCCGTGGTGCATCATCTGCTGGATGTCATCGAACCCGAGGAGGCTATGAGCGTCGCGCGGTTCCAGACCTTGGTGAGGGCCTGTATCCACGATCTGCAGAAGCGTGGCATCAGGCCGATTCTGGTTGGTGGTTCGGGCCTCTATGCGCGTGCGGCTCTGGATGACATACGCTTTCCCGGAACCGATCGTGCGATCAGGACCCGATTGGAGGAACGTGCGGATACGGAGGGTCCCGGAGCCTTGTTCGACGAGCTGCGTTCTCGTGATCCCGAAGCCGCTTCGCATATGGATGCCCACAACGTCAGGCGCACCATTCGCGCCTTGGAAGTCATAGCCATCACCGGCAGGCCCTATTCGGCGAATCTGCCCAAATACCGTTACATCATCCCCAGCGTCCAGATCGGTTTGGATCTTCCGCGCGCAGCGTTGGATGAGCGCATCGAGTTGCGTACCGAGCATATGCGCGCCCATGACTTCATGGAGGAGGTGCGTCGCATCAGGCCCCGCTTGGGTGCCACGGCTGCCAGGGCTCTCGGATACCAGCAGATGATCGATGTGCTTGACGGTCTGATCGATGAGGATGAGGCTTTCGCGGATATCGCGCAGAAGACGAAACGTCTTGCCCGCAAGCAGATGGGCTGGTTCGGCAGGGATCCGAGGATCCACTGGTTGCAGGCCCTCAACCCGGATCTGTTGGACAATGCCGTGGCAATCGTATCCCACGCCGATGCCGGTGACTATGATTCCACGGATGCCCTTGCGGAGGAATACACCAAGCATCATCTGGGCATGATCGACTCATGATGCTCATGGGACTCATGTGGCCGAGCCGCGCATGATGCGTGGCGGTGTCCCGGATGCACGCCTTGTGGTGCTGCCGTATGCTCGGGTGTGTGCAGGCCCGCACGTGGGTGAAGGATCCCGCTGAGCTGAGAGGAAGGGTATATGGCACATCGAAATACCAGGAAACGTCTTGAACGAATGTTCCAGGATGAGAAGCCTTTGGGGGAGAGCGACCCGGGATTCGTCGAGATGTTCAACCGCTTCGCCTATGGGGATGTGGCCCATCGCGGTGCCTTGCATGACGGGCAGCGCTCCCTGGTGGTTCTCTCCTCCTTGTTGGGTTGCGACGCTCTGGATGAGTTTGAAGTGATGGCTCAGGTCGCGTTGAATGTTGGCGTGGAACCCCGGGCGGTCAAGGAAACCATCTATCAGTCCCTTGCATTTCTCGGTATGGGGAGGGTGTTCCCCTTTCTCAGGGTGGCGAATGATCTTTTTGAATCGAAGGGTGTCGCCCTGCCTTTGGATGAAGCTCCTGTGCCGGAGCTGTCGACCACGCATCACAGCGGTGTGGAGATCCGTGAGCGCTTGAAGCTGCAGGTTGGGGACGATGCGGCTTCGGAGCCGGGGCGGCCCTCACCCATGGAGGTGCTGGAAGGGCTGGCCACTGATTATGCGTTTGGGGATTATTTCACCCGCCCGGGTCTGGATCTTCCAACTCGCGAAATGGCGGCTTTCTGCCTGCTGACCGCGATGGGCGACTGCGATGAGGATCTGAGGCGGCATCTGGCCGCGAATATCGCGGTGGGCAATGACAGGGACGTGCTGGCCGATGCCGTGCTGCAATGCCTGCCGTATATCGGTTTCCCGAGGGTACGGAAGGCCTTGCGTCTGCTGGAGGAGCGGTGATCGTCCGCTCACCGCTACGCTGTATGGCATAAGCTCCGCATACCAATACGCGGCGGATGTCCGGTGTCAACCATCCGGACATCCGCCGCGTGAGGGCAGTCGGCAGCTGCTGTGACTCAGTGGGCGGGGCCTTGATCCCATCCGGCTATCAGGAAGCTGCGGGTCGGATTGGCCGGTCGGATGATGGTGCCGAAGAGGCGCTCGAATGCCGAGGTATCCCCGTTGTATGCGCTGTGCTTGGCGTTTTTGTATGAGGCTGCATCGACTGTGCCCCAATCCAGATCCCATCCGGCATCATGGGAGAGACGCGAGGCGAATATGCGCAGGACCATCGCGTTGCCTCCCACGAAGGGATGCAGATAACCGAGCTCATCGTAGATGTGTGCCAGGGCGTTGACGAAGTCCGCGCGGTCCAGACACTTCAGATTGCGTTTCTCGGCGAGCTCCCTTGAGATGTTGGCCGCCCCGGTTTCGATCAACCCGGCCGGGAAGAACGCTTCGGGGTTCGACGAGCGGGCATTCTTTCCTTTTGTGGTATCGCCTGTGCGCAGTGTTCCGGCATCATCGTAGACGCCCGTGAAGAGTCCCTGATGTATGGCGCGCAGCTCCTGCAGGTCCCCGCTGAATGGCCATCCGCGTTCGATGAGCAGAATGGTCCGCACCAGGATCTTGTCCGCCACGCTCTCGGCTGATCCTTCGGACAGGAGGCGATCCGTACTGAGATCACCACGTTCATAGCGGCCGGCGGCGGCGATCACCGCGCTGCTCGGCGTCAAGGATTCCAATGCGCAGCTTTGTTGGGCAAATGCGACTGCGCTCGCACGTTCCGCAGGTGTCGTCATAGTCCCGATGGTAGCCGCAAAAAGTGGGAGGCACATGCGGATGCCCGTGTGCGGCGATTGCATTCGCTCGGATCCGGCGAAAATATTGTGCGAAACATGCCCGAATACGAGCTCCACCGCATCTTTCTGGGTAATCTGGAGGCGTTATGACACGAAGCACATCCACGGATAATACCGACTCACCATCAGGCAAGCAGCGTCGATCATCGTCGGCGCGAGGTTCCTCCACATCCAAAAACGCCCCGAAAGGCAAGAAGGGCGAGTCAGACGTGCGGTCTGAGCCGGAAGCCTGGTGGAAGAAGGCGATTCTGAGCATACCGCGTGGATTCGGATCGTTGATCCGTTCGATCACCGGTGTGGGCCAGTACGATCCCGCGTATCGCAGTGACGGATTGTGCTTCATGCTGATTGTGTTCGCGGTGCTGTTCTGCGCCAGCGAATGGTTCCGTGTCGATGGTGCGCTTGGTCGTGTGCTGCACGCCCTCGCGTCGGGTGCCTTCGGCGTGATGAGCGTGGTGCTGCCGGTCCTTCTGGTCATCGTCGCGGCCCGCTTGATCCGGAATTCGGGGACAAGCTCGGAGAATCCGCGTGTGGTCAGCGGATGGTTCCTCTTGCTGTGGTCCGTGTGCTCGATTATCGACGTGGCTGTTGCCTCTGACCATCGGGTGTTCGACATCGCGATTCTCCAGGAGTCGGGTGGTCTTCTGGGATTCATGCTTGGTTCCCCCCTGGCCTGGGGTCTGTCCAAAGCCTTCGCGATCGTGCTCTTCGTGATCGCCGCGATGTTCGCCGTGCTGATGATCTCGCATCTGCATGTCTCCGACATCCCTCATCTGGGCAGCGCCGTCGCCGCCCGTTTCACAGCTAAGACGGCATCCGAGAACGGTGATGACGAGGAATTCCCGAATGAGGTCCGCGTGGGGGATGACACGATCTCATTCGCTCAGGGGGTGCCGACGCATGAAGACGGCACGGATGACGTGGCCGAAAAGGATACCGGCAAAGGCTCCTGGCTGTCCAGGCTGTTCCGGCGGGGGCGTGGAGGCGAGGATGACCGCAAACTTGACAGGTATGAGGGTGATGACGCCTTTGAGAAAGCGGCGAGCCAGCACGGTGATATAGCCCAGACCATACTCGGTGAGGGGCACGGTGACGACGAGACCGCGATATTGGGAAGGGCCGGGCTGCCCGCAACGGCTGAGACGACCAGTGTCCTTCAGGCGGGGATGCCTGCTGGCGCCGGGACGGCGGGAGTTCCCTCGGCCATTCCGGGCGAGCGGCATACCGGTGTATGGGATGACCCATGGAATCCCGACAACCAGACCCAGGTGATATCCGGCATGGGGGCTTCCGGCATTGAGGGCGACGCCGCGGGTCAAGCGGATGGTCAGGCATCAGGCTCCGGTGAAGAGGAGAGGGATAGCGTCCTGAACCAGAGCGGGATGAACGGCGAGGGAGGGGATGAGAGTCTCCAGGCCTATCAGCTGCCCTCATTGGAACTGCTGGCACGTGGCAAGCCCCATGCGGCGCGAACACCCGCGAATGATCACGTGATCCAGGCATTGCAATCCACGTTCCAACAGTTCTCCGTGGATGCCAAAGTGATCGGATTCCTCAGGGGCCCTTCGGTAACGCAGTATGAGGTTGAGCTGGGTCCGGGTGTGAAGGTCGAGAAAGTCACCAATCTGCAGCGCAATATCGCCTATGCCGTGGCGAGTTCGGATGTGCGCATCCTCTCTCCGATTCCGGGAAAGTCCGCAATCGGTATCGAGATTCCGAATGTGGATCGCGAGATCGTGCATCTGGGCGATGTGTTGCGTTCGGATAAGGCCCAATCGGACGATAATCCGATGCTGACCGCAGTCGGCAAGGATGTGGAGGGTCATTTCGTCACCGCTGATCTGACCAAGATGCCGCATCTCCTGGTCGCGGGAGCCACCGGTTCAGGTAAGTCGAGTTTCATCAATTCCATGCTGACATCGGTGATCATGCGATCCACGCCGGAGCAGGTCAGACTCATCATGGTGGATCCGAAACGTGTTGAGCTGAGTGCCTATGCCGGTATTCCGCACCTGCTCACGCCCATCATCACCGATCCGAAGAAAGCGGCCCAGGCTTTGGAATGGGTCGTCAAGGAGATGGATGCCAGGTATGACGACCTGCAGTACTTCGGCTTCCGGCATGTGAAGGATTTCAACGAGGCGGTCCACGCGGGCAAGGTCCATGTGCCCGAAGGGTCCAAACGCAAGGTGGCCCCCTACCCGTATCTGCTCGTTGTGGTGGACGAGATGGCCGACCTGATGATGGTGGCGAAGAACGATGTGGAAAGCTCCATTCAACGCATCACCCAGTTGGCCCGCGCCGCAGGCGTGCATCTGGTGCTCGCGACGCAGCGTCCTTCGGTGGATGTGGTCACCGGCCTCATCAAGGCCAACATCCCTTCACGTCTGGCCTTCGCCACATCGTCGGCCACCGATTCAAGGGTCATCCTCGACACCACGGGTGCCGAAACCCTGATCGGTCAGGGAGATGCCCTCTTCCTGCCGATGGGGTCCGCAAAACCTCTGCGCGTCCAAGGAGCCTGGGTCGGTGAATCGGAGATCCGCAAGGCGGTGGATTCGGTACGGACCCAACGCAAGCCTCATTATCGCGAGGATATTGAGCAGATGACCGAGCGCGCCGAGAACAAGCCGGAACCGGATGAGGATATCGGTGATGATATGGATGTCCTGCTGCAGGCTGCGGAGTTGGTGGTCACCTCGCAATTCGGTTCGACCTCCATGCTCCAGCGCAAGCTGCGCGTGGGCTTCGCGAAGGCGGGACGTCTGATGGACCTTCTGGAGTCAAGGGGCATAGTGGGTCCCTCCGAGGGTTCGAAGGCGAGGGAGGTCTTGGTGCAGCCACAGGATCTGCAGGAGGTGCTGGCATTCATTCGAGGGGAGACCGGCAGTCTCGAGGCGTCGTCGGGGTCTGCCGAGGTCGCGCAACAGCCCACGCTGTAGCCGCCGCCATGACCTCACGGCATGCGTCGATTCGCCGAGCGGCGTCTCCTGCCTCCAAGGACCGCCCGATAGAGTAACGTAGTTGAAACTGGAAACATGAACATGAGGTGAATTCGTTGGTATCTATGCCATTGGAGTGGGAATCATGAGTTCCGTTGGTCAAGGAGAGGGTATGGAGCAGCACTCTGAGTCCGAGTCAAGGCAGACGAAGGGGCATTTGTTTGCAGGGTGGAACAGCCCTCCGAATTTGGTGACCTACGCGAGGATCGTTCTGGTCGTCGTATTCATCATTCTCGATGTTCGTGCGGGCACGATGGGCATAGCCGATACGACGATGCGTTGGTGGGCCTTCGGTCTGTTCGTTTTCGCCGCCTCCACAGACAAGCTGGACGGCTGGATGGCCCGCAGGTTCGATCAGGTGACCGAATTGGGCAAGCTGATGGATCCGATTGCGGACAAACTGCTGATATGCTCGGCCCTCGTCGTGGCATCGGTGCTGGACGAGCTGTCCTGGTGGATCACCGCGCTGTTCCTCATCCGAGAGCTGGGTATCACCGTCATGCGTTTCGTGGTCATCGACACGGGCGGCAAGGTCATAGCGGCTTCGCAGGCCGGCAAGTTCAAGACGCTTGCGCAATGCGTAGGCATCGCCATGCTGCTTGCGCCGGTATGGTCCTTGACTTCGCTGTCCACACAGGTGGTGTCCGGGTATCAGACCCTGACATTGGTCGTGATGCTTGTCGCCTTGTTCCTCTGCCTCTATTCAGGCGCGGAGTATCTGGTGAACACCTTTGCGGGACGCAGAGGGCGGAACGGCGATGTCGCGGATGTGGAGCGAAAAGATAAGGACGGGGTGGCGAAATGAGCCGTTCCGCGCGGCGACCCTCGGATGGGATTGCATCGCGGATTCTTGCCGCATGCCTTCGTGAACACTGCTTCATAGCCGCTGCGGAATCCCTGACGGGCGGTCTGCTCGCGGACGCCTTCGTACGGGTGCCTGGTGCATCCGCGGTCTTCCTCGGTTCGGCCGTCACCTATGACATCCGAGCCAAGCAGTCCATCCTCGGCGTGGATGCTGAACTACTGCGCACCAGGGGAGCCGTCGACCCGGAGGTGGCCCGTCACATGGCCTCTTCGACGGCCAGACTCTACGGCAACGACGACACCGTGGATCGTGTGATCGGACTCTCCACCACCGGTGTGGCCGGTCCGGGACCCGATGGGGACAAAGCCGCAGGCCTGGTCTATATAGCCCTGGCATTCCCCGACGCCTCGGCCTTGCGGCATGGGGGTGAGCGGAAGGATGGCGTGTATGTCCGCGAGCTGCACCTGGAGGGTTCACGCGAGGATGTACGCGAGTCCACCGTGCTTGAGGTGCTTGGCACCCTTTCCAAGCTGCTGGATGCCTGAGCTTGCCGATACGCAGCGATGCCCTGATCGGCCCTCCGCTGTTGTGACGTCGCTCACATTAAGTTAGTTCCGGTTCGCTTTCAGGAATATTACGCGCTGGGCATTGTTGTGCAGAGTGAAGACCACAGGAACGAAGCGGTACGAAAGGGGCACGTGATGGCTAATAATCAGACAGTGTTGCGACACACCGAGGATTCTTTCGAACTACAGACGAACAATGTGCATGAAGGCGCGGCACGCGTCAGGGATCTGACGCCGGCACAGCGTCGGGCGGTGCTGTTTGCGCAACAGCAGGTAATCAGGGCCAGGGCGGCCAAGAAGGCCAAAGATGAGCGTCAGGCGGCCCTCGCACGCATGTGGATGCAGGAGGAGGGCGGCGACGCGCGCTCGATGCCCGCTGCTGCCGGAAGCAGCGAGGAGGCCTATGCGGGTACGCATCAGGTGTCGTTGCGCGAGGCCATCGGTCATGTGTTGCGCGACTTGAGGACCAAGGATCACAAGACCCTGCGTGAGGTCAGTGAGAACGCCGGCGTTTCGCTCGGTTACCTCTCCGAGGTCGAGCGAGGCCAGAAGGAGGCCAGCTCCGAGCTGCTGAGCTCGATCGCTGAGGCGCTCGGCGTGAGTGTGTCCCAGATGCTGCGTATGGTCGCGGACTACATTGAATCATTGCAGGACTGATGAATAATACGGTGGCTGCCGAGGCGGCTGCCATCAACATGGGAGGGTTCCGTCGGTGAGAGAACGGGAGTTCTGGGAGTTGCTCGAAGAGGTTTTCGGGCGTGGATATGGACGGAGCCTATCGAGGGACCAACGGCTGAATGAGTTGGATTCCCTCACGGTGGTTGAGGCCTTGGATGCGGGCGTCGAGCCTCGGACGGTCTGGAACGTATTGTGCGACCAGATGGATATACCGGATTCAACACGTTGGGGCAAGGATCATAATGCCCCGCCTATGCCTGCACGGTGAAGGCAGCCGTGGCCGTATCGTCAGAAATGGCCACGGGTATTTGTATTCGAACAAATGTTCGGGTATAGTCATGCCCTGAGTTCAGTTAATCACCGTCCGGCAGTATGAAGCATGTTCGACCACAAGGTGTGTGGCATAACTGTTGTGCTCCGATTCGGCTCTATGGTGTGTACTGTCAGATCAGTTGGATGAGCAAGGAGAGGCCAGATGGCACAACATACAAGCGCCCGCGCATCGAAGAAAGACGCCGAAAGCGATATTCAATCTCGACGCCAGGCTGCGCTTGATACGGCGCTTGCGCAAGTGGAAAAGAACTTCGGCAAGGGTTCAGCCATGCGTCTTGGCGATCGCCCGGTGCAAAACGTCGAAGTGATTCCAACAGGCTCCCTGGCTTTGGATATGGCCCTGGGCATCGGAGGCCTTCCCAGGGGGAGGGTCGTTGAGATCTACGGTCCGGAATCCTCCGGCAAGACGACGTTGACGCTTCACGCGGTGGCCAACGCCCAACGTAACGGCGGCGTGGCGGCGTTCATCGATGCCGAGCACGCCTTGGATCCTGAGTATGCGCGGAAACTGGGTGTCGATACCGATTCCCTGATCATCTCGCAGCCTGATAACGGCGAGCAGGCCCTGGAGATCGCCGACATGCTGATCCGCTCAGGTGCTTTGGACATCATCGTTATCGATTCGGTCGCGGCACTGGTGCCGAAAGCCGAAATCGAGGGTGACATGGGAGACAGCCATGTCGGATTGCAGGCGCGTCTGATGAGTCAGGCGCTGCGCAAGATCACAGGAGCCCTGGCGCAGGCGAACACCACGGCGATCTTCATCAACCAGTTGAGGGAGAAGATCGGTGTGTTCTTCGGAAGCCCTGAAACCACAACCGGTGGCAAGGCCCTGAAATTCTATTCCTCGGTCCGTCTTGACATCAGAAGAATCCAGACCCTGAAGAATGGCGATGAGGCGGTCGGCAACCGCACCAGGGTGAAGGTCGTGAAGAACAAGATGGCACCGCCTTTCAAATCCGCTGAATTCGACATGCTCTATGGCGAGGGCATCTCTCGTGAGGGCTCTGTGCTGGATATGGCCCTGCAGACCAATATCGTGAAGAAGTCGGGTTCATGGTTCACCTATGACGGCGACCAGCTCGGACAGGGACGTGAGAATGTGCGTCACTTCCTCAAGGACAATGTTGAGCTGACCAATGAGATAGAGGATCGCGTCAAGATGGAGTTCGGTCTGATTCCGAAGCCGGAGGACGAGGCGGCGGAAGGTGACGCCCAAAGCGATGCCTCGGGCGATGGACAGGAGAACGCTCAGCAACACGCCGGGTCGGACGCCACGGCCGATGAGGGCAACGAGTCCAAGTGATCGAAGACACGATGCATGCGTGAAGGTCACAGCTGTTCCTGAAATGAGGTTTCATGATTTCCGCTGATGAGTTTCTTGGCCAGGTGGGTATGGATACGGAGCTGTCCACAGCCTCGGGATCCAGCGGGAGCGATGCGATGGATCGGTCGGATGATGAGCGTTTTGACGCATGCAAGGAGTCGGCGTTGCGTTCCCTGGACGCCGCACAGCGTTCATCCTCGGATCTGGCGAAACGTCTGATCGGCAAAGGCTACGAAGAGGAGACCGTCGACGCGGTCATATGTCGCCTGCAACAGTTGGGTCTGCTCGACGACGAGGCCTACGCTGAGGATCTGATGCGCTATTGCCTGCAACGTGACATGGGGGAGCGTGGCGTCCGCATGGAGATGTCACGCAAGGGTGTGGAGGCGACCCTCGCCGCGCGGCTCATCGAAGAGGCGGCGCAGCGTGGGGACTTCGTCGATGCTGCTTATGAGCTCGGCCGTAGCGTCGAGCGGAGAACCCACGGTCTGGAGCGCAAGGTCCGGATGCGTAGATTGTGGAGTGCGGGAGGGCGAAAAGGTCATAGCCCTGACACGCTGCGCAAGGTCTTCGACGATCTCTTCGTATGAAGCGGGATATGGCCCGCTGCCCTGCATATGTGATGTTAGTGCGGCACCGTGAATCCAGGGATATCCATGCCCGGAAGCCCAATGGCTGCACATATGCGGCGGCATGATCGAAGAATCACCAAGAAGTGTGGTTGAGACCTCTTCTACCCCGGGTTCTGTCATCCTTTGCAGGATGGATGGCCATCCATCTCGACTTGATGTTGCCATCAAGCTCTAGCAGCCTACCCGAAGGCACGGGCGAGCAGCCCTTAACGCCTTCTGCTTGGCCTTGCTCCCGATGAGGCTTGCCATGCGGCCTGCTGTTACCAGCGGCCCGGTGGTCTCTTACACCGCCGTTTCACCCTTACCTGGGCTGAAGTCACCTTCAGGCCCGGGCGGTCTGTTCTCTGCTGCGCTATCTCTCAGGTCACCCTGGGCGGACGTTATCCGCCATCGTGCTCTATGGAGCCCGGAAGTTCCTCAGCGCCAACCCTTCCCAATCGCTTGTTCCAGGTTCACGCCGCGGCCATCAAGAGGTCTCAACCATCATATATTACCAGTGAGTGGAACAAGGCTCACGGTACGGAGGCAAGCTGCGGCAGGAATCGAAGCGTACCGTCTGACTTGTTGAAATTTCCGGGCATTTGGGCTTTGCGCTCCGCGGATGTTGAATCTCAGTCGGTTACAATATGAGTTACCCGAGCGGTGAAGGCGCCGCTCACCACACACAGCGGCTCTGCCGCTTGATCCAAGGAGGTTCACATGGAGAACGTCGTAACAGGTCGCCACACGCAAATTAAGCAGAGGTTCCGTGACGTGGTGGACACCAAATTGAATCGTGTGACCGCCATCGCTCCCGATGCCCAGCGTGCTCAGATCGTATTGACCCATGAAGGCAACCCACGCCAGGCTGATACAGCGAAACGTGTGGAAATAACCGTGATCGCAGGCCGCACGGTGGTTCGTGCCGAAGCGTCAAGCACCGATGAATTCAGCGCTTTGGATATGGCACTCGACAAGCTGACCCTGCGTCTTCGCCGGGCCCGTGACCGCCGCAAGGACCACAGGCGTGGCTACCTCAACCCGGTGCCGGTCGATATGGGCGCGGTCCTGCCGACCACCCCGGAGGAGACAGCCCAGGAGGACGAGCCGAATAACAGCCCGGAAGCGGCCGTTGCCAGCGAGCTGGCCCCAGGCGAGTCTGTCGAGGTCCAGGTCGGGGATACGCCTATCGTCATCCGTCGCAAGCTCCACATCGCCGAACCGATGAGCATTGATGAGGCCCTGTATGAGATGGAACTGATCGGTCACGACTTCTTCCTCTTCGTGAACAAGGAGACCGGACGTCCCTCGGTGGTGTACCACCGTCACGGTTGGAGCTACGGCGTCTTCGAAATCGACACCCCGGAGAACGCTGAGGCCTGAAACCTCGAATACCTGGATTGTTGTCGTCAAGGTCCGCCGATTGGACCCTGATCGACAAG
Source organism: Bifidobacterium psychraerophilum (assembly GCF_000741705.1). Classification (GTDB taxonomy): domain Bacteria; phylum Actinomycetota; class Actinomycetes; order Actinomycetales; family Bifidobacteriaceae; genus Bombiscardovia; species Bombiscardovia psychraerophila. Next base: position 531,844 of record NZ_JGZI01000010.1, on the reverse strand, counting down.
AATCGTGAAGAACCCCCGCACATGGTGATGTGCGGGGGTTCTTGCTTTGCTCCGAACGATCGTATGGTCCAAGCCGGATGGCTTGGCCCTCCGGGGCCAGGGCATCTCCGCAGGCACGCTTTCGGTCGGCATTGTTCCACAGTGTGGACGATGGAATCAAAGGCCGCAACAGCCCATACCCTGCATTCGCGGTGTGCGTTTCGGTGTCGGATCAAACTGTTATCGAATCGTTATCTGCATAACCAAAGGGCACACAAGAATCTCCACGCATCCCAGAATGCCGGAATTCCAAGGAATCAAGCATGATCCGTCAGTGAGCAAGGCGAAGATTCGTTGAAATCCGCGCCCAAGGAGAGAACATTCAGCGTGATAGATTAACTCCATCTCAGCGCCTCGGTGCACATGAAGCTCCGGCGTTGATATCGAAGGCGGCAGCATTGATGAGGGAGGCGGCAGGGCAAGGACGGAGATGCCGGGTTCACACAGACATGGATATGCAGACGTCGATACACAGGCGTTGATACCAGGGGTACATAAACAGGAGTGAATACCAGGTGCGCAGACGCTTCGGGGAGGTCTGCTCGAAACCCACGCACCGGCGAATTCAGGGCTGCGATGACGAAGCCATGAATCCTGATGCGCCGACTGTATACCGCCAAAGGGAATCAAGAGTGGTGAAGCAAGATCCGAAGGATCAATCACGATGAAGGAAAGGTCAATGATGACTGAAAACAGCAACGCGCTCGCAGCGGATATACGGCGATGGGGCAAACGGGCGCTTGGAGCGGTTCTGGGAGCCGCCACCTTGCTTTCGATGGCCGTTGCACCCCAGGTGGCCTCCGCGCAGGAGGAGGACACGGCCGATGTGACCATCGCGGACTTCAACTTCGACGACGTCGTGCAGGGGCAGAGCGGCACCTTGGAGGATTCGACGGGCATCGCGAAGGCGACGCTCGCGAAATCCGCCAACGCCCCTACGGTGAATGAGTATCAGGGTGATGGTTCGCAGGCCCTGGCGTTCGGCAACAGCCAGTGGCTGAACATCACCAAGAGTGATGGGAGCGCTCTGCTGGCAGGGCTTGATGAGGTGACCTTCTCCTATGATGTGCTGTCGGCAGCCACATCCGACAGCCAAGCTTGGAGTCTGTTCGCCGCAAGGGACGCCAACGCCCAGTCGTATCCGAACGAGCATTATCTGTCGGTCATCGACCGTAGTGATCGGGTGACGGTGCAACGTTGGAATAACAGCGGTTCACGTGACAACACCGGAAGCCCGTCGGCAAGCGGCGTCGCCGCTGGCTGGCGTCATATCGATCTGAAGGTTTCCAATGACAGCACGGCGTTGTATATCAACGGCGAGCTGGTCGATCAGAAGACGCCGACCGAGGCCCAGGCGCTCTCGTCCATTCTCGGCTCCACAGGTGGCGTGCTGCAGCTGGGACGTGCCAATTGGGTGAACGGAGAGTACTTCAACGGCAGCATCGACAACTTCAAGGTCACAGTGCCCAACGATCACCTGGCGCTGCGAGCGGCGGCAGTGGCCGCCCGGATTTCCACAAGTCTGACGCTCACCGCCGAAGAGACCGCTTTGGATACGTACGGCGGCTTGGTCAGCTACACCTCCTCGAACGAGGATGTGCTGGTCATCAAGGAGGGCTCGACAGCCGTGCTGCAACAGTACCCATCGCAGCAGGCGGCTTCGGCCGAGTTGACGGCGACCGTCAATATCTTCGGTGTCACGGCCACGCAAAGGATATCGGTCACGATTCCCAGCAATGACGATCTGGCGCAATCCGATCTGGAGGCGGTCGAGCTGCTGAATCCCGACGATGTTCGTACTAATCTGACCCTGCCTGATGTGACCAGCCACGGATTCTCGATAACCTGGTCTTCGGACAACGAGACGGTGATCACGGACATGGCCCAGGGCGGCAAGGCCGCAGGGGTGGTGACGCGTGGTGCGAGTGATCAGCAGGTCACCTTGTCCGCTTCGATTCCCGGCACGGCCGCGAAGCGCGAATTCGCACTGACCGTCAAAGCCGCTTATGACAAACCGTCCCAGAGCGACCTCAGCGACTACATGTTCGCCTACTTCGCCGATAACACCGGTGAGAAGGAGAATATCTATTTCGCCACTTCCGAGGACGGCGATTACTGGCTTGACCTGAGCAACGACGACACCAGTCCTTCACTGACCACGGATGTGGGCAAGCAGGGGGTGCGCGATCCCTTCTTGATCCGATCACCTGAAGGGGACAAGTTCTACATCATCGCGACGGATCTGGAAGTCGCCACCCAGGGCTGGGGCGGGCCGATGTCGACCAAGATCCAGACCTGGGAATCAACCGATCTCAAGCATTGGGAGGGGCCTTTCCTCAGTGAGCTCGCCGCACCCCTGGGTGATGTCGAGAAGATGTGGGCACCCGAGGCGTGGTGGGATGAGGCGACGGGCCAATACTTCATCTATTGGGCGACGAACTGCTGGAATTCCTGCCCCGCTGACAACCTCGGCGACAGCCTGAATATGTACATCTCCACAACCCGCGATTTCAGAAGCTTCTCGAAACCGGAGCTGTGGATCGACAGGAGCAATTCGGTCATCGATGTGAGCATCATCAAGATCGGCGATTGGTACTACCGCATCTCGGGCGACGGTGATCTGAACATCGAGAAATCCAAACGCATCGACGTACCGACAACAGGCCTGGTCACCGAACGGACTTCGGATGACCAATGGGTGTCCGTCGGCAAACTGTCCGATTTCGTCGGGGCGAGTCAGCTCAGCGCGATCGGTGGTGTGGAAGGCTTCGAGTGGGTGACATACAATCCTGACGATCGCACCACCGAGGATGGCAAGCCGGTGTACGCGCTGATCGCGGATCAATATGGCAAAAACGCAGGATACCGTCCATTCCGATTCACGGATATCGAAGATCCCAGCACATGGGATGTCGACTTCACCGACTTCAACTGGGACGCCATCAAAAAACGCCACGGTGGCATCATCTCCGTCACCGCCGCCGAGCGCAAGGCCTTGGAATCCGCCTTCGTCACCCAATACACCGAAGCCGCCGAACCCGCCGCAGCCGGATCGGGTCCGCAAGCGTGCTACACCTTCGACGACGAATCGGACGTAGGGGCGGATTCCTGTGGTGACAACGCACTGACGATGCATGGTGCCACTACCACGCAAGGGGATCAGGATCTGCAATCCGATGTGCTGTCCCTTGACGGCAGTACGGGCGGCTATGCCGAATTCCCCACAGGCCTCTTCGATGGCAAATCCCAGCTCACCGTGCAGATGAAGGTCAACAGCGCTCAGACGGGTAATTTCTTCACCTTCGCCTTCGGCAAGAACTCCCAACAGTATTACATGCTGCGCAATCGTTCGGGTGGGGATGTCAGGAGCGCGATCACCAAGGGGTCGAGTGGCTATGAGGATGCCGTCACCGCGAATATCGGAAGCGGATGGCATACGATCACGGTCGTCTTCAACGAGCGTACACAACAGGTCTACTCCGATGGCGCACTGATCGGCAGCAATATCAGCTCGAATCCCGTTAACTGGTTGGGTACGGATCTCATGGCGTATCTGGGCAAATCCTTCTACGCCGCGGATGGATATTTCAAAGGATCGATTGACGATGTGAAGGTCTGGAACAGGGCTTTGAGCAGCGAGGAACTGGCGTCCGACGATGGATCCGAGGAAGGCGTACTCGCCGATTTCGATTTCAACGACCTCACCGCAGGAGCGGCATCCATCAATGACGCCACCGGCGGGGCGAAAGCCACCGTGAACGGCACGGTATCCACGGCCCAAAACACCTTGGACGGCACCACGGCAGCCGATCTGAACAACAAGGTGTGGTTGAACGTCACCGCAGCCGATGGGACGGCACTGTTGGCCGGTCATGATGAGGTGACCTTCTCCTATGATTCCCTGGTCGGGTCGGGCAAGTGGGCGTTGTTCGCAGCTCCAAACAGCGATGCCGCGGTATACAACGCGGAGAACTATCTGGGTGTGATGGACGAGTCCTCCTCCATCAGCGTCGAACGCTTCGCATCAGGGCGCGCCAACAACGGGAATGTGTCCACAACAGGCAGCAGCGTATGGAAGCATGTCGATCTGGTGGTCAGCAACAGCACGACGAAGCTGTATGTGGATGGGGTACTCAAGGCAAGCAACGATGCCATCGACTCGGCGCACGCCCTGAGTGCGATCCTCGGCCAGAGCGGAGGCGTGCTTCAGGTGGGCAAGGCGAACTGGACGACAGCCGGGGAGTACTTCAATGGAAAGATCGACAATCTTGTTATCCACGACCGGGCGCTGAGTGACGAGGAGCTCATCGATGACGATGCCGAGATCCTGATCGGGGCGCAGGTCGGTTCCGTCCCCGAAAGCACGAGTGTGACCGGTACTGACAGCCATACCGCGATCACCAGCACAATCGACGCCAAGACGAAGACGATCAGTGCGTACGTGCGCAAAGGCACGGATCTGTCCGCGGTGCCGGTCACGCTCAGTCTGAATGGGGCCGCCGCCACAATAGCGAGCGTCAATGGTGAGGGCTTCACCAATGGCGGCGCCGTTGACGTCAATGATGGCGATGCCACGATCGTCGTGAACAGGGGGAACAGGAGCGAAAGCTGGACCCTCGGCGTGACGGTGGCGAACAACCCGGTCCTTCCGGGCCAATATGCGGATCCCGATGCCGATGTCTTCGATGGCAAATTCTGGATATACCCGACAACCGATGGTTTCAGTTCCTGGAGCGGCACGCAATTCCACGCCTGGTCCTCCACGGATATGGTCAATTGGACGGATGAGGGTGTGATTCTCGATGTCAACAGGGACGCCGATAACGATTACGTCAAATCACCGTGGTCGGTGGGTTCGGCATGGGCCCCGACAATCGAGAAGAAGAACGGCAAATACTATTACTACTACTGCGCGAAACTGCCCAGCGGCACTTCGGCGATCGGCGTCGCCGTCGCCGACAACCCGGCCGGGCCGTTCCTGCCATCCGAACAGCCTCTGATCACCGCAAGCATGGAGGGCGTCAGCGTGGGGCAAGCCATCGACCCCTCGATCTTCACCGATGATGACGGGGTCTCCTACATCCTCTACGGTAACGGCTCAGCCGCCATAGCTCAGCTCGGGGATGACATGACAAGCATCGTCCCCGGCAGCGTTCGCAAGCTCTCCGGTCTGACTGATTTCCGGGAAGCGGTGACCGTGAACAGGATCGCCGGCAAATACCATTGGACATGGTCCGTGGATGATACCGGCAGCGAGAACTATCGGGTCAATTACGGTGTATCGGACACCCTCAACGGTGCCATCACCTACAAATACGTTCTGCTGCAGAAGGACAATGCCAATGATCTCAAGGGAACGGCCCATCATTCGATCATGGAGAACGGCGATGATCTCTACATCGTGTACCACCGCTTCTACACACCTCTCGGCTTCTACACTTCAGGCCTGGGGTATCACCGGGAAACGGCGATAGACAAACTCGAACTGGATGACGAAGGCCTGTTCAAGCCCGTGACGCCGACATTGCTCGGGGTGGGGGCAAGCACGGTGAAGGAGAACGATGCCACGCTCAGATCCCTGAGTGTGGGCGGTGTGGATCTTGATGTCTCCAAGGAGACGCAGACCCTCACGGTCGACGATGTCAGTCGGATCACGAGCGATGATGTGGCCGTATCGACGAGTGACAGCACGGCGGATTCCGACGTGACGGTCCAGAACGGTGTGGTGACGGTCATCGTCACCGCTGACGATCTGAGCAGCAGAAGGTACACGGTGATGCTCCAGGACGACGACACCCCTGCGCCTGTGGTGGTCACATCCATTGCGGTCACCAGCATGCCTGTCAAAACGAACTATACGGTGGGCGCGGTGGCGATCGACACGACCGGACTCGTGGTGAGCGCCACCTACAGCGATGGATCGGTATCCCCGTTGGATCCCGACGAGTATGAGCTCTCCGGTTTCGAAGCGCTCACCGCCGGAAACAAAACCGTCACCGTCACGCTGAAGGCCTCGCTTCCGCCGGTGTCGACCTCCTTCGTCGTCACCGTGGACGGTCTGCTGCCCCCGGAGGATGCCGACAGGGAAGGCTTGCGCACCGCGATCAACCAGGCCACAGGATTGCAGCAGAGCGATTACACGGCCGGTTCATGGTCGGCGCTGCTCGCCGCGTTGGATGATGCCCGCACGGCGCTCGCCGATGAGGAGGCGACGCAGGAGCGGCTTGATGCCGCCACCGCCTCGCTGCTCGCCGCGATCAAGGATCTGGTGAAGGTCAGCGATGACCCCAAGGTCACGGAGCCCGCTTCGCCTTCGCCTGACGGGTCGCGGGATGGTGCATCCTCTGGTGCGGACCCTGCAGTCTCCGGCCGTGTTCTCGGTCCGCTGGCGAAAAGCGGCGCGAGCACACTCGTCATCTCATATGGTGTCGTTGTCCTGCTTGGATTGGGGGCGCTCGCCATATTGACGGTGCGTAGACATCGCCGCCGTTGAGCCGAGATCGCAGGTGGTGCGCCGCGTACCCGGTGCACCACCTGCACGCCGTGATGGATCGATCGGCGTGCGTCGGCATACTGTTATGGAATCGTTACCGTGGGTTGTTGACCGTATTGGTGCCAGCAGCTTTCATGGTAAGGGATGCGAGTTGATGCGGACTTCATGGGTGAATCCGTCATATGCAAGGAAAAAACCGAGATCATCGTATTCCCGAAGGCAGCTTGCAGAAGCAATGGGGCTTATCAGCAAAGGAGAGGGCATTCATGGTTGTTCAAGTAGGCGGGGCGAGGCATCGTCCCCTCAGACAGGCGTTCCGACTGGTGGCGAGCGGTGGCATGGCGGTCGCCGTCATGATTTCCGGTGTGGCGGTTTCCGGCACCGCATATGCGGCCGACGAGACGGAGCACAGCGTTTTGGCGAGTTTCGACTTCAACGAGCTCTCATCCGGCCAGACCGGTGCGATCGAGGATTCGACGGGTTCGGCGAAGGCGACCCTGGCCAAGGCCGCGGATGTCTCCGTGAGCAACGGCTACGAAGGAGATGGGTCGCAGGCTCTGAGCTTCGCGGACGGGCAATGGCTCAATGTGGTGAAAAGCGATGGTACGCCGCTGCTGGCGGGGCTTGATGATGTGACCATCTCCTATGACGTGTATACGGCGGCAAGCGCGGAAAGCCAAGGCTGGGCCTTTTACGCGTCGAGGGATGCCACGGCCCCCAGCTATCCGAATGAGCATTATCTGGCCGTGAATGAACGTGCCACCCAGACAGGGGTCCAGCGCTGGAACAACAGCGGTTCACGCGACAACTCGGGTAGTCCCTCCGTAAGCGGCATCACCGCCGGATGGCGTCATATCGAACTGCGAATAACGAATGACATCACCGAGCTCTACGTCAACGGTGAATTGCTTGCTCAGAAGACACCCACCGCGAGTCAAGCCCTGACCTCGATACTTGGTTCATCCGGCGGGATCGTGCAACTCGGCAAGGCCAACTGGGTGTCCGGTGAGTACTTTTCCGGCGTGTTGGACAACGTGGAGATAACGACGCCCAAGGTGTCGCTGCAACAGCGGCTGGATGCCTTCGATGCCAACTATCTCAGTGAGCTGACCGCTGATGCCTCCCTGCCGAAGACGCTGGCGGATGGCACGCCGGTGGATTGGGAGGTCACGGCCGGCGGAACGGGCATGCGCGTCGTGGATTCAGGGGATTCCGATACCTTGGATGCCCTGAAGGTCGATCAGCCGGCCTACGGCGCACAGGACATACCCGCAGTGCTGAGACTCTCGGCGACGGTGGATGGGGTTTCGGCGTCCCGCGACATCCCCTCGACGGTGAAGGCCAAGTCGAGAATCGCACCGAAAACGGGATACATGTTCGCGTACTTCACCGGTGACAACGCCGCCGGTCAGAAGATCTTTTTCTCGAAATCCAACGGGAACAACATTCTTGACTGGTCGCCTGTGAACAATGGCCAGGCGGTGCTGAGCTCCACATACGGTGATGAGGGGCTACGAGACCCCTTCATCATGCGTTCCCAGGACGGCGGCAAGTTCTATATGCTCGCCACCGATCTGCAGATAGGCCGCACGAGTTGGGGGGATGCCCAGTCGAAGGGCTCCCTGTATCTGGAGATATGGGAATCGACGGATCTGGTGAACTGGGGCGAGCAGCGGCATGTCAAGGTGTCCTCGGATCTCGCCGGCATGACTTGGGCCCCGGAGGCGTATTGGGATGATGAAGCGGGGGAGTATGTGGTGTATTGGTCTTCGCGCTTGTATGCGGATGCCGCCCATACCGTGTGCCAGCCTTCCCGGTATTCAGGAGAATCCGCCTGGTGCGGTTCGCGTGTGATGATGGCCACCACCAAGGATTTCGTGAATTTCACCCAGGCGAAGGTCTGGCAGGATTCAGGAAAAGCCCGGATCGACTCCACCGTCGCCAAGGGGGAGGACGGCTACTACTACCGCTTCACCAAGGCGGAGGACACCCAATTCGGAGCGCAGAAGGACATCTTCGTGGAGAAGTCCAAAAACCTTCAGGCCGTTCTCGACTACTCGGACTCCTCTCCCCGGTATTGCACCGTGCTGACGGATCCTCAGAGCTGGTGCATGATCCAGGAGCAGCTGTGGAATACGACATCCAACAAGGATGCCGCCAGATACGTCGAAGGTCCTTCGATCATGGAGATCAACGATGGGGACAGCGGCATCTCGTCATCCTCGGTTCCGGGTGTCGCCGGCTCACAATACATGCTCTTCGTGGATGACTACGGTGGCCCCGGATATATGCCGCTGGTGACCGATGACATCGTCACCGAAGGTGATGCGAATCAGGAATGGACCTATGCGGGGGCGATGAATCTCAATGGCGGGGCGAAGATACGCCACGGTTCCGCGCTTGGTCTGACGGCCTCGGAATACGCCTCCTTCACAGGCACGGCGGTCCCTGACGTTGCCACCACGACGGATCCTGGTGTTGAGGAAGACCAGCTGGTGACAGCCGGTCAGCAGGTGCATGCGACTGTATCCGCAGCGGACAACGGTGAATTGGCGGGTTCCGTTGAATTCTTCGTCGATGGCGCCAGCATAGGGAAACAGGAGCTCAAAGGGGTGTCGGGAAGCTACCAGGCGACGATGCCGATCCCCGCCGATCTGCAGGATGGGAAGCACACGATCCGTGCCGAGTACCTCGGATTCGAAGAGCTGCAACCCTCGGTGTCCCAGACGCGAAGCGTAAGAATCGACGCGGGCAAGGGCACGGTGGATACCTCCGCGCTCAAGGATGCGGTGGACAAGGCATCCGCCTTGCAGAGCACAGCCTATACGGCCGATTCATGGCGTGTTCTCACTGCCGCCCTGCAGCGTGCGCAGGCGGTCCTATCCGATGCCTCCTCAACGCAGGAGCAGGTCGATGCCGCCCTCACGGGCTTGCAGAAGGCCCTCGGCGGGCTTGTCACGGTCGGTGGGAGCAGCAATGGCAAGGAACCGGGAACATCCGGGAAGGGCGGGGACTCGGCCGGGCAGGCGGCTGCAGCCGATGCGCAGGACGTCTCCGGGAAGGTGCTCTCCGGTGCACTCCCCAGAACCGGTGCCAATGCCCTTGTCGCGGCGGTGCTTGCGACAGGTCTGGCCTGCATGGCGGCTCTGGTCATGATCATCAGACACCGCAGGCGTGAGGGGGCCGAAAGGCACTAACCCGACCCCGCTGTCGGACATCGCGGCCGCGTCCACGCGCATCGTATTCATTGTGCGAATGGACGCGGCCGCATCATGTGTGGGGATCCGTCGTAGGGTGGCGTTCTCGGCACCGTGGGTCGCCACACGCCAAAGCCGTGCTCTGCGCGTGCCTGGATGCCATGCACGACTGGCGTGTGCAAGTAGTGTAAATCGCAGCATTCGAGTATCATGGACGAAGTTTGTGCCCGGCGCTCTAGCGTTGGGCAATGCCTGTGCAATAGGTAGCATATTAGGGAGCGAAACGTGGTAGCAATCCTGGATAAAGTCCTCCGTATCGGCGAAGGGCACCAGCTTCGTAAGCTCCAAGGCGTGGCCACCGCGGTCAATGCTTTGGAAGATGACATCAAAGCAATGAGCGATGAAGAGTTGAAGGCTCAGACTCCTAAATTCAGGAAACGCATCGAGAAGGGTGAATCTCTCGATTCGATCATGCCCGAGGCCTTCGCCACGGTTCGTGAGGTATCCAGGAGGACCCTCGGCCAACGTCATTTCGATGTGCAGCTCATGGGTGGAGCCGCCCTGCACTGGGGCAACATCGCCGAGATGAAAACCGGTGAAGGCAAGACCCTGGTCGCCACGCTGCCGAGTTATCTCAATGCCTTGAGCGGCAAGGGCGTTCACGTGGTCACGGTCAACGACTACCTTGCCAGCTACCAGTCGGAGCTCATGGGCCGAATCTTCCGTTTCCTCGGTATGACGGTCGGCTGCATCGTAACCGATCAGAAACCCCAGGAACGTCGCAAGCAGTATGAGGCCGACATCACCTACGGCACGAACAACGAATTCGGATTCGATTATCTCCGCGACAATATGGCCTGGGAGAAAGCCGATCTGGTCCAGCGCGGCCATAACTTCGCCATAGTCGACGAGGTCGATTCCATCCTGATCGATGAGGCGCGTACGCCTCTGATCATCTCAGGCCCGGCTGAGGGCGATGTGACCCGCTGGTACCGCCAGTTCGCCCGCCTGGTTCCCAAGCTGATGCGCGACGAGGATTATGAGGTCGACGAGAAGAAGAAGGTCGTCGGCATCCTGGATTCGGGAATCGGCAAGATCGAGGATTACCTCGGTATCGACAACCTCTATGAGCCCAGCAACACCGCCCTCATCGGATATCTGAACAACGCGATCAAGGCCAAGGAGCTCTTCCTGCGTGACCGCGACTACGTCGTCCAGGGTGGGGAGGTGCTGATCGTCGATGAGCACACCGGTCGTATCCTGTCCGGCCGTCGCTACAACGAGGGTCTTCACCAGGCCATCGAAGCGAAGGAAAGCGTTGAGGTCAAGGCCGAGAACCAGACCTTCGCGACCATCACGCTGCAGAACTACTTCCGTATGTACGACAAACTCGCAGGCATGACCGGTACCGCAGAGACCGAGGCCGCCGAGTTCATGGGCACATACAAGCTCGGTGTGCTGCCGATCCCCACGAACCGTCCGATGGTCCGCAAGGATCAGGATGATCTGATCTTCCGCACCAAGAAGGAAAAGCTTTCCGCGATCGTCAAGGATGTGGCGAAACGCCATGCCACAGGGCAGCCGGTGCTGCTCGGCACGGCCTCCGTCGAATCCTCCGAGGTCGTCTCCACACTGCTTGATGTCGCTGAGATCCCCCATCAGGTGCTCAACGCCAAGCAGCATGCCAAGGAGGCTTCTGTCGTGGCTGTGGCCGGACGCAAGGGTGCCGTGACCGTCGCGACGAATATGGCCGGACGAGGAACGGATATCATGCTCGGTGGCAACACCGAGTTCCTCGCCGATCAGAAGCTGCGTGCCGATGGATACTCCGCCGAGGACACCCCCGAGGATTATGAGAGGCTCTGGCCCGAGACCCTTGAGGCCGTCAAGGAGCAGGTCAAGGACGAGCATGAAGAGGTCGTCAAGCTCGGTGGCATGTATGTGCTCGGTACCGAACGCCATGAGTCGCGTCGTATCGACAACCAGCTGAGAGGCCGTTCGGGCCGCCAGGGTGATCCCGGTGAATCCCGCTTCTACCTCAGCCTTGAGGATGACCTGATGCGTCTGTTCAACACGCAGCTTGTCGCCAGAGTGATGTCCAAGGGACTGCCCGAAGGCGAGCCCATCGAGTCGAAGAGCGTTTCGAAGGGTGTGCGCAATGCGCAGAAGGCCGTCGAGTCACGCAACTTCGAAATCCGCAAGAACGTCCTCAAGTATGACGATGTGATGAACAAGCAGCGCACGGTGATCTACGAAGAGCGCCAGGCGGTGCTCAAGGGCGAAGACATCCATGATGATATCGAGCGCTTCATATCGGATATCGCCACTTCGTATATCCGTGGCGCCAGGAAGGGCTCGGACAAGCCCGCGACCTGGGATTATGAAGGACTGTGGAAGGCGCTTTCCTCCATCTACCCGATCGGCATCGACGAGGAGGAGACCAAGGATTCGATCGCCTCGCTGAAGGGTGACAAGGCAGCGGAGCAATTGCATCAGGCCATCGTCGACGATGCCAAGGAACAGTACGCGAACCGCGAGGAAGCGCTCGGATCGGAAGGCACACGCCAGCTCGAACGCCGTGTGGTGCTGGCCGTGCTCGACCGCAAATGGCGCGAGCATCTGTACGAGATGGATTACCTCAAGGACGGCATAGGGCTGCGCGGCATGGGCCAGCGCGATCCTCTGGTGGAATACCAGCGTGAGGGATACCAGATGTACAACTCGATGATCGAAGCGATCAAAGAGGAAAGCATCCAGCTGCTCTTCAACGTCGACATCGATCAGATCGCCAAAACCGAGGATCTGAATTCGGAGAGCGATGAGGATGCCGCGGTTGACCAGGCACGTGAGAGCCTGGGTGAAGGTGGCGCCACCGAGGGTGATGATGCGGCCGAAACCTTGACCTTCAACGCCCCCGAGGATCCTGACGGCAGCGATGAGGATGCGGATGAGCAATCAGCGGCATCCGAGCTCGCCGAGCCGAAGGATGACGCATCCGCCGATGAAGAAGCTCAGGAGGGATCCGTCGTCGGCCCCAAGCCCCTGAGCCACGCGGAGCAGAAGGTCCCTGCGAACAAGCGTCCGAAGGAAGAGGAACTGCGCACACCGTGGTCCGATGGACGCACCTTCCCCGGTACCTCGCGCAACGCGCCTTGCCCCTGCGGTTCGGGTCGCAAGTACAAGATGTGCCACGGACAGAACGAGTAGCCCGTTGACTGCCGGCTGGTAACGATGCGATATTCGCGTTGCTGCCAGCCGGTTTTTTTATTCCCGCATGATGTCCATATGCGGACTCGCAGTAATGAAGTGGCATTAGAATGGCAGCGAATGCTCGTCATGAGTAGGCATGAGGTATCCGGCAGCATCTAGGAGGAATAATGGTTGAGCCCTTCACCTGGAAGGCGATTCTGACGACCTTGGTCACAGGCACACGACTGAGTGCGGAGCAATCGTACTGGTTCGTGGATGAGCTGATGAGCGGCAACGCCGATCCCGTGGCTGTCGGCGCGACCCTGGCCGCCATGCAGACCTTGGGGCTTGACAGCGAAGAGGTGGCGGGAGCGGCGAAAGCCATGGTGTCGCATGCCAAAGCCCTGCCGGTGAGTGGCGAGACCACGGACATCGTCGGCACGGGTGGCGATGGTGCGTCGACCGTCAACCTTTCCACGATGGGAGCCATCGTCGCCGCGGCGGCAGGCGTCAAGATCGTGAAGCACGGCAACCGCGCGGCCAGCAGCAAAAGCGGTACCGCGGATTGCCTGGAATCCCTCGGCCTGCCTCTTGACCTCGATCCGGAGGCCGTCGCCGAGGTCGGGGATGAGGTGGGTATCACCTTCGCCTTCGCGAAGACCTTCCACCCGTCCATGCGCTTTGTGGGACCGGTGCGTTCGGCGCTGGGCATTCCCACCGTCTTCAACGTCCTGGGTCCGCTGACGAATCCGGCGCATCCAAGCCATGTGGCGATCGGGTGCGCAGATCGAAGGCTGAGTCCGATGATGGCCGATGTATTCGCCAGACGCGGGCAAAGCGGCCTCGTGTACACATCATCCGAGGGCCTGGACGAGATGGCTCCGACGGGGCCGGTCTCACTCTGGGAAGTCAGTGACGGCAAGGTCTCGACCAGCGAATTCGATCCCACGAAGGAGTTGGGACTCGAACGCATCACCGTTGCGGATCTGCGCGGGGGAGAGCCGGAGTTCAATGCCCAGGTGATGAGGGACTTCGTTGCCGGCAAGGACGTACCCTCCAGGACCACAGCCCTGCTCAATGCGGCTTCGGCCATCGTGGCGGACGCCCATCTGCTCAGTGACGCCTCCGCATCGTTGACGGAACGCTTCACCGAGGCCTATGCCTTGGCGGGGCAGGCCATCGCCGATGGGGCGGCACAAGAGCTGCTGCAACGGTGGATTGCCACGGCGCAGTCCAAGGTGCAGGCATAGAAGCGTATTGCAGTGAGGTGATGCGTGGTGGTTGGCCCCGCATCACCTTGATGTTGTGACCGCGACTGCCTATACCCTGGCACCATCGTCGAAGGCATCGCTTCTGGTCTGCCGGTGACCGCGCAGCTGCGTGAAGAGACCGACCCCGCCGATCAGCATCAGGATCCCGCCCACGGTGCCTACGGTTCCGGACCACTGCGGCACGAGTATCGCCACCGCGAAGGCGACGAGAGCCAGGATGCACATGATCGAAAATGCCAGTACCCCGAAACGCATGGGACCGAGCTCCGGGTTGGGGGGAGTGAAGGAACTGCCCTGATCCATCACGTCGTCGGTATCCAGCCAGCTTCGCCCTTCGAAATCGCGGGGGCCCGAGCCCCGGGCCGGTCCGGTGAAGGCCGAGGATTTAAGATCATTGACGCTCAGTGCGGCCTTCTTCTGAGCCTTCTGGGCTTTCTTCTCGAATCGTCTGGCATCGCGTGACCGTTCCACCGAGGAGATATCATCCGCGTGCGCATCGAGGAATGCGGACCAATCATCGGCATCGGATGCGTGATTCGAGGTCGGGCCGCTGTTGGAAGCGCCATCATGCGGCTGCGGGTTTGGCTGCTCGTCCGAAGGATTGCTATTCTTGTGGTCGGTCATATCCCTACTCTAACCGCAGCGGTTGGCAATCGCTGGCCAGGAGGCACCGTGCTGTATTGGTTTTTCGTGAAATTGCTGGGTCCTGTAGCACGAAGGCGTTTTCATCCCACTGTCGAGGGAACGGACAACATTCCGGAGCATGGGGGCGCGATCATCGCATCCAACCATCTGGCTGTGATCGATGATGCCCTGCTGCCCATCTCCAGTCCCCGCATGATTCGTTTCATGGGCAAAGCCGAATATTTCAACGGCAAAGGCATCAAAGGACGCCTGAAAAAGTGGTGGTTCACGTCGGTCGGTGTGTTCCCGGTCGACCGCTCGGGCGGATCGAAGGCCCTCGGCGCACTGGAAACGGCACGGCACATCCTTGATGCGGGGGATCTCTTCGGAATTCATCCTGAGGGGACGAGAAGCCCCGATGGACGCCTGTTCCGTGGGCATACGGGTGTCGCCCGTCTGGCATTCGAAACCGGATCGCCGATTATTCCAACGGCGATAATCGGTTCACGCGAGCTGCAACGACCCGGCAAGGTGATTCCGGGCAAAGGCAGTACCTCGGTTATTTTCGGCAAAGCGATAGCGGTGCCCAAGACACCCGCCAATGAGGTCACCCGTGAACAGCTCAGGCAGCTGACGGATCGCATGATGCAGGACATCCAGAAGCTCAGTGGACAGGAATATGTCGATATGTACGCACAGGTCCTGAAAAACAAGAAGAAGCAGCTGGAAGAGGCGACCGATAAGGTCGACCAGCAGTAAGGGGCGGCATGGCCCTGTGCATGGGCCATGCCATTGAAGTTCAGACCACGGTGAGCGTTACGACCGTGGCCTTTCCATTGCTGTCTCGAAGGCGCACGGAGGCCCCCGGATCAGGGCTCTGCAGACGCACGGTGTGGGTGAGATCGCCCAGAGGCGCGGATATCTTCACTTCGAATCCGAGTGCCTTCAGCGTCTTGCTGGCATCATCGGAGCTTTGTCCCCGGACGTCGGGCATCGTCACCATCTGCGGGCCCTTGGAGATGACCACGGTGACCGCATCGCCCCAATGGAGTTGGGCTCCGGCCTGCTGTGTGGCAGACACGACTTTGCCGCTCTCCACGCTGTCCGACCAATCCTCGGTGTACGTGACCTTCAGTTGGGCTTCCGCAAGCTGCTGTTCGGCAGCGGCCTTTGACCTGCCGGTGATGTCTGGCATGCTGACGGGTTTGGGACCTTTGGAAAGCACGATGCTCACCGAGGCGTTGTGATCGAGTGTTGTGCCGGGTTCGGGTGAGACGCTGATGGCAGCGCCCTCCGGAACGGTCAGGGAGTATTCGTCCTTGTCCTCATCGTGGGAGACGGCACTGAATCCCGCGTTCTTCAGCGCCTCCAGAGGTTTTTTGCCCGCTTCGCTCGTGGCATCGAGAATATCCTCCGGAATGGTCGATTGCTTCACCCCTTGGGACACGACGATCTTCAGGGATCCTCCGCGTTTGCTCACATGGGAGCCGACGGCTTCGGGACTGGCGGAGATGATTCTGCCATTGGCGACGGCATCGCTGTATTCCTTGCTGACCGAATACGCGATGCCGCTGACTTTGAGTGTGCTCTCGTACTTGGAGAAGTCCGCACCGGCAAGATTGCACACACTCTCATTGGTGCAGGTGATGTCATTCGGCTGTGGGACGGTCCAATAGCTTCCGGGACCAAGGAAATACCACCAGGAGAAGATTCCGCCTGATAGCAGCAGTACGGCGAATACCGAAATCGCCGCGATGAGTGCTGGGCGACGCCGTTTCCGTGGGGTCTGTGTGGTGGGAGCGCCCATCGCGGATTCATGACGGATCTGCGTATCGCCTTCGCCGTCATGCGTTCCCCATGCACCGAGATTGACCGTTTGGTCGGAATCCATTCCTTGGCCGGAATCCACTGTCTGGCCGGAAGTCGACGTCTGCTGCGTATGTTCCGCCTGGCCGGCGGCAGGGGGCACCGGAACGGCCATACTCGCAGTCTCCTGGTGGCGTGCCTGCAAAGCCGTAGCTTCGGTGTTCTCGGACTGGGGACGGTCAGAGGGCGGCACCCTGAACAATCCTGCATCGGGGCTGAGCCGGGCATTGCACGCATTGATCTCCTGAAGAGCCTCATACGCGTCCTTCGGACGTGATTCCATCGCACGTTCGCACAGATGCCCGATCACTGCGGATACGCTCGGATCGATCCCATCGCAGACCGTATCCAAGCGGGGGACGTCATCATGGACGTGCCTGAATGCCAATGTCACCGGATTGTCGCTGGCGAAGGGAACCGATCCGCTGAGCATCTCGTAGGCGATGATGCCCAGTGCATACAGGTCGCCCTGTTTGGTGGCCTGGTTGAGCTCGATCATCTCGGGAGCCAGATAGGCGGCGGTGCCCAGCAGCATTCCCGTTGTCGAAAGCGTCGCCTGGGAGGCAGCCTTGGCCAATCCGAAATCGGTGATCTGCACGTGCCCGCGGGTGTTGAGCAGGATGTTCTCGGGTTTGATGTCGCGATGCACCACACCTGTTTCGTGGGCTGCCGACAATCCTTCCAGGGTCTCCGAGATGATGCGCAGCGTCTCGTGAACGCTGAACGTCCCTTGCATGTTCATCTCGTATCTCAGATTGACACCCCGCACATATTCCATGACGAGGTAGTTCCTGCCCTGATACTCGCCACTGTCATAGACCTGCACGATGTGGGGGCTTGCTATTGACGCGGCCGAACGCACCTCACGGTAGAAGCGTTCGACGAACTGGGCGCGATGCGGTCCCTGGGCGAGCTGCAGATGCATGATCTTCACCGCGACCTGCCGGGACAGGCGCTCATCCAAGGCCTCATACACGGTCGCCATACCGCCCTCGGCTATACGCCTGATAATGCGGTATCTGCCGTCCAGAACCAGTCCTTGCGGCTGCAGTCCCTCTTCGCTCATGTTTGTATCCTACGGTCGGTCATGCCGAAAGGCGGCGGATGTCCCTTTGGTCTTGTCGAAAATTCCACGTCGTGACTGCTTCGGTCATGATTCCAGCAGCTCTGGTGGGATGAAGCGTGCACAGGCATTGTAGAGCCGGTCGGCGGCCTCCGGGGTCAGGTTGAGTGTCTGCACCGCCGCAGCGAGCGATACCTGGGAGGATCGCCACAATTTTCCTATACGCTCGCGTGAGCGCTCGATCGCACCGGTGGAATCGAATAGCCCGATGATCCGGGAGACCTGCTCAGGTGAACGATTCCGGCTTTCATAGGCCGCGATCAGGTATGCCCTGTCTGCATCCGAGGCATTGGACAGTGCGTCGGCGAGCAGCACCGTCCTCTTGCCCTCCCGGATATCGCCGCCCACTGGTTTGCCGGTGTGCTCGCTGTCCGAGACAACGTCAAGCAGATCATCGGCCAGTTGGAAGGCCAGGCCCAGACTCATGCCGATTCCCTGCGCCGCCGCATGGGCTTTGACCTGTTTCACGCCAGCAGCCAGCAAGCCGAGCTCGATGGGGGCGATCGTGGTGTAGCTGGCCGTTTTCCAGCGGAACACCCCCAGCGAAGCGGTGACGAGCTGGGTCGGGTTGTTCAGCGGAACATGCTCAACGCCGAGATCAAGAACCTGACCTATTTCAACCTCACGGTGCATCGTCAGGAAGGCCTCGATGATCTCCTGCGCCTTCGGCAGCGTCTGGGAGGCATTCCTGGCGATTTCGATGCTTGCTGTCGCCAGGATGTCGCCCAACATGATGCCGAGGCCTTTGCCGTATGAGCTGTCACTCGAATCGAATGCCGACGTGTCCACGGTTTCGGATCCCGATGCATCCTGAAGGACCTGGTGGAGAGGATTCGTCCAATGCGCGAAGGTCGATGCGAGATTGATGTGTGCGGAGGGTTTGCCGCGCCTCAGATCGGAGTCATCGATGATGTCGTCATGCACCAGCGCGCCGGTCTGGAAGACTTCGATGGCGCATGCGAGATCGGTGGCGCACAGGCGTTGGGAATCCTTTGGAATGGACGCGCCATAGGAGCTGCAGGCGGCATCATAGGCCGTGAGCGTGAGCAGGGCTCTGAGCCTTTTGCCTCCCTGACTGGAGATGCGTGCCTGCTCGGTGATTGAATTCAGCACGGCCGCGCAGGGGTGGGGAATCGTCATTCCATCTATGGCACCGGTATATTGCTTCACCAAACGGTCGATGCGAGACTCGATGACAGAGATATCTGCAGATGGGTCCATACCTATGAGAATATCCACAAGCATGTGCAAATGCATATACCAGCGATCCGGTTGATTGCACTGTGCGAAGACGCACATTCGACCACATGGCTCCGACGACCTGCATGGCATGCCGTCCGGCTGGGATAGTTCAAGGCATCTTCCTGAAGATGAGGACGCAGTCCGCCAGGGAAAGCACACACAACAGCGAATGTCACGAGTGAGGCGAGATGACCATGAAGCGAGATGAACAGCGGGTGCACCGGGCGCATACGGCGCCATGTCAGGAGCCGTGCGCCCGATCATGCACAGGACCCTCCGTGCCGGAAGAGGCGGTGGATCCCCTGCCGGTCGCCTTAGGCCTGGATCAGATGGATGATTACCGCCAGCAGTTCAGGGATATGCGTCGGCAATGCGGTGGGCGCGAGGCGGTGGAACATTGGAGCGGCACACTGCTCGATGGATGGCTGTCGTGGATTGCATACGAAGAGGGAAGGGAAAGACCGAGCCTGGACGATGCCTCCTGGGTCGCGCATCTGATTGTGGGCATCAATGAGGTCCTCTCCATTCGTGATGCGCTGATTCTCACGCTGTTGACCGGATACGGCACGGGGGAGGGAAAGGCCGAAGGCCAGGTGATGACCAGACGGATGCTCGTGGACATCGCAGCGCAGCCACACAGCAGTGAACACGCCAGGGTGATGTCGGACACACTGAACCGTGTCTTCCATACTCCGCAAAGCCCGCAGGCACAGTCCCGCTGCAGACGCGGGTTGGTCCTGCTGAAGGCGATCTGCGCATCTGTGCCGGAGGAATGCAGGGTCCAGGCGCTGGCGATGATCGCATATATCTCCTGGTGGCTTGGCGAGGCAGGCGCGCGTGCCCATGCCTTGAAGGCCTTGGAACTGGATGAGCGGTGCACCCTTGCCGCGATTGTGATTTGCGCCCTGGAGCAGAATATCCATCCAAATGGCTTCCGATCTTGACTAATCGGGAATAATCGTCCTTGCAAGGTGGTTCACTCTATTAGTTGACAATTTGCCCTTGTCATAAGTGCGCCTTGATGCTAGGCGCATGGGCAGGATCATCCAGGAGGATAAGTTGGCCACAAAGGATACGACGGCTGAGAAGAACACAGGCGACAACGCGGTGACGTCGACCACAAGCAAGAAGGCAGCCGCCTCTCGAGCCACAACATCCAAATCGGGGACTGGGGCCAGGCGTACCAAGAGCACTTCCACGAAGAAGAGTCCGGCACGGTCCGCAAAGACCGCTTCATCAGCTGCGGAGGCAACATCACAGCAGACGTCGGCCGAGGTCTCCGCCACCACCTCTGAGGAATCCTCCGACGAACGGAAGACTCCCAAGGCCCCTGCAAAGAAGAGGAAGGCCGCGGGCGCCAAGCGTGGCGCCAAGAAGAGCAAAGCGGCGCAGACGTCAAAAGAGTCAATCGACGAAGAGGACATTGACGATATCGACGACACGCTTGATAACGATGATGATGCTGACGACAATGACGATGACACCGTTGAAGACGGTGACGAAGACACGGATGACGAGTCGAATGATGATGACAGCGATGACGATGATGACAGTGACGACGACTCCCGCAAGCAGCAGGCGGAGCAAGTAGCCAAAGCCAAAGGCGCTTTCGTCGTCAATGACAGCGAGGACGATGAGAACACCGTTCCTTCGGGCAATCCGAAGCGTCGTGTGGTGGCTTCAGGGGCCACCGCCGATCCGGTGAAGGATTATCTGAAGCAAATAGGCCGGGTCAGTCTGCTCAATGCCGAACAGGAGGTCGATCTCTCCGAACGCATCGAGGCCGGTCTGTTCGCGCAGCATATCCTGGACACCGATGGGGAATCCCTGGAGTTCAAACGCCGCCGTGAGTTGAAGTGGGCGTCTTCGGACGGCAAGAAAGCCAAGGATCATCTTCTGGAGGCCAACCTGAGGCTCGTGGTCTCCCTGGCCAAACGCTACACCGGACGAGGCATGCTGTTCCTGGATCTGATCCAGGAGGGCAATCTCGGTTTGATTCGCGCAGTCGAGAAATTCGATTGGAAGAAGGGCTTCAAGTTCTCCACCTACGCCACATGGTGGATCCGGCAGGCCATCACCCGCGCCATGGCTGACCAGGCGAGGACGATCCGCGTTCCTGTCCACATGGTCGAGGTCATCAACAAGCTTTCGCGTGTGCAGCGTCAGATGCTGCAGGATCTGGGTCGTGAGCCCACGCCGGACGAGCTGGCCCGTGAATTGGATATGCCGGTGGAGAAGGTTCAGGAAGTCCAGAAATACGGGCGTGAACCGATTTCCCTGCATACGCCGCTCGGCGAGGATGGCGATTCTGAATTCGGCGATCTCATCGAAGACACCGATGCCATCGCACCATCGGATGCCGTTGCCTTCTCCCTGCTGCAGGAGCAGTTCAAGCAGGTGCTTGAGACCCTCAGCCCGCGTGAAGCCGGCGTGATCAAAATGCGTTACGGCCTGGAAGACGGACAGCCCAAGACCCTGGACGATATCGGCCGGGTCTACGGCGTCACACGTGAGCGTATTCGACAGATCGAGTCGAAGACGATGTCCAAACTGCGCCACCCATCGCGTTCGCAGACCTTGCGTGATTTCCTCGACCAGTAGGATCGGGCGGGAATTCGAAGGACGCGGTCTGTGCGATGGCACGGGCCGCGTTTTCAAGACGGGCGTGGCGGCTCATAGAACAGGAAGACGGTAAGCGGAGAGAATATGGCGAAATCCTACGGTGCGGAGAGTCTGACCATACTGGAAGGGCTTGATGCCGTGCGCAAACGGCCTGGCATGTATATCGGGACGACCGATAGCCAGGGTCTGATGCACTGTCTCTGGGAGATCATCGACAATTCCGTCGACGAGGCCTTGGCCGGTGCCTGCACGAACATCGAGGTGACGCTGCATCAGGATGCTTCCATCACCGTGGCCGACAACGGGCGTGGCATCCCGGTGGATGTGGAGCCGAAAACCGGGCTTACCGGCGTCGAAGTGGTGCTTACGAAGCTTCACGCGGGTGCGAAATTCGGCAATTCCTCGTATAACGCCGTCGGCGGTTTGCACGGAGTCGGGTCTTCGGTGGTTAATGCCCTGAGTGCACGCTTCGACGTCGAGGTGGACCGTGACGGCAAAACCTACCGTATGGAGTTCAAGCAAGGTCACCCCGGTGTCTACGAAGACACCGCGGACGGGAATCCCTCACCGGATGCCCCATTCAAGCGCACACGACGCAACAAACCCACTGAGCTCAGGGTCGTCGCCAAGGTACCAGCGAAACGGACAGGTACCCGTATCCGGTATTGGGCGGATCCGGAGATCTTCAACAGCACGGCCACTTTCAGCTATGAACAGCTCATCGAGCGGGTGCGTCAGACCAGCTTCCTGGTTCCCGGCCTCAAGATAACCGTCATCGACGAGAACATTGCTGAGAACACTGGTGAGAACACCGCTGAGAACCTCAACGAGAACATCGCGGCGCAGGACGTCATCGACGCCGATGCCATGTCGGATGTCGCAGTACGCGAAGCGGGCCCCTCGGATGGGCCGGAGAGCGGCACATCCGTCGCGGAAAGCGCCGATCAGGCCGCACCCGACGAGATGGACGGCGACTTATCAGGCGACGCCGAATCGGATGCCATGGCCTCGGACGAAGCACGGTCCGATGACGACGCAGAGGATGATGCAGCGGAGTCAGACGCGGTGAGCACCGGCCTTCACAGGGAATCCGGGCTCCATCATCCACGTGTGCAGGAATTCCTGCATTCGGGAGGTGTTGTGGACTTCGTTGATTTCCTGTCGAAAGGCGAGGCGATCAACGATATCTGGCACATCTCGGGTGAGGCTGAGTATGAGGAGGAGACGCAGAAGGTCGTCGAAGGCGGGCAGCTGCACGCGGAGAAGGTGCGACGCACCTGCGGTGTGGATATCGCCCTGCGCTGGGTCAACGGATACGACACCACCCTGCTGAGTTTCGTCAACGTCGTGGAGACGCCAGGCGGCGGCATGCACGTCGACGGCTTCCTCAACGCCCTGACCCGTCAGGTGCGCAAAACCGTCGAAAGCAATGCGCGTAAGCTCAAGGTCAATCTCAGGGATTCGCACTCGAAGATCGAGCGTGACGACGTACTGGCCGGGCTTGTGGCCGTGGTCACGGCACGCATCGCGGAGCCGCAATTCCAGGGGCAGACCAAGGATGTGCTCGGTACGGCACAGGTCAAGCCGATTGTCACGCGGATGACGGATAAGCAGTTCTCCGAGATGATCTCCGGTTCAAAGCGTGGCTTCAAAGAGCAGTCCTCGCGTGTGCTTGAGAAGATCGTCGGCGAGATGCACGCCCGTGTGCAGGCCAGGAAAACCAAAGAGGTGACGCGTCGCAAGAACGCGCTGGAATCCGCCTCGATGCCGGCCAAACTCTCCGACTCGCAGCCCGGCAATGACGACATCGCGGAATTGTTCATCGTGGAGGGTGATTCGGCACTCGGTACCGCCAAGGCTGCCCGTAACTCGATGTTCCAGGCACTCCTGCCGATCAGAGGCAAGATTCTCAACGTGCAGAAGGCCTCGGTCTCCCAGATGCTCTCGAACAAGGAATGCGCGGCCATCATCCAGGTGATCGGCGCAGGTTCGGGTGCCAGCTTCGATATCACTCAGTCGCGCTACAACAAGGTCATCATGATGACCGATGCGGATGTGGATGGTGCGCATATCCGCATTCTGCTGCTCACGCTGTTCTACCGCTATATGCGGCCCCTGGTCGAGGCCGGTCATGTGTATGCGGCCGTGCCGCCCCTGCACCGCATCGCCTTGGCGGGCAAACGCAAAGGCGAATACATCTATACCTATTCGGATGACGAGCTGGCCGGCAAACTGGCCGAGTTGAAGAAGCAGCGCATCGATTTCCATGAGGATATCCAGCGTTACAAGGGTCTTGGCGAGATGGATGCCGATCAGCTTGCGGATACGACGATGGATCCGCGTTCCCGTATGCTCAGAAGGATCCGCATGGAGGATGCCGAGCATGCCTCCGATGTGTTCTCACTGCTCATGGGGGATGATGTGCCTCCACGCAAGCAGTTCATCGTGGAGAATGCCGACGATTTCGATCGCAGCAAAATCGATACCTGAGTTCGCTCAGTCCGGTGTGACCGAGAAGAAGCCGTGCGCCAGGTTGTATTCCTCGATGAGACGGCCAGGGTCGATGTACCCCAGGATCAGGAACCAGACGACGAAGAGTGCGCAGCAGACGGCGATCAGGGGTGTCGCCTCGAAGCGGATGCGCGCGACGCAGAGTATGAGCGCCACGGCCAGCAGCATGATGAAGAGCATGGAGGACAGTCGCAGCCAGGTCAGGCCGTATGCGTCGATATACAGCTTGAGTCGCAGTGCGGAAGAGCTCAGCACCACCCCTGTGGCGACGACCAGTCCCGCAAGCATCACATTGAGCATGGGCTTGCGTGGTGCGTAATTGAGCACCAATCCGAAGCCGAGGAAGTTGAGCGCGGCGACGGCCAACAGCTGCCAGAAGCCCTGTCTCGCATATTCGGCGTAGCTGAAGCCGTCCGGTAATCCCTGCTGCGCGAAGAGGAAGGTGAACTGGACGGCGCTGAATGCAAGATACAGGCCGAGCACGGCGGCGAGGATGATGATGCAGACCGTCGGGTCGAATGGCCGTGTGCGCGGCGCGTGGTCCCTGTCCGCATCCTGGGTCTGCGTGCTGCGATCGATGTTGCGCGCGTTGAGATTCCATAGCAAGGAATAGCAGCAGGCGGTGAGGGCGATGATGATCGCCGTATGCGTCACCAGGGGCATCAGATCGATGCCGCCGATGATGGTATTGACGGCGTAGTCGATAACGACATCCGCGGAAGCCAGCAACGCGATGAGCAGGGCGATCACCGGAATGCCGAACAGCATGGAGAGCAGCACGGTGCGCAGTGCCGATTTCTTCCTATCCGGGCTTGAGGAGTTCCACAGTGCGGATAGGGGCGTGCCGAGTCTTGGCAGGGCGGTGAACGGCTGAACGACCCAGCCGGAGATCCAGCGCACAGCAGCGCGTCCCGGTTGCCTGGGATCGAAGTCATGTGTCGAGATCTGGATATGCATCATGGCAAGAGCGGGTATGGCCAGAACGGATAGTGCCATGTACTCGGGATTGCCGGCATACGCCCGGCCTGTATCCGCGAGGATCAGCCAGGCACCCAGCAGGATGGTCGATGACGCGGCAAGCCAGGAAAGCGGACGTCTCGCGCCGGCGGACCAGAAGATCCCTGTCTGCAGCACGGTCCAGGCGATCCAGAACAGCGCGTATGCGCTCAGCGCATACCGTGACTCGAAGGAGGCGAAGACCAGGCGGTCGGCGCCTATCGCGGCCGCAAGGGCGGCTGCCAGAAGGATGTACGCGCGTTGCAGGGTGGGCTCGCCTGGGACGGTGGCGTCCGCCGTCGCGGGCTGTTTCGGGTCGGGTGCCTCCGGTGCGGCCCAGGAGGGTTGTGCCCTTCGCTCGTCTCCCTCCAGCCGTGGTTCCTGTGGATCCGGGGTTCGCTCCGCCGCTTCCGGCGGCTGCGTGCTGTGTGCCATCACATGCTCCTTCGTGGGTGTGCCCCCTGTGCGCCAGGTGGGTCCGTTCATTCGAGAATATATCGAATTTCGATAGATAACGATTGAAAGTCGATTTTCCACAATTCCTACAGAATTCCTGATAACATTGATATTCAATATGAAAGAATTGATATTCGATATATAGACATTGAAATGCGATAGAGTGTGTGATCAGATACCGGATACATGGCAATGTCGGGCGATGCGGCATGAAAGGCGAGCTTCATCATGAGGTCTGAGGAATCGTACACAAGGGATGCATACGAAGCGCCAGCGGGGCGGCAACGGACCAGGCCGTCACTCCAAGGTTGGGTCATCGGGGTGCTCAAGGCCTTCATCGTGGTGATGCTTGCTTTGGGGCTCATCTCGCAGTGCTGGTTGCTTCCCACCCTTTCGGGCGATGTCGCACAACGCGAGCCTGGTTATGCATATCTGCGCATGCCGTATCTGATTACCGCGCTGCTGATCATCGCATGTTTCGAGGCTGGTCTGCTCGCGCTGTGGCGCCTGCTGTCAATGGTCGGACAGGGGAGTGTGTTCAGTGATCGTTCCTTCCTGTGGGTGGATGCGATCATATGGGTTGCGATGGCATCCGCCGTGCTGACCTTCGGTCTGCTGATCCATGCCGCCTTCATCGCCGATGTCGGGCCCTTACCGTTGCTGTTGGCCCTGCTGGTCGCTGTGGTGATCGAAGTGGCTTTCATCCTTCTGGTGGTGGTGATGCGCGGCCTGCTGGTAACCGCCACGAAGCAGCATGTCGAGCTTGAGGCGGTGATCTGATTGGCTATCCGGGTGAATCTCGATGTGATGCTTGCCCGTCGGAGGATGTCGGTCAATGACTTCGCACGGGCCATCGGCATCACGCCGGCCAATGTCTCCGTGCTCAAGAACGGCAGGGCGAAGGCGATCCGTTTCTCCACGCTGGATGAGATGTGCCGGGTCCTGCGATGCCAGCCCGCGGACATTCTTGAATACACCAGTGATGAGGATGAGGACTGAGATCCCATGGGCCTCTTCGACAGCCTTCGGTAGGATGGTGGGCGCTGTGACAATGGGGTTCGTTTGCAATGTTGAAAGGGAATCAGCACTCGATGGTCAATCTCCTGCTTGCCGTTATCTACCTTGCCTTCATCAGTCTTGGTCTGCCCGATTCGCTGCTGGGCTCGGCCTGGCCTTCGATGGTGAAAAGCTTCGGGGTCCCTGTTTCCTACGCGGGCGGAGTCGCGGTTATCATCGCCCTCGGTACGATCATCTCCGCTCTGCTCAGTGATCGAATCACGCTGCGTTTCGGTGCGGGTAAGGTCACCGTGTGCTCGGTCTGCCTCACGGCCCTGGCTCTGCTCGGCTTCTCCTTCTCCACCGGTTACTGGCAGTTGTGTCTTGCCGCCATACCCTATGGTCTGGGTGCCGGTGGCGTCGATGCCGCGCTGAACAACTACGTCGCGTTGCACTACACCAGCAGACATATGAGCTGGCTGCACTGCATGTGGGGCGTCGGTGCCTCGGTGGGACCGTACATCATGGGCTTCGCATTGACGGGCGGTCAGGGATGGGCTGGGGGATACCGGATCATCGCGCTGCTGCAGATGGCTCTTACGGCCGTGCTGCTGCTCAGTCTTCCGCTGTGGAAGCAGCGAAGGGTGACTGCCGAGGAAACACATCCCGACGGAAGTGGGGAGTCAGGCAATCCTGCCGCTGACGGCGCGGGTGCTGAACGCCGAACGAGTCTCAGCCTTCGGGAGATCATCGGGATCCCGGGTGCGAGCCAGGTCTTTGTGATGATGTTCTGCTATTGCGCCATAGAGACCACGGCAGGCCTGTGGGCCAGCAGCTACATGGTGATGCACCGGGGAATATCGGTGGAGCAGGCCGCGACGTGGGCGAGCATGTTCTACATCGGCATCACCGTTGGCAGGGCGCTCAGCGGATTCCTGACGATGCGCTTCAACGATACGACGATGATCCGCATCGGCTGCTGTGTGATGGCGATCGGCTTGGTGGTGGTGCTGCTGCCGATCGATGCGCACGTCGTGGTGCTGTCCGGACTTGTGGTTCTGGGATTGGGCTGCGCGCCCGTTTACCCATGCGTGATCCATTCGACACCCGAATTGTTTGGTGCAAGCCGCTCGCAGGCCATCGTCGGCGTGCAGATGGCCAGCGCATACACCGGTTCTCTGCTGATGCCACCTGTGTTCGGGATGATCGCCAACGGTATTGATATCGGTCTCTTCCCTTGGTATCTCCTTGGATTGCTGGCGCTGATGATCGTCATGCATGAAGGCCTGCAAGGCGTGAAACTCAGGCATGACATAGGGAAGGTCGTCCACACGCACGAGACCTCGCCGGTCTGATGGATGGATCGTTGCAGGTGCGTGCAGTGAACACGGTCGTGGCACAGGGCGAGCATGGAGATATGGATTCCGCTCTTTCGACCTTCTCGGCACTCACCGCAAGCTGGTTCAGGCGCAGCCTCGGCACACCGACAGAAGTCCAACGCGAGGCCTGGCCGGTCATCGCGAGCGGCGGCAACGCTTTGGTCAGCGCTCCCACGGGATCGGGCAAAACCCTGGCGGCCTTTCTGTACGCGATAGATCGACTCTTCGTCGAGCACCAGGCCTCGGCGCCTTCATCGAAGCGGCGGCCCGCAGGCGTGCGGGTGCTGTACATCTCCCCGTTGAAGGCGCTCGGAGCCGATGTGGCGAGGAACCTCTCCCATCCCTTGCAGGGCATTATGGAACTGGCGGAGAAGTCGCAGTCCTCTCTTGACAGCGGTGACGTCAGGGAGATCAGTGTCGCGGTGCGCAGCGGCGATTCGACGCCGAAGCAACGCCGGGCGATTGCCTCCCACCCGCCGGAGATACTGGTGACGACACCTGAGTCCCTGTACCTGATGCTGACCTCCAAAACCCGCGGCATCCTGGAAACCGTGGATACGGTGATCGTTGATGAGATCCATGCGCTCGCGGGCAACAAACGCGGTGCGCACCTCGCGCTGAGCCTGGAACGATTGGATTCCCTGGCACAACAACCCATTCAACGCATCGGTCTTTCCGCGACGGTGCGCCCGCTGGACGAGGTGGCACGATTCCTCGGCGGGACCCAGCCGGTCCGTATCGTTTCGGCACCGGGGGATGCCCGTATGGATCTCAGCGTGGTCGAACCCTTGGCGAATATGCGTGATCTCACCACCAGTGCGAGCGACGACGAGCGTTCAGGAGCTTCCATCTGGCCCGATATCGAGCGGCAGGTGCTCGATATCGTACTGCGGCACCGCACGACCCTTGTCTTCGTGAATTCCCGAGGTCTGGCCGAAAGGCTGACGGCGCGGCTGAACGACCTTCACGCCCAATCGCTCGGCAGCACAGGGCCTGCGGCCGCCGCCCGTTCCGGATCCGGCGATCCCCGGCATTTCCCGTCGACGATCGGGCCGAGCAGCCAGATGGTCGTGGCCGGTGAGGATCAGGACGCGATCGCGATGGCGCATCATGGTTCGGTGTCCAAGGAACGGCGCAAACGCGTCGAGGAGGATCTCAAAGCGGGCCGTCTGCGTTGTGTGGTCGCCACATCGAGCCTGGAGCTGGGCATTGATATGGGTTCCGTCGACATGGTGGTGCAGATCGCCGAGCCCTTGTCGGTTTCCAGCGCGGTGCAGCGCGTGGGACGTGCCGATCATCGTGTCGGAGGGGTGTCGCATGCGGTCTTCTTCCCGCTGACGCGCGGACAGATCGCCGGTACGGCGGCCATCATCGAGAGTATGCGTTCGGGTGCCATAGAGGCCATACGTCTTCCCTTCAATCCTTTGGACATACTCGCGCAGCAGACGGTTGCCGAAGCGGCGATGGGGGAACTGGACGCGGAGCAATGGTACGCAAGGGTCAGGCGTGCCGCACCCTTCGCCCGGTTGAGCCGGAATATGTACGAGGCGGTGCTGGGCATGCTTTCGGGGCGGTACACGAGTGCTGATTTCTCTGCATTCCGGCCGATATTGAACTGGGACAGGGAGAGCGCCTCCATAACCGCAAGACCGGGTGCCCAACGCCTGGCGGTTACCTCAGGCGGCACCATCCCGGATAGAGGCAGTTTCAGCGTTCTCCTTCCCGAGACCGATTCCGCCTCCCCTTCCCGGAGGGTGGGGGAGCTGGACGAGGAGATGGTGTACGAATCACGCGTCGGCGATGTCATCACCCTGGGAACATCGACCTGGCAGATCCGCGAGATCACACGCGACAGGGTCATAGTGCTTCCAGCGCCCGGGCGTTCCGCACGACTCCCGTTCTGGCATGGCGAAGGCGTCGGCAGAGACGCCGAATATGGCGCGTCCCTGGGCGCATTCCTGCGCGAGGTGAGCCAAGGTCTCCTGTCCACGGATGATGACGTCGCCCTGCGGCGGAAAGACCCGGAAGAATCGGAATCGGACTTCGATCAGGCCACCGAAGCAAGGTTGATCGAGGACGGGCTTGATCGTTTTGCCCGTGGCAACCTCGCATCGCTGTTGCGCGAGCAGCATCTCAGTACCGGAATCGTGCCGGATGACCGGAATATCGTCGTGGAGCGTTGCCGTGATGAGGAGGGGGACTGGCGCATCATCGTGCACTCACCGTACGGACGACGTGTGCACGAACCGTGGGCTATGGCCATCTCCGCCCGAATCAGGGAGTCCTATGGGCACGACGGGGCCGTGTACGCGGCGGATAACGGTATCGTGCTGCGGATGCCGGACTCGGAAAGCACTCTTGCCGCCCGTGAATTGCTGGCTTTCGACACTGAGGCGCTGGAAAAGCTGCTTCGTTCCCAGATCGGTCAATCAGCCCTCTTCGCCGCCCGCTTCCGCGAATGTGCGGCACGCGCACTGTTCATGCCCAGACAGGACCCCGGCAGACGCATGCCATTATGGCAGCAACGGCTGCGGGCATCACAGCTTCTGGGCGCGGCACGCAGCGTGAAGAATTTCCCCCTGGTGCTGGAAAGCACACGCGAATGCCTGCAGGATGTGTACGACATACCTGGGCTCAAGGCACTGATGGACAGCATCAACGGTGGTGCTGTACGGCTTCTGGACAGGCAGACCGCAACGCCATCGCCTTTTGCGGCCTCCTTGCTGTTCGGGTACACCGGCGCATTCCTCTACGCAGGCGATGCCCCGCAGGCGGAGCGCAACGCTTCAACACTCTCCGTCGATCCGGAGGTGCTTGAAGGTCTGCTGGGGGATATCGATGTGACCGAACTGCTCGATGACCGGGTGATGGCCGAAAGCGAAGCGGAATTGCAGCGCACCGCCGATGGTCGGCATGGTCACGGCGCCGAAGGAATCGCCGATCTTCTCCGGGTTCTGGGTCCTCTGAGCTCCGAGGAGGTGGCCGAACGTTGGGATCCGCAGATAGCCCACGGCGATATGCCGGCAGTGCGGCAGGAGGATCGAGCGGCGGCTTTGGAGGATGACCTGGGGTGGCTGAAGCACCGGCACAGAATCGTCGAACTCGCCTTCGGTGGGCACGAATACTGGGTGAACGCACAGGATGCGCAGGCCCTGGACGGCGGGCATCGTGATGCGGCGCTCAGGGATATCGTGCTGCGTTATGCCAAAACGCATGCCCCATTCTCCACCCGGACGATTGCCGACCGTTTCGCCCTTGATCATGGCGAGAGCATGAGGATACTTGGTGACTTGCAGTTGCACGAGAGCCTGCTTGATCTTGACGGGGGAGAGGATGCGGATGATGGCCCTGACCTGGACAGGCGACGTTGGCTGCATTCATCCGTGTTCCGCATACTGCGCTCACGCTCATTGCGAAGGATCCGCCGCTCGATCGCGGCCGTGGGCGCGGATGTGTACCAGGATTTTCTGCTCCGACGGCAGGGTGTCGGTGCCCCCGGCCAAGGGGTCTACCAAGGCGAAAGCGGTCTGCTCCGTGTGATCGAACAGCTTGAGGGACTGGCGTTGCCTGCGGCGGTGTGGGAGTCGGATGTCTTCGTGAGCCGGGTCAGGGATTATTCTCCCGGCATGCTCGATGCCTTGCTGGCCTCAGGCGAGGTGATATGGCTTGGCTCATCGGAACAAGGGCAGACCCAACGGCAAGCCCAGGGGCGGTCCCAGGGACAGGCCCTGATGCAACGGATCGCCTTCTACCTTGCCGATTCGCCGCTTCTGCAGGGGCGCTTGCATATGACATTACGGCGGATCGCCATGAATGACCGCGATGCCCAAGCCCCGAGCGGAGAAGGCGGGGGAGCCGAGCGGCAATCACACGACCCGTCATTACGGGAGCATGTGCTCCGTCTGCTCTCATCCGGTGGAGCCTTCCTCTCGAATCAGCTTGCGCCTGTGGGCAGTGACGATTCCTTGGTCTCGCACGAGCTGTGGTCGCTGGTATGGGAGGGGCGGTTGACGAACGGGACATTCGCCCCGGTCCGTGCGCATCTCGAAGAGAACGCCCCCATGCATCGTGGACGGCGCCGCGGCACCGCACGGGCGATGCGCGCTCGGCCGGGATTGCGCAGCGGGCTGCGAGCCATGATGAGCGGCCATGCGGAACTCTCCGGTCTGTGGCGCGCACCCTTCACGACGGAGCAGATGCAGGATTCCTTAGCCGATGCCTCCCTTTCATCCGGGCGGATGTCCACCGAGGCGACCGAAGGGGCGACTGAACGATTGCATGAGCAGGCGACGGCCGCTTACCTCATCGTTCTCGTCGAAAGCCTGCTGGACCGATACGGTGTGATTTCCCCCGCCGTGGTCAACGGGGAATCCATAGAGGGTGGATTCTCCGCGCTCTATCCGGTACTCAGACGGATGGAGGAGCATGGATCCGTCGTCAGGGGTATGTACATCCAAGGGTTTGGAGCGGCGCAATTCGCCAATGCGGATACGGTCAATCTGCTGAGGAGCAACGGCGTCGCGAATGGTGATGATCGATCGCAGGCCGCGCTCGCTGAAGGCCCTGGCAGAGGCAGCGGGAAGCCGCATGCCGATTCCCCGGACGCCCGACAAGGGATCGGGCAGGATTGCGTAGTGCTGGATACCAGCGATCCCGCCAATCTCTATGGCTCGGCACTGGATTGGCCTGCAAGTGCGGTGATGGGCGGGGCGACTGTGCCATCCGAGACGGTGTCATCCGAAGCCGTGCCATCGCGGCATGCGGCCTCCGAGGATGCAGCGGGGCAGGTGGAATCAAGCGGCAGCTTCAAGGCGAGCAGACGTTTCGGCAGTGCGGTGGTCATCGTCGATGGACGAGCGGTGCTGTATGCGAATCCCAGAGGCCACCGCCTGCTGCTCTTCGCCGGCGCTGACGAGTCCGATCAGCGCCAGGCATTCGCGGCGTTGGCCGCATACTTCCAGCGGCACGCGAAGGCTTCGATAACCTTTTCGCAGATCAACGGGAAAGCCCTGCTGTCCGACCCCGCGATGCGGGCCATGATGCAGGATGCGGCCTTCGTCCCGGTGCCGCAAGGCATGCGCCTGTACCGCTGAGAGGGCGTTGGCCGCATCCCGCATAGCGGCGCCGGGGCCCCCGATCAGGCGACGAAGGCGATGGGGGCTGCAAGATCCTGTCCGGAGGCATCCCTGCGCATATCGATCTGGGGAAGTTCCACAGCGCTGCCGGAAGCGGTGGAGGCGTGCAGAGGCCAGGTACCCACCCATGCCGTCAGCAGCACATCCTGACCTTTGAGGAAGCGTTGTGAGCGGACGCCGCCTGTACCGCGGCCCTTGACCGGATACATTTCCAGGGGCGTGAGCTTCGCGGAGCCGTTCTCCGTCCCCGGCAGCGCCTCCGAATCACCGGCGACGGTCAGTACAACCGCACCCGACTGCGAGCTCAGGCCGTTGTCGCCCTCCTCATAGGTCCAGGCGATCTTGCCGGAGGGGATCACGGCGAAGCATGCGACATGGCTTCCGTCAGACAGACGCATACCCGTCATGCCACCCGCATTGCGGCCTTGCGGACGAACATTCGCAGCATCGAAGGTCAGCAGACTCGAATCGGATGAAATGAAGACCAGCCGATCATCGTCATTGGCCGCTGCGGCAAAGACCACGGCATCCTTTGGCTTGAGATCGATAATCGTCCAGGAGTCCATTGTCGACGGTGATTCACGGTTCCATCGTTTGACGATGCCGGCGGATGTGCCGATCGCGAGCGATCGTGTGTCGTCGAGCGGGATGGCGGTCACGGCGCGTTCGCCGGGTGTGGACTCGGTGCTTTCCGTGAGTGCCAGCAGCTCATCGGCGTTCACCCCACCCGAAACGCTGAGGGAGGCTGTGGAAGGAAGGGCCGGGAGATCCGCGGTATGCGCCTGGACCAAACGTCCTGCCGAGGTGACGAGGCCATAGGTGGAACGCGTGGTCGTCGGGAAGATGGAGATGATCTGATCATCCTGCATCCTGCGCTCAACGGATGAACGGCTCTCCCAGGCGTCGACCGCACTCGGGGAGGTCCGCGCGATCAGACCGGAGGCGCTCATCATGATCGCACAGGGCTCATCCTCGATCTGCAACGCCGATCCGCCCTTTCCGGCGGCCTGCGAGCCTATGCCCGGCAGGGAGGCTTTGACGGCGCTCAGTTTCGAGGAGGCATCGCCCTGTGAAGCACCGTCCACGGGGGAGAAGGCCCCCGAGGGATCCTCATCGAGCAGTACGGTACGTCGCGGGGTGTTCCACTGTGCGACGGCCTCATCCATCTCACCGACCACCACACGGTCCAGTTCCGTCGATGAGGACAGGATGCGTTCCAGTTCGGCGATGGTCCTGGCAAGATCGTCCCGTTCGCTCTCCAGCTCGATACGGCTCATCCGAGTCAGCCGCCGCAGCCGCAGATCAAGGATGTATTGTGATTGGATCTCGTCCAGATCGAATACCGCCATCAGACGTTGTTTGGCGGCATCGGCATCATCCGAACTTCTGATGACTTCGATGACCTCATCGATGTCGATCAGCGCCATCAGCAGGCCCTCGACCAGGTGCAGCCGTTCAAGCGCCTTACGTTTGCGATACTGGCTGCGGCGTTTGACCACCGACCGGCGGTGCGCGATCCAGACATCCAGCAGTTCACGCAGACCCATCGTGCGCGGGCGTCCATTGACCAGGGCGACATTGTTGATGGTGAAGGACTCCTCGAGCGGTGTGTGCTTGAAGAGATGCGCCAGCACCGCATTCGGATCGAAGCCCGTTTTGATCTCGATGACGAGTCTGGTGCCGTTATGCCGATCGGTGAGGTCAATGGCACCGGAGATACCTTCGAGCTTCCTGTTCTTCACACCTTCGGAGATGCGTTCGAGCACGCGTTCGGGGCCTACCATGAATGGCAGTTCGGTGACCACAATCGCTTTCTTTCGCGCCGTGACGTTCTCGATGTGGGTGGCCGAGCGTGTGACGAATGCCCCGCGACCGCTCTCATAGGCTTTGCGGATGCCCTCACGCCCGATGATGATGCCGCCGTTGGGCAGGTCGGGGCCTGGAACGAAGCGCATCAGATCATCAAGGTCCGCCGCGGGATGATCCATCACGTATTTCGCGGCTTCGACGACCTCGCCGAGATTATGGGTGATCATATTCGTCGCCATGCCCACGGCGATGCCGGAGGCACCATTGA
The DNA here is from genome assembly GCF_000741705.1 of Bifidobacterium psychraerophilum. Lineage (GTDB taxonomy): Bacteria > Actinomycetota > Actinomycetes > Actinomycetales > Bifidobacteriaceae > Bombiscardovia > Bombiscardovia psychraerophila. The sequence continues at coordinate 496,628 of NZ_JGZI01000010.1, read as the reverse complement.
CGAGAAGATTGGGTATTGAGGCCGGGAGTACCTGCGGCTCCTGCAGTTTGTTGTCGTAATTGGGCGCGAAATCAACGGTTTCCTCGGAGATGTTTGCGTTCATTCCCAAGGATCCGGGGGCGAGACGCGCCTCGGTGTAGCGGGAGGCGGCCGGACCATCGTCGAGTGAGCCGAAGTTTCCATGGCCGTCGACCAGCGGAAGCCTCATCGCAAAAGGCTGCGCCAATCGAACCATCGCCTCGTATATGGCGGAATCCCCATGAGGATGCAGCTTGCCCATGACCTCGCCGACCACACGGGCCGACTTCATGTAGGAACGATCAGGCGTCAGGTTCATCTGCCCCATTTGGTAGATGATTCTGCGCTGGACCGGCTTCAGCCCGTCCCTCGCGTCAGGAAGCGCGCGTGCATAGATCACCGAATAGGCATATTCGAGGAAGGATTTGCTCATCTCATCGTTAAGCGGCGTCTCAACGATATGCTCTTTGACCGTCCTCGGGTCGAATGCCGGTGTATTGCTTTTGTGACGCGATGCCATGCGGTTGTGCTCTCCTGTGTTGCGGTAATCCGGCATCCATTATCCAACACCTAGGGATGTTTGACCGTTATTGACCTGATTTACGCCCTATTTCACCACCCGCCGCGCCCCTGCACACCCTCTCCCGCATCATCGCGAATCCGGCCCCTCGGTCCTCCCATGCGGGCGGTTGCAAAGCGCTGGTGGTTGAATGGAGTCTATGAGTGTTGAGATCCCCGATGACAGTGTCCTCCTGCAACGAGCCGAAGTCGCACGCTACGGCGATGCCGTGGCCGAGGCCGGTGCCGACGGTTTCCATAGGGGCGGTGCCTATCATCTCTCGTCGGTCCTTCCCGCGTTGACCTCCGCACTGGGTGCCCCGGTCAGCACCGCCATCCACCACGATCCGAAGGTCCTGCAGGAAACCCTGGGCATCCCTGACGCATCCTCTGCGATTGTGGTGCTGGTCGATGGTCTTGGTTTCTGGAATCTCAACAAACGTCTCGGCCATGTTCCCTATATGCGCTCACTGATGGAGGATTCGCTCAACCAACGCCCGATCAGCACATGCTTCCCCAGCACCACCGTCGCTGCGATGGGCACCTTCGGTACCGGGACGTGCCCGGGACTGACCGGCATGACCGGGTACACGCAGATCAACCCTGAGACACGGGAACTCAGCCAACTCATCCAGTTCAAACATGCCCCGGATCCGCACGATCTTCAGCGGCAGGACACCATCTTTGAATCCCTGACGAGGCAAGGCGTGCGCGCGACCTCGTCGGGTATGCCGAAATTCGCGGCTTCGCCACTCACCGAGGCCGCGCTGAGGGGTTCGCGGTATGTGGGTCATGACGACGCGCAGGCACGGGTGATGGCCGCATGCACGGCCGCCAGGCAGCCCGGACTCACGTATCTGTATATTCGGGATGCGGACAAGGTCGGCCATAACTACGGCTGGGATTCTGACGCGTGGATCGGGGCCTTCGAGAAGATCGACGCCCAATTGGCCCTGCTGCATCGCTGCGCGCCCAAAGGCACCCTGATCGTGATCGTTGCGGATCACGGCATGCTCTCGGCATCACCACGTGATCGTTGTGATATCGCCGGACATGAATCCCTCAGTGAGGACGTCGCGCTCGTCGGTGGTGAGCCGCGCGCACCGATGCTCTATTCGACGGATCAGGCTGATGCCGCTGACATCGCCCGGAGGTGGCATACGGCATTGGGCGAGGATGCCACGTGCTGGACCAGGGATGAGGCGGTCGAACAAGGGCTTTTCGGACAGGTCGAGGAACGCGTCGAGGCGATGATAGGTGATGTGATCGTCAGTGCCGCGGGAACCGCGACCATCGTCGACAGCCGCGTGCAAAGCGATAAGGCCACCCGTCTGCCGAGCGTCCACGGTTCCCTCACCAAAATGGAGATGGATATTCCCTGCCTCATCGATATGGCCTGAAGGTTCTGACGCGTTCAGTCTCCGAAGAGGATCTCGTCCCAGCTGGGAACGGCGGAGCGTCCCGATTTGCGATGGGTGTTGTCCTGTTGCTTGCTGTTCTCGCCGCTCTTGCGAGCATCTGGTGTGGATTCGGAATGTGACCGCCCAGCCTCGGTGCCGGTGGCATCCGCATCGGGTGATGCCTCTGTGCTCTCGGACTGCTGCTTTGAGGCGTCGGTGTGCAGGACCTTCGATGTGGGCTCCGTCGAGGAGTCGTGTTGCGATGCGGTGGGCTGCTTCGGCTTGCCGTACAGCCAACCGGTCAGTTCCCGTGTGGATCGACGTCCCTTGGAGCCTTCCGCCTGCCCCGCCTTGGCATCCGTGGAGGATGTGGGCGCCGCTGGTGTGGAGGGTTGTTGCGCAACGGATCCCTGCGAGGAATCCCCGGCGGATGGAGCACCATGCTGTTGAGGTGGCTGGGCAGGGCGTGGCGATACACGCCGGACCGTCGGATCCGAGCTGCTTGAGGCCGCATGAGCGGCGCCTCCTGTGGGGGAGGCACCTTCCTCATCCTGCACCACCGCGGGCATCTCGCTTTCCTGAAGCTCCTCCGAGGCGTCACCGGTCAGCCAGTCATAGGGGACGGGCCCTCTGCCGCTGAGCGCCTGCCGCATGGACGATGGCAATATATCCTGTTTGGCATCGTGCTCGCCGAGCAGACGCTTGGCTGTCGCATTCAGGCTGCTGACACTGTTGTCACGCATGTCCCAGGACCAATCCGCCTTCACGATGCGGCCAGCGGCCTGGAAATTGGCGTGGATGTGCCACGGTTCGTGGTTCCGGCGTGTCGCGGTCCATGTGATGTTCGCAGGGTTGATGCGGGCGTTGCGAAGGGAGGCCTCGATCAGATCCTCATTCGTTCTGGCAGCGGATTTCTTGGGGGCTGCAACGGCAAGGAACTGCTCGATGGCGTACTTCTTCTCGGTCTCTATAGGAGCTGAAAAGCGCCTGACCAGCGCCTCGCTCACCGAGAAGCGCTGAGCCACCCGGGATGGTTCGACACCCGCTCTGATATACGACTGAATTGAAGAAATCGGAAGGGCTGAGGAGGCCTGCGGCTGCACGATGCCCTGGGCCTCCGCCCTGATCTGCTTGGCCTCCATAAGACCACGTTCGAGAGTGTCGTCAATGCGTACAGCGAAATGCCGATGGTCGAACACAAAGACCAGATCGCCCCTGTCGGTGACATGGTCGAAATGAGCTACCCTAATGGGTTCTTCAGGCATTTGCTTACCAACTTCCTCCGCATGATTGTCTCTTCCATTGTGCCCCATACACGGTATTTTTCAGGTATTTCGAATCGCGTATCAAACGACATTGAGAAAGTCGTGTATCCTATGGCGCAGTGATTACCACTATATGGCACTGATGAAAGGAAGACGATGGCTCAGGATTATGATTCCCCGCGTAACAAGGACGAGGATGAGGAATCGCTGCAAGCTCTCGGCAAGGGCACACCGAGCACATCCAGCGACATAGATGATGATGAGAATGCTATCGCCGAAGACTATGAACTTCCAGGTGCGGACCTCAGCAATGAGGACTCCTCGGTGACAGTGATCCCGATGCAGGGAGATGAGTTCATCTGCTCGGTATGCTTCCTGGTGAAGCATCGTAGCCAGTTGGCCTATATGACCGACGACGGCGAACCCGTATGCAAGGAGTGCGCCGCCTGATGAGCTTTGACGAGGACTATGCCGAGGCGGAAAGCATTGAGGTGCTGGTCAAATCCCTCGATCCCGAACATCCGGCACAGCTCTGGTACGCGCATGACGGTGATGCCGGTGCCGATCTGTGCACCACCGTGGATATCACCCTCAAACCTTTCGAGCGAGTATTGGCTCCCACCGGCGTCGCGATGGCGCTTCCCTCCGGGTATGTGGGGCTGGTGCATCCACGTTCCGGCCTCGCCATCAAGAAGGGCGTGACGGTCCTCAATGCGCCCGGGACCATCGATGCCGGGTATCGCGGGGAAGTCAAAGTGCCTCTGATCAACCTGGACCCCGAGCACACGGTGGCATTCGCGGCGGGGGACCGGATAGCCCAACTGGTGATTCAGCGATACGTCCAGGCACGTTTCGTGCCTTCCTCCCGGCTCCCCGGATCGGACCGGGCGGAACACGGTTTCGGTTCGACCGGCGTTTCCTCCTGAGCCTTGCGCGTACTTCTTCGGGACGAATGTAGGATGGTTCCACCGTGCAGGTGGTCTGCAGGCACGGCGGGCAGTGTATACGACGGTTGATGTGATGACGGTCATGCACACGGTGACTATGTATATGGTGATGGTGCGGACGGTACTAATACAGACGGGACAGGGGGAGAGATGGTCGGTGGCGACGAGACCGGACGAACCGGAAGCAATGCTGCTGCGGATACCACGCAGGGGTTGTCGTCGCGCGCGCTCGGCTGCGAGATAAGCACCGATCCGATCAATCCACTTGAACCGATCCTGCAGATGTGTGAGCTGCACCATCCCGATGAGGATATGTCGATCCTCTACAGGGCCTACAAGCGTGCCGTTGTGCAGCATTCGGGGCAACGCCGCAAATCCGGTGAGCCCTACATCATCCATCCTCTTGCCGTTTCCCAGATCCTGGCTGATCTGGGGATGGGGCCGACCGTCGTATCCGCCGGCCTGCTGCACGATACCGTGGAGGACACGGATTATTCGCTTGAGCAGTGTCGCGATGAATTCGGGGAGACGGTCGCGGGTCTGGTCGATGGCGTGACCAAGCTCAGTAAAATGGAATACGGGGATTCGGCCCAGGCGGAGACGATTCGCAAAATGGTCGTCGCGATGAGCCGCGACGTTCGGGTGCTTGTGGTCAAATTGGCCGACCGGGTGCACAATGCGCGAACATGGCGTTACGTCAAGGCCACCAGTGCACAGCGCAAGGCTCGTGAAACCCTCGATGTCTATGCGCCGCTGGCCAATCGGCTCGGCATGAACGCCATCAAGACGGAGCTCGAGGAGCTCAGCTTCAAAGTCCTGTACCCCAAGATCTATAACGAAATCGTGGTTCTGGTCGCCCGTAGGGCCGGGCAGCGTGACGTATACCTCAAGCAGATCCTTGCCGAGATCAATGACGATCTGGGCAGCCAAGGCATCGAAGCCATTGTGACGGGCCGGCCCAAGGACTATTTCAGTATCTATCAGAAGATGATCGTTCGCGGGCATGACTTCGCGAACATCTATGACCTGGTGGGTGTCAGGATCGTCGTCGATTCGATTCAGGACTGTTATGCGGCCCTTGGTGCGGTTCATGCGCGGTGGAACCCGGTTCCGGGACGTTTCAAAGACTATATCGCGATGCCCAAGTTGAATATGTATCAGTCGCTGCACACCACGGTCGTCGGCCCCGGTGGCAAGCCTGTGGAAATCCAGATTCGCACCTGGGATATGCATCGTCGTGCCGAATTCGGCATAGCGGCCCATTGGAAGTACAAGGAGAACGGCAAGGCGGGACGTGTGCTTTCGGCACCTGACCGCACCGATCGCAAACGTGAGCAGTCCGAGGTGTCCGAACTCTCCGAGGCCGATAATCTCAAATGGATTCAACAGCTTGCCGATTGGACCAGCGAAACGCCTGATTCCAATGAGTTCCTCGGCTCCTTGAAAGAGGATCTGGGCTCATCCGAAGTCTATGTCTTCACACCGAAAGGGAAGATCGTCTCCCTTCCCGCAGCCGCCACACCCGTCGATTTCGCGTATGCCGTGCATACCGAGGTCGGGCATCGCACGATGGGCGCGCGCGTCAACGGTCGTCTGGTTCCCCTCGACACCACACTCGAGAACGGCGACACGGTCGAGATACTCACCAGCAAATCCGATAATGACGGGCCCTCGCATGATTGGCTGAGCTTCGTCAAAAGCCCGAAGGCGCGCAACAAGATACGGCAGTGGTTCAGCAAGGAACGCCGTTCCGAGGCGATCGAGGAAGGCAAGGACGAGCTGACCCGCGCGATGCGCAAAAAAAAGAACCTTCCGGTCTCCTCATTGCTGACGCCTGAGGCCCTGGTCGGCATCGCCGACGAACTGAACTTCCCGAATGCCGAAACGGTGTATGCGGCGGTCGGTGAAGGTCAGGTCTCCACTCAGAATGTCATTTCGAGACTGGTGAAGGACGCCGGCCCCTCCGAGGTCGATGACGAGGTCGAGCAGGAGTCCCTGCCGCTGCGCCAACTCGAGCAAAGCTCCTCAAGCGGCGGGTCACAGGGTGTCTCGGTCAAGGGCGTGGGCGATATCTGGGTCAAGCTGGCCCGCTGTTGCACACCGGTGCCGGGTGATCCCATCGTCGGTTTCATCACCAGGAATCAGGGCGTCTCGGTTCATCGGGCCGACTGCCAGAATCTGCTCGATCTCAAGGAACGCCAGCCCGAGCGGATCGTCGATGTCTCATGGACCAGCACCAAGGGCACCTTCATGGTGAAGATCCAGGTCGAGGCCCTGGACCGCCCTCATCTGCTGTCGGACGTGACCAGGGTGCTTGCCGACCACGGTGTCAATATCCTCTCAGGCAGCCAGGCGACCGGGCGTGACCGCGTGGCCACCAGCCAGTTCGTCTTCGAGATGGCCGATCCTCAGCATCTGAATTCGCTGCTCACCGGCGTGCGCCGCATCGATGGCGTATTCGACGTATACCGCCTGACGGGCGCCAAGGATTCCGCAGAGCCCAGACTGCGCCACATGCAATCCCACAACTGAGCTCCGGCTCCTGAAAGCTGCGGTGCGCATGAGCGTGGCTTAGTCAGGCATCATGATCGCCGGCCTTGGCCGTTCCCGGTACACGGATACGCGGCATCCGCGAATCCACCCAACATGGCCATGGCGTGCTTCCCCTTCGACCGCTGCCATGCGACCGCTTCCACACAGCACAAAACCGTGCGTGCGGGCACATGGATCGACCGGATATGGTCGTCGGATGTGCCCGCACGCACGGTTTCGTTATGGTGTGCTTACTGCACGTGCGGAGACAGGGCCTACTTGATGACTTTGAGCCACTGCTCCTTGGCGGCTTTCTCAGCTTCCAAAGCCTTGCGCTTCTTGGCGTCACCTTCAGCGGCGATACGGGCGTCGAGTTCGGCGAGCTGGCTGGTCAACTGCACCTCGAAGCTCGATTTACGCGCATCGGCTTCAGGGTCGGACTGCTTCCAGGCAGCCTCCTCAACGCTTTTGATCTGCTTGTCGACCTTGTCAAGGCGGCTTTCGATGCGGTGGACATCCTCGCGGGGGACATAGCCGATGAGATCCCACTCCTCCTGGATCTGTGCAAGCGACTGGCGTGCCTGTTTCGCCGACTCCTCGTTCTTCACGGGGAGCAGGGCTTCGGCCTTGACCAGCAGCGCCTCCTTCTTGGCGAGGTTCTCCTTCTCGTTGCTTGAGGTCTCGTCGCGGTCGCTCTGACGCGCATTGAAGAAGGTGTCGGCGGCCTCTCTGAAGCGTGCCCACAGGGCATCATCCTCGTTGCGTCCGGCGCGACCCGCCTGCTTCCAACGATCCATCAGCGTATTGAACTGATGCGATGTTGCCGCCCATTCGGTTGAATTCTTGATGGCATCGGCCTCGGCGATGATCTCTTCCTTCAGCTGCTTGGCTTTGGACTGTTCCGCGTCGCGGTTCTGCGCCCACTTCCTGCGTGCCTGGTTGAATTCGGTGCGTGCCGAGGAGAAACGCTTCCACAGGGCGTCCGCATCCGTCTTGTCGATGCGGACGTTGGCGCGCTGATGCTGTTGCCACTGGTCGAAGAGCGAGCGGAACTTATCCGCGGTCGAGCGCCAGTTGGTGCTGTCTCCAAGCGACGCGGCGAGGTTCTCCGCCTTCTCCACGATGGCGGTGCGTTCCTTGATGGCCTTCTCCATCGCGGATCTGCGTGCCGCCGCCAGTTCCTGCTTCTTCTTATCGGCCTCGACCGTGATGGCTTCGAGCGCGGAGTTCAGAGCCGGGATGTCGCCCACGACCTGAGGCTCGGCGATCTCCTCATGCAGGCTTTTGATTGATTCGTCGATTTCGTGTGCCTTGATCTCCGAGCTTTTCAGGCGGGCTTCGAAGAGATCCAGCTTTGCCTTGAGGTCGAGGTAACGATGTGCGTACAGATCAAGGGCCTCGGTGCCTTCGGCATTCGGGAATTGCCCCACGATGCGTTCGGTGCCGTTCTCGTTGACGAAGACATTGCCTTGGTCATCGACCCTGCCGAAGGTCTTTGCGGCGTCCTCTTCGGCCTTCGAGTAGGCGCTCTGCTGCACGGGTGCTGCGATGGCCGGTGTTTTCTTGGCCAGGGCCGATGGCGAAGGAACATGGGGTTTGGGTGCATGCGCACCGGGTTGTGCTGCCTGTGCCGGGGCCGCCGGTGCAGGGCGCGTCTTTGTGCCTGCGTTATCAGGCGAAACGGTCTGCCCTTGAGCGGATTCGGTGTTCTCGGGTGTTGTGGCAGTCTCGTCGGCCATGGCCAGCTCCTTAGCTTGTGTGATAGAGGGGTCGCGCGACCACACCGTGTGATGTTTTTCCGCAACCTCACCTATTATATGGAATCGTGGCTAAAGGTGCATCATTATCAGGATTTCCAGAATGGCTCCCCTCCGAACGAGTGGTGGAGCAGCGCGTTATCGATACCGTTCGCAGGGTCTTTGAGCTGAACGGTTTCCTTGGAATCGAGACGCGAGCAGTCGAGCAGGGCTCCAGCCTGCTGAAAAAAGGGGAGACCAGCAAGGAGATCTATCTGCTGAGCCGTCTCCAGGAAGTCGGCTCGGAAAGCGACACGCCGGTGGAGGATCGGCTGGGTCTCCACTTCGATCTCACGGTTCCGCTGAGCAGGTATGTCGTTGAGCATTCGGGGGCGTTGACCTTCCCCTTCAAGCGTTGGCAGATCCAGAAGGTGTGGCGTGGTGAGCGTCCGCAGGAAGGGCGTTTTCGTGAATTCGTCCAGGCGGATATCGATGTGGTCGGTAACGGCGAGCTGCCCGAACACTACGAGGTCGAGCTCCCCTTGGTCATGGTTTCGGCGATGGAGGAGCTCCGTGCCTTCGGTATGCCGAAAGCGACCGTGCACGCCAATAACCGCAAACTGTCAGAGGGTTTTTATCGGGGACTTGGTCTGAGCGACGTCGAAGGCGTGCTGCGCGAGGTCGATAAACTCGACAAGATCGGCGCCGATGAAGTGGTCAAACTATTGGTGCAGGACTGCGGGGCGGACGAAGCCCAGGCGCGTGCCTGCCTGGCACTCGCGGCGCTGCGGGCCGAGAACGGCACGGCCTTGAGAGCCGGATTCGCCGAGTTGTGCGATCGCTATGGCATCGGGCACGAGAGCGAGGCATATGAACTCGCCGAGCAGGGGCTCTCCACGCTGGCCATGATCGTCGACGAGGCGGCCAAGATCAGACCGGGTGCGGTCATCGCCGATCTCAGCATCGCGCGGGGACTCGATTACTACACGGGATCGGTATACGAGACCTTCCTGGACGGTGCTTCGTCTCTGGGATCGGTGTGCTCGGGCGGCCGGTACGACAATCTGGCGACCCAGGGCAATAGACGGTATCCGGGTGTGGGCCTTTCCATCGGGCTGTCACGTCTGGTCTCGTATATGCTGCATACGGCGGGTGCCAAGGCGTCCAGGACATCGCCCGCGGCGGTTCTCGTCGCGGTCTGGGATGAAAGCACACGGCCTGTCAGCAATGCCATCGCGAGAAGTCTGCGTGGCAGGGGGATTGCGGCCGATGTGTCACCGAGTGCGGCGAAGCTTGGCAAACAGATTCGTTACGCCGATCATCTGGGCATCCCGTACGTCTGGTTCCCCGCGGACGCCTCCACTGCGGATGCGCAGGGGGACGGGTCCTCGGATGAGGTCAAGAACATCCTTACGGGGGAGCAGAAGAGGGCCGACCCGCTGTCGTGGATGCCGGATACCGTGTATGCCCAGCAAAGCGTGCAGATTGAGGACAAGGCGCAAGCCTGACATCGTGCATGAAGGAAGCTATCAGGAACAGCAAACCTTGCGAGTGAATAGAGGAATAGATGAGCCACTCGGCTTATAGAACGCATTACGCCACAGAGGTCAGCGAGGCCGAAATCGGCAACACCGTCACCGTTTCGGGATGGGTGGATCGTAGGCGCGATCATGGTGGCGTCGCCTTCATCGATTTGCGTGATATGACCGGACTCGTTCAGGTGGTGATTTATGACGAGGAGGTGGCCCGTCCTCTGCGCAGCGAGTATGTTGTGCAGGTCGAGGGAGAGGTCCGTGCCCGTCCGGAAGGCAACGAGAACACCCACCTTGCGACCGGGAAGATAGAAATCGTCGCCCAGAAGGTCACGATTCTGTCGAAATCCGATGCACTGCCTTTCCAGGTCTCCACGGCTCTGGAGAACGAATCCGAGAATAAGCTGCCCGGCGAGGATGTCCGCTTGCGCTACCGCTATCTGGATCTGCGCCGTCCCTCGATGCAGCGTTCGATTCGTCTGCGCGCCAAGATGTCGAAAGCCGCCAGAGCAGCCCTTGATGATATGGATTTCTGCGAGATCGAAACACCGACGCTGATCAAGTCGACACCGGAAGGTGCCCGTGACTTCCTGGTTCCCGCACGTCTGGTTCCCGGATCTTGGTACGCCCTCCCGCAGTCCCCCCAGCTGCTCAAGCAGTTGCTGATGGTGGGAGGCATCGAAAAGTACTATCAGATCGCCCGTTGCTACCGTGATGAGGATTTCCGCGCGGATCGCCAACCTGAATTCACCCAGCTCGACATCGAGATGAGCTATGCATCGCAGGATGACGTGATGGCGATGGCTGAGCAGGTCATCGCTTCGGTGTGGCAGTCGGCTGGTTATGAGGTCAAGTTGCCTCTGCCTCGCATCACCTGGCATGACGCGATGGATAAGTACGGCTCCGACAAGCCGGACCTCCGTTTCGGCAACGAGATCGTGGAGCTGACCGATTACTTCACCAACACCCCCTTCCGCGTCTTCCAGGCACCCTATGTGGGCGCCGTGGTGTATGAAGGTGGGGCATCCCTGCCGCGCAGGCAGTTCGATGCATGGCAGGAGTGGGCCAAGCAGCGTGGCGCCAAGGGTCTCGCCTATGTGCAGTTCACCGAGGACGGCGAGCTCAAAGGGCCTGTGGCCAAGAACCTTTCCGACGAGGAGCGCGAAGGCCTCAAGGCCGCGACCCATGCGAAGGATGGCGATGCCGTCTTCTTCGCGGCCGGATCGCGTGAATCCTCGCAGCTGCTGCTCGGTGCTGTGCGCGTGGAGATCGCGAGCAGGCAGGGGCTGCTAAAACCCGACGAATTCGCCCTGACCTGGGTCGTCGACTTCCCCTTGTTCAAGCCGACCGATGATCCCGATGACGATGATGTGGCCGTGGGCCACTCCAAGTGGACCTCGATGCACCACCCCTTCACGATGCCGAGTGCCGACTGGATCGAGCGTTTCGACCAGGATCCCGAGCATGCGATGAGTGATTCCTACGACATCGTCTGCAACGGTGAGGAGATGGGCGGCGGTTCCGTTCGTATCCACCGTGACGATATTCAGGATCGTGTGCTCAAGGTTCTTGGCATCGCCCCCGAAGAGGCCAAGGAGAAGTTCGGCTTCCTGCTCGAGGCCTTCAAATACGGTGCGCCCCCTCACGCCGGCATCGCTTTCGGTTGGGATAGGACCGCTCAGATACTCGCCGGTGTGGATTCCATCCGCGACGTCATCGCCTTCCCGAAGTCCGGCGGCGGTCAGGATGCGCTCACCGGTGCCCCGGCGCCGATTTCCGACGATCAGCGCAAGGAGACCGGAGTCGATTTCGATCCCGACGACGAGTAGGCGATAAGCAGACGACGAGCCGTGAAGGGTGGCGACGGATGCCCGTCGACTCCCGCATGATAATCGCCGTTGCGGTCTGAGCCGAGGGTCATGCAGGACGTCCGAGCCATATCATGGTTCGGACGTCCTCGTATTTCGGTGGCGGTTATCGTCATCATCACAGGATCGTGGACTAGCGTGGTGTGCGTGGGGCACTTCGAGGAGAGGATCTGAGGATGGGGAATTCCGAACAACATGGGGGACAGGGCGGACATGCCGAGGATCGTGCTCTGCGCAGGGCCCGCAAGGATGCGAAGGTGGCCGATACCGCGCATAGTGTGGAGCGTCGCCTGGAGGACGCGACACTCTCATCGAAGGCTTTGAGCGCAGTCTGGGATGAACCGCCGGCGGAACTGCTGCGTTTCCGCGAAGGCATGGATCTGACCTCGATTGCGCCGGCGTCGACACCGGGTTTCCCCGGCAGGAAGGCCGAGGGCAAACGCTTCATCGACATCAGCGCCGGTGAGATCATGCGTTTTCAGCATCTGCTGTATGCCAACGGATCGCGTGGTTCCCGGCGCAGAATACTGCTGATTCTCCAAGGGATGGATGCCTCCGGCAAAGGCGGTATCGTCCAGCATGTCTTCAGCCAGGTCAATCCGATGGGCATTCATTACCACGGCTTCGGGGCACCCACAGCCGAGGAGCGGCAGCATGACTTCCTGTTCAGGATACGCAGGGAGCTGCCGAAACCGGGCTGGATGGCGGTTTTCGACCGTTCGCAGTATGAGGATATCGTCATGCCGCGTATCTATGGCACCTATCCCGAAACGCTGTGGAGATCCAGATACCGGACGATCAACGATTTCGAAGGCAGGCTCACCGATGACGGCTGCACGATCCTGAAGGTCTTTCTGGTGACCAGCAAGGATGCGCAGAAGCGGAGATTCCTGAAACGGCTGGACGATCCGAGTAAGCATTGGAAATTCGATGAAAGCGATCTGGATGCCCGTGCGCGATGGGATGACTATATGCAGGCTTGGCAGGAGGTGTTCGAACGCACCTCGACGCCCAGCGCGCCCTGGTATCTGATTCCTGCCGATAAACGGTGGTATTCGAGGGCCGTGGTCTCCGAGCTCTTGCGTACCACGATGCAGGATATGGATATGCGATGGCCTGAGGCGAATATGGATATGGATGCCGCGCGTCGTCGCCTGGAACATGAATGATCCGGCGCGCCACCTGCCCAAGGAGGTGAGGCGCCGGATCAATCTCGCTGAGTATGCCGAAGATTACCGCAACTGCATCCAGACCGACGTGTCCCTGGGGAGCAGACCGTTATGCAGGGGCGCCGAGGACAGTATGACGTCCCCCTCGGGCAGCTCGATATCGGCATCGCCGAAGTTGGTGATATTCGCCCAGCCGTTCGCGCGCCTGTAGGCTATGACGCCTCCGCGCTGGCCATCGGCTCCGTCGCGCGTCTGCGATGCCCTGTCGAATCCTTCCAACCAAGTGAGCGAGGTATCGCTGGTCTGCCTGGCATGCCTGAGTCCAAGCGCCTTCCTATACAGGGAGAGCGTGGAATCCTCGTCGGCTTCCTCGGCATCCACCGCGAAATCGGCGAACCAGTCCGGCTGTGGAAGATGCGGCTGTGCGCTGGGTGTGGTCCCGTCGCTGCGCTTCTTCGGAGAGAAGCCGAAGGTGCCTCCACCCTCGATCTCATCGGCATGGCCGAATCGGGAGAGCGTGATCTTCTTGGCGGAGTCGTCAAGAACGGGGGCGTCCGAGGAGACCCAGGGCAGGGGCACGCGGCACCCATCGCGTCCCTTCACCAGGGCGCTTCTGGCGGTGCCGTAGGCTTCGGGGTCCTCCAATGCGTCCCAGGGGATGTCCGGGACCTCGAAAAGCCCGAGCTCCTCGCCCTGGTAGATGTATGAGGATCCGGGAAGGGCCAGCTCCAGGAGGATCGCGGCCCTGGCGCGCCTTGTTCCCACCTCGCGGTCCTCGATGTAGTTGCCGCCGTTGCGCAGGAGCCAGTCGGTGGAGATGCAGTGATGCTGCCCGTTGAAGCCGGGAACCTGCGGCAGCCCGTATCGTGAGGCGTTGCGTGGCACATCATGGTTGCTCATCACCCAGGTCGAGGTCGATCCGGAGCGCTGTGCCTGCTCGATGCCCTCCTCTATGGCGGTGTGCAGCTCGTCACGGATCCAGTTCTTCTTGGCGAATTCGAAATTGAAAACCTGTCCGAGTTCGTCAGGGCTGGAATACAGGTACTGCCTCGCCGGGTTCACCCATGCCTCGGCGACGGCGAAGCGGGGCGGCTCATACTCGTTGAAGACCTTGCGCCATTCCTTGTAGATCTCATGCACCTCGTCACGGTCGTAGACGGGGTGGCTGCCGTCGGTGGGCAGCTCGTGAACGGCGTTGACGTCCCAATCGTCGAGGTCGTCGCGATCGAGGTCCTTCGCCAGTCCGTGCGCCACATCGATGCGGAAGCCGTCCGCGCCGTGATCGCTCCAGAATCGCAGCGTGGTGAGGAAATCCTCGCGGACCTCCGGGTTCTTCCAATTGAAGTCAGGCTGCTCCTTGGCGAACATGTGCAGATACCATTGGCCGTCCGAGACCCGCGTCCATGCCGGTGAGCCGAAGTTGCTGGTCCATGTCGTAGGGGGCAGCTCGCCGTGCTCGCCTTTGCCGTCACGGAAGATGTAACGCTCGCGTGCGGGTGAACCGGGTTCCGCCTCCAGCGCCTCCTGGAACCAGGGGTGCTGATCTGACGAGTGGTTCGGAACGATGTCCACCACGACCTTGAAGCCGTTGTCATGGGCCGTGCGGGAGAGCTCGTCGAAGTCCGCCATGCTGCCGAGCTTGGGGTCCACATCGCGATAATCAGCGACGTCGTAGCCGCCGTCGGCGAGTTCGGAGGGGTAGAAGGGGGAGAGCCAGATCGCGTCGACGCCCAGACGCTTCAGATAGTCGATCTTGCTGGTGATGCCCGCTATATCACCCAGACCCGAGCCTGTGGTGTCTTTGAATGAACGCGGATACACCTGGTAGACCACGGCCTGCTTCCACCATTGGTCCGAGATAATCGCCGGAGCACCGCCTGCTGCCGTGTCATTGCGTTTGAAGGCTGATTCCATCACACTCTCCTCGTTGAATGTAGGTGTTCGTTCCCCATCGTGGATGGGGTTGCTATAGCACTCAAGAAAATAATAGCGCTTGCACAAATAAAATCAACATGGTGTGTTGTATATTGAAAACACTGGAAATATGTATGTAAATGCGCTTGTATAATTCCATGTCGGGTAAGGTGAATGCATATCAGTGCATCATCCGGGCAGGAGGGGGAGCCGTGGGACGTTTGACCATCCACGATGTCGCGATTGAGGCCGGGGTCTCCGACTCCACCGTTTCGCGAGCATTGCGGGGCTTGGACCGCGTGAACCCGCACACCCGTGCCCGTATTGAGGATGCCGCAGAACGGCTGCACTTCACCTTCTCCAGAAACGCCTCATCGCTGGCATCCGGGCGCACCATGCGCGTGACCCTGCTCTTTGCGGGGGGGATCAACACCTGGTTCAACTCCTGCGCCATGCAGGGCGCATATGAGGTTCTGGCACCTGAGGGGTACGACATCGTGCCCTTGATCACACCGGACCAGGCCGAGCAGGATCGCTACTTCGAGATGCTTCCGGGGAACAGGAACACCGATGCGATAATCGTGACCTCCTTCGATCTCGATAAACAGAAGCTCGAACTCCTCGGCGGCTTGACCATGCCGACGATCGGGCTCGATTCGCGCAGCGATGACGGCTATGACGCGTCGGTGCGTCTCGATGAGAACAGTGCGATGCTCGATGCCGTGCGTCTCCTGCGTTCCCTGGGCCACCATCGGCTGGGATACGTCGAGCAGCCGTCCTCGCATGAATTCAAATTCAGTTCAAAACTCAGATCGCAATCCTTCATCGCATCCGCTCGGACATGCGATTACGGACAGGAGGATCTTGAGGTCTTCGGTGGGGGGCATGACAGCATGCCCAGGTCCTTCGACGATGCGGTTTCCTCGGTGGTGGCCACCCTGCTCTCCGATTCCCGGCGCCCCACGGCCCTGTGTGTGGAGACCGATGATTTCGCGGTCGCGCTGATCGCCAGGTTGCGCCACTTCGGCATCCGCGTGCCCGAGGATATGACCGTCATCGGCTTTGACGACAGTCGCATCGCCCCGGTCGCGGATCTGACGACGATCCATCAGGACCCGGTTGAGATGGCGCGGCTTGCGGCGCGACAGGCCGTGAAACTGATGAAGCATGAAACGATGGATCGGCGTCATATTCTGGTGGGGACCTCGATGATTCTGCGCGGAACCTCCGCTCCCGCGCCGAGCGAAGGGTGATGGCCGGACGAGCAGGGTGGTGCGGCAGACGGGATACACTGCTACGTGAGGATGCTTCCAGTACGCGCGGTATGCGGCAGGCCGGATATCGACGCAATGCGGCATATCCGTCATGCCTCACGCATGGCCGTATGGGAGCTGTGTTCGGGCGGGCGTGCCTGCATCCGGACGCGTGTTGCATATATGAGTCTCTATCCAAGGAACGGGGTCTGCCGAGTTGATGGGCAATGACAATGACGAATCACAGCAGGACGGACAAGACCTCTCCCTGACCGGCATGCTTCCGGAACGTGGGAGCGGTGCCCGGAACCTGGGTGCCGATGATATCTTCGAGCGTTTTTTCTCATGGGTCGAATCCAGGGGCATCACGCCGTGGCCCCATCAGGAGGAGGCCCTGATGAGCCTGCTCGCGGGCGATCACGTCGTGCTCAGCACGCCAACGGGCTCGGGCAAGTCCATGGTTGCATTGGGTATGCATTTCGCGGCCTTGTGCACAGGGAGACGTTCCTATTACACGGCACCGATCAAGGCCTTGGTCAGCGAGAAGTTCTTTGATCTGGTGAAGGTCTTCGGCAAGGAGAACGTGGGGATGATCACCGGTGACACCCACATCAACACCGATGCCCCCGTGATATGCTGCACGGCCGAGATTCTTGCGAACCAGGCCCTGCGTGAAGGTGAGTCCGCGAATATCGGCTGCGTCGCCATGGATGAATTCCACTATTACGGCGATCCCGAGCGGGGTTGGGCGTGGCAGGTGCCGCTGCTGACACTGCATCATACGCAGTTTCTGCTGATGTCGGCGACCTTGGGCGATGTGAGTTCAATCGCCGCGTCGCTGGAACACAGCACGGGCAGTGATGTCGATGTGATCGCCGATGCACCACGTCCCGTTCCTCTGAGCTACGAATATGTGGAAAGCGGATTGCCCGCGACCGTGGAGCTGCTGATACGGCATGAGGACACCCCGATCTACATCGTGCACTTCGCACAGGATGCCGCCTTGGAAACGGCGCAGGCGCTGTCGAACAGCGGCATATCCGACAAACGGCAACGCGAACGGATCAAGGAGGCGATGGCGGGCACCCGCTTTACGACGGCTTTCGGACGGATACTGCAACGTTTGCTGCGCACGGGAGTGGGCGTTCATCATGCCGGCATGCTGCCGAGGTACCGACGTCTGGTCGAACATCTCGCCCAGCAGGGCCTGCTGCCGGTGATCTGCGGTACGGACACCCTGGGTGTCGGCATCAATGTGCCCATACATACCGTGTTGCTCACCGGACTGACCAAGTATGACGGCAGAAGGATGCGCAGACTCAAATCCCGTGAGTTCCACCAGATCGCCGGGCGTGCGGGTCGTATGGGCTTCGACACCCAGGGCCTGGTCGTCGCGCAGGCCCCTGAATACGAAATCGAGAACGCGAGGGCCGTGGCCAAAGCGGGAAATGATCCGAAGAAGCTCAAACGCGTCAAACGCAAGAAGGCTCCGGAGGGTTTCGTCACATGGAGCGCATCCACCTTTGACCGGCTTATCGAGGCCGAGCCCGAAACCTTGGTGCCCCACCTCAACATCACCCACTCGATGGTGCTCAACGAGGTGGAGCAGGGAGGTGATGCCCGCGCCCGCATCGACGAATTGATCGAGGACTCCCGGCAGACGCCGGCACAGAAGGAGCATCTGCACGAGCGTGCCGATGAGATATTCACCACCCTGCTGGATGGTGAGGTCATTGACGCCGAGCGCCTGCGCGATGGGTCGATGGATTATTTCATGAATATGGATATCCCCGACGATTTCGCCCTCGACCAGCCCCTTTCCCCATTCCTGCTCGCCGCGTTGGAACTGCTTGATGAGCAATCGCCGACCTATGCCCTTGACGTCATCTCCATGGTCGAATCCACGCTGGATGATCCCCGTCAGGTGCTGCGGGCGCAGGAGAGGCAGGCCAAGGACGCAGCGATCGCGGATATGAAGGCGGATGGCATCGAATACGAGGAGCGCATGGAGCGTCTTGCCGATATCACCTATCCCAAGCCGCTCGAAGATGTGCTTGATGCCGCGTTCACGCAATACAGGGCGGATGTGCCGTGGGCGAATGACTATTGGCTCAGTCCGAAGTCGGTTGTGCGGGACATGGTGGAAAGCGCTTCGGACTTCACCGGTTATATCGCGCGATACGGCATCTCGCGCTCCGAGGGCACCCTCCTGCGATACCTCTCCGATGCCTATAGGGCCTTGAGCCGGACCGTTCCTCAGGATAAGCGGGATGAGCAGCTCGAAGACATCATCTCCTGGCTGCGGCTGCTTGTCCGTTCGGTCGATTCCAGTCTTGTGGACGAGTGGGAGTCTTCGGGCGGTGACGGCGAGGACGAGGCGGATGCCATGCATGCCGCTCCGCCGAAGAGCCGGCAGCAGGTGGTTCAGGATCGACGTGGCATGGAGGTGCTGATCCGCAATGCGATGTTCCGCAGGGTCCAGCTGGTCGCCTTCGACAGGCCGTCACAACTCGGCGATCTGGATGGGGATTGGGGGTATCCCGTGCATCGTTGGGAGGAGGCCCTCGATGACCTCTATGAGGAGCATGAATCGATCGGGACGGATTCGGCCGCCCGTTCCAAGGACTTCATCACCATCGACCAGTCCCATGAGCGGGACGAGCACAGTTGGTTCGTGCGGCAGATATTCGATGATGCCGAGGGCGACCATGACTGGGGTATCGCCGCGACTGTCGATCTGGACGCCACCCAGGAAAGTGGCGAAGTGATGTTCCACGACTACCGTGTCGGCCCCATAGAGGATCTGGCCTGAAGCCCACGGTGTTCGGATATCGTTCCCCTTTCGGGCTTTGCTATAATTCGAACAGATGTTCTAATATGCGGATGCCGAATGGTGCGGGCCTTGGGCGAAGGCGTGTGCCGTTCGTAGGAAGGTGCGCAAAGGTCTGGTGTGCATGGCTAAGGTGTGCAGGGACAACAGGAGGATTCATGGCTGATGATTTATTTGGCGCCGCCGATACGCCGGAGGAGCATACGCTGCCTTTGGCGGTCCGCATGCGTCCGGCATCTCTTGAGGAAGTGCTGGGTCAGGCGAAGGTCCTGGTCCCGGGCTCCCCGTTGCGCCGCCTCGCATCCCAGTCCTCGCGGCGTTCATTGACGGCGCCGAGTTCGGTGATTCTCTTCGGTCCTCCTGGAGTGGGGAAGACGACGCTGGCGTACATCATCGCCAAACAGTCGGGGCGCGTGTTCGAAGAACTGTCGGCCGTCACATCCGGGGTCAAGGATCTTCGTGACGTCCTGCGGCGTGCGCATGATCGACTGGTCACCGAAGGCAAGGAAACGGTGCTGTTCATCGACGAGGTGCACCGCTTTTCCAAATCGCAGCAGGATGCGTTGCTCCCCAGCGTCGAGAACCGCGATGTCACCTTCATCGCGGCCACCACGGAGAATCCCAGTTTTTCCGTGATCTCGCCCTTGTTGTCGCGTTCCGTTGTGGTCAAACTCGAAGTCCTGGATGATGACGATGTCCATGCGCTGCTGGAGCGCGCGCTGCACGACACCCGAGGCCTGGCGGACGAGGTCAAGGCCGACGACAAGGCCATCGATGAGATCACTCGCCTAGCCGGGGGCGACGCCCGCAAATCGCTGACGATACTTGAGGCCGCCGCCGGTGCCGTGACCGGCGATACCGCCAGGAAGAAGGGCGCTCGCAGGCCGATCATCACCACGGATGTCGTTTCGAGTGTGATGGATATCGCCACGGTCCGTTACGACAAGCAGGGTGACGACCACTATGACGTCGCCAGCGCCTTCATCAAATCCATGCGTGGATCGGATGTGGATGCCTCGCTGCACTATCTCGCCAGGATGCTCAGGGCCGGTGAGGATCCGCGGTTTATCGCACGACGCATCATCATCGCCTCGGCCGAGGAGGTGGGGATGGCTGCACCGCAGATTCTGCAGACAACGGTCGCCGCGGCGCAGGCCGTGGCTCTCGTCGGTATGCCCGAGGCGAGGATCATCCTCTCGGAGGCCGTGATCGCGGTGGCGACGGCACCCAAATCGAATGCCAGCTATATGGCCATCAACGAGGCTTTGGCTGATGTGGATGCCGGGCGCATAGGACAGGTGCCGCTTCATCTGCGTAACGCGCCAACGGCCTTGATGAAATCGTGGGGCAACCATGACGGTTATCAGTATGCCCACGACGCTCCGGGGGCTGTGGCATCCCAGCAATACATGCCCGATGAGCTCGTTGGTCGGCAATACTATGATCCGAACGACCGGGGATATGAGCATGAGATCGGTCCGAGGCTTGAACGCATCCGTGGGATACTCCACAACCCGCCCGAGAAGCATCAGGAATAGCGCGGCCGAACGACGCATCACGGGGACCCCTGCGGCAGGAGACCTCCACCGCATCAGCATCTTCGCCAACACATGATGTTCGCGCTCACACAACAGGCGCATACCGGGATATGATGGGTAGCGCATAACCTGGAAATGCTCCTGTCGGCAACGATGCCGTTGGCTGGTAGGACGCTCAATCTGCAGGGGGAGAGAGCGGTGGCGATACACAAGACCGTGATGATTGTTGACGATGACAAAGCCTTGGCGGAGATGCTGTCGATCGTGCTCGAAGCGGAGGACTTCGAAGCGGTGATCTGCCTCGACGGCGTGCGCGCCGTCGAGATGTTCCCCATCGTCCAACCGGCGATCGTGCTTCTGGATGTCATGCTTCCGGGCTTGAACGGTGTTGAGGTGGCCCGGTTGCTACGAGAACATTCGGATGTGCCGATTGTGATGTTGACCGCGAAATCGGATACCCAGGACGTGGTGCTTGGCCTGGAGGCAGGTGCGGACGACTATATCGCGAAGCCCTTCAAGGCCGCGGAGCTGATAGCCCGCATCCGCGCGAGGCTGCGCTCCGTCGCCGTCCCGGCAGAAGGCGATGGCAGCATCCTGCCGGACAGGATCGTCAAGGGTGGCGTCAGTCTGAGCCGCAGTGAGCATGTGGCGATGAAATTCGGCAAACAGCTCGCATTGACTCCGGTCGAGTTCGATCTGCTGTATACCCTTGCACTGTTCGCGGGCGAGGCCCTGCGCAGGGATCAGCTCTTGCGCAAGGTCTGGGGATACGAGCACGCGGGTGATACCCGATTGGTCAATGTGCATGTGCAGCGGCTGCGCCAGAAAATCGAGGACGATCCCGAATTCCCATCAATCGTGCAGACGGTTCGTGGCATCGGATACAAGTTCGTGCCTCCGAAAATGATGTGAGCCGGTGATGAATCAGACATCGGGACATCGTATCGTCGCCTGGATGAAATCCCTGGGTCATCCACGATCGTGGGGGCGGCGCAGGATATATACTTCGCTCCAGGCCCGTGCGGTCTCGTTGGCCGTGCTGCTGGCCTTGATCTTCGGTGTGGTGTTCTCGTTGGCGTCATTGCTTTCGATCAGGAATTCGCTGCAGGATCAGGTCTCCGCCCAGGCGCAAAGGGATTTCAGCAATCAGGTGGCCCGCGTGCAGGAAGGCCTGGATGCCGCGCAGATGGAGGATCAGCAGCAGTACCAGAGCCTGATCACCAATCTGGCCTCCTCCTTCCAGAACGACGGTGCGGTGAATCTGGTCGGGGTCTTCATGTGGGGGAGCGGCAGAACGGCCAACAGCGTTCTGGTGCCGGTCTCGACGGATCCCACGGTGGCTTCGCTGATCAGCGAGTCCATGCGCAGTGCCGTCAGTGGGGGATCGTGCGGGGGCGTCTGCTATCAGCCGATCAACCTCAAGTCGCAGACGCATGACCGCGCCCCGGGCGCGGTGCTGGGAACGGTGCTGAACTTTTCCGCTTTGGGTGATCTTGAGCTCTTCGCCGTGTACTCATACGCATCACAGCAACAATCCGTCATGCAGATCCAGCTCAGCATGCTCATCGTCATCATTGTGCTGTGTCTGCTGCTGGGCATCGTGGTCTGGTGCGTGATGCGTTCGGTCATACGGCCGGTCGAGCGTGTGGCCGTTGCGGCCGAGTCGGTCGCGCTCGGTCAGCTGAATGCCCGTGTCGATGTCAACCGGCATGACGAGATAGGCATTCTGCAGCGTTCCTTCAATGAAATGGCCTCATCCCTTGATGAGAAGATCGAGGAACTTGAGAAGGTCGGAACATTCCAGCGCCGCTTCGTCTCGGATGTCAGTCATGAGCTCCGCACACCCGTCACCACCATCCGCATGGCCTCCGATCTGCTCGAATCAAGAAAATCCTCCTTCGAGGGAAGTACGGCGCGCACCGTCGAGCTGCTTTCCGGACAAATCAATCGTTTCGAGAAGATGCTCGCCGATCTGTTGGAGATCTCCCGCTACGACGCCGGATACGCGGCGGTCGACCTGGTGGAAGGCGATCTGCGTGAGACGGTGAACAGCGCGGTCATCCAGGTCGGGCAGATCGCCGAGGCCAAGGGGGTCCCCATCGCCGTCCTCCTTCCGCAGGATCCCGTCATATCGTCATTCGATTCCAGACGCATCACCCGCATCATCCGTAATCTGCTGATCAATGGCATCGACTTCGCCGAAGGCAAGCCCATCGAAGTGCATATGGCGTGCAACCGGCAGGCAGTGGCGATCGCCGTCCGGGATCACGGTACGGGTATGGCGCCGGAACAGCTGGCCCACGTCTTCGATCGTTTCTGGCGGGCCGACGCG
Organism: Bifidobacterium psychraerophilum; assembly: GCF_000741705.1. Classification (GTDB taxonomy): domain Bacteria; phylum Actinomycetota; class Actinomycetes; order Actinomycetales; family Bifidobacteriaceae; genus Bombiscardovia; species Bombiscardovia psychraerophila. Next base: position 473,736 of record NZ_JGZI01000010.1, on the reverse strand, counting down.
TCGCGTGCGAGGACCACGGGAGGTTCCGGTCTCGGACTGGCGATAGCGATGAGCGACGCACGACTGCATGGTGGCGGCATCGAACTTCGTTCGGCCCCGGATCTGGGCACCTGCTTCCTGGTGACGCTGCCCCGCGACGGTCTGCATGAGGTCCCGGCATCCGCGCAGCCGTTGCGATTCCGTGGTGACGAGGAGCTCGATCCCGTCGACGCATCCGGGGCGGGCATATATGCAGGAAGGTCCGTCGCACAGGCGGATCGGAAGGATGATGACAGGGGGGATGTGTGATGGACCGTACCCGAATCCGCAAGGCCGCGACCTTTCTGGCCGCCTCAGGCCTGCTGCTGCTGTCGGGGTGCTCCAATCCCCTCGGACTGGTCGATTCGGGCCGGGTCGAAGGCCTCGAACAGTTCCAGGAGGAGACCCGCAGGGTATACACCAATCCGAATGGCCCGGCTCAGGATGACGAGGCCGAGGACATCGTCACCGGCTTCATGAATGCGATGCCTGCCGGGGTCCAGAATGATGGTTTCACGGTAGCCCGTCAATTCCTGACCGCGGAGGCGTCACGGCAGTGGGATCCGGATGAGGGCACCGTGGTGTTCTCGGACAGCCCCGAGATCATCCGTAAAGCCGATGTTCTGGGTGAGCGGCGGGATGAGAAGGAAATCACGATGCAGCTGCGCCTCAAAACCACCGGGGCCCTGGATGGGCATGGGATTTACACCCCTGCCCAAAGCGGGTCGGAGGTCAAGCTGGAAATCATGATGGAGAAAGTCGATGGTCAATGGCGCATCTCCCGTGCGCCGAATGGCGTGCAGATCGCATTGAGCGATTTCGAGCAGGTCTTCAGACAAGTCTCGCTGTTCCAACTGGCCTCGTCGCGTACGACGCTGATTCCCGATATCCGTTGGTTCGCATGGCGTTCGTGGCGTGCCCTGGCCGTAAAGGAGCTGCTGGATGGCCCGGCGGGATGGCTGGTGCCTGCAGCCGTCTCAATCAACGAGCTTGGCGTGGAGCTGCTGGATGACTCGCTTCTGGATAATGCGACGGATGTCGAGGTGCACCTTTCGTCGAGTCTCGACCTGATGACGCCGGAAGACCGGGAGATGTTGATCCACCAGATACGGCTGACACTTGGCGATGGCAGTCCTCCCGATGACATTCGAATCTATTCGGGCAGCGGTGCCGATTATTCGGGTGACGGATCGGAAAGCGGATTGATGGTCACCCAGGTCTCAAAACGTGTATATTCCTACAGCGCCGGGGCCGTGGTGTCATTGAGTTCGGCTGATCTGCTGCGCGTCGGGGAGAGCTCGCCAGGCAAAGGGGCATCAGGCCTGGTGTTCACCGAAGGCGGTGGGGCGCTATTGAAGGAGGACGGCAGTGTGGAATGCCTGTCCGCATCGGTCAGGAGCTGCGGGACGATGTTCGCGGGCCGTGTCGTGCATCGGATCGCGGCAGGTCAGGATGGTGAGATCTGGGCCGTCACCCGGGGAGGTGACAAGCTTCTGGTGCATCATGGGCAGAAGGAGTATGAGCTGTCCATCAGCTGGTTGGGGAGCAGCAGGATCGAAGCCGTCGCGGTATCCGATGAAGGTTCACGCATGGCCTTGATCCTGCTTGATGAGGCGGGGAAGAGCAGGGTCGTGCTCACGGGAATCGAAAGGGATGAAAGCCTGCGTCCTCTGGCCTTGGCCGAGCGCTCGACACTTGTCGCGGCGCGTCCGGGCGTCTCCGCCCTGGTCTTTTACAACGACACGACCCTGGTGTACGCATTGGCGGACGGTGAAGGGTACCAGCAGCTGGTTCCGGGGCCGGAGTCGACGCAGAACCTTCCCGATCACACCGTCGCCCTGGCTTCGGGAAAGATCGACGAGGCGCAGAGCCTGGTGGCGCTCGATTCCTCAGGCATCGTGCGCAACACCGTGGGAAGTCTCAAAGGCATATGGATGTTCAAGGACTCCCAGGTCGAGGCTTTGGCAAGCGGGGACTGAAGATGGGGGCGTGCCATCACGGAGCTGATGTGCCATCGTTACCGTTTTGTTATCAAGCGTTACCGAATTGTTATTGCCGGGCGTTGGGAATATGGGTGATTTCCAACATAATGACATCAGATGGCTTCCAATGGCTATCTGTGACGGCGAAGGAACGCCGTGGAACTCAAGGAGGAGTTTTATGAAGATTTCATGGAAGAAGGGTATCGCTCTGGTGGCGGCGTCCGCCACACTGTTCGGCATGGCGGCTTGTGGAAGCTCCAGCAGCTCGGATGGTGACGATGCCAAGAAGACCGTCGGCTTTGTGGCGGTCGGCCCTGAGGGAGGCTTCCGTACCGCGAATGAGAATGATGTGCAGGATGCATTCAAAACCGCAGGTTTTGATCTGATCTATTCCCCGACACAGAACAGCGACCAGCAGAAGCAGATCCAGGCATTCAACAAGTTCGTCAACGATGAGGTGGATGCCATCGTCCTGTCCGCGACCGAGGCCACAGGCTGGGAGGATTCCCTGAAAAAGGCCAAGGAAGCCGAGATCCCGGTTGTGCTGCTTGATCGTGGCATCGAGCCGAATGACACGGATCTCTATGCGGCGCACATCGGCCCTTCCAATACCTGGGCCGGAGAGCAGGCTGCAGAGTTCGTGAACGAGCAGTTCCCCGACGGTGCCAACGGCTTCGTCTTGGAGGGGCCGGCAGGTCTTTCCGTGGTCAATGACCGCCGCTCGGGCTGGGAAAGCAAGCTGGATTCCAAGCAGAAGGTCCTGGAGAGCCAGTCAGCGAACTGGTCCACGGATGAAGCGAAAACGGTTACAGCGGGATTGCTGGACAAGCATAAGTCCCAGAACGTCCAGTTCATCTTCGCTCAGAATGACGAAATGGGCCTGGGCGCGGCACAGGCGGTTGATGCGGCCGGGCTCAAGGGCAAGGTGAAGATCATCACCATCGATGGCACGAAGCCCGCACTCCAGGCCCTCATCGATGGCGACCTGTCACTGGTCATCGAGTACAACCCGATCTTCGGCGAGGTTGCCGCCCAGACGGTGAGCGACATCCTGGATGGCAAGACCGTCGACAAGGACATCGTTGTCGAGTCGAAGGTCTTCACGGCCGAGGAGGCCGCGAAGGTCATCGATTCCCGTCCGTACTAAAGATATCCACCGAGTCTGCAGCGGCATGGCACACAGGACCGTACCGTGCCGCTGCAGCCATGCTTGGACAACCATATTCCTTCCATTCCCGTAAGGCGCAGACATGTCAGAAAACCAACCCATCGTCGAGATGCAAGGCATCACGATCGAATTTCCAGGGGTCAAGGCTTTGGATGGTGTCAACCTTCGTCTTTTCCCCGGTGAGATACATGCTCTGATGGGGGAAAACGGAGCTGGCAAATCCACGATGATCAAAGCTTTGACCGGCGTATACAAAATCAACGGAGGATCGATTTCGGTCGACTCCAAACCCCAGACCTTCACCGGAACCGCCGATGCGCAGAACGCCGGCATAGCAACGGTGTATCAGGAGGTCAACCTCTGCACCAACCTGAGCATCGGCGAGAACGTCATGCTGGGGCATGAGCTGCACGGCCCCCTGGGCATCAATTGGAAGAAGACCCATGCACAGGCCAAACGGCATCTGGCCACCTTGGGATTGCAGCACCTCGACTCGCATGCCTCGCTGTCGTCGATATCCATCGCGATGCAGCAGCTCGTGGCCATCGCCAGGGCGATGGTGATCGACGCGAAGGTGTTGATTCTCGATGAGCCGACGTCCTCCTTGGACGCCAACGAGGTGGAACACCTCTTCTCGATCATGCGTCAGGTGCGCGACTCGGGTGTCGCGATACTCTTCGTCTCCCATTTCCTCGATCAGATCTACGAGGTCACCGACCGTCTGACGGTGCTGCGCAACGGCACATACATCGCTGAGGTGATGACCAAGGAGACACCAAGGGACGAACTCATCTCCATGATGATCGGCAAAAGTGCCGGCGAGCTTTCGCAGATCGGTGCGAAGAAGAGCTCCCGCACCGTCGAAAGCGGCGAGCAGCCTGTCGCATCGGTGGAGGGGCTGGGTAAGAAGGGCAGCATCAAGCCCATATCGGTCGATATCTTCAAAGGTCAGGTGCTCGGTCTTGCAGGACTCCTGGGATCGGGTCGCACCGAATTCGGACGCCTGCTGTTCGGAGCGGACAAGGCGGACGAGGGCGTGTACAAGCTGCATGGATCCGACGCCAACATCGATACCCCGGCATCCGCGTTGCGCGGCAAGGTGGCGTATTCGACCGAGAACCGGCGTGACGAGGGCATCGTCGGCGATCTCACGGTCCGTGAGAATATCCTGCTGGCCCTGCAGGCCATCAGGGGCATGTTCAGACCGGTCCCGAAGAAGGAGGCCGATGCGATAGTCGATAAGTACATGAAGGAACTCAATGTACGCCCGGCCGATCCGAACAAACTCATCAGGAATCTATCGGGCGGCAACCAGCAGAAGGTCCTGCTGGCACGATGGCTGGCGACCAAACCTGAGCTGCTCATACTCGACGAGCCGACCAGGGGCATCGATATCGGCGCGAAGGCCGAGATACAGCAGACGGTGCTCGAATTGGCGGAGCAGGGCATGAGCGTGGTGTTCATCTCATCCGAACTGGAGGAAGTGGTCAGACTCTCCGATGACATCGTGGTGTTGAAAGACCGTAGAAAAATCGCCGAAATACTCAATGACGGCACGATCTCGCCCGAAACGATAGTGCAGACCATCGCCAACTCGGATGTCGAGACGACGAATTCAGGAAAGGCGGCATGATGACGAATCCAACGGTCAAGCGTGTTGCGGAGCCATCGGCTGTCAGAAGCTTCATCCAGCGCATCATGCGTAATCAGTTGACCTGGTCGGTTGTGGCGTTGATCGCTCTGATCGTGCTCTGCACGATTTTCGACCGCCAGTTCCTCAGTCTCAGCTATAACCCACGCACGGGCGGTCTTTCCGGACCCATGATCACCATGCTCCAGGAGTCGGCCCGTTACCTGATGATCGCCACAGGCATGACGCTGGTGGTCTCCACCTCCGGCATCGATCTGAGCGTCGGTTCGGTGATGGTCGTTGCCGGAGCGATTTCGATGCAACTGCTGAGCACAGGCACCAATGTCTGGCTCTCCATCCTGGTCGCATTGGGTCTTGGTCTGGTTCTCGGCGCTATTAACGGCGCACTGGTGTCCTTGCTCGGATTGCAGCCATTCATCACCACACTGATCATGATGCTGGCCGGGCGAGGCCTGGCGAAGGTGATTACCAGCGGTCAGAATACCGACGCTTCAACCGTCGCCGGTGGTGAGCCCCTCAAATGGATCGCCAATGGCTTCGTCCTCGGTCTGCCCGCGAATTTCATCATCGCCGTGATTATCGTCGCCCTTGTGGGCCTTCTCGCACGGAAGACGGCGATGGGCATGATGATCGAATCCGTCGGCATCAACAAAGAGGCAAGCCGCATGGCCGGTATCAACCCAAAGAAGATCCTCTTCCTGGTCTATGTGGTTTCCGGTCTGTTGGCCGCCGTCGCAGGCCTGTTCGCAACGGCATCCGTGATGCGCGTGGACGTCTCCAAAACCGGTCAGGATCTCGAAATGTACGCGATTCTCGCGGTGGTCATCGGCGGCACCTCGTTGCTGGGAGGGAAATTCTCGCTACTCGGCAGTGCACTGGGAGCCATCATCATAGCGATGATCAGAAAAACGATCATCACACTGGGCATTGATTCCGCGGCTACACCCGCATTCTTCGCAGTGGTGGTCATCATCATATGCGTGATGCAGGCCCCCAAGATCCGGAACCTCAGTGCCGAATTCAAACGTAAGAACGCCATCAAGGCTTCACAGAAGGCGGCGATCGCATGACATCCGCAGCGGCAACACCCAAACAACGCGTGACGGCGAAGAAAAGAAGCCCGTTCACCATCAACCCCCAGGCCATACCGACGCTTGCGGCGGTGGTGATCTTCATCGTGATGATCATCATCGGCGAGCTGATGTTCGGTACCTACCTGAGATTGGGCTTCATCTCCTCCCTGCTGATGGATCATTCGTATCTGATCATCCTCGCCGTCGCCATGACCTTCCCGATCCTCACCGGCGGCATCGATCTGAGTGTCGGTGCGATCGTCGCCATCACCGGAGTGGTCGCGGCCAAGCTGATGATTGCGGGTGTGCCATCCTGGGTGGCCATCATCGTGATGCTGCTCATCGGCGTGGCCTTCGGAGCGCTCGCGGGGATACTGATCGAGCAATTCAATATGCAGCCCTTCATTGCCACCCTTTCGACGATGTTCCTGGCTCGTGGAATCGCCTCGATCATCTCCACGGATTCGCTCACCGTTCCGAAGGACAACAATTTCTCGTGGTTGGCGACGGATATCCATCTCATCGACAATCCCAAGATCTCCAACGACTTGACCGTCGATCTCGGTGTGTTCGTGGCGGTGATCGTCGTGGTGATCGGCTACATCGTGCTGCACAAGACCAGAACCGGACGCACGATCTATGCGATCGGTGGGTCACGTTCCTCGGCCGAGCTGATGGGACTGCCGGTGAAACGCACGCAATACTCGATCTACATCATCTCGGCCTTACTGGCCTCAGTGGCATCCATTGTCTACATGGCGAGCATGGGCAATGCGAAGAACGTGGTGGGTGTGGGCTGGGAGCTTGACGCGGTGGCCTCGGTGGTGATCGGAGGAACACTCATCTCAGGTGGCTTCGGGTATGTGTTGGGTTCGGTCATCGGCGCCCTGGTGCGTTCGATCATCGACCCCCTGACCTCCGATTTCTCCGTTCCGGCGGAGGCGGTGACCATTGTGGTCGGCGTGATGATTCTTATCTTCGTGGTCCTGCAGCGAGCCGTGATGGCGGTGAAACGCAGATAAGGGTTCAAAGCCGGACACTTCCCCAGGCGGGCGGGCGCATACCTTGGTATGCGCCCGCCCGCTGTCGTCATGGTGCGGGCAGGTTAGGATGTCGGTATGGCGTATATCGCGACTTTTGATATGGGGACGACGGCGGTCAAGGCGGTTTTGGTATCCGTCGATGATGATCGGATCGGACGGAGCGAGGCCTTGGATGATGACGCCCGGATGGAGATCGCGGCATCCGCAAGTATCACCTTGCCCCGGTCGGTCGAAGAAGATGGATGGCATGAACAGGATCCGGAGGACTGGTGGCACTGCTTCATCGAGGCATGGCATGCACTGACCGACGCCCTTGATGGCATGAATGCCGGGAAGGATGCGACGGCCGGGAGCGTGGTGGGCATCATCCTCAGCGGGCAGATGCAGGATGTGATCACCGTCGATTCGCAGTGCAGGCCGGTCCGCAAGGCCATCCTGTATTCGGATGGCCGCGCTGCACATCAGGCGGGGTTCCTCGCCGAGGCCTACGGTGAGGACCGCTTCCTCGATGTGGTCGGCAACCGTTGCGAAGGCTCGCTCCCACTGCCCAAACTGATGTGGCTTAAGGAGCATGAGCCCCAAGCCTATGCGGATACGGCGCATGTGCTCTTCGACGCGAAGGATTACATCGTCGCGCGGCTGACAGGTAGCTACATCGGCGATGTGACGGCATGCTCCACGGCGGGTGCGATGAATATCCGCACGCGCTCCTGGGAGAAGCCGCTGATCGCCGCCGCAGGAATAGACATCGGCATATTCCCCGAATTGCATTCACCCCAGGATATCGTCGGCCGTGTTTCGCGTTCCGTCAGCGCCCTGACCGGTTTCGCGCAGGGTACCGCGGTTTTCGCAGGCATCGGCGATGCGGGCGCGACGACTTTGGCCAGCGCGGTGACGAAAAGCGGCGAATACAATATCAACATCGGCACATCCGGATGGATCGCGGGAGTGTCGGAGGGGCCCATCACCGATCAGCCAGGACTCGCCAATCTCGCCTATGCGATGCCGGAAGGGTACATCAACGGTGTGCCTTTCCTCAATGCCGGCGGTGTGCACGGTTGGGCGACACGTGTCTTCGCGGCAGGGGTCGAGGATTCCAATGGTGACGGTCGAAGTTCGCAGCAGGACTTCGACCGGATGTCCGGATTGCTGGAACGCAGTGTTCCAGGAAGCCATGGCGTGCTCTGCCTGCCCTATCTGGTGGGGGAGCGCTTTCCCGTCATGAACGCCGATATCAGGGGAGCCTATGTGGGCATTGGTGTGAACACCGATCGGGCGGATATGGCCCGCGCCAGCCTGGAGGGTGTCGCCTTCTCATTGCGTCAGGGTCTGGAGTGTTTCGATGCGAAAGCGGAGGACATCACACTCGTCGGAGGTGGTGCCCGTGAAGGTGTATGGTGCCAGATTCTCGCGGATGTGCTCGGGTCAAGAATCGAGGTTCTCGACAATGCGGCGGTGATGCCTGCCGTCGCGCTGTCCTGCTTGGTGCTCTATACCTTCCACGAAGAGAAGCGGCAGGAGAACGGTGCGCCGGTCGGTGAGGGCATCGGGCGTGTTCTGGGAAGACTGCGGTCGCAAAGACACGGCTCATTGTATGAGGCGAAGGCAGGGGCGATGAAGCTGTACGATGCTGCATATGAGCGCTTCGTGCGCTTGTATCCTTCGGTGAATGCCATGCAGTGATGAGCTGTCGGACAGGGGAGTGCCCCTGCTATGGATGAAGGCTGATGCCGTGGTCTGTCGTAGTGCGTGGAAGGGTTGGGAATAGTCATGTCTGGTGCTCTGATTGCCGTGTTGCCAATGCTGTTGGGTGTGGGCATCGGTTTCGCCTTACCGCTGCAGACCGCGATCAATGCCCAGCTGCGTGCGGTGCTGTCCTCTCCCTTCAGGGCCTCATTGGTTTCGTTCCTCGTCGGTACGGCGGCGTTATGGATCATCCTGGCGCTGAACGAGGGCGGTATAGGCCTGCCCGACGGATTCCTGCAGTCCGAGCCCTGGTGGATCTGGCTTGGGGGAGTCTTCGGCGTGCTCTTTCTGACGGGCAATATCCTGATGTTTCCCAAGCTGGGAGGCATGCAGACCGTGGTGATGCCGATCCTCGGACAGATCATCGCCAGCAACGCGATTGATGCGGCCGGATGGTTCGGGGTGTCCAGACACCCGATCAGCGTCCAACGTCTGTTGGGCATCGTGCTCGCCTTCATCGGCGTCGCGCTGGCCGTGGTCATCCCCGATATACGGGCCTCCCGAAGCCGAAGGATGCTTAATCAGAGTCCCGATGGTGCTGCGCGCTCCCGTTGGATGTGGCAGATCCTCGGTGTGCTGCTGGGTATGCTGGGCGCTTCACAGACCGCCATCAATGGGCGTTTGGGAAGTGAACTGGGATCGGCCTTGCATGCATCCTTCATCTCCTTCCTGATCGGGACGCTGCTGCTGGTGCTGATCGTCATCATTCAGGAGGGGTTCACCCACGGTCGCAGAGCTGATGCGCGGCCAAGGCAGGGGCAGACGGCATCGGAGCCGGCCCCGAGCGCCACGGCCGCATTCATGAATCGGCTTGCCGTAATCGGTGCCAGTCCCTGGTGGTTCTGGATCGGTGGTCTCATCGGGGCCACCTATGTGTTTGGTAATGCTTTCCTGGCACCGGTTCTCGGGACCGGTCTGACGGTGATCATCGTGCTCTTCGGTCAGATCTGCGGAGGATTGACCGTCGACCAGTTCGGCCTGTTACGTGCCTCGAAGCGCAGGGTCACAGGCATACAGATAGTTGGAGCGGTCATACTGCTGGCCGGAATCATTGCCATACGCCTGTTCTGACCGTGGCATCCGAGAGCTTGTTGTGGACTACTCTCTCACCAGTGTGATGGCATCGACATGCTCATCGTGGGTCCGACGGTAGATCACGCAGCGATTGCCGATGACCTGCACCACCTCTGCATGGAGGCTTTCGGCCAGACGTTCCGCCGCTTCCTTGGCGCTCAGACCGGAGCCATCGAGCACGGAGCATTTCACCAACTCATGTTTTTCGAGTGTCTCGTCAGCCTGCTTCAACGCGGCATCCGACAGATCCTGCTTGCCCACGATGATCAGTGGGTTCAGATGATTCGCCAAAGACCGGAGTTGCTTGATTTGCTTCTTGCTTAATGCCATGGGTGCTGTTATTCGCTTTCCTCTTCGGCGCTGTCGCGCCTGCGGTTATCTCTGAGTCCAGCATACTGGTACCTCTTCATCGGCACTTACCAGGAAGTCGCGGATGGATACCGGTCATTCGCCGTCACCGCAATACCATCACTGATGGCATCCTCAAGCCAGGCCTCATCGACGATGGGTATGTGATAGGAGCGGGCCTTGCGTGCTTTGGTGGATTCGGAATCGGGATCCGCGGCGATCACCAGCTGCGTTTTCCTGCTCACCGCGTTTCTCGGAACCAACCCGAGTGAGCGGAGAATGCCCTCCCATTCACCCCGTTGCCTGGACATCGCGCCGGTGAGAACAAGATGATCGCCTTCACATAACTCGAAAGGGCGGTGGAGGGGCACTGGGCGCCCGATATCATCGGATATCGAGATGCGGTCTATGGGTGCATCCATGAGTGTGTCCGCGGTGGCGTGATCGATGACCGTCCCGGGAATCGTCAACTCGTGGCCGATGTCCAACAGTCGTTGCCGTTCGTGTGCGTTCGGTGCCCCATCCTCCCAAGCCGCCTGTGCCGCCTCGCGAAAGTACTGTTCGTGTGCGTTTGCGCACTCCTCCTGCGACAGTTGCAGTTGCGATGCCAAATCCGCCAGAGCGATTCTTTCATGAAGCGACAGGGATGCGCTGACCAGGGAATCATCCAACAGACGCAGGTACCGCATCACGGACCCGGGGTCGGCAGCGAAGCGTGGGTGTGCGGTGCAACGAGAGGCGATGATCTCCATAAGCGTCGTATCAACACCGCCCGCTTCGACGGGGGCAATGAGGGTGTCGTCTGCGCTTCGTGATGCGTCTGTCGGCGCAGTCGATACCCGAGCGGGTGGTTCCGACGGCACAACGCCGTAGTACGGGGCTGCATCATGCCGTGTGTGGCTACGACGTGGCATCCACTCCTGATCGCCTTCGGTGATCCGAGGCCAGTCCTGTTCGGCCGCTCCGGCCATCATCGCCTGCCATCCCGTCCATCGGGGATCCTCCTTCATGAAGATTCCGAGTAGCTCGGCGGTGGCACGGGCGTCACTGAGGGCACTGTGGGCGTCGGCGTTCTCGATGCCGCACAGGGCACAGCATTTCGACAGCCCTCCGACGCCGAGGATGCGTCGGGCAAGTTTAAGCGTGCAGATCGTATCGGAGTCGTCAACCGGAATCCGGTAACCCAGTCGTTCGTATTCGCGGTTGAGGAAGCCGGAGTCGAATTGGGCATTATGGGCGACGAAGACACGATGTTCGAGGAAGGCTCCCAGCGATCTGGCGATACCTGCGAAATCCGGTGCCTGCATCAGCTCGGCGGCACTGATGTGGTGCAGCGATTGCGGCCCCAGGTCGCGCTGCACATGAATAAGGGTTTCCACCTCGTCTTCGAGCGTGCCATCAGGTGCCACATGCACGACACCGACCTCAATCGCACGATCTCCTTTGGCTGGACTCAGTCCTGTGGTCTCAAAATCAAGGACCGCAAATCCGTCGCAAAGGTTCATGGGAACCATTATTGCGCAAGCCAGGTCCGAACGTTCGGAGACTCCCCGGACGGGGAAGGGTGTCCAGTGTGCGTTTTAGCTTGTTCATGCAAGACACGGGAGCTGGAAAGCTGAGAGGGAGACGAAGTCTCCGACCGTTGAACGTGACACGGCTAACACCGTCGAACGAAGTCAATGCCTATCTTGGTATTCCTCTTTCTCGTGATACCCCGCCCTGCACTCCGAACAGACGAGCAGGGCACCTATCAGAGGAGAGCAATGTCTGCGCAACAACATGCCACATCGACGCCGAACAGGCCTGATTATCGATGGAGGCCGATTGACATCACCATTGCATCAGTTATCGCTGTTGCATCCGGATTGGTGTTCTGGGTCTTCGATATGGTGGTCACCGCACCTTCCGCCCTGTTGTCGGGGATAATCCCCGGTCTGGAAGGGATTCTCAGCGGATTCTGGTACTTCGCCGGGGTGATCGCGGCGCTGATCATCCGCAAGCCGGGTGCCGCGCTGTACGCCGAACTCGTTGCCGCCGTCCTTGAGATGTTGCTGGGGAATCAGTGGGGCTTCAGCGGTTCCATCGTCGCCGGACTCGTGCAGGGCCTCTTCACGGAGCTGGCCTTCCTGATACTGATGTACAAGCGCTGGAATGTCTGGTCGGCCGTATTCGCGGGAATCCTCACTGGCCTGGCCGGTTCGGTGTTCTCCTTCTTCACCACATACGCCGGTGTGCACATCACTGGCGCCTTCGCACTGACGAATATCATCGCCAACTGCATTTCAGGTGCGGTCATCTCCGGTGCACTGATGTGGGTGCTGTATATCGGCATTGCGAAAACAGGTGCGTTGAGTCGTTTCGCATCAGGTCGTGCCGTCACCGGTACGGTCTGAACGCCTTGGGCGGGCTCCTGGATGGGAGCATCCGGCAGGGTGCCTGATGCCGTCAGCTGGGAGTTTGCCCGTTCTTTTCCATAGACTCTTGTGGCTTCGATCGCGGGACGCTAGCTTGGGCTGTATGACCAATCAAAGCCTTTCAACGGCATCGAAGCCGCCCGCACCACTCAATGATGACGAGTTGCCATTCTCCGAAAGGGATTCGGCGCACATTCCCGGGCACTGGTTGCTTGCCCGGCTCGGTAAGAGGGTGCTGAGGCCCGGAGGCCTGGAACTCACGAGGCAGATGCTCGCACACGCAGGACTCAAGGACCATGATGTGGTGGAATTCGCACCCGGCCTGGGGGCCACGGCGGCGGAGATACTCGGCCACGATCCGAGGACGTATGTGGGTGTCGATGAGGATCCCAAAGCCGCCGCGATAGTCGAGGGAATCGTTGCGGGCAAAGGACATTGTGTGACCTCGAAAGCCCAGGAAACCGGATTGGACGCCGGAAGCGCCGATGTGGTCGTGGGCGAGGCCATGCTGACCATGCAGGGCGATCGGGGCAAGCAGCAGATCATCGCCGAGGCTGCAAGGCTGCTGCGTCCCGGTGGACGATACGCCATCCATGAACTTGGTTTGGAACCGGACGACCTCGATGCAGACACGAAGACGCGGATACGCAAGGATCTGGCCCGGGCCATCAAGGTCAACGCCCGTCCTCTGACCTCTTCGGAATGGACGGCGTTGCTGGAGGCCGAGGGCTTCGAGGTCGATTGGATCGATACCGCACCGATGGCTTTGCTCAATGTGAGGAGAAATGTCGCGGATGAAGGCGTGAGGGGTGTGCTGCGGATACTCAGGAATGTGATGCGTGACAAAGCGGCACGCGAACGGGTGCTGTTGATGAAACAGACCTTCACCCGCTATAAGCGGTATATGAACGGCATCGCGATCGTCGCCCACAAGCGATCCTGAAGTCCGATGGAACCAGGACCATGGGATCAACAACCAGGAACATCGTTGAAAGGAATGAATATGACGGAAGCTGACGAGCACGGCTCCAAGCATGACGAGGCATCGCTGCATCAGACGGACCGGAAGGGGACAGGGGAAGCCGAGGCCTTGGATCTCGGATTCATCCCCGACATGACCTCCTTGGTCAAGATTCAGGACGAGGCCACGGTTTCGCGAACCATCATGCAGCATACCGGGGGGAATGTGGTGCTGTTCTCCTTTGACGAAGGCCAGCAGCTCAGCGAGCACACGGCCGCGATGCCTGTTTTCGTCCAGACGGTCTCGGGTCATCTCAAGGTCACCGCTTCGGGCAGGACCGTGGATCTGCTTCCCGGAGGACTGGTGTATTTTCCCACGCGTCTGCCACATGCGGTCGAAGCGGTGGAGCCTTCCATCATGATGCTGACGATGATCACATCCGCACGCGCTGCGGCCACGGTGTGATGATCGACCACATCACACTGCACGTCAGCGACGTGGGGCGCTCGCTTGAGTTCTACACCCGTCTGTTGGCGCCCTTGGGATACATCACCAAAGTCAGGCACGGTGAGACGGTTGGTTTCGGTGCAAACGACGGAACGCCGCGCTCCGACTTCTACCTCTCGCCCCGCCCGGCATCCGTGGAGCCGTCACCTCAGGCGGCTGCCCCTGAACAGCCATCGCCCGTTACGCATATCGCCTTCCGCGCCGATGGCGAGTCGAGCGTGCGGCGTTTCCACCAGGCGGGTATCGCGGCCGGCGGCAAGGACAATGGCGAAGCGGGGCCTCGGGATTATCATCCCGGTTACTACGCCGCTTTCATAGTGGATCCTGATGGCAACAACATCGAGGCGGTTGTCGACTGGTCGCATCATGCGACCTTGCCCGCAGCATCGCCGCGCGACTCCTGAAAGGTCGAAGAGGGCCGCAGACGTGCGGACAGACACGCCTGCGGCCCTCGAAGCCTTGACGGGAGCGGCTTATTCGAAGGGGTAGCGCACACCCCAGATTCCACGGATCTCATCCATCATTCGCATGATGCGCAGGGTGTCCGAATGGGGCATCTCCGGGCACTCCTGTCTTCCCTCCAGCACGGCGTGCGCCGCTGATGCGACTTCGTACTCATAACCCGTGAGCTGGTCGGGAATCGGGTGCTCCTTGATCACCTCATAACCCGGCCCGTACACGGTGATCGAGGAGACATCATTGATGTTCTCGCACACCATCACACCCGAGGTGCCCCAGACGCAGCCTTTGCGATCCGATTGGCCGAGCATGCTGCTGCTGGCCACGGCCATGATGCCGTCATCATAGAAGAGCGTGGTGGAGCTTTGCGCATCCACACCGGTGCTGTAAGGCTGGTATGCACTGGCGATTCTGCTCGGATCCCTTCCCTGAAGCGCCATATCCAGGAAGTTGAGTGGGTAGACGCCCACATCCAGCAATGCCCCTCCGGCGAGTGCGGGATCGACGAGCCTTGCGTGAGCGGTGATCGGATAGCCGAGATTCGCAGTGGCGGAAACGACCTCTCCGATCTCACCTGAGGCTATGACCTCATCGATGATGCCTCGTGATGGCATGTATCTGGTCCATATGGCCTCAGTGCAGAGCAGTCCTTTGGATTCGGAGAGATCGAAGACCTGCTGCGCCTGCCGGGCGTTCGCCGTGAATGATTTCTCGACCAGGATGTTCTTACCCGCCTCAAGGCAGAGCAGCGATTGTTCGGCGTGCAGGCTGTGCGGTGTGGCGATGTACACCAGATCGACATTCGGATCCGCTACCAGATCCTCGTACGAGCCGTAGGATACCGGCAGGCCGTATTGCTCCGCGAAGGCGGCGGCGCGATCCCGGTCGCGTGCGGCGACGGCGTAGGGATTGATCAGGCTGCTGTACCGTTCATCGGAAGACATGGCGAGCAGCGTGCGTGCCATCGTATGCGCGATTCCGCCTGCGCCGAGAATGGCCACGTTGATCTGACCCTCGTGTTGGGAGTGTTGATGGATTGGAGCAGTTGCGCTCATGGGCTTCCCCTTTGCATGTGTGGTGTGCGGCATGCGGTGTGGTCAGGCTTCCCGCCGCGCCTGACGCGCTGCCGCCCAGCGATCCCGGACCTCGTTGTTCTTCGTTGCCGGCGGGTATCCGCCTGTTGGATGCTTCACTCAGTTTAGCGGGTCGTCATCACGATCAAGGGTCGATGTCTGCGCTTCAGCCAGCGGATGAGCGGTTATCTGTTCATAGAGGAGCTTGAGCCGTTGCTCCCGATGGCTGCGGTCGAGCTCGCACTCCCATACGACCAGCACTCTCCAGCCGGCTTCACGTAGGGCCGCTTGTTGTTCGGCATCGCGTTCGCGATTGCGCAGTAGTTTTTTCGACCAGAATTCGACGTTGGATTTTGGGGTGGAGTGTTTGTCGCAATGCTCGTGGGCGTGCCAGAAGCAGCCATTGACGAAGACGATCGTATGCCAGCGGGGGAGCACCACATCGGGATGGCCGGGGTAGCGTTTATCGTTTTTGCGGAATCGCAGTCCTCGGGAAAACAGGTAGCTGCGAACCATCAGTTCGATGCCGGTATCTTTTCCTCGGATATGCGACATCGTGTAGCTGCGTGTGCCGCGTTGATATTTCTCCTGGCCTGTGTGGCGTTGCGGAGTGGAGCTGGTCATCGCCATCCAGCGTACTACGCTATGCAAAACCCCTTCCTCGGCCATACCGTCATGGCTGGGGAAGGGGTCCGGGAATCCTTGATTCAGGCGATTTCGATGGTTTCGATCATCACCGGATCGAGGGGTGCGTCGGAGGAATCCGTGGCGACCGCGTCCAGAGCATCCACGACCTTGCGTGAGGCTTCATCGGCGACCTCGCCGAAGATGGTGTGATGCCCGTCGAGCCAAGGGGTCGGGACTGTGGTGATGAAGAACTGGGATCCGTTGGTTCCGTGGACGGCGCCTGTGCGCGGATCGCGACGAAGACCCGCATTCGCCATGGCAAACAGATAGGGCTTGTCGAATTTCAATGAGGGATCGATCTCGTCATCGAAGGTGTACCCGGGGCCGCCCGTGCCGGTGCCCAATGGGCAGCCGCCCTGGATCATGAAGTCCTTGATGATGCGATGGAAGGTCAGCCCGTTGTAGAAGGCCTCATTGCTCTCTTCACCTGTCAGGGGATCGGTCCATGTCTTGCTGCCATTGGCCAAACCGATGAAGTTCGCCACGGTTTCAGGAGCGCTCTCATCGAAAAGCTTGATACGGATATCGCCTGCTGAGGTATGCATAATAGCTGATGTCATGCTTTCAGTCTGTCACGCCTTGCAGACCGGCGTCCGCTTTCGGGGCGGGCGGCCCGTATTTCCGACATGCCGGTGCACGGGCTTAGATGAAGTCTGCATGAACTGGGGATGAAGGAACGCTCGGCTGAGCCCTCTTCGAGCATTGCAAGGCTTACAAAAGAGGTGCCCCCCGAATATGCCGAAGCATTCTTATGCATGGGGGAACACAGGCATCGTGGTGGGGGCGAAGAATCCATAAGCACAGTTGGAGCAGACATGAAGAAAGCCCTGAAACTTATCTCCGCCTCCGCGCTGGCGTTGGCAGCACTGTTGCCCGCAACGGCCGCTCAGGCTGCAACGAGCTACAGCTCGGATACAAACAAACCCGATGTCGTATCGCTGCTAGGCGAATACAACAATTGGTGGACCCCGAAGTCGAATACCAGCAACGCGAGCAGCGATGTCTATCGCGGCAACGTCAGCGATGCGGGCAAGAGCGTGCTGTCGAAGAACGACACGCTTACCGAAACGATCAACAACAAGGCCGCCACTGACACAGCGACCGTGGACGGCACACATACCCAGGCGCAGCGTGCGCTTATCGACGCGGATCAGAATGCGACGGAGACCTTCTCCGATGCCCTGGGTCCGATTTTGAGCAAATTCCTGACCGATGGCCTGAGCAATGGTTCCCTGCCGAAGACCAGCAGCCTGCTCTTCGCGAGCAAGGCGAGTGTGACCAGCTATCTCAGCACCGGTGCGGCCAAGCAGTACTTCAACTATCCGAGGCCCTTCTTCACCGTTGCCGATGACGGGCAGAACCGTTCCATGAACGGCGAGAACAATCTCAACGGTTTGAAAGCGGAGCTGGGCATCGACCGCATCGCCGACTGGACCGATAGCAGCACCGGTCTGACGCACAGCGCGAGTTATGCCAGCATGTTCGGCGCACCCTCGCAGGCCTTCCCCTCCGGCCATACCACCTACGCATATTCTGCGGGTATCGGACTGGCCACACTGCTGCCTGAACTCGGTCCCGAAATCGTCACCAGGGCATCAGAAGCCGGGAACAACCGCATCGTGCTCGGCGTGCACTACCCGCTGGACGTTATGGGAGGCCGGATCAACGGCGAGGCGGCGAATACGGCTCGTTGGTCTGATGAGGCGTTCCGCAGCGATCAGCTGCTGCCCGCACGCCAGGAATTGGTCGATTACATGACGGCGCAGTGCAAGGCGGCTGGTTACGGAGACACCCTTCAGAGCTGCATCGACAAGACCGGCGCGAACGGCAGCGCCGGATATACGAACACCTTTACGGATGCGGTTTCCACGACTCCGGTCACGGATCGCGCCTCCGCGATCGCGGCGTACACATCACGGATGACCTACGGATTCGATAAGACCGGCACCAGCGGTAAAGCCGCCGTCGTTCCGGACGGCGCGGAGAATCTGCTGCTGACCGCCTTCCCATCGTTGAGCGATGCCCAACGCAGAACCATTCTGGCGCAGAGCGAGATCGAATCGGGCTATCCCTTCGATTCGAGTTCGAATGGCTACGAGCGTCTGAATCTTGCCAAGGCATACAGCGCGAAGGTCACCCTGAGTGCTGACAAGCAGGACATCCTCAGCATCACTTTCGGCAGCAGCCAGCCTTCCGTAGTGGTTTCCAGCACTGATGCGATCACCGGTCTGCTTGCTGATTTCGGCACCTATTGGAAGGCCGGGGTGGGTGTTACCGAGGCTGGTAAAAGCGTTCTCAGCCACGATGACGACCTGACCGTTTCCATCAACAACAAGGCCGCGAAGGAAAGCGCGAACGGCAGCAACGATCAGCAGGCCAGAGCCGTTGTGGATGCCGAGATGAATTCCGAGAAGACGCTGCATGATGCGCTCGGAACGGTTATCGGCGGATATTACGAAGATGGCGTCACCAGTGGCAAACTGCCTAAGACGAGCGCATATCTGAGTGATATGAGCGCTTCGGCCAGCACCGGCAAGGCCAAAACCGCCTTCTCGCACCCTCGTCCCTATGTGGATCGCATCAATTACAATGGCACCACGTTGAACCTGAACGGTCTGCAGCAGACACTGGGCATCAGCAAGGTCGCGGCATATGAGCAGCAGGGCCAGTACGATGGGCTCGCCTCCTCCGGTTCATTCCCCTCGGGGCATACGACATTCGCATTCACCCAGGGTGCCGGTCTGGCAAGCATCCTGCCTGAATTCGGCACGCAGATCATGACGCGTGTGTCCGAGGCCGGCAATAACCGCATCGTGCTTGGAGTCCACTATCCACTGGATATCATGGGTGGCCATATCGCAGGGCAGTACGGGGTGGCCACTGCGTTGGACGATCAGGATACCCAAGCCGAGGCAAGTGCGGCTCGTGAAGAGCTGCTTGCCTACCTGACGGCGCGTTGCAAGGCCGATGGTTACGGTGACACGCTGGAGGCCTGCATCAGCGGTACCGATGCCAAGACCTCGAAGGGGTACCAGAATGCCTTCACCGATGCGGTCTCCACGAAGGCGGTCAGTGATACGGCTTCCGAGATCAGTGCGTACACGGCACGCATGACCTATGGCTTCTCCCAGACGGGCAAAGCCGGTCAGTCCGCGGTCGTGCCCGCAGCCGCCGTCAATCTGCTGCGTAAGGTGCCGGGATACAGTTCGTTGAATGACAAGCAGCTCACGCAGGTGCTGGCATCCACCGAAATCGATTCCGGATACCCGCTTGACGCTTCGAGCGAGGGTTGGGGACGCATCAACCTTGCAGCGGCATACAGCGCCAAGGTCACACTGAATACCAAGGGTGATGTGGTGAAGGTCACGACCGGTCAGACGAAGGCTTCCGTCGAAACCCAGAGCGATGCGCCCCAAGGGCCGAAGAATCCTTCGGCTGCTTCGAATGGCGGCGCGAAGACCTCCACACCATCCGGCAACGCTCAGAAGGTGTCCGGACAGAGTGGCGATCCCCTCGCCACCACGGGTGCCGACAGTGCCGTCTTCATCGCCGCGGCCGCGTTGCTGCTGCTTTCGGGCGCTGTGGTGACGCTTCTGGTGCGCAGGCACCAGCGCTGAAGACGGTGATGTGAACGCTGGATCGTGATGCTGGACGCTCGGCGGTGATGCAGGACAGGATGCATTGATCCTGAACGACGGCGGTTCCGAGTCGCGGGGCCGCCGGGTATGGCTACGAGTGGCACGGCGATTCAGATCACCATCACGACGGGGTCCGGACGTGGTCCGGGCCCCGTCTCTTGTTCCACGGACCCGACGGATGGTATTCGCCGTCCCCCGTTCCGTCATACTCACGGTATGCGTACAGTATTCCTTCAATGTCGCGGCATAGGGTGGATGCGGTTTAGAGTGGTGGACAGTTGGGGTTCACAGTCGAATACCGGAAAGAGGGTCAGCATCATGGCTAAGGCATACATGATCGGTGCGGGAATCGGAAATCTTGCTGCGGCGGCGTATCTGATCCGTGATGGGTACTGGCGCGGAAGCCAGATCACCATTATGGGTTTGGATGATCACGGTGCCAATGATGGCAATGATGTGGAGGAGTTCACCAGGGAATACGGCATAGCCGACGTCCAGCGCAGGCAGGGCTTCGTCAATCGTGGCGGAAGGATGCTGAATGAGGAGACCTATGAGAATCTTTGGGATCTGTTCTCATCAATTCCTTCGCTCGATACACCGGGTCTGAGCGTTACAGAGGAGGTTCTCCGCTTCGACCACGCGCATCCCACCCATGACGTCGGCAGGCTGATCGATTCCTTCCAGGGCATCAGGAACAAGGGCGATGCCAACGATTACAGCCATATGCAATTCAACAACAAAGACCGCATGCTGCTGAGCAAATTGATGATGATGCCCGAATCGGACGAGCGCAAACTCAACGACATCAGCATCGAGCAATGGTTCGCATCGAGCCCGCACATCTTCCGGACGAACTTCTGGTACATGTGGGAGACCACATTCGCCTTCAAACGATGCAGCTCGGCGATGGAACTGCGTCGGTACATGAATAGGATGATCCTCGAATTCAGTCGCATCAACACGCTCGCCGGTGTGACGCGCACGCCCTATAACCAGTATGAGAGCCTTATCCTGCCGCTGCGCAAGTGGCTGGAGGGCAAAGGCGTGCATTTCATCAACAACACGATGGTCACCGCATTCGTCTTCAAGGATTCCACCTTGCGCGACGAGATTCTGGTCACCGGACTGGAATACCGCATCGTCGCAGGCGCCGAGACCGGTCAGGAAGGTGTGATCGATGTGGCGCCGGAGGATCTGGTCTTCGACACGAACGGTTCCATCACCGACAGCGCATCCCTGGGTGATCTGGACACTCCGATCACCGAGGATATGCGCTATGCGCCAAGCGCCGCTTTGTGGAAACAGGCATCACAGCATTTCTATGATCTGGGTCATCCTGATAAATTCTTCGGCGACAGGTCGCAGAGCGAATGGACCAGTTTCACCGTGACGACGGATTCCCATCTGCTGATCAACGAGATCGCGGCCATCACCCAACAGCATCCGGGCAATGCCCTGAACACCTTCATCGACAGTCCTGAATTGCTGTCACTGGTGGTGCACCATCAACCGCATTACAAGGCGCAGAAGGAGAATGAGGGTGTGCTGTGGGGATATGCTCTCAATCCACGTGAGTCCGGCGTGTATGTGAAGAAGCCCTTCATCGAGATGACGGGCCGGGAGATGCTTGAGGAGACGCTCGGACTGCTGGCTCATGCGGACACCCGGGCGGCGGGCATAGGCCAGCGCCACGACGAGATCATGGACTCCATCGTGAACGTGGTGCCGGCACATATGCCGTATGCCAGCGCTCTGTTCAACCAGCGTTCCGTTGTCGACCGCCCGCTCGTGGTGCCCAGGCATTCACGGAATCTGGCTTTTATCAGCCAATTCGCGCATATGCCATTCGATATGGTCTTCACCGAGCAATACTCGATCCGTTGTGCGCAGATTGCCGTCTACCGTTTCCTCGGCATCCCGAGCGAACGTTTGACCCCTCTGCACCACTACGAGAAGAATCCGAAGGTGCTGCTCAACGCCATGCGCACCATGTTCAGATGAGGCACTCGTCGCTTCATCCGAAGGCGTGATGCCCGGCGTCATCCGCGTCATGGCGGGACTGCTGTATCGAAGCTCCGTCGCTCGGAGGGCGAGGCGTCTCATACGGGCATCACCGGGTCAGTATGCGGCTTCGGTGATCTGCGGTTCAGAGCACCCGGAAATGCCGCAGGGCGTTGAGGATGCCGTCATCGTCGACATCGCTCGTGATGTAATCCGCGGAGGCTTTGGCATTCGGTGTGGCGCCGCCCATGGCGACGCCGATGCCGGCGAATGCGAGCATGTCGGCATCATTGCCGCCGTCACCGAAGGCGATGGTCTCCTTGGATTCAAGTCCGAGATGCTCGATGAAGCAGCGGATGCCCCTTGCCTTTCCGCCCTGTGCGGGAATCAGATCGGTGAAGGCCCTGTGCCAGCGCACGCCTGTGGTGTGCGGTAGTTTGCTGACGATCTCCTGCTCCTGCTCGATGTGGATGAAAGGGCTCATCTGATAGGTCGGATGCTGCAAGGCACGTTCCACATCATCCACTTGAACGTCAGGTGCGCTTTTACCGAGAACGGACCATGCATCCCGAAGGGTTTTGTTGTCCTGGTTGAAGTAGGTGTAATCCACCTCGGCGAAGCTGCTTACCAGCGTCGGGTGGTTTCTGAGGTAGTCGATGAACAGGGCGATGTCCTCCTGATCCAAAGCAAGCTCGTTCACGAAGCCCTCGCCGTCATAGCAGTACTGGCCGTTGAGGGTGATGTACCCATCGAATTCAACCGGTATCATCCGCTGCGCCGCATGGAGTTGGGAGGGTGCCCTGCCGGTGCAGATGAAGATCTTGACTCCGCGTGCTGTGAGATCCTGCAGGGCGGTTATCGTCGAAGCAGGTACGGTATGCGTGTTGAAGCTGGTGAGCGTCCCGTCGATATCGAAGAATGCAGCCTTGATCGGTGATGTGATATTCGGATGAGCGCCCATGTGTGTTGCTCCTTGGATCGGCATTGTCCCTTCGCCTGTCGAGACTATCAGCTGTCGTCTACGGGCTGTCGTGCCGAGAAGACATGCGGCAGGTAGTGTCGGAAGGACACAAGGCGGCTTCGCCTGTTGGGGCGGTGATTCGGTGCATACGGTTTCGGCGGGTGCCGTGGATGGGAGAGAGTTGATGAACGGTGAACAGCGTGAAACTTCGGCAGGGGGTGCCAGGGTCTCCACCGATATGGAGGAACTGCTGGGAATCCGGAGTTTTCTGCATCAACATCCGGAATTGGCATTCAAGGAATATGACAGCAGCGACTTCCTGAGACGGAGGCTGGTGGATCACGGCATCACTGTGCGCGATCTGAATCTCGCCAGCGGTGTCTTCGCGCGCATCGAAGGCGGCAGCGCGGGTCCTCATATCGCCCTGCGTGCGGATATCGACGGATTGCCGGTTCGTGAGGAATCCGAATACCCCTACCACTCATTGAATGAGGGATACATGCATGCCTGCGGGCACGACATCCACATGACCGCTCTGCTCGGAGCCGCCTTTGAGCTGCAGCGTATGCGGGAATCCTTGTCCGGCACCATCGATCTGATATTCCAACCCGCCGAGGAGGTCGGCAAGGGCGCGCAGGCGGTTATGGAGGCCGGAGCGATCGAAGGGGTGCAGGCCATCGCGGGAATCCATAATAATCCCGACTATCTTCCGGGGCAGATCGCCGTCGGCACCGAAGCCATGATGGCCGGCTGCGCGCGCTTCGCGGTCAGGCTTCATGCCGAGGGCACGCATGCCGGCTATCCGCACAAGGGGACCGGCCCCATGGAGGCGATGGCGACGATGATGCTCTCCACGCAGACCATCGTCAGCAGAAACGCCTCACCCTTCCACTCGGCCGTGCTCTCCATCACGGAAGTCCACGGGGGCAGCGTCTGGAATGTCGTTCCAGCAGAGGCGGGCTTCATGGGAACCGCCAGATTCTTCAGTGAGGAGGACCGCGTGCTGCTGCGTGACCGTCTGCGTGCGCAGATAGCGGGAATCAGCGCGGGATATGGCATCAGTGCCGACGTTGAGTGGGAGGACGTCAGCAATCCTCTGGTCGGTGACGGAGGTCTGAGCACCCTGATTGCCGATCATGTCGGCGAGTACGCCTCCCTGCAACGAATCCAGCCGAGTATGGCCGGTGAGGACTTCTCTGATTACGCTCGTCGCATTCCCGCAGTGTTCGCCTTCATCGGTTCGAACGGGCGGCCCGGGCACCACAATCTGCACAGCCCCAAGTTCCTCGGTCTGGACGAATGTATCCCGACGGCCGTGCGCTTCTACACCTCCACGGCGCGGCTGCTATTGCAACACCTGGGATGAATCCCCACGGACCCACCGCCGCGCGGCTTCCAGCGCCGGGCTTAGGATGGATTCATGACAAGCAGCGAAAGCACACCAACAGCAAACCGCACAGGACTTCTTTTCGCTTTGGCGCAGATAGACACCTGCGTCGGGGATCTCGAAGGCAATGCGGCCAAGGTGCTTGAGTACAGCAGAAACGCCGCCGGGCATGGCGCACAGGTCGTGGTCTTTCCGGAAATGACCCTGAGTGGTTATCCGATTGAGGATCTGGCCTTCCGCGCCACCTTCCGCAGGGCGGCATGGCAGACGGCGAACGATCTGGCGAAACGTCTCCAGCAGGAGGGTCTTGCCGAGATCTTCGTGGTCGTCGGCACGGTCGGCACCGATCGCGAACACGATCGCCCGAGAAACCGTCTGGTCGTGTTGCATGACGGGGTGGTCTGGGCCGGATACGACAAGCATTTTCTGCCGAATTACGGTGTATTCGACGAATTCAGGATTTTCACACCGGGGGAGCGCAGCGTCGTGCTGGAGATCCACGGCGCCCGTGTCGGCCTGGCGATATGTGAGGACATCTGGCAGGACGGGGGTCCCGTCGCGCAATTGGCCAAGCAGCATATTGATGTGTTGCTCACCATCAATGGTTCCCCATACGAGGAGGGGAAGGGGCATGTGCGCCAGGAGCTGGCGGCGCGTCGTGCGGCGGAGGTCAATGCGCCTGTGATCTACCTCAACCAGGTTGGCGGGCAGGATGACCTGGTCTTCGACGGTGGCAGCTTCGTGGTCGGCACGGACGGGCAGCTGCTTGAACGCTCTCCGCAATTCCGTGAGGATCTGGGCTTCTGGCATCTGGACCTCGATGGGCAAGCTGGTGAGGGGCAGGAGGCGGCGCAGCCCGCCACGCTCAGCCCGGCCCTCGATCCCGATGAGGAGGTCTATCAGGCCTGCGTGCTCGGTTTGAAGGATTACATGGCCAAAAACCATTTCACCGGTGTCTGCCTTGGGTTGTCGGGGGGAATCGATTCGGCTCTGGTAGCGGCGATGGCGGCTGATGCCTGTGGTGGCGAGCATGTCTGGGGTATCTCCATGCCAAGCATGTATTCCTCGGACGGTTCCCGGGATGACGCTGCGGATCTGGCGAAGAACATCGGTGCCCATTATGAGATACAGGCGGTCGAGCCACTGTTCACCGCCTACCAGAAACAGTTGCATCTCGAAGGCGTGGCCGCGGAGAATCTGCAGGCCAGAATCCGTGGGGTCATCGTGATGGCATACTCCAATACGCATGGCCTCCTGGCTCTCGCCACGGGTAACAAGTCCGAGCTTGCCTGCGGCTATTCCACGATTTACGGTGATGCGGTCGGAGGATACGCCCCGATCAAGGATCTGCTCAAGGTACGCGTCTGGGATCTTGCACGCTGGCGCAACAGGCAGGCCGAGGCGTTGGGGGAGCAGCCTCCGATCCCCGAGAATTCGATTACTAAACCTCCGAGTGCCGAACTGAGACCGGGCCAGCAGGATTCGGATTCCCTACCGGAATATGAGCTGCTGGACAAGGTGCTCGCCGCGTACATCGAACACGCGCATGGACGGGCCGACCTGCTCAAGGACGGTTTCGACCCTGAAACGGTTGACACGGTGATGCGTCTGGTGGACAGGGCAGAGTGGAAGCGCAGACAGTATCCGCTTGGTCCCAAGGTCACCGCATTGGCATTCGGACGTGACCGCAGACTGCCCGTGACCAACGCTTTCAGAGAATAAAGGGCTTGCAGCAAACAGACCGAAGAACGCATGACGAGGTGATATCGATGAGTGACAAAGACAAGCAGTGGTATTTCAACACGGTGACCGAGCAGGCCGAGTTGGGCCCGCAATCTCCGATAAGCCAGAGGATGGGACCATACGCATCCGAGAAAGATGCCCTCAACGCTTGGAAAATCGTGGCCCAGCGCAACAAGGAGTGGGAAGAGCAGGATAATAGATGGAAGAGTGCCAGATAGTACACAATTCCCGTATGCCATGCGCTGAATGTGAGCAACATCACGTTCATCTATCAGAGCTTGCCCAGCGTCGCTCTGTACACTTGATAGCAACAGCGACGTGAAGAAGCGTCTACTGATCACACACCAAGGAGTGTCTATGACAGCAGTTGAATCTACAGCCGTCTCGCAGGACGATCTCAAGGCCAAGGCATGGGATGAGTTCACTGCGGGTAACTGGCAGAATGATATAGACGTTCGAGACTTTATCCAGAAGAATTACACCCCTTACGACGGCGACGAATCCTTCCTCGCTCCCGCAACCGAGAAGACCAAGTTCCTGTGGAATTATCTCGATGAGCACTATCTCGCGGTGGAGCGCAAGCAGCGCGTCTACGACGTGGAGACCCATATCCCCGCAGACATCGACGCCTTCGCGGCCGGCTACATCGATGGCAAGTCAGCGGATGGCACGCAGGACGACGTGATCGTCGGTCTGCAGACCGATGTCCCCTGCAAGCGTGCGATGATGCCGAACGGCGGTTGGCGCATGGTCGAGCAGGCCATCGTGGAAGCGGGCAAGGAGCCGGATCAGGAGATCAAGAAGATCTTCACCCGTTACCGCAAAACCCATAACGACGGTGTGTTCGGCGTCTACACGCAGCGCATCAAGGTCGCACGCCACAACAAGATCCTCACCGGACTGCCGGATGCATACGGACGTGGACGCATCATCGGCGATTACCGCCGTGTCGCGCTGTATGGCGTGAATGCCTTGATCGCCTTCAAGAAGCGCGACAAGGATTCGGTTCCCTACCGCAACGACTTCACCGAGCCCGAGATCGAGCATTGGATTCGTTTCCGCGAGGAGCACGACGAGCAGATCAAGGCCCTGAAGAAGCTGGTGAAGCTCGGTCAGGAATACGGACTCGATCTGAGCCGTCCCGCGCAGAACGCCCAGGAAGCCGTGCAGTGGACCTACATGGGCTATCTGGCATCCGTGAAGAGCCAGGATGGCGCCGCGATGTCGATCGGTCGTCTTTCCGCATTCTTCGACTGCTACTTCGAGCGCGATCTGAAGAACGGTCTGATCACCGAAACCGACGCACAGGAGATCATCGACAATATCGTGATGAAGCTGCGCATCGTGCGCTTCCTGCGCACCAAGGACTACGACAACATCTTCTCGGGCGACCCGTACTGGGCGACCTGGTCGGATGCGGGCTTCGGCGATGACGGACGTTCGCAGGTCACCAAGACCTCCTTCCGTCTGCTCAACACGCTGACCCTTGAACACCTGGGGCCGGGACCTGAGCCGAATATCACGATCTTCTGGGATCCGAAGCTTCCCGAAGGATACAAGCGCTTCTGCGCCCGCATCTCGATCGACACCTCGGCAATCCAGTACGAGTCCGACAAGGAGATCCGTGCACACTGGGGCGATGATGCGGCCATCGCATGCTGCGTGTCCCCGATGAGGGTCGGCAAGCAGATGCAGTTCTTCGCGGCGCGTGTGAACAGCGCCAAGGCTTTGCTCTACGCGATCAACGGCGGCTTCGACGAGATGACCGGCATGAGGGTCATCGACGAGGGCTACATCGAGCCGATCACCCCGAACGAAGACGGCACGCTCGACTTCGAGAAGGTCAAGACGAACTACGAGAAGGCCCTGCAGTGGCTGAGCGAGACCTACGTCCAGGCGCTGAACATCATTCATTACATGCATGACAAGTATGCCTATGAATCCATCGAGATGGCCCTGCACGACAAAGAGGTCTACCGCACACTTGGTTGCGGCATGTCCGGACTGTCGATTGCAGCCGACTCGCTTTCGGCCATCAAGTACGCCAAGGTCTACCCGATCTACAACAAGGATGCGCAAGGCACCAAGGAGTACTGCGAGAAGGGTGCCGACGATCTGATCGTCGGGTACAAGACCGCCGGGGAATTCCCCGTCTACGGCAACGACGATGATCGCGCCGATGATCTGGCCAAGTGGGTCGTCAGCACGGTGATGAGCCAGGTCAAGAGGCTGCCGGTATACCGCGGAGCCGTCCCGACCCAGTCCATCCTGACGATCACCTCCAATGTCGAGTACGGTCACAACACCGGTTCCTTCCCATCCGGGCACAAGAAGGGCGAGCCTTACGCACCCGGTGCGAACCCCGAGAACGGTATGGATTCGCACGGCATGCTCCCCTCGATGTTCTCGGTCGGCAAGATCGACTACAACGACGCGCTTGACGGCGTCTCACTGACCAATACGATCACCC
This sequence comes from Bifidobacterium psychraerophilum, assembly GCF_000741705.1. Classification (GTDB taxonomy): domain Bacteria; phylum Actinomycetota; class Actinomycetes; order Actinomycetales; family Bifidobacteriaceae; genus Bombiscardovia; species Bombiscardovia psychraerophila. Next base: position 445,332 of record NZ_JGZI01000010.1, on the reverse strand, counting down.
CTGACGGACTGGGACGTGACGAAGGCGAGCGAATCGGCAACCTGGTCGGCATCCTGGATGCGGGCAACGGTCACGGTCTGTATCACGCCAACATCAACGTGCTTCGCAAGGAGCAGCTTGAGGATGCTGTCGAGAACCCTGACAAATACCCGCACCTGACCGTGCGCGTTTCGGGTTACGCGGTGAACTTCGTCAAACTCACCAAGGAACAGCAGCTTGACGTGATTTCCCGTACCTTCCACCAAGGTGCAGTCAGCGACTGATTCAGTGCAGTAGCGGCATACGGGCAGTGCGTATGCGCTCAGTGCCGGAACATGCGGGGGTGGGGCTTCGGTCCCACCCCCGCACGCGATGTTGAGGAGGACAAGGATGTCTCAGGTTATGGAGTTCCATACGACCAGACCCCATATGCTCAAGGACTCGAAGGAATACCAGAGCCAGACGCTGATGGGAGGGCTGTCGGGCTTCGAGTCGCCGGTGGGGCTGGATAGACGGGACAGGCTGCGTGCTCTGAAAACAGGTGATATCGGCTTCGTGCATTCATGGGACATCAACACCGCAGTGGATGGACCGGGTACGCGCATGACCGTGTTCATGAGCGGCTGCCCCCTGCGTTGCCAGTACTGCCAGAATCCTGATACGTGGAAGATGAGGGATGGGCAGCCGGTATATCTCAGTGCGATGATCGACAAAATCGACCGGTACAAGGAGCTGTTCAAAGCGACGGGAGGTGGCATCACCTTCTCCGGTGGCGAGTCCATGATGCAGCCCGCCTTCGTGTCCCGTGTATTCAGGGCGGCCAAGGAGATGGGGGTGCACACCTGTCTCGATACCTCGGGCTTCCTCAACCGGAATTACACCGACGAGATGATCAAGGACATCGATCTGTGCCTGCTGGATGTCAAATCGGGTGATGAGGCGACCTACAAGGAAGTGACCGGCGGAGTACTGCAGCCAACGATAGATTTCGGCAAGAGGATCGCGTCCCTGGGAACGAAGATCTGGGTGCGCTTCGTGCTGGTGCCGGGTTTGACCGATTCCTTCGAGAATGTGGAGAAGGTCGCCGGGATCTGCGAGCAGTTCGGGGATGCCGTCGAGCATATCGATGTGCTCGGTTTTCATCAGCTCGGACGGCCGAAATGGCACGAGATGCGCATTCCCTATCCTCTTGAGGATGCCAAGGGTCCTTCCGCCCAGCTCAAGCAGCGTGTGGTCAAGCAATTCGAAGATCACGGATTCGTCGTCTACTAGCTCGGAGGAGGCCGTCATCAGGGGGTGGCACATCCCTTGTGGGATACCGGCGTGGCCCTGCGCGGTCTCAGAGCCACGCCCCCGCGAGAGTCGGCCGCAATCGCTGGTGTCGTTACTGCGAAAACGGCCCTCAAGCGCATAGCCTTAAGGTATGGCCGAGATCTTTACTCTGCCGGAGCGTGGCGACACGGTCAGCGCCCCGGACGGGAAACATGCTGCTCATGCGCTGCCCAGACCGGGGAATGTTCCCGATGACATGTGGTATGCGGTTGAATCCGTTCACCGGATGCGCAGGCTCGAAGGCGTCGAATACCGTGAGATTCAGGTGCCCACCGCCATGGCCGATTTCGGCATAGGCATCGAATTGAGTTGCGAGGGTGGCACCGGGGCCTCCTCACAGCAGCCGAGCGCCTGGATCATGGTGCTGTATGCGCGTACGCCACGTCTGGATTGGGGTTCACGGTGGCGCTGTGTCGCATTCATGAGTGTCGCCATCGAACGCGCCGAACGTGACTGCCTCACAGCGAGCATGTTCCTTGACGATCTGAGCGATCATCTGAGTGATGTGGTGCCGGACAGCGTGGGCGGCACCGTCACCCTGACCGAGAACCGCTCCTTCGGAGCCATCGGGCAGGAGGAATCCTCCGGTTGCGAGATGCGGGTATAATGGACGCCTGCGGATGTTGGGCCGGCCGGCCTCGAGGCCGGGCTGCATGTTTCGATGTGGGCCCAGTATCTACTGGATGTGGCAGGGCAAGGCGATAACGCCGAGTTGGGCCCATCGCATTTCTCACAAGTCGGAGAGCCGAATATAAGGGAGTAAGACGTATTGCTGAGTGAGCATCAGACACCGCGATTGCTGGCGGAGCCGCTTTCGGGAGTGCCCGAAGTCATATCCACACCAGCCGCATTCCAGGAGATGTGCCTTCGCTTCAGCCAGGCTTCGGGCTCTCTGGCGGCGGATGCGGAGAGGGCCTCCGGCTTCAGATACGGGCATGAGGATTGGCTGGTCCAGTTCAAACGCGAGGAATCGGGAATCGCTCTGGTCGATCCGATCGCGCTCGGTGATTCGGGGATCTCATGGCAGGCGTTCAACGATGCCGTTGGGCAGGCCACATGGATCATCCACGACGCCTTGCAGGATCTGCCGGGCTTCAGCGATCTGGGGATGCAGCCGAAGGCCTTGTTCGACACCGAACTTGCGGCCAGGATGCTCGGACTCCATCATTTCGGATTGGCTGCCGTCACCGAGCACTACCTGGGTCTGGTACTGGCGAAGGAGCATTCCGCCGCGGATTGGTCCTATCGTCCCCTTCCCAGGGATTGGCGCAACTACGCGGCTTTGGATGTCGAGCTGCTCATCGATCTCGAACGACGCATGAGAGCCGATCTGAAGGCTCAGGGCAAGGATTCCTGGGCCGAGGAGGAGTTCACCTGGCTGCTTGACCGCGGCACCGCGGCGAGGCCGCCACGCTTGGAACCCTGGCTGCGGGTCTCGCACATCAGCGATCTGCATCGTGACAGGCGCGGATTGGCCGTGGTCAAGGAGCTGTGGACGCTTCGCGACGCATTGGCGCGTGAACACGATATCGCTCCGAGCCTCCTGCTCTCCGATTCCGCGATTATCGAGGCCGCGAAGGTCAAACCACGCAATCTGAAGGCATTCCGCTCCATACGTTCGCTGAATCAGCGGGTCCGCGTGCGGACGGGGGGAGAACAGGACAAGATGTTCGAACGCTATGCCCCGATCCAGCGGCAGGTCAAAGCCACGGTTTGGAAAGATGCGATACAGCTTGCCCTTGATCTCACGGAGGATGAACTGCCGGTCATGCCAGCCCGCAAAGGCGGTGCCGCGCACGGTGACGAGAACAATGCGCCGCGGTCGATGCGTCTGTGGCAGCAGCGCCATCCTGAACGCTTCGAACGCCTCGGCAATGTGCGCAGGGTGGTCAACATCATCTCCCAGGACACGCGCACGCCGGCGGATGTGATCATCAAACCGCAGTATCTGCGCAACCTGTGTTGGCTCGATGATGTGGAGGGCCTTGACGTGGCGGAATTCCTCCATGAGCAGGGTGCCAGGAACTGGCAGATCGAGCTGCTTGCAGAGTCCGTAAGTCGAGCTATTATGTAACGGTTGCCTTGAGGCAGAATATAGAATGTGATGAATTGGAGCGCAGCGTGAAAATCAGCGTAAGGAATCTTGAGCCCACCAAGGTGAGGCTTACAATCACCGCCGATGCAGAGGAGCTTGATCCTTATCTGGATGCGGCCCGCAAGGAGATTGGCAAGCAGGTCAGCATCCCCGGTTTCCGCAAGGGGCACGTACCAGGGAAGATCATCGACCAGCGTGTTGGCTTCGGATCTGTCGTCGGCGAGGCCGTGAACAACGGTGTGCCGGAGCTGTATTCGAAGGCCCTGGCCGAAAAGGAAATCCATCCTATGGCCCAGCCCAAGCTGGATGTCAAGGAAGTCCCGGAATCAGCGGATGACGAGACCAAGTTGAAGTTCACCGCCGAGGTCGAGGTGCGCCCGAAGTTCGAGCTGCCCGCCGTCGAAGGTCTTGAGATCGAGGTCGCGAAGCCCGAGGTCACCGATGATGACATCAACACGAGGCTTGATGCACTGCGCCAGCGTTTCGGCACTCTGGTGGGTGTGGACCGTCCGGCCAAGACGGGCGACTACGCCAACATCGATCTTGACGCCAAGATCGGCGACGAGTCCGTTGACGCCCAGGAAGGCGTCAGCTACGAGTTGGGTTCAGGAACCATGCTTGATGGGCTGGATGAGGCTCTCGACGGTCTGTCGGCCGGCGAGGAGACCAGCTTTGAGGGCACCCTGGAAGCCGGTGACCACGAGGGCGAGAAGGCCCAGGTCACCGTCAAGGTGAATTCCGTCAAGGCCGAGGAACTGCCTGAGCTCGATGATGATTTCGCCCAGGACGCCTCGGAGTTCGACACACTCGATGAGCTCAAGGCGGATATCCGCAAGCAGAGCGAAGCCGATGCCGAAGGCCGCCAGGCCACCGTGGCCCGCGATGCCTTCATCGCACGCTTGCAGGAAGGCGTTGACATCCCCGTGCCCAAGGGCGTGAAGGATGAGATGCTGGCCGAGCGTGAGAAGAACGCGCAGGGCAATCCCCAGGCACCTGAAGAGGACAAGGAAACGGCGGAACAGGCTGTCGAGAAGGAGCTGCGCGATCAGATCGTGCTCGATGCCCTTTCCGAACAGCTCAAGATCACCGTCACCCAGGCCGATGTGACGAACTTCCTCGCTTCGATCGCCCAGCAGTACGGCATGGATCCCAGCAACTTCATCAACGCGATCGTCAACAACGGCCAGCTGGGCTCCGCGGTCCAGGAGGTCGGACGTTCCAAGGGCCTGCTCGCCGGTATGCGCGCGGTGACCTTCAAGGACACCGACGGCAAGGTGCTCGACCTGAGCAAGTTCCTCGGCGACGAAGCGGCCGAAGAGGAGCAGGAAAGCGTCGAGGCCGCCTCGGCAGCCGCAGCGGTCGCCGACCAGCTCGCCGCCAAGGATGAGGCCACCGAAGAGGAGTAGACCTACGGTTTCCTGATCTAGCCAGCTCATGTGACAGGCCCCGAAAACCCGCGATTACGTGGGGGTTTGGGGCCTTTCCATAGCCGAGAGCGCAAAGCCGCCCGGAGCGTCGATTCTGGGCTGTAGGCTCGAAACACAACCACACATAGAAGGAGACACGGTGAGCAATTCTCTTGCACAATCACCGGTTCTGGCCGAGGGTGAATCGTTCTCTCCGACCGATCCGATTTTCAACCGTCTGCTTAAAGACCGCATCATCTGGCTTGGTGACGAGGTCAAGGATGCCAATGCCAACATCATATGTGCACAGATGCTGATGCTGGCCGCGGAAGATCCCAGCAAGGATATTTGGCTCTACATCAACTCGCCAGGTGGTTCGATCACCGCAGGCATGGCAATCTATGACACGATGCAGCTCATAGAGCCCGACGTCGCGACCGTCGCTGTCGGCATGGCCGCTTCGATGGGGCAGTTCCTGCTGTCGAGCGGCACCAAGGGCAAGCGTTTCATCACATCCCATGCCCGTGTCCTGATGCACCAGCCATCCGGAGGCGTTGGCGGCACGCAGACCGATGTCCGTATCAATGCGGAACTCATCATGGATATGAAGAAGACCTTGTCGCAACTCACGGCTGAACAGACCGGCCATACGGTCGAGGAGATCTACCGTGACAACGAATACGACCACTGGTTCACCGCACAGGATGCCTTGGAATACGGTTTCGTCGACAAAATCGTGACCACGCCGGGCACGATGAACGCGCAGAAGGGGGAGTGAGATGTCATCTCAAGAAGCTCAGTTCGTCGCACGTGCCGACCGTCTGGCCGGACCTGGCGGGGTGGCGGGAGTCCGCGCCGAGAGCCGTTATGTCCTCCCGCAGTTCGAGGAGAAGACGCCATACGGCTTCAAGCGTCAGGATCCGTACACCAAACTGTTCGATGACCGGATCATCTTCATGGGCGTGCAGGTTGATGACGCCTCGGCGGATGACATCATGGCGCAGCTCCTGGTTCTGGAAAGCCAGGATCCAAACCGCGATGTGATGATCTATATCAACTCGCCCGGTGGCTCGATGACCGCCATGACGGCCATCTACGACACGATGCAATACATCAAGCCCGATGTTCAGACCGTGTGCCTCGGACAGGCCGCATCGGCCGCAGCCATCCTGCTTGCGGCAGGCGCCCCGGGCAAACGCCTGATGCTGCCCAATGCGCGCGTGTTGATTCATCAGCCCGCCATGCAGCAGGACTTCGGCAAAGCCACCGAAATCGAGATTCAGGCGAAGGAGATGCTGCGTCTGCGTGAGTGGCTTGAGCACACACTGGCCACGCATACCGGTCAGCCGATCGAGCGGATCCGCAAGGACATCGAAACCGATACGATCCTCACGGCACAGCAGTCCAAGGAATACGGCATCGTCGATGAGGTGCTGGAAAACAGGAAGTAGTGCAAGCTTTCCTCTCCCCGGTGGGGGAGGAAGTGTGCAGACGACCTGAGTCGTCGAAGCATATGCCCGCTACCCGGTGCACAATGGTGAACAGGGCAGCGGGCATGCTATGTATTGCCCTCTTCTGGGAGGATATCTATGGGGCGTGTGGTCAGCTACAACGAAGACATACCACGTTGTGAATTCTGCGGAAAAACCGAGCATCAGGTTCGTAAACTGGTGACCGGCCCGAATTCTGCGATCTGCGACGAATGCATCGAACTGTGTGTGGACATCATCTCCGAGGAGCGCACGCATGACGCCGAGGTCAACGCCCTCAAACTTCCTATTCCCAGTGAGATCTTCGCCTATCTCAACCGTTTCGTCATCGGTCAGAACGATGCCAAACGCACACTCTCCGTCGCGGTGTACAACCACTACAAGCGCGTCAACATGGAGCTGAAGCAGTCCGTGCAGCATATCGAGAAGGCTTCGGCACGCACGGACGGATCGGATGACCTCAGCGACGTCGAGGTGGCCAAGTCGAATATCCTGCTTCTGGGGCCCACCGGCGTCGGCAAGACCTATCTCGCGCAGACGCTGGCGAAGGTCATGAATGTGCCCTTCGTGATCACGGATGCGACCACGCTGACCGAAGCGGGGTATGTCGGTGACGACGTGGAAACGGTGCTGCAACGGCTGCTGCAGGCCGCCGATGGCGATGTGGAACGTGCCCAGCACGGGATCATCTATATCGATGAAATCGACAAGATAGCACGGAAATCAGGGGAGAACACCTCGATCACGCGTGATGTGAGCGGCGAGGGTGTGCAACAGGCGTTATTGAAGATTCTGGAAGGCACCATCGCCAGCGTTCCGCTGGAAGGCACGCGCAAGCACAGGGATCAGGAGACCGCGCATATCGATACCCGTGGCATTCTCTTCATCTGTGGCGGTGCCTTCGTGGGTCTCGACCAGATTGTCGAGCAGCGGCTCGGCAGGCATGAAAGCGGTTTCGGCGCATCCTGGCATACCCATCAGCTGAAGCGTGAGGAGCTGCTGGGGCAGGCGGATGCCGATGATCTCTCCGAATTCGGGCTCCTGCCTGAATTCATCGGTCGCCTTCCTGTGGTCAGCGTGCTGCATGAGCTCAGCCAGCAGGAACTGGAACTGGTACTGACCGAACCGGCGAATGCCTTGGTCAAGCAATACAGGAAACTCTTCGCCAGTGATGGCGTGGAGCTTGAGTTCACTCAGGATGCCATCGCATGCATAGCGAAAACCGCTCTGGAACGTGGGGTCGGTGCCAGGGGTCTGCGGTCGATTATCGAAAGAACTCTGGAGTCCACGATGTTCGATCTGCCTGAACTTGAAGAGGTGAGCACCGTGGTCGTCGACCGGGACTCCATCCTGGGTGTCGCCCAGCCCCGACGCATTGCCGCGGAGAAGCGCCAGCACCGCAGGACCGCATAGCGATGCGCCCTGATGACGGAATGATGATGGTGCTGAATACCGAGCGTCTGCGCCTGCGGCCTTGGCGGGTCGATGACGAAGAGGAGACGCGGAGCCTGTTCCGCTACGCCCGGGATCCCGAGGTCGGTCCTGCGGCCGGTTGGGCCGTCCACGGAAGCCCTCAGGAGAGCGCGAGGATCATACGGGATGTGCTTGCCGTGCCGGAGACCTACGCCATCACACTCGCCGGGGATGACGAGGCGATAGGGTCGGTCGGTCTGTCCTACGGCACCCTGATCTTCACATCGGACGAGGTGGATGGGAACCGTTACGGCATCGGCAGCGAGAGCGAAGGACGGCCCGCGAAAGCATGCGAGTTCGGGTATTGGATCGCGAAGCCCTTCTGGGGACAAGGCCTGGTGCCGGAGGCGGTTGCCGCCTTCATATGTCATGGTTTCGAAGACCTCGGGCTGGAATCCATGTGGGCCAGGCATGACGTCAACAACGTGAAGTCGAAGAGGGTCATGCAGAAGTGCGGCCTGCAGTATGCGGGCACCATGCATCATGTCCGTATGGAGCAGTTGGACGGTGAAGTCTATCGGGATGAGGACGTGCGTCGAATTACGCGACAGGAGTGGTTGACCGCGCGGGGACGGTGATGTGTCGGTGGGTCACGGAAGGTGTTGCGCAGCGCGCATAGGTGCATTCGTCGCCCCGGGGCATCCATATGGTGCCCGGGTCAGCCCCGGTATTGGACGTTGAGTTTTCCGCCATGTTCCAGGACCCACATATGGAATTCGCACAACGGGATGGCTCCTAGCGCACCTGCTTCCGCGGGGCGGTCACGCAAGGTGTCCCACTCCTTGGTCGGTGTCCGATCGCACAATGGAATGCCACACCGTGTCCCGTTCATATGACGTACCTTCCTGTCGGCAACTCACTTGCATCGATTATGCACAGAAAACCACATCATTAGCTGAAAGATTGCTGATTTTGCATGGATGTATACAATTCATATCCAATCCTGTCTGCAGGCCGGGCGGCCGACCGCGTGTCTGTGTCATATCTCACAAAAATGTTCTAGGGGTCGAACTTTCCTTTTCCTCCGGCTATGATCGTGTCGCAGAGCACTACATATGGCATTGAGAATATGAATTAATGCCATATGTAGTGGTTGTACGTGATATGGGATGGCAAGGTGCATCGCGCTTCCGGACGGAATGCGGGTGCATGTCGCCCACGATCCTTCGGGAAGAGGAGTGGAATCATGATGGAGCGGGAACGCAAGACGGATGTGCGCATAGCTGATGATGCGATGATGGAGGCGTCGGTGACCCCACCACAATTCAGATTCGATCACGGCGCACGGGTGCGACCGGTGAACTGGAATGCGCTGGTGGATGAGAAGGACCTCGAGGTCTGGAACCGTCTGGTGTCGAATTTCTGGCTTCCGGAGAAGGTCCCGCTGTCCAACGACATTCCATCGTGGAATTCACTGACGGATATCGAAAGGGATACCACGGTGCGTGTGTTCACCGGACTGACCTTGCTGGATACCACTCAATCCTCGGTGGGGGAGATCTGCCAGATCGAGCATGCACGAACCGAACATGAACAGGCGATCTATACCAATATCGCCTTCATGCAGGCGGTCCATGCACGCTCGTATTCATCGATCTTCTCGACTCTTTGTTCCAGCGAACAGATCGACAAGGCATATCGGTGGGCCGTAGGCAATGACCTGTTGCAGCAACGCGTCACCACGGTGCTCAAAGAATATGAGAGCGATGATCCCCTGAAGCGCAAAGCGGCTTCCACCTTGCTGTCATCGCTGCTGCTGTACGCGGGCTTCTATCTGCCGCTGCATTTCGCCTCGCGGGCTCAGTTGATGAACACGGCCGATATGATTCGTCTGATTCTGAGGGACAAGGCGATCCATGGATACTATTCGGGGTACAAGTACCAGCGCGGTCTGCAGGAGCGGTCGGCTTCGGATCGGGCGGACATGAAGGATTTCACCATGGGGCTGCTCGATACGCTTTATGACTTGGAATTGCAGTATTCGGATCAGGTGTATGCCGATTTCGATTTCATCGACGATGTCCGTGCCTTCGTGCGGTATAACGCCAACAAGGCGCTGATGAACCTGGGGTATCCTGCAACATTCACGGCTCAGGAGACCGCGGTGAGCGCCGAGATTCTAGCTGCCCTGTCGCCCGCCGCGGATGAGAACCACGATTTCTTCTCCGGATCCGGATCGTCATACGTCATGGGGCATTCGGAATCCACCGATGACGATGACTGGGAGTTCTAGTGCGATCCGGGATGTCCGCCTTCTTCCTGGTGGCGTTTGCTGATCAGGATAAGAACTCCTGCTCCCGTGAGGGAAAGGAGCAGCGCGAGACTGAACGGCAGCAGGGTGCTGGTCCCGGTTTCGGCCAGGCTGTCCGTGCCCGCTGACGTATTCCCTGCCTGTGAGGAGGCCTTCCCGCCATCCGAGGAAGCGGCATCCGTCGCGGAGGCCGTCGACTTCGTCCGGTCGCCGGCCTGTGCGGATGAGGAGGAACCATTCGTGGTGCCCGAATTGCCGCTGCCGGATGTCTGGACGATTGTGGGATCTTCCGAGGTTGCGATACCGGAAAGGCAGCGTTTCAGTTCACTCTCCTTGTACCAGGTCGATCCGCTTGCAACCGGCTTGCATGAGGCGTTGAACTGGATCTCCTGCTCGTTGTAGAGCATGCGGACGATCGGCGTATACGCTTGTGAGGTTTTCGGATCGGTGCCGCTTTTCGAGTAGACATCCCACTGGACGTTGGCCGCCATCGGCGTCACGCTTTCACCTCGCCACGGGTTGTTGGCGTAGTTGAATACCTGATCCTCCGACTGGGGTTGCTCGACGGCGGGTGCCTGTGTGGTGGAGCCCGGCAGCTTCAGCAGTGCGGCGAATGGCATGATCGTCTCGGCGTGGGCGAAGCGGAAGGTGGCGACCGTGCCTCCGCCGGAAGCCCGCTTGTCGATCGAGGTGAAGAAGTCATCCAGGAGCGATTGCGCGATGGAGTAGGTCTCGTTCTGGCCGCTGTAGCTGGGCCCCTTCTCATAGAAATCCTCGGAGTCGAGAATGTATGCGAACCATTCCGCGTCGGCTTCATGACCCTCGAAGTAGCTGTCGAAGTCGAAGGAGTGCGCGCTGTTGTTCTCATTGGTCATATCCGCGGCGATGATATAGAGATTGTAGAGATCCATGGCGGCATCGACGCTTGTTTTGATGGATTTGCCCATGTCGCCGCATGCATCCTCGTCTTGCTGCGGGTCGGCGTTCGCCGCGCAGTTGAGGTATTGCGTTTCGGACTTGTCATGTTTTTTGCCGTCGGTGGTGTTGTACCAGCGGTGATCAGAATCCGTGCCGATTGAAGAGATGAAGTCCGCGGTGAAGATGCCGGAAAGCAGATCCGTCGCGGCGGACTGGGAACGCGGCAGGCCTTCGATGTAGTCCTCGGCATTGGCGATCGTGGTGCTGTTGTCGACGAAATCCTGGTATGCGTCGGCGACCTCGGCCGCCTTTCCGCTTTTCTGGGTGCCGTCCGGGTTCGCGGATTTATGGAAGTACAGCGTGTCCGGGGTTTTGTCGAAGATGGCTGCCGCTCCGCTTCCTGCGGCGTTCAAGGGCGAGACCGTATCCGTGGCGAGTATGCCCTTTGACGCGGTGTTGAAGCCTTTGACGAAGTTTTCGCCGGACTCGGTGGCCCGTGCCTCCCCGGAGGTCTGGTAGGCGATCTTGTCGCCTTCTGAGGCGGCCTTGTCGAACAGGGATTTGTTGCGCTCGTATGCCCGTTCGCCGATGCCGTAGTGTTGGTCGGCGCCTTGGCCTGTGAGCATGCCGTAGCCGTTATCGACATTGGCGGCGATGATGGCGTTGACGTTGCTGAGGAAGGAATCTTTTGCGGCTTCGCTGACGAAGCCGTTCTCCGCGGAGGCTGTCTCTGCCATCTTCAAGAGCAGGGCGTCGTATTTGTAGCTCGACAGTCCACGGGATCCGTGACGGGCGACCGATTCGGAGTATATGGGCTGGTATCCCGCCGGCGCCGCGGAGTAAGCGGTGCTGCCTGGAGCGGTGTAGGGCTGTTTGCTGCTGTAGTAGGTATTCCGCTCTGATGCCTGTGCGGTGGTGATCGTGCTGGCGGCCAAGCCGGAAACGATGAGCGCGGCGGCGCATGCGCCTGTGAGCAGGCGTGTGTTCTGCATTGCTGTTCTCCATGAGGTTGTGCTGGTCGAATGCCATTCCTGCGCACCCCGGCGCGGAGCGACCCTTGTGGTGAATCGCCCGAGGTGTTCGCAAGGGAGGGTGCGCAAACGGAACAAGGCCGTTTCTATCATTTTCGGATGTCCTGAAGGGGTACTGGATGCATACGCAGGGTGAACAAAGCAACAGTTTTCTTTCCGATGGATCTGGCGACGCGCGAGTATCCGCAGGAAGAGGGCTCAGGTTACAATGATATCTGTAATCATTATCAATTATATTCGGTATCCCTTAAGGGAAACGTTCATGCGAACGCTAAGGCGGGTACCGAAGCTTTCTCACCTTGTAGAAGAGAGGGAATCCATGCGCCTCAAGCGCTCATTCGCCGGTGGGGTGGCCTGCATCGCAGTGCTTGCTTCACTGTCCGCGGCCCAGGGGAGTGCATTCGGGGGAAGTACCCTGAATGACCCGAAGGGTCCTGTCCCATACGCACGTCAGGTGTCGACCTCGAGTACACGCAGAACATTGTCGGGAACCGCGCCGGAATGGTCCCGGCAGGGCACCCAGGTGCACGATGACCGCAGTATCACGGCAACGCTGATCCTGCGGGAGGATACGTCCTCGTCACAGCTCACGAGCCTTCGCGCTTGGTTGTCCTCGCAGGGGCTGACCGTGGACCGAATCCACCAGAACATCTCCGCACTGGGCATATCCGGTCAACGCAGTGCCGTCGCCCAGGCCTTCGACACCACATTCGTCCAGCGCAGACATGAGGGACGGCAGGCCGTCGCACCCAGCCGAGACCTCTCCGTGCCCGCTGATCTGAGCATGGTCCAAAGCGTCGCCGGTCTGGTTGATACCGATGCCGCCTTGCCTGCCACCACCGCCTCACCGGCACAACGATCGACGCAGGGCAATGCCGCGTCGACGCAGGTCAGTGATGATTGCGCCGCCTACTGGGGTGAGAAGCTGTCATCCCAATGGCCGACCTCGGTGAATGTGACATATCGTTCGAACGCCTTATGCGGCTACGGCCCGGAACAGCTGCGCGCGATCCACGAACTGCCGGCCTCCGCAACGGGCAAAGGCTCACGAATCGCGATTGTCGCGGCATACGACGATGCGACCGTGGAAGCGAACACCAATACGTATTTCGCCAAGGTCGGTGCGCAGACCTTCCGATCGGGCCAATACACGCATCACGCCCCGGATTCCCCCGATGAAAGCCGCTGCGGAGGATCGGCCGCATGGACCACCGAACAGCATCTTGATGTGCAGGCGGCACACGCGATAGCCCCTGACGCCGATATCGAGTATTGGGGTGCCAACGACTGCTCGACCAACAGCCTGTATCTGAGGATTCTCGACGCGGTCGAATCGCCGAGCACGCCGGACGTCATCTCGCTGTCCTTCGGAGCCCAGGAAGAACTCGACACCGACGGGGACAGGGCCTTGCTCAACAGGGTGCTCGTCGAAGCCGGATCCAGGGATATCTCGGTATTCGCATCAACCGGCAACGACGGTGATTACACCAACGCAGGCGATCATCAAGGAGAGGCCGATGTGGCATCACCGGCGTCAAGCCCCTATGTGACCGCAGTAGGCGGCACCAGCACGGGATTGAACGCCGACAACACCATTGAGGTGGAATCCGGCTGGGAGACGCAGACCCGCTTCGCCCGCAATGGCGCGATCATTCCTCCGGGCTTCATCTATGGAGCCGGTGGTGGAGAATCGAAATACTACACGCGTCCGACGTGGCAGAAGTCCCTGTCCAAAAGCGGCAACGGACGTCTGCTGCCTGATGTGTCCTCTCTTGCGGATCCGAACACCGGGTTCACCGTGTACTCACCCAGTGACGGAACGGTGGAGTACGAGGCTCATGGAGGAACCAGTCTGGCGACCCCGATGGTCGCAGCCACCGTGGCCGTTGCCAAGGCGAGCAGTGGCGTGAAGGTCGGTCTGGCCACACCCTACCTCTACTCGATGGCAGGGTCGCAGGCGATACGCGATGTGCGTCCAGCATCGGCGGCCACCTGGTATCGCCGTGGTGCGGACACAGGGCAGCTGTGGTTGGAGACCCTGTATATGTGGGACGTCAAGCCTCAGAGCCTGCAATCCTCGGAGGGTTGGGATCCGGTCACAGGACTTGGTGTGCCCACTGGCGCAGCATTCCTTAAGCAATTTGGAGCACAGCGATGAAAGACAGCACAAGAATCCGACGTATCTCAACAGCTTTCGGGGCGGCTCTGCTCGTCATCTGCTGCGTGGCGGCCATGTTCCATGCATTCATGCCGGATAGGGCACATGCCGATGAAATTCCCGCCACCAGTGCGTATGGCGTTCGCATACTCGATATAGATGGGGGAGTCCAACAGGAGAAGGCACCGCTCAGTGAATGGTCATCGGGTAATACGGTGAGCAACGATCTGGACGCGACCGGTGATTTCTTCAAGCTCAACACCACGCGCTCGCAGCAATTGAAGAGCAGGGCGGCATCGGATGGCGCCTTCGCATCGATTGCCAGCGGGGATTACCAACTCAGGGACCGGCCTGCGGTGACCTTCAGCGATCTGCAGGTCTCATGCACCAGGGACGGCAAAAGCGAGGTCTCCTTCGGCAGCCTCAAGGTGAACGACACCGACATCCTCCAGCAGGACAAACTCGCCTCGGGATACACCTACGATCTGCCGACGTCGAAATACGGCGAAACCCGCGTATACGTCGCGCAACGCGAAAGCGACAAGGATTCCCGCACCACCACGACGGCACTGCGCATCGAGGCGGAAGCCGGGGCATCGGAGATATGGCGGGTGCAATTGGGCGTGGTGAGCTGCGCCCCCGCTGAAACCGAGAAGACCGTGCCAGCCGTTTCAGGCGTCACCGTCGTCTCTCCATCAGGGAAAACACTGATCGACGGGCAGCCCAGTGTCGATTCCGTGGGCAGCGCCACCTCGCCGAGCATCACCTCCACCGAGGTGCCGGTGACTGCCAAGAACGTCACGGTCCGGCATGATGCTGATGGCGGATCGCATGTCGATGTCGAATCCTTCGAACAGATACCCGACACATCCGATATCGGGATGTATATGTGGAGCGCCTTACGTGTATACGGACTGTCGCTGGATGTGAAGGCCGACGGATCCTCAAGCATCGCTCTCAGCGGCGGCAGTTCGGGAATCTTCGTCAACGGTGTGTGGATCAACAGCGGAACCGACCTCTATACGGGCATGGCCCCGGATGGAACACCCCGGGTGCATGTGTATCTCAATGAGCGCGTCGTCAACCAGGATGGCAGCATCACCATCAATGCGCTGCGCTACGAGGATCTGACCGGCACCTATCCATCCGTGATACTTGGACAGGTTCACTGGAGCGCCCAGGATTCACATGAGGATCCCGATCCCACGCCCACACCCGATCCCTCACCCTCGGATGGCACTGCTGACGATGACGCGGTTCCCACGGGCAGATATGCCTATGGCCTGTATGCGCAAGGGCCTTCTCCGGTGAGCCCTGTGGCACTGTCGGCGTCCGGCGATGGCGCAAAGGCGAAATCCCTCAGCGGCACCGCCAGCAAGGATGAGGCCACCGATGGGTATGCGGGGCAGATATCGGCCACGAAGCTGAGCTCGACGGTTGATGCCAAAGAGGCCAAAGCCTCCGTATCCTCACTGCTGCTGTATCCGGGTACGGCGATCGAGGTCAGACTGACGGATGTCTCGGTGCAGGTCGGTCATGACGGATCAGTGAAGATGACCACCGGAGGAGGAAGCGTGGCGGGCAAAACGATTGCTGCGGGAAGCGTCGCCGCGAACACCCGGATCACAGTGCCCGGTCGTTCGACGACGATCGTGCTCAATGCCCAGGAACGGCAGGCCGGTGCGCTGCAACGCGTCAGTGGTGTGGCGCTCGATGATTCCCAAGGTCTCGGAGCCGAAGTGCGTGCGGCTGTGGTGAGCTCATCCGCACCGGATACCACGGCAAACAATCCACCGCGAGGAGCTGGATCCTCGGATGCGGCAGGCGGCCATGATCTTGGATCCGGCGCCATCACCTCGGCATCCGATGGAGAAGGGGGCGGCGGTGCCGGCCATCTCGCCACCACAGGCACGGCATCCCTATGGGCGGTCGGATTCGTGGTGCTCTGCGCGGCCCTGTCATCGGTTTTCCTGGTGGTGCGTGCGAGGCGTAGCACCCGTGGATGACGTGCGGTATGCCTAGCCGCTTCGTATGATCACCGTTCCCGGTGTGTGCCGCCTGTGAGAGGGTGCACGCCGGGAACGCTGGTATCGAAGTGCCGTTGTGATCGCATCGTTATTGGCAGCGTGATGCTATCAGCAGCGCGATCCGCAGGAAATCCTCAAGGGGTCTGCGCCGCTGATCGCGCCGCTGGTCCCAGCCATCCTGTGAGACGTAATCGGCCGTGTAAAAGAACTGGTAGAGGTCGGTCTTGCGGAATTGGCTCCACGCCATCAGAGCGCTTGCCTCCATATCGACCACACTGGCACCCTGATTCACACGCTCTCCGGTTTTCTTGCGTGTCTCACGGTAAATGGCATCCGTGGTCCATGTGACGGCTGTTCCGTACCGGATGGAATGCTCGACAAGTACGTCTTCCATCAATGCCAGGCTTGCGGATTGCGCGGCTATGGAGGGGGAGGATGGCGCGTAGTGGTAGCTTGTCCCTTCATCGCGCAGTGCGGCCGTGGGGATGATGATCTCATCCGAGCGTCTGTCTTCGCCGATGATCCCGCACGGACCGAACACGATGAAGTGCTTGGCGCCGAAGTAATGCATCTCCTCGAAATCCCCGACCACTATCGGCGCACCCATGTTGGCACGGACGACACCATAGTCACGGCCTTGATGATGCATCGAATACATCGGCAATGAGCCGTTCACTGAGTTGATGGCGCCGATCGGGGTGATGCGTCCCTCCGCCGCGAGCTCATCGATGATCTGCTGGGCGAAAGGGCAGAGGAAGGTTTCGGGAAGCCCCGATTGCGGGACCGAGGCATCGGAATGGCTCGGTTCGAGAATGGCGGTGTCATCCCCATCGAATTCGCTTAATAGCATGGTGTCGGCGTCCTTCATATGCTGCGGCACGGCGATCCTTGCCGCGTCCCTGTCCAAGACACACCAGTATAGTCACCGGCCTCACAGCATCGCAGCCGCACCGGTCGGGGCTTGGCATGAGAAAACCCCCGCGGTCGTGATGACCGTGGGGGTTTGGTATGTGCGCCAGACAGGATTCGAACCTGCAACCTGCTGATCCGTAGTCAGCTGCTCTAATCCATTGGGCTACTGGCGCATGTCGTCTGAATGCCGAGGCTTTCAGGCAACTTGAATACAATAGCTCTCTCCTTCGCCTTTTGCAAACCGGTGTGTCTCATCTGGGGTGATTCGGTCGAATGCAACAGCAGGGTCCCGGATTCGAGGATATGACCACGCGAGAGCGGTATGCCAGAGCGGTATGCCAGAGCGGTATGTGAGGCGATACAGGGCCATGCGGCATGCCACGCTCCGATGTCATCGCGAAATGCTTTGCGGAAAGGAATCGTCCTATATGCGGATGTAGCATGAACATCGTTTGAATCCCATGCAAATGACCGGAAAGGCCCACCAGAGTGTACGATTTCGATACCGTTATTGATCACAGCCAACTCGCCTCAGAAAAATGGGCGGCGGTCCGTCAGGATATGGGGCCGAACAGCGACGATGTGCTCGCGCTTTCCGTTGCGGATATGGAGTTCACGACGGCACCGGAGATCATCGAGGCCTTGCATCGGGCCGTGGATGGGGGCGTGTTCGGTTACGAGTATTGCACCGACGCATACTATGAGGCATTGCAATCCTGGATGTCGGAGCATCATCACTGGAACATCCGGAAAGAATGGATTACACCAAGCGACGGCGTGATGACCGCGGTATTCACAGGGCTGCGAGCGGTGACGCATCCCGGCGATGCCGTCATCATCCAGCGACCGGTCTATTACCCCTTCACCAATGCGGCCCTCCGCAACGGTTTGACAATTCTGAACAATGAGCTGGTCCAGAATGCGGCCGGTCGCTACGAAATGGATTATGAGGACCTGGAGCGTAAGGCTTCGGAACCACGGTGCACGGCCATGATCCTGTGCAACCCGCACAATCCGGTCGGAAGGGTGTGGAGCGCCGAGGAGCTGCGTCGTCTCGCCGATATCTGTGTGCGACACGGCGTGACGATCCTCGCGGATGAGATCCACGCGGATTTCGCATATCCGGGTCATGAGGTGACGATGTTCTCCACACTGGGGGAGGACGTTGCCGCGCATTGCATGGAATTCACCGCCCCGAGCAAGACGTTCAACCTGGCAGGGTTGATCACATCCAATGTTGTGATTCCGGATGCGGCGCTGAGGAGGTCCTTCGGCATAGCCGCCGATAATGTCGCCGGTCTTTCGGTCAACCATTTCGGTCTGGTCGCGTGCCAGGCCGCATACGAGCATGGCGCGGACTGGCTGAATGAGTTGCGTACGTATCTGAACGGGAATCTGGAAGTGCTCAGGGAATTCGCGTCAGGCAACGACGCGATCGACCTCGTCGAACCGGAAGGCACCTATCTGGCATGGCTCGATTGCAGAAAGCTCAAGATGTCGGCTGAGGAGTTGCGCGACTTCATGCGATACCAGGCACGGGTCTACTTCGATGAGGGCGTGCTCTTCGGTGATGGCGGTGCCGGATTTGAACGGGTGAACATCGCATGCCCACGCAGCATGCTTGAACGGGCCTGTGAAGGCGTTGAGCAGGCGCTGAAGCACCGTTAGGATGTCGCTTTCCAGTGGGTCATGCCACACGCATTCACGGGCACGGTGAGGCACACCGTCCTCGATATGCATATGGTGACGCGTGCTGCCCGATGGGCGCATATATGAACGGCATCTGAACTGTCGGCAAGCAGAACGGTATTCGGTAATCGTGCAGGGTGAACATCATTGAATCGCTGATACCCTGATGGTGAGCAGATCAAGGAGCATGAATGGCGAAAAAGTCGGATAACAAGACGAAATCGGATGCCGGTGCAAAAGGTGGGAAAAAAGCTCGTTCGGCCAAGAAAACCAAAGCTCTTACCGAGCAGGAAGAGCTGAAGACGGCACAGCAGCCGTCCGAGCATGATGAGCATGGCGAACACCAGGAGGGGGCGTCCCCTCTGGGGGATACCTACCATCGCGGTCCGGTAATCATGCGGGGCCATATGATCCCCAAGGACAACACCACAGGGAATCTCCTGGCACCGGGCAGCACGACGGATTGGCTCCATATGGATCCGTGGCGCGTGCTGCGCATCCAGTCCGAGTTCGTGGATGGATTCGGCGCGCTCGCGGAAGTCGGCCCTGCCGTGTCGATCTTCGGGTCAGCCCGTACGCCTCGTACCGATCCCATTTACAAAGCCGCCCGGCATATGGGCAAAAAGGTGGCTGAGCAGGGTATCGCCGTCATCACCGGCGGTGGGCCCGGTGTGATGGAGGCCGCGAACCGCGGAGCGGCGCTCGCCGGAGGCAAATCGATCGGCCTCGGCATCGAGTTGCCACACGAGCAGGGAGTCAACAGCTGGGTCAATCTGGGGATCAGCTTCCGCTACTTCTTCGTTCGCAAGACCATGTTCGTGAAATATTCTTCAGGTGTGATCATCTGCCCCGGCGGTTTCGGCACCTTGGATGAGATGTTCGAATTGCTGACATTGGTGCAGACCAACAAAGTCGCGAGCATCCCCGTCGTGCTGTACGACAAGCAGTACTGGCAGGGGCTGTTCGATTGGCTGAACACGACGGTGAAGGACAGGGCGATGATCTCCGATCTCGATCCCGATCGCGTCCTCGTCACCGATGATGCCGATGAGGCTGTGAAAGTGGCCACGAGCGGCATCGGCAAGCGCTGATAACCCGGCCTGAATGCCGCTTGGGGTGGGTGCGGAGCTCCGCACCCACCCGCTCTGAGCCGTGGTAAGGCCGGATGGTGCGGCCTTCGGGCTGTCGTCAGCCGGGGATGGCGGCGGGTGTTACCGGTGCTCGGCGATCAGCAGACCGCTTCCGACAGGAATCAGTGTGCTGTCGATATGCTCATCCGTTTCGATGGTGCTCAGCAACGATCGCAGTTCGACCGTCTTGGGACTGCGGTCGACGGGATTCAGCAGCCCGCCTTGTGAATCGGAGCTGGCGAAGCCCAGCATGTCGGTGAAAACGGTAATCCCGCCTTGTTTCAGCAGACGCTGTGATTGCTCATAGGTGGCGGTGTAGTTCGAGGCGTCGCCGGTGACGATGATGAGGTCGTAATCGTCGGCATTCAGTCGGGGCAGGAAGATTCCAGCCGCCGCGTTGACCACGCGCATACGGGTATCGCTTTCGTCATCGAGCTCATTGAAAATGGAACGGATGAAGGCCGCACCATCGGCGCTTGAGTCGACAACCGTCAGTTGGCCTTTGCCTTCCAACGCATCGATGATCTCTATGGTCTCCACCGCCGCGGCCGTTCCGACAAGGATGATCGAGCGTGCGGCGGTCAGTTTGACCAGCATCTTGAGGAATGAGGCCTGTGCCGCCGAACCCTGTTCATGACCTTGTGATTCCGCGGTCGCACGGGTGCTCTGCAATACGGCACGCTGTGCATCGAGGGCGCGCGACTCGATGAATTCCCATGCCTTGGAAAGATTCGTATAAGAGGTTTTGTTCATAATCCCATACTCTAGTGGCGAGGCGGGCTTTTGTCCTATCGCGGCAGGTCAGCCTTCATCCCTGGGCTCCGCCGCTTCTTTCGACAAGACGCCACATCTCCTCTCCGACGTCAATGCCTTTGGGACAATGTCTCGAACATGCTCGAACGGATTGGCATGCCGCGATCCCATCGGCCTGACGGATGTCATCCAGACGCTGATCAGTGGCACCGTCACGCGAATCGTTGATGAAACGGGAACTCATGATCAGCGCCGCAGGCCCTATGAAGGCCTCGCCGCCGGCATAGACGGGGCAGCTGCCTTCGCATACACCGCACGCGATGCAATTGCTGAGCAGCTCGTAACGATGCAATTGTTCGGGGCGTTGCAGGTATTCGAATACGTCGACGGCACCATCCGCCTTGGTCGCCAGCAGCCCTTTGGCCTGCAGATATGGCTTCATCCGTTTGATCTGCTCCAGCATCGGATCGATATCGGCGATGAGGTCACGTTGCACGGGGAATCCTGGAAGCGGGGCGAGTTCGATGATGCGGTCTGGCCCGGCATCGCCGCCATCGTCATTTCCGGGAGCGGCAAGGCTTTCATCGGCACCAGCAGGTGATGCGGGCCCTGCATCCGAGGTCGTCACTGGTATGGATGCATCCACCGACCCGGTGGTGACCCCTGTATGGCGAAACTCATTGCCGCTGCTGAGAGGTACCGGGGTTTTCGCCCATTCACCCACAGTCGCCGTGCATAGCAAGGTCGGTGTTCCATTGATGCTCACCGCATCGGATCCGCACATGCCATGCCCGCATGAGTAGCGGAATGCCAGTGTGGGATCACTGTCGCGCTTGATGGATAGCAGACAGTTCAGAATGGTGTCCTGCGGATGCACGCGCATCGGATAATCCTGGACCCACTGTTTGCCGCGTTGGCGTTTGCGACGTGGGAATGCCGGTTCCTGCTTGGCATCATCCTTTGCGAAGGGGTTGCTGTGGCGGCGTGGGCGCTCGGGTTTCGGCAGGAATCTGGAGATGCGGATCACAACCCTCATCGGGGAATCAGCATGTTGTTCTGCACCATCACCAACCATGCGCACAACCTTCCTTCTCTGAGCGGCCGATGTTGCCCGGCCGGGATCCAAACATTCCAGCTGTCAGTACTCGCGTTGCCGTGGCGGCACATCGACGATATGCACCGGCTGCCAAGATATCCTACCTGTGGTGTCGGTCATCGAGTGGGCCAGAAAGCGCTCGTCATCGCGTTCGGGGAAATCAAGGCGCTTGAGCGATCCGCGGGATTCCTCTCTGGCCGACATCGCATTGACCACGGCCTTGGCCAGGGCCAGCAGACGGTGTGCTTCAAGAATCGCAGTCAATTCCTGATTGTATGCGGCGGCATCGCTGTGGGTACGCAGTGCGGCGGCACGTCGTGTGAAACCATGGTCCAGGGCAGCCTTCGCTTCCGCGATGCCCTGCCGGTCACAGACCACCGCGATATGACGTTCCAGAAGCCTGCCGAGATCGGACATCAGCGCATAGGCGTTGTCGCTGACACCTTGCCTGACTTCGGCTCCACCGACCGCTGATCCAAGGCCACCGTCCTGAGATGCCGGGCCTGCCGCGCCGTCGTCATCAGCCGGCCGGTGGAGCAGCTGCTCGATCTTGGCCTTTCGACGTTCGACGTCAATCGCAGGTGCGTCGGGCGTCCGCGGGATGTCCTGCCCATCCGGGTTTCGAGTGTCGTCTTTCCTCGCAAGCAGATCCCGGGCTATCGATTCACCGGCGCGTGTGCCGAAGAGACAGGCGTCCAGCAGAGAGTTGCCGCCGAGCCGGTTCGCGCCGTGCACGCTGACGCATGAACATTCTCCTGCTGCGTACAAGCCGTGTATCAGGTGCCGCTCGCCATCGGACCAGCTGTATACCTGTCCGTCGGTATTCACCGGGATGCCGCCCATCGTGTAGTGGGCGGTGGGCTTCACCGGGATCAGATCACGGGAGGGATCGAGATTCGCATACCCCCTGATGATCTCGCAGACCTGCGGCAGCGCCGTTTCCAGATGATCGGGGTCAATGGAGCGCATATCCAGCCATACACAGTCACGCGGGCCATCGGGCTCCTTGGGATCGGCCACTCCTCGACCGGATTTCACCTCGCTGCGTATGGCGCGGCTGACCACATCCCGTGCGGCGAGATCCGTATGTTCCGGTGCATAGCGCTGCATGAATGCCTCACCGTCGGCATTGCGCAATACCCCGCCTTCCGCGCGGGCCGCTTCGGACAACAGAATGCCGGTGTGAGCCAGACCGGTGGGATGGAACTGTATGAATTCGGCGTCCTCGATCTGCAAACCGGCGTCCAGTGCCAGAGACAGGCCGTCACCGGTCAGATCCCAGGAATTCGAGGTCGTGCTGAACAGGCGACCTGCCCCTCCGGTGGCTATGACCACGTTGGAGGCATTGACGGCGTGCACGGTGCCTGTATGCGTATCGATGGCGAGCACCCCATTCGCCCGCTTTCCGGCATCGGATTCGGAGAGGATCAGATCACTGACATACCATTCCTCCGCGAAGGTGACATCGTATGCGACGCACTGCTGCCATAGGCTGTGCAGGATCTGATGCCCGATTCGGTCCGCGGCGAAGGCCGCCCGTTTGACCGGGGCCTTTCCGAAATCGGCGGTGTGACCTCCGAAACGTCGTTGTGCGATATGCCCGTCCGGGGTGCGGGAGAAGGCCACGCCATCATGCTCAAGCCGGATCACGGTTTGAGGAGCCAGTTCCGCCAGCAGGTGTGCGGCATCCTGATCCACAAGCCAATCGCCGCCCTTGATGGTGTCATAGTAGTGCCAGTGCCAGTCGTCCTTGTCGATGTTGCCGAGGCTCGCGGCAATGCCGCCCTCCGCCGATCCGGTATGGGAACGCAGGGCCTGCAGCTTCGATATCACGAGTATCTTCGGCACCGCCGCATCCTCGGGGGAGCTGTTTCGCCATCTGCGGAGCAGGCCCAAGGTCGCGGACAGTCCCGCCGCACCCGCTCCGACAATTACCGCGTCATAATAATCTTCAAGCTGACTAGGACTCATGACATCGATTCTTGCACAACAGGCGGAGAGCATGGGCACGCGAATCGGAGCGGACTTCGCTGCGGGAGTGACCTCTCGTCTGCGCCGGTGTTTTTGTCGAGCGCTGTCAAGAATATGGAAAGCATGGCAGAGCTGAACTTTTCACAGCGAGTGTATGAGGTGGTCCGTGGCATCCCGGCAGGAAAAGTCGCGACCTATGGCCAGGTCGCAGCCCTCGCAGGGAATCCGCGCAATGCCAGAATCGTGGGGTACGCGCTGCACTCGAATCCCGAACCAGGTGTGATCCCATGCCATCGTGTGGTTTTCCGCGACGGTTCGCTTGCGCCCGGCTTCGCCTTCGGTGGCCCGGAGAAGCAGCGGGAACTCCTGGAGCAGGAGCATGTGCGATTCATCCCACCGTCGAAGGCGGAGGCCGCGGGAGCCGGGGGATGGCGTGCCGATCTGGAACATTGCCAGTGGCAGGCCTGAATCCCACCCTTTTTCCGGATGCCGATCCGATAAGCGCTGGAGACATCTGCGAATGGGTAAGAGACCGGTGGTAAAGAGACCAGCGGTAGAGAGGCAGAGGTGTCGCGGCAGGTCATGATGCGGTATCGCCGCATGTGATGAGTCCCTGTTCATCGATGCGTATCAGACCCCGGGATTCGAGGGAACCCAATCCACTGAACACCTCCTCGGGCCGCAATGCGCCCAACATCGCCTTCCCGGCAGGCATCGGGCGCTTCCGCACGCATGATTCATTCGCCAACGTCATCACCAATCCGGCATGCAGTCCTCCTGCATGGTGTGAATGTGCCATGATGATCCCCATCAGACGGGCCTCCACCGGCGGTAGCTGTGCGCGGCAAACGGGAGTTTTCTCTGAGGATGACCCACCGGTCCTCCCCTGAGGGGCGGAACGATGACTATGCGTGATGGATCCGAGGAGCTCTTCGGCGTTCAACAGTGCTTCGGCTTGGTGGTCGCGGATCAGGGCGTTGCATCCGGCATGGTGAGGTGTCTCGATGGAGCCGGGAATGGCATATACCTCCCTGCACAAGGTGTTGGCCCAATGTGCGGTGTTCAGCGCACCCGATCGCGTGCGTGCCTGCACGATGACCACCGTGCCCGAAAGAGCGGCGATGATTCTGTTACGCACCAGAAAACGTCGGGCATCGGGTATGGTCTCCGGGCTGAGTTCACTGATCAAGGCACCGCCTTGCGCAAGCATCTGGGCGAACACATCCCGGTTGCGTGCGGGACCGATGTGCCTGAGGCCGCCGGCGAATACGGCAAGGGTTGATCCAGGATTTGGCAGGGTGCCGTCATCGGCAGGCATCAGGAGATTCCGGTCCACGGCAAGCGCGGCCCGATGGGCGCAGACATCGATTCCGATCGCCCCTCCCGATATGACCAGATGACCTTGTCCGCTCACCGCGCGGGACAGCGCGTAGGTCGTGCGTCTTCCCGATTCATCAGCCTCGCGGGAGCCGACGATTGCAATGGGATGCCCGCAGGTGCTGAGAGCCTCCGGTCTCCCTCGTCCCCACAGGCACAGCGGTGTTTGGGAGTCGCCATGCAGAGCAAGGTCATTGAGCCGATCCGGCCAGCAGGGATGGTGCGGTGCCATCAGCCAGAAGTCGCCGTCCATGCTGAGCCAAGCGTATTGTCCGTCCTTGTGCTCTGATGGTATGCGTGACGCCCTGTTCGTCCAGTGCGAGCATCGTGCGCGGAATCTGGCACGGATGCCGGCCACCGCATCACGATGGGGGTTATTCGACCGTCGGATGACCCTGGCGAAGGCCTCTTCGAGCTTTCGTGCCGCAGGACCTGAACCCGGAGACGGGTATCGCCTCTCCTCGCTGATGCTTTGCCATATATCCCATGCACCGTCAAGAAGACCGTGTCGGCATGCCAGCATGAGCGACTCCATGAAGGGGTCGGGTCCATCCGTGCAGTAGGAGAGCAGTGCGCGAGCCAAGGTCTCATCGTCGATGGGGGATTGGCCGTCAGGGGTCCGGGAGTCCGCGATCGTGATGCTCATGCCAGCCTCGTGCGGAGATGTATGCCCAGATCGACATCCGCGATCGTCGGGCTGCTGCGTCCCGAAAGATCCGCCAACGTCCAGGCCAAGCGGAGGGAACGGTCCGCGCCGCGCATACTCAGCAGGGATGTGCGCAGTGCCTGGTTGATATGCGCAAGCGCGGCTGGGGATGTGTGCGTCCTCAGCCATTCCCCACTGGCGGCGGCGTTGGAGAGCCACCCTTGTTCCCGGAAACGCTGACGGGCGAGTGATCTGGCCGCAAGAACGCTGCTGCGCATATGTCCGCTTGACTCACCATCGGATGCATCATCCGTGGGGAGCCGTGACACATCACACACCTCTGTCTGGATATCGATGCGGTCGAGGATCGGGCCGGAAAGTCTGTTCCAATAGCGGCGGCGTTCACGTGAGGCGCATGTGCATCGTTCGGCTGAGCCATAGGAGTATCCGCATGGGCAGGGATTGGCGGCCATCACCAATTGGAAGCGGGCCGGGTACAGTGTGATTCCTTTGGATCGGGCCAAAGCGACGAATCCGGTCTCCAACGGTTCACGCAGGGATTGCAGCACTCGCGGGGAGAATTCGGGTGCCTCATCCATGAAGAGCACGCCGTGATGGGCTCTGGTGATCGCACCGGGTTGCGCAAGACCGCCTCCACCGCCTACCAGAGCGGCATTGGAAGCCGTGTGATGGGGTGCCTCGAAGGGTGGCGTATCCGTGATGCCGTGCTGATGCAACGTGCCGCATAAGGAGCGGATCGAAGCGACTTCCAGCTGCTGCCGCTCATCGAGCGGAGGCAATATGGTGGGCAATCGCTCGGCAAGCATGGTTTTGCCCGAACCCGGAGGGCCGATCATCAGCAGGTGATGCCCACCGGCAGCAGCCGCCTTCAACGCCCATTTGGTGCTTTCCTGCCCGGTGACCTGCCGCATATCCAAAGCCGTGACGATGCCGGATCCCGATGCCGCCTGCGAGGTGTCCGGATCGGCCTGGCCGTCATGCATGCCCGCAGGTGCCATCGCTTCCTGTACGGCGCAATCGCCGCCCAGATGATTGATCAGTTCACTGAGATGGCCGATACCGACGATCTCCACATCCGGAAGCAGTGCGGCTTCGCCCATATTGGCCTGTGGGATGTAGACCTTGGAGACGCCTCGTTCACGGGCATGCAGGAGCATCGGCAGCACCCCGTGGATCGGAAGCACACTGCCATCGAGATTCAATTCGCCCAGTGCGATCATGTTGGCGGTGGCTTCCGCGGGAACCATGCCTCCTGCGGCCAGGACGCTCAGCGCAATCGCAAGATCATGGGAGGCACCGCGTTTGGGCATCGATGCGGGGGAGAGATTGACTGTGACCCTGGTCTGGGGCCAGGGGAATCCCGATGCTCCGCACGCCGACTTCACGCGTTCGCGTGCCTCATTGACGGAGGCGTCGGGCAATCCGATGATGGAGAAGTACGGCAGTCCTGGCGAGATGAAGGCCTGCATATGCACGATGAATGACCGGAGACCCACGATGCCGATGGATTGCGCCGTTCCGATGGCCATCAGAATGCCCCGGGGATGTGGCGGAGGGACAGGCCTCCATCGGTCAGGGTGAGGGTGACGACATCGAAACGTATACCCGCACGTGAACGACGATGTTCCGGGGCGATCATCCATTGAGCCGCCACGGATCTCAGATGCGCCTGCTTCCTGCTGTCCACAGCCTCCTGAGCGTGCCCGAAGGTGGTGCTTCTCCGTGTTTTGACCTCGACGAACACCAGGATGCCCTCGGGGTCGGCACCGACGATGTCGAGTTCACCGTATCGGGTGCCCCAGTTGCGGTCAAGAATCGTCCACCCGCGGGATGCGAGCCAGGCGGCCACATATGTCTCACCAAGCGCTCCGACTCGTTTCGCGCTGATACCGGGGTCGAGCAGGAGGGATCGAATGGAGGCGATGGTCCGTTGGTGGTCCGCGTATCCGTGAAGGGAATTGATGTGGTGTTGAGTCATGCCCACAGTTCAGCATGACGATCCGCGGAGTCGCGAAGCATCCGACGCATGTGGTCGGATGTGCGCCACTCCGCGGATCGTGGTGGGCAGGGCTGGGGATCCATCACACGGTGGATGTATTCCGCGCCATGCCGGCATTCCCGAATCGCCGCAGCGTGTCGGAGGCCTCCGGCCTTCAGCCCACCAGTCCCGTGAGCTCACCGAGATTGAGTTCGAAGCTCACGCCGCGCTGCTCATAATGAGGCTGCTGGCGGGTGCTGTTCATCGCGGAGCGCACGAATTCCCCTGCTATATGAGCGGATTCAGCCAATCCTTTGCCCGCGAGCACGGCACCACACAGAGCGGAGGCGAAGGCATCCCCGGTCCCATGGATCATGAAGGGATGCTTCTCATGCGTCAGCTCGACCTTCCCTTCCGCCCCCGAAGCAGCCGAAGCTACATAGTTGCGCAGCTTGCCGTCATTACGGTCGATGCCTTTGAGCACGACGTTCTTGGCGCCCAGACCCAGCAGCAGGTCCAACCATTCGGCGACCTGGTCATCATCGAGATTCTGCCCGGGGTAGTCCCTGCCCACCAGAATGCTGGCCTCGGTCAGATTCGGCATCAATACATCCGCGCCATCGGCGAGCCGGCCCATCGCGTCGCAGAGTTCCTGCGTGTAGGTCGGATACATCTTGCCCGCATCACCCATCACCGGATCGACCAGACGCAGGGCATCGGGGTATTCGCTGTAGAGCCGGCGAATGATATCCACCTGTTCGGCGCTACCGAGAAAGCCGCTGTAGATCCCATCCAGCTCCACTTCCTCCTTGCGCCAGGCATCGAGGTATGCACCGAGCATATCTGTGGTGTCGTGGAAGGTGTAGTCCTTGTACATCGTGTGTGCGCTGAACAGGGCGGTCGGTACCGGGCAGACGTCGCATCCTGCGGCTGAAAGGATCGGAATGGCGGCCGTAAGCGAGCACTTGCCGTATCCGCACATATCATGCACTGCGGCGACTCTGGGGATGTATTTCGGATCGCGGTCGTATAGCGTCACATCACTGGTCATGGAAGCCCCTTGTCTTTGCGTTGTTTCGGATCCATCAGGCAATGACTGTACCCGATGCGATCCGCACGCCATGTTACCTAGCATGTTGTTGATGTCCTCCTCGATCATAGAGGGATGAGCGGCGTGTCGCAGGTATTTCCTGCGCTTGCGCGCAGACCCCATGAACAGCGGAAAATCAAGGGACTGCAAAGCGCTATAAACAGCCGCAATAGCGAAATGGGCCCTCCGGCTTGAAATGTGGCGATAACTCGGATTATCGTCGCAATCACAACGCAGCAGCGGATCGGGTGGCAGGTATCAGCACGCAGCCGGTGAAGCGGGAGATAATGACAAAGGCGGGCAGTGAGGCGGCAACGGGCGGTGTTCCCGTGTCAGGCTCATCGCACGAGCTGCGGCACAGGGCAGCAACAAGCATTGACGATGTAACAGATGATCAAGGAGCAATCGTGACCGAGAAACACTATCGTTTTGAGACCCAGCAGCTGCATGTCGGCCAAGAGCAGGCGGATCCCGCGACGGACGCGCGCGCGGTGCCTATCTACGCCACAACGAGCTATGTCTTCCATGACTTCGATCATGCCGAGGCGCGTTTCGGGCTGCAGGACCCGGGCAACATCTATGGTCGTCTGACCAATTCCACGCAGGGTGCCTTCGAGAACAGAATCGCCGCACTGGAAGGCGGTACGGCCGGTCTCGCCGTGGCTTCAGGTGCCGCGGCAGTGGAATACGCGGTCCGCAACATCACGCAGACCGGTGATCACATCGTCTCGGCGAAGAACATCTATGGCGGAACCTACAACCTCCTGCGTCACACCCTGCCCCGCGACGGCATCACCACGACATTCGTCGATCCGGAGGAACCCCAGAACTTCGAGGATGCGATACAGGACAACACCAAACTCGTGTTCTTCGAGACCTTCGGCAATCCGAATGCGGATCTTGCCGATTTCGAGGCCATCTCCGAGATCGCCCACCGCCATCATCTGCCGGTCGTCGTGGACAACACCTTCGCCACACCGTACCTCTTCCGTCCGCTTGAGCACGGGGCCGATGTGGTCGTCGAATCCGCGACCAAGTTCATCGGTGGTCACGGCACCACCCTCGGAGGAGTGGTCGTCGAAGGAGGGAACTTCGACTGGGCCGCAGTGCCGGGCAAATTCCCGACCCTGACCGAGCCCGACCCAAGCTATCACGGGCTGAACTTCTTCGAAGCCCTGGGGCCGGCCGCCTTCGTGACCCGTATCCGCGCCATACTGCTGCGCGACACCGGTGCGACCCTGTCTCCTTTCGCCGCATTCCTGCTCCTGCAAGGGACGGAGACGTTGAGCCTTCGCGTCGAACGCCACGTTGAGAACGCCCTGAAGGTCGTCGAGTACCTGCAGACGGTTCCCCAGGTGGAGAAGGTCAGCCATCCCGCGGTGCCCGGCAGGCGTGACCATGAGTTGTACGAACGTTACTTCCCGAAGGGCGCGGGCTCGATCTTCACCTTCGACATCAAGGGTGGCAAGGATGCGGCGCGTGTGTTCATCAACAACCTGCACCTCTTCTCCCTGCTCGCCAATGTGGCGGATGTGAAGTCCCTGGTCATCCATCCCGCTTCGACCACGCACTCGCAGGAGAGCATCGAGGAACTTGAGGATCAGGGCATCCATCAGGGAACCATTCGTCTGTCGATCGGCACCGAGAACATCGAGGATATACTCGACGATCTCAAAGGCGCCTTCGAAGCCTTGAAGGAATCGGGTCTGGCCGAGTGAAGGCCTGAATCGGCATCCCGGTCTTGAATGTGGGTATGGGTGTTGTAACTGCGGCGGTCCCGGAATCAAAGGGGCCGCCGCAGTATCGTTATTCGGCCTTCGGTCCTATGCCGAGGGCCTCGTCATGGGTGCGACCCGCATGTATGGCGGCGTTGATGGATTCGATCGATGAAGGATCGACCGTGTAGCGCCTGCCGTCAAGCTCCCCTACAGGAATGACCCACCCGCCGTGGGTCATGTACAGCCTATCCGCCTCCAGCAGCCGTTCGAAGGGGAGCTTTGCATATTCGAAGGAGCCACCCTCCTGACGGCCGTACGCGAAGAGTTCACGCTGCGTGGTGCCATGCAGAATGCCGATCGAGGGATCCGGTGTGACCAGATGCGTGCCGTACTGTGCGACGATCGAGGAATTCGGACATTCCAGCACATAACCGTCTTCCGTGGTCAGTACCGCATCCGTCACCTTTCGACGGTCACACTCGCGGTGTATCGCCTGATTGACGGCGTAACTCAGTGTTTTGGCGCCATTGAGCAGCCAGGGTGCCCGTCCGGCGATGTCCGAAGGATAGCCACGGGTCAGGGAGATCATACTGATCGGATCGGTTTCATGCAGCGAACCCATGGCGTCTATGAACATCCAGATGCTCGGCAGCCCGCCGTCCTGCCGCCCGATGCCTGTGGCGTCATCAAGGCCACGTGAGATAAGCAGACGCAGCAGGGGACCGGCTTCGCTTCCGTCGTACTGCTCGATAAGTGTGTGCACGGCCTGTGCGAATGCCTCGATATCCGGTTGCGGCAGATCCATCAGTCGCGCGGAGTGCGAGAGCCTGCGCAGATGGTTCTCCAAGGAGACGGGTTGGCCTTTCCACACGGTGGTGGCTTCGAAGATGCCGTCCCCGCGGGTCACCGCAAAATCGAAGGCGGAGACGACATGCGCCCGGGGGTCGACGATGCTGATCAGATCCTCGGTGCCTTTGCCTTCCCCCGTGTCGGAATGGAAGAGCCGTGCCGCATTGCCGACGCCAAGAATAATGTTTCCCATGTGCCATCCCTCCGTATGCCCGTCATGGTCCTTTCGGCACCGGGCTTGTCCACGGCACCTCGGCAGACCGCGCGCCGTGATGCATCCAGCATACCCATCGCGACGATGCGATCCGCCATCCACTTCATGTGACTGTGCTCAGCCGTGCTCAGCTGCGCGGAACACTCTGGGCGGCCGGCACTCTCATTCTTCGGGATGACAGCGAAGCCCGCGATTCCCGGTTTTTCAATCCTGCGCATGATGCCGCCCCAATCGGAGCCGCAATAGATTGGGAAGCGTTAATCAGGCGAAGCAATTGGCAGGCACGGAGAGGGAACCATGAACACGAACACAGGGCAGACGGTTGGAACCGACAGCACGACGACATCGGCGATGAGCGGCGTCCATGCATATGTTTCGAGATCATCAGGCGTGGCCATAGAAGCCGTCGATCTGGTGAAGGATTACGGCGAGGGCGAGAATGCCGTCCATGCCTTGCGGGGCGTCAACGTCGCCTTCGAGCGTGGCAAGTTCACCGCGATCATGGGGCCTTCCGGTTCGGGCAAATCGACCCTGATGCATACCTTGGCGGGACTTGACGCTCCGACGAGCGGCAACATCGTGTTCTCGGGCTCCGACATCACGACGATGAACGATACCCAGCTCACGCTGCTGCGGAGAAGCAGCGTCGGATTCATCTTCCAGAGCTTCAATCTCCTGCCGATGTTCACCGCGGCGCAGAATATCGTGATGCCACTGACTCTGGCGGGCAAAAAGCCCGATAAGCAGTGGATGGGAACGCTTGTTGAGACCTTGGGGTTGGAAGGCAGATTGAACCACCGCCCACATGAGCTCTCCGGGGGACAGCAGCAGCGAGCGGCCATAGCCAGGGCACTCATCAGCAAGCCCGCTATCGTATTCGCCGATGAACCGACGGGCAATCTGGATTCCGTTTCCAGTGCCGAGGTGCTCGAATTCCTCAAACGTTCCGTTTCCGAACTGGGGCAGACCATCATCATGGTCACCCATGATGCGATTGCGGCCTCATATGCGGATCGCGCGATCGTATTCGCGGATGGTCGCATCGTTGCCGATGAACAACATCCAACGGCGGATCGCATGAACGGATTGTTGCTTGACGAGCGTGGCGCGGCTTCGTCATCCTCCAGCCGTCCAGCCGGCGAAGCGGCCCGTCCTGCCGAGGAGCGGTAGGCGAGGATCCGGGCGCATCGACGTCCGGTACCTGGCGTCGCACAACGTTCAACACGTGATGCCAACAACCCAGGTTGAAGTGCAGAAGGCAACTGAGAGAAGGATTGACACGACCATGTGGTCTATAACGTTTACACTCATGAAGCGAAGCATGAAGATGCTGATACCTGCGGGCATCGCCATCATCATCGGAACGATGTTCGTCGCGAGCACTTTCCTCTTCGGCAATGCGCTGGATCATTCGCTGCGACAGCAGGTCTCCGCCAGCTTCGGGGATGCCCAGTACGCCATCTCCCAGAAGGACAATGGGTCTTCGGGGAATGCGATGACGGTCGAACAGCTCCGGCTTGATCGGATCAGGGCGGTGCAAGGGGTTTCCGGTGCCCGTCCCGATGTGACCGCACAGGTCGAATTCTCCGCGTCCTCGGAGGGCTCCCACACCTCCACGGCGGTGATCAGCATGGCCAGCCCGGGCGGCATCATGCCGGTCCAGCTCACGTCAGGTCTCTGGCCTGCGCAGAGCGGGGAGACTGCGATCCCCGAACAGCTTGCCCAGCGTATCGGGGCGCATGTGGGGGATATGGTCACCGCTTCGGTTTCGGCAGACGTCAGCATGACCGGACACAGTGAAACGAAGAATCTCCGCCTGGTGGGAATCACGAAGGATTCAGCCGGCGCATACGCCTATTACGGCGGGGCGGCGATCGTTTCGGAACACGACTTCGCCGAATTGCAGGGATTGGGACAAAGCGGAGGTTTCGCCGACGTTCCGCTTTCCGCGGCATACGTCTCCTTGGATCCATCCTCGTCAGAGGCCACCGCACGCACGCTGGCGGAGATCAACAGGATTCTGCCCGATGGCTTCCATATCCAGAACCGTGCGGCGATCGAGAAAACCATGATGGATAATCTCGGCGGGGGACAGGTCAACGTCACCACGACCTTCATCCTGGCCTTCGGTGTATTGGCGATGTTCGTGGCCGCGATTGTGATCGCGAACACCTTCCAGGTGATCGTCGCCCAGCGGCGTCGCACCCTGGCGCTGCTCAGAACCATCGGCGCGAAGAAAAACCAGCTGTATGTCTCGGTGATCGCGGAGGCAGGCATACTTGGACTGATCTGCTCGCTGATCGGTGTCGGATGCGCTTTGGTCCTGATGCTGCTGCTCGGTCTCAGCGGTATCGATCTCGCCGGCGCCCGCTTCGCATTCGTATTGTCATGGCCTGTTTTCGTGGTGCCGATCGCCTTCGGTCTCGTCATCACCGTGCTCGCCTCTCTGGGATCCGCGCGTGCGGCAACCGGCGTCACTCCGCTTGAAGCCCTGCAACCCATGGAGGCGCAGAGCAAGAAGCGTGCAGGACGTTTCACCAGGGTGATCAGTGCCCTCGCCATCGTGCTCGGCATGGTCGCCATGGTGATCCCTGCGGTGAACACCTTCCGTTCGGCGCAGGGGCAGATGGCCGCCATGTCCGCCGATGCTTCGTTGCAGACCTTGGGTCTGGCGATGCTCGGTGTGATGGTGTTCTTCATCGGCGTGCTGATGTGTTCCAGCAGCTGGATGCCCTGGCTGCTGAAGGGCATAGGCGCGTTGGTGTCCCACATCGGGCCCGCGTCCACCGTGGCCTCCGCGAATATCCAGAAGAACCCCAAACGCGTCGCCTCCACAGGTGCGGCTCTGCTGATTGGTGTGACCTTGGTGTCCTGCCTCGGTACCGGTGCCGCAAGCGCCAAGGAGACCATGAGCGACGCCCTTGATGCGCGCTACAGCGTGGATGTGCAGGTCTCTGGTTCCAAGCTCGGCAGCGCTGACGTGAAGAAGGTCAAGGCCGTGCAAGGCGTCGCATCCGCCTCGCTGATTCCCACGACCACGGCGACTCTCGGTGAGGGTGATGAGCGGACGGATATGAGCCTGTACGAGGTGAGTGGCGCGCAGATGACGCAGACGATGCGTCTGACATCCCAGCAGCAGCTCACCCATGGTGATCTGCTGGTGCCGCAGTCCTTCGCCACCAAGGATTATGGTCTTGCCAAAGGCAGCCAGGTGAAGCTGTCCACCGGGAATGCGGAGGATGGCAGCAAGACCGCAGACTCGCACGATGCACGGGAGTTCACGGTGGTGGCCGCCAGTTTCAGAGGGGTGGCAAGTCAGAACAGCATCTATGGCATTGTCGCGCCGGGCACCTTCACCGCATCGGGAGCGTCCGGCAGCACCTACGAAATATGGGTGAAGTCTGATGGCACGCAAGCCGCCGGGACGCTTGTCGACAATATCAAGCAGGCATTGAGCGGTGCGGACGGTGTGAGCGTAGGCGGCTCCATAGCGGTCAGGGCACAGTGGGAGCAGATCGTGAATGTGCTGCTCATGATTCTTGTCGCACTGCTCGCCGTCGCGGTGGTGATAGCGCTGATAGGCGTGGCGAACACCCTGAGCCTGTCCGTCATCGAACGTCTGCGGGAGTCCGCGACATTGAGGGCAATCGGTATGACGCGCACCCAGTTGCGGTCCTCCCTGGCGATGGAGGCCCTGTTGATTTCCGGATGCAGCGTGATCGTGGGGCTGGTGTTGGGTACGGCCTTCGGTTGGCTGGGTTCCTATCTGGTGTTCTCGCAGTTCGGGAGTGTGGCCTTCCCCTTGAACTGGAGCATGGATGCAGGCATCGTGGTCATCGCGGTGGTGGCGGCCCTTCTGGCAAGCGTGCTGCCCGCGAGAAGAGCGGTGAGCACCCCGCCCGTGGCGGCTTTGGCCGAGGCCTGAAGCGAGAGCCGGCTCCTCGCCTGTTGAATCCCATGTGTCCCCGTCGCGATGCGCTCAGTTCATCGCGACGGGGACACATGCGTCATACCAGGTGGTTCTCGTAGGCGAAGACAACCGCCTGAACGCGATCCCTGGCGTTGATCTTCTGAAGGATATGCGCGACATGCGTTTTGACGGTCGGCAGACTGATGAACAGCAGATCCGCTATCTCCTGGTTGCTCAGACCGTGGGCGATTTCTATCAGTACTTCGCGCTCGCGTTGGGTCAGCTCATCGACCTCGGGATCGATGTAGGGCTCCTGCGCGTGCTGTGCGGTATCCGCGCCCGCTGCCGCATCGTGCGCGATGCCGCGTGCGGCCTCGTCCTGCAGCATGTTTTCGATCAGGCGCTTCGTCGCGGACGGTGCGATGATCGCGTTGCCCTGCTTGACCGTCCGTATGGATGCGAGCAGGGTTTCAGGCTCGGTGTCCTTCAGCAGGAAACCGGATGCTCCGGCATTGATGGCCGCCATCACGTACTCATCAAGGTCAAAGGTGGTCAGAATCACCACTCGGGTCGTATCCGGATCCTCATCAAGCCGGGTCGACGAGCTCAGGGATGTGATTCGTCTGGTGGCTTCGATGCCATCCATAACGGGCATGCGGACATCCATCAACACCACATCCGGGTGCAATTCCTCCGCAAGCCGGAGTGCCTGCTCGCCATCGGCCGCCTGGCCGAGAACCTGCATATCCGGCTGTGAACCGATCACCAAGGAGAATCCCGCGCGGACCAATTCCTGGTCATCAGCGATGATCACCGTGATCGGACGGTCATGATGCCCCATGTTTTCCTCTTCTCTGTCAATGAACCCCGCTACCCACTCTACGGTCGGATGACAGGCTTGCCAATTCCTCCTCCCGCTTCCGCGCCGGCCGCTTCCCGCCTGATATGGGCGTGGCAATCGCCGTGAACGGGATCTTCGTGATCCCTCAGCTCCGGGTACGGGCGCGCTTGGGCATATGGGTCAGCACAGGGGATCTCGTCATCCTCAGACCTTCGAAATATGACGGAGCTGTTCTTCGAGCGTTGGTGCAGGTGACAATTCCAGGCCCGCAGTGTCGCCGCTGCTGCCCTTTCCGCCCGCCGCGGCATTCCCCTCAGTGGTACCGAGATCCCCGTCGCTGCGGGATTCGCGCAGTATGCGCAGCAGACGCCGCATATGCGCCAGCGCCAGACGACCCTCCTTGCCGATGGCTGCGAAAGACTCCTGTGCGTCGAGCGTGTTATCGGTATCGGGGTTGTCAAGGCATTGCTCGAGGGTGTTCAGGCCGTCGGCGGCCTTTTGCTTGACGGCTTTGAGCGTGCTGGTGACCTCATGCTGGATCGCGTTGCCGATGCGGTCCCGTTCCATGCTGGTAGCCAGAAGCCGCTGCTGCTCCTCCTCCTGTCTCAGGGCCTCCTCACGCTCTCGCAGTACCAAGGCATTCGTGCCTTTGGTGCGGGTCCACAAGGCGCTGGCGATGGTCGCTCCGCACAACGCCATCGTTCCGAGTCCTATGACGAATGCGAAGGTGAGCGAAGCCGAGAGGCTGTCCGTCGAATCGCTGTTCAGCAAGGGTGCTTTGAATAGCGACAGAATCAGGGTGGGATACCCCCAATAGGTCGCCACGAAGAGTTTGATGCCGAGCAGCACGCACATGCCGAAGGCGGTGACGATCGCCCAACGTATGCGTTTGACCGGTCCCAGGAGAATGACCGCGTGCAGGAAGAAGAGCGCCAGCATATTGACGATGAAGATATCGGGGATGCACAACAGTTGCAGGGTGGAGGCGATGACGATGATCGCGGCGCAGCTTTGCGGGAATCGACGCCTGAAGCTCAATGGCGGTACGGTGACGAGTATGACCATGGCCGCGCTCACAGGTGCCGAGCTTTCGGTGACGGGCAATAAGTCGGACAGTGTGATCAGAGGCGTCCACAGCGCGGTGCTCCATATACCGAGGATGATGGTCAGCAGCATGATCATGGTGTCAATCAGGGTGTAATGGCGTTCACTCCACTGCGACATGCGTTCTATGCGATTGAAGCGTTTGCCCGCGGCGGAGGGAGCCTGGTCGAAAGGCTTTGAACGCAAGCGCTGCAACATGGCAGGCACGCGGGTTTTCAGTGCGGCATCGGCAGGGGAGTCGGAGTTCCGGGTTGTGCGGTCCTGCTGTCGGGTCGCGAAGGGGATGACGGCCTGCACCTCGAAGCCGCCGGTGGGCAGCGGTCCCGAGCGGACCGACCCTCCCAGGGACTGTACGCGCTCCTTCATGCCCATCAGCCCGAATCCAGCCTGGTGCCCATCCTCGCTGGACTTCGCACCAAGACCATCATCCCTGATGTTCAGCTGCAGTCCGGTGCTTGACCACTGCTCATCCACCCACACCTTGGCGTTGCGTCCGGCGTATTTATTGATATTGCTCAAGGACTCCTGAAGCACCCGATACGCCGCCGTCGAGGCCTCATCACTGAGTTCATTCGGCTCAGGCGTACCGTCGATGCGGTGCACGATCGCCGGATTGAGGGGGATGCGGTCATGCTCCTGTATGAGTGCCAAGGCATCGTCGAAATGCGGGTTCCCGGCGGCGTCCGGGGCTGCGGCAAGCTGCTCGCTGCCTGACCGGGATGATTCCTTCTCCGAATCCTTCGAGTCCGTCACGGATTCGGAGGATTGCCCGCCTGCATCCTCGAAAATGCCGAGCAGCCGGCGCATATCGCGCAAAGCGGTGTCGCTCTCATGGTGAATCGTCTGCATCGTGGATTTCGCGATGGCGATATCGTGTGATCCCGCATATCTGCCCGCGTCGGATTGCACGATGATCGTGGAAAGGGTGTGCGCCACCACGTCATGCATATCCCTGGCGATTCTCCGGCGTTCCGCGAGTGCGGCGATATGGGCCTCTTCCCGTTGGCGTGCTTCGAGTGAGGCGTTGCGTTCCTTCATCATGCGCACGGTGTACATTCGCGCCCGCTGCCAGAAGGCCATGATGACCACGCATATCAGGCAGACGAAGAACAGGATGAGAACGGCTGATACATTGTCCGAGACATCCAGGAGACAGGGCAGGGTGACGATGCTTCTGCTGGCGGTTGAGCAGGATTTGTATCCCAGCCAGCTGTTGCCATCGTCGGACGGGGAAAGCAGCGAACCGATCGTGTAACTCGATGTGATCGCCATGGTGGCCAGTAATGCCATCACGAAGGAAAGCGCGATGAATGCGCGCGTATTACGTGGGTCTCCATAGACGATGACGGAATACAACATCACCAGTGCGACGGCATCCGTCAGCATCAGCGAGGGTCCGAAGATCATATGCAGCATGCAGAGTGCCACGAAGGTCAGGGCCGCGCTCTGTGGGTATCTGCGCCTCATCGCCAACGGCAGTATGTAGATCTGGGACCAGATCACCTGTGCCACGGCGGGTACGGCAAACAACAGCCCCTGGGCGTTATCGGTGTCGGCGACGATCACCGCGCTCAGCAGGCTCAGCGGCATGAACAGCAGCAGGTCGACGACGACCATATGCCTGTCCATCCATCTGATGATTCCTTGCATGCGACCCATGCTTCGAGGGTAGCGCTTCGAGTCCCCGAATCCTCTGCTCCCTCCGGATGATTCCTGTGATGTGCAAGCCCTGGTCATAGACTGGAAGCTCAGTGAAGGAGACCGCATTGCGGATCGTGCATCTGAGACGGTCACGCATGCGACAGGGAAAGGTGCTGCGATGCCACGCTTGGCAAGCTACTACATACCAGGGCTTTATGTGGAGGACCACTCATGCCGGGTTCCGCTCGATTGGACCGGCAAGGAGCCTGGTCAGAGTGTTGACGGAGCATCGATCAGCCTGTTCTACCGAGTGCTGTGCTCTCCGGAGCATGTGCATGACGACCTCCCCTTGCTGGTGTTCCTGCAGGGAGGGCCCGGGGGAGCCGGCCCGAGGCCGATGAATCCCAGCAGTGAGGGTTGGATCGCCGAGGCATCGAAGCATTTCCGTGTGGTGCTTCCCGACCAGCGTGGAACCGGCAGGTCATCACCGGTGGGAGCGGCGACCATGTCGGTGTTCCATAAGGGGCGCGAGGGTGCCGACTACCTCAAACACTTCCTGGCGGATTCGATCGTCCGTGACTTCGAGCATCTGCGTAGAAGCTCTTTCGCAGGCAGGAAGTGGACGACCCTCGGCCAAAGCTATGGGGGATTCCTTACCTTGAGCTATCTCTCCCTGTACCCGGAAGGCATCGACGCGGCCTTCACCACCGGCGGGATACCGCACATTCCCGCCAGTGCGACCGAGGTGTACGAACACACCTTCCCGCGCATGCGGGCGAAAACGCAGGAGTTCTATGCACGGTACCCACAGGATGAAGCCCGCGTCGCAGCCGTCTCGGACATCCTCGCGGCCGGGGACGTCAGACTGGAGAACGGCGACCCATTAAGCGTCGAAGCCTTCCAGACGCTTGGTAGCAACTTCGGCATGAAGCCCAGTTTCGAAACCATGCATTGGCTCTTGGACACGGCCTTCCGCGACGGTGACGGATCCCTGCCTGGCTCCGGAGCCGGGGATATGCATCTCGGCGAGGATTTCCTGAACGCGGTGATGACTCGTCTGCATAGCAAGCCCCTGTACTGGCCCTTGCAGGAGTTCATCTATGCGGATGGCGAGATCGAGCCGATCCGCTGGGCGGCGCAGCGGGTCCGCGATGAGGATCCCTCCTTCTCCACCTCAGCGCGTCCTCTGCTGTTCACAGGGGAGGCGATCTTCCCCTGGATGTTCGAGCAGCAAGGTCAGCTGCGACCTTTCAAAGCCGCCCTCGACGTACTGATGGAGGAAAGCCACTGGAATCGGATCTATGACACCGGACAGCTGGCCAGGAACGACGTGCCTCTTCAATCAGCCGTATATTACGACGATATGTATGTGGACTCGGGCATGCAGCTCGACACGCTTTCCCGTGTGGGCAACGCCCACGCCTGGGTGACCAACGGCTACGAACATGACGGTGTGCATGGGGATGCGGTCTTCCGCACGCTCTTCGAGCAGGCCAGGGACAGAGGGGATCTGGAGGCCGTGTTCTCCTAGTTGTCCAGGTGCCGATGCGTATGCGTGGGCTGGGATGTTGCGGTCATGAGGAAAGGTGGGAAGATTGATGCTGGCGAAAGGAACACAGATGGAATTGAGCAATCTCACAGTCGGTTTTGTAGGATACGGCAATATGGCGCAGGCCATCGCGAAGGGTCTTGTCGATGCCGGAGTGGTGCGTGGCAAGCAGATCGTCGCGTGCGCAGGCCACTTCGACAAACTGCAGGAGGCGACTCGCTCCCTGGGTGCCAGACCCTTGCACTCGGCCGCCGAGGTGGCTGCCGCCGCGGATGTGGTGATTGTCGCGGTTAAGCCTTATCTGGTCGAACAGCTATGCGCGCCCATCGCCAATGAGCTTTCGAATGACTCGACATTCGTCGTGTCCATCGCCGCAGGATTCACCCTTGAGCGTTTCTCATCCTTCCTCCCCGAACAGGCGCATGTGGTGTGCACCATTCCGAATACGCCGATCGCGGTCGGCCAGGGCGTTCTGGTCACCGAATCCCGTGACACCCTCACGGATGATCAGCGTGAAGTGTTCACGTCCCTGTTCTCGAACATCGCCTTGATCGAAAGGGTCGATTCCAATCAGCTGTCCATCGGCGGTACCATCGCCGGTTGTGGTCCCGCTTATGCGGCGATCTTCATCGAGGCGCTCGCCGATGCCGGGGTCAAGCACGGACTGCAGCGTGCTTCCGCATACCGACTCGCCGCAAAGATGGTGCAGGGGACAGGCGCGCTGAACATCGCCACGGGGACGATTCCGGCAGCCATGAAGGATGCGGTGTGCTCACCGGGTGGAACCACCATCAAAGGTGTGGCCGCCCTTGAACGGCATGCCTTCAGGGGTGCCGTCATCGATGCCATCGACGCCGTGGAAGGCTGAGTCCCTCCGCCGTCCTGAGCAACAGACATACAACGGGGATGGCCGCCTGGCCATGACGGATGCGACGCATCGCGCCATGATCACTTCCGCCGAGGCAGTTATCTCCGTCCGACAATAGACTGGAAGCCATGTCACTTACCATCGGAATCGTTGGATTGCCCAATGTCGGCAAATCCACCTTGTTTAACGCATTGACCCGCAATAACGTTCTTGCGGAGAACTACCCCTTCGCCACGATCGAACCGAATACGGGTATCGTGCCCCTGCCGGACAAGCGTCTGCAGCCGCTTGCTGAATTGGTGCATACCCAGAAGATCATCCCCGCGACGGTGACCTTCGTCGATATCGCAGGAATCGTCAAAGGCGCCTCCGAAGGCGAGGGTCTGGGCAATAAGTTCCTCGCGAATATTCGCGAGGCCGATGCCATCTGCGAAGTGGTGAGGGCCTTCGAGGATGATGACATCGTCCATGTCAATGGCAAGGTCGATCCATCCGAGGATATCGAGACGATTGATACGGAGCTGATTCTGGCCGATCTGCAGACCATCGAGACCGCCCTGCCCCGCTTGGAGAAGGATCTGCGCGGACGCAAGATCACGCCTGCATACCTTGATGCGGTGAAGACGGCCCAGAGCATTCTCGAATCCGGCGAGACCATCGATCATGCCGCGAACGCGAAGAAGATCGACAAGGCGGATGTCTATGATCTGCACCTGCTGACCGCCAAGCCCTTCATCTATGTATTCAATGTTGATGACGATGAGTTGCAGAACGACGAATTGAAACAGCGCCTGTCCTCTTCGGTCGCACCAGCACCATCGATCTTCCTCAATGCCCAGTTCGAGGCCGATCTGACCGAACTCGACGAGGCCGACGCCAAGGAGATGTTGGAGGACGCAGGACTCAGCGAATCGGGACTCGACCAGTTGGCCCGCGTCGGTTTCGACATCCTCGGTCTGCAGACCTTCCTCACGGCAGGGGAGAAAGAGGTCCGTGCGTGGCAGATTCATCAAGGCTGGACCGCACCCCAGGCTGCCGGTGTGATTCACACCGACTTCGAAAAAGGCTTCATCAAAGCCGAGATCGTGTCCTATGACGACCTTCTCGCCGCAGGGTCCTATGCCAAGGTCAAGGAGGAGGGCAAACTCCGCCTCGAAGGCAAGGAATATGTCATGCAGGACGGAGACATCGTGGAGTTCCGCTTCAACGTGTGAGCGGCTTTGTCCCAAGCCTGGATACGAGTGGTGGGCATCCGGAGCACAGCGCATACCTTGCTGTGCCTCGGATGCCCACCACTCGTTCTGCGGGTCATCACGACGATGGCGTCGCCCTGTTCCGGACGCTGTGAGGACCCGGATGGCGACGCATCAGAACGCGTCGTCGATGTCGGGTTCGGCGATGACCTTGATGTTCACGAATTCGTGGATGCCCAGGTCGATGAGTTCATGCCCGTATCCTGAACGGTTCACGCCGCCGAAGGGGATATCGGCCTTGACGCCGGTCGGATGGTTGATGAACACCATGCCGGTGGTGATGCGACTCGCAGCTTTCCAGGCGCGTGCCGAGTCGGAGCTGAACACCGAACCGCCCAATCCGAAGGGCGTGCCGTTGGCCACTTTCAGGGCCTCCTCCTCATCGGCCACCCGATACAGCTGGGTCACAGGACCGAACATCTCCGTGGTGTAAGCGGGGTTGTCCGTGGTGATACCGGTAAGGATCGTGGGCTGGTAGAAGGCGCCGTGCTCCGGAACCGGCTCTCCCAGGGTCTCGGCATGCGCGCCCGCCTTGACGGCCTCGTCAACCTGGGTGCCCAATATATCAACCGCCGATCTGCTGGACAGCGGTGCCAAGGTGGTCTCAGGATCCGTGGGATCCCCGGCTTTGAGCGCTGCCACGCCCGAACG
This sequence comes from Bifidobacterium psychraerophilum, assembly GCF_000741705.1. Classification (GTDB taxonomy): domain Bacteria; phylum Actinomycetota; class Actinomycetes; order Actinomycetales; family Bifidobacteriaceae; genus Bombiscardovia; species Bombiscardovia psychraerophila. The sequence goes on along the minus strand of NZ_JGZI01000010.1, from coordinate 401,911 downwards.
GTAGGCATCGAGGAATTCGTCGTAGACCGCATCCACCACGATGAGTCTCTTCGATGACACGCAGACCTGGCCGCCGTTCCAATGACGACCGGTAACGGCCCACTGCGCGGCCTTCCTGACATCGGCGTCCTCGAGCACGATGAATGGGTCGGAGCCTCCCAATTCCAAGGTGCTTTTCTTCAGATACTTTCCGGCCAGCGCCGCAACGGCTGAACCGGCACCCTCGCTGCCGGTGAGTGCCACCCCCTTGACCCGGGGGTCGGAGAGGATCAGTTCGTTCTGGTCATGGGAGGCAAAGAGATTCGTGAACACGCCATCCGGCAGTCCCGCCTCCTTGAAGAGTTTCTCGAATGCCAAGGCCGACTGCGGCACATTCGAAGCATGTTTGAGCAGCAGGGTGTTCCCGGCCATGAGTTGCGGGGCGCCGACCCTGACGATCTGGTAATAGGGGAAATTCCACGGCTCGACCAGATACAGCACACCCAAAGGCTCGTAAACGAGTTTGGCGCGTCCCTCCCGGTAATCGGCGCTCGGCAGCGTTCGCGGCTGCAGCTGTTGTTCGGCGTGCTCCACGTAATAGTCGATGATCTGCGCGCTCAGTTCGACCTCCGCTTCCGCTTCGGTGAGCAGTTTGCCCATTTCCATCGTGAGGATCTTCGCGAATTCAGTGTGCCGTTCGCGCAGTATGCTGGCGACCCTGGCCAGGATCCCCGCTCGCTGTGCGAAGCTGGTGTCCTTCCAGGTAGCGAAGGCCGTGTCGGCGTGGTCGATGGCGGCCTCGACCTCTTCATCTGTTGCGGTGGGGAAACTTGCCAGCTGTTCCGCGGTGTACGGATTGATGGTGGCGTATGCCATAATCTTCCTCTTCCTTGAGTCTGATCGAAGTTTTGGATATGGCCACTCATCCGATATGCACCGATATGAGTCCCCGTACCCAACCTGCATTCATTATCTATCCTCTTCGCCGCCGCGCAATGCCCCTTGCCCCTGAGCTGACGGAATTCGCGGCGGGCGGATTTCCGCTTCGGGGAGTAGTGCGTTCGCCGACGTCGTCAGCTTGCCCGCAGCACGAGCGATCGGTCGAGACATCCAGGAGGTTACACAGTGCGGTTAGGCTGGAAGCAATGGTGATGATGATGACGGCATGCGGATGCCGAAGCGAATGGCCGAAACGGCACGGGGCCGGGAGAGTGGGGCGGGCGTGCAGACCTTGAATCCTCAGATGCTGGTTACCCTGTGGAATATCGAACGGCATGGTTCGCTTTCGGCGGCGGCACGGGCGAGCGGCTGGTCGCAGGCGGCCATCAGCCAACAGGTCAAACGTCTTGAACAGCAATGTGGCATGGCGCTTGTCGAACGCAATGCCCACGGGGTCAGCCTGACTGGTGCGGGCATGATGCTGGCCCGTCACGGCGAATTGATCGCGAAGCGTGTGACGCAGGCCGAAGGCGATTTGGAGGAATATCGTCTGCACGCCTCCTCTCATCTGCGGATTCTGGCTCCGCCTTCGATCTGTTCGACCTTATTGGCCCGTACCCTGGTCAATCTGAGCCGAGAAAGCGATATCGACGTCAGCCTGGTGCAGATGGAACCGCCGGAAGCCATACTGCATATGGATCGTGGGCAGGCGGATGCAGCCATCATTTTCCGATATGGCAGCATTCCGGATTTCCTGCACATCAGCGAGGATCTCCAGGTCGATTATTTCGGCGAAGACCCCTTGCGCCTGCTGGTCCGCAAATCGAGCGGTATCGCCAAGGCATACGAGCGCAATGGCGAAGCCGTCGATCTGGCGTTGCTGCATGACGAATCCTGGATTGCCGGCTGCGAGACATGCCAGGCCAATCTGGTGAGCATCGCGCGTGAATGGAATTTCGAACCCAAGATCACTCATTCCACCGACGACTATGTGGTAACGCAGAACCTCGTGGAGATGGGTCTGGGTATCTCCATCGTCCCGGAACTCTCAACCCTCTCATATCTTCGTGATGACGTGGTCGCCTGCCCCATTGATGACGATCACGCGGTCAGGAGTGTGGGTCTGCTGACCCGCGTCGGAGACACACGCAAATCAATCAGGACACTCAACGATGCCATCAGGAATGTGGCAAGCCGTTATCTGCGTCCCGTGCAGCCTTCCTGAAGTACCGCTCCCCACACTGCGTCATACGCCAGAGCGCACCCACCACCCATAAGCAGAATGGACAGCGCTCTCACCAAACGGGGGAGAGTGGCTGATGCGGCGCGACACGTCATTGGAAACAATGAATGCATGCATGGATTACTGGAAAGCACAAGACTCGCAAGCCTGACGAAGCCCTCACCGCAGCATGACGCCCTCCCGGAATGCCAAGGGCATCTCTTCGATTCCAGCGCCATCGATGGTGAGACGCCGGATGATCTGGCCAGGATCGGCAGCGACAAGTGGACGCGATACCCCAATTGCATTGGTGCCTTCATCGCGGAAATGGATTTCGGACTGGCCCCCTGTATTCAGGAAGCCATGATCGACGCGGTTCGACGCTGCTCATTGGGCTATATCCCCGATCCGCTGAAGCGGGGTGTCGCCGAAGCCTGCGCACGGTGGCAGCAGCAACGTTTCGGATGGGACATCAGCGCTGACTGCATCAGACCTGTGCCCGATGTGATGGAGGCATATGAGATTTTTCTCCGCGAATTCGTGGGTGCCGGGAACACGGTGATCGTTCCCACCCCTGCGTATATGCCTTTCCTGAGTGTGCCGCAGCTCTATGGCATCACGGTTGTCGAGATTCCGATGCTGCGACGTGATGCGGCCTGGGAATTCGACTTCGCCGCCATCGAAGCCGCGTTTCGTAGCGGGTGCAAGGCTTTCGTGCTCTGCAATCCTCATAATCCGATCGGCAAGGTACTCACCCGCGAAGAGATGCTCACCCTCTCCGCATTGGCTGACCGTTACGATGTCCGGATCTTCTCCGATGAGATTCACGCATCCTTCGTATTCGATGACGCCAGGCATATCCCGTTCGCCTCGATTAACCAGAAGACCGCCATGCAGGCGATCACGGCGACTTCGGTCTCCAAGGCATTCAACGTGCCCGGCACCAAATGCGCGCAGGTCATCCTCAGCAATCCGGATGACCGTGCCTTGTGGATGAGGAAGGCGGAATGGTCCGAGCATCAGACGGCGACGATCGGGGCGGTGGCGACTATCGCCGCCTATGAGCATGGCGGCCCCTGGTTCGATGAGATGTTCCCCTATGTGCTGCGCAATCGGGATTACGTCGACGAAGAGATGCGCACAAGATTCTCCACGGTGGGCTATGTGCGACCCGAGGGCACGTATATCGCATGGCTTGATTTTCGCCCCCTGGGATTGCAGGATCCTGCGCTCTTCTTCCTTGACCGCGCCCAGGTGGCGTTAACCGATGGTCTGGCTTGTGGAGGCGTCGGCCGGGGTTGTGTGCGCATGAACTTCGCGATGCCGTACCCTCTGCTTCAGGAATGCTTCGATCGCATGCACCAGGCACTGGTGTCTGAGGGCCTGCTCTGAGCGCCGCCACCGGAAGGTGTGGGTGAACTGTGTGGGTGAACTGTGTGGGTGAACTGTGTGGGTGAACTGTGTGGGTGAACTGCGTGGGTGAACTGCGTGGGTGAATGCTGTGATCTGAGCCACCAGGTCGGAAGCGCAAGGAAGAATTACGTCCATCGTGAATCGGCATCGCCGATGCGCTCGCGCTCTGTAGTCTGATTGCCAAGAGTCGTTAGATCACTACAGGATGCGAAGGCGCGATATGAGCGAATCAGTTGATAAGGTCACGGTTGCCGACGAGAGGGTCGATGGCACGGCAGCGGATGTGACGACAGCCGAGGGGCAGCCGGGTGGTGATTCCGCGCTGTACGGCTTCAGTGTGAAAACCATCAAAGGCGAGCAGAAGAGCCTGAAGGATTACCAGGGGCAGGTGCTGCTGGTCGTCAATACGGCCACCGAATGCGGATTCACACCCCAATACGACGGTTTGGAAGCCTTGTACGGAAAATTCCATGACCAAGGGTTTGAGATCCTGGACTTCCCATGCAACCAGTTCGCAGGGCAGGCACCCGGCACCGATGAGGAGCTCGGCAGCTTCTGCAAGTTGCGATTCGGTACCACCTTCACGACCTTTGCGCGCATCGATGTCAACGGCGAGCACGCCGACCCCCTGTATGACTGGCTCAAGAGCCAGAAGTCCGGTGTGGCGGGCGGTCGCATCAAATGGAATTTCACCAAATTCCTCATCGACCGTCAGGGCCGTGTGGTCAAGAGATATGCGCCTTCCACCACGCCTGATGCTATTGAGGGAGACATCGCCGGACTGCTGTAGGACCGCGCTTATCGGATGCCATGATCGCATGCCGTAATGGGATGCCAGGCATTCCGGAATGTGAGCCACATGCTCACATAGTGGTCTGAGTGACCCCAAACACCTTCCAAGCCCGCTAAGTTGCGGGGTTGGAAGGGGATGAGATTAATGTCTCGTGTAGTGCAGTTCGGCAAATGGCTTACTCGTTGGTTTACGGTTGTTGTGGTGGTGTGGGCCATTATTAACTTCTTCCTGCCCCAAACGAGTATGTGGGCAAAAAGCTATACCAATTATTTCCTGAGCATCATCCTCTTCGGCATGGGTATGACCCTCAGCATCGAGGACTTCAAACGCATCGTCAAGATGCCGTTGATGGTGATCGTCGGCACGCTCGCGCATTACATCATCATGCCGCTGCTGGCCGTCGCGCTATGCAAGATATTCCACCTCGACGGGATGATCGCCGTGGGAGTGATCCTCGTCGGCTGCTGCCCGTCGGGAACATCCTCGAATGTGATGTCCTTCCTGTCACGAGGTGATGTGGCTCTGGACGTATCCATCGGTCTGCTCTCCACGCTGTGCGCGCCGATCATGGTACCTCTGCTGATGAGCGGGCTGGCCAGCCAGTACGTGCAGATCCCGGTCACCAAGCTCTTCCTCACCGCACTTGAAGTCGTGTTGATCCCCGTGGCTCTGGGAGTGGCGGTTCACGCCATATTCGGCAATAGGGTGCAGAAGGTCACGGTGGCGCTTCCCGCGGTTTCCCAGATAGCCATACTCGTCATCATCGGCGTTGTGGTGTCGGTGAACAACGCCAAGCTGTTCACGGTGGAAACGGCCATGGTGCTGCCTGTGGTGATGCTCCATAATCTCTGTGGATATGGTCTGGGCTACCTCTTCAGTCGTCTGATGTTCAAGGTGTATCCAAAAGGTTTCAGATACGCCCAACAGAAGGCCATCACCTTCGAGGTGGGCATGCAGGATTCGGCATTGGGTGCGACCTTGGCATTGCAGGCTTTCGCAGCCAACCCGGTGGTGGCGATACCATCCACCTTCTTCAGCGTCTGGCACAACATCTCCGGTTCGGTGCTGTCTTCCTGGTGGCGTCGCCATGATGACGACTATGCGATTGCGGCGGATTCGCAGCACGGGGAGCACAGCAGTGCGAAGACCCCGGAATCGGCTCAGCCAGCCGCGGTTCCCAGCGCATCCTGAGACACCGGACGGCTCACGCCGATCCGGCCGTGTTGAAGGAGATTCAAAGGGCTTATGCCGCGATTGTTCTACCGCGATTGTTCTACCGCAATCGCCGCATAAGTGTCGGTCTCAGGCAACAAGCAGATAACCAAGCGCCACGGCGACAACGGGAACAACCATCGTTGCGGCTGCGTAACCGGACGCGGCGGCTATCTTCTTTTGCCTGGACAAAGACACCATCTCGTTGATGGCGGTCGAAAAGGTTGAAAAACCACCAAGCAGACCGGTCGCCAGCAGCAGATGCACAGGGGCCGACAGCGTTTGTGCGGCGTACATGGCGGCCACCACACCTGTCGCCAATCCTGCCGTGATATTGATGGAGAAGGTGGCGATGGGGAAGACGGACATCCACCTGGTGCGGATGACGCCGTCGGCCAGGTAGCGCAGCACGGATCCGATGCCGCCGCATATGCAGATTGACAGGGTCAGTATCACGGGGTTCATCACCGACTCCCTTCATCGGCTGCATGCGACCGTGCATGCACATCATCAAGATCCCGGTGATGTTCGGCCATCCATGTGGCCAGTCTCACGCCGAGGAGCGCGAGGACGAAGCCACCGGCGAAGGTGAGCACGATGTACAGCAGCGCCCCGAACACACTGCCCGCACGCAGGGAGAGGAACACCTCAAGAGCCAGGGCGGACAAGGTCGACAGGCCTCCGCATATTCCCATGCCGCAGCTTCGGCTGACCAGCTCGCGCCGTCGCGCGGGGATCCACGGTGCCTGGGCCAGATATGAGACCAACGCCGCATAACAGAAGCAGGCAATCATATTGGCGATGAAGGTGCCGAGATGAAAGCTTCCTGGCGTCGTTTGGGATGAAGCTCCCAGAACGGGAAGCGGTGACAGCGCATAACGCACCCCGGTTCCCACGCATCCGCCAAGGAACACCACACCAGCGATGATCGGACTGATAAAGGGATAAGGGGCATCCTGCTCTTGTGCCGGTTGAGACATCACAATCCTTCCGTGCGTTCTCAGGGCGTGGCGTGGATTATCCGATGCGATTGCTCGCAATCCGCTGCCGTCGGCCCCCAGGATCAGGGCGCACCTGTCCTGTCTATGGACGGGTAGGAACTATCAGCGGTATGCGGTTCGGAGCAGAGCTCCCGGCGGGTTCCATCGCCAGACCCGATACTACTCCTATCAGTGAATGAAGTATTTGAACAGCTCCACGGCGGCGGAAAGCGCCCAGAATCCTGCGATGACGATGTACGGCCATTTATGGGCCACCGAGATGGCTATGAACTCACGGATGAACGCGGTGGGCCAATAGTACCCACGGGTGTGACTGCCGATGCCATCCGCATTCAAACCCGCCTTATGCGCGTACTCGGCCGCCCGAAACACGTGATAATCACTGGTGACCAGGGCGCAACGGTAGGTTGAGGCGCCGGAATGCTCATCCATCAGGCTTTTCGAGTATTGCAGATTCTCCAGAGTGGTTGTTGACCGGTCCTCTTTGAGGATCGAGGATTCGGGAACCTGCTGTTCGTTGACGAGATAATCGTGCATCGCATCAGCCTCGGAAATCTCCTCGTCGGCACCCTGCCCTCCCGAAGTGATGAGCAGCGGCTTGCGACCTTGCTTCTCCCAAAGCTGCAGGGCCTTGTCGAGTCTTCCGCGAAGCAGTGGGGTCGGTTTCTTCCCGTTGAGTCCCGCGCCGTGGATGATGATGTAGTCATAATGTCTGTTACGGGGCAGCAGCCTGTAGAACCAGGAATACAGGAGCAAGGCGACGAAGGAGAAGAAGAACCAAAGCCCAGCAGCCAGGAACAGTGCGGCGATACTCGTCAACCATTCCGGGGCCCGCAATACGGCGAGCAGGGGCATCAACGCCAGATAGGCGACGATGGCGGCGGCCAATAGGGCGGGTAGCAGGGTGGGCAAGGAAAGACCCTCATGCCTGACGACCAGCACGGTGTTCCAGATCAGGAATATGACGACGATAAGAGGGCATGAGATGACTGCGATGAAGATGGGCAGCACCATCCACTCCTGACCGAAGCGGAAGAGCAGGCAGGTCGCCAGCAGGATGATGAAAACAGCCAGATAGATCGCGTTGCGGAATTGCCGGGGCTCCTTCATATAGGAGAACAGAAAAAGCAGGCCGAAGAACACCACCGGCCCGTAGACAATCGCCAGCGCGAACGCATTCTCCATCGTTTTCTCTCCTTCTCTCTCCACACCCGTATACCGGCAGGGCGCACATATTCCGTCATACACGGTTGCCGTCGTGCATATATGCCACATACATACGACCCTGCATCCCGATGAAGGCTTACAGTGCGATTCTACCCATCGGCCCCTTGTCATGATTCAGTCGGATACTGGTGTGGTGGTCGATCCCGCTCGGAACATGCTGCGAGCCGCAGTGGAAAGGAATGGCTATGCCCGGCTATGACTACTACGTGGCAGGTCCCTTTTTCGATCGCCGACAACTCGAAAGCATGCAGCGCATCGAGGCGACGCTGGAAGGGCACGGACTCAAACTCTTCAAACCACGTTATGCCAGCGACATCAAGGTCGTCGGCCCTCGCGTCTGTTTCGACGATGATTGCGCAGGCATACGGGCATCGAAGTATGTCCTGGCGAATCTGATCGACGATGATCCCGGGACGATGTTCGAAATCGGATACGCCTTCGCATTGGGCAAGAAGGTGTTCGGTATTCTTGAAGGCTGCTCCGAGGGCGATGCCGTCAATCTGATGATCGCCGAGTCCCTTACCGAGCTATTCGTTTCGGTTGACGATCTCGAGTCCTATCTCTCCACCGGCAGCCATCGGCGTATCGGGCTCCGTGAGTTCTGAACGCATCGTTGCCTGCCGATAGGATGGGCGCAGCTTCATCAGAAGGAATCAGGGAGGAATCCATGAAGGTCCTAGCGATAACCAGTAATCCGGAAAGCCATAGCCTGACCGATGCCGTGGGCAAGGCCTTTGTGGAGGGTGCCGCGGCAGGCGGCGCGCAAGTCGAGCTTCTCGACTTATATGCGGAAGCATTCAACCCCGTCTACACCCTCGCCGACCGTGAGCATTACCTGGACCGCGGCGCTGTGCCGGATGATGTCGTGGCCTTGCAGCGCAGACTCGCATCCGCGGATGTGATCGCGCTGGTCTTCCCGGTGTATTGGTACACGATGCCGGCGATGGTGAAAGGTCTGTTCGACCGGGTGATCTGCAGAGGTTTCGCGTATGGGCGTGAGGGCCTGCCGGGTGCCCTGGCAGGGAAGACGGTGCGTATTCTCGCGTTGACCGGCGGCTCCGAGGATTGGTACCGTTCGAGCGGTATGGACAAGGCCCTGGAATTCCAGATCTGCGACCGCACCTTCAGGCACTACTGCTCGGTCGAGGATGTCTCCTTGCATTACATCGGCGATCTCAGCATGGGGGATGACAGTCAAGAGGCGCGTGACGCTGCAGCAGGGCAACTCGGGAAGATAGCGCTTATGGGTGAATCCCTGGCCCGCCGCAAGGAGCGTTAGGAGTCGCGCGGCGCTAACACCGAGGAAACATGAATGCGCATACACTGTTGCTAAGTCTTTTGCCAATACGCATGGTATATCCCGTATTGGCGAAAGACGCCAAACCCCGGTGAATATGACCAGGCAGTCATCCGCCGACCCATCCTGACTTCCCAGGCGTCCCGCCGCCGCAGGTGGCAGCACCCTGTCATAGTCTTTTCCTGCGGTGTTCTTCGGCAGCGCCGTTCCATGGTGTCTTTTTCGTAGTGTCACTGCCGAAATAAGGTCGGGGTATCCCATGCCGCGTCCTCCGGCCGTGATGCGTCGGTCCTTTCGACCCACCATAGGTAGGGGATGAAATGGTATATATAACATCGACATCTTGTGTATAGAGTCATTGAACCCCTCCGCAGCCAGGCCATGACGATATTGTCAAAAGCGCTCAAATGCTTGCCTGAGATGCTCAAAAACATTGCAAATACTGCAAAATACTACCAAGGGCGCACCGATTCCAATCATTTTCCGTATTTACCGTGCAATGCCGAGGAGGCGATGCTACGCTGTCCACAATGCAAAAACGCACATTTGGTATGTTAGTTTCGAGGAGGAAATATGGCACAACATGCGTCCGTCACGATCAATAGAGGCTTCTATCTCAAATCTCCCGAGGAGAAAACCGCATACGCCAACGAGATCGCCAAGGGCTTCGGCATCAGTGATGCCGATCTGGATGCGGTCGAGCGTTACAAAGATGCTCTGAGCGATCACGATGCCTGGAATCTCCCCATCATGGGATATGTCAACGAAGAGGGTTTCGGGTACGCCTACGCGCCGACCGAGGCCGTTGCCGCGGATGGATGGGACGCGCACAAGGCTTTCCTCGATATGCCCGAGGGGGCCCAGACCGCATTCGCAATCCGTATGCTGTGCACGCACCGTGATGTGAGCCGCGCAGGCGCACGCATGTTCCTGCGCTACCACCGGGGAATCGTCGTACTCAGGCAGGAGGAGGACGGCACCCCCATGGAGTCCTCGGTCGAATGATGTGAATTGCGGGCTTGGGCCGGACTGTCGGTGCGGTGCTACTGAGCCAGCCCTGCGGAATATTTCAGAGTCATGACCCGTGTCGCTGAACTCTGGATTTTCGACGCGAAAGCTGCATCCTGCTTCGCCCGGTCGATCAGACCTTGGATAACGGGTTCCACATATGACCGGGCCCCGATGCAGGCGAGATCCCCTCCGGCCTCGACGAAGCGAACGCCGAGCTGGTCGGGGGATGTCCCACCGAGGGCCGCTGCCGAAAGCGAATCGGATGTGATGACGCCGTTGAAAGCATGCTCATTGCGTAGATTGCCGATGATCGTGGCCGAGAATGCCGCAGGATTCCCCGGATCGAGTCGTGGATATGTCGCCAGGGACATCATGACCATCGCCGGTTCGGCCTTGAGCGCAGCGGTGAATGCCGAGATCTCATCACCGTCGAAGCTCGTGGTGCTGTCCTCAATACCCTGTGCGGTGAAATCGGTGTTGCCCGTCACCGCTCCCAGACCTGGATAATGTTTGATCGCGGTCGACACCCCGGCATCCGCCATGCCTTGTATGAAGGCGATGCCATGTTCGCTGTTGCCACCGGCATCAAGACCGAAATCACGGTCCAGCGCACCAACAGGTGCATTCGACTGCCGAGGCTGGGTCTGGACGGTGTCGAGAACGGGTGCGAGATTCACATTGACCCCGGCGCTCTTCAGTTGGGTGCCCCAACGTCCGGCTGAGGAGCGGAGGCTTGCGGTATCCATCCGTCCTTGATCCACGCCGCTGGGCATGCTGTCGAAACCGGGGCCTCGCAGGTGTTGCACCTGCCCACCTTCCTGATCGCTGGCGATCAGCAGTTTACTTCCTGCGGGGGCGTATCCTTGCAGCCTTTGCGCGGCCTGACCGACCTGCGCGACACCGCCCCGCCAGTTGCCCAGCAAGAGCACCGAACCGACATGGTACTGAGCGATGAGCGTGCTGAATCCCTCGGGATCATCCCCGACGTTCAAGGGCGCCATCACCAGCTGACCGACCCGTTCTTCCAACGACATGGCGGCGACGGCGCTTGCGGCCCGGTATTCGGGGGACTGCTCGATGGAGGCATTCGGGGATGGCGCGGCTTCTCTGTCGGCGAAGCTTTGGCTGTGCTGTACCGCAGGACTGGTGTTCGAGGGCTTCCCATGTTGGTCGACAAGGGGAGAACATGCCGCTAGCGCGATGATGCAGCAGAGGACAAGCAGGAACGCAACGCCCCTGCTGGCGCTGGAATGGATGATCCCCAAGCTCGTCCGACGCATACGATGCATGGCTTACATTATTCCACGGCACCTGAGGGAAGTCGCCGAACCCGCCTGAATCCAGGTTGCGGACAGCAATGACCATATGTGGCTGAAAACATGCTGAATTACTCATGTAGGCTTGATGTATGTCTTTCTTTGATAGTTTTGCCGGCATGTTCGATTCGGGCAGTAATTCGTCCTCGCGCAAGGGGCGTCGTGACGACGACGATGATCCGATCATCCTCGATGTCCAGGCGGATGGCGAGCAGGGTCGTGAGACGCCGAAGGGGCAAGGTGTGCGTCCTGCTCAGGGTGGCGGCAGAAAACCACCTTCATCGTCAGGCCGCACGACGACGAAGGGCGGAGGCTTCTCATGGAGCAAGCTGCTGATCGTGGCAGGTCTGGTCATCGTGGTGCTCGCGGCGGTGTTCCTGCTGCTCGCACGTTTCGCCACGGATGTGATGTGGTATGCGCAGCTGGGCTTCGCGAATGTCATCTGGACCCAGCTCGGGGTGAAAGTCGGATTGTGGGTGGCGTACGCCCTGGTGATGGCGGTGGTCACCTATGTATCCGCCACCCTGGCCATCCGCGCACGACCTGATTCCTCGGATGGATCGAAAATACGGGTACGAGGGGATGTCATCGAAATCGGCAAAGGCGTCAGCTCACGCTTCGCACGACGAATAGCCGTGATCATCTCCCTCTTCGTCGGCTTGATCTTCGGATCGCAGTTCAATTCCGACTGGTCTCAGATCCTGCTGATGTTCAACGCGCAATCCTTCGGTGTCAAGGATCCCCAGTTCGGGCTTGACAATGGTTTCTATGTCTTCATTCTCCCGGGGCTGCAGCTGGTGGTCCGGGCGATCTCCATGCTGCTGCTCGCAGCCCTGATATTCTCCATCATCACCCACGTGCTGATGGGTGGCATCCGCTTCACCATGCCGGTGAACGGCAGGGGCATCCTGAATATGTCCAAACGCTCACGTCGTCAGATAGGCATCTGGCTCATACTGACCATGTTGGTATGGGCGGGCGGCATGCTGCTCGGCATGTTCGACCTGCTCGTGGAGCAGGGGGACCGCATCACCGGAGCCTCATACACATCGGTCCATGCGACCGTTCCCGTGACCATCGTGCTGTCCGCTCTTGTGGCGATACTCGGCGTGGTGCTCGGTGTGTGGATCATGCAGGCGAAGTCGCTCGGTGAGACCTCCCGTCCCGCTTCCTCGGCAGCCGCCGCATTCAGGCAGTGGCGCACACCTGCCATCGCCACCGCATTCGTTGTGGTTGTGGCCATAGCCCTCAGCGGTGTGTGGCCGATGCTGCTCCAGCGATTCAAAGTGAACCCCAATGCCCAGGAACTTGAGTCCGCATATATCCAGCGCAATATCGACGCGACCAAGGCGGCGTATGGATTGGGCAAGCTGAAAAGCGATTCCTATCAGGCTACGACGACAGGAGAATCCGGTGCACTCGCACAGGATGCGGAGACAACCGCGCAGATCCGTCTGCTCGATCCGCAGGTCGTTTCGCCGACCTTCCGCCAGTTGCAGCAGTCCAAGCAGTACTACAGCTTTGAAGACACCCTGGCGGTCGATAAATACGAGATCGATGGCGTGAGCCAGGACACCGTGATCGGTGCACGTGAGCTGAATCTGGATGGCAACGACAACCGCAATTGGGTGAACGACCATACGGTGTACACACACGGATATGGGGTTGTGGCAGCATACGGCAACAAGGTCACCGCCGACGGACAGCCCGAATTCTTCGAACAGGGCATACCGACGCAGGGCAAGCTCACGGACTCCCAGAAATACGAACCACGGATCTATTTCTCACCCAACGCCCCGGAATACTCGATCGTCGGTTCTCCCGCAGGAGCCAAATCGTGGGAATTCGATTACCCGACCGGATCGGAAGGCGCCACCAACACCTTCACGGGCAGTGGCGGCCCGAGTGTAGGGAATCTGGCTTCACGCCTCCTGTACGCGATACGGTTCGGCTCGGACCAGATCCTGTTCTCCGACCGCGTCACCTCGGATTCGCAGATCCTCTATGATCGCAGCCCGAAGGAGCGTGTCGCGAAAGTCGCACCATATCTGACCTTGGACGGCAGGGTGTATCCCGCCGTCGTCAACGGGCGCGTGAAGTGGATCGTGGATGGATACACCACCTCATCGAACTACCCGTATTCGCAGACGGTCGATCTGGGTTCCGCCACGCAGGACTCCACCACGAAGACATCCAGCACGATTCAGAGTCTGGGGTCGCAGGATGTGAACTACATCCGGAATTCGGTCAAGGCGACGGTGGACGCGTATGACGGTTCCGTCGATTTATATGCATGGGATCCGACGGATCCCGTGCTGAAAGCGTGGGAACAGGTCTTCCCGAACCAATACAAGCCCATCTCCCAGATATCGGGTGATCTGATGAGCCATCTGCGGTACCCGGAGAGCCTGTTCAAGGTGCAACGCCAGCTGCTCGCGAAATACCATGTCTCCTCGGCCAACCAGTTCTTCTCGGGCGAGGACTTCTGGCAGACGCCGATCGATCCCGTCGAATCGAAGAAGAACCAATCCGAGGGAGTCCTGCAACCTCCGTATTACCTGACGATGCAGAATCAAGGGGCCACGGAGCCGACCTTCTCATTGACCTCCACATACATCCCTGCGGGCAGCGTGACCCGTGAGATCCTGACGGGCTTCCTCTCCGTCGATTCGGATGCGGGTAATGAGCAAGGCAAGATAGGGCCGAATTACGGCACCTTGCGTCTGATGGAGCTGCCGAAGAACTCGAATGTTCCCGGTCCCGGACAGGCTCAGAACAACTTCAACGCCAATGCCGATGTGTCCAAGGAACTGAATCTGCTCGAATCCGGCAGCACGAATGTGAAACGAGGCAACCTGCTCACCCTTCCGATCGGTGGGGGACTGGTGTATATAGAACCTGTCTATGTGGAGTCAAGCGGGAAAACCAGCTTCCCGCTGTTGAAGAAGGTCCTGGTGGCATTCGGCGATCAGGTGGGATTCGCCGACACCCTCGATGAGGCTTTGGATCAGGTCTTCGGCGGCGACTCCGGTGCCTCCGCAGGCGATGCGGAAAACTCCACTGGGGACAGCGGCAGCACCGCAGGGAAGAGCGACACGGATAAGAAACAGCAATCCGACGAGGGTTCGACCGCAGGCACCAAGCGGAGCGCCGAACTGCAGCAGGCTTTGAATGACGCCAATCAGGCGATCAAGGATTCCGATGCGGCCTTGCAGAAGGGTGATTTCAGCGCATACGGCGAGGCGCAGCAGCGCTTGAAGGAAGCGGTCAACAAAGCCGTCGAGGCCCAGAACAATGAGTGAGCATCACGCGGTCCCCGCAGCTCATGATGGCGCTGCGGGGGATGGACACGCCACCATGTCCATCGAAGCGGCAGGGGATGAGGATCTGGAAGCGATCACCAGAATCTACAACCAGTCGGTTGTGGCCGGTGGCGCCAGCGCCGATCTGCATGAGCAGACACGTGAGGAACGTCAGGCCTGGTTGTCTTCGCATGAGCCGCGCGAGCATTACCCGGTCGTCGTCATACGTATGGGAGGTGAGGTCGTCGCCTTCGCGTCCCTGTCCCGCTTCCATCCCAGAGCCGGCTACGATCACGATGCCGAGTTGAGCTATTACGTCGATCGCGGAAAGCGTGGATGTGGTTTGGGGCGCGCTCTGGTGACTTGGGGGATCGAGGCCGCCCGTGCGCGTGGGTTCACCAAGATCATCGGTGTGATTTTCGCCGACAACGCAGCCTCCGTGGCTTTGATGAAGCGCTTCTCCTTCATTCGATACGGCGTGCTGCCCGAAGGCTCTCGTGACTCGCAAGGGGTGTTGCACGACGTTTCCTATTGGTACCGCGCGCTTGAAGCGAGCGTCTGAGGCCTGTGCTTCGGGGTGTGCGCCACGAAGGCCGCCTGTGCATGCCCGAGCGTCTTGGTGAAAGCTTCGTCACAGCCATTGGTACAATCTGAAAGGCTTTGGCATCGCGTCGCGCGATGACACCCAAGGCGAGTTTGGGAGCGGACTGCGTGCATCGGATGATGGCGATGCGGGATCCGGCCCGTCGAAAGCCCACGGAGATGGCTGGATATAGAGGACAGTGGTATGGCATCTGATTTTTGGCTGATAGCCGGATTGGGAAATCCCGGCTCGCAATACGAGGGCACACGCCACAACATGGGATTCATGTGTGCCGATGTGCTTGCGGAACGGTGGTCCGTTTCATTCAGCGATCACAAGGGTCTCGCCAAACTCGGCAAAGGCATCCTGAACCTCGATGGCCGACGGATTCGTTTTTTCCTGGCCAAACCCCTGACCTTCATGAACGAGTCGGGCAACGCGGTCTCCTCAATCGCGGCTTACTACGACATCGCACCCGAGCGCATCATCGTCATCCACGATGATATGGATCTGGAATTCGGTCGTATCAAGGTCAAGGCAGGCGGTTCGGCCGGTGGGCATAACGGCATCAAGTCGATTGACAAATCATTGGGAAGCAATCGATACGCACGTGTACGCCTGGGCGTCGGACATTCCAAACGGGCCGGCGATGCCCATCGGAACACCGTGAATTGGGTGCTTGGGGGCTTTTCGCGCGATCAGCAACAAGCGCTTCCTGATTTCCTTGCCGATGGCGCGGATGCGGCCGAAACGATAGCAGTGCACACTTTGGCCCAGGCACAGGAGCAGTTCAATGGCAGGTAGGTCCATCCAGACCGCACATGTAATGACGTCTCGTCGAGACGGAAGCGAGGATACGACGATGCGGCCGGCAGAGACCAGCAAGACGGCGCGGCAGGGTGATGCCACCGCCACATCCAAGGATGCCGCTTTCGGGTCGTTGAACGATCTGCTTGGACGGCTTGATTCGGATGCAGCCTTCAGGGACCTGCATCTCGGCAACACCGAGCTTCCCGATTCGGCGACCGATCCCGCGTTGACCATCGGGGCCAGCGAGGGCATACGTCCGGCGATTGCGGCCGCGGTCGCGGAACGCAACGATGTGGTGATGGTGCTTCCTTCCGGCAGGGATGCTCAGGAGATGGCCGATGCCCTGCGTTCATGGTACGGCGGCAATCCTGCGGATATAGCGGTTCTTGAGGCTTGGGAGACCTTGCCGCATGAGCGTCTTTCCCCCCGGGCGGATACCGTGGCCTCCCGCATGGCCGTGTTCCGCAGGCTCGCCCATCCCGATGCGAACAGCAGCATGTTCGGTCCGATACGGATTTTGGTGATGCCCGTACGCTCCTTGATCCAGCCGGTCGTCGCAGGGCTCGGTGACGTTGAGCCATTGGTGTTCCATCTGGGTCATGAGCTGAGTCTCGATAAGGCCGTGGAACAGCTTGTGCAGAACGCATACAAGCGTGTGGATCTGGTTATGGATCGCGGGGAGTTCGCCGTACGTGGCGGCATCCTGGATGTCTTCCCGCCGACGGCACCACACCCGATACGCATCGAGTTCTTCGGGGACGAGGTCGATGCGATCAAGGAATTCAACGCCTCCGACCAGAGGACCTATGGGGGGAACATACCCAGTGTCTGGGCGACGGCCTGCCGGGAGATGCAGCTGAACGAGCAGGTGCGGGCGCGGGCCGAATCATTGGTGGGTCAGATCCCGAACGCCGACGACATGCTTGAATCCATCGCCCAGGCCATTCCGATCGAGGGTATGGAATCGTTGCTGCCCGCCTTGGTCGATCATCTGGAAGCGGTGCCGGGCATGCTTCCGAAGCATGCCGTGGTGATGCTCTGCGATCCCGAGCGTTTGCGCAGGGCCGCCGAGGATCTGTCGAAAACCGCGAATGAATTCCTTGCCGCGAGTTGGCATGTGGCTGCATCGGGGCACAGTTCGGGTGCTCCGATCGCATTCGACGAAGCCAGCTTCCTTGATTTCGATGAGACCATCACATCGATGGAGTTCTCCCAGCAGGAGATGTGGAAGCTCACCAGCTTCGGCGTCGATGCCTCGCGGCCTGGCCATATCCAGATCGGAGCCAAGGCTCCTGAGGAATTCCGGGGTATGGAGGAACGCGCCAGCGCCGGAATCGGCGGCCTGATCGATGAGGGTGTCGAGGTGACCATCACCTCGGCCGCGCAGGGTACCCTCGCCAGGCTTGCACGTGCCGTCAACGAGACCGGCATCAGCGCGATTCATGCGGTGAGATCCCTTGCCATCGAAGGCTTCGTGGACGACTCCGCCAAGGTCGCCCTGCTCACCGAACGTGATCTGACCGGGCACAGCAGCGCCGCCTCGCAGACGAAGACGCCGAAACGCAGGCGCAAGGCCATAGACCTGATGGAACTCAAACCGGGTGACTATGTGGTTCACGAGCAGCATGGCATCGGGCGCTTCGTCGAAATGCGGCAGCGCACCGTGGGACAGGGATCCCACAAGGCGCAACGTGAATACCTGGTCATCGAGTATGCGTCGAGCAAGCGCGGCGCGCCGGCGGACAAACTCTTCATCCCCACCGACCAGCTTGATCTGGTCAGCAAATACATCGGCGCGGAGTCTCCCAAGCTCAACAAGCTCGGAGGCAGCGATTGGGCGGCGACGAAGGCGAAGGCGCGCAAACATGTGCGTCAGATCGCCGACGATCTGGTCAAACTCTATTCCGCGAGGCAGAGGACAGAAGGATTCGCATTCAGCCCGGACACACCGTGGCAGAAGGAACTTGAGGATGCGTTCCCGTATCAGGAGACCCCAGATCAGCTGACCACGATCGATGAGGTCAAGCATGATATGGAACGTCCGATGCCGATGGACAGATTGATATGCGGCGATGTGGGCTTCGGCAAGACGGAGATCGCATTGCGGGCCGCATTCAAGGCCGTTCAGGATTCCAAACAGGTTGTGGTCCTCGCACCTACGACCTTGCTGGTGCAGCAGCATTATGAGACCTTCGTCGAGCGTTTCGAAGGTTTCCCCGTGGAAATCGGTGCATTGAGCCGTTTCCAGACCGCGAAGGAAAGCAGCAAGACCATCGAGGGGCTGGCCGACGGCAGCGTGGACATCGTCATCGGTACGCATAAGCTGCTGAATCCGAAAATCGCCTTCAAGGATCTGGGTCTTGTCATCATCGATGAGGAGCAGCGTTTCGGCGTCGAGCACAAGGAGACCTTGAAAGCGCTGCGTACCAACGTCGATGTCCTCAGCCTCTCCGCGACGCCTATCCCAAGAACCCTGGAAATGGCGGTCACCGGAATCCGGGAGATGTCCACGCTGGCCACGCCGCCGGAGGACCGTCTGCCGGTGCTGACCTATGTGGGCGCGTATGAGGATGCGCAGGTGACCGCCGCGCTACGCAGGGAACTGCTCAGAGGCGGTCAGGTGTTCTACGTGCACAACCGGGTCGAGGACATCGCACGCATCGCGGCGAAGCTCGCGGAGTTGGTTCCCGAGGCGAAGGTCGGCATCGCGCACGGAAAGATGGGGGAGAAGCAGCTTGACGGTGTGATCCGTGACTTCTGGCGCAGGGATATCAACGTGCTGGTATGCACGACGATCATCGAAACGGGTCTGGATATCTCGAATGCGAACACGCTGATCGTCGATCGTGCGGACAGGTTCGGTTTGAGCCAGTTGCATCAGCTGCGCGGAAGAGTGGGCCGAGGCCGTGAACGCGCCTATGCCTATTTCCTCTATGATCCCAGCAAGACGATGACGCAGACCGCCCACGACCGTTTGGCGACGATAGCCCAGAACAGCGCCCTGGGTTCGGGATTCGATGTGGCGATGAAGGATTTGGAGCTTCGTGGTACGGGCAATCTGCTGGGCGACGAGCAGTCCGGCCATATCGAGGGGGTCGGTTTCGATCTGTATGTGCGCATGGTCTCCGAGGCCGTGGAGCATGTGAAGGAACCGGACAAGCAGGAGGAAAGCGTCGTCAGCATCGACCTGCCGATCGAAGCCTCGATTCCCTTGGACTACATTGATTCCGACAAACTGCGTCTCGAAGCCTATCAAAAGCTGGCAGCGGCCCACGGCGAGCAGGATCTCAAGGATCTGCAGGAGGAACTGCAAGACCGGTATGGCAAGCCTCCACGCGAATTGGATGTGCTCTTCGACGTCGCGAGGCTGCGGGAGAAAGCCAAGACCTTGGGAATCACGGAGATCATCGGCCAGGGGCGCAATGTTCGTGTGGCGAGCATCGATCCGCAGGATTCGGTGATGATGAGGATCGCACGCATCTATCCGGGCATGCAGTACCGGCCGGTGACCCATACCTTGCTGGTCCCCGCACCCTTTGCCGGGTCGCTGGGATCGTCGGCGATGGACTCGGATCAGATCATGCAATGGGTCGATCAACTGCTCGACGATCTGGCCTGGAGTCCGAAGCGCGGGGGATAAACCGTTACGGCGTATTCCCCGCTCGACGTCCGTGGCATCCATGCGGGTGGCGTTATTGCAGGGTGTGCTTCAGCAGCTCTCTCAATTCGAGGTGCATGAGCGAATCATGTTGCACTCCCGTGCAATCGATCCTGTCGGTGATGTGACCGTCGCGCAGCGTCAGTACGGTGTCGCCCAGGATGATCGCCTCCTCGATGTCGTGGGTGACCAGCAGCATCGCGTAGTGGTGACGTTGCTGGAGTTCCAGCAGCAGATCCTGCATATCCGCTCGTGTGAGCGCGTCGAGTGCGCCGAAGGGCTCATCCAGCAACAGCAGGCGAGGATGCCGGACCAAAGCCCGTGCCAGGGCGACCCGCTGCTGCTGCCCGCCCGACAGGTGGGCGGGCCAATCGTTCTCACGTCCCGGCAGTCCGACCGAACGCAGCGCCTCGCGTGTCCGTTCACGTCGCTCCGATGCGCTGGCATGACAGCCAAAGGTGACATTCTGCCAGATCCTCAACCAAGGCACCAAGCGTGCATCCTGGAAGACGAAGGCCGCATCCTCGGCACGGCGCACAGTCCCGGAGCTGGGTATGAGCAGTTCGGCGGCCAGACGCAGCAAGGTCGATTTGCCGCATCCCGACCTGCCGATGAGCACGACCTTGTCCTGGCCGCGGACCGTCAGACTGACATCGTTCAGCACGGTGCGCTCCCCGAAGATCTTGGCGATGCCGGACATCTCCAATACGGTCTTCCCTTCGGCACCGGACGCATGCCGCGCTGGCGGCATGGTCGATGGGCCGGGATCCTTCGTAGCGCCACAGGACCCGTCTTCTTCACACACTGGATGTGTCGTCATGCCGGCGCCCTCAGTGCTTCCCGGAGCAGTCGATCACCGCTGCGCTGAGATCGGGCACATGGTCGATGAATCCGAATTGCCTGTATTGTTCCGCCTGCTTGTTCAGTTGGGCAAGTCCTTGCGCATCGATCGGGCGGATTTCAGGTGTGTCAAAGCCTGCGACGACCTTCGTCAGCGTGTCGGAAGCGCCGAATTTCCTGTATGCGTCGGTGATGATGGAAGGATGCGTCTGCGCCTTATCCGATTCCTTCTTCAGCGCCTGGTACAGCTTCTTCACCACATCCGGATGCTCCTGGGCGAATCGCTTCGACACCATATGGATGGATACGTTCAGACTCTCGTAACGGCTGCCATCGGTAAGCAGCTTTGCGCCGGGTGTGCTGATTGCCATCGCCAGATTCTGGTCGAAGGAAGCCAGGGCGTCGACTTTGCCGGAGGTGAAGGCCGAGGCGAAATCCGTTTGCTTCATCTCGACCTTGTTGACTTTGCTGACATCCAGCCCCGCATGCGCAAAGGCCTGATTGACGATGTAATCGCCGGTGCCGCCCTTGGAGTCGATGGCTATTGATTTGCCGTACAGGCCTTTGAGACTGGTGATGTTGCTTCCCGGTGCCGCCACGATGCCTTGGGAATCGCCATCGTAGTATTCGAGTGCGAAAGCCACCCAGGGTTGTTGTTCGGCGATGAGATCGACGAAATGCCCGGTGCCGGTGCTGGATGCATCGGCGTTTCCCGACTGCACCGCGGCATAGGCGTCACTCGGGCTGTATGGGCCGGTCCAGGTGATGTGGGCGGGTGAGAGAGAGTTCTTCGCGAAATCCTCATACTGCAATGTGGTCAGATAATTCGCCGTGGACAGATATGCCACACGCAATGTGGTGCCGCTGCTCTGGGCGTTGTCTGACCCGCATGCCGCGAGCGAGGTCACCAAGGCGAGACCGAGGAATGCCGATAGCAGCGATGTGAATCGGCGCAGCCTATGCCGGCCTCCGGCGTTTCGTGGGTGATCGTGTTGGCTTCTCGTGCGGTCCGAAGGATATTCGGATGCTTCTTGTTGTTGGTGTCGACGGTGATATGACTGCATGGATGTGCCTTTCGAATAAGGTCTGTGATGCCGTGATTGATGCGGTGGCGGGCGTGTTCAGCGCGGGATGAGACGGAAAGAGGAACGCGAGGCCCAAGGGGTCGCGAGCTTTTCGAATACCGACATCAGTGATTCGGTGATGAGTGCGAGGAGGGCGTACATGACGATGCACAGCACCATCTGGTCATTACGCGAGAACTGCTGGGAACGTGAGAGCAGGTACCCGATGCCGGTGGAGGAGTTCACCGTTTCGCAGGTCACCAGTGCGATCCAGGAGATCGTCAGCCCGAAACGGAGTCCGGTGATCAGGGATGGTATCGAGCCCTTGAGCAGCAGATCGATGAACACGTCCTTGGGTGGAATGCGGTATGCTCGCGCCAGTTCGAGAAGTTTCGGATCCAGCTGCTGCACGCCGTCACGCAGATTCAGATATATCGGCGAGAACACGCCGATGGCGATCAGTACGATTTTGAGCGTTTCCCCTATGCCGAGCCAAACGATGAGCAGTGGCGCCAAGGCATTGAAGGGGACGGCACGCAGCATGTGGATCGGCTTGTCGATGATCAGGGATCCAAGCTTGGATATGCCGGAAAGGATCCCGCTCGGCACCGCGATCACGATGGCGATGGCGGAGGCGATCACCACCCTGAGCGCACTGGCGCCTATGGACGGCAGCAGCAGTCCCTGTGCGGAAAGATCGCGGGCTGCCAAGAGGACGGCCCCGGGTGAGGGGAGCGTCGATTCCTGCCCTCCGGCAGAGGCGAGTGCCCAGATCAGCAGCAGCGATGCGGATGTGATCCACGGGTAGCAATGTGAGAGCAGGCGTCTGATGGGATTCGAGATCCGTGATGATACGCGATTGGTGCGGGGAGCTTGAAAACGGTCTCCCGGTGGTGTTTCATAAGTGTTCACATCATGGTCGAACACGACATTCCCTTCGTTAGTACGAGCTAAATCAGGTTCGACGAGTGTGATCTCAGCCCAGCAGCCAGCTTGCACGATGCAACATGTCGTTTCAGCGTATTTAAGGCGATTGCCCGGGCACCCCGTGTCGCGGAACATTCTAAAGTGATGCCTCGGACAAGGCGGGCCCGGCGGTTTTCGGACGGGGTCGGCAGGGGATGGGGGGAAGTCGATTCAGGATAGGCATCCGACTTGTTAGCGCTAACATAAAAATTGGCCCCACTCAGCGCCATCGTCCAACAAACGCACTACTCTTATGAGTGTCAGCACAACATACATGTCTTAAGGAGAAGTTGTGGCAGCAATTGAAAGCGTTTATGCACGCGAAATTCTTGACTCCCGTGGCAACCCGACCGTCGAGGTAGTTCTTGAGACGGAGGACGGGGCGCAAGGCCTCGGACTCGTTCCTTCAGGCGCTTCCACCGGCGAGGCGGAGGCTTGGGAGCGTCGTGACGGCGATAAGTCACGCTATCTGGGCAAGGGCGTCCTCGATGCAGTCAAAGCCGTGAACGAGATCATCGCGCCAGCCGTCATCGGCCTGGATGCAACGGATCAGCGCGCGCTCGACGAGACGATGATCGAGCTCGACGGAACCGCGAACAAAGGCAAGCTCGGAGCCAACGCCATCCTCGGCGTCTCCCTCGCGGCCATCTATGCTTCAGCGGAATCCGCTGATCTGCCCCTCTACCGTTACCTCGGTGGCACCAACGGACATATCCTGCCCGTTCCCAACATGAACATCATGAACGGCGGAGCACATGCCGATTCCAACGTCGACATCCAGGAGTTCATGGTGTCCCCATACGGATTCGACAGCTACAAAGAGGCTCTGCGCGCAGGCGTCGAGGTCTACCACACCCTCAAGGGCGTGGTGAAGGCTCGCGGCCTGAGCACCGGTCTCGGTGACGAGGGTGGTTTCGCACCTAACCTGGATTCCAACGCGGAGGCGCTTGACCTCATCGTCGAGTCCATCGAAAAGGCGGGCTACAAGCCCGGCGAGCAGATCGGTCTGTCGCTGGATGTCGCCTCCTCCGAGTTCTACGACAAGGAAACGGGCAAGTACCTCTTCGAGGGTGAGCTTCGTGACGACGACTGGCTGCTTGACTACTACAAGGGTCTTGTCGAGAAGTACCCGCTGGTCTCCATCGAGGATCCCTTCCAGGAGGAAGATTGGACCGCATGGCAGAAGATCACCGCTGAACTCGGCGATCGTCTCCAGTTCGTCGGTGACGACCTGCTCGTGACCAACCCGAAGCGTCTGCAGAAGGGCATCGACCTCAAGGCCGCCAACTCCCTGCTGGTCAAGCTGAATCAGATCGGCACCGTGACCGAGACCCTCGACGCGATCGAGCTGGCAACGGCCAATGGCTTCACCTCAATGGTTTCCCACCGTTCCGGCGAGACGCCAGACACCACGATCTCCGATCTCGCCGTCGCCAAGAACACCGGCCAGATCAAGACCGGCGCTCCTGCACGTGGCGAGCGTATCGCCAAGTACAACCGCCTGCTGGAGATCGAGGAAGAGCTCGGTTCCGTCGCGAAGTACGCAGGATACAGCGCGTTCAAGGCCTGCAAGAAGTACATCAAGTAGCATCATCAGGCGGATCATTGCCCGCAATGATCACGCCTGAACATCTACCCGTCACGCTCCGAGTCGAGCGTGGCGGGTATTTTCATGAGCATGGCCACCACAACAGCACCTGAGCAGGGAAAGAAATCCGCAACGTCGAGCAAACGTGGCACGGCGGGCCCGATTTCCTTCTTCGTGGCGATGATCATCATCGTGCTGGCTTCCATCGAGCTGGTCTCCACCTTCCACACCTACGCCCTGAATCTTTCCGAACTCAATAGCCTGCGCAAGCAGGAAGCCTCCCTGATCGCACAGAAGCAGGAACTGGAGAACAATATCGCCCGCTGGAGCGATAACGCCTATGTGACGGCTCAGGCAAGGGACAGACTCGGTTTTGTGTTTCCCGGGGAGCAGGCCATCAGGGTGCTGCATCCCGAGGCCGTGACAGGGACCGCTGATAACAGCAAGAAAAGCAATGACTCCGGGAGCACCACACAAAGCGATCTTCCTTGGTACCGTGATATGGCCGAATCCTTCGAGAAGGCGGATAAGGGCACGACCAAGCAATCGCAGAAGAGCTCTGCCGCAACGAGTGATTCGGATGCGCAGGATACGAAGTAGGTGCTGCACCACGTATGATCAGGCAGCGGAACGAGGTGGACATGAAGGTTGAGGAAGTGTTGGATGCCGTGATGCGGGATCCTCCGACGGCGGAGGATGTCGATGTGGTGGAGCGTCAACTCGGCAGGTATCCAAGAGGCATCGTGGCGATCGGGGCCAGATGCGTGTGCGGCAGGCCTTTGGCGGTGATCACCAGACCGATGCTGGAAGGTGGGATACCCTTCCCGACCAGTTGCTACCTGACCAGTCCCGAGGCGGTCAAAGCCGTGTCCCACGCCGAGGCGGAAGGTTCGATGCGTGGATACAACGAGATGCTTGAGAACGATGAGGACGTCGCCGCGGATTACCGTCATGCGCATGAGGCCTATCTTGCTTTCCGGCACGCCTTGGCTCAGCGGCTCGGGGATGACGAAAGCCATATCGCCGGAACCAGCGCCGGTGGGATGCCCGTGAGGGTTAAATGTCTGCATGCACTCGTCGCGCAGAGCCTGGTGATGGGCAGCGGTGTGAATCCCATAGGGGATCGCGCATTGGAGCAGGTCAACGGGGAATTCTCGCCTGTGGTATGTCGTTGTTCGCTATAGCCTGAGCGCCATTCGGCCAGAAGGAGATTTCAGATGGATTCAGTGACGGTTGCAGGTGTCGATTGCGGCACCAACTCCATCCGCCTGATGGTGGCACAGGTGGATGCCGAAGGATTGCACCCGGTCGTACCGCGTATGCTGCGTGTGATTCGGCTCGGACAGGATGTTGACAAGAATCACCGCTTTTCGGATGAGGCCTTGGAACGCGCATATGCCGCCTCACGGGAATTCGCGGAGGTCCTGAATGGGCATCAGATCGATGCCTTGCGTTTCGTCGCCACCTCGGCGACCCGTGACGCGACGAACCGCATGGAATTCGAGGATGGGATCGAATCGATACTGGGTGTACGGCCCGAAGTCATCCCGGGATCACAGGAGGCCGCCTTGAGCTTCCTGGGAGCGAGCAGTGTGCTGAACACCCCTCAGGCACCCAAGGCACCGTATCTGGTCGTCGATCTGGGCGGCGGGTCGACGGAAATGGTCCTCGGAGGCGACGGGGTGCGGACGCCGGCGAACAAGGTGAGCGCGGGATATTCGATGGATATCGGATCGGTGAGGATGACCGAACGCCATCTGATTGACGACCCGCCCACTGAGAGGCAGATCGATGAGGCGGTCGTCGACATCAACCAGCATATCGATGAGGCCTTCAACCATATCGATGCGGCAGCCACCGCCACGATAATCGGCGTCTCCGGTACCGTGACGACGATGAGTGCCCTCGCCATGGGTCTCGAACAATACGACCGGGCACAGGTCGATGGCACGCGGATCGCCTTCGATCGGGTGTTCCCGGTCAATGACCGTGTGCTGCGCATGAGCAGGAAACAGCGTGCCGGGCTTGGTGCCATCCATCCGGGCAGGATCGATGTTGTGGGTGCGGGTGCATTGGTGTGGAGCGAAGTGCTTCGGCGTGTCAGTGAGGCGGCGGCCACGCGTGGCGTCGTATTGGATTCGTATATCGCCAGCGAGCACGGCCTGCTCGATGGAATTGTGCTTGATTGTGGGCGCAGGCTGCTCGCAGGCAATGATGAAGTGGCATAATACACAAGTCGGCTGCTAAGAGCCGGACACCGCCCCCGTGGCGAAATGGTAGACGCTGCGGACTTAAAATCCGCCGCCGCAAGGCATGTGGGTTCGATTCCCACCGGGGGCACCAGGGTTGCCATACACGGATGCTTCATGCATCATCAGGGCTTTCGCGGTTGGCAGGTATGCCAACCGCCCTGGCCGATTGACGAAGAAAGAGGCGGAGACGATGGAATCACCTGCTGGACGGTTGCCTTCATCCGGGAGACAGTGGCCCGATATGCCCACTCAGGCGGTAATCGCCGCCGGTATCATGTGCGTGTTTGAGATCATCTGCGCCCCGTTGTATCTGGCGATGGCCCCACAGAAAAGCATCGCGCTGATTCCCTGGGCGGCGGTGGCGTGTCTGCTGGCCGTGGGATTCACGTATACGGTCGGGTTCGCCTTGCTGTGGATCGCCGATGTACTTGGTAACCGGGTCCGTGAACGACTGAGCCCATTGGTTTTCGGTGCCGTCGGCATGGTGGGCTTCCTCATCTGGGGATTCTCCGTCCTGCCTTCGATTTTCGATTCCTTGGTAAACCCATTGGGAGGTGCGAGCCTGGCCGGCTCACAGCTGTGGGCCGTGGCCTTCAACTGCGCCGTCATCGGCTTCGTGTCCTTTGCGCTTGCCCGCTTCCTCTCGCCACGCGCTGTCACACGGGTCAAGGCCATGACCACCATCGCCGTGATAACCGTGCTCTTGGCCGCACTGGGTATTTTTTACCTGTATGCGATGTATTCGCAGTTGTACTAGAGTTACCGCGTGCAGGCGTCACCCGGAGCATGATGAATTGTGCTGCGTCGGGAAAGACGATAAGGTAGACGACCAAAGCTGATGAATGAGGAGGGACAATGACGGATCAGGGCATGCCCAAAGTGAATGCCGAGTTCGGCGCACAGCCGACCATCGAGTTCGAGGGAGAGGCTCCCGCCGGGCTCAAGGTGGTCGAGCTGGTCGAAGGCGATGGGCCGTTGGTGCGCAAGGGGGATACGGTCACCGTGAATTATCACGGCGTGACATGGGGATCGCAAAGCGTATTCGACTCCAGCTTCCAGCGCCACCAGCCCGCCAGCTTCGGCATTGGTGTCGGACAGGTCATCAAGGGATGGGATCAGACGGTGCCGGGGCATAACGTCGGATCACGACTGGTGGTTTCGATACCGCCCGAGTATGGGTACGGATCCCAGGGGGTGCCTCAGGCGGGCATCGGTGGCGACGACACCTTGGTGTTCGTCATCGACATCGTCTCGACGAGATAGCCCATCATAACGACCGAACGCTGAGCGCCGGTACACCCGGCGCTTTTTCTATTGACAGCCCTTGTCAATAAAGGGTATAGACTATCACCTCAACGGACAGTCCAAGGAGGAATCATGGCTGAGGAAAAGACGATTCTGCTGACGCAGGATGCATATGACAAGCTCAAGGCCGAACTTGCACGCAGGGAGGGTGAGATTCGTGAGGAGATCACCGAACGCATCGCCGCTGCCCGGGCCGAGGGGGATCTCAGCGAGAACGGCGGCTATCAGGCCGCGCGTGAAGAGCAGAGCAAGAACGAAGGCCGCATCAACGAGCTCATCGTCAAATTGCGCAACACCAAGATCCTCAAGGCACCCGCGGCCGGTACCGTGGGCAACGGCTCGATAGTCACGCTTAACCTGGCTGGCAACGAGATGGTGTATGTTCTGGGTTCTCGTGACATAGCCGTCGCCACCGAATACGATGTGATCAGCCCGGAATCACCCATCGGGGCGGCCATCATCGGCGGTCATTCAGGGGATGAGGTCTCCTACAAGGCCCCGAACGGCAAGGATATCGCGGTCACGATCCTGGATGCCAAGCCCTTGCAGTAATGCCTGAAGCGTAGGTATGGATGCCGTTGGGCATGCATACCCCTCATACGCGTGGTGCCCGTCATCGTCTAACGATGACGGGCACCACGCGTATGAAGTCACGGAGCCTGCGGCTCAGCGTATTGCGCAGACGACGAGGAATATGGCGACCATGTGGCATGCATACCCTGCGACCGTGCCGCAATGGAAGATCTCATGGAAGCCGAACACCCTGGGCCAGGGATTCGGCCAACGCATGGCATATACGATGGCACCGGCGATGTAGCAGATGCCTCCGGCGACGATCAGCCATACGACCGCCGGGCCTGCGGCAGGGGACTGCCAGAAGAGTCCGAGAAAGCCCACACCGGATACGCCGAATACGATGTATACCAAGGTGTACAGCCACCGGGGCGCCGTAATCCAGATGACGTGCACCAGCATCGCCACAGCCGTGCATGACCAGAGCCCTATGATGATGACGCGCTGCCAGAACTGGTTCAGGGCGAAGGCCGCCGGGGTGTAGGTGCCGGCAATCAGCAGGAATATATTGACATGGTCGATGCGTCTGAGGATGACCGTCGTTTTCGGCGACCAGTTACCCAGATGATAGAGCGCCGAGTTGCCGAAGAGTATCAGCGAGCACGACATGAACACCGCGCACGCCCATTTGAGTGAGGTGGTGGGGCTCAGGCAGATGAGCACGATTCCTGCCGCCAGGGCCAGGGGAGTGGTCACCGCGTGTATCCATCCACGCAGCAAAGGTTTGGGTCGTCCGTGCACGTCCAGACGGAGCCCTGCCGTCTCAGGGTTGCCTTGCTCCTCAAGCCGTGCGGCCTTCGTGTCGGCTTTTTCGATGATGCGTCGTGCCCTGTCGCGTGCCCTCTTCCTGATGCTCTGCGCCGGTGTGAGATGCTCCTCATCCGGTTCCTGCCCATTCCCACCGGGTGCTGGCTGCCCTGTGCGCATGAATGCCGCCTTTCATTCCAAAGCTACGGTAACGTAACCTACGATACCGTAGCTTAGCTGATGCGCAAAGACGTCACCTGAGTGTGTCGCTGCTTTCCATACGGCAACGGCAGGTCATATGATGGAGCATATGGCCGATTTCACGCATATTCTTGCCACCCGTCCCGATTTCAACAACGAGGACCGCGAGTGGTTGCACCATTTGGTAGCCGATTGGCAGGTCATTGCGGACCTGAGCTTCGCGGATCTGTTATTGGTGCTGCAGACAGGCGATGGCCATTACGTCGTGGCTGAGCAGTGCAGGCCATCCACCGTGATGTCCCTGCGGTCGGAGGATGTGGTGGGTACCCGAATATCCGATTCCTTGAAGGCGGAATTCGATGCTGCCATGGAATCCGAATACATCTATCACTCGGATACGCTGAGAACCAGGGGGAGGGCGGTCGTCTGCGACGTCTACGCACCGGTCAGGCACCAGGGGAAGACCCTCGGACTCGTCGTGCGCGAAACCAATATGGCGACCCGTGAATCGAATGGTCGCTATGAATCCGAAAGCATCGACGCGGGCAAAGAGCTCTTCGAGATGATCCCCCGTGGGCAGTTCCCCTATGTGGACTCGGTGCTCAACCAACGGCACAACGCCCGTGTTTCGGACGGATTCATCATCCTCAGCGCCGACGGCATCGTCGGCTATGCCTCTCCCAATGCCATCAGCTGTTTCAGAAGGCTCGGTTCCATCGACACCATGCAGGGCCGCTATCTCAGTGAAATCGGCACCTCCCTGATTCGCGAGAACGATCCCGTCCCCGAGTCGCTGCCCCTGGTCCTCAGCGGCAAGGCGGCTGTGGACTCCGAACTCGATGCAAGCCGATCAGCCGTGTCGATACGATCCCTGCCCTTATCCGACGAGCACGGACGTACCGGGGCGGTCGTGCTGTGCAGGGACGTCACGGAGCTGCGTCGTCGCGAGCAGGAATTGCAGACGAAGGATGCCACCATCTCGGAGATCCATCACCGGGTGAAGAACAACCTGCAGGCCGTCTCCGCGTTGCTCAGGCTCCAAGCCAGGAGAACCAAGCTTCCCGAGGTGCGCAAGGAGTTGGAGGAGGCGCAGCGTCGCGTGCAGACCATAGCCGTGGTGCATGAGGGTCTGAGCCAGACGGCCGACGAGGTGGTCGACTTCGACAAGGTCATCTCCAGCCTGCTCAAGATGAGTGTCGATCTGGCCACCACCCAGGATCAGCACATCCATATCACTTTCATGGGCAAGTTCGGTATGATGCCGGCTCAGGATGCGACACCCTTGTCCCTCGTGCTCACGGAGCTGGTCAACAATGCCGTGGAACATGGATTCGAGGGACGCGAGGAAGGCAATATCACGATATCGGTGGGACGTGGCGGGAACAATCTCAGCGTGGTCGTCGAGGACGATGGCAATGGTTACAGCTCGGAATCCTCGGGCGGTTTCGCGCGCAGCAGCGGATCGGGTCTGGGGACCCAGATCATCAATACCTTCGTCACCAATGACTTCGGAGGTTCGGTGCGATGGGAGCCGCGTCGTGAAGGCGGAACCAGAGTGGTGCTGAACATGAAGCTTCGGGCCGCCCAGGAATCCGCAGCCTGATGCCGATACAGGGCGGTGTGGAGACAGTGATGGCTGTACGGTGACATCCGCACGGTGACAGCTATACGGTGGCATTCACACGGTCGCATCTGTACGGTGACATCCACACGGTGGCATAAACACAGTGGCATACGTATAAAAAAAGCGGTGTGGAACAGCCGGAAGCTGTTCCACACCGCTTATCGTTCACTACCTGTCATCTGCTGCAGTGGGGTGCCGTCGTGTTACGCACCACGATGCCGATCACTGCCGCATATAACAGAGGCGTCGTCTCAGGCTTGCATCTGCATGGCCTGTGAGCGGCGCGCACGCATTGCCCTGCGCTTGAGCGCCCTGCGCTCGTCCTCGCTCAGTCCACCCCAGACGCCGTAATCCTGGTTCGTATCGAGTGCGCACTTCAGGCATGCATCAATCACCTTGCACGTGCGGCACACGGCCTTGGCTTCTTCGATCTGCTGATAAGCAGCGCCGGTGTTTCCAACCGGGAAGAACAGCTCAGGGTCTTTGTCACGGCAAGCCGCTTTGGCGCGCCAATCAAAAGCACTACTCATTGTCGCCTTCTTTCGCTTCCAATACCCGGCAAATCCGAGTCCTTACATAGGAAAGCACGAAAATGCCGACTTTTCAAGACCTCGCTCCTGATGGAAAGAGGGCTGCGCGATGCCCTGCCCTGCCGAAGGGGATGCCTCATGGCGGCTTTGGATCCTCCGTCACACACTGAATCGGTATGGCGCGGGTGTGCCTGATCAGGAAGCCTCGACCCGGCAGGCCGACATCCTCCGGCGCCATCGCGTGTATGTACGACGCTGGGATGCCCGCAAGAAGATCGCTATTCGGATCGCCGGAGGGGAATACGATGCGCGAAGGGAAGTATTCCGGATGACGCAGCTGTCCGCTGGCATCGATGGTGCAGATGACCATCACATGCGTGGAACGCAAGGCCGAGATGAAGGGTTCCCTGAGCTTTCGTTCGCACAGCGGATCCATCAGTGCGCCGGCGTCGTCAACGATCAGAACGGATGCCATATGAGCGTTGCAGGCGCGGTGTAAGGGTTCCGGCCGTGCGTCCCTGCCGTGGAGGCGCAGGACCTCCCTTTTCGCCCCCGCACCCAGAAGCCTCTGCATATGCGCGACCAGCGCCTGCTTGCCGCAGCCGGGAGCTCCGATGACCAGAAGGTTGCCTTCCCCAGGCAGCACCGTGCAGGGGCGTGTGCGCACCCCATCATCTTCCAGGCCGATCACGATTCCATGAATCGGTGGAGTCTCCGACGGGCGGCATCCGATTGCGGCGGCATCAAGCAGACGGGGCAGTGGTGCCGTGAACAGCGCTGCGGGAGGTGGAAGCGAGAGGAAGGAGAAGGCCGTGCGGATGGCGCGGATCAGATGCCGAGGGTGACGGCATGTCGATGTCTGGAAGGCACGGACACCGTGCCCGTCCGCACAGTATGCATAGCCCGGTTCGGCAGGGTCGATGCAGGATGCGGCGGCGTTGCCCAGCATCTCGATCGATTGCAAAGGATCCTGGACCCGCATGCAGATGCGCAGGCTGATGTTCGCCTTGATCTGCGAACTGATCTGCCCCAGTGGATTCTGGGTGGATAGGATGAGGTTCATGTCCAATGAGCGTCCGAGTGCGGCGATCCGTTCCATCCGTTCCTCGGCATCAGGCAGCAAACGCCTCAGCGCATGGAATTCATCGACCACGATGACCATCCGAGGGGGAGCTTCGTCGAGCTCCTGGCATCGCGATACGCGGTGTTCCTGAAGCAGCAGCTCACGTCGTCTCAACTCGTGCTCAAGCCCGTCAAGCGCACGTTTCGCATGTTCCAGGCTGAGGTCGGAAACACAGCCGACCGTGTGGGGCAACTGTGCAAGCATGGTGAAGGAAGCCCCTCCTTTGAAATCAAGCAGCACGAAGTTCAGCTTGCTCGGCGGTAAGCGTGTCGCCATGCACAGACACCAGTTCTGTAGCAGGAATGATTTGCCCGATCCGGTTGTTCCGGCCACCACGGCATGCGGGCCGTTATTCGGCAGGTCCAGCTTCAGCACGCCATCCTTCGTCGAAGCGATGGGTGATTCGAAGCATGCGGCATCCTCTTTGGAGGCCGGTGCGCCATCATTGAGGAAGTTCACCCATAGGCTCACGATATGACGCCACATGTGGGATATACGGGGGGAGTGGAAGCCCAGGTCCTCGATGAGGTCGCCATTCGGCAGCCCGGGGTGGCCTGGCGTCCCATCGGCCCGACCCGCTGCTTCTGATCCGATGAGGGTATGCGATGGTATCGATCCGCTGACCTCGTTCCGTCGCGTGTCCGTTCCCGTGGCGTGGGACAGCATCAGCAGCGAGGAGATGGCCTGGGCCGCAAAGCCCGGTAGGGATGCCACGGCCATGAACCAATGCCCCAAGGAGGCCATGTAGACGGTGATGGCGAATTGGCCTGCGGCCGGGAGCAGCAGTGATACAACAGGCATGATGCGGCCGTATGCGCCCCGAGCCGGGCTTCTGGTGGGAGAGGCCTGTGATGGTGACGGGTGTCCGTCCGATCGTCTCAGTGGTGTGTGGACTCGCATGCCCTGCAGTATCGCTCAGCGTCTGCGGACCCGGCCGTTTCCGTGCCGTGTGTGCACGAATGTGGCGATGGTTTCCTGGAAGGACCCGTCGGTCAGTCCTGGCCGCCTACTGTTCCGGAGGCGTGCGAGCCATCGGCAAGCTGTGTGAAGAGGGTGAGGTTACGGTCGGCATCGAGTTTCACCGTGGAGCCGACGCCGCCGCCCGGGTAGTAATCAGGATCGGTCCAATACACGCTGCCCGTCACGCCATTGCTTCCTGATGCGGCTTTGAAGGCCAATGCCATCTGCAGCAGGGTCCAGGGGTTGCTCTTATTGTCCACCACGATTGCGGAGAGTGCGGAGCTGGCGAGTGTTTTCGTCTTCGAGAAGTTCGTCAGGGTCGAAGCCTTGCTGGCTTTGGAGACGATCGCGGCGATGACCTGGCGTTGCCGTTTGGCGCGGCCGAAATCACCCTGTGGGTCGGAGTAGCGCATTCTTGAGAAAGCCAGGGCCGTGGCGCCGTCGGCGGTATGGCATCCGGCGGTCCAGTTCAATCCTGAATATGCGTCGTTGACGGTGCTGTTATAGCAGAGTTCGACACCGCCGAGCGCGTTGACGACCTTCTCCAGACCGCCGAATTTAATCATGGCGACATGGTCGATCTTCTGCCCGGTTATGGTTTCCACCTGCTCGACAAGCGATGTGTACCCATAGGTTTCGGCGACGGCATTGATCTTCATATTGGTGTTCTTCACCGTCACCAGAGAATCCCGGGGAATCGACACCAACGAGCTCGGACCGCTCTTCGGCTTGGTCAGTACCAGAATCGTATCGGTCCTCGAACCGGGGGCGTCGGCTTCGGTTCCGGTGCCGGCGGTGCCGTCGCGCTCGTCGGAGCCGAGGATCAGCCATGTGGGCGCCGGGGTGTCGGCCGCGCTGCTGAGCATATCCTTCTTGTTGAGCTGACCATTGACCCAGCTCCACAGGCCGATGCCGACCAGGGCCAGCAATATCACCAGGACGATGAGGATTCTGGCGATGATTCTGCCGGCTCCGTGCTTCTTCCTGCCCGTGTTCTTATGCTTCGGCTGGGAGGATGCGGAAATGGGCTTTGCGCCATTGCGAGCGGGTTTCGCAGGGCTTTGGCGTTGCGGTCCTGCGGCACGTGAGCTGCCGCTTGCGCTCCGGGATGGGGCGGAGCTTCTGCCACCTCTGGGCGCTGCCTGGGACGGGGTCGGCGTCGAGGAACCGTTCCGGGGTGAAAAGCTTGGAGGCGCCGCGGAAGTGTCGTTCGCCTGTCCTCCGCGCGATGCAGAGTGCCCTGTGCTGCGTGAAGGCATGAAGCTCGGGGGGTTGTCCCAAGTCTCATGTTCACCAGATTCCTGCGCCATGTGTCCTCCGTCTCAAGACTCTGCAGTCACAATTAGCACGGGAGAATGTGTGCGTGGTGTTGCGGCTGCTATTCCTGTGCAGGAACGCCACATACGGTGTACTGCAGATAGCGGTCCGCGATGCCGATGTACTGACCTGTGTTCGCGTCGCGAATCGTTCCGGTCTCGGGATCGACGATGCCGCCTGTGGCGGGGTCTATCAGTTGGCCGGAAGAGTTCGTGATCAATCCCGTTGTCGCATTGACGCTCGATGACGCACTTGCCGATGAGGATGTTGATGTGGATGCGGATGCGGATGCAGCGGAACTGGACGAGGACTGCGTCGAAGCGCTGGAGCTGGACGTGGTCGAGGATGCTGCATTCGACGAGGAGGATGATGCACTTGCCGAGGAGGTGCTCTGCGTGGATTGCGTCAGTGGCTGTGCCTTCTGGAACTTGGCCCAGACCTCGCTGGCCGAACTGGACCACACCACGCGGTTCTTGTCCGAGGGGGCGGCTTCCACGGGAATGGTCTGCGCGTAGATGTGGGATGAATCGATATTCGCAAGGCTCATGGCGAGCCCGGCCAATCCGGTCGTGCTCGCCAGGCCTTCGCTCAGCTGCAGGGATGAGATGGCCGCCTTGGCCAACTGGTAGAGCTCCGAGGAGCTGGTCAGCAGATTCTTCGATACGGCTTTGTTGAGCAGCGCTTTGATCAGATACTGCTGTCTGGTGGTCCTCATGATGTCGGATCCATCGGTGCCGGTGCCGTGCCGCATCCTCGCGTACTGCGTGGCCTGTGTGCCGGTGAGATGCTGATACCCCTTGCTCAGTTTGAGGTTCGTGTATGAATCCTCGGTGTCCTGGGGGATGCACACATCGACGCCGCCGATCGCATCGATCATGCTTTTGAGTCCGCTGAAATCAACGACGATGAAGTTGGAGATATCCAGTCCGGTCAGGGCGTTGACTGCCGTCATCGTGCAGCTGGCGGCTGAGGCTATATCCCCGCCTGTTGCGTATCCCGTGGCGAATATCGAGTTGAACATCACGTTGTACCGTGCGGCGACGGTGCCTTTTGTGGTCTGGCAACTGGGGGCGTCGACCAGGGAATCACGGGGGATGGATACGAGGTTGATGTAGGAACGGTCGGCTGAGATCTGCATCACCATGGCGGTATCGGACTGATGGTTGCTGGCATCGGATGTGTCGCCCCCGCCGATGGCGGCGTTTTCGGATCCCGAGCGGGTATCCTGTCCCAGAATCAGTATGTTGAGTGTTTTCCCGGCATACTGGTCGATTGTCGTCGGGGATGTCGAGCTGCCGTCGCTGCTGATGACCTTCACAGCTTTGTTACGAATCGTAGTGTCGATATCGAGATAGGTGGCGGCGGCGAAGGTGCCGGAGAACGCCACCACGGCCACCAGCGCCGCGACGAAAACGCTAAGCACGCGGTGCCTGGATATATAGCCGATGCTGTGTTTCGGTTTGGCTGCATTACCTCCCCGGACATTGGGAAGTTTGCCGTTGCGGGTGCTCCGTGACGTCACTCTCGCGCCTCCTGACAGAACACGGACGTGGCATTCATCCATGCACATGATGTGATTTCAGACTCTGTAAACCCTTAGATTGTATGTTATGGAGCAATCGGGAGTCTGTATAGATGCTGATAGTCCGGAAAGTTGCTCAGAATGAGCACACTTGCCATATACCACGAATTGCCGTAAATGTGAGCATTGACACAGCTGAGAATTTGACATTAGCAAGTCACACATGTGTAATTTACCTGTAGAGATGGCATTTTGCCCTCTGCGATCAAGGGAGGTTCGACATGTGGAGAGTCGTTGATGATTCCGCTGACGAATCCGATGACAGAGTTGCTAACCCACTGTGGGGGTTGTTCAAACCCGACGCCGATCTGTCATGGCAGCATGAGGCCCTGTGTGCGCAGACGGATCCCGAGGCATTCTTCCCCGATAAGGGAGGTTCCACGCGCGAAGCGAAGAAGGTTTGCGCGCGGTGCGAGGTGCGGGAGCAGTGCCTCCAATGGGCGGTCGATCATGACGAGCGTTTCGGCATATGGGGTGGTATGAGCGAACGCGAGCGTCGACGCTATAAGAAGGAACGGTCGCGAGGGCAGGTCTGACGCGCCCCGCCCCGGTCGTAAATCCAAGGTGGTGAAGCTCATGCGTACACTGGAACCATGAGTTTCGTAGCTTCCAATCAGTCGGACGTCCAGAGGGAACTTGCCTCGATCCTGGCTGAAGAACCCAGTATGCACCGTCAGGGAGTCGAAGGCAGCGTCGCTGCCGTCATAACCGTCGGGGAGGATCTACGGTACTTCGGGCAGACGGTGCGGGCCGTACTCGGTCAGCGTGTGCTCCCTGCCGTTATCGTCGTCGCGGATTGTTCGGGACAGACCACCGAACCGATGTATTCGGCCGTGGAGGTGATGACGCCCGCGGCATCACAGCATGGTGGTTTCCCCCATGTCAAGACCATGCAGGTGCAGGTGGTGCGCGCCAAAGGGGCCGTTTCCTTCAGCAACGCCGTTGAGAAGGCCCTTGACTATGCGAAGCTTCCCAGCCAGGTCAGGGCGTTGTGGCTGCTGCATGACGATTCCCGCCCTCGTGACCAGGAATGCCTCGATACCTTGGTCGAGGCCTGGCGCAATGCTCCCGGCGCCTCGCTGCTCGGTGCCAAACAGGTCGGGTGGAGCGGCGAGGGTCTGCATGATGTGGGCAGATATGCGGGCAGACACCAGACGGTCAGCCTGGTGGTGGACGGCGAACCGGATCAGGAGCAGTACGACGCACGGCAGGATGTATTCGCCGTTTCCCTTGCCGGCGCATTGCTGCCCTTATCCACATTGAAGAAGCTTTCGGGGGTGAACTCCTGGTTCGGGACATTCGGGGAGTCTGCCGATTTCTGCAGACGGGTCTGCCTGAGTTCAGGCCGTGTCCTGGTCGTCCCATCGGCGGTGATCGCGCACAGACGCGCACGATTCGAAGGTGTGCGCGACAGGGCCGGTGAAGCCGTGTCCGATGAGTATCCGGTCAGCAGCGCGATGGCCGTTATCGATGCGAGGAGCAAATACCGCTATACGGACAGCGGGATGCTGCTGTGGCCACTGATGTGGTTGTGGAGCCTGGTGACGTCCTTGGCCATGTTCTTCGTGCTGATGTTCCGCAAGCAGCCCTATGAGGCATGGTGTGAGTTCTGGCAGCCGTGGCGGATGCTCGTCCGTTTCCCGCAGGCCGTGCAGGCCAGGCGCCTGGTGACCAGGACCGCAAGCGTGTCGCTGGGCAAACTGCATATGCTGCAGGCCAGCCGACAGCAGATCTCGCGATGGCGCGAACGCAACAGTGCTTTCGTGCAGCAGGGGAACGTACCGCTGCTCAGCCCCTTGGCGAAGGCACATCTGAAGGTTCAGCTCAGGCGTCGCGCCCTCTGGGCCTTCGCCATGACGGTGATAGCGGCAGGCGTCGAGATCGCCGTGCTCTGGGGGCCTTTCAGAGGCGTGTTCCTGGGTGGGGCGATCAATGCCGAGGCACTGTTGCCGACGGCCGCCTCATGGGCGCAGGCCGCCCGCGCGGCGACGACGTCCTGGTCATATGCGGTGGGCATCGGGGTGCCCGCCCCGGCGGCTCCCTACGCCTTGCTGCTGCTGGTGGGGGGTGTGTTCACGGCAGGCAATATGGCGGCTGTTATCGCCGTGCTGCTGTTCATATCCGCGCCGCTGATGGCATTGTCCTTCTGGGCGCTCGCGGGAACGGTGACCAGGTCGAACCCTGTACGTGCCGCGGCCGGACTGCTGTGGTGCGCGGCTGCATGGGCGATGGGACTCTACACGCAAGGCAATGTGAGCATGCTGGTGGTCATGATGTTCCTGCCGGTCAGCATCGCGTTCACACTGCGCGCCGTGGGTATGTACCGGACGGAGGATCCGAACACGCCCCACTCCTCGATCCAATGCGCCGCTTTGGCGGCGTTGTGCTTCATCCCGGTGGTGACGGCCGAGCCGCAACTGGTGCTTGCCCTTGTGGTGATATTCATGGCTTTCCTGGTCACGGTGCGTCAGCACAGAACGATGCTGCTGCTCATCCCTCTGCCCTCCGCATTCGCGATCGCACCTACTTTGGTCAACGTCGTGCATCATTTCGGTTCAGGTGCCTGGCGCCAGCTCTTCGGCGACATGATGCTGCCAAGCCATGCCCTGAACGGATCGCCGAAGGCGATGAGCGTCGGGGAGATGCTCCGACGCATCGTTCTTGACGGCACCAGCGATGCAATGTTCGGCATGAGCGCGGCTTTCGTGGAAGCGATGCTGTTGATCTCCCTGCTGCTGGTCACCGTGATGGCGGTGTGCACCTTGGTGCTGCCCTTCGCGTTGCGCATCACCAGGATGCTGTGGGCGATGGTGCTGTGCGGGGTGGTGCTGAGCCTGGTCTCCACCCGCGTGATGATCGGACTGGATGCGGAAGGCGCCGTGGCGGGATCGGCCCTGCCGGGCTTATGTCTGGCCCTGCTCGGTCTGCTCGCCTGCGTATGCGTGATCTCGGGAAGTGCGGTGCGTCCATTCGTGCTGGTTCACGAGCGGGCGGATCCGGCACGCATGCAACTCGCTTCCGCCTCACGGATGCCCCAGGTGGCGGTGCGTGTCGGACGGTCGCTGCTCGCCGCGTTCATGGTCGCATGCGTGCTGCTGTGGGGGGCCTACGGCGTGATGCAGACCCGCGACGAAGGCAGCGTGAGCGCCCAGAGTTCAGGACTGCCGATGGTGAGCGTCGACTATCTCGATCAGAAACCGGGGCACCGCATACTCGTCCTGGAGGCCGAATCCGATAATCGTGTGAGCTTCTCCGTGATGCGCACCGCCAGAGGCGATCTCATCGATAACAACCCGGCGGCATGGGCCATGATGGCCTCGGGATACACGGATGGGCCAAGCCAGACCCTGGCAACGGCCTCCTCGCATCTGCTGTCGAATGCCGATGCCGATGCGATCTCCGCGTTGGAGAAGCTGGGGCTGGGGGGAATATTCGTCGTCGCCAGCGATGATGACGCCGATGGGCTGTCGGATAGGACCGCGAGCGAAACCCTGGTCTCGAACATCACGGCAAGCGATGGCACCCAGTCGGTGGTGAGCAACGAAAACGGCACCTACTTCAGATTGACTTCCGATGACAC
Source organism: Bifidobacterium psychraerophilum (assembly GCF_000741705.1). Taxonomy (GTDB): domain Bacteria; phylum Actinomycetota; class Actinomycetes; order Actinomycetales; family Bifidobacteriaceae; genus Bombiscardovia; species Bombiscardovia psychraerophila. Next base: position 361,896 of record NZ_JGZI01000010.1, on the reverse strand, counting down.
CGCGGATCAGGGCATTGACCGCAGCGGCGAGCTGCAGGCCGTGTCCAATCCCTGGCGATACGCATGGCTCTGGTGCTTCGGCGTTCTTGCGGTCACCTATTGCCTTGTGGCCGTGCCACGGGCCGAACGAACGAGGCGGGAGCGATCATGAGCGATTCGGCACAGAAGGGAATGCGCAATATGGGACGTATACGCAGGCTGCTGCTTGGCGCGTTCACGATGATCGTCATTGTCGCCCTGGCGGCGGTTCTGGTTCTGGTGCATCCTCCGGAGACACTGGTTGACGGAACCGGGCGGAATGGATCGACCGTACGGCAGAAGGTCAGCCAGAATATCGTGCAGTCCTACTGTCCCGCACAGATGAGTCTGGCCGATTCGGGCAAATATGGCGACTCGGAATACCAGGCATCCGAAGGGGACATCACCTCTTCGGCGCGACAGGCGGCTTTCGGATCCGTCTTCGAGTCCGTTGTGACGCCGATATCCGCGAATGCCGAGTCCACGAATCTCCAGGACTCGGATCCCCTGGATGCGGCAAGCGTCTTGATGTCCGCCGTCTCCGTGAAGAAAAGCCCTCTGATACAGACAACCCAGCTGCTCAAGGCATCTTCCGGTGAAGGCGCTTCATCCTCAGTGGCATCATGGGCGAGCAAGGGGGATCTGCGCGGGATATCGGCATCGAATTGCGTGAGCCCGAGCCTGGATGAATCCTTCCTGCTGCCAGGCACGCAGACCGGCAGCTCCCAGCAGCTGGTCGTGGCCAACCCATCCTCAAAGTCAACCGCCGTCAGCATCCGCGTCTGGGGGAGCAAGAGCAGCGGCAGTCTGGCCCTGTCCACGGGAAGCACCATCACCGTGGGCGCCGGTGAAGAGAGCGTATTCGATGTATCGGCGGCCGCGCCTGGCCAGGATGCCCTCTACGTTACGGTCAGCAGTCGTGAGACACCTGTCGCCGCAGTGGTGCGGAGTACCGTCATGGACGGTCTCACACCGCATGGCTCCGATTACGCCACGCCCCTCGCGGACGCCTCGCAAAGCATTGCGCTTCCCGGAGTCACGAAGGGGGATGATGTGTCATTGAGCCTGTTCTCCAAGACGGATGCCTCCGTGAACGTCGCCTGGATGACCGAGAAAGGCCTGAGTGACACACATCAATACTCATTGAAGGCGGAGCAGGTCAAGGTCCAGGATCTGGGTCAGGCCCCGGATGATGCGCTGGGTATATCCGTGACCTCAGACGAAGCGGTGCAGGTCAGCGCCACCAGCAGCATCTCAGGTGATGGCGGTCAGCGTGACTTCGGTCTGGTCGCATCCACGCAGGCCGTTGATTCAAGCGCGATCGTGCTGCCCGGGCAACTCGACGCGACCCTTGTGCTGGCCAACACGGCGAATGCCGAAACAACGCTCACCCTCTCGGGTTACGACTCCAAGGGCAAGGCCTTGGAGGTCAGGAAGGTGACCCTGGGCGCCAACGCATCCACCAGTGTGGACGCCGATGCCTTCGGCGATGATGTGGCTGCGATAACGCTCGATGACAGCGACCATGCCGTGGTGTGGAATGCACGTCTGAACAGTGCGGATCTGAGCAAGGCCAAGGTCGCGGGACTGGGATTCATATCGGAGACCGCCTTGATGCCACGCAGCTCATACATCAACGCCAACCAACGCCCGGGTGCCGTAAGATAGCGCATCCGGTGGGTCGGGGCGTGCCTTGGGATCAGGCGCGCCACATGTGGCGGATCACACGCCCCACATGGGATCTATCTCTTCAGGGCTCCTGCCATAGAGCTCGGCGAGCCGCATCACCACCTCATCCCGGATCAGGAACTGCAATTCGATGCGGTCACGGCTTTGCATCTGTATCGGCATACGGTAGAGGACAACACGCGCAGGGATGCCATGATTGGCCGCGAAACCCTGGGACAGTGTGCGGTCACCCTCATCCCAGGGCGTCGGTGTTGAGGGTGGCACATCCTCGACCGCGAATTCCACGGGCTTCATCAACTCGGGCCACGCCTCATTGAGCCGCTTGAGCTGTCCGGCCACCATATCGTCGAACATGCCCGATCTGGTCCGGTAATGAGGAAGCCGGGTGCCGAACATCGGACGGCGCATGCCACGCCCGTGCCTGTTGCGGTTGGTGCTTGAAAGCCAGGGTGCCTGATACGTCATATGCCAACCATATGTCTTCCTCGGGGCTCCCGGCAACGCCCCGTGTCACACGGTGATGTACTACGATGACTGATGTCCGTTGTTAGGTCAGTGAGGAGCGCACAGATGACAGTCCCAGCAGCCGTTACGATTCCCCGATCATGGGAGCAGGCGGATATCGATGCCATGTGCACGACGGTGCGCGTCGTCGCCTTCGACCTCGACAGCACCCTGGCCCGCTCGAAGATGCGCATGACCGAAGGCATGGGCAGGCGTCTGGCCGCTCTGACCCACCTGACCACCGTGGCCATCGTTTCGGGAGGCCGCTTCGCGCAGTTCAAGGAGCAGGTGCTGGACGTGTTGGATGGTCTCGACATCGCAACGGACAGAAGCAGACTTCATCTGATGCCGACCAGCGGAACCCGTTATTTCCGTTGGGGCGGTGATAACTGGGAATGTGTGTATGCCCATGATCTCAGTGCGCGGGATCGTGCCGCGGCCGTCGCCTCATTGGAGAGGCATGCCAAGGAACTGGGCATCTGGGAGGAGCACCCCTGGGGGCACCGTGTCGAGGATCGTGGCAGCCAGATCACCTTTTCGGCCTTGGGGCAGCAGGCCCCGGTCGAGCAGAAAGAGGCCTGGGATCCGAGCAACCGCAAAAAGAACGCCCTGGCCGCGGCAGTCGCCGCTGATCTGCCTCATCTGCAGGTGAGGTCGGGCGGGTCGACAAGCGTGGATATTTCCGAACGTGGCATCGATAAGGCCTATGCCGTTCGTGAGTTGGCTTCGATACTCCAGGTCGAGGTCAATGAGATCATCTTCATCGGCGACCGCATGGATCCCGATGGCAATGATTATCCGGCCGCGCTTGCGGGCACGATGCCTATCCGGGTGGCGAATCCCGACGATACGATCGCCGTCGCCGACCGCATCATCGCCCAATTGTCGCCGACTGTCCACTGAGGGCCGGTGGTGGCCGTAATCCGACCACCATGGACGTCCGGGGACGCCGGATGGCAGGCGTCATGTTGTGATGCTGCACATGCATATACGATTCGATGGGCTGCGCGGTGACGGCGGCTTCAGGACGGTGGCATCCCGCTGTCTGCGTGCCTTCGGATTCCTGCTGTTCCCACGCGGCTGCGCAGGATGCGACATGCCTGACCAGCTATTGTGCCCGTCATGTCTCAGTGGACTGTCCGATGTTGTGGCGAGGCCCATGCCCCGCACGGCGATGGCCTTCTGCTTTGCCTCAGCCCTGTACCGCGGTTCGACCAGGGCCGCCATCCTGGCGTGGAAGGATCACGGCGATCTTGAACTCGGCAGGGTGTTCGGGGCGAGCATGGCCCTACTGGCCAGACGCGTCGTAATCCCGGCGCTTCGCCGGCGGACCGATGTGAAGACCATGCGGATCGCCGTCGTTCCGGTGCCTTCCTCCCGCCATTCCCTGCGTCACCGTGGGCGTCTGCACACCTTGGATTTGGCGGGTGCCGTCGTGAGGCAATTACGCTCATCGGGTCTTGACGCCAGTCTGGTGAATGGGCTGGATATCCGTGGCAATGCCGGGAAATCCGTCCAGGTCGCGGGATCACGCGGCAGGGCGAACAGAATCAACGGGCTGGTCCATGTACGTTCCCGCCTGAGGCTTCAGGCATATTCCAGCGTGATTCTGGTCGATGACATCATCACCACCGCCTCCACGCTGCGCGAATGCATGCGGGCCTTGAGTGATGAAGGCCTATGCACCCTGACCGCATTGCTGATCGCCAGCACGGCGGGGCATGAGTGACGACGACCTATCTGGCATGGACCACAGCCAGCTCATCCCAGCGCGTTGTGCAGCGCCCGGAGAGCATGTCGCGACGCATGGTCCACTGCGCCCCGGTATCCGCATCCTGGTGGCCGCCGCCTCTCATGCCGCCATATCCAATGCCGACGTGGCGTGGCCCGAAGCGCCGGGAGATGTCTTCGATGGTCGAACCGAGTTCATGTTCGTCCCGGGACGCTTCGAAACCTTCCAGCGTGTGGTAGCTATCGGCTTGGGAAAGGCCGAGCAGCAGCACGCCCGCCCTGATGTACTGGGCATGCGGATCGACGTAGGGGCGCAAGGCGTCACAGGCCGCCTTGGCGATGATGATGGGGCTGTCGCTCGGATCGTCGAGCACCACCGATCCGGAGATTCTCGTGTAGTTCTGACGGTATGGGCTGGTGGAGCTGAATGCGGCGACGCGTGCGCATAGACCGTGCTGGCGGCGGAGCCTGTGGCAGGCCTGCTGGGCGTAGACGCTGAGAGCCTGCGCCAGTGTTTCGAATCCTGTGACGGGCGAGGAGAACATGCGTGAACAGAGGATCTGGGATTTGCGTACACCGCCGTTCGCATCCGAGTCGGCCTCGATGCATGGAACACCCCTCAGCTCGAGTACGGTGCGCTCCAACATAACCGAGAATCTGTGGCGTATCATCACCGGATCCGCATCTCTGAGCTGAAGGGCGTTGGTGATCCCCATCCCCATGAGTTTGCGGGTCAGTCGACGTCCGACCCCCCAGATGTCGTCGATGGGAACACTGGCCAGGGCCTCATCGCCATGCTTCCGGTCAATGTGGTTCCACAGCGTGATGCCGCCATTCCCGCTGTGCTGCTTGGCCCAGTGATTTGAGATCTTCGCGAGGGTCTTGCTTGGCGCCACCCCCACGCTCACGGGGATGCCGACGCCCTTGAGCACTGCGGCACGCATGTCGGAGCATGTGTTTCTCAAGGCCTCATCCTCGCCCGTAGCCCTGAGGAAGCATTCGTCGATGGAATAGACCTCCTGATCGGGCAGGAAATTCCTCATGACGCTCATCATGCGATGCGACAGGCTGGCATACAGCTCATAGTTCGAACTGCGCGCCACCACGTGATCGTGCATTGCCTGCTCCCTGATCTTGAACCAGGGTGTGCCATTGATGATGCCGAGCCGTTTGGCTTCGGCGCTGCGCGCCACCACGCATCCGTCATTATTCGAGAGCACGACCACGGGGCGCCCGGCGAGGGAGGGGTCGAATACCGTTTCACATGAGGCGAAAAAGCTGTTGGCATCCGCCAGGACGAAGCGCGGGGGAGTCCGGGCGTCCTGTCCGTCATCGGACCCGGAGCTCAGCGCCGCATCCTCGTCAACCATCGCATAGGCCTCATCGTCGTTCTCGATGCCCTCGATGGCTGCGCCGGGGTCTGCGGAGATCGTGCCGTCAGCCATGCTCATCGCCACCCTGATGAGGCGTAGGCGCTGTTGACCCGTGCCTTGGCGTCTCTGGATGCCCCGGTCTGTGGCGCCGCTTCGGTCCGTGCCGCCGCCGACGATGAGGAGACCCCCGGGAGGGGTGTGTGCCCGGATGGGGTATTGCCGTGGTGGATCATGGTCGTGTTCCGTTGGCTGTGGTAGTTACCGGTCACCACTCCCCAGATGGAGAGGCTCTGATCGTCCTGGGGTATGAAATCGGGATACCGGGCATTCTCCGCATGGAGGATCGGTACGTGCCCGTGCATAAGCAGCCGTTTCACCGTCAGTTCGTCATCCAGGATGGCTACGACGACGTCACCCTCCTGCGGTTCCAGGGAGCGGTCCACCACCAGCAGATCCTCATCGAAGATGCCGGCACCCTCCATCGAGTCACCGGCGACTTTAAGGATGAAGGTGGTATCCGGGTGGATGATGACGTTCTCATCGAAGCTGAAGTCCCCGGCGAAATAATCCTGGGCGACCGATGGGAACCCGGCCCTGACGGATTCCAACGCGAGCGGCACCGGCGTCGGCTGGATCAGGGCGTGGAAGATCGAGCCATGGGGGATCGAGCCACGGGGGATCGAGCCACGGGGGATCGGACGGCTTTCGGAAGTTTCGAACATATGTTCGAATATAGCATGTCCGGATGTCGATTCGTCATCGTTCGGAGTATTCCGCCTCCAGCGCTTCCCGGAGCTCTTGAGGCGGGAAGCACCGGAGGGAAGGGCATGCTCCTAAGGGCGCTGAACCGTGGTGCCCTGATATTGGGCCATATGGTATTTGGGCAGCGTGATCTCAAAGTCGGCGCCGCGCGGATCGTCCACCACGACGATGCTGCCGCCATGCAGTTGGGCGGCCCAGCGCGCGATGGACAGTCCCAGACCGGTACCGCCTGATTCCGTTCCGGGGCCGGCTTTGCCCTTGACGAAGCGTCGGAAGATGTCGGAGCGGGCCTCCTGCGGAATCTGCGAACCATAGTTGACCACATTGGTCACGATGGTTCCCTCGTCCTCTCCCTCGTGGGCCTCGATGAGCACGGTGGTGCCATCTGCGGAGTGTTTCAGAGCGTTGGCGATGATATTGGTAAAGAGCTGACGCAAACGATCCTGATCACCCTCCATCGTGATGCCTTCCGGCACATCCATGCGGATGTCGTGGGCGTGTCCGGCATCGGCTATCTCCAAGGGTTCCACGGTTTCGTCGATGAAGTCCGCAAAGTCGAAGGCATCGATTTCCAGGCTGGCCGCACCGGCTTCCATGCGGGAGAGGTCGAGGAGGAAGGCGATCAGATCCGAGAGCCGATGCGTCTGATCAAGAATGCTGTCGAGATTGGCTTCGGTGGGCTCGGTCACGCCATCGGCCATGTTCTCGACCATCGCCTGCAGTGCGGAGACCGGGGTGCGCAGTTCGTGGCTGACGTTGGCCACCATGTCCAGACGCATCTGATCGGCATGCTGCAGCTCTTCGGCCATCTCGTTGAAGGATCTGGCCAGTTGCCCCACCTCATCGTGGCTGAGCGTCGCCGCCTGCACCCTGACGGTGTAGTCGCCGCCGGACATCGCCGTGGCCGCGTCGCGCATCTGCCGCAGGGGAGAGGTGAGCCCCCTGGAGAAGACGTAGGTGATGCCAAGGGCCACAATCAGGGTCAGTGGCATCGAGATCCATCCGCTCCATCCGACCTTGAGCAGAAACCAGGCCATCACGAAGGCGATGGCCGTGGAAATCGTAATCAGCATGCTCAGCTCGCCCTTCAGCGAGGAAAGAAAACCGATAGGTCGTTCTGGATCCACATGTGGTGAAGAGCTATGCTTCGAAGCCTTTTGCATGGTGTTGTGCGAAACCTGTTCCCTGAGCGTTGTGGCGGTTGACGATGGCGATCAGGCTGCCGGACCTGATTCCGGTGGTTCGAAGGCATATCCGACTCCGTGCACGGTTCTGATCATCTCCGAGCCGAGCTTGTGCCGCAATGCCTTGACATGCGAATCGACCGTACGGGTTCCGGAGGCATCCACCCAGTCCCAGACCTCCTCGAGCAGTTTCTCGCGTGTGAGCACGGACTTCGGCTTACGGGCGAGTGTGGCCAGCAGATCGAATTCCGTAGGTGTCAGATGGATCTGCGTGCCATCCATCGTGACGATGCGCTGGGCGGGGTCGATGATCAGCGAGCCGAAATCGAGCACCTTCTCGTTTTCCGAATTCTTCGCAATGACCTTGGCCCTCTCGACCCTGCGGAGCAGCGCCTTGCACCGTGCGATCAGCTCTCTCATCGAGAAGGGCTTGGTCATGTAGTCATCGGCTCCTGCGCCGAGACCGATCACCTTGTCCGCCTCGTCATCGCGTGCGGTGAGGATAAGCACCGGCACGGGCCTTTCGGCGACGATGCGCTTGGTGGCCTCAAGACCATCCATGACGGGAAGCATGATATCCATGATCACCAGATGCGGGCGCAACTGTGCCGCAGCCTGAACCGCGCTGGCTCCATCGGATGCAACCCTCGCCGTCCAACCCTCCGCCGTCAGTCGCTGTGCGATGGCCGTGGCCAACGTCGGTTCATCCTCGACCACCAGGATCGTATGCGGTTTTGCGGGAGACATTGAATTATTGATCATACTCACGTTAGCCTTACTTTGTGGATGCGCTCAAGGTGCATCGTGTCAGTCCTCAGGTACCAAGAATAGTGCTCCTAGCGCAGGAATCGTGAGTTTCACCGACCATTCACGAGAATGATAGGCTTCCTCCTGCGCCACGAAGCTTCCATTATGGATGTCGGAACCTCCGTAAATCGCGTCGTCAGTAGTCAGCATCTCCTTCCATGCACCGCCCTGGGGAAGCGGTACCTGGTAGTCCTGCCAAGCGTTTCCTGAGAAGTTGACCACAACGACGATCTGCTCGCCTCCACTGCCGATGCGCAGGAAGCTCAGCACATTGTGATCGGAGTCGTCACTCGTCAGCCATTGGAACCCTGCCGGATCGAAATCCTGGCTCCACAACGCGGGGCTGTTCCGGTACAGTGCATTCAGATCGGAGACCAGCCGCTGCACGCCTTGGTGATCCTTCCAGTTCAGCGAGTCCCAGTCGATGCTGTGCTCGTTGTTCCATTCGCCGAACTGGGCCATTTCGTTGCCCATGAAGGTCAGCTTCTTGCCGGGATGGGCCCACTGGTAGGCGAAAAGCGCCCTGACGCCGGCGAAACGCTGCCAATCGTCACCGGGCATGCGTTCCATCAACGATCCCTTGCCATGAACGACTTCGTCATGGGATATCGGGAGCACATAATGCTCGGAATAGGCATAGACCATCGAGAAGGTGATCTCATCATGATGGTATTTACGGTTGATGGGACTCTCATGCATGTATTCGAGCGTGTCGTGCATCCATCCCATATTCCATTTGAGCCCGAATCCGAGACCACCGGCATCGGTCGGTGCGGTGACGCCCTGCCATGAGGTGGATTCCTCGGCGATCATCATGATGCCGGGATTGTCACGGTAAGCCGTGGCCGTCGTCTCCTGGAGGAAGGAGATGGCCTCGAGGTTCTCACGTCCGCCGTAGATGTTCGGGTGCCATTCGCCGTCCTTGCGGCTGTAATCGAGATACAGCATCGAAGACACCGCATCCACTCGCAAGGCGTCGATATGGAATTCCGACAACCAGAACAGGGCGTTGGCGACCAGGAAATTGCGTACCTCGTTGCGTCCGAAATTGAAGACGTAGGTACCCCAGTCGGGATGCTCACCACGCTGGGGATCGGGATCCTCATACAATGGCGTCCCGTCGAAGCGTCCGAGCGCGAAGTCGTCTTTGGGGAAATGCGCCGGAACCCAATCCATCACCACGCCGATGCCGGCCTGATGCAATGAGTCGATCAGATACTTCATGTCGTCATAGGAGCCATGACGGGAATCCGGGGCGTAGTAGCCGGTCACCTGATATCCCCAAGAGCCGGTGAACGGGTGCTGCGTCAGCGGCATGAACTCGACATGCGTGAAACCGAGTTTCTTGACATAGTCGACCAGTTGATCCGCGAGCTCATGGTAATCGAGGCCCTCTTTCCAACTTCCCGCATGGACCTCGTAGATGCTGATCGGGCCGGCATGGGGATCGCTGCGCCTGCGACGATCCATCCAGTCCTCATCCTTCCAGACATGATGGGAATCAACCACGATGGAGGCCGTGGCCGGAGGGATCTGGTGGCCGCGCTCCATCGGATCGGCCTTCATCTTCCACTCGCCATTGGCATTGAGGATTTCGAATTTGTAGAGCGCCCCCGCATGCAGGCCGGGTATGAAGATCTCCCATATGCCGGAGGATCCGATCTCGCGCATCGCGTGCCTGCGACCATCCCAGGAGTTGAAGTCTCCCACCACCCGGACCGCATGCGCATTCGGAGCCCAGACCGCGAAGGACACCCCATCGACCTGTCGCCCCGGCGTCCCGTCGGCGGATCCCATCGGATCGTCATAATGCAGGACATGCGCGCCAAGAACCTCCCACAGACGTTCATGCCTTCCCTCGCCAAAGAGATAGATATCCACATCACCGACCGTCGGCAGATAGCGATAGGGATCGTCCTCCACCAACGTCACCCCGTTCTCATAGGTGGTGCGTATCCGGTAATCGGGCACCGACCATTGCGACCCGCTGCTTTGCGCGGGGACCACGGCGGTGAAGATGCCGTTGAACTCGTGCTGGGCCGTGTACTCACCGGACTGGGTGATGATGACGACGTGCTTCGCCAACGGTCTCAGTGTCCGTATCGTCACCGAGCCCTCGGCCTCTTCGCTGCCGAGATGCCCTCCGAGAATCGCGTGCGGATTATAGAATCTTGCATTGCTGACTGAATCGAGGACGCCATAGTCCACGGGTGACGGCGTTGTACGGTGGTCATCTATATTTAGAGTCTCCATATATTGAGTCTATATGCTCTCAGCGCATTGGGGATACCGTGTTCCCCCGATACGGATGCACAGGCACAAGTCTGACCGTTATGGCAGAATTATTCGAGTTTTGCATTTAGTATGGAGGGTTCATGGCATATAACGTCGGCGATATGGTTGTCTATCCGCGTCACGGCGCAGCAAAGGTTGAGGCCATCACCGAACGGACGGTCAAAGGGATAACCCGGCAGTACATCCAGCTTTCCGTGTTGTCCTCGGATGGTCTCGTGATTAATGTCCCCGTTGATAACGCGAAAAAGGTCGGCGTGCGAGACATCGTCGGCGCTCGCGAGGTGGCCAAGGTCTTCGAGATCCTGCGCACACCCATCATCGAGAAGGAGATGAACTGGTCACGCCGCTACAAGCTCAATGTCGAGAAGATCGCCACGGGTGACGTCAACAAAATCGCCGAGGTGGTGCGTGACCTCGCTCAGCGGGATGTCGATGAGCATGGCCTTTCCGCAGGGGAGAAGCGCATGCTGACGAAGGCACGGAGCATCCTGACCTCCGAGATCGCGCTTTCGGAAGGTCTGGACGAGGAGGAGGCGCAGCGCCTTCTGGACGTCAATCTCGGCTATGCCGATCCGCGGCCCGGGGATGATAAGCATCATTCCAAAACACCGAAGGAACCCGCGACCGAGACGCTTGCGCGTCTGGATGCGGAGAGCAAGAAGTCGAAGAAGTAAGCAGTATGACAGGCATGGGTGAGGGGCCGGATGAAGGGATCCGGCCCCTCACCCATATGCAGAGGCCATGCACCGCAGGGCACAGGCATTCGCACATCGATGACGACATGCCTGACGACGATGGGACTTGTTATGACGGATGACGCTAATTCAGGAATCGCTGCCATGCGGGTGGGTATGGGATTCGACGCCCACAGGTTTTCATCGCCGGACAGTGGCAGGGGGCTGTGGCTCGCCTGCATGCGCTGGGAGGATGCCGAAGCCGAAGGCCTCACGGGGCTGTCCGGTGATTCAGATGGCGACGTTGCGGCGCATGCACTGATCGACGCGTTGCTCTCCGCCGCGGGTCTCGGCGATATCGGTTCCTTCTTCGGCGTCGGACCGCAATCCAAGGGTGCTCATATGCATGGGCGCGACATGATACGTGAGATATCGGTGATGCTTGCGGGCAACGGCTGGTCGGTCAACGGCGGCAGCGTGGTCGTGGTGGCGCAGCGGCCCCGGGTCGCGCCACGCAGGCAGGATGCCTCCGTGGCGATGAGTCAGGCGCTTGGGGCGCCGGTGACGCTTACCGCATCGACCACCGATGGCATGGGCTTCACTGGTGACGGACAAGGCATCGCGGCCATGGCGACGGCTACCTTGATTCAGCACACGACACTGTAATCACGCCTATGACCGCTGCCCGAGCGGCCCGCCCTACGATCTGCGTGAGGCCACGAATTTGGTGATCGCCCAGAGCACGGTGGAGATGCTGACGATCATGAAACTCGGCGGGGTCGGGAACATCGCCGAGAGCACCAGACCACCCCATATGGAGACGAGGCAGAGCGCTCCGGCGAGAATCATCGCGCGGAAGGGCGATGCGACGATGATATTCGCCGTCGCCGCAGGAGTGACGACCAGGGCGAAAATCAGCAGGGTTCCCACCGCCGGGACAGCGATGGTGATCACACCGGCCATCATCGCCATGAAGATGACATTCATCACCGCGATATTGATGCCCTTGGCCTGGGCGACCTGCTCGTCGAGAGAGCTGAAGAGCAGGGGACGATAGACGATGGTGACCAGAAGGATCAGCAGCACATCGAAGATCAGGAAGCCGATGATCTGCGAGCTGGTGATGGTCAGAATGGAACCGAAGAGAATCGATTGCATCTGTTGCGAAGCCGAGGTCGACAATCTGGCGAAGAACAAACCGAGACCGGTCGCGAAGGCCAGCACGGTGCCTGTGGCGATTTCCCGCTGAGTGGCGCGTTTGCCCAAGGCCCCGATGACCAGGGCCCCGCCGAGGGCGAACACCCCGAGCCCCACCGAGACGGGCAATCCGAAGAGCACGGCTCCCGTGGCCCCGGGCAGGCCGATATGGGCGAGCGCGTGGGCGGCGAAGGTCGAATGCCGGGCGATGGTGAAGTAGCCCATGACTCCGGCGGCAACGGCGATGCACAGGCCGGCCAGTGCGGCGTTCACCATGAAAGGCGCGTGCAGGGTCTCCATCCAGCTCGGATCGAATGAAAAATTCACGGAACTGTTCATGATGCCCTTCCTCCCTCGGTGCGCTTCATCGCCGAATCCGAATGTGTGTCCTCGGTCTGGCCCGGATGATGATGGAATTTGGCGACGTCCTCGGCGTTGTGCGTATCGGGGGTGACGTCCTGTGGCTCGTCCGCGCTGGGCGTGACGAACATATCGCCTTGTGGGGTGGTGACCACCTGAACCGTCGTCCCGTACAGGTGGGTCAGCAGGTCGGCGTCCAGAACCGTGTTCATCTCGGCGTAATGGGGATGCCCGTCAAGCAGATAGACGGCACCTGTGAGAATCGGCAGCAGCATATTGAGATCGTGGGCCACCACCTGAATGGTCATGCCGAGTTCGTGATTGAGCCTGGCCAATACATGGACCGTCGCGCGCTGGCTGGCCAGATCGAGGTTGGCCAGGGGCTCGTCGAGCATCAGCAGTTTAGGATCGGCAACCAGAGCCTGGGCGATCGCCACCCGTTGGCGCAGACCGCCTGAAAGCTGGGAGAGACGCATATGCGCCTTGTCCGCGATTCCGGTGAAGTCCATCGCCTCATACGCTTTTCGACGCTCGGTCTCGGTGGTGATGTGCAGACCGAAGCGTGTCCCGGTAAGTCCCAGAAGCACGGATTGTTCGGCCGTCAGATTGGAGTCGATATCCGAGGTGTAGCTCTGCGGCACGTAACCGATGCTTTCGTTCGCCTTTCCGGCGGGCTTGCCGAGTATCGTTGCGGATCCCGTCTTCAGTGGGATGAGCCCGAGCTCTGCGTTCATCATCGTGGTCTTGCCGGTACCGTTGGTGCCGACGATCGCCGTGACCGTACCGTTCGGAATACTGAAATTGCCATGCGACCAGATGATCCGGCCGCTCCGCTCTACTGAGGCATCCTTGAATACGATGCACTCCTGCGCTGGATGTTCTTGCATGGATGGCTTTCTACTGTTGCGCCTTGACATATTGTTGCGATGCGGGGCCTGCAAGCGAGAAGCGGCATGGGCCGTTCACTTGGTGCTTGAGGCACTCCTATCTGGAACAGTACTCGTACTCGCCGATGGCGGCGCCGAGACGGAGGACTTGGCTGTGTCTTCGCTGATTTGCGTAATCAGCGCGCTGACCCATTGCTCCAAGGTCGTGGTGCCCTGCGGCATCTGTTCGCTGACATCGATCACCGATATGCCGGCGGTCCGCGCGGCCTCGACCAATGATGCACTCGCGTCGTCGCTGGTCTGGGGATTGTCGATGAGCAGATCCGCCTCCTGCTTGTCGAGGAGCGATCTGAATGACTTGAGATCGGCCGGCGCGGCTTCGCCTGACGATTGGACCGAGCGCAGGTAGCCCTCCGGCGTCACATCCTTGAAACCGAGATCGGCCATCAGATAGTATGCGACCGCTTCGGTGGCGGCGTATGTGAGGTCGTTGTGGCCTTTGGCGAAGGCGGTGATCCGTTTCTCAAGTGCCGTCTCGCTTTTCTGCCAGGTACTGAGCTGCGTGTGGAAGTATGTTTTTTCGCTTGGCAGGATCTTGCTGAGCGATTCGGTGATTTCCGTCGCCATGTTCTTGCGTGTCTCCTTGGAGAACCACAGATGCGGGTTGTCGCCTTCCGAAGCCCCCACGGTGTCGGCCGCGCTGACCAGAACGCTGCTCTTGCCCACGGCCTTGGTGGCCCAATCGTCGTAGCCTGCGCCATTGACGACCAGCATCTGCGCCGTGGATATTTTGGAGATGTCCGAACTGGTGGGTTCGAAGTTGTGCGCATCCGCATTGGCGCTGCCGAGAATGGATGTGACCTTGACCTGCGAGCCTCCCAGCTCCTGCACCAACGAGCCCCATTGCGCGGTGGAGGCCACCACCGTGACCGGACCCGCAGGCGTTGCGGTGGTCGTCTCGGGCGCGCTGCCGCGCAAGGAACATGCTCCGGTGGCGGACACCAAAGCCACAACGGCGAAAACGGCCGCTGCACGGGCATAATCACGCAGTGTGCGCTTCATGCGTTGCCTTCTTCTTGATCTGTTGTGCGTCCTCGTCCGGCATAAACCGTGGTCTACTCATCCTGCTTTCACGATAGCCTATATCGCGAAGCAATGTGAGCAGAATAGGAGCCTGGTCTTATGGCATTGAAACTCGATGGGATCGCAGTCGCGGCAGCTATCAAGTCTGACTTGAAGTCAAGGGTTTCCCGTCTGGCGGCACAGGGTGTGCAGGCCGGGCTGGGCACGCTGCTGGTCGGTGACGATCCGGGTTCATCCAGGTATGTGGCGGGGAAGCACAAGGACTGCGCCGAGGTGGGCATACGGTCTTTGCGCAGGACGCTGCCTGCGGATGCCGATTTCGAACAGATCCTGTCGGTTGTGCGGGACTTCAATGAGGATCCGGCCTGCACCGGATTCATCGTCCAGCTGCCTCTGCCGCGTGGCGTCGACGCGAATGCGATCATCGACAGCATCGACCCCGCAAAGGATGCCGACGGCATGCACCCTTACAACCTCGGCGAATTGGTGCTGCATCCGAAGGGTGAGCTCAGCACCCCCTTGCCATGCACGCCTCGCGGTGTGATCGAACTGCTGAAGCGTTACGACATAGACCTTGCAGGCAAGAGGGTGTGCGTGCTCGGGCGCGGGATCACGATAGGACGGACCATAGGGCTGTTGCTGACCCGGAACGAGGTGAATGCCACGGTAACGCTCTGTCACACGGGCACGGTCGACGTGCACAGGCATCTGCGTGAGGCCGAGGTCATCATCGCGGCGACCGGCAGCGCGGGAATCGTCACAGCCGATGATGTGGCGCCCGGCGCGGTGCTGGTGGACGTCGGTGTTTCAAGGGTTCAGGATCCGGAAACAGGCGCATGGCGCATCCGTGGGGACATCGATCCGGCCGCCCGTGAGCAGGCCAGCGCATACACGCCGAATCCCGGGGGAGTGGGTCCGATGACGCGGGCGATGCTGCTCAGCAACGTGGTCGAGATTGCCGAGCGCGGCCTCGCATGACAAATGGCGTGTTTTCGCCTATTATTAACACTGAATGTGTCGAAATGACAGATTCCCATAATTTAAGACAGATCTTATCCGTTCACAATCTACAAGAAAAACAATCAATTAATGGCAGAGAATATCACAGAAGCCCAGAAGGTAGCGATTAACGATATCGGCACCGAGGAGGACTTCATCAAAGCAGTCGATTCCACCATCAAGAACTTTGATGATGGCGATCTGGTTGAGGGCACCGTTGTCAAGGTCGATCATGACGAAGTGCTGCTGGACATCGGCTACAAGACCGAGGGCGTAATTCCCTCCCGCGAGCTTTCCATCAAGAAGGATGTCGATCCTGACGAAGTGGTTCAGGTCGGCGACTCCATCGAGGCTCTTGTCGTCACCAAGGAAGACAAGGAAGGCCGTCTGATCCTTTCCAAGAAGCGTGCTCAGTACGAGCGTGCCTGGGGAGACATCGAGAAGATCAAGGATGCCGATGGCGTTGTCGAAGGCACCGTCATCGAAGCGGTCAAGGGTGGACTCATCGTGGACATCGGTCTGCGTGGATTCCTGCCTGCATCGCTTGTTGAAATGCGACGCGTCCGCGATCTCAGCCCATACATCGGGCAGAAGATCAAGGCCAAGATTCTCGAACTGGATAAGAACCGCAACAATGTGGTCCTTTCCCGTCGTCAGTACCTCGAAGAGACGCAGTCCGAAGTCCGCGAGACCTTCCTCTCTCAGCTCAAGAAGGGCCAGATCCGCGAAGGTGTGGTCAGCTCCATCGTCAACTTCGGCGCATTCGTCGATCTTGGCGGCGTAGACGGACTGATCCACGTTTCCGAGCTGTCCTGGAAGCATATCGATCACCCGAGCGAGGTTGTCAAGGTCGGAGATAAGGTCACCGTCGAGGTGCTCGATGTCGATATGGACCGTGAGCGCATCTCGCTGAGCCTCAAGGCAACGCAGGAAGATCCGTGGCAGCGTTTCGCACGTACCCATGTTCCAGGACAGATCGTCAAGGGCAAGGTCACGAAGATCGTGCAGTTCGGTGTCTTCATCTCCGTCGAAGACGGTATCGAAGGCCTCGTGCACATCTCCGAGCTGGCCAACCGCCACGTCGAGAACCCTGAAACCGTCGTCAAGCCCAACGAAGAGGTCTTCGTCAAGGTCATCGACGTCGATTTGGATCGTCGCCGCATCTCCCTCTCGCTCAAGCAGGCCAACGATTCGGTCGATCCTTCATCCGAGGATTTCGATCCGGCTCTGTACGGCATGCCGGCCGAGTACGACGAGAACGGCAACTACAAGTATCCGGAAGGTTTCGATCCCGAGACCAACGAGTGGATCGCCGGATACGAGAAGCAGCGCGAGGAGTGGGAAGCCCAGTACGCGGCAGCTCACGACCTTTGGGAAGAGCACAAGGCCTTCGTCGCCAAGGAGATCGAGAACGCCGCGACCTCCGCAGCCGAAGATGGTCAGGAGTCCGCTGCCAAGGAGAAGAAGGCCGAGGAGACCTCGACCTATTCTTCCGAAGCGGGCAATGAAGGAACTCTTGCCGCCGACGATCAGCTTGCAGCACTGCGCGAGCAGCTGCTGAGCGAAAAGAACTGATCGCTTCTACCACGCATCACCAGTCACACGGGAAGCCCGGTTTCGACCGGGCTTCCCGTGTATCATATGTGCCTCATGCACGAACACGTCGGCAAAGGCTTCGTGCCGCACGGTGCGGCGCCGAAGCCCGGTGCCGGGACCACCGCACCATGCCCATGCGGGTCTGCACCCGCGTCAAAAGGAGATGACAGGAATGCGAATTGCTCTGACGGGCGGCATCGCAGCGGGGAAGAGCACCGTATCCCGGCGATTGCAAAGCCTTGGCGCATATGTGATCGATTACGATGAACTGTCACGTGCCGTCATAGAACCGGGCTCGGTCGCCCTGCAGCGTATCGTCTCCCGCTTCGGTTCCGCCGCATTGGATGCGAAGGGCCGGCTGAACCGTTCATGGATGGCTTCCCAGGTCTTCGCACCGGGCCATGAACGGGAGAAGAAGGTCCTCGAAGCGATTATCCATCCTCAGGTCTATGCGCAGGCCGCGCGTCTCGAAGAGCAGATGCTCAAGCAAGGTCATGCTTCCGGCATCGCGAGGACGGATGCCGATTCCTCTGCCGATGCCCGGGGGAGTGCGGCTCCATCGATCATCGTCCATGAGATTCCGCTGCTCGCTGAGGTTGCGGCGAGTATCCCCTTCGTCTTCGAGCATGTGATTAGTGTGGAAGCGCCTGTTGACACGCGTGTCGAGCGGATGGTCGAGGAACGGCACATGTCGCAACGTGATGCGCTGAACCGGGTGAACAGCCAGGCGACACGTTATGAACGGGAAGGCGTGGCGGATATCATCATCGACTCATCCGAGGGAATCGAACAAATGTTCGAGCGGGTTGATACAGTGTATGAGGAGCTGTCGAAACAGGCGGTGTGATGTCTGAATCGACGGAGGGGTGATGCAGGCGCCCGGGCGACGGAAGATGCTGAGAGAGGAATGGCCATGGGATTTGAGATCGAACGGACGAACGCACCATTCGTGGTGAAGTCGCCGTACCAACCTTCAGGAGACCAGCCAGCCGCGATCAAGCAGCTGACCGAACGCATCGAAAACGGTGAGAACGACATCGTGCTGATGGGTGCTACCGGAACCGGCAAAACGGCCACAACCGCATGGATGATCGAGAAGCTGCAACGGCCGACCTTGATCATAGAACCCAATAAGACACTTGCCGCCCAGCTGTGCGCGGAGTTCCGCGAGCTGATGCCGGACAACGCCGTCAGCTACTTCGTGTCCTACTACGACTACTATCAGCCGGAAGCCTACATCCCGCAGACCGATACCTACATCGAAAAGGATTCCAACATCAACGATGATGTGGAACGCCTGCGGCATGCGGCAACCGCCAATCTGCTGACCAGACGCGATTGCGTGGTCGTCGCGACGGTGTCGTGCATCTATGGTCTGGGAACCCCCGAGGAATATGCGGGCAGGATGCTGCTCCTCAAAGAGGGGCAGGAGATGAACCGCGACGATCTGCTGCGGACCTTCGTGCAGATGCAGTACAAACGCAATGACATCGCATTCGTCCGCGGCACCTTCCGGGTGCGGGGGGATACGGTGGAGATCATTCCCGTCTATGAGGAGCTCGCCATACGCATCGAGTTCTTCGGCGACGAGATCGAACGCATATCGACACTCCATCCTCTGACGGGTGATGAGATCGGCCATGAGGATCAGATCCACATCTTCCCCGCGACGCATTACGTCGCAGGTCCGGACCGTATGGAGCATGCGCTGAAGACGATCAAAAGCGAGTTGGATGAACGCGTCGCCGAGCTGCGCAAACAAGGCAAGGAGCTTGAGGCCCAGCGTCTGACGATGCGAACCACATACGATTTGGAGATGCTGACGCAGATCGGTGTCTGCTCGGGCGTGGAGAACTATTCGCGTCATTTCGACGAACGCGCGCCGGGTACTCCGCCGCATACCTTGCTTGACTTCTTCCCCGACGACTTCCTGCTCGTCATCGATGAATCGCATGTGACCGTCCCGCAGATCGGGGCCATGTTCGAAGGCGATGCCAGCAGGAAGCGCACACTGGTCGAGCACGGGTTCAGATTGCCGAGCGCGATGGACAACCGGCCCTTGAAGTGGCCTGAATTCCTGGATCGGGTCGGGCAGACCGTCTATCTGTCGGCGACTCCGGGCAATTACGAGATGGGCCTGTCGGATGGCGTCGTCGAGCAGATCATCCGACCGACCGGGCTGGTCGATCCGAAGATCGAGGTTCGGCCCACACGCAGCCAGGTGGATGATCTGCTCGCGGAGATCAAGGACCGTGTCGCGAAGCATGAGCGTGTGCTGGTAACGACACTGACGAAGAAGATGGCGGAGGATCTGACGGATTATCTGCTTGAACGTGGCATCAAGGTCGAGTATCTGCACTCCGATGTCGACACACTCAGACGTGTCGAGCTGCTCAGGGAACTGCGCCAGGGAAGCATAGACGTGATCGTGGGCATCAACCTGCTGCGCGAGGGGCTTGATCTGCCGGAGGTCTCCCTGGTGGCCATTCTGGATGCGGATAAGGAAGGGTTCCTCAGGTCGTACCGTTCGCTGATCCAGACGATAGGCCGTGCGGCCAGGAATGTCTCTGGAACGGTGCTGATGTATGCGGACAAGCGTACCGATGCGATGACCAAGGCCATCGATGAGACGAATCGTCGTCGCGACCGTCAGATCAAGTACAACACCGAACATGGCATCGATCCGAAGCCGCTCATCAAGAAGATCAGTGACGTCAGCGACATGCTCGCCAATGAGGATATCGACACCAAGAGCCTGCTCGAAGGTGGGTACCGCAATGCCAACAAGGCAGGGAACTCACATCTCGGCATCCCGATCATGGATAAGGACGAAGCGCAGAAACGCCACCAGGAGATTCTTGAGGCCGGGTTGCCGGCGCAGGATCTCACCGATCTCATCAGACAGCTCAGTGAGCAGATGCACACGGCGGCGGAACAACTGCAATTCGAACTCGCCGCAAGGCTTCGCGATGAGATCCGCGATCTGAAGAAGGAACTGCGTCAGATGATCAAGACGCAGCAGTGAGCGAAAGCCCGGGATCCGGGTGTTCCACGCCCGTATCGGGCTTGCCGAAGGGGTGCCGGCATCGTCACCATCGTCACGTATAGTGGTGGATTATGGCTGAAACCCCTCTGGCGTTTATGATTTGCACCTTCGTTGTTCTGGCGGTCTTCTTCGTGGTCGACCTGTTCGTGATCGGACGCAAACCCCACGTCCCCTCGACAAAGGAGTGCGTGCAGCACATCATCTTTTTCGTGGCCATGGCACTGGTCTTCGGAGCGTTGCTGTGGTGGGTCGCCGGCTCCCGCCCCGCCATCGAGTTCTACTCCGGATGGCTCACCGAATACTCCTTGAGCATCGACAACCTCTTCGTCTTCGTGATTATCATGTCGAACTTCGCGGTGCCGAAGCAACTGCAGAAATTCGTGCTGAGCGTCGGCATCACCATCGCGCTGCTGCTGCGTGGAATCTTCATTCTCGCAGGTTCCGCGCTGATCGTCAGATTCACCTGGGTGTTTTTCATCTTCGGCGCCTTCCTGCTGTTCACGGCATTCAAACTCATATCCGGTGGGGATGATGATGAGGAATACCATGAGAACGGGATCATCCGGGTGCTGCGCAAGGTGATGCGGGTGTCCGATCAGTATGACGGCAAGCATCTGCGCACCACACTGGACGGCGTGAAGTACTTCACCCCGATGCTCATCGTGTTCCTCGCCATCGGCACCACCGACGTCATGTTCGCCTTCGATTCGATCCCCGCCATCTTCGGACTCACCAAGGATCCCTTCATCGTGTTCACGGCGAATATCTTCGCGCTGCTCGGCTTGCAGCAACTGTATTTCCTGCTCGGCGCGCTGCTCGACAAACTGGTCTATCTGCCGGTGGGACTGTCCGTCGTTCTGGCCTTCATCGGCGTCAAGCTGATCATGGAGGCCCTGCACGGCAATTCACTGCCCTTCCTGAATTCGGGAAGGCCGATCCATGCGATTCCGGAGATTCCAACCTGGCTCTCACTGGTGGTCATCGTGGTGGCGATCGGGGCGGCTTCGATAGCGAGCGTTATCAAAATGAAGCAGATCGAAGCACAATCGACGGGCGCACAGAAGTAGGCGGAGGCCTTGCAAACATTGGGCTCACATCAATTGTGAGCGCTAACAACACACCGGGCCGATTCGCTGTCTTCCGTCGCCGATTGCTAGTAGACTCGGTTTTGGAAGACGAGGGGATATCTACCCCCCAACCATCAAATAGGAAATAGGCAGGCATTCATGCGCAAAGCCAAGATTGTAGACACCATCGGACCAGCCACAGAATCGTTGGAGAACCTCACCAAGCTCGTCGAAGCGGGTATGGATGTGGCACGACTCAACCGTTCGCACGGAACTCCTGAAGATCATCTCAAGGTGTACGGCAACCTTCGCGAAGCAAGCAAGACAACAGGTCGTAACGTTGCGGCTCTCGTTGATCTGCAGGGACCGAAGATTCGTTGCGGTTGGTTCAAGAAGAACGCTGAAGGTGAAGACAAGGTCATCCTCAAGGCCGGCCAGGAATTCACCATCACCACAGACGACGTCGAGGGTGACGAGAACATCACCTCGACCACATTCAAGGGACTCCCGGGCGATTGCCACCCAGGGGATCCGATCCTCATCGATGACGGCAAGGTCCGCCTTGAGGTGACCAGTGTCGAGGGCAACAATGTGCACACCAAGGTCATCGTTTCCGGCCCGGTTTCCTCGCACAAGGGCATCAACCTCCCAGGCGTCGCCGTGAGCCTTCCTGCACTGACCGAGAAGGATCAGGCCGACCTGCGTTGGGCCATCCAGACCGGTGCCGACATCATCGCCATGTCCTTCGTCCGTTTCGCGACGGATATCGACCGCGCCCACGAGATCATGGATGAAGAAGGACGTCGCATCCCGATCGTGGCCAAGATCGAGAAGCCGCAGGCAGTCGAGAACCTCGAAGAGATCGTCAAGGCCTTCGACGGCATCATGGTCGCCCGTGGCGATATGGCCGTCGAGATGCCATTCGAAGAGGTCCCGCTGGTCACCAAGCGCTGCATCGAGCTTGCCCGTCAGTACGCGAAGCCCGTTATCGTCGCAACCGAGGTGCTGGGCTCGATGGTGCATTCACCGGTCCCGAGCCGTGCAGAGGCTTCGGATTGCGCCAACGCCGTCCTCGACGGCGCCGATGCAACGATGACATCCAACGAGACGGCCGTGGGCGATTACCCGACCGAGACCGTCGGCACCATGGCACGCATCTCCGGATACGCCACCGAGCATGGTTTCGACCGCATCCCCGAGCTGAAGAACCTCGATATGTCTAACGCGGGAGCCGTTTCCTCGGCCGCCGTCGATCTGGCAGAGAAGCTCAACGCCAAGGCCATCGTCGCCTTCACCCAGACCGGCAACACCGTCCACAGGATCTCCCGTGAACGTCCTGCCGCGCCTGTCTTCGGTCTGACCACCAACGAGCACACCTATCGTTGGCTCGCTCTCAGCTGGGGCACCGAGGCGTTCCTGCTGGATTCCGATTATCACGATCTGACCCGTAACGAACTGATGTCCGTTGCGGACAAGACGCTGAAGGAAGCCGGAGCCGTCTCCGATGGCGATCGCATCGTGCTGCTGAGCAGCGCGCAAGGCGAGCATGAGCCAGGACGCACCGATTCCATCTACGTGCACATCGTCGGCTCGGTAGAGTAAGACGACAGCTAGCGCAACATCAATGTGGGGCCCACACGGTGAATCCGTGTGGGCCCCACATTCATACCATGAAGGTTCATGCTATGAAGCTCTGTGCTGTCCAAGGCTGCACCATATACAGCTGTGCCAGGTAACCATGTGCTGTGAAATCGCCGTTATGAAGACTTCAGTCCGGGGCGTTCTGGTCGCTTGGACCTGTTCTTACGGCTTTCTCCTGTGCCACGGTGCCTCTCCATACCACCTCTGTGACCTTCTGCAGCCCGCTGCGGCCTGCACGGGAGCGCGTCATGCTCCGGTGGCTTCGGGACGGCTGGCGAGCGGAGGAAGGGCAGGTGGATATGCAAAGGAACCCCGGATGACGGGAGGCTTCATGGTGGAAGACATCCTTACATCCGGGGTTCCGGGATTGCGATCAGTGCTGTTGCACGTCATCAAGGCCGCAGTGCGCACGCAGCACGGCGATAACCGATTTGGCATCGACTATGACCCCGTTGAGCACCATTCGATAGGCCTCATCCACCGTGTAGAGGCGGACATTGGAACGAGGGGACTCTGGTCCGATGGAGCTGCGATCCACGGCTGTCAGGCCGGTCGCGAGGAACATCGAGGTGTGTTGGGTCGAGAAGCTCGGCGTGTTGATGAAGCGCCCGAACTGGGTGTAGTGCTCGGCTTCGAAGCCCGCTTCCTGACGCAGTTTGCGCATCGCGACATCCAGAGGACGCTCGCTTGGGCTGGTGGCGTGGCCTGCAGGGATTTCGAGTGTCCAACGGTGCGTCGGAATACGGTACTGCTCGACGAAAGGAATCCTGTTGTCCTTCGTCACGGCAAGCACCGCCACGGTATCACCGTTGTTCTCATGAAGAATATAGCGTTCGAAATGACCTACCTGTGAGGATTCGAAGGCTACCCGGTCCACGTTGAAGTAGTGGCTCTCCACGATTTGGCTGCGGGATTCCTCCTTCACCGGTGACGGGCGCCAGGGATCGAAATGACGATATGTCACATTTCCCATGATGTCTCCTTTGGGGTCTCAAATAGCGTTTGTACACTTGTATTGTAGGTCCCACATACCGGTCAGCTTGCGCAGTCTGGAGAATGTGGTAAATTCCCAAAAGGTACAAAAAGCCCCTGTATCCCAATTGGTAGAGGAAACGGCCTCAAAATCCGTGCAGTGTGAGTTCGAGTCTCACCAGGGGCACTGTCCAAGATCTGTCCGATAGATGCGTCCCGGGGAAGCATGGAAGCCTAGCTCGGATGGGAAGTTACGAAATGAGGGTGGCTATGGTTGCAGATAGCGCAGGGGTTGAAGAGATTTCGGAAGGCCGCACGGTTGTTGTGGCCGAGGATGAGGCCCTCATTCGCCTGGATATCGTGGAAGCCCTCAAGGATGCCGGTTACGATGTCGTTGGCCAGGCGGCCAGCGGTCAGGAAGCCGTCGACCTCACCAAAGAGCTGAAGCCCGACGTGGTTGTGATGGATGTCAAGATGCCCGGCAGGGATGGCATTTCCGCCGCAACGGAGATCGGCGAGAACAATATCGCCCCTGTCGTTATGCTTACAGCGTTCTCACAGCGCAGCCTGGTCGAGAAGGCCGCCGATGCAGGCGCCATGGCCTATGTGGTCAAGCCTTTCGTGCCTGAAAAGCTTCTGCCCGCGCTTGAGGTTGCGATGTCCCGATACGATCAGATCAACGCGCTTCGCGATGAAGTGACCGATATGAAGGCCCGTTTCGAGGCCCGTAAACGTGTCGATCGCGCCAAGGGTCTCCTGATGGAGAACATGGGCCTGAGCGAGTCTGAAGCCTTCCGGTGGATTCAGAAGACCTCGATGGATAGGCGTCTGACGATGCAGGAAGTCGCGGATGCGGTTATCGCACAGGTAGACGGCGAAGATTAAACAACAGCATCAGGAGGCCACAGGGGATGACGTCGCAAGAACAGAAGGATGACAACACGCTCCTGGTGGTCGATGGTCACTCCCTGGCGTTCAGGGCGTTTTTCGCCCTTCCGGTCGAGAGTTTCAGCAACGATGCAGGCCAGAGCACGAATGCGGTGTGGGGATTCTCCACGATGCTCGCGCAGGTCATCGAATCCGAGCATCCCACCCACCTTGCCGTGGCCTTCGATGTCAAGGGCGGCACCTTCCGCAACGAGATGCTCCCGCAATACAAAGGTACGAGGGATGCTGCCCCCGAAGAGCTGCTGAGCCAGCTGCCACTGATTCAGGATCTGCTGCGTTCCCTCGGGGTGACCTATATCGAGAAGCCCGGATTCGAGGGCGATGATGTCATCGGTACCCTGGCCACGATGGGTGAGCAGGCCGGTTTCCGCACCCTGGTGCTTTCGGGGGACAGGGACGCCTTCCAGCTCGTCGACGAGCGGATCACCGTGCTGTATCCGGGTCACCACTTCAAAGAGCTCAAACATATGACTCCCGATGCCATCGTGGAGAAGTATCATGTGACGCCTGTTCAATATCCCGAGCTTGCCGCGATGAGGGGCGAGACGGCCGACAACATCCCGGGCGTCCCTGGTGTGGGCGATGGTTTCGCGGCCAAATGGATCAACGAATATGGCGGTTTGGAAGGTATCCTCGAACACGCCGACTCCATCGGAGGCAAAAAAGGACAGGCGCTTCGCGAGAACATCGATCAGGTCCGTCTGAACCGCAAGGTCAATGCCTTGGTACGCGATCTGGACCTCGGTGTCGAGGTCGGGGATCTGACCTTCGGTGATGTCGATACCGATGCCGCGAAGGAATTGTTCGCCAAACTTCAATTCGGGGAGCGCACGCGCAATCGGGTGCTGAAAGCCTTCAACTGCATGCCGGTCGCTGATGCGGCCCAGGAATCAACGCCGGACGCGGAGGAGGAGCCGGACGCCGTGCTCGATACGGTCTCGACGAAGGATGAGCTGATGCGCTGGGCGCATGAGCACCTCGTCACCGTTTCGGGCGGTCGGGAGGACCCCGCCACAACGGGTGCTGAGGAACACGGTGAACAGGGCGACCAGCAGTCTGGGCACTGCGCCGACGATGTCGCACAATCGTGGATTTTAAGCGCCGAGGGCGATGATCGGCCAGGCCGTGCAAGCTGTGCGTCGTTGACCTTCATGTCCGCAGACGGTCACGCTGTGATTCTGGAGGCATCCGCCTTCAGCCAAGATGACGACGACTCCCTTCACGAAGGCGTCGCCGCCGTGCTCGACACATACGCGAGTCAGGCCGCGGTCCACGGATACAAGGAGCACAGTCATATGCTGGCGTCGGCTCATCTGCCGCTGCCACAGCCCGTGCTGGACACCAAACTGGCCGGATATCTGGTGCACCCGGATTTCCACCCGGATTCGGTGGAACGTGCGGCCGAGCATTTCCTGCAGATTGAAAGCCCCGCGGAGAGCAAGTCCTCGTCAACACAGGGGGCCTTCGCCTTCGATGACGAGACGGCCGAGGGCAATGACGAAGAGCGGCGGCAGCATGAGGAACTCCTGCTCCGACGCGCCGGTCTGGTCTATAAACTCGCCAGATACCTGGCTCCGGTCATTGATGAACGGCGGCAGCTGAAGCTACTGACGGACATCGAGATGCCGGTCTCATCAACACTGTCCAGGATGGAGTCGTATGGTGCCGCCATTGATGGCGAACGCCTGGTGAATATGCGCGACCAGTTCGCCGCCGATGCACGTCAGGCACAGGAATTGGCCTGGGAGAAGGCGGGCACGAAGGTCAACCTGCAGAGTCCCAAGCAGTTGCAGCAGGTGCTCTTCGAGGACATGGGCCTGCGTCACTCCCGCAAGACCAAAAGCGGTTCCTACACCACGAATGCTGCGGCCTTGCAGGATATGTATCTGAAATCGGTCGATAACGAGCGTGCGAACACCTTCCTCGGAGCCCTGCTGAGGCACCGGGAGACCAATAAGCTCAAGCAGATAGTGCAGACCCTGCTCGATGCGGTCAATCCACGCGACGGCCGTATCCACACGACCTTCGAACAGACCGTTGCGGCCACCGGGCGCCTGAGCTCGGTGGACCCGAACCTGCAGAACATCCCGAACCGGAATGCGCAGGGGCGCGAGATACGTTCCGCTTTCGTGCCCGGACCAGGCTTCATATCCCTGCTGAGTTCGGATTATTCACAGGTTGAATTGCGCATCATGGCCGATCTCTCCGGTGATGAGGCCCTTATCGAAGCCTTCCGTTCGGGTCGTGATTTCCACAAATACGTGGCGAGTCTGGTCTACGATCTGCCGGTTGACGACATTACGCAGGATCAGCGTTCGCACGTCAAGGCGATGAGTTACGGGCTGGCATATGGATTGAGCACCTACGGTCTGGCGCAGCAGCTGCGCATCAGCCCGGCGGCGGCCGACGTGCTCAAGGAAAAGTACTTCGCGACTTTCGGCAAGGTGAGGGATTACCTCGAATCACTCGTGGATACAGCCCGCGAGAAGGGCTACACCGAAACGATGTTCGGCCGCAGACGATACTTCCCGGGTCTCAAATCAACGAATCGCCAGGCCCGTGACGCGGCGGAACGCGGAGCGCTGAATGCGCCCATCCAAGGTTCAGCAGCGGACATCATGAAGATCGCGATGGTGAAGGCCGATCAGGAGCTCATCAAGGCGGGTTTGCGCAGCAGGATCATTCTGCAGATACACGATGAACTTGTCGTCGAAATCGCCGATGGCGAGCAGGAACAGGCGACACGACTGGTCAAGGACGCGATGGAGCATGCCGTCGAGATCGCCGTGCCACTGGATGTCTCCACCGGTCTCGGTGATGACTGGCAGCTTGCCGCGCACTGAAAGGCGTGATTGACGATGGCGGATGCACTCAGACTCGAACAGGTGATCGGGGTTCTCCAAGAGCTCTACCCTTTACGGTATGCCGAGGACTGGGATGCACCCGGCCTGATCGTCGGGGATCTCTGCGCGCCGGTGCATGCCATTCACTGCGCCGTCGATCCGACGCCCCAGGTCGTGGATGAGGCGATAGAACAGGGCGCGGATCTACTGGTCACGCATCATCCCTTGCTCTTCCGATCCGTTCATGAGGTTTCGGGTCTTGGCTTTCGCGGCGAGATCATCCGCAGGCTCATCGAACACCATTGTGCCTTGTGGGTGGGGCACACCAATGCGGATGCAGCGTACCGTGGCGTGGCCGAAGGCGCGGCGGAGGCTTTTGGCCTTCAGGATCTGAGACCGTTGCTGCCCATCAATGACGAGCTGTCCGAACACCAGGTGGGACTGGGTAGGGTCGGCGTATTGCCGCAGGCCATGAGCCTGCGAGATTTCGCGATGCGGGTGAAGGATGCGCTGCCCTTCACCCAGGCGGGTGTGCAGGTCAGCGGGGATCTTGAGGCGCCGGTCAGCCGGGTCGCGGTCCTACCAGGCTCGGGAGATTCGATGTTCGACGACGTGCGTGCATGCGGGGCCGATGTGTTCGTAACGAGCGACCTGCGCCACCATCCGGCGCTCGATGCGATCGAGCAGGCGCGATACGAGGCTGCGATGCGCGGTGCAGGCGTCGCTCTCGGCAGCGGCGATGGCCATATACGCCCTGCATTGATCAATACGCCTCACAGCGCTATCGAGAGTCTGTGGTTCCACCATGCCGGAATCGATATTCCCGCTCGGGTCCAGGAGCGTTACGGAGTTCGCCCGCAGCTGACAATCTCCGCCCTGAACACCGATCCCTGGTCCTTGCGCATCTGAGGCACATGATCCGAGCTATCGGAGCTGAGCCCTGCAAGGCACGCGGGTGCCAGGTCGAAGTCCATCATCTGTGCGATTTGTCACGAAGCGCTGGACCGCGGATTGCAATGGAAACACAGAAGATAATGCGATACTAGTAACTATGCAAATAAGACCAGGTTCCATGTATCCGCTTGGTGCCAGTTATGACGGTGCTGGTGTCAACTTTGCGGTCTTCTCACAGGCGGCGGAAAAAATCGAACTCTGTTTGTTCGACGATGATGACAACGAAACACGTATCGCGATGAGCGAGCAGAACTCCTTCATATGGCACAACTACCTTCCGGGAATCCAACCAGGTCAGCGATACGGCTTCCGTGTCCACGGCCCCTACGACCCCGCTCACGGACAACGCTGCAATCCGAACAAACTGCTGCTCGACCCCTATGCCAAGGCCATCGAGGGCAACATAGATGGTGATGAGAGCCTGTTCTCTTACTGGCACGGTGAAGGCCATGATGAAGGTTCGCTCAACACACTGGATTCGGCACCCCACACGATGAAGTCGGCCGTGGTCAATCCCTATTTCGATTGGGGTAACGACCAGCATCCATACATCCCTTATCACGATTCAGTGATCTACGAGGCCCATGTGCGGGGCATGACGAATCTCAACCAGGATGTACCCCCCGAGATTCGCGGCACCTACGCTGGGCTCGCATACCCGACGGTCATCGAATACCTCAAAAAGCTGGGCATCACGGCCATAGAGCTGATGCCCACCCACCAGTTCGTCAACGACACCTTCCTGCAGGAGAAGGGGCTGACGAATTATTGGGGATACAACACCATCGGCTTCTTCGCGCCACATAATGACTATTCCAGTTCAGGGGCCCGCGGAGAGCAGGTCAATGAATTCAAATCGATGGTGAAATCATTCCACAGCGCCGGCATCGAGGTGATCCTCGACGTGGTGTACAACCATACCGCCGAAGGCAATGATCAGGGTCCCACACTGAGCTTCCGTGGCATAGACAACAAATCCTATTACAGGTTGGTCGATGGCGACGAGGCCCACTATTTCGATACCACAGGAACCGGCAACTCCCTGCTGATGCGTTCGCCGCATGCGCTCCAACTCATCACGGACTCGTTGAGGTACTGGGTCACGGAAATGCATGTGGACGGATTCCGCTTCGACCTTGCGGCCACACTCGCCAGGCAGTTCCAGGAGGTCGACAAGCTCTCCGCCTTCTTCGACATCGTCGAGCAGGATCCCGTCATCTCCCGGGTCAAGCTGATCGCCGAACCGTGGGATTTGGGTTCGGGCGGATACCAGGTGGGAGGATTCCCATCCTCCTGGAGCGAATGGAACGGCCGCTACCGTGACTGCGTCCGTGACTTCTGGCGGTCGCAGCCATCGACACTGCCCGAATTCGCCAGTCGTTTGATGGGCAGCTCGGATCTCTACCAGGATGATGGCCGCAGACCGGTCGCCTCGGTGAACTTCGTGACCGCGCATGATGGATTCACACTCAACGATCTGGTGAGCTACAACGAGAAGCACAATGAGGCCAACGGGGAGGACAACCGGGACGGCGAAAGCAACAATCGCTCCTGGAACTGCGGCGTTGAAGGTCCCACATCGATCAGGGACATCAACGAGCTGAGGGCGCGCCAATGCAGGAATTTCCTGGCTACGCTGCTGTTCAGCCAAGGAATCCCGATGATCTGCGGTGGGGATGAGGTGGCCCGCACCCAGCATGGCAATAACAACGCGTACTGCCAGGACAATGAGATCTCCTGGACGAATTGGGATCTGGATGACAGCCAGCGTGAGCTGCTCGCATTCTCCACCAAGCTGATCCATCTTCGTCTGGATCACCCGGTGCTCCATCGCAGACGCTTCTTCATGGGGCGCGAGGCGGGGGACACCTCGGACACGGTTCCACAAGTGGAATGGTTCGACCATACCGGTTCGATCATGGACCGCACCGATTGGAACAACACCCACGCATTCTCGGTTATGGTGTTCGTCAACGGCGCCGACATTCCCGAAAAGGACTGGTTCGGTTCGACGATGGTCGACAATGACTTCATCTGCATATTCAACGCCTTCTACGAGCCGATCGTATTCTCCCTCCCTGATGAGAAATACGGCAACAAATGGCAGCTGGTGGTGGACACCTTCAACCCTGCAGGGCCGGAACTGGTGTATGAGGCGGGATTCAACATCACGGCCCAGCCCAGAAGCTTCATCATGCTGATGAGCGCCACAAAACCCAAGGTGGCCAGGGAATTCTGAGCGATTCATGACGGGGGATGGGAGAGTTTGCGGTACGGGGATGTCGCTGCAGGCCACGAGGGCGATGAAGGTGGGCATGGACTGTCCTGACTGCAGGCGAAGCTAGAGGGAGTGCCTGACGTACCTTCGCACAGGCTGATGTACCAACCCGGTTGTGGTCGATGATTCTCGATCATCCAAGATGAGGAGCGTTGAGGTTTTGGGAATTCCAGAAGAGATGAGGGGCTCGGACAGCGGGCAACTGACTCTTGGCATCCTGGACAACGACCCCTATGCCGTAGATTATCTCGAAATCCTCTTCAAACGCAGCTCCGCTCCGATTCATGTGCTCTGGACGACGACCGTGCCGAGGAACGCGCTGAAGCTGTGCGAGGCCGAGGCGGCACTGCCTCAGGTCATACTCACCGATATGTCCATACCCGAGATGAGCGGCATCGAATTCGCGCGTGAGATCACAGCACTGTATCCGGCGATGAAAGTCGTGGGCATCACCGCCCTGCGTTCACCGGATGAGCAGGATTCCGCCCGTCAGGCGGGTATTTCGGCGGTGCTGAACAAGGACGAGACGGTGATGAATATCGTCAGGACCCTGGGGCATGTGGTGGGAAACGATGCCGCGATGTACTGGCAGGGGCCCGGCAGCATCATCGCGTTGAACGATACCGAATGCGATATTTTCAGTATGTTCGCACAGGGACGCACCTTGCAGTCCATTGCGGTTCGTCTGGGGATCAGCCCCGCAACGGTCAAGGTGCATATGAAACGCGCCTACGCCAAGCTCAACGCCCACAGCAGGACCGAAGCCATCGCGATCTGCATCAGGGATGGTCTGATCTGAATGGCCTTTGGCGCGACCGTACAGAAAACGATGCAGCAGCTGTTGCGAAACTACCGGTCCCATATCCGTTACGCCGCGGGATCCGGCATATGCCTGACCTTCATGACCATGGAGATCCTGGCCTGGAAAAGCTTCACCGCCATCGGTGTGGCTTTCACCGTGATCTACGCCCTGCTGCTGGCGGTGCTGCCCTTATTGCCTGAGACGGCATCCGTGGGGCTGTCGGTGCTCAGCGTCGTCAAATCATTGCTTCCGGTGCTCGTGGTGGGACCTTCGGACTTCTGGGGAACATGGTATGCGCTCGGTGTGCTCGGACTGAGACGCAAGCCGCTGATTCCCGTCATATGCGTGGCGGCGAATGTGATGGCATCATTCTCAGGCGTCGTGTTCGGTGGTGAGGCCCCAACAGTGGGGGATGTGGGGCTTGCGTGCAGCTATGTGCTGTCGGGGCTTGCCGGTTTCGCCATACAGAAACAGACGTCGGCGATGCGGGCCCAGAAGGAGCGGGAGCTGAGCGAGCAGCGTCTGCGATTCCAGACCGAGAGACTTGAGAACCTGCATGTGCTCCATGACCGGATCGCAGGCGAATTGACGCATGTCATACAGCGCAGTCGTTTATGGCGCAGCGACCCGGATGTGGATCCGGCCGCCAAACAGGAGATCCAGGATCTCGAAGGCATGGTGAGCGAAGTGCTGCACCAGCTGCGTGAACAGGTGATCGAGCCCGCACGACGCACCCTGGAAAGCATCCCGGTCCCCGAGATCCAGGGCTCCGATGGGGAGCGGATCCTGCATCAGAGAACATGCGCGGCGGAGCGGAAACTTGCGGCGTTGGGTTTTACCGGGCGTATCGAGATCATCGGCATCGATGAGTTCGCCGACACCGGGCAGTGCCTGGAAGTCGCACGAATGATCGATGAGCTGTCCAATAACATAGCCAAATACGGCAGGCCCGGTGAATACCTCTTCCGCATTACCTTCGACACTGATGCGGTCAGTGTGTTGTCCTCGAATCTGACGCTTCAGGACAAGCCCTCGGATCTCGGCACTTCGGGTCCGGGCCTGCATCTGATCGAAAGCGCCGTGAAGGAGAGGGGTGGCAGCATGGACTGCAACGCCGACGAACATGAATGGACGATGGCGATCCGTCTTCCGCGTGATGCTCGGCCTCAATGATCCTCAACGTTGAGGTCAATCCGCTGCCAGAATCACACCCTGACCGTTAACGGTCGCACAGCCAGGACAGCCATGCAGGGCAAGGCTTGTAGAGGACCACGATTCCGGAGTCCTCCGAGGATTGCGTGACACTGCTCTGAGCATTGGCAGGAGTCGCGTACCCCGCACCCAACAGACATGAGACTGCGAATATTCCAGCGATAACCTTCATATGAATCCCTTTCCTCAACTGTATGCGTTCCCACATTCCTGTGGTGAATCGCGTTGCCTGAACCGAAGTGCAATTCTTCATGGAGTCGGAGATCGTCGAGATTTCCGGAGCCGGACAAGGAAGCGCACCCAAGAATCGAGTGTATTCGCTTGATGACGAGGAGTCCAAGCAGGATCACCGGTCTCCGGCAGGCAAGGGTCTCTGCCGGCACATGAGCATCCTCGGATGCGGCACAACTGGTGAACATGTCGCCATGACCAGATGTATCAAGGACTATGCGCCCAAGCAGTGATGCGACTCTGAGAAACCGTGACGCAGCGCTTATACGATGGAGATGGATATACATACTGTATGATGTTGAGCATATTGTATGGTCATGTACCTCCTGATGGCAGTCTGCACGCCGGCAAGTCCTGAAGCCTTGGGACTCTGTCTGCATCATCGCCGGTCACAGGAGGACGGTGTTGAGGCGGGAGTGTTCGTATGGGTAGCTTGCGGGATATCGGTCGTCGTGTATCTGGTCGTGTTGGTCGTTATGCGTCTGTTCGCTTGGTGCCTGTCGCGGGGGGGGGGGCAGTAGTTGCCTTCTTGCTGTCCCTGTTGCTGGTTCTGCCTCTTGTGCTGGTGGCGCTGCCGGTGGATCGGGCGTCGGCTGCTCCTGTTGATTTGGGCCCTGATGGGTATTTCAGCACTTTGGGTGCGGGTGCGCTTCCGGTGGTGGATAAGGATAACGAGACGCCCGGGATACCTCAGGACGGTTGGGCCAATACGCGTCGTATCGTGTTCGGCAAGCAGGGCAATACGGGTACCTATGGCGGTGCAACGGTGTCCGGCGGGTACAAGACCTTGGCGAAGGGTGCGGTGGCGAGTGTACCCGATGCCGATTTTGGTGTGAACCAGGCGTATTCGAAGTCCGCTACCACGTCGGTCGCCACGAATGAGGCTCTGCTATGGTCTGATAACACAGTGATCCCAGGTTTCCCATTTGACAATATATCTTCTACGGCTCGGAATTCTTTTGATAGTGCGACAGGTCCTTATCAGTCGAATCTGGCTCTCGTGTCCGATGCGGTGGGGGCGCAGCATTATTCCTCTCTTGAACAGTCTTTGCTGCGTGTGGCCCCAGTAGAGGGCGTGTGTACGGCGCCTCAGTTGATTGGCTGCGGTTCTCAGGGTGGTTACACGCAGCAGTCTGATTCGGTGAACGCATACAGGGTGTTTCCCCTGTCTATCGGCGATTTCAGCAAGTATCTTGGCCATACTTCTGGTTCGGTGGCGGATGCCAATATTGCTTGTCCTGGAAGTAGATGCACCTATGGTCAGGGCTTTTGGACACGTTCTGCCCGCTGGTCCAGCCAATATAGTGCATATGTGGGGAGAGATAGTGGTATCCCTGACTACTTCAATACAGGCAATACCGTTTATAGTTTGCGTCCTGCTCTTCGTTTGGGTCTTGATGGTCTGCTGCTGTCGGCTCTCAGCGGTGATCAGGGTCAGGGTGCGTCGGGTGATTTGCGGTTGACCTATGTCGAGTCGGGCAAGCAGTTGCATACCTGGTCTGCTTCGGTGTCGGGTGCTGCGGGTGCAAGGGCCTTGAGTCTGTCGGGCGTTTCGGATCTGGGCTCGGACATGGGTTGGAAGGTGGTGGATCCGGTTACCTCCACGGTGTTGGGTTCGGGCAGGACGAGTGCTGGCGGGAATATGGCGTTGCCCGAGTCGTTGATGCCGGATGTGTCGAAGGATTATGACCTGTATATATGGGGCCAAGAGGATGGCAGTGCCACGGTTGGGTTGACGAATAGGGCCACTGAGCCGGTGAAGACCACGATCAAAGGTTGGAAGGTGCAGGTTCCTCCCTCCTATGGCATCGAGGTGACGGGTGTCACCTCTGGTGGGTTGAGGGCGTACAAAATCGGTGATTACGCGGAGACGGTGTTCGATCATACGGGTGCGTTGCGCAGTGTGAAACTGACGACCCCTGCCGGGTTGGTGTCCGCGGTCCTGGCTGCTGCCGGTGTGGCGGGTGGTGTGGGTGTGGATGCTGGTAACCCCATTGCTTGGGTGGCATCTCACTGGTTGGGGTATCCCAGTGTGCCTCTGAGTGATGATGTGACTTCGGCGTTCAGTCCGTATGCGGGCAGTCTGCAGTTGTTCGCCCAGGCGTTGGCCGGTGACACCGGGTCCCTGGGCGCGGTGGCGGGCAGCCTGCCCGCGGGCACGTTCTCTTCCCTGGCGACGGTGACGCTGCCGGTGTCCGGTCCGGGCTTGTATTTGGTGGTGGATGATAGTCAGGCGTCTGGTGGTTCCCTGCCGATCATCGTGGGCACCAGGGTCTTCAACCCGGATCTCGGGGATGATGGGGGTCTCGTGGATTTCGCGGACGCCGGTGTCAAGGGCAAGCCCAGGTTGGGTCGGGCTTCGTTGAAGACGAGCGTGTTGGATGTGTCGAAGCGGGTTGTGAATGATGCTGGTATGGATGGTTTCGACCTGGGGAGTCAGGTGGAGTATGAGATCGCGCTCCAGGTGCCTGACCTGTCGTCCTTCGCTTCTTTGCCGTATTCCTCTTACGTGTTCGCTTTGTCCGATGTGGCCGATGCGGGGTTGACGTTGCCTGCCGTGTCCGCGGTGCGGGTGTTGATGGATGTGCCGTCGCCGGATACGGATGTGACGGGCACGCCGGGCTTGTCGGTCGGGGTGTCTGGTGACACGTTGAGTGTGAGCGGCTTGAAGGCTGTGTTCGCTGAGGATGCGTCCGGTCATGTGGCGAATAAGGCCTCGGTTCCGGTGGGTTCGCTGATCCGGATCCGTTACAGTGCGGTGTTGAATACGGGCGCGTCCCTGTCCGCTCCGGGTGGTGGGGGTTTGCGTCCGAATGTGAACACGGCGACCCTGACCCGCTCACGTATCGCCGGGGTGTCCCCGGGTTGGGATGACGCCGGCCCCGGCGCGGAGTCCAAAAGCGCGACGGCGAACGCGTATGTGTTCGGGTTGGACCTGGTGAAGGTCGACAAGGACGACACCACCAGGGTATTGGGTGGCGCGGGCTTCGAGGTGAGCCGCGACGGGCAGGTGTTGGGCTTCGTGCAGCTGGGTCCGGGCGTGTACCGATTGGCGGTGCCGGGCGACACGGGTGCGCTCAGTGAGGTCTTCTCCCATACGGACGGCACGCTGAAGCTACTGGGTGTGGAGGCTCGCGGCCTGTCGTTGAGGGAGACCTCGGCTCCGTCGGGGTATTTCAAGGTGCCGGCCTTCATGGTGGAGGTGCTCCCGGTGTGGAACACGGACGCCAGTGAGGTGACGCTGGCGTCGTATCGCACCCATGGCACCAGCCTGGCCTTCGTGTCCCGGGATGGGCGCGCGGTCATGGTGGCCGACCCGGCCCACTCCCTGGCGAACCTGCCCTACACCGGAGGCATCGGCATCCTCGTCCTGTTGGTGCTTGCCACACTGTTCCTGGTGTTCGCGGTACGCCCGTACTACCTGTCCCACCGAGCCGAAACCACAGCCAACATCCTGGAATGATGGCACATCGGGCCGTATCCCCCTATGAACCATGCGCCTCGGCTTGATGCCATCTGCCCGTGGGTTCCCGTGCGGGCACGGGCGGGTGGCGGTTCGGACATTCCCGTATGCGCTTCATCGTGGTTTACTCCTCCGATGTTGTCAGGATTATCTTCTCGCCCGGAGCGGCTCCGACCATGGACGCAAGGGCGTCCGTATATGCTGCAAGCGGTGTGACCCGTGGTTGTGGTGGAAGGAGCGTCCCCTTGCCGACCGCGGTGAAAAGTCCACTGAGTGCCCGCCGATATCGTGGCCGCTGTGTTGCCACGATGATTGGGACGGAGCAGATGCGTTCATGTGGTTGCGCGTAACGTCGCAGCGCCGAGGTGGCGAAGCCGGCCGCTGTGCTGGAGCGCCCTCGCCCGGGCGTTCCACCGAATGCCGTGCGCACCAGACGACCACCCGGGCGTATGGTCCTGCGCACGGATCGACTGCCGGTGTGGTCGATCGCGCCGACAACACCCCCGTCGGTGGCTTCGAGAATCCGGTCAATCCACGTGGCGTCGTTGTAATCGAACACGGAAGCGGTGAACCGTGCGGCGTGGTCATGAGAGCGCGGCGATGCCGTGCCGTATGCAGTGAAGCCTCGGGTGGTGGCGAGCTGTGAGGCCCACGCTCCGACTGCACCGCCGGCACCTTGCACGAGGATCGTTCCCGACTCCACTGCCAGTGCATCGAGCGCGAACAGGGCGGTAACGGCATCCAGTGGGACCGTCGCCGCAATCGCGTCGTCAAGGAAGTCCGGCACCGGCACCAGCAGGGAGGGTGCGACGCTGATGAGGCTCGCATGTGCACCCATCCGAGGAAGAATCCCCGCAACCCGTTGTCCGACGTGCAGATCAGGTGGTGTGTCTGCGGGCAAACGCTCGATAACGCCTACGAAGTCATAGCCGGGTGTGAAGCCTCGTATGGGATGGAGCAGATAATCGCCCCGCACGGCCATGGCGTCCGTCACTCCCATCGAGGCATGTGTGACGTGGACGAGAGCGTGGCGGCTCTGCCTCCTCCGGGACAGTCTCTCCCTGACCACTGTCGTCTGCATGGGGTCGAAGCCTTCCACGCGCACGGCATCTCGTTCTATTGATGAATCATTTAGGTAACATGTCATGTAATTCAGCATAGCGAAGTTGCATGACATGTCACGCAATAGGGTGTGAATGCTCGCGCCAGTGATCGACGGTAAGCAGCCGTTTAGGGTACAGAAGCTGGGAGCTCGCTCATATCCTTAAGGAAAGCTGGAAATTAGACTTGATCGTAGGCAAGGTACAGCTGTGCGTGGTGTGATACCGGGCCCGTACATGGCACAGGCACTTCGGAC
The DNA here is from genome assembly GCF_000741705.1 of Bifidobacterium psychraerophilum. Classification (GTDB taxonomy): domain Bacteria; phylum Actinomycetota; class Actinomycetes; order Actinomycetales; family Bifidobacteriaceae; genus Bombiscardovia; species Bombiscardovia psychraerophila. Next base: position 323,923 of record NZ_JGZI01000010.1, on the reverse strand, counting down.
GAGAGGAGGAAGCATGTTGAGTCACGATAGGAAGACTCGCATACCTCCTCTGTACGTGGTCAAACCTCGTCGTGCTTTTCGATGGGATCAGTCCGTCGTACGCTTCGTCCGGCGATATGCCATGTTCAATGGACGGGCAAGCAGAAGCGAATACTGGTGGTGGATGCTGACGAATGCGGTGGTGATGGCCGCCATCGGCTTCGCCTCATGGTGGTGGGGCAACGGCCTCTCCGCGTTGATGCTGGTGTGGGTTCTCGTCACCTTGCTCCCGACGCTGTCATTGGGATCCCGACGTCTGCAGGATTCGGGGATGAGCCGATACTGGTGCGTCCTTCCGTATATCGGTGATGGTTGTGCATTGCTCATAGCCGCACTGACCGCAACCTTTACGAAGGGAGTGCTCCAGCTCCGGTCAGGGGCGTTCCCCAACGTCATCGCTGCGTATGTTGACGGCGGTGCGATCGCCACGGTGCAGGTCGCCGCCCTCACCATCGTGTGTGACTGCGTGTATGTGGCGTTGATGCTCAGGCAAAGCCGGTCACGCCTTCCCAATGCGAAGCAGGGCGGTCCGACACTCATCATTCCGCAGTCCGAAAGCGGAGAAAACGCATATATGACGGTGTGAAGTCGTACCCGTATTCTTTGGTGATATCCGAGGCCGCTGCGATGCGGTCATTTCTGTATATATGAAGTCGGGCCGACAGGATTTGAACCTGCGACATCCTGCTCCCAAAGCAGGCGCGCTACCAAGCTGCGCTACGGCCCGATGTCCTAAGGACTGGTGCAACCCACACCGATACCGGCACGTGGGCACAAGATAATATTGTAACCCATAAATGCCGGTAGCGTGTTGCGGCTAGAATCGGGGGAGCAGTCGGCGACCGGAGGAGGATTTATGGGGCGGCATCAGCGCGCCGAGACGTCCGGTCTTATCTCGTTCATCCTATGCCTTATGGTTGCCGCGGTTTCGATGACCGTGTTCATGGATAATGCGAGTGCGATTTGGCTGGTGACGAGACGTGTGTTCATCGTCGGTTCGGGTGTCGTGGCGCTCTGTGGTGTGCTTTCCTTCATCGTGGGGTATTCCAGACGGTCCAAATCATTGACCCTGGGACAGGGCTGGTGGGTGCCGATACGTCGCATCGTCGAGATCATCGCGTTGTCCGTAGTGTATGCGGCGACCATCTTCCTTTCGATCTACGCCTTGCTCAGCATCATGAACGATATGATGGGCGTGCGCATATTCAGCGGCTATATTCCCTGGGTGTGCGGCATCTTCGCCGGCGTCGCGGGCTATATCACCTTTGTGCAGGCCGATCTGATGGATGCGAAAACCATCGCCTCGCTGCTGCCCCTCTTCGTGATGGCGGGTGTGTCCACCGCAGGGCTGACGACCGATGACCCTTACTGGTGGCACAACAACTTCTCCCAGCTGGGGGACCGCACCACTTTTGCGGCGCGGATGTTCAATTCGACATTGATACTTGCGGGTATATGCATCGTCATCATCAGCTACTTTGCCATCTCCGAACTCAGAGCCACCCACCGCATGCGGCTGGCGTGGTCCCGTGCGCACCGCCCAGCCCCGCAGATCGATGACGCGCCCCAGGCCTCCGGGGAGGTCGCCCATTTTTCGATGCGGACCATACTGCTCACGGCGCTGCTGATCTGCTCCGGCATCGCCTTCATCGGCATAGGCTCCTTCCGCTATTCACCGCATCCCATTCTGCACAACGTGTTTGCCAGAGGATTGCCTGGAATCATGTGCATACTGCTAATCGGATTGCCGTGGCTTGCACCGCAGCTTTCCCGTGCGATGTATGTCATATCCGATCTGGGCATCGTACTGTGCGCGGTCGCAGGTTTCGTCTGGCTGGAAGGGGCGAATACCCTCACCAATGTCGAAGCCCTCGCAGGGCTCATATTCCTGGGATGGTTCATCGTCTTTTCCCGTCAGATCGCGGCGATTGAGGCGGATCGTGTGCAGGCCCAGATGGTGTATATACAGAGTTCCTCCGAATCCCCGCATCGGGACGATCCCCTGATGGTCGAATCGAGGCTTGCGGCCGATCAGTAGAATGCGGTACGGATCGGCGGTGGATTCCAGAAAAATCGGGGAGGGCGGATACCATGACAGACATGACAGCAGACCCAAACATCCAGGAATCATGGCCGGCTCCCGCGCCACAGGGTCCCCTGCATGCGAGAGTGAAGATACCGGGCAGCAAATCACTGTCGAATCGCTATCTCCTGCTCGCTGCGGCCGGTAGCAGCACGGTGACGCTTCATGGACTGCTGCGTTCCAGGGATTCCGAGCTGATGATGGGCGCTTTGGAGACCCTTGGGGTTCGTGTGAGCAGTGATGCCGACGATCCGACGACGGTCAGCGTCAGTCCTCCCGGAAGCGGCAGGTATACGGGCAACGTCACCATCGATTGTGGTCTTGCCGGTACGGTTATGCGCTTCGTACCGGGTCTGGCTATGCTCGCTGACGGTCCCGTCACCTTCGACGGGGACAGCCAGGCTTATCAGCGTCCTATGGCGCCACTGCTTGAGGGCTTGGAACAACTCGGTGCGGACATCGTCTATCACGGTGAGCCCGGTCATCTTCCTTTCACCCTCGTTCCACCCTCCCAATGGAATAGCGGGAAGGTGGCGATCGATGCCTCGGCCTCATCCCAGTTCATCTCGGGAATATTGCTGATAGCGCCGGCCCTGCCGCATGGCGTGATACTGAAGCATACCGGGAAGACGCTTCCCAGCCTTCCGCATATCCGCATGACCGTGGATGATCTGAAGCATGCCGGTGCACAGGTGAAGGCGCATGAATACCAGCGTGAATGGCTTGTCGAGCCGGGAAGCCTGCACCTGCCACCCCATGTGACGATCGAACCCGATCTGTCGAATGCGGCCCCCTTCCTCGGTGCGGCCTTGCTGGCAGGCGGCAGCGTCGAGGTGCCGAACTGGCCGGAGCAGACAACCCAGCCCGGGGGTCTGCTTCCCGGGTATCTCAGTCGTATGGGCGCTGATGTGAGCTTCATCGAGGAGGAGGGGACGCGCTGGTGCCGGGTGTCCTCTGACGGCACCATTCACGGTCTCGGCGATTTCGATCTCACTGCGGCAGGGGAGATCGCGCCATCCCTGGCGGCCTTGCTCGTATTCGCCGATGCAGGTACCAATATGCTCGGCATCGGGCATCTGCGGGGTCATGAAACAAACAGACTTGCCGCTTTGGTGCAGGAGATCGGGAGAATCGGGGGAGAAGCACAGGAGCTGCCCGACGGCATCAGCATCACCCCGGTACCTCAGGAGCGTCTGCATGCGGCGGACCTTCACAGCTACGCGGATCACCGGATGGCTACATTCGGTGCGATGCTCGCTTTGCGGATCCATGGAATCACTGTGGAGAATATCGGCACAACCAGCAAAACGCTTCCCGATTTTGTGGAGATGTGGCGTTCCATGCTGAACGATGACAAATGAAAGGCAGCCCCTTGATGGCAGCACGTACTGTGTATGATGAACGGTCCTTTGCGAAGGAACTTGCGGATAATCCTCATTACGACGATCTTCTTCTCGCACTGAGCATGGCGGATGAGGCCGATGAGCTCACCTCACACCGCTTCGGTGCCATGGATCTGCATGTCGAGAACAAGCCCGACCACACTCCGGTCACGGATGCCGATCGCGCCACCGAACAGCTGATACGCGATCGCCTCGGCAAGGAGCGTCCCGAGGACAGCATCTACGGCGAGGAACTCGGCAAGGCCGCCTCGACCGGCAGGCGGTGGATCATCGACCCTATTGATGGTACGAAGAATTTCGTACGCGGTGTGCCTGTCTGGGCCACATTAATCGGACTTCAGGATGGTGATGACATCGTGCTCGGGGTTGTGTCGGCCCCGATGCTGCATAATCGTTGGTTTGCTGTGCGTGATGGAGGAGCCTATATGGGTTCCGATGCGGATAATGCCGTGCGCCTGCACGTATCCGGAGTGTCCGATCTGGCGAATGCCTCCCTGTCGCTCTCGTCCCTGAGCGGCTGGAAGGAACGCGGGGACCGCGATGAGTTGATCGCATTGAGCGATAGGATGTGGCGGCTGCGAGGATTCGGTGACTTCTGGCAGTACATGCTGGTCGCACAGGGCGCGATCGACGTCGCCGCTGAGCCGGAACTTGATTTGTACGATATGGCGGCACTGGTGCCGATCGTTGAGGAGGCGGGTGGTACCTTCACCGATCTCGAGGGGAATCCCGGCCCCTGGGGCGGGAACGGACTGGCCAGTAACGGATTGCTGCACCACACGGTACTGCAGGCACTCTGACGCACTGCAGCCTGTGCCGTCTGCGAAAGTCGATGGGAACGTGCACGTGTAAGCGCATGCCGTGGTCCAGGCGAAGCAGCCCTGATATATCCGCATCGGCTACCGGAATGCTTGCATGAGATGCAGAGGAGGCCACCACGTCGTATTGACGTGGTGGCCTCCTCTGCATCATGGCCGCCCGAAGGCGTGAAGCCCGGTACCGAGCGGCTTCGCACTACTACTTGTTGAAGACGTTCCCGTATGAGTCGCCGTTCTCTGCGATGGTCTCCGACTGACGGGCGATGGAGAGCTCTTCGTTGGTCGGAATGATGCAGATGTCGATGCTGCTGTCCGGGGTGGAAATGATGCGTGGCTCCTTGGAGCGGATATCATTCTTCTCAAGGTCGATTTTGACGCCGAAGGGGGCAAGCTTCTTGGCGACTTCCCTGCGTACGACCTCGTCGTTCTCGCCGACACCGGCGGTGAAGGTGATGACATCGACGCCACCCATCTGGGCGACGTAGTTGCCGATGTATCCGACGATGCGGTGAACGTAGATATCGAGCGCGAGCTTTGCGTTCTCGTCACCTTCGGCGATCATGCGATGGATCTCACGCATATCGCCGTGGCCGGTCAGACCGGTCAGGCCGGAGCGCTTGTTGAAGAGCGCGTCCAGCTCGTCGACGTTCATGTGAGCATTGCGGATCAGGTGGAAGACGACGGCGGGATCGATATCGCCCGTGCGTCCTCCCATCACCAGTCCTTCGAGAGGGGTCAGACCCATTGAGGTCTCAACGGGCTTGCCGGAGATCTGTGCCGATGCCGAAGCACCGTTGCCGATGTGCAGCACGATCTGCTTGAGCCCTTCAGCAGGCTTGCCTACCAGCTCGGGCACCAGTGAGCCGACATACTGGTGGCTGGTGCCGTGGGCGCCGTAACGACGGATGTGGTACTCGTCGGCGATGTCCTTGTTCAGCGCATACGTGCTGACGGCCTTCGGCAGGTCGAAGAAGAAGGAGCTGTCGAATACGAAGACCTGTGGGGTGTCGGGGAGCAGCGCGCGCATGACTTCGGCTCCGACGGCCTCGGGGCCGTTGTGCAGAGGTGCGAGCACGGCAAGGTTCTTGACCTGTGCGATGGTTTTGTCGGTTACCAGAGCCGGCTTCGGGAAGACCGATCCACCCTGGACCACGCGATGGCCGACGGCCACGATTCCGGCTTCCTGGATGCTGGGTCCATACTCTTCAAAGAATTCAAGAACGCGCTTGAGTCCGACTTCATGGTCGGGAATCGGCTCTTCCAACTCGTGCTTTTGGCCTTGGTACTCATGCTTGTAATGACCGTCTGACGGTTCGCCGATTTTCTCGACGAGACCGGAAGCAAGGCCTTCGCCTGATTCAAGATCGACCAGTTGATACTTGATTGAGCTTGAGCCCGAATTGATGACAAGGACGGTTTTCGCCATTATGGCTTCCTCCTGATGATATGACCTGGAGCGAACGCTCCCTACTGTTGTGAGATTACTCGTGGGGGCTTACAAAGCCGTGCGCCTATTGGGCTTGAGCGGCTGTAAGCGCCACAGTGTTGATGATGTCCTGGACCGTCGCTCCGCGGGAGAGATCGTTCACCGGCTTGTTCAGACCTTGGAGCACGGGCCCCACGGCAAGCGCCCCTGAGGAGCGTTGGACGGCCTTGTAGGCGATGTTGCCCGCCGAGAGGTCAGGGAAGACGAAAACGTTCACATGGCCTGCGACCTCGTTGCCTGGCGCCTTGGTCGAGGCGACATCAGGTGACCATGCGGCATCGAACTGTATCGGGCCGACCACACTGAGTTCAGGCGCCTTCTCGTGCACCAGTCTGGTCGCCTCCTCAACAAGCTGCGCATCGGGCCCTTTCCCGGATCCGAGGGTGGAATACGAAAGCATGCCTACACGCGGTTTCATGTCGAATGCCTGTGCGGTGCTGGCGGATTGTATGGCGATATCCGCAAGTGCTTGGGCATCCGGGTTCAGATTGATGGCGCAGTCGGCGAAAATCGCCACATGGGTGTCGAAGCACATCAGGAAGGAGCCGGAGACCAAGGAGGCACCGGGTTTCGTCTTGATGGTCTGCAATGCCGGACGCACGGTGTTGGCTGTGGAATTCACCGACCCTGAGACAAGACCGTCGGCCCTTCCCAGAACGACGAGCATCGTACCGAAGTACGAGGGATCCTCCAAGGTCAGCCGTGCCTGTTCCTCCGTCAGCCCCTTGCTGCGGCGCAACTCGCACAATCTATCGGTCATGGATTGAAGCAGCGCCTCGTCATGTATCGATTGGAACTCCGCCTTGTCGAGGTTCTTCAGGCCAAGTGATTCCGCACGTTCCAGAATGTCGTCCCGTTCTCCGACGATGATCAGCTTCACGATGTCGCGGGCAAGCAGAAAGTCCGCCGCGCGGATGATGCGGTCTTCCTCTCCTTCCGGCAGGACGATCGTCTTGCCGGCGGCTTTCGCCTTGTGCAGCAGTGAATTCTGGAAGTGGACCGCCGTAACCGGCTTCTCGAAGTCCGTGGCCGCGGCCTCAAGGAGCTCTGATGAGGGCACGTTGCGGTCGAAGAGCTTGAGCGCCGCATCTATGCTTGCGGGATCATGAGCGTCAACACCCTGTGGCGGCACGGTCCACGTCGGCAGATTCAACACCTTGAGCTCACGGAGTGTCTCGGCGCTTTTCTCAGCTGCGCAACCGGTGACGAATACGCCCACAACGGTCGATCCCGCGTTGCGGACGCTCGCCTGGCAGGCTCGGACGGTCGCGAGAAGCTGGGCAGGGTTGCGCTCCAGCGTGCATACGGCAAGGAAGACGGGGGATTGCAGGTCGGCTGCCAGCTGTGCGTTGAAGGCGAATTCCTGCGGGTCTGCGATCGGTGACTTGTCCGTGCCGACGATCACAACGGCTTCCGGCTCGTAATCATCGATGAGATCGTGGAAGCCGGCGACGATATCGGCCCGGGCCTCATCACGGTTCTCCCGGACCTGTTTGGGGCAGACCCCGATGCTTGCCGCCTGCGGTGTCTTCACGCTCGATTGCCCGATCAACGCTGAGGTAAAGGAATCGTCGTGGCAGACCGCCGGACGGAACACAGCGGTGCTTTTGGCTTGTGAGAACGCGGAGGTGACTCCGAGCGCTATCACATTACGACCGTTGGCTGATTCAGGACTGAGTATGGTTACACTGCAAACGCTCAAGGATCTCTCCATTCGAATACAAAAGACGACTACACCTGTGTAGTCGGCATGGTGCGGATAGCAACTCATATTGTAATGCCCATATGTGATAAGAATCACCACCGGAAACAACTATGAAGAAGGGGCTCTGGATGTTTGCACATTCAGAGCCCCTTGATGTCCGGCAGATATGCCGACAGGAGGAATCTAGTACTTCAGATTACTCGTTGTCTCCTGCGGTCGCAGCAGTCGCCGTGACGGCTCCTGGGATCTCGGTCTTGACGCCAGGCCACACCCAATCGGTGTAATCCGGGTGGTCGAAGCCCTTGTCCACTGCGAACTGGAAGGCATCGGTACGGAACTTCTCAAGTTCATCGATCTTGGAGGCGAACTTCTCCGCGTCGACTGCACGCAGTGCTTCGGCGGTGAGTTCGTAACGATCGATGTTGTTGACGCGAACCATATCGAATGGGGTAGTGGTCGAACCCTGCTCTTCGTAGCCATGGACGTTGAAGTTGTCGTGGTTCGGACGATCCCAGATGAGTCCGCGGATCTCGCGTGCATAGGAGTGGTACGCGAAGAGGACGGGCTTGTCGGCGCTGAAGAGTTCGGTGAACTCGGCATCGCTGAGGGCCTGATCGTTCTCGGAGGCATTCTGGATCTTGAGCAGGTCCAGAACGTTGACGAACCTGAACTTGACGCCAAGCTGGTTGAGCTTGTCCGCTGCTGCCAGGAGTTCCTGGGTGGGAACATCGCCTGCGGCCGCGAGCACGATATCGACGTCCTCGCCATCCTTGACGTTGGAGGCCCACTTCCACTCGGCTGCACCCTTTTCGAGTTCGGCGCGTGCCTCATCAAGTGAGACCCAAGTGGCGGCTGGCTGCTTGCCGGCGATGATGGCGTTGATCTTGTTCGTGGACTTGTATGCACGCTCGGAAACGGCGAGCAGCAAGTTCGAATCCGCTGGGAAGTAGATCTCCACAACGTGATCGTTGTTGAAGTTCTTGTTCAGCAGGATGTCGATCACGCCTGGATCCTGATGGCTGAAGCCATTGTGATCCTGACGCCATACGTGCGAGCTGACCAGGAGGTTGACCGAGGAGATCGGCTTGCGCCAAGGAATCTCACGCACGGTGGCCTCGAGCCACTTCGCGTGCTGGTTGAGCATCGAATCGATGACGTGCACGAAGGACTCGTAGGAGCTCCAGATGCCGTGACGACCAGTGAGCAGGTATCCTTCGAGGAAGCCTTCCATCTGGTGCTCGGAGAGCTGCTCGGTGACCTGACCGGTGACGCTCATGTTCTCGTCGACCTGATCCGACAGATAGCCGGCATCCCACTGCTTGCTGGTTACTTCGTAAGCTGCGGAAAGACGGTTCGAAGCGGTTTCGTCCGGTCCGAAGATGCGGAAGGAATCCGGGTTGAGCTTGATGATGTCGCGTGTGTACACACCCAGGCGACGAGTGGCTTCGAGCTGTCCCCAGCCGTGGCCGTACTCTTCGACCTCGCGTACCGCGTAATCGTCAAGGTTGGGCAGCTTGAGATCCTCGCGGATGCGGCCACCATTGGCGTTCGGGTTGTCTCCGATGCGCAGTTCGCCTTCAGGCATGAAGGAGAGGACCTCGGGACGTACGGTGCCCTTCTCGTCGAAGAGCTCCTCCGGCTTGTAGGATTCCAGCCAGTTCTTGAGAACCTCGAAGTGAGCCTCGGTGTCGCGGGCGGAAGCCAGCGGAACCTGATGGGCGCGCCATGAGCCTTCGGTCTTCTTGCCGTCGATGAACTTCGGGCAGGTCCAGCCCTTCGGGGTGCGGAAGATGATCATCGGGTAGAACGGACGAGTCATGTCGTCGGTCTGCGCGGTGGCCTTGATCTCGCAGATCTCGTCGAACACGGTCTCGAAGAGATCGGAGAAACGACGGTGGATCGAGAGGCTGTCCTCGTCATCGAATCCTGCGACGAACTCGTATGGTTCGTAGCCCATGCCGTGGAAGAACTCATGAAGCTCTTCATCGGAGATGCGCGAGAGGATGGTCGGGTTGGCGATCTTGTATCCGTTAAGATGCAGGATCGGCAGCACGATGCCGTCGGTGCGTGGGTTGACCAGCTTGTTGGACTGCCAGCCGGTGGCCAGAGGGCCGGTCTCGGCTTCGCCGTCACCGACGATGGCCGGGACGAAGAGGCTCGGGTTGTTCATCACGGCGCCATAGGCGTGTGACAGGGCGTAACCCAGCTCTCCACCTTCGTGGATTGAGCCTGGTGTCTCCGGTGCGTAGTGGGAAGGAATGCCGCCTGGGTATGAGAACTGACGGAAGAACTTCTGCAGACCATCCTCATCCTTGGTGATCTTCGGGAAGTACTCGGTGTAGGTTCCGTCCAGGTAGGACTGTGAGGTGCCTGCAGGACCGCCGTGGCCCGGGCCCATGATGATCACCGTGTTCTGCTGGTGATCGGCGATCAGTCTGTTGATATGACCGATCAGGAAGTTCAGACCAGGTGTCGTTCCCCAGTGTCCAACGAGACGATGCTTAACATCCTCACGTGTGAACGGTTCCTTCATCAGTGGATTACTACGAAGGTAAATCTGGCCAATGGAGAGGTAATTGGCTGCACGCCAATACTTATCGACGGCTTCCAGGGTCTCCTCGGAAACTGGGGATTCCAGCTTCTTCCAAGGGGTGCCAATAACAGGACTCGTCATATGTACTCCTGTACTCTGCACTGTGTTGTGCGATTGATTGTTTTCGTTCGGTTTTGAGTGTTCCGCGAATCGTTTCCGGTTCTTGGGACCCTCATCACCAGTCGCTAATCATGGTACGTTGACTAGCAGACTTATGGCAGTTTTTTTGCGTGTCTGTTCGATGTTGTTAGGCAAAGTAGACCTTCTGTTACCTTTTTCGGACTCCGAGAATTGGCCATTTCTGCCTGTTTCCCACTCATTGCAGTGCATCTGCCCAATTTTTCGATTTTGACTCTCAATGAAATTGTCGTGGGGGATACTTTTCGCGACAGTTCGAATGAACATAATAAATGATAGGACAGCCGCGTTCTCCCTGTAACTCGCGGGATGGGGAATATGTCGAAAACAACAGCCATAATCGACGTATTCATGTCAACCGCGATTCGGGCGGCGCAGGGCATCGGGAATTACCGATCCGAAGCGCTGCCAAGTGGCGGAATACAAGGCACAACATGTCGATTCCTAAGGAAGCGAGAAGAACATATGGCACAAGGTCCCGTTCTTGTAGTCGATTTCGGTGCGCAGTACGCGCAGTTGATTGCGCGTCGGGTGAGGGAGGCCCACGTCTACTCGGAACTGGTGCCTCATTCGATGCCGGTGGATGAGATCCTCGCCAAGGATCCGAAGGCCATCATCCTTTCGGGAGGACCTGCCTCGGTCTTCGAGCCGGGTGCGCCGGGCATCGACCCCAAGATATTCTCCGCGGGCATTCCCGTGCTGGGCATCTGCTACGGATTCCAGGTCATGGCGCATGAGCTCGGCGGGGTCGTCGACCGAGCGGCTCTTGGCGAATACGGCAAGACCCCGGCATCGATCGATCATGCCGAGGGTGTCCTCAAGGATTCTCCTGCGGAGCAAAGCACATGGATGAGCCACGGTGTTGCGGTGGAACAGGCGCCTGAGGGTTTCGAGGTGCTCGCGCACACGCAGGGTGCACCGGTTGCGGCCATGCAGGATGTGGCCAGGGGACTGTACGGCGTGCAGTGGCATCCGGAAGTTCGCCACACGCCCAAGGGACAGGAGCTCATCGAGACCTTCCTCCATGATTGCGCCGGCATCGAAGCCCACTGGGATGCGTCAAGCATCATCGAGGATCAGGTGGCGAAGATCAAAGCCCAGATCGGCAATCATCAGGTGATCTGCGGTCTGTCCGGGGGTGTCGACTCGGCGGTGGCCGCCGCTCTGGTGCACAAGGCGGTAGGTGATCAGCTGACATGCGTGTTCGTGGATCATGGATTGCTGCGCAAAGGTGAAGTGGAGCAGGTCCGCAAGGACTTCGTGCAGGCCACAGGCATCCGCCTCGTCGCAGTCGACGCCTCCGCCGACTTCCTCGACGCCCTTGCCGGAGTAAGCGAACCGGAACGCAAGAGGAAGATCATCGGTGAGCGTTTCATCAGAACCTTCGAACGTGCCGCAAGGGATATCGTCAGCAAGGCGGGTGAGCAGGGCGAAGAGGTCAGATTCCTCGTGCAGGGCACGCTCTACCCCGATGTGGTCGAATCAGGTGGCGGCGACGGCGCCGCGAACATCAAATCGCATCACAATGTGGGCGGTCTTCCTGAGGATCTGAAATTCGAATTGGTCGAACCGTTGCGCACGCTTTTCAAGGATGAGGTCAGGGCGATCGGCACCGAATTGGGCCTTCCTGATGAGATCGTGTGGAGACAGCCTTTCCCGGGTCCGGGTCTGGGCATTCGTATCATCGGGGCCATCACGCAGGAACGTCTTGATCTGCTTCGGGAGGCGGACTCCATCGCCCGTGAGGAGTTGAGCAAAGCGGGTCTTGACCGAGACATCTGGCAATGCCCGGTGGTGTTGCTTGCCGATGTCCATTCCGTTGGCGTTCAAGGTGATGAACGCACCTACGGCTCCCCGATCGTGCTGCGACCCGTCAGCTCCGAGGATGCGATGACGGCCGATTGGTCAAGGGTTCCCTATGACGTGCTTTCGGCGATTTCCACCCGTATCACCAACGAATGCAGAGGCATCAACCGCGTGGCCCTCGACGTGACCTCGAAGCCACCGGCAACGATCGAGTGGGAGTAGCATCCTGCAGACCATGCCGTGAGAACATGCCCGGCTGTGTAAGGTGTCGCCCATGATGCCGATATTCGTGGACGACACCTTATATATATAAGGTATTGGTGTACGGGGAAGCAGGAGGCTGTGGACACCGCTGCCATCCTTCGGTACGCGGTGCCGGGCGAAGCCGCGGTTCATCACGCCGGATCATGCGGCGATGCTGGTGATCCGTCCGGCGGCGCGGGTATGGCGTAGCGTCCGTAAGGGTGGCGCCGCCAGAGGGATGAGCATCCTGACCATTGAGAACATTCGAATGACTAAGAACGAGGGTATGAGGAACGTGACGGGTGATCCTGATCTGATACAACGAAGCGCCGAAGAGCTGACCGGCGATCTCAACCAACAACAGGCGCAGGCCGTGCAACACCGGGGTCAGGCTCTGTTGATAGGTGCAGGCGCGGGATCGGGCAAAACCCGTGTGCTCACCCGACGGATAGCATGGATACTCAGCCAGTTCGGGGCATGGCCAAGTCAGATCCTGGCGATCACCTTCACCAATAAAGCGGCGGCGGAGATGAGGGAACGTCTTTCGGTGCTTATCGGGCCGGTCGCCCAGCGTATGTGGGTCTCCACATTCCACTCGGCTTGCGTGCGCATCCTCAGAAGGGATGGTAAATCCATCGGCCTGCGCTCGGGATTCTCCATTTACGATTCCGCCGATTCCGAACGCCTGGTGAAGATCATCGGCAATGATCTCAACATCGATATGAAGCGCTACACCCCCCGCGCGATTCTCGCGCGCATATCCGACTGCAAGAACAATCTTCAGGATTGGCAGACCCAACTCAAGGAGTACGCACCTGACTACAAGCCGGGTCAGCGTGGTCAGCAGCTCGGGCGATTCGGGAATGTGGAAGAGCTGTACGCGGTGATGTACGCGGAATACCAGCACAGGCTCGCACAGGCGAACGCCGTCGACTTCGACGACCTGATCGGCAGGACGGTCGAGTTGATACGGACCGACCCCTTGGTGGCCGACTATTACCGGCATAAGTTCCGTTACATCCTCGTCGATGAGTATCAGGACACCAACCATGCCCAGTATGAGCTCATCCGTGAGTTGGCGGGCGTGGATGCGGATGTGCCCCAGCAGGGTACGGCTGTGGCGGCGGGTAAAAGCGGTCCCGCCTGGATCACGGTCGTCGGTGATTCCGATCAATCGATCTATGCCTTCCGTGGTGCGGATATACGTAATATCCAGGACTTCGAGAAGGATTTCCCGAACGCGAAGACGATTATGCTGGAGCAGAACTATCGCTCCACCCAGACGATTCTTGATGCCGCGAACGCCGTGATCGCCAAGAACGAAGGGCGCAAACCCAAGAAACTGTGGACCGCCTTGGGGCAGGGGAGTCCGATAACAGCCTTCGCCGCGGATAACGCGCAGCAGGAGGCATCGTGGATCACGAACGAGATATCCCGTCTGGCGGGCGAGGAACAGGTGCACTATGCGGATATGGCGATCATGTACCGCGCCAATGCGCAATCACGCTCCTTGGAAGAGGCCCTGATCAACGCCGGCATTCCCTATCAGCTCATCGGCGGCACCAAATTCTACGAGCGTCGCGAGATCAAGGACGCACTGGCCTATATGCAGGCTCTCGCCAATCCCGATGACGATGTGAATATGCGAAGAATCATGAATGTCCCCAAGCGTGGATTGGGACCGCGGGCGGAGTCCCTGGTCACCGGCTACGCGCAGGAGCATGGCGTGAGTTTCTGGAACGGCATCAGCCATATGGAGCAGATCGAGGGCGTGCCCACCAGAACGTCCAGCATGCTCAAGGCCTTCCGGGATCTGATGATCGGACTTGCTGCCTTCGCACGGGAGCATGACGCCAAACCTTCTGAAATCGTGGCTCAGGTGCTTGAGCAAAGCGGTCTGCTTGAGGAACTGCGCAAATCGGATGACCCGCAGGATGCCTCGAGGGTGGAGAATCTCTCCCAGCTGCAATCGGTGGCGGCGGAATTCGAACAGAACACACCGGATGCCTCCCTGTCCTCCTTCATGGAGACCACCGCACTGGTGGCGGATTCCGACCAATTGCCCGACGAGACCGCGGACTTCGGCAAGGTCACCCTGATGACCCTGCACACCGCGAAGGGACTCGAATACCCGGTCGTGTTCCTCACCGGGATGGAGCAGGGCACCTTCCCGCATTCACGGAGTCTGGAGGATACGAGCGAACTGGCGGAGGAGCGACGTCTGGCCTATGTGGGCATCACACGCGCGAAACAGCATCTCTATCTCACCCGTGCCGCGGTCCGTGCGCAGTGGGGACAGGCCAGTGAGATGCTGCCCAGTCAGTTCCTCGATGACATTCCCGAGAAACTCATCGACTGGAAGCGCAGGGAGTCAAGCGTCGAACGGATGCGGAGCAACTGGAAGGACGACGACAATGAGTTCGGCGGTTTCGAGGATGACGATTTCGGCGCCTCCTTCGGATCCTCGGCCAGATGGGGTGGCGGCTGCTCGTCGAATCAGGGGAGCTCATACCGCCGCTCGGCTTCCTCCTCATCGCAGGGTGGGTCCTATGGCTATCGCAGCGGCCAGTACCGCGGAGGTGCCGGTGCAGGTGGTGGTTCACATGGATCGAAGCATGCGAAGGTGACCACGCGTCGCATCGATACGAAACGTCAGCAAGCCGCTCCCGCCAGCACGCAGGAACGCCAGATCGCCGACTTCGCCGTGGGGGACAAGGTATCGCACGACCGCTACGGGCTGGGAACCGTGCTTGAGCTCCAGGACAAAGGGCGGAACTCCGTGATTACCGTGGATTTCGGCTCCGACGGCGTCAAACGTCTGATGCTCAGGGTCGCCCCCATCGAAAAGCTCTGAACGCCGGGCTCTGTTCCCGCAATGCCGTGTGGATCCACCTGATGCCTGCTGGGAAGCGCAAGGACGCTAGGCCTTCGAACCCGGAGCGTGTCGGAAACATACAGGCCTTGGTGTAGGATTGAACGCTGGTGCCTGCACAAGGAGGCATCTGTCTGGAGTCTTAGCCCGTCAATGGGTCGGCAGTGGGAACACTGCTCGTGCTTGGCACGGTGAAGCATTGGAGAGGCTGACTCGGTGGGTTTCCACCTGCGTTCAGATAACGACAGCAACAAAGGAAATAGCAATTATGACCAAGGTTCAGCGTTCGCGCCGTCAGGTGCGCCTGTCCCGAGCACTGGGAATCGCACTGACTCCCAAGGCTCAGCGAATCTTCGAAAAGCGTCCCTATGCTCCAGGCGAGCATGGTCGCACACGTCGTCGCACCGAATCCGATTACGCCGTACGTCTGCGTGAAAAGCAGCGTTTGAGGGCCCAGTTCGGTCTTTCTGAGAAGCAGCTTCGCGCCGCCTATGAGAAGGGCACCCACGAGGCAGGCCAGACCGGCAACGCCATGCTCCGGGATCTTGAGGTTCGCCTCGACAACCTGGTGCTGCGTGCAGGCATCGCCCGCACCACCGCACAGGCCCGCCAGTATGTGGTTCACCGCCACATCCTCGTCGATGGCAACATCGTCGATCGCCCCAGCTACCGTGTGCGCCCAGGCCAGACCATCCAGGTCAAGCCGAAGAGCCAGACCACGGTTCCCTTCCAGATCGCAGCCGAAGGCGTCCACCGTGACGTGCTCCCCGCGGTTCCGGGATATCTCGATGTGGAGCTCACTTCACTGAAGGCAACGCTTACCCGTAAGCCGGAGCCTGAAGAGATTCCAGTCCAGGTCAACATCCAGTACGTGGTCGAGTACTACGCCCGCTGATTCGGATCCTTCCGAGACTTGCACGATGCGCCGCACACTATGTGCGGCGCATCGTCGTTTATCCACCGTCAATCGCTGTGCGTCGGGTATGGCTATCCCCGGTTATCGGTGTCCACTGAGTGGAGTGTGAGGGCTAATCGCGCATGATGGCGCCGAGTATCCCGTCAACCACCATCATGATGAAGCTGCCGAACACAGCCCACCAGAACCCTCCGATGTATATGCCGGCGTGGAATACGGAGTACGAGAGCCAGGATGCCAGTTGCATGAACATCACGTTCAGGATCAACGCGGCGAGTCCGAAGGTCAGAATGGTCAGCGGAAGCGCGAGAAGCTGCACTACGGGTTTGACGGATGCATTGATCAACGCCATGAAGAGCGCGAAGCATGCGATCGAGATGAAGGTGTTGGAACCCTGAACAATCATGCCGGGAAGCAGCCACGTCATGACGCCGACCGCGACCGTAAGTGTGAACCATCGTCCGAAGAATCTACCCATGACACCATTATGCGGGAATCGCCGCGGTGACGGTGCCATAATCGAAGATATGCTACTTCATCTTCACTTGGTACGTCACGGGCAGACCATGTTCAACAGATACAACCGCTTGCAGGGATGGTCGAATTCCCCTCTTACCGAAACAGGCATGGCGGATGCGGAACGGGCCGGACGCAAACTCGCCTCGGTGTCCTTCACGGCCGCCTTCTGCTCGGACACCACCCGTGCCCAGATAACCGCGCAGACCATCCTGCGCTGCAATACGGCCAGCGACCCGCTTCCCGAGCCGCGTTCGGATATGCATTTCAGGGAGCAATGCTACGGCTATTACGAAGGACAGGATATGGCGGCAGCCTGGTGGGCCGCCGGGGCCCCGCATGGAGCCGGAACATACAATGAGATCGTCGAACGCTTCGGTCTCGGGGCGAGCAGGGATTTTCTGCATGAGGCCGACCCCTTTCACGATGCCGAATCGGATGGGGAATACTGGAAGCGTGTGGAAGGTGGCTTCGCCATCATCGCGGCCGATGAAGGCGTGCACGATGGCGATGACGTGCTGGTGATCTCCCACGGCAATACGCTGCTCAGTCTGATGCACCGTTATGCGCCACAGGGCTATGACCTCAGTGAACGGCCACGCAACGGCAGTGTGACGCGCATCGACTTTGATACCTCCAAGCCGATCGACGAGGCCCTGTCCGTGGTCGCCTACAACGAATGATGCGCGGCGCAGCCGCTGGGGCCTTTCACCACAACGCTCATGTTGCACTCATCGTGGTAGCCTTGAGCGAGTAACATGACTGGGGTCAGAAAGAGGTGCTGAAGATGGATGTAGGCCAAATCGCGGGTCTTATCGCAGCCATTGCCTTCGCGGTGCTCGCAGGATTCTTGATTTATCCGTTGATCAGGCTCGGGCGCTTGTTCGATCAGCTGGCGGATACGGTCAAGGAGACCGGTGAGCATGCGTTGCCCACACTCGACGAGTCCACGGCAACCGTGCAGCAGGTCAATAAAACACTTGAAGATGTCAACCGCATTTCGGCTGCCGCCTCGACCACGGCAGGTAATGTCGGAGCTCTTACGGATCTGTACGGATCGATGCTCGGCAAGCCGATCATCAAGCTCGCCTCCGCTTTCTTCGCCTTGCGGACCACGGCAAGCTCATTTTTCAAAGGCCGCCGTCAGCAGGCTCAGCCGGCGGCATCGTCCGCCCCTGAGACCGGCTCCTCGCGGGCCTTCCACAGTCACAAGGGGGAGTGATGTTCAAACGCTTGTTCTGGATAGGGGTTGGCGTCACCATCGGCGTAGTGACGGCGAGCAAGGCGAGGGCCTATGTGAAGGCACACACCCCGGCCGGTGCCAGGGATTTCGTCTTCGGGCATGACACCACCAACGTCGCTGTCTCCACACTGCAAGGTCTGTACGATGAATTCCAGGAGACACGCCGCGCACGCGAAGCGGAACTGAACCGTCAGTACATCGATAATTCGCGTTGAGTTGAGCTGAAGCTCAACAGCATATAACACAACACATCACGCCCTGACTTGTGACCGCACAAGAAGACGGGGTGTTGTTCGCACGCACCATAAGGAGTAAACAGAAGAATGCGCACCTCAGAGATTGCAAAGCGCTATCTTGATTTTTTCGCCAAACAGGGCCATATGGTCGTGCCTTCGGCTTCGCTGATTTCACCTAATCCGACAACGCTTTTCACAATCGCAGGTATGGTGCCTTTCATTCCCTACCTTCTTGGCGAGCAGACACCCCCGAGCAAGCGTATGGCCAGCAATCAGAAGTGCGTGCGCACACTGGACATCGATGAAGTGGGCAAGACCACGCGTCACGGCACCTTCTTCCAGATGCTGGGCAATTTCTCCTTCGGTGATTACTTCAAGGAGGAGGCGATCCACTACGCCTGGACGCTGCTGACCACACCGCAGGACCAGGGCGGCTATGGTTTCGACCCCGAGAGTCTGTGGGTCACGACCTACACGGACGACGAGGAGGCGCGTTCGATCTGGCGCAACGAGGGCATGGACCCCGCGCATATGCAGATCATGGGCATGGAGGACAACTTCTGGACGACCGGCGGACCGGGACCCGGTGGACCCTGCTCGGAGATCTATGTGGATCGTGGGCCGGAATACGGCATCGAGGGTGGACCCGCGGCGGATGAAAGCCGATACATCGAAATCTGGGATCTCGTCTTCGAGAACTTCGAAGTCGACAATGTGAAATCCAAAACCGACCTGCATATCGTCGGCGAATTGGAGAACAAGAACATCGATACCGGTGCAGGTCTGGAACGGCTCGCGTACCTGCTGCAGCACAAGAACAACATCTACGAGACCGATGAGGTCTATCCGGTCATCGAGGCCGCGGAACGGCTGTCAGGGCATACATACGGCGAGGATGCGGATGACGACGTGCGCTTCAGGGTCGTTGCGGATCATGTCCGCAGCGCGCTGATGATCATGAGCGACGGCGTTCGCCCGAGCAACGAAGGCCGTGGCTATGTGCTGCGCAGGCTCCTGCGCCGCTCCATCCGCTCGATGCGCACACTCGGAGTTCAGGATGACGTTCTTCCGCATCTCTTCCCGGTCTCCAAAGAGGCGATGTCTTCGAGCTATCCGGAACTCAACGAACTCTTCCCCGATATTTCGGCGGCTGCCTATGGCGAGGAGGCGTCATTCCGACGCACACTCGACAAAGGAACCTCGATTCTTGACGTCGCGGTGAAGAAGGCGCAGGATTCCGCGGCCCAGGGCGGTGACGCCGTGGTCAGCGGGGACGAGGCCTTCACCCTGCACGATACCTATGGCTTCCCGATCGAGTTGACGCTGGAGATGGCGGAGGAACAGGGCGTCCATGTGGATGAACCCAAGTTCCGCGAGCTGATGGCGCAGCAGAAGTCACGTGCGCGCGCGGATGCACTCAGCAAACGCCACAACGTTGATGTCAGCGTTTATGACGACTTCAAGAAGACCTTGGATCGGCCTTTGGAATTCCTGGGTTATACCGATTACTCAAGTCGTTCACGCGTGCTCGGCATCATCGAGGCAGGCAAGGGTTCCGTACCCGCCGTCTCAGCTCCGGCCTACGTCGAGGTCATCCTCGACCGCACACCCTTCTACGCCCAGGCGGGTGGACAGCTCGCCGACCAGGGCGAGATACTCTCCGATGAAGGTGCCGTGCTTGATGTTGATGACGTGCAGCATCCGGTCAAGGGACTGACCGTTCACCAGTGCAGCATCACCGAGGGAACCCTGGTGGTCGGCTCGGCGGTCACCGCGACCATCGACCCGGTACGCAGAGGCGCGATAGCCCGTTCGCACACCGCGACGCATATGGTGCATAAAGCCCTTCGCGAGGAGCTGGGGCCGCAGGCGACGCAACGCGGATCCGAGGATGCGCCGAACAGGCTCCGCTTCGACTTCCAGTGGTCGGGGGCTCCGAGCGCGGATGCGATGAACACCGTCGAGGCGCGGGTCAACGATCGTCTGCGGGACAATCTCTCGGTCAACACCACGGAGATGAAGTTCGATGACGCCATCGCGCTGGGCGCCATGCACCTCTTCGGCGAGAAATACGGCGATATCGTCAGGGTCGTGACCATTGGTCAGGACGGTTGGAGCCGTGAGCTGTGCGGTGGGACCCACGTCGATCATGTGGGCAAGATCGGGCAGGTCTCGATTCTTTCCGAAGCTTCGGTCGGTACCGGCGTGCGTCGCGTGGATGCCGTCGTCGGGCAGGGGGCTTACGAATTCAATGCCAGAGAGCACGCTTTGGTCTCGCAGCTTTCGGACACCTTGAACGCGCGTCCCGATGAGCTGGAATCACGCATCTCGAGTCTGTTGAACAAACTCAAGGAATCCGATAGGCGTCTTGCCGCGATGTACGAGCGGAATCTCTCCGAATCCGTACCGGCGATCATCGAGGAGGCCAGGAACTCGGCGTCGCCGGTCTTGGTTGCGGCACGTAATGTAGGGCGTTTCGGTTCGGTGGAGGCTCTGCGCAAGACGGTAAGCGATCTCAGAGCCCAGCTTGGAGACGATCGTCCGTCGGTGGTGGCGTTGGCTGGTGAGAGCGAGGACGGACGTCCCGTCGTCCTGGCAGCCACCAATGAGTCGGCCCGCAAGCTTGGGATCAAGGCCGGGGATCTGGTGCGCGGAGCATCGAAGGTCCTCGGTGGCGGCGGTGGCGGCAAACCCGACTTCGCGCAGGGCGGAGGCCGTGATGCCACCCGTATCGACCAGGCCTTGGAAGCCTTGCGCGCCGAGGCGCAGAAGGTCTGAGCGCCTCCATGCATGCACCTTGGCTTGGTGTTGATCTCGGCAATGCACGGGTCGGCCTCGCATTGTCCGACCCGGAGTTGACTTTCGCCCATCCGGCTGGGAATGTGGTTGTTGATGGTGACAGCTTCCTGGCCTTGGAGTCGGTTGTCGACATCATCGAGAAAGAAGCAGTTGCTACTGTTGTGATTGGACTGCCCCTGCTGCTGGATGGGACTCTGGGTCGCAGCGGGAAGAAAGCCGAACGTTGGGCGGCTGCCCTGGGACGTCGTCTGCAGGCGCTGATGGACGAAGGCACACTGGATCTGGAAAGCATGCCGGATGTGCATCTGCGTGATGAGAGACTCACCACGGTAAGCGCGCACAGACAGTTGCGTGAGGCAAGCGTCGCAGGGCGTGAACATCGTCCCTTCGTTGATCAGCAGTCCGCCGTCGTGCTGCTGCAATCAGCCTTGGACGAACTGAATCACGAATAAAGGAGTGTGTGTTGGATCAAGATCTGGATGACTTTTTCACCGATGCCTCGCATCTGGTGGATGAGGCGGGGAAACCCATTGCGTCCTCAGCGCCTCCTTTGCCGCCGAAATCAAGACGTGAGATGCGACGCCGACGGGTGTCCGTGCATCGCAAGCGCCTGACGACCGCGCTGATAGTGCTGGTGATTCTGGCGCTGCTCGGCGGCGGTGGATGGTTTGTGGCCCAGAAGGTCTCGGGAATGTCTTCGATCGTCAGCGCCACCAAATCGGTCGCTGAGGATTATCCCGGTCCAGGTGGCTCGGAAGTTGATTTCACCGTGGAGACCGGGCAGAGCGCCGACAAGATCGCCGAAAACCTGGTGAAAGCGGATATCGTGAAATCCGCGGCCGCGTTCACGCAGGCTGTTGCCGTCGCGGGGGTGCAGAACCAGCTCTTCCCAGGTGTGTTCGAGCTCAAACTGCATATGCAGGCCTCTGATGTGGTCACGATACTCACCGACTCCAGCAAGGCCGGAGGCTTCCTTGAAGTCAGATCGGGTGACAAGGCCGCGGATGTGATCACCAAGGCCGCCACCCTCTCGTCGATCAAGAAATCCGATTTCGACGCCATCATCAAGGACAAGGGTTCCGGCATCCTGCCCAGTGAGGCGGGTGGCAACTTCGAAGGCTGGTTCGAGCCCGGTTCATACAATGTCAAGGGCAAAAGCTCGGCGAAGGAGATCCTCAAAGAGCTGGTGGATCAGCGGATCGCCAAGCTGGACGCGATGAACGTACCCACGGGAAGCGAGCGGGAGCGCATACTCAATATCGCCTCGATCGCGGAGGCTGAGGTCAACCAGGAGGAGTACTACAGCAAGGTCACCAGGGTCATCGAGAACCGACTGGCCAAAGGCATGACGCTCGGCATGGATACCACCGTCGCCTATGGGGCCAACGTCTCCGCCTCCGACCTCACGAATGCGCAGCTCAGCGACAAATCCAACCCCTACAACACGCGTGTGCATACAGGCCTGCCCCCAACACCGATCAGCAATCCGGGGGACAACGCCATCAAAGCCGCCATGAGCCCGGCCTCAGGCAACTGGCTGTACTTCGTGACGGTGAACCTGGATACAGGGGAGACCAAGTTTACAGCCGATTCCAGCGAGTTCGACGGCTATGTGAAGGAATACAAGCAGTGGGAAGCCGATAACAGCTAGAAGAAGGCCGAATCCACGACGATCGCGCCTACCGCGCTGATCGAGATGACGGGTGCGAAGGCGATGGAGGCACCGGCGCGTGCGAAGAGCGCGATCGCCGTCACTCCCAGGATTCCCATCAGACACCACCAGACCAGGATGGCGTCGGGACCGAAGAAGGCCACGGCAAGGCCCGCGAGCAAGGTGCAGCTCACATCACCCAGTCCCAGCGCCCCCGGTCTGGCCAGGGATATGGCCAACTGGAGCAGTGCGCACACCACGGCCAAAGTCACCGCCGTCACCAGGGTGCCCCACACACCGTTGAATGCGCACCAGCAGATGAATACAATCAGCTGCAGGGCCACACCCGCCCCGACCCATGCACGGGGAATCCGTCTGCTGCGCAGATCCTCGATCGAAAGCGCGAGACAGCAGATGAGACAGGGCATGAGCAAGAGGTAGGGCATTACGTAAGATATACCGAAGTTGGACTTGGACATCAAACTCAGCATCGAAGGAGAAAGCATGTTGCGCTGGCAGACGGCAGGGGAATCCCACGGAGAAGCCCTTGTGGCGATGATCGAGGGGCTGCCTTCGGGCATCTCGATCAACACTGAGCAGATCAGTGACGCGCTGGCGAGACGGAGGCTGGGGCATGGGCGTGGTGCCCGGATGAAGTTCGAAAGGGACAAAGTCCGTCTGCTCACCGGGGTCAGGCATGGGAAGACCCTCGGGTCGCCGGTGTCCATTGAGATCGGCAACACCGAATGGCCCAAATGGGTGCAGGTGATGAGCGCGGATCCGCTTGAGGAGGGTGTCGAGCTTCCGGAAACGGGCAGAAACGCACCGCTGAGCCGCCCGAGGCCGGGGCATGCCGATCTGACGGGTATGAGAAAGTACGGATTCCAGGACTCGCGACCCATTCTGGAGCGTTCCAGCGCCAGGGAGACGGCTTCCCGTGTCGCTTTGGGGGCCGTGGCAGGTAATTTCCTTGAACAGACCCTTGGCATTCGTGTCATTTCGCAGGTGCTGTCCATCGGCGGTGTCGGCAGTGAGCAGGATCAGGCCCTGCCCAGCGCCGATGACGCGCAGAGGCTTGATGCCTCACCGGTGCGCACACTTGATCCTGATGCCGAACAGCGCATGATCAGCCGTATCGATCAGGCCCAGAAGGCCGGTGACACCTTGGGCGGTGTCATCGAGGTGATCGCCTATGGTGTTCCGGCAGGTCTGGGCACCTATGTGGAATCGGACCGACGTCTCGACGCCGCCCTGGCTTCGGCCTTCATGGGCATTCAGGCGATCAAGGGCGTGGAGATCGGGGACGGCTTCCTTGAAGCCGAGCGGCCGGGCTCCCAGGCGCATGATGAGATCGTTGCGGATGCGCAGGGCCATATCTCTCGTCAGACCAATCGGGCTGGCGGCATAGAGGGCGGTATGTCCAACGGTGAGCCCATCCGCGTGCGTGCGGCGATGAAACCGATCTCATCGGTTCCGAGGGCGTTGAAGACGATTGACGTGCTCACCGGGGAGCCCGCCACGGCGATCCATCAGCGTTCCGACATCACGGCAGTGCCCGCGGCTGCGGTCGTGGCCGAAGCCATGATGCGTCTGACGCTTGCCTCATTCGTCCTGGAGAAGTTCGGCGGGGACAATGTCGAGGAGACCGCAAGGAACGCCCGGCAATACATCGCCTCATGGCCAGAGCACCTTCGTTAGGGGGATGACGGTGAATCAATCGGACAGGGTTGCACACGATACAGGCATCATGCCCCGGGCGGTGCTGATCGGCATGCCCGGAGCGGGTAAGACCCGTATAGGCAAAGAGGCATCGAATATCCTGGGCATCCAATTCCGGGATTCGGATGTCGCTTTGGAACATGAGCAGGGCAGAAGGATCGCCGATATCTTCCAGAGCGATGGAGAAGAGGAATTCCGCCGTCTGGAGTGCGAACTCATCGTCGATGATCTGGAACACTTCGAGGGTGTGCTCGCTCTGGGCGGGGGAGCACCGATGACGAAACGTACTCGGCGGGCCTTGGAACGGTACGCCGATCGGGGCGGCCTGCTGGTGTATCTGGATGCCGATCCGGAGGAGATGATGGAACGGGCTTCGAGAAGCGGCAACAGGCCGCTGCTCGCGGGTGACGCCCATGCCAGATGGATGCATCTGTATGAGGAGAGGAAGCCGGTGTTCCAGGCCTTGTCGACCCGCGTGATCCGGACCCATGGCGCACCGCCCTCCGTGGCGGCCCAGAAACTGGTCGCCGCATTGCGCGAACGCAGGGTGCTGGTCGCAGGAGCGAATCCCTACACCGTGCGCATCGGCGAGGGCAGCATGGAAGGTCTGCGTGAGACACTCGGCGATGAACCCGTACGGGTCGCATTGATACACACCACGAGCGTGCAGCGTCACAGCGACCATGCACGCGCCTCGCTGCGATCGGCCCACTACCAGGTCACGGATATCACCATTCCCGATGCGGAAGCCGGCAAGACCATAAGCGTCGCGAACGGCATCTGGGAACGTCTCTCCAAGGAGGGATTCACCCGTTCGGATGCTGTCGTGGGTCTGGGTGGAGGCGCCGCGACCGATCTTGCCGGTTTTGTGGCAGCGACATGGATGCGAGGCATAGCGTATGTGAATTGCCCCACATCCCTGCTGGCCATGGTCGATGCTTCGACGGGCGGGAAAACCGGCATCAACACCCCGCAAGGCAAGAATCTGGTGGGCAGCTTCCACACGCCCAGGGGGGTGCTGGCCGATCTGCGGACACTCACCACATTGCCGAACGATATTTTCATCGAAGGGCTCGGAGAAGTCGCCAAATCCGGTTTCATCATGGATGGCGTGATTCTGGATCTTCTTGAAGACCACGCTTCACAGCTCCGTCATTTCCAGGGTGATGCCATCGACGACGGGCTCCGGAGCGTCATCGCCGAACTCATCGAGCGGACGGTGAGCGTCAAAGCCGAACATGTTTCCGTCGATCTGAGGGAATCCGGCAAGCGGGAGTTCCTGAATTACGGGCATACCCTGGGGCATGCGATCGAACAGCTTGAACATTTCCGGTGGAGGCACGGGCAGGCGGTTTCCGTGGGCATGGTGTATGCCGCCGAGTTGGCGCATCTGCTCGGATACCTCGACGCCGATGAGGTCGATTACCATCGTGAGCTGCTCACGTCCCTCGGTCTGCGCACATCATGGGACGGCGGCGATTTCGAGAGCGTCCTTTCGCTGATGCACCGTGACAAGAAGGCTCGTGGCAACACACTGCGATTCGTGGTGCTGGACCATATAGGCCATCCCATCCATCTGGATGATCCGCCTGCGGATGCGGTCGAGGAGGCCTTCAGGCGTATCCGCAGGCCGTGATCGGCAACATCCGTACTGAGCGAAGAAGGAGCATATATGAATTCACCGCGCGTGGTGGTGGTAAACGGACCGAATCTTGGACGTCTCGGCGTCCGTGAACCGGAAGTGTACGGTCACCAGGACCTTGAGCATCTCCGTGAACTCTGCTCGGATTGGGGAAAGGAGCTCGGCCTGCAGGTCGAGGTTCGTCAGAGCGATGACGAGGCCGAGGTCATCCACTGGATGCATCAGGCGGTCGATGAGTCCACACCCGTGGTTCTGAATCCGGCGGCCTTCACGCATTACAGCTACGGTCTGGCCGATGCCGCGGCCCAGGTCACTGATGCCGGTCTGACCCTGGTCGAGGTGCATATTTCCAACCCGGCGTCACGGGAGGCTTTCCGGAGACGATCGGTGATCTCGCCGATCGCCACCGGCACGATAACCGGTTTCGGATTCGAGGGATATCATCTCGCGTTACGGGCGATTGCGGGTGGTTTGAGGAAAGCCTAGCCTCGCGTCCACAAACGACCCTGCGAAACACGCTGAGTCACCCTTGGGTGATACGCTGAAGTCCCATGGCTAGACAACATGGAAACTCTCAGGAACATATCACTAAACACATTTTCGTGACCGGCGGCGTTGTCTCATCGCTTGGAAAAGGACTCACTGCTTCATCGCTCGGAAGATTGCTGCGCAGCCGCGGCATTCATGTACTGCAACAGAAACTCGATCCCTATATCAATGTCGATCCCGGCACCATGAACCCCTTCCAGCACGGTGAGGTCTATGTGACGGAAGACGGCGCCGAAACGGATCTGGACATCGGCCACTACGAGCGCTTCCTGGACGTGTTCTTGTCCCAGAAGGCGAATGTGACCACCGGCCAGATCTACCAGAGCGTGCTGCGCAAGGAGCGCGCCGGTGAATACCTCGGCGAATGCGTCCAGGTCATTCCGCACATCACCAATGAGATCAAAAGCCGTATGCGTGCCCAGGCCTCACAGGATGTGGACGTCATCATCACCGAGATCGGTGGAACGGTCGGAGACATCGAATCGCAGCCCTTCCTGGAAGCGGCGCGCGAGGTTCGCCGGGACATCGGTCCTCAGAACTGCATGTTCGTGCACGTTTCGCTGGTTCCCTTCATAGCTGCTGCGCATGAGCTGAAGACCAAGCCGACCCAGCATTCCGTGATGATGCTTCGTCAATTGGGCATCACGCCGGATGCGCTGGTGCTGCGTTCGGACAGGGAACTGAGCCAGAGCATCAAGGACAAGATCTCGCTGATGTGCGATGTCGACGAAGAGGGTGTGGTGAACTGCGTGGATGCACCCAGCATCTACGATGTTCCGAAGATCCTGTTCTCCGAAGGCCTTGACGCCTACGTGGTGCGTGAACTCGGTCTGCCTTTCCACGATGTGGATTGGAACGAGTGGGAGGATCTCCTCGAGCGCGTGCATCATCCCAAGCATGAGGTGAATATCGCGATCGTGGGCAAATACATCGACCTCCCGGACGCGTACCTCTCCGTCACCGAGGCGATCAAAGCCGGTGGCTTCGCGAACTTCGCGAAGGTCAACGTCAAATGGGTGGCGGCCGACGTGTGCGAGACCATGGACGGCGCCCAAGCCGCCCTTGCCCAGATGGATGGCATCGTGATACCCGGCGGTTTCGGCATTCGCGGCATCGAAGGCAAGATCGGCGCCCTGCGCTGGGCGCGCGAACGCAAGATCCCCGCACTCGGCCTCTGCCTGGGCCTGCAGTCGATGGTGATCGAGTATTCCCGACACGTCCTTGGGTTGGAGGATGCGAATTCCTCGGAGTTCGAGGCTGGCTGCGAGAATCCCGTGATCGCCACGATGGAAGAGCAGAAGGACATCGTCGAGGGCAAGGGTGATAT
This sequence comes from Bifidobacterium psychraerophilum, assembly GCF_000741705.1. Taxonomy (GTDB): domain Bacteria; phylum Actinomycetota; class Actinomycetes; order Actinomycetales; family Bifidobacteriaceae; genus Bombiscardovia; species Bombiscardovia psychraerophila. The sequence continues at coordinate 296,139 of NZ_JGZI01000010.1, read as the reverse complement.
GGGTCACACGATGCGTCTGGGTGCTTATCCAGCCGTTCTGGATCCGAAATCAGTGGTCGCCGGATTGTATGGCGCGGTCGAGGTCAGCGAGCGTCATCGCCATCGCTATGAGGTCAATGTGGCCTACAAGAAGCGTCTTGATGAGGGTGGCCTGCATATCTCCGGCACGAGCCCTGACGGTGAGCTGACGGAATTCGTCGAACTGCCGCAGGACGTGCACCCCTTCTATGTGGGGACACAGGCGCATCCCGAGTTCAAATCACGCCCGACACGTCCACATCCGCTCTTCGCCGGTCTGGTGAAGGCCGCAATCGATCATCACAGCGGGAAGTAAAGGCCCCATCCCTCGCCTGTGTCTTTCGCTCTTCATGAAGCATGCTGTAAAAGGGTTCCTTTTTATGGCATGCTTCACTAGACTGGCAAAGCCGTTATGAGGATGTTCCTGATGACATTGTGCTGGGAAATTGTGGTAGATGATCATTGTTGTAGACAGGCACCGTGTAGACGACACTGTGCTGACGGCATTGAATGGGAGGACGCGAATTGACCGATCCGGAACGGAACGCGGATGCGTCACAGGATGTGGAGATGAATCAGTATGTAGCTGATCGTGCCCACGTGAACGAAGACAAGATCAAGCAGGACGATCAGCTGATATCTGAGTTCGGTGAGTACGGCTACGGCTGGCATGATGCCGATAGCGCAGGCGAATCCGCCAAAAAAGGCATCAGTGAGGATGTGGTCAGGTCCATATCCGCGGACAAGGGCGAGCCTGATTGGATGCTTGACATCAGGTTGAAGGGATACCAATCATTCCTCGACAAGCCCATGCCCGATTGGGGTGTCGATCTCAGCGGCTTCAACGCCGATGATTTCAAATACTATGTGAAACCGCTGGAGAAGCAGGCGCAAAGCTGGGAGGAATTGCCGGACGACATCCGCAATACCTACGACAAGCTCGGTATTCCGGAAGCGGAGAAGAACCGTCTGGTCTCCGGAGTGGCGGCCCAGTACGAGTCCGAGGTCATCTACAACTCCATTCGCGAAGACCTCAAGGAACAGGGTGTGATCTTCCTGGACACGGATTCCGCGGTCAAGCAGTATCCGGAGCTGGTGAAGAAGTACTTCGGCAAGGTCATCCCTCCTGACGACAACAAATTCGGCGCCTTGAACACCGCGGCGTGGTCGGGCGGATCATTCGTCTACGTCCCCAAAGGGGTGCATGTCGATATCCCTCTGCAGGCCTATTTCCGCATCAACACCCCGAATATGGGGCAGTTCGAGCGCACGCTGATCATCGCGGACGAAGGCTCATACGTCCATTACGTCGAAGGCTGCACGGCACCTATCTACTCCACCGACTCCCTGCATGCCGCGATAGTCGAGATTTTCGTGGAGCCCCATGCCCGCGTCCGATACACGACCGTGCAGAACTGGTCGAATAACGTCTACAATCTGGTGACCCAGCGTGCCTACGTGCGCGAGGGCGCCACGATGGAATGGATCGATGGCAACATCGGTTCGAAGGCCACGATGAAATACCCGGCCTGCATTCTCGCCGAACCGTATGCCAAAGGCGAGACGATGTCTCTGGGCTTCGCAGGGCAGGGACAGTACCAGGACACCGGTGCCAAGATGATCCATCTGGCACCCCACACCAGCTCGACGATTGTGGCCAAGTCCATCGCGAGGGGCGGCGGTCGTTCGGCCTATCGCGGTCTGGTCAAGATCCTCAAGGGGGCCGAGGGCTCGAGTTCCTCGGTGGTGTGCGATGCGCTTCTGGTCGATGAATTCTCACGTTCGGACACCTACCCGCATGTGGATGTGCGCGAGGATGACGTCTCGATGGCCCATGAGGCGACCGTCTCCAAGGTCTCGGAAGACCAGCTGTTCTATCTGATGAGCCGTGGCTTGGAGGAGAAGGAGGCCATGGGAATGATCGTCCGTGGGTTCGTCGAGCCGATCTCACGCCAGCTGCCCATGGAATACGCGCTTGAGCTCAATCGTTTGGTTGAGCTGCAGATGGAAGGGTCAGTAGGCTGATGAGCGAATCAGGAAATATGACGGAACACGAAGTCACAATGCCCAAGGCCGATCCGAACGATCCTTACGCCTTGCCGGCGTTGATGCCATCCAGTGCGGATCGGGCCCCACGCTCCTTCTCCCCGGATGCCTTCAAGATGCCGACACGTCGTCAGGAGGACTGGCGTTTCACCCCCGTTGACCGTATCGAGGAGTTCTTCCAGCTCTTCGAGGCATCGGGAGCAACGAAGGTCACCGTATCCTCGATCGATGGTTCAGCCTTGAGCGACTCACAGGTCGACGTGCGCAGGGTCGCGAAGGACGTGGCACCGAGCGGCACGGTCTCCAAGCCGAACGACCGTGCGTCATCGGTCGAATGGGCCAGCGCGAAGGATGCGCTGGTGGTGCAAATACACCAGGATACCGAGGTTCCCGTGCTCATCACCGTGACCGGCGGCGGCTTGGATCTCGATGCGCTTCACCTCGTCATCGAGGTCGATGACCGTGTCCATGCCGACGTGGTGATCGAACACCAGGGGCAGGCCAGACTGGCTGAGGGTGTGGAGATCACCACCGGCGAGCAGTCCCACGTGAGCACCACCTTCATCCATGAATGGACGCACGATTCCAAGCATGTCGGCAATCATCGCATCCATGTGGGCAAGGAGGCCTCGCTGAGGCATTCGGTGGTCACCCTCAGTGGTGATGTGGTCCGTATCCGCATGGATCAGGACTTCGGCGGAGCCCAGGGCGATCTCAACATGCTGGGCATCTATTTCGTCGACCCGGGCGAACACATGGAGCATCGCACGATGGTCGTCCACAACCATCCCGAGTGCAAATCGCGTGTGGTCTACAAGGGTGCGCTCGAAGGCAAGAACGCGCATTCGACGTGGGTGGGCAACGCGATGATCCTGCCGACCGCACCGGGAACGGATTCCTATGAGCTCAACCGCAACCTGGTGCTCACACCGGGTGCCGTCGCGGATTCCGAACCGAATCTGGAAATCGAGAACGGGAATATCATCGGTGCCGGGCACGCGAGTTCGGTCGGCCGCTTTGATGATGAGGAGCTGTTCTACCTGCAGTCACGCGGCGTCCCGGAAGCCGAGGCACGCAAGCTCGTGGTTCGTGGCTTCTTCGGGGAGCTGGTGGAGGAGATCGGCATCCCGTCGATCTCAGGGCATCTGATGGCGACGATCGATCGTCGGCTGGCCAAGGGAGAGACTGAGGATATGCAACACGTTTTGGAGGGAAACTGATATGGCAACGCTGGAAATCAAGGATCTGTACGCTTCGGTCGAGACGAAGGAAGGCCGGAAGCAGATTCTCAAGGGTGTGAACCTCACAGTCAACTCCAATGAGACCCACGCCATCATGGGGCCGAACGGTTCGGGCAAATCGACTCTGGCCTACACCCTCGCCGGGCATCCGAAGTATCAGGTCGATTCGGGTGTGGCCCTGCTTGACGGTGAGGATATTCTCACGATGACCCCCGATGAGCGTGCCAAGGCCGGGCTGTTCCTCGCCATGCAGTATCCGGTGGAGGTTCCCGGTGTTTCGATGACCAACTTCCTGCGCACGGCCAAAACCGAAATCGACGGCAAGGCACCGGCCATCAGACAGTGGACCAAGGATCTGTCAGGCGCGATGAAAAAGCTCCGGATGGATGCGAAATTCGCGCAGCGTTCGGTGAACGAGGGCTTCTCGGGCGGCGAGAAGAAGCGCGCCGAAGTGCTTCAACTCGAATTGCTCAAGCCGAAGTTCGCCGTGCTGGATGAGACGGATTCGGGTCTTGACGTCGATGCGCTGAGAATCGTGTCCGAAGGCGTGAACAGGGCGAAGGAGAATACCGGGCTGGGGATCATGATGGTCACCCACTACACGCGTATTCTGAAATACATCAAACCGGACATCGTCCACGTCTTCGCGGACGGACACTTCGTGAAGACCGGCGGGCCCGAATTGGCGGATGAACTCGAAGAGTCCGGTTACGATCGCTACCTCCCCGAAGGCGCCAACTCCGAATCGGCTTTGGCGTGATGACCGATATGGAGGATTTCTCGGCGATTCGTCAACAGTTCCCAATACTCGATCAGCGTATCCACGGACATCCTCTTGTATATCTGGATTCTGCCGCAACGGCGCAGAAACCGGAAGCAGTGATCGACGCGGAAAGCGATTTCTACCGCACGATCAACGCCGGGGTGCATCGCGGAGCGCATGAGCTTGCGGCCCGAAGCACCGTGGCCTTTGAGGAGGCACGGGCGAAAGTCGCGCGACTGGTACACGCTTCGGAGGCCGAAGGCGAAGAGGAGATCGTGTTCACGGCCGGTGCCACCGCATCCCTGAATCTGCTCGCCACCTCCTTCGGCAACGCCTCGATGGGACGAGGTGGGGCGGCCGCACGCCGTTTCGCACTGCAGCCCGGGGATGAGATCGTGGTCAGCAAAGCGGAGCACCACTCCGTGCTGCTGCCCTTCCAAGAGCTCGCCGCCAGAACCGGTGCGACGCTGCGATGGTTCGATCTCGACGATGAAGGCCGCATACGTTCCGACACCGCGGATACGGTGATCACAGAGCATTGCAAGATCGTGGCGATCACCCACGTCGGCAACACGACGGGAGCGATAACCGATCTGGCACCCATCGTGAGCAGGGCTCATGAGGTAGGGGCCATCGTCGTGCTGGATGCATGCCAGTCGGTGCCCCATATGCGCATCGATTTCCATGCCCTGGACGTCGATTTCGCGGCCTGGAGCTCCCACAAGATGTATGGACCCACAGGCGTCGGTTTCCTCTACGGCAAACGCGCGTTGCTGGAGGCCTTGCCGCCGGCGAGTTTCGGCGGTTCGATGGTCGAGTTGGCCTTCATGGACAAGCCCGCGCAATACATGGAACCTCCGGCACGCTTCGAAGCGGGAACGCAGCCGGTGGCGCAGATCGTCGCGGCAGGCGTCGCGGCTGATTGGATGATGGGCATCGGCATGGATCGTGTGGAACGTCATGAGGCGACGATCACCGAGGAACTGCTCAAGCTCGGGGAGGTCGAAGGCGTGCGCATCCTCGGCCCGAGATCCGCAGAGCGTCGGATCGCCACGGTCGCTTTCGAGGTCGAGGGTGTCCATCCCCATGACGTGGGCCAGTTCATCGATGCGCAGGGCATAGCCATACGCGTCGGGCATCACTGCGCCCAGCCGGTACACCGGCATTTCGGCGTATTCGCCTCAAATCGGGCATCGAGCGCCGTCTACAACACGCCGGAGGAAGCTCGCCGGCTGGTCGAAGCCGTGGGGGGAGTCCGCGATTTCTTCCGCGTGAAGTGAAGAACGATCGCAAGTAACGGAGGTTACGAGTATTTTGGACACCATGGCTTTATATGGCATGAGTGATGAGGATCTGGAGCAGATGTATCAGGAGGTTATTCTTGATGCCGCCCGGGACCCACACGGCAAGGTGACGCTGGAGGAGCAGGATACCGAGGCGGAGACAGGAGTGACCCTGTCCCATACCCATGAGTATTGCATACCCGCCCGCTCGCACCAGTTCAACCCGACCTGCGGTGACGAGGTCACGGTTCATGTCGAGGTATCCGATGGCTCGGACGGCGGTCCGCAACGCATCGAAAGACTGGTGTGGGACGGTCAGGGATGTTCGATCTCCCAGGCCAGCCTGTCGGTGATGGTCGATCTCGTGGAGCACAAGACGGTGGATGAGGCCATGAGTATGGCCTCGGATTTCCATCGCCTGATGGATTCCCGGGGTAAGGGAGTTCCCGATGCGAATCTGGACGACACCTTGGGCGATGCGGTGGTGTTCCAAGGCGTCTCCCGCTATCCGATGCGCATCAAATGCGCCTTGCTGGGGTGGGAGGGCATGAAGGCATCCGTCGCCCAGGCCTTGTCACATATGGATTCACGGCCTACGATGGCGATGCAAACGAAGGAGCGCTGAACGATGTCACACTCAAATCTGGTACCGGAGCCCTCCGGATCCATCCTGGATTCCATCGAAGCGGTGGTCGGCAGTGAAGATGCCGCACGCAAGGTCATGGCGAACCCGGAACGGGCCGCCTTGTACAACCGTGATCTTGATGGTCAGGACGAGCACGGCGGTTGCGCCTGTGGCGGGTCATGCGCCTGCGATGACGAGGATGACGGCAACAAGATAGCGATCAAGGCGCTTGACGATATCGGTCGTGCCACCGCGCAGGATGTGAAGGAAGCCCTGCATCAGGTGATCGATCCCGAGCTGGGTATTGACGTCGTCGATCTGGGGCTGGTGTATGGCATAGAGATCGACGAACAGGGACGTGCGATCATCACGATGACGCTGACCACCCCCGCATGCCCCCTTACGGATCTGTTGGAGGATCAGTGCGCCAGCGTGCTGGCCGGTCTGGTCGAGGAGTTCCGCATCGATTGGACATGGACGCCGCGTTGGACCATGGATATGATCAGCCCGGAAGGCAGGGAACAGCTCGCGGCCCTCGGCTTCAATTTCAGCGCGATGCCCCATACCTGAGTCCTCGTTGATGGCTTAGTCATCGCTGACGGCAGGGTCATCCAGAGGCATCCCCGCCAAGCATTGCGTCAACACAAAGCCGCATCCGCCCGATATCTTCGGGGCGGGTGCGGCTTTGCCGAACAGGCGTCTCTTGCGGCGTCAATCCTCTACGACGGTGCCCTTCGGGACCACGGTGATGCCCTCCGGTGTGACCGTGAAGCCACGTTCGATGTCGTGCTGGGTATCGATGCCCACCGTCGAATTCTCCTTGAGCACCACATTCTTATCGATGATCGCCTTGTAGATCCTCGCGCGGCGATTCACAATGACGCCGTTGAAGAGAATCGAATCTACGACCTGCGCCCATGAATGGATGCGCACATTGGGGGAGAGCACCGAGTGGTGGACCTCACCACCGGAAACGATGACGCCCGGCGACACGATGGAATCGGTTGCGTGTCCAAGACGATCCTGACCCGAGTGAACGAATTTCGCCGGCGGAAGCGAACCATTATTCGTGTAGATCGGCCACTCGGTGTTGTACAGATTGAATTCCGGGACGTAGGCGATCAGATCCATATGTGCATCGTAGAACTGCTTGATCGTACCCACATCACGCCAGTAGGCATGATCGGTGTCGTTGGAGCCGGGAACCGAATTGTCATTGAAGTCATAGACCCCGGCCTGGTTCCTGTCCGAGAAGAAGGGGGCTATATCACCACCCATATCGTGCTTGGTATCCTCCGCCTTCTCGTCGAGCGACAGCGCCTCGAACAATGCCTTGGTATTGGCGACGTAATTGCCCATCGAGGCGAGGATCGACTTGGGGTCATCCGGCAGACCGTCGGGATGCTCGGGCTTCTCCTGGAAGCTGCGGATCATGTTCGGATGCTTGGGATCAACATCGATGACGCCGAACTGCTTGGAATCACTCAGGGGCTGACGGATGCCCGCAACGGTGAACTCGGCTCCGGACTCGATGTGCTGCTGCACCATCTGACCGAAATCCATACGATAGACATGGTCCGCGCCAACGATCACGACGATGTCCGGTTGCACATCCTCGATGATATTGATGGTCTGGTAGATCGCGTCGGCCGAACCCAGGTACCAATGCTTGCCCAGGCGTTGCTGTGCGGGCACAGGTGACACATAGCTGCCGAGCATCGGGGCGAATCGCCACATCTGTGAGATATGCCGGTCAAGGGAATGGGATTTGTACTGCGTCAGGACGACTATCTGGCGGTAATCGGAATTCACCAGATTGCTCAGGGGAAAGTCGATCAGCCGGAACACACCGCCGAAGGGAACTGCTGGTTTTGCGCGGTCTCGGGTCAAGGGCATCAGTCGCGTGCCCTCTCCTCCAGCCAGAACAATGGACAGAATCTTAGGATTGTTACTCATCGCGCTCTCCTTCCGTCAGCTTGATGGCGTACGACCCGCTGAAGCAGCCGTTTCGCAGCATTGCGAAACTTCGTCGACACCATCATTGCATAAATTCTTGACTGGATGAAGGAATTGCGGACTTCAGCGCGTCACACAGCTGCATTACTCTATGTCTGAGCGTTGTGATGAACATGGCGCAAGTACGAGAGAGAGCAGTTATGGCAATGTCATTCGGATGGAAGCTGCATGGCGACGGCAAAACGCTGGCGCCAGGCGAGGTCGTGGAGCCTGATGAACGTCTCACCTGGCCGAGAACCATAGGAATCGGCGCCCAGCATGTGATCGCGATGTTTGGCGCGACCTTCCTGGTTCCAGTGCTCACGCATTTCGATCCATCCACCACCCTCTTCTTCACGGCGATCGCCACGGCCCTGTTCCTGTTGATCAACAAGAACAAGCTGCCCAGCTACCTGGGAAGCTCCTTCGGATTCATCGCGCCGATCGCGGCCGTGGCCACGGCCAACAAGGGTCTTGGCGTGGCCAGCTTCGGTATCCTCATCACCGGCGTGCTGCTGGCATTGGTCGGCGTCATCGTCCATTTCGCGGGGGCGAAGTGGATCGATGCGATCATGCCACCGGTCGTCAACGGTGCCGTGGTCGCGATCATCGGATTCAACCTCGCGCCCTCCGCGTGGGAGAACTTCAAGGGTTCGCCCATCACCGCACTGGTGACGTTGCTGGCCGTGATGCTGATCGGCGTGTTGTTCAAGGGGATGATCGGACGTCTGAACATTCTGATCGGTGTGCTGATCGGCTATGCCTTCGCGTATTTCAGGGGAGAGGTCAAATTCGCCGCGGTCGAGCAGGCCGCTTGGATCGGACTGCCCAAATTCCATCTGCCCCAGGCGGATATGAGTGTGCTGCCGATGTTCATTCCGGTGGTGCTGGTGCTGATCGCCGAGAACATCGGTCATATCAAATCCGTTTCCCTGATGACCGGCCGCAACTATGACAAACAGATGGGTTCCGCGTTGTTCTCGGACGGTATCGGTACCATGCTCGCCGGTTTCGGAGGAGGCTCAGGAACCACCACATACGCTGAGAACATCGGCGTGATGGCGGCTACCAAGGTCTATTCGACCGCCGCATACTGGTGCGCCGCGGCCTTCGCCTTCATCCTGGCCCTTTGCCCGAAGTTCGGTGCGATCATCAATTCGATTCCCGGCGGCGTGCTCGGCGGCGTAACGACCCTGCTCTACGGCATGATCGGCATGCTCGGGGTGCGCATCTGGGTGGAGAACAAGGTGGACTTCAGCAAGAACGTGAATATGATGGTCGGCGCGGTCACGATGATCATCGGCATCGCCAACTTCACCTTCTCGATCGCGGGTGTCAGCTTCAATGGCATCGCCATCGGATCCATAGCGGTTCTGGTGATGTACCACGGCCTGACCGCAATCGGCCATGCCACCGGTTCTCTGCCGAAGGATGAGGCACCTGCTGTGCCGGAAGCAGGCGATAAGGACGCGATCAGCTCGAAGTAGGCTGAGCACCCTCGTATTGGGTGGCCCAAAAGGCCACGGCGCTTGAGGCGGCCACGTTCAGGCTGTCCACGCCGTGGCCCATTGCTATCTTCACGGTCAGGTCGGCCCGGGCTATGGTCCTATGGGAAAGACCGTCCCCCTCGGTGCCGAAGATCATCGCGAGCCTGTCGATATGCTCGGATCGCGGTGCATCGTCGCGCAACAGCCTGCTGAGCTCCTGCATCGAGATCGAGTCGTCCTCAAGAGCCATGGCGGCTGTGACGAAGCCGAGTTCATGCAGCTCCTGCAGCCCCGCATCCGGCCAGGCCTTCGTATCGTCGCCCCCTATGCGTGTCCACGGGACCTGGAACACGGTGCCCATCGAGACGCGGGCGGCACGTCGGTAGAGCGGATCGGCGGATGAGGGGGTGAGCAGGACGGCGTCTACGTTCAACGCCGCCGCGGAACGCATGATGGCGCCCACATTCGTGTGATCCACGATGTTCTCCATAACGGCGATGCGTTTGGCATCCCTGCACAGATCCGCGACGGAGGGGAGGGCCCAGCGTTTCATCGCGCTCAGGGCGCCTCTGTGCAGACGATATCCGGTGATGAGTTTCAGCTGTTCCGGCGAGGCCACATACACGGGTATATCCTCACCCCAACGTGCATCGACCTGTGCGAAGGTCTCGGACATCCCCGCCAGCCAGGGCTCTTCCACGAGGAAGGACTTCGGTTCCACGCCCGCATCGAGCGCTCTGGAGATCACCTTCGGGGATTCGGCGATGAACACGCCTTTTTCGGGTTCAAGACGATTGCGGAGTTGCAGCTCGGTCAGATGCGTGTATTCATCGATCATCGTGTCTTCGATGTTGTCGAGATAGACCAGTCGCATCGTTCACCACCATCCTGACCGCCGTATGAAAACAGAAAACCGGGAGTCATCTGACTCCCGGTACTGGTGTCCGGAGCGGGACTTGAACCCGCACGCCTGTATAAATAGGCACTAGCACCTCAAGCTAGCGCGTCTACCATTCCGCCACCCGGACATTTGCTTTTAGGCAACAGATGAAACAATAACACATATTCAGGATTTTGGTGAACCGTGTCGCGAGGTGCCGGCGATACAGGCTGAAACCCGGTGGTGACGGTACTCTTGTGCCCATGACTGAAGCCCTGTTCCTCTTTGATCCATCCAGTGACGATGCCCCTGTCCACACCGATGAACTGCATTCCGGCTGGAACATCACCCTGCCGCAGAACGTCCGCAAACATGCCATCCAAGTGATGAGATTGGGGAAGGGGGATGGTCTTGAGCTCTCTGACGGCAGAGGGCTGCGCATACAGGCGAGCATCGAGGATCCTCAGAACGGCGTCGTCAAGATACTCTCGGTCGGCAAGGAAGCGCAGCCGACAACACGATTGGCGCTGATACAGGCACTCGCCAAGGGCGGGCATGATGAGCAGGCCATCGATATGGCGACCCAGATCGGCGTGGACGCGATCATCCCCTGGCAGAGTGACCGTTCCATCGCACGGTGGAAGGAGGGGCGTACCGATCGCAAATGGCTTCAGGTCATCCAATCGGCCACCGAACAATCCCGGCGCTCATGGCGTCCGCAGCTGGCCGATCACGTTTCCAGCAAACAGATCGCGGCGATCTGCAAACGGGCGAATGTGCACGGTGATCTGGTCATCGTGCTCCATCAGGATGCGAGCGAGAGCTGGTCGGGAATCGAGGAGGCCGCCGACGCGATGGAGGCACGGTGCCTCAGCGACGCCCGTCCGAGGACGATCAGCGTCATCGTCGGGCCCGAAGGCGGCATCAGCGATGATGAGATCGCGCTATTCAAGGATTCCGGCGCGAAATGCTGTGTGCTGGGCAGCAATATACTCCGGGCTTCGTGTGCCGGGGCGGTTGCGCTCTCGCTGCTGTCCCGCGCTTTGGGGCGTTGGTCCTGAAGCGGCGAAGGATGGGCGGTGCATCGCGCATCGCCGGGGATACGCGACGGGGCGATTTATCCCGCACCGGCAATAGCATGGAGGCTGTAATACACAATCGAAGGAGCCAGCATGAGTGATAGCGAAGACTGCCTGTTCTGCAGCATTATCAAGGGTGAGATCCCCAGCACGACAGTGTACGAGGATGAGAGCACCTACGCCTTCGAAGACATCCATCCGAAAGCCAAGGTACATGTGCTGGTCGTGCCCAAACGGCACTATGCCTCAGTCGACGAACTGGCCTCCGAGGATCCCGCCGAGCTGGCGCATATCGTGGGAGTGGCGCAGGGGATAGCCAAGGAACGCTACAACGGCGCGTACCGCCTGGTCTTCAACACGGGGCTGGATGCCGGACAGACCGTATTCCATGTTCACGCACATGTGCTCACAGGCGAAGTACTGGACGAGTAGCGTACTACGATTGAACCCAGGACAACAGAAAGGCATCCGTGGCCACCACTACACGTACAATCACCATTCCGGCGGAACTGGATCCAGTGACGGTGCTGGGGCCGGTCGATGAGGTCATCAGAGAAGTCGAACGGGCGTTCCCGGATCTGACCATCATCGTCAGAGGGAACAGGGTCGTGATCATGTCGCGCAACCGCCAGACCGAAGCGCAGGCGGCGAAGGCCCAGGATGTGGTGAGCACCATCATCGATGCGGCGTATTCCGCCCCGATGGATGCCGAAACCGTCAGACGGATGATCGAATCCTCACAGATCCATAAACGCAACATTCTCGGGAGGGAACTCTCACCGACGAAGCGAAAAGAACAGCGTATGGGCAAATCCATGAACGTCCCGGGAGTCATCACCTATGCCTCGGGCATTCCCGTACGGCCCAAGACCGCAGGTCAGATAGCCTACGTCAACGCAATCGGGCGCAACACCGTCACCTTCGCGATAGGGCCCGCCGGAACGGGCAAGACCTATCTGGCGGTGGCCAAGGCCGTTCGCGCCTTCCAGGACAAGGTCATCAGCAGAATCATCCTGACCCGCCCGGCCGTTGAGGCGGGGGAGAACCTCGGCTTCCTTCCGGGAACGCTCAATGAGAAGGTCGATCCCTATCTTCGTCCCCTGTATGACGCCTTGTCGGATATGTTCGGCGCCGAACAGATGAGACGCTACATGGACGACGGAAGCATCGAGGTCGCCCCGCTCGCCTATATGCGTGGACGAACCCTCAACGACGCCTTCGTGATACTGGATGAGGCCCAGAACACCACCGAGCAGCAGATGAAGATGTTCCTGACCAGATTGGGCTTCAACACCCGCATGGTCGTCACCGGGGACATCACCCAGGTGGATCTCGCGGTACCGAAGTCGGGGCTCTCGACGATCGAGGCGATTCTCAAGGATATCGACGACATCGCCTTCGCGCACCTCGACGCCACGGATGTGGTGAGGCATGAGCTCGTCGGCAAAATCGTACAGGCTTACGACCAGAAGGCCCAAAGGGATGCCGTGGCGCGTGAGGAACGCGAAGCGGCGAGAAGGAACAGGACAAGATGAGCATCGAGGTCACCAACGAAACGCAGTGGGACATCGAACCCAAACTGTTCTCGGATTTGGGGATATGGGTTCTGGACCAGATGCGTGTGAGTACGCAGTCCGATCTGACCGTGCTGTTCTATGAGGCGGATGCGATAGCCGAACTGCACGAGCGGTGGATGAATCTCAAAGGCCCGACCGATGTGATGAGTTTCCCGATGGACGAACTGCGTCCGGGAGATGGCAAAAGCATTGTGGAGGGCATCCTGGGGGATATCGTCATATGCCCATCGGTCGCGGCGCAACAGGCCGCTGCCGCAGGCCATTCCACAACGGAGGAAATGATGCTGCTCGCCATACACGGCATGCTGCACCTGTTGGGATACGATCACACCACGGCCGATCAGGAACGGCAGATGTTCGGGCTGCAACGCCAACTGCTGCTGACCTTCCTCGCACAATTGCAAGGCGGTGCCGCGCAGGGTGAAGCCGCGCAGGCCTGGCTTCCGGAAGGTGCGATCGGTGGTGCCGATCCGCGTCGTGCGCTCCGCAAAGGCCATTCGACGAAAGGCACCGAGGCGTGAACATGCAGAGTGAATTATTGCTTCTCGTCCTGCTGATGGTTGTGGTCGCTTCGGCCCTGGTGTGGCTCTCGCTGGTGATGGCGGCGACCGAAGGCGCGGTTTCGCGGGTCACCAGGGCAAGCCTGAACAATCTGATTCTGGCCGTTCAGACCGATCTTGACTTGGGTCAGTTCTCGCGGATGAAGAGGATCGAGAAAATCCACAAGGTGCAGCGTCTGATCGCTGATCGCTATGCCACGGCGGGCTCATGTGCCTTTTTCCGCATCGTGTGCAATGTGATGGATGGCGCATTGGTCGCGGGCATCGCATCATTGTTCGGTGCGGAATTGTGGATCGGTCTGATCTGCGGTCTGGTCTTCGCCCTGCTGGTGGCCTTCGTCTCCATTCTGGTTCGGCCGCGGGTCGCAGGCGCTTCGAAACCGCTGGATATCATGCTGGCGTACGCCCAGATCACCACTGTGGCGGTGGCCCTGACACCCTTCGCGAAGGCGCGCAACCCGAATAAAGGCAGGAAGCACGGCAAAGACCTCAGTCTCTCCGACGATGAGGAACTCGACAAGATCCAGCTCGAACAGGGTCGCGCGATGGTCGATCGGCTTGTGGAAAGCAACGGTTTCGATCCCGAGGTCTCCGAGATGCTGCGCAATGTGCTGACCCTTTCGGATACGCTCACCAGGGAGATCATGGTCCCGCGAACGGATATGATCTGCGTCGACAGGGATGTCAGTCTGAGTTCGGCCTTGAAACTCTTCTCACGTTCAGGCTTTTCCCGTATCCCGGTCATCGGTGAGGACGTCGATGACTTGGTCGGCATCGCCTACCTCAAGGACGCGGTGCGGACGATTGCGTTCAACCCCGCCGCATCAAGCAGGGTCATTTCCTCGGTATGCCGCGATCCGATGCTGGTTCCGGAATCGAAGCCCGTGGACGATCTCTTCCACCATATGCAGCAGACCAGGCAGCATGTGGCCGTCGTCGTCGATGAATACGGCGGTATCGCGGGTCTGGTCACCATAGAGGACGCCATAGAGCAGATCGTCGGAGAGCTGGAAGACGAGCACGATCGCACGCAGCACCAGGAGCCGGAACAGGTCGGTCCCTCCACATGGAAACTGCCCGCCCGCACATCCATAGCGGATCTTGAGGAACTGTTCGAAATCGACATCGATGAGGATGATGTCGACACGGTATTCGGCCTGCTGACCAAGATGCTCGGCAGGGTGCCGATCGTGGGATCGTCGGCCGTGGTCAGGGGTTTGCGTCTCACAGCGGTAGACTCGGCAGGCAGGCGCAAGAAGGTCTCCACCATATTGGTGGAACCTGCAGGCACTGCATCTGAAGACGGCAATGACGAAGAGACGGCGCAGCAAGCGGACAAGCTACCGGATGAGAAGGACTGAATCAATGACACAGGGTGAAAGCGATCGGAGTGCGGAAGCTGAGACCACAGGCGCGCAGACGCCTTATCGATCAGGTTTCGTGGCCGTGGTGGGTAGGCCCAATGTAGGGAAATCCACCTTGACCAATGCCCTGATCGGCACGCAGATCGCGATCGCATCCTCACGTCCGGAGACCACGCGCAAAGCGATACGTGGCATCCTCACACTTGAGCACGCCCAGCTGGTGCTTGTCGATACGCCCGGCATCCACCGCCCACGCACGCTGCTCGGCCAACGTCTGAACGACATGGTCGACGAGTCCCTGAGCGATGTGGATGCCATAGCCTTCCTCCTGCCCGCGGATCAGGAGATAGGCCCCGGAGACACGATGATCTTGTCGCGTCTGCGTTCGCAGTACGGCAAGGGGCAGGCCGGCGCGCATGCCGGTGCTGCGGGTACCGGGGAACGGCCCTCATCGGATGGGCAAGACGCAAAGGATGTCTGGAAGGTTCCGGTAATCGCCGTGGTTACCAAAATCGACACCCTTGATCGTGAGGCTTTGATCAGCAAGCTCATCGAGGTCGAACAGTTCGGCGCATTCACGGATATCGTTCCGGTGAGCGCCCTGAAACATGACAATCTCGATGAGGTACGTTCCCTGTTGGTCGATGCCATGCCTGAAGGCCCGAAAATGTATCCCGACGAGCAGCTCAGCGAGGAACGCCCGGAGGACACCATCGCCGAACTGGTTCGTGGGGCGTTCCTTGAGGAATTGGATGATGAACTGCCGCATTCGCTGGCGGTTGTCGTCGATTCCGTCATCTACCCGGATGAGGATGCCGAAGCCTACAATGCCACGGATAAGGTCCGTGTTCTGGTATCCATCTATGTCGAACGCGATTCGCAGAAGCCCATCATCATCGGCAAGGGTGCGCAGCATCTGGTTCAGGTGAAAAAGAGGCTCCGGACGCCCGTGAACCGCATCATCGGCAGCAAGGCGAAACTCGAGCTTCATGTCAAGGTGTCCAAAGGATGGCAGTCCGATCCCAAGAAACTCGCCAAACTGGGTTTCTGATCATTCTGACACCGGGCCGGCGGTGATGACGTCCCGGCACCGCAATGTCTGATGATCTTTGCATGCGATGACAGCTGTGTGTGATTACAACTGTGTGTGATTACAACTGTGCCCCGACCGTTTCACGGCCGGGGCACAGCGGGAACAGCGATGGCGGATGCGCTACTTGCGCGGCGTATACATTTTGGTGTTCAGCAGTTCCGCGTTGCTGGAGATGACCTTGGGACGGATCACCTTCATGGATGCGGTGAGCAGTCCGTTCTCCTGGGAGAAATCCTCGGGAAGGATGATGAATTTGCGCACGGACTCGGCACGCGACACACCATCATTCGCCTCATCGACGAATTGCTGGACCTCGGCGCGCACGGCGGCGTTATTCGCCGCGTCCGCGATCGACATATTCTTGTCCAAACCCTTGGATGCGAGCCAAGGACGCAGGGTCTCCTCGTCGAGGGTGACCAGGGCCGAGATGAAGGGGCGCTTATCGCCCAGCACCACTGCTCTCGAAACGATCGAGGAGCGCTGGATCATCTCTTCGATCGGTCCGGGGGAGACGTTCTTGCCGCCTGCCGTGATGATCAGATCCTTCTTGCGTCCGGTGATGTACAGGAAGCCATCATGGTCGAGACGTCCGAGATCGCCCGTCGCATACCAGCCATCCTTGGTGAAGGAGGAGGCCGTGGCCTCGTCGTTCTTGTGATAGCGATTGAAGACACTGGTTCCGGAGACTTGGATCTCGCCGTCCGCAGCGACGCGGATCGCGAAACCGGGGAATGCGATGCCCACCGAACCGTCATGGAAGGGCGATCCCAATGGGCTGAAGGCGCAGGGAGCCGTGGTCTCGGTCAGACCATAGCCTTCGTACACGGGGACGTCAGCACCACGGAAGAAGCTGAGCAGCGCAGGATCCAGGGGAGCGCCGCCGGATACGATCCACTTGGCGCGGCCACCGAGGGCCTGCCTGAGCGAACTGTAGACGATGGGGTCAAAGAGCGCACGCCGCAGCGTGGTTCGCCTGTTCGCCTTTCCCTGGCTTGAAACCTGGGACATGTAATCCTGGGCCGCGACCACGGCCGCCGCGAATGTCATTCCCTTCGCGCCATGACCGGCCTTCTGTGAAGCCGCGTTGTACACCTTCTCGAAAACACGCGGCACACCGATCATCACGGTCGGCCTGGCGACCTGGAGATCAGAGATCAGCGTCTTGATGCCCTGTGCTATGTAGATCTGGATGGAGCTGTAAGCGCAGGCATAGTTGATGGCGCGCGCGAATGAGTGGGCCTGCGGCAGGAAGAGCAGTACCGAACCGTCCTTGTCACCTAGGAGATCGGGGATGTAGGCACACAGGTTGTGCGCCAGCGTGCAGTAGTGCGAGTGCGTCATCTCGACGCCCTTGGGTGCCGCGGTCGAACCGGAGGTGTAGACGACCGAGCAGAGATCGTCGGCTTTGATCGAGGCGATGCGCTTATCGAGCTCCTCATCGCTGACCGTGGTGCCATAGGCCTGAAGCTCCTCGAGTGCCCCGTTCTCCAGACAGGCGATACGCTTGAGGCTTTCGCACTCGTCGATGGCGCCATCGGCCTTCTCGCGCATGTCGCGGGTCTCGACGATCAGCAGGCTTGCGTCCGAGTTATTGACGATGTAACGGATCTGTTCGGCCGAATCGGTGTCGTACACCGTCGCGATGATGCCCCCCACGGCGAGCACCGCGGCATCGACGATGTTCCACTCATAACTGGTGTGGCACATGAATGCCACGGCATCGCCTTTGTTCAGACCGGCATGCAGCAGGCCCTTCGCGGTGGAGCGTATGTCCTCCAAGGTTTCCGCAGCCGTACGGCTGATCCATTTCCCATTGCGCTGGAAGTGGTACATATCCTCATCGGGCATCTCCCGGGCGCGGGATGCATAGAGGTCATAGACGGTCATGTCATCGGGGATTTTGCCCGCGCCCGACGTCGACGTGGTCAGCAGACCCGACTGCTCATCGATGGCGGTCACTGTTGGATAGCCGACGGACCATTCACGGACGACGGGTTCCGTGCTTGCCTCATGCTCGTGCTGCATTCCGGAAGCATCATCGCCGGCATTTCCTTCGTGGTCATGATATCCACCCAGGGTTGCTGCGCGCTGCGCCATCGCAACAAGGTAGGACTTCGCAGATTTGATCAAAGTCACGCTCTCTCCTCCATCTATACGACCTAACAACAGTATCCTGTGCAATGGAGATAATGAAGCGGACACACCTGCGTAGGAATCGTGAATGTCTTATACACTGTGTCTATCGACGTTTGTCGAGTGTCCCCGCACATCTAGCGAGAAGGGATGTCTATGGGTCAGGAAGACCGGTCCAGCGTGACATATGGAGTTTTCAAGGAATCAACGCAACAGGAGTCCCGCGTCGCGCTTACACCGGATATCGCAGTCCGGCTGAAGCGTTCGCATGTGTCCTGTCTGATCGAAAGCGATGCCGGCATCAGCGCCGGCTTCAGCGATGATGATTTTCGTCAGGCGGGCGTGCAGGTGGTGAGCAAAGAGGAGATCATAGCGACAGCGCAGGCCTTCGGCTTCGTCGAACGTCCCTCCGCGGATCTGATCGCCATGCTGCCGGCGGGATCATGGGTTCTGGGCATGCTCGGCTCCTTCACCGATGAGGGATACACGGCTGCCCTGCAGGATGCCGGACTCGTGGGCATCGCCATGGAGCGTCTGCCCAGGCAGCTCAGCGCCGCCCAATCGATGGATGAGATGACCTCGCAGAACTCCGTGATGGGATACAAGTCCGTCCTGGTCGCAGCGCAGGAATACGGCTCCTTCCTGCCGATGATGACAACCGCGGCAGGCACCATACGCCCGGCAAAGGTGCTGGTACTCGGTGCGGGCATCGCGGGTCTGCAGGCGATCGGGACAGCGAAGCGTCTTGGGGCCGTGGTCACGGCCTACGATGTGCGTCCCGCATCCCGTGAGGAGGTCGAGTCCCTCGGGGCCAAGTTCCTCGATCTGGATGTCGATTTCTCCGCTGGTCAGGGTCAGGGTGGATATGCGCGTCAGCTGACGGAGGAGGAACAGCAGGCCCAGCAACGTGCCGTCGATGAGAAGGCGGCCCAGTTCGATATCGTCATCACCACCGCGAAGGTTCCGGGACGGAAACCACCGGTGCTGCTGAGCAAAGCAGGTGTGGAGGGATTGCACCGCGGAGCCGTCATCGTTGACTGCGCGGCAAGTGATCTTGGCGGCAATGTGGAGGGCTCCGCCCCGGGTATGACCGTCACCGCCGGCGGGGTCAAAGTCATCGGCAACGCGGATCTGGCGAGCGGGGTGGCCACGACGGCATCCATGCTGCTGTCCAGGAACCTTGCCGATACTCTCGCGCACTTCGTCAGCGAGGGTGGGGCTCTGCAGATGGATCTGAGCCGGGAACTCGATGACGCACTGGTCATCTCAGGTCGTAAGGAAGGAAGAGACTGATATGGAAAACCTCGTGGTTCCTATCACTTTGTTCATATTGGCATTATTGCTAGGCGTCGAAGTGATCGGCAAGGTTCCAGCGACCCTGCATACGCCCCTGATGAGCGGGGCCAATTCGATACACGGCATCGTGATCGTGGGTGTGGTGATCGTCGCGGCACATGCTGATTCGCCGTTGTCCTACGTCTTCATCTTCCTGGCCGCGGTGCTGGGCACGATGAACGTCATCGGAGGCTATGTGGTGACCGATCGCATGTTGGAGATGTTCAAATCATCGAAGCCAACCCGCTCCAAGGGGAAGCAATCCGATGACGGGAAATCCGATGAGCGTCAGTCCGCTCAGAAAGCCAATCAATCATGAGCAACATCGATATAGTCGCGTGGTTCGTATATCTGCTGGCTTCCGTCATGTTCGTGATCGGTCTGCACTTCATGAACTCGCCGAAGACGGCGCGAAAAGGCAATCGCATCTCCGCTGAGGGCATGGTGCTCGCCGTGGTGATGGCTTTCGTGCACCTCTTCGTGGTGGGCTTCATCTCCTCGACCGCCGTCATCGTGCTCGTAGCCGGGATCCTCGTCGGAGGATTCGCCGGAGTGTATTCGGCCAAGAAGGTCAAAATGACCGATATGCCGCAGCTGGTCTCGGTGTTCAACACCGTGGGTGGTGGCGCCGCTGCGTTGGTGGCACTGAACGATATTCTCGCATCGTCATCGACCCCGGGAAGCGTGGTGCTGGTCACCGCCGGTCTGGGTGTGCTGATCGGTTCGGTGACCTTCACCGGATCGCTGGTGGCCGCTGGCAAACTGCAGGGTGTGATTCCCGGCAAGCCGATTTCACTGCCGCTGAAGAACCTATGGAGTCTGCTCTGCGTGCTGCTGGCTGTCGCAAGCTTCGTCATGCTGATCATCCAGCCTGAACGACGCCTGCTGTGGTCCTTGCTCACCGCATTGCTGGCGTTGATCTATGGACTGCTGTTCGTCTTCCCCATCGGTGGGGCCGATATGCCGGTGGTGATCTCCGTTCTCAACGCGTGCACGGGTACGGCGGTCGCGATGAGCGGTCTTGCCATAGACAATGTCGCGCTGATCATCGCGGGTGCTCTCGTCGGCGCGGCGGGTGTCACGCTTTCGGTCCTGATGGCCAAGGCGATGAACCGTCCGCTTTCCAGCGTCCTGCTCGGTGGCTTCGGTGATACCGGAACGGCGGGGGATGCCGAGGGTCCCGAAGGGACGATGAAGGAAACCACAGCCGATGATGTGGCCGTGCAACTGGCGTATGCGGAGAAGGTCATCTTCACACCTGGTTTCGGTCTGGCGCAGGCGCAGGCCCAACGTGAGCTTGCGGATCTGGGCGAACTGCTCAAGGCCAAAGGCATCGAAGTGCTCTATGCCATTCATCCCGTTGCCGGACGTATGCCAGGTCATATGAACGTGCTGCTTGCGGAAGCGAACGTTCCGTACGAGGAGCTGGTTGACCTCGATGAGATCAACCCACAGTTCCCCACGGCTTCGATCTCCCTGGTGGTCGGTGCGAATGACGTCACCAACCCTGCGGCTCGCAAAGCGGGGACGGCCGTCTCCGGCATGCCGATACTCGATGTCGACAAGGCGCAGAACGTCGTGGTGATCAAGCGCGGGCGCGGCAAAGGATATGCGGGCATCGAGAACGAGTTGTATTTCAACGACAACACGCAGATGCTCTTCGGAGACGCCAAGGCAGAGCTGCAGGCTATCATCGCCGCCGTGAAGGAACTGTCCTCCTGATCCGCCGCGTCTCGATCACGGGGTGAGCTTGTGCGTACCCGTCATGTCAGGTCTGTCGTGCCAGGTCTGAGAGGGCCTGGTCATATGACCGGGTACGCATGCTTCCACGGCTCCTGCGCATCGGCTCAGTTGTCCCTTGGCATGTGCTATCGTATGCTTCATTGCTTTGGCGAGGGGAATCGATGATTCGTTCCCGTAATCGACTCGGCTGATTGGTCTGCTCCTCATGGAGATCTTTCGACGCGTCGATGCGCCGGAGGATCGGTACAAGACACTGATACGACATAGTGTGCATGCGGCACGCTGTGTATGTAACGAGGAGAGCATCATGGCAAACACCATTACCATTCAGGGTGAAACACGCAGTGAGTTCGGCAAGGGCGCAGCACGTCGTATGCGCGTCGCATTCCAGATCCCTGCGACGATCTATGCGGGCGGCAACGAGCCGACCTTCATCAAGCTGCCGATGAAGGAAACCACCAACGCGCTGCGCCACACCAACGCACTGTTCGAGCTGAAGTATGACGACGGCAGCAAGATGGCCGTGGTCAAGGATGTGCAGCGCAATCCTGTGAAGCGTCAGGTCGAGCACATCGACTTCCTTGAGGTCCGTGCAGGGGAGAAGGTCGTCGTCGAGGTTCCTGTCTTCGTCGAAGGTGAGACCACCGGTGCGGCCGTGGCATTCGTCGATATGCAGAACCTTGAGGTCCGTGCCGATGTCACCAACCTGCCCGAGCGCATTGTGGTCAACGTCGAAGGTCTTGGCGACGGCGAGAAGGTTCTCGCCAAGGATGTGAAGCTGCCTGAGGGCGCCGAGCTGATCATCGACGATCCTGAAGATTCCGTCGTGACCGTCGAGGTGCCGAAGGAAGAGTCCCTTGAGCCGGAGACCACCACAGAGGCACCTGCCGAGGATGCGGACGCCACTGCCGATGCCGCCGACGCGGACGCCGAGTAGTTCTGATTCACGCAGAGCGCACGGTCGGCTTCTGGGTCGGCCGTGCGTTTTCATAATGTGAGCCGCCTCACGCGAAGACGGCGCACCTGTGCGATAGTGCAGGTGTGGGTGCTGAGCCAGAAGCCCTGAGGCCCTTTATGATCACAGCCGCGTATGCGGCAACAGCAAGAAGAAGCACGATAGTATGACAGAGCAATCACATCACGATCCGGCCGCTTTGGATGCACAGGCCGAAGCATTCACCATTCTGGCCAACACGGAGCCCGCTTCCGAATCGAAGCGCAAGGAACTCATCGACAAGCCGGCCTTCGGACAGGTCTTTTCGGATCATATGAGCCATATCAGCTGGACCAAGGGCGAGGGTTGGTCGGATCGCCGCGTGGAGCCCTATGCCCCCTTGAGGCTTGATCCGGGCGCATCGGTGCTGCACTATGCGCAGGAGGTCTTCGAAGGTCTCAAGGCATACCGTCACAGCGATGGTTCGACCTGGCTCTTCAGGCCGGATGCCAATGCGCGGCGTTTCCAGAATTCGGCCAAGCGTCTGTACCTTCCGGAACTCGGCATCGATGACTTCCTCGCTTCGGTCGCCGCCCTCGTCAAGCAGGATGTCGATTGGGTTCCCACCCGTCGCGAGTACACCCTGTACATGCGTCCCTTCATGTTCGCCTCGGAGCCTTTCCTCGGTGTGCGTGCACCTGAGGAAGTGGATTATTGCGTGATCGCCTCACCATCCGGGCCATACTTCCCAGGCGGTGTGAAGCCGGTAAGCATCTGGGTCGAGGACAAATGGTTCCGTACCGGTCCCGGAGGCACGGGCTTCGCCAAGTGCGGCGGCAACTATGCGGCCTCGCTGCTCGGTGAATACCGCGGTCTGGAGCATGGCTGCGAACAGGTCTGCTTCGTCGATGCCGCGACGAAGACCTATCTTGAGGAACTCGGTGGCATGAATATGTTCGCCGTGCACAAGGATGGGCATCTGGAGACCCCGAGCCTGACCGGCAGCATACTGCCCGGCATCACGAGGGATTCACTGATCCAGCTGCTCAAGGACCAGAATCGCGACGTCGTGGAAACGATGATCAAGCTCGATGATCTGCTTGAGGACATCAAATCGGGCGAGGTCACCGAGGTCTTTGCATGCGGAACAGCCGCGATCATCACGCCGATCGGACGTTTCAAGTCCGATAGCTTCGATGTGACGGTTGCGGATGGAGGCTCAGGAGAGCTCACGGTGAAGTTGCGTGAGGAGCTGCTGGGCATCCAGCTCGGTGAACGCGAGGATCCGCACAACTGGATGTGGAAGGTGTGCTGACACCCAGCCGCACGTCATAACATGGTGGTCGTCGTCCCGGTGGACGACGACCACCTCTTTGTTATGCATGCATGTCCCGTCACATATGCCGTACATAGTGTTTAATTTGTTACTATGTGATGTGGATGCCGTATCGTGACATCAGACCTGCAGGCATCCGGTCAACGACGACCTCGTGCGAAAGGACAATGCCATGAAAGCGTATGCGATGCTTGAATTGAACAAAGCCGGTTGGATTGAGAAGGAGGATCCCGCCTGCGGACCACTTGATGCGATCTGTCGTCCGGTGGCCCTGGCTCCCTGCACCTCGGATATTCATACGGTGTGGGAGGGTGCGATAGGCGACCGGCACAATCTTGTTTTAGGGCATGAAGGTGTGGGGGAGATCATCGAAGTCGGCGCTTTAGTGAAGGATTTCTCACCTGGGGATATCGTCATTATGCCTGCGATAACACCGGATTGGGGTTCACGCGAGGCTCAGCGTGGGTACTCGGTGCATTCCGGTGGAATGCTGGGAGGATGGAAGTTCTCCAATGGCAAGGATGGCGTGTTCGCGGAAAAGATCCACATCAACGAGGCCGACGCCAATCTGGCTCTGCTTCCCAGTGGAATAGGTTTCGAAACCGCTTGCATGCTTTCGGATATGATGCCGACGGGCTTCCATGCCTCCGAGATGGCGAAGGTCACGTACGGTGAGTCGGTATGCGTGATCGGCATCGGTCCGGTAGGTCTGATGTGTGTGCGTGGTGCCGTTCTTCGGGGTGCATCGAGGGTCATAGGCGTTGGGTCCAGACCCATATGCGTTGAGGTTGCCCGGAAATATGGCGCGACGGACACCATCAGTTACAAGGATGGCCCGATCGATGACCAGATTCTGGAGATGACCGATGGCGAAGGTGTCGATAGGGTACTCATCGCCGGCGGTGATGTCGATACATTCGAGCCGGCGATACGCATGCTCAAGCCGGGTGGCGCCATCGGTAACGTGAATTATCTTGGCAATGGGGACCATGTCAGGATTCCCAGACTCGATTGGGGTGTGGGAATGGGGCACAAAACCATCCACGGAGGGCTGATGCCCGGTGGCCGGCTGCGTATGGAACGCCTGGCGAGCATGGTGGTTCATGGACGGGTTGACCCATCACTGATGATCACGCACCGTTTCGAAGGATTCGAGCATATCGCGGATGCGGTTGCTTTGATGAAGGAGAAGCCCCGCGATCTGATCAAACCTGTTGTCGTCATCGGCTAGCGTACGGAAATACCTCTCCGGACACAGCGAGTCGCCGTTGATTTCGGGTAGTCTTGGCAGCGCGTATATTGCCGGTGCTTGTTGGGGAGAGAACTATGTCGGTTGCGTTAGAAAGCAATGCCGTCTTCATCGGCATAGAGTATCTGGCTATTTTCTGTTCGGGTCTTTCCGGTGGTCTGGCCGCGACCCGCAAGCATTACGATATCTTCTCGATTCTGATGATTTCGTGGGTCACGGCTTTGGGGGGAGGCATCGTCCGCGATGTGCTGCTGGGCAGTCTTCCCCCGACCGGCATCACCAACAAGGGCTATGTGCTGTCCGCCTTGCTTTCTGGGGTCGTGGTCGCGATCGCGCATCCGGAAATCGGGAACCTCACCAGATCGATGATCGTCGTCGATGCCATGGCTCTCGGATTGTTCGCGGTCAATGGCACCGCTAAGGCCATGGCCTTCCATACATCCGGGATGACTGCGGTGTTCCTGGGGATGTTTACCGCCTTGGCAGGGGGGCTGATCCGGGACACCCTGCTCAATGAGGTGCCCTCGATCATCAGGGATAAACACTGGTATGCGGTGCCTTCCTTCGTCGGCTGCATCCTGACGGTCATCGTCAGCAAATGCGTCCGGGCCGGCATCATCGATCTGCATGGCGAGATGGCACTCGACCTGGGCATCGTCGCCCTGGTGGTCGCCATGCGCCTGCTGTCCGTGAAGTTCAACATCATGCTTCCCGGCGCCCTGGAGCGTGAACGCGCCCATCTTCGTATGAGGTCGCGCTATCTGCGCCGCCCTGTCGTGCATCCGCAGGTGCACGAGCCTCAGGATGCGGCTGTGAACATACCACCGGAAGCAGCCGGCAAGCATCACGAAGGCTGAGGATATCCCTCCCGAGCGGTGCCGATCCGCTCATTGAGCGGGATGCCTGGTGCACATACAAAACGACCCCGCATGTTGCCATGCGGGGTCGAAGCGTACCGTAAGGTGTGCAATCAGATGGCGTTCACTGCTGAAGCCAGACCTGACTTGCGGTTGGCGGCCTGATTCTTGTGAATCACACCCTTGCCCGCGGCCTTGTCGAGGCGCTGGGCGGCAAGCTGGTATGCGGACTGTGCAGCAGCCTTGTCGCCGCTTTCCACGGCCTTCTGTACGGAACGAACGGCGGTCTTGATTGAGCTCTTGACCGCGATGTTGCGCTCGTGCGCCTTGTCATTGGTGATGACGCGCTTCTTCTGCGACTTGATGTTTGCCACTATTACTCCAAACGACGTGTGTGCTTTATTCCTGACAGACAAACCCACAGTTTAGCATGATTGCCGAACAATGTGCGGTAATCAACCGCCCGACCGTGGCTTTACGTCCAGAAGACGGGGCGATGGGGACTATCCATGGGCCAGCATCTCCTTGGCCACCGCCTCCTTGCTGAGGGATGAGGGGTAGTAGGTCGGCCAGTTGTCCATTTCCTTGAGCGTCTGCGTATGGCTGTTCTCTCCCATGAAGATATGGAAGTGCGCCGACTTCTCGGATGCTATGCCGTGGTCGGAGAACTGCACGACCTGCGGGGCACCGTCTGGGACCTCGCCGACCGCGGTGAAGAGGTACCGCACACCACGGTTGCCTTTGGCATAATCAAGGATGTGGAAACCGTCATATCGATATTTCGCGGATACCGTATCGTCACCGCGCGAGAAGGACATGGTGTCGGATCCGATGGTGATCGTGGAGACATCGGTTTTGTATCCGACGTCGTAGTAGCGCGTGTATTCCTCAGCACTCATCGTCCCGCTCGCCGCCTTGGCTTCCATGACCTCCTTCAGGCTGCCATCCTGGAGCAGTGGGTACACCGATTGCCATTCACCGGCGTAATCTTGCAGGCTGCGGTCCTTGACGTCCTGGGTGAGGAAGAATCCGTTGTAGGTGTCATTCGCAAGGGTCTGTTTGGCGATCAGGCTGAGCCATCCCAGCAGGGTCGGTGTCTGTTCCGGAAGCTGCTCGCTGACCGAGACTATGGTTTTGCTGCTCTTCTTGGCGGAGGCCTGCAATTGCTCGGCAAAGCCGTCAAGCTCCTGTGGGTTGACGATCAGCACATCCACCGTCGGTCCCGCAACGATGTCTATGGCGCTCTTCAGATCGGAGGCTGAGGGCTCCGCGTCATTCGCGGCCGCACTGGTATAGGTCTCCGGCGTATTGTTCACCGCGCCGATATAGGTCATCAGCAAGTCGGCTATGGATTCCGTGGCTGCGTAGTTTCGTGCGCCCTGCTCCTTGCGTGCCGTGTTGACCATCGCCACGAAGTCGGCATAATCGCTGTTCCAGGCGTTTGAGTGCCGCTGGACCGTCGCCTGGGCATTCGGATTGCCGTCGGCATGTGTGGTGTAGGCCGCGGTGAGAGCGGAGGCTGTTTTCAGCACCGCGTCTGGGCTGAACCACAGATGCGGATTCACGTCACCGTGGTGGTGATGCCCTTCTGACTCCTCATGGTCATGTTCCTCCTCGGTGGCGGTTATGCCCATCAGCGTCCCCACATCGATGACGGTCTGTGTTGCTGACGTGGCGTGCGTGGTGTCGGCCCATCCGTCATATCCTGCTCCGTTGATCAGAACGATGTCCGCCTGCGCGATTGTGGAGAGATCCGAAGGACTGGCTTCATAGCCGTGCGGGTCCGCCGAGGTCGAGTTGATGATCGAGGTGACCGCTACGCAATCGCCTCCGAGCTCCTTGGCAAGGGAGCCCCACTGATTGACTGATGCGGTTACCGTTATGACGTCTTCGCAACTGTCCTTGATGCCGTTGACGGCGTTCGCGGCCGTTGTATTGCCCTCCGGGGCCGATGATTCCTTGCTGCGCCAGAATATGACGCTTCCGACAATCAACGCGATGGCGATTGCGGCTGCTGTAACGGTGATGATCGTGGCTCTGGCTCTGGACATCGCCTTGGGGGTGGTGTTCGGGTCGGTCATGGTCTGAGTTACCTAATTTCCAGGTTGTGGTGGTGCAAAATCGAAGCCGGACCACCGGGCGACTGTGGTGATGTCCCCGAATCCGAATGGATGGGAACATGCATCAGATTGTAACTAACGATAACCATTATCACAAATACCGACGATGGTGTCCGGACGTGATGCCGGCGGGCATGCATCGCGCCGCGCTCGATCCACTCCGAAGCCGCGCATGCCGCAGGCCCGTATCCTTACATCAGTCGATACGTATAAAAACGTACTCTATGTATAATGTGCCATGTTGGATGCGCGGTCATGGGCAGGCAGAAGCTTCGCACATACCGCCGCCGGGATAAAAGGAAACGATATGGCTGAGCTCGGGAAGACCCAAACAGCCCAGGCGGCTTTGGGATGGTATGCACGGATCGCAACCTCGCTGATGATGATATGCGCGATGCTCGCCTCGCTGATGGTGGCACCACTGCGATCCGCACGGGCCGCGGGACTGAGCACCATCGAGACGGTTAGTCTGCCGTCCACATCGATGCAGCTTTTCGACTACTGGGGCGCCGCCCAGGAAGCGCCCGACAACGCACCGCCGACCAGTTGCAACGCGTGGAAGAGCTATCTCACGTCGGGCATCAACGGCCCGTCGACCTTGAACAGCGGGGGCGTCCAGGGAGAGGCGCTGAAATTCGCCAAGGATCTGAAGTGGCCGCCTTCGGGCTGCGATCTGGGCAATTGGGGTTCGAACGCCACGAATCTCTCCGCAGGCGATTCGGTGAAACAGGGGATCGTCCAAACCGCCTTGAAGGACGATTACCCCGTTCTCAACGGATACGGCGACGCCTCCCTGTCATATCTCTTCAACCCTGCGGTCGAGCATGAAGGACGTGCGCATTATGAAGTCGTCGGTGCGAATCTCTTCAAACTGGACGGGAACTATCTGAAATACAATTCCAAGGAGAATTTTGCCGCCTACAACACCACGACCAGCCAATTCGACGTCTACAACAAAGCGGCGGTGCAGACCGGATCCAATGTGGGGCAGTTCTTCCCCTTCAACACCGCCGATCAGGTGTTCACCAACGGTGAGGCCAATAACATCAGTGTGACGGATGCGGCCATCAACCACTACTTCGGCTTGGGTATGCTATCCACATTCACCCAGCCGCTCGGAGGCGTGGTGGGCGGTGATGACATGGTGTTCGACTTCTCCGGCGACGACGATATGTGGATCTTCATCGATGGGGCGCTCGTCCTGGATCTCGGCGGATCACACGCACCCGCAAGCGGCTCCATCAATTTCAGGACGGGACAGGTGACGGTCAAAGGCAATGCGGGGCAGGTCATCACCTCATCGACTCTTCGACAGCAGTTCAGCGCCGCAGGGCTTTCCCCGCCATCAGGTTGGCAGGGCTCGACCTTCGTGGATGGCACACGGCACCGTTTCTCATTGTTCTACATGGAACGCGGCAATTACCAATCCAATCTTGAAATCACCACGAATCTGAATTACATGCCCGCAGCGCATATCCAGAAAACCGATATCACCGGCGCCCCGGTGAAAACCCCGGCGGGCAGCGCAGCCAGTTTCGATCTGTACAACACCGGATCCGATTACGACATCACCGGGTCCCAGGCGCGGAACATAGGCAGTTTCAGCACCGATGACGACGGAGCCATCGCCTTCGTGGACAAGGACACCGGGGCGCAGATGAACTTCGGGCTCTATCCCACTTCCTACTTCGTGCTCAAAGAAACCGCGTCTCCGCCGGGTTACGCCCTGCTGCTCAACAGCATCCACCTGCGGTTCATCCCGATAAGCCAGGCGGACGGCAGTGTGATTCCGGGGAGCGGAACCCTGAATGTGGTGAATTATTACGAGACCGGCGTGGAAAGCAGTTTCGATTCCTGGGCGATGCCGGTGAACTCGACCATGTACCGATGGTGCCCCGGTGAGAGCGGAAGCGCCGGTTACAACGGCAACACATTCGGGCGGTGCCCGGCCGGGGTGCAGACCGCCTTTACCCTCAGTGATGTGAAGGCCATGAAGGCCCTGGACGGCAGCGCAGGGCTGAAGGCCGTCGTCGTGCATGCGCCAGAGGACCATGACGTCGACTTCCCTGACGCCGCGACGCAAAGGGCGGATCCGGATGCAGCCGGATCATGGCAGAATACCGGATACCATCTGATGAACGGGTCGAGCACCACCGGCTGGCGGATGATCATGCCCGCCACGGATATCTCATCCGGACAATACACGGCTGTGACCACGGATGATGAAGGCG
Source organism: Bifidobacterium psychraerophilum (assembly GCF_000741705.1). Taxonomy (GTDB): domain Bacteria; phylum Actinomycetota; class Actinomycetes; order Actinomycetales; family Bifidobacteriaceae; genus Bombiscardovia; species Bombiscardovia psychraerophila. The sequence goes on along the minus strand of NZ_JGZI01000010.1, from coordinate 266,190 downwards.
TGCTCGTCAACAACGATCTCAGCAGCGCCAAGGTCTACGATTTCGAATCATATGGATCCACCTATCGCGTTGGAGTGACGGATCTGCCCGGCCGTATCACCGATTACAACATCCCGAACCGTACCGAACTCAATTTCGACGTGCTGTACTACCTGGACACCGGCAATGGCGGGGAGAAGATCCTGCTGAATTACAATTCCTTCTCGCGGCAACGGGTTTCGGATATCATCATCCCGAACACCCCGGAGATCATCACGGCGCGCAAAGTGGATGCCGATGGCAGGCCCCTGCGCAACGTCGGGTTCACGATATTCACGGACAAACAGTGCGCCGAAGCCACGCAACAGGGCAGTTGCAGCAGCGCGCAGACCCTGACGGGCGAGCGCTTCACCGACGAGAACGGGTATGTCTCATTCACCGCCGCGGATGTGCTCCATCCTTATTCCTATGGACACTATTACCTGAAAGAGACCACCCCGCCCGGGGAAGGTTTCCGGAGCAACCCCTATGCTGTCGCACTGACGTATTCTCCCGGCGGATATTTCGCGGACGCCGGAAGCTCGGACATCAGCGCCAACAATGCCGGAGCGGGGGAGATGTACGTCAGTCGGAGCTACGACCCCGAGAACGTCGTCTCCGTTGAACTGGAGATGAGCAGGATCAAAGCGCCTATCGTCGGGCGCGGACAGGACGACCCAGTCACCTCAATAGACGAGCTCGCCAACATGAGGAATGTCACCGGACGGCTCTACGGCCTGGGATTGGGCCAGACGGCACCAAGCACCGGCGTCTTCGACGACAGCCAGTGGATGGTCATCTCAGATGCCAACGGTCGATCCGCGCTTCCCCTCACTTACGACTTCACCCAGGACGCATGCGTGCGGGAGCTGGGTGGTGTGGTGGCCGGTCAGAGCTGCGCGCCCGCGCAGGAGCGTGGCGCCGCATGGGTCACGGATGCCGAAGGACGCTACACGGCTGCGGAGGCCGAAGGCGAGACCCGTCTCACCGTGGATTCAGGATATGCGCGTTTCGCCATCTTCCCGGCGGATGATGCCGGGGCCCCGGCAGGATGGGATAGCGCGAGCCAAGGCGAATGGAAGGATAAGGAAATCACCTTCGACTATTCGACGCAGACGACCATCGTGATGAGGAACCTTCCGGAAAGCACCACCCTCACGGTCGAGAAATGGGCGCTCAATGGGGGAGACGGCAACTATCACCGAGCGGGTGACTACGGCTTCGCGTTGTACAGGAAAGCCGATGCCTCGACCCCGGTCGGTGCCACCCACGACGCCGCCGACACCCTTGTCTCCTCATGCACCACCTCATCCGTCTCAGGGGCGGATTTTGGTAGATGCCAGGTGGAGGTGAACGATTTCGGGGCGTACTTCTGGGAGGAGACATCGGTGCCGATCGGCAGCCTGCCCGAGAATCGCACATCGGGAGTCTTCTTCGTCACCGCCGAAAACGCGGGAAGCGCAATAACGCCCTTGCAGTTCTATAACCCCAGGAATCCCGGGCAGATGCACTTCCTGAAATACGCCGAGAATCCCGATGATCCCGGTGACCAGTCGATGGTGCTCGCAGGAGCGCTGTTCGAGGTGTGGAGCGATGCGGGAGGTGGGACGCAGGGAGCGATCGCAGGCAGCTGCACGACCGGTGCCGACGGCACGTGTACCGTCGAGGATCTGGGCCTCGGCGACTATCTGTACCGCGAATGCAAGGCGCCACCGGCTTTCACCTATGTGCCTGCCGCGGATGGCTGCTCGGCCTTCGCCTCCATAACGATCACTCCACCGGCGCAGGCGGACGATGCATCCGTCGCTTTCGTGGAGGTGCCCAACGCCGCGATACCGACCGGGTTGCAGGTGGGCAAAGTGGGGCTTGAGGGGATGGATCCGCTTGGGGGAGCAAGCTTCGGCCTGTATCGCATGACGGGTGAACACCCCGATGTGGTGCTTGGCTCCGCCACGATCGCCTCCCTTTCATATGACGATCTCGTCGGCACCTGCACCACCTCCGGCCCATCGGGAAACTGCACGGTGGATGCGCCAGGCCTTGGCCGCTACTACTGGCTTGAGATGACCCCGCCACAGGGATATGACATCAATCCCTGCCCCTTGCCCATGGGATCAGGATCCACCACGCAGTGTCCGGATCAGTTCACGGCCATTGAGATCACCACAGCCAACGTGGGGCAACCACGGCAGTTCGCCGTCACCACCGCCTATGATCGGCAGACCTCCTCGGGGATCACGATCCACAAGACCGCTTTGCTCGGCGGGGCGGGGCTCGCCGGTGCGAGATTCTCACTGTATCGACTTGGCGGCACACAGAGCGAAGCACCGGCCACACCGAACGCAAGCGGCAAAGACACCCGTATTGACGAATGCATCACCGATACGAACGGCATCTGCACGATCTGGCAGCTGCCGTGGGGCCGCTACTACTGGGTTGAGGAAAGCGCACCGGATGGCTACCAACTGCCGCATACCGTGACATCCGAACTGATAGTGATCGATGCGGATAATGCCGGAAGCACAGCTTTGACGAAGCAGCCCTACGAATTCAGCAATCCCCGCAATGCCGGAAGTATCGTCATCAGGAAATACCGCAGCACGCCGGACGGCGTCCTGACGAGCACGCCGCTTCCCGGTGCGGGTTTCCTCATATACGAGGACAGCGATGACTCGGGGAGCTTCGATGCCTCACAGGACAGGGAAGTGAATCATTGCACCACCTCCGACGTGCACACCCCAAGTCCGGATGGCTATGGAACATGCACCGTCGATGATCTGAACACCAGCACCGATCCGGGTCGCAGAAACGGATACTTCGTAGTCGAAACGGATGCCCCACAGGGGTATGAACTGCCTCGGCAGGCCGTGAGCCCACTCATCACGCTGAGTGGCGATGCCGGTGATGCCTCGGCCACATACGAGTACGCATTCGGCAACATCCCCAAGGCCAGTACGGTCGAAGTGAAGAAGATCGATGCCACAACGGGGGAGGCGCTCGCAGGGGCCCGCTTCGGACTGCTTGCGGTTGACGCAGGCGGATCACCATACGGGCCCATACTCGATGAGTGCACCACATCCGGTGCCGATGCGGCCACTCCCGAGTTCGGGAGCTGCTCGCTTGCAGTGCGTGATGCCGGGGATTACCGCTATCAGGAGCTAGCCGCCCCTCAGGGATATGTGCTGCCCGACGATCCGTATAGCGAGGTGCTCACCATCACCGAGGGCGGCAGTATCTCCACAGGCATTGCGATGGTGGACCAGCAACGACTCACGGCACTGCGCATCAGGAAACTCGGCACGGATAAGGCCTCAGCGTTGGCAGGTGCCACATTCGCACTATATAGGAGTGCCGATGCAAGCCGTCAGCCAGACGATCTCCACTCCTCGGCCGATGTGAAAGTCGGGGAATGCGAGAGCGACAGCCAGGGAATCTGCACGGTCGACGGCTTGCACTTCGGCAGCTATTTCTGGGAGGAGGTCGTGGCACCCGACGGCTATGCGCTCCCGAAGGACAGGACAACCGCACTGATTACGATCAATGCGCGTAACGCCGGAAGCGTCATGCCCATCGTTTCCTTCAACGACCCCGTGGCATCAGGCAGACTCCTGATCCGGAAATTCGCCCGTTCCTCGACCGGAGCGGCCGATACCACGATGCCTTTGGGCGGAGCGACCTTCACGTTGTACGCGGACAGCAACGCCGATGAGGTTTTCGACAACAGCGTCGACAGTGCACTCAATGAGTGCCAGACGGCTTCCGCCTCGGGTGAATGCTCATTCGACAGACTGTCGCCGGGAGCGTATTTCCTTGTGGAAAGCGACGCACCACCAGGGTATGAGTTGCCTCCCGATCCGGTAAGCCCGGTCATCATCCTCTCCGATCTCGGATACGATGCGCAAGGGCAGCCCCAGATGACGTCATTCGATTACATCGCCGTCGATGCCCCACAGCCAAGCTCGTTGACGGTGAAGAAAGTCGACGCCGATTCGGGCGAAGCACTTGCCGGAGCGGTTTTCGAACTGTACAAGGACACGTCGGGAACAGGCGTCTATGATGCGGCGACGGTGGAACTTCGCGGATCGTGCGCAACGACCGCAGCGGAATCCGGGATGTGCACGGTTACGGACCTCGATACGGGTGTGTATTTCTGGAAGGAGATCAACGCGCCCGTCGGGTACGATCCACCTGCTCGTCGTGTGAGCGCAGCGGTGCGCGTGAAGGCACCGGGGACGAACAACACCGCAACCCCAACCGTTTTCAAGGATTCGGCGACACTCACCACATTGCGGATATTGAAACTCGATCGCATCACCAACAGCCCGCTGCCGGGGGCTCAATTCGATCTCTATGAGGCCGCGGATCCCTCCACCCCACCTGGTGACACCCATCTGCCGGGGGATGTGAAAGTGGGGTCATGCACGACCGGGACCGACGGAATCTGCGAGGTGGCGGGACTGGGATTCGCCTCCTACTTCTGGGAGGAGACGCTTGCACCGCCGCTGCACACCTTGCCGCAAGACAGGACCTCGGCACTCGTCAATGTGACGCCGGAGAACGCGGGAACTTCGATACCGCCGCTGCCTTTCATCAATCCCAGGAATCCCGGCAGCATCATCATCGATAAGCGTGAGGGCGGCGCTGGCGGGAACCGGCTGGGAGGAGCGACCTACGCGATATTCAGCGATGACCATAGCCCCGGCGAATTCACCTCTGATGACAGCCAGGTAGGGGAATGCACGACTGCATATAGGACGGGGATATGCCGCGTCGATGATCTGGCGGTCAGCGCCACAGGAGTGCTCTACTACGTGAAGGAGGTGGCCGCACCCCTGGGCTATGAGCTCTCAGACACGGTGTATCCGATCATCCTGACCGACGCTGAAGGCACCGTGACACAACTCGCCGTCGATACCCCTAGAATCTCACATCTCAGTGTGCTGAAAGTGGATGCGGATGACCGCATGCCGCTATCGGGTGCGAGTTTCGCCTTGGTCCGGGATCTGGATCACAACGGCGCCATCGACGACGGCATCGATACGACCGTCGCTTCCTGCACCACGAATATCACGCAGCTCAATCCTGATGGCCGCTGTTCCGTCGACGTGGATGGCTTCGGTGATTTCCTATGGGTCGAAACCGCAGCACCACCGGGATATGAGCGCCGTGATGGGCCACTGGGCACGGTGCACGTCGAAGCATTCAACGCGGGAGCGGGCACGGATCTGCTGATTCCCCTGGCGATAAGCGACAGAAAATCGCCGACGGCCGTCAGCGTGCGCAAAAGCGATGCGGTCAGCGGCGAAGGTCTGGCAGGTGCGGTATTCGACTTGAATGAGGACAGCAATGACAATGGTGTGCTCGACGACGGTGACGCATTCATCAACAGCTGCACCTCAGGGGCCGATGGTTTATGTTCGGTGAGGGTTGGTGGTTTTGCACGGTACCTGTTCACCGAACGCAGTGCGCCCCAAGGATATGCACCCGATAGGCAATGGGTGGGTGCGGTAAGCGTCGATGCCGGGAATGCGGGATCTGCCGTCGCCTCCCTGCTGCTTGCGAATCGACAGTTGCCTTCGGTGTTGACGGTGAGCAAAGCGGATATCGAAGATCCCCAGCGCATGCTTGCCGGTGCAACCTTCGTGTTGTTCCGATACATCGGCACCGTCCCTCCACTCTTGCCGGGTCCTGATTCCGAAAGGGAGGCACAGCGAGTCGGTGCCTGTGATACGGGTGTTGACGGGCGATGCTCGATCCGGGATCTGGCCTTCGGCTCCTATTTCTGGAAGGAGGAGCGGGCCCCTGACGGCTATCTGCTTCCTCAGGATCGCTATTCGCGGATCATCGGCATTGGCGGCGCCAATGCAGGTGAAGCGGATTTGCCGATAGCCGCCTACCTGGATCATGCCCTTCCCGGGTCATCGATTCCTGCGGTCTCCACCACTCACCCGGATGCGGCTCCGACAGGCATCACGACCGGCGGATGGCTGGCTTCAACCGGCATCATGCTGGCGGGCTTCACCGTCGTGACACTCATCATCTGTGCCCTCGCAGTGCTGCTCGGTTCCCTCTCAAGACGACGCAGGTAGAGCTCGGTACTTCCCGCGAAGCGTGCGGGCCGCGTATGCCGCCGGCTTGGTACGGCGTGTCATATGCCGTTGTGTACGCTTCCCATGCGCGAGCCGTAGATATAGCAGGGTAGAGTTGTTGCTTCGGGTCATGCATGGGCCCGGAAAACTGCTAAGGAGTGGAATCTGGTGTCTGAGCCGAATAACCAAGCTGGTTTCACCGACCAGTCGCTTATCCGCAATTTCTGCATCATCGCGCATATCGACCACGGCAAGTCAACGGTGGCGGACAGGATCTTGCAACTGAGCGGCATCGTATCGGACCGTGAGATGCGCGATCGTTTCCTCGATCGTATGGATATCGAGCAGGAACGTGGCATCACCATCAAATCCCAGGCCGTACGTGTGCCATGGACCCTCGATGGGCAGGAATACACGCTCGGCATGATCGACACCCCAGGTCATGTCGATTTCACCTATGAGGTATCCCGTGCCCTGGCCGCCTGCGAGGGCGCGGTACTGCTGGTCGATGCGACACAGGGCATTGAGGCCCAAACGCTGTCGAACCTGTATATGGCCATCGAACACGATCTGACCATCATTCCCGTATTGAACAAAATCGATCTGCCGAGCGCCGAAACCGAGAAGCACGCCGAGGAGATCGCCGGACTCATCGGTTGCGACGTCAGCGATGTGCTGCGGGTCTCGGGCAAGACCGGGGAAGGCGTCGAGCAGCTGCTCAACCGCATCGTCGAGGAGATACCCGCACCTTCCGGTGATGCCTCGGCCCCTGCGCGGGCCCTGATCTTCGACTCGGTCTATGACTCCTACCGCGGGATAGTCACCTACATCCGCATGGTCGATGGTGAATTGAAGTCCCGTGAGAAGATTCGCATGATGGGGTTGAGCACCGTTCACGATCCCATCGAACTCGGCGTGATCAGCCCTGATATGGTGCCGACGAAGGCACTTGGCGCGGGTGAGGTCGGATATGTCATTACCGGTGTGAAGGATGTCGGGCAGTCCAAGGTCGGCGACACCATCACCGCCGAAAACCGTCGTGCCGATGAGCCTCTGCCTGGCTACCGCGACCCGAAACCGATGGTGTACGCGGGCCTGTTCCCGGTCGACAACGCCCAGTTCCCCGATCTGAGGGATGCGCTCGATAAGCTCAAATTGAACGATGCCGCGCTGATCTACGAACCCGAGACATCAGTGGCCCTGGGATTCGGCTTCCGATGCGGATTCCTCGGATTGCTGCATATGGAGATCGTCGCCGAACGTCTGAGCCGCGAATTCGACCTCGATCTGATTTCCACCGCACCCAACGTCACCTACGATGTGACGATGGAGGACGGCAGCCTGCATCATGTCAACAATCCCAGCGAATTCCCCGAGGGGAAGGTCAAACGGATCGTCGAACCGGTGGTCGCCGCGGACATCATCACGCCCAAGGAATTCATCGGCGCGGTGATGGAACTCTGCCAGGACCACCGCGGGCAGATGGGGACGATGGAATACATCAGCACCGAACGCGTGGAGATGCACTATACGATGCCGCTCGCCGAAATCGTCTTCGACTTCTTCGACCAGCTCAAAAGCCGCACTAAAGGCTACGCGAGCCTTGACTACCATGAGTCCGGCGAGCAGAGCGCCGATCTGGTCAAAGTCGACATTCTCATCCAGGGTGAGAAGGTGGATGCCTTCAGTGCGGTCGTGCATAGGGACAAGGCCTATGCCTACGGTGTGATGATGACGAAGAAGCTCCGTGAACTGATCCCTCGCCAACAGTTCGAGATACCCATCCAGGCGGCTATCGGATCAAGGATCATCGCGCGCGAAACCATTCGGGCCCTGCGCAAGGATGTGTTGGCCAAGTGCTACGGCGGGGACATCACCAGAAAGCGCAAGCTGCTTGAAAAACAGAAGGCCGGCAAGAAGCGCATGAAGATGCTCGGACGCGTGGAGGTGCCGCAGGAGGCCTTCATCGCCGCACTGAGCACCGACGATTCCACGGACCGCGACACCAAGGACAAGATCAGGGCCGCGGCCAAAAAAGAGAACTGAGCGTCCATGCGGCAGGGGATGGCCGTTTCGCCGGGCATGTATGAAGGCGGGCGGCAGGCGGGACGGCGTCATGCCGATGCGGCCACCACCTGGACGCCGGGGAGGGGATGAACCGTGACCTACGAGTTGTACATACACGTACCGTTTTGCCTTCGGCGCTGCGGATACTGTGATTTCAACACCTATACGGCGACGGATCTCGGCGAGGGTGCCAGCAGGTCGAATTTCGCCCAGATGGCGATCCGCGAAATGCATATCCTCAAGCGGTGGCAGCTTGAACACGGCATCGAGGAACCGCCGATCTCGACGATCTTCTTCGGCGGCGGCACACCGACGACGCTGGCAGCCGAGGATCTGGTCGCTCTGGTGAAGGCCGCCGGTGACATCTGGGGTATCGAAGACGGTGCCGAGATCACCACCGAGGCGAATCCCGATACGGTCGATGAATCGTATGTGGCAACCCTGAAAGACGGCGGATTCACCAGGATTTCATTCGGCATGCAGTCGGCCGTGCCGCATGTGCTGCACACATTGGATCGCACGCATACGCCCGAGAATGTCAGCGAGCATGTTGCCGATGCACAGCGCGTCGGTCTTGAGGTCAGTGTGGATCTGATCTATGGCACGCCGGGGGAGAGCGTCGAGGATTGGCGCGTGAGCGTCGAAACCGCATTGGCGCTGGATGTCAACCATATTTCCGCCTATGCGCTTTCCCTGGAACCGACCACGAAAATGGGACGCCAGGTGCGGCGCGGCGAGCTGCCGGCACCTGATGATGACGACGAGGCCAGCAAGTACGAGATCGCCGACCGTCTCTTCAGTGCCCGTGGTCTGCATTGGTACGAGATCTCCAACTGGGCGAAGCCGGGTTTCGAGTCGCGGCATAATCTCGGGTATTGGCGCAATGTGGACTGGGCCGCCATAGGCCCGGGCGCACATTCCCATTACGCCCAGACCGAAGGTCGGCACCTGCACGGTGAAGGCGCGGCGACGCAGGATGCCGAAGAGTGCTTCGGCATCAGAGCCTGGGATATCGCTTTCCCACGTGTTTGGGCTCATCAGCTGAATCAGGACGCCCTGCCATGGAAGGATACCGAGCGTATCGACCGCACCGCGAATATCGAAGAGACCGTGATGCTCGGCCTGCGGCTGCGGGAGGGATTGCCCCTGTCCCGCATCGAGGAAGTCGCCGCCTCGACACCTGAGCCTGCGGTATTGCGCCGCTTGTGTGACGAGGGGCTTATCGAAGAGCCTTCCTCGGTGATTGTGCCGACACTTCGTGGACGTCTGCTCAATGACGCCCTGATAAGCCGTGTGCTGGACTCGGTGGCTTACTGACCGTCCTGGAACAGGCGCGTCAGACCCGGCAGCATGGTGATGCAGACGAATCCGCCCTGGGATGAGCTGCGGGTGTTGTGTGAACAAGTAGTGCCGATTTGTTGATATTGCTTGTGTTTCGAGTAAGTCAACCCTTCCGCAACGACTCGCTCCGCCGTAATTTGGACGCAAAAACAAGCTTTGACGTATGCACGCTGTAATCTGTGAAGGAATGTCAATGAGACCCTTTCGGTTCTCCTTTACCCACAGAAGAGGTGATTTCGGTGACCTTAAAAGCCCCGCTAGATCTCACGATCCACGCTCCACACGGGATGTACGACCCGAATGCGGAGCATGACGCCTGCGGTGTTGGTATGGTTGCCACGCTCAACAAAGTGCCGGAACGACGCATTGTCGAGAACGCGATCGAAGTGTTGATGAACCTCGATCACCGCGGCGCCGTCGGGGCGGAGGAGAACACCGGTGATGGTGCCGGCATCCTGGTCAGCATGCCGGATGAGTTCATGCGGGCCACCATCGATGTGGAATTGCCCGAGTTGGGGAAGTATGCCGCCGGTATCGCTTTCCTCGACCGTGACATAGCGGCGAGCAGCCAGCAGGAACAGGCAATCGCGGCGATAGCCGAGGATGAGGGTCTTAAGGTCCTGGCATGGCGGGTGGTCCCGACGAATCCCGACGGACTCGGACTGCAGGCCCTGGCGACCATGCCTTCCTTCAAAACACTGCTGCTCGCTTCGGATGACGAATCGCTTGAGGGTTTCGCGCTTGAACGCCGCGTCTTCCGCGTGCGCAAGCGTGCCGAGCATGAGGTCGGTGTGTACTTCGCATCACTCTCCACAAGGACGCTGACCTACAAGGGCATGCTGACGACCAAGCAGCTGCAGCCCTTCTTCACCGATCTTTCCGACACACGCATGAAGGCCCTGATCGCCATCGTGCATTCCCGTTTCTCGACCAATACCTTCCCGAGCTGGCCCCTGGCACAGCCCTTCAGGCTCCTCGCCCACAATGGTGAGATCAACACGATCCAGGGGAACCGGAACTGGGTCTCCGCACGCGAAGGCCGACTGCGTTCGGCCGAGATCGGTGATATGGCACCCCTGCTGCCGATCAACACCCCGGGGTATTCGGATTCCGGCACCTTCGACGAAACCCTTGAGCTGCTGTATCTGGCTGGACGTTCGATGCCCCATGCGGTGCTGATGATGCTTCCTCCCGCATGGGAGAAGGACAAGTCGCTCGACCCGGAGATCAGGGCCTTCTACGAATACAACAACACGCTGATCGAGCCTTGGGACGGTCCTGCGAACATCGTGTTCACCGATGGCAATGTGGTCGGTGCGCAGCTCGACCGCAACGGTCTGCGACCGGGACGTTGGCAGCTCACCAAGGACGGCCATGTGGTTCTGGCTTCCGAGGCCGGTGTGCTCAACGAGATCCCCCAGAGCGAGATCGTCGCGAAAGGGCGCCTTGAGCCCGGGCATATGTTCCTGGTGGACACGCAGCAGGGCCGCATCGTCCCCGATGATGAGATCAAATCCGATCTTGCGGCGCAGCATCCATACAGGCAATGGGTCGAAGGCAACAGTGTCGAGATGAACGAACTGCCGGCACGCGAGCACGTCAGCCACTCCGGTATGTCCGTACAGCGCAGGCAGCGGGCCTTCGGATACACCGAAGAGGATCTGAAGCTGCTGCTGGCACCGATGGCGAACACAGGCAAGGAGCCTCTGGGCTCGATGGGCAACGATGCGCCCATGGCGGTGCTCTCCTCACGCTCACGCATGCTCTTCGATTACTTCACGCAGAAATTCGCCCAGGTGACCAATCCTCCTCTGGATTGGGAACGCGAGGAGATCGTCACCTGCCTCGAATCCGCCATCGGCCCCGAGCCGAACCTGCTTGAGGATTCGGAGCTGCATGCGAAGAAGATCCTCATTCCCCTGCCCGTGGTCGATTCCGATCAGATGGCCCAGCTCAAGCGTCTCGACAAGGCCAAGATCCTCGGCGGGTATTACAAGCCATACACCATCAAAGGCCTGTACCAGGTGGCCGGTGGCGGCGACGCGATGAAACAGCGGCTCGATGAGATATTCGAGGAGGTCGATGCCGCGATCGCAGCAGGCAAGAATTTCATCGTGCTGTCGGATCGTGATTCGAACCACACATGGGGCCCCATCCCGTCCCTGCTGCTGACGAGCGCCGTGCAGCACCACCTGCTCCGCCGACATACGCGCACCCAGGTATCGCTCGCCGTCGAAGCGGGAGATGTCCGCGAAGTGCACCATGTGGCCTTGCTGATCGCCTACGGCGCCGCCTGCGTCAATCCCTACCTCGCCTTGGAATCGGTCGAGAATCTTGCCGGTAAGGGATACCTTTCCGTCACCTCGGAGAAGGCCTCGAAGAACCTCATCGCCGCGCTGAGCACGGGCGTGCTCAAAATCATGAGCAAAATGGGTGTGAGCACCATCATGTCCTACCGTGGATCGCAGCTCTTCGAAGCCGTCGGTCTGGATGAGAAGACGGTTGAGGAATATTTCACCGGCACCACCTCGCGCGTCGGCGGCATCGGCCTGCAGGAACTCGCAGAGGAGGTGGCGATACGCCACCGCGTCGCCTATCCGAACCAATGGACCGCCCGTCCGCATCGCAATCTGCGGACCGGTGGGGACTACAAGTGGAGGCGCACCGGCGAGGACCATCTGAACGATCCCGACGCGATATTCCTGCTGCAGCAGTCCACGCAACGCGGCAACTACGAGATGTTCAAGCAGTACTCGGATCATGTCAATGACACCTCCAACCGATTGATGACCCTGCGCGGACTGATGCAATTCGATTCGAAGCGCAAGCCGATCGACATCAGCGAGGTCGAATCCGCGAGCGAAATCGTCAAGCGCTTCTCCACAGGTGCCATGAGCTATGGCTCGATCTCCCAGGAGGCGCATGAGACGCTCGCCATCGCGATGAACCAGTTGGGTGCACGGTCCAATTCCGGTGAAGGTGGGGAATCCGACGATCGCATCAACGATCCTGCACGCACGAGCCGCATCAAGCAGATCGCCTCCGCAAGATTCGGTGTGACGAGCGATTACCTCGTTTCCGCCACCGACCTGCAGATCAAACTGGCCCAGGGAGCCAAACCGGGAGAGGGAGGGCATCTGCCCGGCGCCAAGGTCCCGCCGTGGATCGCCAAGGTCCGTCATGCGACACCCGGCGTCGAGCTGATTTCACCACCACCGCATCACGACATCTACTCGATCGAAGATCTCAAGCAGCTCATCAACGATGCGAAGATGGCCAATCCCAAGGCCCGCATCCATGTGAAGCTGGTCTCGGAATTCGGCGTGGGCACCATTGCGGCAGGCGTCGCGAAATGCCATGCCGACGTCGTGCTGATCTCGGGCTACGACGGTGGAACCGGAGCGGCCCCGCTGAATGCGATCAAGCATGCGGGAACCCCTTGGGAGATAGGTCTTTCGGAAACGCAGCAGACGCTGATCCTCAATGGACTGCGAAGCAGAATCGTCGTGCAGTGCGACGGTGAGTTGAAGACCGGACGTGATGTGGTCGTCGCGGCTCTGCTCGGTGCTGAGGAATTCGGCTTCGCAACGGCGGCGCTGATGGTCGAAGGCTGCGTCATGATGCGCGCCTGCCATAAGAACACCTGCCCGCAGGGCATCGCCACGCAGGATCCCGAGTTGCGCGCACGCTTCACCGGCAAGCCTGAGCATGTGGTGAACTTCTTCATGTTCATCGCCGAGGAGGTGCGGGAGATCCTGGCCCAGCTCGGTTTCAGAAGCCTGGAAGAGGCCGTTGGCCACGTCGAGTGCCTGGATCAGAACGAAGCCATCAAGCGTTGGAAATCCGGAGGCATAGATCTGAGCAATGTGCTGATGCCTGCCGGCCCCACACCGGGCACCGTGCTGCACCACACCATCGATCAGAAGCATGATCTCGACAAGGCCATCGACAACAAGTTCATCGCCCTGGCCCAATCGGCTTTGGACCGCAAGGAGCCGGTGCGCATCGAACTGCCGATCCGCAATGTGAACCGTACCGTCGGCACCATGCTCGGTTATGAGATCACCAAGCGTTATCAGGCCGAAGGCCTGCCGGATGACACCATCGATCTCACCCTGCACGGTTCGGGCGGTCAGTCGCTCGGAGCGTTCATCCCTCGCGGGGAAACGCTGCGTGTATATGGCGAGGTCAATGACTATGCGGGCAAAGGCCTGTCCGGAGGACGTATCATCGTGCGCCCCGAAGAGGATATAGAGTTCGATCCCCATACCAACGTCATATGCGGCAATGTCACGGGCTTCGGAGCGACATCCGGTCAGATGTTCGTGGCGGGCAAGGCCGGTGAACGCTTCGCCGTCCGCAACGGTGGCGCCACCTTCGTGGTGGAGGGCGTCGGCGACCACGGCTGCGAGTACATGACCGGCGGCACCGTCCTGGTGCTGGGCGCTACGGGCAGGAACTTCGGAGCAGGATTCTCCGGCGGCAATGCCTACGTACTGGATCTGGATATGGCGAATGTGAATCCAAGTGCCGCATCCAACGGAACCCTGCAGTTCCGGCCCCTTGACGAGAAGCATGCGAAGATCGTCCATGAACTCGTGAAACAGCATGCCGAGGAAAGCGGATCACAGACCGCAGCAGCATTGCTTGAGGACTGGGACGGCGCGGTTTCGCGCTTCACCCATGTGGTGCCCACGCAGTATCTGGCCATGACCAAGGTCATGGAGCAGGCACAGCGTGACCAGGTAGATTTCAACGAACCAGGTGCTTGGGAGAATGTGTACGAGCGCGTGATGGAAGGAGCTCACTGATATGGGAGATCCCAGAGGATTTTTGAAGGTACGCACCCGGCGGGAGCTTGCGGAGCGTCCGGTCAACGAACGTATTCAGGACTGGTTCGATGTGCATGCCGAAGTCGGTCAGCAGCCTTGGACCACGACCCAGGCCAACCGTTGCATGGACTGCGGCACACCCTTCTGCATGACGGGCTGCCCCTTGGGGAACATCATCCCCGAGTTCAATGACCTGGTAAGCCAGGAGAAGTGGGAGGACGCCTACAACAGGCTCTCCGTGACGAACAACTTCCCGGAGGTCACCGGACGCATCTGCCCGGCACCCTGCGAGCAGGCCTGCGTACTGGGTATCCACCAACCGCCCACGATGATCAAGCTGGACGAGCAGACGATCATCGATCAGGCCTGGAAGCTGGACTACGTCAAGCCGCAGCCGCCGCAGCGCCTCACCGATATGACCGTGGCCGTGGTGGGTTCCGGCCCCGCGGGCCTCGCCTGCGCCCAGCAGCTGACGCGCGCGGGGCACACCGTGGTCGTCTATGAGCGCGCCGACGCCATCGGCGGTCTGATGCGCTATGGTATTCCGAACTTCAAACTCGACAAGAGCCTGCTCGACCAGCGCGTCGAGCAGATGGAAGCCGAAGGCACGCGATTCAGGACGAATACCGAAATCGGCAAGGACATCACCTGGGACGACCTGCGCAGCCGTTATGATGCGGTGGTCGTGGCCATAGGATCGACCGTTCCGCGCAACATCTCGATCACGGGACGCGAACTCGACGGCATCCACTACGCGATGGACTTCCTGCCGGATGCCACGCGTCGTGTCTGGGGCAAGCAGCCGGTCAACGACATCACGGCGAAGGACAAGCATGTGATCGTCATCGGCGGTGGAGACACCGGTTCCGATTGCCTCGGAACATCATTGAGACAAGGCGCGAAGTCGGTCACCGTGCTGCAGATCATGCCGCAGGAGCCAGCGGATCGCCCCGATGCGAATCCCTGGCCCACCTATGCACGCACCTACCAGAAAACCTCCTCGATGGAAGAGGGCGGCACCTATCTGTACAGCACCGATTCCGTAGAATTCTTGGATGACGATGCCAAAGGCGCGGAAGTCAACATCACCGAGAACACCGCGGTCGATGGTTTCCTGGCCGATGAGCAAGGGCACATCACCGGCCTTCGGGTCGTGGATGTGGCACCTGGCGACAACGGCCCCTTCACACGGCAGGAAGGCACCGACCGCGTGCTGCCCGCCGATCTGGTACTCATCTCGGTCGGCTTCCTGCATCCCGATACGACCACGCTGGTCGATCAGGTGCCTGTCGAGCTCGACCCGAGAGGGAATGTGGCACGTGACGATCACTTCGCCACCAGCCAGGATGGGGTCTTCGCGTGCGGCGATGCCGGACGTGGACAGTCCCTCGTGGTGTGGGCGATCTCGGAAGGTCGCAGTTGCGCGGCGGCAGTGGACGATTTCCTTACCGGCGGCACCGAGCTTCCGGCCCCCGTCGTGGCTTCGCAGCGCCCGATGATGCTCCCGCGCTAGACTGGTGGTATTCCCAACGGAGGGTCGGATGCGGCCCGGGAAGATCGCACAGCGACGATAGATCTCGAACACAGGTAGTTTCCGCATACTGTGGAACAGGGAGGATTTCCGAATGGCAAACCGCGCAGCCCGACGTGCACAGGCCCGGAGTAATCAGAAAGGCATTCCGAGCCAATATGATCAGAGCAATGGGCGTGGCCGCTCAGGCATGATCGACGAGCATGCCTTGCAGGAGCGTTCGAGGCGATTGCAGAACCATGAGAGTGCCGAATGGAAGCCCTCCGGTGGCACCGATCTCGATGCGGTTCAGGTCGATCAGCAACAGCGCAACGAGAATCCGATGCACATGCCACATTCACCAAGGCAATGGATGCGACTGATCAGCTGGGTGCTGATCGTTGCCGCCTGCATCGCCTTCCTGGTGATCATGTGGCTGTCAAGCGTGCCACTGTGGCTGGTGATCACCATCTCCGCCGTATTCGCGGTGGGTGTGCTCAGCCTGTTCTTCGTCGGGGGATCGCCTCATGAGAACCCTAATCTCGATGATTATGGTGCCGCCGTCTAGGTCGCCCTCGGCCTGACGTGACATCGTGCGGGATGTGCTTGCTTGTGAACGATGCGATTGCCTTGGGATGCGACCGTGTGAGACAACACCTGTGTACGACATGACTGTGCAATACAAGCGACTGCGATAATGCAGAGAGAGAAGGCACACTATGAAGGTCGATTTGCTGACTCGCGAGTACCCACCGCATGTTTACGGCGGAGCTGGCGTACACGTTGATGAATTGTCTCAGGTCCTCGCCTCCCGTATCGATGTCACCGTCAGGGCCTTCGACGGCCCACGATCGCCCTCCGAACGGAGCGGGGAGGACGGACCACTCCCATCCCTGGATGTTCAGGGCTACGACGTCCCGAAGGAACTGTCGGACGCGAACACCGTGCTCAAGACCTTCGGCGTTGACCTGCTGATGGCACGGGACGTCGATGCCGACCTGGTGCATGCCCATACCTGGTACACATGCCTGGCTGGGCGCCTGGCCGCGCAACTGCACGACATCCCCCTGGTCATCACCGCGCACAGTCTGGAACCCTTCCGCCCGTGGAAGGCGGAGCAACTCGGAGGCGGCTATCAGCTGAGTTCCTGGGCGGAACGTGATGCCTACGAGTCGGCGGATCGGATCATCGCCGTTTCCGCGGGCATGAAACAGGACATCCTGAGCGCGTATCCGAAGGTCGATCCGGAACGGGTCGACGTGGTTCACAACGGCATCACGATGGATGACTTCGTGCGTCCTGATGACGGTGATCCGGCATGGGGCGTCTTCGAACGCTACGGCATCGATCGGAGCAAGGCGACACTGCTGTTCATCGGTAGGATCACCAGGCAGAAGGGTCTGCCGTATCTGCTCAAGGCCCTGCACCTCATCGCCCCCGATATCCAGGTGGTCCTGTGCGCCGGAGCCCCGGACACCCCCGAGATCGCCGCCGAAGTCAAGTCGGGTTTCGCCCAGCTCCAGGAGGAGCGCGGCAATATCATCTGGATCGAGGAGATGCTGTCGCGTCCCGAGCTGTGCGCCTTGGAGCACGGATCCGACGTCTTCATCTGCCCCAGCATCTATGAACCCCTGGGGATCGTGAATCTTGAGGCCATGGCGTGCGGCCTGCCCGTGGTGGCAAGTGCCACAGGTGGTATCCCTGAGGTCGTGGAGGATGGTGTGACCGGCTCCCTGGTGCCTTTGCAGCAGCTTCATGACGGCACAGGCACGCCCACGGATCCCGATGCCTTCGTGCACGACATGGCCGGGGCGATCGATGCGATGTTCGAGGACCGGGAACGGGCGAAGGACATGGGCAAGGCAGGATACGAGCGTGCCCGTGACCACTTCTCATGGGAGCGCATCGCGGAGGAGACCATCGCCGTCTATCGGAGGGCTTTGGGCCGGCGTTGAGCTGATGCAGGGTGTAATCGACTACCAAGCGAAGGTGTCAGAAGATGAATCAAGTCGGCAACGGGGATCACGCCGAAGCCGTGAAGGCTGAGCCACGGCGGGCGCTCGACCTGAGGGGTGTCGAATTCCGCAGGCAGCGCCGTGTGATACTCACCGATGTCAATCTGAGTATCGCCCAAGGTGAGAAATGGGTGCTGTTCGGCCCCAACGGCATCGGCAAATCCAGCCTGGTGTCGATGATGAGCACCCGTGGTTTCCCCAGCGAAGGCAGCGTGGAGATCCTCGGTAACCGTCTGGGCAAGGTCGACGTCTTCTCCTACCGCAACCGCATCGGATTGTCGTCGGCGGAGTTGTCACGCGCCTTTCCACCGGAAGAGGATCCCCTCGACGTCGTCGTGACCGCACTCACCGCGACGACCGGAAGGTGGCGCGACTCCTATACGCCAGAGGAATACGGCAGGGCGCTGGAACTGATGACTCGGTTCGGGGTCGAATATCTGCGGGGCAAACAGATGTTCAAGCTCTCGGAGGGTGAGAGAACGCGTATTCTGATATGCCGGGCGCTGATGGCGGATCCAGAGCTCCTGATCCTCGATGAGCCCACCACGGGGCTTGACCTTGGAGGACGGGAACTCGCCATCCGGGCATTAAGCCGCATCGGGGCCGATGAGGGCGGCAAGGCCGTGGTGCTGGTCACGCATCGACTTGAGGAGATACCCCAGGGCTTCGATCATGTGGCGATCATGGGACGCATCGAAGGTGACGAATCGGCCGCCCACCAGGACGCCGTATCCGGTGCCGATCCGAAACCGGGGACCATCGTGTACCGGGGCGATCTGGAGCATGGTTTCACCGATGAGCGTCTGAGCAGCGTGTTCGGGATTCCTCTGCACGTTTCACGGCAGGATGGGCGCTGGTCCGCCTTCGCGGTGTAGCAGGTCACGGTTGGGGCCGTCGGTGACGGGATTCGGTGGCGCGTTCACGGTTGGCTGAGAATGGGCTGTTTTGCCCTCTCTTGTTATGAGTTGAATCTCCAAGGTAGTACCCTTGGTCAGGTTTTGCGTTGAGCCGGGGGCTCTGCGCCTGTTCGTAGGTATGTGGAGGATGAATGTTAAGACTATGGGGCAAATACCTCAGGCCGTATTGGATACAGGTCACCATACTGGTGGTGTTCCAGGTGGCGCAGACCGTGCTGAACCTGTATCTGCCTAATCTTCAGGCGGACATCATTGATAACGGGGTTGCGGCCGGGGACAAGGATGCCATCTATCGCTACGGCTTCCAGATGATAGGGATCTCCCTGGTGCAGATCGTCGCCAATCTCGTCGCGGTCTACTATTCGACCCGTCTGGCGATGAGGCTCGGCTATGAGACGCGTCGCGATATCTTCAGCGCCGTCGAGGATATGAGCCTGCAGGAGGTGGAGCGTTTCTCCGCGGGTTCCCTGATCACCAGGACGACCAATGACGTCCAGCAGGTGCAGATGACCACCATGCAGGTGCTGCTCATCGTGCTTCAGGCACCGGTGCAGTTCATCGGTGGTTTGATTCTCGCATTCCGACAGGATAGGCCGCTGACCTGGTCCCTGGCGGTCATCCTGCCAGTGGTGCTGCTGGTGGCGGGCATTCTGATGTCCCAGATGGGCCCCTTGTTCGGCAGGATGCAACGCACGCTCGATGCGGTGAATAAGCTCGTCCGCGAGCAGATCAGCGGTGTGCGCGTCATCAGGGCTTTCGTGCGTGAGCGCAGTGAGGCCGAACGATTCCACGTCGCCAATCGCAAGGTGTATGACACCTTGATGTCAACCGGTCGTCTGATGAGCATGATGATCCCGCTGCTGTTCTTCATCATCAATCTCTCCAATGTGGGAATCATGTGGTTCGGTGGCAAACGCATCGAGTCAGGCGGTATGCAGATCGGTTCCTTGCAGGCATTCATCCAGTATCTGATGATCATCCTCATCGGTCTGATGATGGCCGCCATGATGATGGTGATGGTTCCGCGTGCATCGGTCGCCAGCAAACGCATCAACGAGGTGATGGATGCCAAGAGCAGCATCACCGCACCCGAGCATCCCTACGTCGTGGAGTCACCGATGGGGAAGGTCGAATTCAGAAACGTCGGCTTCTCATATCCCGGTGCGGACGATCCGGTGCTCGCCGATCTCTCCTTCACCGCGGAACCCGGCAGCACCACGGCCATCATAGGGTCCACCGGTTCGGGAAAATCAACGGTGCTGCGTCTGATGAACAGAATGTTCGACGTGACCTCCGGTTCGGTGCTTATCGACGGGCATGACGTCCGTGAATACGATCCCGCGGAACTCAATCTGCTCTTCGGCCAGGTTCCGCAGAAGGCCATCCTGTTTTCCGGCACCATCCGCTCCAATATGCTGTATGGTGCCGAAGACGCTTCGGATGACGACATCTGGAACGCCCTGCGGATCGCGCAGGCGGAGGAGTTCGTGCGCGAGAATCCCCAGGGACTCGACGCCCCGGTTTCGGAGGGCGGTACGAATTTCTCCGGAGGACAGAAGCAGCGCCTGTGCATCGCACGCGCCGTTCTGCGCCATCCGAAGATCTACACCTTCGATGACGCCTTCTCGGCGCTTGACGTCGCCACGGACCGCAAGTTGCGTGAAGCCCTGGCTCCCGTCACCCGGGATGCGACCCAGATCATCGTGGCGCAGAGAGCCACATCGATACGTGATGCCGATCAGATACTCGTGTTCGAGTCAGGTCGGATCGTAGGCAGAGGAAGGCATGACGAGTTGATGCTCACATGTCCCACATACCAGCAGATCGTTGAATCTCAAGGTGGTTTGGGTCCTGATGTGGAGACCTTGAGCCTGGACGGGAGGGGAGCATAATGTCACGAGCTTCAGGAATGCCCGCTGCCATCCCAGTGCAGAAGAAGGGCCAGACGGGCAAGATCATCAAACGCCTGTTGCATTATCTGCTGGCCAGCAAAATCCGCGTCGGCATCATGGTCGTTTCGGGGATGATCTCCGTGGGCCTGATCGTGTTAGGCCCGAAGATACTCGGAAGAGCCACGAATGTGCTCTTCTCCGGAATCCTCGGCACGATGCTGCAGAAGCAGGGCGTGCCCAAGGGAACACCGATGAAACAGGTCATCGCCGCATTGCATGCGAGAGGACAGGGTTCTCTCGCCGATATGATCTCATCGATGGATGTCAAGGTCGGCGAAGGCATCGACTGGTCCAAATTCGGCACGATCCTGCTGATCGTCATCGCGATCTATCTGCTTTCGATCCTGCTCAGGCTCGTGCAGAACTTCCTGATGACACGAGTCGTCTCGAATGCGGTGTTCCGGATGAGGGCGCAGATCGAAGACAAGATGTCCCGTCTGCCCCTGCAGTACTTCGACAGAACGCCCCGCGGCGAGGTCATGAGCCGTACGACCAACGACGTGGACAACATCTCGCAGACCTTGCAGCAGATCCTCGGCGAACTGTTCTTCTCGGTGTTCATGGTGGTGGGCACCTTCATCATGATGCTTACCATCTCACCATTGCTGACGCTGATCGCTTTCATCATCATCCCGGTGATGGGCTTGTGCGCGGGCTTCATCATGAAGAAGACGCAACCGAACTTCATCGCCCAATGGGCCAAGACCGGTGAGGTCAACAGCCATGTGGAGGAGATGTTCTCCGGTCATATGATCGTGCGGTCATACGGCAGGCAGGATGTGGCGAAGGCCGAGTTCGAAGGGCGCAACCGCGAGTTGTACGACGCGTCATTCAAGGCCTCCTTCCTCTCATCCCTGGTCACACCGGTGACGACCTTCTTCGGGAATCTGAGTTTCGTACTGGTCGTCATCTTCGGCGGTGTCAAAGTGCTCTCCGGCACCTTGAGCCTGGGTGACCTGCAAGCCTTCACGCAGTACTCCCGGCAGTCTTCGCAGCCACTCGGCGAGTTGGCCTCGATGGGAACCATGTTGCAGAGCTCCCTGGCCAGCTGCCAGAGGATCTTCGAATTCCTGGACGAGGAGGAGCAGCGGCCCGATCCCGCGGATGCCCATGAGATTGGTGAGCTCACAGGCGGCACCGTCGAAGGGCATGTACGCTTCGACAACGTCTCCTTCTCCTATCGACCCGACGAACCGCTGATCCAGAACCTCTCCCTTCAGGCGAAGCCCGGTCAGACGGTCGCGATCGTCGGTCCCACCGGTGCGGGCAAGACCACCCTGGTGAATCTGCTGATGCGCTTCTACGAGATCCAGGGCGGCGCCATCACCATCGATGGTGTGGACACCTCCACCGTGACCAGAGACAGCCTGCGCCGTCATTTCGGCATGGTGCTGCAGGACACCTGGCTCTTCGATGGCACGGTGCGCGACAACCTGTTGTATGGCGTGCCGGAAGGCCGTCATCTCAGTGAAGAGCAGATGCTTGAGGGCGCCAAGGCGACCCATGTGGATGAATTCATACGCAGACTGCCCGAAGGCTACGATACGGTTCTCAACGAGGACAGTTCGGAACTGAGCCAGGGGGAGCGGCAGCTCATGACGATATGCCGTGCATTCCTCTCCGATCCGGACATCCTGATCCTCGATGAGGCCACCAGTTCGGTCGATACGAGAACGGAACTGCTTGTGCAGCAGGCGATGAACGCCTTGCGCAAGAACAGGACCAGCTTCGTCATCGCGCACCGGCTCTCGACGATCCGCGATGCCGATCTGATCCTTGTGGTCAACCACGGCTCGATCATCGAACAGGGCTCGCATGACGAGCTGATAGCCCTCAACGGCGCCTATGCCACGCTGTATAATTCACAGTTCACACAGGCATCGGATGACACCGATGGCGGTTCACTCTGACAGCTCGGATCACTTCGTGCTGGTCACCTCTGCGATGCAGCCGGTGACCAGCACGAAGGTCTGGGCGGAGAAGGATAAGACATGGCACTGCGCGGCCCTCTGGAAGTTGGGGAAAAGGTCCAGCTTTCCGATCGCAAAGGGAATATGATCACCACCCAATTGGAGCACGGTGCCGTCATCCAGACCCCGCATGGCCATATCCGGCATGACGATGTGATCGGCCTGAGCGAGGGGAGCGTCATCGTCACCGCAACGACCAAACGCGAGGCCACGGATGACGACAGGCGCAAGCCCTGGAAGGCCGCCAGGGCGATCGGCGGATGGCAGTATGCGGTGATGAGGCCTCGTCTGGCCGATTACGTCCTTTCGATGCCGAGGGGCGCCCAGATCATGTATCCGAAGGATATCGCCCAGGTGCTGAGTCTCGGTGACATCCGCACCGGGATGAGGGTTCTTGAATCCGGAGCCGGTTCGGGATCCCTCAGCATCCATCTTCTCGACGCTGTGGGTGAGCGGGGTTCGCTGACCACGATCGAGCTTCGCCCTGAATTCGCCCGGATAGCGCAGGCGAATGCAACGGTGTATTTCGGCGGCGAGCCGCAATGGTGGCAGCTGCTTCAGGGAGACTTCGATTCCGTCGCGGCCGGCTTGGAGGAGCACAGTTTCGACCGCGTGGTGCTGGATATGCTCGATCCCTGGAACCGCCTGGATCAGGTGGAAAGGGTCATCGCACCCGGTGGTGTGCTCACCTGCTATATCACCACCACCACGCAGATGAGTCGTTTGGCGGATGCACTCAGGGATTCGGAGCGTTGGACGGAACCCACGATCGATGAGACTTTGGAGCGCAGCTGGAAGGCGCAGGGGCTTTCGGTGCGTCCCGATCATCAGATGATCGCCCACACCGGTTTCCTGGTGATCGCGCGCGCGATGACAGAGGGATCCCCGGCCCTGCGCAGGCGTGAGCGTGGGTCCAAAGACACGTATACTGATGTTGATGGTGAGGGTGCTCGTGAATCGTTCGAGGCGTTGGAGCTTCGGGATATCTCCGATAGGAAATTGAGAAAGGTCATCAGGGATCTTGACCATCAACGCAGCGTCATCGAGCACGACGCACCAGACGATCCGAAGAAGTGACCGGGGCAGTGCCGGCCGTTGAAAGGTACGCGGTATGGGTGTGAAGATCAGCAAAGTGGCGAAGCGGGCCCATTCATATGAGTATGTGCTGGTGGTCATGCGGCATGGCAAGGCGGATGCCTTCGGCAGCGTCGACGACCGGGCCAGGCAGCTTACGGAAAAGGGTGCCAAACAGGCGAAAACCGTCGCCAAAGGCCTGATGTCGATGGATCTGATGCCTGACCGTATAGCCTGCTCAGGTGCGGATAGGGCGCGTCAGACCTTGGAGCGCATGCTCAAGGTCTTCGGGGACAAACCCAAGGTCGATATGCGTCAAAGCCTCTATGAGGGCGGTGTCCAGTCCGTTCTCGACGAACTCCAGGCCACGAAGACCAAACGCAAGGTGCTGATGGTCCTCGGCCATGAACCGACGGTATCCATCAGCTGCCAATGGCTCGCCACATCGGACTCCGACCCCGCACTGCTGGATCTGTTGAATCTGGGCATGTCTCCCGCCAATATCGCGATATTCGCTTCCGACCAGCCCTTCAAGGAATGGCAGGTGCATAGCGGCACCCTGCTCGCCGTCCTCGGCCCCCACGATTTCTGATTCCCGGCACCGTGATGGGGCGGGCGCATCGTCGTCGGCCACCCGGTCCCGTCACGGAAGAGGCCATCGCCCCGCAGTATGTATCAATCGGATTTATAGCGACACATCAATCCGCCTGATTACTCTGTTCCTTCAGTGTTTTGCTAGTCTTCAACAGTCGCCTATCATCCATTGGAGGTTTCATGTCCGTGCCCACATCTGTAGTCGGTTTCCCCCGCATCGGTTCCGATCGGGAGCTGAAGAAAAGCATCGAGGGCTATTGGAGAGGCAAGCACGGCATCGATGACGTGAAGGCCACGGCCAAAGGGCTTCGCGAACGCCATTGGAACATCCAGCGGAAAGCCGGCATTGGGCTGATCCCCAGCAATGACTTCAGCTACTACGACCAGCTTCTGGACACTTCGATACTGCTTGGCGCGATTCCGCAACGATACAAGCGTCTCGCACTTTCACCCGAGGACACGCTTTTCGCGATGGGCCGCGGGTATCAGGGGGAGAAGGGCGACGTCACCGCGTTGCCGATGAAGAAGTGGTTCACCACCAACTACCATTACCTCGTTCCCGAAATCGACGATTCGGTATCCATCACACTGGCCGGGGATAAACCCTTCCGTGAGTTCGAGGAGGCGAAGGCGCTCGGTATCGTGACGAAGCCGGTGCTGATCGGCCCCTATACCTTCCTTAAATTGGCCCGTCGTCCGGAAGGCGCTCCGTTGGCCATCGACCGTGGTCTTATCGATCAGGTGGCATCGGCCTACGCTTCGGTGCTGCAGCGTTTCGCGTCATTGGGCGCGGACTGGGTGCAGTTCGACGAGCCCTATCTGGTTCTTGACAAGGAACGCGGGGATATCGAGCTCTTCAAAAGCCTCTATGCGAAGATCCTGCCGTCACGGCGTGCGCAGGAAGGCAGCGTTCGACTTCTGCTGCAGACCTACTTCGGTCATGTGGGCGATTCCTATGAGACCCTGGCGCTGCTGGGCTTCGACGGCATCGGTCTCGACTTCGTCGAAGGCAAGGATGAGAATCTTGCGGCCCTGGCGAAGTTCGGTGTGCCGGAGCAGACCACGATATTCGCCGGAGTGGTGAACGGACGCAACATCTGGCGTAATGATTATGCGGTGAGTCTCGGCATCCTGGACGCCGTGCGCAAGGTCACGTCGCGCGTCGCGGTCTCCACAGCGAGCTCACTGCTCCACGTTCCCTTCAGTGTGGCGAACGAGGATGGTCTGGACGAGCAGGTACGCCGTCATTTCGCATTCGCCGTGGAGAAGCTGGATGAACTGAAGGAGATCGCCGATCTCGCCGATGCAGGCGACGAGGAGCGCAGGGCTTCCGAAAGCCTGAAGCGCAACCAATCGCTTTTCGACGGACGACGTGTGACGGCGGATGAGTCCGTGGTCAGTCGTATCGCCGCACTCACCGAGGATGAACTCAACCGTCAGCCTGCGCGCAGTGAGCGCCAGCGCCTGCAACGCGAGGAACTCCATCTTCCCGTGCTGCCGACGACCACCATCGGTTCCTTCCCCCAGACGAAGGAGGTCCGCGCGGAACGCGCGAAGCTCCGTCATGGTGAGATCAGCCAGGAGGAGTACGACGCCTTCATCAGATCGCAGATCGATGCCGTGCTGGCGAAGCAGGAGGCGATCGGTCTCGATGTGCTGGTGCACGGCGAGTTCGAACGCAATGACATGGTCGAATACTTCGGTCAGAATCTCAATGGCTTCCTCTTCACGAAGAACGCCTGGGTGCAGTCCTATGGCACCCGCTGCGTGAAGCCCCCCATCGTATGGTCGGATGTCTCCAGGGCGAAGCCGATCACCGTGGCCTGGAGCGCCTATGCGCAATCGAGGACAGAGCGTGTGGTCAAAGGCATGCTGACCGGTCCGGTGACGATTCTGAACTGGTCCTGGCCACGTGAAGACATCACCCACGAGCAGCAGACGACCCAGCTCGCACTCGCCATCCGTGACGAGGTCCTTGATCTGGAAGCGGCCGGCATCAAGGTGATCCAGATCGACGAGGCGGCTCTGCGTGAAAAGCTTCCGCTGCGCAAAAGCGATTGGCATGCGCAGTACCTCGATTGGGCCATACCCGCCTTCCGTCTGGTGCATTCCGGCGTCAAGCCCGGGACGCAGATACACACGCATATGTGCTACTCCGAATTCAACGACATCATCCGTGACATCGATGCGATGGACGCTGATGTGATTTCCTTCGAAGCCTCACGCTCCGATCTCACGGTTCTTGACGCCATCCAGGATGCTCATTTCGAGACTGAGGCCGGTCCGGGCGTATACGACATCCATTCACCGCGCATCCCGTCACAGCAGGAGATCGAGGAACGCATCGGCAACATCCTGGACAAGATGGACGCCTCGTCCGTATGGATCAATCCTGACTGCGGTCTCAAAACACGAGGCAACGCCGAAACGTGGCCGAGCCTTGAGCATATGGTCGCTGCGGCGAAGGCCGTGCGTGCGCGTCTGGGGCACTGAGTTGCATTCCACGATGTTCTCTTTGGAGGTGTTCCCACCGAAGCGCAATACCCCGGTGGGAACCATCTATGACACCCTGGACGGTCTTCAGGGCGTCGACCCCGATTTCATCTCGGTGACCTACGGCACCGGCAAACAATCGGATCGCACCGTCACGGCACGGATAGCGCACACCGTCAAGGCCGAATACGGCATTCCGGCCGTGGCCCATCTGACGGCGCTCTACGCCGATCAGCAGACGATAGACGAGGAACTCGGCCTTTTCGAGGCCGCAGGAGTATCCGCTGTTCTGGCTTTGGGCGGCAATGTGCTTCCCGACCGCGAACCCGCCCATGTATTCGACCATGCCAGCGATCTGGTCACCTACATCAGAGAGCACAAGCCGGATATGCAGGTCTTCGCAGCCTGCTACCCGGAGTGCCATCCGCTGGCGGCAAGCCTCGACGAGGACATCCGTCATCTGAAGACCAAGGTGGACGCGGGTGCCGAGCGGTTGATCTCACAGTTGTTCTTCGACAACGCCGACTTTCTGAACTTCATCGACAAGGCCCGTGCGGCGGGGATCACCGTTCCCGTCGAGGCCGGGATAATGCCGGTCACCAGCGCGGCCCAGATCAGACGTATGGTCTCGATGTGCGGTTCGAGGATACCCGAAGGCCTTACTCGGATATTGGATCGCTGGGGGGGATGACCAGGAGTCCCTTCGCGAGGCCGGGATCATCTACGCTTCGGAGCAGATCAGCGACCTGCTGGCCCGGGGCGTCGACGGCATCCACCTCTATACGATGAATCACGCGGGAACGACCCGGCGGATCTGGAACAATACGCACACCCTCTTCGAACGCTGAAGACCGCAATGGCAAGTGGCGCATCCGGATCGGGTATGCCGTTCGTGGCGTGCCCGCAGGGGGCATGATGGTTAGCGTCTAGCGTCGGCCCTGTTTGCCGGAGCCTTTGCCCTGACCTTTGCCTTTCGTGCCCGGTGTGGCCTTGAGATACGGCCAGCGGTGGATGAGCGCGCGATGGAGGACGGGGATCTTCCCTGCACCGAAGCCTATGAACAGTGCGGCGATCGCGATCCATGACGCGGCATCCTGTCCGATGATGATCAGCACCGCGACCACACCAAGGGCGATCATGCCGACCAAGGACGAGTGCTTCTGCTGTCGGTCATTCATCTCGCTGCTGCGCAGCGGCAACGCCCCGAAGAACACTCCGATGGCCACGCCCACTATGGCGATTCCCGCGTATAGCACATACTCCATGCTGATCCCTTCCCGAGCCCTTCGGCTCACTGCGTTTCATACAGATTGCGTTTCATCGATCGATCGATGAGGTGATGCTGGGCGATCATATTGTTGACGACGATCTGCGTCTGCCGTTCATCCTCGAAAGGCTGTCCGCTGGCGTTCACGCCCGCGATCTCGGCGATGATCTGCTCGTAACTGGTCTCCTTGGTGTAATGGACGCCCTTGATGCGTCCCTGCCTCATCACGATGATCCGGTCCGCGACGGCGAAGACATCGGGAAGATCATGACATATCATCAGCACCGAATGGTTCTCGCTTCGCAGACGTTTGATGTAGGAAAGGACCTCGGCGGTCTGCATCACCGAGAGGGATGCGGTCGGTTCGTCGAGGAGTATCAGTTCGGGGTCGCTCAGCAGGGTGCGCGCGATGGAGACGGTCTGCCGCTGCCCTTTGGACAGCGAAGCTATCGGCTGTCCTATGCGGATCACCGAGGAGAGTGTTCTCAGCACGGCCTTCGCCTCACGGTACATGCCTTCGTCGTCCCTTCTTCGGAAGGTCGAGCGTTTCTCCTTGCCGAGGAACAGATTCGATGCGACATCCAGATTCTCGCAGAATTCTGGATCCTGGAACACCGAGGCTATGCCCAGTTCATTCGCCTCCCGGATATTCGAAATCGAAACAGGCTCCGATTTCCAGAGCAGCTGCCCGTCATTGGGCTGGTAAAAACCGGCGAGGGTTTTGACAAGGGTCGATTTTCCCGCTCCGTTGTCGCCCACGACGGCGAGCACCTCACGACGGTTGATCGTCAGGTTCACGTTCTTCAAGGCCTCGATGAAGCCGAAGCGCAAGGAAACATCCACGGTCTCCAGAAGAGGCTGATGGTCATTACCGGTCATGTTATCTCCTCTCTGAGCTAGTCATGACCTGATTCCGATGGTGTTGTCCGCCTTCTCGATGGACATCAGCGCGCCACCGATCGCCGCGTTGAACACCGGATGCGCGGCGGATCTGACCTGCATCGGGGTCAAGGCATCGGGGAAGAGCAGCCGTTGCAGCGATTCGCGGAAGGGATCGAGGAACACATCACCCGTGGTGGACAGGGTGCCGCCCAGGACCACTATCTCGGGATCGACGCAGATGCATAGATCGGCCGCGACGCTGCCGATGCGCAAGGCGGCATCCGAGACCACACGGCGGCATCCCGGATCCGCGTCGTTGGTCATCTTCACCAGGTCCTCAAGCGTCATGTTCCCGTGGGTCACGCTGAGCAGGGAGACCAATCGATCCTCGTCGACCACGGTGTTCAGGCATCCACGGTTGCCGCAGCTGCAGATGCTGCCGAGCGGGTCGACCTGTATATGACCGATCTCGCCGGCAAGGCCGGTGATGCCGCGCAGGAGCCTTCCGTTGATCACGATGCCCGACCCCACGCCGTCATCGGCATGGATGTACACGAAGTTGTCGACGCCGTTGGCGGCTCCGATGCGCATTTCGGTGAATGCCGAGGCATTGGCGTCATTGTCCACATTCACCGGAACATTGAATGCGGTGCGGAAGGGCGCGGTAAGATCCATGCCCTCCCACCCATGCAGGATCCCAGGTATCGCGACCGCATGGGTGCGGTAGTCAAGCGGTGCGCCCACCGCCAGCCCGATGCCCACGATTTCGTCGATGGCGGCACCTATCGCGCTCACCATCTCCTTGATGAGCACCATGATCCGTTCAATGGTCGAATCGGGACGATGGTTCAGCGCCAACGGCATACCGCGCTCGGAGAGCACCACCTTGGCGAAGTCCATCAGCACCACACGCATATGACGTCGTTCGATGTGCACGCCAACGCCGATACCCTGGCGACGGGTGAGCGCCACCAGGGTCGCACGGCGTCCGTTGCGGATCGTCGCCTTGGTTTCGACCACATCCTCGTCGACCAGCTGACGCACCAGATTGGATACGGTCGCCGTGGACAGGCCCGTGTTCTCGGCGAGTTCGACCTGGGTCATGGCACCGTAGTTGCGCACGGTCTTAAGCAAGGTAGCCCGGTTGGCCTCTCGCAATGAGGACTGGGAGCCGAAGAATCGTGCTGTCATAGCAATCTAGCATACAAGCTGTGAAGCCCTATGACGACTGAATGGGGATGAATAGGGTATTTCTTTAACAAACACCCTTTATATATTCAAGACATGAATTCAAACATTAATATTGTTGCTTATTGAGTTGAAGACTTGAACACAAGACTGTATAGTGATAAACACATCTGAATCAGAGATCAGATTGGTGGACAAGGCAGTCCGCCGCTTCCCTCAATGAAGAAGGAGAACGCATGAAAGCAATGGGTGGAACACTAGGTAGAAGGATGGTCAAAGTCCTGGCTGCGGCCACGGGCCTCGCCATGGTGGTCGGGCTGGGCGCCTGCGGCGGCACCCGTTCGGGCACATCCACGGGAGAGTCCTCATCCTTGGAGAAAGGCGCCACGATCGGCATCTCGATGCCGACGAAGTCCGAGGAACGGTGGAACAAGGACGGCAACAACCTCAAAGCCAAGCTTGAAGATGCCGGGTACAAGGTCATCCTGTCCTTTGCGGACGATAAGCCCGCACAGCAGAATTCGGATATCGAGAACATGGTCAACAATGACGCGAAGATCGTGGTCGTCGCCGCGAAGGACGGCACGGCGGTCGGGCCAGCGGTCGAGAAGGCCCGCGATGCCGGCACCAAGGTCATCGCCTACGACCGTCTGATCATGAACACCAAGGCCGTTGATTATTATGCGACCTTCCAACTGGAACAGGTCGGCGTTCTGGAGGCCAACTACCTCATCGATTCGCTGGGTCTCAAAGACGGAGCCAAAGGCCCCTTCAACATCGAACTGTTCACGGGTTCGCCCGATGACAACAACGCCAAGTATTTCTTCAAGGGCGCGTGGGATCTGCTGCAACCGTATTTCGAATCGGGAGTGCTGGTCTCACCGTCGAACCACGGCGGAGGCGTGACGAAGGACTTCACAGTCGACGACTGGCAGAAGATCTCGGTGCAATCCTGGAAAACCGAGCAGGCCCAGAAGGATATGGAGTCGATCCTTGATTCCACATACTCCCAAGGCCAAAAGCTCAACGCGGTGCTCAGCCCCTACGACGGGATCACGCAAGGCGTCATCAACGCGATCCAGTCGAAGCGGCCTGACATGCAGCCGGGCACCGATAGCTGGCCATTCATGACCGGTCAGGACGCCATGGAGATCGCCGTCGCCAACATCAGCCAGGGACTGCAAGGCCAGACGGTATTCAAGAACGTCAACGACCTCGCGGACGCGGTATACGACATGATCATCGAAATCGCCGAAGGCAAGGAAGTGACCGGGCTCAACGGCAAGTTCAACAACAACACCATCGAGGTGCCTTCGAAGCTGCTGGATCCGGTGAGCATCACCAAGGACAATCTGAGCGATCTGGTCAAAGCCGGATATGTCACGCAGGACAAATTCGACCAGCTGACCAAGTAAGCCATGATCCCACGGGCTGCGGCGGCATATGCGCCGCGGCGGCCCGCCTGGGCAGTCATGCAGAGCAAGAAGAGGAGTGACGTGATGTCAGCAACTGAGACAATCCTGCAGATGCAAGGAATCACGAAGACCTTCGGCCCGGTCAAAGCGCTCACCGACGTGAACATGTCGGTGGACCGCGGAGAGATCCACGCGATCTGCGGCGAGAACGGGGCCGGTAAGTCGACACTGATGAATGTGCTTTCCGGGGTATACCCCTATGGCAGTTATTCCGGAACGATCGTTTTCGAAGGCAAGGAGTGCAAATACCACACCATCAATGATTCCGAAGCGGATGGGATCGTCATCATCCACCAGGAACTCGCACTGAGCCCATTCCTGTCCATCGCAGAGAACATCTTCATGGGCAACGAACGCTCCGCGGGAGGCGTCATCGACTGGAACGCCACACGCGTGGAAGCGGATCGGCTGATGAAACGGGTCGGGCTGCCCGAGGATCCCGATACCAAAATCATGGATATCGGCGTGGGCAAGCAGCAACTGGTGGAGATCGCCAAGGCGCTTTCCAAGGACGTCAAACTACTGATCCTCGATGAACCGACGGCCGCGTTGAACGACGAGGATTCTGCACATCTCCTGCATCTGGTCAGGCAACTCAGGGACGAGCACGGGGTGTCGAGCATCATCATCACCCACAAGCTCAATGAGGTCGCTGCGATCGCCGATGCGGTCACCATCATCAGGGACGGCTCGACGGTGGGGGACATGATCATCTCGCCTGAGACACCCTTCGACCAGGATGAACTCATCAGGAAGATGGTGGGCCGGGAACTGACGAATATGTATCCCGATCATGATTCGAAGCCGGGTGAGGAGCTCTTCCGCGTCAAGGATTGGACGGTTCATCATCCACTGGACGCTTCGCGTGTGGTGATGGATCATGCCAACTTCTACGTGCGCTCCGGAGAGATCGTCGGACTGGCCGGACTCATGGGCGCAGGTCGGACCGAAATGGCGATGAGCATCTTCGGCCACTCATATGGCAGCAATATCTCGGGAGAGGCTTTCGTCAAAGGCAAAGCCGTGCAGATGCCGAATGTGCAATCCGCCATCGACGCCGGTCTGGCGTACGCAACGGAGGACCGCAAGGTGTTCGGCCTCAATCTGCTGCAGAACATCCGTGAGAACGCCGCGCTTGCCTCGCTCAGGAAGATGAGCCGGCACGGTGTGATGGACGGCAACGTCGAGAGGCGAGAGGTCGAGGAGTACCGCAAGGACTTCAACATCAAGTGCAGAAACATCGATGTCGCGGTATCCACTCTGTCGGGCGGCAACCAGCAGAAGGTGGTGCTGGCCAAATGGGTCATCTCCAACCCCGACATTCTGATTCTCGACGAACCCACACGCGGCATCGATGTCGGCGCGAAATATGAGATCTACGAAATCATCGACCATCTGGCCGATGAAGGCAAGGCGGTTATCGTCATTTCCTCCGAGCTGCCGGAGCTGATCGGCATCTGCGACAGGATCTACACCGTGAGCCAGGGCAGCATCACCGATGATGTACCCAAAAAAGCCTTCACCCAGGAATACCTGATGAGGGGCATGACCAAGGAAAGGGAGGTGACGGCGCGATGACATCCGCAACCGTTGAACCAAAGAAATCGGAGCGAGACAAAGAAGTCGGCATGCTCTCGTCCATCGCCAGCAATGCCCGCCAATACGGCATCGTGGGCGCGCTTATCGTAATCGTGCTGGTATTCGAAGTGCTCACCGGGGGAGTGCTCCTCAAACCGAACAGCTTCGTCTCACTCATCCAGCAGAATGCCTACGTCATCATCCTCGCGATAGGCATGGTGATGGTGATCATCGCCACGCATATCGACCTTTCGGTCGGATCGCTGGTCGCATTCATCGGCGGCGTATGCGCGCTGCTGATGGAACGGCAGGGGATGAACTGGGTGCTCGCCATCGTCGTCAGCCTGGTCGTCGGACTGCTGGTGGGTGTGTGGCAGGGATTCTGGGTGGCATATGTCGGCATTCCCGGATTCATCACCACGCTTGCGGGCATGCTGATATTCCGTGGCCTGGCGACCGTTATCGTCGGTGAATCGGTACCGATCACATCATCCGCGTTCAGAGGCATCGCGAGGAACTACCTGCCCAATATCCTGATGTTCTGGGGGCCCTTCGACGGCTTGACCATCGTGCTCGGACTGCTGTGCATCGCGGCCTTCGCCTGGGCGCAGATCTCCCGCAGACGCAAGGCGGCCAAAGTCGGACTCGCCACCGAACCGATGAGCCTGACCATAGGGAAAATCGTCATCGCATCGGTCGTCATCGCCTTCGTCACCTACCTCCTGGCCTCCTCCGGAAACGCGGACCAAGGTGGTACCCCCATCATGCTGGTGATCGTGGCGGTTCTCGTTCTCGTCTACAACTTCATCCTGACACGAACGGTATTCGGACGTCACGTCTATGCGGTCGGCGGCAACCGTAAGGCGGCCATCCTTTCGGGCATCGATTCCCGAAGGGTCGACTTCACGCTGTACATCCATATGGGATTCCTTTCGGCCGTGGCCGCGGTCTGCATGCTCTCACGTCTCGCCTCCGCGACCGCCCAGGCGGGCATGGAGTTCGAGATGGATGCCATCGCCGCCTGCTTCATCGGCGGGACAGCCGTCACAGGCGGTATAGGAACGATCCCGGGTGCCGTCGTCGGCGCATTCGTCATGGGTGTGATCAACCAGGGACTCTCGATCATGGGCGTGGACACGGCAATCGTCAAAACCATCAAGGGATTGGTGCTGCTGGTCGCAGTGGCCATCGACATCATGTCGAAGCGCAAGAAGAGCTGATCGCTCACCATCGTGCACGCAGGGTGTGGCGGGATTGACGGACTCGGCGTCCGACCCGTCACACCCTCAACGGCATCCAACGAAGCGAACAGTCACAGACCCATTGCAGCACTCAGAGAACACGGCAAGGAGATGCCATGAAACTCAGCACATCGGCACAAGCGAAACTGTATGCCATGACCGCATTGGCATGCGGCATATGGCTTATCCAATCAGTGTACGAATCGATGCAGGACGGGAGCCTGCTTTCGTGGCCCACGCTCATATTCTCGGCATGCCTGCTCGTCGTGATCCTGCATACGTCGCATCAGGCGGTTTCGGGTATGCAGGCCGTACGCAGGTCCCAGGCGGAGGAGGAGCGGGCAACAGGCGACGATCCGGCCACAGGCAGGGATGACTGAATCCGCGCCTGTCACCATACCCGGTCCGCCGTGGCATTCGTGAGCTACATTTGATGCATGGCAGAACAAGCACAGCAACTGAGTTCGCAGGCACTCATACATGTCGGATTCCAGGATCTCGCCCAGGCTCGGGAAGGCTTTGCCGCGTTGCGGGCGGCGGGGATGAGTGAAGGCTGCATGGATGCCCTGTTCCAAGCACTGACCCGTGTATGCGATCCCGACATCGCCCTGCAGCATCTCACGATGATCCGCGAATCCTTCCACAACGA
Source organism: Bifidobacterium psychraerophilum (assembly GCF_000741705.1). GTDB lineage: Bacteria > Actinomycetota > Actinomycetes > Actinomycetales > Bifidobacteriaceae > Bombiscardovia > Bombiscardovia psychraerophila. The sequence continues at coordinate 231,038 of NZ_JGZI01000010.1, read as the reverse complement.
CGGTGTGTACCTGCATGATCTGCTTCCCGATCCGCGGTCCTGGGCCACGCTGGTGTCCGTGCTGGGAGCCTCGGAGGTCATGGGTGTGCTGATGCGCACCAGACCGGACCTGCTCGAATGCGCGGCCTCATCAGAGGCGCTGCCGACGGCGGAAACGATGCGATCCGATATGCTCGCGGCCGTCGCCGCCGACGATGCCACCGAAGCTTTTCCCGTGTCCCGTCTCTCGCTCGCCGACGGCACGACGCATCTCAGAGCCCAGTACCTGCGCACACTCGCGCATATCATGGCACGGGACACCACGGCTTCCGACCCGGTCAGCGTGCAGCCGATGATCAGCAGGGCGCTTTCCGATCTTGCCTCAGCCGCCCTGGAAGCCGCGCTCGCCGTGGCCCGTGGAGTGGTGGATGAGGCCAAAGATTGCCGATTCACCGTCATCGGCATGGGCAAACTCGGGGCACGGGAATTGAATTACGTTTCCGACGTGGATCTCATCTACGTCGTAGAGCCGGTGGAGGATTCGAAGAACCACCAGCAGCTGGTGCGAGCCGGCAGCAAATTGGCGAGCATACTCCAGAAAGTGTGCCAATCGGTGGTCCCCGGGGTTCGGGAGCCATCGCTCTGGCAGATCGACACCGCACTTCGTCCCGAAGGCAAGGACGGACCTTTGGTCCGAACCCTGCAATCCCATCAGGATTATTACCAGCAATGGGCCCAGAACTGGGAGTTCCAGGCTTTGCTGAAAGCGCGCCCCGTGGCAGGTGACCGGGAGTTGGGAAAAGCCTACTACGATATGGCGCAGCAGTTCGTATGGAAGGCCTCGCAACGGGAGAATTTCGTCTATGACTGCCAGCAGATGCGCAAACGCGTCGAGAGTCTGATTCCCGCCCCGCTCAAAGACCGGGAGATCAAACTCGGCAAGGGAGGGCTCAGGGATGTCGAGTTCACCGTCCAGATGCTCCAGCTGGTGCACGGCAGATCGGATGAATCCCTGCGCACCACAGCGACGATCGATTCCCTGAACGCCCTCGCCAGAGGCGGCTACGTCTCACGCAATCAGGCCGAACGCCTGGCCCGGGACTACAGCTTCGAACGCGTGCTGGAACACCGCAGGCAGATGTGGTCGCTCAAGCGAACCCATCTCTTCCCGGATCTCGGCCCGGGCAGCATCGGAGGCATCGAACGATCCCGGGAGCTGAACCGCGATGCCCTCGATGCCAATATCGAGTTGCGCAGGCTCGCCCGGAGCCTCGGCATGCATGCCGATGAACTAGTGGAACGTTTCGACGCGACCCGACGCGAGGTCCGCAGACTGCATCAGGACATCTACTACCGCCCGATGCTGCCGATCAACGCCCAACTGAACGAGGATGAAATCAGCCTGAGCCCTCAGGCAGCCTTGGTGAGATTCGCCTCCGTCGGATTCCAGGATCCGCAAAACGCGATGAGGCATGTGCAGGCACTGACCTCAGGCGTATCCAGGGCGGCGAAGATCAACAAGATCCTTCTTCCCGCAGTGCTCGAATGGCTGGGTGAAGGGCAGAACCCGGATATGGGTCTGCTTGGTTGGCGCAGTCTGGAGGAACGCTTCGGGTCGGGCAGCAACTACCTCGGTTTTCTTCGGGATTCACCCTCGGCCGCCCAGCGCTTATGCCACGTTCTGGCGAATTCCCGCTTCCTGCTCGATGCCTTGAACAAATCCGCCGAATCGGTCACCTGGCTCGGGGATGATGCGAAACTCGGCGCGCGAAGCAGGGAGAGCCTCGACACCCAAACGGCTTCGGCAAGCGAACGTTTCGCGGACAGGCCACAGGAATACGCCCATTCGATACGGGCCATGCGCAGGCATGAAATCGAACGCATCGGACTTGCATGGATGAGCGGCACACTCGACGATGACGCCTGCCTTGAGGGGATGACGAAGGTCTACGACGCGATACTCGATTCGGCCCTGCGATGGTCGCTCAGACGACAGATGAAAGACAGGGACGGCTCCGTTCCCGTGGCGGCGGTGAGCCTGATCGCGATGGGACGGTACGGCGGGCGGGAGGTGAATTTCAGCTCCGATGCCGACGTGATCGCCATATACCGGCCAAACGAAGGCGTTGACGATCTTGAGGCGAACCGTTTCGCGAAGGCCGTCATCGATGACTTGCGAGGCGTCGTCTCCGGCCCGACGACGGTGGAACCGAAAATCGATCTCGATATGGATCTGCGTCCCGAAGGCAAGAACGGTCCTCTGATCCGTTCATTCGACTCATGCAGGGAATACTATGCGATGTGGTCCAGCGTATGGGAACACCAGGCCTTGCTCCGGGCGCGCTATGCCGCGGGCGACGAAGCGCTGGCGCACGACTTCCTGACACAGATCGCCGATCCGATCAGATACCCACGATCGGAGATCAGCCAAAGCCAGATCGGTGAGATACGTCGCCTCAAAGCGCGTATGGAGGCCGAGCGCCTGCCGCGTGGGGTGCGACGTGACCGCCATCTGAAGCTGGGCAAAGGAGGACTCTCCGACGTCGAATGGACGGTTCAGCTGATGCAGCTCCAGCATGCGGGCATGCATGATGAATTGCACACCACGCAGACGATTCCCGCGCTTCACGCCCTTGAACAGCTGGGGCTGATCGACGCTGAGGACGCCGACATCCTCGAACAGGGGTGGAGGGCCTGCACCGGGGCGCGAAACGGGAACTATCTATGGTCCGGCAGGGCGGCCCAGGCGGACATCCTCCCGGATGACAGCTATTCGCTTGGCGGTATCGCCGTCTATCTCGGGCATCCCGCGCACTGGGGGCAGCAATTCGAAAACCGCATGCTCCTGCTGATGCGGCGCTGCCGTGAGGTGATGGATCGTCTCTTCTACGACACGCAGGACTGAGGGATGGCTCGTGACGCCCTTCACGAACGCGCGATATGCGCCGGAAATGACGACGTATATCGCCGCTGTCCCGATGGCAGCGTAAATTCAACTAGGTCACATGAAGGTGGCCACCTTGACACAAGCGAAAGGTGAGCCTTTGTCCGAACAGCAACAACACGAACGCTTCTCGGAGCCCGTTGAGAATGGGACATCCCCGGCAGCATCCACCGATCAATCATTAAGCGGTCGCAGCGTGGTCACGCTTGACGATCTGACAACAGCCCAGATTCAGGATCTGCTGCTCAAAGCAAGCTATATCGACACGCATCGCAAGGAAGTCGCCCACACCTGCGATGGCAGGATTCTGGCCACGCTCTTCTACGAGCCAAGCACCCGCACCCGTCTCAGCTTCGAAACCGCCATGCTCCGTTTGGGGGGAAATGTCATCGGTTTCGCAGGCGCCCAGCTCTCCAGCGTCTCGAAGGGCGAATCCATAGGCGACACCCTGAAAACCGTCTCCAACTATGTCGACGCCGTTGCGATCAGGCATCCGAAGGAAGGCGCCGCGCTTGTGGCATCGCAGGCGGCATCCGTCCCCGTGATCAATGCCGGCGATGGCGGTCACATGCATCCGACCCAGACCCTGGCCGACCTGGCGACGCTCAAATCCCGCTTCGGGCGCATCACCGACCTCACCGTCGGATTATGCGGTGATCTGACCTTCGGCCGTACCGTGCACTCATTGATCGAGACACTGTGCCGCTTCGGCAATGTGCACTTCGTCCTGGTCAGCCCGGATGAACTGAAAACCCCGCAGTACGTTCTGGACCGCATCGATGAAACGCCAAGCTGCTCGTACGAGGAGGTCAAGGACCTGGTCTCGGTGATCGCGGACCTCGATGTGCTCTACATGACCAGGGTGCAGAAGGAGCGTTTCTTCAACGAAGACGATTACCTGCGCCTTCGCGACACCTACATCCTCGATGCGGAGAAGCTGAAGCTCTCCAAGCCGAGCATGGCGGTGCTGCACCCCCTGCCCCGTGTCAACGAGATCGCCGTCGATGTGGACGCCGACCCCCGCGCCGCATACTTCGAACAGGTGCGCAACGGGATGTTGATGCGTATGGCTTTGGAAAGCACCCTGGTCGGTGACACACTGCCAGGATATGAGGATTGGTCGAATAAGGAGGTTGCGGCCTGATGGAAGTTACCAGCATCACCAACGGCATCATCATCGATCACGTACCGGCGGGCACGGCGCTCACCGTGCTGCAGTATCTGCATATCGATCCGGCGACCGCGAAGCTTGCACTGATCATGAACGCGGACAGCAATCGTTACGGCTGCAAGGACATCATCAAAATCGAGGACGAGCAGGATGTGGATCTGGATGTGCTCGGATTCGTGGCCAGGCAGGCGACCGTGGACATCGTCAGAGGCGGTAGGATCGTGGCCAAACACCAGCCCAATCTTCCCGACCATCTGGTGAACGTGATCACCTGTGTGAACCCCCGCTGTGTCACCACAACGGAACCGGGCATCAGCCAGCGTTTCCACCTCGCGCACAGTGAACGGCATGAATACCGCTGCGATTACTGCGACGAGGAAGCGAAACTCTGATATGGGCGCATCACCATCCATATTCCTCCATGGACTCACGGTCTGGGACACAGGTGAGCGTATCGATCTCGCGCTTGGACCGCACCGGACGGCACCCACCGGATCGGCGCCATGCCTTGATGAGAGCGGCGCTCTGGGCAAGGCATGGATGCATGCGCTTGATGCCGGTGAGGACATCCATGTGGATTGCTCGGGCCTGACCCTGGCCCCGGGACTCTGCGATCCGCATGTGCATTTCCGCGATCCCGGGCAGACGCAGAAGGAAAGCATGCTTTCGGGTTGTGCGGCGGCGGCAAGCGGCGGATACACCAATGTCCTGATCATGCCGAATACGCTTCCCGCACTCGACGGAGCCGCGGTCAAGCCGGGCGATCAGGGTGCGCAGGAGGTGACTGACGCAGGCTTCGAGACATCCATCGACTATCTGCAGCATTATGCAGAGGTGATCGGGGAGACCCTGCCGGTCCGTTACTGTCTGTGCGTCGCAGCCTCCATGGGACGCGAGGGTCTGCAGGCGAGCGATATCGGGGCGTGGAAACGCTTCCTGCGCGGGCAGGGCGCATCCGGCGCATCCGGCGTGGCCGAAGGTCCCGATTCGCACCCGGTGATCGCGATCAGCGACGATGGTGCGGCGATCGCCGATGGGATACTGTCCGAGGTCGCGGAGCACGCACTGCTTGCCGGCATCCCCATCGTGGATCATTGCGAACACCACGAAAGTGGTGTCATCAATGAAGGCGAGATATCGCGACGGCTCAATGTACCAGGAATTCCCTCATCGACCGAGCTCACCATCGTTGACCGGGATATCGAGCTTGCCCGTCGCACAGGCCAGCATGTCCATCTGCAACATGTCAGCACGGCTGCGGCATTCGAAGCGATCCGCCGGGCCAAGCGTGAAGGATTGCCGGTGACCTGCGAGACCGCACCCCACTACCTGGCGTTGTGTGACGAGGATGTTCTTGAACACGGGACCTTGGCGAAGATGAACCCGCCGTTGAGAAGCGCGGCGGACCGTCAGGCCACCATCGAGGCGGTGTGCGACGGCACCGTGGATATGATCGCCACGGACCATGCTCCACATACGATCGCCGAGAAACAGCTCCCTCTGAGCGAAGCACCGAACGGCATCATCGGTTTGGAAAGCGCCTATGGCGTGTGCCACAGCGTGCTCGTCGACGGGGGATTCATAGACGACAGGCGGCTGATCGAGCTGATGGCCGTGGCGCCGGCGGGATTGATGGGGGTTCCCTCCGTCGACATCACCGCCATGCTGTCCGATCCCTCCCTCGGCAAGCAGCTACGTCTGCTCGATCTGAGGGGCCGAGACGACGCCGATGCCATCGATATGAGCATTCTCGCACCCGACGAACAGTGGACGATCGATCCCGGGAACTTCCATTCCAAGGCCCGCAATACGCCGTTCGGCTCATGGAAAGTCACCGGGCGTCCGATCGCCACCGTGATCTCCTCATCGTTGGCCTTCTCCCGAATACCGCAGGGGATGCTGATCGACGATGGGCAAGGCGCGTGATCGTCATCAGTCATCGTCGTGAAAGCTCATTGAACAATATGGTCATGGAACATGGCCGAAAGGGATTTCGCCTGATACGCGGATACAGGAACATATGGAAGGCGGCATAAGGCCTTGGACAAACTGATCGAAGCGATAGCACGCAGCGGCAACCCGAGCGTCGTCGGACTGGATCCGACCCCCGCCCTGATCCCATCACAGCTGATGCCAACGCCCGGGAAGGACCAGAACACCGCTGGCACCCAGCCTGCTCACGTCGATGACGGCGATGACGCGGATCGTGCACGATCGCTCGCGGATGCATATCTCCGCTTCAATCGTGCCGTGATGGAAGGCGTGCAGGGAATCGTCCCCGCCGTGAAACCTCAGATAGCGATGTATGAGGCCCTCGGACAGGAAGGCGTGCGGGCGTATATCCGTAGCTGCGCGTTGGCCCAGGAGATGGGCTTCTCGGTGATAGGCGACATCAAACGAGGCGATATAGGGTCCACGGCAAGCGCCTATGCCTCGCATCTCAGCGGCGTTCCGGGCGGTCGGGGGTCCTCGCCTTGGCATGAGGACGCGATCACCGTCAACCCCTATCTGGGTTCGGATGGCATCACCCCCTTCGCCCAGGCTGCCGAGGCAAGCGACACCGACCTCTTCGTGCTGGTCCGTACCTCCAACCCTTCAAGCGGTGAGATACAGGAACTGAAGACCGAAGACGGCCGGGCCGTTTACGAGTGCGTCGCCGATCTGGTGAGTGAATGGGGACGTGAGAGCATCGGCGAACACGGGTACTCCCGTCTCGGTGCGGTGGTCGGTGCGACGCATCCTCAGGCAGGGCGGAGTCTGCGTGCGCGCATGCCGCATACCTTCTTCCTGATCCCGGGGTATGGGGCCCAGGGCGGTTCGGCCCAGGATGTGGCCGCTATGTTCGACGACCATGCATCAGGAGCATTGGTCAACTCATCCAGGGGAATCATCGGCGCATGGCGCACCAGCGAAGGATACAGTCCGGATATGAGCGTCGAGGAGGCCTGCGACACTGTTTCACAGTGCGCACGCGCCGCCGCCATCTCCATGCGCGACACCTTGCTCGCCGCATTGGATGCACGATGAGCGGATGGACACCCGTGAATATGGCGAAGTCGGAGCGAAGAGACGGCAGGGGAAGACGATGAACAGTGCAAGTCATGATGTGCATGCCGATGACGGCGGTGCGTTCCTGATGCCGAGGCACAGCGCCAAGATACTCTCCGTACGGGAATTGGCTCCGGGCATCACCCATCTGGTGCTGGAGGACGCGTATGTCGCCCGGCATGCCGCCGCCGGACAGTTCATCAACCTCTATACGAATGATCCCACCCGGATGATGCCACGTCCCTTCGGCGTCAGTGCCGTGGAAGGAGATGCGATCACGCTGATCTTCGCCGTGGTCGGTTCGGGGACGCTCGATTTCTCCCGGCTGAGGGCGGGGGACAGCATCGATGTGCTCGGTCCTTTGGGCAGGGGATTCGATATGAGCAGATCCGCACGCTATGTGCTTGTCGGCGGCGGATTGGGCATACCGCCTCTGCTGTACGCAGCCCAGCAGCTCATGGCGAGATCCGATGCGGACAGTCTGGCCTTGCTGGGGTATCGCGACATCCGCTATGCGGATTCCACAGCATCACGATACTGCGATGCAGTGCGGAGCATCGACGAGTCTGAAGGCAATGTCATCACGCTGCTCAACCGTCACCTTGGAGGGCTTGACGGTGATGAATGCGGTGAAGGCAAGAGCGGGGAGACGATCATACTGTCATGTGGTCCGCATCCGATGATGAAGGCTGTGGCGCAGTGGGCTTCGGCTCATGCGATTCCCTCGCAGCTCAGTCTGGAGGCACGCATGGGATGCGGTTTCGGCAGTTGCGTCGCCTGTGTCGAGGACACCGTCGAAGGACGTAAAAAGGTATGCATGGACGGTCCGGTTTTCACGGCGGATGAACTTGGATGGGCGGTGTGAGATGACGATGATGGAATCCTTGCAGACGGATCCTGCCGGTACGGGGATGCGGAGCGAAGCGAGCGGGGAAGAAGGACGGTCACCGCGGGCGGAGACACCAGGCACCGATGAGCCACATACCGGGTGGAGGCACGGTACCGTCGTGGCCGGGGTCCGTTGGAAGAATCCCGTCGGCACCGCATCGGGCACCTTCAATCTGGCCGCCTGCGGACGCTACTACGATGTCAGCGCGATGGGCGCGATCAGCACCAAAGGCGTGTCCCCGGTTCCCTGGGAGGGCAACCCCACGCCGAGAACGGCGGAAACACCGTGCGGAACGGTGAATGCGGTCGGATTGCAGAATCCCGGCGTCGAGCATTACCTGATCGACGAGCTGCCCAAACTCAAAGCCCTTGGCGCCACGGTGGTGACCAATGTGGCCGGTCACAGCGACGACGACTATGCCCAGGTCGTCGCGCGCCTTGCGGACAGTCCTGCCGACATGCTCGAGATCAACGTGAGCTGCCCGAACGTCTCCCATGGCGGCATGTCCGTCGGGACCGACCCTTTGGCACTGTTCCGGCTCATCGGCAGGTTGCGGTCGATCAGCGACAAGCCGATGGTGGTCAAGCTTTCTCCGAATGTCACCGATATCGTCGAAATCGCGAAGGCCTGCGTGGATGCGGGTGCCGATGCCCTGAGTCTGATCAATACCCTGGTCGGCATGCGTCTGGACATCAACACCGGGAAACCCATCCTGGCGAACAACACCGGAGGGGTCTCAGGTCCCTGCATACTGCCGATCGCACTGTCCTTTGTATGGAGAGTGCGGCAGGCGCTGCCCAACATACCGATTATCGGCATCGGAGGCATCAGCAAGGGCGAGGATGCCCTGGAATTCCTCTATGCCGGAGCCAATGCGGTGGAGGTGGGGGCGGCTTCGCTGCTCGATCCCGTCGCGCCGCTCAGAGTCGCCCATGAACTTGAATCCTTACTGGATTCCAGACCACAACTTGCCGAGAAACTTGAGAAGGGGATGGCATGGTAGCCGATAACGGGCAGCATCAGACATCGTTGCAACATCGTTTCACACAGTTCCTGTTGCAGTCGGAGGCGCTGAAATTCGGGGATTTCACGTTGAAGTCCGGCAGGCAATCGCCGTACTTCATCAATGCCGGGGCCTTTGACGACGGGGCCAAGATCGCTTTGCTCGGAGAGTTCTACGCGACGGTCATCGAAGGGCTGATCAGCGAGGGCACCTTCCCGAAGGATGTCGAAACCGTATTCGGCCCGGCATACAAGGGCATTCCCCTGGCCGTCTCCACCGCGATAGCCCTCACCAGCGCGCACCATATGCCGATCGGCTACACCTTTGACCGCAAGGAGAAGAAAGACCACGGCGACGGCGGTTCATTCGTGGGAACGCCCTTGCGTGACGGCATGAAAGTCATCATGGTCGATGACGTGATGACGGCGGGTACGGCCGTTCGGGAATCGATTCCGAAGCTCAAGGCCGAAGCCGATGTCGAAGTGGTCGGCCTGGTTCTGGCCGTGGACCGCATGGAGCAGTCGAAGGGGAGCGAAGCCTCGGCTGTGCAGACCATAGAACGGGAATTCTCTTTCCCGGTGCGCAGCATCGTCAATGTCAGGCAGATCTTCCAAGCGGCGGCCGAAATGCAGCACGGTGACGGTTCAGCCCTCCTGTCCGTGGACATCCAGCAGGCCGCCGAGGAATATCTGGCACGCTACGGGTCGCATACCGTCTGAAAACGAGGATCCGAATCGCCGTTCAGCGATCACGGGCGCTCAATCGATGATCGAATACCCGTGATCCGCGACGACCGACTTGAGTTTCTCCAGATACAGGCCTGCGGCGGTCGAGATTTTGGCGCGTTCATTCGTGATCCACCCCAGGAGCATCGACTCATCCGAATCCAGGGGGACGGTGACGATCTTCTCGGTGTTGAGATCCTCGTTGTCGATTCCGGTGCAGACCGTATAGCCGTTGAGTCCGACGATGAAGTTCAGAATCGTCGCCCGGTCGGTCACATTGATCTGCTTGGGCGAGTATTCCGGCCACACCGCCTCTTCGGCGAAGTAGAAGCTTCCTTCGTCGCCCTGCTCGTACTGGATGAAAGGATAGGGTTCCAGATCCTTCATGGTCAGCACCTTCTTCGATGCCAATGGATTGTTCCTGGAAAGGAAGACGTGGAGGCCCGCCCGGAAAAGCGGATGGAACTCCAGATGCTTCTCACGCAGCAGTTTGCCGATGACGTCCTTATTGAAATCCGAGAGGTAGATGATACCCACCTCGGACTGCATATTGGCCACCTGATTGATGATGTCCCTGGTACGGGTCTCACGGATGGTGAATTCGTACTCGTCCGATTTGGTGGAACTGATCATCTCGACGAAGGCTTCGACCGCGAACATGTAATGCTGGGTCGAGACCCTGCACAGTTGCTTGCGCGGTTTGGCGTTCTTGTAGCGCTCCTCGAGAAGCGCCGATTGGTCGAGCACCTGTCTCGCGTAGGTGAGGAATTCCGCGCCGTCAACGGTAAGGGCGATGCCCTGGGATGACCGGGTGAAGATCTCGATGCCGAGCTCATTCTCCAGTTCCTTGACCGAAGAGCTCAGTGCTGGTTGGGAAACATACAACTCATGCGAAGCCTCGTTCATCGAACCGCATTCGACGATTTTCACGATGTACTTCAATTGCAGCAGTGTCATACATGAAATCTATAGCAGATGCCATGAACACAGCTGTTGCTTATAGCAACCCGACGCGGACCCGGCCGGACCGATCGGCGATCAACTGCGGGGGGCCTCGGCCGAGCCCAGGGCGTTGGTGTCGGCTATGCCGCGTGCCGCCGCTTCAGGGTCGAGATAGATGCCCTTGCCCAGCACCTCGGGCCTGCCATCGCCGCCGACCGCAAAGTCATACATCATGGGAACCCCTGTCGGGACGTTGATGGAACGGATATCCGCATCGCTGACATGCTCCAGTTCCTTCACCACCGATCTGACAACAGAACCATGCGTGACGATCAGCACGGTTTTGCCCGAAGAGAGCAGCGGGAGCACGCGGCCGTCCCAGAGAGGACGGAGCCGGATCCAGACGTCTTTGAGACATTCGCTTCTGATGCCGGCGGGATCGAGGGCATCGAGACCATCGGAGAACATCGCCGAATACCGGGGATCCAGACCCTGAAAGTAGGGTGAGTCCTCCTCGATCTCGGGAGGGCGCACATCAAAGGACCGCCTGTAGGTGTTGAAGAGCTCCTCGCCATAGCGATCGCGCATGGCTGGTCTGGTCTGACCTTGGAAAGCGCCGTAATGCCTTTCGTTGAGACGCCAGCTGCGTTCAACGGGGATCCACAGCCTGTCGATGGCATCGAGAACGATGTCGGCTGTGTGAATGGATCTCCTCAACACCGAAGTGAGGAGCGCATCGGGCTTCAACCCCGATGCGGCGAGCAGCGACGCAGCGTGTGCGGCCTGTTGCTCGCCATGGGCGGTCAGAGGTATATCCACCCAGCCCGCAAAACAATTCACCGTCTTATCGGTCCAGATGCTTTCACCATGCCGCATGATGATGAGCTTGCCGTGCTGCTGTTCCATAGCCATCTCCTTGTGACCTCATGTGGATATGAGCCTAGTCCTGTCGCCGCCCTGCACTGCGGAGGTCATACTTCCTTATCCACGCCGCCGTCATCGATCACATCATCGTCGTCGTCATCGCCGTCGGATGAAAAGGGCGAGGGACGGTCGTCCGCGCTGTCCGGCTTCTCCGATTCAGGGGAGTCGTCGTACAACCCCGCCAGCAGCGAGAAGGCTTTCGGCAATGCGTCTATCACATCGCTTGCCGTTACCGGATGTCCCAACGAGGGCGTATCGGATGCGCTGCCTGATGTGAGACGGCCGGTGAGATCCTCACTGAAGGATTGCACATCATCACCGTCGTAGAGCACGGGAAGCGACCACCCGAACTGTGCCGATTCACTGGCCAGGGACGCCGCCAGGGCATGCACATAGGCGCCCGCGGCCACATAATCGGGCATCAGATCGGGATGCGCGATCAGATTATCGGCATTCTGCGCGAGCACGGCGCCCAGCGTTCCCGCCAACACGTCGCCGGCACCTGCGGTCGACAGCCATGCCGGCGCACGACCAACGGTGATCACGCGGGGGAGTCCTGAGCCATCGTCGCCGACAATCACCGTGATGGCACCCTTCAACAGCACGGTGGCTCCGGTCAGTTCCCAAGCCCTCGTCGCCCATCGCAGAGGTTCCGAGGCGATGGCCGCCGAATCCACATCCTCGCCTCTGGCCTGCAACAGGCGCGCCAACTCACCCGCATGCGGCGTGATGACCACAAGGGATGTCACATGTTCCGGCATGATATCCAAAGCACCGGTATCCACCACGACCGGGGGCAGCCCAGAACCCTCCTGCGAGATGGCATCGGGGGAGGAGCCCGTCGCATCATAGGAGCTCAGTATCTCGCCGATACGAGAAGCCTGTCCGTCATCCGAAGCCACCTCCTGACCGGGATCGACGACGGGAAGTCCGGATCCGAGCGTCCAGGCCTGAACCCTGCCTGACTCGAATACGGCTTCGGGCAATATCTGCAGTATGCGGTCACGAAGCTGCGGGGGGCCGATGTACCTGACCATTCCGACATTGGAGCGGGCCCCGGCAAGCGTCGAGAGCATACCGGCCCCCGGGTATCGCTGCGAGCCCGTGACCAGGCCGAGGACCGAGCGGGTGTATTTGGAATCGTTGACTCTGGGCAGACGTATGGATTGCGCGCTTTTGCGTGCGGTCATCACCTCCGCGACGGGCGCGGATCGCTCGGTTTCGAAATCGAAATCCACCAGCACCAACTGACCGCAGGCATAGGAGGAGGGAGGCAGCAGGGCGCAGGGTTTCAAGGCGCCGAAGGAGACGGTGACATCCGCCGGAATATACGGACCCGGTAGGGAGCCGTCATCCACACCGACCCCCGAAGGGGTGTCGACGGCAAGAACCATGCGGGAATCGTCGATATGGGAGCCGTGGGGGAAGGCGATACGATCCGGCAGCCCCTCCGTTTCGCCGATAAGACCCGCTATCTCGGCGGGAATGCCTCTCAGGGCCCCCTTGAGTCCGATGCCCGTCATGGCATCGATGATCAGATCGGCCTTGCCGAGTTCGACCATCGCCTCATCCATATGCGCCGAGCGCTCCTCCGCATTTCTGGGGGCGGTGACGCCGGGTATGCGCGCCTGCTCGTCCAGCGCCACGATATAGGCATTGCTGTTCGAGAGTTCGACGAGTGCTTCATCATCAAGGGTCTTCCCCACGGCGACGAGGGTTGTGTGGGCACCGGCTGAGGCGAGTCCGGCGGCCGCGAATGTGCCATCCGCACCGTTGTTGCCGGCTCCCGCCAGCACCACGACGCGGCTCTCGGATAGCGGACCGACCGCATGCGCGATCATCAGAGCTGCGGTGCGTATGACCGCGGAGGCGGCCTGACGCATCAGCGGCACGCCCTCGTGCAGCAGCGGATCTTCAAGATCGCGAATGGATCGCTCCGAAAAGGCTTCGGTGAGAAAGGCCTCCAAAGCCTGCGCATCATCGTCAAACAGCAAGGACACCATGGCGGGATCCCCTTCCTTTGCGGAAACAATGGCCCTATTGCTCCACTGTACCCTGAGGGCATCTGTTCCGCGTTCGGAAGAGGCGATGCGCGCACCTGGCGGCATCGCCGTCCGTTACTCTTCGGCGACGAGCTCCAGATAGCCGTCGTTCCAAAGATCCTCGTCACCGTCCGGCATCAGCAGCACGCGCTCGGGGTTCAACGCAAGCACCGCACCCTCGTCGTGGGTGACCAGGACGATCGCCCCCTCATACTTCGATATGGCCTTGAGGATCTCATCACGACTGGCGGGATCAAGGTTGTTGGTGGGCTCATCAAGCAGCAGCACGTTGGCGCGACTGGTCACCAGAGTGGCCAATGCGAGCCTGGTCTTCTCACCGCCGGACAGCACCGAGGTCGGCTTCATCGCATCATCGCCGGAGAAGAGGAAGGATCCGAGGATCGAACGCGCCTGCGTATTGTCAAGATCAGGTGCCACCTGCTGCAGATTCTCCAACACACTCACCTGGTTATCCAGGGTGTCGTGCTCCTGCGCGAAATAGCCGATTTTCGCACCGTGGCCGAATTCGACCTCACCGGTGTCGGGTTTGTCGATACCGGCCAGCAAACGCAGCGTGGTGGTTTTTCCCGCGCCGTTGTATCCGAGGATCACAACGCGCGACCCTTTGTCGATCGCCAGATTGATGCCCGCGAATACGATATTCGATCCGAAGGCCTTGGAGATGTCCTTGGCCATAATCGGCGTGCGTCCGCACGGTGCCGGTTCCGGGAACCTGAGATCCGCAACCTTCTCGGCGCGCTGGGCGTCTTCCGTGTTCTCCAACAGTCGCTCCGCGCGGCGCATCATATTCTGGGCGGCCACGGCCTTGGTGGCTTTGGCGTGCAGACGAATACCCTGCTTCATCAGACGGTCGGCCTTCTTCTCGGCGACCTCGCGTTCACGCCTGCGGCGTTCCTCATCGACCACCCGCTGACGAAGGTATGCTTTCCACCCCAGCGCGTACATATCGATCGAACCGCGTTGGGCATCGAGATGCCAGACCTTGTTCACGGTCTCATCCAGAAGCTCCGTGGAGTGGGAGATGACCAGGAAACCGCCCTCGAAGCGCTTGAGGTAATGCTTGAGCCATTCGATGGAATCGGCGTCAAGGTGGTTGGTGGGCTCATCGAGAATCAGCGTGTCCGCGTCCGAGAAAAGGATTCTGGCCAGCTCGACACGTCGACGCTGCCCTCCGGAAAGCGTACCCAATTCCCGGTTGAGCACATCCTGATCGAGCCCGAGGCTCTCACCCATTTTTATGGCCTCTGATTGCGCGGCATAACCGCCTGCGTTCTCGAAGTCCTGCTGGGCCTTGTCATAGCGGGCCATCGCCTTTTCCATCACATCGGGATCGGGGTTCATCATATCCTGTTCGGATTTGCGAATCCTGGTGATGATGGACGAGATATCCCTCGCGCTCATGACGCGGTCGCTCGCGGTCTGGTGAGGATCCGCCACATGGGTTGACTGCGGCAGATACCCGAGCTTCCCGGAGACGCGCACCTTGCCGTCAGATGGCAGCATATCGCCGGTGATGACGCGCGTCAGCGTGGTTTTCCCTGCTCCGTTTCGACCCACCAGACCGATGCGGTCGCCTTTGGCGACGTGAAAATCGGTAGGGGAGAGCAGCACTCGGGCTCCAATACGAATTTCCAGCCCCTGTGCCTCAATAGCCATGCCTCTACCGTCTTCCTGATGTCCTGTTGTGTGAAATCGAAAATACCCAATCGCCCATCATAGCGAAGGGGATACCTGTAATGCGCTTCGCGCCGAAAGCCGGCCTCGATGCGCTCCGGGCGTAGCGGTGATTCGCGTATCGTTGCAGGAAGAGCGAATCACAAGGGAGGCGCAGATGCATGTCGATGATGAGGAATTCGAATCCGCCGTGCACGACGCCCTGGCAGGTCTGCCCGAGCGCTTCCTCAAGGCCTTGGATAATATCGTGATAACCGTCGCCGATGAACCGGATGAGGGACAGCTGGCAAGAGGCGCCTCCGCCACCGGGGAGCTTCTGGGACTCTATGAGGGCATTCCGCTTCCTCGACGCAGCTGGGGGTATGCGGGCGCTCTTCCCGATGTCATCACCATCTTCAAAGGGGCCCATGAACGGGTGTGCCACAGCAGGGAACAGCTGATCCGACAGATCCGAAGAACCGTGCTGCACGAACTCGGCCATTACTTCGGCTTCGATGATGACTACCTGCACCGGCATGGCTACTAGACCGCTCTCCAGCGTGCTCTTCAGTATGCTCGCCATCACATATGCCACCGCATGTGCCGTGCGCCGACACACAATCATGACGGCCTCGGCACATGATGAAATCCCTTCTCGCTCTACGCATATTTCGAACATGTGTTCGAATGCATCGATGTTTTGCGTTAAGATATTGCATTGTTCATCGGGCTATACGGTCACCTGGCAGCAGCACCGCTACACGCATAGATAAGAATCGGACGGATAGTGGATCATAGAGCAACAACACAGCAGTCATCGCAGTCGGCATACGATCATCCGCATATGGTGGCGGACGGGGAATCGCTTATCGCGGATCTCAAGGAGGTGCCGAATGACAGGAAGATCGTCATCCAGGGCGCCCGCGAGCATAACCTCAAGAACGTCGACCTCGCCTTCCCACGCAACCGCATGGTGGTGTTCACCGGTCTGTCCGGATCCGGGAAATCATCACTGGCCTTCGACACCCTCTTCGCGGAGGGTCAACGGCGATATGTCGAGTCCCTTTCGGCCTATGCACGGCAATTCCTCGGTCAGATGGACAAACCCGATGTCGATTTCATCGAGGGCCTGAGCCCGGCGGTCTCGATCGACCAGAAGACGACCAACCGCAACCCGCGCTCCACCGTGGGCACGATCACGGAGATCTACGATTACCTACGTCTTCTGTTCGCACGCACAGGAATCCCGCATTGCCCGGTATGCGGCGAGCTGGTCACGGCGCAGACGCCGCAGCAGATCGTCGATACGCTACGGACGCAGAAGGACGGCACCCGATTCCAGCTGCTCGCTCCGGTCGTCAGCGGCAGGAAGGGCGAATTCGTCGAACTCGTGGAGACACTGCGCTCGGATGGGTATTCGAGGGCCGTCATCGACGGCGAGATGACACAGCTTTCGGACGAGATCAAACTGGCCAAGCAGAAGAAGCACACCATCGAGGTCGTCATCGACCGTCTGGTGATCAAAGAAGGCATCCGCCAACGGCTCACCGATTCGGTGGAGACCGCACTGAAACTGGCGCATGGCACGGTGATCGCGGACTTCGTCGATCTGGACAAGAAGGACGAGCGGCGTCGTCAGCCTTTTTCCGAGCACCGCAGCTGCCCCAATGGGCACGCACTGGAACTGGATGAAATCGAACCCCGCACTTTCTCCTTCAATGCGCCCTACGGTGCATGCCCGGCGTGCACCGGCCTCGGCTTCAGTCTTGAGATAGATCCCGAACTCGTGGTGCCCGACCCTGATAAATCGCTCGCCGACGGCGCCATCGAGCCCTGGGGCGGAAGCAAAAGCACGTCGGAGTATTACGAGCACCTCCTTGAAGGTCTGGCGGATGAGCTCGGCTTTTCGATGAAGACGCCCTGGAAGGAATTGCCCACAGACGCCCGTCACTCGATTCTCTACGGCCACCATTTCAAGGTCAAGGTCTCCTACAGGAACCGCTGGGGTCGTCTTCGTGAGTACTCAACCGGATTCGAGGGTGTGATTCACACCCTGATGAGAAGGCACGACGAAACCGATTCCGATCAGATGCGCCAGTACTACGAATCGTATATGCGCGAGATCCCATGCCAGACCTGCCAAGGCAAGCGTCTCAAGCCCGAGGTGCTCGCGGTTACCGTGGATGACCAATCCATAGCCGATGTGTGCGATATGCCCATCGAGAGCAGCCTTGGCTGGGTATCGGGTCTTCATCTGGAGGGCGCCGCCGCGAAAATCGCGGGCGAGGTGCTTAAGGAGATTCGTTCGAGACTCGGATTCCTCAATGACGTCGGTCTTGACTATCTGACGCTATCGCGTGCCGCGGCGACCCTTTCCGGAGGCGAAGCCCAACGCATCAGGCTCGCGACGCAGATCGGTTCCGGTCTGGTGGGTGTGATGTACGTCCTCGACGAGCCCTCGATAGGCCTGCACCAACGCGACAACGAGCGATTGATCGAAACGCTGCATCATCTTCGCGATCTGGGCAACACCCTGATCGTGGTCGAACACGACGAAGAGACGATTATGGAGGCCGACTGGGTCGTCGATATCGGTCCGGGCGCGGGCGAGCACGGCGGCAAGGTCATGTTCTCGGGTCTTTCCCAGGAGCTCGTGAACGCCCCCGGCTCCATCACCGGAGATTACATCGCCGGCAGGCGAAGCATCGCCACCCCGAAGAGGCGTCGCAAGATCCGCAAGACCAAGCAGCTCACCATCGTCGGGGCGCGTGAGAACAACCTGAAGAACCTCACCGTGCACATCCCACTCGGGGTCATGACGGTGGTTTCCGGGGTTTCCGGTTCGGGCAAATCGACACTGATCAATTCGATCCTGTATCCGGTGCTCGCCGACCGGCTCAATGGCGCACGCATCGTTCCCGGCAAGCACACCAGGGTGGATGGTGTGCAGCAACTGCGCAAGGTCATCCATGTGGATCAGAACCCCATCGGACGGACCCCGCGATCGAATCCGGCCACATATACCGGCGTATGGGACAAGATACGCCAGCTTTTCGCGAAAACGCCCGAAGCCCAGGTGCGCGGATACGGTCCGGGACGCTTCTCCTTCAATGTGAAAGGTGGTCGTTGCGAGGCCTGCCACGGGGACGGCACGATCAAAATAGAGATGAACTTCCTCCCCGATGTCTACGTGGACTGCGAGGTCTGCCACGGCAAACGCTACAACCGTGAAACCCTCGAGGTCACCTACAACGGCAAATCGGTGGCCGACGTATTGGATATGCCGATCGAGGAGGCCGCCGACTTCTTCACCGCCTATCCCTCGATCGCACGCTATCTGCGGACACTGGTGGACGTGGGCCTTGGCTACATCCGCCTCGGACAGCCCGCTCCGACGCTGTCGGGCGGCGAGTCCCAGCGCGTGAAGCTGGCCACGGAGTTGCAGAAACGCTCCGACGGAACCACGGCCTATATCCTTGACGAACCCACGACCGGACTGCACTTCGAGGATGTCAGCAAGCTGCTGAAGGTGCTCCAGGGCCTTGTCGACAAAGGCAATACCGTCATCGTCATCGAGCACAATCTCGATGTGATCAAAAGCGCCGACTGGATCATCGACCTCGGTCCCGAAGGCGGCAACAAGGGCGGCACCATCGTTGCGGAAGGCGTTCCCGAACGGATCGCCGAGGAGAAGGACAGCTGGACGGGCCGTTTCCTCGCCAAGACGCTGAAAGGCACCGGGCAATGAGTTCCGGCATCTTCGAACGACACTCCAGCGACGTGTGGAGGAAAACAGCCTCCGCACTGATGCGGACGGATGCCGGCGGAGGCCAGAACGAGGGTGGGAGCAACGCTAACGGCGCCCCGCTCCTCGGTGATTCCAGGGATGGTTTCAGGCCCAAGGCCTCGGACATTCCGGCACAGCCCGGCGTATACAAATGGAGGGATGCGGAAGGCCGGGTCATCTATGTCGGCAAGGCCAAGAACCTGCGCAATCGTCTGAGCAATTATTTTCAGCCGCTGTTCCAACTGCATCCACGCACCCAGACGATGGTGCTCACCGCCCGGAGTCTGGAATGGACCGTGGTCGGCACGGAGCTGGAGGCGCTCACCCTCGAATACACATGGATCAAGGAGTTCGATCCACGCTTCAACGTCGTGTTCCGTGACGACAAGACCTACCCTTATCTGGCCATCTCGGCCGGCGAGGATGTGCCTCGCATATGGATCACACGCAGCAGAAACCGTCGCGACACCAGATATTTCGGGCCCTACGCGAAGGTATGGGATGTGCGGCAGACCCTCGATAAGCTGCTGAAGAGCTTCCCTGTGCGCAGCTGTTCGCCCAGTGTCTTCCACCGGGCACAGGTCAGTCAGCGCCCATGCCTGCTCGCATCGATCGGCAAATGCTCCGCACCATGCGTGGGCCGGATCGATCTTGATGAGCACAGGAAGATGTGCGAGCAGCTCATCGGGATCATGACCGGCAAACTCGGCCGTTCCTTCAGGGCGACGCTGGGCGCGCAGATGAAGGAGGCCAGTGAGGAACTTGATTTTGAGCGTGCCGCCCGTCTGCGTGACCAGATCACCATGCTCGACACGGTTATCGAACAGAACGCCGTGGTGTTCGAGTCCGATGTGGACGCGGATGTCTTCGGTCTTGCCAGCGATGAGCTCGAGGCCTCGGTCCACGCCTTCTTCGTCAGGGCGGGCTCCATACGCGGGGAACGCAGTTGGAGTGTGGAACGGGTCGAGGATGTATCCGATGAGGAACTCGTCGGGGATCTGATCACGCAGGTGTATTCGACCCTGCTCGAAGAGATGCCGAAGGACGGGGACCGGCAGGAATCCGAGCCATCGGAGACCGACCGCGATGAAACGCGGATCCGCAGCGCCTCATCGGCGGGGATCACCATCGCAACGGCGCGCGAGGCTTTGGGCAGCACGCAGCGAGCCACCGCGACGGACAGCACCTCCAGGTCGAAGGCCACCAAGTTCCGCAAGGCACGTCGCAAGATGACGGGCCGTGACGATCTGCTGGAACCCATCTCACCGATTCCCAAGGAGATCATACTGCCCTTGGCCCCGAGCAAGGAGCAGCAGCTGGAGCACTGGCTTTCGCAGCGCCGTGGTTCGGGTGTCACCATCCACGTACCCTCCCGCGGGGAGAAACGCACCCTGATGGAACGCGCCAACGCCAATGCCAGGCAATCCTTGCAGCGCAGCAAGATGAGCCGCATCAGCGATATGGGAGCCCGCACCAAGGCCATGAACGACCTTGCCTCGGCACTGGGGCTTGCTCAGGCCCCGCTGCGCATCGAGTGCTACGACATCTCGAACACCCTGGGCGGCGCGTACCAGGTCGCCTCGATGGTGGTGTTCGAAGATGCCACCGCGAAGAAGTCCGAATACCGGCGCTTCTCGATCCGCGGCAAGAACGGCGAGGGTGCGGTGGACGACACCACGGCCATCTACGAGACCCTGAGCAGACGTTTCAGCCACGGGAACGTGGCCGGGGACACCGGCGACAGCATGGAGAACGAGCGACAGATCGAAGAGGCCGGCGTCGAGCGCCAAGCGGATGGCGCAGCCGGGGAGATCGTCCAGCAACAGGTGCAATCCCATCGTTTCGCATACAAACCCAATCTGATCGTCGTCGATGGCGGCAAGCCGCAGGTACGGGCGGCGGCGAAGGCCATCAGGGATCAGGGTGTGCAGGATGTCGCCGTCTGTGGACTGGCGAAGCGCCTTGAGGAAGTGTGGATGCCCGACGAGGACTATCCATTGATCCTCAAACGGCAATCGGAGAGTATGTATCTGCTGCAACGTGTCCGTGACGAATCCCATCGTTTCGCGATTACCTACCATCGACAGAAGCGTCGCAAGGGTGCCCTGCGCTCGGCTTTGGACGGTATTCCCGGTGTCGGCGCCTCGTACCAGAAGCGCCTGCTCAATCACTTCGGCTCGGTGCGCGCCATGCGTCAGGCGAGTATCGAGGACTTTGAATCCGTCAAAGGCGTCGGCAAGGCGAAGGCGACGACGATTTACGAGGCTCTTCATCGCGATGATGACAATGGGGATGCCCCGCAGAAGGCTGCCGCAGGCACCGCGGTCACGGTCACCGACACAGCCGAGGGCGTGGTGGGCCAGGCGTCCGAGGAGCCAGGAAACGAATAGGCATCACACTTCGCTTAATATTGGTATTGAGCGAAGGAGATATCTGTGCAGATGATTACGCACCAATGTGCCGTTCTGGGTAAACCCATTGCGCATTCCCTCTCACCGACGCTTCATAATGCCGCTTATCGGGCACTTGGGCTGAACGACTGGCGCTACGGTCGTCG
This sequence comes from Bifidobacterium psychraerophilum, assembly GCF_000741705.1. GTDB lineage: Bacteria > Actinomycetota > Actinomycetes > Actinomycetales > Bifidobacteriaceae > Bombiscardovia > Bombiscardovia psychraerophila. The sequence continues at coordinate 209,353 of NZ_JGZI01000010.1, read as the reverse complement.
GGAGGTCGATGCCCCGGCCTTGGAGTCCTTTCTGAACAGCCTGGATTCGACGTGGGCTGGTCTGAGTCTGACGATGCCGTTGAAACGGACCGTCATGAAGCTGGGGGAGAGTGCCGATCGGTGGTCGACCGTGCTATCGGTCGCCAATACCGCCGTCTTGGATTGGTCGGCGGGCGACGGCGAAGCCCTGATACGCCTGTACAACACGGATGTGCGCGGAATCGCCGAGGCCTTGAGAAAAGACGGGTTCATCAGCGCAGAGCGCTCCGGGACGGGCACGGTCAGCGGAGCCGGTCAGGATGCATCCACCGGGCAGCGATCAGGATGCGCCATGATCCTCGGCAGCGGCAACACCGCACGTTCGGCTCTGGCGGCCTGCGAATTGCTCGGCATGAGCAGCGTGAAGCTCTTCGCCCGCAATATCGAGAAAGCCGCCCATCTCCAGACACTGGCTGAGCAGCTCGACATGGATCTGAGCGTACTGCCCTTGGAGCAGGCGGTGCTGCATGCTCCCGGATGCGCAGTGTCCATCAGCACCCTGCCAGCGCATGCCGCCGACGATTTCGCACATCGGCTGAGGGACTCGGCACCACGGCATCTCGGACATTTCCTCGATGTTGTGTATGACCCCAGGCCCACCGAGGCGATGCTCGCATGGAGATCCTCAGGCGGACATGCCATAGGTGGTGAGATGATGCTCTTGCACCAGGCGATACCACAGGTAGCCTTGATGACAGGACTCAGCGAACAGGCACTGCCGGCAGATATCGACGTGACCATGCTCCAAGCGCTTCAGGAGGTGCTGTGATGACCGAACACAATGATCCGACCACATATTCGGCAGAGGCGGACACCAGGCCGGCGCCAGCCGATGATTTCGAGGTGCTGCTCGTTACCGGTATGTCGGGTGCGGGACGCTCCCATGCCGCCAACAGCGTGGAGGATATGGGCTGGTACGTGGTCGACAATCTTCCCCCGAAGCTGCTGGTCCCTCTTGTGGATATGATGACCTCCTCAGGGTCCAAGGTGCACAAACTGGCAGCGGTCATCGATGTGAGGTCGCGTTCCTATTTTGATGATCTGGCCGCCGTGCTCAGCCATTTGGACGATCTGGGTGTGAAATACCGGATCCTGTTCCTCGACGCCGATGACGAGGTGCTGATCAAACGCTACGAATCGGTCCGCAGACCCCATCCCTTGCAGCATGGGCGCAGACTCATCGATGGCATACATGAGGAAAGGGAGCTGCTGGCGCATCTCAAAGAACGTGCCGATGTGGTTATCGACACCTCGAATCTGAGCATTCACCAGCTGTCCACGAAGTTGTATGACGCGCTGCTCGGCACCGGCCCCACCACGGTTTCGGTGCATATCTTCAGCTTCGGATTCAAATACGGTCTGCCTTTGGACGCGGATTTCGTGGCGGATATGCGTTTCCTCCCCAACCCCTTCTGGGTGCCCGGATTGAGGGAGCTGACAGGTCTGAACAAAGCGGTCAGCGATTACGTGCTCACCAGCGCCGGGGCGAAGGAATTTCTGGAATCCTATACGCAGGCGATCCTGACCGCCATCAGGGGCTATTCACGTGAGGACAAGCATTTCGTCACGATAGCGATGGGATGCACGGGCGGTCAGCACCGTTCGGTGGCCATGAGCGAGGCCCTGGCCAAGCGTTTGCGGGAGCACGGCCTGAGCGTCACGGTTTCCGCCAGGGAGCTGCATCGTCATCGTGTCTGAGATTCCTCCCCGCCGGGCATCATCGTTCTCCGCCCGGATAGGGCACACATCCATATTGCGAAATAAGCGTGTCCATGAAGGCCATGCTGGTGCAAGGTTGTCCAAGATATTCTGTATCACAGATAGCCGGTGGCTTTTCAGTTTGGACGCTGGAAGCCGGAATGGAAATGACTCTCACAACCGTAGGAGGTTGGCTATTGGCTCTACTCGATGATGTCAAGAGCGAACTTGCCGCTATAGACAATGAACTTCCTGCAGCGAAGAAGGCACAGGCCGCGACGATGATTCGTTTCGGCGGTGGACTGCATCTGGTGCAGCGACATATCGTCGTCGAGGCGCAATTCGACTCCTTTGCTTCTGCCCAATGGTTGCAGAACGCCATCAAGGAAATCTACGGTCACAGCTCGGACCTCATAGAGGTTTCGAGGCAGGCACCGGCCGGTGACGCCGTGCGATATTCGGTACGCGTATTGCGTGCAGGCGGGGCGTTGGCATTGCAGACAGGTCTGCTCGATCGACGCAAACGTCCTGTGCGCGGACTGCCAAGCGATATCATCAGCGGCAATATCGCCCAGATCAAGGCGGCCTGGCGCGGCGCTTTCCTTGCGCATGGCGAACTGTCCGATCCGGGCAAAGCGAGCTATCTCGAAATCGTATGCCCCGGTTCCGAGGCCGCACTCGCCTTGGTCGGTGCTGCACGACGCCTCGGCATCAATGCGAAGGCGCGGCAGGTACGCAGCTCGGAACGGGTGACGCTCCGAGATCCCGATGCGATCGAACGCATGCTCAATCTCATCGGCGCACCGAAATCCGCAAGAGAGTGGACGGGCAAGCGCAACGATGGGGAATCGCGCGGCAAGGCCAACCGCCTCGCCAATTTCGATGATGCCAATATGCGTCGTAGCGCCAAAGCAGCGGTTGAGGCCAGCGAGAAGGTCGTTGAGGCATTCAGGCTCCTGGGCGACAGCATCCCGGACAATCTGCGGGCTGCAGGCCAGCTCCGTCTCGATCACCGTGATGCCAGTCTTGAGGAACTCGGACGTCTGGCGGATCCGCCGGTGACCAAGGACGCCATCGCAGGACGCATCAGGCGTCTGCTGCAGCTTGCGGCCAAGGTCGAGAAGCAGCGCGCCCAATAGCCCTGTCGGGCTTGCCAGTGCGCTGCGACGATGCCCATCCGGACCGCGTCGCAGGAATCCGACGCCTATGGTGACGCTCGTGGGAATGTTTGTTGTACAGGATAGAATTCGATGTGGCGTCATCATGCGCCTTGATGCTTTCTGTGGCAGGTACGACCATCACAGGCTACCTGGACTGCAGCTAGGAAAGGATAGTTCATGAAAACACTGAAGGACCTCGGTAATCTGCAGGGCAAGCGAGTCCTCGTCCGCGCTGACTTCAACGTTCCGCTGGATGGCACTACCATCACCGACGATGGCCGGATCAAGGCCGCGTTGCCCACCATCGACAATCTGCGCGAGCAGGGCGCGAAGGTGATCCTGATGGCGCATCTCGGCCGTCCGAAGGGCAAGGTCGTTCCCGAACTGAGCCTCGCGCCGGTGGCCAAGCGCCTCGGGGAGCTGCTCGGCGTGAATGTGGAGCTCGCAAGCGACACCTACGGTGAGGATGCACAGAAGAAGGTCGCCGCATTGAAGGACGGCGATGTCCTGCTGCTCGAGAATGTGCGCTTCAACCCTGAAGAGACCAGCAAGGACGCGGATGAGCGCGCCGCCTACGCCAAGAAGATCGCCGCGTTGGGCGATGTCTTCGTATCCGATGGTTTCGGTGTGGTGCATCGTGCACAGGGTTCCAACTATGACGTCGCCGCCGATCTGCCTTCGGCTGCCGGACTGCTGGTCGAGAAAGAGGTCACGGCTCTGTCCAGGGCGACCGTCAACCCGGAGCGACCGTTCACCGTCGTTCTCGGTGGTTCCAAGGTCTCCGACAAGCTCGCCGTGATCGAAAACCTGCTGAGCAAGGCCAACCGTCTGATCATCGGCGGCGGCATGGTCTATACCTTCCTGAAGGCCCAGGGCCACGAGGTCGGCAAATCCCTCCTGGAAGAAGACCAGGTGGAGATCGTCAAGGGATACATCAAGAAGGCGCAGGAGAACGACGTCGAACTCGTGCTCCCGACCGATATCATCGCCGCGGATACCTTCGCCGCCGACTCGCCCTACGAGACGGTTGCAGCGGATGCCATCCCCGCCGACAAGATGGGTCTCGACATCGGGCCTGATTCGCAGAAGCTCTTCCACGACAAAATCGTGGATTCCAAGACGGTCGTATGGAACGGACCTATGGGTGTATTCGAGTTCCCGGCCTTCGCGGCGGGCACGAAAGCCGTCGCCCAGGGTCTTATCGACGCCACCAAGGCAGGGGCGTTCACCATCGTCGGTGGTGGCGACTCGGCTTCCGCCGTGCGTAACCTCGGCTTCCCGGAGGAGGGCTTCTCCCACATCTCCACAGGCGGCGGCGCTTCGCTGGAGCTCCTCGAAGGCAAGGAACTGCCCGGCCTCAAAGTGATCGAGTAAGGGTACCGCCGGATAGGAGATGACTCGGTGCGGCTCCCACGTTGACGATGTGACGTCAATGGCGAAGTCAGGCAATCGGCCGTATCGGGTCACGTATGATGAAAGTGGTATGCGGGCGGATGCGCTTCCTGGCAACAGAAGCCATCCGCCCCTGGTCTATGGGGTGGGTTCGGAAAGGCGATACTGATGGCAAGAGTTCCGCTTATTGCGGGTAATTGGAAGATGAACCTGGATCATCTCGAAGCGACATACTTCGTCCAAAAACTTGCCTGGCTGCTCCGTGATGCCCATTTCGACTACAAACACTGCGAAATTGTACTGTTTCCGGCTTTCACCTCCCTGCGTAGCGTGCAGGTTCTGGTCGAGGCGGACAACCTGCGCATCCGTTACGGCGCGCAATCCGTTTCCGTCACCTCGCAGGGTGCCTTCACCGGTGATGTTTCAGCGGATATGCTGTCTCAGCTGAGATGCTCGTACGTCATCGTCGGGCATTCGGAGCGACGCAAGTACCATCCCGAGGATGACGCCAATATCGTCGATCAGGTACGCGCGGTACTCGCAGCGGGTATGCAACCCATACTGTGTGTGGGTGAGAGCTTCGAGGAACGGCGTCAGGGCATCGAGTTGGAGTTCGCCGTCGGGCAGGTCCACGACGTGACACGGGATCTCAACGAGGCGGAGGCGGCCGCGCTGATCATCGCGTACGAACCGGTGTGGGCCATCGGCACGGGCATGGTGGCCACCCCTCAGTCGGCGCAGGACGCGGCGAGAGCCATCAGGGCGCACATGCGCCAGGCTTTCAACGACACCGTGGCCAATACGGTGCGCATCCTGTACGGCGGTTCGGTAAGCTCGCAGAATGCGGCGCAGCTGATCCAGGAGGCCGATGTGGACGGATTTCTTGTCGGCGGCGCTTCTTTGGAGGTCGAAGAGTTCTCGAAAATCGCCCGCATCACTCAAAAACAATCTTTTGCGCGTTAAAACGAACGATAATCGTCTGCGTGCTGTATCCTTGCCAAAGAGCAAAAAAATGTGGAGGTTCCTGTGACTATTGTCAAGATCGTTCTTGAAGCCATCGTGGTTGTCGCCAGTGTACTGCTGACCCTTCTGATCCTGATGCATAAGGGCAAGGGCGGTGGTCTGTCCGATATGTTCGGTGGAGGCATCAATTCGAATGCCGGCACCTCAGGTGTCGCGGAGAAGAACCTCAACCGCATCACCATCATCGTGGCGCTGATCTGGGTGGCGATCATCATCGCTCTCGGCCTTATGGCGAAGTTCAACGTAGGCTGAACGACATCAGCCAGCGATGCATATGGTGGTGGGTACCGCCGCTGAAGCGTACCACCGCTTCGATGTACTATTGATGTTCCGGAACACCGCAGTCCATAGGCTGCGGTGTTCCGGTATATTGGGGGCAATCGGATAGGGATCCCGAATGACCGAGTGCCTTTCGGGCCGAGAGATGGGATATCATGCAAGCGCATCCGCCACTACGTCTTCTTGTCGCTGATCTGGATGGAACCCTGCTGTGCGACGGATCCTCATTCGAAACGAGGGCGCTAAGCGCCCGCACCATCTCAAGTCTGAACCGCGCCCACGAAGCGGGTATCGGCATCGCCGTGGCCACTGCACGCCCGGTGCGAACGGCTTGGGACATCGTCCATCAGATTCCGGTCGATGCATGTGTGTATCTGAATGGTGCGCTCATCGACACATCGCCGCAATCTTCGGATTATGACATGCTCACCTCGCAGACGCAGGAGGGGTATGATCATCTGCTGCGCTTCGGATTCCCCTCATCGCGCGCGGCGGAGGTGTGCAGGAATCTGGTCGAGGCGATCCCTGGGCTGCGTGTCGGCGTGGTCATGAATGACAAGCGTTACACGAACTTTGACATACGGGTGCTCTGGGCCCATGAGGAATGCCATATCACCGACTTCAGCACCCTGCCGCCAGGCTATGCGGATAAGATCATCATCTTCCCGTATCCCGAGCAGATTCAGCATCTGCAGGCGGTGCTCCCTCCTGACTTCGAACCCCATGTCAGTGAAGGCATCATGTGGATGCTGATGAATCCGAAGGCCAACAAAGCCCACGCCCTGAAAACCCTCTGCGCCCGGCAGGACGTCCCTCTCGCCTCCGTGGCGGCCTTCGGCGATGATGCGATCGACATCTCGATGATGAGGATGGCCGGCATCGGGGTCGCCGTTTCGAATGCCATACCCGATGTGCTGAACGAGGCCGACCAGATATGCCCCTCGAACAACGAGGATGGCGTCGCCCAATGGATTGACGCGGCCTTGGAGGCCTCCCGCTAGCCAGCCCACCGGCTCAGCATGGGATTCGCCCGTGGCTCTGCCACAGGGGACAGGACGTATATGGGCGGATGAGCATATGCTTCGGCCCCTGCACCTCAAGGTGAGATGCAGGGGCCGAAGTCTTACTGCTGTATGCGCCTGGGCGCCGTGTTTCAGGCGTTCACGCGGTCGATGCCGGCCTGCACGTCGGAAAGCACGGAATCCCATGAAGCGATGAAGGAAGCAACACCGTCAGCCTCAAGCTTGTCGGTGACATCCTTGATGCTGATGCCGAGCTCCTCGAGCTTCTCCATCACGGAGTGGCTCTCTTCGTAGGTGCCTTCGATCGAAGGTGCGCCATTGCCATGTGCTGCGAGGGCGTCGAGCGTCTTCTCAGGCATGGTGTTGACGATATCCTTGGCAACGAGTTCGTCGACATACTTGCAATCGGAGTATGCGGCGTTCTTGGTGCCGGTTGAAGCCCACAGGGGACGCTGACGGCGTGCACCCTTGGCTTCGAGAGCGGACCAACGGGAGTCCTCGTTGAACTTCTTCTCGAAGAGCTCGTATGCCAGACGTGCGTTGGCAACGGCAGCCTTGCCTTCGAGTTCCTTGGCTTCCACGGAACCGTTGGCTTCGAGCAGCTTGTCGACGGCGCTGTCCACGCGGGACACGAAGAAGGAAGCGACGGAACCCATGTGCTTCAGGTCGTGACCATTGGCGTCGGCCTGTGCGATGCCCTCGATGAAGGCATCGATGACCTGCTCGTAGCGTTCGAGCGAGAAGATCAGGGTCACGTTCACCGAGATGCCCTTGGACAGGGTGGCGGTGATCGCAGGAAGGCCTTCGAGCGTCGCCGGGATCTTGATCATGGCGTTCGGGCGATCAACCTTTTCCCAGAGTTCCACGGCCTGCTTGGCGGTGTTCTCGGTGTCGTGAGCCAAACGGGGATCGACCTCGATGGAAACGCGGCCATCCACGTAGTCGGTGCTCTCGGCGACATCACGGAAGATATCCGTGGCGTTGCGTACATCGGTGGTGGTGAGCTCGCGAACGGCGGTCTCAACGTCGACCTTGCCGAGTTCCTTGAGCTGTGCGTCGTATGGGCCGACCTGGCTCAGAGCCTTCTGGAAGATCGAAGGGTTGGTGGTGACGCCAACGACGTTCTTCTCGGCGATCAGCTTCTGCAGGCTGCCGGATTCGATGCGGGTGCGGCTCAGATCGTCGAGCCAGATGGAGACACCGGAATCGCTGGTGCGCTGTGTATTTTCATTCTGTGCCATTATTTCTCCTTGTATTCCAACCAAAACTTGTTGTTACCGCAGGGGCTGACGCCCCTGCGGAAGCGGGGGAGAGCCGGACATGAAGCCTCGGCCCTCCCGGATACTTACTGGCGAGCGGCCTTGACCTCTTCGATTGAGGCCTTGGCGGCTTCAACGACGTGCTCGGCGGTGATGCCGAGATCGCGCATGTTCTCGTCGCCATCACCCTGCAGACCGAACTGCTCGATGGACACGGGCTTGCCATAGGAGCCGAGGTACTTGTACCAAGGCATGGCGAGACCGGCCTCGACCGAAACGCGGGCCTTGACCGTGGAAGGAAGGATCTCTTCCTTGTACTCGTCATCCTGCTCTTCGAACCACTCAAGGGAGGGAACCGAGATGACGCGGGCCTTGACGCCCTCATCCGCCAGCGACTTCGCGGCTGCAACCGCATGCTGGACTTCGGAACCGGTCGCCAGCAGCAGCACGTCGGGCTCGCCCTCGGTGTCGACCAGCACATAGGCGCCCTTGCGGACTCCTGCCTTGGCCTTCGCCGCGGTCTCCTCAAGGGAGGGGACACCCTGACGCGTCAGGATGAAGGCTGCGGGATGCGTGTTGTTCTTCTCGAAGAAGTAACGGTATGCCTCAGCGGTTTCGAACTCGTCGGCAGGACGGACGACCTCAAGCTGTGGGATCGCACGCATGGCCGCAAGATGCTCGATTGGCTGATGGGTGGGTCCATCCTCGCCGAGCGCCACGGAATCGTGGGTCCAGACGAAGAGGTTCGGGATGTCCATCAGTGCGGCAAGACGCACGGCAGGACGCTCGTAGTCGGCGAACTGGAAGAAGGTGCCGCCGAAGGGACGGGTGTTCGAACCGAGAAGGATGCCATTGGTGATGGCGCCCATCGCGAACTCGCGCACACCGAAGTGGAGCTGACGGCCGTACTTGCTGACGGTCGGCCACTGGACGGTCGCGTACTCGTCGGGTGCGAAGGAGGCTGCGCCCTTGATGTTGGTGTTGTTCGAACCACCGAGGTCGGCGGAGCCGCCCCAGAGTTCGGGCATCACGGCGGCGATGGCGTTCAGCACGGCACCGGAGGCCTTGCGGGTCGCAACCTTCGAGCCTGCGGTGAAGCCTGCAACGAGCTCGTCGATGGCCTTGTCGAAGTCCTCGGGGAGCTTGCCAGCGGCGATGCGGTCGTACAGAGCCGCCTTGTCGGGGTTGGCCTTCTTCCAGGATTCGAACTTCTCATCCCATGCCTTGTGCGCTTCAAGACCGCGGTCAGCGACCTTGCGTGCGTGTGCGAGTGCCTCTTCATCGACCTGGAAGGACTGCTCGGGATCGTATCCGAGTTCCTTCTTCAATCCGGCGACGGCCTCGGCACCCAGCTTCGAACCGTGTGACGAAGGATCGTTGGTCTTGCCCGGGGTGGGCCATGCGATGAGCGAATCGACCTTGATCAGCTTGGGACGATCGGTGACCTGCTCGGCCTTTTCGAGGACCTTCGCGAAGCCTTCGGCATCCTCGTTGTAGGAACCGTCGGGCTGGATGAAGCTGAATTCATCCGTGTACCAACCGTATGCCTCGTAACGCTTGAGGATATCCTCGGAGAAGGCGATCTTGGTGTCGCCCTCGATCTGGATGTGGTTGGCGTCGAAGATCACGGTCAGGTTGCCGAGCTGCTGGTTCCCTGCGAGTGAGCTTGCCTCCGAGGAGACGCCTTCCTCGACGTCGCCCTCACCGCAGATGACCCAGACCTTGTGGTCGAATGGTGATTCACCTGCAGGAGCCTCGGGATCAAGCAGACCGCGCTGATAGCGCTGTCCGTATGCGAAACCAACGGCCGATGCGAGACCCTGGCCCAGCGGACCCGTGGTCATTTCGATGCCGGGGGTCAGACCATACTCAGGATGGCCAGGCGTACGCGTACCCGCGGTACGGAAGCGCTTGAGATCGTCGAGCGTCAAGCCATAACCCGAGAAATACAGCTGCACGTACTCGGTCAGTGAGGCGTGTCCACCGGAGAGGATGAAACGGTCGCGTCCCGCCCAGTTCGGATCATTGGGATCATGCTTAATGAAATGCTGATACAAAGTGTAAGCGACGGGTGCCAGTGAGATAGGGGAACCGGGATGTCCGCTTCCTGCCTTCTCGACCGCGTCAGCTGAGAGGACCTTCGCCAGTTTTACTGCGCGTTCGTCCAGTTCAGACCACGTGAAATCGGTCATAGATGATCAACTTTCCTTCCAATTGGTTGGGCCTTGTGCCCGGCTTGTGTCGGACAGTGCTTGGTAGCCCTCACATTGCTCTTCAATGCTAGCTTTCAGAGCAGACACCAGAAGGGTATTGCCCGTGGCCCGTGCGTGTGTGACAGCTCTGATCAGGCATGCGGCGCAGTACATATCCGCTCAGTCACGTGAACTTTGCACTCATAAGATGTTCGCAATATGCTCAAAAGATTCCAAAAACGTACACTGTGCGCTTATGACGAAGCCCTAGCACTCGTTGACAGTGAGTGCTAATACAATCGTATAGATGTAGGAAGGAAGGCGTTGTCTTCTTTCACGGCCATGCATGTCACGGCCGTGCACTGATCCGTGTGGGATGGATTGCCATCGCATGATCCGACACACGGCAGGACAACGCGAACACGGCTGACGACACCGATGGCACGGTCCGCAAAACGCATCAGCCGACAGGACAAGGCAACCCGAGGAGGTGCGCATGACGAACAACAGGCGCATGCTGGTGCTGCGAGCCGTGGTGGAGGATTACATCCGCTCCCAGGAACCGGTGGGCTCAGGCACACTGACGAAGGATCATGATCTCGGAGTCAGCTCCGCAACTGTGCGCAACGATATGGCCACATTGGAGGAGGAGGGCTTCCTGATCCAGCCCCACACCTCGGCAGGCCGCATTCCCACGGAAAAAGGGTACCGGTATTTCGTCGACAGGTTGGCCACGGTCGTTCCGCTCTCCACCGCACAGCGCAGAGGCATCGAATCCTTTTTGTCCGGGTCGGTCAACCTTGAGGACACCCTGCAACGTTCCGCGCGACTGCTCGCGCAGATAACCGGCCAGGTCGCGGTCGTCGCATCGCCATCCCTCGCGAAGTCGAAACTGCGGCGTCTTGAGATCATCCCACTGTCCGGTTTGCTGTTGCTGGTGGTGGTGATAACCGATACCGGGAGGGTCGCACAACGCAGCATCCGCTGCAATACACAGCTCTCGCAGGACGTCATCAACGATCTCTCCCGCGTCATCAACGAACAGGATCAGAACATAACGCTGTCGAAGGCCAGCGAGGACATCCGTCAGCTGGGTACCGACGCCAAATTCAACGCCATACGGGCGCTCACCGACCGTCTTGCCGATGAATTGGAGGATATGGCGTCGCAGGAGCAGGCCAGCAGCCTCTATATGGCAGGCACCTCGCAGCTCACCCACCAGCAGGCCGCCAATCTGAACGATCTGGCGCCCCTATTCGATGCACTCGAAGAGCAGGTGGTGCTGATGAAGCTCATGAGCACACTCAGCGAGGTTTCTCAGGTATCGGGTGTGAGCGTGGCCATCGGTTCGGAAACACATAACCCGGGGCTGCTGCATGCCGCCGTGGTGACCAGTGGGTACGGAGCGTCATCGTCATCGCACACTGACGGTGATGCGGGGCACACGAATGCGCAAGCCGATCGCGCAGAATCGACGCAAACCCCTTCCGATGATGATTTCGCTTCGCTTTCGAATGAACCGCTCGCCTTCGTGGGATCGATCGGGCCTACGCATATGAATTACGCGACCACCATGGCGGCCGTGCATGCGGTGGCACATTATCTGACTGCGCTGCTGGCAAACGACTCTGGCGGGGACGGGTTGTAGTATGTACGCCGATGGCGGGTGAGGAAGCATCGGCCGGTTTGCAGGAGAAGTAAGCGACTCAACGCGCAGCCCCGGCACGTGAAGCGCAGGAGATCGCGGCAGGACGGTGCCGCACCACAACGAGAGTCATCGTAACAACACAGAAAGAGTCATCAGTGGCAGACTATTACGAGGTTTTGGGAGTCAGCAAGGACGCGAGCGAGGATGAGATCAAGCGCGCCTATCGCAAGATGAGCCGTAAATACCACCCTGATATCGCCGGTGCGGAATTCGAGGATAAATTCAAGGAAGTCAACAGCGCCTATGAGGTGCTTTCGGACTCGCAGAAGCGCCAGATGTACGATCAGGGCGTTGATCCCAATAATCCCGGCGCTTCAGGCTTCGGTGGGGCTTCAGGCTTCGAAGGATTCTCGGATGTGTTTGGACAGTTCTTCGGCGGCGGTTTCGGTGGGGGTGCCTCCCAGGGACCCATTCCGCGGACGCAGCCGGGACGCGATGCGCTCACCCGTCTGACCATCGACCTTAAAACCGCCGTCTTCGGCGGAACGGCGAACACCGTCATCCACACCTACGGACTCTGCCAAGACTGCGGGGGCTCCGGCGCGGAACAGAACAGCAAGCCGGTCACATGCCCTGAATGCCACGGACAGGGATTCGTGCAGAAGGTCGTGCGGACCATGCTCGGCCAGATGATGACCACCGCTCCCTGCGACCGCTGCGAAGGGCACGGCACCATCATCGAGCATCCATGCCCGTCATGCCTCGGACATGGCCGCGTGCGCACGAAGAGGACGGTCGGCGTTTCGATTCCGGCAGGCATATCGGATGATTCGAGGCTCCGTCTGGCCTCACAGGGCGAGGTGGGAGAAGGCGGCGGCGCCGCGGGCGATCTGTACATCGACGTCAGCATCGCGACGGATCGGCAGTTCACCCGTGAAGGCGACGATCTGCATTGCTGGATCAGGATTCCGATGAGCTGGGCCGTGCTCGGGCATGACATCACGATCGACACCTTCGACGGACAGCAGTCGGTCTCCATACCGGCAGGATGCCAGCCTGACGACACCATCTCATTGAAGGGCCTGGGAGTCGGGAAACTGCGTTCCCAGGGTGAACGCGGCGAGCTGGTGGCGCATGTGACCGTGGAGATCCCCACCAAACTCAACGATAAGGAGCAGGAACTCATCGAATCCTTCTCCGAATCCCATGACGCCGATGCGAAGCATACGGCGCAGCGTTCCAAGCCGACACCGGTCAACCGCAAGGGCTTCTTCAACCGTCTCAAAGACGCACTGAGCTAGGACTTCGGGCACCAGCCCACCCATGTTCGGGGCGAGGCCGAGAATCCGGATGGCGTGATTCGCCCTGGATGCCTCGGCCTCGCCCCGGAATCGTATGAGGGAAGCCGAGGCGCCGTGGCCAGAGGGCTCAGCCAAGCAGCGAACGGCACATGGAGCGGTATTCGCTCACATATCCGCCGCCGAAGAACACGCAATGACCCGCTATCGGGTACAGCTGCCACAGCGTCATCCTGTCCATGAAAGCGCTGGCCAGTGGATGCACCGACTGGTAACCGTCGAGGATGTCGTGCAGATACGACATGCCGAAGAGATGCAGCATCGCCAGATCCTCCTCGCGGTGCCCACCGTGGGCGGCCGGGTCGATGAGAACCGCCTCGGCATGCCCACGGTCGGCGGTCCACATCACATTGCCGCTCCACAAATCCCCGTGCAGGCGTGCCGGCCGGTCGGAAGCGGCAGGACCCAAGAGCTCGGGAAGCGCATCGACAACGGCCTGCGTCATCTCCATATCCTGGCGATTGAGGCTTCCCCGATCAAGGCCCATCTGCACCATGGGCAGCAGTCTGCCTTCGCCATAGTATTGGGCGGCATCCGTCCATGTGCCTGTATCCATGGGGACCGGATCCTGCAGAGGACCGAAGTAGCAGGTGCCGTCATAGCCTTTCGGCGCCTCGCCGAAGTATTCCGCGCCGAAATCGTGCAGATGGGCAAGTGCCGCGCCGAAATCATGGGCGGCCCGAGGGGTCGGTGACGCCGACTGAACCCTTTCGATATCCAGATAATCATTGCCCCAGCCGAATACCTCCACCACACGGGGACCACCTTGCGGCTGTGCCTCGGCAAGCCATTTGAGGCCGCGCCCTTCACACTCGAAGAAGCCACGAGGGGAGTGGGCCCTGGATTTTCTGTACTGTTCCATATCATCCTCCCAATTCGACGACGTCATATCGCGGCGCTGTGCATCACGATGCCAGTATCCGCCCATGACCTTCATTGTGGGCATTCTGCGCGACAAGGCCTTCGACACTCCACAAGACAGTGTTTTTCGTTACTCTAAGGAAGGTTATAGTTCTGTTGACACCAACAAACAAGCAATACGAGGGCTTATGAATTTCTTCGAAGCGATACTGATGGGAATCATCCAAGGGCTCACTGAATTCCTTCCTGTATCTTCCAGTGCACATATCCGCATCGCCGGGGCGTTGCTCGGGCAGGATCCCGGGGCCGCGTTCACCGCCATCATCCAGTTGGGCACTGAAAGCGCGGTATTGCTGTACTTCCGTCACGATATAGCAAGAATCCTCAGCCACTGGTTCATGTGCCTGAAAGGCAAGGATGGCTCCGAGATCTCACAGCGTCTCGGCTCCGAGGACCGCGATGCCTCCCTGGGATGGTTCATCATCGTCGGCACGCTGCCCATCGTCATCGCAGGCCTGCTCTTCCAGAAGAGCATCGAAAGCGGCTTGCGGAATCTATGGATCACCGTGCTGATGCTCATCGTCTTCGGTCTGCTGCTGTGGTACTTCGATGCCAAAAGCGCACAGACCAAAACGATCAAGGAGATGACACTCAAAGATGCCGTCATCTTCGGCATAGGACAGATGCTGGCGCTGGTCCCCGGTGTCTCCCGTTCAGGCGGCACCATCACCTTCGGCCGCGCCCTTGGCTACACCCGCGAGGATGCGGCACGAATCAGCTTCCTCATGGCCATTCCTGCGGTTTTCGGTGCAGGGATTCTGGAAACCTTCAAATCACTCGGTGCCGCAGGTGCCACATCCGGATTCCCCGGCTGGGGAGCGACCATATGCGCCACAATCGTCAGTTTCGTCGTCGGATACCTGGTGATCATCGCATTCCTGAAAATCGTCTCGACATTCTCCTACAAGGGTTTCGCGATCTACCGCATAGCAATCGCCGTCATCGTCGCCTTGCTGCTCATCACCGGGGTGCTCGCGCCCCTGGCTGGACCGAGCGTGTGATACCCCCGATCCGAAGCGTGCCGGCTCCGATGCCTTCCGCATAGCGGCATCGGAAACCATGCACATACAGGAAGTGCCCCACCCTGCGTATACCGTGATGCGGTATACGCATGAGGTGGGGCACTTCCTGTTTCCCATGCCCGCCGGGAGACGCCGGTACGGTGACCGCGCTTCCAACTCATGACAGATCGGCAGAGCACCCTGGTGCGTATATGCGGGACGACGAGTTATTGCCGCTCCGTGCCCAGTTCCGATGAAGGACCCGATCCCGGCCCACGCAGATAGGATTCCGCTTCGGCGACGACGTCCCCGATGTTGAGCGTGGACATCTCAGCCTGCTTACGGGCCTTCTGTTCGAAGTCGTATTCACGTTCCAGCCTGTGTACATAGTCCGCCAGATCGTCATTGCAGCGCACGAGCACCTCCGCCTGCGCCTTCCAACGATCGGCGCGCTCCTGCAGATCGCCTTCGTCCAGATGCACACCCAGGAGTTCCGACAGCGTACGCAGCAGTTGGAGGGTGCCTTGCGCGCACTCGTCGCTACCCAGGTACTGAGGCACCGAAACCCAAATGGGATCGGCGGTGAATCCGCGTTCTTCGGCCATCGTGTCCAGCACGGTCGGAACGCCGATGGGGCCGCAGTGCTCATCCTCCGTTGCGCACCCGCAGTCATCGTTGAAGGATTCCACAGGCAGGGGCCTGGTATGAGGGCAATCGGCGTACATCGAACCAAGGGTCACAATCGCATCGACATCGCATTGCTCGGCGATATGCATGCTTTCCCTGCAGTACTCCTTCCAGCGGTAATTCGGTTCCGGAGCCATCTGTGCATAGACGGTGTGCTCGGGGTCTATCCTGATCTCGTAGAACACCGTTTCCGGCCAGACGATACGTCGTTGGCCCTGAACGTGGCACATCATCGGACGTGAAATCTGATAGTCATAGAAACCATCGCAGTTGATCCGCGCCACTTCGTGCGAATCGTAGACGTCGATGAGATGGCGCAGCACATTCGTCGCCGCCTGGCAGGCATCATTCCAGCCTTCGAATGCAGCGATCAGAACGTTTTGGGATTGCAGTGCTTCTTCACTCACAGTTCATAGATTAGCGGGAATATCTTCATGTTCCGAGCTTTTGCCCAAAGCGAGAACAGGGGGAATGACGCCATGACTCGCGCAAACGACACGCAATTTGCGTAATCCCAATGATGTAGTTATAGTAGTGACTCGTGCTTGGAGGTCAGTCTTCCGGGTGCAGATAGCAGTGATGCGGGCATAGCTTAGTTGGTAAAGCGCGACCTTGCCAAGGTCGAGACCGCGGGTTCGAGTCCCGTTGCCCGCTCGAGGTCCGAGACGTAGACCAGTCACGGTGGGTTAGCCAAGCGGTTAGGCAGCGGCCTGCAAAGCCGTTTAGACGAGTTCGACTCTCGTACCCACCTCGAAGTCGCAAGACTCAACCGGGCGGTTGGCGCAGCGGTAGCGCACTTCCCTGACACGGAAGGGGTCACTGGTTCGATCCCAGTATCGCCCACAAGGACACCGAGTCCTTACCCAAAAACTCGGGCGATTGGCGCAGCGGCTAGCGCACTTCGTTCACACCGAAGGGGTCGCAGGTTCGATTCCTGCATCGCCCACAGTTCATCACGTCAGTTTTCACACATTTGTGTTTCTCATATGGTCTCGAATCAATTGCTGTATGTGCTCGATGAGACCGACCGCTTCAACAGCGATGCACGGCGGCCGAAGCCCCTTATGATGCGTCTTCCCCAACGCCAGTCACCGCGGGACCAGAGTCCCTTGGCAGCCTGCTTGCGAGGGAGGCGCACCATATCCCTCGATCAGGCCTTCATCGCGTCCAGCTCATTGTCGACGAGCTCGAAACGCTCGATCTGTGGATTCTGCAAAACCCTTCCACGCGCGATGACGAACTCCGGGTGCTCGTAAGCGCGCCAATCATTGAGCGGATTCCGCTTCAGCAGCAGCAGATCCGCGGAGAGCCCCTGTGCGATCCGCCCTGTGACCTGATCGAAACCCAGAATCCGGGCATTCTCGGCGCTTGCTGCGTGTATCGCCTCCTGCGGCGTCAAATCGCCGTATTCATTCAGCAGGGCGAGCTCGCGCCACGTGTTGTACTGGGTCACATAGGTCATCGCGGTGTCCGTTCCCATGCCCAGTGCGATGCCGTTCTCCTTGGCGTCATGGATTCCCTGGACCATCTCATCCACGGCGATGCGCGCATTCGCGACGACGATCTCATCCACTCCGGTGACCTCCCTGCTGAGTTTGACCAGGGGGAGTGCCGCGGAAAGCGTCGGGATCAACGCCGACCAGCCACGAAGCGAACGGGGGTTGTCGCCGAAGAGATCGATGATCTCGCTGTTCATCGCGCAGCCGTGCTCGATGGTATCCACCCCGGCACGCAAGGCCATCGTGACACCCAGAGGACTCTGCGCGTGAGCCGCGACGAGCAGACCGGCGTGATGCGCCTCCTCGCATATCGCGGCCATCTCCTCCTCGCTCATCTGGGGACGGCCCGCATCGCCGATCCTGCGCGCGTCGGTGACTCCACCCGTTGCGGCGATTTTGATAGCCGTCACGCCATGCATGATATTCGTGCGTGCGTTCTTCCTGTTCTGTGATGGGGAATCACCGATCAACGCTATCTGAGGACTGCCGTGCCCGCCCGTGATCGCAAGAAGAGGCCCCGCTGCCAGCATCCTGGCACCGAGCTCCTTACCGCTCTCGATCCTCTCGCGCAGTCTGACCGCCTCGTAGCCCACATCTCCCACCGTACGGAATGTGGTGACGCCGGAAAGCAGCAGGGTCCGTGCGTTCACCTTCGTGCGATGGGCGATCAGCAAGGCTCCGAGCGGGCTATGCAGCGCCGCGCTCACCGCATGCTGGAAGGTGGGGCCTGTCAGCGTCGCGGAGAGCGGTTTGCCATTGGAGAAGAGATGCACATGCGCGTTGATCAGGCCCGGAAGCAGGTATCTGCCCGTGCCGTCGATGCGGTGGTATCCGTCAGGGATGCCGGTCCGGTTCCCGGCTCCGACCTTGGATATCCTCCCATCAGGACCGACGACCACGTTGTAGCCGTGCAGGAGGCCGTCCTTGGCGTCTTCACTGACAATATTCACATTCGTTATCGCAAATGACCCGGTCATAAGCATCCAACCTCTCCAGCCATGGTATTGATGGCTTGCCTTACACGGCATCTTAGCGGCATATCCGTGGGCATCCCTGTGCCGGTGGTATGTCCGCAGCCTCCGTGAAGGCTTCATATCAGCCTTCGGCGCACACGACAGGCCGGAACATAGCGGCATCTCGCTACGATGAGGCATATGCCACAAGCCAGAGTGAAACGTGTTCGCAAAGACCCGCAGGAACGCAAACGTGAAATCGCACAGTCGGCGACGCGTCTGATCAGCGAACGAGGTTTCAACGGCATCTCATTGAAGGATGTCGCCGATGACGTCGGGATGAGCCAGCCGGGTCTGCTGCATTATGTGGGCAACAAAGACGGGCTGCTCTCCCTGCTGGTCACCGATATCTATGACACTTCCGGCACCCCGGATGACTTCATGGCCTCGGGTCTGCCCGGCAGCAATCCCGATGAGCCGTTGTTCCCCTCGTATCTGCGTTTTCTGGTGCGTCATAACGCCCAACGGCGAATGATGGTCCAACTCTATGTGGTTCTTGAATCCGAGTCACTCAACCCGGCCCATCCGCTGTATGACTACTTCCACACCAGGCCAGGGCTTGTCTGGGAGATGTATTCACGGTATCCATGGAAAATCCCTCCTCAGCTCGGCCCGTGGGAGGACCGGATGGAGGCCGTCGTGCGCCAGTGCATCGAGGCGATGGATGGCATCCAACTGCGTTGGCTACGCGAACCGCCCATCGATATGTATGACGAATGGCTGTTGTTCGAAGGGCTGCTGTTTCCCTCACCTCTATGGGATGGATATCGTTGAGGCAAGGCTCCGGTCATAGGGGAGCGGAAGCTTCGAATCGAGTGTTCCGCTTCGTTGTTGTTTATTATCTAATATATAACAGATATATCGTTACATTATCGAGAGTTCCAAGAATCCAAGGAAGTATCCTGTCTATGAATTCTCTGATAATTCACTGATTATTGTTGCTATCAAGCGATTCCGTGTTGACAAGTTAAGTGAATTCACTTATTCTATTCTCTACCTAACATGCATTAGATAGTGATGTCTTTCCATGTTCGGGCGTTACGTCAACGAAGACCAGCGAAAGAGATATCGAATGAATACAAGCACCCAAGATCAGGTGACGCTTCTGGCGGCCCATGAGCAGGCCATCGCCGCCGCCTCCAAGGATCCGTCGCTCAGTCCGGAGACCGGAAGAAAAGTAAGCAAGGGGACCCTGTTCCGATTCGGGGCCGGATTCCTCATCTTCGGCATCCTGTGGATGTCGGGGCTCGGCATCGTATCCATAGTCCTGCTTCCCGAGCACTACAAATCGATCCAGGGCATCCAACCCGAAGCCCTGCTCGGCATCGTCAACGCGGCGACCGCCGTCGCCTCGCTCGTGGCCAATCTTCTCTTCGGCAACTTCTCGGACCGCTCACGATCACGTTTCGGCAGACGAACGCCATGGATTCTCTTCGGTGCGGTGCTCGGTGGCGTAACGCTCTTCCTGACCGGCACCACCGACAACGCCATTCTGCTGACCATCTACTACTGCGGCAGCATGTTCGGCCTCAACTGCATGATCGCGCCTCTGGTGGCTCTGCTCTCGGACCGCATACCTTCCGGCGTGCGCGGCACGATGTCGGCGTTCTACGGCGCAGGCGCCACGATCGGCGCACCCATCGGAACCCTCATCGGCGCGTACTTCATATCGAATCTGATACCCGGATTCGCCATCTCCGGCACGCTGATGTTCCTCGGAGGCGTGGTGGCGGTGCTCATCATGCCGCGTGAGGAGTCGGCGGCATATCTGCCGAAGTCACAGGATGGCGTCAAGGATGTCGTGATGTCCTTCCGCCCACCGAAGTTCTCGCAGTCCCACGATTTCTACAAGGCCTTCGTCGGCCGCTTCTGCATGCTGGTGAGCTATCAGATGATCACCGCGTACCAGCTCTACATCGTCCAGAACTACATCGGTCAGTCCACCGCGGAATCCGCCGCCACCATATCGGTGATCTCCGTCATCACGATGGTCGTATCCCTGGTCGGATCCGTGGTGGCGGGCCCCTTCTCCGACTTCATCGGCCGCCGCAAGCTGCCGGTGATCATCGCTTCGGTCTGCTTCGCCATCGGCATCGCGATGCCCTGGATATTCCCCTCATCGGTAGGCATGTATCTCTATGCAGCCATCGCCGGACTCGGCTATGGCGTGTATTCCTCCGTTGACCAGGCACTGCTCGTCGACGTGCTGCCGAACAAGGATCAGGCCGGCAAGGATCTGGGCATCCTCAACCTCGCGACCACGCTCGGCCAGATGTGCGGCCCGATCATCATGTCCACCGTGGTTCTCGCGGTGGGCTATGTATTCGCCTTCCCATTGGCCATCGCCCTGGCGCTGATCGGATGCGTATTCATCCTCTTCATCAGAACCGTGAAGTGACGGCGACGATGAGAAGATGCCCCGCCGATCATCACGCCGGATCGCGGGGCCCGGAATCGGGCATCGGCATCACGACAACGCAACACCACACACATAGGAAACACAGCAAGGTAAGGATCGGATAATGAATACCTGGATCGCAAGCACACCCGAGGAACGACTGGTGACGTCGAAACTCAGTGGCCAAGCACGGACAAGCGCGGATGGATTGGCCCTCACCGGCAACGCCCTGCAGCAGATCCGTGGCTTCGGCGGCTGCTTCAATGAACTCGGTTATCTGGCCATTGAACGCTATCTGAGCGAGGAGGACAAGGAAACCGTCTACAGGGAGCTCTTCAGCCCCGATGAGCTGAACTTCACCTTCAACCGCGCGCCCGTCGGAGCCAACGATTTCGCCGAGCAATGGTACAGCTATGACGAGCATGACGGCGACTACTCCCTTGAGCATTTCAGCGTCGGTCACGATGACGACACCCTCGTGCCCTACATCCGCCACGCCCAGCAATACCAGCCGGAGATGCAGCTGTTCTCAAGCCCCTGGAGCCCGCCGACCTGGATGAAGTTCCCGAAGGCCTATAACTTCGGACGCATCGTCATGACCCCAGAGAATCTGGATGCCTACGCCCGGTACTTCGTCCGATACATCCAGTCCTATGCCGAGCGCGGCATCGAGGTCACGCAGCTGCATGTGCAGAACGAGGTCTTCGCCGACCAGAAGTTCCCGAGCTGCCTCTGGTCCAGTGAGGACATGCGTGTGTTCATCCGCGATTACCTCGGGCCGGCCTTCGACAAGGCAGGCATCGATACGGAGATCTTCCTGGGCACCCTCAACGGACCTGAGGACATGGCCTTCGTCGGCGGTTACGCGATGAAGCTGGAGAACTACAACCGATACGTCGATAACATCCTGTTCGACGACAAGGCACGTTCCTACATCAAAGGGATCGGCTATCAGTGGGCCGGACAGCATTGCATCGCACGCACACACGAATCATGGCCCGAGCTGGAACTGCTGCAGACCGAGTCCGAATGCGGCAACGGCGACAACTCATGGGAGTATGCGGAATACGTCTTCCACCTCATCAACCACTACCTGCGCAATGGAGCGACCGCGTACACGTACTGGAATATGGCGCTCACCGAAATCGTGAGCACCTGGGGATGGCAGCAGAACTCCCTCTACAGCATTGATTCGCAGCAGGGCACCTTGGTCAGAAACCCGGAATGGTATGTGATGAGGCATTTCTCCACCTACGTGCATCCGGGGGCCGTCGTGCTGGAGACCACGGGACACTTCAACTCACTCGGCATCGCCTTCAGAAATCCCGATGGCAGCATCGTGCTGGTCGTGCAGAACGCCCTGGATCGGAGCCTGCCCTTCGACTTCGCCGACCCGGAGCAAGCCTCGCGGGGGATTGATGTGGTGCTCGCACCGCGCTCATTCAACACCTTCATCATCGACTAACGGCAACAGGCGTGCGGGCGTCACCCGCCCGCACGCCACCACCCCTAAGGACATTCCATGACCACCACACCAGTCTTCACACACCCACTGTTCGGCACCGCCTATTACGACGAGTACATGCCGAAGGACGTCGACCGCATCAACACCGATATGGAGATGATGCAGGCTGCCGGCATCAACGTCATCCGCATCGCCGAGTCGACGTGGAGCACCTGCGAACCCCAGCCCGGCGAATTCGATTTCACGCATGTCGACCGTGCCCTCGAAGCGGCGCATAAGCATCACATCGATGTGATCGTGGGAACTCCGACCTATGCGGTACCGACCTGGCTCGTCGCCATGCACCCGGATGTCCTCGCCGAAACGCCCGCCGGCCCCGGGCACTACGGCGCACGCCAGATCATGGATATCGTCAACCCCTCATACCTCTTCTACGCGGAACGGGTGATCCGTGCGCTCATCGCGCATGTGGCCGACCATCCGGCCGTCATCGGTTATCAGGTCGACAATGAGACGAAATACTATGATTCCGTCAGCCACGATATGCAGATGCTGTTCGTCAAACACCTGCGCAAACGTTTTTCGGATGATCTTGACGCGCTCAATAACACATTCGGCCTGGACTACTGGTCGAACAGAATCAATGCCTGGGAGGATTTCCCCGATGTCCGCGCTTCGATCAATGAATCCCTGCGCGGAGCATTCGACGCCTTCCGACGTGAACAGGTCTCCGAATTCCTGGGGTGGCAAGCGGACATCGTACGCGAATACGCCCGGGACGGGCAGTTCGTGACGCATAACTTCGATTTCGAGTGGCGCGGCCATTCATACGGCGTCCAACCCGCGGTCGATCACTTCAAGGCCGCCGCCCATATGGATATCGCCGGAGTCGACATCTACCATCCGACCGAGGACGCCCTCAGCGGCAAGGAGATAGCCTTCGGCGGAGATATGACCCGTTCGATCAGATCAGGTGCCAATTACATCGTTCTGGAGACCCAGGCGCAAGGCCAGCACGGCTGGCTGCCCTATCCCGGGCAACTGAGGCTTCAGGCTTACAGCCACCTGGCATCCGGTGCGGACGGTGTGATGTACTGGCATTGGCACTCCATCCACAACTCCTTCGAGAGCTATTGGAAAGGCCTGCTGAGCCATGATCTGGAGTCGAATCCCACCTATGAGGAGGCGGGGGTATTCGGACGCGAGATAGCCGACCCTAAGGTGGGTCCAAGAATCCTGCATTTGAGGAAGCACAATCCGGTGGCCATCATGGTCTCGAACGAATCCCTCAGCGCACTCGAATGGTTCCGTTTGGAGACGGGGCTGCCCGATGGCACCGGCCCCGGATACAACGATGTGCTTCGCCGTATCTACGATGCCCTCTTCGAATTGAATATCGAATGCGATTTCGTACCTGCGGATGCTTCGATCGAGCGGCTCGGCGCATACCAGGCGGTGATCACGCCCGCACTGTATTGCGCCACCCAGGAATGCATCGACACCCTGAAGGAGTATGTGCGTGCAGGAGGCCATCTGATCTCCACGCTGCGCTCCTTCGTGGCGGATGAGAACGTGACCATATGGCACGACAGGGCACCCCATGGTCTCGATGACGTGTTCGGATCGTCATATCAGCAGTTCACACGGCCACAGGACACCGGCCTGGCCTTCACCGGGCAGGCTCCGGTCTCATCCCAGGCGACCGCCTTGATCGAGTTGCTGACACCCGAGAGGAATGAGGATGTCATCGCTTGGTATGACCATCCGGTTTGGAAGCATTACGCGGCGGTGACCCGGCATCAGTACGGCAGCGGCTGGGCGGAATGGATCGGCACGGTTCCCGACGATCACTCGACCAGGGCCTTGTTGCGCGAGGCGCTTGGGAATGCGGGCCTTATCGATGACCGACGGGCCTCGCTCCCGGAGGGGCTGGTCATCCGCACAGGCAGCAATGAGGCGGGGGAGACCATAAGCTACCTGCTGAACTACACCGCTTCCACCGCGGCATTCGACAGCCCCGTATCAGGCGAGGTCATCATCGCGCCTCGCGCCATCAGCATCCGTGGAGTGCCGGCGCTTCCAGAGGGGGCCGAAGAAGGGCTGTCGACCTCGGACCATGTGTCCGAAGGCGAGCGTATATCGATCGCTCCATGGAATCTGGCCGTGATAGCCAGCTGAGACGAAAGGCCCTGATGCCCCTGCGGAGCCCCGGTATCGCCCGTGTGCGTCCACGATCGACACAGACAGCGTGCTGCGATCGTGAACGTACACGGGCGGCCTTCCGCATCCGTAGACCTTATCGGTATCCCTGCCACAGCGGGTACGGCATCAGCACCGATTCGCAGCGCGACCACATCGTATTGAGATCGTTGCCCGGATTGCGAAGCCACCGCAGCTGGATACCGTCCATCATGCTGAATCCCGCCTGCAGCAGCGGACCCGCCTGCACGCCATCGGGAAGCGACCACCGTATGGTATGGGCGGCATCATCCGTTTTGCCTTCACGTGATTCGAAGTAGTCATGGGCAGGATGCGCCGGGTCCAGGGCCTCGGCGCTCAGTGTGGTGAACATGCGAACCAGCTCGGGCCGTTGCGCATTCACCGCCACCGTCTTTCTCCATAGCTCTGCGATGAGAGGGCGTTCCTCGGATTGCATCGCGGCGAATATCTCATCGGTCTGCAGGTCGTACATCTTGTCGAGCACAAGTTCCAACAGACCTTCCTTGCTGCCTACATAGTGGAGCACCCCCGCCTTCGTCAGACCGACTCCGTTGGCGATGCTCTGCAGGGAAGTGCCGTAGTAGCCGCGTACGCCCAATGACGTGACGGCCGTCTCCAGTATCGCCGCCATCCGATCCTGCGCCGCGATGCTGTGCGGTGTGCGCCGTTGCTCCTGCATGGCCATACTGGTGCTCACTTTCATCCATTCCACATGGGGCCGGGCATACGAAGGCATGCCTTCCTCCGCCCCATGACAGATGTGTTCTCGGCCGCCACACTAGCAATGTTCAACGAGTCGACCAAGAACGGTGTGTTTCGTGAAATAAGATGATACTCTACTTACC
Organism: Bifidobacterium psychraerophilum; assembly: GCF_000741705.1. Lineage (GTDB taxonomy): Bacteria > Actinomycetota > Actinomycetes > Actinomycetales > Bifidobacteriaceae > Bombiscardovia > Bombiscardovia psychraerophila. Next base: position 184,234 of record NZ_JGZI01000010.1, on the reverse strand, counting down.
AACCGGTTGGTAGGAATCTATCCGATGCGAGGTGTCTGGGCCCGACGGCCTCAGCGCAAGGCATCGCAGGTGAACGGCAATGATGTCGTGCACCATCCGGATCCACACGGAAATGAGGGTTTCATGGGCGAACATCATCATCACGCAGCAGATCTGACGCTTGAGGAACAGGCGAGTCTGACATCCGGAGGGGATTCCTGGCACCTTCAGGCCGTGGAGTCAAAGGGCATACCGGGATACATGATCACCGACGGACCCCACGGGCTGCGGAAGACCGCCGGGAGTTCCGAGACGGTCGATCTCGATAACACGGTACCTGCCACCTGCTTCCCACCGGCGGCAGGTCTGTCGAGCTCATGGAATCCGAAACTGGTCCATGAGGTGGGCGAGGCCATGGCCGAGGAGTGCATCCAGGAGAAGGTGGCCGTCATCCTCGGCCCCGGCGTCAACATCAAACGCAACCCGCTCGGGGGCCGCTGCTTCGAGTATTGGTCCGAGGACCCATATCTCGCCGGCCATGAGGCCGTGGGCATCGTCACCGGTGTGCAGTCAAAAGGCATCGGCACATCACTCAAGCATTTCGCGGTCAACAACCAGGAAAGCGACCGCCTACGCATCAGCGCCAACGTATCGTCACGCGCCTTGCGGGAGATCTATTTCCCCGCATTCGAATACATCGTCACCACCGCGCAGCCCTGGACGATCATGTGTTCCTACAATCGCATCAATGGGGTGTTCTCCTCCGAGAACCATTGGCTGCTGAGTGATGTGCTCCGCTCCCAGTGGGGGTTCAAGGGCATCGTGATGAGCGATTGGGGCGCCGACCATGATCGCGTCGCCTCACTGAATGCAGGGCTCAATCTTGAAATGCCGCCCAGCCACACCGATGATCAGATCGTGGATGCGGTTCGGCAGCAGAAGGTAGACCCGAAGCAGCTGGAGGATATGGCCCAAGGCATGCTGGATCTCACCGACAAGGCCAGCGCGGCGATGGATATCGAAGGATATCGTTTCGACGTTCAGGCCCATGACGATATGGCTCGGCGGGCCGCCAGAGAGTCCATCGTGCTGCTCAAGAACGATGACGGCATCCTGCCCCTGTCCACAGATACGAAGCTGGCCGTCATCGGTGAATTCGCAAGGACCCCGAGATATCAGGGCAGTGGTTCATCACACATCACCCCCACCAGAATGACGAGCTTCCTCGACGCCCTCTCGGATGCAGGAATCGAGGCGGCATTCGCACCAGGATTCACTCTGGACGATAGTGAGCAGGATGCGGCGCTGCGTGACGAAGCGCTACGTACCGCGCAGGACGCGCAGACCGTCGTGGTGTTCCTGGGTCTGCCCTCCGAAGCCGAATCGGAAGGATTCGACCGCACGACCCTTGATATTCCACGGAAGCAGACGGAACTGCTGACGGCCCTGGCCGCCGTGAACAAGGAGATCATCGTCGTGCTGTCCAATGGCTCGGTTGTTTCGGTTGAGCCGTGGAGAGAGCAGGCGAAGGGAATCGTGGAATCCTGGCTGCTCGGACAGGCGGGGGGAGCGGCACTGGTGGATGTGCTCTTCGGATCCTCCAGCCCCTCGGGCAAGCTCGCGCAATCCATTCCTCTGGATCTCAGCGATGATCCGAGCACCGTCAATTGGCCCGGAGAGGAGGGGCACGTCGATTACGGCGAGGGTGTTTTTGTCGGATACCGATACTATGACACCTACGACAAGCCACTGGCCTATCCATTCGGCTTCGGATTGAGCTACGCGGATTTCGACATCACCGACATCCGGGTGGACAAGACAGGGGCCAACACCGCGGAGGTACACGCGACGGTGAGCAACACCTCGTCGACACCAGGCGCCGAAACCGTCCAGATCTATGTGGCGCCGGGCAAGGCCGATGTCGCGCGACCCGTGCATGAGCTCAAGGGCTTCGAGAAAGTGTACCTGGAGGCAGGGGAGTCCCGCGAGATTACGATCCCCCTCGATGAGCGTGCCTTCTCCTACTGGTCGGAGCGTTTCGACGACTGGCGCATCGAGAAGGGAAGCTATGGGATAGAAGTGGGTACATCCAGTCGGGACATCATCGGCAGACGGGATGTGGAGATCGACGGCGACGGCAGGCGGATGCCCCTGGACGAATGGTCGAATCTGGAGGAATGGCGTCAGGATCCGATTGGCGCCCAGATCGTCCGCCGCATGATCGAGGAGGGGGAGAACGGCCGGTTGCCGGTTATCCCTCAGGACAACACGGCGGTTATGGTCTTCCTCGATACGATGCCCATCAACTCCCTCTCGATGCTCATCGGACCGGGGGGCGACCGGCTCACCACCTATCTGTTGGAACAGTACCGGCAGGCAAAGGCCTGACCTATGTGATGGGGGGCGATGATCGCCATCATCGAATCATCGCCCCTGATATCCGCGGAACACACCGCCCACGGAGCCTATATGGTCCGTGGGCGGCTATGCGTCATTGATCGGTGACGCATGCATCGGAGCGGCACAGCCGTCAGCGACGGCTTCGTGCCTGCCTTTCAGGCGACGTTCCGGCTGTCATCGCCGGCATGGTCGTATGCGTCATCGAAAAAGCCGAGCTCGTAGTGCACCGCCTGCTCGAAGCACCGCACCACATCAGGATCCTTCGGATCCGCCACCCGATCGAATTCGTCAATGAGGAAACGCACCCATTCCTCGAAATCGGCACCGCGGTGCACATTGACCCAGCCGATGTTCTGCTCAAGCCGTGGCATCGACCTTCCGTGATCGCTGGCCGTCTCGGCCCAATCAAGGTACAGCGATTCAGCAACCAGCAGCACGGCGAGGGCCTGAGCGTAGGAGTGCGCGTCGACCGCATCACGGTACAGACCCCGGAATCCTGCGGATGCCGGGGTGAGTTCCGGGGATTCCAGCTCACGCTCACTGACTCCGAACTGTGCGAAACGTTCATGGAAATAGGTGTTCTCATCATTGGCGATGAAACCCATCTGCCGCCCCAGCCTGACCTTCGCCGGCATCGTGTCGGCAGTAGCGATGGCTTCTCCCATCAAGGAATAGAAGTCGAAGGAGAACTGCCAATCCTGGATGAGATAGGAGCGCAGCACATCATCCGCCAGTTGGTCGTGCACCAGCTCCCGGACGAAGCGGTGATTCACCGCGGCATCCCATTCCACACCCGTTCTATTGCGAAGCAGTTCATATGCGCTCTGTGTCATCTCGCACCTCCCTCGCAGGAAGAGGAGGACAGGATCGATGTAAGCGGCCCCACCACCAGTGGAGACTTCATTCCATCATGCGTTGATGGTGAAACATGGCAATGCATACCCATATGCAGGACATCCCTTCGTCAGCATTATCTGTATCAGGTTCAACGGGTCAATCTCAGCCGCCAGGAAGCGGCGCCCCGTGTCGGGATTCACACTACAGTCCGGTGGGGATGAAGGACTCCCAGACCTCCTGCACGCCCAAACGACCGCGCCTCCGGCCAGCTTCGCAACACTCCGCGAAGAAAGACTGTCAATCGTTTGACGTCAAACGATTGACGTGTTATTTTGATGAATGCAACCCAGCAGAGAAGCTCACGGACTCCAATGACGGGAATCCGGATGGGTTGCAGGTAACTTCGGTGCGTCGCCCGTGGCGAAGCATCTTGAGGAAGCAATGATTGAAAGGATGGAAATATGGCACGACGAGGTGCTAAGAAGCGAATGCTTTCGCTGGCGGCCGCAGCAGCAGCGGTGACGATGGCCCTTTCCGGTTGTGGAGGCTCAGGCAGTGATGAGGCCACAGTGGATGCGAACGGCAAGCCGATCGTCAATATTCTCATCACACGGTATTCCACCGATGTCGCGATGAAGTCGATGGGATGGACCAAGGACATCGAAGCGGCGTGCGACTGCACGATCAAGTGGGATGACGTGGCCGATTCCTCATGGAGCCAGCAGAAATCCGCAGTGCTCGCTTCGGGGGATGTGCCCGATGTCTCGATCTTCACCTTCGATCCCACCGATGGCGAGCAATACCCGTATTTCGAGGATCTCTCCAAACACATGGACGCCATGCCCAATGTGAAGAAATTCTTCGAAACACAGACCAGCGCCAAGAAGATGGTGGAGAACAAGGACGGGAATGTCTTCGTTCTGCCATCCGATCGAGGCGAGAATATTACCGCGTCTCCTCCAACCACATGTTCATCAACAAGACCTGGCTCGACAAGCTGGGCCTGAAGATGCCGACCACGTGGGATGAGCTGACCAAGGTCCTCACGGCCTTCAAGACCCAGGATCCGAACGGGAACGGCAAAGCCGATGAGGTGCCATTCAACATGCGCCGTATCGACACCACCGGCTTCTCCCTGTGGAACCCCTTCGTTCTGCTGAACTCCCTGGGCATCACGACCAGCTTCGCAGGCACATCGCCATCATTCCAAGGCATCTACGTGAAGGACGGCAAGGTGGGGAACTTCCTCGAAAGCGACGAATACAAGAGCGTGGTCAAATACCTCCATTCACTGATGGAGCAGGGTCTCATCCCCGCCGATGCATTGACGCGCGAGGACTCGGCCATCACCGCCGATACCGTCAGCGATGGCAAGACGGCCAAAAGCGGCATGATCGTCGGCTGGGCCACCACGGACTTCGAGAAGCTCCAGGACCAGTACGTGGCGCTCCCCTCTTTGAAGGCCACGGCCTCGACACCGGATTCCGAAGTCACCTGGGATGCCTCGCAGGATCTCACGGAGCTTTCCAACCACGCCATCGCCGTCTCGAAGAACGCACCCAACAAAGAGGCGGTCTATAAGGTCGTCAACGCGCTCTACAGCGAAAAGGTATCCATCCAGCAGTACTACGGCGACATCCCCGAAGACGTCACCAGCTCCGACAACAGCACCTACACGGTAAACGACCGCTGCTTCGATTCCAGCACCAAGGATCCATGCAAGGCCACCGCCGACCGTTTCGCAGGCTGGATTCCAGACAGCGCGACCATCAAGAACGACAAGGCCAGTGAGGCCCTGCGCGAGGCTGATTCCGCATACACCAAGGCATTCGCGAATGTTGATGAGACGAAGGATGTGATGCCCATCTACGTCCGTCCTGATGTCGACGACCAGACCACGATCACCAACAACAACACCGCGGTGCTGAATTACGCGCTCACCAAGACCGCAACCTGGATCCAAAAGGGCGGCGTCGACGCTGATTGGGATGCCTACGTCAAGAAACTGGACAGCGTAGGACTCACCCAGAACGTCAAACTGTGGCAGAAGTACTACGACGAGTACACCAAGAACTGATCACAGGCCAGCTAACGCAATCGGAAGGGAAGCGCAATGACACAGAGCGCAACAGTCGCAAGCGTGGCGGCAGGGCAGACACAGGTCAATCCCGGCATGCAGGATGCCACGCAAATCGTCCCAGTCGCAGCGGCTGCGACAAGCAGCAAACGTCGCAAGCGTCGTGAACGGCACCCGGCGATGCCGAAGCACGGTTCGTTGCTCACACGGCTAGGCGAGCATTTCAAGCGATACTGGCAATTGTGGCTGATGGTGACGCCTGCCATCTGCTTCATCGGGCTGTTCGCCTACGTACCCATGTACGGCGTCCAGCTCGCCTTCCGAGATTTCGTTCCCAGCAAGGGCCTCACCGGAGGCCCTTGGGTCGGATTGAAATATTTCAGGCAGTTCCTTGAGTCCCCGATGTTCGGCAACATCATGAAGAACACCATCTCCATCAGCCTGTGGACGATGGTCATGGGATTCATCGCACCGATCATCCTTGCACTGCTGATCAACCAGATCGGCAGCACCAAGGTCAAGGGCTTCGTGCAGACGATCACCTACATGCCGCACTTCATCTCAACCGTGGTGATCGTGGCGATGATCAACATCTTCCTGACCCCCGGAACCGGACTGTTGGGCCGTTTCCTCGGAGACACGAGCCTTCTGGGCAATCCCAACCTCTTCACACCCATCTACTGGGTCACCGAGGTATGGCAGCACGTGGGTTGGAATTCGATCATCTACCTTGCGGCACTCTCCAGTGTGGACACCGCCCTGTATGAGGCCGCGAAGGTCGACGGGGCCCGCCGCTTCCAGCTGATCCGATACGTCGATTTCCCGACGATCCTGCCGACCTGCGGAATACTGCTCATCCTGAACATGGGAAGTGTGCTCAATGTCGGATTCGAGAAGGTCTTCCTGATGCAGAACGCCTTGAACCTCTCATCTTCCGAAGTCATCTCGACCTATACCTACAAGATAGGTATCGTCTCGAACCAGTTCTCATACTCGACAGCGATAGGACTGTTCAATACACTCATCAACTTCGTGTTCCTCGTCATCGCCAACGCGATCTCGAAGAGAGTTTCCGAAACCAGTATCTTCTGAGGGGAATCACCATGACATCAGTTAGCTTGCAGGGCAAAGCCGCACGACCGGAAGCCCCGAAAATGAATGGGAGCAGCGTTCCCTGGAACAAGAAGACCAAGCAGTCCAAAACGCTGAGCGACCATATAGCGGACGGCCTGATCGCGATTCTGGTCGTGGCGATCATCCTGGTGGTGCTGTATCCACTGTGGTTCATCGTCATCGCATCCTTCTCGGACCCGACCAAGGTCGCCATAGGCGAGGTGCTCACCCTCCCCAAAGGCACGAATTTCACCGGGTACACGAAGATATTCGCCGACTCCCGCATCTGGACCGGATACAAGAACACGCTTATCTACGCCTTCGCGGGAACCGCGCTGAACATGGTGGTCACGCTGCCGGCAGCATTCGCGCTCTCCCGATCCGAATTCAAACCACGGCGCATCATCATGTTCCTGTTCACCTTCACGATGTTCTTCGGTGGCGGCCTGATCCCCAGCTACCTGCTCTACAAGCAGATCGGCATCCTGAACTCCATGTGGGTGTTCATCCTGCCGGGTGCCGTAAGCGTCTACAACCTGATCATCGCCAGATCCTTCTTTGAGACCTCCATCCCGGAGGAGCTGCACGACGCGGCGCAGATCGACGGCATGTCCTACATCGGCTACTTCGTGCGCATCGTGCTGCCTCTGTCCAGCGCCATCATCGCGGTGATCGCCCTGTATTATTTCGTCGGACACTGGAACGACTACTTCACCGGCCTGATCTACATCCGCGATGCCAGCAAACAGCCTTTGCAGAACGTGCTGCAATCGATTCTGCTGGCGAACCAGACGAACTCGAACAGCGCCGGCATGACGGCTGTGGCGGCGCAGCGTTTCGCCGAGCAGATCAAATACGGCGTGATCATCGTCTCCACATTGCCGCTGCTGGTCATGTACCCCTTCCTGCAGAAGTACTTCAACAAGGGCGTGATGATCGGTGCCATCAAGGGGTGAAGGGCATGCCCGTCACAGCACTTACGAGGAAGAAATCGAGGTAGTGCAATGTTGTCAAGATTCGCGTTGAGTTATGAGCGGATATGCAGAACCGCGCTGATGGTGTTCATCGTCAATGTGGCCATGATCGCGCATACGCTGCTTGGTGTCCTGATCTTCGGCTTCTTTCCCTCGATCGGGGCCGCGCACACCACCTATCGCACCTGGCTGCTCTGCGAGGACCGCGCCTGGACGGTCCGCAATACGTGGTCCTGCTTCCATAAGGCCTGGAAACAGGACATACGCTCAGCCAATGCATTCGGGTGGCCGCTGCTCTGCCTGTGGGCCCTGCTGATCTTCGACTACTGGGTCGTCAACTGGCATGATGCCGGAGGCCGGATCGGTGTGGCCGTCTCGGGGGCACTGGTGGTGCTTATGGCCGTTCTCGGCATATTCACATTGCTCAGTTGGGTGCTCCGCGCGAATTTCGAGGAATCAGGACTCTGGATCGCCAAGACGACAATCCAGATGGTGGTAGCCAGACCCTTGTGTAGTCTGATGAGTGCGGTGCTGTTCGCGCTCCTGGTATGGGTTTGGTATACCTGGCCCGGCGTGCTGGTGGTGTTCGGTCTCTCCGTTCCCGCCTTGCTCTCCTGCATGGTCGTGTTTTCCTACGCAAAGCTGCCGGGGATGGATATTCATAACATCAGCGCAGGCGTTTCGACGCCTTCACACATGACAGAGGGACGATAGCCATGAGCTCCGTAACGCATACGCAGACAGATAGCCGGACGGACCGAACGCCGTTTTCGGCTCAGGGGTACACGCATGCCGAATTCTTCATCGAAGGGGTGCCCGGTACCGGTGATCACGCCGACGACAGACGATCCGGCATAGCCCTCATCGCCGCCAGGCAGCCAGACATCGATACGGCACCCCTCAGGAAGGAGTTCCTTCTTGAGGAGGGCACCCGACGTGGTCATGTCTCCTTCGATATCGAAGAAGGCTGGTCATACAGCATCGAGAGCATCAATGCACGGGTCTCACTGGCCTATCTCTCCGGTGGTGAGGGACTGCTTGACAGAGGCATCACCTTCATGGACGTCAGCCCTCAATCATCCAATGATGGCACGATGGGCACATCGGATGCGCTGCCCTTGCACCCGGTCGGGGATCTGGGCTCCTTCCACGAATCGCACGGCAGGGCGCGCTCGCATTTCGAGCCCTTCAATCATTGGATGAACGATCCGAACGGACTGTGCCGTTTCCAGGGCAGGTACCACCTGTACTACCAGTTCAACCCCTACGGATGGAATTGGGACAATATGCACTGGGGGCATGCGGTGAGCACCGATCTGGTGCATTGGACGCATCTGCCCGTCGCGCTGTTCCCGCAAGCACGACTGCACCAGGGCCAGGATCGCTCGGGCGGCGCGTTCTCAGGAAGTGCGGTACCCGTCGACGAGTCGGGCAAACCTTGCCCCGGGGATGAAGCGCATGCGATTCGATTCTTCCTCACCCGGCATATGGAGATCCCCGGCGATCCCTCAAGCCTGCTTGAGTACCAGACGACGTGCGAAAGCGTCAATGGAATCGATATGGGCCCTGAAGACATCGTTGTGCGCCGCCCGGAAGACGGCGATCATCCGGAACTCGGCCTTGATTTCCGCGATCCTAAGGTCGAGTGGAGATTCAGACGGAACGATGCCATTGCGGACGATGCGGCCGTGATGGTCGTGGCGAGCAATGTGGCTAAGGAATCGGTCGAGCAGCAGCACTATGACTTCAGCTGGGCACCCTCGACGGACCTCCGCGAAGGTTGGTATGCCGACGCTCCCAGAGATACGAAGGGGCAGCGCCAGGCCGATGGCGCACGTGTGCCTGCACTGGCGATGTTCACCGCCGACCCGACGAAGGGCATCTCCACAGCCGAGGATTGGCAGTATGAAGGCGTCGCATTCGCGGATACCGCGCATACCGAATCATTCACATACGAGTGCCCCGACCTCTTCCCCCTGGATGGGGAGGATGTAGCCGTCGCGGCTTTGATGAAGTTCCGCGATGGCGGAGGTCGCTTCCAGCCGGTTCTCTGGTATACGGGAGACATCGTCGGCGCGGATGATGCCGCTGCTTCGGCGCGATTCAGGGCCCGGACCGCCGGACTATGCGATTTCGGCACCTCGTACTACGCGGTCCAGTCCTTTGCGGATGACCGGGGGCGCCGTATCGCCATCGGATGGCTGTCGGACTGGTTCGGCGTCCGCCAGGAGAACGAATACGCGGCCAATGGTGTGATGTCCCTGCCGCGCGAGCTCCATGTGCGGAATGGAAGGCTGACCAGCAGCCCCGTCGAAGAGGTATATGACCATCTGGTGGGGGAGAGCCTCGCGATCGAATCCCTGGATGCCAAGGGTGTCGACGGAGCCGTACCGACCATGCATGTTCCCGTTCCCTCAAACGCCTACTATGCCGATGTGTGTTTGCCCGACGATACGGACTTCGATTTGAGGATCGCCGCACATTCGTCCGAACGCTCCTTGCATCTGACGCGCGAAAACGGGATCACACGCGTGTGGACGAAGGGCGCACCCACCGATGATCTCTATCTGAGCACCGGCATCGAGGAGATCAGGCGCGTTGAGATCTTCTATGATCGTGGCGTTGCCGAGATATTCCTCAACGATGGGGAGGCGGCAGGAGCCATACTCAGCAACTGCACCGATATCGACGGGTCCTTCGCGGCCACATTGAGCGCCGATATGACGGGGCAGGCGACCGTCGAGCTACGCGCCCTGCACGGAATCTGGGAATAGCCGCAGGAGCGCAGAGCCTCAGGTATGGCGGAGCGTTGCGGGCCCGTGAGCGCCATCAGATCCCGCAACGCTTTCTGGTATCTTGTTGTCCATTGAGCCTTTCAGAGAGCGAAGTCATCATCATGCCCAAAATCGTGGATCACGAAGCGCGCCGCAACAGTATCGTCAGAGCTTTTCTTGAACTTGTGGGGGAGCAGGGCATGGCGGAGGCCAATTCGAGAGCCTTGGCCCGTAAGCTGGATATATCGAACAGCCTCCTATGGCGTTACTTCGATGACATGAACCAACTCATCGAACAGGCATATACGACCATCACCGAAGACACCAGCACCCGCATCCAATACGCGGTCGAACACGCATCCGGTCTGCATGCATTCAATCTCGCCCTTGACGAGATTTTCCCGATCTCCGAAGTATCCCGGGTCGAGGCCAAAATCGCAGTGAGTTTCTGGGGTCTTGCGGTTTCCACCCATAGTCAGGCCTCCGTAACCTTGGACGAACTGAACGAATGGTCGTCGCAGCTCGAAGGATTTCTGCAGCAGGCCGTGGAACTTGGCGAGATCAGTGCGTCCGCCCCGTTGCGGGATCTGGCGCAGATGGCGATATCAACAGCCATCCAGGCCCAGGTCGAATACGCCATGACCCATTCGGAAAACAGGGCCCGCACCCTGCGGGAATCCGTCGACGCCGTCCTCCGCCTCGCCGGCAAATAGCGCCTGTGCCCGCTTTTTCGTTTCTGTAGTGTTTCGGCGTGAAACATATTGGATAACTGCCCGACATTAAAAAGAGCACTTGCTCATTTATAAATACCCTTAGGCCTGCTCAGCCTGGGGGAGACATCCCGGACGCATCATCAGAACAGGTCACAGTACTCATTGCCATACAGGCCCCGGATCGATGCCGAACAAGAACCCCTCCACAGCATGCGACAACGGCAGATCACCCAGGCGCCTTCAATCGAAAGGCCACAGCACCATGAGCACAGACATTCTGAACACGGAGCCGCTGAGCGCAGACAATCCGGGCAGGCACGCAGCGTCGTCATCGCTGCCCACTCCGGGCACCACATCAAACCCTCCGCCTGAATCCTCCTCGTCGACACGTCAATCATTGTCAGGCTCCCTGGGCGTTGGGGCCATCGTGTTCATGGTCGTCGCCGCGGCTGCGCCATTGACCGTCATAGGGGGCGGCGCACCGGTGGGAATACTGTTGGGCAATGGCGCAGGATTCCCCTCGACATACATCGTCGCCGGCATCGCCTTGGCCCTGTTCTCCGTAGGACTCAGCGCCATGGCACGATTCGTCCCCAAGGCCGGTGCCTTCTTCGCCTATATCGGCCGCGGACTCAACCCTACCTGGGGTCTTGGCGCGGCCATGCTGGCATTGGTCTCATATACCGCGATCCAGGTGTCCGTCTACTGCCTGATCGGGCTGCAGATTTCCGTGGCTCTGGAGGCCTTCTCGATTTCGCTCCCATGGTGGGCGTATTCCCTGATGGTTCTGGCACTCACCGCATTCCTCGGGTACAGGCATATCGATATGAGCTCAAAAGTCCTGGGCGTATTGCTGATCGCCGAAATCGCGGTCATCCTCGTGCTGTCGCTGGCGATATTCGCGACAGGGGGCGCAAGCGGCATCCATATCGCGCAATCCTTCTCACCGCAGGCCTTCGTCAGCGGTTCGCCCGGCGTCGCATTCATGTTCGGCATCGCGAGCTTCATAGGATTCGAATCGACCGCGATCTACCGCAGTGAGGCCAAGAATCCCGACCGGACGATTCCCCGTGCAACATACATCGCATGCGCTTTCGCAAGCGTGCTGTACGTATTCGCATCATGGGCACTCGTCACCGCGTGGGGACCGGATTCCGTGGTCGAAGTCGCCGGATCGACGCTCGAAGCCGGCAACATGCTTCAACTCACCGGCGAGCGCTATATCGGATCCTGGTATGCCGTGGTCATCAGCGTGCTGCTCATCACCAGCCTGTTCGCCTGCATACTGAGCTTCCACAACGTACTGGCCCGGTATATGCATGCGATGGGTTCCTCCAAGGCCCTGCCGGCCTTTCTGGCGCATACCCATAGGAAACACCACTCGCCGGCTCGCGCCTCCCTGGCGCAGAGCGCGACCGCCCTGCTCGCCCTTGGCATCATCGTCCTGAGCGCTTTGGATCCCTATGCCCAAGGCTTCACATGGTTCTCAGGCGTCGCCACGGCCGGTTTCGTGACATTGATGCTGCTGACCTGCGCGGCCGTCATCGCCTTCTTCGCCAAAAACCGAGATCTTGAAGCGGGTATATGGCAGACCCGGGTGGCGCCCGGTCTCGGCGGCATCATACTTGCCGTCTTCCTGATGATGATCGTCGTCAATTTCCCCCTTCTGGTCGGTGACTCCGACGCGGCGGGCAATCCGAAAGCCGGGGCGCTGACCTACGGCCTGCTTGGCCTGCTGCTGGTGTTCTTCCTGGCAGGTGTCGCCCAGGCCATCATCCTCAGGCTGAGAAGGCCCCAGAGCTACGAAGAGCTCACGGATGGCCTTGCCGGATAGCCACGGCACATGATTCCCGCCTTCGTGCGCAAGGCAATCCCACGCACGAAGGCATCCAAACCACAATCAACACCGACAGGCGCTGTCTGCCGAATGTACATCCGCAGGCCGCACCGCAATCCAACAGGAGCAGCACATGACCGACGTCAACACCATCTACCCGGAATTCATCACCCTTGAGGAATCCCTGTCACTCGATTCACGCAGGGTTGAGGAACTCCAGCTCAGGCATATGAATCAATACAGGACTCAGATCGGACTGTCCGCCGGCCTGACATTCGATATCGTCAAAGCCGAGGGCTGCCACATGTGGGATTCGGAGGGCAATGAACGGCTCGACTTCATCGGTTGCGTCGGTGTCTACATACTCGGGCACAACAACCCCTTCGTGTTGGACGGCGTGCGCCGCTATCTGGAGAGCAAGGCATTGACGATGGATCCGATGGCGCTTAAACCGGTGACGGCCGCTTTCGCCCACAATATGGCGCTCATCACCCCGGAGCTGACACGCACCGTGCTCAACGGGGGAGGAGGCGCCGAGGCCAACGAGGTCATACTCAAAATGTGCCGTATAGCAGCCGCACGCACCAAAACAGGAAGGACCCGGGTCATATCCACCCTCAATTCCTTCCATGGGAAAACAACCGGTGCGGTCAACGCAGGCGGAAAGGACGTGTGGCGCCGCTGGCAGACCCCCGTACCCGGGCATGCCTACGTGCCCTACGGCGATGCCGACGCGGTAGAGGAGGAATTCAAAAAAGGCGATGTCATCATGTTCATCGCCGAACCGATACAGGGGGAGGGAGGGATTGTCGTACCTGCCGACGACTACTTCTACAGGGTTCGTGAGCTATGCGACCGATACGATGTCTACATGGTTCTCGATGAGGTGCAGGCCGGTTCGTGCCGAACCGGATACGTCTGGGCGCACCAATACTACGAAGGACTCGTCCCGGATGCCTTCACCTTCGCCAAAGGCATTTCGGACGGCGTTCTTCCGGTCTCGGGAGTCCAGGTCAAGGAGGAACTGTATATGGCCGCATACGGGTCTTTCGACAGCGCGATGATGCATACCGCCACTTACCAGGACAACAACATCTCGGCCGCCGTCGCGTTGAGCTCCCTGCAATTCATGATCGAAGAGGATGTCGCGGCGAAGGTCCTCGAGCGCAGCGGCTATGTATGGGAGGGTTTGGAACGCATCCGCAGCAAGCACCCTACGGTGCTCAAAGAGATCCGTGGACGCGGTTACATGATCGGCCTCAAGTTCGGCAGCGATGAACAGGGCACCGGTTATGCCAACGCCATAGGCACCGTACTGGCTCAGAAGCATCGGGTGCATACCATGACATCGATCAACGATGACACGATTCTTCGTGTATACCCCAACATAACCACGACGCAGGAAGACTTCGACTGGTTCCTGGGAGCCCTTGAACAGTCGATCGCCGAAGTCGCCTGAGCGTCGGGAACTTCACCGGCCAAGGAGCCGCAAGCTCCCGACCCGCGCCGACCGATGGGTGTCGGTCGGCGCATATGGATCCATATGCCGTATCTGATGGTGCCGAAGCATGCCGTGAACGGGGAGTTCGGCATCATGGCCGTCTGCGCCCATCGGGGGCCACCTTGTCTCCGTCACCTCATATGGTGGCGGTTGTCAAATATCGCGCCTGATTATCATCATGCGCGTACACACACAGTCCAGACCTGCACCTTGTAACGCGGGTCGAGAGTAAGGACGGCACTATGGCAGCCACGCAGACCATCTCCATCACAATCAACGGTGATCCGAAGGAGGTGAATGCCACACAGACCGGAACCGAACTCTTCGCCGAGAACAAGGACATCATTGCGGTCAAGATCAACGGTGAAGCGAGAGACCTGTACACCCCGCTTCATGACGGTGACTCGGTGGAAGCGATAACCCTCGACAGCGTCGAAGGTGTCGCCATCATGCGTCACTCCTGCACCCATGTGATGGCACAGGCCGTCCAGGAGCTTCGCCCTGACGCGAAGCTTGGCATAGGGCCGGTGATCGATGACGGATTCTATTATGACTTCGATGTCGAGAAGCCCTTCACCCCGGAGGATCTCAAGGATATCGAAAAGCGCATGCAGCGCATCATCAAGTCGGCCCAGCGGTTCCAGCGCCGTGTCGTCTCCGAGGACGAGGCACGCGCCGAGGAATCCGATCAGCCTTACAAACTTGAACTGATCGGCGTCAAAGAAGCTGAAATCGACCAGGAGGCCGCAACCGAGGTATCCACTGGCGAACTCAGCATGTACGACAATGTCGACCGTGAAGGCACCGTCGTTTGGAAGGATCTGTGCAGGGGACCACACCTGCCCAACACCCGCTACATCAAGGCATTCAAGCTCCAGCGCACGGCTGCAGCCTACTGGCGCGGCAGCGAGAAGAACCCGATGCTGCAGCGCATATACGGCACCGCATGGCCCAGCAAGGACGAGATGAAGGCGTATCTCTCCCGCATGGAGGAGGCCGCGAAAAGGGATCATCGCAAACTCGGCGCCGAGATGGACCTGTTCTCCTTCCCGGACGAGATCGGACCGGGTCTGGCCGTATTCCACCCCAAGGGCGCGGCGATCATCAACGCGATGGAGGATTACTCGCGCGAGCAGCACCGCAAGCATCACTACAGCTTCGTGCAGACCCCGCACATCACCAAGGGCCATCTCTACGAGATCTCCGGGCATCTGCAGTGGTACAAGGACGGTATGTATCCTCCGATGCATCTTGACGAGGAGACCGATGCCGACGGTCAGGTGACCAAGCAGGGCTTCGACTACTACCTGAAGCCGATGAACTGCCCGATGCACAACCTGATCTTCCGTTCGCGCCAACGTTCATACAAAGAGCTCCCGCTGCGCCTCTTCGAATTCGGCACCGTCTACCGCTACGAGAAGTCCGGCGTGGTCCACGGTCTGACGAGGGTACGTGGTCTCACCCAGGACGATTCCCATATCTACTGCACCCGCGATCAGATGAAGGACGAACTCAAGAGCCTGCTGAACTTCGTGCTCGGCCTGCTCAAGGACTTCGGTCTCAATGATTTCTATCTGGAGCTTTCCACCAAGGATCCGCACAAGTTCGTCGGATCCGACGAGGTGTGGGAGGAGGCGACCAACACCCTCGCCGAAGTCGCCAAGGATTCGGGCCTCGACCTGGTGGACGACCCGGGTGGCGCCGCCTTCTATGGGCCGAAGATCTCGGTCCAGGCACGCGATGCCATTGGACGCACATGGCAGGTCTCCACGATCCAGCTTGACTTCAATCTTCCTGAGCGATTCCAATTGGAATACGTCGCCGCCGATGGATCGCACCAACGGCCGGTTATGATCCACCGTGCGCTTTTCGGTTCGATCGAGCGCTTCTTCGCGATTCTGCTCGAACATTACGCCGGAGCCTTCCCCGCATGGCTTGCACCCGTGCAGGTCGAGGCCATCCCCGTCGCGGATGAATACACGGAGCATCTCGAAGGCATCCTGCACCGCTTGGAGGATGCGTTGGTGCGCTGCGAAATCGATCGTTCGGATGACCGCTTCGGCAAGAAGATCCGCAACGCCTCGAAATCCAAGGTGCCTTTCACCCTTATCGCCGGTGAGGATGACCGGAGCAGGAACGCGGTGAGCTTCCGTTTCCGTGACGGCAGCCAGATCAACGGCGTTCCCGTCGACGAGGCCATCAATGGCATAACCACGGCGATCGCACGACGCGCCCAGATCAGCTCCAGCGAGGACTTCACCGCAGCTACGGGCATCAGCCAGCAGTAAGCTGAAGAACTATGGAAAACAGGGATGATGTCCCACGTGAAGAGGGCGCGCAATTGAATACGGAATCCGCGCGCCCGACTGTGCGGCAGGACGATGCTTATCAGGATGATGGGCAGCAGGGGAACTCATCGCAGGTCCGTTGTGACACGGTCGACGATTTCCCCCCGCAGGAGGATCATATCCAGCGCTTGTGGACGCCCCAGCGCATGGCGTATGTGCTGGCCCCCGACAAGGAGAAATCACCGCGGACAGGGCAGTGCCCGTTCTGCGAGGCTCCGAAGAAATCCGATGAGGACGGCCTGATCGTATGGCGCGGCACCAAGGTCTTCGTCATCATGAATCTGTACCCCTACAACGTGGGACATGTGATGGTGTGCCCCTATCGCCATGTGAGCCTGCTGACCGATCTTGACGACGATGAGCTCATCGAATTCGAAAAGACCAGTGCGCAGGCCATGCGGGTGATGGACAAGGTCTCACATCCGGACGGATGGAATCTGGGCATCAACCAGGGCGAGGTCGCGGGTGCCGGCATAGCATCCCATCTCCACCAGCACATCGTGCCGAGATGGAACGGGGATTCCAACTTCATGCCGATCGTGGCGCAGACACGCACGATGCCCATTCTGCTTTCGGACCAGCGCAGCCAGTATGCGCAGGCCTTTGCGGCCCTGTGCGGCACCGAAGACACGAATCATGCGCGCCCGACGCGCGAAGACCCCAATGAAAGGGATATCGATGTTTGAGCACTTGCGCAAACCCTGGAAGCGTCTGATCGCCCCCATCGCACGCGGTCTGGTGTCCATCGGAGTCACCGCCAACGTGGTGACCGTGGTCGGGGCGGTGGGCACGGTTGTGGTTTCGATCATCACCGGCCTGACCGGCTGGCTGCTACCCGGTGCGATCGTGCTCACCATCCTGGTGATCTTCGATTCCCTGGACGGCTCCGTTGCCGCACTCAGCGGCGGAGGCACCCAATTCGGCGCCTTTCTGGATTCGACATTGGACCGTATCGCCGACTGGGCCGTGCTCACAGGCGTCATCATATACTTCCACCGTCTGATCTCCTCGGGCGCCACCGGCCCCAACGACTACTGGCCTGAAATCGGCATGTATGCGGCCCTGTTCTCGGTGATGACATCCTTTGTCACATCGTATGCACGGGCGCGCGCCGAAGCCGAAGGCTTCGAAGCGAAGAACGGCGTCGCGACACGATCCGACCGACTCGTCATCATTCTGGTCGGCATGGCGCTCACCGGCATCGGGCTGCCGCCAGCAGTGCTCACCTGCTGCATGCTGCTGCTTGCGGCCCTGGGCGTTCTGACCGTGTGGCAACGCATATGGCATGTCAGCAGAAGCATGAGCACATCCACGAAACCCGCCAATCCGGAACACGAGTGAGCTGAATCCATGAACCATGTGCTCAGTGCCCTGGCGAAACATGCCTCATGGCTGCCGGAAACCCTGATCCGGGCGGTGTTCTCCTTCGCGGCGGATGCGGCCTGGCTGCTGCATATCGCAGGGGTGCGCCAGTTGGAACGCAATCTCCGGCAGGTCCTGCAGCACCGAGACGGCCAGGTGGACCGCAGGACGCTCCGCCGGAGTTCGCGCAAGGCGATGCATTCCTATTTCATGTATTTCGCCGAGGCCCTGACCGTCGGCGCCCGCAGCGAGCAGGAGCTTCTGGCGCGCATCAGAGGCGAGGGGGAGGGTTTCGCCTCCATACAGGAACTCTGCGTCGAATCTTCCGCCCCAATCGCGATGGGACACCAGGGCAACTGGGACTATGCGGGATTCTGGGCGAATACGGCCATCGCGCCGGTAACGACGGTCGCCGAACGCCTGAAGAACGAGGAGCTGCTCAAGGTCTTCGTTTCCATCCGCGAAGAACTCGGCATGACCATTCTGCTCACCGGAGAGCACGGCCTCATCGGGCAATTGGAGGAGCGCCTGGACGAAGCGCATGTCATCGTTCCTCTGCTGGCCGACCGCGATCTGAGCAGACACGGCGTCTTCGTCAACGCATTCGGATCGCTGATGCGCGTGGCACGTGGACCGGCCACCATAGCGCTGGAAACGGGACGCCCGCTCTATGTGTTCAACATGCACAGGGAGGCCCTGGACGCCGCAGGCAGGCGTGTCGCGGGAATCAAGCATGGCTATGTGTGCACGATAAGCGGCCCGATCGATCCCCACCCCTATGAGGACATGCCCAAGGAAGAGGCGATTACGGCGCTGTCCCAGGCCTGGGTCGACATCTGGTCGGCCAAGATAGAGGACCATCCAGAGGATTGGCACATGCTGCAGCCGGTGTTCATCGAAGATCTCGATCTTGCCAGAATGCATGGCGTGCCAGAAAATATTGACAGCATATCCAGAACATCGGCGGGCCCGAGTGGGAGAATGTAATACATGCGCTCAGAACTTTCCCAGCTTCCTGCCAGCGATGCCGGTGATCCGCTTAACGGCAGAAAATTGAAAGTCGGCATCATCAGCCCCTATTCCTTCGAAACCCCGGGTGGCGTGCAATTCCACATCAGGGATTTCGCGAAGCAGCTGATCGCCCGGGGACATGACGTCGAGGTGCTGGCCCCGGGACGACGCACGCATGATATGCCACTGTGGGTGCAGACCACAGGAAGTTCCTTCGCGATTCCCTACAATGGATCAGTCGCCAACCTCAGCTACTTCGGATGGGTCGGATCGGTCACCAGACGATGGATCAAACAAGGCCATTTCGACATCGTGCACCTCCATGAGCCCGAAGTGCCCAGTATCAGCCACAAACCCCTAATCCCCGGGTTTGAGCCCTGCCCGTACGTCGCGACCTTCCACGCCTCATTCGACACCTACCCACTGGCCCTGAGATGCACGCAGTTCTATCTGCGTTCATACCTGTCCAATATCAAATCGGCCATATGCGTGAGTGATGCCGCGATGGATACAGCCAGTCATTATCTGGATCCCTCAACCGATATCTCGGTCATTCCCAACGGCATCTGCACCAGCGCATATGCGACGGCCTCCACGAAGGACGAATGGCTGGGCACATCGACAAGCCCGACCATCGGTTTCCTCGGACGCATGGGGGAGGAGCGCAAGGGCTTCGCCGTATTCGCCCGTGCTGCATCGCTGATTCTCAAGCGTTTCCCACAGGCCCGTTTTCTCTGCGTTGGCGACGGTGAGCATGACGGTCGCAAGATACTCGCTTCCGTCTCCGAAGAGCTCATCGCGCACACGGAGTTTCTCGGACGCATCAGCGAAGAGGACAAGGCCTCGTTCTATAAAAGCCTCACCGTGTATGTGGCCCCGCAGACCGGCGGCGAAAGCTTCGGCATCGTGCTGGCGGAGGCGATGGCTGCCGGATGCGCGACCGTGGCATCCGATCTCAAGGCCTTCCAGGCGGTATCCCGACAAGGCAAGGCGGCGACGCTCTTCACCAATGGTGACGCCCAGGATTGCGCCAGGGCGATCACGGAGCTGATAGAGGATGACGGGGCCCGTGCGAGGCTCTGTGTCGAGGGTGAGGCCAGGGCCCGCGACTATGACTGGTCCCGGGTCACCAGCAGTGTGCTTTCCGTCTATGCCGACGTCCTCAACGCGCCCAAAGAGGGGCACCGCTTCACCCGACAGCGTCATATTGTCTGAGAGACACCCTAAAATCATTGTCGTTTAACGTATCGAATCTGTCAGGAGCGAAATGTCAGGGCATTCCAAGTGGGCCACCACCAAGCATAAGAAGGCTGCCATCGACGCCAAGCGCGGCAAGCTCTTCGCGAAGCTGATCAAGAACATCGAGATCGCAGCACGCACCGGTGGCGGCGACCCCGATGGAAACCCGACCTTGTACGATGCCATCGTCAAAGCCAAGAAGTCGTCGGTGCCTGCCGACAATATCAGCCGCGCCGTCAAGCGCGGTTCCGGCGAAGAGGCCGGTGCGGCGAACTACGAGGATATCGTCTATGAAGGCTACGCACCTGCCGGTGTCGGACTCATCATCGAATGTCTGACCGACAACCGCAATCGTGCGGCCGCCGAAGTGCGTTCGACACTCACCAAATTCGGCGGGTCCTTGGCGCAGAACGGCTCCGTGAGCTTCAACTTCGAGCGCAAGGGACAGATCGTGGTTCCTGCGTCGAATGTCGATTATGACAAGGTCTTCGAGATCGCGGCCGAAGCCGGTGCGGAGGATGTGACCGACGGTGAGGAAAGCTATGCCGTCATCACCGATCCAAGCGATATGGTCACGGTTCGCAAAGCACTGCAGGATGCCGGCATCGACTACGATTCGGCCGATCTGGTGCTCAACCCCAAGAGCGAGGTGGAACTCGACATCGACTCCGCACGCAAGGTCATCAAACTCATCGACAACCTCGATGACCTCGATGATGTTCAGAACCTCTACTACAACTGGACGGCGTCTGATGACGTTCTGGCCCAGCTCGACGAGGAGTAAGGAACAGTGATCATCCTTGGCGTCGATCCCGGGCTTACACGCTGCGGGGTCGGCGTTATCGAAGCCGGCGCTTCACGCCGGCTTTCCTTTATCCATGTGGATGTGGTGCGCTCAGCGCCAGAGGAAAGCCAGGATCTGCGCCTGCTGACCATCTTCAACGGCCTTTCGGCGAAGATGGATGCCTTCTCGCCCGATGCGGTGTCGATCGAAAGGGTTTTCGCCCAGTCCAACAGAAACACCGTTCTGGGGACGGCCCAGGCCGCGGGATTGGCCATGCTCGCTGCGGCCCAACGGGGCATCCCCGTGGCCCTGCATACCCCGACCGAGGCGAAGCTCGCCATTTCCGGAAACGGAAAAGCCGAAAAGATCCAGATGGAACGCATGGTGACCACCATTCTCAGACTCAACCAGTTGCCCAAGCCCGCTGACGCCGCGGATGCCCTGGCTCTGGCGATATGCCATGCGTTGCGCCCCGGTGGTGCCCTGCAGGGAGGGGAACGGGAGCAGCATCTCACAGCCGCCCAGCGTCAGTGGACGACGGCAAGTCAGAAGGCCGCCCGAAGCCGCGGGGTCGGCAGAGGCATGTAGACTATCGAACAAACGTTCGAAACATGTATCCCGCTCTGATGTCCCGTACGCAGCGGTGCCGTTGCAACGCGATCAGCGTATCGCAGCGGTATCGGTGCGGGAGGCCGCAGGCGGGGCAATGGAAGCAGGGATGGGTGCATGATTGCTTTACTCTCGGGAACAGTGGTGGCTATCGAAGCGGATATCGCCACGATCGACGTCTCCGGCGTTGGCTATGAGGTGCATATGCCGGCCGGTGATCTGACCAGTATGCATGCCGGATCATCCACCCGGGTATACACGACCATGAACGTTTCGCAGGATGCGATCACGCTCTTCGGATTCATCTCCAAATCCTCGAAGACCCTTTTCGTCAGATTGCAGAAGGTCAGCGGCATCGGTCCCAAGGTGGCGTTGTCCCTGCTGTCGACGCTCAAACCGGATCAGCTCGTCGCCGCGGTGGAGGCCGGCGATGCGGCCGCTCTGGCCAAGGCGCCTGGTTTGGGACGCAAGGGCGCGCAGAAGATCATCCTGGATCTTGCGGGACATATCGACCTGCCCAAAGCACCTTCAAGCGGGACGGAGGAGAACTTGGACGAAGGCAGCGAGCAGGTGCTGCAGGGTCTGCTCTCCCTCGGATGGCAGATGCGGGATGCGGAGCAGGCGGTGCGCAAGACATTGCAAGACTCCGGATTCTCCCTGCCGTTGCCTTCCGAAGATGTGCCCCGGGCGCTTAAACTTGCCTTGACTTCACTCGACAGGGGGCGCTGATATGTCCGCGGAACAGCAGGACGCGATGTTGCAGAACAATGGGGCCAATGAGGATTCGCTCAGGATGGTTTCCGCGGATCCCATCAGTGACGAGGTGCTCAGCGACGAGGAGCTCCGACCCGACACCCTCGCGGGATTCATCGGCCAGCCGAGGCTCAAGGCGCAGCTGGGACTGTTCCTGGACGCGGCGAAGAAACGCGATGTCGCCCCAGACCATATCCTACTCGCAGGCCCTCCGGGACTCGGCAAAACGACTTTGGCGATGATCGTCGCCAAGGAGATGGATGTCACCATCCGCATCACCTCCGGCCCTGCGATTCAACATGCGGGCGATCTCGCCTCGATGCTCAGCTCGCTCGAAACGGGCGAAGTGCTGTTCATCGATGAGATCCACCGTCTGCCACGCGCCGCCGAAGAGCTGTTGTACATCGCTATGGAGGATTTCCGTGTCGATGTGATGGTCGGCAAGGGTCCGGGTGCCTCATCGATACCCTTGACGCTTCCCCGCTTCACGGTCATCGGGGCCACGACCCGTGAAGGCATGCTGCCTTCACCGCTGAGGGCGCGCTTCGGATTCACGGCTCATCTCGACTTCTATCCGCATGAGGAGCTTGAGCGTCTGATCGACAGATCAGCCTCGGTCCTGCATGTGCGCCTGGTCTCGGATGCCGCCACCGAACTGTCCCTTCGTTCACGGGGCACGCCGCGCATCGCCAACCGTCTTCTCCGCCGTGTCCGCGATTGGGCCGTGGTCCATGATCTGGAAACCGTCGGGCCCGATGACGTCCGTCAGGCCCTCAGCCTGTATCAGATCGACTCGGAGGGTCTGGATCGCTTGGATATAGCCGTGCTGAAGGCCGTGGTGACGAATTTCAACGGAGGTCCGGTCGGACTGAACAATCTCGCCGCGATGGTCGGGGAAGAGGCCGAAACGGTGGAAACCGTATGCGAACCCTATCTGGTTCGCGAAGGTTTCATGATCCGGACGCCCAAGGGTCGTGTCGCCACGGCGAAGGCCTGGGCCCACCTCGGTCTGGAACCCGGACCGGATGTCAACAAGCTGTTCTAAAATCAAGTCTTTGGATGTGTTGAACTCTTCGCTCTTCTGCGCCTCCGATACCCCCAAACTCTAAGGAGCAAGCCAATGGAATATTCTTTCATGATTGTCGTCATCGTGTTCATGGTCGGACTGATGTGGTGGCAATCTCGTAAATCCAAGCAGCAACAGTCCAAGGTCAAGGACTTCAGGGAGTCATTGCAGCCGGGTACCGAGGTCGCGACCTTCTCGGGTCTCATCGGCACCGTGGTTTCGGTCGATCTCGACAAGGATCAGATCGTGATCGATTCGGAGGGTGCGCAGTCACGTTGGCGCATCCAGGCGATCACCGAGCCTCCCGTCGTCCCCGCATTCGTTTCCGATGATGAGGTCGATGCCGAGGGCAATCCCCTTGAGGCGCCGAATGACGCGGATCAGGCACAGATCGCCACTGATTCCAGTGCCGCCCAGGAGCCCATCGATGTGCAGAGCGTGACGACCGACGAAGCGCCGGAGCAGCATCCAGCAGCCAAGTAAGTTGTCGACAACCGCCATAGAGACGAATACAAGGAAGTCACCCATGCCCAAGTCCGACATCAAAGCCGGCAACATCCCTTCTCTGCAGAGCGAGGAGATCGAATACCTGATCTCCCTGTTCCGCAGTATTCCGGATTTCCCGAAGCCCGGAATACTCTTCAGGGATTTCATGCCGGTGTTGGCGGATCCACGCGGATTATCGTTGTTGATACGAGCGATGCTCGCCAACCTGCCGGTATCGCCTGACGAGATCGATGTAGTCGCCGGGCTTGAGGCCAGGGGCTTCCTGCTGGGGCCTGCAATGGCCAATGCCCTGGGCAAAGGATTCATCGCGGTCCGCAAGGCGGGCAAACTTCCGCCCGAAACGCTCAGTCAGACGTATGCTTTGGAGTATGGTTCCGCATGCGTGGAGATCGAACAGGACGCGTGTGCACACGGTGAGCGCGTACTGGTTGTTGACGATCTGATCGCCACAGGCGGGTCCGCGCATGCTGCAGCCCAATTGATCCAGGCCTCGGGTGCCAGTGTCAGCGGCTACAGTTTCGTCATGGAACTTGAAGGGCTGAACGGTCGCGATGCGCTGGAGCAGCATCCGGTCAGCACATTGTTCAGTATGCCGGCGTAGGGGTCATTAAGGAAGCACAATGGATTTGTATGAATACCAGGCTCGTGAGCTACTGGAGGAGCAGGGGATCGCAACTCCGCGAGCGATTTTCGCGCAGAACTCCCATGAGGTGGCCTCTGCCGCCGATGAAATCGGATACCCGTGCGTCATCAAGGCGCAGGTGAAAACCGGTCATCGCGGTCAGGCCGGGGGAATCAAACTCGCCTCGAACAGGGATGACGCGATACTCACATCGGAACAGATACTGCCGATGAGCATCCACGGACATAAATGCAGTGGGGTTCTTGTCGCTGGCGCCAAGAACGTTCTGCACGAATACTACGTGTCGATTTCAGTCGATCGCGCCTCCCGGGATTTCGATGTGCTGGCGACGGCGAATGGCGGCACCGAAGTGGAGGTCATCGCCAAAGAGCATCCTGAAGCGGTCAAAAGGCTTCATATAGGGGCACTTGAGGACTTCGACCTCGCAGCGGCGACCGAGATGGCCGCCAGCATCGGTTTCTACCATGCGGATGTGGATCAGGCCGCACAGATCCTGCTCAAGATGTGGCGCGCCTTCAAAGAGAATGACGCCACCCTGGTGGAGATCAATCCGCTCGCCAAAGTCGGCGATCCGGAGGACGAATCCTCGAAAACGCTGTGCGCATTGGATGCGAAGATCTCCTTGGACGACAATGCGGCCTTCCGTCATGACGGATGGGAGCGCTTCAAGGACCCGATCCAGACGGACCCTTATGAGCAGCAGGCCAGGGAACACGGCCTGCACTATGTGCATCTGAACGGTCAGGTCGGCGTCATAGGCAACGGGGCCGGACTGGTGATGAGTTCGCTCGATGCGGTATCGGGAGCGGGCGAGGAACAGGGCACCGGCGTGAAACCGGCGAATTTCCTCGATATCGGGGGAGGGGCCTCAGCCGAGGTGATGAGCAGAAGCCTGTCCATCGTGCTCTCCGACCCGCAGGTGCTTTCCGTGATGGTCAACATCTACGGAGGCATCACCAGATGCGATCTGGTGGCCGAAGGCATCCTTCAGGCGTTGCAGACACTCAATTCGGCGAAACCGATCGTGATCCGTTTCGATGGCAATGCCGCGCAGGAAGGCTTGTCCACCATCTCCCAGGCGAATAACCCCCGCCTGCATGTGGCCAAAACCATGGAGGAGGCGGCACAGACGGCGGCATCGCTCGCCGCGCAGTTCAGCCCCTCATCCTCCTGGCCATCCAAGGAGAACCGCTGATGCCACTGTTCATTGATGCACAAGCGCCCGTCATCGTCCAAGGCATGACCGGTCATCAGGGCATGACGCACACCGCACGTATGCTCGCCGCAGGCACCCCCATCGTCGCAGGGGTGAACCCCAGGAAAGCGGGGAGTTCGGTGGCCTTCACCTCAGCCGATGGCGGCGAGGTCGATATCCCGGTATTCGCCGACTGCCAGCAGGCAAAGGATGCGACCGGAGCCAGGGCCAGCGTCGTCTTCGTCCCCCCTCGCTTCGCGAAAGCCGCGATGATCGAGGCGATACAGGCGAAGATCGAGCTGATCGTGGTCATCACCGAGGGCATTCCCGTGGCCGATACAGCCTATTGCGTGGCCCTTGCGCAACGCCATGGGGTTCGGATCATCGGCCCCAACTGCCCCGGTCTGATCACCCTGCCCAATGAGCAGAATGGCGCGGGCACGAATCTGGGAATCATCCCCGACAAAATCGTGAGCAGCGGCCCCCTCGGATTGGTATCCAAATCGGGGACGCTGACCTATCAGCTGATGGGCGAACTCGCGGATATCGGATTCACCGCATGCCTGGGCGTCGGTGGCGATCCGATTGTCGGAACCACATTGCTTGAAGCCCTCCAATCCTTCGAAGAGGATGAGAACACCAAAGCCTGCATCCTGATTGGCGAGATCGGGGGAGATGCCGAGCAGGAGGCCGCACGTTGGGCGAAGGAGCATATGAGCAAGCCCATCGTCGCATACATCGCGGGTTTCACGGCCCCCGAAGGCAGACAGATGGGTCATGCCGGAGCCATCGTTTCAGGAGGCAAAGGAACCGCGCAGGCCAAGCAGGATGCCCTGGAGGCAGTGGGCATACGCGTCGGCAAGACACCCGGGCAGACCGCTGAGATCATGCGCGAGGTGCTGGCGGGTGCCGCCCGGTAATGAACGCACGCATCCACACATGGCTTAAGGGACTGTATGTGACCATCGTCACGATGGCCATTTACGCCGTTGCACTCGGATGCTTCATCTCCTTGATGCTGCTGGTGATTTCGATGGAGGAGGGAGGATCGCTTTCCTCGCTCTCCGTCGGCCTGACCAGTGCGATCCTGCTCCTCTCGCAAGGTGCGGGATTCACCTCGGGCTCCTTCCTCATCACGCTGATACCTTTGCTGCTGAGCATCATGCTGGTGCTGCTCATACGTGCACTCGCCCTGAAGATCGGTACCAGCTGGGGCGGGTATGTGTGCGGTCTGGCTTCATGGGTGCTTATCCATATAGCGCTGCTGCACACGACCGGGTACACGCTGGTCACCTCTGAATGGTTGAATCTGCTGGGCATAGGCCTGGTGTTCTCGCTCGGATATCTGTGGGCGCTGCTACCAGGCGACGACACGGTGCACAGCCTGTTGGAGCGCGCCCAACGTGCGATGCCCCCCGCCTTGTACCAGTCCATACGTCTCGCGATCAGAATATGGATAAGCCTGCTGGTCGCCTTGGCCATATGCGGCATCGCGACGGTCGCCGTCTGGTCCCTGATGAACGCCAGCACGATGGGCCGGGTCTTCGACCTCGTGGGCATGGGTACCGGTTCTCGCATCATGACGACCCTAGCCAGCGTCGCATGGCTGCCGAACCTTTGCATCTGGGCCGTATCGTGGCTTTCCGGGGCCGGGTTCACCATCGGCAGCTCGGCCAACTTCTCGCTTTGGGTGGGACAGTCCACGGACCTTCCACCTGTTCCCGTCTTCGGTCTGCTGCCCTCGGCGCTTGAGAACGATCTGCTCCGCGTGCTGTGCATGTCCGTTCCGGCCGCCCTGGCCTTCATCCTCGCACTGCTTGCCATGCTGCACCCACACGCCTTCCACGTATGGCGGCGCGGGGAACAGCAGGATCGAAGTCTGCTGAGCAGGAAGAACCTGCTGAGATTCGGCTATCCCGCGCTCTCCTTCTGCCTGGTCTCGATACTCCTCACCGTCAGCTCCACAGCCGTGTTCTCCCTCTCCAATGGGGCCTTGGGCAGCAAACGGCTTGCGCATGTGGGTGTGGACGTGGCCAATACCACCAGTATGCTGGCACATTCCACGGCACTTGGCCTTGCAATCGCCTGGGGCGTGGTGCTTCTGGCCTATGGCCTGCGTTTCGGCGGAATCTGGTTCATCGCGGAGATCAAACGCCGTGCCGATGTCTCGCACTCGCTGAGCCCAGACAACGAAGAGCGCGATGATGCAGGGGATTCGGATGGATCCCGCGAAGGCAAGGGGCCATCAGGCGACAGGGACGGAGCCTCAACGACGAGCGCACCCGATGATGAGACTTCCGAAGCATCCTCCCGCGATGCTGCGCCGCAACGCAGGGTCGTCAGTGGAACTTCGGGGGATAACAATGGGACCGAAGCATTCAGTCTCTCCAACGACTCCCATCCGCACCACAAGGAGGAACAGTAATGCCAAGCAGCAAGCGACCGATCAACAGGGCACTGGTGTCCATATTCCACAAGGAAGGCATCGAAGTGCTGGCCGAGGCCTTCGCCAAAGCCGGAACAGAGGTGGTCTCGACCGGTTCGACCGCCAAGGTTCTGCAAAGCCTCGGCGTCAAGGTGACCCCGGTCGAAAAGGTGACGGGCTTCCCCGAAAGCCTGGACGGTCGCGTGAAAACGCTCGATCCTCACGTGCATGCGGGAATCCTGGCCGATATGACGAATCCGGCGCATGTATCCCAACTGGATGATCTCGGCATCAAGCCTTTCGATATGGTTGTCGTCAACCTCTATCCTTTTGCCGACACCGCACGTTCGGGTGCCGATGCGGCCGCCGTGATCGAGAAAATCGACATCGGCGGCCCGTCGATGGTCAGGGGAGCCGCGAAGAACCATGCCTCCGTCGCCGTGATCACGGATCCGAAGGACTATGCGCTGGCCGCACAGCGTGTGGAATCAGGGGAAGGCTTCGACCTCGATGAGCGCAGATGGCTGGCGGCCAAGGCTTTCGCGCATACGGCCGCCTACGATGCGACCATCGCCGAATGGACGGCAGCCCAGTGGCCTCAACCGGAAGGCATCGGCACACTTGCCGACGATGCTTCGTCTGCTTCTGACTCCTCCTTCCCGGAGGCCCTGACGCGTACCTGGGACCGTTCTCACACGCTCAGATATGGGGAGAATCCTCATCAGCAGGCGGCGCTCTATCTCGACCCGCTGGATCGGAATGGCTTCGCCCATGCCGAACAGCTCGGCGGAAAGCCCATGAGCTACAACAATTTCGTGGATGCCGACTCGGCCTGGCGCAGTGTTTGGGATTTCCCGGGCACCATAGCCGTGGCCGTGGTCAAGCATTCGAATCCCTGCGGTCTCGCCATAGGCGCTGATGTTGCCGAAGCCCACCGCAAGGCCCACGCATGCGATCCGATGAGTGCCTACGGCGGTGTGATCGCAGCCAATGCGACGGTGACCCTGCAGATGGCGCAACAGGTCAAGCCGATCTTCACCGAAGTCATTGTGGCTCCGGACTATGACGCCGATGCGCTCACCCTGCTGCAGAGCAAGAAGAACCTGCGCATCCTGAAGGTCGCGAAGCCTCCGAGGACCCAGGATCAGATCAGACAGATCGACGGTGGTCTGCTCGTCCAGAGCCAGGATCACATCGATGCCGCGGGCGATGCCCCCGAGACCTGGACGCTTGTCGCGGGTGAGGCGGCGGATGCCGGTGTGCTCAAGGATCTGAACTTCGCTTGGAGGGCCATCCGTTCGGTCAAGTCGAATGCCATCCTCATCGCGCATGATGGCGCCACGGTCGGCATCGGCATGGGACAGGTCAACCGGGTTGATTCCAGCCATCTGGCCGTCACCAGGGCCAACACCCTGGCTGATGGTGCCAATCGGACGCAGGGTGCCGTCGCGGCATCGGATGCCTTCTTCCCGTTCCCCGACGGCATGGAGATTCTGGCGGACGCGGGTGTCAAGGCCGTGGTGCAGCCAGGAGGATCCATACGTGACGAAGCCGTTTTCGAGGCGGCCCAGAAGGCCGGAGTGACCATGTATGTCACCGGGGCCCGCCACTTCTTCCACTGATCGGAGGCAGGGCCTCGGCCTTGGTGAATTCGGGTGCGTGAGCATACGATCGTTGCCGTTTCAGCATCATCATCGACAAGAAGGAGTCATGACCATGGGACATCCGCAAGATCCTGATATGAAGAAGCGCAAGAGCACGCACCCCTTCGTCTCCGAACGCCACGAAGGCAACCCGCTGTTCGAGTGGTCGGTTACCATGGTCGTCGTGGCCAGTGGCATCATTGCCTGGTTCGGATATCATATGGCGGCAACGGTGATCATCTCCGTTGCCGCCATATGCACTGCTGTGCTACGTCTTACGCTGCGAGAACGCAGCCCTTGGAAGGTACGCTCAGTCGCGTTTGACTCCTTCATCGGAATCGCTCTGGGCCTCGGTCTCCTCGTTACCTACTTCAGCATCAGATTGCTGCTCTGAATCCTTCTGCTCATACTCTTCAGCGGATTCCTCCGAGGTGGCTGCGGGTGATTCGCTCGTGTACACGATTTCGTCACCGATGATCTCCACATCCTCGTCATCTCCGTCGGATTCGACATCATAGGCCGCACCGGCAAGCGCACTGTTGCCCTTCACCATATTGGTGATGATGATGACCAGTGAGACGATCGCGGCGGCGAGGATCGGGCAGATCCAGAAGACCCACAGCTGCTGCAGCGGCTCCTGGCTGAGACCCTTGTTCTGGGCGAAGATGGCAATACCCGTCGAACGCGCGGGGTTCAGGCCTGCACCGGTGATCGGGAAGGTGATGGCTGCGGCGATCGCGTATGCGAATCCCGAGTACAGGGCATGACGCTTGTCCGCGCCGCCGTTGTCGCGCAGGGTGCTTACGGCCGCGCCGACGACGATCAGACCCGCAACGATTTCAAGCACGATGGCCATGGTGACGTTGAAGGAGATGTTCGCCTGCGAAAGCATGCTGTTCGAGGCGGAACCCTTATCGAAGCCGTTGACCGCGGAGGTCAGCCACATCGAGGAAGTCACCGTGCTGGATGTCGGCAGGATGCCGATGACTATCGCCGCTGAGGCAATCGCGCCGAGAAGCTGTGCGATCACATAGAAGAGGCCTTCGAGCCAGCCGATCTTTGCGGTGAACACGGCCGCGATCGTCACAGCAGGATTGAAATGCGCACCGGATATACGGCCGAACAAAGCGCTTCCCGCAGCATAGGCGAGTCCTGTGGCGAGTGCCACGTACATGACGCTTGCGCCATAGAGGACCTGTCCCCAGGTTCCCACGGCGAAGAGTGCGAAGGTCACCAGGAAGGTGCCGGCGAACTCGGCTCCGACCCTGATGGCTGTCGCAGGCGAGAACGTGCTCTTCAACACTGCACTGCTGGATGTTTGATTACCTGTCATTGATATGGTCCTTATATTCTGTTGAGGTTGTTAAGCCTGTGAACGATTGTCATAGTACCAGTCGAAGGTCATGCTGTACTATGAACGAGTCTATAGTTATCAGACAATAATTAATACAAGCTGTATACGGCCACGTTGGGAGAACGATGCCTCATTCATATTCTCGCGCCACGAAGGCGCATGAAGATTCAGCACATGCCATACGTCTGCAGAAGGTTCTGGCTCAGGCAGGATTCGGTTCCCGTCGCAAATGCGAGCAGATCATCACCGAGGGCCGGGTCGAGGTCGATGGGGAGCTCGTGACCGAGCTCGGCTCACGTGTCGATCCCGGTAGCCAGAAGATCAGGGTGGACGGTTCGCGCATACACATCAACAATCGTCACGTGACCTTGGCGTTGAACAAGCCGAAGAAGGTCCTGTCGACGATGGACGACCCCAAAGGACGCTTCACCCTCAGGGATATCATCGGTGACAAGTACGAGCGGGTATTCCATATGGGACGTCTGGATTACGACTCGGAGGGCCTGATCCTGATGACCGATGACGGCGAGCTCTCGCAGCACGTCATGCATCCCAAATACGAGGTCGCCAAAACCTATATCGCCACCTTGGAAGGCAAGATCGGCGGCAACGTGTGCCGCAGGCTGGTCACCCAGGGCGTGCACCTGGATGATGGCCAGATCACACTGGATCATTGCGCGATCATCGACCAGAGCCGAGAACACACCATCGTCAAGGTGGTGTTGCACTCCGGCAAGAACCGCATAGTGCGCAGACTCTTCGGAGCCGTCGGTTTCCCGGTGAAGCGACTCGTCCGCACGCAGATCGGCCCCATCAAGCTCGGTGACGTCAAGCCGGGTGCATACCGGGTGCTTTCATCCGTAGAGGTGAAGTCCCTGGAGAAGGAGGTGGGTCTGTGATCACGGTCGCCATCGATGGTCCTGCCGGCGTCGGCAAATCGACCACATCCAAAGCGCTTGCCAAACATTTCGGATTCGCCTACCTCGACACCGGTGCCATGTACAGGGCCTGCGCATGGTGGTGCCTTGAGCGGGGCATCGATCTGGACGCCGAGCATCCGGACGAGCAGCTCATCACCGAAACCGTCGGCGCGTTCTTCACCGAAGGGCATTTCGATATCGGGTTGAATCCCGACAATCCCACGGTTCTGGCGGACGGCAAGGACATCACGATGCTGATACGGGACCATGAGGTCTCATCACATGTTTCCGTGGTATCCAGCATCATACCCGTCCGCAATGTGCTGATCGCGGCCCAGCGTGCATACATCGCCGGCGAATCCTCGAAGGACTCGTATTCCGAGGGTGCCGGGATCGTCGCCGAAGGCCGGGATATCACCACAGTCGTGGCGCCGAAGGCCGATGTGCGGGTATTGCTCACCGCCCGTGAGGAGATCAGGGCGGCCCGCAGAGCCGGTCAGAGCGCGACGGGCGTCGGAGGCGATGACGTCGAGGCACGCGATAAGGCCGACTCGAAGGTGACCAGCTTTCTGAGTGCCGCGGAGGGCGTGACCACCGTCGACAACTCGGATATGGATTTCGACCAGACCCTCGCGGCACTGGTCTCACTGGTCGAGGACGCGGTGGAAAGGCGTTCATACGAGGAATACGCGGCGAATCTCGAAGGCTATGAGCTTGAGGATGAGGACCGCAACCTGCTTGAAGCCGATGGCTCCGTCATGGACGGGGACCGGTACGCCGCCAAACAGGTAGGTGTGCTCGCCGTCGTGGGCCGCCCCAATGTCGGAAAATCGACCTTGGTCAATCGAATCCTGGGCCGTCGTGCGGCCGTGGTCGAGGACACCCCCGGGGTGACGCGCGACCGTGTCGGTTACGACGCCGAATGGTCGGGACATGATTTCCGTCTGGTGGACACCGGTGGCTGGGAATCCGATGTCGAAGGCATCGAATCGGCCATCGCATCCCAGGCACAGGTTGCCGTTTCCCTCGCGGATGCGGTCGTGCTGGTGGTCGATGGACAGGTCGGCATGACGGCAAGCGACGAGAACATCGTGCGCATGCTCCGTGCCTCCGGCAAACCCACCCTGCTCGCCGTCAACAAGGTGGATGACAGCACCGGCGAGTACATGGCCGCCGAGTTCTGGAAACTCGGGATGGGGGAGCCCTATGCCATTTCGGCCATGCATGGGCGCGGCATAGGAGAGCTGCTCGACGCTTCGATGGACTGCCTGGCATCCGCGAAGAAGACCTCGGGCTTTCTCACGCCGACCGGTCTGCGACGGGTGGCGCTTGTCGGACGTCCGAATGTGGGCAAATCCTCCTTGCTGAACCAGCTGGCGCATGAGGAAAGATCGGTGGTCAACGATCTTGCCGGCACCACGCGCGATCCCGTTGACGAGGTGGTCGATGTCGATGGCGAGGATTGGCTCTTCGTCGATACGGCCGGCATCAAACGCCGTCTGCACAAGGTTTCGGGAGCGGATTACTATTCCAGTCTGCGCACGCAGGCCGCGATCGAACGCTCGGAACTGGTGCTGGTGCTCTTCGATACCTCACAGCCGATTTCCGATCAGGATCTCAAGGTCATGAGCCAGGCCGTTGATGCGGGCCGTGCCATCGTCCTGATCTTCAACAAGTGGGATCTGCTCGATTCCTTCGGCAGACAGCGTCTGGAAAGACTCTGGGAAACCGAATTCGATCGGGTCACCTGGGCGCAGCGTGTGAACCTTTCGGCCAAAACGGGATGGCACACCAATCGTCTGGCCGATGCGATGCGATCCGCTTTGGAATCCTGGGATCAGCGTATTCCCACCGGCAAGCTCAATGCCTTCCTCGGAAAGATCCAGGCCGCGCATCCTCATCCACTCAGAGGAGGCAAACAGCCGCGCATCCTCTTCGCGACCCAGGCCTCGAACCGTCCTCCACGATTCGTGATTTTCGCCACAGGTTTCCTCGAGCACGGATACCGTCGTTTCATCGAACGCTCCCTGCGCGAAGAGTTCGGTTTCGAAGGAACACCGGTTCAGATATCGGTCAATATCCGGGAGAAGCGCAAAAAACGCTGATATTGCAACACAGTCAGGCCCACCCTGCAGGCGGCAGCCACGATCATGGCGAGCACAGCCCCGCACGGTGGGCCTTCACCGTTATGCGCAACCATCCGACGCGGCCCGGCACGGTCCGGAAAACGCCGTACCGCATCGTGGCCCGATATGCTGCGCGAGGGCTCAAAGAGCCCTATCGTGGGATGTATGTTACATAACGACGATCACATACTGGTATCCCACGCGGGAAGCCTTCCCCGCAGCAAACAGCTCATCGAAGCCAATGCCGCCCGGCAATTCGCCGAAGATGGTTTCACGCTCAATCACACACCGGAATTCGACGCACTCGAAACGGCAGCCGTGGACGAGGTTGTACGGCATCAGCGCGAAGTCGGGGTCGATATCCCCAATGACGGCGAATACGGCAAGGCGATGAGTTCCTCCGTCGATTACGGGGCATGGTGGAACTACATCTCCCAACGGGTCTCAGGTCTTCGCATATCGAAAAGCGATCCCTTCGACGCCACCCCGGTAAGAAGCACACCCGGGCATCTGCGCTACACCACATTCCCCGATCGCCGCGATTGGACACGTTTCCACGACGTGTACTCCGATCCTGACGGGGGTGTGCTCGTAGGCAAGACCGCAACCGCCTATCCCAGTGTCGTGGGACCGCTGACGTACATCGGTCAGGATGCGGTGAACGAGGATATCCGCAATCTGCAGGCCGCATTGCGACGTGAAGGATTCCCGACCGGTTTCATCACCGCCGTCTCACCCGGTTCCGCCGCACGAGTCGGCAATGAGTACTACAGCAGCGACGAGGAGTTGCTCTTCGCATGGGCCGATGTCTTGCACGAGGAATACAAAGCGATAACCGATGCCGGTCTGGAACTGCAGATCGATGACCCTTCGATCGCCGAGGGCTTCGACCAGATCAACCCGGAACCATCCATCGAGGATTATCGCAACTTCATCCAGCCGCGCATCGAAGCGATGAATCACGCGCTCAGAGGCATCCCCGAGGAACTGGTCCGCTTCCACGTGTGCTGGGGCAGCTGGCACGGTCCCCACACCACTGACATTCCTTTTGAGGCCATCATAGACAAGGTCTTGCAGATCAACGCGGGCGGATACACCTTCGAGGCGGCGAACGTCCGTCATGAGCATGAATGGCGCGTCTGGGAGGATCACAAACTGCCCGAAGGCAAAGTCATCATTCCAGGTGTGGTCACTCACTCCACGAACGTCATCGAGCATCCCCGCCTGGTCGCCGATCGGATCGAACGCTTCGCCGGACTGGTCGGCAAGGAGAACGTCATCGCCTCGACCGATTGCGGTCTTGGTGGGCGCGTTCACCCGCACATCGCGTGGGCCAAGCTTGAGACGCTTGCCAAAGGCGCGGCATTGGCCTCCGAGGAGCTCTGGGGCTGAACCCTTTCGGCTCCCTGGATTGTTATCGAATTGTTATCCGGCCGCCCGATACGGAAATTCCCTGTTCCGGAAGGTCAGGATTCCCGGAATATGAACGATTTACAATCACAATTCGTTATCTGAAACCCGACATCCCCAGCCCGGTCGCGCCACGCGACCGGGCTGAATCTATGTATTGTTCAAGAGTGTTCTGTGCATTCACCGTTGAATGCGCGGCGATTTCCAAAACAAAGCAGCGACGAGTGCTATTCGAAGCGATCATCCACAGGCGTATCGCCATCCCATGACGGGGACATCACACATGGGCTCCGGATGAAGCACTGGCCGAACAGGGGGGCTTGTGAACAGTAATAGTGGTACAAGACTTGTGAGAAAACTTGCAGCGGGTGCCATCAGCGCGGTATTGCTGATGGCATGCGGCGCCGTGCAGCTCGGCACTGCCTCTGCGGATACCGGCATCCAGCCGTTGATCCACTACCCATTCGACACGGCGGCGGATGATGGGATAGTCCGGAACACCGGTACGGCTGAGGACAGCGACGGTGTTATCAGCGGCAGCGCCGCCATCGAGAACGGTCGGATCATGCTGACCGGAAGCCAGTATGTGACCGTGCCCACTGCATCCTTGGCGGGAAACAGCGACGTCACCGTGTCGATGTGGTTGAAGAACAATTACGGGAGCGGCAACACCGCCGCCGCGTATATCGGCAACGCTTCCACATCCAAAGGCTATTTCCTCCTGAATCCTTCCAATCCCAGCAATTACCTCAAATCGGTGATGACCGGCGCAACAGCGGCGAATCCCAGCAGCAGTCCCTGGTCCACGGAAACAGGACCCGGCTCGACGGCCGCCCCCACCAGCGGCACTCGATCCACCGCGGCATTGGCCCTGTACACCACCGTGATCGATGGTTCCTCAGGCAAGATGAGCGTATACCTCAACGGGAAACAGGTCGGATCCAGTGAATATGCCATTGCGGAGGGAGGCTTGACGAATTACAAGGACCTGGTCGCTTATATCGGCAAATCCTCGTACCCGGATCCCAACACGAAAATCGACGTCGATGATTATGCGGTGTACGGCTCGGCCCTGAGCGCCGACGCGATCTCCGACATATATTCCTCCCAGGTCTTCGACAAGGCCATCTCCGGGGTGGAGCTCCCAACGACCGTGACCGCAGACTTCACGCTGCCGACCACGTCCGCGGGAACGACAATCGCATGGAGTTCTGATAACAGCGCCATTTCGATTACGGGCGGCAAGGCGACCGTGACCCGCCCGGACTCGCAGCACAGCGATCAGCAGGTGACTTTGACGGCCACCTTCTCCGTTGATGGTCTCAGCCAAAGCAAGGAATACACACTCACCGTACCTCGCGGGCTCAGCGACGCGGAACGGGTGCAGCAGGATCTCGCAGCCATCGCCATCGCGAATGCGGACGATATGAGGACCAATTTCTCCGTACCCACATCAGGCGTGAACGGCTCGCTCATCACCTGGAATGTTGTGGATGGTGGCGAAGCATCCCCATCCATAACGGAGGGTGTCAATGATTCGTCACGGACCGTCACGGTTTTCCGCCCGGCCGCAGGGAAGGACGCCACGCAACTGGTGTTGAGGGCGACGGCCACACTCGGCGACGTGACGACAAGCAAGGACTTCACGGTCACCATACAGGCCATGCCAACGGATGAGTCGGCTGATGAGGCCTATGTATGGGCCTTCTTCACCGGAGAGGGCGTGGGAGGGGAGAAAATCAGCCTTTCCGCTTCAAAAGGCAATGATGCTCTTGATTGGAACACTCTGAACGCCGGAACACCCCTGTTCACATCCTCACAGGGGGAGCAGGGCCTTCGCGATCCCTTCATATTCAAATCCAAGGATGGCGACAAGTTCTATATGATCGCCACCGACCTGAAAATCGCGGGCCGCCCGAATTCGGCCGGTGGCCTGTCCGGTTTCGCGGGCGCCCAGGCCGATGGATCGAAGTACATCGAGATCTGGGAGTCCGATGATCTGGTCACCTGGTCCGATCAACGGCATGTGAAGGTCAGCTCCGAATACGCGGGCAACACCTGGGCACCGGAAGCCTACTACGACGAGGAACTCGGCAAGTACGTCGTGTATTGGGCGTCGAATCTCTACGACACGACGGATACCGCCGCGCGGACAACACTGACCTACAACCGGATGATGTACGTCACCAGCGATGACTTCGTGAATTTCTCGGAGGCGAAGATCTGGATCGACGTGGATCGCCGGGGACAGAGCGGTGCCGGTTCCATCGACGCCACGGTTCAGCAAGAGAACGGCACGTATTACCGCATCTACAAAGACGAGAATTCCATGACCCTGCGTCAGGAGAAATCGACGAATCTCCTGGCCACGATCACGGGCAGCTATCCGACCTCGGGTCTGGCAAGCGATCAGTGGTCGTTGATGGGGGAGAGAATCGGATACGGGCAGTCGAATGGCTACGGCGGGACCTTCAGCGCAGGGGAGGGACCCTCATTATTCAAGGCGAACGCCGATGACGTGAACGGGTACCAGTACTATCTCTTCGCCGATCAGCCCAACTACCACGGCGGCCCGAACCATTACGTGCCGCTGGCCACTGAGGATATCTCCGACGCCTCCGCATGGACCGTCATCGGCAATGAGATGCCGGAAGGCAACTTCCCGACGAACTCCGATGGCGGGATGCCCCGCCATGGCACGGTGCTGCCCGTGACCCGAGCGCAGTATCAGCGGGTCTTGGAGGCGTATGCGCCGAATATCGCGGTTGCATCCGTGCAGGCGGTCAGCCTGAGCACCACGGTCGGCACCGATCCCACGGCATCCCTGCCGAACACCGTGACACTGACGAAGGCGGATGACTCGCAAGCCTCAGCCGGAGTGAGCTGGGATCAGATCGATGCGGCGTCCTATGCACAGGCCGGATCATTCGAAGTCCGGGGTGTCGCCGATGACGATTCCCGTATGCCGGTCTCCGCCACCGTGACCGTGTTGCCGGTCGACACCGGGCTTTCCGACGAGGTGCGTCTCAAGTCACTGCGTGTATCCGGCACGGAGGTGAGCATTCCCGATCTCGAGGCAGGCAAGGCGGTGGTCCGCGTAGCCGATCCCTCGACGGTCACGAAAGCCGATGTGCATGCCAGTGCCGTCGACCCCGCCGCGACTGTGGAGATATCCCTTGCGGATCATGTCATCACCATCGCGGTCACGTCATCGGATGCGAGCAGGCATGCGATCTACACGGTGACCTTGCAGAAAAGCGGTGGGGAGACACCTTCGCCCGGGGGAGATGATGACTCCGGTGCAGCTGTACCGTCCGATGGCAAACAGGGCGGCAACAGCCAGGACGGCGGCCAACAACATACCGCCCTCAGCGGGAAACTGCCCAGCACCGGATCGACGGTCAGCGCGATCGTAATCCTCGCGATACTCGCCACCTCGCTCGGTGCCACCGCATTGGCCCGTTCCCATATGAGACGCGATAGCGCCGATCAGCACATACGGTAGCGGCGATCACGGCGGCAGCCGTGCCTATCCGCATCGAATCCCGTGATTCGCGGGTCAGGCACGGCTGCACCACAGCCCGGGCATCGACCGATATCACCAGCCACTGCAATGGCGCATATGCCTGCTGACACCCGCTGACACCGGCAGTGTTCCGGATCCCTGAGCGTATCGCGCACACGACACAGAAAGAACGATCATGACAAGCATCAAAAAACTGCTGACATGCGTGACCGCATTCGCGGCGCTGGGCACGGGGCTGGCATCGTCCACCGTCGCCTCGGCTGAACCTCAGACGGAGGATTCGAGCATCAGCCCGATCGCCAGCTTTGATTTCAACACCCCTGCAGTCGATAAGGCCTATGCCTATGACGGGGCCAAAGCGAGCATCAAGGGCACGGAGACACTGGTGTCCGGTGCGGAAGGCGAGGGCACGGCAGCGCAACTCGGCAGTGCCTTCTGGCTCGATGTCACCAAGAACGACGGCAGCCCGCTCCTCGCCGGCATGGATGATGTCACCTTCTCATTCGACAGCAAAACACAGCAGAGCTTCGGTGCCTGGGCCCTGTTCGCCGCACCGACGAACGCTCAGGTCGAGGGAAACGCCCCGACGTATGTCGGAGTGCTCGATCACACCGACAAGATCAGGGTCGAACGCTATCTCAGTGGGCGAGCCGGGGATGCGGCCACCATCGAAGCGGGCGTCACCACCGGCACCTCATGGAAACACGTGGATGTCGTGGTTTCCGGGAAGACCTCCACGGTGTACGTCGACAGGAAATTCGTCGCACGGAACACCTCCGGCAATACGCTCAGCGAGATCCTCGGCGACTCGGGCGGAGTGCTCCAATTCGGCAAGGGCAATTGGGGCAGCGGCGAGTACTATTCCGGTCTGCTCGACAATCTGAAGATATATGATGCCGCGCTTTCCGGCACCCAACTGGGAATAACCCAGCCCACATCCTTGAGCATCCAGGGCACCGGAGTCAAGGACGGCGCGCTCACCGTCAAGGAGGGCTCTTCGGCGAAACTATCGGCAACGATCTCACCGAGCGGGGCCGATCCCGAACTGACATGGGAATCGAATAATCCGGCGGTCGCGAGCATCTCGGCAAGCGGTCTGGTCACCGCATCGATGGCAGGGACCGCGACAATATCCGCCCGT
Source organism: Bifidobacterium psychraerophilum (assembly GCF_000741705.1). Taxonomy (GTDB): domain Bacteria; phylum Actinomycetota; class Actinomycetes; order Actinomycetales; family Bifidobacteriaceae; genus Bombiscardovia; species Bombiscardovia psychraerophila. The sequence goes on along the minus strand of NZ_JGZI01000010.1, from coordinate 143,967 downwards.
TCGCAGCGGGATCCCTCGATCAGCACCAGCATCAAGGTCACGGTTGATGCGGTGGACGGCGATGATGCATATGGATACATCATGGTTCATTTCATGGAGGATTCCAATGGATACGCGGAGAAAATCTATTTCGACATCTCACGCGGCGACAATGCCGAGCAATGGGATCCGCTCAATGCCGGAGAACCCGTGCTGGCCAATAACCTGTCCACAACCGGCGTACGCGACCCCTTCATCGCGTATAACCCGGAGAATGCCACCTACTACGTGCTGGCAACCGATCTGCGCGTGTTCGGCGGCGACAATGCGAATTGGTATGCGTGGGTGAATGATTACAGCACCAAGTTTCATGTATGGCAGACCAAGGACTTCATCAGCTTCAGTGATATGAGCACACTGGAAACGACCGCGGACAGCAGCGGGACGCGGTCCTCCACATTGACGGATACGGTGACCGGCGATGCCATTTCGCAGATCGGCATGGCGTGGGCGCCCGAGGCGACCTGGGTCGCCGACTTCTGCGACCTGAACGATGACGGGGTTGATAACGCCTCCTGCGAAGGCGGAGCATTCGTGATGTATTGGTCGGTTGAGGCCCAGGTGGGGGATGCTCCGCGAGGGAAGAACGTGCTGTGGGCGTCGACCACCGATTTCTCCCAGGACAGCTTCGAATTCGGCGGTGTTCTGGTACCGACCACGAGTTACACCACCACCATCGACACCACGATCATTCAGCGCGAACGTGCCGATGGGGGACTGCGCACCTATCGTGTCACCGGGAGCGGGAACATCTACATGCAGGTCACCGATCGGCAGGACTGGTGGCGGGCAGCCAATAACGTCGACTGGAGGACGACGCAGCAGGGCATCGGCAGCGCATACGGTTCGGTCGAAGGCGCCGCGAGTTTCAAGGTCAACGGCGAGGACAAGTGGTATCTGTATGTGGACAATTTCCCCACACCCGGCTACCGTCCGATGGTCGCGAGCGATCTCGACGCCGAGGATGCATGGCAGTATCTGGATTCATCGGATTTCGTGCTGAGATCAGGCACCAAGCATGGTGGCATCGTTCCACTGACCAAGTCCGGCTATGACGCGATTCGCGCAGCCGATGCCTCACCAAGCCAGAACGCCGATCTGAACGTCAAGGAGACGGTGAAGGTTCCCAGAGGAGCCTCCGCGGAGCAGCTTGTCTCCGCACTTCCGAAAACACAGCAGGTCAGCCTGAACCATGATTTCGGCACCGCCGACAGTGAGGTCAGCTGGGATGTCTCCGGCGTCGACACCTCGCGTGATGGAAGATATACGGTTTCCGGAACCGTCCGAAGCATAGGTGCGAATCTCAACCATTGGTCATGGACCGATTCCACCGGACGCAGCAGAAGTGATACGGAGCTCCTGATCAACAGCGGTGCGAATACCGCGAATTCATGGAGCCTCTCCGGTGGCTTCGCGGCCCAGGCCACGGACCGCCCACTGTACAGCTCGACAGCCATCACGGTCAGTGCCGAAGTCGTGGTGTCACAGGACGACGGCGAGGGCACCGATGACGGCGACAACGACGGCGACGATGACGGTGGAAACAACGGCGGGAATGACGGCAGCGGCAGCGAGGATCCGGATGCGACGGGGGAATCCAAGCAGACGGAAGGTGATGCCGCGGGCAATGGGAAGGATACGCGGAGCGTCATCAGTGACAAGACCTTGGCGTCGACCGGTGCGGCAAGCGGTCCACCCATCCGCACCGCCGCTCTGCTGCTCCTTGCAGCCGCCGTGTCACTGATGCTGCGCCACCTCGTCAAGCACAGGCGCACGTCGCCCCCTTCCTCATCCGAACAGCAATGAACCTAAAGGATGCCCAGATAATCGCGCATCCGACACCACTGAATAGGAGTGCAATGAAGCATGTGAACAAACTACTGGCCGTGCTTACGGCCATACCGGTGACCTTCGCGGGGGTGATGATGCTCCCTTCCTCCGCATTGGCGGAAACGACGGTGCCGGCAGACGGACTCGTGGCCGAATACTCATTCGAGAACAAACCGGATGACGGCATAACCGTCGACAACACCGCGAGCGCGAGCGAGGTCGGCGCCGCCGAAGTCCAGAATCCCAGCGACAGCCTGTGGTCCGACAAGGCCCTGACCCTGACAGGAGGTTCGAAGGATGGCTCAGGCAGTTGGGTCAAGCTGCCCTCCGATCTGCTCGCAGGCAGCAGCTCGGCCACCGTACAGATCGAGGTGAAAGCCGACCCATCCATGCTCAGTGCCTTCCACTTCCTGTGGAATATCGGCAACTCATCGCCCAACACCGAGTATTTCTTCGCATCCTTGAACTGCGGATCCAACCGCAGGCCCCTGGTCGGCATCAAATCATCCGCGGTCGAAACCCTCGTGCAATCCGCTTCCTGCACCGCGAAAGCCAATCAGTGGCTGTCGGTCACCGCCACCATCGACGGTTCCACCAAAAGTGCGAAACTCTACATAGACGGCGAAGCGGTGGCGGCAGGAACCGTTCCCGCCGACCCTTCACATGTGGCCGACCAGAGTCTCAACACCATCGGACGCGCACCCTGGCCGGACAACAACTTCAAGGGGGCCGTCTCGACCATGCGCATATACGATACGGCGCTGAGCGCGGAAGAGATCGCATCGATAAGCGACGACGATGCCCGCATCCATGAAGATGAGATCGCCAATGCGGTTATCGATGGACTCGATTTCGCCGATCAGACCGTGAATGCGAGCTACATCGCCCTGCCAAGCGAAGGTGGCGCGGTAACGTGGACCTCAAGTGATGAATCGATCATCACGAATCAGGGTGTCGTCAACCAACCCGCCAAGGGCGAGGATGACCGGACGGTGACATTGACGGCCACCACCGTGACACGCGGTCTGAGCTCCAGCAGAAGCTACACCATCACCGTCAAAGCGAGTGACAAATCCACTGAGGAGCTGCTTGCGGATGCCGCCACCGGATATGTGATCCCGACGGTCCTCGAATCAGGCACCAGCCTGCCCTCCGCGATCAACGGCACCGAGGTGTCCTTCACCGCCTCGGATGGAATCACTGTTTCCGAAGATGGCAGACTGAGCATCGCAGGGGAGGAGCGGACAAGCGGTAGCGTCACGGCGACGATCAGCAAGGCGGGGGCCGCGTCCCCGGTACAGAAGACCTTCAGGGTACAGGTGTTGCCGGCTTCGAAGGCACAGACCCTTGCCGCGTACGACAGGAATGCCACATCGGTGGATGAGGCCAACAATGGTGATGTGGCGCATAGCATGCATCTGGCATTGAAGGATGACGATGATGCCGCTTTCACCACCCTGAACGAGAACTATGGAATTTTCTTCCCCCTCGGCTATGCATCGCAACCATTGAATATGAATACGGTCGATTACGCACGGAGCCTCAAGGACCCCTCGGTGCTGTACATGGCGGACGGATCCTATGGCATCGTGTCGGTGCGCACCAAACGAGGCACGGATACCGCCGATGCCAGAAACAGCATTCTTCTGGCCACATCCGACGATCTGCTCAGCTACCACGAGGATCCGAATTCGGCCGGCATCATTGACGTCGGGGAGACGAACGGCGTAAATCATCCCTATGCCGTCTACGACTCAGCCTCCACACGCTATCTGGTCGGCTGGTCCGATGACAATGGCGTATCCAAATACACCACATTCGAGCAGCTGATCGATGCCGATTCGCAGCACGGCGAGGTGCTCGTCGGGGAATTCTCGACCCTGGGAATCATGGATGCCGATACCGCAGGTGGCATCGAGGACTTCCGGGCGGGATCGACAATCCCGATCGACGAGGAGACGGCGAGCGCTTTGGACGTCCGTTTCGGACGCTCGCAGAACACCGGGGTGAGCAACCTCTCCGACATCACGGTGAAGCGGAACTCCTCGGTGGATGCCCTGCAGCTGCCCGCAAAGGCCGAATTGACGTATTCCGATGGTTCGACAGGATCACTGCCCATCGAATCATGGGACACATCCGACGTCGATCTGACGAAGGTCGGCGAATACACGGTGAGCGGAACCGTGAAGCAGACATCATACAAGGTCCCCTTCGCGGAGGAGCGCGCCGACCCGTCGGTGTACAAGTGGAACTGGAAACATCAGGTCGATGGCAAGGACGTCACCGAAATCAAGTATCTGATGATAGCCACCAATGACATCTACGGTGATGTGACCTGGCAGCGGGGCACCCCTCATATGCCCTTCCGCATGGCGGACAGCATCGAGGCTCTGGCTGACACACCGGGCGAGGCCAGTGGTCTGGTCGCCAGCAATGGTTACAACCCGAAGGAGAACATCCTGCTCTCCGCCGGCGCCAAGGACAGCGATGGCAATTCGATTATGCACAGTTTCTGGGCCCCGGAGATCCACGAAATCGACGGACGTCTGACGATCCTCTTCATGGCCGGGTACGGCAGTACCTGGTCGAACGGGAAATCCGTCTACATGCAGCTGAAGCAGGATGCGAACGGCAACGACCTGGACCCAACCCAGGCCGCCAATTGGGATACCCCGCATCCAATCACACGAAGCGATGGCAGCGCATTGGCCACCGCGGCGAACGGCAGTGTGGGTATGTCACTCGATATGACCTACTTCCAGGATGAACAGGGGCAGTCCTACTATGCCTGGCAGCAACTGGGGGCGACGTATATCGCGACCATGGATCCTTCCGACCCCTCCCATATCACCTCAACGCCGGTGCGCATCGTGGCACCGGAATACGCGTGGAACGTCACCATCGCCGAAGGCCCGAATGTCACGACGCGCGACGGGAAACTGTATCTGATGTATTCAGGGTCCTCGGTCGGTAAAACATATACCACGGGATTGGCCGTCGCCGACGCTTCAGGCAACACCGATCTGACGGATCCATCCAGCTGGTCGAATCTCAATTATCCGATTCAGAAATCAGGTATATTCAACGGCAGCTGGCAATTGGGCACCGGGCACGGCATGTGGAGCGAAGACGAGGACGGCAATCAGATATACGTCTTCCACGCCTATGCGAACCAAAGCGAGGGGTACCGCAACTATTCGGGAAGGGACACCTTCGTGCGCCGCGTCCATTGGGCCGCGGACGGCATGCCCGTATTCGACATGGATTCCTCCGAGGAACTCGCATCCGCAAGCGTCTCATTCAAGGTGAACGTGGTCTCCGACGATGTCAGCGTTGACAAAACAGCATTGTCGCAGACGATCCGCTCCGCACGGCAGCTCAGTGCGAAGGATTACACCGCTACCACGTGGAAGGCCTTCAGCGCGGCACTGGCCGCGGCCCAGGATGTGTATGCGGATGATGGGGCCTCCCAACAGCAGGTCGACGATGCCGAGAAGGCCCTTGCCGCCGCGATGGACTCGCTTGTGAGATCCAAAGGCGATACGGATGACGGCGGCACCGGTGGCAATGGCACAGGTGGCAACGGCACGGACGGTAACGATGCCTCCGGCACCGGCAACGGCGGTGCACAGACGGGTGATGGGGATACCGCGGCAAGGGATGGAGTCGCCGGATTGGCCCGGAGCGGTTCGGCGCTCGCAGGCGTGGCCGCGCTCGCACTGATCTGCGCAGGTGTGGGTGTGGTGACGGTGAAGCTACGCAGGAAAGCACAACGATAAGGGTCACACCCTAGGATCAGGACCGTGTGGGTGGGGTCCCGTGCCGGTCACGGGACCCCACCCACATTGGCGTATGAAGCGCTTATCGTCGATGAGTGCTTGGGTGTCTCGCTACTTGCTACGCTCAACCCGGAACACCGGACGTCCGCTCGTACGCGGGGCGCCCTGCGCGACCCATTCAGCGAGTCGCGTCCATGACCTGACGTCAAGAGCGCCGACATCCAGACTCGAATCAGCGGCAAGATACGCCATCTCGGCAGACAGATCCGTTTCTGAACCGAGGAAGAAGCTTGTGATCGATCGATTCGCAGTTGTCGTATCCGATACGAAGGCGCCGTACGGGAAGTGCTCGTCCGCACCGGCCGCATGCCCGAGCGCGATAACAGTCGACCCCGCTTCCAGCAGGGCATAGGCGTCCACCAGATGCTGTCCGCCGATCAGATCGATCGCTCCGTGCACACGCGTGGTCACCGTGGCAAGCGTCGAATGCACTTCATCCGCGCCGAGTCGACGCAATTCCTGGTGCTGGCCTTCGTCACGGGCGACGGCGATGACATGCGCGCCGGCACGCGCCGCCAGCTGGACCGCGATACGACCGACCGCACTGCCCGCGCCGACGATCATAATGCGACGTCCCAGTATCGAAGCGAGCTTGCGCAAGGCCCGCAGGGCGCTTGTGGCAGGAACAGGGAGCGTCGCGAGATGTTCCCAGCTCGCCTCCGGTGGCGCGACGGCCGTCATCGCCACCGGCACGGCTCTGCGCTGTGCCCAGCCTTGGGCGGCGAGTCCGAGGAACAGCACATGGTCACCGGCCCTCGGACCCGTCCCATCGGCTGCGGGTGCGATGACGGTTCCGCTGCCATCCCAACCGGGGATGGATCCTGCCGCTTGCCCCGAGAGTGCGGCCAGATCGCCGGGGTTCGGGGCGAATGCCTCGACCTGTACGAGGAGTTCATGAGCCTGAGGTGCGGGCTCCTGAGTGTCTTGTAAGGAGAGGCCACCCAATGCGCCCGGGTCGATCGTCCATGCCTGCATACGTGTTTCCTTTGCATCCGTTCCTATGCGTCCGATGTCACAACCTGACGAAGTATCATACCCTCCGCATGCATCGCACCGATCCTCGCCCGATCGCCATCGGTGAAACCCGGGCGTTGGAACATAACGATGCCGTGGCGCTCCGATCCGAAGACCCTGAGATACAAGAACTCGCCCCCGCCATAAGGCGTAGGGCGAGTCAGCGATTCAACCGCATCCGTCGCTCGTTCACGAACAACGGCCGTTCTAGTCGGGCCAGCGAGATTTGAACTCGCGACCCCTTGACCCCCAGTCAAGTGCGCTACCAAGCTGCGCTATGGCCCGACGATGCAACTAAGCACCGAAGAGATAAGGTAGCACAAGATATGGATTTTTGATAATCCGGCTTGCACGGGGGATGGGTTATCGATGGCCGGCGGCGATGCGGCCACGTCCTTCCTCGACACCACCATACAAACCGCTAGACTGGTGAATATTGTGTCTGGAAGGAGACCGATCATGGGCGACGCTGTATTTGAGAAATCTGCAGCCAAAATGCGCGAACGTGAAATGAGCGAAGTTGCGATATCGCAATTTGAGCGGCTGTTCGAAGCATGGAAACATGATGAGTCGGATGATTCGATACGCGAGAGCAACGTCAAGGCGCTGCACGATATCCCCTCGGTGCGTGAGGTGCATGAACAGATCGACCCGGACAAGGCCCTCGAGGCCTTCTCCAAAACGGCCTTCCTGAAGCTCAACGGGGGATTGGGCACGTCGATGGGGCTTGAAGGCGCGAAATCACTGCTGCCGGTCCGTCGTCACAAAGCCCGTCAGATGCGCTTCCTCGACATCATTCTCGGTCAGGTCATCACGGCGAGGAAACGTCTTGATGTGCAGCTGCCGCTGATCTTCATGAATTCATTCCGTACGTCGGAAGACACCAAGCGCGTCCTCAGCAAGACGAAGGCCTTCGAGCAGCACGACATCCCCGTCGAAATCATCCAGCACGTCGAGCCGAAGATCCTCGCCGATAGCGGAGAACCCGTCGACTTCCCGGACGACCGCGAACTCGAATGGTGCCCACCGGGACACGGCGACGTCTTCTCGACCATTCACGAATCGGGATTGCTGGACACCCTGCTCGAACACGGCATCGAATACCTCTTCATCTCGAATTCGGACAATCTCGGCGCACGCCCCTCGCGGACATTGGCAGGCCATTTCGCGGAATCCGGATCCTCATTCATGGTGGAGGTATCGAAGCGAACCAATGCCGATCGCAAGGGCGGTCACATCGTCGTCGACAAGGAGTCGGGCAGGCTGCTCCTGCGTGAGATGAGCCAGGTCCGTTCGGAAGACAAACGTGCGGCGACGAACATCAAAAAGCATCCCTTCTTCAACACCAACAGCATCTGGGTCCGCGTTGACGCCCTCAAGCAGAAACTCGATGAATACGACGGGGTGCTTCCGCTCCCGGTGATCTGCAATGAGAAGACCGTAGATCCCAGCAATGGGGAGACCGCGAAGGTCATCCAGCTCGAAACGGCGATGGGTGCGGCGATCAGCCTCTTCGACGACGCGTCATGCATAGAGGTGGACCGCATGCGTTTCCTGCCCGTCAAAACAACCGACGATCTCTTCATCATGCGTTCCGATCGTTTTCATCTCACCGATTCCTACGAGATGGAGGACGGGAACTACATGTTCCCGAATGTGGAGCTCGATGAGCACTACTACAAGAACATCGGTGACTTCAACGAACGCTTCCCGTATTCGGTGCCCTCGTTGGCTGCGGCCAATTCGGTGACGATCCATGGGGATTGGACTTTTGGACAGAATGTGTCCATGTTCGCGGACGCCGTTTTGGAGGATCTTGGACACCCCTCGTACGTGCCGAATGGCGGCTATGTGGGACCGCAGGGTATAGAGCCGGATGAGTGGGTGTAGGCGCGTTAAGCCTCACAAGAAAATAGCCCGGATATTAAGCAAATATGCATGTAAGCGGGCAAAAAGCATCTATCATAGATAACAGTGTGTAGAACCGGGCACATTTAATTTAAGATTTTAGTGATACGCGAGGACTAATGGCAGAGGGAACAAATGGCAGGCGGCGGTTCTCCGATAAATGGGGAAAACATGAACTGGATGTTCTTGCGGTATTGTCGTCTGCTTTCCCCCAATGGTTGACATCCAGACAGATAGCCCAACGGGTCAAGGCATATGCCGATTCATACGGTGAATTGGCGGATCAGGCCGCCAAGGCCGCGTTTGCGAAGCAATTCCAACGGGACAGGGCGAAGCTCGCCGCGATGGGCATCGCGATCGAGTCACGACAGCCCGAGTACTCATCAAAGTCCGAAGGCCAGGATTTCGCCTCATACCGACTCCAATTGGGGGATGAGCCGAGGGTACGCCTGCGCTTCGATCTGGAGGACCTGCCGGTACTCGCAGCCGCGAACTACCTGGCACGTTCGATCTCGATGTCCCAGTCCTCGGAGCAGCAGCTTCATCAAAGCTCCAGAAGCACCCCGCGCGTACCGCAGATACCGATTCCGGGCCTTGGTCTTGATTCGATAGCGCCGGGCCTGGGGACGCAGACGATTCCCGATGCCTTGCAACGGGTCATTGATTCACGCCGTTTCGCGGCGACGGTCGACGTCAACGGTGAGCACATCAACGTCGCCTACACCGATTCGGACGATCTTGCCATGTTCGTTCTGGAGCACCCGGGTGCCACGATCATCAGCCCGCCCGAAGCCGCGGACGCCTTCCATCGCAGACTCGTCGCGGCCACAGGTTTCGCCGAGGCCGATGGGGATTCCGAGGACGACACGCATACCCTGGCCAATACGGCACAGCGTGATTCGACGCCTGACCATGATCTGAACGGTTATGACGAGGACAATGCGAAACGTTCAAGCGCATCATTCCAGACCGGCTCGGAGGTCGATCGCCGCCTGCGCCTGATGCTCTTCCTCTCCGCGCATCTTGGCGAGGAGTTCTCACTCGCGGAGCTGGCGGAACGTTTCGTGGGCAAGACCCGTAACGAGGACGAGCTCAAACGCGCCATCAATGTGATCCACAAGGACATCAACACACTGACGACGGTTTCCGACGACGGGGAGATGGCGGGAAGCCAGTTCTTCGATATCGACTGGTCCTTGCTCGATACCGAGAACATCGTGTCCGCCACCAATTCGCTTGGATTGGAACGTCTTGCGGGTGTCTCTCCGCAGTATCTGAGTCTGATCACCGCTTCCGTGAGCTATCTGGCCCATTCGCCACTGCTTCCCGAGGGCTCACGCGCGCAGGCCGATTCGCTTTACAAACGCCTCAGACAGCATGTCGAACCAGGTGAGACCCCTTGGCTGAGCCTTACCGGCTACGAACTTGAGCCGACGAGCTTCACCGTGGTCAAGCGTGCGCTCGACACGGCTTCACTGCTGGATATGGAATACACCGACGGTGCCGGAAGAACCCGCAGGAAGATCGTTGCCCCGGCCAAGATCTTCGTCGATGAAGGCGTCTACTACGCCGCTGTGTGGACCGATATCGGAGACGCAATCAGCGAGGATCAGAAGACCAAACCCGACGTCAACGGTGTCACCCCGCTGAATGGCAACAGCAGGAACGGCTCCCACGAGGATGCATGGCAGATGCTGCGTCTCGCCAGAATCGAACGGGCCGAACTGGTCACACCGCTGCATAAGGTCGAGTTCCCGGACGCTCCGATCAGCGAACTGCGCAAGTGGAGCTTCGACAACGGCACAGCGGCGATGTTCATCACCGACAAGCCGGACCTCGCCTTCACCAAGTCCCTGCCCGGTGCAAGCACCGAAGCGCACGGCACCGGCGAGAAGGTGCATCTGACGGTCTCCTCGGATTCGTGGTTCGTCGCCTTCTGCATATCCCATGCTAGGCATATCGTCGCCGTCGCGCCCGGAACGCTCAGAACCATGATTCTTGCCAGGGCCCGGAGGGAACTGAGCCTTGAACAAGAGGTCACCCTGGTGGACGAGTAGAGAGGGAGAAGCATGCCTTGGTGGATTTGGTTGGTCATCACGATCTTCATGTTCGTCATGCTTGGAGTCGGAGCCTGGTATGCATTCAGCCACGCACTCGGAGCGATGAAGAAGGTTTCCGTGCTCGGATCGGAGATAGGGGAGAAGCTTGCGGCAATGAACGCATCCCCATCCGAAGAATCGCTTCCGGAGCCGCCTTCCTTCACCCAGCCGCTGCTGTCGGCATCCGACCGTTATGCTGAGGCCCATGCACGTGTTATCGAGCGCAAAACGAATAAAAGAATGAAACATATGAGTCGTTGGGAGCAGTGGAGGCATTTCAACGAGTAATCCACAATCAGGCATTGCGATGCTGGGCGGAGCCCTGCGCATGCGTCACGACAGAATCTCTCGGCACCATGGCTAATCATCAGCACAAGAACCCTTCATCGCAACGGCGTACACCGATCATCCCGATAGGACGTGTGGGAGCGGATCGCCCATCGGGCGAGGAGGAGCAAAGCCCCTCCCAACGCTTCGCCGCCGCCAGAAAACAACGGCTCCACGCGAACAGCGCGGTCGCGCGCTTCGCCGAAAGCGTCCCCTTCCCTCTTGATGATTTCCAGCTTGAGGCATTGGACGCCCTGGAGGCGGACACCAATGTACTGGTTGCCGCACCCACAGGTGCCGGCAAGACGGTTATCGCCGATTTCGCGGTCTTCCTGGCCCAGGAACGCAATGTCAAAGCCTTCTACACCACGCCGATCAAGGCCTTGAGCAACCAGAAATACCATGATCTCGTGGCGACCTTCGGCGAAAGCCGCGTGGGGCTGCTCACCGGTGACACCTCGATCAATTCAGAGGCCGATATCGTGGTCATGACCACCGAAGTGCTCAGGAACATGTTGTACGAGGAGTCTTCCACACTGCATGCGCTGCGCTATGTGGTACTCGATGAAGTCCATTTTCTGGCCGACCGTTATCGCGGTCCGGTCTGGGAGGAAGTCATCATCCACCTGCCCCAATCCATCCGCATCATCGGACTTTCGGCCACGGTATCGAATGTCGAGGATTTCTCGCAGTGGATCGAATCGGTCAGGGGAAAGACGACGCTGGTCGTCTCGGAACGCCGGCCGGTGCCGTTGGAACAGCATGTGATCGTTCAGGAGGACGACTCCACCGAACCTGAACTCTACGATCTCTATAGGCACAAGGCCGAGCAACAGCAGACGCTGAAACTGAATCCGGAATTGGTGAATCGATTGGAGCAGCTCGATCGCCGGGCCACCAAGCACAAGGACACCGGAAGAAACGCCCGCTTCGAGTCCAGGCATCCGCACAGCCGTCCAAGGTCCAACGCGGTGGAACGCCATACCCCACGCCGCTGGGCGGTGGTCGATGAGCTCGATTATCTGGGGAAGCTGCCGGGCATATATTTCATATTCTCGCGCAATGGCTGCGATCAGGCTGTCGAACAGTGCATCAACGCAGGTCTGGAACTGACCGATGATGATGAGGCAAGGCGTATCCGTCGCATCGTCGACGAGATGGTCGATGGACAGTTGAGCCGGGATGATCTCAAGACCCTGCAATTCAGCAAGTTCCGTTTTGCACTGGAAGAAGGCTTCGCGGCACATCATGCAGGTATGATCGCGCTCTTCCGTCAGATTGTCGAACGGCTGTTCGAGGAAGGTCTGGTCAAGGTCGTATTCGCCACCGAGACACTGGCACTGGGCATCAATATGCCTGCTCGCAGCGTCGTGGTCGAGAAACTGGAGAAATACGACGGGACCGGACACGTCGCCTTGACGCCCGGGGAATTCACACAGCTCACCGGTCGCGCGGGAAGAAGGGGAATCGACACCATCGGACATGCGGTCGTCGTGGATCATCATGGCTTCGTCCCTTCAACGGCCGCCTCGCTGTCCAGCAAGCGCGTCTACCCGCTGCATTCAAGCTTCAAACCGACCTTCAACATGGCGGTGAATCTGCTGAACTCAAGCAATTACGAGAGCTCACGCATCACGCTGGATCACTCATTCGCACAGTGGGAGGCCAACGAATCCGCATGGCAGCTTGAATCGCAGATGGATACGCTGCGCAGTGCCCTGGCGGGTTATGAGCAGGCCTTCGCCTGTGAGTACGGGGATTTCAAATCCTTCATGTCCATTCGCATGGAACTGGCCGACGCGCAGAAAAAAGAGCGCAGGGAACTCAAGCACCACCCCTTCGCCTCGGAGAAGGAACGCAGCAGGGCCTTCAGGAATCTGGATCGCAGGATCGCGGCCCTGCAGGAGCAGGAACGGCATCACCCATGCCGGGCGTGCCCCGATCTGCAATCCCATCTCAAATGGGGCCATCGCTGGGCTCGTGAGAAGCGTGAGTTGGATCGGATCAGCAATCGCTTTGATTCACGCACCGGTTCGGTGGCACGCCGCTTCGATAGGATCTGCGGGATCCTCGACCAGCTCGGTTACCTGAAGCGCGAAGAGCCCGGCAGGGGATCGGCCCATGGCTCCTCAACCGACTATGAGCTGACCGACCGCGGCCAACTGCTCAGACGCATCTACAGCGATCAGGATCTGATCCTGGCGCAGATTCTGATCAGTGGCACACTCGATCACCTGGGACCACAGGAACTGGCTTCGGTGCTTTCCTCGCTGGTGTACGAGGCCAGACGCGGGGGATACGGGGGAGTGCCACGGCATTATCCCGGAGGGGCCGATGGTGTGGTCGCCCAATGCGCCGAGCGGATGGTCAGCATCTGGGGACAGATCAATACGTTGTGCGAAGACGAGGGCCTTGAGCCGAGCCGTGAATTGGATTTCGGCATATGCGACATCATGTTCGCATGGGCAGGCGGGCAGGACCTCTCGATGATCCTCAAGGAAAGCGAGATGACCGGCGGCGACTTCGTGCGCAATGCCAAGCGTCTGGCCGATATCCTCTCGCAGATAGCCCAGGCCGGTCCTTACCTCGGCGAGCCCGGGGCGGAGCTGTCGCAAAGCGCGACGGTCGCGGCCGATCTGGTCAATCGAGGAATCGTGGCCTATTCGGGCGTTGATTGATGCCGCGGCGCACGTGATTCCGGGGGACCGGGCGGTGGGGAAGTGGCCTCAGCGAGGGGCGAATTGCGGAATATTCGTTACGTCCCAGCTGTTTTGTAGTTTGGATAAGGACAATTTTGAGGAGGCAGTATGGCTGAACGCAGTTTGCGCGGGATGAGCATCGGTGCGAAATCGTTGGAATCAGACGATAATGTGGATTTTGCGGCACGCATGGATGTTGCGTATGTATGTCCTAAGGGTCATCGTACGATTCTTCCCTTCGCCGAAGGCGCCGAGGTTCCCGAGGAGTGGGAGTGCCGTTGCGGTTCCGTGGCAAAGCGTGAGGGCGAGCACGATTCACAGGCCGACGAAATCACCAAACCGACCAGGACCCATTGGGATATGCTGCTTGAGCGCCGCAGTGAAGATGAGTTGAAAACACTGTTGGAGAAGCGCCTGGCGATGCATCATGACGGTTGGATACCAGATTACGAGTGAGCATCATGATGCGCCCTGCACGCAGGCTCTGAAAAGCGGCGGGGCGCGTCGGGCGAAGTCCTTGGATTGAATATCAGCATCAACTACCAGACAGGGAATGTAAGGGATATGGCAAATCGCGCATCACGGGTGGTGCTGTTGGATTTGGACGGCACATTGACCGAATCAGCACCAGGAATCCTCTCATCGGTCAGGAAAACACTTGAGGACCTTCATCAGCCGGTTCCTGACGCGCAGGAGCTGAACCGCTTCATCGGCCCGGCCATCATGGAATCCATGCACCGCAACGGTCTGCGTGGCGAGACCCTTGAGCGTTCCGTGAAATTGTATCGCAGATACTACTCGGAGATCGATACCTTCGACGACCCTCAGCAACCCGGTCATCTGGTGCCCGGATGCCTGTACAACTCGGTGTACGAGGGGATACCCGAGCAATTGCGCAAGCTCCGCGACGACGGCTATTATCTCGCCGTGGCCACCTGCAAGCCCGAATACCAAGCCGGCCCGGTCTGCGAGCACTTCGGTATCGACGCGATGGTCGACGCCGTCTACGGCGCCAGCAGGGACAACAGCCGCATCAACAAGGATCAGGTCATACGCTACGCCTTCGAGAACATCGGCTTTGACCCGGAACACGGCGATAAGGCGGTTATGGTGGGCGACCGCTGGACCGATGTTGATGGCGCCATCGCCGTCGGTCTGGACGCCATAGGCTGCGCCTGGGGCTACGCCGAGGATGGTGAGCTCAAGGAGCATGGTGCCTACGAGATCATCCAGCACGTTGATGAACTGGAAAACGCCGTGGAACAGTATTTCACCACCCACTGAAACGACATCAGTGCTGGTGCCGGGCATTCGCCCATACGGACCATCAGGATTCCTCGGCTGCGCCGGGTATGGGATTTCCATTCTGTACCCGGCGTTTCCTTATCAGAGTCCCTATCACAATCAAAATCCCTATCACAATCAAAATCACTATCATTGCAGTCCATACAGTAAACGCCGATAATGTACGTTATGTCAGATTAGATCAACATATTGCTGTCAGGAACGACACAGCCACGCAGCGCTGCTCTGCGCTGCGTGGCTGTCCTCGGCGATGCACTGCTCTGGTCTTAGGCCCGCTCTCGTTCGATGCGCTGCTCTTCCATACGCTTGCGCAGACGCATCGCGGTCAGTTCATCGATCGGCCGACCAGCGGGCTTACTCGCCGAGGCGCTGCGGATCTCGACATAATCCTCGTGCTCAAGGGTCTGTTCCATCTGATGCCACAATGATCCGACCGATACGGCGAACACGGCCTTGCCGCTGTTGACCATCGCGGAGATTTCCTCCACACCGGTGCACTCACGCACAGCCGTTCCATCACACACAATCGTGATGCCTTCGAGCTGCTGCGCTCCACGCTCGGTGAGATATCCGATTGCGGTGGTCACATTCTGCAGGTTCACACCCGCATCCAGCAGTTTCTTCGACACGGCCAGGATGACCACATCCTTGAAGGAATACAGTCGTCGTGATCCCGAGCCGTGTGAAGGGTTGATCGACGGTTCGACGATCTGTTTGCGCGCCCAGTAGTCAAGCTGCCTGTATGTGATTCCTGCGGCCTTGGACGCCACGGTCCCCCGGTAGCCGCGAATCTCATCGCTGTCCTCAGGGAAGCCGAACAACTCCCCCTGGATTGCATCATCGGCGTTCAAGTCGGTGCGTTCCTCCAGCGGCACATGCAGCTTCAAAAACGCCGTCGCCTGTTCACCGTCCGTCTGCCGTCCTACCGCCATCGCCGTGCCCCTCATCACTGGAAGTCCCCTGCACGCCAGCAAATCGCAAGCGTGCAATTCTCATCATGCTTTCAGTCTAACGCGAGCTCCGTCGTCAGCGTGCGGATACAACTGCGGATTTGGTGAAGAAAACGAGTCGGAACTTTCCGACCATGATCTCATCACCGTTGTGAAGCATCACATCATCGACGCGTTCACGATTGACATAGGTGCCGTTAAGGCTTCCCGCATCGACCACATGGAAGTCGTTTCCGACCCTTCGGAACAGTGCGTGCGCCCTGGATACGGTCGAGTCGTCGAGCAGGATGTCGGCGTTGGGATCCCTGCCCACCGTTACCTCATCCTCATCGAGGAGGTATCTGGAGCCTGAGACGGCGCCACGCGTCGAGATGAGCAGTGCGGTGCCTTCGGAAAGCTTGGCTATCGTTTCAAGATCATCTTGAGTCAGTGGACGGTCGGCACTCGTTACCACAGGTATGCTCAGCGCCGGCATGCCGATTATTGTTGTTTCGCCAGCTGTTGGAATCGGATCAGTCATAGTCGTTATTCTACCGTTCTTGCATATTGATATTGCTTGGGTGTGCGAACCTCGTCAATTTTGACACTATCGGTCTGCGCGACACTCACCGTCGCATTCAGTGTCACCTTCAAACGAGAGCCCACTCCCCCGGCGATCTGAATGGCGTTCTGCAGGTCCGAGGGGTTGCCGATCGCCTTGATCGTATAAGGGCTGGAAAGCTGTTCCCCATCGACGATCAGGCCGTTCTTCGTGTCCTTGATGTATGTGGATGTGACCACGCGAACCGAACTGAAGGAGATCACCTCGGCTCCCGCATTGCGCAGCTCCTCGATCAGTGTGAACATCGTCGCCGCATCGACATGCGTGCCGTGCTGGGTCACGTGAATGGTCACGCCTTTGCCCTGTGCGGGCAGTCTTCCGGAGAGTATGCCACTGGTCAGCGCGTTCTGCTGCGCGATCTTCTCCGCTTCCTTCTGCTTGTCCGCCGCGGACTGGATGGAGGTAAGCTGCCGGTTCAGTTCGTTCCGGCGCTCCTCAAGCTTGTCCACCTGCGTGCTGGTCTCATCGAGCACGCGAACCAGTTCGTCCTCGCTTAAGGATTCATACGAGGAGGAGGTGTTGCGCACCTGAACGACATATCCGAAACCGAGCAGGGCGCACAGGAGCCCCACCAGCACGCTGGTGACGACCTTCGCGCGTGTGGCATTGGCGTTCAGCGAGCGTGAGGGCTTTCTTCTGACCATCGGAAAAGATCCGGTATCGGTATTGTCGCCGTTCTTGCTGCGTCGCCGGGTACGGCGTGCCTCAGTCTGGGCCTCCGTCTCCGGCTCTGATTCCATATCATCGTGCTTTGCCATAGATGCTCCGACTATCCCCTGAAGATGAATCTTCTGATTGCGGACACATTCGAGAATATCCTGATGCCCAAGACCACGATCACGGCGGTCTGCAGCTGTGAGCCCACCCCGAGCTGGTTACCGAGCAGCACCAGCAGCGTGGCCGTCAGCACATTCGACAGAAAGGATATGACGAAGACCTTGTCGGAGAAGCTCCGCTCGAAGAAGGATCGTGCGGCCCCAAGGAGCGCGTCCAATGCGGCGACGACCATGATCGGCAGATACGGCTGCAGCACGATGGGAATATCCGGTTGCAAGAAGATGCCAACCACCACTCCCACTATCAATCCAAGCACCGCAGACATATCTATTCCTCCCCTTTTGCATACGACAGATCAGGTGATCCCGCAGCATCCATCGTAATCGTATCTTTCGTAGACACTTGTGGGTAGATGCCCGCCTGTTTCAGTGTCGCATACAGATTGCTCTCGGTGGAGGAGCTCATCGCCTTCTTCAAGGCGCTGCTGTCCCCTATCGCCTCGATGGTGTATGGGCTCTGCACCGATTCGACCCCCACCAGCACGGTCGAACCGGCTGTGCGAACGGAGGTCTGCACACCGATTCGGTTCCCGTTGATCGCGATCGCCTCCGCGCCTGCGGCCCACAGTTTGGAAACGAAGGTCTGCAGATCCCTATCCGAAACGATGCGGATCTGCGAGGAGTCGTTCTGCCCGGATGAGCCGGAAGCCGTTCCATCGTCGGAAGCGGCCAAGGGATCGGTCAAGGTCACGCTGATGCCAGGCCCTTTGACAGCCGTCGTGCCGTTCAGGATACCCTCCCTGGTCACTTCGGCGCTCTGTTTGCCTCCACCGACCTCGGTGGACAGTTTGTCGATCTGATTGCGCAGGCCATCGATGCTTGTCGAGAGATTGTCCGACCGCGAGGAGGCATAGTCGATTTGCGCGATCAGTTCTTGGCGCACCTTCTGTCTGGTGTCCTGATGGAGATCCCTGATGATCAGGCAGCCGGCGAAGCCCACGGCAAGGGTGATGACGAAGACCACGACCCTGCCCGACCAGATGGAGAGCCGGGAACGCTGCTCATTGGGGGTCAGCAGCGCATCCTCGAACATCGGGTCGACGGGACGGTTCGTCAGATCATCGATGAGGCGAAGCGACTCATCAGCCAGCTTGCGCCTCCGCATCGTCCCTGTCATCGAATCCCGCGACACCTGTCCGATACTCCATGAGGTGATCGAGAAAACCGATTTGGAAAACACTGCACGCCTATGCAAGGGGACCCTATCAGCAGAGACCTCGAAGGACAAAGGCATGTGGAGTTCTTCACTCATGAAGCGTGTCTTCCCTGATGAGCTTGGCGCCCTGCAGGATGTAGAGGACACCGGCGAACCAGTACAGCACGACGCCCCACAGCACCGCGGCCAAGGCGATCAGATGGAGGATCCCGAAGAAATGCGTGTCCTGGAAATCCGCGAGAATCAAGGTGGGGATGGCCAGCATCAGCATCGCCGTACCGGTTTTTCCCGCGTAATGAACCGGCAGAGGGCCATAGCCATGCTGCGCGAGGATAAGGATGAGGATTCCCATAACCAGATCCCGCAGTCCGACCACAATCAGCAGCCACCACGGCAGAATATGGGCGAATCCAAGCGCGAGGATGGTGCACAGGATCAGCAGCCTGTCCGCGATCGGATCGAGGATCTGACCGACACGGCTGACCTGGTTGAAACGCCTGGCAATGAAACCGTCAACGCCATCCGACGCAGCGGAAACCACGATCAGCACCAGGGATATCATCAGATGTCGTTGGGAGACCATAACCGCGATCACGGGTATGGTCATGATGCGCAACACGCTTATCGCGTTGGGAATCGTCCACAACACATCTTTTGGCTCAGGGCTGTACCGAGTGTCTTTGCTGCTTTCCGGCGTATGCATTGTCTCACATTCTCGATGCCTGGAGGGCTGTGACGATGATGGCCCTGGCACCTATCTCGTAAAGCCTATCCATCAGATTATTGACCTGCTGTTTGGGAACCATCGCCCTGACGGCCGCCCACTGTTTGTCATGAAGGGAGGACACGGTCGGAGACTCGAAGCCCGGGGTTATCCCCACGGCGATCGCGACTTTGCTGACTGGTATGTCATAGTCCATCAGCACGTAACGTTGGGCGGTGAGCACTCCCTGAAGACGACGGCTCAGCACGATCAGTCGCTCGTCCTCGATGGATATGCGCGGGGAACGAATGAGAATGGCCTCAGAATGCAGGATCGGTTCGGCGAAGATGCGCAGTCCGGCGTTGCGCAGCGTCGTACCCGTCGACACCACATCGGCGATCAGATCGGCCACACCGAGGTGCACGGAGGACTCCACGGCACCGTCCAGATGGATGATGTCCGCATGGATCCCGTGTTCCTTCAGGTAGTCATCCACCAGTTTGTCGAAGGAGCTGGCGACGCGCTTGCCGTCGATGTCCGCGAGATCCTCGATACCGGATTCGTTGGGGGCCGCGAAACGGAAGGTCGAAGCACCAAAGCCCAGTTGCAGGTGTTCGACGGCCTTCGTACCGGAGTTGAGCAGGAGATCACGTCCGGTGACGCCTACATCAACGGTTCCCCTGCCGACATACACCGCGATATCGATCGGGCGGAGGTAGAACAGCTCGATCTCATTGTCGGGATCCTCCACCACAAGCTGGCGTGGGTTGCTGCGCAGCCGGTACCCGGCCTCGGAAAGCATATTCCATGCCGGTTCGGAAAGCATGCCTTTATTCGGCACTGCGATTCTCAACATCGTTTCTCCTCAGTACGAATGTATGCAGAAGCTCACAGGTAGCGGTATACGTCGTCCAATGTGATCCCACGATCAATCATCATGACCTGAAGATGGTAGAGGAGCTGGCTCATTTCCTCTGCTGTGCGGTCGGCACCTTCGTATTCGGCGGCGATCCAGGTCTCCCCCGCCTCTTCCACGATCTTCTTGCCGATGAAATGCGTCCCCTTCGAGAGTTCATCGACGGTCAGCGAACCTTCGCTCTGCTCTTTCGCCTTTTCGGAGAGCTCCGCAAACAACGAATCAAATGTCTTCATGCTATTCCCTTGCTCATGCTTATGCACGGAAGTGCGCTTGCGCCTTCGTACGGATGTCATCAATGGCCTTGGCCGGATCCTCGGCGCCATATACGGCGGAACCCGCCACCAGCACATCAGCACCAGCCTGCGCCACGATGGGGGCGGTTGAGGAGCTGACTCCACCATCGACCTGTATATGGGTATGCAATCCGCGCCTGGTGATCTCATCGCGCAAACGCCGCGTCTTGTTCATCTGATTGTCGAGGAACTTCTGTCCGCCGAATCCCGGCTCAACGGTCATGATCAGAATCATGTCGAATTCATCGAGGATATCGAGGATGCCATCGATCGATTCCGCGGGTCGGACCGCGAAGCATGCCTTGACTCCGGAAGCACGGAGCTGACGGGCCAGACGCACCGGCGCGTGGGTGGCTCCCATATGGAATGTCACGGATGCGGCACCGAGCTTGGCGAATTCCGGAGCCCAACGGTCGGGGTCCTCGATCATCAGATGCACATCGACGGGCAAATCCGTGACCTCACAGATTCGCTTGACGATAGGCTCGCCCAGGGTCAGATTGGGAACGAAGTGGTGATCCATCACATCCACGTGAACCATATCGGCATTGGAAATGGCTTTCAGATCCCTTTCCAGATTGACGAAGTCCGCGGACAGAATACTAGGTGCTATTTGAATCTGCATAAAAACCATTCTAGGGAGTGAGAGCGACGAGTAATGCGAAGGGGAAGCGATCTACAGGGCGTCCCCACCGCTTTGCCCCTCGGGATCGGGGTTGCCATCCTGTTGGCTCCGGGTTTCCGATGGCTGGGAGGCTTCAGCGCTGTCGGTCGTCTTCGCGGGCTTCGGGTGCTCCTGTGTTTCATGCCCATGTGCTTCGTGCTCCTGCAGCTCGCGTTCCTCCATCTCGGTGATGGTGCGCAGCTTCTCCGCGAGCAGAGCCGTGGATTTGCCCCTGTTCATCACGATGATGAAAGCCATGACGCCGAGGATGAAGACGGCCATCGATACCCAGACATTCACACGGACTCCGAGGAATTCATGGGCGAAGTCGATACGCAGCGATTCGATCCACGTACGTCCGGCGGTGTACCAGATCACGTAGAGGGTGAAAAGCGATCCCGCCTTAAGCACCCTGACGGCCTTGCGTCCGATCCAGATCAGCAGTGCAGCCCCGATGAGGTTCCATATCATCTCATACAGGAAGGTCGGTTGGAACAGGGTCCCCGTGGGGCAGCTGCTGCCGTCGTAGCACTGTTCGCTCGAACCGATGGAGGTGCCTGTCGTATTCAACTTGAGTCCCCATGGCAGGGTGGTAGGCGCACCGTACAGCTCCTGATTGAACCAGTTGCCCAGTCTGCCGACCGCCTGCGCCACCAGCAGTGCGGGCGCGATGGCGTCGCAGAGCAGCGCGGCGGGATAATGCTTATGCCTGCACCATGCCCAGGCGGCCAATGCTCCGAGCAGCACCGCGCCCCAGATGCCGAGTCCACCCTGCCAGATCTTGAAGATGTCGACCCAATTGCCGGTGGAGCCGAAGAATCGTTCCGGCGTGGTGATCACGTGGTACAGACGTGCGCCGATGATGCCCGCGGGGACGGCGCACAGCGCAATGTCGAAGATCTGATCGCTGCTCCCACCGAGGCGTTTCCACCGGACGGCCGACATCCAGATCGCCACGGCGATGGCCAGCAGCATGGTCAGCGCATAGATATGGATGGTCACCGGACCGATGTTGAATTGCGAGATGGATGGCGATGGGATGTATGCAAGTGTCATGATTCCTCGATGCTGTATATGGAAGCCCCGTGAGCTTCCTTATGCTGGATTCGCGCCAAAGCGTCGGTATACCGGCTGATCTTCAGGCCGCGTTGCATACCGTCTATGCCCTCGCCTGGTGGATGCCCTGCGCGAGCTCCTCGGTTTTGGCGGCCAGTGCGGAAAGCCCGGCACGACCAGTGGAGGTGGTGCCTGAATCATCAAGCATCGTGTGCACCAAGGCCGAACCGACAATCACACCGTCGGCATAGGTGGCGACCTTCGCTCCCTGTTCCGCCGTGGACACGCCGATGCCGACGCACACATGTTGCGCGCCGGCCTGACGGGTACGTTCCACCAGCAATTCAGGCGATGTGCTGATACTGCTGCGCTCACCGGTGACACCCATGCGGGAAGCCGCGTAGACGAATCCGCGTGAGTTCCGGGCCACCACGGCAAGGCGTTCATTGGTCGAATCCGGGGATGCGAGGAAGACGCGGTCCAAACCGTATCGATCCGAAGCCTCGATCCAATCGCCTGCCTCGTCCGGTATCAGATCGGGGGTGATCAGACCCGCGCCGCCGGCGTTGGAGAAATCCTTCGCGAAGCGTTCCACACCGTAATGGAAGATGAGATTCCAATAGCTCATGATCAGAGGGACGCCACCCGCCTTGGCCACGGTCTCGACCGCGTCGAACACCCCGGCGATCCTCTCCCCTTGCTGAAGCGCTATATGCGAAGCCGCCTGAATCACCGGTCCGTCCATAACCGGATCGGAATAGGGCAGGCCGATTTCGACCACATCCACACCATGCTCGACCATCGTCCGCAATGCCTCCAGGGAGGTGTCCGGATCGGGGAAACCATATGGCAGATATCCGATGAAGGCCGCCTCGTTGCGCTCCTTGAAGCCGTCAAGCAGGCTTCCCACAGGGCTGTCGCCGTGGTGGAAGCCCAGGGGCTGCGCGCCACCGGGGGTCGGGTCCTTCATCTGCGCACTCGTCGCTGCTGATCCACTCTCAAGCATCTCTTCACTCTCCATCCACGCTGCTGCCGTGGGCACCGTTGGCATCCAAAGCCTTGCTCTGCTCATCCGTCAGATAACCGAACCACTTGCCCGCCGTCGCCACATCCTTGTCTCCTCGCCCGGAGACATTGACCAGGATGACCGGATGCTTCACACCTTTGGACAGCAGATCCTTCGCGGCCTTATACGCGCCGGCCAATGCGTGCGAGGACTCCAGTGCGGGAATGATCCCCTCGCTTTGGCACAGATCCGCAAAGGCGCTCATGGCCTCGTCATCGGTGGCGTAGTCGTACTGCACACGTCCGATGTCCTTGAGCCAGGCATGCTCCGGCCCGACCGAGGCGTAATCCAAGCCCGCGGAAATCGAGTATGTGTCAAGGGTCTGCCCTTCACTGCTTTCCAGCAGATAGGACTTGGCACCTTGGAAAACACCCAGCTGTCCGGTTCCTTCGGTCAGACGGATGGCGTGATCCGGGGTCTGCGGACCATGACCGCCCGCTTCGTAGGCGTAGAGTGCCACACGCTCGTCATCCAGGAAGGCGTTCATCACGCCTATCGCATTGGACCCTCCTCCGACGCAGGCCACAACAGCATCCGGGTGGTCGACACCGTAATGCTCGCTGAGCTGTTCCTTGGCTTCCTCACCGATGATTTTCTGAAAATCCCTGACCATCGTGGGGAATGGGTGTGGGCCCGCCACGGTACCAAGAAGATAGTGGGTGGTTGTGACGTTGGTCACCCAGTCACGCAAGGCCTCGTTGATGGCGTCCTTGAGTATTTTCGTACCTTGGGTGACCTCCACCACCTCGGCCCCGAGAAGACGCATGCGAGCCACATTGAGCGCCTGCCTGCGCGCGTCGATCTGGCCCATGTAGATGCGGCATTTCAGCCCCAACAACGCGCATACGGTCGCCGTCGCCACACCGTGCTGTCCGGCACCGGTTTCGGCGATGACCCTGGTCTTCCCCATACGCTTCACCAGCAGAGCCTGGCCAAGGGCGTTATTGATCTTATGCGCACCCGTATGGTTGAGATCCTCGCGCTTCAGATAGATGCTGACCTCGCCGCCGACGGCATCACTGACGCGCTTGGCGAAACGGGGCGCATAGGTCAGACAGGAGGGACGCCCCACATAATCCTCGTTCAGGCGCTTCAGTTCAGCCGTGAATTCCGGATCCTGACTGGCCTCCCGGTATACCCGTTCCAATTCATCCAGTGCACCGATCAGGGCTTCGGGTACGAAACGCCCCCCGTACTGGCCGAAATACGGACCTTGATGTGTCCCCAGAGGACGACGTTCAGACATTTTCACCCTTTCACCGCCTGCAACAAGCCTACGGACCGCTTCAACATGGTCATCAGCCGTCGCCACGCCTTCGCCTACCAGCACGGCATCCGCACCGGCCCGTGCATAGGCTTCCAACTCCACGCTGCCGAACACGCCTGATTCCGCCACACGCACGACGTCCGCAGGCAGATCGGCGGCCAGCTCACTGTATTTGCTCACATCAACATGCAGATCCTTGAGGTTTCTCGCATTGATGCCGATGATCCTGGCACCGGCCCCTACGGCCCTCTGTATCTCCTCGACGCTATGCGTTTCCACCAGCGCGGCGAGGCCCAGGTCATGGGCCAGTTCGAGCAGATGCTTCAAATTCGCATCATCGAGCGCCGCGACGATGAGCAGCACCATATCGGCCCCATGCGCCCTGGCTTCCCAGATCTGATAGTCGGTGACGATGAAATCCTTATTGAGCACCGGGATATCGACGGCTGCACGAACCGCATCCAGATCCTTGAATGAGCCCAGGAATCGGCGTCCTTCGGTCAGCACCGAAATCACGCTTGCACCGCCCTGCTCATACTCCCGGGCCAAGGCAGCGGGATCGGGGATATCGCTGAGATGGCCTTTTGAGGGAGAAGCCCTCTTGATCTCGGCGATCACCGGTATCGAATCTTCGGATTTCAGCACGGACAACACATCCTTGGGGGTATGCCACTGCCCCGCTACCTGGTGTTTCAGCGAATCCAAGGAAACGTGCTGCTCACGTTCACGTTGGTCCTCCACTGCTCCTGCCACCAAGTCATCGAGTACTGACATAATGCTCCTCGTCATTCATGCTTCCAATGTGCTGCATATATTCTGTGCAGTCCCGCCTATCTTAAGGCATCCGTGTTCAGGCTTCGGTAAGTTGCGCCGCTATTTGAATCGCTTCCACGGAAGCCTCGGCCTTGTTGCGGGTCTCCTGCCATTCGGTTTCCGGTACGGAGTCCAGCACGATGCCCGCGCCGGCCTGCACACTCGCCTGATGGTCGCGCAGGAAGGCCGTACGGATGGCTATCGCCATATCCATATTCCCCGAGAAGTCGAAGTACCCCACCGTGCCCCCGTAGATGCCACGGTCGGCGACTTCTATCTCATCGATGATCTCCACCGCTCGCGGCTTCGGAGCGCCGCTGAGCGTACCGGCCGGGAAGGCCGATTTGAACACGTCGAAGGTCGTCAGTTCGGGACTCACCTGACCGGTGACCGTTGAGGCGATATGCATGATATGGCTGAAACGCTTGATATCCATCAGGGTGACCACTTCGACGGAACTGGGCACGCAGACCCGTGAGAGATCGTTCCTGGACAGGTCCACGAGCATGATGTGCTCGCTTCGTTCCTTGGGATCGGCAAGCAACTCCTGTGCCAGACGCGCATCCTCCTCGGGTGTCGCCCCGCGGGGACGGGACCCTGCGATCGGGAAGGTCATGGCATGACCGTGATCGACCTTGATGAGGGTCTCGGGGCTGGAGCCGATCACATTGAAATCACGTCCATGCGCGTCGGTCATCGCCAGGAAATACATGTATGGGCTTGGATTCAGGGTACGCAGCACCCGGTATACATCGAAGGGGTCCGAGGGGGAATCAAGATCGAGTCTCTGGGAGATCACCACCTGGAAGACGTCACCATCAACAATATGGCGCTTGGCCTCCTCGACCGCATCCTCATAGACGCCCTTCGCCGTCCTGAATCTCAGCTCCGGCTGCTCCACCGTGGTATCAAGCTGGTTCACGCGCGTCTGCCCTTCGACGGTCGTCGAAGCGGATCGCTGCATCAGATCGAGTCTGCTGATGGCCTGCTCATAGGCTTCATCGACTTTGGTGGGTCGATCATCACCATTGACCGCATTGGCGATCAGCCACAGGGAGCCATCCATATGATCGACGACCGCGATGTCGGTCGCCAGGGCCAGGGCCAGCTCGGGCTGTCCTGTCTCATCGGGGGCTTCGGCTCGCAGTGTCGGCTCCCAATGACGAATCGCATCCCAACCGACCGTACCGACGAAACCGCTGGTCAGACTCGGCAGACCGGCGACTTCCGGCGCTTTGAGCACGCGGAGGGCCTCACGGGCGACCTCCATCACGTCCCCTTCGGTCGGGATACCGGCCGGCACCTGGCCAAGCCAGTCCGCACGTCCATGATCGGAACGCAGCTGGGCGATGGAATTGACGCCGATGAAGGAGTATCGGTTCCAGGAACCGGAGTGCTCCGCCGTTTCCAGGATGAAGGTGCCGCTGCGCCCTGAAGCCAGGCGCTCATAGAATCCCACCGGAGTCAGGGCATCGCCAAGAAGCCTGCGCACAACCGGCAGCACCCGGTACCCCTGCCCCGCCAATGCGCGGAAGTCCTCCCGTGAAGGCCAGGTCTCACCCCAGCGGAGCTGTCTGACATCACACTTGACTTCGGTGCTCATTGGGCAACCTCCTCCTGTTGCGTACGGAAGCCCTCCACACTGGGCAATTCCCCACCTGCATCGAAACATGACCTCGCACCGGTGTGGCATGCGGCGCCCACCTGATCGACCGATATGAGCAAGGCGTCGCCATCGCAGTCGATATGCACGCCTTTGACGTACTGGACATGACCCGAGGTGTCGCCTTTTCGCCAGTATTCCTGCCTTGACCGCGACCAGAACGTCACCCGCCCCGTGCTCAGCGTGCGACGAAGCGCCTCCTCGTTCATGTAGCCGACCATCAGCGCTTCCTTGCTGTCATACTGCTGCACGACGGCCGCCACAAGGCCCTGGCTGTCGAGTTTGAGCCGGCGCGCTATGGATTCGTCCAAAACCTCGGTATTCATGTTCTCTGTATTCTCTGTGCTCATGATCCATCGTCGTTTTCTGTTGCTCTGTTCAATACGTCACCTGGGTGCCTGTATCGGCTCTTCGGCTCTGTCTTCACCTTCTGCTGTGTCATCGCATGCGGTATGTTCAGCTGAACAGTACCGGCGACAGTGTAATGAGGGCGCCGGAACGCCAGCTGTCGCGCGATCGGTATGCACCCGGCATCAGCGAACCGTGTATCCCGCGTCCCTCAACGCGGTTTTGACCTCACCGATGGTCACCTTGCCGTAATGGAACACCGATGCGGCAAGCACGGCATCGGCACCGGCCGCGATAGCAGGAGGAAAATCCTCCTTCTTCCCTGCACCGCCACTGGCGATGATCGGGATGGAAACCTCACTTCTGACCGCTGAGATCATCTCCACATCGAAACCGCCCTCGGTGCCGTCGGCATCCATGGAATTGAGCAGCACCTCACCTGCCCCTAGCTCCTCGGCGCGTTTCGCCCACCACAGTGCATCGATGCCTGTGGACTTGCGACCGCCCATCGTGGTGACCTCGAAACCCGAGCGGGTGTGCTTCTCGCCGCGTTCCCGTCGAGCGTCAACCGAAAGGACCAGAACCTGGCATCCGAATCTGTCCGCAATACGCTCGATCAGCGAGGGATCGTTGATGGCCGCCGTGTTCACGCCGATTTTGTCGGCACCGCAACGCAACAGCGAATCGACGTCATCGACGCTTCGCACGCCCCCACCGACGGTCAGGGGGATGAACAGGCTGTCCGCCGTTCTGCTGACCACATCGACCATCGTCGAGCGGTGTGATGAGGATGCCGTCACATCCAGGAACGTCACCTCATCGGCGCCTTGGCGATAGTATTCGCTCGCCAGTTCGACCGGATCCCCTGCGTCCCTGAGATTCTCGAAATGCACGCCTTTCACCACACGGCCCGAATCCACATCCAAACAGGGGATAACTCTGACCGCGAGCGACATCAGGCGCCTCCATATCTCTTCAGTTACGGTATGCCAATAAGAATAGCGGCATCAGCAGACGCATATCATTACGGGATTCACCTGCCGAGAAAGCGATCGGGCGCTTTGCCGATCACCGAGCGAAGACGTGTCGGTATAGGTCAACGGGACAGCCTTGCGCCCCGCTCGCGCAGGGTGCAGGGTCGGATGCTTTCGACCTAACCCCGCAGGGCCTATGCGAGTGCCGGCGTCTGGCCGGCATCCGCATGCCGGGACTGGACCTTGGCTGCGAGCTGCCCGCATGCGCCGTCGATATCCGAACCACGCGTGTCCCTGAGTGTGGCTGCGATACCCGCACGATGAAGTATCTCAAGGAAGCGCTGTTCATCCTCGGGCTTTGAAGCCGTCCACTTCGATCCCTCGATAGGGTTCAGGGGAATGGGATTGACATGGACCCAGTCGTCGCCGTAATGGTTCAGGCGTTTCGCCAGTTGGCGTGCATGGATCTCTTGATCGTTGATGCCCCGCATCAAGGCGTATTCGATGCTGACCCGACGTCTGGATGCCAGATAGTAGTCATGGGCGGCGTCGAGAACCGCGGTCGTGTTGAAACGACGGTTCATCGGTACCAGTTCATCGCGCAGCTCATCCGTCGGGGCATGCAGGGAAAGCGCCAGCCGTATGGGCAGACCCTCATTGGCCAGCTTCTTGATTCCCGGGACGACGCCCACCGTGGAGATCGTGATGTTGCGTGCGGAAATCCCAAAGCCCTCCGGGGCAAGGGTGCATATCTGACGTACCGCCTGCATCACGGCCTTGTAGTTGCCCATCGGTTCACCCATACCCATGAACACGACATTGCTCAGACGCCCCGGCCCGCCGGCCACTTCCCCCGAACGCATCGAAGCCGCTGCGGTGCGGACCTGTTCGAGAATCTCGCCGGTCGACATGTTCCGGGTCAGACCGAGTTGTCCCGTGGCGCAGAAGGGGCATCCCATACCGCAGCCCACCTGGCTTGAGATGCACAGGGTCGTTCTTCTCGGATATCTCATCAGCACCGATTCGATCTGAGCGCCGTCGAAGAGCTCCCACAGGGTCTTGATCGTGGTTCCTTCATCGGCCTTCTGCACGGCAAGAGCGTGGATCAGAGGCGGGAAGAAGGTGTCGCTGACCTGCTGACGCAAGGCTGCGGGCAGATCGGTGAAGCTTTCGGGATCGGTCGACAGATGATTGAAATAGTGATTGGCCAGCTGCTTCACGCGGAATCGGGGAAGCTTCATACGGCTTGCCGCATCCTCACGCATCTGAGGTGTCATATCCGCGAAATGCAGCGGCGCTTTGCCTCTGCGGGCGTGATCCTTTGCCAGCACGTCCCTGAATGCACCGCTATGCCCGCCGGGCGTCACGCCGCTTTCAGCCTGTTCGCCTTCCACGCCGTGCACGGCGTCCGTCATCGTCCTGTCGTCTTCCACGCTCATATCCTCTTCCACACTTCCGTTCATATCCATGGCCTTGTACGCCCCTCTTCCGTCCGCATCCACCGTCTAGAGCGAGGTGATGAACAGCACCAAGGCGATGAAGGGGGCCGTCAGCAGAATCGAATCGACCCGGTCGAGGACACCGCCGTGGCCTCTGAGCAGATGTCCCATATCCTTGATGCCGATATCCCTTTTGAGCATCGAGGCGCACAGATCACCGAAGGTTCCGATGATTCCGGTCATCACGCCCAACAGGATCGGCACCCACCACGAGGATCCCCAGACTTCTGAACCGTATGTGGATGCGAATACGGCGAAGGCCCCGGCCGTGCTGAACAGCATCGAACCGAGCAGACCTTCCAATGATTTCTTGGGCGATATGCGCGGTGACAGCTTGTGCTTGCCGAACCATGCCCCGAAAAACAGTCCGCCGATATCACTGAGCGCGGGAAGAAAAATGCTGATGACGGCATGCGCGACGGGATGGCCGCCGAACGTCAAAGGCAGCACGAGGAAGCATGCCAGCAGGGGAATGTAGAGCACGGTGAACATCGAGGCTCCGACATTGCTCAGTCTGCTCTGATGGATGCCCTCGTCCTGGTCCGTGTTGTTGTATGAGGATTCAAGTCGTGCGGTTGAATCGGCGCTGGACAGTTTCCTGGCCACCGCCACCGAAACCCTGGTCCCGACGTTGATTCGTGTGGATGCGCTGAGGGTGACCAGCAGTATCGTCGCCATGATGCACAGCATCATCGTGATGAAATGCTCAGGCGCATAGTATGTGGCCAGAATCGACACACTTGAGCATATGCAGAGCGTCAGCAGAGGTATATGCAGCCCTGCGGTGGCGAAATCGATTCTCAGCTCCCACAGTCCGAGAATCATGAACAGCATGATGAGCACCACGAAAAAATCGATTCGGATGAGCAGGCAGATCAGAATGACCACTACGAGCACCGCACCCGTCGCAACCGCCTGAGGCATATTGCGACCGGTACGTTTATTGATGGCTTCTAAAGCCTCCTCGGCTTCATCATGCCTGTCCCCCGTATGAGTCATTCCGGCCTTTCATTCCCGCACTGCCACATCCGCACTACTATGTTCCCACTTCAACTCAGACTTCGAGAATTTCCTTCTGCTTGCTGTCGAGGAGTTCGTCGATCTGGTCGCTGGTCTTCTTGGTCAAGGAGTCAAGATCCTTCTGCTGACGCTCGCCTTCGTCCTCGCCCAGGTCGCCGTCCTTAACCGATGTCTCGATGCTTTCCTTGGCTTTGCGGCGAATGTTGCGGACTGCGACCTTGCCTTCCTCGGCCTTGGTCTTCGCCAGCTTCACGTATTCCTTTCGACGCTCCTCGGTCAGCTCGGGCAGTGCGACGCGGATGACATTGCCGTCGCGGTTCGGGTTCACCCCGAGATCGGAATCCCGGATCGCCTTCTCCACCGCAGCGGCCTGCGAGGCGTCGAATGGTGTGACGGAAAGGGTGCGCGGTTCAGGCACACCGATTGACGCCAGCGCCTTCAGTGGTGTTGGCGAACCGTAATAATCGACTACGATGCCGTTGAGCAGCGCAGGGTTGGCCCGTCCCGTACGGATGCCGGAGAAGTTCTCCTTCGTGGCCTCGACGGACTTGCTCATTTGCTCTTTGGCTTGATCGATTGCACCTGCCATGATTGACTCCTCTGTGTTATTGGCCTTCTGTGGTCGGCACTGTCTTGATGGACGCTCTGTCTTGATGGACGATCCGTGGATGACGCTGTCTGTTTGTTCGGCACTGTCTCTCATCGACAATGTCTCACCGACACCGTCCTATGAACATTGTCTTATGAACACTGTCTGATGAACACCATCTCATGAACACTATGGTAGATGCCAAGCCGGGTGTGCCGCACAAGCGTCCTGCCCGCGTGGCGCGTCGGGCATCCCTGCCTTAGCGCGTGATCGAATCGCCGCCACAAACCAGCGTTCCCATATCCTCACCCTCCAGGGCCTTGGTGACATTGCCAGGTGCCTCAAGGCCGAACACCCTGATGCGCATGTTGTTGTCGCGGGCCATCGAAAGCGCGGAGGCATCCATGACGGCAAGGTTGTCGACCAGTGCACGCTTGTAGCTGAGCTGCGTGAACATCCTCGCCTGCTCATCCTTGCGTGGATCGGCGGTGTAGACGCCATCGACACCGTTCTTGCCCATCAGCACCTCGGCGCAATGGATCTCGAGCGCACGCTGAATCGAAACGGTATCCGTGGAGAAGTACGGCATTCCGGCCCCGGCCCCGAAGATCACGACCCTGCCTTTTTCCAGATGACGAATCGCCTTCTGAGGAATGTAAGGCTCTGCGACCTGACCCATCGTGATGGCCGTCTGCACGCGTGTGGCCTGGCCCTCCTGTTCGAGGAAGTCCTGCAATGCCAGACAATTCATCACCGTGCCGAGCATACCCATGTAATCGCCCCGCGAGCGGTCGATGCCCGCCTGACTCAGCTGGGCACCTCTGAAGAAGTTTCCTCCACCCACCACGATGGCGACCTGCACACCATGCCGTGCTGCAAGTTCGATTTCTCCCGCGACTCTGCGTACCACAGTGGTGTCCACACCGACAGCACCTCCGCCGAACGCCTCCCCCGAAAGCTTCAGCAGTACTCTGCGTACATTCGCGGTCGGACCTGTGTCAGTCATATGATGCCTTTCTGATAACTGTGAGTCCTTAGCAGACCGTATTTCAGGATATACACGAATGGAGACATAGCTCCCATGCCGCATGATGCGCTCAGCCCCCGGCATCCCACACCATCGTGTTCCCCATCCGGAATATACAAGTGGGGGCGGTCATATGACCGCCCCCACTCATTGCTCGCGCTCACCGCAACCCGCTCCCGCAGAGAGATGGGCTACAGCGGATGCGTCACTCCTCGCCTTTGCCGACCTCAAGACGTGAGAATGCCACAGCCTTGCCGCCGACTTCCTTGAAGAGATCGGCGATGGTGCGTGAACCATCCTTCACATACTGCTGTTCGAGCAGCACCGTCTCCTTGAAGAAGGAATTCAGACGTCCTTCGACGATCTTGGGGACGATCTTCTCAGGCTTGCC
Organism: Bifidobacterium psychraerophilum; assembly: GCF_000741705.1. GTDB lineage: Bacteria > Actinomycetota > Actinomycetes > Actinomycetales > Bifidobacteriaceae > Bombiscardovia > Bombiscardovia psychraerophila. Next base: position 111,072 of record NZ_JGZI01000010.1, on the reverse strand, counting down.
TTCGGCCAGCGACTTCTCGGTCGCCACACGACGCTCCGATTCCACGATGTCCTCGGGAACATCCTCGCGGCTCAACCACTTGGGGCTCATCGCGGAAATCTGCAACGCCACTTCATGGGCCACTGCCGAACCCGCCTCATCGGTGGCGATGATGGCCACGATTGACGGAGGCAGCTCAACCGACTTGCGGTGGGCGTAGATCTCGACCTTGGGTCCTGAAACCTTCGCGAATTGTCCGAGCTTCACGTGCTCGTGGAACAAAGCGCCAGCCTCTTCGACCGTATCGTTCACGGTGCCGGCCTCGGAGGAAGCCTTAAGGGCCTCTTCAGCAGTCGCGGCTGATGCCTTGGCCACATCCGCCACAACCTCATCACCGAACTCCACGAACTGCGGGGTCTTGGCAACGAAGTCGGTTTCGGAATTCAGCTCGACGGCGTATGCGGTCTGTCCGGCGGCGTCATCCACAACGGTGGAGGCGATGAGGCCTTCCTGTGCCTTGCGTCCCTCACGGGCGCCGGCTGCCTGGATGCCCTTTGCCCTGATGATCTCCTTGGCGCGAGCAACATCGCCCTCCGCCTCGGTCAGCGCCTTCTTCACATCCATCATGCCTGCGCCGGTGGCGTCACGGAGCTCTTTGATAAGTGCGGCTGTGATCTTTGCCATTGATGTTCTCCTCTGATGATAAAAGCCGCCCCGGTGTTATCCCGGGACGGCCAGTAAAATTACTTGGCTTCGGCCGTTTCCGTGGTAGCAGCTGCTGCATCGGTAGGAGCCTGGGCGGAGACCGGAGCCTCGGTCTTCCCGGCTTCCGTATCGCTTGCCTCAGCCTTTGGGGTTTCGGCGGATGCTTCGGAATCCTGCTTCTTCAACAGCTCCTGCTCCCACTCGGCGAGAGGCTGCTCGGCGGAGGTCTCCGTCTTGCTTGCCTTGCTCGAGCGATCCAGGGTGCCCTCAGCCACTGCATCGGCCATCAGGCTGGTGAGCAGCTCGATGCCGCGGATGGCGTCATCGTTGGCGGGAATCGGGTAGTTGACCTCTTCGGGATCGGTGTTGGTGTCGACCAGGGCGACGACCGGGATGCCCAGCTTGTGCGCTTCCTGAACGGCAAGGGCTTCCTTGTTGATGTCGACCACGAACAGTGCCGAAGGCGTGCGGTTCATGTTGCGGATACCGCCGAGTTGCCTTTCGAGCTTGTCCTTTTCGCGCTCGAGCAGCAGCAGCTCCTTCTTGGTCAGGCCCGAAGCGTGGACATCACTGAAGTCCATCTCCTCGAGTTCCTTCAAGCGGGAGACGCGCTTGGAGACGGTCTGGAAGTTGGTCAGCATGCCGCCGAGCCAGCGCTCGGACACATATGGCATGTTCACGCGGATGGCCTGCTTCTTCACGGCCTCCTGTGCCTGCTTCTTGGTGCCGACGAAGAGGACGGTGCCGTTGTGGGCCACGGTCTGGCGGATGAAGTCGTAAGCCTTGTCGATGAGGTCAAGGGACTTGAAAAGATTGATGATATGGATGCCGTTGCGCTCCACCAAGATGTACTGCTTCATCTTTGGGTTCCAACGACGGGTCTGGTGACCGAAATGGACGCCTGCCTTGAGCATTTCGCTCATGGTGATCTGTGCCATATTGAATTGTGCCTTTCATTGCCGGTTATTGCCTGGCCATGCGAACCTGAGTGCAACCCGAAGGCCGACCGACACAGGTCATCGCTAACATGGCGCGAATTCGTGTGTCTGATAGTGGTATTCATGACGAACCCCGACGTCTGCGACTGCGTCAAAGTCCTAGGCGACACACAAGTATTCACACTACCACAACACCGGAACAGAACGTGCCCCGTCGGAAGTCGACTTCCGACGGGGCACGGCAACGATTACAGCCCAACCAGGGCCTTCGCTCAGAGTCCCTGACTCCTCAACTGCCGCAATGCCTTGCGACGCACATCCTTCTCCAGACGGTCAATATAGACGTGACCGTCCAGGTGGTCGCACTCATGCTGCAGCATCCTGCCCATCAACCCGCTGCCCTCAAGCACAACCTCCTTGCCATCCAGATCGGTGCCACGCACCCGGGCGTAGTCGCTTCTTCTGGTCTCGTACCACAGGCCCGGCAGGGACAGACAGCCTTCGTCGCCGGTCTGCTCACCGGAGACCTCCTCGATCACCGGATTGAGCACGTAGCCGACCTTGCCCTCGATGTTGAATGAGAAGGCCCTGAGGCTCACACCGATCTGGTTCGCGGAAAGACCCGCGCGTCCGGGATCGTCAACGGTGTCTATCAGATCCTGAACCAATCTTCTGACTGCTGGCGTGATGTCCCTGACAGGGTCGCAGGGCGTGCGAAGCACAGGGTCCGGGACCACCCGGATATCTCGAATTGCCACAATTACTCCTCGTTGGCTTCTTGCGTCTTCTCGCCGCCCGTATCGGTCTGCGCATCATGCTCGTCATGGGCCTCATGATCGTCATGCTCATCTTCGCCGTCCTGGGCCGAACGAATCCTCTCGGAAACGCTAGCAAAGGAATCCGACACATTCGTGCGGGCCCGATCAATCGCCTCGCGCATCTCATTGATCCTCGGCAGGGCGTTCTCCTGCGCCATATTCACCAGCGGGGTCACCGATTCGCTGGCCTTCTCCATCAACTTCGCGGTTGTTGGAACGGGCCTGGCATTCGGGTTCTTCGGGGCGTAGAGCACCTTATCGATCAACTGCGCATAGAGACGCAGGACCTGTGGGCGCACGACCTTCATGCTGGGGGTGAGCGTGCCCTGCTCCTGTGTGAAGTCCTCATTGATGATGATGAATTTACGCACGGACTCGGCTCTGGAAACCGTGCTGTTGGCCTGGTCGACGTACTGCTGCACGAAGGCACGGACCGCGTCATTCGTGGCCGCTTCCTCAACCGGCATCTCCGGATCGAGAGCTTGCGACTTCAACCAGGAATGCAGCATTTCCGGATCCAGCGTGATCAACGCGCCGATGAAGGGCTTGGCATCCCCCACAACAACGGATTGGGAGACGATCGGGCAGGTCGAAATCGTGTCCTCCAGCGGTGCGGGACTGATGTTCTTTCCACCCGCGGTGATGATGATGTCCTTTTTCCTGCCGGTGATGAAGACGAAGCCATTGTCGTCGATCGTGGCCAGATCGCCGGTATGCAACCAGCCGTCGGCATCTATCACGCTGCGGTCAAGGCGCTTGCTGCCGTAGTATCCAACGAAGACGTTGGGACCCTTGACCAGCAGCTCGTCGTCATCCGCAAGCCCCACGGAGATGCCCGGTCCGGGACGCCCGACCGAACCGACCTCGTTCTCTATCTCCCCGTTGACGCAGCAGGGGGCGGCCGTTTCCGTCATGCCATACCCCTGAATGAAGGTGATGTCGTCGATTCCATTGAAGAAGTGCGCGAGGTCGGCATTCATCGGTGCGCCGCCACAGGCCAGAAAACGCAGGTTCGGTCCAAGCGCCGATCGGACCGAACTGCCGACCGTACCCATGAAGAAGCGGTGACGCAGTCGTTGGATCGCGGTGTGGCGCTCGTGAAGCTGCTCTGTCTTCGACCATTGCACGAAGTGTTCAAAGGCCTGTGCGAACAGTCTTCCGCGAATGCCGGCCCCCGCCTTCTGCGAGGCGGCGTTGTAGACCTTCTCGAAGACTCGCGGGACCCCCAGCAGATATGAAGGCTTGAAACTGCGAAGGTCTGCAAGCAGATGCTTGGTATTCGGCACATAGCCGACGACACCGCGCGAACCGATCGCGACATACTGGATATAGCGTGCGAAGCAGTGGGCCAAAGGGAGGAAGAGCAGCAGTCTGCTCGGAGCCGCCAGCATGTTCGGCAAGGCCTCGTAACCGGCGAAGACGATATGCGTGAAATTCCGGTGGGTCAGCATAACGCCTTTGGGCTTGCCGGTGGAACCTGAGGTGTAGACGATGGTGCTCAGATCATCCGCCTTCACCTGCACGATCGCCTTGTCGAGATCATCCTCGGATATCGATTCGCCGAAATCGCTCACGGCGTTCAACCCGCCTGCCTCGAAGTTGAAGACATACTTCAACCCCTGCGATCCACTTCTGAGACCTTCGAGGACCTGGGCATGATCGCTCCCACCCGCGAAAGCGACCACGGGCTTGACATCCTTGACGATGGCGGCGGCCTGCTTGCTTGAATCGGTCTCGTACACGGGCACGGAGACCGCGCCGATCGCGGCGCAGGCGAAATCGATGACGCCCCAGTCGTAGCAGGTCGCGGAGTAGATGACGACGGTGCTTCCCTTGTGCACACCAAGCGCCATCAGTCCTTTGGCGACTTCGCGCACACGTTGAAGCATCTGGTCGGCTCTGACCTCGTGCCAATCCCGGGTGAACTCGTCCTGCCATTGGGCGATGGTGTCCTCCGGATACCTCTCGACTCGATTGCTCAGCAATGAAAAAACGGTGTCTCCATCGTTAGTCGGATGAGACGTCTCTACGGAAAATTCTCTTAGCATAGGCTCCACTATAAGGCGATGCACTGCCCAAAACCCTGCATTCAGCCAAGATCAAGCATCGTACACACCCAACGCTGATTACGTAGGCGCATAACCGTGTTGGCCCAGTATTGGGTTCTCCCGATATTCATATGGACCGCCACTTCAATGCGCCGGGGATCGACAAGCACAGCATCCAGATTTCTCGCGACGACCGGCAGCCGCGCCATTTCGCGTTTCACTTCAACGGATTGCACCCAATGCTCGCTAAGCAGCAGGGAAAGGGTTTCGAGTTTGCTGATGCTCGGTTCATCGACCGAACGTCTCAACAAGCGGGCATCGAGCCTCCTGCGGACGACGTCAATCGCCATGCACGACAGACGACACGCCGAGATGCACAGACGGCGGCAATCCTCGTCGCTTAATGTGCTGGGAACGCAACGCGAGAGATGCATCGAAACGGGCATCATGCCCGACCCCAACGCGATCACGCATTCGAATGATGCGATGCCATACATCCTGGATTCGGGCATCTGCGGGCCTGTCGCCCGGGGTGTGGATTCCGGCTGATTCATGGTCGCTCCTTATACGGCAGATGCTCGCGGTGTCTGTAAACACCACGAGCATCTCAAGGAATACGAAGCCCCGTCAACACGCCTTCACCCGACTGTGGATAAGTGGGGGCATCGGCTCGCGAAGCGGCCATGCCCCAGGGGCGGCGATCACTGCTAGGCTTCGCCGAAAGGCGTCACGACCACTCCGCAACGCTGGAAATTCTTGATATCGACATATCCCGTAGAAGCCATCGCACGGCGCAGCGCCCCGATGAAATTGGTTCTGCCATCCGGCTGGTGGCTTGGACCGTTGAGAATCTCCTCCAAGGTGCCCACTGTGCCGACATCCGCCCGGAAGCCACGCGGCAGCTCGATATGGCGCGCCTCGGCACCCCAGTGCTTGCCCTGCCCCGGAGCCTGTGTGGCCCGGGCCAAGGGGGTACCCAGCATGACCGCATCGGCACCCAAGGCCAAAGCCTTCACGAAGCTGCCCGAATTCCCCATGCCGCTGTCCGCGATGACCTGGACGTAACGGCCACCCGACTCATCCATGTAGTCGCGCCTTGCCTCCGATACATCGGCGATCGCCGTCGCCATCGGCGCGTGCACGCCGATCGTGGTGCGGGTCGCGGAGACGGCGCCACCGCCGAAACCGACGAGGACTCCCGCCGCACCGGTGCGCATCAGATGCAGTGCGGCCTGGTAGGTCGCCGCTCCCCCGACGATCACGGGTACGTCGAGTTCGTAGATGAACTGCTTGAGGTTCAACGGTTCATGCGTGGTGGACACGTGCTCAGCGGAAACCGCGGTGCCGCGGATCACGAAGAGATCGACGCCCGCTTCGATCACGGTTGAGGAGAACTGCTGGGTGCGCTGGGGGGACAACGCTCCCGCGACCGTCACACCGGCATCGCGAATCTCGTGCAGACGGCGCGTGATGAGTTCTGCCTTGACGGGTTCCGTATAGATCTCCTGGATGCGCTGCGTCGCCCTATCGGCGGGAAGCTGCGCGATTTCGTCCAGCAGAGGCTGCGGATCCTCATATCTGGTCCATAGCCCTTCAAGGTCGAGGACGCCAAGACCTCCAAGCCTGCCCATCTCGATTGCGGTCGCAGGACTGCTCACCGAATCCATCGGTGCCGCGATCACGGGGATGTCGAATTCATAGGCATCCACCTGCCATTGGGTCGAGACGTCCTGCGGGTCGCGGGTACGACGCGAGGGAACGATGGCGACATCATCGAGCGAGTACGCAAGACGACCTTTTTTTCCGAGACCGATTTCGATTTCCTGAGACATATCATTCAGATTAATGCGCATGCCCGACCGCTCGGGTAAAGTCAGTAACATCCGTCGGGTAAAACTTGACCCGGTAAATCACATCTTGCAATTCAGGAGGCAGTGCATGGCCAAAATCAAAGTCGAAGGCACAGTTGTGGAGCTTGACGGTGACGAGATGACCCGCGTCATCTGGAAAGACATCAAAGACAGGCTGATCCTCCCCTATCTGGACGTCGATCTTGATTACTACGATCTCGGCATCGAGCACCGTGACGCCACCGACGACCAGGTGACCATAGATGCGGCGAACGCCATCAGCCGTGAGCATGTGGGCGTGAAATGCGCCACCATCACGCCAGATGAGGCCAGGGTCGAGGAATTCGGGCTCAAGCGCATGTGGAAATCCCCCAACGGCACCATCCGCAACATCCTCGGCGGAACGATTTTCCGTGAACCGATCGTCATATCGAATGTCCCCAGACTGGTCCCGGGTTGGACCAAGCCGATCATCGTCGCGCGCCACGCCTTCGGTGACCAGTACAAGGCCACCGATTTCCAGGTGCCGGGCAAGGGGAGGCTCACCGTCACCTTCACGCCCGAAGACGGTTCCGAAGCCATCGAACATGTGGTGTTCGACTACCCGGGTTCCGGCGTTGCGCAGGTGCAGTACAACCTCGACGATTCGATAACCGGATTCGCGCGCGCCTGCTTCAACTACGGGCTGCTGCGCCACTACCCCGTCTACCTGAGCACCAAGAACACGATCCTCAAGGCATACGACGGACGCTTCAAGGACATCTTTGCCGAGGTCTTCGAAACCGAGTACAAGGAGCGCTACGAGGCCGAGGGACTCACCTACGAGCACCGTCTGATCGACGACATGGTCGCAAGCTCTTTGAAGTGGTCAGGCGGTTATGTCTGGGCGTGCAAGAACTATGACGGCGATGTCCAGTCGGATACCGTGGCCCAAGGTTTCGGTTCCCTGGGTCTGATGACCTCGGTCCTGATGACACCTGACGGGCAGACCGTCGAAGCCGAGGCGGCCCACGGCACGGTCACCAGGCACTACCGCCGCTGGCAGCAGGGCGAAAAGACCTCCACCAATCCGATTGCGTCGATTTATGCCTGGACCGGTGGGCTCAAGCACCGCGCACAGCTCGACGGTACGCCGGAACTCGATCACTTCGCCAAAACCTTGGAGTCGGTGATCATTTCGACCGTTGAATCGGGCCGTATGACCAAGGATCTGGCCACTCTCGTCGGACCGCAGCAGGCCTGGTTGGATACCGAAGGATTCATGGACGCCCTTGATGAGGAGCTGCGCAAGGCCCTGTCCGCATAGCCCCATAGCGCTGTAGCCAAACCTGACCCGACATTTTCGCCCGGACCGCATGCTGTTTTGCGGTCCGGGCGAAAGTTTGCGCTTCCTGCGCCGAATCAGCTCATTACCCTACAATGGTTCGTTGATACGGGTAGCCTACAGAGAGCTCCTGCACGCACGGAGTTCCAATACCAAGGTGTTCCATACAATAAGGGGAATCGTGAAACTGAGCTGGATCGGGCATAGCAAGCATCGCAGTAGCACAGTGGGCCGGATGTTCGCCGCCCTGATGGCATCGCTGCTGGTCATTTCGGCCGCCAGTTGCTCGCCCTCACCCGATAACACGCAATCGGCCTCAACATCGGCTTCGACCACCAAGGCGACGGGCAGCGTTGCGATATTCACCCCATCGGACGGGATCACACTCTCCCAGCACACGCCGTTGAACAAGTGGACCGCATTCGTTTCCGAACTCAGCGCGTCACTGCGCACACGGCATATGGATAAGCAGTCGATAAGCACGCAGACGCAGGACACCCTCGACGAGCAGAGCAGGGCCGTCCAGGATTATGTGGTGAACCATGTCACGCAGGCCAGCGGCAATTCCAGTAGCGCGTCATCATCGGGATCAGGATCGGAAAGCCTGATTGTCGCACCGGTAATAGAGAACACAAGCACCGAGCGGCAGTTCGGGGATTACCTGGGTAAGGCCCTGCAACACAGTTCATCGGGCACCGGCACCCAATCCGAAGGCACTTCCTCCCCGTCCTCCAGCGCTTCGAGCAGCAAGTCCGCTTCCGCCACGGCTTCATCCAGTGCCTCATCCGACAGCGATACCGAATCGAGCTCCGAACAGGCTTCGGTGAGCAGGATGATTTCGGCTTTGAATCTCGCCAAGAAATCCGGCATGCATGTGGTCCTGCTCTCCTCCACACTCGAGGGTTTCACACCGGATCTCTTCGTGCCGATGTCCTCGGTGCAGCAGATGGCCCAGGTGCAGGCCAAGCAGTTGGTCAGCAAATTGGAACTCGACAAGACCAGCACCGAGAATCCGAAGCAGATCGAAATCATGCTCCCCTCCGATTCGGCGAACTCATCGAAATCGTCGGACACGACCACCTCCTCATCGATCGACCAAACCGCCTTCGCGGCCATGTGGGAGGTACTCGGCCCGTATTTCCGCAACGGCACGGTGGTGAGCCCATCAGCGTTGCTCGATAAGAACAGTACGGCCGATAGCTGGAAGTCCGTCACCTTCGATGCTTCGAACGAGGATTCGATCAAGAAGGAACTGACCAACCGCCTGGGCAAGAACTCCAAAGCATCAGGCAAACACACCCGCATAGACGGCATTCTTGCGACGAATGACTACGTGGCCTCAGCCGTCACGACGACGCTGAGCTCTCTCGGCTATACGGGCACCGCGGCGGACATCAATCCGGAGATCACCATTTCGGGAATCGTCGATAACATCACAGGCAAGAAGGATCTCAAGAAAAGCAAGGCACCGGATCCGAGCGTTGCCCCTGAAGGGCAATCCGACAGCGAGGAACAATCCGATTCCACGGCTTCCTCCGACTCCTCGGCTTCCTCCGATTCGAGCACCGACTCGGAGAAGGACGGTACGGACGACAGCAGCTGGCCAATCGTCACCGGATACGGGGCCTATCTGGACAACATCCCCGGAATCGTCGACGGACAGCAGTGGATGACGGCTTTGGAAGACCGCAAGACCCTGGCAGACACCCTTGCACAGGCGCTGGCATTGATGAACGCCGATCAGTCGCTCAGCACCATCAGCAGCATCGCCTCGGCCAAAAGCAACGGAATCACAGCACCGACGCTGACCCACGCACTGATAACCGTCTCGGCATCGAATCTCAAAAGCGCCCTTATCGATACCGACTACGTCACGGCCGCCGACGCCGGACTCTAGACAAGCCCTTGAACGGGAATCGGGCCGCTGAATTGCTACCAATTCAGCGGCCCGATTCCCGTTCATGCACTATGAGGGTCAGGATCTGTTCCTTGGCGTGTAGATCACGGTGTCGATCAGCACGCGGTACTTGGCGATGATGGCCTCGCGCCTCGTCTTCAGACTGGGGGTGATCATCCCGTTCTCTTCGGTGAAATCATCGGAGAGGATCTCGAACTTGCGTATCGATTCGGCTCTTGACACCAGATCATTGGCGTTATCGACCGCACGCTCGACTTCCGTTCTGACGATCGGATTCTCGCGGGCCTCTTCAAGGCTGGCGACCGTTTCGGCGCCCTGAGCCTTCAGCCATGCATTCGTTTCGGCCAGATCCAAGGCGACAAGCGCCGCGATGAAGGGTTTACGGTCTCCGATGACCAGGCACTGCCCGATAACCGGAGAAGTCATCACGGATGCCTCAAGCACGCTTGGGGAAACGTTCTTTCCACCCGCGGTGATGATGAGGTCCTTTTTCCGCCCTGTAATGGACACGAAGCCGTCATCGTCGATGGCACCCAGATCACCCGTGTGCAACCATCCGTCCGTGATCTGGCTGTGGGTGATCTCCGGATGGTTGTGGTACCCGACGCATACACTGGCGCCCTTGATGCACAGTTCCCCGTCCTCATCGATGCCGACGCTCATACCCTCGAGCGGCTTGCCGATGGTGCCGATCTTGTAGCCGACCGTGGGGTTCACCGTTGCCGGAGCGCTGGTTTCCGTCATGCCATAGCCTTCAAGCAGGGGCAGTCCGACACCGTTGAAGAAATGCGCGATCGACGTATCGAGCGGGGCCCCTCCGGAAATCGCATATTCGACGCTGCCGCCGAAGACCTCCATGATGCTGCTGTAAATCAGCTTGTCGTAGAAGGCGTGCCTGAGACGGAAGGACAGGGGCATGTGCTTGCCCTCCTGCTGATACACCGACCATTCGCGGGCCGTCTTCGCCGCTTGAAGGAAGATGCGCCCCTTGACGCCCTTGCCTGCACGCTGTGAGGACGCATTGAAGATCTTCTCGAAGATACGGGGCACCGCAAGTATGAATGTGGGCTTGAAGGCATGGAAATCCGCCAGAATCGTCTTGAGGTTGCTGGACAGGCCCAGGGTGATGTTGCCCGCGAAACAGAAGAACTGCATATACCGCGCGAAAACGTGCGCCAGGGGCAGGAAAAGCAGCAATCTCCGGTTCGGCTTCAGGCTGATGTCGGGCATGGTCTGCACACCCGAATGGGTGACGAAAACAAAATTGCTGTGGGACAGCTCGATGCCCTTGGGCGTTCCGGTCGAACCCGATGTATATACGATCGTTGCCAGATCCGATCCCTTGACGCCCTGCTCGCGCTCCATGAACTCCTCGTCACTGACCCCACGGCCATACGCTGTGAGCGCATCGAGGGCTCCGAGATCGATCACGTAGACATCGTTGAGGTACGCGCACTGGTCCCGCACCGACTCGATCTTATCCCGTTGCTCGTCGGTTTCGGCAAAGGCCATCGTCACCTTGGCATCGTTGAAGATCATGCGGACCTGGGCGGAGGAATTCGTTTCATACACCGGAACCGTCAGGGCGCCGATGGACATGATCGCCATATCGAGGGCGGTCCATTCCCACCGGGTGTGGGAGATGATCGAGACGGAGTCCCCCGGCATGATTCCCCGGGCGATCAGCCCCTTCGCCAAAGCCACCACCGTATTACGGAATTCCAGCGCGGTGAAGGCTCCCCAACCGTTCCTCAAGGTCTTGTATTCAATGAGCGTATCGTCCGGAGCGCGGTCCGCCCGCTCCTGCAGAACCGAAAAAATGTTGCGGTCGTCTTCGATCGCCTGGTTTAGCGGACGAGAATATTCCTTGAACATGGTGCCCCTTGTCTCATGCGGATTCAATTGAATTCTACAATGCCCAGGCAGCATGTTGGTCTCGGTCACGCCGCTTTGAGAACAATTCTGCTGCTTCCGGCCAAGGATTCGGGGTTTCTGTAGTTCCCGGCGGCGTCGCGCACACCCCAATGCAGACACTCATCCCCACAGTGATCGGAGGATCCCACGGCCACCGCGAAGCCTGTGGAGCGCTCCACCGCACTGCCTACCGCAAGGTCGCTGACAGCGGGTTCGAAACTGAGCAGCCACGGCTCACACAACAGGGTGACCACATCCTTTCCCGCCACTTTGCCCGAGAAGGCGATCGTTCCCGATGCCGGGGCGAATAGCTGCTCCCCCATCTCAATACCCAGATCGACGCCTCGATGACCTGCAAGCCAGGGTTGCTCGGGAGGATCGAAGGCCCTGAGCATCTTGGGATGCTTCACGGGCCAGAGCAGCCGTGCACGGCATCCCCTTTCACCCGCCGCCTGCAGCAGCGGTGACCGTACGGCACTCGTATGGAAGAGGAGCCCATCCTGTGCGGGCCCGGATGGCGGAGAGGGTGATGCTGCGGGGATGCCCGGATCAGGAGTGAATCCGCGAGCAATGTCCACAGCGGCGTCGGGACACCGGAGGTATGGCGTTCGCGGCATCGTCCGGGAAGCACCGTGGAACACAAACGGCAGGAACATGCAGGTCCATATCGCCGCCACCACCAGACAACAGGCGGATACCGCATTGAGCGAGCGCTTGGCGGCCCATGCCTTCCTGTTGAGCCAGAAACGCTGACGATGCCGTTTGCCATGCAGATCGTTCATATGAGTGCCTTCCTGATGCAGCGGCGCCTTCAAGCGGCAACGCCATGTACCGGCCATATTCCATCGGCTTCACACCAGAAGCTTGCGAGGAATCCTCGTGTGGTCGAAAGTCCCCTTCGTCCACAGCGCGCTTCGTGTCCCGCGTGGTGCGGACAGGTGCGGAGCGATGCTTTCGCCGATACCTGAACGACTTGCAATCGTCCCTGCGGAGAGCCGAAACTGAATGCATGCACGACGCACGACGTTGTGCCGCCACAACCGAATACACCGTTGGAATCCGAGTCTGGAAAGGTCTTCAGGCGGTCCCGGCCGGGGCCGGCAACGCAACGCTGAACGTTTCATCACCATGAATATCTCACGGTATTCAGCAATCCGGATGTTGTTTCCCTGATGTTTCCTCTTCTGGGATTACTATTTGATAGCTCAGCACACGCTCAAGGTTCGAGCGTCGCATCGCATTCCACATGATTAAGAAAGGAGCGAAATGTCAAAAGGTAGTCGTGGTTCCTATCCCAAAGGTATCGCCAAACGTAAAGAGATACTCGATTCGGCGCTGCACATTATCGCCGAGGATGGTTTCAACCACACGACTCTGGCGAAAATATCGCAGGCGGTCGGCATATCCGAGGCAGGAGTGCTTCACTATTTCCATTCCCTGGATGATCTTCTCGTCGAAGTCCTGCGAGAACGGGATATGCAGGATGTGGACACCTTCAGCGGCGCCCCCGTTCCAAGTACCGAAATACTCGACACCATCATCGACGAGGATTGGGATCCGGTGAAAATCGTATCCGACCTCACGAAGAAGAATATGATGACGCCAGGCCTGGTGGAATTGTATGCGCATATGTCCGTCAAGGCCTCGGACCCCGGTAACCCTGCGCACGCCTATTTCACCGAACGGGGCTCTTTCGAACGCAAGTTCGTGGGCCATCTTGTGGAACGGTATTCGCAGCTCCACGGAAACAGTCTGTCGGCATCACCGGAGCATGTCGCGCGGATCATCCAGGCACTGTTGGATGGATTACAGATTCAGTGGCTTCTCGACAACAGCGTCGACATGGAGGCGGTGGCCACTGAGGCATTCAGCATGCTCAACGTCTCTTTGAAAGGCAACACCCAGGAAGAACAATGACGCTCCTTCCACCGTCCGCCGACAACCCCGGTCTTCCGCACACGATCAGGCATTGACGCCAGGACGCGACCGTATCCCGGCCACCGCCAAATCCGAGACCTGCGGTGGCCGGGATGGAGGGATACCGGCGATGCCGCCGGAAAGGGCTTTGGCAGTATAGTTGCCCTGAAGCAGACACACAGACTATGGAGACGAATCATGGCCCAACATCCATCCCCCCTAGCCATTGTGACCGGCGGAGCGTCAGGTCTCGGTCATGCGATCGTGCAACAGCTTATCGAGCGGCAGTACACCGTGTGCAATATCGATTTCGATGCCGCGAAGATGGCTGCGCTGCAAACCACGATGGGACCCCGGTATTACGGCTATGTCGGTGATGCGTCCGATGAAGCGTTCATCGCATCATGCATCGGCGAAATCTCGCAGCTCGGACATATCTCCCTGCTGGTCAACAATGCGGGACAACCCTCCTTCAAAGCCCCCACAGCCTACACAGCGGCCGATGTTGAACGCTGTTTGACCGGTCTGCGCGCGATGATCGCGTGGAGCACTGCGGTATTGAAGGCAAGCGGTGAGCGGGAAAGCAAGATCATCAACGTGATGTCTTCCGCCGCGCTACGCGGCAATCCGCATGAATCCGTGTATTGCGCCGCGAAATGGGGCGAACGCGGATACACCGAAAGCCTGAAAGCTGCGTACAAAGGCAGCAGCGTGAAAATCGTGGGCTTCTATCCGGGTGGCATCGATACCGATTTCTACACCGAGAGCAGGGACTACGTGGATGAGACGAAGCAGCACGGCTTCATGAAACCACAGGAACTCGCGCAGGTGCTGCTGGACAGCACGCTCAGCAAGGCCAATCTCACGGTTGCGGATCTCGTGGTGGAACGCAACCCGCAATAACCCCTAAGGTTAAGCTCATGGGTATTTTTTCACGTTTGCGCCGCACAGGCGGTCAGGACAACGAACAGACACCGTGGCATTCCCAGCCGATGGAAGGCGACGGTGTCTTCGTCATCGAAGACGTCTTTGTGATCACCGGCCGGGGTCCTGTATTCACCGGAGCCGTGGAGAGTGGGATGCTGCGTGTCGGTGATGTGCTCACACTTGATGCCGAGCCCTCCACGGACCTCGCGATATCAGGGGCGATCAAGGCGATCGAATCCCGTCATCGCAAATCCCAGATGGTCGTCGCCGGGGATAAGGCCGGAATCATGCTGCAGGGGGTACGGTCCGAGGATCTTCCCTACTCGCGAAGCGCCTCGGGCTTCGTATTGGATACACAGGCCTTGCGCGGGAACAGGATGCGGACGCTAGCGGCGAGGACCACACCGGAAACATGACCCTTTACAAATGCCGCCGCACACCACTAAGGTCGAAATCATGACCCAATCATTGCGCACATGCCCACTCGGTATGGAAATAGAGATCTGCGCAATTGACCTTGCGGAGCAGTACCGTTTCCGTCTCAGAGAGCTTGGCTTTCGCGAGCACGAACGGATCACCGTCATTCAGAAGGCCAATTTCGGCGGCTGCGTGATCTCACATGGATCCGAGCGCATCGCTGTGGACGGCTCAACGGCCAGACGCATACTGGTCCGTCCCAGTTGACCGAATGCACGCGTATGCCCCACGCTGCCAGGGCTTGAACGGTCATGTCCGACCCGGCCCACGGCCCTGGTCCCGGCCCATGGAGCCTACTGCGATTGCAGCATACGAACAGTGCGACCATAAGAACTTGAGGGAAACATCATGCCAATGCCAGGTATCCAGGATCGTCATGCAGCGGATCAGAGCGCGGATGACCTGAGCGCACCCGCAGCGTGCCCCAACTGCGATGCGGCGGCACCCGGCTGCTCCCACTGCGGCACATCCGGGCATCACCACCATCGGGGCCTCGCGGCCCTGTTGCCGACCTCGCACGAATCCCCTCGCGAGGCGGATGGGAAGCATAGCAACATCGTCTTCATGGGGAATCCGAATGTTGGAAAATCAACCCTCTTCAACGCCGTGCTGGGCAGCAACGCAAAGGTCATGAATGCACCGGGCACCACTGTGCTCATCGAATCCGGCAATCTCGACCATCACGATGAGCAGTGGACCTTCACCGATACTCCGGGTACGACATCCTTGGATGCGATCAGCCCTGATGAGCAGGTATCCTCCGAGGCGGCGATGGGCCGGGCCGGCAACCCCCTTCCCGATGTGATCGTCGCCGTGATCAATGCGACCTCCCCATCGAGATCCCTCTACCTGTTGAGTCAGCTCATCGACCTGGGACGCCCCCTGGTGGTGGCCGTCACCATGCTCGATCTCGCCCTTCGCCAAGGCTCATCCGTGACGCTCGAAGGATTGCGCACGCTGATTCCCGAACTGACCTTCGTGCAGGTGGACGGCAGGACCTCGGCAGGCAAGGAGGAGCTGCTGCAGGCCATCGACTCGGCTCTTGCGGCATCGACGACCTCGGAGCGGGGCTCTTCGCCATTCACCGCCGGCGATCAGATGCTCAGCACCCCGGCCCCGGGAAGGCAGGCCTCACAGCGTGAGGTATCGCAATGGATCAAGTCCACGGCCGACGAGCGTTTCGACTGGGTCGCCGGAAAGGTCCGGGCCCTGGATGGGAGCCATCCCGCTGCGGCCGCGGTGACGCTTTCCGACAGGATAGACCGGGTGCTCCTCCATCCGATTTCGGGAATCGTGGTGTTCCTGGCGGTCATGTATCTGGTGTTCGAATCGATCACAACCTTGGCCAGCCCCTTCATCGACTTCTTCGATGTCACCTTCAGGCAGTGGATGACCTCCGGTATCGATGCGGTGTTCACCACACTGGCCGGCAGTGGGTCACTGGACGGTTGGTTCCATGCGCTGCTGATCGACGGTGTGCTGGGCGGTGCGATCACGGTGCTGACCTTCGTGCCCCCTATGGGGATCATGTTCCTCATCCTCTCGATGCTTGAGGACTCTGGATACCTGGCCCGTGCGGCCTTCGTCATGGACAAGGCCATGAGGGTGATCGGCCTTGATGGACGCGCCTTCCTGCCGCTGGTCGTGGGCTTCGGCTGCAATCTGCCCGCTTTGGCATCCACGCGCACCCTGCCCGATTCCCGGCAACGACTGCTGACCGGACTGCTGATACCCTTCACCTCATGCTCGGCGCGTCTCAGTGTCTACATCGTTTTGGCGTATGCCTTCTTCGACCGCTATGCGGGTCTCGCGATCTTCCTCATGTATGTCGCTTCGATCGTGATCATCCTGGCGGTGGGATTCGCCCTGAGGAAGACGCAGTTCAACGACCTGCATACCCAGCCTTTCGCGATGGAGCTCCCCGCATATCAATTGCCCAAGCTTCTCCGTCTGGTGAAATCGGTGGCCTTGCGTCTGTGGGCCTTCATCACCGGTGCGAGCTCGATCATCATCTCGATGACCATCATCATGTGGTTTCTGGCCGCCATACCGGTCACCGCGGGCGCGGCCGGCACCAACAGCTTCGGACATGTGGATGCGGTCGAGCATTCGCTCTACGGCGTGGTGGCTGAGAAGTCGGCCGTCATCTTCGAACCGGCAGGCTTCAACGACCTTCATGCATCAGCCGCGCTGATCACCGGTTTCGTCGCCAAAGAGGTCGTTGTGGGTTCGATGGCCCAAAGCTATGCGATCGACGACTCGGGCAACGCTTCTGAAGCCGCCCAGGGAAGGGGTTCTCTCGGCAAAGCGGTGCGCGGCAGCTTCGAACGCTCCAGCGGAGGCCATGCTTCCGCGGCAGCCGCGGCCTTCATGGTGTTCGTGCTTGCCTACACGCCTTGTCTCGCCACCGTCGCGGAGATGAAACGCCAGTTCGGCGGGAAAACCGCCATGCAATCCGTGGCGATGGGACTCGTGGTCGCATATGTGCTGGCCATCGTGATATTCCAGATAGGCCGACTGCTGTGAAGGGATTCCATCACACCGTGGGCATGGCCTCAGCCGCAAGTGCGCCCAACCGGCACCCCGACGGGGCAAGGCCACAGGCCACAGGCATCGGCGAAGCGATCATCGCTGAACTGCGATCCGGTTCAACACCCCGTCTGGCAGCCGAGCATCTCCACCTGCCACTGGACTTCGTCGAGATGGTCATCGAAGAGGCACGGGCGGAAGGAAAACTCGACATCCTCCGGATTGGAGGTGCCAGCTGTTCACTTGGCAGCTGCTCACCTGACCCGGATTCCTTGGTCTGCGCAGGCTGCCCCGTCATGGTTACGGCAAAGCGGCGAAAGCCCCGTCTCAGGGGCGGAGCCGGCAATCACATCTCCAAGCTCGTAGGACGCTTCCAGACGCCGCACAGCGGTCGCTGAAGGCTCCTCTGGGGTGTTACGGCCGGATTCCTCGCATCATTCCAGATCCATGCGGTAACTCCAATTGCCGATCTGTGTGCCCTTCCGTTCGAGCTGTCCCCCTGCGAATTCGGTGAATCCGTTCCTGGAATAGAAGCGGCGGTTCGCCTCAGTATTCGTGATCAGGCTCAGCTCAGTACCGCCATGGGCTCGCACATACGGGACCAGGCACTCCTCAATCATATGGCTGCCTAATCCCTGCCCCTTGAGACCGCTATCCACGGCAAGCATCTCGACGTACCACGCATCAGGACACTCCCTCGCGCAATCCTGATGGGCCTGCTCGCTGATACTGAAGAAATCCAGCAGACGTGTGAGACCCGCATGCGGTATCAGTCCCAGTCCGCCGGAGAGGATGTAGTCGAAGACACCGAGCCGTTTGGCTGTGGGATCCTGCAACAGCGCGACCGAGACGACCCGGGCGTTGCGGATGCCGACAAGACAGGCGTGCTTGCGCGCATTGGCCCTGATATGCATCCGATCCAGTCGAGCCATGTAGTTCACGTAATCGGCATAGGAATCGAATGCCTCACGAAACACGAAACTGAAAAAGGGGTACTCACCGAAGGACAGGGCGGTCAAACGGGCAAGCGCGTCGAATTCCTCGGGACGTGCGAAACGGTATTCGACGGTGGATTGCTGTTTGGTATCGGACATATGTCCATTAGTAGCAAGTGCGAAGTACTTCGGCAATGATGTTCCCGATTCACGACGACCTTCCCGATTCCAGGGAAGGGATGGTGAAGGCCCCGCGTCCGATCCCCGGAGCAGGTGGATGCCGACACATCCGACATGCCAATTTGCATTGTCTGAAAAGTGACTGTAATATCTACTTCTTGTGTGCGGCGCACGCCACACACATTATTCCTGCGTAGCTCAGTTGGCAGAGCATCCGACTGTTAATCGGACGGTCACTGGTTCAAGCCCAGTCGCAGGAGCCATCAAAACCGCAACCACATCAGTGGCTGCGGTTTTTTGTTCGCCACATCAGAATCATGCATAGCTGTATTGCGGTAATTCACGCGCTCGCGGAGCATCGCTTATCCCGGCCGGACCGACTGGTGACAGAGGGGTTGTATCGTGTGGATATCACCATCCATCACGCAATGGGAGCAGCGACATGTCTTCTTCGAATCCTTGGCTCGATGTGCAGCTCTCCGATTACGAGAATCATATGCGTCTGGAATCCGTACGCCAGTTGCAGGCGCTGAATCTCATCATGAGGGAGCAGTTCGCGTCATTCGATGTGTCGGACATCATGATTCTCGGCGTCGCGGGAGGCAACGGTCTCGAACATATTGATCCGAATCGGACATCCCACGTTTACGGCGTGGATCTCAACGAGAGCTATCTGCAGGCCTGCTCCCGGAGGCATCAGGATCTGGGCGATTCATTCACACCGCTTTTGGCGGATATATCGGATGAAGCAGTGAAGCTGCCAAGCGCCGATCTCGTCGTGGCCAACCTGTTCATCGAATATGTCGGCTACGAGGCCTTCACCAGGGCGCTGCGCACCGTGGACCCGGAATTCGTCTCATGCGTGCTTCAGGTCAATGAGGATGACGGCTTTGTTTCCGAATCACCATACGGCCATATGTTCAAGGACATCGTGAAGGTGTACCATCACGTCGATGAAGCATCCCTGACCACAACGATGGCATCCATTGGGTACACCAGAATCACCGTGGAGGACACCGACCTGCCGAACGGGAAGAAACTTCGCCGAAGCGATTACCAACGGGATATCGCCAAGCGTTGAGCGGATGCTGGCACTGATCCCCGAAGGCCGTGTTCGGGCCTGCATGGGCACTTGCGTGGGAAGCCGCGCAAGCTCAGGACTCGCGAGGCCACGACCCAGGGACCGGCAATCACGAATCCTGTCTATGATGTGAGTGCCAGCTCTATCAAGGGGGAAGAGATGACTGAATACATTGTTTCATTTGACCTGCATTCAGACGAGGTCGATGTCTGCCCTGACTTCTTCGTGAAGATCGAGGGATTGACGAATCCGACCCGGCTGCAGACCAACGTGTGGATTATCGATTCCTCAATGACTGCAAAGGAAACGGCTGACAGCATCTTCGCACATCTTGATTCCGGTGATGGCCTGTTCGTCAGCGAGTTGAGCGACAGGAATGCCGTGATCGGCCCTTACCGCCACCCTTAGGCTCGATTCAGGGAGTTGGGTTGCGAGGTGGCGATCACTGCTTCAGTCCATCACCACGGTATTGGGCCATCATCACCGATTGCAGCTGCTGGGCGCTGGGAGGTGTCCAGCTGAGCGCATCCGCACCAGCCTGGATGGTTGAGGCGATGCTTTCATCCGTGGCACCGCCCGAAGCCAGGATAGGAACCTCGGGATGGTGGATGCGGATGCTGGCGACCACATCAGCGGTGCGCGCACCGGCTGCCACATTGATGATGGCGGCACCCGCGAGGATTTTTTCCTCGGTTATCTCATCATCGGAGGTCACCGTCGCCACCACGGGGATATCCACCGCGTTCATCGCCGCCTCGATCGTTTCCGCCGGGGCCGGGGCATTGATCACCACGCCGGCGGCACCCTGCATTTCGGCGACCATAGCCAGTTCGACAACGCGCGTCCCCGTTGTGGTCCCTCCCCCGACGCCGACGAACAGGGGCTGCTGGGCCACGGTGAGCAGGGCCTGCGTGATCACCGGCTCCCCGGTGAAGGGATACACCGCAAGGATCGCATCAGCGTTGGTGTTGCGGATGACCGCGGCATCGGTGGTGTAGGCGAAGGTGCGGATGGTATGACCTTTGACGGTTATCCCACCGGCCACCGCGGTGGATTCAGGGACTCGCGCGACCGGTGAGGTCAGACGACCTTCCACGCGCGCCGTGCCAGTCGAGGTGCGGCTTACCGAAGGTGTCGCGCTGTGCTGCTCTATGGCGACTGCCTCGCTTGATGAGAACAAGGAGATTGATGGTCGTGTGCTCATTGGTCCCTTTCTTGCCTGTTTGCCCTGCGGAATTCTCGCATGGCCTCTCTCATCATCTTGCGACGCTCGACAAAATCGTCTTCAGGATGCTTTCGTTCGATATTGTCGATGATGCGGTTCAAATACCCGCTGAATTCGGCAAGTTCCTCTTCGTTCAGGCAGTCGAATATATCGGCGTCCTGTTGAAGACTGTCGTGCAGCTGGCTGGCCGCCTTCCGGCCCTTTTCGGTGATCTGCACCATCGCCACGCGTTTGTCCTCGATGGAGGGCTGTCTGGAAATATACCCCTTGCTTTCCAGTTTCCCCAACAGCTGACCAAGCGCCTGTCTGCTCAGTCCAAGGATAGTCGCCAAATCCCTTTGGCTGACAGTGGATTGCAGCGTTAAGGTGAGCAGCACCCGACCCTGCCCACGCACAGCCGAATCAGCGCCTCCCCCATCGGCGATCTGGCCGCCCTGGTCTTCTGGTGCAACAGCGGCACCCGGTCCGCCCAAGCGCTCATGCCTGCGCGCCGGACGGGCGGCTGCACGCCCACGCCCGCCACCGTATATGCCACGGCCATCAAGGCGGGCAACCTGCGTACGACTGCGGATCATCAGCATGCTCAACTCTCTGAGTTGATTGAGAATATGTGGTTTGACATCGTTTCCCATGATTGTCCTTTCATGCTCGATTTCGATTGTCAAGTACTTGACAATTAACAGCCTATGGCCCCTTCGTGAATTTGTCAACTACTTGACAATTACCTACCCGCGATTGCCGACCCCTTCGATACATCCGCAGGCCGCGGTTCCCCTATCGGCAAGTCCCCCGGCTCACGTAGCACTAGAGGGCATCGATGGCACGCAGCATCGCTAAGATATCCCCAATCACCCAATTGGCCAAGACACTCATATATTCACCAGGGCCACTGCTGGGAAGTAATGAATTCGCACAGACGACGGGACTCTTCCCAATCGCCACTCGGGGCAATATGGTCACCCCCGATCCGATTCACACATTGTCACCGATGCTGATCGGCACCGAGAACTGCGTCTTTCTCAAGCGAAGATCCGTAGGTACGGGAAGTTTCAGGTTCATACGAACGGTCCGAGGACACCCTGAAGGCCAAAGCAGTTGCAACATTTCGGAAAGTAAATAATCAGATGCTCAGTTGGCCCGAGGTCGGGATTCATGGAAACTATGCCAGGGTGCGCGACGGGCATTCGCCCCCACACAGGGCATGAGGAAGGACTACTGATCGGATCTGCACCTGCGCTCTTTGAAGAGTTCGAAGAGATCGTTGTCCCCGTCCTTGAGCTCATGCTCGTACATTGAGATCTTGTATCTGACCATATCGAGATTGCTCTGGTAATGAGCCATCTTCTCTATCAGATGCCGCTCATGCTTCTTCATGATCAGCAGCAGCTCCTCTTGGGAGCCTTCCACTTTCTGCCTGCGGAGCTTGACATATCTGGCCAAATCCGCGATGGGCATATCGGTGCTGCGCATGTGGTGGATGAATTTCAGCCAGTTGACATCCTCCTGGTCAAAGTAGCGCCTACCGTTCTCATGCCGTTTCGCCACGATGAGACCCTCCTGCTCGTAGTATCTCAGCGTTGAGGCCGTCATGCCTGCGGCCCTGGCAGCCTGTCCGATTGCATATTCCATGGATTCCCCTACACGGTTTGACTTAAAGCTCACTCGAAGTTTTAGTATACGAGCATCAGTATTCGATGCAGCGATTGAAGGATGACGATGACCGCAACACACAGCAGCGATCCAACGAGCACAACGCTCGACCCGAACTTCTTTGACGGAACGGGAAGCCTGACCATGCATGAGGCGGACGAGGAATTCTCGACAGGCACCGTCCACTTCGATGCCGCCTGCCGCAACCATTGGCACACGCATCCCGTCGCCCAGATTCTTGTGGTGACCGAAGGATTCGGCATCTACCAGGAGGAGGGCAAGGCCCCGAGACTCCTGCGCAGCGGGGATGTGGTCACCACGGGCAAAGGGGTGAATCACTGGCATGGCGCCTGCCGCAATCATGCCATGGAGCACCTTGCGGTGACCCTCAAGGATGCCGATGGTCATGCCGTTTCATGGGGACGGACGGTCAGCGACGCCGAGTACGATGCCGCGAACGCCGCCGTTGCCGCGGATCTCCCCTCCGACCCAAGTCCTTCGAGCACGATGACGATGGACACCAAGGTCAGTGCGGGACGGGATCAGCTGGGCGCTTTCGCACCCGAATTCGCCCGTCTCAATGACGACGTTCTCTTCGGTGAGGTCTGGGCCAGGCAGCGGCAGCTCAGCGCACGGGACAGAAGCCTGGTGACGGTGATCAGCCTGATGTCCAGCGGAGTGCTCGACAACTCCCTGCGTTTTCATCTGCAAACAGCCAAGGAGAACGGCATCACGCAGATGGAGATCGCGGAGGCCGTGACGCATGCCGCCTTCTATGTGGGCTGGCCGAAAGCATGGGCCGTATTCAACATGGCCAAGGAAATATGGAAGTAGGCGCCCTCGCCGGTATCCGGTGCGAGGAACGCCTAGCACCGGGATGGATGCCGGCCGCGGGACATCGCGTTGATCGGCCGGCATCCATCACCACGCAGAAGGCGGGAATCACCTCATGACTGGTAGACCGGGAATTTCCTATTCGCATCCGAGTAGCGCTGCTTGGTGATATCGCGCAGCTGGGCCATATCCTCATCGCTGATGACGAAGTCGACATCCGCATTCTGTCTCATATGGTCGATGCTTGAGGCCTTGGGCAACGGCAGCAGATCCTGCTGCAGCAGATATCGGACAGCGAGTTGCGTTACCGACACCCCATTGCGTTCGGCGATCCGCTGGATATCGGCGTTGTTCAGCATATCCCCGTGCCCGAAGGGCGAATACGCCTCGACGAGGATATTGCGCTCCCGTGCGTAATCGATCAGATCGAATGGGGTGTTCCCGATGTGGGCGAGCACCTGATCGACCACAGGAAGGGTTGCCGAGTGGTCAATGATATTCTGCAAATCGACCTGTTGGAAATTCGATACGCCTATCGCGCGTATCTTGCCTGCATCATGGGCCTCCTCCAAGGCCTTCCATGCCTCCAGGTTGCCTTCGAAGAAGTGCTCCTCCTCACCGAATTTGGCCCAGGGCTTGGGTGAATGGATGATCATCAGATCGATGTATCCGAGATCCAGTGTTTTCAAGGATTCATCGATGGCCTGCTTGGCGCCCTCGTAGTCCTTGTATTCGGCACGGAGCTTGGTCGTCACGAAGATATCCTTGCGGTCGACCCCCGATGAACGGACCCCCTCGCCAACACCCGCTTCGTTGCCATACGCCTCAGCCGTATCGATATGGCGATAGCCCACCTCGATGGCCTCCCGGACAGCTTGCGCGGCCTTGCCATTGTCTTCTATCATCCAGGTTCCAAAGCCGATCTTCGGAATCTCCACGCCATTCGCCAACGTGAAATGATCATGCAAAACGCTCGCCATATTCGTTCCTCCATCACTGGCTTCATTGTTGATCTTCCGGCACTGCAAGGCAGTGATGCATATCAGCGCCTGCGATGCCAAGCACGAGTGTAAAACTTAAAGTCCACTTGAAGTCAACCCCAGAGTGCAGAGCGCCGATGCCATCGCATAGCGCTGGGGAACGGGCGTCGGCAGGCACGAGTCAGCTGGCGCCCAGAGCCACCCCTATGGCCAGCACGATGGCACCGCCCAGGGTGACGACCATCAGGGAATTCTTCATCGGGACATGCAGGAAGCGATAACGGACCCAGGCGATGACGACCAGTTCGATGGCGACGACGATGAATGCCGCGATCAACGACCAGTGAAGACTGGGAATCAGGAATGGCAGCGTATGGAAGGTGCCGCCGATGGTTGTGGCCGCACCGGTGATCGCACCGCGGACGATGGCCGAACCACGACCCGTGCTCTTGCCGTTGTCGGAGAGCGCCTCCGACCACCCCATGCTGACACCCGCACCCAGGGCGGTCGCCATACCGACAATGAACGCCGCGTGGGGTCCTGAGAAGATCGCGGCCGCGAACACCGGGGCCAAGGTGCTCACCGTGCCATCGATCAGTCCGACCAATCCCGGCTGAACATATCGCAGCACGAAGGCATCATGATCGCCGCCATGCGCAACATGGATACCCGTCGTTTCCGGAATGTTCCCCGATTCCATTTCACTCTCTATCGTCATCGCTGCTCCTTTGCCTCTTATCTTAAATAACTTTTAATAAGATGCAAATTAAAACTATAAATTCCTTGAAATAATGGGTGAAGATAGTAGGCTATGAGCTATGCAGTCGACAACGCGCACATCAGACGGATCAAGGGATCTTGATGCCTTGCTGCATGAGCACGGGCTGCGCAACACGCCACAGCGCCAACTGATATACCGCATAGTCTCCTCCTCCCCGCAGCACGTCAGCGCCGTGCACATACAGCGGCAATTGGAGGATCTGATGCCGGGCATCTCCCTGCCGACCGTGTATGCAACACTTGAGCTTTTCGCCGAACTGGGCATCGTGCACAAGATGGCGATGGTGGACGGGGCCATGCTCTACGACACCGGCCAACAGCGACCGCATGCCCATATGGTCTGCCGCGAATGCGGGCGGATCTTCGATCTGGACATACCACCGGTGAACTCCGCCGAAATCAACGCGGCCAGCGAGCACGGTTTCACCGTGGACTCCGGCGATCTCGTTCTTCACGGTCTGTGCGGCGACTGCAGGGCACGTCTGGCAGGCACCCTGCCATCCCCCACAACCGCCGACTGAGGCGACCGGGAGGGAAGGCGAAGTCCACAGAAGGATCGCCGTTGCCCGCCCGACGCTTCAAACGAGCCGACACCGCGGCTTCCGGGACCTTGCCACCGATGCATCACGCCGCCAACGCGCCGAACCCTACACAAAACGGCATCGGCAGTATATGATAATTATTATCATTATTGATTTGTAGAAGGGCCTCGTATGGGTCACGTGCTGATGGAAGGCATATTCCTGAAGAACAGGAACCCGACGACAAGGGCGGATATGATAACCGAATTTCTCGGAAAATCACAGTCTTGTATTTCGCTCCCAGGATATTTAGCATCCTCTTGGGAGACCCGCCTGCCTCATCAGCCCCGGCTCCCCCTGCAGTAAT
Source organism: Bifidobacterium psychraerophilum (assembly GCF_000741705.1). Taxonomy (GTDB): domain Bacteria; phylum Actinomycetota; class Actinomycetes; order Actinomycetales; family Bifidobacteriaceae; genus Bombiscardovia; species Bombiscardovia psychraerophila. Next base: position 85,175 of record NZ_JGZI01000010.1, on the reverse strand, counting down.
GCACCCGGCAGTTGCTACAAGCTCATTTCATCAAGAAAGCACCACACATGACATCACAGCAAGATAATACGTCGCGTCTGACATTAGGCACCAGGGACCTGGTCAATATCGGTGTGTTCACGGCGATCTATTATTTCGTCACCTTCCTCGGCGGCATGATGGGAATCATCAGTCCGATCGGCATGTTCGCAGGATTCACCCTCAGCACCATCATCGGCGGAACCGTCATCATGCTGTTCATGGCCAAAACGCATGTTATGGGGGCGATGACCATACTGGGTCTGATCATCGGCATCCTGATGCTCGCCACCGGGCACTTCTGGGGCACCGTCCCGCTGTGCGCCGGACTGGGCTTCGTGGCGGATCTCATCGTAAGAGCCGGGCACTACCGGTCACGCGGCCATAACATCGCCGCCTACGGCCTCTTCCAACTCTGGCTTATCGGCCCCTTCGCCCCGCTCTTCATCAACACCACCGCATACTACGAGGATATGCGAGGCAGCATGGGTGCGACATACGCCAATCAGATGTCCCAGATTTTCACCCCGTGGGTCGTCGCCGCCTTCATCGTCATTCTCTGCTTCGTGGGACTGCTCGGAGCATGGATCGGCACCAAACTCATCGACCGACATTTCGCCAAAGCGGGTATGGTGTCGTGAGCGCCGAAGCAACACTGAGCGAAGCAGTACCGCCCACGTCGACGCCGACCGAAGCGGCCTCGGCAGCAGCATCCTCCCCCGCACCCTCGGCCATGCAGAGGGCATCCACGGCGAATGCCGGAACCCTGCAGGCCGGTGCCGCCGCCAGCGGTCTGTCCGTCGACCCGCGCACCTCGATAGCGCTGCTGGTACTCGTCAACATCCTGGTGCTTGGCGGTGGACCCTTCATCCTCACGCTCGCGACCGCCGCATTCGTCGCAGTGCTGTATCTGCTGTGCGGCAGATGGCGTGGGGCGCTGAAATTCAGCGTATTCATCCTGGTATGCGCCACGGTATTCCTCGTGCTTCCACGTCTTGTTGCCAACCCCGTGACCGCTCTTGTGGCCGTGGCGGCCTACTGGTTCACCCGCTTTGGCGTCTCCTGCGGATACGCGGCCTTCTTCATCGCGACAACAGGCCCCGCCCAGATAGCCGCCGCCCTGGTCACACTGCGATTCCCCAGAAGCGTGGTGGTCCCGCTGATCGTCGTGATTCGATTCATCCCCACGGTCGGACAGGAGCTGCGGGCCATCAACGACGCGATGCTGCTGCGAGGCATCCGTCCCGGCGCGCTCGGTGCGATCATGCACCCGATACGAAGCTCGGAATTCATTCTGGTCCCCCTGCTTGCGGCCTCCTCAAGGATCGCCGACGACCTGAGCGCCTCATCGATGTTGCGTGGCCTGGGAACGCACCGTCATCCCACCACCATCGAAGCACTGACATTCGGCACCGGGGACATCTTCGTATGCATCTGCTCCCTGCTGCTCATCGCACTGCGCATCTTCGGAGGGGGGATCATCCTATGAACCGGGGAGAGAAGGATATGGAGCACAGTGGCATATCATCAGCGGAGTCCTTGGATTCCGGGCAATCCCACCACGGCAACGCCGTCGCGCACATCGATCATGTGAGCTTCTGGTACGGCTCGGCACCGACACGGCATTCCACGTACTACACCACAGCCGCCGATGACGGCACCGCGGATGTCAAACGCACCGACAGAGCGACCCTCAACGATATTTCACTGGACATCCGGCCGGGAACGATCACCTTGCTATGTGGCGCGAGCGGCTCCGGCAAAACAAGCGCACTGCAACTCCTCAATGGTCTGGTCCCCCATTTTCATCAGGGAACGATCACCGGTCATGTCCGCGTGGCGGATCTCGACCTGTCCACAGCAGATCTGAGCGCCTGCGGGGAAGTCAGCGCCACGGTGTTCCAGAATCCGAAAACCCAGTTCTTCACCAGCGCGGTGCGCAGTGAACTCGCCTTCCGCATGGAGAACCATGCCGTCCCCCGATTGCAGATCGTCAGCAATGTGGCCCGTGCCGCACGAGATGGCGACATCGAGGAGCTGATGGGACGTCATCTGAACGAGCTCTCCGGCGGGGAACTGCAGAAAGTCGCATGCGCGCAGGCCATCGGCGCGGACACGCCCCTGTTGCTCTTCGACGAACCCACCTCCAACCTTTCCGTCGATGCGATCGAAGAATTCGCCGGGATGCTGGCGCGGCTCAAACGACAGGGACGAACCGTCGTCATCGCCGAGCACAGGCTCTATTTCCTCAAAGGGCTGGTGGATCAGGCCGTACTGCTCGATTCCGGACGTATCAGCGAAATCATGGACGGGGATGAGTTCTTTGCGCAAAGCGACGAAGCCCGGCGGCGAAGAGGTCTGCGCTCGCTTGAAGAACCGATGGTGGCCACCGCACCGGTCACGGAGCAGGGCGGCAATGGCCTCGCGCTCGACAATCTTCGCTTCGCATACCGGAAGAAGGCCGTTCTTGACATCAGCCATGTGCAATTCCCTGAAGGCTCCGTCTCCGCCCTGGTAGGAGCGAATGGGGCCGGAAAATCAACGCTGGCACGTCTGATCTGCGGCCTGCTCAAGGAACGAGGCGGCTCGGGCATCAGTCTGGACGGCGCCACGGTGTCGCATCGGGACAGAACCCGCATGAGCTACATCGTCATGCAGGATGTGCACCGCCAACTGTTCTCGGAATCACTCCGCAAGGAAGTGACCTTGGGACAGAGCAGCGCGGAGTGGGAAGCCGTGGATGTCCCCTCGCTGCTCAAGGAATTCGATCTTGAAGCATACGCCGACCGGCATCCGCTTTCCCTATCCGGCGGCCAGAAGCAACGGCTGGTCATCGCCTCGGCGATCGCCTGCGACAAACGGGTGTACGTATTCGATGAACCCACCTCCGGCGTTGACTACCGGCATCTGATAGCCATCGCGAAGCGACTCAGGTCGCTCGCCCGCAGCGGCTCGATCGTCATAGTCATCACCCATGACACCGAATTGCTTCGGGCCTGCGCCGATCGGATCGTCACCCTGCATGCCCTGTCGGAATCCGAGGGCGGCTCGCACATCCAGGTCGAATCCGTGGTGAGACAAGAAGAAGCAGAAATACGATAGACGCCGCATCGGGCGTTCTGGAAGGACAGTTGTGACATCACCAACAACAAGGAAGAACACAAGCGAGCATAGCGACGGCGGAACGGACGCCGCGTCGAAAAGCAAGGCCGGAAAGGCCGCGCTCGCCCAGATCACCAGTTCCATCAGATGGTGGTTGCTCGCAGGACGGGTGCTTTCCGGAATCTCAGCGGTTCTGGCCATAGCCCCATACGTCGCGCTGGTGAATCTGGGTGCCGTATTCCTGCAAGCCTGGAATACGGGCTCACCCATCGACCAGCCCAAAGCCATGATGCTGCTTTCGGTACTCATCGGCACCTTCACGGGCAGATTGTGCCTGTACTTCCTGGCTCTGAGCATCACGCATTTCGCCGATGCCCGCATGGGACTCGATCTGCGCACACGTCTCATATCCGCACTGGGCCGGGCCCCACTCTCCCACTTCTCGGCATCGACCAGCGGCCAGATCCGAAAAGCGGTACAGGACGACACCCATACCGTTCACGGCCTCGTCGCACATGCCCCGGTCGAATCCACCTCCGCCCTGGTGATGCCGGCCGCCCTCTTCCTCTATGCGCTGAGCATCGACTGGCGTCTGGGTCTGCTCTCCGTCGCGACCATACCCATATACCTGCTGCTGCAGATGCTCACGATGAAAGGCATGCCCGAGAAGACCGCGGAGATGGATACGAAGCTCTCCACCGTTTCCTCGACGATGGTCGAATTCGTCAGCGGCATCAGTGTGGTGAAAGCCTTCGGACAGGTTGGCCGCGCACACAGGAACTTCGCCCGCGCCGCCGACGACTTCTCCGACTTCTACGTCGGGTGGTGCGCACCCCTGCTGAAAGGCTCGGCGATCTCGATGTCCTTCATCGCCGCTCCGGTGATGCTCCTGATCAATCTCGCAGGCGGATTCCTGATGGTTTCACAGGGTTGGGTGACATCCGTGCAGGTACTCGCATGCGCATTGATCGCCCTCGTGCTTCCCGCAGCCATAGAGGTCGCCGGCAATATGTCCTGGTCATACCAGGTCGCCGGAGCCGCCGCGCTTCGTCTCAAGGACGTGCTTGACACCCCCGTGATGGAACAGAGCGCGACACCGCGCACGCCCAAGGGCTACGACATACGCTTCGACCATGTGAAGTACTCATACGGGAATGTGCTGGCACTCAACGATGTGAGTCTCAGTATTCCCGAAGGCACGACGACCGCGCTGATAGGCCCTTCGGGATCCGGTAAGTCCACACTCGCAACGCTGGTGGCCCGATTCGCCGACCCCGATGAGGGCACGGTACGCATCGGCGGCGTGGACGTACGCGATATGTCCTATGACAAGCTGTATTCCACCGTATCCTTCGTATTGCAGGATGCGCAGCTGCTGCGCATGTCGGTCAGGGACAACATCGCGCTTTCCCGTCCCGAAGCCAGCCTTGACGAGGTGAGGGCAGCCGCCAAAGCCGCCAACATCGACGCTGAGATCATGGCCCTCCCGCACGGTTACGACACGGTCATCAATCAGGATGTCGGATTATCGGGAGGACAGGAACACCGCATCGCCATCGCCAGGGCGCTGATCGTCGATGCACCGATCCTGATACTCGACGAGGCGACCGCGTCGGTGGATCCCGAGTCGGAAGCAGAAATACAAACAGCATTGAACAACCTGGTACGCGACAGAACCGTAATCGTCATCGCGCACAAACCGACATCCATCGTTGGTGCCGAACAGATCGTCGTGCTTGAACGCGGGCAGATCAAAGCCTGCGGCACCCATGACGAGCTTGCCGACGAATCCCATTACGCGGCCCTCTGGGCCAACGCGCAGACAGATGCCAGCGATTACGCCGCCGTGAATTCCGGCAGCGAAGGAGTGAATCTATGAGTGCAGCATCAGCACAAGGCAAACCCTCGTTGATCTCCCGGTACCGGGTGATGATCTCCGAGGAAGGACAGTCACGTTTCACATCGGATATCGCGCTGAGCGCCGCTTCCGGCATCGTCACAGGCCTCTCGCTGCTGGTGCTTCTGCCGGCATCCGCCACACTCTCCGGCGCGGACACCTCGCTGGGACTCGGCTTCTGGGGATGGATGATCATGCTCGCACTGCTCGGCGCCGCAGGTGCGGTAATAGAGTATCTCGGTGCCATAGCATCCTATGAATCCGCCCTTGACATCATCCGCAACCTGCTCAGGAGAGTCGGTGATAAACTCGCCAAACTTCCCATCGGCTGGTTCCATGAGTCCTCGGCCGGCAACCTTTCCCGCTTCGCTTCGCAGGACGTGATGACACTCGGGCAGAGCGTCGCCCATCTGCTGGGCAAACTGATACAGAACGCCTGCTGCGTCGGCGTGGTCATCATCGGGGTGCTGGTCTGGGATGTCCGACTCGGTCTGATACTGGCGCTCAGCGTACCGGTGATGCTGCTTATGCTCAGGCTCTCGCAGTACTGCATCACCAGAGGCAAGCACATCACCGACCCCGCAGAGCAGGAGATCAGCGATCGCATCGTCGAATTCGGTCGCTGTCAAGGCGTCTTGCGCGCCTGCGGTCGCAGCACCTCATTCAAGGAACTCGACGAGGCGAGCGCGGCCAGCACCGCAGCCCAGAAGACCTCCCTGTGGTGGGGCACCGCCGCGAATCTGCTCACCGGTGTGATCGGGCAGCTGATCGTGGTGCTGATGATTGTATTCGCCGCCCGCTTCGCGATGGCAGGCACCCTGGGCCCGGTCTCCGCGATCGCGTTCATCGGATTGTCGCTTCGCTTCATGCAGACGCTTGAGGAGCTTGGCGGGAAGCTGCTGGGTGTCGAAGACAACAGGGTGATGCTGGACCATCTGGACGACATCTTCAATGCGCCGACACTGAGCGAACCCGATGCGCCCGCCGAACTCAGCGACAAGGGTGCGGTTTCACTCAGGGACGTCAATTTCTCCTACCTCTCCGATCATCCGGTGCTTCGCGATGTCTCCTTCGACGTGAAACCCGGCCAGATGGTGGCTCTTGTCGGACCTTCGGGCGGCGGGAAGTCAACGATCGAAAAGCTCATCGCACGCTTCTACGACGTCACTTCAGGCCAGATCCGCGTCGGTGGCGTGGCGGTGCAGGACCAGCCCGTCGCGCAGCTGATGGAGCAGCTGTCCATCGTCTTCCAGGACGTCTACCTCTTCGACGACACCTTGGCCGCGAATATCCGGGTCGGAAGGCCATCGGCCACTGACCAGGAGGTTCAAGATGCCGGCGCGCTCGCGGGTGTGTCCGAAATCGTCGACAGATTGCCCGATGGCTGGAACAGCAGGGTCGGTGAAGGCGGGCATGCCCTTTCAGGCGGCGAGCGCCAACGTGTGTCGATAGCCCGGGCATTGCTCAAGCAGGCCCCCATCGTGCTGTTGGATGAGGCGACGAGCGCATTGGATGCCGAGAACGAGCGTCACATCATGGACTGCGTGGAGCGTCTGAGGCGGACCTCGTCTCTGCTGGTGATAGCGCATAAGCTAAACACGATTCGCTCAGCCGATCTGATCATCGTGCTCGATGCGAAGGGTGGCGTGGTGCAGCGTGGAAGGCATGAGGAACTTATCGGGCAGGAAGGGCAATATGCCTCCTTCTATGCCGCACGCCATCGTGCAAGCCAGTGGCGCATAGCCTAGCCTGAAGACGATGCGGCGGAATCCCCACGAATGAGATTCCGCCGCATCACGGCAGTTCCCCGCATGTTCCGGTTCAGCTCCGTGCGCTCACGCCGCGAACTGCGGGAATGCATTCCTTCCCGCATATTCCACGGAGTTCCCCAGGCCTTCCTCGATTCGTAGCAACTGGTTGTATTTCGCCACCCTCTCGCCGCGTGCGGGTGCCCCCGACTTGAGCTGCATGGCGTTCGTCGCCACGGCGAGATCGGCGATGGTCGAATCCGGGGTTTCACCCGAACGATGCGACACCATGGTGGTCAGACCGTTGCGATTAGCGAGTCTTATGGCATCCAGGGTTTCGGTCACCGTGCCTATCTGGTTGAGCTTAATCAAGGTGGAGTTGGCCGTACGCTCGGCGATCGCGCGTGTGATGAACTTCGGATTGGTGACGAAGATGTCATCCCCCATGATCTGAACCTTGTCACCAACCCTGGCGGTCAAGGATCTGAAATCATCCCATGCGTTCTCGTCAAAGGGGTCTTCGATGGAAGCGATCGGATACTTGTCCAGCAGCCCCTCATAGAAATTCGTCATATCCTGGGCGCTGGCGAGCGCGCCATCGAAGTGGTAGACGCCTTCCTCCTTGTCAAAGAATTCGGATGCTGCGGCATCGAAGCAGATGGCGATCTGTCCCCCCGCTTCATATCCCGCCTTTTCGATGGCTTCGACCAGCAGATCGAATGCTTCGGTGTTCGATTGAAGATTCGGCGCGAATCCGCCTTCATCCCCCAGCCCTGTTTCCAGCCCACGCTTGACCAGCACCTGTTTCAAGGCATGATACGACTCCACATTGGCACGTAGTGCATCGTGGTAGCTGTCGAAACCGACGGGCGCGAACATGAATTCCTGGATGTCCACGTTTGATGAGGTGGCGTGAACCCCTCCGTTCAGCACATTCATCGAGGTCACCGGAATGATGTGACCGTCCGTACCACCGATATACCGGTACAGAGGCAGATGTGAGGAAGAGGCCGAAGCGTGCAGGGCCGCCAACGAGACGCCGAGTATGGCATTCGCTCCAAGCCTCGACTTGTTTTCCGTGCCATCAAGGTCGATCAGCGTCTCATCCAGACCTCGTTGATCGCTGGCATCAAGACCGATGACGGCCTTGGAGATCTCGCCGTTCACACCGTCAACGACGCTTTGCACGCCTTTGCCACCGTAAAACCGCTTATCTCCATCCCGTTTCTCATTGGCTTCGTTCTCACCGGTCGAAGCGCCTGAAGGCACCGAACCGAGACCGAAGGAGCCATCGTCCAACACCATTTCCACTTCGAGTGTGGGGTTGCCTCGTGAATCGAGGATCTGACGTGCGTGAATGTGAGAGATTGTCGTATCCATAATATTTCCTTAGCTAATTGCTTGTGCACTGTATAAAACACCGCATAACAAGCACTGTGTCTCAAGCACTGCGTAGAGGGCACTGTGCGGAGAACACCGCGCAGAGAACACTGTGTAACAAGCACTGTGCGGAGAACACCGCGCAGAGAACACTGTGTAACAAGCACTGTGCAGAGGACACCACACAGTGAGCTCCGCACAGAGAGAGCGCGGCGGTAGTGAATCGGAGGATGGATTCCTAGCCACGTTGGGCCCGAGTAAACGATTCCGAGATTTCCTTATTGGCGGCGCTCACCCCTTTCCATAAGAATTCAGGGTCTACGTACTTGCCGGGTTCTATGGCTTTGTATTGCGAGAAGAAGTGTTCGATCTCCTCCTGCTTCCATGAACTGATGTCATCGAGGTTCTCGATGCCCTGGTAGCGGATATCCTGCGGAACGCATATCACCTTCGCATCGGGACCGTGTTCGTCGCTCATCACGAATAATGCCACCGGACGGGCCAGAATCAGACAACCCGGGAATACGGGAACCTCGTCCAGGACCAGGGCATCAAGAGGGTCACCATCCTGCCCGAGCGTCCCCTCGATGAAGCCGTAATCGGCGGGGTATCCCATTGATGTGAATAGTGTGCGATCCAATCGGATTCGACCCGACTGATGGTCCACCTCGTATTTATTGCGTTCGCCACGGGGAATTTCAATGATTACCGGCAATGCCGCGCTGCTCTTCATACTGTCTCCTTGTCATCGTTCCAGAGATGAGGAGACTGGGCATAACGGCTCCTGCATCTCTGCAGAAGTCATCAGCTCGTTGAGCGGTTCAGGCGTATGTACTGTGTTTCATTTTGGTGCCTAGGGTAACTTCATACCCAACCACGCCCACTATAACTCGCGACACGAGGAAACGCCCCACGCGTGTCCCGAAAGTTCCCAAGAGCTCCCAAGCCCCACCCCAGAGACTCAGATACTCAAATACCCAAATACCCAAGACCCTGATACTCGGCATCCCAGGAGCCGGTGCGAGGACTTCAGGAGATCATCATCAATGGCGTTATCCGTGATGCGTCCACATGACCGCATAACGGCATGCCCACGGATACACTGGGCTCTCACAGGGGGTACGTTATGAAGAAACTTGGCATCATCGGAGGTATCGGTCCCGAGGCGACCATGTCGTACTACTCGGAAATCATCGCAGGGTACCAGCACCGTATGGGCAGCCTTGAGACTCTGCCGGAAATCGTCATCAACAGCATCAATATGTACCACATGTTTTCACTGTTGGAAGTTCAGGATTACGCTGCCGTGGCCACCTACCTCGCAGATGCCGCACGCGAACTGCAACAGGCGGGCGCCGACTTCGGGCTGATGTGTGGCAACACACCCCATATTGTTTTCGAAAGAATCCAGGAACAGGTCGATCTTCCTTTACTGAGCATCATCACTCCCTCCCTGAAGGCCGCTCAGGACAAAGGACTGAGAAGGCTTGGGCTGCTGGGTACCAAATTCACCATGCAGCATGATTTCTTCACAGTGCCTTTCATCCGGACCGGCATCGACATCATCACTCCCTCGCCGGAGGATCAGACTTACATCCACCGGAAAATCGTCGAGGAATTGGAGAACGGTATCGTTCTGGAACAGACCAGACAGGAGATGATACGGCTGATCACAACGATGATTCATAGCAATCACCTCGATGGCATCATCCTGGGCTGCACCGAACTGCCCCTGTTGCTGCAGAATACCGACATCCCTGTTGATATCCTTGACATCGCCAAACTGCACATCCAGCAGGCCGTTGAAGACATCTGTGCTTGAATTTCAAGAACTTGCACCATAGCCGAAGCGATGATCGGATGGAGGCGTGACATCGGTGCCACGCGGCATGGATGCATCGTGCATGTTCCTTGCTTCTCCCCCGGGGCACCGTCCATCTCCTGCGCCGCTGAGAGGTGCATCCGGCGACACTCAACCCTAGGCACTGGTAGCGCTCATCGAGGGTGGAGCGCATTGCGAGGGCATTGCGTGGGCATTGCTGCGCATTCGGGATTGGGTGTCACGGGTTATAACGGACCTCTATACCCTTGCGATTGCGGGGATTGGGCGGAAAACCGGGGTGTTTGAACCGGCTCCAAGTAATGCCGATGCCTGCACCCGCCACAGCCGTCTCAATCCTTGTTACCTTCGTGTGCAACACAACAGATGCGTTTCCGCTCCGGCTGTATCCATGCCCTGGTCATCGGAACACATGAACTGCTCAGAAGGAGATTCCCATGTCAGATTGGAACAGCCGCTCACGATTCGATGCCGTGCTGAGTGGAGAGGTCCCGGATAGGCCTCCGGTCGCCGCATGGGGTCATTTCTTCGATGTGGAGACCGATCCGGCACTGCTCGCCGACGCGACGATTCGCTTCACGCTCGGATACGACTGGGATTGGGTGAAAATCAATCCAAGGAACACCTATTATCTTGAGGCCTTCGGCAATACCTTCGACTATGACGATTATCACGGTTCCCAGCCCTACCAGACCCGGGGAATCATCAACACCGTCAAGGACCTGCGGCTGGTGGACCATGAACGCGCGATCGGTTCCACGGCCATACTCGACCAGATCGATGTCTTGCGACGCGTGAGGAAGTCACTGCCTGATCTGCCGGTGGCGCAAACGGTCTTCTCCCCCTTGACCATTCTGCTCGGGCTGGCGGGTCTGCCACGCAGCGTGGGCAAGACGATACCCGGCTCCACCACGCAGGTGAGCCTGAAGGATCTGATCAGCGAAGACCCCGAGGGCACCCACCGTGCACTGCATGAGATAACCCTGGTCCTGGAGGATTACATCGCCCGAATCGCCGACGCCGGGGCCGACGCGGTGTACTACGCGTTGACCGGCACAGCGAATCCTGTCATCAGCGGCAAAACCATATTCACCGAATTCTCGACCCCGTATGACAGACGCATCATCGCCTCCATAAGCGACCATGGACTCCCGACCCTGCTCCACACCTGCGGCCCGCACGCATTCCCGGATGTGATCTCCAGCTACCCGGTGAAGGCCATCAGTTGGGATCATTTCGACTCCGGCAACCCCGGCATCGGAACACCATCACCCATTCCTGCATTGGCCGGAGTGAACAGGGCCGACATCACCAAGCGGGATGTGGAGACCGTACAGCAGCAGGCCCGCAGGGCACTGCAGGTGTATCGGGGCAAACCCTTCCTGTTGTCGCCGACGTGCAGCACGCTCACCGGATTGCGCAATCCGGCATTGTCGGCACTGAGATCGGCAGTCGAGGAGTAGCCCACCGATCGTCAGCGGCATGCTCATCGACCCGTCACAGCATGACGGGTCAGCAACAACACGGCCGAATACCCCATCCCTCATGGGATTGGGCCATGGCCTCATTGCCGCCGACGCCTTCCCGGACGCCCCCGGCCCTCCCGCTGAGACGGTATGGATGGACGGCGATGGGCTGGGAACATCCGCCTGCGGCGGCCAGTGGAATGATGAGGCCCTGCCCGGAGAGCCCGCCACTGCGTATCGGCTCAGGTGCGCCGCAATCCGGGGCAAGGTGCGAGGCGGGGTGCGAGACAGAGTGCGAGGCGGGGTGCGAAGCAGAGTGCGACGATGCATCCTCAGGCAACAGCTCTTCGAGATCCAGCCACGATGCCGTGATGCGCAGTATTCCTCCGAAGTCCATCGCAGCCGCTCCCATCCTCGTATGTGCATATTTCCATATCCCTTGCCATGCATGCTAAACGACTGGAACGCCGACGTGCCGAATCCGTTAGACGCATCGCCTATCGTGCGCTATCAAGTGCTTTGATGCTCGGCCCGGACCCGAACAAGTCATGTCGCTTCCTGAGCAGCCGCATCGATCTGCTGCATCCATCGGCTGCATCGATCGGTCACATCGATGGGTCACATCGATCGCCCGCACCGACCGCTTGCACCATTCGGTCGCGCCCACCGCTCGCACCGACCAATCGCATTGTCCAGTCGCACAAACCAGTCGCACAAACCAGTCGCACCGACCATCATTGTCTCCATCAACATCATCAACATCATCAACATCATCAACATCGTCTCAATCTGCACTGTCTTGAGCAGTGCGCCGTGGTCGCATGAGGCCGCCAATCCCCACCGCTGATAACCGGTCATCACGAATGCGTATACCGACATCCTTGAGTACTGCGGTTCCGGTGGATAGGCTTTTGCAGTATCACGAAGAACCACAGCATCACAACGGAGCCTGAAGGCCTGGAACAGAACGGAATCGAGGTAGAGATATGTGCGTCATCATTACTGCGGAGGCGGGTAGCATGCCAAGTGTCATTCAGTTGGCGGCCATGAGCGCAATCAACCCCGATGGTGCAGGTATCGCATGGTATGACGGCACGGCTTTGCATCGCTACCGCAATCTGGATAACAACAAGACGCTCGGCAAGATACTCGGTGATTACCGGTACTTCACTTCCGTGCCATTCCTGCTGCATTTCAGGCATGCCACACATGGAGGCATACGCGAGACCAACACGCATCCCTTCCATTATGAAGTCGACGGTGAGCGCGGGTATATCGCGCATAATGGTGTTGCCGAGGGTTACACGAGCGGTCTGTACGGCTGCGACAGCCGGAATGTCATCCAGGCCTGGCAGGGGCATGCGGTGGATATCACCACCGGCGAGCAGGGCAAATTCGCCTCAATCAGCGAAAGCGGGGTCATCCGCTGGCACAACGGTCAGGAACTCGTAAGCGGCGCCACCGGGAATATCCTCGTCAGCAACCACAAGTGGGAGAAGGCCGTCAATCTCGTCCTTGACGAGGCTGCCTGAACAGAGGGCTTCAGCTTCCACTCCCGCGGAAGGCCTTGGTGCATGGATGCTGTGATGCGCTCTGCACCATGTTTGGCCGTCGAAACAGTATGTCACTCCGCTTCCAGTAACAAAAGCGACTCTATACAAAGATTCGTTTGCATAGATTTATTTGCAATGATATCTTTGCACTTATGGAAGAGCATGATTTCTCATCGAAGATAGATTCGATCACACCGAACCCTGAGCAGCTGCGTGCGCTCACACACCCGATACGACTGCGGCTGCTCGGCTTGCTCCGCATCGACGGGCCACAAACGGCAACCGATCTCGCGCACAGGACAGGGCTGAACACCGGTTCGACCAGCTACCACCTGAGAATGCTGGCGAAATACGGATTCATCGAAAAGGACGAGCAGCTTTCCGCAGGCAGGAAACTGGTCTGGCGCGCCTCGAACACATCGACGGTCACGAACACCCCCACGCGGCAGGAAGCGGACGCGGATGTCCAACTCGATGCCATGTATGGCTTCCAGCAGGTTGTTGCCGCCGAATATTCGCGTCAGATGATCGCAGCCACCGAACATTGGAGGACGCTCTCCCCCGAGTGGCAGGACGCTTCGACCCTGAGTGATTTTCCGATGCGGCTCACGGCACAGCAGGCGCACACGATCACGCATAAGATCGCGGCGTTGCTGCTGGACGAGATGCGGGATCATCCCCTGCACAGCGGCGAGCCCACCGGGCACAGCGAATCGGACACGGACATGGATGCCGACACCGAAGTCTTCACGATACAGCTCCTGGGCTTCCCTCTGATGGTTGCGATGCAGGATGAAGGCATCGCGAATGAAGGCATGGCGGATGAAGACCGTGCCGACCAGCACGGCGATGCCCAAGACAGCACTACCCGGCACGGCAAGGATCGAAGCGCCGGCGACGAGAATCTTCCCGAAGGCGAGGAAGGATGAGCATGGACGACCCCGACATCGTCACCGATGCAGCGGACATCATCGCACCCGGCCATCCGACCTCGGGCGGTTCCGCACAACATGCCGCCAGCAGGACTTCGTCGCGCACGCGCATCGTCGTGGCGGCTTGGCTCTGTTCTGATGTGGTGTCCTTGTTCGGTACCGCATTAAGCAGTCTCGCGGTCCCCTGGATGGTCCTCAACCTGACGCATAACACCGCTGCCACCGGTGTCGTCAGCGCAGTCCAACTGGGCACCCTGGTTCTGGCGAATCTGGTCTCCGGCCCGCTGATCGACAGGCTGGGACCCACGCGCATCTCGGTCTTCTGCGATTACGCGAGTGCATGTTTCATAGCGCTCATCCCACTGTTGTGGGCCCTGCATCTGTTCTCGATCCCCGCATTGATCGCGATTGTGGCCGTCGTCGGCGCCTTGCGTGGCCCATCGAATAGCGCCAAAAGCGTGCTCTCCCCGACCGTTGCCCAATTCGCGAAACAACCGATGGAAAGAATCACGGGTCTGTCCGGTACGACCGAACGTCTGGCGAGCACCATCGGATCCGCTGCGGGAGGTGTCATCATAGGTCTTGTCGGAGGACCTTATGCCTTGGCGTTCACGGCTTTGGGACTGATCATCGGCGCGACGCTCATCTCCTTCATCGTCCGTCCTGCGCTGCTGCCATTGCTCTCGACGTCTCAACCCGGTCACGGGGACGAGGCGGGGAGTCAGAAGACGCAGCACCGGACAACCCCGGTTCAGACGACACAGGCTCAGACAACACAGACTGAGGCATCATCCAAGCAGCATGCACGGCATATGCATACCGGGCTCACCCTGACTCATCTGCGCGCGGGCGTTTCGACGTATATGAGCGATATCGCCGATGGATGGAAGTCGCTGATCGCGATTCCCACCGTATTCGGACTCGCTCTGATTCCGGCCATCACGAATATGATAGATATCGCCTGGACCGATGTGCTCGCTCCCGCCTGGGTCATCTCACAGCATCACGGCTCGCAGACTCTTGGTCTGCTCTTCGCGGCGCTGACCTTCCCGGCCATCATCAGCAGTCTGCTGGCAACGATCCTCGCTTCCAGACTTCCGCGCTTCCCCGTGTTCATCGTGGGCTATCTGCTCGCGGGTGCCCCACGGTATATCGCCATGGCTATGAACGCACCGATGAATGTGGTCCTGATGACGATGGTCATAGGTGGCATAGGCTCGGGATTCCTCAATCCCATCCTCGGCGCGGTCCTGTATGAGAGGATGCCCGAGCAGTCACGCGGGAAAATCATCTCTCTCACCGGCGCCCTCACCTGGGGTCTGATGCCTATCGGATCGCTGATGGGAGGGTTCATGTCCCATCTCATCGGGCTGCAAAGCACTCTGGCCATTCTGGGAGTCATTTACTTCCTGGTGACGATGACACCTCTGGCCGTCCCGGCACTACGCGATTTCAAGAGGATCCAAACCCTGTGATCCTTGGATGATTCAGGGCATCACGATCTGGGTCAACGGCATCGCAGAGTCGATCGGGAAGTCAGCTGATGAGGGTGCGATGCCGGAGGCCAGCAGGTTCGAACCGAGCATGGCCACCATCGCACCGTTGTCGGTGCAGAGCGCGATTCTCGGGATGCGCACCTGCACACCTTCGCGCTCTCCCACCTGTTGCAGCTTCTCGCGCAACTGCGAATTCGCGGAGAATCCGCCACCGACGATCAGGGTGTCCGACCCGTATTGCGCGCAACCCGCCATCGCTTTTTCGGCCAGCACATCGGCCACTGAATCCGCAAGGGAGGCGCACACATCATCGACCGGAATGGCGTGCCCAGCGGCCTCTTCGCCCTCGATCCAACGTGCCACAGCCGTTTTGACGCCGGAGAAGCTGAAGTCGTATGGATGCTTGGCGGCTGATTTGCCTTGGGTGAGTCCTTTGGGCACACGGATGGCATGCGGGTCACCGGTGCGGGCGTGCTTATCGATATGCGGGCCGCCCGGATATGGGAAACCGAGCAGGCGTGCGATCTTGTCGAAGCACTCACCGGCCGCATCGTCCAGCGTGGTGCCGACAACATCCACATGCCGTGCCACATCACGCACATGGAGCAGGGAGGTATGACCTCCGGAGACGATCAGGGCCATCGTGTCTTCCGGAAAGGCACCGAATTGCAACTGGGTGACGGCGATGTGCCCGATGACATGATTGATGCCGTATATCGGTTTCTTCGCAGCCCATGCCAAGGATTTCGCCCCGGATACCCCGACTGCAAGGCATCCTGCCAGACCCGGTCCGGCGGATACGGCGATCGCATCCACATCGCTGAGATCAAGATTCGCATCCGCAAGCGCCTTGGATACGACCGGTACGAAGGATTCCGCATGGGCCCGCGATGCGATTTCGGGTATCACGCCACCGTAGCGTGCATGTTCCAGCATCGAGGAGGCGACCACATTGGAAATCAGACGTCCATCGCGGATAACGGCTGCGGCGGTCTCATCACAGGTGGATTCGATACCCAGCACCGTGATGCCGTGCATCCGTGTGTCCGCATCGAGAGTTTGCGTTTGGGAAGCTCCCGCTTCACCTGTTATCGCATCGCTCATCATCAATCCTTCCGCACCGCATCATTCATTGCCGTCATATTCCGCCCCGTCGGCGTATCCCCCTGCCGCGTGGCGTCCGTATCCGTCCCCACGGCATCAGCCTGAGCGGGACTCGGATGCCGCCTTGCCCCATCACTCTGGGGCAGTCTCCCGGCATAGGACATCGCTGCCCATTGAGCGATATCCAGGGACATGGTGTAGGCGTCCACGCCCTCGGGTTGATAGTAACGCTTTCGCAGGCCGATACGGAGGAAACCAAGTCGTGCATACATGCTGATCGCCGCTTCATTGTCGACGCGGACTTCAAGCAGCATCCGTCGGGCACCCTGTTGATGGGCCTGGCTCAGCAGATATTCGAGAAGATGAATCGCGATGCCCCGCCGCTGCCATCTTTTGGCGACGCCGATCGTCATGAGTTCCGCGTCATCGCCGTCATACCAGTAGCCGGCATATCCCCGGATCCCTCCTTCGGGCCCCTCGTCGACCAGATAGTTGCGGGCCGGCGCATTGATCTCCTGCCGCACCAGAGCCTCACTCCAGGCCCCCGGACCGAAGAGCTCGCGTTCGAGCTTCGCGATGGATGCGATGTCCTTTTCAAGCAGTGAGCGGATCATCGCAGCTCATCGCCTGTTGCTGCGGGCCGCTGGACGTCATGGTTCGCGTGGGCATCCGCGGGATGCTCAGGATGATGCAGAACCTGTTTCAGAGGTTTGGGCACCGAGACATCGGGTCTGCGCAGGTAGAGCGGCTCGGCAGGCAAGGCCTCTCCCCCCTCCATGCGTCGCACCGCGGCTTGGGCGAATATGGCGAGACCCTCCTCACCCTGATCCAACACCGATTGATCGATCACCCTGCCCACACTGAGCGCCGTTTGCCGTACCTGCTGGGCTGATGCTTCGGCATCAGGCTGCTGCATCGTCGCCCACACATCGCTGTAGCGTTGGGCGCCATGACCGACGATATCGATGACGAAGGCATCGGTATCGCCCGCTTCGGATTCCAGGCATGCGATGATCTTCCGGACGATGTCAGCCGGGAAATCGATGTCCATCGCCATCAGGACGCGCTCATCCATATACAGCGCGTAATACAACTGATGCCGGCGCGCATCGTTGACGGCCAGCGTCACATGCCTGACCCGACCATCCGATGACTGATGAAGCAGCCTGCGCATCCAGTCATGCTGGACTTCGAGGATATCCTGCCCCAGCAGTTCCGCACCACTCGCATAGGCTATGGCCTTCGCGGCCACGATGCCTGCACGAAGTCCCGTGAACGGGGCGGGGCCGACGCCGACGACGATGCGTCCGATCCGATCGGCTGCGACACCGGCATCCTGCATGGCCCGTGCGATATTCGGCTGCAACCGCTCCACATGCGAACGTGAATCACTCTCAACGATGGGTGTATGCCCAAGCACACCGACGGTCGAACCGAATGAGGTGTCGATGATCAGGGTGACCGTGTCTCCGTTCCCGCCAATCGGGGCATCGCCGTGTTGCTGCGCGTCGCCGGGCTCCTGCGTATGCCGCATCGTGTGACGTGTGTTCTGATCAGTCATTGCCCTGTCTCCCTGTGCGATACAAGCCTGGCGTCGGCACCCGTCATGCGATCTCACTGCGCATGCGCTCCAGTCGCTCCGCCCATGCAGAGCCTACTCCTGTAATCGATACGATGCGCGTCCCGGCACTGCTCAGTTCCGTATCCGCATCACCGCTCCGATGCTCCACAGGACGCTCTATGACGATTTCCAGCCGTTCCGGCGCCAGTGCAACGGCCATCTGCTGGCCCCACTCCATCAGCACCAGCGTATCGGCACCAGGACTTTCCAGTTCCTCATCCAGCCCGAGGGACTCAAGCTCATCAAGCAGTCTCGATGTGACATCCTCACCGGGTGCGAATTGCGTGCTGCCCAGGCGGTAGGCGTCAACATGAACCAGATGCGCCGGCGACCCATCCTCGAAACGGCCACTGAGCTCTCTGGCTATCGTGAAGGTCGGGGACACGATGGGGCCTTCCACGCCCAGTCCCGTGCCGAAGCCCTGGGCGAATGTGGTCTTACCGGCACCGAGAGGACCGGCGAGCAGCAACACGTCTCCCCCATGTACATAGCGCGCGATGGCACGGCCCACATCGCGCATCGCATCGGCTGTCGGCGCCTCGATCCTCACACTGCCACTGCTCTCAGAGTGGTCATCCACGTTCATCTGCCTCCATCATGTTCGCACTGCATCGATTATCTCGCCTGACGTCCTTTTACGCCAAGCAGTTCAATCGCGCTTTCCAGTGCGAATACCGGATCACCGCCGCTGCTCTTGCTTTGCTCATCGGCATCCGCGAGCGCCTCGATGCAACGACCAAGGCCCTGCGAGGTCCAGCCGGAAAGCTGCCTGCTTGCCGCCCTGATCTGCCAGGGGCTTGCCTTGGCCTCCGCCTGGGATATGCTTCCCGATTTGATGGCTGCCGCTTTGGCGATCATGCGGAGCTTCAACGCCAAAGCGCCGATCAGTGCGATTGGGGAGATGCCTTGTTCCACAGCCGACCGCATGGCGATGATTGCATCGGCGGTCCTGCCCTCCACAGCCCTGTCCGCCACCAGGAAACCTGTGACCTGGGGATTCGCCGTGAGATAGGTGTTCGCCGTATCAAGGCCGATCGGATTCTCATCGAAATCGAAACAGAGCTGATTGCACATGGCCGCCAGCTCACCGGTGTCATCGCCGAGCACGTTGACGAGTTGCTGGGCTGCCGCGGCTTCGATTCTTCGCCCGTTGCGCTCCATCATGGCGTATACGAAGTTGATCTTCGCATCGAACTTCTTCAGATCAGGTATGTTCTGCCTGTCCGCACCCGCTTTGACCAGCTTGTCCAGCAGCCGTTTGCCTTTCTGCCCGCCTTCATGCTGGCAGATCACCAGACTGGCCTGTTCCCCGTTTCCGTTGTTCTGCTTGCAGTAGGCTTCCATCGCCGCACCGAGTCTGTCATCGGCACGTTCCAGATGGGTCATCACCACGATGGAGCTTTCACTGAGCAGTGAGGGTCCTACGGCCTCATCAAAGGCGTAGGCATCGCAATCCGAGGCGTCGAGTTCGATCAATTCGGCATCCGGCCTGTTTGCGCACGCCGCGTTGCGCAGATCATGCATGCACTGCGCATTGAGGAATGCATCCCCTCCGACCACAAGCGTGAATGGTGCCTGTACCGACCGTGACTTTGCCATAACCTCCAATTTCGCGTCCGTACTGGACAATGCCTGCCATCGCAAGAGGCATCCTTCAATCCCCGCCGAGCCCGAACATCTCCTTGCTCTCACGCCACCAGAAGCGCAGCGCATCCAGCCGACGGGGTTGGTAAGGCACGCCATCGGCCCCTGGGTCATCACCTCCGCCCCGCATCCTTCGTGCGACGGAGCAGGCGATGAGCAATAGCATCTCCATCAGGAACACCGAAAGGGCGCCGACCCACCCCTGCACCCAGGGAAGCATCGCATACGGGCTGTTGCCGATCCATGTGGCACAATCCTCCATCAGTGAGGTGCCGCACGAAGCGAGCCATGCCAGGTGATACGAGAGCTGCGGCGCGCACCAGGCGAGGGCGAGTGAGAGCAGACCGCAGACCGTCGCCGCGCTGACCACCGGGGTCACCAGCAGGTTGGCGGGTACCGACAGCAGAGGCAGCTTCGGATCGATCAGGAGTTGAATCGGCAGTGTGAGCAATTGCGCGCTTATGGTGACCGCAAGCGCCTTCGCGATCGGAGCGGGCAGCATCGCATGCAGCATCTTCATGGTCGGGCCCGACCATAATGCGATGCCCAGCACCGCCGCACACGACAGCGCGAAACCGTAGCTATGAGCCAAACGAGGGTGCAGCAGCAGCATCACGATGACGGCCCACGACAGTTGGCTGATCGTCTGCCGGGGTCGTCCCAGCATCAGGGAGCATGCCCCGAGCAGACTCATGGCGAAAGCACGGTCCACGGCGGCCGAAGGATAGACGCACAGGCCCAGGGCCAGTGACGCGATCGCGGTGGCGCATGCGATGAGTACGCGATGCATACGCAGTGTTCGCGCCATGGAGATGACTGCGGACTCCAGAAGCAGGAAGTGGCCTCCTGACACGACCATCAGATGGATGATGCCCGAACGCCGGAAATCCTCCTTGATTCCCTCCGCATAGGCCGGGTCCACGATCGCCGCCCCCGGCATGGCACCGCCGCCGTCAATGGCTTCCTGTCCCAGAACCCCCAGCGTCAAACCGGGCACCAGCACCCTCCCCTGCTCCCCCAGTCGTGCCGTCACGGCAAGAAAACGCCGCTGCATCAGCGTGATGGCCCGTTTCCATCCGGGAGCCTGCACCACCAGGCGGGGAGCCGGAGCCCGGTCATCCACGGCCAGTGTGAACCACAGCTCCTTCGAGTAGGAGGAATGGCTGAGCTTCCCGGTCAATCGATAGACCGCGCCGCTTTGCAACATACAGCCCGGCCCCGATGCGAAGAGCGTCGCCTCCGCCGAGGATGGCGTGGCCGACTCTGCTGATCGCAGGGACCGTATCCGTATGCTCATCATGCAATCACTGCCACGGAAGGTGCAGGACACGGCAGGAGACAGTACCTCGGCTACGATCTCGACCCTTCCGGCCCGCTCCGAGGCCATCACGGAAGCAGCGTCACCACGTGACACCGTCTCATCGGCGATGGCGCTCAGAGCCGCCGCACCGCCTGCGACGAACATCAGCAGCAGCATCGGCAGGCACCGTCTCAACGGTGCCGATGCACCGCCGACATATGCGGCGTGGCCCTTCCCCACGGTTGATCGGTGACGTGCGGCGGCGCACCGGGTGAAGAGCACTGTGTCGAAAAGCACTGTGGCTACAAGCATGGTGACCAGCAGCACCACGACCACGACTATCGTGGCGAATACGACAGGCGGCATCTCCGTCGGCGCCGTACTCGCATCGAGGATCCTCGGAGCGGATAACGCACCCACCCACGCCGCGCATGCTAGCGGCATCATTCTCAGGTCGCGGCTGCCCCTCTCACGCCCATCGGCGCACACCATACGAATGGACGGATCGCTCCGCGACTGCCGCGGCCGCCGTGTATGCCGTGTATGCCACGTATGCCCTGTCATCATTGCACGGTCAGGTGGGGTCGTAGTTTTTCGAGGGTTTTGACCCCGATACCTTGCACATCGAGCAGCTGATCCACGCTGTGGAATCTGCCGATGGTGCTGCGATAGGCCACGATCTTCTCGGCTGTGACCGGCCCGATGCCTTTGATCGTGGTCAGATCCGCGCTGCTTGCCGTATTGAGGTCGATCAGCGCCGACGTATGCGAAGCCTCCACGGAGGGCGCTGCAGGAACCTCATCGGATGGTTGCGCGGAGGAGTCAGCCGAAGGTTCCCCGGAAGGCGAGCCCGGATCCGAGGGGGTGGTGCCCGGATCCGGGTGCATCTCGGTCTGTGACGGGCTTTCCCGGCTTTTGGCGAGGGTCCATGATTGGCGTTCGAAGGCCGCGTAATTCCTCGCCTGCTGGATCAGCAGGGTCAGGCTTGCACATAATGCGGCCACCAGAATGAGGATGACGATCAGGGCATGGCCGATACCGAAATGAAGACGGGCCTCGTCCCTGACGCGAGGCGTTCTCCTTGCACCACCGTTTTCCCCGGACAGGGCATCACCCTGCGTTCCGAGGCCATCACCGTCACGACCGTGGCCATCCGCCTGGGCGAGCAGCTCCGCAAGACCCGGTGGATGGCCCACCGCAAACCCCAGTGGATGGTCCCCAGCGTGGTCCAGCGTGTGGCCCTTCTGAAGTCCCACCTGCCCCGCATCGAAGGCATCGCCGCCGGATGCGGAAGGACGCCGACCGTCTCCCTCGGCAGCGTCCGAGTCGGGTCCTTCGATCGCTGCTCTATCAAGCATCCTGAGTCGTTCCACCGTGGTTGTCATCGCATCAGGATGGCACCGCCTTGCCGGGTGCCATGACGGCAATCGGCTGGTGTGGTCGAATGTGCGGCAACGATGAGTGATGGCGTTTCACACAGCCCGGATATGACGACTGCCCCACCGGAATGCTTCACGGACCTTGTGGAGTCCGTTTCCATCCCTGGTGGAGCAGGTGTCACTGCGTGCCGCGTCGCTTTGGGCGGTGGCGGCATCTATCGGCTGGGAGCCCTCAGACCCCGGGAACCACAGACACGATTCGAGGCGCCTTCACGATGACCTTGCGAGGCGGCTTGCCGCCGAGCCTTTCCTGCACGGCGGGAAGGGCGAGGGCGAGGGTCTCCAGTTCCTTCGGATCGATATCCGGGCTCACCTCAAGCTTGCCGCGGATCTTTCCCTTGACCTGCACCACGGCGGTCACGGTGTCCTGTCCGAGGTATTGCTCGTCATAGCGCGGCCAGTCGGCGTGCGCGAGCGAATCCTCATGACCCAGCTTCGCCCACAGTTCCTCGCTGATATGCGGCGCGACGGGTGCGAGCATCAGGATCAAGGGCTCGACCACGCTACGCGGGACGGATGGCAGCGATGTGAGATGGTTGTTCAGCACGATCAGCTTGGAGATGGCCGTATTGGGACGCATCGCCTCCATCTCCTCGGTCACGTCATGGATGGTGTTGTTCAGGAGTTTCAGCGTCTTCTCATCCGGAACATCATCGCTGACGACCAGCTCACCGCTGCCTTCGTCGATCACATTGCGCCACAAGCGTTGCAGGAAGCGCATACCGCCGATCACATTGCGCGTGTTCCACGGACGGGACTCGGCCAGAGGCCCCATGCTCATCTCATAGAGACGGAAGGTATCCGCACCATAGGTGTCATACATATCATCAGGTGTGATGATGTTCTTCAGACTCTTGCCCATTTTGCCGAATTCGCGGTTGACCTTCTCACCCTCGTAGATGAAACCGCCATCCTTCTCCTCGACCTCGGCGGCCGGGACGTACTGCCCACGCTCATCCGTGTAGGCGTATGCCTGGATCATTCCCTGGTTGAACAACTTGTGGAAAGGCTCCTTCGAGCTGACGAAGCCGAGATCGTAGAGCACCTTGTGCCAGAAACGCGAATACAGGAGGTGGAGCACGGCATGCTCGACGCCACCGACGTAGAGGTCCACGCCTCCCGAGGTACCCGCCGTGTCGTTGTGCTGCGGTCCGAGCCAGTAGTCGAACTCGTTGGATTCGACCATATGCTGCTGATCGGCCGGGTCGATGTACCGCATGTAATACCAGCATGAACCGGCCCAATTCGGCATCGTATTGGTGTCACGATGATATTTGCGCGGGCCATCCCCCAGATCCAGCGTGACCTCGACCCAGTCGTCATTGCGGCTGAGAGGAGCCTCCGGATTGCTGTCCGCGTTGTTGGGATCGTAGGTCTTCGGGCTGTAATCAGGGACTTCCGGCAGGTTCACGGGAAGCTGGTCGTCAGGGATCAGATGCGGGAGGCCTTCCTCGTCATAGACGACGGGGAAGGGCTCGCCCCAATAGCGCTGACGTGAGAACAGCCAATCACGCAGACGGTAAGAGGTTTTGCCGGTGCCGACCTTGGCCTCTTCAAGCCATTGCGTGACCTTGGCGATTGCGGCATCCACACGAAGGCCGTCGAGGCTCAACGCGTCACCCAATACCTTGGTGTGTTCAACGGAGGAATTGATCACGATGCCGTCGTGCGACACGAAAGGCGCGGTGCCCTCGTATGATTCCAGCTTCTCCTCCGCGCCCTCCAGCGGTTTGACGGTATAGATCACCGGCAGACCGTATTTGACCGCGAAATCATAATCACGCTGATCGCCGCCGGGAACCGCCATGATCGCGCCGGTACCATAGCCCATCAGCACATAGTCGGCCGTGAAGACCGGGAGTTTGGCGCCGGTGATCGGGTTGGTCGCGTACAAACCGGTGAAGAGGCCCGTCTTCTCCCCTGCCTCGTCCACACGGTCCTTGGCGGTTTTGGATTCGGAAGCGCGCCTGTATTCCTTGACCGCCTCCCGGGGATTCGCGTAGCCGCCCTTCCAGGATTCCGGGATATCAGCCGGCCATTGCTCCGGAATCGCATCAAGGAGCCTGTGCTCCGGGGACACCACCGCGAAGGTGGTGCCGAACAGGGTATCCGGGCGAGTGGTATAGACTTCCATATCCTTCTCGCCATCGGCGGTCTCGACCGAGAAATGCACCGAGGCTCCGTGGGATTCACCGATCCAGTTGCGTTGCATCAGCTTGACCTTCTCGGGCCAATCAAGCTCATCAAGGTCATTGATCAGGCGGTGCCCATAAGCCGTGATGCGCATCGACCACTGTTTGAGTTCACGTTGGAACACCGGGAAGTTGCCACGCTCCGAACGCCCCTCGGCGGTGACCTCCTCGTTGGCGAGCACCGTACCGAGTCCCGGGCACCAGTTGACCGGGGATTTGGAGATGTAGGCGAGACGGAAATCGTTGAGCACCTCGGACTGCTCGGCTGCGCTCAGCGCTTCCCACGATTCGTGGTCATGCCCGGGGATCTGCTTCGACCCGGTGGAGAAAGCCTCGATGAGCTCGCTGATCGGGCGTGCGGAACCGACTCCCCCATCCTCGCGCTTGAATTCGGGGTCATACCAGGAGTCGTAGATGCGGGAGAAAATCCACTGCGTCCAACGGACGTAGCCGGGGTCGATGGTCGCGAAGGAGCGTCGGTCATCGAAGCTGAGACCCATGCGGTGCAGCTGGCGGCGCATATTGGCGATGTTCTGCTCGGTGGTGATGCGGGGATGCTGCCCCGTCTGCACTGCATACTGCTCCGCCGGCAGACCGAAGGCGTCATATCCCATCGCGTGAAGCACATTCTCGCCCTTCATGCGGTGATAGCGGCTCACCACGTCGGTGGCGATGTAGCCCAGAGGATGTCCTACATGCAGTCCTTTGCCGGAGGGATACGGGAACATATCGATGACGAAGTACGGATCGCGCTTATCCGCGTGCTTTCCTGCCCCATCAACCAGATCTCCGCCCACATTGGCAGCCCAGAAGGTCCCCTGACCTTCCCATGTCTTCTGCCATTTTTCCTCTATGAGTTGCGCCATATCGGCGTTGTAGCGAAATTGCGGTTCTTCGATTGCCTCGGCATGCGACGCTGTGCTGTTTTCGTTGGAATGCATATGGTGCATTATCGCTATTCGCTTGGACACTGCCGCGTATTCATCGGCGATATCTCAGCATATGACAATCAAGGGGACGCCCCCGAATAGACGTCCCCTTGATCGCACAGGCCTGTACAGCGCTGTCACCACTTGTTGTGTTTGTTCACCGGATGGTTCGGATCATGTCCATGTTCGAAATGGCTGCCTTTCCACTTGCCCGCCACGGCGTTCGAACCGTGATAGTGGTCATGGAAGGGCTGTTCCGCACCATTGAAGGGCAATTCGCGTTCGCCGGCACGTTCGATCATGCTGGTGTTGGACGGATCCATGATCGCGATCGGTGCCTGGACCGGCTCGATGGTGATGCCGGTGGTCCTGCGACGCATGCGTCGTGGGAGCGATTCGGCCAGACGGGACAGCAGGTAGCTGAAGATGAAGTAGATCACCGCCGCCACGACGAGGGTCTGCAGCATGTTGAAGTTGGCGGAACCGAGACGTCGTGATTCCTGAAGCAGATCGGTGTAGGTGATGATCGAACCAAGCGCCGTATCCTTCAGCACGACGACCAGCTGTGTGATCAGGGCCGGAAGCATGGCGATCAGAGCCTGGGGAACCTCAACCGAGAGCAGGGAACGCAGCGGGCTCATACCCAACGCCAAAGCGGCCTCGCGCTGCCCGTTGGGCAGATTGCCGACGCCCGAGCGGACCAGCTCGGCCACCACGGAACCGTTGTAGAGAATCAGACCGACGACAACGGCCAGGAAAGCCGCATTGTCGCTGATGCCCATAGCCGAGAATCCCCGCCACAGGAAGATCATGAACAGCAGCACCGGTACGGCCCTGCAGAATTCCACGATGATTGAGGAGATCCACCTGATGGGCGCGAAGCCGAGCAGACGTCCGATACCGAAAATCACACCGAAGAACACGGAACCGATTATCGCCACGACCGAAGCCTCCAAGGTCTGCAAGAGACCAGGCAGATAGAAGTCCTTCCACGCTTCGGCGTTCAACGCGGGCTTCCACAGGCTCCAACTCAGCTGGTTCTGCCCCTGTGGAGGGTTGGCGAGCCGCGACAGCACCGCTATCGCCAGCACGACGATGAAGGCGAGACCGATGAGGTTGATGAACAGGATGCGTCGCTTGGACTTTGGCCCCGGTTCGTCGAAGAGGACCGATGCCTCGTTCAGCTTGCGCTTCTTCACTCGCTTCACCTTGGGTGCAGCAGGGGATGTTGTGCTTGTACTCATGATGTCTCCCTCTTCCTACCTGCGTACCGCGAGTTTGTTGGACAGCCAGGTGGTGATCAGGCCGATGGGAATGATCATGATGACGTATCCGATGGCGAAGATCAGGAAGATCGTCACTATCTTGGAGGCGTCGTTCTCGATCATCGAGCTCATCAGGCTTGACGTTTCCGAACTGACGGAAGCCGCGGCGGCGACCGTCGAATTCTTGAGCAGCGCGATCAAGGTGTTGCCCAGAGGAGCCACGGAACCTCTGAAAGCCTGCGGGAGGATCACGATTCTGGCGGATTGCATGAATCCCAGACCGAGGGAGCGTGCTGCCTCTGCCTGCCCGAGCGGGACGGTGTTGATACCCGATCTCAGGGATTCGCATACGAAGGCCGAGGTGTACATGGAAAGCCCGCAGACCGCCAGCCAGAAGAAGTTCGTATCGAAGTTGTCCGAGAACTGGAACTTCAACTGACCGAACACGCCGAGCACCATGAAGACCATGATGATGGTCAGAGGCATGTTCTTGAAGAACTCGACAAAACCGGACGCGAGACCCCTCAGGCTCGACACAGGGCATATGCGCATCATGACGAGCACGATGCCGAGCACCAGCGAGAACAGCGCGCTCCATAACGTGAGTTCGATGTTCACTTTGAATGCACCGAACACATCGTAGGTGGAGAACAATGTCATAAATTCAGACATGTTTCCTCTTTTCTTTGTTCATCTTCAAAATCGGTCTGAAACTGCGCGGTCACCGATGGTCGCATCGAATCATGCCCGACGATGCGACGATCGGTGTGCCGAATCGCTATCAGAAGTCCTGCGTGCTGGAGGCGGCGTCGAAGGCCGTCGGCGGATTGTACTTCGAGTTGGCCTTGTAGCCGGTCCCCTTGGTGGCGCTGTCGAGTGCCTTCTGCCAGGAACCGTCCTCCTCCATCTCCTTGAGTGCGGCGTTGATCTTCTTCACCAGCGTGGTGTCGCCCTTCTTGACACCGATGCCGTAGCGTTCCTGGGTGAATGGCTTGCCGACCACCTTCAGCTGGCCGTCGCCCTTGGCCGCGGCGAGTCCCGCGAGGATGATGTCATCGGTGGTGACGGCATCGACCGTGCCGGAGATCAGAGCGGTGACGCACTCGGCGTAGCCGCTTTGCTCCATGAGCTGGACCTTGCTCGCGTAGTGGTCCTTGATGTTCTGAGCGGATGTGGAGCCGGTGACGGAACAGAGTTTCTTGCCGTCAAGCGAGCCCGGTCCCTTGATGGCGGTGTCGTTGGAACGAACCAGAAGATCCTGGCCTGCGACGAAATACGGCCCTGCGAAATCGACGACCTTCTTGCGGTCATCGGAAATCGAATAGGTGGCGATAACCATATTGACATCGCCGTTCTGGATCAAGGTTTCACGCTGCTTGGAAGGGGCTTCCTTCCATTCGATCTGGTTCTCGGAATACCCGAGCTTCTTCGCCACGTATTTGGCGACATCAACATCGAATCCGGTGTAGGTGTTGCCCTGCTTGTAGCCGAGTCCCGGCTGATCGAATTTGATGCCGATCTTGATCTTCGGACCATCGGCGCTGCTTGCGCTGTCGGCTGAGCCACCGCACGAGGCGAGTGATGCCAGGCTCGCAACCGCCACAGCAGCGGCCAGAGCCTTCTTGAATACTGATTTCATAGTGATTCCTCTCTCTTCCCACCAAATGCGGGACAAACGCCCGACAGAGCATATTCGACGGGGCATTTCATTGCTGTCCGCCGCATTGATGCTTGTCCCTTCACGTTTTCCCGCACTCAATGATGACTCGATGTTGTTACCCGCTGATGTCCTATATCAGCGGCGCATACCCGAAATCGCAGCTTCCGCGGCTGATATGAGCAGCGAAAGAACTGATCGGTGGTGCAAGTACTCGAGCACAGGGTGCAACGCCCACTCTGTGTCGCCATATGCAATGATGTGCCGTCACCAGCGTGGCGGTCGCCCCATCCCCCTTCGACGTCCACAGAGTGGAAAGCACGCCGAAATATTCATCTATTGTAATCTCCGTTGCTTGGAACGGATATCCGGTCTGCACCCGGACGCTGTTGCGCGCCCACAGCCGGATTGCATCGTATGCCTCATTCGGGGGGCGGATCGTGTCTTCGGCCCGAAGCGGCCTGATTGCTTTTAGTGATCCAGAATCTTGCCGAGGAAGTCCTTGGCACGTTCCGTCTTGGTGTGCTCGAAGAACTCTTCTGGAGTGCCCTCTTCGAGAATCTCACCATCGGCCATGAATACCACACGATTCGCGGCCTGACGGGCGAAGCCCATCTCGTGCGTCACCACGATCATGGTCATGCCCTCTTTGGCAAGGTCGACCATGACGTCAAGAACCTCGTTGATCATCTCAGGGTCGAGTGCGCTTGTAGGCTCATCGAACAGCATCACCTTGGGATGCATCGCCAGGGAACGGGCGATGGCGACGCGCTGCTGCTGTCCACCTGAAAGCTGTGCCGGCAACTTCTTGGCCTGCGAATCCACACCCACACGGGCGAGCAGTTCCATGGCCTCCTTGTCGGCCTGGTCCTTGCTGATACGACGGACCTTGCGCGGGGCAAGGGTCACATTGTCAAGAATCGACTTGTGCGCGAAGAGGTTGAAGGACTGGAACACCATGCCGACCTCGGCGCGCAATCTGGTCAGATCCTTGCCCTCCTGCGGCAATGGCTCACCATCGATGCGAATAACACCCGAATCTATCGCCTCAAGCCTGTTGATCGTTCTGCACAAGGTGGACTTACCGGAGCCGGAAGGCCCGATGATGACGAGAACCTCGCCTTTGGTGACCTTGAGGTTGATGTCTTTGAGCACATGCAAATCGCCGAAGTACTTGTCGACGTGGCTTACCTCCACAAGAGGATTGTCTGCGTGCCCCGCAGCCTTGCTATCCCCACTCTTCACGGCAGCAGACACTGAGCTTTCTGTCATAGCTGAGTGTTCCTTTCTCTTGGACGAATGCCCCTTACGTGGAATGTAATCGTTCCCCGTCTTTCGCATTAACCTAACACAGCATTGTAAACATGGGTAGGGAATGGCTCATTTGCCAGTGCTCTGCGGACTGTGCCGATGCGGATCGCGAGGGTGGTCGCAGAGCCCCGTGGCACCGGTCCGGCGGGTGGCTACTTGAAGAGCTTCGATCTGGTCAGGAACCAGGTCACCAGGATGGAGATCAGCATCGAAATGATGATGATCGCGACGAAGCCCCACGGCTTGTCCGTAAGCGGCATCCCCGACATGCCGTTCTGGAAGTTCATGCCGTACATCGAGAAGATCAGGGTTGGAATGGAAAGGGTGATGGAGATGATCGTGAAGATCCTCATGACGTTGCTCACGTTGTTCGACACGATGGATGCGAAGGCATCGGTCATGTTCGCAAGAACGCCCGAATAGATGTTCGCCATCTCGATGGCCTGCTTGTTCTCGGTGATCACGTCGCCAAGCAGATCCTCGTCATCCGGATACTGCCGGATGCGGTCGAGGCTGGTGAGTTTCTCCAACACGATCTCGTTGGACTTCAAGCTGGTAGCGAAATAGACCAAGGTCTTGCTGAGCTCGAGCAGCATCACGATTTCGCGGTTCTGCATCGAATGACGCAGTTTGAGTTCCAACTTATCCGATTCGCGGTCGATGATGCGCAGGTAGCGCAGGTAGGTGGTCGCGTTCCGGTACAGGATCTGAAGGATGAAGCGGGATTTCATGAAGGTGTTGAAACCTCTGATCGTCCCCTCCATGAAGGGGTGCAGCACAGGGGTGTCCTGCATGCACACCGTGATGATCAGGCCTTCGGTCACGATGATCGACAACGGGATCGTCTCGTACCAGTCACGTCCCCCACGCTGTTCGACGGTCGGGATATCGACGATGACCATCGTGTATCCGTCCTCGACATCGACGCGCGAGCGTTCCTCATCATCAAGAGGTGCGCGCAGATCGGCGAGATCGACGCCGGTCGTCTGCGAGACATTGGCAAGTTCGACATCTGAAGGTTCGCTCAGGCATAACCATGCGCCGGTTTCCGGTTTTTCGATTTGTTCAATCTGTCCATTGATGGTGCTGAATACCCTCATCATCGTTCTCACCTGCCCTCGTGGCTGATTCTGCGTATCGAAACGCATTGGCTTAAAACGGGCCGCGATAGGGGTAACTGTGTTGAAAAATTGGCCCCCGCAACCTCAATAAGGATAGTCCACCGTTGGACATGACGGCGTGCTCGCCCGGTATCAATGAGCCTTCCGTGAAGGGATGACCGGCCATAAGAGCCTGAATCCCGGGAATCGGCAGCAGGATGATTCATGGCGTAGCGCTGCGAACACGCCGACCGTCCTTGTGACAGGGCTTCGTGCCCACTGATGGGCCTTCAGGACTGCTTCCATGCCAGGCGAAGCGATGCCGGAAGTTTGCTCGGTTCGAAGCGCAGATGGGCGGTTATCGGACGATGGCTGGCGAAACTCAGATAGTCGTTCTCCCTGTGCTGCTGGCCCATATTGTGCAGGAGCAGCGGTATCCCCTGCTTGTCGCGGTTCTCGGAAACGATGCCGATATGCCAGGTGCGGTCGAATACGACGAGATCGCCCTGCTGCCACTGGTCATGTTGCGAGACATCGGTCGTCAGGCTGTCACCATAGCGGGTGAAGAACACGGAGAGCACACCCACCCGGCGGAAGTCGATATTGGGATCAGGCGTGCTGACAACCGACGCATAAGCCTGCGGATCCTGCGCTATGTCCTTGTCGACCATGCCTTTGAGATCGTAACCGGCATTGGCGAAGGCATGCCACACCATATCGGTGCATGCCCCTCGGTCGGCGGGCGGATATCCCCCCTGGTAATAGCCATCGTCGTAGGTGGGTTTCTCCCGAGCCTGCTCATGTGCGCCCGCGACGATATCGCTGTAATCGTCGATGCCGTCCTTGTCGAAATCGCTGGAGCTGGTCAGCAGAGGCGATTTGGCGCCGGAGCCCGCCACCGCGTTTTCGGCAGTGCTGTTCCCGGCATTCACTTTGGAGGATTTCAGGCTGTGCATCGCATATGCGGCAGCGCTGAGTCCCAGTATCGCGGCGACGGAGAACACGAGGATCTTCCGCAGTATGTGGTGCCCTGGTGCCGGCTCCTCCGGCACCACCGGCTGTTCCTGGAACCATTCCCCGATCTGAGGGGCTTTCCCGTCCTCGCCGTGATCAGTCATCATCAACGCATCCTGTTGAGGAGGTCTTCGCCGCGGACGTATCGTCGCACATTCTCAAGCGCGATGTCGATGATGCGATCCGCCGTCTGCTTCAGATGCGTGCCACCAGCGACATGCGGCGTGATCAGGCATCGGGATTCATTCCAAAGCGGGTGCTCCGCGGGCAGCGGTTCCGGATCGGTCACATCAAGACCAGCGGAGGAGATGCGCTGCTCATGCAGGGCCGCGGCCAAAGCGTCGCAGTCGATCGCATCGCCCCTTCCCGCATTGATCACCATCGCATCCGACTTCATCAGACGCAGACGGCTTTCATCGATGATATGACGGGTCTCGGGAGTCGACGGCAAGGCGAGCGCGATCACATCGGCCGCACCGAGCAGGGTGTCGAGTTCCTCGAAAGCATGCATCTCGTCGATGCCTTCGACCTGTTTCCCGGCATCACGCCGCACGCCGACGGTGTGGGCGCCACAGGCCTTGCACAGACGCGCGAAGTGGGCTCCGATGTCCCCGGTGCCGAGCACCAGTACCGTGGCTCCATCAGGTGATTGCACCCGCCCCAGCGGCGACCATTGATGCTCCCTCTGCAGATCCCTATATGATGGCAGATTCTTCATCAGAGCCATCATCATCGCGAAGAGATGCTCGGAAACCGCCAGTCCATAGGCTCCTGAAGCGCTGCTGACCTTGACCCCGGGCGCAAGCACACCCTCCTTGAGGTATGCATCCACACCCGCGCTGAAGGTCTGCAACCATTCGAGTGAGGTGCAGTCCCGGATCTGCTCGATAGGAACGTTGCCGATGATGGCGCTTGCGGATTCCCTGAGATTCTCGGGAATGCTCGCCTTCCAGTTCATGCCTTCGCGTGAGGAGCCGTCCACGACGAATTCCTGGCGGACATCCCCTGCGGCGAGTATGAAACGCTGACGTTCCTCTTCGTTCAATGGCAGACAGTTTACGATACAGGTCACGATTCTTGCTCCATCCCCTTGAGACGCGGTCATAGTGGCGTATCTTCATTTCCATTATGGGCACGTCTTCAAGGAGAGCCTGTGAATGCCGGCAAAGAGCGTGGCGTTTCCCTCCATCTTCACTGTGGGCACACGAAGTCGTGCAGGACTATCGTCCATGCATGACTCGTTGATGCCTTACTCGTTGATGCATGACTCGTGCATCCGCTACTTGTTGATGGATGAATCCTTCGCGGACGAATCATTCGATGCGCGCAATCGGATGCCTCCGCGAAGCGCCATCAGCATCACGGCCAGTGCCACGAGCACTCCGGCGAGGATGGATGCCTCCGCCAGATCGCTGCCGGTTGTGGCCAGCAGTCCCTTCCCGGTGCTGCCGGATGTGGTACTGCCGGATGTGCCGGCATTCTCCGTGGTGCTTCCCGTCGCGGCACCCTGCTGCCCGGTCTGCGACTGTGTCTGGGTGCCATCGCCGCACAGCATATAGCCTGTGCGCAGGGAATGTCCCTGGCTGACGCCGTCATCACTCCAATAGACGGGCTTGTAGCGTTTCCCGGTGGCTCCACCTGCGACGCTTGCGCATTGCGCATCGGGTGTGATGGCGAATCCTTCGGTGTTCTGACCGGCGATCTCAGCCGGTGTCGCCATCAGCGATGTGAGCGCGAAACCGGTGCCGCTGAGTGTGTATGTGGCGATCATCGCACCACTTCCCGAATCATTGTCACCTTGGGCGAGCAGCTGCTGATGTTCGCCGTCCCAGGTCAGATCACGCGGACCGCTGTAACCCGCGTTGATCGCGGCTTGCGGCAGTGAGATGTCCTGCACGAGGGTGACCGTGCCGTCATCCGCCAGGGCGAATGCGTAGATATGCCCGTTCTTCTCTATGGCCGCCAGGAAGAGGCCGGCGTAGGAGTTCTTGTAGTCGGCGGGGCGATACACTCCCCCGTCACGCGTGGTGAATCCGTGCGCCGTCAGATATGAATCCGGAACGTAGGCGACTCCTTCAACACCAAGGTTCGCGTCGTCACCTTCCGCGAAGGTCAATCCCGCTGTTGCGAGTTCACCGCTGAGATTCCATTCCTGCGATGCGGTCATATCCTGCGCCCCATCACCGTTCGTGTCGGTGGTGGTGCTCTTGGCATCGTATTTGAGGATGGATGGGCGGGGCACCTTCTTGTTCTCGTTGTCGCGTTCCGCGCCGATGAATATGCCGGAATCCGAGGAGTTGTTGATCAGTGTGATGCCCTCGGCATCGACGCCGCCCGTGCCGTCCTTGAAATGCAGCTGCTTGCCGCCCTTGCTGATGCCATCGAGCGTGAAACTCCAACCGTCACTTGAGTCCTGCTTCAGGCCGCTGCCGTCGCTGACGAACTTGTTGATCGATCCCGCGCCCTTCGGACCGGTGATGCCCAGCGTCGGGTTGAGATCGTTATCGGCGCCCCACAAGGTTTTGCTGGCGTTCTCGTAGACGAGACCGGAGAGGTTACCATCGGTATGTTCACCGTCGCTGCTCACCGCGCCGAAGCTGTTCTCCTGGTCGAGCGTGGACACCATCGACAGCCCGGCCCACTTGCTCACAGTCATCGCATTATCACTCGGCGTGGGGGTTACCGCCCCGTCACCCTGGATATCCATCCCGTCGGCATCGGTGTTGGCGACATACACGACATCGCCGTCATCGCCGCTCCACGAGAATTGGAGCACGAGCGTGCCCGAGGCATTGTACACACGGACCTTGTCGCTTTTGCCGAGTCCGAATGGCAGCGTTCCGGTGCTGATCTGCGAACCGGCTTTGATCACCGCGTCATCCGCGAAGCTGTAGATGTGTGAATCATCCGAATCCCTGAGCGTCCAGGCGGCAAGGCTGGTGTCCGTTTTCGCCTTGGAGCCCAGGATCACGGTGTCGCTGCCGACATCGATGCTTTTCAGGAATATGGCCGTGGCTGAATCCTTGATGATATTGTCCGTGCTCTCCTCGGTGTTGGAGGCGCCCTGCTCAGACATATCGCTGTGCTTATCGTTGATCGTGAAGACGGCGCCGCTGTTCGTCGTCGTCCATGCGAATTTCAGCACCTGACGTCCGCTCGCGTCGAATACGCGCACCGAGTCATCCTTGCCGAGTCCGATGCCCGGAACGGAAAGGTCGATTGATGCTTCACCCCCGGCCGCGATGACGGAGCCCTGCCCGATCGTATAGATATGGTCGGCCGTGTCCTTGTTGTCACGGATGGTCCAGCCGCTGATATCGGTGTTGCCGCTCGCCCCGGAGGCTATGGTCACCACGTCGGTGGCGATGTTGATGCTTTTCAGGTAGAGGCCTGTTGTGGAATCCGCAACCCCATCGTTATCCGCAATCGTGCCATCATCATCAGAATCCGAACCGTCCGACTGCCCGGGATTGGCTTCGCCAGGAGTCGGCGTATCGGAGAGTGCGAAGGAGCCGTCGGCCTGGCGAACCCATGATTGGGTGTCGCTCATCTCACTGACACCCGTGGTGCTGGCATCCCAGACCGTAGAATCCACAACATCGGCGTCAACGAAATCACCGCTGCTGGTGGTCAGATACACGCTGTCGGCATCCGATCCGAGCCCCGGTTCGGCGGTGTCCGGATCGATATAGACCACCAGATACCCACCGGCCTTGATGACGGTGTCGGTCACCACAACCGCGCTGGTGCCGATCGTGTAATGCTTCTTCGCTTTTTTGCCGCTGTCGTATATACCCCAACCCTTGACGTCCACATCGCCTGAGGTGGTGTTCTTCAACTCCACCCAATCGCAACGCTTGTCATCGGCATCACCCGCGGCCTTGGTATTGCCCGCGAAGACCTCGTTGATCTCGACCTTGGCGTTTTCCCCCGTAACCGTTGAGGCCGCATTCGCGGTGCCGACGCCGATTCCCGCCGCAGCACCTATCCCGAGTCCGGCCATCATCGTGACGGTGGCCAGCAGCAGGGCTCCCACCCTGTTCCCGTGTGTGTTGTTCATATTCATACTTGAGTTCCCTCATGCTCAGGTAAGCATCACGACCACGCTCCGGCACTGATCACAGTGGTACTGTTCAGCATGCTGTTCGGAGCATGCTGAACAGGGAGGTATCGATGCATAACATGAACAGGCTAGAAGTCCTGAGAGAATCCATGAGGAAGACGATATGAACGCTTGGTGAACTATGCGGGTCACCGGCGCATCGGCATGCCGGCTCACCAGCTCACCAGCCGACCAAGCTCACCAGCTCACCAGCTCACCAGCTCACCAAGCATTCGGCCGGCCAGCCGATGGGGCTGGCCGGCTGATGAGCCGAGCCGGTGGCGATATCAAGGCGGCATATAAGGGATCGTTCACATCCTGAATTGCCCAAGAATCTGCTGCGGGCTGCCGTATGAGGTCTGCGCACCGAGACCGGTGGCAGCGTATGCGGCGACGTAGGCGGCCAGTCTGGCCGACTCCAACAGACTGAGGTCGGCTGCCAGGCCGCCGAGTATGGCGCCCATGAAGGCATCGCCGCAACCGGTGGTGTCGACCGCCCGCACCGTGACCGAGGGAATCATCACGAATTCCCCAAGCCCATCCTTGTAGGACAGTATGCATGAACCTTCCGCACCGAGCGTCACGATAGCCTCGTCGAAACCGCTGGCATGCATTCGCAATGCCACATCCGGCCAATCGATGGAGGACCAGTCTCCATTCGCAGGAGGCTGTATGCCAAGATATTGCGCCATCTCATGCTCGTTGACGAGCAGGATGTCCGCATTGTCCACCAGCTCCTGCGGAAGCTCCTTCTGGAAGGGCGAATTGTTGAGCAGCACCGTGACACCCGCCTGGTGGGCGATTGTGGCCGCCTGCACCACGGCCGGCATCGGTGATTCCAGACACAGGCCGAGCGTCCGGGATGCGGTGATATCCGAAGCGGCTGCGGTCACGTAATCCGCATCCACCTTGGCGTTCGAGCCTGCCGAATACACGATGACGTTCTCGGCATGGGAGTCAACGGTGATGACCGTCGTTCCGCTCGGCCCCGGTTTGTGAGCCACCCCGGAGACATCCACACCGGCTTTGCGCAGCTCGTTGAGGAGGAAGTCGGCATTGGCGTCGTCGCCGACCGCACCAAGCATGATCACACGCGTGCCTATCCGTGCCGCGGCACTCGCCTGATTCGCGGACTTGCCGCCGGCGAGAATCTGAAGCGGACCTCCCTTCACCGTCTCACCCGGGAGCGGGAGCCGTTCGGTCTCCACAGTGTAATCGGCGTTCATCGAGCCGATGACGGTTACGCTCTCACTACTGTTGGCCACACGCTCGAAAGCGGAGCGAATCTCTTCATTCGTCTTCATATGCGCTCAACATTCCTTTCTTCCATCCGACAAGCAACCACACTATCCCCAGACGGCGGGCGGGCCGGACTCCACGGTGTCGTGCTGGAATCCGGCCCGCCGCACGTGGGCCACGCCTTTGACGGGCGAAGTCCGTCTACCACTGGTATTCGTCTGCGTTATCCTTCGTGACCAGGTAGATCGGTGAGTTGATGGTCTTCTCGACCTTCTTGCCATTGAAGTGGTCGTATGCCGCCTGCAGTGCCATCTGTCCGATCTTGGCGGGCTGCTGGGCGACGGTTGCGGTCACCGTGCCGTTTTTGATGGCGGTATGGGTTTCGGATTCACCGTCGATGCCGAAGATGCCGATCTCCTGCCCGGATGCCTGCACGGCTTTCATCGCGCCAAGCGCCATCTCATCATTCTGCGCGAAGATGGCCTTCACATCCTTATTGGCCTGAAGCATGTTCTGCGTGGTGTTCAGGGCCGTGGTCCTATCGAAGTTGGCTGATTGGCTGGATACGACGTCGAGACCGAGCTTCTTCGCCTCGTTGTTGAATCCGTTGCCGCGGTCGATCGTGGAGGATGCGCCGGGGGTTCCTGAGAGTTCGAGGACCTTGGCGTCGTTCCCGAAGGCTTTGGCCACGGCCTGCGCGGCCATCTTGCCCGCTTCGACGTTGTCGGATGCGACGGTCGAGAGCACCGTGCCGCCATTCGCTCCACGGTCCATGGCGATGACCGGGATCCCCGCATTGTTCGCGGATTTGATCGCCGGGACGATGGAATCGGAGTCCACCGGGTTGACGAGAATCGCATCGACGTTCTGGCTCACGAAGTTCTGCACATTGTTGAGCTGTGTGGATGCGTCGTTCTGCGCGTCCGCCACGGTCACCTTGGTGCCGTTCTTCTTGGCCATGGCCTGAATCGCCTCATCCATTGAGACGAAATAGGGGTTGTTCGTCGTCGATATGGACACCCCGATGCTCAGCTCGCTGGGGGATTTCTTCGCCGCGGAGCTGGCGTTGTCCGCGGTGCCGAGTCCGGTCTGACCGCAGGCGCTGAGGCCTGCGAACAAGGCCACCGAGGCGATGGCGGCGACTGCTTTGATACCTGTTTTCATGGTTAGCGACTTCATTGTTTCTTCCCACTTTCTTCCTGACGACACTGATTTAGTGCCGCCGAATAGGTAATGCTTGATTGCGTGATGACTGATTGCGTGATGACTGATTGGGCGGTGCTTCCTGTCACATCCGGAGGGATTTGCGGTTTCTCAATACGTCGATGAGCACGGCGACCAGAATGACCACACCTTCGACCACCTGCTGCCAGAAGGCGGATACCCCGATGATGTTGAGTCCGTTGTTGAGCACACCGATGATCAGCACGCCGATCATCGTGCCCGTCAGACGTCCTTTGCCACCCATCAGACTGGTTCCGCCAAGGACCACGGCGGCGATGGCGAACATCTCGTAGCCGCTGCCGGCCTGAGGGGTCGCCGAGGAGAGACGCGATGTGATGACCAGTCCGGAAAGCGCCGACATCGCGCCGGAGATCGTGTAGATGGCCACCTTGACCCTGTTGGACTGCACACCTGCGATGTATGCGGCTTTTTCATTGCCACCCAAGGCGTACACCGACTTGCCGAATGATGTTTTGTGCAGCAGCACAAAAAGCAGGGCGAAAGCGATGATCATGATGATGACCGGGAATGGTATGCCGAACAGGTATCCCTGACCGATGAAGGCCAGGAAGAAACCGTCCATCTTATTGGTGAGCGGATTGCCGTTGGTGAATACGAGCGTCAGACCACGGTAGGCCATCTGCGTGGCCAGCGTGACGATGAATGGCGCCATCTTGCCGTAGGCGATGAAGAATCCGTTGACCGCACCGAGGAAGGCACCGATCACCAGGCAGAGGAACACGGCAAGCGGCAGCGGCATGCCGGCTCCGATCATTCCTGCGGCCAGCGCGCTGGACAGTGCGAGTATCGCCCCGACGGAGAGATCGATGCCGCCGGTGAGGATGACGAAGGTCATGCCGAAGGCGATGAAGCCGTTCGCCGTCACCTGCAACAGCAGATTCAGCAGGTTGTTGGCCGTGAAGAAGTTCGGATTGATGAAGGTGATGATGACCATCAATATGACGAGAGCGGCGAGCGTGGTCAGACTGCTGAACCTTTTGCTCAGGTTTCCAAGTGATTTCATCTTATTCTCCCAACGTTGCGAGTTGCATGACTTGTTCTTGCGTGGCACCTTTGCCGGGAAGCTGGCCCGCGATCGTTCCTTCGTGCATGACGATGATGCGATCGCTGATGCCGAGGACCTCAGGAAGGTCGGAGGACACCATGACGATGGCCACGCCACGTCCCGCCAGCTCATTCATCAGTTCGTAGATCTCTCGTTTGGCACCGACGTCCACACCGCGTGTGGGCTCGTCGAGGATCAGCACTTTGGGCGAGATTCCCACCCATTTGGCCATAACGACCTTCTGCTGGTTGCCTCCTGAAAGGTCGGAGACGAGCTGCTCGTCACTGGTCGCCTTCACCGAGAGACGATTGATCAGGTCTCGGACGAATATGGCCGCGGCTTTGGCGTTGTAGAGGCCTCGGCGAACGAAACTGTCCTTCTTCGGGAGGACGACGTTTTCACGAATCGAGAAGTCCAGGATCAGACCTTCCGTTTTCCGGTCTTCGGTCAGGAATCCGATGCCGTGTCTGATGGCGTCAACGGGTTTGCGGATCCTGAGCTGCTTCCCGTTCAGCGTGACCGTGCCTGATTTCAGCTTGTCGATGCCGAAAATCGCACGCATCACTTCCGTGCGTCCGGCTCCCATCAGACCAGAGAATGCGAGGATCTCCCCTGCCCGGACTTCGAAGGAGATGTCCTCGAACAACCCTCCCGCGCTGTTGAGATGCGAGACGCTGAATATGACATCACCGATCGGGGTGTCCTTGCGGGGATAGTAATCGGTTATCTCACGGCCGACCATCTTACGGACCAACTCATCGACGTTGGTCTCGGCTGTCGGCTTGGTATCGATGATCTGACCGTCACGCATCACCGTCACGAATTGCGAGACCTTGAAGATCTCCTCCATGCGGTGCGAGATGTAGACGATGCCGACGCCCTTCGCCTTCAGTGTTTCGATGACGGCGAAGAGTCGATTGGTTTCGCGTTCGGTCAAGGCTGCGGTCGGTTCGTCCATGATGAGGATTTTCAGATTTGCGAGAAAGCTCTTCGCGATTTCGATCATCTGCTGCTGCCCGACGGAAAGCGTGCCGATCAAGGTGTCCAGGGGGATGTTGACGCCAAGCTGCTTGAAGGCATCCTTGGCCCTGGCCTTCATCTCCTTGTTGTTGAGCAGTCCCCCGGCACGTTTGATCTCCCTGCCGAGGAAGAGGTTTTCAAGCACGGTCATATCCGGCCATGAATTCATTTCCTGATGGATGAAACTGATGCCGAACAGTTCCGCCTCTTTGGGGTTCGCGAAGGATTTCGTTTCACCGTCAATACTGATCTGGCCCCCGGTGGCCGGGAACAGGCCGGTCAACACGTTCATCAGCGTCGACTTTCCCGCTCCGTTCTCCCCCATCAATGCATGGACCTCACCGGAATTCAGGGTGAGGTTGATATCTTTAAGCACCTGATTGGAACCGAATGATTTTGCGATATGCGTCATTTCGATTTTCATAGCTGCCCTTTCTTGTGATGCGCCCTCGTGAGCCGCCAGGCCCTAGATGGTCACACCCGATTGAAGGATGATGTTTGAATACGCAGTCGCCTCACCACTTCGTACGACGGCTTTGCATTGCGCTGTACGCGCTTTGAGCTCTTCATGCGTGATGAACACGACTGCCGTCGTCGGCGGCAGTTTGCCGAGTATGGCACTGAGCTGTTCGGGGTTTTCCGACTTGATCTCCTCTGCGAGAAACACCTTCTCAACCACCACATGCTCCAGGTACACATCGAGCACCTGCTGGAAACCAGGTTCGCCGCGGGTTAGGGCCAGGTCGATCTTCTCCACTCCCTTGGGAACGGGCAGACCCAAATCGCCTATGCACACCGTATCTGTATGACCGAGATCATCAGCGATTTTTGCAAGATCGCTGTTCAGAATTCCTGTCTTCTTCATCGTAAGACTCCATAACACCATTGTCAGAAATAGATTGATATATCGTTATATCAATGTGCTATTAATCGTATGCATCGGGGCCGGGTTTGTCAATTCGACACACGTTCTGCGCCCGTGGGAATGCGGCTGGGATGACGCGAACAAAAGCGTTGCCGTCCAGACACGTCCTGTGCCTATGGGAATGCGGCAGGGAGGGCACGGCTGTCGGCGGGATGTTCGGGGACGCGTCCCAAGCACACGCGGGATGCGGCCTGCATGCCGTATCGCGGATTCTGCGACTGCATGGGTGTGCGCTGCCGGCTCGCCGCCCGGTCTGTGTCTCGGACAGCAGGCGCGGTGCCCGGCGCAAGTGCATCCCGCTACGTGCTATCTGAGACATGGCGTCCGGCATACGCTCCATCAGGCATGCGGTCTGTCAAGCACGTGGTCTGCCAAACATGTGACGCTCACCGAGTGCCGATTGAGGCACATCGACCGGCATATGCCCCGCGCCCACAACCTTGGTCGGGGCACGTGTTGCCCGACATACGGCCTACTCCACTGAAGCGGCACTTGGAATGAAGGTGATTGTTCGAAGACCAGAGAGTGATAACCGCCACGGGCCTCTCAACACGAGGTCATCTGCTTCAGACCACTCGGATAATCCGGACGGCTCATGTAGCCCAGCGCTTCAGACAGCAAAACGTTTCAAACAGCTCAGGCGCTTCAGAGAATTCAAACGACTCAAACGCCTCCGGGATCGGAAACAGTCGTATCGCGCTATCTGGGATCAGCCGAGAAATCCACCATCGACTCACGCGCAATCAATTCGGTCGGAATCCTCAGGTTTTCGGCGCGATTGGGACCGGGATGCGAGGAGTTCTTCGCCCGCATCAACCCCAGGAGAGTGCGGGCCCCCCGAACACCCATCGTGATCACCTGTTGCGAAATCACGGAGATGGCCGGGGTCGCCAGCTCGAAAAGCGGAATGTCATCGAAACTGATCATCGACACATCCTTGCCGATGACCAGACCATGATCGCGGAAATAGCCGATGGCGACCAAGGCATCCGGCGAATACCCGAAGATGAAGGTCCGCACCCCCCGGTCAAGCAGACCGGTTATCGCGCTGAGCGCGTCGGTCGGCTCGGCGATAACGGCCCCATCATCACCCAGGAGCTCGGCCGCGACCGACGCGAACACATCCTGACGTTCCTTGAGGCTCGGTGATTCCGCAATAGGACCGTGCACAAAACCGATGCTGCTATGTCCCAGGGCCCGGGCTGATTGGATCGCCTTCTCGATACCGGGCAATGGGTCGGAATCGATAAGGGGAATATGGGAGTCCTGCCCGATGCCGCTGATGCTTCGATCCAGAAACACCACCGGCAGATCGGTTTCCAGGAAGCGCTTGAGCCCCGGCGATATCGTGCCCTGCGGAACGATGATCGTGCCGTCGATCCGTTGGGAAAGCAGGGATCTGAGAAAAGTGTCCTGGCCTTTGACGCTTTCCCCCGAGGAGCCGATCAGGCAGACGTAGCCGTTCTTGGACAGTTCCTCGGTGACCGCCGAAATCAACGAGGCGAAATACGAGTTGCGGATATCCGGCACCAGCAGACCGATGGTTTTGGTCAGACTCGATCGCATCGAGCGGGCCGCCGAATTGGGGATGTAATTCAGTTTCGCTATGGCATCCAGAACCCGCTGACGTGTGGCATCCGATATGCGTCCGGTGTTGTTCAGAACCTGTGAGACGGCGGGCACCGAGACCTCCGCCTCCTGAGCCACCTCTTTAATCGTCACGTAGCTCATATGCCCTGCCTTTCGACGCCCATGTCGGTGATATTACCAGTGCGGGAACCACCGTATCGCGAGCCGTGCACCCTCGCCGTCAGCGGTATCCCACCCATGGTCTGGAACCGCCGCGCTGATGTCCCATTTGCCGGGCCGGAAGTCTCCAAGCGATGGATCCTTCAGCCGGTTCCCATGCCGGGCGGTTGCCACGCTAGGCGGCTCCTCATATCCCTATCCATCCAGCGGCATCCGTGTGGGATTCTCGCCGACCTCAGGTGGGCGGCTTCGATTCCCGAAGTTCTTCATTATCGAGGATTTTCTCGAAAGCCCCTGACATCCATGTCTGCATGTGCCTTGCCCGCTGACAGCGCTTGCTTGTCCCGCACAGCCAGCGCCGCACCACGTAGGATGTCACTATGACGACACATTTCTATACGGCGTCAAGCCTTGATGGCTTCATCGCAACGCCGCAGGATTCCCTTGAATGGCTGTTCGCACAGCACTTCGATCAGGAAGGGCCGATGTCCTACGAATCATTCATCCCGGGAATCGGCGCACTCGTGATGGGCAGATCAACCTACCAATGGCTGCTCAAGCATCAGGACACTTGGGAATACTCACAGCCCACCTGGGTGTTCACCCACCGGCAACTACCCGGGATCGAAAGAGCCGACATCCGTTTCATCAGCGACGATGTCGGGTCGTCATTCGCAGACATTCATGCATCCGCCCAAGGCAAGGATATCTGGGTCATGGGAGGCGGTGACCTCGCCGGCCAATTCGCCGATGCGGGTCATCTGGATGAACTCTGGATCCAGCTCGCACCCGTCACTTTGGGCAGCGGCAAAGCCCTGCTCCCCCGGAACCTGCAACTCGAACTGCTGGACACATCCAGAAACGATGATTTCGTCTGCGCGCATTACCGCGTGCTCGGCAAACTCGGCGCATAG
This sequence comes from Bifidobacterium psychraerophilum, assembly GCF_000741705.1. Lineage (GTDB taxonomy): Bacteria > Actinomycetota > Actinomycetes > Actinomycetales > Bifidobacteriaceae > Bombiscardovia > Bombiscardovia psychraerophila. The sequence continues at coordinate 40,928 of NZ_JGZI01000010.1, read as the reverse complement.
GCACCGGCAGCCACCCCACGGACCGAACTCATAACAGAACTCATACCATAAGGCATGACTCCGCTCACCCCACCTAAGTCCCAGAGGCAATCAGGTCGATCACCCTCTTGCAGCGTGCCCTCAATAAACCGTTATTCGAAGGTCGCAGTTGCGGCGTCGTAGGCGCTGCTTTTGATGAGTCTCATGGTGGGATACGACTCGATGCGCCGGACCGCGGGCAGCGGGTACATCCTCTCGGACTGGAAACGCTCGTAGGCACCCCCATCGGCGACCTCGACACGGATCAGATAATCCACCGGCCCATACAGGCGCCGGACCTCGGTGACCTCGTCATAGGATGCGACGGCCGCCTCGAACTGCTCCACGATCCGCTGGCTGGTGCCGATGATCTCCACCTGCATGTACACGCAGAAAGACCGCCCGGCCGCCACCGGGTCGATGCGGGCCCTGTAGCCGGTGATCACACCCTCGGCCTCCAACCGCCTGACCCGGCGCAGGCACGGGGCCGGCGTCAGACCAACCCGTGCCGCCAGATCCACATTGCTCACACGCGCATCCCGGACCAGGACATCGATAATTGCCCGATCTATGCCATCCACATTATGTTCATTGCCCACAAACGGATTTTACCATCACGAAAGGCAATCAAAACGCCCGCCAACGGCTATACAATGACCAGCATAGAGACCACACACAGAAAGGCCGCACCCATGCCACGCACCCGCCCATTCGCCCAGGTCGACGTCTTCTCCCCCGAAGCCTACGGGGGCAACCCCCTGGCCGTCATCGTCGACGCCGAAGGCATGAGCGAGCAGGACATGCAACGGATCGCGCGCTGGACCAACCTGTCGGAGACCACCTTCATCCTGCCCCCCACCAGCAACGAGGCCGACTACCGCCTGCGGATCTTCACCCCCGGCGGCGAACTCCCCTTCGCCGGGCACCCCACCCTGGGATCCGCCCACGCCTGGCTCGAACACGGCGGCACACCCCACGACCCCGAACGCATCATCCAGGAATGCCGGGCCGGGATGATCCCCATCCGGCCCGACGACAACGGCACCCTCTCCTTCGCCGCGCCGCCCACCACCCGCACCGGCCCACTCGAACACGAGTTCCTCGAACGGATCGTGGACGCCTTCGGCATCGACCCCTCACAGGTCAGCGCCCACCAATGGGTCGACAACGGGCCCGGCTGGGCCGTCCTGCGACTGGCCACCGCCCAGGAGGTCCTCGACCTCGACCCCGACCTCTCACGCATACCCGACGCGATGGTCGGCGCCATCGGCGCCTACCCGCCAGGCTCACCCGCCGCCTTCGAGATGCGCACCTTCGCCCCACGCGTCGGCGTGAAGGAAGACCCCGTATGCGGATCCATGAACGCCTCCGTGGGCCAATGGCTCGCACGCACCGGAGAAACCACCCACCCCTACACCATCTCCCAAGGCACCACACTCGGCCGCACCGGACGCATCACCATCACCCCCGGCACCAACGGCACCATCTGGATCGGCGGCAACACAACCACCCTATTCAACGGCACCGCACTCGCCTAAACCTGACTTCGGCGCGATTGAAGTCTGCCGAACGCAACAACGACCATCCCCGCTGCAGGATGGCCGTTGTGCTTTCTGCGGAGCCCTGAAGCTGCATATTGACGAATGATCGCACCGGGCATCTTATGCGTGCATACCCAACTGCCTCACGGATTTTGGCAAGCAGGGCTTTGAAGGTATCTCGATGTAGCCGTCCCTGAGATGCATCCCTGCATGCAACGAAGGTGGTGACATCAGCCGAGCTTGGCCAGTTCGGCTTGCCGGTGGTGGAATCGCAGCATGCCGGGTTCGTGACGCGTGGTTCGTGATGTGGGATGCGACATGCGAGATGCCTTATTCGGCATGCACCCTCGACATGTCACTGCACCGTGCGGCGGTAAAAATCCGTTGGGGGTACGCGATTATTCTTGGACGCTGCGTTGTATTGTTGCGGCGATGTCGTCAAGCAGTGCGATATTCGTGTGCTGCTGTGTGACGAGCGAGATGTTGAATTGGGGCGTTTTCGCCTCGCTGATCGTTTTGGTGATGATTCCCATATCGGGTTGGATTGCGATTCTGGCGAGGAAGCTGATGCCCAGTCCGGCTCTGAGCATGCCGGTGATGAGTTCGATATTGTTGCTCGTGAACATGACGTCCGGGATGAAATCGTGGCGTCTTGCGATATTGCGGAAAGCGGCTTCATGGATGAAGTTCTCATCGAGTGTGATGAAGCGTCTGTGCCGTATCTGCGCGATGGAGACTGATTCCTGGTCGGCCAGCTCATCATCGACGCTCATGGCGATGGTGAATGGCGATTGCAGGAGCGGCACGCTTTCAAGTTTCGGATGTCTGACGCGCTGCGTCGTGCCCAGAAGCGCCATATCCAAGGAATCATCAAGCAGGAGTTTGGTCAGACGGCGGGAACCGACCTCGACCGGATTCACCTTGTCGAGGAGCTGGTTGCGGTCAAGGCTGACGGCGATTTTCGGGAACAGTGCGGAGGCGATAATCGGCGGCAAACCCAACCGGATCTTCTGCGTGGACATCACTTCGACGTCCCGTTTGGCTCTGCGGTATTGCTCAAGAATGGATGATGCCCGGTCGTTGAACAGCAGTCCGCTCGGGGTGAGCGCCAAGCCGTGGTGGGAGGTGTTCCGGGTGACCAAACGGCTTCCGACCTCGGCCTCCAACCGTTTGAGCGCGTAGGAGACGGTGGGCTGGGATACGCCGAAAAGACGAGCGGTCTGGGTCAGACTGCAGGTGCGTGCGATTTCACAGAAGTATTCCAGATCCTTCATATTGGGCATCTGATCCATATGAAACAGTGTAAACGCTCATATAAACCATTTTTATGAAATATGCACTATCTGCTATGTGATTGCTTGCTGACCACTCTTCTTGGATTGACGGAAGGAAGCAACATGAGCGGATTCACAGTATTGAACAACCCCTTCATCAACAAAGGAACCGGGTTCTCCAAGGAAGAAAGGGAAGAATTCGGATTGCAGGGCATGCTGCCGGAAGCGGTCCAGACCCTGGATGAGCAGGTGGACCAGGCATACGAACAGTACAGCGAAAAAACGTCGAATCTTGAGCGACGACTGTTCCTCATGCAAATCTTCGACACCAATCGAACCCTGTTCTACAAACTGTTTTCAGGGCATGTCACGGAGTTCATGCCGGTTGTATACGATCCCACAGTCGCGGAGTCGATCGAACGCTACCACGAGCTGTTCATGCGCCCACAGGATGCGGCATTCCTGTCCATAGACGATCCGGACTCGATCGAGAGCAGATTGCGTCATGCCGCGGACGGACGTGACATTCGCCTGGTGGCCGTCACCGACTCCGAAGGCATCCTAGGGATCGGAGACTGGGGTGTCAACGGCGTGGACATCGTCATAGGCAAGTTGATGGTGTACACGGCCGCCGCGGGCATCGATCCATCCCAAGTGCTGCCGGTCGTGCTGGATGTAGGCACCAACAACCGGGAGCTGGCCGCCAACCCCTGGTATCAGGGCAACAGGCACCAGAGGATTCGAGGCGAGCGCTACTACGATTTCGTCGATCGTTTCGTCCAGGCTGCGGAACTGCAATTCCCGGGGATGCTGCTGCATTGGGAGGACTTCGGCAGGGAGAACGCGCAACATCTGCTGGATATATATCAGCCGAAGATCACGACGTTCAACGATGACGTTCAGGGCACGGGGATCGTGGTGCTGGCCGGCGTTCTGGGTGCCATGGAGATCGCCGGGCAAAGCATCACGGAGCAGAAGGTGATTACCTTCGGTGCAGGTACGGCCGGAGTGGGTATCGCCAACCAACTCATGGACGAGATGATGCGTCAGGGGCTCAGCGAGCAGGAAGCACGGCAGCGTTTCTTCATGGTCGATAAGCAGGGGCTCCTCTTCGAGGACACACCGGGGCTCACACCCGGGCAGAAAGCCTTCGCCCGCCCGAGTTCGGAACGCACGAACGATGCCGATACGAGCGCCCTGCAAGGTGTGATCTCCTTGGTGCATCCAGGAATCATGATCGGCACTTCGACATGCCCCGGATCGTTCACCAAACAGATCGTTCAGGATATGGCCGCGCACTGCGAACGGCCCGTGATCTTCCCGCTTTCCAACCCCACGAAACTGGCGGAAGCCAAAGCCCAGGATCTTATAGAGTGGACCGATGGCAGAGCCCTCGTGGGCACGGGGATACCTGCGGATGATGTCAACTACCACGGTGTCCGCTACCACATCGGTCAGGCGAACAATGCCCTGATGTATCCAGGTCTCGGCCTCGGTCTGATAGCTTCGAAGGCCACTCGCGTCAACGGTGAGATCCTGTCCCGCGCCAGCCATGCCCTCAGCGGCATTGTCAAAACCGACGAAGCGGGTGCCGCGGTATTGCCGCCTGTATCCCGGATCACCGAATTCTCCCGTCGCATAGCGCAGTCCGTCGCGCAAAGCGTCGTGGACCAGGGTCTGAATGCCGAAGCCATTGATGATGTGAGCAAGGCTGTCGAGCGGAGCACCTGGGTCCCGAGTTACGACCACACCCCTACCGACGATCTAAGGTCGTGAGACGAGCATGGTGTTCCTGCAATCCATACAAAGCATCCTCAGCATCATCCTGCTGATCGCACTGGGATATTTCCTCAAGCGCCGGAAGATGATATCCGAAGACTTTGGCGGGAATATCGCCGGGGTCATCACCAAGATCGCCCTACCTGCATCCATCTTCGTTTCGGTGCTCCATTACCTGGATAAGAGTAGTTTGATCTCGCTTTCCGGGGCCTTGATCTTCCCTGCGGTTGCGATCGTCATTGGATACGCGATTGCGTATGCGCTCGTCAAGCTGCTCAAGATACGCAAGGGCAGACGAGGCGTGTTCATGAACGCCGTGGTGAATGCGAACACCATCTTCATAGGACTGCCTCTGAACGTCGCCCTCTTCGGTGAGAAATCCCTGCCCTACTTTTTGGTGTATTACGTCTGCAATACCGTATCCACGTGGGCTTTCGGCGTATTCCTGATATCCAACGACGATCCGGAGGCACAGGAATCGAAATCCGGGCACAAGATCAACATCAGCAAGCTGCTGCCCCCACCGCTTCTGGGATTCATCGTGGCTTTGGTGTTCCTCCTGCTCAGCGTGCCGATACCGCAGTTCGTCAACGCGACTCTCACCTATGTGGGAAACCTCGTGACGCCGCTCTCGCTGATCTACATCGGGATCATTCTTTTTGATTCCGGCATCAGGAACATCACCTTCGACAAAGACACCATCGCGGCTCTGATCGGACGCTTCGTGATCTCGCCGCTGGTTGCGGTGGCGGTGATATATGCAGGGACCAAATATCTTGGATACGATATGGCGACGCTACTACGGCAGACGCTCATCGTCCAGTCAGCGACTCCGGCTCTGGCCGTCCTGCCCATTCTGGCCGCTCAAGCCCACGGGGATGTAAAGTACGCCACTGGCATCGTGGCATCCAGCACCATTTTCTTCGTGATTGTCATCCCCATCCTCATGCAACTGGTGTGAACCATCACGGCCCCTACGACAGCAAGGGACGCTGTTGTAGGGGCCGCGCTCATACGGGGCATCCCTCCACTGAAGGATGCCCCGGTTCATTCTGCCAGACCTCGCACGCAGACGTGACGGGTTGGGAACCCTCCTCAACGGCAGCGCGGCATGGGATCTCAGACACCTTCGGTGATCATGTGGCGGAAGTGGTGCGAGCTGATCGAGTACCCGTTCGCAAAGTAGAAACGGTGAGCCTCCGACCGCTGCACCCCGGAATCAAGGTCAATCGCCCTCGCGCCCAGGCTTGAGGCGATACGGGCCATCTCATCCAACATCGCATGCCCATATCCCTGACCGCGGTGTGAGCCGTCGACAACAAGGTCGTCGACGTAGAGCACCAGGCCCAGATGCGTATTGGCCAGAAGACGCCATCCAACCACGGACACGCAGGCATCGTCGATGAATGCTCCGGTGAAACGAGGGGGCTGACCTACCGACGACGTGAGCACCGATTCGAGTCCTTCACGATTCAAACCTTCCCGCAGCTGGGCAAGCACAGGCAGCATCGCCGACCAGTGCGAGTCAGCGGCATCAGTAACCTCAACAAAACGCAGTTCCTCAGCCATCACATTTCCCATTTCCATAGTTGGATTCCCACGAGTGACGGCATCATCATCCACCGCGCACATGACAAGCCCGGGCACAGTGACAGGTGCCGTGACACGCGCCGGGATGGTAGTACCGCCCACTCCCCTGCAGCAACCACACACGCTACGCAGAAAGCCCAGCGAGTATGAAAAACGACCACCCTTTGCAGGATGGTCGTTTGGTTTCTGTGGAGGTACGTCAACCTTTCTCCGAACTTACCCCCACGATGACGCGAGCCATCGAGATGCAGGAGGAAATCCGGAGACGAAGGCGAGTGCGGTCTGCGCAAAAGCAGCCGACGCACATCCACCAAGTCAAACGGATCACCGAGGCCGACCTAATTGAAACTGAGAAACGATACCGCGCCGGGGCAACCTTACGGACGCTCGCCTCCGACCTTGGCATCAGCCGAGAAAGACTCTCACGGCTCCTTCGCGAACGCGGAGTCCAATTCAGGTTCAACTCCCCCACCGACGGCGACATCGCCGAAATGATCAGAAACTACCAAGCAGGCGAGTCGTTAGAACGAGTCGGTGAACGACTCGGCTTCGATGCGCATACAGTGCGCAAGCACTTGCCTGACGGAGGGTTCAAGACCCGCGATAGTCATGGGCAAGAACGCTGATCTGGACGATTCTTCCACACAGACGGCCGATGCATCCTGACATGCATGATCAGCCCTTAGCCCAGGGTAGAAGAATGCTGCATATGGACATCGGTGAGAGCATTGGGGCTACCGGAAGCGCGGTGTCGACCCGATGGTGGAGGTCGAGGTTCTCAAGATTGGAACACGGAAGCCGCTTCGCACGCTGGTTGGGTTCGTTGCGGAGAAGTTCGAAGGCAGGCAGGAGCGGATTACATCTTCCCGCCTCAAGGTGTTGTGGGCTGACGCTGCGGAGTTCGAAGCGCGCGAGGCTCGTTGGGAGCACGTCGACACTCATCCCGGACTGAACGACGAACCAGAGGAATACGCGATCGATGAGGTCTTCCGCGTGCTTCTTGACGAACGATTGGCTGAGGCCGTCTATCGGCGAAGTGGCGCGACCTTGATCAAGAATGCACGTGCGCGTGGACTTGCTTGCCTACCTCGAGATCGACGATACCCAATCACGCAAGGCACTGGAGTCGCTTGAAGATGACGGCTCATGGATCGTTCCCGGGGCTACGACTGAGCTAATCGTCCGCAGAGCATGCGAGCTCCACACTGAAGAGACGCTGCGTGAGGTAAAGAAAGAAGAAGCCAAAAAGTCGAGATGGAAGCGGCTCACGGCCGCTGGTTAGGAAGCCGATTCCCTGAAGGCAGCTTCTTCATTGATCCTGAAGAAGTGGCATCAAGTGACGCAGAATCGCCATATGGTCGTCGGTGTCGCAATCTGATACAGCAGTGGTGCTGTGCAGATGCAGTTGCCCATCAGGACGAGCTCAAGGCGCTGCGCCGGGAGGTGATGTACTTGGACAAACTCGTGACGGATGCGATTTGCGCTTTGCGCGCGGCAAAACTCAGGGCACAAGCTGACGACATCCAACTCAAGTTCGGCGTTCCGATCGATGAGGCACGCGGATCATGATGGTAACCACATCGGCGACTCTGGCGGATGTCGGATCGTCCAGTGATGCGGCAATAAGCATCCAAATCGCTCGCGCAAGGTCGTCAGGGACACTCAGCACGAGCGCAGTCGTATCTTCGAGTAGGTCAAGTTGGTCCGCGCGTCTGGTAATCCACTGCGCCCACGAGAGCACAGATTCCCGATGATCATCGTCGAGGCCCTCGCCGCGCCGATGGACGGCTCGGCCGTAAGCTCAAAGTTCTTCCGCGTTTACGCCAGTTCTCAGGCTGTTTTCGCGCACGCTCTGCATTGCGCTTGAGTAGATAGGCTTCTCGGCCCTTGGAATAGCTTCCTTCCATTCCTGGATCTGCTGCGCGTGGTATGCGGTCAGTTTCTCTCGTTTGTCCTGGGCGGCTTGGTTCTTCTCCTCGACTGTGGTGAAGAACTCGGGAAGCTTCGCGATGAGGGGCCGTCGCCTGCTGTCAGCCCATGAGCGCGAGCCGTAGCCGGGATCCAGTTCCAACTTGAGGTGGCCGGACCAGACTTCCATACGGGTCGCGCTCACCCGCTGCCACTCGTATTTACGGGGCAGCGACGTCTTCATCCGTGTAGACGTCCTGCTTCACGCGCTCCTTGCTGAGCACACACCTGTAGGAGTCTTCGCCGACCGTAATGAGGAAACTCGGATTCCCCTCCACCGTCAGTGCTCATCCGCGCCGCTCACGCTCCTCACCGGTCCCCTGAACAAAGACCAGCGCGCACGGACGCGTCTCATCATCGACAGAGAAGGGAGGAGTCTTTAGCGAGGGCTCGAACTTCAGTCCGACCGTCAGCCTCTCCAGGCGTGAGGATCTACGACTCAGGCTCTGACGGCGCCTCGGCCTCGATGAGTTCATCGTCATTGAACCGTGCTTGGTTCCACTGACCCTCAGCCGCTGCCGTGGATACAGAGCAGCTGAGAAACGAACCTGCTTACTGGACCGCGTTGACATAATGGCTTCTCTTCCCCGCGCCTGGCATCTCCAAACCGAGGGCCTCTCCCGCAACCTCAAGACGTTCGAGCAATTCATTAATAGGACTAGGTTTTGACCACACGTCAGAAGACAGATCCGTGGCCCCCGCAGGCTCTGGTTCCTCATCAGACGGCAGGTACACGCCGCGCCCTACGCAGTAGCGCCCGTTGTCGGTCAGGCCCGCGCGCTACGACCGGCCGTGTCCATGCACCGACACAAGCCCTCGTCTTTCAAACACACGAGTGTCACCCGGTGGTCAAACCCGTCCTCGTAGAAGCCCTTGCGACGCCCCTGTCCAACCCACCTCAACACCTCCAGCTATTTCGCGTTCAGAAGCACTTTGCTCACCACGACGACTGCCATCTACATACACACGGACTTAAGCACGTCACTAGAGATTCTGGTTGCTTGCGCCCTGAAGATCGAGCAGCAATTCATCCCCGCTCCAATGGTTCCAATCGCTGCTGAAAAGGCGCTCAACTCCACGACACGTCGCGAACAAGACGGTCCCAGAGACTTGGTATCATGAACTGTGGGTTATCCGTATGAAGATCTTGCAGAGACGCAGTTCGAAGCACTTGTGGTCCAGGCAGCCAAGCTGCTGCTTGGCAAAGGTGTTCAGGGCTTTGCTCTAGGTGTTGATGGTGGCAGAGACGCACGTTTTGAAGGCATCGCGGACGGATTCCCTAGCTATGCGCGACCCTGGACTGGGATTTCAATTATCCAGGCGAAACACACCATGTCGTATGGTTACTTTAACGACCCAGATTTCGGCGGAGATGCACAGACTTCTGTAGTCTCGATAGAAGTCAAGCGGGCTCGAAAACTTCGTCTGGCAGGGAAGCTCGATAACTATCTTCTCTATTCAAACCGTTACCTAACCGCAAACGCTAACGAGAAGCTGATCGGAACAATATCGACAAGCATAGGAGTACCCGAAGAATGCGTTCGACTATGCGGGATAGAGGCGCTTGATGAAGCATTTCGGCTAGAGCCCCGACTTGCCGATTTAGCAGGAATAAATCCACTGGACGGGCCACTGATTGTTTCAAGCAGAGAACTGGCAGAAGTGGTGGAAGCCATATCAATTAGTCTAAATGAAAAGCTTCCTTCAATTCAGACACACCCCGTAAATCGAACTTCTCTAAATGAAAAGAACGATCTCAATTCGATGTCCCAAGAAACCTCTGATCGTCTGATGAAGAACTACAGTCACTTGCTTCGACAGATTAAAGAGTTCTTAGCCGATCCAGGAAATTCAAAATATCGCGACATGTACGATTCCTGCGCTGAAGACTTTGATTTGAAGATAGTGGCATACAAAGAGGAACGTCACAGCTTCGATAAGGTATTTTCTCAGATCGTAGAGCTTCTCACGAAGCGCGACAGCCTACTTGGTCGAAATAGACGCCTTACCCGTGCAATTGTGTTTTACATGTACTGGAACTGCGATATTGGCGAAACGGAGGAAAAGTCTGATGTTATTCCCGTCGAAGCATGACAATCCCGACCAAACAATCATCGCCGTCGCAACTACAATGATCAAGTATTTGTCTCGCTATAAAGTCGTCGAATATTCAGCATTACTCGGCTACTGCAAAAGCAAAACCGACAAAATTGAATACTTATTCTCGCCGGCAATAGATCTCCTATACATTCTCGGACTCGTTAGATACTTACCAAAATCCGATTGCTTCGAGTGGGCCAAATCATGAAACTCACCCGCTTATATTCAAATCAGGCCGAGCTTTTCCTTCCTGTGCAATTCAACGAACAGCTATCGGTTGTTCTCGCAGAGATTCGCCGCACAGAAAACAAGGGAAAGACCATACATAATATCGGCAAAAGCACCATTGCTAGACTTGTCGACTTCTGCCTGCTCAAAGGGAAGAGTCAAAAGTTCTTCCTTTTCAAACATAGCGACCTATTCAGTGAATTCACATTCTTTCTTGAATTGAACCTGGAAGACGGCAGGTATCTAACCATTGCACGCTCAGTCGAAGCAACGAAGCCTATCTCCATCCTTGTTACAGATTACGATGTCCCCGACGCTAAGGACGTCAACACAAGCGAATGGTCTCATATCGGCCTAGGTATGGCTCCAGCCAAACGTCTACTTGACGGACTCTTCGATTTCTCATCCATATCCCCATATGACTATCGCGACATACTCGGATATGTCCTCAGAGAGCAAGACGATTACGGAGAGGTGTTTCACCTTGGAAAGTTTAAGGGACCACATCGCGAGTGGAAACCATTTTTGGCGAAGCTCCTCGGACTAGACGACTCGCTCACAATTAGCCTCTATGAGGAAACGGACAAAGAAGCCAAAGTCGACGCGTCTATATCTATCTATCAGTTAGAGAGCGGACTCACCGATAAGACGGACACAGCCAAGATCGAAGGAATAATTGGTATTCGAAAACGTGAGTTGGAGGAAATTCAGTCAACTCTAGATAGTCTAGACTTCACACGTGCAGATTCCGAAGCTAGCCAAGAGCTTGTGGAGCACGTCGAAGAACAGATTTCGATCAAGAACGAGGAAAGCTACAGGCTTTCCCAGCTCGCCGCACGACTAGATGACTCATTACGTGAAGAGTCAATACTGTTTAGTCCTAAACAAGCAAAGAAATTGTTTGCCGAGGCTGGAATCGCATTTGACGGCCAAATTAAGCATGATTTTGAGCAGCTTATCCAATTCAACAGGGCAATTTCTCAAGAACGACGAGAATACCTCTTGAAAGAGAAGTCTGATACTGCGGCCAGACTCAGCGAATTAGGTCCCGAACTTGCCGATCTTCAACTACAACGTGCTGACTTGTTGAGCTTTCTCGGAAACTCAGCGACGATGGAAAAGTTTAAAGATATTTCGAACCAAGTGGTCGAACTTCGGGCAGGCATTTCTTCCTTGGAACGTCAGAGGGACGCACTCAACGAGGTTGTCCGACTCCGACAAGAGAAACGGCAGATTCAAGAACGCGAGAGCCAATTACAGACTGCGATAGAACAGGACGTCCGCCGGTGCGCTGAAGACCCAAGTAGTAGATACTCAGAAATTCAGAGGTATTTCGATAAAATCATCTACGATGTGCTCGACGAGCACGCCCTACTCTCCGTGGATCCGTCTCCTACGGGCGCCCTAGAGTTTTCTGCCGAAATTGTGAGTCCTGCTGGATCTACGACAAGCGCTAGCAGAGGGTTCACCTTCAAAAAATTACTTTGCATTGCTTTTGATCTAGCCGTTCTTCGTTCTTACAGATTCGACAAATTCCCTCGATTCTCATATCATGATGGTGTTTTTGAAAGCCTGGAGCCTAGAGCAAAGAGACGACTCATTTCGGTATTTCGTGAGTATGCTGAGCTCGGGCTTCAGCCGATAATTACGACGCTAGATTCTGATCTTCCCGATCCGGTAGATTCAAGCGATGAGGCAATATCAAGCAGTGAAATAGTTCGCAGGCTTCATGATGATGGCAAAGAGGGCCGCCTCTTTAGAATTGACTCGTTCTGATCATTTTCTGTGGACTCCCACCTAACGATTCATCACGCTACATTGTTCGATCATTAACAGCTTGCTTGCAAATTCGATTGTTTATGCCTAGATCCATCAGACTGTCGTAAGCAGTTTTAACCACCTCGACGCGTGCACGATCAATTTTCTGAGTCGCTGATTCTGGCGTCGTGCCGAGAGCCGCATCTACGGTAACCTGGTAGCGGTCTCGATAAGCGGCGATCACTCGCGCCCGTTGTCTCCATGCCGCAGCGGATCGTACGCCTTCCGGTATAGGGCCGAGTGTCTTCACCCAGTGTGCGTCGTCGTCTATTGCGGTGTCGAGGACATCGTCGGCGCGGGCTTCGATCAGATCCCGCCGTTCATGGAGCGCATCTCGCATGTCCTGGCTCATGGGACCAGCTGCTTCGGGGATGAGCCCGACGATCAGCTTCGGTGGTCTACGTGTCCGTCCAGAACCAGCAGGTCGTGCAGTAGCTCGCGCGAGTCGGTGGTGAAGGACGGAGGCGATGTCCTGCGCATCGCCCAAGCCTCGCGATCGAACCAATTTCGGTAATAGAGAATCGACGTCATGGTTGTTGGCCTCGGCTCGACGCAGCTCCACAGTCAATGCACCGAACGCGTCGGAGACAATCACATCTTCAGCTTGGCCCTCGGTGAGCCCGGAATGCCGAACGAGACTCGCCCAGCGGTCGTGTTGGGCGGCGGCCGCGATCGTTTCGTACTCGGCCGCGAGCTGTGCGATCGATCCCCACCGGTCCTGCTCGGCCACGATGGTCTCGTGTGCCGAGAGCTCCGCGCCCACATGCTGAAGGACCCCGTAGAGCACGGACCGTGCAGTAGCGTCCGGATTGTCTCCGGGGTTCGGGTTGCGATGATCGTCCGGCTGGTCGAGAACCACGTAAGCCCGGTTGGCGTTGCGTCCTCGGGTCATGGAGACGTAGAAGTTCTCCCGCGTCGTCGCAGGCTCCACGAGAACATGCACGGTATCGACCGTCACGCCCTGAGCCCGATGCGCGGTCACCGCGTAGCCGAGATCCACATGCTCTCCCACATACCAGGCAGGCAGAACGATCGAACCGCCAAACCTAGGCCCAGGCGGTCGGACGGTGATCGACCCGTCGTCACGGACCTGAGTGATCGTCCAGGTCTGTCCACTCTCCACCCAGTCGCTCCGGCTTAGCAGGCGCCGATCGTAACGCCGCGTGATGACAGTGTCCCCCACCCCAGCCCGGCTCCCATCGTTCAATTCGACTTCATGACTCGGACACAGAGTCCCATCAAGAATCAAGTCAGCCCGAGCGCGAGCGTTCAGCGTGGTGACGCTGTTTCGGGTCTCGGCAATCAGCACCGACACAGAATCAGACTGGCGATCGGCTCGCCACCCCTCCTACGCCGCGTCTGCCATTGCCTCCGCCCCACCACCATGAATGCGATGGTGGTTGAGATACGTGTCGATCACATCGGAGTGGCCATGGCGCAGCGCTAAGAACGCGGTCTTCTCCCACTCGTGGTGAAGCGGTGAACATCCACCAGTTCGGGGGCGCCGTCGGCGCGGCCTTGGATGAGGAGGCTGAAAGCTCCCCCCGGCGTCGACGGACTGAAACTGGCCGCAATCCCCCTACCAACAAGACCTTTGCGGTCGCATTCTCAGCCAGCCCGGTGATCCGGTCCAACGACAAAATGCCCGCCAGAGACGCCTCATCGACGATGACGGGCTGGCCCGCATGGAAGGTGGCGCCGATAGTTTCGTGGGCCCGCCACCACTTCGCCGTATTCTCCGTCGAGATCCCCAAGTCATCGGCGATGACTTGAGCGGCAACAGCAGACGGCGCCCACCCCACACCGATCACTCACCTTGTTCGGCTTCCCAAGCTCGACGCAACGCACTTATCGCCGTGGTTTTCCCTGCACCAGTCGGCCCCACCAAAACATCCCACCCGTCCGGACACGGCGATGCGGGTGAGGGCTTCCGCTTGGTCCTCACAGAACATCCGACCCCCGCCGTCCGGCATGCTGTTGACCGCCTCGACCGTACCCACTGGCACCGTGGGATCGGCGAGGTCGCGGGATCGGGTGAGGAGCCGGTCCTCGGCCTGGAGGAGTTGGTGGCTGGAGAACACGGTTGAGTGCTTGGGGCGGAACACGCTCGACTCATCACCACGACGGAACACCACCGGGAAAGATACCAGCTCCGGCGGAGTCAAACGCAGCGAGCGCTGTTCGGCAGCGTCGGCGACCAATCCGACGATGGCCTCTCTGTCTTCGATTGTGACGAATCGCCAGCCCATAGTCTGCCGAGTATCCTCAGCCGCCAGGTTCCACCGCCGCCACGTCGACAGCTTCTCCCCCACAGCCACCATCACCGACTCCCCGACCTCACCGATCACGTCCAGCGGGATGTCGTCAGCTTGCAGAAGCATCGGGGTCGGGTTGTCGGTGACGCTCATCGCCCACGCCGTCGGATCGCTCCCCGAGGACGCCGCTTGCTCGGCTCCGCCATTCCGTGGTGAGGTCTGCCAGGAAGTGGACTTCCTTGTCGGGCGCGTGCTCAGAGTGGCTTTGGCACGCAGCTTCATGATCGTCACCGGAGAAAGCCACCTCCCATGCACCGCGACACATTCCTCAATCAGACGGTCGGTCTCGGCGTCGATGTGGTGGGCGCGGGTAAAGAACTCATCAACCAGCGTCTCCGGGACATCGGGGATCGCCCAAGCGGGATTCCGATACCGGCCCCGGTCCCGGGCATCCCAGGAGACGCCGAACATGCGGGTCATGTGATTGACGAACAGCGCCTCATGCAAACTCCGACAAAGCCACCACCGCAACAGACAACGGCCTGTCACCCAGGGGCCGCCATTCCCGTCCAGAGTAGTTTTCGCTTTGTTGGAAATCACCACGTGCATGCGCAAGTGAGGGTCACCCGCCCTCGAATCGAAATGATCGAACGCGGTGGCGATCATCCCAGTGACGTCGACCTGCGCAACGGCCCCGTCGCCCGCGGCTGCACCCGTACGAGCGGCTGCAGCATCGCGTTCTATGAATGCAACCACCTCTGTAACCGCCGCATGATGCGCCTCCCCGATCAACGCCTGCGTCCAGCGTCAGCCACAGCCCAGAGCACGGAAGCAGACTTCCGGGATTGAGAATATGAAGTCAAAACCCGCCACCGCAAGCCCCGCCAAGAGCGATGGTCCCTAAGCCTATCCAACGGCCGAGTGGAGTTCCCGCTTTCGCGTAAGACCGGGTCAACGACGCCGATAACGACCTGTCCCCGTCGCTCGCAGCCACGGTACACAGCAAATACCTGTAACCGTCCTCAGCTGACATCACCCGCATCGACATTGCCACCGGACAACATATTCCACGAAGCACAGCCATGCATTCGTGTGCGAGCGCCGAGCAACTGCCTCTCTTACTCCCAGCCAGTAAGGCCAATCCGGCACGAGCGCCACTGCATGGAGCCATCCTATCGGAGATAATCGCTCAGTTAAGATTTAGGAAGGATTGTCGTTGTGACCTTGTTCGGGATCATCCACGCTCCGCGAGAAGTGGTACGACCAAGGAGCACCTTCCGGCACATTCGCACTTGGTTCGAGCATCGACACAAGATCTTTGACGGATTCAATCCAAGGCGGCAAATCACGCTGTGCAGGAGAACCCCCGATCTTGACTTGCATGGAGTCATGGACACTTTCGACATATATGACCATTGCGGTATACCCCGCAACAATCTGATTCTTGGTCGGAACGACGAGCTGACCAACGTCAGCGGGATGGCCTTTCCATTCCTGAAGGAACTTCGCATCAGCAATGCCTGCACGATGCGCATAGAGATTTCTCAACGTCTTGATCCGGAAAAGAGTCGTGCGAACGGCTGAATCAACCTGAGGCGAAACCCCCAACGGCTTGAGCATCGATTCGAATTGTCCGATGCCCTTTCGAAGCGATGCCGCATCTGATCGCTGAAGCTGGACCAAGAGCCACTGCCACCGGTCTTCGTCGTCCAGTCTTAGATAATCCCCGATCTTCACCCGTGCACTTGCCAGAGCTTGCCCCAAACTATGCCGGTCCATGCACTGAAGCCAAAGCAGGCATAGGTCATTGATGCAGGCCTCAAGCGCTCCCCAGAGGCCTATAAGTGCATTCGCAAATAATAGCGGAAACTCGTTGTCGATCTCACGCTGGAGACTCTCTGACATATACCCGACAGAAGTCTCTTCAAACCGTTCGTTAGGATTAACCGGCGATGAACGCATAACCGAAGCAACGTGCAGGCTGAAGTACGCGGATTCTGGGATCACCTTGAGCATGGTTCGCGTGGATGTGACATAGAGAAGGAAATCTCGCACAGGGAGTGCAGCAGCCAGTTCTTCTTGGACGCTCGTCATAGATAGTACCCTCTTACTTTCCTCGCACCATCGCCCTCGAGCTGCAAGAGGCGTGGGACTGTCTTAAAAAAAGAATATAGCTGGTTTCGATTAACGATCTGGTTTATTGACAGGAAAGAGGAATTGATTATGCCGATTGAGACAATGGCCGTCATAGCATAAACAATACTGTGAAAAGGAACACTCCGCTGAGATAAAAACAGCCGTCGGGCTGGTGCGCTTGACCAGATGACAGGTATTGGCGTTGATCGGTCCGTGACGTCTACTCAAATAATTAATCAAGATTGTGTTGAAACGAGCTGAACGAGGAAATGAATAAACATCTTACTTAGGCAGCAGAAACACGAGGTATAAATAGTTTATCGAACGCGTGAAACGGTATCACGGACAAAATCGTCATCTCCGGTGCAGTTGACCGCAGTGAATCACGGTAGGCGCGAGCAGAATGACTCGTTCGATCCTGTGATTGTCAGAAAACATTAGCGTATTTTGAACGGATGCGGACTTGGTGGTGTTCTCCCCAGATGTCAAAGGACTGGACACCGAGGAAAGCAACATCGCCTTGAGCGCCTTGAACGAGTTCGTCTTCATCGTTTCCTGTTCGGCGGGCAGGGCGCCAGCCAGCGGTCTATGCGGGCCTGGGTGATGTCGATGAGCCGCGTGCCGCCGAAGAAGGGGATGATGTGGTTCTCGATGTCCTTGCGCAGATGGTAGCGGGTGCCGGCCTTGAGCGGCCGTCCCTTGTAGGTCCGTTCGGCGAGCCAGTCCTCGTAATACTCCCCCAGCGTGATGCGGGAGGTGACGTCCCTCTGGACCGCGGCCACGGGAGGTTCCCATACCCCGGCCTCGATGAGTTTGCGTTCGCGGTTGAGCCAGGCTATCGCGCCGTCGGCGTCGTCGGGTGGGAAGCTCCTGCTCTGGCGTGCGGAGATGCCCGGATGGTCGTGCCATGCGTAATCCGGGGTGTTGAAGCTGGCGACTATGCGCGTGGGGGTCTGCTTGTTCGGCTTGTAGACCAGGCTGCCGAACGCTCGTGTGCGTCCCATGATGTGCCAATCTGTCCTATTAGTTGTCCTATTAGATGTCCCATTAAAGGGGTGGAAAACATCAAAAACAGATTTTACACATACTGTCAAATTACCGCCTGAAGCCCGCTGCCATATGAAAACGACCACCCTTTGCAGGATGGTCGTTGTGATTTCTGTGGAGCTAAGGGGATTCGAACCCCTGACCCTCTCCATGCCATGGAGATGCGCTACCAGCTGCGCCATAGCCCCGTGCTCAACAAGCCTTAGACAGGTTACACCGAGGGGCAATCCCCCGCAAGTCGGTGTGTTGTTTGCATGCCGTCAGCGGCGGCACACCATTTCGTCCTGCCGATGCCCCGGCATTCGCAGCCTTGCCCGGCACGCTCACTCAGCGGCGACATTGCTGCCGTCACTGGGTGTGGATGAGCTTTTGGAGCTCGCCTCCGAGTTGCTGCTGGAGCTGGTGCTTGAACTTGATGGAGATGTGGTGGTGGGCGATTGCGTCGGTGTTGCCGTCGATGTGGATGGCGAGGCGGTCGGATCCGAACTGCTGGAAGAACTGCTGGATGAGCTACTCGGCGTTGATGTCGAGGTCGATGTCGAAGTCGAGGAGGAGCTGGGATTCTGTGTTGAAGTGCCGTTGCCCTGGTCCTGATCGTCTTCGTTGCCCGAGCCGCTGCCGGAGGAGGTCGATTCGTCGCTTGGTGTGGTCTGCACCGTGCTCGTGCTTTCGCTCGGCCTGAGCACCTTGTCGGTTCCCTGCCCACCGGTCAGCGCATAGATGATGCCTGCGGTGATTCCCACCGTGATGAGGGCGCTGACGATCGACACGATGATGACGTTGCGGCTGACCTTGCGGCGCTGCGGTTTCGCATGCTGACCGACCTTGGGATGGACGGCGTTGCCGCTGCCGACCACGCGCGGAGAGGTCGGCTGAGTACCCTTGGCCGCACCCTTGCCGGAAGGTGTTGCAGCCAGGGGCTGTCCGCCGTTCCCTTGGGTGAGGATCGAGGTCGAATCGGTGCTCGCATCCTTGGTGACCGCGGGATCCATCACCGAGGTGACATCCTTCGGCTTCTGGGATGAGGATAGCCCGTTGACGAGCTCGGTCTGCACACCGGTCTCTATGGTGCTCGCATCGGGCTTCGCGGCGCTTCCGGCCTTATCCCCCGCGATGGCCGCGGCATCGGCCTCGGCGGCGTTGATGGCGCCCGCCAAGCCGACGATGGTGCGTGTCTCCTGATCGTCGGCGGCAGTACCATTCCCGTCAGAGCCGCCAGCGGCACCGGATCCGTCAGCCCCGTCCGAGCCGTCATCCGAGCTGCCTACTGTGTCATGGAGCTTCTTGCTCGACTCATCCAGCACATTCTGATACAACTGCGATGCGAATGCCGAAACGATGGAACCTACGGCAACACCGATGACCGAGCCCGCGATGCCGATTCGCGAGGAGAGCAGAAAGGCGGTGACTGCCGCCAAGGCGCCCGCCAGTATCTGCACCCATGAAATATCGTGGAAAAAACGCTTCAATCTGTACCCCTTACCGCTGCGCTCTGCTTCGTAGTATGGCAAGCCAACATGAAAGAACGGGGGTTATCTGCTAGAAGTTTGCGGATTCTCCCACTTTTCCGTCTGGGCCACGGCCGGACCCTGGTTATAACCGACCATTCGCCAGCGCAGGGATTCCTCGACTCCGTCAAGAGGAATCAGGCGTGTCCAGTGCGCGTTGCGCATGGAAATCAGATTGGCGAAGTCATCATATACGCGATTCATGCCCAACAGGGTCTGCAGGGTCTGCGAGATCCACGCCCCGTGGGAGAACACGAAGAGATCGGTGTCGCCACCGCTTTTCGTGGACCACTCGTTCAGCGCCTCCACCCCGCGCCTGCCCACATGCTCCTTGCTTTCGGCACCGTGGTTGAGTTCGCCGCCTTTGAATTCAAGCCACAGCTTGTAATCCTCGGGCCATTGCTCCTTCATTTCCGGAAGAGACAGACCCTCCCAGTCGCCGAAGGCACGTTCACGCACGCGCGCATCGGGATGGACCGGAATGTTCAGCGGATCAGCGAAGGCATGGGCGGTTGCCATGGCCCTCCCCAGATCGGATGCTATGACGACCTGTTTGCGCTGGCGCCGGCTGCTTTCGATGTACAGCTTGTTGAGCGCTTCGGCCGTCTGTTCGACCTGCCAGCGTCCCACCTCATCCAGGGGGATGTCGATCTGGCCCTGCAAGCGACCTGCCGCGTTATACGAGGTGCGCCCGTGCCTGACCATCGTTATCGAGTGGACATGCTGCACGCCGGATTGCACAGTCATCGTCAGCGCTCCCCTGCAACAGTGCTCTCGTTGCTGTCCACGGCGGATACGGTTTCGCTCTCACCAGCTTCGGGCAGCTTCAGGTCTATTTCAGGGCAGTCGCTCCACAACCGTTCAAGGGCATAGTATTCGCGGGCTTCCTTGTGCATCACATGGATCACGAAATCACCGTAGTCGAGCAGCACCCATTTGGCATCCTCAAGGCCTTCGCGCATGCGCGGCTTGCGTTCGCGTTCAAGATACAGGGCCTTCTCGATCTCCTCGGCGATGGCGAGGACCTGGCGTTCGTTGGCACCGGTGGCGATGAGGAAAATATCGGTGATGGCCAGTGGCTCGGTCACGTCGAATGCGAGAATGTCCTCTGCCTTCATCTTGTCCGCCGCGAGTGCGGCGATTCTTGCACATTCAATCGAATCTTGGACTGCGGGCACGTATCCGCCTTTCAGATAAAACCGTCAGCTCCCGATTGTTCGGGATGCTCTAGTGTTCATTATGCTGCATCGCCATCCGGATGCCGCCTGTTGTGCTCGGCGCTTAGCGTTCCCAGCGTGGTTTCCAGTCTTCGACCACATGTTGCGTGTTCTCGGAGAAGACCATCGCATCATCGGGCACATCGTGGCGCACGACTGATCCGGCCCCTGTCGTCACGTTGTCTCCAACCACGACCGGTGCCACGAAGACGTTGTCGGCTCCCACATGCACGCCCGAGCCTATGCTGGTGCGGTTCTTGTGCACGCCGTCATAGTTGGCGACTATCGTGCCGCCTCCCACATTGCTGTGCTCGCCGATCTGGGCATCCCCGACGTAGCTGAGATGGGGAACCTTGGTCCCGTTGCCGATGTGGGCCTTCTTCATTTCCACGAAGGCGCCGGCCTTGGTCTCCTCGCCGAGTTCGTTGCCTGGCCTCATATAGGTCCACGGTCCGATATTCGCCCTGGCGCCCACATGTGATTCCTGTATGCGCGAACGCTCGATCACCGCGCCCTCGTCGATGGTGGCGTCGATCAGCGTGGTGTACGGTCCGATGACCGCGGTTTCACCGATGGTGGTGTGGCCTTGCAGGAACGATCCTGGAAGTATCGTCGCGTCGGTCCCGATCACCACGTCATCCTCAATCCAGGTGCTGTCCGGGTCGAGGATCGAAACACCTTCACGCATCCAATGCTCGCAGATGCGACGGTTGTGCTGCTTGGCGAGTGACGCGAGCTGCACCCGGTCGTTGACGCCTTCAACGCTCAGCGGGTCCTTGGCCTGGTAGGCACCCACGGCTCCTGTGGCGGTCGCCTGCTCCAAGGCATCGGTGAGGTAGAACTCGCCTTGGGCGTTGTCGTCGTCCAGACCGCTGATCGCGCGGTTGAGCACTTCCGCCTCGAATACGTAGACCGAAGTGTTGACCTCGGTGACGGCGAGCTCGGTGCTGTTGGCGTCCTTCTGCTCGACGATGCGCAGCACGTCGCCGTTCTGATCGCGGATGATGCGGCCGTAGCCGGTGGGATCCTGCAAGCGCGCGGTAAGCACCGTCGCACCGTTGCCGCTTTCGGCATGGAATTCCAGCAGGTCACGCAGTGTCGCCTCATCCAGCAGGGGCATATCCGAAGCGGCTATCAGCACGGGTCCGGTCAGTTCGCCGTCGGCGTCTATCTGACCCATCGCGCACTGCACGGCGCGCCCGGTTCCCGGCACATCGTCCTGGTTGACGATCACGGCATCGGCATCGACGTCATGCACGGCGGCCGCGACCCTCTCCGCCTGGTAATGCACGACGACGGCGAGAAGCTCGGGCGAAAGCGCCGAAACCGAGGACATCACACGCTCCAGCAGGCTCTTACCCGCCAGTTGGTGCAGGACCTTCGGTGTTTTCGAACGCATGCGCGTCCCTTCACCAGCGGCAAGAATAATTGCTGCGGACACTGCCATCATCAATCAGATCTCCACTTCTGCGGATTTTGCTACTTCAATCAGATCACCGATGCCGTCAAGCACCTTGTCGGGACGGAAGGGGTAGGTCTCCACCTGGTCACGCGAGGTGATGCCCGAAAGCACGAGGAAGGTGTTCAGACCGGCTTCGACGCCCGCCACCACATCGGTCTCCATGCGGTCACCGATCATCGCGGTGGTTTCGGAATGCCCGCCGACGCGGTTCAGCGCCGTGCGGAACATGATCGGATTCGGCTTGCCGACGAAGTACGGTTCATGTCCGGTGGCTTTCGTCACCAGGGCCGCCACTGATCCGGCCGCCGGCAGCACCCCGTGTTCGCTGGGGCCCGTGGGATCCGGGTTCGTGCAGATGAACCGTGCGCCGTCGAGGATCAGACGGATCGCGGTGGTGATGGATTCAAAGGAGTAGGTTCTGGTCTCGCCCAGAATCACGTAGTCGGGCTTTGAATCCGAGAGGATGTATCCGGCCTCGTGCAGGGCCGTCGTGAGCCCGGCCTCGCCGATCACGTATGCGGAGCCGTTGGGCACGGTGCGGGAGACGAAATCGGCCGTTGCCAGTGCGGAGGTCCAGATGTTCTCCTCCGGCACATCGATGCCGCTGCGGCGCAGGCGAGCGGACAGATCGCGCGGGGTGTAGATCGGGTTGTTCGTCAGCACAAGGAATCGACGATTGTTTGCCTTCAACGTTTCGATGAATTCGGATGCACCCGGTAATGCGGTGTTCTCGTGCACCAGCACGCCATCCATATCAGTGAGCCAGGTCTCGATTGTCTTGACTGCCATACCGCTCCTTTCATTGCCACCAACAACCCCCGGCTATGCCCGGAGGTCACCGGGACCGGAGCTACAAGCTCCCCCACCTGGATTCGAACCAAGACAAAGGGTTCCAAAGACCCTTGTGCTGCCATTACACCATGGGGGATCAGCGGGACGAGTCCCGCAACAGTTCATTATGCCATGACTTTCGGATGTTGACATCCAACCGTGTCATGGCATAACGCAACATATCGGACGCGAACAACGCTCAGGCGAAGAGGAAGCCTTGTCCGTGATGTTCAGGGTAGGTTTCGAAGAGTTCGGCGACTGAACCGTCGTCGAAGACCGCCTTGATGGCGCTTGCCAGCAGCGGTGCGATGGAGAGCACGGTCAGCCCGTCCCAGCGTTTCTCCTCCGGGATCGGAACCGTGTCGGTCAGCACGACCTCGCGGGCGCCGCAGGCCTGCAGACGCTCGACGGCAGGGCCGGAAAGCACGCCGTGGGTGGCGACGACGGTTATCGACTTCGCACCCGCCTCGCGCAGGACCTTGCATGCTTCGACGATGGTGCCGCCGGTGTCGATCAGATCATCGACCAGCACGCAATCCTTGCCCTTCACGTCACCGACGACGCGGTTGGCCACGGCCTTGTTCGGACGTGTGATGTCACGGGTCTTGTGGATGAAGGCCAGTGGGCCGCCTCCGAGACGCTGGGCCCACTGCTCGGCGACGCGGATACGTCCGGCGTCAGGTGAGACCACGCTGATATTGCTCAGGTCGAGGCGGTCACGCACGTAATCCACCAGAACCGGCATGGCGATCAGATGGTCCACGGGACCGTCGAAGAAGCCCTGCGACTGCGCTGCGTGGAGGTCCACGGACATGATGCGGTCGGCGCCTGCCGTTTTGAGCAGGTCGAACATCAAGCGGCAGGAGATGGGCTCACGTCCACGATGCTTCTTGTCCTGTCGTGAATAGCCGACAAGCGGGCAGACCGCGGTGATGGAGCGTGCCGATGCGCGCTTGAGCGCATCGATCATGATGAGCTGCTCCATAATCGCTTTGTTGATGGGAGCGGCGTGGGTTTGCAGCACGAAAACATCGGCACCGCGAACTGATTCGGTGAATCTGACGTACATCTCGCCATTGGCGAAGTCATACGCAGTGGTTTCCAACACCTCAATCCCGAGTTGCTCTGCCACATCTGATGCTAGTTTTGGATGCGCCCTACCGGTCACCAAAATGAGGTTTTTATCTGGATTTCCCTCGAGGATTGTGCTCACCATTTCTCCAAACACGGGTGTTGTTTTTTGCAGCGGACAATCACACATACTAACCCGTCGCGCTGACAGAGCGCGAGGCACGGTGCTGTGTTCCAAGCACGGCCTAGGACTCGCCGTACAAACCGTGTTTGGCAATGTATTGCACCACGCCGTCGGGAACCAGGTACCAGACGGGCTCGCTGAGGGTGCATCGGCGACGGACATCCGTGGATGAAATGGACAGCGCCGGAATCTCGAGCATGTCCACCGTGTCGGGCGGCAGATTCAGCCCTTTGAGGCTGGATGAGTACCCTGGCCGGGAGACTGCCACGAAGTGGGCGAAATCCCACATGTGATCGGTGTCCTTCCAGCGCATGATCTCGGCGATCGCGTCCGCGCCGGTGATGAAGAAAAGCTCCGCATCGGGCCGTTGCGCATGGATGTCGCGCAGCGTGTCGATGGTGTAGGTGGCCCCCGGGCGCTCGATATCCACACGGGAGACGGTGAATTTCGGATTCGAGGCCGTGGCGATCACCGTCATCAGGTAGCGATCCTCCGCATTGGTGACCGCACGTTCCATTTTGAAGATCGGTCGTCCGGTGGGGACGAAGATGACCTCGTCAAGGTCATACACCCAGGCGACCTCGGAGGCGGCGACCAAATGGCCGTTGTGTATCGGATCGAATGTGCCGCCCATGATGCCGACCCTGGGGACCTGATGCCTGTTCCCTCTGGTCGATAATCTGCTGCTGTCCCGCGATATGTTCTCCGCGGAAAGCTCGGACATATGACGGTGTGGTTTCTTGCCGTTCAACTGATGCGTCCCTTAACCCTCGTGCTGTTCCTGCCCACCGTCATCACTCTCGGTGAGGCGTTCTATATCCTCCGCGGTGGGATTGACATCCATCGGCTCGATCTTGTCCATGTCCTCATCCCACTCCTCCTGCACCACGCGGCGGATCTCCGCGAAGGTCGGCAGGGGGAAATCAGGCTGGTAGGTGCGGCGCACCTCGGCCACGCATTCGGTGATGCGGATCAACGTGTCCGAAAGACCGTCGATGTCGCTCCCCCGCTCCTGGGTCCTGAAACGCGGGATGTAGCTTTCCATCGCCTTGATCTGCTCGCAGACCTGCTTGAGGCCGGCCTCATCGGGCGTGCTGACCTCCTCCGCATCCTCGTCAGGCCAACCGATCAGCACCGCATCAGCATATTCCAGTGAGGCGCGGTGCGCGGCCGAGGGTATGCCATCCTCGATCTGCACCAGGAAGATGTACCGCACCAGACTCAGGCGCTCCGAAGCCACGCGCAGCCACAGTGTGGGCTGATCCGAGGCATGACGGAACAACTGTTCGATCTGCTCGTTCATGCACGCACCTGTCCCGTTCCGTATGCGATCCATTTCGTCGTGGTGAGCTCCTGCAGGCCCATCGGCCCACGCGCATGCATCTTCTGTGTGGAGATGCCGAGCTCGGCGCCGAGACCGAACATGCCGCCGTCCGTGAATCTGGTCGAGGCGTTGACCATGATGACCGCCGAATCCACGGCGCTGGTGAACTCCTCGATGGCCGAGTAATCCTCCGCGATGATCGCCTCGGTATGACCGGTCGAATGGGCGTTGATGTGATCGATGGCCTCCTGCATGGAGTCGACCACCTTCACACCCATCTTGAGCGCCAGATACTCGGTATCCCAATCCTCTTCGACCGCATGCTGCATGTCGAGACCGTCCACGCCGGAACCGTTGTTCAGACCGGACACGATGTCGTAGGTGCTCTCGTCCACGCGCAGCACCACGTCGGCGAGGGCGAGGGCCTTGGCGATCACCGGCAGGAAGCGCTCTGCCACATCACGGTGGACCAGCAGCTTTTCCGCCGAGTTGCACACGCTGATGCGTTGGGTTTTGGCGTTGAGGATGATGGGTACGGCCTCGTCCAGGTTTCCGGAGGCATCAACATATATATGGACGTTCCCGGAACCCGTTTCGATGACCGGCACTTTGGATTGCTGCACGACGGCCTTGATGAGGCCGGCTCCCCCGCGTGGGACGAGGAGATCGATGTATCCGCGCGCCTGCATCATCGCCGTCGCGCCCTGACGGCCGAAACCATCGACGGTGGCGACCAGTGCGGGGTCGAAACCATGCTCCGCGATGACGGCCCCGATGACCTTCAGGGTCGCGGCATTGGTGCGTTTCGCGGCATGACCGCCCCGAAGCAGCACCGCATTCCCGGATTTGAGGGCCAGTGACGCAACATCCACCGTGACGTTGGGGCGTGCCTCGTAGATCATGCCCACAACACCGAGCGGAACCCTGACCTGCGTCAGGCGCATGCCGTTGGGCATCTTGTTGCCTCTGACAACCTCGCCGATCGGATCGGGTTGTGCGGCGACATCGCGCACTCCCTGAGCCGTGGATGCTATGCGCTCGATATTGAAACGAAGGCGATCGATCAGGCCTTCATCCATCCCTGAGGCGAATGCGTCCTGTACGTCCAGCTCATTGGCGGACTCTATCTCCTGAGCATGCTCCACCAAGGACTCGGCGATGCCGATCAGCAGCTCGTTCTTGGCCTCGGTGCTTGCCTTGGCAAGCGGCTGCTGCGCCTTGGATGCCAGGGAGGCCATCGCGCATACGCTCGCGAAGACCTGAGGATCCAGCGAATCCCCGTTGTTCATAGGAACAGTACTGATCGAAGCGGTACTTGTCATCGCCACATCCTTCCTTCTCATCGCCACAGTCACCAATACAGCAATGCAGCCCGGCGGCTCCAGAGCCCCTCCCGACACCTGACATACAGGCGATGGGAGCCGCTACGACGCGGGGCACCTTGGGATGCCTCCGCGTCATCGCATGTGATTGCTCTGATTGTATGCCGCAGCCGACTATTTGGTCTGATTGAGTTCAGGATACAGCGGGAAATCCGCTACGAGCTTGTCAACGCGGCTGGTGAGCGTGTCGGTATCGGCATTCCTGCCCGCGGCCAGAGCCGTGCCGATGATATCGGCGACTTCCTCGAACTCCTTGTTGCCGAAGCCTCTGGTGGCCAGAGCGGCGGTGCCGATGCGCAGTCCCGAGGCAACCGAAGCCGGTCGTGGGTCGAAGGGCACGGTGTTGCGGTTGATCGTGATGCCGATGCTGGCCAGCAGATCCTCGCCCTGCTGCCCGTCGAGCTCGCTGTTGCGCAGGTCCACCATCACCAGATGCACGTCGGTGCCTCCGGTGAGCACGCTGATGCCGTTGTCCGCCACATCCTGGGCGTTCAAACGGTCGGCGATGATTTTCGCACCCTCAAGGGTGCGCTCCATACGGTTCTTGAAGGCCGGCGTTCCGGCGACCCCGAAGGCAACCGCCTTACCTGCGATCACATGCATCAACGGGCCGCCCTGCTGCCCTGGGAACACCGCGGAGTTCAGCTTCTTCGCATACTCCTCTTTCGCGAGGATGAAGCCGGAACGGGGTCCACCGAGGGTCTTGTGCGCCGTTGAGGACACCACATCGGCGAACGGCACCGGGCTGGGGTGAAGTCCGGCCGCGACCAGTCCCGCGAAGTGGGCCATATCGACCCAGAATTTCGCGCCGACCTCGTCCGCTATCTCCTTCATCGCCTTGAAGTCCTCGATGCGCGGGTAGGCGCTCCAACCACCGATGATCATCGCGGGGTGCGTTTCCAGGGCGCGCTGGCGGATGATCTCGGGATCGATGCGGAAGGTCTCCGGATTCACGCCGTAGGCTTCGGCATGGTAGAAACGGCCCGAGAAGTTGATTTTCATACCGTGTGTGAGATGCCCGCCGTGATCGAGGGCGAGTCCCAGAATCGTATCCCCTGGTTTGACGAGGGCCTGGTAGACGGCCGCATTGGCCTGAGCGCCCGAATGCGGTTGCACGTTGGCGTATTCCGCCCCGAAGAGATCCTTCGCACGCTGTTGTGCGATGGATTCGATCTTGTCCACCTGCTCGCAGCCACCGTAATAACGCTTACCGGGATAACCCTCGGCGTATTTGTTGGTCAACACCGAACCCTGCGCCTGCAAGACGGCCTTCGGCACGAAGTTCTCGGAAGCGATCATCTCCAAACCATCCTGCTGTCGGGAGAGCTCGGCGTCAAGAATCGATGCAATTTCTGGATCGGCCTGTGAAATCGGGGCGTTGAAGATGTTCACGGCGCTATCGGTGTCCGCAGTCTGCACAAGGGACTCGTTGGTCATTACTATGGTCTCCCTCAAAACGGTTGGTCGCATGCGAATGCATACGTGATGTCAGTGTATCGCCTGAAAGCTACTTTGATCCGGTACGACCATCCCACGCGGACAGGCATGCCGCATGTTCATGCTCCTCCGCTCTTTCCTGTGCAGGCGCGCGCCCCATGAGCGGAGGAGGGTGCTTGCCTAGTGCTGCGGATAGAATCGTGTGTTGTTGGCGCGAGTCGCGCCAGTAGCCGGAAATCAGACTCCGAACCCTAAGGATGCCGAGGATTTGACCGTGAATACATTCCATAGCACACGCAGCACCACAGATTCGCTGACCGCGAAGCAGGCCATCCGCAAAGGCATCGCTGCCGACGGCGGTCTTTTCGTCACGGATTCACTTGGTGAGCAACAGGTCGACCTCGGGAATCTTGCGGACAAGTCCTATCAGGACATCGCGGTGGATGTGCTGGGCAAGCTCCTGCCGGATTTCTCCGACGAGGAACTGCGTGACTGCGTTGCCCAAGCCTACGGAAGCCAGTGGGCCGATCCTGCGATCACGCCCTTGAAGCCACTCGGCGATGACTATGTGCTCGAATTGTTCAACGGTCCCACCAGCGCCTTCAAGGACGTGGCTTTGCAGATACTGCCACGCTTCATGACCAAAACCGTCGAGGCGAACAGCACCGGCGACGAGCGTGTGATGATTCTGACGGCCACCTCGGGAGATACCGGCAAGGCCGCACTTGCGGGCTTCGCGGATGCCCCGGGAACGGGCATCACGGTGTTCTACCCCGAAGGCCAGGTCAGCCAGGTCCAGGAGCTGCAGATGAGCACGCAGAGCGGTGGAAACGTGGCGGTGTGCGCGGTGCGGGGCAACTTCGATGATGCCCAGAGCGCGGTCAAAGGCATCTTCGCGGACGAGGCCCTGTCCGAGCGCCTGGCCGCCGATTGCAACACGGTGCTGTCCTCGGCCAACTCCATCAACGTCGGCAGACTCGTACCCCAGGTCGTCTACTACTTCGTCGCATACGCCCAACTCCTCTCCCAGCAGATCATCAACGTGGGCGATGAGGTCGAGTTCTGCGTTCCGACCGGCAATTTCGGCGATATCCTCGCAGGCTACTACGCACGCCGCATGGGACTGCCGATTTCCAAACTGACCGTCGCCAGCGACCGGAACAATGTGCTGTTTGATTTCCTCTCGACCGGGGTCTACGACCGCAACCGTGATTTCTTCACGACCATCTCCCCCAGCATGGATATCCTGATCTCCTCGAATCTGGAACGGATGCTGTATTACTTGTCCGAAGGAGACACCGATCTGATCGCCATGCTGATGAAGGAGCTGTCGGTCACAGGACGGTATGAGATTCCCGCGACGCTCAAAACCGCGATCGGCGGCATCTTCGACGGCGGCTGGGCTGACGAGGATCAGGTGAAAACCGCCATCCGTGAATGCTGGGATGCGAATCACTATGTGATCGACCCACATACCGCATGCGGATACCACGTGATGACGCATACGGAGGCCGATCCGCTCACGCCGCGCGTGCTGCTCTCGACCGCAAGCCCATACAAGTTCCCACGCGTGGTGAACGAAGCCCTCGGCCTGGATACCCCGGAGAGCGATTTCTCATGCATGGATGTGCTTTCGGCGGCCACCGGAACCACGGCACCCAAGGCCCTGCGTGATTTGGAATCCGCCGAGATCCGTTTCCATGACGTGACCGACATCGACGGCATGCCCCGGTATGTGGAGTCCGTGGCCGAACAACTCAACAAGTAGTTCCCAACAAGTAATTCCCCGCACCCACGGCATCCCGATAGGCGCCGTGGGTGCTTTGTATCCAAGGCCGCCACTTCCGAGTCATCGCAGTGCAGACATCACACGTAATACAGCTGAGGGTCTCAACCGACCGGTATATACGTCGGTTGAGACCCTCAGCTGTTTTCGTGAGGCAGCGCTGTTTCGTGAGGCGGCTGCTGTTTCAGGCCCCACCTCTGCGCTATGGCATCACGACTGCACTATGTCATCTCGCCTGCATCGGGCATCTCGTCGGGATTCTGGCGTCCGTGACGACCAGTGGCGCGCGAAGCATTCAAAGCGTGCCCCACCGCGAAAGCACCGAGCATACGGCCACGGACCAAGAGCGTGGGCGCACCCAGCACCAGTGCGGCCGCAGTCAGGACCCACCACCAGACCGCCCACGAACCGGTGTATGGCAGGGCGTTGGGCGGCTCACACTCCGACAGGCCGTACTGCGCGTAATACGGTGAATCACTACAGAACTGGGTGCCCGTGAAGGTATCCCGCATCTCCGTGTCCACACCGCCGGGTTGCAGCCTCAACTGCCCCACTGTATCCATCAGTAATCTGCCCGCATCACGACCATTGCCTTGGAAGGTATGCCACAGTACATATTGCTTATCCAACTCAGCTTGCGAGAGATTCCAGGAGGAAGATACCCGCAGGATATCGTCATACCGCAGACCGGGCCCTTGCAGATCCGCAAAAGTCCAGGACATGAAGAATCCGACGCCCACACCGGTGATCGCACTCATATCAAATGAGCCCGCTGGCAGACTCTCCAACTTCGAGGCATAGAAAGTGAAATAAAGGAACTGCCAGGGGACGGATGTGAGGCCTGGTCCGAAGGCGAATGAACCCGCAGGCAGCACCGCGAAATTGCTATTGCGGAAAGTTCCATGGAGGAAAGACTCACCGACAGCCACCAGATTCGACGTATCAAAGGAACCATCCGGCAACGCGTTCATGCCATTCGCCGTCGCAAGCGCATAAAGCATGAAGCCATTACCCGCAGACGTCATCCCGCTGATATCGAATGACCCCGCAGGCAGCACCGTCAGTGCACTCTGACGAAATGTCGAGCTCATGAATGAGTAGCCCACCCTATGCAGGTTTTCGAGACGGAAGGAGCCCGCAGCGATATCCACCAAGGCGGTCCCTTCGAACATGCTATCTACGAAATCATTCCCTACATCAGCCACGCTGGCCCAGGCGGGATCATCCTGATGCAGGAAGCGACCGGTCCTCGTCAGATTCGAGGCATATAAGAACATTCTTGTTCCAACTGCATTGCCTGCTTGAGTCGGGCCACTGGCGGCAGGATCCTTCAATCCGAGGAAGGGGATATCACCGACCTCGATGAGCTGGGTGCTCATAGGAATGGTGCCGGCCGCAGCATTGAGACCGAAGGCCCGCAACCATCCGACGCTCTGCACCACGGGTTGGAGCCGAATCCAGTACTCCCCCTCGGCGAATACTCCCAGATCGGGCCCTTGAGCAGCACTGTTCGACAGGACCGTACCGGCATATGCGGCGGTATCCGTGCCGTCACAGGTCCCTCCGACGAAAGCGATGGCTTTCGCGGTGCAATCCTGCACACTCCATGTCGCCCCATCATCCGAAGACACGGATATACGCCACTTGTACGGAGTTCCAATGGAGACGCTCGCAGTGGGCACGATGACGTGTTTGTTGCTTGACTCATCCTGGGCGCTCACGGCGATCTTGAAATCGAAGGAGGTGAAGGAGCACACATTCGGGAAACCCCAGTTCACGAAATTCACCGATGAGGTGCATAGGCGGGTGCCCGCGAAGGTGTTCCTGGCCGAGTTCGGGTTCAGCGCGATCTGCGCGGCTTCGGACTCCTCCAGGCTGCCTTGTGCCGTCTCCACATTCCGGAAGGTGTCGGCGAAGACGTTGCTCTTGTTCAGATTCGTCTGGTTCAGCTTCCATGAGGCTGCAACCCGCGCCACATCAGCCCTGAGCAGTTTCGGTGCCGTGCCCGCACTGCCGCCCGCAAAGGTGCCCGCCATGAAATCGTTCCCCACATTGCCGGTGACGTGCTGCATGTCGAAGGAGTTCGCCGGCAGTGACGCCAGGAGGGAGGCATCGTAGAAGGACTGGGCCATGTAATTGGTGGCGGTCGTCACGATGAATGCCGAGGACGGGGCAAAGGATCCCGCCGGCAGGTCCTCCAGGGAGGCGGCCCCACGGAAGACCGCTGCCAGGAAGTAGTCGCCCACAGTGGTGATGCCGTCGATGCTGAAGGATGCGGCACCGATATCGGTCAGCTTCGCGGCGCCTTGGAAGGCCTCGCGGAAGAAGTCCGCACCCACCGTGTTCACCGCGCCCCATGCGGCATCATCCGAGGCGAGCACCTTGCCCACCTTCACCAGATGCGTCGTCCCGTAGAACATGCGATACCCCACCACATCACCGGTGGTGCTGGCCACGCCGGGTGTGCCGTCCAATCCGGCGAAGGGGATATCGCCCACTTCGGTGATCATCGTGGCGCTCTGATGCACAGCCGTTCCCGAACGCCCGGTTGCGAAGGCCCGCAGCCAACCCTCCGTCGCGGTCACAGGAATCAGTCTCACCCAATGAGACCCCGTGGTCATGGTGCCCAGCACCGGGCCACGCGCCGCATCATCCGCGGATGTTCCGGTGAAGGCATCGGCCAGAGCACCGGCCCCGCAACCCCCTCCACCCGGTGTCTGCGTCACGGCGGAGCACTGCACCTGCGTCCACGTCGCCCCGTCGTCATCGGAGACCTCGATGAACCACGAATAGGCTGCACCAAAGGTGGCGTTGCTCACCGTGCTGCGCCCAGTTGCGGGCACGATCACATTCGCGGCCGGATCCGTCACATTGATCCGGTACTCAAAGGATCCATTCGAAATATTCGGCGCCTGCAACCAGCGTGCATAGAACTTCTTCGCCCCCACCGAACCGGTGGGAATCCCGGTCACCGCAGTCGTGAACCCCGCATCCGAATACCAACCGACAAACACATGGCCCGCAAACGTCGGTGGCAACAAGGTCAACGGCAGATCATCATCGTCATAGCTTGGGGGATTCGAGGGGTGGTTCGTGCCACCATTCAGCTCATATTCAATGCTGTATCCGAAACCCTTGATCGTGGTCTTCACCGGCACCGTCGCCCTGTTCGTCAACCCGGCAACGGCATCGCCATCCTGCTGACCCCACACATACAGGTCGTAATCCTTGGCAGCGTCAGGCATGGATGCCTCAGGCAAGGCCATATTGCCACCCGCGCTTGTCCGCCCCGAACCCAACACCATATCCGTATCGGGATCGACGATCTTCCACCCCATATCGGCACCCAGACTCGAAGTACCCGAGAGATTCAATACCCGTGAACCTGCGGCACCGGAAACCGACGATGACCAGGTATAGAGCTGACCACCAGGGTCCACAACAGTCAGACGCAAATCACCCGACGCATTCTGACTTTGATCGCTGCTGAGCGCCGAAAGCAGCAGATTACTCAGACTCAGACGAAAAGCAGGCCGCAACCCGTGAACGGTGGAATAGTCCGATTCGCCAAAGCCAACCGTGCCAGTACCTGCTGACGAGTACACACAGGACTGATAATCCCAGCGTGGAGAACGCAACCAAGTACCCGAAGCACTATTGGCGCAAGAGGTCGATGGACAGGCAAGATTAGAGTTATATCCCCCGCCATAGGTGTGATTGAGATATTTGTTCGTGTCACCTACGGATAATGGGAACACTTTGTACGAGTTTCTTGACGGAGCAAATGGAGGTGATGCCGGCTCCATAGTAGCAATGCACGCAACAGATTGAGCAGCCGCGCACACACCCTCAACTTGCGCAGCACGCAATAGGGATAGCTCAAAGGTGGAATAATTCGATGAACCCACCGCATCGGAGACCAAAGCCAGATTCGACTTGTAGGAAGCCGTCGCACTGTCAAAGGAATGCCTATGCGGGTTACTCGTATCAAACGCGAAACGAGCAGTCACCACATTATCGGCCCACAGCAAGGCCTCATTCGAAACGACCGAAGTCGTAGATGACGCCGAAGAATTATTTGTAGGAACCGTAGCATTGTTATATGACCTACCGGACTCGCTCGGCACTGCACCCACCGCCAGAGTCTTGTACCCGCCGGACACCGTGGCACCACCGTAGGTACCGGTATTCCCCTGTTTGCCGAACATGATCCGCCGCGTATTCGCCCATCCGTCTCCACGCACACTCGGCGTCTCGTCATCCTTCTCCACCACTGGCAGTGCACCTTCCACCAGGGTGCTGAAATATCCATCGGGACCGTATTGCAGGGTCACCGAATCACCCGTCGCCGCCTTCGCATGCTCTTGTGTGGAAGCCAGTACCCAGCCTGCGGCGCATAAGGCCAGCA
Organism: Bifidobacterium psychraerophilum; assembly: GCF_000741705.1. Lineage (GTDB taxonomy): Bacteria > Actinomycetota > Actinomycetes > Actinomycetales > Bifidobacteriaceae > Bombiscardovia > Bombiscardovia psychraerophila. Next base: position 6,564 of record NZ_JGZI01000010.1, on the reverse strand, counting down.
TCAGTGCGACTACGGCGATCAGCTGCCGCCATGCGGTACGCAGCACGAAGGTGCGCGCAGAGCCGTGACCGTGGGCATCACCGACGGTATGAGGGGTATGCCGCGCATGCGGCGAGCGACGGTTCCTCCGACGTGACCGATTCTCCGACCGTGACACCATATACTCACCCCCCTCCCCGCGACGGACCGATCACAGCCCGACTTGCACAGGGCCGTCATCAGAGACCATCGCGAGGAACGAAACTCCTCGAACGCCACGACCAGATGCGGCGCATACTCTTGACATGCAGTAATTATACACACCAAGAGTAAATTTGAGCTACATGGGTATATTGAGAGTCCGTTTCCTTTAGACAGGTGGTATCCCCCCCCACAGAGCGCCGTGTCCGTGCATGGCTATGCACTACCCAACACGGCAGAGCCCCGCCCGATCTGGCACCATGCGGGGACAGCCCAAAATTATTCGATATATACTGCCAGACATTCGATTTGTCCCGTGCAAAGAAGACCGGGCTTTTTAATCTCACGAGCGACAGCACGAGAAGCTTTAAGCCACTTTGGAATAGACTCTGTCGTCATATCGAGCCATCACACGGCTCTCCACCTTCACTCGTTCTCTATGCTCCTATTCAAACATATGTTCGATTGATTGAAACAACATGATCGCGTAGGAAAACTTTACGTAGGCTCTGTGCCACTTGAATTCTTTTTCCTGACTTATGCTTCTATTGACAAAAGAGAGAATAAGACGGGAAAAGCATGGGATTCGTCATTATCGTGGTTGTCGTCCTGATTGTTGTCGGCCTCGCGCTGTCAAAGACGCAGACCAATCAACAAAAAGCAACAGCAAAGCACTCACCAGCACGCGAAGCTCAAAACGCCATTATCCAGCGCGGGGGAATCCCCTACAGGTTGCTCCCTACAGGTAGGGTAACGGTTGCAGGGCCTTATTACCATCAAAGAGAAATTATCACAGCCATCGGCGATCGGCTCCGCGAAGTTATGCCAGTCGGCCAGTGGGATCAAACACTCGAATTGGATGCCGAAATACGTAGGCAACCCAACAACACTCACGACAGTGACGCGGTTGTAGTAATCATCAATGGCCTCATTGTTGGATATATACCGTCAGAAAACACCTACGAATGGCAGCAACTACTCCAGCCACTTGAGTCCCGATCACAGTTTGCACTAGCCAAAGCAGCAATATACCTGAAAAACGACGGAAACTACCTGGTGGTACTCAAAGCGAATCCATCGATCCCACCAACCAAAAACGCTTATCCAAATGTCGAAATTCTCGATGCGGACTGGCTCATAGCTGTGGGCGGCGAGGAAAATGCTCAAGATATTCTCACTAAGTATGGCGAAGAATCATGGGTATGGGCAACGTTGGAAACAGGAACAATACCAAAGGGAAAGTACAAAGATGCTCCCACCATCTGGGCAAGAGTTGACGATAATCTGATCGGCTATATCTCAGCCATGCAATCCGAAAGATACTTCATTTACATCAAGAGAAGGCTCCCCTGCGCTTGTGTCGCGCATATCAAGCAGGGTGGGAGAAAACTCGAACTTGAGTTAATGCTCCCCTCCCGGAACTGACGAGCATATTCTTGCTCGACCACAGGCAATACGCCTAATCTTTGCGGCGTTATCATTCAGATAGCATCATCCAGTTGGAAGGTCGACCATGTTCTGTAACCACAACGAGGTCATCGTAGCCGGACAGAAAAAGAAGCTCTCACTCACCAAAGGCATAGTGGGCGGACTGGTCCTTGGTCCACTCGGAGCAGTAGCAGGCGGAGCCGGTCTCGGCAAGACGAGGACGCAATTCGTATGCAGGAAATGCGGCAAGACATTCGACAAACTTCCCCACGGATCGACAATCATCGCCTAGTCAATCACCCTGATTCAAGGAAGCGAGTAATTATGAAGTTCGGTATGCGGACGCCGAGTCTGAAACGCTCGTTGAAGGCGCGCACCACATCGAAGTGGAAACGCCAGGTGAAGAAGGCCATCATCCCCGGATATGGGAAGAAAGGCGCGGGATGGGTCAAGAACCCGCGCAAGGCCGCATACAACAAGGTCTACAGGAAAACCAGCTTCAGCTTCTGGGACCTGTTCAAGTGATCGGCAGGGCCCCGCTTCGGAGGACTTTTCGTATCGGCATATCCCAACGGTGCAAGCGGCTATGCATTTGGCATACATCTTCCTCATGAATTATGAAAATGCAGATTTAGAAAACCCACAACTGTTGGAGTGCTGCGGCACGGCAGATGGCTGCGAGATAGTTGCATGTGGTCTTGTCTGAGCGCATCGGGATGCCGTACTACTCCCTGTGCCTGTTGAAACAGCGTTCGACGGGAATCATCTTCTGACGCGTCTGGAGGATCGCGAGAACGAGAAATCTTGTCGGATGAGAGTCTTTCCGCCCGGGGTGCCTTGCGTAGAGTGGTGGATTTGTATCATCCCCAGATCTTGGAATCGTCGTGCGAGCAAAAAGTCGTCGATGACGCTCGCGACGTTCTCGAGTGCATCGAAGACTGGTACATAGGGACTTGGGGTAACGAATTCGGCAGTCGTGCCGGAGCTGATCGTGACGCAGGAGAGAACACCAATGCTGGTCCGTTCCAGGTCAGTAGTGCCGCGAATTAGCCGATTCCGACGTATTCGACAATGAGGTTTGCGATCAGCAGATCGACCCCGCGCAGAGACAGGGTAACATTGATGAGCTGGGCACGAAGATGCAGCCGAGCACCTAGTATCGAGTGCCTGCCCCGATACCGAGCATCCCGAGAGGTCGTGGTGTGTAAGTGACGATCTGCACGTGTGTGATCGTTTCAAGAACGTCAATCTGACCGCCACCATAATGACTCATTTGTTGTTCATAGACCGCGAGATCGATGCGTTGCTATGGGTGTGTTACCAGCCAATTTTGTTCTCATCATTTTCGGCGGAGAGCGGGGTGGTTTCTGTCATGAGCACCCGGATTTACTTTGTGTCGGCGTTCCCACCAATGCATGCGAAACCGACAACAGTGGATGTGTGAAAATCGGCAAATATCCCAGAGAGTCCCGCTGCTCCCACTCCTTCGACGAGCATATGAGTATGACAAGCGAGTGCGCGCATCGCTTCATTAAGTTGAAGTCGTGAGAGTAGAAAATCGTTGAGACCACCCTGCGGGATGGCCCGTGGGGGTCTCGAACCCCTCTCCAGTGGAAAGGCCAGAGGCAAAGGTGTTGATTCCGGCTGTCTCGATCGCTCCAGAATGCCAAGGTCGGTACGCAGCCGGAGGCACCCGCGGACTGTACGCCGACGATCCGCACCCCCGGAGAGATCACGTTCTGAACGAGGATGGTACCCGAGCCAGACCCGATAGGCACGTACAATGTCTCGATATCGGGGTGCTGCAGGAGTAACTCCGAATAGACTGTGCCGTGCCTGTGAATGATCGCCGGCTCACCCCAGGACTGACGAACACCATTGCCTGTTCGCGAGCAAGTGTAACTGCACGATCTACAGCCTCTGGCATTTTTTCGCCGGAAAGGACCACGCGGCACCAAGCGCTTGGACCGCAGCTACCTTGTTCGACGGTGCAGACGTTGGCATGACAAATGGTAGATGCAGCCCCAGCGGCAGGCGCTGCATATGCGACGGAATGAGCATGATTTCCTGTGGATACCGTCCACGATGTCATGCTCCCTCTCTTCGCTAGTAAGTGGCGACATAAGCGCGAGCCCGCCACGTAACCTTGAATGCTCCGATCGGCTGGACGTTCTCATGCTTGACAACGACCTGCGAACCTACTTGTGAATCAAGCACCGGACAGGACCAAGCCCACGTCTGCAGGAGCACACCATAAATGACTTTCTTCGTCGCGAGTACACCCACAAAGCACGGAATCGAATGAAGAGAGAAAACATCCGCCGTACCAAGGGGATCATTCTGAGTACCTGTCTTCTGCATGCACTCATGTCAACCAGAGTCATAACCTATACGCCAAATCGTTTATATTGATTATTCATAGACCGTATCTGTCTTCTGATACGGTGAACCTGTGATCGATGTCGATGTCTGCACGTGCTCGTCTCCTTCACACACTCTCGTCGATGACTGCCGCCACTGACGAACTTCGCTATAGTCAGCCAACCGTCTCCCATCACCTAGCGAGTCATGGGGCGGAGACCGGAGCCGTGCTGTTTCGCCGTATGGGGCACGGGCTCGCACTCACCGCCACAAGGCAACGTCTCTCCAAACGAGCAGAGGAAATCCTCGCCTTGCTCCAACGCGCCGAGGCCAAGCTCTTCAGCGCGACTACGCTCCAATCCGGCACCGTACGAATGGCAATCTTTCCTCCGCGATCACAACTCTCGCTCCCTGGTTCATCCCCGAACCGAATGAGGCAGAACCGCTGAAAGCAGGAACCATGCCGCTGGCCAACACGGTCGACCTTGCCTTGCCGTCCAACTACCATGTTCAAACCACCAGCCCAGTACTCACTCTCGAAGTTCTTGGCAACGACCTGCTCTTCTTGGTCCGGCCTAGTGACAAATGATTAACGGGTCAGTACAAATCTGACACGACACTCACGGCCAGAGATCTCTCCAACTTTGCTGACGCGGCATGGCTCGCTGGATGCGAACGATGCCGCAGCCACCTCATCGCGACGTCTGAGAGAGCAGGATTCACGCCTCATGTCGTCTGCACTTCCGATAACTACGTCGCAGTCCGAACACTCGTTGGTATCGGCTACGGTGTCACGCTGCTGCCTCAGCTCGCGCTATGGACCTATCAAGATCCCAGCATCAAGACCACACCCATTCCCAATGCAGTCAGACAAATCACACTCCTCACCCTCGATCAACCCCTTTGTCTCCTGAGATTGACACGGTACGCACCACTCTCATCGACGTTCTCGGCGACGACTTCGCCAAGACTCTGGAGTTTCCCTCACGAGCATGAAAGCCCGGAAGGGCCATGATGGCAGCGACCTAAACGGTGCAACAGGCAGCGAACCCAATACTCGGGCCGGACCAAGGATGGTTCATTTGGTCGAAAGTTTGGACTTGGCCCAATCGGGGTCCTGCTTGACTCTTTTCTTGAACCTTGCCCCGAGGCTGAAATCCCTTGTGACACGGCGGAAGCGCGGCGTCTACGGCACCTCGCAGCGTACCGATGTGCCGCCGGTTCGGGACAACCGAGGCCAGGTGATCCGTCAGGTTGCCCATACCGAAGCCGGTGATCCCGGAGCCGAGCCAGAAACCGGGCGGACTGCCGGCCTCCGCGTAATACCGCGTCAACGGCGTTGAGAGGCTCCGATCCCCGTCGCCGGCGGCCACCGACTTAAGCAAGTACTTGTAGCCGTCACCCACGCTCATCACACGCATCGACACCGTCATCGCCCACCTCCCTTATGGAGGACAGGTGGGACGCGCGACCCGGTTCAGCCGGTCAGAGCAGGGTGGTCAAGCTCAGGCCGGACCTCTTCTGCAAGACGTGTAGCAGCTCAAAAGACGGGGCGGGCGGCGGCTAGACGAGCAGTCGAGAAGGCCGTGAATCTCGGAGCTTCGCTGGTCGTCCAGCAGGCGCTCATCGTCGGTCTGGCAACAGTGGGCGGGCGTGCACCTGACAGGTGACTAGACCGGCAGCAGCCAAAGAATAGCTGCGGTCGGTGTCGCTCTCACCGGGACCCTCATGCACGACACTACGCACTCGCCCCGGCTTCGGATTGGGTCGCTGTTCAGCGGATACGGCGGCCTCGACCTCGCCGTCTTGCACGCGTTCAATCCCCAGACCGTCTGGCTCTCCGAGATCATCCCGGCCAGTAGCCGAGCTTTTCGCCCGCCACTGGCCGGATGCCCCGAACCTAGGCGACATCACAGCCATCGACTGGAACCAGGTCAAGCCGGTGGACATCCTCATGGGAGGCTTCCCGTGCCAGGACGTGAGCACGGCTGGCAAGAAGACGGTCCCGAAACCCGGCGCTCGCTCCGACCCGTGGTCTCACAAGGCCCAGGCCATCGCTGCGCTGCATTCCAAGTTAGTCGTCATCGAGAACGTGCGCGGCCTGCTCTCCGCCCCATGCAACGCAAGGAGACCTCGATGTGCAACGCTCCTCCCAATCACAACCCCTGAAGATACAGCCCTTCACAAGAGCTAAGACGCAACCCATGACAATCGAATCGTTCATGGGAGCGCACAGACGATGGGTCACCGACCTAGAGCATGGCGAACTGACCCACAGCCGGCAAATCCCAGCTCCTGACAATGATTTTCCCTGCTAAAGGTTTTTTCTCGATCAGTTCGCTTCAATTGGTTTCTACTCCGGACGAGTGAGGCGGGCTGTGATTACTGCGCTATCCACCGGGTGAATCGAGCAGTCAATATGATCGTCATGCTGTTTTACTGACACAGGATCAACCTCTGCAATTGGGCAGTGCATGAGAATTGTGCCCAAGGGAATTGTTGTCGAGTTCACTGTGACAGAAAGTTCAGAGTAGTAGGCAATGGCGAACTTGCCTTCTGGTGCTGAGACTCCAGGATTCAGGCAAGTAGGCACCA
>NZ_JGZI01000009.1 GCF_000741705.1 Bifidobacterium psychraerophilum | reverse complement strand
GATAACGGTCAGGCCGGTGACGGCTTTGAACAGGTCGGGTTCCAGCTTGGTGATGACGTCTTGGAGGGTGTTCTCGCGGAAGTCGGTCAGGTACATGAACGCGGGGATGCGGGTGGCGAATTTAACTAGTTTCTCCTGGATTTTCTTTCGTTTGGACTTGTAGTCCTTCTCCTCCGCGCTGAGTTCCTTCTTCTCCTTCGGGGTCAGGTCCTCACCGTGCTCCTTCTTCGTGGCCGCGATCTGTTCGGACTTGTTGACCACGGTCTCGAAGATCGCTGATCCCAAGGCCCGGAAGCCTTCGATGTTCATGACGGCTTGCATGGCGTCCTCGCTGTTCATGATGCGGCGCAGGGTGTCGTTGTCGACGTTGACGAGGATCGCCGACTCCCACTTGCGGGCCAGCAGCGTGGCCGACGTGCCGGACATGGCGATGTCGAGGATGCCGCCGGCGTCCACCTGGGTCATGTTCGAGCCATCGTAGGCCAGCACTGGCAGGAACTGTACGAGCTCCTGTACGGCTTGCTCGGGGTTCGCCTCCTCTGGGGACAGGCCGATCCCATAATCGGAAATCTGACGTAGGGCCCGGGTGGGGGCGAAGTCGAAGACGAAGCAGGCGGGTTTGAGCACCAGTTCCTCGTTAGGGTCGTCCCCGTTCGGGTTCTTGATCGACCATGGGGACTGGACGCGGAAAGCGGCCTGGAAGTAGGTCTCGGGCGAAGTCAGGTTGCGGAGCATGAGGATCGCCGACCACTGCCTGACCGTCACCCCGGTCGTGAGCTTCCCGCACGACATGGTAATCGTCTTCGTGCTCTGCCCGTCCTTGATCGTCTCCCGCACCGGCGGCAGAGCATCCAAGCCGATCCCCGCGTCGGCTCCGGCTACGGTAAGCACCGTGTAATCGTGCCAGTGGACGTTCTGCCGCTCGGCCAGCAGGTTCCGCATGGCGTGGCAGGAGGCGACGGTGGGCAGGAACCAGAAGGAGTGCTGCACGTAGGGCAACAGCCGGGCATCCGAGTACGGGAACGGCGGCCGGGTGCCCATGCGCATCGCGTCAAGCTGGGTGGGCAGGTGGGCACCGCGGATGATATCCAACCACTTCTGCACATCGGTCTTATGCACGAACGCGGCCGCATCCCCGGCGCCGGTGGCTTCGAAGAATGCGTTCAGATCAAATTCGTCGAACTCGCCCTTGCTGGCAACCGACACCAGCTCGTCAGGCATCTGGTAGGTGAACAGGCGCATCTCCGGCAGCGCCCCGTACGGGTTCCACTCACCCGGATGCGCTGCTGTGTAGTGCTGTTTGGCGCGCTGCTCGTCCGTGTAGGTCCAGTTGAAAATCTGCTCCTCGATGAACTCGCCAGTCGCTAGCGCCTTGAACGGGGTGCCCGACAGATACAGGTAGGCACGAGTGGAGATCGGCAGGAACTGGTCCTCGTCGTTGCCCAGCTCGTCGAGCTCCTCATCGAATGCGCCCAGCCCGTCGTGATACTCGGCGGCAAGCTCCTTCTTGGCGACTTTCTCGTCCTCGCCCTCGAACAGCTCCTTCGCCGACTCGCGCCAAGCCCCGAAGTGGTACTCGTCAAAAATCACCAAGTCCCACGGCGTGGTGTGAATCCACTCGTTCTTCGGCTTGATCAGACCAGTGTGCTTGTCTCGGCCCAGCAGGTCCTGGAACGATCCGAAATAGACGAGCGGACGGTCATGGTCCATCTCGTCGGGGGTGCCTCCGGTGGCCTTGGACAGGTATTGCCAGCCGTCGAAGTCGGCATGGGACTCCAAGTCGGTCTGCCACGCATCCTCCACAGCGGGCTTGAACGTGACCGCCAGGATGCGGCGGGCACCCATCTTCTTCGCCAATTGGTAGGAGGCGAAGGTCTTGCCGAAGCGCATCTTCGCATTCCACAAGAACCGCGGCACCGCATGCCTGTCCTCGGCCCAGATCGAATCGTAGTAGGCCATCGTCTTGTCCACCGCATCCGCCTGCTCGGGTCGCATCCGGAACGTCTCATGGTGTGTCCCCGACAGCAGTGCACCGGTACGCAGCTCGGTGATAGCCGTGAGCACGTCGTCGGGAGTGCAGCGCATCCACTCGCGAGCCGACCCGAAGATCGGGTTCTCGAAGCCCTTGGAGACCAGGCGGCGCCGCACGTCCGTGTCCCGGAAGATCGTCCCGTCATCGCGCTCGGCCAGCTCGTTGACATGGAGCGTGTACGCCTGCTGCATCTGCCCCTGTGACTCACGAATACGCGCATTGACATCCGCCTTCGTAGTCTGGCCCACCTTGATAAGACCCGCGTAGTCAGCGGGCGGGTCATTCGGAGACCACGCGTATATCCGCAGTTGAGCCATGGGCTTGGCGGGGAACAGCTCCTCATCCTGCTTACTCATCGGCCAGTTCCATCGGGCGAATACGGGACTCGATGCAGTCGATCTCGTCCTGGGTGAGGTCGTACTTCGCATAAAGGTCGGCATCTGTCCACTCCTGATCCCACGGTTGCAGCGGTACCCACTGGTAGGTGGAATGTGTCGCATGCTGCGTGATCTTTCGCAGGGAGACGAGGAATCGGAAGAACTTTGTCGCGTAATACGAGCGGATGCTGCGGATCGCTGTCTCGGTATCGGCGTAGAAGAACAGGAACGACTGCGTGCAGACAGATGGAGAAGGTGCCATTAGAGAAGGACCAAGGACAAGGTCGATACCGGTTCGTTCCCGCTCGCGCCCAGAACCAACCTCAGGGACGAGAAGCTTCCACGTGTCAATGAGTTCGGGGCTCTTTGTTACTTCCTCGCGAGCGATGTAGCCGGTTCTGCGCTTCATCGATTTAATGTAGTAGAGAGGCACGTCGCCAGGTTTGGTTGTGCTGTGGTAGCCGGTGAAGTTTGAGGTCCAGCCGAACTCCTTATCTCGCGCCAAGATCGTGTTGACTGACGGCTCGCCGTGGGCGATAACTTTGCGGAGAATGGGGAGTGCTCGTGCGTCGCGGACGAGGATGTCGAACTCGTTGAGCTGTCGTAGCTCGGGTCCTGTCTTCTCTCCTCCCCAGATGCTGGTGACGTTGCAGCGTCCGACATAGTTGAGGTCCCACAAGAAGTAGCAGGCGCCGCCATTGATACCGACCTCTGAGAAGACCTCGGCAGCGTTGGGGTAATCAACCAAGTCCCGGATGTGGGTGTCGTTCAGCATCGCCTTGCGGAAGTTGTTCAGCCCCAGGCCGGTGGCCATCCACCTGGAGGGGATGACCATCGTCAGGTAGCGAGGTTCAAGGCGCTTCGCCTGCTCGACGAAGTGCTGATAGATGGGAACATCGCGTGTTCCGCCATCGGAGCCAAGCTGGTAAGGAGGATTGCCGATGATGACGTCAAATTGCATGGTGTCTCCGAACAGCTCGCGGATGCGGGCTTTGATGTCGTCGGTGTGGATGAAGGCGTAGGCATGGGTCTCCAGTTGATTTCCTCGGTTGTACGAGTCTTCGCTGGCGCCGCAGTACTTGCATTTGCGGTGGGTATAGACGACCTTCTCGTCCTTGGTTAGTGGATCGGCACGGTATCCGCGTTGCCCGCCGGTCCAGGTGTGTTCGATGCGCTGGAACCAGATGTTGCCGTCCTCGCTGGTGAAGGACTTCGCGATGGAGTGGGGACCGTTGGCGAACTCGGAGCAGTAGACACTGCGTCGTGCCAGCAAGGCGGTGAGCTGGGTAATGCCGATGCCGTAGACCTGCCGGGTAAGAATGTGATCCACCCGTCGCTGGAGGTCCGGGAACTGGCCGGCGAGCCCACCAACCAGCCGCCGGGTAATCTCTCTGAGGAACACGCCGGATTTGGTGAACGGGTCGAGGAAGGTGACGTTCGGGTCGGACCAGATGCTGGTACCGTCATGAGAGTCCGCCCAGCGGGCAGCGAGGAGGTCGAGCATGGCGTTGGCCATCTCGGGTGGGGTGAAGACTTCGTCGTTCGAGAGGTTTGCGATGCAGGTCAGCACGTCGGGGTTGTGTCCGCGCAGCGTGAAGGGGGCTTGGGCCATGATGCTCATGCGGCGTCCGCCTGCTTTGCCAGATCATTGACCGTCATCGTCGGGTACGTCGCTTCAGGCGTGAACAGGTCCGCTCCCATATCAGCGAACAAGGTCCCCTCGGCCTCCCAGTGAGAGCGCTGGGTCAACTCGTCGTAGCGAAAATCCCGGCGTTGATAGCTGCCCTTGCCTAGATAGGCCCACTCGGCGAATGTGATCGGGTTGCCGTTAGACGTCTTCATGGTCAGGGCGTCACCCTGGACGATATTCGCGGACAGAACTGCTCGGGCAGCCCGTGCCCATATGTCAGCGCTATCTATCCCAAGGAAGGCACCGAACAGGTTGGCGAGATTGCTGCGGCATTCTTGTGCGTTGTCGGGAAGAATCTCGATGCCGTAGACGCACATGAGAGCGAGCAGTGCGTAGTGGCGTTTCTCGAACTCGCTTTTCCTGTGCTTTGTTGTCACCGTATGCAACTTCCTCGTGAGGACAGGGATGAGGAAGTTGCCGGAACCACAGGCTGGTTCGAGGAATCGGGAATCGATTCGTTCGGACTCTGCCCGCACCAGGTTGAGCATGTCTTCGACCATCCATGCGGGAGTGAAGACTTCGCCGTGATCGGCCACGCGCTGCTTAGACTTCACCAAGCGTTCGCCATCGCTCGGCGCCATGCTCACTCCTCTTGGTCCGTTTTGGTGTCAGCGTAGGTCCGGCTACTGACATTCGACTGCGATCCGGAGTGCCTGTGCTCTTCGGCTGCGGCCCCACTGCGGACCCAGTCGTCGACCTCACTCACTTGGAACTTCCAGAGGCGTCCGACCTTGCTCGCCGGAATGGCCTTCTCGGCGATCCACGTGTACACGGTGTCCTTCGTGACACCCAGATGGGCGGCGATGTCGTCCGCGTACAGCCAGGGTTCGGTCACATCGATCCTCCTTCGCACAGCATGACCCGAACATGGGCCAACACTCCAATTATACCGGTATATACCGGTTACGCCCGGTTTCCATGGGCATATACGAACTGAGCCTGTTTGGCCAGACGTGTGACCGTGCTTAGTGTCATGATGAAAGCGAGTTGTTTAAAGCCCGATCGACGTTGACCAGTTCGCTGACGAGGCTTGGAACAAGTTGGCCGACAAGGCGCTCGCCCGGGTCAAGGACGCGCCCAGCAACCCCAAGCCCGCACCCGCGGTGAAGGGGCCGACCCGGTATGCGGTGCGCGCGTTCGTGCTGACCTGGGGCGAACTGCATGATTGGTGGGAGCGCTACGACCTGGGGAGCCTGGCCCGACAGCTGAGCGACGAGCAGGCCGAAGCATTCTACGCCACCACCGAAGGCACCGCCCAAGCCGCCCTTGTGCTGCTCATCCTTGCCGGTGTCGGCGTGTACGGACTGTTAGCCGGCCATACGCAGCCCTCCGCCTCGCCGTCCCCGTCGGCGAGCCCATCGCGGGCCGGGCCGACGGCCAGTGTCTCGCCGTCGGACCCTGATGTGTTCGCCCGCAACGCCGCCGCCGGCTTGTTCACTTGGGACACCGGTGTGGGTTTGTGACCGGTGGATTACACGTCGCCAATACTGACGATGGGCGACCCGACGGGGGTCGAGCAGGCCAGGCTGGCGTCCGACGTGGCGGGCTATCTGCCCTCGCACGGGCAGTGGGTCGAACTGCGCAAACACGCCACCCGCCAATCCCTGACTGTCACGCGCACGTCCGTGCCCGCCGCCTGGGCGCAGGCCGTGCAACAGGCCACGGCCGGCCAGCTGCCAGAAGGTGCGACTGCCATCACGATCGAAGGCACCCGCCACCGGGCCGGCACCTGGGACAGCCGGCCGGTGCACGAGGACTTCAAGGTCACGTTCACCGTGTTCCTCGCCTGCCCATCGAACGCGGACTCCTGCCATGTGCTGCGCCTGTCCCAACTCGACAACCCTCTCAACTAGGGGCGCTCATGTTGAGAAAGCTCACCGTCACCGCCCTCGCCCTGACCCTGCTCGGCCTCTCCATGATGCTCTTTGGCGTGGCAGTGCTGCTGAACCCGGCCGCGAACGGCGCCTGCACCGCCACCGCCTCCGGTCTGACGGTGGGTGCCGTGGCCGATTCCCTGAAGGTGAGGACCGGGGACGGAACCACGTTCACGCTGAACAAAGCGCAGCTGACGCAGGCGGCCACCATCATCACCGGCGGCTCTCAGATCAACGGCGTCACCCGCGACAGAGTGCAGATTGCTCTCATGGCCGCCCTGACTGAATCCACATTGCGGATGCTCGCGAACACCAGCGCCTACCCGCAGTCCGCCGACTACCCGAACGACGGTGACGCATCCGACCACGACTCGCTGGGCCTGTTCCAGAGGCGCCCCCCCCAATCCGGGTGGGGCAGCGTGAAGGACCTCATGGACCCGGCCTATCCAGGTCAAGGCGTTCTTTGGCGGGCCCCCGGGCCGAACTACCCGTCCCCGCGCGGCCTCCTGAACATCCCCGGCCGGCAGTCCATGGACAAGAGTCAGGCCGCCCAGTCCGTCGAGTTCAGCGCGTACCCCGACCCCGCTACCGCAGCTACGAGCCCGTCGCCAAGACCATCCTCGACACCCTCACCAAGCCTGCCGAAAGCAATTCAGGCGAGCCGAATGCGGCGCATCCCGAGACCTCGCGGATCGTGTTCCCCCTGCCCGAAGGCACCGATTACGCAGCCCCCGATGGCACGCCCATCTACACGGTGGCCGACAGGATCGTCGAGCTCGCCGAATACTCCGAGTCGTGGGGCGGGCATATCGTCATCGACCACACCGTCGACAGCCATGCGATCTCGACCGGATACATCCACATGTGGGCCTCCGGTATCTATGTCACCGTCGGTCAACGGGTCACCGCAAGGCAGCACATCGGGGACGTGGGCAGCTCTGGTCAGTCCACCGGGCCCCACCTGTACTTCGAGGTCAGGCCCGGAGGTGGGCAGGCCATCGACGGCGACGCCTGGCTGACCGCGCATGGGGCACCAGTTAGAGCAGCCAAGCCAACGTGGTCGACGCGGGCATGAACGGCGGCGAATGCGTGTACGACCGTCAGAGCGAGCAGATGACTCCGACAATGTTATCAGCGGCTAACACGGCCACTGCCGCATCAGAGTCAAAGGGTAAAATACGATAGGATTTCCAAATTGGAAGTGACATGCCTCCAACTAAAGGTATCCCAATAGATGATTTACACGTGCAGTCGTGTAAACAAAACGGCGAGTTGGAAGAGGTCGTCATGGCCAATGGGACACGGGTTCGGCTGACCACGTATGAAATTGAGCCGCTGCGCGAAACGATGCGGGATGTCCAAGTATCTGTGGCCGATTACTATGCTGCTACGGCAGAATCAGGAGACCTAGGGGGTAAAGTCCGAGCTTTCTTGATAAACGCGCAAAGGCTGAATGATCACTTTCAGAATAAAATACGGGACAAAGCCACATACCGAGAGTTGTTCAAATCATCTGCCCAACCAGGCGCGGATGTGATAGATGGAATCAAGTACGCACGAAACGTCATTGAGCATGTGCTGCACATTGTACGGCCGAAAGATGATGCCTTGGTAGGAGGATCTCTTGGGTTTCGTGTATATCCGGTGTGGGATGATATTCCTCCGGCAGTCCATGCAGAGCTTCATCCCAACACGCAGAAACTCAAGCCTGCGTACGATAATAAACTCTTAGGTCAAGGTGTTATAGAGACTATGCTTGACGTCCTGCGGTTTTACGCTGCCATAGCGCCCGACGTAATACATAGGGATGTCAGAGGAGAGTGGACTGGCTTCCCGTTGACGGCCCAGCCCGGAATGTCCAGTCCCTTACATCCAGAAGAGCCGTTGAACACTACGGAAGCGTGGAATTGGATCAATAACCATTTACCCAACGGTGATGCAAGAATAATATGCTACCAATTGAACATAGATAGTGCTAAGTACTTACTGGGATACACGTTCACCGAACGGTTGTCCTTCGCTCCCTTTGTTGAGACGGTCGCCCAAGTGGCGAAAGACATTGGTTCTGGATTCCCGTATTTTTATGGTGATATCACGCATAATGTTGAGTGTGTGACGTCACAATTCCCCACGGCAGGAGCAGGTACCGTTCTCCGTAGCCACAGCGATATAGCCGATTGGGCGATATTGTGGGAGCAATCTAAACCAGACGTTGACCGGTTTCGGTATGGTAATTCCGAATACTGGGAACGGGTTGCGCGACAAGAGGACACGAGTTTGCTTCCTCAGTACGTCGCCTACGAAGTTCGTAGGTCGCGTCGCCTGAACGCCTTTGTAGCTCCTCGCTACTAGACGAGATAAATCTCTGCACTGCGCGACCAACTTCCTAAAACTCGAACAAGATTCTCCAGACGCACCTTAATGAGAGAGGCCAAGCCGTACGCTCTCGAACCCAGCGGTGCCCAATCTCAATATCTAACTCGTATCCCTGCCTAACGATAAGGAGCCAGCAGTCATGAATGTGTTTCCTGACTTCGGTGGGCTGTCCGGGATCGACAGTCTGAAGGACGTGGTCGGCGCGCTGCTGACCATCACACTGATCGCCGCGGTCGCGGCCGTGGTCGTCTCTGGGGTGGTGTGGGCGTTCGGCCGACCGGCAACTATCAACTCGCTTCACGCGGGCGTACCGGGGTGCTCTTCGCCCTGGGTGTCGCCGTCCTGGCTGGTGGCGGCGTCGCCCTGCTCAACTGGCTCATCAGTATCGGCAACCGACTCTGACCGTCCGTGTCTCGTGTCCGCCCTCCGACGTTCGGAGGGCGGACACGTCTCATGTGCGGGGGGGGTGCGGAACACACCTGCCAGGCGACATACCCCGCTGCCCGCATCCCGTGGGCGACCTGTCTTGGATTGGAGCCCGTCGTGATTGACCTGATGTCTTCTTCATTGGTCCCTGTCGCCGGCATCACGCTAGCAGACATCGACATCACGCCGAATACCAATGGCCTGCCCGGCATCGCCCAGCTGCGCACGATCGTGGGCGCGGTCATGACCGTCGGTCTGATCCTGTCCGTGCTCGCGCTGATCATTTCGGCGATCGTGTGGGGGGGCAATAGCTCGAACTCGCACCTTGCCTCGCGGGGCAAGGTCGGCGTCCTGGTCTCCTGCGGGGCGGCGGTCAGGCTGATCAACTTCTTCTGGAACGTCGGGCAAGCCTCATGACCGCATCCACCAGACCGAGGGGAGGCTGCTGATGGGCGTGTACGATGTTCCGGTTATCTCCAACGTGTGCCAGGTGGCGGCACCGTTCGACTGGCTGGCCTAGGCCATGGGTGCCGCGGAGAGCTGGCTGTTCGAAGCCGTCTGGTCGGTGTTCGACACGACGACATTAGTGGACGTGACCCGCCTGGAACACGTGAAGGTCTACAACCTGATCTTCGGTATCGGTGCGATCCTCATGCTGTTGTTCTTACTCTTGCAGCTCATCACGGGCCTGCTCAAACGCGACCCCGGAGCGTTGTCTCGCGCCGCCCTGGACCTGGCGCAGCGTGCTGGGCAGCTTCCTGGTAATCACCCTGGTGGGCCTGGCGTTGCAGATCAGCGACTAACTGTCCACCGGCATCATCCAGGCCGCAGGCGAGACGACCCAATCCATGGGCGACTAGATCGCGGCACTGGTCGCAGGCCTCACCAGCATCACGATGGCCTCGCCCGGCGTCGGGGCGATCCTGGTCATCTTTCTGGCCGGGCTCGCGATCGTCGCCGACGCGATCGTCTGGCTGCCCCTCCTTCTGCGCAAGGCCCTGCTGCTCGTGGCGATTGTGCTCGCCCCGTTGGCGTTCTCTAGGTCCTCGTGGGATGCGGCGAAGAGATAGGCTAGTATGTGGGCGATGTTCGTGCTCGCATTGATCCTGTCCAAACTGGTGCTGGTGGTGATCTTCCTGATCGCCGTCGCTCAGGTGTTCACCCGGTTTCCACGGACCTGGCGTCGGTGTCGGACCCGCTGGCGGGCATCGTGCTCATGGCCCTGGCCGGCTTCTCCCCGTACACGGTCTACCGGTTCCTCTCGTTCGTGGGCGTGGACTTCTGCAACCAGATGGGCGCTAAACAGGACGCCAAGAGCGCGCTGAACCGGCCTGTGCCCATTCCCACCCAATCCTCGAGTGAGGGACCAGCCAAGATTCTCGACGGCAGCAGCGCGGGTGGTGGTGCACCGAGCGGCCCGCTATCGGGTGGTCCGACCTCCACGACGGCCACCGCGGGTGCCGGCCAAGGGGCGGGGCATCGGGTTAGTGCAGGGGCCGCGTCCAGCGGTGCGACTGCGGGCGGTGCCGTGGCTGCGGCTCCGGCGGCCGGCGCGCTGATCGAGGCGAAAGGGGCTGCGACCGCCGGTCCCAAGGCTGCCACCAGGCTGGCCGGACAAGCCGAGCAGGCCGCCGACGCCACCAACCAGACGACCAGCCCACAGTCCTCGGCCATGCCACCACCGTCAAGCGTGCCGTCGCCGGGCTCGCCGGGTGGGTCGCGTGGCAGCGAGCCGCCGCCTCTGCCGCCCCCCACCAGTACCCAAGACCCCGTCGAACAAGGAGTAAGCGATGAGCAGCAGCGATAATGCGCCGTCCATGGAACTTGTGCCGGTCAAGTTCTCCCGCCTCACCCGCCGCGGCATCCTCCTGGGACTCTCCTCGCCCAGCTCATCACCCTGGGCGTCGCGCTCGGCACCGTCATAATCGCCGTGTACGTGGGCGGCGGCATGCTCGTAGCCTACACCGCCCCCATCTGAGCAGTCAGCATCGCGCTAACATGGATACCCCTCGCAGGCCAGCCGCTCGTGGAGTGGCTGCCGGTCGACTCCTGGTGGCTGTGGAGGAGCACCGGCGGGCAGCTTCTGTATCGTCGCCGGATCGTGCAGCCGCGCCCAGAGGGCACGCTCGCCTTGTCCGGCGACATGGCCCAGCTGTGCGAATACACCGACTCGGACACCGGGGCGTGCATGGTCCACGACTCCCATGGCCAGACGTTGACGGCGATCCTGGAGGTGTCGCATCCCGCGTTCATTTTGCTCGACCCCGGCGAGCAGGAACGCCGCGTCACCAACTGGGGCCGCGTCCTGGCCGCCGCGTGCCGCTCCGCGCGGATCGTCACCCTCCAGATTCTGGAGCGGACGCTGCCCGGCTCGGGCACCGGACTGGCCGAATGGTGGGATCAGCACGGCACCCATGAAGATTTCTGGGCGTCAACCACGTACGAGGAGTTGATTGAGCGGGCCAGCCCCGCCGGGCTGCGCTGGTCACCCATCCGGGGCTGCGAGAATCCGCAGACCGCGATGATCCGCGCCACCGGCCTAGCCGAAGGCAACGGTCTCTCGTCGGGCGGCGTGGATTCCGGCGACTTTTTGGAAGGTAAGACCCGCACCGCCTTGCAAGCCCTATTGCACGCGACGGGTCGGGCATCACGACCATGCCCGTATTGCAGTCCTTGTCGCAGGCGCAGGACCGGTGGAACTAGCACCAAGCATCAGCGATCTGGGACGCGGCCATCGTCAAGGTCATCCTCGGCGGGGCGTCCGGCTCCCGCGACCTCCAGGACATCTCCAGCCTGATCGAGGAACGCGACGAAACCACCGATTCCGTGACCTTGGGCGACCACAGCAGCAGATCGAACCAACGCTCGATACGCCGGGTGCCGGTCCTGCCGCCCGACCGCATCCGCCGCCTGCCCTTGGGCACCGGCATCATGCTCCTGCGCTCCGCGCCACCCATCATCACCGACCAACGTGCCTGGCCGCACCGTTCCGATGCGAAGCAACTCACGGCCAACCGGACGGCGATCGAAGACCTGCTGCGGCACGGCTGAGCATCAGGGTGGCATGCGCCCACCTGTCTGGCACAGCAGCCCGAACCCCGGGCCGCCCCAGTCAGAGCGGAGCACGACTCATGGCCAGACAAGACGACACCACATCCCTGACAGACGATCCCCAAACCGAACCCGAGCAGGACCGGCCGTCGGATACGCCTGACCTTCGCGATGGCTTCTACGGGTTCGTGGCCCCCGATCCGCAGTTCACCCATCCCGAGGGTGGCAGGCCGCGCCTGCACTTCAAGGCGGAGCAAGAGCACTACCGGCCCGAGTCTGATGGCACGTTCACCAAGCTGGAGACCACGTTTCATGATGTCGTCGCTTTCCGGGAGGCCGCCGTGCGCGGCTTCGAGCGGCTGGCCAAACAGGACTACTTCGTCGCCCAAGGCCAGCTGGACACTGCCGTGGACAAGGACACAAGCGTCCAGCGGACCCGATTCATCGCAAGTCAGCTCGGCCACGACCTGGCACGCACCCGCTACGAAGTCGACCGCACACCACGGCACACCAGCATCGGTCAGAAAGCCCAGGCCCGTGACACCACCACCTTCCAGGCGTCCGAGCGCCCCAACCAGACACGTTTCAACCCGGCCATCGGACTGTGAGTGGGCGCATCATGAGCGACGACGACTACACGCCCGACACCGCACCCGCCAACCGGCAGAACTATGCGGAGAATCCCAGACCCTCCACCTTCGATGCCCGGCCCGATCTGCCCGACGATCAACTGAAACCTGCTGACGGCCACCGATCTGGAGGCGGAGCTGCTGGAGCTCAACCGATGGGTGGACTGGCTGCGCCACACCTATGGGCTTCCCGCCAGCGTGATCCCGCCTATGTGGCACCAGCACCCCGAACTACTCTAGGAACTCTCCGCTCTGCACTTGAGCTGGCCGGCCGCCTACGACCCCGAACAGAACGCCGCCGCCCCTTTGGGCTGGCACCGTGACTTCGCCGAAGAGCGCGCCCGTCTGCGCGAATAGGTCGCCACCTCCGGCACCCGTCGAGGAGACACCCATCACCAACCGGGACGAGGACTTCGTGCGCTTCGTCATCGACGAGGTCGCCAAGCGCCAGAGGGCCGAAGACGCCTTCTACGCCGACGTAGACCCGAAGACCGGCAAGGTGGGCTGATGGCCCAGAACTACTGGCGCAAGACGACGTGGCGTCCACGCGACGAACGTCAGCTCTCCGTGAGAACGGAGCACCGTGGTACCCCCGACCTCGGAAAAACTCACGGAACTGCTGATCTGCCTGACGCTCCAGGAGACAGGGCAACGCCGCACCGAGAAGTCTGCTTCGCCCAGAGCGATGGCAGCCCGTGGTAGGTCAGAGTAAAATGAAAGCCTTCCGCCGTAGAGACGGATGTTGTGGTCCCTGACCTCACCAGCATGCCGGGGCATCTTCACTTGGCCCTCGCGGCCATGTCCATGCGGCCTTAGGGCTTTTCTCACGAGCAGCATTCGCAGTTGACGCCTCTGCGGTGGTTCAGCCCACTAGCTGCGGAGAAAAGACATGAGCACACAAGTTGACGACCATCTCAAGGTCGACAGTCTCGTTTCCCCTTCCACGCCCGCCGACGGGCAGACCGCGGTGATCTACCTACGCGTGTCCACCAAGGAGCAAGCAGAAAAGGGCGGCGGTGATGAAGGCTCTCGATCCCCGCCCAACGCAACGCGAACATGGACAAGGCCGACCGGCCCGCACTGATGCAGATGATCAAGTACGTGTCCGAGCATCGGGTCAACTACTGCATTGTGCACAAGATAGACCGATTGGCGCGGAACAGGGTGGACGATATATCCATCCACCTGGCCTTGCGTGATACCGGAGCCCTTCGAGCTGCTGTGCGACCCGGAGGTGCGGGGCAACGCCCTCAACTCGGCGGGCCAAAGCCAGGAAGAAGGGCCAGGTGCAAACCGGACCAAGGATGGTTCCTTTGGTCGAAGGTTTGAACTTGGCCTAGGTGAGGTGGGTAACGCAGCTCGAACGCGCGACCTTCTGAACCGCAATCAGCGGGTGGAGGGGCCGTCCCACTCCGTTTTCCAGGAGCGTTGGAGACGGTAGGCGCTGTCCCAGAACATGTATTCATGTTCAACGCCGATGCGGAAGATGGAATCCAATTCCTTGAGATGCTTCCCGCCGAGATCCTTGGTCTCGTCCTCGATGATGTCCAGCAGCCAGACGGCACTCTGCCAGAAATCGTCGGATGCATACATCTCCACCCAATCCTGGTAGGGGTTGCCCGCCAGATCGGCGGCGAAATCCTTGGCCAGGCGCGTCCCGTAGTCCGCATACACCCAGGCGCATGGCAGCACCGCCACCAGCACGTCGACGAGTGGTTTGGCATAGGCGATCGCCAGCATATTCGAGGTGTACGCCCGGGCGAATGCCGACTGCGTGGCCCCTGCGATCTGCTCGCGCGTGATGCCGTAGCGTTCGATGTAGCTTCGATGCACCTGATCGCGTTCACCCACGATGGCCTGCTGGACCTGCACCATTCTTTCGATGATCCTGTCATCATCGCTTTTCGTCATCGCGAGCGCATGTACCTTGGCGTAGTCGTTGAGGTAGAGATAGTCCTGAAGCATGTAGAAGGTGAAGCGCTCCTTGCTGAGGGTCCCCTTTCCCAGCTCCTGGACGAAGGGCTGTTCGTAGCCCTGCTGCCATACGTCCTTGGCGACCTCATAGAATCTTCGGGCGATCGGCGTGCTGACCGCCCTGCTGAGACGGTCGAAGGACATCCGCTCTCCTGCTGTGCTGTTTTCTGTCATGATGAATACTCCTCGGTTATCGAAGGTTCGACGGAGTGGCTCCACAAGGAGAGCCGGTATGAAGAGCCCGCTTCAGCGGAGTTCGCGTGGGGCATCGGAGAAATCACGGATCGCACCCTCGGCCAGGACCGAAATATCCTGCCACTGCTGCTCCGATGAGGCGTCGAACATGGCCCAAGGGTGCATGCCGATGCTTTTCGCCGTGGTGATGCCGACCAGCAGATCCTCGAACACCGTGCAATGCTCCGGCGCGACCCCCAGGCGTTCCGCAGCATGCAGATACACGTCAGGATGTTCCTTGCCTTTGCCGCCCGCATCATCGACGCTGCAGATCACATTGAAATAGTCCGTGATGCCCGCATGCTCCAATGCGGGATTACGCAGTTCGGGAGGCAGGGTGGTGGCGACCGCGAGTGTGGCCCCCGATTCGAAGAGATACTGCAGGTACTCCGACGCGTGGGCTTTCAAGCGGACCGTGGTGGCATAGGCTTTGGCCGCCATATCGTTCCACTCCTGCATCAGCTCTTCCGGCGTGTCGGTCAGCCCGAAACGTTTGATGGTGTACACGGCAATATCACGGAACTGCATCGAGGCTACCGTGGATCCGAAATCATCGGGGATCTCAATGCCCCGCTTCGCCAAGGACTCGGCATCCAAATCATCCCAGACACCCATCGAATCGAGCAAGGTGCCGTCAAGGTCGAAGATGACGCCTTTGCCCTTGTTGAGTTGTTCCTTCACTCGTTCTCCTTGAAGCCTTCGAGTCCGTGGGCATACAGGTCCCAGAAATGATTCGTCGGGCCGTTGCCTTTGCCCAGTTCCAGGGAGTGCATGATTGCCATCGTAACGTACTGCTTCGCTCGCTCAATGGCTTTGTGGAAGGGCAAGCCCAGGGCGAGATTCGACGCGATCGCAGAGGAATAGGTACATCCGGTGCCATGCGTGTTCTTGGTGTGGATGCGTGGCGCGGTGAACTCGTAGAATTGCTCGCCGTCGAAGAGCACATCGGTCGCATCACCGGTGGCATGTCCGCCTTTGACCAGCACACTCGCGCAACCCATCGCCTGGATCTGACGGGCCGCCTCCCGCTGCGAATCCATATCGGTGATGGAGATGCCCGCTATACGTTCGGCTTCGGGGATGTTGGGCGTCAACACGTCGGCGTGAGGAATGACGGTTTCGATCAGCCATCCGATGCACGCCGGGTCCATCAGAGGAGCCCCGTTCTTCGCGTACATCACCGGATCGATCACGATGTTCCTCGCCTGGTACTGATCCAGCTTATCGGCAACGACCTTCATGATCTCGGGGCTGTCGAGCATGCCGACCTTGACGGCTTTCGGTGGAATATCCTCGAAGACGGCATCGATCTGATCGGCGATGATGCCCGCATCCACATCGAGCACCGAGATGACCCGGGCGGTGTTCTCCGCAACCACGGAGGTGATGACCGACATGGCGAACACGCCGTTCGCGCTCATGGCCTTGATATCCGCCTGAATACCCGCACCACCGGAACAATCGGAACCGGCAATCGACAGGACTGGCGTTAATGTACTCATTGGTGTTCCTCCCTACGCTGGTGTTAACCAACAGGTTCTAAGGGTCAGGTTCGGATGCCGCGCATCCGTCACCTTTCTCAACTCGTCTGAGTTCCCCTGTAACAAGAATCGTTACGACGCTACCGCCGAATCACGACAAGCAAACGTCATCGCATCGGCGGAGACGACGAGCATACGCGGCTCTGCGGAGCGGAAGGATTGCGCACCGTCCGATCCGGGACGCCGCATCCCGGTCATGCCCTTGGGATGTGGCTGGACTGCAGCAGTTCCCTGGCATGGCGTAGCGAGGTCTCGGATTCGCTGCCAGCCAGCATACGGGCGATCTCACGTTCACGTTCCACACCCTGGACCTCTTCGACTATGGTTTCGATGCCCTGGACCTGATCACCCTCATCGGCAGCTGCACCGGCATCGGAGTCGCTTCCGGCGTCGCCCGCCGCAGACATGCCTTTCGACACCACGAACTGCGTATCCGCCCACGAAGCCACCTGCGGCAGATGCGTGACCACAATCACCTGGGCGCTCTTCGCCAGCAGTGCGAGACGCCTGCCCAATTCCACGGCGGCCTTGCCTCCTACGCCCGCATCGACCTCATCGAAGATGAACACCCCATCATTCGATGCCCCCTCATGGCCGGTGGTGCTGCGATCGGCGGCGACCAATTCCAAAGCAAGCATCAGACGACTCAACTCGCCGCCCGAAGCGCTTTTCCCCATCGGCAGGCGCGGGGATCCGGGGAATGCGGTGAACAGGAACTCGATATCGTCACAGCCGTGAGCGTCGAGAATCCCTTCGGACTCCCCTGCGCCCCGATGCCTCGAAGAGACCACGACATCCAGTTTCGAGCCCCGCATCGCGAGCGCACCCAGCTCTTCGCCGACGTGCCGTCCCAAGCGCCCGGCAGCCTCCTGCCTGGCGTGGCTGAGCGCATCCGCAGCCGTCAGGGCCCGTCGGTACAGGTCGTCGCGTTCAGCCCGCAACGATGCCAGACGTTCAGGCGAGGCGTCCATATCCTGCATGTCGTTCTCGGCCTTGTCGCGCCACGCCAGAACATCACTGAGGCTCGGACCCCACCGTTTCGTCAGCTCATCCAGCTCGTGGATACGCCCATTGATGGTATCGAGGTCTGCGGCGCTGTCCTCCTCGTCGATCTGGCCGCTGAGCGTGAACACCACATCGCTGATCTCCTGGCTCAGGGATTTCAGTGTTTGGGCCGATTCTCCGAACACCTCACGGATGTTGATGTCCTCCAGCGAGCGCGCCGCATCATCGATCAGCGACAAGGCGCCGGGATGCTGGGCGTCGACATCCATCTGGGAGGGATCCAAGGCGGTCAAGGCGGATGCCACGCCGTGCGCAATCGCCGCGGCGTTCTCGATGCGGTCACGCCGGGACTTCAGCTCCTCATCCTCGCCTGCATGCGGTTCCACCGCATCGATGCGTTCGATGGATTCACGCAGGTAGGTGGCCTGGGCCCTGGTGGCGGCCTGCTCGCCGTCAAGCGCCTTCAGTTTGCCGTCGATGGCACGCAGCGCATCCCACGCCTGGGTGTAGCGTGCGAGTTCTTCGCCATCTTCGGCGAAGCGGTCGAGGAACTCCCGCTGTCTGGCTGCGGATGCCATGCGCATCTGATCGGACTGCCCGTGAATGGTGACCATCTGTTCCGAGATGTCCTTCAGCACGGCCCTCGGCACCGTGTGGCCGTTGAGCAATGCCCTCGAACGCCCGTGCGCCGGGATGGACCTGGTCAGATACAGTTCGCCGTCTTCATCGGTGGTGCCCGCATCCTTGGCGAGCGCATACGCCGCGGAATCCTCCTGTACGGCGAAGACCGCCTGGGCCCAGATATCCTGCTGGGCGGCGGAGGATGCCCTGCCCGACTGCACCGCCGCACCCGAGACCAGACGCAGGGCATCCAGCAGCATCGACTTTCCGGCACCGGTCTCGCCGGTGATCGCCGTCATGCCCGCGCCCGTTGCCAAAACAGCATGACGGATCGGCCCTAGATTGCGAATTTCCAGTTCGTCAAGCATTGATTACCTTCTTTACTGGCAGATGGCCTGCTGACCGCAGGTCTACTGCTGATCGCCCTGCTGCTGCAAGCCCTGTTGCCGTCCATCCTGCCAACGCCCACCGTGCTGGGCGCCGTTGTCCTGACCGCCCTTGCGATAGCGGTGTTCGCGCCATCCCACCACGGGCAGATCGAATTTCGTGACCAGACGACTGGTGAAGGGCACTCCCGACAGTCTTGCAAGACGCAGGGTATCGTGCGACTCCCTCACCTCGATATGCGTGCCACGCGGCAGGCCGAGCTGTCTGCGCCCATCGCAGCAGATCCAGCCATCGGACGTCGACTCATCCAGAATGTCAAGCGAGAACTTGGAATCCGAGCCGATGATCAGCGGTCTGGCGAACAGTGCGTGAGCCGCCAAGGGAACGAGCTGCAGGGCCTTCACATCGGGCCAGATGATCGGTCCGCCGGCCGAGAAGGCGTAGGCGGTCGATCCGGTCGGCGTCGCCACGATCACCCCGTCGCAGCTGAAGGAGCTCATTTCAACATCATCCACGCGGATGCTGACCTCCACCATCTTGCCCCGGTCGGAACGTTCCAGGGTCACATCGTTCAGCGCCCAATCGCTGATCGGCTTATCAGCTCCGGGAAGCCACACATCGATATGCGCGATCATCCTGGAATCGATCGAGTAATCATGAGCGGCGATCTTCCCCATCGCCTCGCTCATCTGGAAGCTTTCGAATTCGGCCAGAAAGCCCACATGGCCCAGATTGACGCCCAGAATCGGAACATTGGTGCATTTGACCAGTTCCGCGGCGCGCAGAATGGTGCCGTCTCCCCCGAGCACCACGACGATTTCGGTGTCCTCATCAACAATCGGTGACGGCATACCGAATTCGGGCGCCTCAAGATTATCGATGATCGAAACGGAAAAACCTGACTGACGCAGCTGCTCCACAGCCTCGCGAACAACCGTCCCGCCTGTGCGTAAGCGGCTGTGTGTAACCACCACCGCGCTTCGCTGGCTCATACTGTTGCTTCCTTCCTGACTGGATGGCCCTCCCCACGGCAACCCGCCGAAACGAGCATATGCCTACAGAGCAGTCGCCGTCATCAATCCTAATCGAAAACAGTCCGGGAACGGGGTGCGTGAAAGAAATCAGGGCTGTACACCAGCACTGGTACGCGGATGATGGAAGCGTTCAGAGGCTTCGATGCAGCCAGAGCAGGAACTCGACATTGCCGTGCGTGCCCACAATCGGGGATGGTATGCATCCCTCCACCGTGAAACCGTGGTCCTGTGCACATTGACGCACATGCTCGACGGATTGCAGCCGATTCGACTCATCGGTGACGATGCCATGCCTCCCCAACTGCTCGCGGCCCACCTCGAACTGGGGTTTGACCAGCAGCACGCAGTGCGTGTCCCCGCTCGATATCGCGGCGATCACCGGTATGACGTAGGTCAAGGAGATGAATGAGACGTCGGAGACCACGTAATCAGGCGCGAAGGGCAGCCGGGATCGGTCCACATCCCTGATATTCATGCCCTCGATGGCGATGACGCGGGGATCACGTCGCAGACGCTCGATGAGCTGTCCGTGACCGACGTCCAGTGCGACGACCGAACGCGCCCCGTTTCTGAGCAGCACATCGGTGAAGCCTCCGGTGGAGGCACCAATATCCAGACAGTTCCTGCCCGCCGGCGATGGCAGCCCCAAGGGCATGAAATGCTCCAAAGCCCCCAGCAATTTGTATGCCCCACGAGAGGCGTAGTCGTCGCCTTTGTCAAGGGTGATGGTGTCTGCGTCGAGCACCGGCTGGGATGCCTTCCTCGCGATGACGTCATTGACACGGACGGCATCCGCCTTGATCAGGCGCTGGGCCCTGCTCCGTGAATCCGCAAGCCCGCGCAGCACGATCGCCGCGTCGAGCCGCCTGACGTCATGCGCCGATGCATCGGCATCGCGGGTGCCGGACCGGGCTGCGCCGGCATGCTCGGAGTCTCGTCCCCCGGCGGATATGCGCCCTTCAGCTCCTGCGCTGGTCAAGATCATGCTCCAAGGTCTTCAGCACCGATGTGAACACGGATATCTGCCCATCGAAATCCTGTTCCACGACGCCCTTGAGTTCCGGGAACACGTCCTCGGCCCGTCCTTGAGGGCCCTTCGGCGTCGCATCCGAAGCGGCGGGGGTCTCGGCGTGGACTTCGCCCTCCGATTGGCCTGCTGCGCTGTACTCTGTCACCTTGCCCGCCTCGCCTAGCTGTCCAGCAGATCCGTCGGCAGGGTCAAGGACTGCGGGTCGATACCGGAGTCGGCCGCCTCCCATGCCGCACAGCACGCAGCGCGCAGGGCATCCAGACCATCGTCGATCCCGTCGACCGGTGATGAGGAATCCTGCTGCACGCCTGAATCCTGCACGTTTGAATCCTGCACTGATGCGAGTGTGCGCAGCCGCACCACGGTGCCTTCCAGCGAGGCCCGGAAGCCACGGCACTGCCATGAACCGTCATCAAGACGTACGGGCTGGGGATGCACGGTGTTCAGACCGCGCAGATCATAGGCTATGAAGGTGGGACGCTGAATCGCCGGGGCCAGCATGATCTGCCTGGGATCGGCGACGCCGGTAAGCACCACGAGGGAATCGTATCCCCCACGGTTCGCGGCCTCGATATCGGTATCCAGGCGATCGCCGACCGGCAGGGACTTCGCGACCGGCACGATATGCTCATCTCTGGAGAAGAGCACACGTGCCTCGTCATACATCGCGGATTCCGGTTTCCCGGCCGAGGACACCGGCTCCTTGCCTGTGGCCGCGATGACGGCGAGCTGCAAAGCGCCATTGCCCGGTGCGATGCCCTGCTCGCGAGGAATCGTCAGATCCCTGTTCGTCACGTAATACTCCGCACCGCCCTCGATGGCGTAGGCGGCCTGTGCCAGCTCATTGAAGGTCAGATCGGCATGCCAGGATTGCAGAACCGCGTCCGGATGCTTGTCGGCGTTGTCAACGACCTCGAAGCCCGCCTTGCGGACCTCGTCGCGCAGATGCTCCGCCCCGACGATCAAAACCTTCGAACCGCGCTCAAGCCTGCCCGCCAACATTCTGGCGGCGACAATCGCCGAGGTGATGATCTGATCGTCACCCAGCTTCAGGCCGAAACCCCGCAGTTGCTCCGCCACCGTGCTGGGGAAACGGGAGGGGTTGTTCGTCGTGTATGAGGCACGCATGCCGAGTCGCTCGGATGCCGCTATGCCCTGAGCGGCGTGCTCGATCGGGTTCTTGCCCCGGTACACCACACCGTCAAGATCCAACAGCGACAGGGAATACCCTGATGCGAGCGGCCCCTCGGTACCAAGCAGGTAACGGCTCATGCCCTGTTCCTCGGTCCATCATCCTCGACCTCGATGCCGATCTGTTCCATCTCCCGGTCGGAGAGCTTTTCCAGATCGTAGTCGACGGCCACATCCTGCGAGCTTTCCTCATCGTCCTCATCGGCATACTGGGCTTCGAGCTTCTCCAGCAGTGGCTCAAGCGCCAGCGCCTCCTCGCTCCGGCCGTTCTGCTCAAGGAAGTTCTGTTCGGCCTGGACGGCACGCATGCGGTATCCGCCGGAAAGCCCCTTGGCGAGGGAAAGCGTGTGCACCGTTTCGATGGCCTTGTCCCACAGCCCCAAATCACCCAAGGCCCCTGCATAGACCAGGAACATCTCCGCCTTGGAATCCCCGAGCAGCTGCTTCGACTCCTCCGATGAGGCCACATCGATGGCCTTGCGGGGGTTGCCCAGTCCACGCTCGCAGTCCGCGATGAAGGGCAGGTAATCAAGGTAGCCGTTCATGCGGTATGCGGTACGGAACTCACGCAGCGCAAGCTTGTAGTCACCCTGACGGTACGCGATGAAGGCCAAGGTCTCACGCGCGAGATCGATGCGGGAAGCCTGCCTGGCGATCCACTTCGCGTGTTCGAGCGCCAATTCGGGCTCGTCCTCCTCGATCGCGTATGCGGCGAGCATATGCAGGCCGACGTTCTCGGCATGCTCCTTGCTCAGGCCGCGCAGACGCTCCTTCTCCTCCTTGGAGAGCATCGTCCAATCCATGCCCTTGGGCATTTTGGGCTCATCGGGACGCCTGTCGGTATACGGATTCTGAGATGGGAAGGATATCGTGCCATCGGAGTTGCGACGTGGCTTATCAAGACGCTGGGCGTTATCGCCGGAAACGCGCTCATGGCTCTGATGCTCGTCATGACCGCGATAGCCGCCATGGCCCTGCCCCGCATCACGGCGTGGGCCGTTGTTGCGATCGCCGCCACGATGATCGTCATACCTGCGGGCCGAGTCGCGTGGAGCGCGATCGCGATGGTCGCCGGCGCCACGATGGTCATCGCCACCACGACGGTATCCGCCGTGCTGACCGCCACCGTGCTGCGAAGCACCCCTGCGCTCGTCATCATGCCTGAAACCGCCACGACGCTCATCGCCACCACGGTATCCATTACCGCGGTATCCGCTGCCACCCTCGCCGCTTCTGCTGCGCTGGCTGCGATGCTCGTCGTCGCCACGACCGCGGAATCCACGGTCGGAATCCCTCTTCTCGAAGTCGCGCTTGCCGAAATCACGGCGAGGACGGTACCCTTCACGGCCTTGTCCTCCACGCGCACCGTCCGAACGACGATCGTTGCCACGCTGTCCGTAGGAACGATGCTCACCGCCACGCCCCTCGCCATCACGCTTGTCGAAATCGCGACGGGGACGATACCCCTCACGGCTCTGCCCGCGCCTGTCGCCATCCCTGCGCGCCCCTGAACGCTGGCCCTCGGAACGGTTGCCACCGAAGCTGCGTTCGCCGGACCTGCGGTCCGAGAAACTGCGGTTACCCGATCGCTGGTCGCCATCACGACGCTGGTAGCTGCGGTGCTCACCACCGCGGTTCTCGGCATCACGACGTGGACGATATCCTTCACGGCTCGAAGAGGAGCCACGACGCTGACCATCCGAACGCCTGTCATTGCTGTCGCGACGCTGATAGTCCCTTCTGTCCCCACGTCCTTCGGATGATCCATAGGACTTGGAGCCGTCACGCTGCGAACGGCGTTCCGCGCCATCGGAGTGGAAGCTCGAACGCTTGCCTTTGTAGGATGATGACGAGCCACGCTTGTCACCCGAAGCCCTGTATCCGCCTGAAGATCTGCGTTCTCCGGAAGACCTGTGCTCCCCGGAAGACCTGTGGGCATTGCCCCGGGAATACCCTCCCTGTGAGCGGTTACCGTGCGAGCGGGATTGTCCGCCGCGTGACTCGGAGCTGCCTTCGTCTGCCATATCTATCCTTATCCTCATTAATCCTCGTATGTCATCGTATGGCATACGTCATGGCCCAGCATCCTGGACCTTGCGTCCTTCAGGAACGCTCAATCGCGCCGAGGGCCTTCTTGCCTCGACGTATCAGTGCAAATCTCCCGTGAAGAAAATCGTCTTCCCCGAGCACGGCTTCGCCGTCCTCCACGCGCTGGTTGTTCAGGTACACGCCACCCGATGCGATGGTCTTGCGCGCCTCCGAAACGGAACGGAACAGACCAGCGGCAACAGCCGCATCCACAATACGGTCGCCGTTATGCGCATGGGCGAATTCCTTGCTCCCATCCTCGGCGCTTATCTTCAGGCCGTCCAAAGCGCCTTCAAGCATCGCTTCGTCAACCTCTTTGATATCCCCGCCTCTGCCGAAGAGCGAGGATGAGGCGTCGATCGCCTGCTGCGCCGCCTGCTCCCCGTGAACGAAGCTGGTCACCTCCCAGGCCAGCACACGCTGCGCCTGCCTGGCACCAGGTTCATCCGACACCAGCCGCTCAAGCTCCCCGATGCGATCCTTCGGCAGGAAGGTGAAGTACTTCAGGAGTTTGACGACCTGGTCGTCAGGCTGGTTGAACCAGAACTGGTAGAAACGGTACGGGCTCAGCATCGTCGGGTCGAGCCAGATCGCGCCGCCCTCAGACTTGCCGAACTTCTTTCCCTGGGCATCGGTGATGAGCGGGCTGGTCATCACATTGACGGTGGCCCCGCGCACCTTGCGGATCAGATCAAGACCGGAAGTCAGATTGCCCCACTGGTCGTTGCCTCCGATCTGCAGCTTGCAGCCATACTCGTCGAAGAGGTGGAGATAGTCATTGCCCTGGAGCACCTGGTAGCTGAACTCGGCGAATGAGATGCCCTCATCGGAGCTGAGTCGCTTGGCCACGGTCTCCTTGCTGAGCATCGTGCCCACACGGAAATTCTTGCCGACATCGCGCAGGAAATCGATGACGGACATCGTCGAGGTCCAGTCGTAGTTGTTGACGAAACGCAGTGCGTTGTCGCCCTCCGTATCGAGGAATCGGCCTATCTGGGTTTTCAGCTGTTTGACCCAGCCTTCGACCACATCCTTCGGATTCAGTTTGCGTTCGCCGGACTGGCGCGGATCGCCGATAAGACCGGTGGTGCCACCGACCAGGGCCAGGGGACGATGACCGGCCGCCTGCAGGTGACGCATCACCAGAAGCTGCACCAGATTGCCGATGTGCAGGGAGGGTGCCGTAGGGTCGAAACCGCAATAATAGGTGGTTGGCCCGCTTTCGAGTGTTGTGCGCAATTCCTGCCTATCGGTGGATTGCGCGATCAGTCCTCGCCATTCGAGCTCATCAAGGACGGATGCAAAACCCGCTTCCCTGAAATTTCTCACCTGAGACATATCGCTGTTGCCGTACCCTTTCCTGTTATCAAACGATGGTCAATAAGCACCATTTTCGCCACTTAAGTCTGACAGGAGACACAGACACATGGCGCCCGGATGGATAAGCGCCCCACACCGATGGCGGAAGTTCGTTCCAACGGCTCATCTTCCATCCTTCTGCGGCGACTTTCAACCCACACCATCAGCAGGTAGACTGCCAGAAAAGACAGCAACGGACTGATCGATGGGGATCACACGCGGATGCGGGAATCCGTTCAACGCATCCGTGGATGAGCATCAGTCGCTTTCTTGCGGATCGGATGGCTCGCCAGCCGCTTCACATCGGGCATCCTCCCCAGACAAGGCAGGAGACAGCAATGACGCGTAGCAGAGTGGGTGTGGTTGGTGTTGGATCAATCAGCGACATCTTCATTTCGAATATGATCAAGCGCTTCCATAATTTGGATGTGGTGGGATGCACGGCCCGCAACGCC
The DNA here is from genome assembly GCF_000741705.1 of Bifidobacterium psychraerophilum. Taxonomy (GTDB): domain Bacteria; phylum Actinomycetota; class Actinomycetes; order Actinomycetales; family Bifidobacteriaceae; genus Bombiscardovia; species Bombiscardovia psychraerophila. The sequence goes on along the minus strand of NZ_JGZI01000009.1, from coordinate 738,513 downwards.
GACCACGTCAGGGCAAAGGCCGAACAGTTCAACATCAGGGCCATGACGATGGATGAGATGTTCGCCGATCCCACGATTGACATCATCGTCAATCTGACACCAACGCCGGTCCACTACCAAATCATCAAACGAGCCTTGGAATCAGGGAAACACGTGTATACGGAGAAATCCCTCACCGACAACTACCCCCAGGCGAAAGAACTGGTGCTCCTCTCCGAGGAGAAAGGTCTGAGGCTGGGATCCGCCCCCGACACCTTTCTCGGTTCCGGGGTGCAGACCGCGGTGGCTGCGGTCGAGAACGGCATGATCGGCGAGGTGACGGGCTTCTCCGTGATGCTCAACCGAGGACTGGAACTACTGTACGAAACCCTGGCTTTCATTCGGCAGCCCGGAGGGGGAATCGGCTACGACTATGGCATCTACGCCTTGACGGCGTTATTCTCCATCCTCGGTCCCGCGGCCGAAGTGTGCGGATTCAGCCAGACGAACAGGCCTGTGCGCAGATACCAATTCGAAACCGCCCCACCACACGAGGACAGCTACACGATTGAAAACGAGAACGTGATGGCGGCGGCGATCAGGATGCGCAGTGGCGTGTTGGGCTCCGTGACCTTCAACGGCGACAGCGCCTTCCCGGACAGACCGTATATCTCGATACAGGGCACCAAAGGCCTTCTGCAACTGCCTGACCCGAATCAGTTCGGGGGCAATGTGATCTTCACCCAGGGGGTCACCGACCTCGGCAGCATCGGCACAGCCGGTGATCAGGACCCGATATTGCCTGTCCACCACCGCTACGCGGAGGATTCCAGAGGCATCGGCGTTGCCGAGATGGCGAAGGCCATTGAGGAGCACCGGCCTCATCGCGCCTCTGCAACCCTCGCCACGCATCTGTTGGAATTGCTGGATGGCATTGTCTCCAGCAGCCAGTCACAACGATATGCGCGGATGGAAAGCACTTTCGACAAGCCGGAAGCGTTGACGGGTCAGGAGATATTCTGATCGCCGCGCACGATGCCGGAATATGAGTACGATTATCGCGGCAATACCCTTGCCTGCTGCGCGCTTATCACATGTGATGGCGCGGTGCGGGCTTGGGGTGGTGTTTGGCGGTGAAATAGTCGGCCTCCACCTGCCATACGGTGACCGTGGCGAGCTGCCGCTCGGTGAAATGGATGTTCGGCATATGGGCCTGTTTGCCCATCAGAGCGGCGAGTCCCTCGCCCGCCCGGGCCGGATCCTCGACGACACTGGCCTTGCCGGTGCCGATGATCGAGGTGAATGATTCACTCCAATTGCAGGCCGTGCGTCCCTCGATCAGCTCGCAGTCGCATTCCATTTCGAAGGCGACATCAAGGGCGTTGCCCGCCGCACGGATCGCGTCGATCTTGCGGCCATGCAGGGCCGAATGCATGAAGAGGGTCAGACCCGCCTGCGCCGGCGTCGAATCCGAAGCAGGCTCCGAAGCCGAATCCGAAGCGGCGTCCGAAGCGGGTGCCGCTGACGGCTGCGGCACGTAGACGTAGCCGAAATTGACCGGGACGATACTCAGGCCCTCGGCGTCCTGGTAGGCGATACGGACGATGTCGCAAGCATCCAGTATCTCCCGTATCTGCGCGGGATCGAAGACCTCACGGTCGGCCCTGCGCATGCTGCGATGCTGACCGGCACGCGTGATTTCGTCATCCAGGCGTATGGATGCCGGCTTGGCCGGAACACTGCGCGTATTCGCCTGCGGTACGGCATCGGTCATGGCACTCTCCGATCAGTGGAAATTCTTGTATGCGCTGCCATCGCTTGTCGATGCGGCGAAGGAGACGAGTTCACGGAGCTGTTCCTGAGCGGCCGCGATCTGCTCCCTCACACGCTCCGGGGCGGTGCCGCCCTGGCCATTGCGCGAATCCGCGGAACCTTGTGCCGAAAGCACCGCGCGCACATCGGCGGCCTGTTCGGCGGGCAGGAAATCCTTGAAGATATCCGCGAAGTCGTCATCACGTAAATCCCAAAGCTCCTGATCGCGGCCTTCGGCGAGCTTCACGCACGCTCCGGAAAGCTCATGCGCATGACGGAAGGGAACGCCCTGCTTCACCAGCCACTCGGCGATATCCGTCGCCAGGGCGAAGCCTGTCGGGGCTTCGGCCGCCAGACGCTCATGATCGAAGCTCATCGTCGCCACCATGCCACTGAAGGCGGGAAGCAGCACTTCCAAGGTATCGACCTGGTCGAAGACCGCTTCCTTGTCCTCCTGCAGATCACGCGCATAGGCTGTCGGCAGGCCTTTGAGCGTGGCGAGCAGACCAGTCAGATCGCCTATCAGGCGACCGGCCTTGCCACGGGCCAACTCGGCGATGTCCGGGTTCTTCTTCTGCGGCATAATCGATGAGCCTGTGGAATAGGCGTCATCCAAGCGCACGAAGGCGAACTCCTGGGTGTTCCAGATGATGATCTCCTCGCTGAGCCGCGAGATATCGACGCCGGCCATCGCCGCCACGAAGGCGAACTCCGCAACGATATCCCTTGCGGCCGTGCCGTCTATGGAATTATCGCTCACCTTGGAGAATCCCAATTCCTTCGCGACCGCCTCGGGATCCAGACCGAGCGTATTCCCCGCCAAGGCCCCCGAACCATAGGGGCTCGCATCGGCGCGCTTGTCCCAATCGACCAGACGCTGCACATCCCGCAACAAGGGCCAGGCATGTGCCATCAACTGGTGCGCGAGCAGAACGGGCTGGGCATGCTGCATATGGGTGCGTCCCGGCATCACCGCATCCCCGGCAGCCTGGGCCTGCTGGATCAGGGCCGACACGAGATCGAGCAGCAACGAAGCCACCACCCGGGAATGACGACGCAGCCACATACGGATAAGCGCCGCGATCTGGTCGTTGCGGGAACGTCCTGCGCGCAGCTTGCCGCCGAGCTCATCCCCCGCGATGGCCAGCAGGCCGCGTTCCAAGGCGGTCGCCTCGTCCTCATCGGATTCCTGCGGCTGGAAGCTGCCGTCATCGACCTGACGTTGCAACTCGTCAAGCGCGGACTCCATATCCTCCAGCTCACCACCGCTGAGGAGCCCTGCACGACCGAGCGCACGCGCATGGGCGCGTGATCCGGCGATGTCGTCATCCGCCAGACGCCAATCGAATTGCGTCGATTTGCTCAGCAACGCCAGTTCGGCGGAAGGTCCCGAGGTGAAACGTCCACCCCAAAGCGCAAGCCTGCCTTCATCATGCTGTGATTGCTCGGTCATGGATCACTCCTCATCATGCTTGCATCGTGCTGCCGCACAGTGGCGGCGGCAGCACCCCATCTTGCGCCCGGTCGAGACCGGGAGCCATTCCAACACCGGTGGCTGCCGGAATACCGGAAACTACTTGACTTCGCCCTGCGGGACCTCGACGGCGTTACCGAAACGGACGTCGCGCGCCGCGGCCACCTTGCTCGGCAGGCCGTAGATCTCGATGAAGCCGTTGGATGCCTTCTGATCGAAGGAATCGCCGGATTCATAGGTCGCCAGGCTGTAATCGTAGAGCGAGGAATCGGAACGGCGACCGGTGACCACCGCGCGGCCTCCATGCAGCACCATCCGCACTTCACCGGAGACGTATTCCTGGGTGTCCTTGATGAATGCCGTCAATGACTTCACAGCCGGTGAATACCACTGTGCGTCATAGACCAGCTCGCCCCAGCGCTTGTCGATATCGCGCTTGATGCGGTGCTGTTCGCGTTCGAGGCAGCAGTTCTCCAGCTCGTCGTGGGCGGTGATCAGTGCGATCGCACCAGGTGCTTCATACAGCTCCCTCGACTTGATGCCGACCAGACGGTCTTCGATCAGATCGATGCGTCCGATGCCCTGCGCACCCGCACGGCGGTTCATCTCCTCGATGGCCTGCAGAGGGGTGACCTCATGCCCGTCGATCTTGACGGGAATACCCTTCCTGAACTCGATGACCACTTCATCCTCGACCGGCGGGAATGCCGGATCGTCGGTGTAGGAGTAGACGTCCTTGGTCGGGCCGTTCCACGGATCCTCAAGATACCCAGTTTCGATGGCCCTGCCCCAGACGTTCTGGTCGATGGAATACGGGCTTTTCTCGGTCTGCTCGATCGGCAGCTTGTGCTCCTTGGCGTAGGCGATTTCGACATCGCGCATCAGACCAAGGTCACGGATCGGGCTGATGGCCTTGAGCGTCGGATCGATGGACATGATCGACACCTCGAAGCGGACCTGATCGTTGCCCTTGCCGGTGCAGCCGTGGGCGATGGTGTCCGCCCCGAACTGGTGGGCGGCACGGACCAGGTGCTTGGTGATCAGCGGGCGTGAGATGGCCGAGACCAAGGGATACACACCCTCGTACATGGCGTTCGCCTGCAGTGCAGGCATGCAGTATTCATTGGCGAATTCGTCGCGGGCGTCCACAATGTAGGATTCGACGGCACCGCAGGCCAGAGCGCGCTCCTTGATCGTTTCGAGACGCTCTCCACCCTGGCCGACGTCAAGGGAAACGGCGACGATGTCCTTGCCGGTCTGATCCTTGAGATACGGGATGGCGACTGAGGTATCAAGACCTCCTGAGTACGCCAGAACGATGCGATTCTTGTTGGTCATTGCTGCCCTTTCTTCATTATGGTTCAAGTGTTGCAAAAGATGCAGACTCAGTCGAGTGGGTCGTCATCCTGTGCGGATTCGTGTTGAGTTCTGTTGCTGCGGGGCGATTCCCCGCCCGAGGCGAGCGCCAGCAGCCAGGAGGCCTTCTGCACGGCGGTGTCGCTGTCGCTGGTGATGGCCATAACCGTGTCATCGCCCGCAATCGTGCCCAGGATGCCGGGGATCGGCTGACGGTCGAGCACACTGGCCACGTACTGCGCCGCCCCTGAGGGGGTGTGCACGATCACCAGGTTCTGCGCCGAGGCGACCGAGGTCACCAGGCCGGAGAGCACGCGGGACATATGCTGTTCCACCTTGCTCATCTCCGCCCTCAGCGGCACGCTTTCCTCGCTTTCCGGAAGGGCGCCGAGCGCCGGACCGTCCTGCAGTCCGGGCACCGTGTAGGAGATGCCACCGTCCGCATTGCGCACCTTCATCGCATGCATCTCGTCCAGATCCCTGCTCAGTGTGGCCTGTGTGACCTCAATGCGCTGGGATGCCAGCACCGCCGCCAGTTGCTGCTGAGAGGTGATCACGTATTGTGACAGCACTTCCTGAATCGCGCTCTGCCGTGCCGTCCTCGTTGTGGGACGTTGCAGCGGCATCTGATCCTCCGCGCTCATCGTTGCACCTCCTTGCATTCCCGTATTCCGTTCCTGTGCCTGGTGGCTTCGGCCACCGGTGGGATCACTCGCCTGCGTGCAGCAGCGAGGGGTCTTCACGCTGCTGGGCGATCAGCCAGGTCAGCAGCGCCTTCTGCGCGTGCAGACGGTTCTCCGCCTCATCCCAGACGACCGATTGCGGGCCGTCGATCACCGTGGAGGTGACCTCCTTGCCGCGATACGCCGGCAGGCAGTGCTGGAACAGCGCATCCTTGGCAGCCAGACCCATCAGGTGGTCATTGACCTGATACTTCCAGAAGGGCTTGGACCGTGTGGCGTACTGGCTTTCCTCACCCATCGAGACCCAGGTGTCGGTGAAGATGCAATCGGCCGAGCGGACCGCCTCCTCCGCATCGGTGGTGACCAGTATGGAACCACCGTTGCTCTTGGCGATGGCCTCCGCATCCGCGACGATCGCAGGATCGGGCAGATAGCCGTATGGGCCTGCAATGCGTACATGCATGCCTGCGGTGGCTCCGGCGAGCAGGTAGGAATTCGCCATATTGTTGGCGCTGTCGCCCAGATAGGCGATCGTCTTGCCTGCGAGCTCGGATACACCGCCCCGATGCTGGGCGATGGTCAGGAAGTCGGCCAGCACCTGGCAGGGGTGGAATTGGTCGGTCAGCGCATTGACGACCGGCACCGTGGCGTAGCGTGCCATCTCCTCGACGCGTTCCTGCCCGAAGGTCCTCCAGACGATCGCCGAGGTCATACGGGTCAGCACCCTGGCGGTGTCCGCAACGGGTTCGCCGCGTCCGAGCTGGGAGCCGCCCTTGTCGATGATCAGGGGGTACCCGCCGAGTTCGGCCACACCGATCGAAAAACTCGAACGCGTTCTGGTGCTGGGCTTGTCGAAGAGCACGGCAACGGCCTGCGGCCCTTCGAAGGGGCGCGAGAACAGACGGTTCTCGCGGAAACGCATGCCCAGCTCCAATATTTCAAGCTGTTCGTCATGCGAGACGTCATCATCCCTGAGCATGTGCCTGAGTTGACCGGTCATCTCTTCTCCTTATTGTTCTTCTCAACTTCCACGTGTTTCATCCCGACTGTCCCGGGCCTGCACCCGAGGAGACATGTCGAGCTGTGTCTAGTCATCCTTCAAATCATCAGGCATCCCGGACAGGATGCCGACGCCTGTTTCGATGTCCTGCGAGCTGACCACCAGCGGCGGGGCGAATCTGAGTGCGTCCGGCGCGACCGCGTTCACGATCAGGCCTCGTTCCAGGGCCCAATCCACGGCGGCGTGCGCGCAGGGATGCGAGAGCTCGACGGCATCGAGCAGACCGCGGCCCCGTGCGGACACGAACAGCGGGTTGCCGCTATTCGAGAGGGCATCGCGCAGCTGCGCACCCCTCTCCTCGGCGTTATCAATCAGGTGCTCGTCCTCGATCGCGGTCAGTGTGGCCACACCCGCGGCCGCAGCCAAAGGATTGCCCGCGAAGGTGGAGCCGTGCGAACCCGGTGTGAACAGTGCGCTGAGCGACTCTCCGAATGCGATCAGACCACCCATCGGGAAGCCTCCGGCCACGCCTTTGGCGAAGGTCACCGCATCGGGGATCACGCCACCGCTCAGATCCTCGCGCTGGAAAGCGAACCATGCGCCGGTGCGTCCGATGCCGGTCTGCACCTCATCGAAGATCAGCAAGGCCCCGTACTCATCGCACAGTGCGCGCACGCCCTGAACGTATTCCGGATTCATTGCCCTGACCCCGGCCTCGCCCTGGATCAGCTCCATGATCACCGCGGCGACCGGGCCCTTGCCGTATTTGCCTTGGCCCGTCCTGCGGAAGGCCTCGCGCATGGCTTCGATGTCCCCCGACTCGGCGAATTCGATATTCGGCACCAAGGGTGCGAAGGGTTCCCTGATCGCAGGCTTCCATGTGGCGCTCAGGGCACCCAGGGTCCTGCCGTGGAAACCATGCGTCAATGCGATGATGCGGGCATCCTTGCCGCCGAGATGGGGCGTGGCCCCCGGCAGGGTACGTCCGTAGAGTTTGGCCAGTTTCAGCGCGGCCTCGTTGCCTTCGGCACCCGAGTTGCCGAAATAGACATGGGAGCCCTCCGGCGCGCCGGCCTTGTCGATCAGCATCCGCGCAAGGGAGATCTGCGCCTCGCTGGCGAAGTAGTTGCTGATATGGGCCATCTTCCCGGCCTGCTCGGCCACCGCCGCAACCCATTTCGGATGCGCATAGCCGAGTGAATTGACCGCTATGCCACCCAGGAAGTCCAGGTATTCATTGCCGTCGACATCCCAGACATGGGCGCCCTTGCCATGATCGAGAACGCGCAGCGGCTTTCCGAAGACGTGCATGTGCACATCCTGGTATTCGCCGAGCCAGTGATTCCCCTCAGACCCGACCTCTTCAAGCGATTTCATACGAACTCCTCATTTCGATGCCATCCTCGGGCACCACCATCGTGCCGATTCCGGCGGTTGTAAAGATCTCGTTGAGCAAGGAATGCGGCTTGCGGCCATCGATGATGTGCGACTGTTCCACGCCACCATCCAATGCTCGCACACATGCCTCCATCTTGGGGCGCATGCCTGTTTCCAGATCGGGCAGCATATCCCGCAGATTCTCCACGCCGATCCGCCCTATCAGCGAATTCTTGTCGGGCCAATCCGCATACAGCCCATCAACATCGGTCAGTATCAGGAATTTGCGGGCACCGAGCGCGGCGGCGAGCGCGGCCGCCGCCGAATCGGCGTTGACGTTCAGCACCTGGGTGGCGTCATCCTCATTCGGTGCCACCGAGGACACCACGGGGATCCTGCCCGCATTGATGATGTCCTCCACCGCGGAGGCGTCAACGCTGACCACGTCGCCGACCAGACCGATATCCGTGGCCTTGCCGTCGATGATCGGTTTGCGCTGCATGGCGGAGAACAATGCCCCGTCCTCGCCGGAAAGCCCGACGGCATAGGGCCCGTGCGCATTGATCAGTCCGACGAGTTCACGGGAGACCTTGCCGGTGAGCACCATACGCACCACATCCATCGCCTCGGGTGTGGTCACACGCAATCCGCCACGGAACTCGGATTTGATGCCGAGGGCCTTCAGCATGCTTGATATCTGCGGTCCTCCCCCATGCACCACAACGGGGTGAAGCCCCACCTGGCGCAAGAACACCATATCTTCTGCGAAGCATCGCTTGAGGTGGTCGTCGACCATCGCGTTGCCACCGTACTTGATGACCACACGCTGTCCCGAGAATTCCTCAAGCCAAGGAAGCGCCTCGATCAGCACCTCCGCCTTCTGGTCAGCGCGAAGATCGGTGTGCACATCGAAGTGGAAACCCGGTCCCTTTACTGGAGTCATTGCATTCACCTATTTCCGATTGTCTCGACTTACCGAATGATTGTACGGTTGCGATCAGGATTCGTAGTCCGAATTGATATGCACGTAATCCACGGTGAGATCATCCGTCCATATGGTCCCCTGCGCACTCCCCGCATGCAGGTTCACCGTAATGGTGACCTCCCGTTCCTCCATTGTGACCAGTGAGCGTGACTCGCCCGGCTTGCCGCCGTCGCACACCCTCACACCGTTGATATCGACGGTCACCTCATTCGGGTCGTACGGGGCCACGGACTCGGGAACCGTGCCGAGGGAGGACACGACCCTGCCCCAGTTGGGATCGTTGCCCGCGATGGCGCATTTGAGCAGATTGGATCCCGCGATCGCACGGGCGCAGGTCAAGGCCGCCTCTTCCGAGATGGCACCCTCGACGGTCACATTCACATCATGGGAGGAGCCTTCCCCATCGCCCACGATCTGGCGGGCCAGCGAAGCGCATGCCTGGCTGAGCAGGGATGTGAACTCCTTGGCATCGGCCTCAACACCCGAGGCACCGGATGCCAGAAGCAGCACGGTGTCGTTGGTCGACATGCAGCCATCCACATCAATGCGATCGAAGCTCGTGCCGGTGGCCTCACGCAGGGACTGCTGCGCCTGTTCGCTGCTGATGACCGCGTCGGTGGTGATGACGCAGATCATCGTGGCCAGCTGCGGGGCGATCATTCCTGAGCCCTTGACCATGCCGCCCATGTGGTATCCCGATCCGTCGAGTGTGACGGTTTTGGGATTGGTGTCGGTGGTCATGATCGCGTGTGAGGCATCGCTTCCGGCCTCCTCGCTCTCGGCGAGCTGTCCGAAGGCGTGATCGACGCCCTGCAGGACGTTGTCCAGGGGAAGCAACTCCCCGATGAGACCGGTCGAGGCGACGGCGACCTGCTCGGCATCCACACCGAGTTTCGAGGCCATCGCGGCCGCGGTCCGGGCGGACTGATCGTATCCCGCCTGGCCGGTGCAGGCATTGGCCCCACCCGAATTGACCACCACGGCCTTCAGATGACCATCCGCCACCGCTCCGCGTGACCACTGGACAGGTGCCGCGCAGAAGCGGTTCGAAGTGAACACGCCGGCCGCCACATCAAGAGGACCCTGGTTGGTGACCACGGCCAGGTCTTTCTTCCCTGCGATCGATGAGATTCCGGCCGGTACCCCGGCTGCGGCGAATCCCTGTGCATATGTGACGCTCATGGCGCTACTCCTATCATTGTCAACCCGTTCATTTCAGGTATGTTCATCGCGATGTTCAAGGACTGCACGGCCTGTCCTGCCGTACCTCGGTTGAGATTGTCGATGGCCGCGAAGGCCAGGAGTCGTCGGGCCTTGCGGTCGATGGCGACCTGGAGGTGGGCGGCGTTGGAGCCGATCACATTGGCGGTCGCAGGAAGCACTCCCGAGGGCAGCACCTGGATGAAATCCTGCCCTGCATAGGCCTGTTTCCAGATCTCCCGGATCCCGTCCTCGTCCATATCCATCGCCTTGTCGTTCAGCGGTGCCGAGACGCTGGCGAGGATGCCCCTCGACATCGGGGCGAGGATCGGCGTGAAGGACAGCAGGATGTTCTCGTCCTTACCGCCCGCATGGGAGGCATGGCCAAGATTCTGCAGGATCTCGGGAATATGGCGATGCGTTCCGCCGACCCCATAGGGTGTAGCGGATCCCAGGGCCTCCGCGGCGAGAAGATTCGTCCGCTTCAGGCTTTTCCCGGCTCCGGAATATCCCACGACCAGATTGGCGACGATCTCCTGCGCATCGACGAGTCCCGCGACCAAGGCGGGTTGCATGGCCAGGGTGACTGCGGTCACATTGCAGCCGGGGCCCGCTATTCTCTTCGCGCCGACGAGGGATTCACGCTGCCGCACATATGCGCCCTCGGCGTCCTTCCCGACGATGAGTTCGGGCATGCCATAGGTCCAGTGCTGATAGAAGCGGCCGCCGTAGTATTCGTCCCAGGCCTGCTGCTGCTCCAAACGATGGTCGGCCCCCAGGTCCACAACGACCGCATCGGGATCGAGTTGGCTCGCCAGGGCGCCTGAAGCACCATGCGGCAAAGCCAGGATGATGACATCATGCCCGTTGAGCACCTCGGGTGTGGTGTCCTCGACGATGAGATCACCAAGCTGCGGGATATGCGGCATATGCTTCGCGAGTCTGTCGCCTATCGAGGAATGACCGGTCACACAGGTCACTGTGAAGTCAGGGTGGGCAGCAAGAATCCTGAGCGCCTCACCGCCCGCGTAGCCTGTTGCACCGGCAACGGCAACTGAGAATTGCGTCATGGTCATGCTCCAAATCGATGTCCGACATATCAAGACATCATTGAGCATACTCTTTATGCATGATTGTGCATAATTATGCATAAGCGTGTCGCGGGCTTCGTATTGCGCAGCTCAGCGACACTGTGCAGCGCACGCCTCGGCGCACGCAAGGCCAAGTCGGGTTCAGGCCGAGATCGAAGAACCCGTGCCAGTGGATGTGGCCCAGCTCGCCATCATGGAAAGCAGATCATTCGTCGTTATGCCCATCATCACCATAACCACCATCATGATGAGCTCGATGACCGCGATGACCACTGCGGCGATGGCAAGACCACGGCCCTTCATATGGAAGACCGTCGTGCGGTAGATCGCGATGCCACCGAGAATGGCGGGCAGCACCGGAAGCGTCAGGAAGGTCATGATGAAGGCGACGATGGCGTAGGGGTCCCAGCGGCCATACACCGGGTTCTGATTGGGGTCGTCAAGGTTCACGCCGTTGAGCATGCGCGGCTGACCCTTGCCGCCGGTTATCTGCGGTTGGCCCTGCCGTCCCTGCATGCCCTGACCGTTCGCGGGCCGTGCACCGGCCTGCCCCCGGTTGAATGCCGTTGCGGCGGTCGGAGCGCCCTGTGGCTGATCCGTCTTCGGACTCTCCACTTCGGGCTCACCATACACATAGGGATTCCAACCGGGGTACTGGCTCTTCATCGCACCATACTGCGGCGATACGCGCTGGCCATACTCCGGACGTGCCGGGTCGGAGGCCCGTTGGGGATCGGGGGCATTGCGAACGGCCCCGGCATCCGAGGGCGACGCGTCCCGACGCGGATCTTCGCCCGGGATACGTCCATTACCCTCGTTGTTCTCGTTGCTGTTCGTAGTTGCCTCCTCCGTTGCGGGCTTTCAGGCTCTGAGTTGTGCTCCCAATTGTGCCGCTTGTTCCACAATTACACCACGCAGATGCTCGCTGTCCTCCGCACCAAGGGTTTTCACTGGTGAGCGGAATGTGACGGCGAAGGCCAGGGACTTCACGTCCTCGCCGAGCTGCGCTCCGGTGAACACATCGAAGAGACGGATCGATTCCAAGTCGTCACCGGCGGCCTGAGCTATCACATCCTGCAGCTGCTGCGCCGTCACCGAGCGGGGAACCGTAAACGCCAGATCCTGATGGACCGGGGGAAATGCGGATATGGGCTTGGCCTGCACGGGCGCATCCTCCAACGAGGAGGACACCGCCGTGAAATCAAGCTCAAAGGCCGCACTGTGTGCGGGAAGCCCAAGAGCGGCATTCACCTTGGGATGGAATTCACCGACCGTGCCCACAACACTGCCGTCAGAAAGCAGGATCTGCGCGCTTCTTCCCGGATGCCAGGAGGGCCCGATCTCGTCGGGATCGGCCTGATTGAGACGCAACTGCGCACCCAAACGGTCTGATATTCGGTGCAGGACCTCGACCGCATCGCTCCAATCGACGGGGCGCTTCTCGGAGAGCCAACCCGCGTCCTCGGCATCACCGGTCAGGATTCCGGCGACATGGGTCGGCTGCTCGGGCAAACCGGCATCCAGTGCGGCCAGCTCATCGTCCGAAGGACGCACACCACCGGGGAGGGCGGGTATCGCAGGCGCCTGCTCATCCCACAGGAACACGCGTCCGACCTCATAGATGCCGACGTTCTGCAAGCCTCTTCTGATGTTGCGCTGCACGGTCAGGGCGAGCGTCATCAGCAGCGATCTGCGCAGATAGGGCCTGTCCCCCGCCAGCGGGTTCTCCAACTCGACGCTTGAATGTTTGATCCGCTCCGCATCGACTCCGAAGGCCTTGAAGTCCTCATCACCCACGAAGGGATAGCTGAGGGTCTCCACCAGACCGTATTCCGCCAGGGTATTCGCCACCCAGCGCTGCCTGCGCTGCGTGGCATCCAAACCACTGGTGCCCAGAACAGGGGCCGAAGGCACGACCACCGGTATGTTGTCATAGCCGACCAGTCGCGCGACCTCCTCGACCAAATCGCAGGCCTGAGTAAGATCGGGCCTCCACGTTGGCGGTGCGACGGTGAACTCACCGTTGCCGCCACCACCGAGCCTGCAACCGATGTCCGCGAGTATCTCGGAGATCCGGTTGAGCTCGCAGTCAAGACCCGCAAGGCGCTTGACCTCACTGGCCTTGAAGTGGATGTCCCTGGGCTTGACCGTGTTGTCAAGATCCTTGGGCTCATGCGAGGCCTCACCCGAACCGTAGCGGGTGAGCATCTCCACAGCCTCCTGTACCGCGGCGGGCTGAAGCTTCGTGTCCACGCCACGTTCGAACCTGCGCGAGGCCTCCGAAGGGATCTTGTGCCTGCGTGCGGAACGGGCGATGGAGATCGGGTCGAAGTGTGCGGCCTCGATGAGTATGTTCTTGGTCTCCGCGGTGACCTCGCCGTACATGCCGCCCATAACGCCGGCCAGGCCGAGAATCCTTGAGGAACGCTCGCCATTCGGCGAATCCGTGATGAGCAGGTCCTCGGGGCTCAGTTCATGCTTGCGCCCGTCGAGCGTAAGCAGCTCCTCGCCCTCATGGGCGCGGCGCACCACGATCGGAGGTGCGATTTTATCCAGATCATAGGCGTGCAGCGGCTGCCCGAGGTCGAGCATCACATAGTTGGTCACATCCACCGGCAATGAGATCGGACGCATACCGGCACGGATCAGCCGTCTGCGTACCACATTCGGCGTGCGAGCCTCGGTGTCGACATGATGGATGGCCCTGGCGTAGTAACGGTCACAGCCGACGACATCATGGATCGGATTGTCGTCCTCGATCTCAACCTCCACATCAGGCTGGTACGAGGGATCCACTTCGGCAGCGGCGATGTCAGGAACCACCCGGTTCAGCTGCTTCACCGGATCGGTGAAAGCGGCGCCGGTGGAATTGTGGTATTCACGGGCGATGCCACGGTACGAGAAGGCGTATCCGCGATCCGGGGTGATGTTGATCTCCAGAATCGGATTGTTCAGGTGCAGCAGGGCGATGGCGTCATCACCGGGCTTCAGGGCCTCGTACTCGTCCTCGCTGAAACCATGCTCGCGCAGCAGGATGATGCCGTCATGGCTGTCCCCTATGCCCAGTTCGCGTTCGGACGCGCACATGCCATCGGAGACATGGCCATAGGTCTTACGCGGTTCGATGCGGAAATCACCGGGCAGCACGGCTCCGGGAAGCGTCACCACGACCTTTTCGCCAGCCGCCATATTCGGGGCGCCGCACACGATGCCGCGCGGCACCGGATTGCCCTGCTTGTCCTTGTCGTTGAATGCATCGCCGACATCCACATGGCACCAGTTGATGGTCTTGCCGTTCTTCTGCGGTTCGGGTGTCGCATCCACGACGTATCCGACGACGATCGGCCCGGTCACCGAGGAACGGTGGATCATCTCCTCTTCGAGTCCGACTCGCACCAGATCGGCGGCAAGCTGCTCGTAGCTCAGATCCTCCGCAAGCTTGACGTGGTCCGACAGCCAATCAATATCAACCATAGGCATGGTCTAATCACTCCCCCATCACAAACTGTTCGCTGAACCGCACATCGCCCTCGACCAAGTCATGCATGTCGTTGATGTCATGACGAAGCAGCAGCGTACGTTCCATGCCGACCCCAAAGGCGAAACCGGAGTATAGGTCCGGATCGATCCCCGCCGATCTGAGCACATTGGGATTCACCATCCCGCAGCCGCCCCATTCGATCCAACCGGGTCCACCCTTCTTGTCGGGGAACCAGAGATCCATTTCCGCACTCGGCTCGGTGAATGGGAAGTACGAAGGACGCAGACGTGTTTTCGCGCCTTCGCCGAACATGGCGACCGCGAGTTTGTCGAGCACGCCCTTGAGATCAGCCATCGTCAGATGCTTATCGACCGCTATGGCCTCGCACTGATGGAACACGGGTGTATGCGTGGCATCAAGCTCATCGGTTCGGAACACGCGTCCCGGGCATGCCACATACAGCGGAACGCCGCGCTGCAGCAGCGACCTCGCCTGGACCGGAGAGGTGTGCGTGCGCATCACCATGTTGGATCCCACGAAGCCGGCCGCATCCTTGGCCTGGTTGCCCTTGACGTAGAAGGTGTCCTGCATCTGCCTGGCAGGATGGTCCGGGCCGAAGTTCAACGCGTCGAAGTCATACCATTCGGCTTCCACTTCGGGCCCCTGGGCGATCTGCCAACCCATCGAGACGAAGAAATCCTCGACATCCTCAAGCAGCTTCGCCAAAGGATGACGGGCGCCCAAGGGGCGGCGGTTGACGGGCAGCGTCATATCCACCGTCTCCTCCGCCAAAGCCTGCGCCTCGGCGGCCTCACTCAGCTCATGCTCCTTCAGGGACAGGGCGCGACCGAAGTCGGCACGCAGCCCACCCATCACCTTGCCGGCTTCCTTCTTCTGGTCCTTGGGAAGGGATCCGATGGCCTTGCTCGCCTGCGTCATCGCGGAATCCGAACCTGCATACTGCGACCTCAAGGATTTGAGCTCCTGCAGATCCGAGGCCTCCTGAATTTTACTGATGCCGATCGCGACTTCCGCAGATACAGCTTCGGCGTCGAATGTCACATCATTTGCCAACTTGGACCTTCCTTCATCTGTCCCCGGAGAGCTCCGAAACAGCCTTTTTCCAGCGTTTACCGACTTCAAATTCTTTCAATATGACTCGACATAGCCACAGTGTGCAATAATATCGCAGCACTGGTGGCGAGATTCAGCGATTCGGCCTTGCCATACATCGGTATGCACACGCTACGGTCGACCTGTTTGAGTATCGATTCGGGAAGACCGCGGGCCTCGTTGCCGAAGAGGAAGGCGTGGGGCTGCACGCCATCGAGCTCGCCCTGCTGGATGTATTCGGGCAGGGGCATGGCCGGACGCCCTTCCAGTCCATAGACATCGGCGGCGACCACCTTCGCATGGATGCTCTTCGTCCATTGCATGAATTCCCTGGTGCTCATGGTGAGCACGGGAATATGGAACAGGGAGCCGACGCTTGAACGCACCACTTTAGGATTCAGGACATCGACGCAATCGTCGACGAACACCACGGCGTCGCAGCCTGCGGCATCCGCAGCCCTGATCACGGTCCCCGCATTGCCGGGATCCCTGATCTGCCAGAACGCCGCGACCGTCGCACCTTCGGCGAGAGGCACATCCTCGGCATCGACCCTCATGGCCGCCAGATCGGCGACGGCGACAATGCCCTGGCTGTCGGTGCTGATGCGTTGCATGACCCGCGAGGTCACATGGTGCACATAGATGTCGTATGCCTGGGAATCCGCCTCAAGCCTTTCCACAACCGTCGAAAGGGGGCGCGCCTGTTCCGTCTGCGCCTGCTCCCCCTGTGCCTGTTCCCCCTGTGCCTGTCCTCCCGCGCGCACCTCCACGAACAGATCGCCGATGATCTCGGGCCTGTAGGCGATGGCCTCCCTTACGGCCTGGGGACCTTCGATGCAGAAGCGACCGTACTCCTCGCGGCGTTTACGGGAGGAGAGGTCGCTGACCTTGCGGATGCGGTCGGCCTTGGGGTTGTCAATGATTCCTGAATGAATGGGCATGCCTCAACTCTATAGGCAGACAGGCCCACGCAGCGCTGCCGGGCGGGCGGGACGCAACACATCGGTGTCCGCCGCCATGCCATTCGCCGTGCCCCGGCATGCCCTCCGTCATGCACGCCACCGCTCTGTTCACAGCGCATTCACAGAAATACCGCAGAAAAAACGCAGAGCCGACTCAGTACTCTGCCACATCCGTGCGCTTGTATGTGCATTACGGGGCGATGTACCTCAGGCATGTTGACCCGTCCACTTCACACAAACGATTAAGGATTGCAATGTTCGTGTTCAAGAATGCTTGGAAAAGTGTTATACGCAACAAAGGGCGCAACATACTCATCGCCATCATCGTGGCGATCATCGCAGCAGCCGCCACAATTGGTCTTTCCATACGACAGTCGGCGAATACGGCTAGAGAAACGGGCCTTGAAAACACGAGCGTTACAGGGCAGATAAGCGTCGACAGAAGCAAGCTGATCAATGCTTCCAGCACCAGCAGCTCGTCGAGCAGCGGCAGCCAACCCGACTTCAGCGCAATACGCGAGGCCCTCAGCGACAAGGAACTCTCGCTGAGCGACTATCAGAAATACGCGAAGCTGAGCTCAGTCTCCTCGTCGTACTACACCGAAACCACCTCGCTGGCCGAAACGGACTCCTTCCAGCCGGTCTCAACCACATCCAGTTCAAGCTCAAGCTCCAGTTCAAGCTCAGGCTCCTCCGACTCGAATGCCCAGCAGCCAGGGGGCGGCATGGGTGGCGGTATGGAGAGCACCACAAGCTCCGGGGACTTCCAGCTCGTCGGCTTCTCTTCCGATGAAGCCGTCAAGAACGCTTCGAACGGCAGCTTCACCATGACCTCCGGCGAGGTGTTCGACTACACCACATCCTCCGACAAGCAGGTCATCATCTCCAAGTCGCTTGCCGACTTCAACAACCTCAAGGTCGGCAGCACCATCACGGTCGCGAGCGCCACCGATTCCAGCAAGACCTACAGCCTCAAGGTCGTCGGCATCTACAAGAACACCACCGAGTCAAGCACCTCCACGGGTGGCCCCGGCGGCGGTTCCACCGCGAATGATGCGGCCAACGCGATCTACACCTCGGTTTCCACACTCAAGGCGCTCGGACTTGACGCCTCAAGCAAGGTGACCACAACGGATTCGTCGGGCAACAGCACATCGAGCGCGGCGGCACAGATCAGCTACACCTATGTGTTCAACGACGAGAGCTCATTCAAGAGCTTCAAGACACAGGCCAAGAAGGCCGGTCTGAGCAGCGACTACACCGTTTCCTCGGCCGACGTCGAGGAGTACGAATCCAGCCTGATCCCTCTGAACAACCTCTCCCAGTTCGCACTCACACTGCTGCTGATAGTCCTCGGTGTGGGAGCCGTCGTTCTGATCGTGCTCAGCCTCTTCAACGTCAGGGAACGTAAATACGAGGTCGGTGTGCTCACCGCCATGGGTGTGAAGAAATCGAAGGTGGCGGCGCAGTTCGCGATCGAGCTGCTGATCGTCACGATGATCGGACTCGGTATAGGAGCCGTCGCCGGCGCAGCCACCTCGGTGCCCGTATCGAATCAGCTTCTTGCCAGCCAGGTCGCGCAGCAGGAAAGCGAGACGAGCAGCCAGCAGGCGCAGTTCGGACGAGGTGCGGCAGGTCCGGGCACCTCAAGCGGTTCAAGCTCAAGTTCCAGCAGCTCAGGCTCAGGAACGGGCTCAGGGACCCAGGCGGCTGCCCCGACCCAAGGTAACGGCGGAGGGCAGTTCGGCGCCCAGGCTGTTGATTACGTCTCTTCGGTCAATTCGACGGTCAGCCTCTCGATGGTCGGGCAACTCATACTGATAGGACTCGGCTTGACACTGCTTTCGGCACTGGTCGGGGTGATATTCGTCATGAGATACGAACCGCTGCAGATCCTCGCCGATCGCTCATAGCCATCGCGATCCCGGTGAATCGTCGGGCATCGGCCTGATTCATCCGGCACTGCAGCACACTCATCAGCACAGCACACTCATCAGCACAGCACACTCATCAGCACAGCAAGGATAGGAACATGAGTTCGGTAACCACAGATACCGCGAACACACAAGAAGAGGCACAGGGCAAGGATGCGGCACCGCAGCAGCCCGTGACCCTGGAATTGAAGCAGGTCTCATACGCCTACACCAAAGGCGGCAAGAAGGTGCTTCACGACATCAGCTACGCATTCCGCAGCGGTGCCGTCTACGCCATCACAGGACCGTCGGGCGCAGGAAAGACGACGCTGCTCTCCCTGATCTCAGGACTCGCCTCCCCCACGGACGGACAGGTGCTGTATCAGGGGAAGGATCTGGCCAAGCAGAATCGCTACGATTTCCGCAGCCACGATATCGGCGTGATCTTCCAGAGCTTCAATCTGCTCCCGGCGCTCACCGTCAGCGAGAACATCGTGCTCTCGATGGACGCCTCGGGCAAGACCTTCGACGCCCCCAAGAAGAAGATCGCCGAGGAACTGCTCAGCGAGGTGCACCTTCCTGCGGAATACGCGAATGAGCGCATCCTGCATCTTTCAGGTGGCGAGCAGCAGCGTGTGGCCATCGCACGGGCGTTGAGCTACGATCCCGAGGTCATCGTCGCCGACGAACCGACCGGCAATCTCGATCTGAGCACGCAGAACGACATCATGGACATCTTCCGCAATCTCGCCCATGACCACAACAAATGCGTCATCATCGTCACGCACAGCCCCGAGGTCGCCCAGCGTTCCGATGAGGTGTTCCAACTCGCGCCTCTGCGCAGGCGTCCCGCAGCCAAGAAGAAGGCCGCGACACCCAAGCACCACGCCTGATCCGAGTAGCGTCGCGGGGCCCGGTCGTCATCAGCCGTTGAGCGAATTGTGGCTTAGGTCACTCATTCTTTCAGCGCAATTTTGGCGCCCAGGCCCCGCAACGCTACTAGGCTTGGGGTATGAGCCGAAACGGTCCGGCTCAGGAAGAGCAGCAACAAGACAGCATAGATTCAGATAGGCGGGAAACTACCCGCAAGACGATCAGGAGGCGCGAAATGCCCGAATATACTTTGCCAGAACTTCCTTATGATTACTCGGCGCTGGAGCCGTTCATCTCGGGTAAGATCATGGAACTCCACCATGACAAGCATCATCAGACCTATGTCACAGGTGCCAACAAGGCGTTGGAGCAGATCCATGATGCGGCGGAGTCAGGCAAGGTCGAGAATTCCAATCTGTATGAGAAGAATCTTGCCTTCAACCTCGCAGGACACAAGAACCACACGATTTTCTGGAAGAACCTCGCACCTTCCAACGGCCAGGAGCCGGAGGGTGAGCTCAGGGCCGCCATCGATGACCAGTTCGGTTCCTTCGAAGGCTTCAAGACCTATTTCGCATCCATGTGCGCAGGCATCCAGGGTTCGGGATGGGCCGTGCTCGCCTGGGATTCACTGGGTGAGAAGCTGGTTACCCTGCAGATGTACGATCACCAGGGCAATCTGCCGGTCACCGTATTCCCGCTGGTACTGCTCGATCTCTGGGAGCATGCCTACTATCTCGATTACCTGAACGTCCGTCCTGATTACGTCAAGGCATGGTGGAACGTCGTCAATTGGGAGGACGCCGCCGCTCGTTTCGACGAGGTACGTAATCTGAACACCACACTCGCGCGTTAACATTCGCGCGCTTCCTTTGGGGGAAGGGCACCGCACGCTTCAGGCGTACGGGATGACGAAGGCCCGGCAGACTGATGGTCTGCCGGGCCTTCGTGCTGTTCGGAGGGAATTCAGGTCAGCCGACTTTGCCGACCAGCCCTGACTGCACGGGCATCAGCCGCCGAAGAAGGTGAAGGTACCGAGGACTCCGGCGGATACCAAGGCGATGATCGGCACACTCAGGCAAATCACCATATAGGTGTAATCCCTGGCCCCGAACACGGAAAGACGCGCATGGCTTCTCGGCCCCGCTCCCCCGAAGCCTCTGGCCTGCATCGCGGTGGCGAGTGTGGTCGAACGCCGTATCGACAGCACCAGCAAAGCGAAAGCCTGCGGGAAGAAGGTCCGTATCGCGTTGTCGTCGCCCAGGCCACGCGACCTGCGCGAAGCGGTGAGCGCCCCCCAATCATCCTGCAACACCGTGAACAGGCGCATTCCCGCCAAACCGCCGTAGACGAAGCGATCCGGCAGGTGCAGCACCTGGCTGAAGGAGTCGGCAAGATCGGTGGCGTCAATGCCGAGGACGGCGATGATCGCAGGAATGCCGATGGCGAGGATCCTCAGGAAGGTGGCCACGGCCAGATCAACCGAGCGGTCGGTCACATGGATCAGACCCCACTGCCATATGGTGTCGCCACCGCTTTTGCCATACAGCACCACCGCCAGAGCCGAGCCGGGTGCCCCGATGAACAAAGGCCATGTGGAACGCACCAGGCGCCAGGGGGTGAAGCCCGCGATCATGAACAGCAGCACTTCGAGAACAAGTGAAACCGTGGCGGACACCCAATCCAGACTCACCAGCATAGGCAGCGTGGCCACAAGGGCGCCTATCACGCGGAAGGCCGGATTCAGTGACGCCAGGAAGGGCGAGCGGCTTGAGGGAGGCACGGTCTCATCACGCATATCCATCGGACTGACGGGAATATGCGCCATATCACGGCTCCCCTGCGAGCCGGCATCCCAGGAAGTGACACTTCCCTGCGGTGCCAGCTCGACCACACGGGCATCAAGCGCGGTGACCAGATCACGGTCATGGGTGATCACGATGATGCTGACCCCGTCTGATCGCAACGAGTGAATCAGCCGGACGATCTGCATCCAGGTGCGTCTGTCCTGGCCGAATGTCGGCTCATCCAGCAGCAGCACACGCGGGGCGGCCGCGAGCGCGGCGGCGACGGTCAGCCTGCGCTTCTCACCACCCGAAAGCGTATAGGGATTGACCCTCGCATAGCGTTTGAGATTGAAACGTTCAAGCAGATCATCCGCCCGCTGCTGCGCCTCCTGGGGAGGCATGCCGCTCCGCTGGGGAGCGAGCAGCATCTCCTCCATCACCGTTCCTTTGGCGAATTGGTGTTCCGGATTCTGGAACACGTAGGAGATGCGGGATGCCAGATCACTGGATTTCCAGGTGTACGGATCCGACTGAACAAGCCCATCCGCCAGCTTGGCCTCGGCAATGACCTCGCCCTTCACGGCTTTGAGCAGGCCGGCGAGTGTGAGCGACAGCGTGGACTTCCCCACCCCGTTGGGCCCGACCAGCGCGGTGATCTGTCCCGGCCTGAAATCCAGATCGATATGCTCGGCGATCGCCGTGCCCTCACGCCCGATCGAAAGGTCGTGTGCACGGAGCAGGGGCTCGCCCTCGCCCTGCGAAGCCGGGTAATCAGGTTCGTCAGGGGTGCTGATGGCCGTGATCGCATCCTCCGGACGGCGGTAGCGTTCAGGGACCCAGATGCCGAGCTGCGCGAAATCCAGCCCGTGATCGGTGAAGATCTCCTCCGGTGTCCCATCGGCCACCACCACGGTTTTGCGGAAGGCACTTCGGTCCATATCGTCATGATCGGAGTCGTTCACGATATCCGAATGCGCGTTGTTCTCGGATTCGAGTCCCAGCACCACAACGCGGTCGATCATGTCTATCCACGGTTCGGCATGATGCTCGACCAGAAGCATCGTGCAGTTTCGCCGGTCCACGACATCGCGAACCGCCTTCACGATCTGATGGACGCCGTCCGGATCGAGGTTGGCGGTGGGCTCGTCAAGCAGCAGCACACCCGGACGCATCGCCAGCGCCCCGGCCAATGCCGCACGCTGCATCTGACCACCGCTGAGGTGCAGCACCGAATGCTCCAGTTTCAACTCCCCCATGCCGACCGAAGACAGGCTCTCGCGTGTCCGCTGCCAGATCTCATCTCTGGGGACGTCCAGGTTTTCGGGGCCGAAGGCGACGTTATCGCCCAGACGTTGGAAAATGGCCTGCGCATCCGGATCCTGGAGCACCAGGCCGACGCTGCCGATACGTTCCTGAACCGGATCGTCACCGACCAGCACCCGTCCTTCGGTCAGGCCTCCGTCGGCGTCGGAAACGGCGGCGGTCACGTCCTGCGCGCCATCGGCGGCCGGGATGGCATCCACCTGGCTGCCGATCAACCCGGCAGCGCCCTCAAGGATCGTCGATTTGCCGATTCCCGAAGCCCCAAGGAGCAGCACCCGCTCGCCCTGCTCGATGTGCAGGGAAAGATCACGGACGGCGAAATGACGGCGTGAGGCGTGTTTGTATCCCCAATGGTCGAATGTCAGGGAGGACGCCCCGCCATCCGAGGTACGAACGCCCGGGACCGCGGCGCGTGCGCTTCCTGCTTGAGAAGCGTCCTGCGACGAGTCGATGTCCGACACTGTTGCCTTCATGCTTGAACGATCCGATCTGTGGTTCCGAATGGTATCAATCCGCTATTCCACGCACCTCGCGTCCTGAAGCGAAATGATCCAAGGCACCGGTTTTGGCGATGGCGATGTAGAGGTACCACATCAGTATGCCCGCGATCACGGCCCCGGAGACCAGTGTGGTGAGCAGATAGATGATGCCGTATGAACCGCCCCAGTCGATGGCCTGCAGATTCGTGAAGAAGGAGTACCCCCAGCAGCCCAATCCCGACAACGCACCCGAAAGCACCAGGGTCGAGGGATTCCACTTGCGATACATCAGGATGACGAATATGAGTTCCGCCATCACACCCTGCACCAGACCGATCACGAAGGTCGCACCGCCGCCCCAGATATTACCCATCAGGGCTTCGAGTACGGCGGCGACCACCTCGGCATAGATGGCGGCACCCGGTTTACGCACGATCACCGCGGCCAGAGGTCCGGCGAAAAGCCACAGACCGTTGAAGACGCCTCCGAAGCCCGGAATGATCGCCTCCAGGAAATTCCAAGGACCGGTCGAGATCAGTGCGACGAGCCAATAGATCAATGAGCTGGCGACGCCGATCACCGAAGCCACCGCGATATCCACCACGCGCCACCGCAGAACGGGCCGTGCCGAAGTTGTTGTTGAAGTCATGATGCTGTGCCTTTCATATCCATGCGCATCTTGCGCATGATGGTGCAATTCAAGGCACGGGAAAAGAGCGACATCCGTGCGCCGGCATTACCCGGTATACGTTCGTTCGGTTGAGGCTTCGCCTCATCTCAGCCGCACGCTCACGCATGCAGCCCCCGTGTCACCAGCGATACTAGCCAAGCCCCTGACCAAATACAATGCGCATCCGCGCATCACCATCCGCCTGCGATGAATCTCACAATCCCGACCATCGCGGGCATACGACTGCGGGCGCCATACCCGCCTTCAACAACAGGGGTATGGCGCCCGCCGCGCGCCGGAATGTGACAGCTCTCGTCACTGCGCTGTCGTCATCACTCGTTTGCCAGCCGGTCAAGCAGCAGGGCCTCGGTGATCACGTTGTTGCGCAGCCCCGAGAGTGAAATCGACTCATTCGGGCTATGGGCGTTGGACTTCGGATCCTCGGGGCCGGTCACCAGCACCTGCGCTTCAGGGAAGATGCGCTGCAGTTCCGGGATGAAGGGGATCGATCCACCCTCGCCCTTGTTGACCACATCCGTGCTGAATGCCTCGCTCATGGCCTCCTCGGCGGTCTTCACGGCTTTGGCGTTCGGATCCATCGCCCAGCCCATGCCGTTGTCCAGAGGCGTGACCGTCACCTGCGCACCGAAAGGCGCATGTTCGGTCAGGAATGCCGCGAGCGCACGCTGTGCCTCTTCGGGACGCTGCGAGGGGGCCGTGCGCAGGGAGAGCCTGAAGGTCGCCGCATCGGCGAGCACATTGAAGGAACCTTCGACGGGGTGGGCATCGAAGCCTATGACGGTCAGGCTCGGCTTCGTCCAGAGCCGTGAAGCCAGGGAGCCCGTTCCCGCGAAGCGCAGTCCCTGCACCGTTGCGGCATCGTTTCTCAAGGTCTCCTCATCCAGGTCGCGCTGCAATCCGCCGACCGGCTCCTCAGCCGTGATGCCGGGTACCACGAGTTCGCCCGATTCGTCATACATGCTGGAGATCAGCATGGCCGCAAGCGTATTCGCATCGAGGATCGGGCCGCCGAATTGCCCGGAATGCACCGGATGGCCAAGAACCCTCAAGCTCACATCAAGCGTCGTGTTCCCGCGCAGGGAGGTGGTCAGGCTCGGCACATCAGCCGACCAGTTGCCCGAATCCGCGACGATGATCACATCGGCCGCGAACTCATCCTGATGCTGCTCGATGAATGGAATGAAGCTTGGTGAGCCCATCTCCTCCTCGCCTTCGATGAAGATCTTGATATTCACGCCAAGATCATCACCCAGGGCCTTCAGCGCACCCGAATGGATGGCGATGCCACCGCCGTCATCGGCGGATCCACGACCATACAGACGTCCGTCCTTCTCCACCGCCACGAAGGGATCGGTGTCCCAATCGCCCGCGTCGGGAACAGGCTGCACGTCGTGATGCGCATAAAGCAGCACGGTCGGTGCGGCGGGATCGACGATGCGTGATCCGACCACCTCGTAGGCCCCCGGGGTCCCATCCGGGTTGTGCGACTGGACGACATGGGCATCGATGCCCAGCGCCTTGAACTCCTGCTCGACGAAGCCTGCGGAACGCTTCATATGCTCACCGGTGATGCCCTGCGCCGAAACGGAAGCGCAAGCCACCTTGTCGGCGAGCAGCGTGACGATGCGCTGCCAATCCCCCTGCACGCGATCGCGAATGTCATCACTAGTCAATGTGGTCATATCCATCTCCCAACACTCTTGTTGTAACGGGCCTGCGAGGCCTTATGCGTCTAGGCGTCACCGTAACCTGTTCGCATGACATGGAACCCATTGAAACGCAACGCCGCCGAAGACGCCGAGGCGCAGATCCCGATAGCTGAAGACGATGAAGATTCAACAGGGAAAGGACGCCCGACACCGAAGCGCAGGCAGGTCGAGGCCCAGAACCTCAGGCCGATCGTTCCAAAGGACCGCAAGGCGAGCCGCAAGGTCGAGCGCAACAAGCTGCGCGAAAAGCAGAACGAGGAATACGATGCGATGCGCAGCGGCGACGTGAAGCATATGCCGGCTGCCGAGAAGCTTCCCTGGCGTGTGTACATCCGCGACTACATCGATGCGCGTTGGAACCTCGCCGAGTTCTTCATCCCGGTCGCCTTCGTGATCCTGCTGGGTTCGATGGCCGTGACGGCCTTCTACCCGCAGCTCTCCATGCCGCTGCTGATCCTGATGTACGCCTATCTCATCGCGGCCGTGATCGATATCGCCTTCATGTGGAGGAAGCTCAAGGTCAAACTCACCGAGAAGTACGGTGAACGCGCCGTCGCCAAGGGTTCGCGCTCCGCGACCTACGCATGGTCCCGCGCCCTGCAGTTGCGCCGGTGGCGAATGCCTCGCCCTCGCACCCCAAAGAGGGGAAACTGGCCGAAGTAGGGTCGTTGCTTCACATCATCCTTCGTTAATGCGTTGACACTGATGCGTTGATGTTGATGCGTTGACACGGCTTCGAACACAGGCAACAGCACGCATCGTCAGGGGGACGCATGAGCGAAGCACATGAAGATACGCAGAACAGCACTGATACAACCGAGACAGCCGAACACGACCGGCTCCAATATGACATCGCCGTCATCGGAGCCGGTCCCGGCGGGTATTCCGCAGCGTTGCGGGCTAGTGAGCTCGGTAAGCACGTCGTCATCATCGAACGCGATGCCGTGGTAGGCGGCACCTGCCTGAATCGCGGATGCATCCCGACCAAGGCTCTGATCACCTCCGTCGGCACGATCAATGAGGCCAAGCATGCACAGAGCACCGGCATCAAACTCGAATTCCAAGGCATAGATTTCGGCGAGTTGCGTGATCACCGCGAACGGATGGTCAGCACCATGACCGAGGGGCTTGCGGCTCTGCTGAAGCACCGGAAGGTGGATGTCATCCACGGGCAGGCCAGCATCAGCGGCACCGGCGAGCTGACGGTGCAAAACGATGACTCGACGCAGACCATCAAGGCCACCGATATCATCATCGCGACCGGATCACGGCCCCGACCGCTGCCCGATATCCCCTTCTCCGACGTCATCCTTGATTCGGATCACGCCCTGACCTTGGACACCTTCCCCGACAGCGCGGTCATCATCGGATCGGGCGCGATCGCACTGGAATTCGCAAGCCTGTGGAACACCGCGGGATGCAAGGTCACACTGCTCGCCCGCAAGGACCGCGTGATCTCAGGATGGAGCAAACGCGCAGGCGTCACGCTGGGACGTGAATTGAAACGCAGCGGCATCAATCTCATCACCCATGCCTCATGCACAGGCATCGACACCGGCGACAACCTCGGAGCCACCGTGCATTACAAGGACGAGCATGATGATGAGCAGCAGGTCGAGGCCGATGTGGTGCTGGTGGCCATCGGCAGGCAGGCCGCGACCGACGCGCAGTGGTTCGCGGATGCAGGCATCGACCTGGACGGGCATGGACTGGTGAAAACCGATGAACTGGGGCAAAGCAGCGTCGAGCATGTCTGGGCCGTCGGCGACATCACCCCCGGCCACCAACTGGCCCACAGGGCCTTCGAGCAGGGCATCACCGTTGCCGAGGCCATAGCGGGTCTCGAACCACGAGGAGTCGACGACAACACCGTGCCGCAGATCGTGTTCTCAACGCCCGAAGCCGCGGCGGTGGGCATGACGCTTGATGCGGCACAGGAGGATGACACCCTGGTCAGCGTCAAGGAAACCGCCTACCCGATGATGTCCAACGCCAGGGTGCTGATGACCGGTCAGGGAGGCTCACTGTCCGTGGTCACCGGCTGTGATGAATCCGATCCCGATACCCCGGTGGTGCTCGGCGCCCAGATCATCGGTCCCCACGCCAGCGAGATGATCGCCGAGGCGGAGCAACTGGTGGGCAACCGCGTCCCCTTGGCCGACGCCGCACGGCTCATCCATCCGCATCCGACCTTCAGCGAGGCCTTCGGCGAGAGCCTGCTCAAAGCCGACGAGCGGCCTTTGCACGTGCGTTAGCATCGGCCGCCGCGAATCCCATCCGGCGTAGGCCCTCCCTTCCATGAAGGGCCTACGCCGGTATTCATGAGGAGGGTGCGGACGGGCATCACCGACGGGAAGCGCTTCCTTGTGTCTCTTGGTAGACTGTCTTTCCAGTAATGCAACTTAAGTGAGGGTGGTATGGCAGAGAACGCTGACAAGGCTCAGTCCAAGAAGACGAAGAAATCACAGGGCACGCTTTCCCAGATCAAACAGATCTATTCCTTCACTGCAAAGGAAGACAAACTACTGCCGTGGCTGCTGGTCCTGGCCGTTCTGGCACCGGTGCTGGTGGCCGTCATCATAGGCCTGCTGATCAAGGCCGGATGGTTCACATGGATCATGGTCGTCCTGACGGGCATCATGTGCGGGCTGCTGCTCGCCACCATCACCCTGACCAAGCGTTCGGACAGGGTCGGCTACCGCCGTATGGAAGGCCGTCCCGGAGCCACAGGTGCGGTTCTCAACAACATCACCAAGGGCGGTTTCAACTTCCCGCAGGAACCCGTGTGGATCGACATGAAGACCAAGGACGCCGTATGGCGTGGAACCGGTCGTGCCGGTGTCTACCTGGTCGGTGAGGGCGATTACTCCCGCGTGCTCAAAGCAATGGAACGCGAAGAGACCAAAATCCATAGGATCACACGCGGATCGGCGATTCCCGTCCATAAGATCAGTGTGGGCAAAGGCGAGCAGCAGGTCGCGCTCTCCAATCTGCAACGCACCGTGATGCGCAAGAAGATCAAGCTGACCAAATACGAACTCGAACAGCTCAACGATCGCCTGCGCACCTTGCAGCAGCAATCAGGCGTCGGCGTTCCCAAGGGAGTGGACCCCACGAAGATGCGTGTCAACAGGCGCGCGATGCGAGGACGCTGAGCAGCCGGACAGCCTTTGGTGTGATCATCCGACGACGAGCCGGTATCACACCTCGGGCATCCACCGTCGCCTGTATATACCGCCTATACCACCTGTGCTCTCGGCACAGGCCCATATTGATCCATGTGGACGCACCGCTTACTCCCGGTGCGTCCACATAGTGGTTTCAGGCTCCCCCGGTATTCTGGGAGTTGTGATGTGACGAAACATCCTCGTAACCTACCGGGCGCGTATGGGAAACGCACTCTTCTAGACTTGGAATTCGTAAGTTCTCATGAAAGGAGCAGTTCAGTGACTGAACTGAAAACAAAGGCCGATGCCGAGGCTCTTATCAACACGGAGGGCGTGGAATACGTTTCCATCCGTTTCACGGATCTCATCGGCGTGCAGCAGCACTTCACGGTGCCAACAAATGAGTTCCTCGACAATGCATTCGACGAAGGCATGCCTTTCGACGGATCATCGGTCCAGGGATTCCAGGCCATCAACGAATCCGATATGAAGCTGGTGCCTGATGTGAGCACTGCATTCATCGATCCTTTCCGCAAGCACAAGACTCTCAACGTGGCCTTCTCCATCGTGGACCCACTCACCGATGAGCCTTACTCACGCGATCCCCGCCAGGTTGCCGCCAAGGCCGAGGCGTACCTCAAGTCCACCGGCATCGCGGACACCGCCTCCTTCGCACCCGAAGCCGAGTTCTTCATCTTCGACAAGGTGCGTTATGAGAACAGCATGAGCCGTTCCTTCTACGAAGTCGATTCGATTGAGGCTCCCTGGAATTCAGGAACCGACATCGAGGATGACGGCACACCGAACATCGGGTTCAAGAACCGCGTGAAGCGCGGCTACTTCCCAGTGCCGCCAATCGACCACAACCAGGATCTGCGCGACGACATGGTCGCCAACCTGCAGCAGGTCGGCCTGATCCTCGAGCGTTCGCACCATGAGGTTGCAGGCGCCGGACAGCAGGAGATCAACTACCGCTTCAACACCCTGCAGCATGCAGGCGACGATCTGATGAAGTACAAGTACATCGTGCATGAGACCGCAGCCCTCGCAGGCAAGGCGGCCACCTTCATGCCGAAGCCGATCGCAGGAGACAACGGCACCGGCATGCATTGCCACCAGTCCCTCTGGAAAGACGGCAAGCCCCTGTTCTACGACGAGAGAGGATACGGCGGCCTCTCCGATATCGCACGCTGGTATGTCGGCGGATTGATCAAGCACGCTCCTTCAGTCCTCGCCTTCACCAACCCCTCGATGAATTCATACCATCGTCTGGTTCCCGGCTACGAAGCCCCAGTCAACCTCGTCTACTCGGCCCGTAACCGTTCGGCGGCTATCCGCATCCCGCTCGCAGGTACCTCACCAGCGGCGAAGCGCATCGAGTTCCGCGCACCGGATCCAAGCTCGAACCCCTTCCTGGCCTTCTCCGCTCAGCTGATGGCCGGCCTGGACGGCATCCTGAACCACATCGAGCCACCGGAACCAGTCGACAAGGATCTCTACGAGCTTCCTCCCGAAGAGCATGACCAGATCGCACAGGTCCCAGGCTCACTGACCGAGGCCCTGAATGCCCTCGAAGCCGATCACGACTTCCTGACGGCCGGCGACGTCTTCACCGACGATCTCATCGAGACCTGGCTTGAGCTCAAGCACGGCGAAATCGACGAGGCCCGCCTCGCCCCGACGCCACTCGAGTACGAGCTCTACTTCCACATCTGAGTTTCAGATATGCAGTTCCGCTGATGCACTGATGGTCTCAACACGGTGCCATTAAGGCATCACCGGATATCAATAAGCCTTCCCCGCGAATCTCGCAGGGAAGGCTTATTGCTGTTCATGAACGCGCTGCCGCCGCATCAACGATGCCGGAATGAGAATCACCACAATCGCCGACACCGGCACGCACACCCAGTATCAACGCTTTCTGATGGCCTCCCGCAATGGCAAAATGCTTTTAGGCGACACGGACAACTCATCAATTCCCATATCGAGGAACGTGTCCGTAAGAGCTACATCCGCTCCGAGTTCGCCACAAATGCCACACCAGATACCATGATCATGCGCGGCCTTGACCGTCATATCGATCATTCGTAATACCGCCGGCGAATGGGGATCCGCGAACCTACCCAGGTTGGGGTTCTGCCTATCACAAGCCAGTGTGTATTGCGTCAGATCATTAGTGCCGATTGAGAAGAAATCCACTTCAGCGGCAAGTTCGTCGGCCATGATAACGGATGCGGGCGTCTCGATCATGATGCCGACAGCGATGTCCTCATTGAACCGAACATGCGCGGCACGCAGCTCCGACTTCACTTGGGATAGTATGCCTTTGGCCTCGCGCACCTCCGACACGGAGGTTATCATCGGGAACATCACGGCGATATTCCCATATGCCGATGCTCTTAACAAGGCCCTTAACTGCACCTTGAATATCTCTGGTTGCGTCAGACAGATGCGAATTGCCCGGTACCCCAACGCGGGGTTGTCCTCATGCTCGAGTCCGAAGTAGTCGGCCTGTTTATCAGCGCCTATATCCAGGGTGCGGATCACCACGAGCCGGTCACCCATCTTCTGGGCAACCTCACGATACGCTTCGAACTGGTATTCCTCCGTGGGGAAATCGGCACTCTCAAGATACAAAAACTCACTGCGGAACAGTCCGATACCCTCGCCGTCGTTGGCCAGTACGGCAGTAACATCCGAAGGACGACCTATGTTCGCATAGAGTCGTACCGTCTGACCTGTGCTGGTTCTTGTGGCTTGTCCCTTAAGTTTCTGCAGCAGTCGCACATGTTCTTCAAAGCCCGACTGCTTCTCGCGATACTGCTGGAGAGTGGCATCATCCGGATCGATGATCACAGTGCCTGTTGAGCCGTCTACCACCATCATTTCCCCGGTGTCGGACGATTCAAATCCCTTATGCACACCGATTACCACAGGCAGTCCCATCGTCCGCGCGAGTATCGCCGTATGTGAATTCGACGATCCCTGCTCGGTAACGAATCCCAATACCGCGGAACGATCCAATTGCACTGTTTCACTGGGTGCAAGATCTTCGGCAGCAACAATATGACCGGATCCCTGTACGGTGCTGTCATTACCGTCGCGGTTGCCGAGAATATCGATTACTCGCTGCGAAACATCTCTGATGTCGCTGGCGCGAGCTTGCATGTAGGAATTATCCATAGCCTCGAACATCGCCGCGAATTGTTCCATAGTGCTATTCACCGCGAATTCAGCATTCACAGAGCTGGACATGATGAGATCTTCGATACTGCTGACGTATTCAGGATCCCGAAGCATCAGTCGGTGCGTATCGAACAGCTCTGCCTTGCCCTCCCCCAGCTTGGCCGCGGTGCTGTCACGAATAACACCTAACTGCTGGATTGCCGTAGTTTGGGCGGCACGAAAACGCTCCACCTCCGCCTGAGGGTCCTCAACCACCCTGCGAATAACCGCTTCGTTCGCCGTATGCAGCACTTGGACCGGTCCTATGGCGATTCCCGCGGATACACCAACACCTTGGAAACTCTTCATCACATGGACTCCTTGAAGAACTGTTGCAACGCAGCGGCAGCCGCCTCTTCATCGGATCCCGATACCGAGACCTCGATAACATCGCCTTGTTGCGCACCCAGACCCATCACACTCAGAATTCCTTTGGCGTCAACGGATCTATCCGATGCGTTGAGTGTGACGGCAGACTCATATTCCTGTGCTTTGCTCACTAATTGCCCTGCCGGACGGGCATGAATCCCCGCAGGATCGGTAACAGTGAAATTGAATGTTTTAGCCATAATCGTTCTTTCTTGAACTGAGAGATATACCGTTGCCAATACAGATCGAGCCTCAAAGACTTCGGTGGATGATGCATGTGGCCGCCGTTGCGGTGAAACAGCCGCCTAGGGGCATCACAAAAAGCATCGATAAGCCTGGGAATACTACTGAAAACCAAGCCCTGATGAGATTCCTATGTTGTGATGCCACGCACTGTACTGGCAAGGGGTCTTCTCTGCTGATCCTCTACGTCCGAGACGCTACATCGGTCTACAAACCATTATCGAAGCGGAAGCCCGTGGAACTCTCATACTCCTGCAGCATCTGCTTCCAGGAATCTTCAATGTTGTCCGTGAGACCGAATAGACCGCTTCGCCCTATGACATAAATATCCGGGTTCGCATCCGAAATCATCTTCCAGTGTTTCAGATTCGTGGAGCCATCCATCTCGATCTGATATGTATAGCCCTGTTCCTCTCTCAATTCTCGCAACTGGGTTATTTTCCGCAAACAGCTCTGCAAAAACCGCTGTCCGGCGAAACCAGGATCAATGGTCATAATGGTCACTTTGTCGAGCAAATCGATGTAAGGCATTATGGTGTCTATGCTGGTCTCAGGGTTGAGCACCGCACCCGCCTTCAGACCGGCGTGGTGAATCTCGTCAATCATGCTGAAAGCCACCCCATTGGCCACCTCGGATGGGAAACATATCTCATCACAGTTGACATCAATCAGCTGTTTGACCCAAAACGGCGCATCCGTGACCATCATGTGCGCGGACATGGGAACGTCGGATATCTTGCGCACCTGTTCAACGAACCATGGTGAGAGAGTGATATTAGGGACGAAATGACCGTCCATGATATCGATATGATAAGAGTTCACTTTATCGTTGAGGAAGGTGATCTGTTCTTTGAATTGGTCCAAATCCATCGTCATCAAAGACGGAGAAAGTTGAATTTTCCTTGACATTATCGTAATTATTACCTTTCGTGATCACATAACTTGAACGTCATCAAAATCAAGCTCTTGCTCTTCAACGGCCACACTGCCCGATGCACTCAACTCATCCGCGGGTATGTCTTTTTTGATCAGTGCGTAAACGGTGCCTGTCACGACTATGTTGACCGCAATAGCCAATACACCGACCCACCAGTTCGAGCCCATGGTCGGCAACATCAGGAATCCGCCGAAGGGGACCGTTGCCCCTTCTCCTCCTGTCAGGGACATCAGCAAAGCGCCTTCGCACATACCTCCAAGACCAGCCGCGACAACACCGCGCACGAGATCGTTCATCACTATCGGGATGGAACCTTCAACGATGTTGACCACACCCATCGGCACTGCCGACTTCAAGGTCTCAACCTCCTCATGGGTATAGATATTCTTGCGAATGAGTTTTGCAACCAGGAATGCAAAACCGAAACCGATCGGTGTGGCGGTATTGGTCAGTTGCAGAGCGGTAACGGGCCCGTTAATCCCCTGCGCCTGCAAGGTCAGAGCAAAGGCAAATACCGTTTTATTAATAGGGCCTCCGAAATCGACAATGCTCAAGGTTCCCAGCACGCCTCCGAAGATCAAATTGGAGGCGCCATTCATGCTGTTCAATAAGGAGGTAAGCCAATCGGTGAACCAAGAAACCGGCGTGCCGATGATGTACACCATAATCAAACCGCTGCCTATCGAGGCCAGGAACGGCACGATGAGCGTAGGCATCAGACCCTTCGCCCATTGGGGTACTTTGAAGTAGCGCAATACCGCGAAAGCGAACCAACCTGCGATGTAACCGCCTACTATGCCGCCAATGAATCCGGCGCTGATCGATACCGCTGCAAGACCCGTGACGAAGCCAGGTGCGATGCCTGGTTTACCGGCGATCGAGAAAGCGATGCCGGTGGCGATTATCACAGGCAGCATGCCGAGCGCTTTGCCGCCCAGCGTTGCCAGTGCTTGGAAGAAGTCGAATTTACCCATCACCAGGGCATCTTGGCTTTTACCGCCGAAGGCCATACCGATTGCGATAATGAATCCCGCACCGCAGACTATGGGGATCATATACGAAATGGCCGTAAGGAGATGCCCCTTAAAATTAGCTCTTTTCCAAAATAATTTCATTTCTGACGTCCTTGTCATCATTGATGTTGTTGATCGTTACCATTGACGGAGACTCATTGCATACTGAGTCTCCACCCCTACTGCTTCGCTAGTTCATGGAGCTTCGCGATAAGTTTGTTCGGCGATTTGATAGCCGTGGCCGTGGAAACCTTGACGACCTTTTTCCCGTCAAAACGTTCTTCGCCTGCTATTTTCACATCGACTGCCAGAATCACGATGTCTGCGCCATTGATGTCCTGCTCAGTCAACTCATTTTCGATGCCTATAGTGCCTTGGGTCTCGATTTTTACCTGATCGTTCACCGCTTTTGCGGCATCTTCCAGCTTCTGCTGTGCCATATATGTGTGTGCAATTCCCACAGTGCATGCACTGACTCCAACAATGTTCATCGTGTTGCTCCTTGTTTGTAATATGAAGAATTCAATCGCTAAACGTGGCGATCACGTCGTCGATGGTATTGGCCTTCAGCAGACCTTCGATCACCTCGTTCTTGCCCAGTTTGCGAGCGAATAAGGAAAGCATTTTCAAATGGTCCTGAGAACCCTGTCCCCCTGCGCCAACCGTTAACAGCACGACCACTTTCGCCCCGGTATCGTCAAGAGATTCCCATTCGATTTCATGATCGAGGATCGCAATGGCGACACCGTTACGAGTAACCGTTTCGCTGCGGCCGTGAGGAATCGCAACATGTTGACCGATACCCGTGGCACCTTCGCGTTCACGCTGATTCACGGCTTGTACAAACTCGTCAACCGAGGAAATATAGCCTTGCTCATACAAGCGTTGTGACAGAGTTGCTATGACCTCGTCTTTTCTCTCAGCTTCGACCTTGGTCAGGATAGTGTTCCTATCGAGAACGGCATTAAGAGATAACGGTTCCACTGTTGTTTTCCTTCTACTCGCGAATATTGTTCGTATTTCCCTCTGATCACCCAAGCTCAATCGATCCATCACCTGATCATCGGCAATATCGGTGTAGAACTCTTTCAACTCACCCGCATCGCGTGCAGATGGAGTCGTAGGAATCAGGGAAAAAACGTAGCGATCCACATCGGCACCAGGGCACCAATCCAGGAGGGGATGCCTCAGCTTCACCATGAGCATGACAGCGTGTTCGACCGCCGCATGCTGAGCATGGGGAATGGCGACATTGGGTGCAACCAGATCGTTACCGAGGTCCTCACGCGTAGTCAGTGCCCAGGTTATCGCATCGGAGTCCACGATCATCCTCTCGTCAAGCAGGTACTGAGACACCCTTGACAGCAGAGCGGCCTTATCGTGGACCTGCCAGTTTGGCTCCCAAAGCAGCAGTCGTCTCATAAGACCACCTCCTTATGCCTGATGCGGCTGGCTTCAAGCTCCATGCGTTCGCGGTCCTCAACAGTCAGCATTGCGCTGACCAATAAGGTGGGAACCTTGATGTCATGCGGTAAACGAATTGTGGATACGACCAGGTGAACTTCAGGGTGCTTCGCTATTTCGCCGTTGAGATTGCGTGCCGCGACGGTGGCGACGATGTTGAATTCTGAAAATCGTTTGGTAATCTTCGCTTGCAGCAGCTGGGCGGTTCCCAAACCTGTTGTGCACACCAGGATGATGTTGACCGGAGTCCTCACGTTTTCCATTGCCTGGGCAAAGTACACAGTGATGAAGCCAACTTCCTCATCACCAATGGGATTGAGCCGATACTCATCGACCAGCTGCTGGGTCGCCGATCGAACACTCTGGAAGAGTTGAGGATATTCGAGTTTGATCTGTTGAAGCAGGTTATTGATCACCCTGATGTGGTTGGCAAGACGATTCAACAGCGGCTTCATATGCTTCGACAGCGTCAGCAGAAGATCGTGTTTGTTGATGTCTTGGTATTCGGGATGCTCAGCCACCGCGTCAATGAGGAACCGCGTAACCGACAGCACACGCTCAGGGATTTCACTGGCATCCAGTTGGGTGCTGTTGATCCTTGATGAAGTCAGGTATTGATACAAGTAGTATATTTCCGCTTCCGGCAGCGTGGTGTTGAGATACTCGTTGAGGTTGCGGATAACCCGACCGCACACCTCCGCAAGATCTTCATGGCGCTTCATCATGTCGTTGTCACAGATGTCTTCGCCATCATCAATGTGCACTTTGGCATTGCGGAAACGCTCGATGAGGATGTACAGATGCGTGTAAAGATTCACACTGTATGGGTAAGGGATCTCGCTATGTATCAGTTCCTCCACGAGTTCCAGTTGGTGTGAGACGAAAGCCGCATCACGCTTCTGCACATACAGATCCGGTTGCATGGACTGGCTGCTGACGATCACATCGTCGGACACCAAGAGATCGGCGATGGCTTTGCGAATATTGCTCTCACTGCCATCGATCCAGATAAAGTCATTCGATCTGTACAGCTCGAGATGGAAGTTGCCGGCCATACGTCGGAGAGCTTTCAAATCACCGGAAATCGCGGATTCACTGATGAAGTATTTTCCCCACACCTCATGCAAACGATAGCGCTGAGGCGCGGTGATCAGGAGACGCTTGATGACTTCATCACGTCGCTCAACCGAACTCAGTACAGCAACATTCGTGGTTGCTGACGACTCATCCTTGCGATCAAAATAATTCTGCCAATTCAAGCGGTAGCCACGACCTCGGCGAGAATCGATAACCGATCCATCAAGGGATTCGCGGTTCACATCTTTGACAATTCGTGAAACGGTTTTGGTAGATACATTCAGAGCATCAGAAAGTTCTGAACCCGAAACAAAATCCCGTCTGTTCATCAGGTAATTGATGAGTGATTTTTTTGCATCTGACGCCATTGCCGTGCCTCCTTACACCCTTTGATAGTAATGAGCATTTTGGCGTCAACGCTGGCTTGTCATACACAACCTCGTCCGTTGACAACGGACATCGGCACCTTCACCATCAGTGCAGGGTGACCCCTTTTATACGGTGATTCCCGAACAGGCAGCGCGGTAGCCGGACGGCGCGACCGGGAGTTACCGCATGTGGCGGCGTTACCGGCATATTCATCGATCACGCCGCCGGCATGAGTCAGCAGAACGGTTTGGTCCCGATGCTTCCGGTCCGATACGAGGTATGAGCGAAGGAAGATGACAGAAGATCGCCCGGAAGTCCTCCACATTCAGGCACGCTTGATTATGCTGCACGGGCAATGCCCTTATCTATTCTGGTGACAGGGGTCCTTGATCGCATCCGAGTCGATTCACGACCATCATCATAGGGAGGGCGTTTTGGTACATATCACGATTATCGGCGGCCACGGCAAAGTCGCATTGCTGGCAAGCCCGATGTTCACGGCGGAGGGTGATTCGGTCACGTCCATCATCCGCGACCGCAAACAGGTCGAGGATGTTGAGGCAGACGGTGCGCATGCCCTCGTGCTCGATATCGAAGATGCATCCACCGAGGAACTCGCCAAGGCCTTCTCCGGCAGTGATGTGATCATCTGGTCGGCCGGTGCGGGCGGCGGTGACAGTTCGCGCACCTACGCCGTCGACCGCGATGCGGCGAAACGTTGCATCGATGCCGCCGCACTCGCCGGGGTGAAACGCTACATCACGGTTTCCTATTATGATGCCGACCATCCCGAGGTCTTCGGACCCGAGAGTTCCATGTTCGCCTATGCGCAGTCGAAGGCCGAGGCTGATCGCTATCTGCGCGCCTCCGGGCTTGATTGGACCATCCTCGGCCCCAGCGCGCTGACACTGGAAAGCCCCAGTGGCCGGATCACCATCGATGCCGTCAGGAAGAGCGCGGCGACGCCTTCAACATCCCGTGGCAATGTGGCGGCGGTGCTCGTCGCAACGGTGCACGCTCCGAACACCATCGGCGCCACACTGAATTTCCATGACGGAGACACCGACATCCACAGCGCCCTGCAGGCGGTACAAGCCGGGCAGACACCCTCCGGGCTCTGATCAGTTCCCATCGCGGTGCACCCAAGGCACGCCGCTTGCGGGCGACGCGGATGACCTGCGCCGCCCGGCACCCACTCTGGACATCACGATGTGCTGGCGGAAAAGTGTCGCTTACATGATGTCAGTATTATGGCGGCTATGCCTACGGCCCCACCTGTCACACAGACACCTCGCGGTCTCCTCGCGATAACCATATCCAGCGTCGCATGGGGTCTGCTCCCCATCTACTGGGACGCGTTGCGAAGCGTCGCATCCAACACGGTACTCGCCTACCGGATCATCACCACTATGGTGACGATGCTGATACTGCTGGCACTGTTACGCCGGCATCGTCACTTCTTCGCCGCCTGCGCGCGACTGTGGAAGAACAAGACGCTCTTCCTGCTGGCCGTCATCGCGGCCCTGCTCATCAGCGCGAACTGGCTGCTCTACATCATTCTGGTGAGTGTGGGCAAAACCCTGGAGGCATCGGCCTCGTACTTCCTGATGCCGGTGATGAACATGCTCATCGCGATCATCGTACTGCGGGAACGCACCAACGCCTTCGGTTGGATTTCCATAGCGCTGGCCGCCCTTGGGGTGAGCATTTTCATCGTGGGCAGCGGCGGCGTCCCCTGGCTCGGGTTGGTCATGGCGCTGACCTTCTGCGGATACGGCCTGCTGAAGCGGGTGGTGCCTCTCGACTCACTGCAATCCATCACCTTCGAGACGGCGGTGGTCACCCCTCTGGCGCTGCTGTGGCTGATATGGCAGCCCGGATTCGGGGTGGCCCATCAGCAGCCCGGCATCATCGCACTGCTGATGGGTGCCGGAATCGTGACCGCGATACCGCTTATCACCTTCGCCTATGGTGTGCAGCATTCCCAATATCTCACCGTGGGATTCGTGCAATACATCAACCCGACCCTGCAATTCCTGTCGGCGATCCTCTTCCTGCATGAGGCCATCAACCATACGATGCTGATCGCCTTCTGCGTCATATGGCTTTCCTTGGCCGTCTACTCCTTCGCGCTGGTCCTCCGTCACAGGGCCACGGTGAAAGCCGTGGATCCGGCCCTGCCATAGCTTTCGCCCCCTCCGCAGCAAGTTCACCCCAGATCCAGTGTGGCACCGCATTCGCTCCAATCGAGCTTCCACCGGATCGTGGCCACGAGGTCCAGGAAGTACGCATCGTGCGATATCACGATGACCGCGCCCGGGAAGGAGGCCAGTGCCTTGCCCAAGGCCTGCTTCGAATGCAGATCGAGATGGTTGGTGGGTTCATCCATCATGATCAGCTCGGGATGATCCCTGGCTCCCAGGCAAAGCAGCAGTTTTCGCAGCTCACCGGGTGAGGGCGAGGCACCCGTCAACACCCTGTCCGGGTCGGCATTCAACTGGGCCATGGCGCCCAACACGGATGCACGCTGCTGTGAAGGCATGTCATGGAGTGCCGCCACGGCGAGGTCCGATTCCCTCCGACCGCTTATCTGGCTGATGGACAGCACCCGCACCGGTGTCTGCTGTTCGGCGACGCATGCGAGCAGAGCACGGTACAGCGTGCTTTTCCCCGTCCCGTTCGGACCCGAGATACCGATATGGTCATGCGGGCCAACGCTCAGTGTGGGGATGAGCAGACCGCGCGCATCCGCAAGCGGGGCCTCATCGTGACCCGTCCCCGCATACGGCAGCAGCCCCTCCTCAAGACGAAGCAGCTCCTTGCGGTGGCTCGCTTCGGCGTCCAGCCATATATCGCCGTCGTAGCGTTTGCTGGGGGTCGCCACGCCCTCCATCTGCTCATGCGCCGACCTCACCTGATGGTCGATGCGTGCACTGGCGGCACCGGCCCGCGCGTCCTTCCCTGTGACGATGGCGAAGCGACGTTTGGCGAGCGCGTCATGATCCTTTCTGTCGATCCTGTCACCGCGACGTTTGGCATCCGATTGTGCGGCTTCATACACGCGATGCGCTTTCGCGGCATCCAGTCTGGCTGCGGTACGCCTGGCCTGCTTCAACTCCTCCACGGCCGCATCCCCCTCAAGGCGGGCCTGCGCCGCCGCCTGGGTGTAATTGCCCCTTCTCATCGTCAGCACCGTTTCGTTACGTCCATGCAGATGCTTTCGCTCCATGAACAGACATTGCCGCACCGTCGCATCGATCAGAGCCACATCATGCGAGATCAGGATCCCAATCCCCTGGAAACCACGCATCGCGGTGGCTATCGCCTGAGCAGTCACCTCGTCCACGTGGTTGCTCGGTTCGTCAAAGATCAGCACATCCGGCTCCAACGCCAGTGCGCAGGCCAGTTGGACGCGTTTCTGCTCCCCACCTGAGAGGGATTCGAAACGCCAGAGCCACGACTCGTCTATGCCCAGATCGTCCCTGATGCCGATCGCCGTCGGTGACCAGTCGGAGGCGAAATCTTCGATGTTCCGTGGCCGCACCGCATTATCCTGGGGGCAATACCCGAATACCAGCTTCCCCGGTGACGGCGCTATCGTGCCACGGTATGGGAGTACATCGCCCATGACGACCCGGATCAGTGTGGTCTTGCCGATGCCGTTGTCCCCCAGCACGGCGGTCCATCCCTGCGGGAAGGTCGCATTCACATTCTCGAACAGGGTGTTCGATGTGCCGATCTGGGTTACGGTGAGATTATTGAGTGTCAGTACTGTTTGCTGAGACATGCTTCCTCGATTCACATATCAATGACGTTGATTGATGTGTTCCTAGGACGAGGATGGAATGCCCTCCGGCAGCCCTTTCGTGCAGGTACCGGTGTCACGACAGCAAGCAGGGCACAGCTTGCCTGCCATATGACATACGGTGTGATATCGATTCCACGAATAATGGCATGCCCGGGCACGCTCCGGCCTTCATCGGCCGTGCGCCACCTCGTCAGTCATCGTGAAATCGTAAGAAAACCCCTTGTGTGCAGCTCCCTTGGCATGTGGGGGAACCTCATGTGCTTCAGTTCTGATACCAGCGTATCGTAACACCACAATATCGCAATACGACGGTGTTTCAGGAACACCATGGTACAGCAGAACCTGGTTACAGCAGAACCAGGTTACAGCAGCACTGTGTTACAACAGCACCGTGCTTCACCACCACTGTGTTTCACCACCACTGTGTTGCAACACCGTGCGGCGGCAACGACCCTCACCATCCACAAGCGGATCGTGGAATCCCCTGACTCTGCTGCACTCTGCAGCATCCTACGACATCAGGGTCGTTGCGAGTTTTTTGAATGACTGCGCCAGTTCGGAACTGTCCAAAGCCCCATCCTCGTTCAGCACTGCGGGACGGCCCGATTCCGCTGTCGTGCGCATATCGGTCTGCAAGGGCAGTTGGGAAAGCAGTGGCACATCGTAGTGCAGGGCATTCGTCAAGCGTTGGGAGACACGTTCTCCCCCGCCCTCACCGAAGATCCGTAGCCGCTCACCCTGATGATCGAACCAGCTCATGTTCTCGACGACCCCGCGCACGGTCATCGGCACCTGCAAGGCGACCAGGCCTGAGCGTACGGCCACATCCGAAGCCGAGGGCTGCGGCGTGGTGACCACCACCAATTCGGCGTTGGGAAGCGTCTGGGCTATGGAAATCGCCATATCGCCGGTTCCCGGCGCGAGATCCAGCAGCAGCACATCGGGGTCCCCCCACCAGACATCCGAGAGGAACTGTTCAAGCGAACGCTGCAGGCGTGGGCCACGCCAGAGTATCGCGCGATCAGCGCCGGTGAACATGCCGATCGACATCAGCTTGACGCCCCAGGCAGTGACCGGCATCAGCATACCGTTGAGATTCGTGGGCTGGGTGTGCACGCCGAAGATCGAGGGCAGTGAGAATCCGTAGATATCGGCATCGATGGCGGCCGTGTCGTAACCCATCGAGGCGAAGGTCACGGCCAGATTGGCTGTCACCGATGATTTGCCGACACCGCCCTTACCGGAGGCGATGGCGAATATCCTGGTCTTCACGCCTTTTTTGGTGAAGGGATTCGCGCGTCGGGCCTCTTTCAGACCTTCCACCAGATTGGAGAGCTTCTCCTTGCTCATCGAGGAGACCTCGATATGCGGCGTCAGCTTCGCATCCGGGTAGGAGAACACGGCACCTTTGATCTGGTTGGTGATGGTCTCGGAGAGGGGGCATCCCTCCACGGTCAGCTCCACCTGCACCACGACATCGTATGCATCCGTGGCATCCCCGGAGGCCCCCGCCCTCGGGACCGCCTCGATGGAGACGATCATACCCATATCGGTTATCGAACGGCCGAGCTCGGGATCGATGACCTTGCTCAGACGTTGATACAGATGCTGCTCGATGCTTTGCGAAGCAGCCTCTTCGCCAGCGTGCACCTCGGTCATGCTCATCCTTGACTCATCTCCTCATTCACATCCCCGCGTCCGTATCTGCGCATTCACATCTACACATCCACGTCCACACATTCACATCTACACATTCACATCCGGGCATCCACCATCACCATATATATCCACCGCCGCCACAACCACCCTAATGCCGCCACCGATAGAAGGTGTGCAGAGCCGGTGAAAACTCACCGATCCGTCTACCCGATCCTCCTACACCGCCCACACCAGCGCATCAGGCACAGAGCGCGGGGACGGACCCTGCCGGCAGGCCGGAGCGGGACCGCGCCAGACCTTCTCCGGCGGACATCCCGAGGCCGAACCCGCGCGGACTTAGGCCTCCTCAGGGGAACCGGTCTCGAGCAGCCGATGGAATTGGGCCTCGTTCAGCATCGGGACGCCAAGACTCTCGGCTTTGGCGGCCTTCGACCCGGCGTTCTCCCCCACCACCACATAGTCCGTTTTCTTGCTGACCGAACCCGATGCCTTCCCACCACGTTCGATAATCGCCTCCTTGGCGGAATCCCGGGAGAAGTCCTCTAGACTTCCGGTAACCACCACGGTCATACCCGACAATGTCTGCTTCTGGACGTGCTCCTCCACGTTCATGCCGACACCCGCCTGCTTCCACGCGTCAAGAATCGCACCACGCCAGTCGCCGCTTTGCTTGGCGGCATCGAACCACGCGACGATCGACTCGGCGATTTCGCCGCCGACACCATCCAGTTCCGAAAGCTTCTCGACCCCGGCCTCGGCCAGGGCATCCAGCGAGCGGAAACGCGAAGCGATCATCCGTGAAGAGGTGGGACCGAGATGACGGATGGAAAGCGCCACCAGCACCCGCCACAGATCCGCATGCCTGGCATGGTCGATCTCTTCCAGCATGCGCAGCGTGTTCTTGGACGGCACACGCGTCAGCCGAGAGCCCTCATCCGATTCGACGCTATGCAGATTCGAGAAGGCGTAGGTCTGGTACCACAGACCGCTGCTGCCGACCTTGCGCCGCTGCTTGCGGCTCCTGCCATCGCCCTGCTGCTCGGTGACCTCGACGATCGGCGCCTCCCTCCACACCCGCACATCGGTCAGCTCCTCGGCCTTCAGCGCAAAGAGTCCGGCCTCACTGGACAGGACGGGACGCTGGACCTCCGGCAGATGCAGATGCTCGGGGGGAACATAGGGTTCGGGCTCCTCCCCTGGTGCGACAAGCACCTCATGGATGTCAGGCGCATATACATCCAGGGAATCGGGCCGGTTCTCCTCCGGATTGGTCAGGGCTATCGCGCTCTGCTCACCCAGATGCTCGATGTCGAGGGCCTTCCGCGATGCGATATGAATGACCCTTTCGGTCAGCTGCGCCGGGCAGGATTCCACATTCGGGCATCGGACGTCGACATCGCCCTCCTTGGCGGGGGCGAGCACGGCACCGCAACTCGGGCAGTTCCGTGGCATGACGAATTCGTGCAGCTGATCCTCGCGTCCCTCCCGACGTTCGGAAACGGGACCGACCAGTTCCGGAATCACATCCCCGGCCTTACGCACCACAACCGTGTCACCGATCAGGATGCCTTTGCGCTTCACCTCCGAAGGGTTATGCAGTGTCGTCCTGGAAACCGTTGAACCGGCCACATAGACGGGTTTCAGAATCGCCACCGGGGTCACACGTCCGGTTCGCCCCACCTGCACGGCGATGTCCAGCAACTCGGTGTTGACCTCTTCGGGCGGATACTTGTATGCGATCGCCCAGCGCGGCGCACGTGAT
Source organism: Bifidobacterium psychraerophilum (assembly GCF_000741705.1). Classification (GTDB taxonomy): domain Bacteria; phylum Actinomycetota; class Actinomycetes; order Actinomycetales; family Bifidobacteriaceae; genus Bombiscardovia; species Bombiscardovia psychraerophila. The sequence continues at coordinate 694,132 of NZ_JGZI01000009.1, read as the reverse complement.
GTCGCTCCGAGCCTGCGTTGCAGGGCCAGATCATCGACCTTCACCACGATGCCGTCCAAGGCGTGCTCGATGTCGCCACGATGCTCGCCGTAGTATTCGATCATCCGGAGAATGTCATCGAATGAACCGACCTCGCGGTTGTGCGGGGAGACCGGCACTCCCCACTGCTCGTAGAGATTGTATGCCTCGGACTGATCGTTGACCTGGTCATGCCCCTGGTGGGAGCTTCCGCTCCCCCAACGCAGGGTCCCTATGCCGTGCGCATAGAAGCTCAGATGCCGTGAGGCGGTGATATTCGGGTTCTTCTGCCGCAACGATCCCGCTGCGGCATTGCGTGGGTTGGCGAAGGGCGGCTTGCCCATCTGTGTCTGCTGCTCATTCAGGGCTGCGAAGTCGTCAAGGCGCATGAACACCTCGCCACGTACTTCGACCATGCTGGGCACATCGTTCTTCGGACCGCCGAGTTCACGCGGAATAGTGCCGATGGTACGCACATTGAGCGTGATGTCCTCACCGGTGACGCCATCGCCTCTGGTCAGCCCCTGTTCGAGTACGCCGTCACGGTAGATCAGATTGAGGGCCAGACCATCGATTTTCACCTCGCAGGTCATCGGCAGGGATTTGCCCGAAGGCCAATCCAGATCGCGGCGCACACCCTCGTACCATTCCTTCAGCTCCTCGATGCTGAACACATCATCAAGGCTCATCATCCGCGTGGGATGACGCACCGATGCGAAGTCGTTGGAGAAGGTGCCTCCCACGCGATGCGTCGGTGATTGCGGGGTGTCGAGAAGCGGGAACACACGTTCCAGCTCCTGCAGGCAGCGCATGCGCGCATCATAGGCGGCGTCGGAGGAGACGGGGGCGTCATCCAGGTAGTATGCGATCTGGTCGGACTCGACCCAGGCGGCCAACTTGGTCCAGAGTCTGGTCGCCAGCTCCGTGCTCATCGTGCTGATCGGCACCGCCGCCAGAGCGAGCGCATCCGCATCGGTGGCCTGCATCGAGTCGATCCATGCTTCGCTGCCCACCGCAGGCGCCGAAGCATCCGCCGATTCACCACTGCGGGATGAGGAGGTCGATATGCTCTTCCCCTCCTGATCGCCCAACAGTTCAGGCTGTTCGGCTGACACACTCGAATCCACTGTCGCCTCAGGCATTGAGAGTCCTCAGGAATTGCGCCTGCACCACGTCGATACCTCCGTTTTCATCGTCATTCATCCTTGCGGCCGCCACCGAAAGCGTCCGTGCGGGAACGAACATACCCTGATCCACACAGACCCGTGCGGCCTGCCGCACGATCGAGGCCACCTCGGTATGCGGCCACACCGGCAGATCATAGTGCTGCAACACCCTCTGGGCATCCTCAACCGTCTGCGGAACCGGTACGCATTGCGACTGCGCGCGTGCCGTCAACTCCTGGAGTTCGGCCTGCAAAGCCGGTATCTGCCCGGAACTGATGTGCTCACTCATCAGATATGCGGCGGCGGCGATATCGAATTCATCACGCATCCATGCGGCGTACGCGAAGCGGTAATACGCGAAGGAGGCGTCGTCACGATCGAGGGCCACGCGCAGGGCATTGAGCGTGGCTGCCCGTGCGGAATCCCAATCCTCGTTCCGTGCGAGCTGCACGGCCAGCTTCAAGTGGGAGAGCGGGTATGCGGGAGCATAGGAGACCATCGCATTGAGATGCGGCAGCGATTCCTGCGCCCCCTTGATCTGCGCCAGCACATCAGCGAGTTCCATATGCGCGTAGAACAGGTTGTCGGGAATCAGCACCGTCGATTCACCCGGGGTGGCGAAGAGGCGGTTATAGACCACGCGTTCCGCATAGGAGTTGAAATACCGAGGAATGCCATTACCCAGCGCATACTTCGCGTCCATCTGCCGTACCGCGGCCTGCGCGGTCTGCAAAGCCTGCTCGGTCTGACCCGAGAACAGCAGATCCCTGGCCTTGACCCTCTCATTGTCAAGTTCGTCGGCAAGCGTGAACTTGAAATCCGGGGTGTCCCTGCCGTCGATCAATGCACTGGTCACTTCGGGTGCGAGCTCGGTCAGTTCGGGATCATCGATCGCGGTGACGATCTGCATGGCCTCCTGCGCCTTACGCACGGACGGCATATCCGTATTCATCGAAAGCTGGTGGAAATCGTTCACCGAACGCTGCAGGAGATCGACGCGCTGAATCGACAGCCCGTTGGCGTTCTTCGCACCCAGGACCTGTGCGACCCGACCCGAGAGCTCCTTATCCGCGAGCTCGGGTTCCTCCTGTGAGGCATGTGGAGAGAAGACGTTGTCACGCAAGTCGAAATCCGCGCTGACCGGTTTGAGACCACCCTTGCCGTCCACATCCATCACCGCGCCGAAGCTATGGAAGAATGCCTTGGGATCGTCGAGGCCCTGCTCTCCGAGCATGCTGAGAAATGCGCTGCGTTCGAAGGTCACGGCGGCCATATTGCGAACGGTCGGGTTGCGATGCAGCGCGCTGAGGGGATCCTCCTGATCCCCGTCCTGTGCCCCGGCGGCTCCGGAGCCATCGCCGGAGATGTCATCGAAGACATCCTGCACGCCGGTGATGGAGACCCCGGAGTCCTCGCCGTCGTCGTCCGCTTGGGCGCTGTCCTCCTCGCCGGGAACCGCGAAGGTCATCTCGTCGAAATCGACATCCTGCATCAGATTCTGGAAGGTGCTGTTCACCGAATCGTCGTCACGTCCACCTGAGGACTGCTGCGACGCATGGGCCGGATCACCGTGGACATCGCCATCCTTCGGGTCCGCCTTCGACCCCGTCGGGGATACCCGTCCCATTCGGATGCGTTCGAATGCCGCCAAGGCCTGGCTCATCATCTGCGTGATGGCGGAATCCTGCTCGGCCACCGCCTCCTCAAGACCTATCGAATCGATATGCAGCGAGACCCGTTGGACCTTCCTGTCGGCCCCGAACGCCAGGGCGGCCATCATCAGGCCCACTCTGAGGTTGTAATCGGCGCTCATTCGGGCCTTCTGCGCGTCGTCCAGCTCAACCCAAGCGTTCCGGCGCTCGTCGAAGCGACTGTTCGGCATCATCGTCACGCCTGCGGTGGTGAATGCGAGCGCCACATCACCGCCTTCAAGATTGGAGCGCATCTCCACATCGAATCGGTATGGAAGCCTCAGCCTGCGCAGCAGGGAAGACATCGTTTGCCGATACACCCACTCGGAGCCACCGGCATCGGCGGACAGCGTGGACTCCTCGTGGTCCCGCGCGTTCTGGGTGGGGTCGGGGAAATGCTCGCTGCTTTGGCCCGCCGCCTCCTGGGCCAGCTCGACCAGCATGAATGCCGCATGCTTCCCGTCATCATGAACCGGATCGAAGTTCCTGGGCAACTGCTCGTCAAGAGGCATCGCGGACAGCGCCGGGTTGTTCAGCAGAGCGAAATCGATCTGCGAGGCCTCGGCACGCGTCACCGTGTCCTCTGTCGGGAATACGCCAAAGCGGGCATTGCGCTCAAGCCATGCACCGGTTGCGGCGAAACGGTTGAGGTTGCCCTCGATCTTCAATGAACGCAGCGCCGCGGAAAACTCCAGCCCCGAATCCCATGAGAAGAAATAGCTTCCCGAGAACGAGGATGTGTACAGGTGAAGAGCCTCCGCACCATGCACCGCTTCCAGTCCGGGAACGGGATCCAAAGCTCCTGCCTCGCGCATGATGTCGCTGAAATGCTCTTCCAAACCGGAAGCGCGAAGGCCCTGGGCCTTGGCGTTGGTGGTGTCCCCGACGCTGCGGCGTATCGCACCGATCGGAGCCTCCCGATTGAGCCTGCGGAAGATGTTGCCGGAACCGAATCCGACCAGGAAACCCTGTATCTGCGGGATCATATAGGTGCTGAAGAAAGCGATGGTCACCGCATCGCGGTATTCAAGGTCGAAGCGGAATTCGTCGGGCAAGGGCGCACGCATCTGCTCAAGCGTGTACCTGTTGTCGCATTTCAACCACGATGCCAACCAGGTGAGTCTTCCGGAGGAATCACGCCCCGCCACGCCTCCCTGGGCGGCATCGACGATTTCGGGATTCGGATCATCGATGCCGAAACGCCGCCCATATGGAATCTGCACCACGTTTTCCTTGCTCAGCAGGAAACGCGGCAGCATGTCCTGGGTGTCCATCGCGGCTTCGGTGCCGACGAAGACCCTGCCCCGATCATCCGCGACGGCGATCTGCGCGAAATGGTCCTTGTCCGGGAAGACCCCCAGCGCGAATCCCGTGCCCTTGAATTCCGGGAACTGCACCCAGCCGATGGCGAGTTTGCCCGGAACACCCGGGAAGTCCTTGAAGACCCTGCGCTTGACCAGCATGGGGATGCGTCGCGAGTTCTTCTGCAACTCCTTGAGCACGAAACCATCGTCAATACCGGCATCACCCTGGTCGGGACGGGAGTCACCGGAGGCGACGCTCCCCGTCTGCCCGTGTTCGGACGTCACCCGTTCGGACAGGGACCGCAGCACCGACTCGAAGGCATCACGGGATTGGTCCAGACGGTCGACCATACCGTCCAGACCAAGCATCCGACGCAGCTGTGCAGCTAATCGTCGTCCTTGCTTTTTCACGTTCAATGGGGTTCTTCGGCTGCGAGACATAGAGGTATTCTCCCAATCCAGCCCGACATAAAGCCCTGAGAAAAAGCGCGCCGCAGCGCTGCGGGACGGGCCCGGCACGGCTTTCAGGTGGCGGCTGGGGCACGGATGTATAGAATGATGTGGTGATCGCTCCCCGCCCCGCCAAGCCACTGCCGCATCATAAATGGCGATGCGCCGTGGCCCTGATCCTGATTGTTCTTATGGAGGCGGTCGCCTTCAATCTGCCCCACTGGTCGTCGCTGCACTACCTAGGAGAACAGGCCTCCTCCAATGCCTCGGTGACCATCGGAGACGGACTCAAACGTGAGCGGAACGGCCTGCTGAGCGTGGTGGAGCCGAGCAAGGCTTATATACAGATGAGTGGAGTGGATGCGCGGGTCGGTTTCATCCACATCAGCACGAACGACGCTGCGGCAGGCAGTGGAAGCTCCACCTCATTGGCGGAGATCACGACCACCCCCGATAACAGCACCGACGTCAGATTGGATGCACTCTCCTCCACCGGGAACGGTGAGGAGGCATGGGCTGCGGGAAGCAACAGCAGCGTTTCAACCGATGTGCCGATGAGCGCCTATCTGAGGAATCCTGATGCGGGCGGCAGAACCGACTCCCTTCGTCTGTGGATCCAGGAGCCCACCGGCACGGTCGTCAGGGTCGATGGCTTTTCCGTCAATCCCCGGGTCCCCTGGCACTTCGATGCGCTGCGCATTGCGGCCATGTGCCTGATCGCATTGCTGGTTCTGGCTTTCCTGCCCCACTCATGGCTGTGGCGCACCCGCCTGGACACCGGCGACGGCAAACAGCGCCTGCTGCTGTCCTCACTGCTGATCCCCTTCATCCTGGTGGCCGTCACCACGATCATCAGCGTCATCGTATGGCCGCAACAGCAGATATTCCATAACGACAACGGATACACCTACGACTTCAACCAGTACGGGCATGTGGCCGACGCCTTGCTGCATGGCAGACCCTGGCTTGATCTCAAAGTTCCGGACCAGTTGCTGCTCAGCAAGGATCCTCTGGATATAGCGACGCGGCAGAGCCTGCTGGATCATGGAACGCAGCCCATCTACTGGGATTATGTGCTCTATGAAGGCCACTGGTACTCATACTTCGGCGTGTTGCCGGCAGTGGCGCTGTTCCTGCCATACCAGGCGATCACCTCGCTCTGGGTGGATGGCGGACTGATGCTTCCCGCGCAGGCCGCAAGCATGCTGCTGCTCCTGGCGGCAAGCGTCATGCTGCTGCTGTTGGTGATACGAATCATCAACAGGCATTTCACGGCCGTCCCGCTGGCGGTTGTGGTGATCGGCGCAATCGTGTGTTTCACAGGATCGAATCTCGGCTATCTGTGGAATACCGGCACCTTCTACACCATTCCACTGGCCGCCTCGCTGGCCTTAAGCGCCCTGGGACTGTGGCTCTGGCTTGGTGCCCGGCAGGTCAGGGACAGTCACGACGCGGCGTGGCGCATGTGGCGATGCACTGATATGCGCGCCGATAAGCGCGGCGAGATCGAAAGCAGGCTGTCCCTCCCCCGCATCGCATTGGGTTCGCTGTGCCTTGGAGCGAATCTCGCCTGCCGCCCGGCCTTCGTGCTCACCTGCCTGCTGGCACTGCCCATCTTCTGGGACGAGCTGGTGGCGCTTATCGGTCAGGCAAGGAAGCGCCCCGTCAAGCAGGGTGGGCTTGGAGAAGTCGATGGCCAAGTGCAGGACGCCCGGCGGCGCAGCGTGGCACGGCGTTCGTTGCTGAAAGCCTTCGCCGCCGCCACGCTTCCTGCAGCAGCGGCCATGATGCCGGCCCTTGCCTACAATTACTGGCGTTTCGGTTCCTTCCTGAATTTCGGCAACCAGTATCAGGTCACCGTCGTCAACCTGCGGCAGTACCAGACGCCGATCGACAACATCCCGTACATCGTCGGCTACTATCTGGGGCAGCCTCTGAGCTTCACCAGGCTGTTCCCCTGGATCTCATACGCACCTGCGCCACTGCCCCACTGGCAATACACCGAAAGCGGGGTCGGCGGTCTGCTGATGCTGTGCCCGGCGCTTATCGTCATTGCCGCGCTGCCTCTCGTCCGCCGTTTCCTGCGCTCACGGCGGGTGTTCGGCATCGCCTGGTCGCTGCTGCTGCTCGGCCTGGTGATGGCGGTATTCGACGCCTACCTCGGCGGATTCGTCTGGCGTTATATGGCCGATTTCGGCTGGCTGCTCTCATTGTGCGCGGTGATCGTTATAGCGGCCATCGCGGAGCGCAGTGGCGCGCCGAATCCCTCGACGCATGCCATGGCCGCGAATCTGCAGGCGGATACCAGGCCGGATTGGGCCGGCCGTTCCAGGGGCCTGGCGATGGGAGCGATCACGGTTCTGGCCTTGGCCGGACTGGCGATCACCCTGCTGGCAGGTGCCGCGATCACCGCCAAGAACAATCCGGACGCACTGGTGAATATCCATACGTGGTTCGCCGCATTCTGAGGCTCATCGAAAGCCTGGGGAGTCATGCCGTGCCACGGCGTCAGCCGATGCCCGCGGCAGCGCGCGGGGAAAGTCCGGCTGTTGCTCCTGCCCTCAGCGATCGATCAGCGTCTGGACCTCTGCGAGCACATCCCTGACGTTGCGCTCGAATTCCTCGCCTTCAGGCAATAAGGACAGCGCCAGATACCCGTTGGACTCCATATCGAAGAAATAGCCGGGCTGCGCGCTCACGCCATGATCGTGGATCAATCCGAGCACCAGATCATTCTCATCGATCACCGCGGGGAATCTCAGCAGCACATTCCAACCGCCCTCAGCCCGCAACAGACTCACCAGCCCATTCTCGTCCTGGTCGAGCAGGCGGCGCAGCACAGCCAGGTTCGTCGACACACGACTGCGCACATGCGCAAGCTGCGTATCGGCAAGCGCGATCAGCGCCGGTATCGCATCAGCGATGATGGAGCTCATCGGCAGGTAGTCGTCGGCGATCGCGTCCAGACGCCGCAACGCCTGGCGCACCTCATCCTCCGGCCCGGAGACCTGTATCCAGCCGACTTTGGCATGCGGGGCGGCGAGGAGCTTCGAGAAACCGTCAAGGGCGAAGGTCAATACGGATGATTCTCCGGCAAAACGTCGGTGCTGCGGCCCCTCTCCCGCGACCGTGGACGATTCGCGACGCGTGGCACTCCCCTCACCCTCGTGCCCGGGCCGATCGGAATCATCATCGAATGCATAATCGAAAAACACCTCGTCGGCGATCAGGGCCACATCATATTCCTTGCATAGGGAAAGAATCGTGTCACGCTCATGGGCACCCACATACGAGGCTGTGGGATTATTCGGGTTGATGAGCACCAAGGCCCTGATATGTCCCTGCGTATCCCGGCGCAGCGCCTCACGGATGGCTGCGGTGTCGATGGTCCACGAACCGTCATAGTGCAGGGGGTAGCTCAACGCATCCACGCATTCCAGACGTGCGATGGATTCGATCAAGGGGTATCCGGGTTTCGGCACCAGCACCGCATCCCCGGCATCACAGAGCAGCTTCATCAGCCACGAGTAGGCCTGTGATGTTGAGCTGAGCACATAGATCCGCTCGGGAGACACCTCAGGTGCCGAAGACTCCATCAGCTCTCCGGAAACGGCTGTCCCCCGGTGGCTTGGGGCACCCGGCAGGGCCCTGTTCTCCCCGACGTGCCGCCCCCGGGTGCTGAGGAAGGAGGCAAGTGTCTCACGGGCATCTCGTGGCCCGCGGGGGTCGGCATCATAGCCATGCCCCAGCATCTTCGGACCAAGACCATGATGGGTCGGATTCGAATCATTGAGTTTACGCAGGCTCGCACCGGCGCGCAGGGCGATGCCCTCGGCGACGGCGATGGCATTGGGCTCGTCAGGAACCGTTCGTGTGGAGAAGCGCATATTCGTATTCACCAATTCCCATGCATGCCCTCGACCCCCCGCATCATGATGACGCGATGCCGAAAGACCGCCCTAGACGACATCTTGCAATATACCAAAAAGGCACACCACCTCTGGAAGGGATCCCGGATCATCCGGAATGGGATCCATACACGAGGTGATGTGCCATAACGATTCAGCTGATTCCCTCCATAAGGGAAGGCCTCAATCAGCGGTAGCGCGCTCAGTCCTTATGGATGCTGGCGAAGTACGCCGCGCCGACGATACCCGCCTGATTGCGCAGCTTCGCCGGGACGATCGGGGTTTTGATGTCGATCAACGGCAGGAACTTCTCGCTCATGCGGCTTACACCGCCTCCGACCACGAAGAGATCGGGATTGAGATAGGTTTCCACCATGCCATAGTATTTCGTGAGCCGTCCGGCCCACTTCTTGTATCCCAGGTTCTTCTGCTCACGCACGGAAGCCGCCGCGTATTTCTCGGCGTCCTGATCCTTGAGCGTCAGGTGCCCGAGTTCGCTGTTCGGAATCAGCACACCGTCATAGATGATGGCGGAGCCGATGCCGGTGCCCAGCGTCGTAGCGATGACAAGGCCCTTCTCGCCTTTGGCCGCGCCGAACTGGACTTCGGCAAGACCTGCCGCATCAGCGTCGTTCACCACTTTGACCGGACGACCGCAGGCCTGGCTGAAAGCCTCCTGCACATCGACGCCAAGCCAGGACTTGTCGAGATTGGCCATGAAATCCAAAGGCTTGCCCGGTTTGATCGGTGCCGGGAAGGCGATGCCGACAGGTACGTCCTCGGGGACCTCGAAATGCTCAAGCATCTGCTTGGTGATGGCCCCGACGGCCTCGGGAGTGGATTCCTCGGGGGTCAGAATCTTCAAACGCGGTTCCGCAAAGTCGCCGATGTTCAGGTCAACGGGTGCGCCCTTAATGCCAGAACCACCGATGTCAATGCCAAATGCCTGCGCTGTCTCAATCATCCTTGATCTCCTTGTTACTGGAATCTTTCGTGCCCGTGCGCACCCCACCGAAAGAACGAACATTCGGACCGGTACGCATGCATCATATCCCTACCTCATCCCATATGTCATGCCGAATCGCGACACGGGAGTGCATTTTCTTGATGCAAGCATAATAATAGGGTCATGGCAGAACATACTCAGCTCAATGACGCGATTGACATACGGACCACCACACGGGCATATGACCCCGAAGCCATAGCGGAGGATCAGGCCAGGCAGCTCTCGACCACGATCGAAGCGGTCAACACGCTCTCCGGCCTGCACCTGCAGCTCATCCGGGACTGCCCGGATGTATTCGCACAGGCGAACGCTTCGGGACATTTCACGAATGCGAGGAATTTCATCGCCGTCGTGGGGCCCAAGCACTCATCAGAAGGCAAGGAACGCGCCGGCTTCTATGCCGAGCGGATCGTCCTCGCCGCAACGCTGTATGGATTGGGCACCGGATGGGTGGCGGGCAGTTGGGATGCCACGGCCGCTGCCGCCCACTGCTCCATCGATGATGACGAGGAATTGTATCTTGGCATCACCATCGGCAATCCTCAGGAGCATATGCGGCATCTGAGCTCGGCTTTCGAGTCGCTCAGCGCCGCACAACGCGATCACCGGGACTCGATCAGCGTCGAGGAGGCGATCCCGGGCATGACCCCGGATGAGCTTGATTCGGCTCCGGACTACCTGATCAAAGGCGTTCGGGCTGCGTTGAAAGCCCCATCGGCCATGAACCGCCAGCCCATTCGATTCTCATACGATCCGCAATCCGGCGAGGTCAGGGCGGGCTTCGCGCCTGAGGCGACGGGCGACCATCTGTTCAATGACCTCGGCATTGCGAAGCTGCATTTCCAGATCGGCGCAGGCGGCGGCACATGGCAGTGGGGCGAGGGGGCACCGTTCATACGCGCCTAGAATGCGGAGCGCCATGCTCCCCCGGAGCGCTCCGTACTCAGTGCACCAAGACAGTGCTTCCCAGACGGTGCACCCCACACAGTGCCTACCAAACAGTGCTTACCAAACAGTGCTATTTGAGCGGAGGCATCGGCTTCCACTCGGGGTCATGAAGCAGACGGCGTGAATCCCACCATCCTTTGACGAGTCTGCCGATCCCCGATCTGAAGCTGCCTCGGTCCACGGCGAGCAGCCTGATGAATTCCTTGGCGAATGTGGCGGCCGTTCCCAAAGCGAAGAGGAAGGGACGATAATCGCCGTGGTGCATGAAGTAGCGGGCCATATAGCCACGGTTGCGCATGATGTGGTACCGGTTCATATCCGATGTTGAGTTCAGTTGACGCACACCCGCTATATCCCAGTTGCCGATCTCCCGGGTCCGACGCATCACCACATCGGGGACCACGATCGGCGTGGTCACCTTGCTGGCGAGATAGCCGTACATCGTGTCATCCCAGTAGATGAAGAAACGTGGGTCAGGCAGACCTATGCTCTCGACGATGCGCCGGGAGAACAGTCCCCCCTCGAAGCACATCGTGTTCATCACACGGTAACCGGCCTGCCCGAAGGCGGCGGGTGCGATGGGATCGGGAATACCCATGGAAGTGATGAAACGGTACTGCCAGTAGAAGGGCCCGCCATCATAATCCAGACGTGCGCCTTGCACCACCTCGTGCCCGTCCGTCCATTTGCCCAGACGTTCAAGACCTTCGGGCTCCACCGCAACATCGTCATCCATAACCCAGAACCACTGCGCACCCAGGTCGTATGCGCGTTTGACCCCGGCGGAGAAGCCTCCGGCACCACCCAGGTTGTCGCTCTGCGGCGCATACACCACCCGGCTGTCCCCACCGCCCAGATCAGGTATCGTCCTGCCCCACTGCCTGGTGACCTTCTCCTCGAATTCGCGGACCATCCCTTCGGTCCGTTCAGCGTGCTCGTTATCAACGACCACTACTCTCCACGGGGCCCTGGTGAGTTTGAGAATCGATTCGAAGAGGGTGCCGAGCAGTTCCTGCCTGCGATAGGTAACCACAACAATTGCGACTTTATCCATGCATTCTATTGTTGCACGCATCGGCCGCCGATGCCCACGGCCGTCGGATGGCACGACGATCCGGCGCCCGGCGTGGCTGCGAGGAAAGCGTGCCCGCGCCTTCTCCCCTGAGCATGACGATAACCGCCACCCGCGCTGTTATGGACAGTGTGTGCTAAATTAGTCCCGTTAGTTTCAGGGAAGGTGCAACTCCTTACTGGCGGTAACGATGCAGCCGACAAGAAAACGGTTGATGTCGAAGCCCGCGACCCGCGCAAGCGGCTGATCCGGTGAGAATCCGAGGCCAACGGTTACAGTCCGGATGAAAGAAACGAGGCTCTACATGAGCATGCCCTCACACGGATCGCAGTCTTCTGCACCGCATAACAGAGATTCACATTCAACCAGCGATATCGAAGAAGGACGCTGGTCGACCAGACGGATCGCCATTTACGCATTATTCGTCTCACTGGCGATTGTGGCCAGTTTCATCGAATTACCGGTATTCCCGGCGGCACCCTATTTGAAATACGACCCCTCAGGCATCGTCTCGCTGATTTCGGGATTCGCCTTCGGACCGATGGCGGCCGTGATCGTCAGCGTGCTGTCCTGGGTCCCCCACCTGTTCACCGATCCCTATGGCACCCTGATGGCCGTGGCCGTCGCACTCTCACTCAGCGTTCCCGCCTCGCTGGTCTACAAGCGTGTGCACACACGCAAAGGGGCTTTGCTCGGCATCATCGTGGGTTCGGTGTGCGCGCTTGCCGTGGCGCTGCTCGGTAATCTCATCATCACGCCTCTGTACGCGAATATGTCGGTCGCACAGGTCGCCACGATGATCCTGCCGATTCTTCTGCCATTCAACCTGCTGAAATTGGCCATCCACGGCATCGTCACCTTCCTGATATACAAGCCGATCTCCATGCTCGTCCATCGCTGAGGCAAGCGGTGATGAATGTGGAGCAACACATGCAGGATCGCATGGTGAGCCTGCATGATGTCTCCTTCAGCTATGACCGAGGTTCATCGTGGGCTTTGGAAGGCATCGACCTGAATATCCATCAGGGCGAACGCATATGCGTCATCGGATCGAACGGCTCCGGGAAATCCACGCTGGCACGGATCATCGCGGGCTTCGTCAGCCCCGATGAAGGACATGTCGTGCTCTTGGGATCCACGGTGTTCGACAACGGGACCGTGCACGCCGAGGCATATCGGCATGCGCGGCACCATATCGGCATGGTGTTTCAAAACCCGGATGACCAGATCGTCACCACGGTCACGCAGGATGATGTGGCCTTCGGCCCGGAGAATCTGGCCGTGCCGCGGCAGGAGATCATCACCCGCGTGACCGAGTCCTTGGAACATGTGTCGATGCAGTCCTCGGCCAAACGAGACCCCACGCGCATGTCCGGCGGACAGCAGCAACGTGTGGCGATCGCAGGAGCCCTGGCGATGCATCCGAGCATGCTGGTGCTCGATGAACCCGAAGCCATGCTGGACAGCGAGGGTCGTCGGGATGTGTTGGAGACGCTTGACGCCCTCTCGGCACGTGGCACGACCATCGTGCATATCACCCATTCGACGAGCGACCTGAGCAAGGCCACCCGCGTCATCATGCTCGAACACGGGCGTATCGTCGCGGATGGCAGCCCCGAGGAGCTCTCGACGCGACAGCCCACGGCCGCAGGGGCACATGACCCAGAGTCCGAGCAGACCGGCCCGGCATCGATGAGTTGGACCGCGGGCGTCACCGAGGAACCCGTTATCAGCGTCCGTGACGTCTCCTACCGTTTCGCGGATGGAGACCACGACGCCTTGCACCAGGTCTCCTTTGACGCCCACCGTGGCGAGGTGATCGCCATCGTCGGGCATAACGGTTCCGGCAAATCCACCTTGTCGAGAATGCTCTGCGCCCTTGCCGGCACCAGTCAGGGATATATCGACATCTGCGGTATCCGCGTGGCCGACGATGGGAGGATGGCGAAACGCAAGACCCTCTCCTCCCTGCGGCGCAGGGTGGGCTATGTGATGCAGCATCCGGAACGGCAGCTCTTCGCGGAAACCGTGCGTGAGGATGTGTCCTATGGCCCGAAGAACCTCGGCTACTCCCCCGCCGACGTGCGCAGGAGGGTCGATCAGGCCCTCCATGTACTCGGTATCGAGGCTCTGGCCGAACGCTCACCCTTCGATCTCTCCGGCGGGCAACAGCGTCTGGCCGCCATCGCCGGGGTGATCGCCTGCACCCCCGACGTGCTGGTGATGGATGAACCCACCGCCAGCCTGGACAGCGGCGCCCGGTCACGCATGACCACCCTCATCTCGACGCTCAGCAGGCAGGGGGTGACGGTGATCATGACCACCCACTCCATGCAGGATGCCCGTTCCCTGGCGAAACGGACGCTGATGCTTGAGGAAGGCAGGGTGATCGCTTTCGGTGAATCCGCATCCGTGCTGCGGCAATACCAGGACCGCATGGAGGTGCGGCAGGGATCGGCGCCTGGCGACCAGACCCCGAAGGAGCCCGAGGGACAGGCCCCGGTCCTGGCGGAAGCCCGGCCGGAACAGCAGCGGAACGTGATCAGGCAATCCCTGATGACGCGTTTGGACCCGCGCGCCAAAATGCTCGGCACACTCGCCATGATGCTGACCGCCTTCTTCATCACCTCTCCGGCGCAGCTCGCACTTGGCGCGGTGATGACCCTCGCCGTGACCCTCGCTTCGAGAATCCCCCCGCTGCGCATCCTCCGCTCGGTACGCGTATTCCTGATGATGTTCGTGATCATGGGAATTCTGAATCTCTTCGTGGTCCATAGCGGCACCGTGCTGTTCTCGTGGGGACCGTTCACCCTGAGCAGCGGTGGCTTGTGGAGCGCCGTGCTCTATAGCTGCCGATTCGCCTTCGTGATCATCCTGGGCGCGGTCGTGCTCCAGACCACCACCCCGACGCAGATGACCGATGCCTTCGAATCATTGCTTCGACCCTTGCGTTCGCTGGGCATGCACACCCATGAGATATCCCTGGTGATGTCGCTGGCCTTGCGCTTCATACCGATACTGACCAAGGAGGCATCCTCGGTGATGGATGCCCAGGCGGCACGAGGGGGCAGCATCGAAAGCGGCAGCCCCATGCAACGCATGCGCGCCGCCACGGCGATCATCGTCCCGGTGTTCGCGGGCACGCTGCGTCACGCCGACAATCTGGGTCTGGCCTTGGATGCCCGCTGTTATGAAGGCGGTGCGCATCGCACGCATTTCCGGCTGCTCCGCATGAGCAGATGGGATGCGTACTTTGCCATACCGGTCCTCTGCTACCTGTTCGCACTGCTGCTGATCTAATCGCCGCATACTGTGCTGTTTATCGCATTTCCTACTCTGAGGGCGATGATGCGCAGGCGCATGTCTGACGCTGCGTATTGTTGTTCCAGACATGGACGCTGGTCCGTCGGCCCGAAAGACCGTCGTCGGCCCTGAAATCCGGAGGTGCATGAGCGCTCCCCACAGGGGCGTCCACCCTCGGGTACGTCGGTAGTCGGGGAAGAAGGGGATGCATGCAGCTCGCATGGAAGGAAATACGTCATTCCAAGGGGCGTTACGCCCTGATCATGGCGGTTATCATACTCGTCGGTTATCTGTCGTTCTTTTTGACCGCTCTGTCCTATGGCCTGGCCCAGGCTAACAGAACCTCGGTCGATGCCTGGGACGCCTCACGGATACTGCTTTCCGATGATGCCAACGGCAATCTCGTCTCGTCATCGGTCACCAAAGGCGAAGAGTCTGCGATACTCGGCAGCAGCGCCGACAGCGAAGACAGCGCGGCCTCGGGCGACAAGGCCATCGAGCCAGTCAGCGTGCTGCAGGCCGTGACGAAAATCAAGAAGGCGGGGAAGGCCAGCGGCGAAGGTTTCAACACCGTCCTGCTCGGCGTGAGATCATCATCAACCCTGGTCCCGGAACTGGTCAGTGGGCGGGCCGCCGATAATGACAAGGAGGCTGTCGCCAGTGAAAGCCTCTCGACGAAGGACGGCGTGCAACTCGGACAGCACGTCAGCGTCGGCAGAGCCGGATACACCTACACCATCGTCGGTTTCACCAGAACCGCGGAATACAACACCGAACCCGTGATCTATGTACGCAACGGCACCTTCACACTGCCCTCCGCGTATGCGTCGATGACGTCGGCTTCCGAGGCTTCGTCCAACGGGCAGCAGCAATCCGGCCAGTCCGCGAGCGCGGCGGATTCGGATCAGACCGTTGTGGCCAGCGGATTGGTCGTCAGGGACGCCTCCAAGAAGATATCCCTTCCCGATGGCATGGTCTCGCTCGACATAGACGCCTTCATCAACAACATTCCCGGCTATCAGGCCCAGGTCCTCACCTTCTCCCTGATGATCGGCTTCCTAGTGGGCGTATCCGCTCTGGTCGTGGGCATATTCATCTATATCCTGACCATGCACAAGCGGCATCTCTTCGGGGTGCTCAAGGCGCAGGGGTATTCGAACGCGTTCATATCCCGTTCGATCCTCGCCCAGACCCTGATCCTTTCGGTTCTGGGAACACTGATAGGACTGCTGCTGGCGCTGCTGACCATCGCCGTGATGCCGGTGACCGTTCCGATAACCGTGAGTCCGTACTGGTTCGCGATCATTTCCGGCGTGCTGGTGCTGTTCAGCCTGATCGGCGCAGCCTTCTCCGCACGCGCGGTTTCATCCATAGACGCTATCGAGGCTTTGTCATGACATCAGCGAATACCAACAACACGCAGACCCCAAAGGCAGTGCTCGAGTTCAACGAAGTGTACAAGGATTACCCGGACGGGGACACCACGGTGCATGCCCTGGCACCCACCACCTGCACCATCCACTCCGGGGAGTTCGTCGCGGTCGTGGGCCCGAGCGGCTCCGGTAAATCCACCCTGCTGACCATCATGGGCGGTTTGCAGAAACCGAGCGGTGGCTCCGTGAGCCTGGACGGCAGGGAATACTCTCATATGTCCGGAAAGGAGCTCGCACGGCTTCGTTTCGACACCGTAGGATTCGTGTTGCAATCATCGAATCTGGTCCCCTTCCTGACGCTTGAGGAGCAACTCAGGCTCCGGTCCTCCTATGCGCATCAGAGTTTCGATGCGCGACGCGCCACAAGCCTGATGCAGGATCTGGATATCGAGAAGCTCAGACGCAAATATCCGGATGAGCTGTCGGGTGGCGAGAAGCAGCGTGCCGCGATATGCGTCGCACTGTTCGGCCGTCCCGCCGTCATTCTTGCGGATGAGCCCACGGCGAGCCTTGACACCTCACGGGCCATGGGGGTCGCGGATATCTTCTCGCGCGCCTCTCGGCGGGAAGGCACCGCGGTCGTTATGGTGACCCACGACGAACGCCTGCTGGAGGAATGCGACCGTGTGCTCACCATCCAGGACGGGCATCTTGAGGAGAGCACAGCCGAAAGGGCTTCACAGCACGCCTGAGTTGCCGGGGTCGGTGTATCCCCGGCAACTCCCCTGGCATCCGATCGATAGGCCCCGGGGTCAGCGCTTCCTTGCCACAATCGAGAAGTTCAGCGGTATGTTCGGCATCCCCTTGGGCATATGCCAGCCTTCATCATCCTCTGAGAACTCAAGCATCGGCAGCGCACGCCAATCCGTGACGTCGTGTTCCCCTATCGCCGCTATTTCCAGCCCCGCATTCAGCAGATTCCCGGTCACGTCCTCAAAATCGTGAGCCCAGTTGTGGTTGTGACTGTGGGCGATCGTGCCCTCCGAGCCTTCGGTGTAGGAGGAATCCGATTCATAGGACACCTCGGTGCCGCTGAAATAATCCTGGATGATGTTGAGGCCCGCATTATCGAGCGCGAACAGCAGCGGATGGGTGTCCCTGATCATGAAGACCCCACCTGGCGCCAGCAGATCGGCGATGGATTGCGCCCAATCCTTGAGGTCGGGCAGCCATGTAATGGTGCCCACGCTGGTCACCACCACATCGAAGCCGCCGCGCTGCCAGGGCATGGCCCTTGCGGCATAGCGCGCATCGCTTTCGACGAAGTGGATGTCCTTCCCCGCACGTCGGGCGATATCCCTGGCATAGGACAGCGATGCGGGCGAGAAATCAAGGCCCCACACCTCCTGGGCCCCCAGCCTCGCCCAGCTGAGTGTGTCCGTACCGATATGGCATTGCAGGTGCAGCAGCTTCCGCCCCTGCAGGCTGTGATTCGGCAGATGGGGTGCCAGCACCGCCATATCCCGACGCGTGACGTCGGTGATGGCATCGGGATCCGCGATGAATCCATCGATATCGCCGTATCCGCCTTGCGCATGCACTGCTGCACGGTCGTTCCAATTGTCACGGTTGTCGTTGATGTCCTGCGCATGATTCGCGGCTTGCTGGGTTGAATCGTTCATGGTCTGTCCTTGTATGAAAAACGTCACTCGACATGAATGGGGGGGTCGAAGAATACCGGGGAGCGTCAACGCTCACTGCTGCACTGCGCATGCCACACCGTTCGAATCACGGGATTCGACCGCGGTGCCCACGCCCGAAAGGACGTCATGGGTGCTCACATCTTCATACATACAAGGCACCCCGATTGTATCATCCCTTCGCAGAAGGCCTCCGGAACCCCCTCGTCAATCCTTTCGGGGCAGGGAGAAGCGGCCTGCAGCAGGCGACGACGTTCCACCGGAAGCTGATGCGGACGCTGCATGATTGCTGTGCGATAGTAGTTACGGAGATCCGTGTTCCTCACCGATCCAGACCGAACTATCACAAAGGCTTCCTATGGCTCAGGCATCACCTCAACAGATGTCCAATTGGCGACGCAACAGCTACCTCTTTCTATTCAGCCAGTTCATGACCGGCATCACCTCGATGATCGTGCAATATGCGATCATCTGGTATCTCACCCAGGAATCCGGATCGGCGACGATCCTCAGTTATGCGACACTCCTCGCCATGCTGCCGATGGTGCTGCTCAGCCCCTTCGTCGGCACCTTCGTCGACCGTTGGAACAAAAAAGCGCTGCTGATCGTGCCTGATCTGATCGCGGCCGCATTCGCGATCATCCTCTCGGTGGTGGGGACGCTGAATTCCACATTCCCCCTCTGGCTGGTCTTCGTCTCCCTGCTTGTACGCTCGATGGCGCAGGCCTTCCAGATGCCGACCATCCAATCGATTCTGCCGACCATCGTGCCCAGCACCGAAATCACGAAGATCAATGGACAGCTCGGCATGGTGCAGTCGGCGACGATGATCATCTCCCCCGCCCTCGGCGCGATGCTGTATGCCTTCATCCCGATCAATTATCTGATTCTCGTGGATGTGATCGGTGCCGCACTCGGCGTCGGCATACTGGCCTTCATCAGCATTCCCTCGAATGTGGGTGGGAGAACGGAAAAACCCAAGGTCTTCGCCGATGCCGTCTTCGGATTCAAACGCATCGCCAGCGCCCGCGGACTGTGGTCGATGCTCATCATCAGTTCCCTGTTCACCCTGATGTTCATGCCCGCAGCGAGCCTCTACCCTCTGATGACCTTCCAGTACTTCAAAGGCACGGTGTTCCAGGCGGGCATCGTGGAGATGGTGTGGTCGATCGGATCGCTTGCGGGCGGGGCCGTCATCGGTATTTTCGGGACGTGGAAGGACCGCATGAGACCGACGATACTGGCGATCGCCATTCTCGGCATCGCCTTCGCGATATGCGGTCTGCTTCCCCCGTCGATGACGGGCTTCGTCCTGTTCATCGTGCTCAACTCATTCGCAGGCATGGCGACCGCCTTCCCCAGCACACTGCCTATGGCCATGATCCAGCAATCCTTCCCACCCGATGAACTGGGGCGGGTATTCGGCGTATGCATGTCACTGTCTGGCCTGGCCGGGCCGGTGGGTCTCCTCTTCGTCGGCCCGATCGCCGATGCCATCGGCGTGGAATGGATGTTCGTCATATCCGGCATCGGATCGATATGCTGTGCTCTGCTGATGTTCGCAGTGCCCTCCACCCGCCTGTATGACAGACGTCTGAGGCAGCGGCTGGACGCTCTTCCCCAGGACACCGCTGCGATGAAGTAGGGCGGGTCCAAAGGAAAACGGGCCACGGAATATGATTCCGTGGCCCGTTTCGGGTATTCGTAACGCTCCGGGCTTACTCGGCGCCTTCTCCCGCTTCGGTACCGGCATCGGTGGTGCCTTCAGCGGTGGAGTCCACAGCTGCGGACGTTCCTGCGGCGGCCCCGATCAGCTCGGGCTTGTTGCCATCCGCATCCTGCTCGAAAGGCTTGCCGACGAAGGTGAACTCGCCCAGTATGCCTTCGCCTTCGGCATCGACCTGAACGTGCTCGTTATCGCCAAGCTCCCCCATCAGGATCTTCTCGGAGATCGCATCCTCGATGTCGCGTTGGATCACACGACGCAGCGGACGTGCTCCCAGCAGCGGGTCGAAGCCCTTCTGGGCGAGGAGATCCTTCGCGCTCTCGGTGAGCTCAAGCGACATATGCCGTTCGAAGAGACGCTCGTTGAGCTGCTGGACATCAAGATCGACGATCTGGCGAACCTGCTGCTCATTGAGCTGCTGGAACACGATGATGTCGTCAAGACGGTTCAGGAACTCGGGACGGAACTGCTGCTTGAGTTCGCTGGTGACCTGATCCTTCATCCTCTGATAGCTGGTCTCGGTGTTGTTCCCCAGGTTGAAGCCGGTGTTGGCGGCCCTTGCGATATCCCTGGTACCAAGATTCGTCGTCAGGATGATGATGGTGTTCTTGAAGTCCACCTTGCGTCCCTGCCCATCGGTGAGGTGACCCTCATCCAAAACCTGCAGCAGCGTGTTGAAGATATCGGGGTGAGCCTTCTCGATCTCATCGAACAGCACGACGGAGAATGGCTTGCGACGGACCTTCTCGGTCAGTTCGCCACCCTCTTCGTAGCCGACGTACCCCGGAGGCGCACCGAAGAGACGCGAAGCCGCGTACTTCTCCGCGAATTCGGACATGTCGACGCGAATCATGGCGTCCTCGTCATCGAAGAGGAAGGCCGCCAGGGTCTTCGCGAGCTCGGTCTTGCCCACGCCGGTGGGTCCGGCGAAGATGAAGGAGCCTGCGGGACGCTTCGGGTCCTTGAGACCGACACGCGTACGACGGATCGAGCGGGACAATGCGGACACCGCCTCGTCCTGTCCGATGAGGCGCTTGTGCAGCTCGCTCTCCATGTTCAGCAGCTTCTTGGACTCAGCCTGGGTCAGCTTGAAGACCGGGATGCCGGTGCTCGACGAGATGACCTCGGCGATGACATCCTCATCCACGACCATGCGTACATCGGACTCGCCTTCGCGCCAGGACTGCTCCTTCTGCTTGCGCTCATCCTCCAGCTTCTCCTGGTCGTCGCGAAGTTCGGCGGCCTTTTCGAAGTCCTGGTCCTTGATCGCCTCATCCTTCTGCTCACTGAGCTTGGCGATCTTGCCGTCCAGCTCCCTGAGCTCAGGGGGTGCCGTGAGCCGCTTGATGCGCAGACGCGCGCCGGCCTCGTCGATCAGGTCGATGGCCTTGTCGGGAAGGTTGCGATCCTGGATGTATCGCGAAGAGAGCTCCGCAGCGGACTGCAGGGCGCCATCGGTGATCGTCACATGATGGTGGTTCTCGTAACGGTCACGCAGGCCTTTGAGTATCTCGATGGTTTCGGCAACGGTCGGCTCGGGAACCTGAATCGGCTGGAAACGACGCTCAAGCGCCGCATCCTTCTCGATGTACTTGCGGTACTCTTCGGTCGTGGTCGCGCCGATGGTCTGCAGCTCGCCTCGCGCCAGCATGGGCTTGAGCATATCGGATGCACCGAGTGCCCCGTCCGCTGAACCGGCACCCACGATGGTGTGGATCTCATCGATGAAGAGCACGATGTCCCCACGCGTTTTGATCTCTTTGAGGACCTTCTTCAAGCGCTCCTCGAAATCGCCACGGTAGCGGGAACCCGCAACCATCGAGCCAAGATCAAGCGAATAGACCTGCTTGCCCTTCAGCGTCTCGGGAACGTCACCGGTATGGATCTTCTGCGCCAGTCCTTCGACCACCGCGGTCTTGCCCACACCCGGTTCGCCGATCAGCACCGGGTTGTTCTTCGTGCGTCGTGACAGCACCACCATCACACGCTCGATCTCGCTGCTTCGCCCGATCACAGGATCGAGTTTGCCTTCGGCCGCCTCCTGGGTGAGGTTGCGTCCGAACTGGTCGAGAATCGCGGAACCGGTCTGTCCCTGCTTGCTCTGCACGCTGCCCGCGTTGGCCAGATCGGCCTTGGTGGCATCGGTGCTTTCATGGCTGCCGCGAATCATGTCGATGGTGGATGTGCGAAGCTCACCCAGATCAACACCCATCTTGATCAGCACCTGGGTGCCGACACCCTCGCCTTCACGGATCAGACCGAGCAGGATGTGCTCGGTGCCGATGTAGCTGTGTCCGAGCTGGAGCGCCTCGCGCAAGCTCAGCTCAAGCACCTGCTTGGCATGTGGGGTGAAGGGAATATGCCCGTTGGGTGCGGCATTCCCTTTGCCGATCATTTCCTCGACTTGTTTGCGTGTGGCATCGAGCTCAACGCCTTTGGCTGCAAGCGCCTTGGCGGCGACCCCTTCACCCTCACGAATCAGACCGAGCAACAGGTGCTCGGTACCGATGTAATTGTGTTGAAGGGCGCGAGCCTCCTCCTGCGCGAGCACGATGACGCGCCGCGCACGGTCGGTAAACCGTTCGAACATGCTTGTCCTTCCCTTTGAAACTGTCACTCACTCTACAGATTTGCAGTGACGTTTATTCACAGCCCACTTTCTATTGCGCTATGAACGCAAATTCAAGGTTATGCTGTTCTGTAATGATGATTTTAGGAGGGTGATGGCGATGACGCAGCAGCAGGAAGCCGATATGGGACGCAACACCGCAGGCATCGCCTCCGATGCCGACATTGTGGTCGGTGTCGACGGCTCGGAGGAGTCATTCGCCGCATTGCGTTGGGCCTTGGAGGAATCGGTGCTGACAGGGCAGGGCGTCAACGCCGTATTCGGCTGGACCAAATCGTGGGATCTGGGTGCCGAACCCCATGACGAGGGCGATTGGCGCAGGGTCCGGGCGGGTATCACCAAGGTGTTGGACAGCTGGGTGAACAAGACCTGTGCGGACATCCCCTTCGACCGTGAGAAGCTGACACTCACCCCGGTCAGGGCTTCAGGACCGTCCGCCCTGCTGCAGATCGGTGAATCGGCGCAACAGATCGTCGTCGGCCGCCGTTCCCTGGGACGGGTCGCACGGTGGTTCCTTGGATCCACCTCGTCCTCCCTTGCCGAGGATGCGGATGTGCCGGTCACGGTTGTCAGAATCCCCGAGGATGACGCGGAACAGGTCGAATATGAGATCGAAGCCGCCTTCAACGTCAAAGGGGCCACCGCCCCTGAGCACCGGATTCCGGACAGGAA
Source organism: Bifidobacterium psychraerophilum (assembly GCF_000741705.1). Taxonomy (GTDB): domain Bacteria; phylum Actinomycetota; class Actinomycetes; order Actinomycetales; family Bifidobacteriaceae; genus Bombiscardovia; species Bombiscardovia psychraerophila. The sequence continues at coordinate 671,166 of NZ_JGZI01000009.1, read as the reverse complement.
TGCATCACAGAGGAAGCGCAACGAATCGATCGTCGTCGGTGTCGACGGTTCGGAACTCTCGATGAAGGCGCTTGACTTCGCCGCCCGCGAGGCCGCGATCCACAATGCCGATCTGCATGTCCTGTACTGCTGGCAGATCAAGGATCTTGGTCCCATCCCCGGCTATGAGAACGCCGTACCACCTCTGGCCGTGGGCCAGCACAGCGCGGATGCCGCACTCGACTCGATTCTGGAACGTTCGGACATTCCCGAGACGGTGGAGCTTCACGCTCACGCATTCCACACATCCCCTGCCAAAGGACTCATCAACGCGTCCCAGTACGCCAGTTGGGTCATCGTCGGTTCACGTGGTCTGTCGGGGCTTGACGCGCATTTCCTCGGCTCCGTCAGCAAGCAGCTGATCAATCTCGCGGACAGCACCGTGAGCATCGTGCGCTAGGCCCTGCGGCGGACTCAGCCTTCACTCCTGTGACACACCATGCGCGACGCGATATCCGTCACGCATGGTGTGTCACACATTTCCATCACGCGTTATCCTTCACACATTGCCCGCTGAACCCTGCCCACTGAGCAATGTCTACTGAACACCGTCTACTGAACACCGTCCATTGAACATTGGCCGCAAAACATTGTGCAGCAGGCATTATGCACCACATATCGTGCACCACGTGTTGCCTGCTGGACCTTGCCGTCTCAGCGGTGCCTTTTCGAACAGTGCCTTCTGAACGATGCCCGCTGAACAACGCCCTTGTTGAACATTGTGGCGGCGACTATTCGGCGGCTTGGGCATCCTTATCGGCCGTATGCTGTTCCGCCGTATGCTGATCTACCGCATGATCGGCGGCGGTCCTGCTCTTGGCGGTCTGACGTTTGGCCGTGCTTTTCCTGCGTCGCGGTGAGGATGTTTCCTTGGCATCCCCCTCCGCCGCGCTGACGCGTCGACGTCTGGTCGTGGTCTTGGCCTTTTTCTTGACGGGCTTTGTCGCTTCGCCGTCCCCGAGCTCGATCTCGCCCTGCAACGCAACGTTCTCGGCTCCGGCCTGCGCCGAGGACTCGCCCACACCAGGGGTGGCGCCTTCCTGCTCGGCGTCGGCATGAGTGTCGGCATGGTCGGCATGGGTAGTGGCGACCGTAGCAGTGGAGACCGGGGATTCATCAGCCTTATCCGGCGTGTTCTTGGCTGTGTTCTTGGCCGCTTTCTTGGCCTTGTTCTTAGCTGTGTTCTCAGTCGTGTGCTCAACAGTGTTCTCAACAGTGTTCTCAACAATGTCCTCAACAACAATGTCCTGAACGGTGTTGCCGGCCGTGTCCACAGTGGCATCGGCGCTCTTGTCGTTTGCCAGGCTCTCAAGGATCTCGACCTCGGGGAGTTCGGCATCCGAGCCCGCATCCGAGGGCTTCGAGGCTGTCGCGATCTCCTCGGACTTCACGTTCCGTGCATGACGCACCACATCGATATGCAGATCATCGTATGCCGGTTCAGACTGCACCCACAGACTGCTGCCCGGTGCCGCTTCGATCTCGGAATGCTCACCGCATCCGTGATCCAAGGCGACGACCTTGCCATCATCGGCACTCCACTTGTTCGCGCACACACCGAAGAAACGCCCCAACTCGCCTTGCAGGGGAATCATGAAACCGCATTCCTCGCAGGTGAGACCGTCCGCCGTTTTGGTGGACAGCGATTTAGGACCGTGCTGCCCTTCATACCAGCGCTTGGCCGTCTCGGCCCTCCCCTGCACGGACATCACATGCTCTCTGGTCAGGTGGAAGGCGACGGCGGCGTCAACGAGGTCATCCGCGTTCTGAGCCAATTCAGCCGGGTCCTCACCTGCGTCCTCAGCCACATCTTCGCTTGTGGATGCCGCTGGTGATGCGTCCCCGTCACCCGAGGCGCTCCCGGCACCATCGCCTGCCTCATCATGCGAAACGATATGCTCGGCCCTGTCCAGCGTCCGCGATGCGAGTCCCGGCTCCATCCTCGGATCGTCGGCATCCGTTCCCAACACATCCGTCACGGACAGGTCCTCGGGAAGCAGCCGATCCTTCCACGGCACCCATTGAGGAGGCAGCAGAGCCCCCTCTGCGGGGACCAGCGAGGATTCGTCGACCGTCCATGAATCGAGCTCGCTATCGTGATACAAGGTTACCGACCACTGCCAGTTCTCATATCCCGGCACATGCGAGGCAAAGCGGAAATCGGTGACATGGTCACCCTCATCCACGGCGGTGACGAAATCACCGACCTCTGCCGCTTCGGACGCGACCTGAACCGCCACAGCTCGGGCAAGTTCCTGCGGATCGTGTTGTTTCTGAGACATCTCACACACCTTCAATGGCAATGGTCATCCTGCGTTTGCAGGGATGATCAATCCTGAACGTCGAAATTATCGGCGACTGCACGCAGCACCGTGGCCAGTTTGCGAGAATCCGCAGGTGATGGATACCGATGTCTGCGCAAACCGTTGCCGGCGGAATCGAGCAGCTTGATCAGATCCTCGACGATCGCCACCATATCGTCGGCTTTCGGCCTGGTGGCCTTGACAACGGAGGGTTGAGGCCCGACCAGGGACAGGTCAAGCGCCTGTGGGCCCTTGCGCCCCTCGGCCACCGAGAACTCCACCTTGGCACCCTTACGCAAGGTAGATACGCCCGCAGGCAATGCGCTTGAGGGAAGGAACACATCCTCACCGTCATCACCGGTTATGAATCCGAAACCTTTCGCGGCATCGAACCAACGTACTTTCCCGCTGGGCATATCTGCACCTCTCTGCAATCCGAATAGACACGTTCCTCACGTGCATGCGTCCAATAAACCAAATACCAAGTCTAGCGCAATAGGCAGCGCTATGTATTGCGCTTTCGGTCAATCATCGCCGGGCCTTGCAGATGCACCGCCGCAGAGAGCAAAGCGAGCGCTAGCCGACGCTCATCTCGGCATGCGTCCATCCTTGGGGGTGAACCACGGAAAACGCTGTTTCGTCCGTGCCCCATTCCGGGGGGCCTCCTGCTGCGAAGAGCCGGCGTGATCGGCAGGCGATCCCTCGGACTGCGGCGTATCATCGCCCCGGTTCGAAGCATCATCCGGATGCGTCTGCTGCTTCTCGGCAGCTGTAGCACCCTCCGCTGCCGTCACAGCAGGCGATGTATCCGCTGCATCCGCTACGTCCGGCGTGTTGGATGCCGCAGCATCATCAGAGGGCTCCGAGGCCGAGGACGCAGGCTCCGGACTCTTCTCTCGGCTGAGGTCCTGGGTGTCTGCGGTTGCTGCACCGGTACTCGTTGCACCAGTGCTCGTTGTACCCGCGCTTGCAGCACCCGCAGTCCTGACGTCCGGAGTTGCTACACCGGTGCTCTTTGCTGCGGTTGACTTTACAGCGCTTGACTTTACGGAGGTGGACTTCGGGGACTTGTTCGCGTCCTTCGATCTGACGCCCTTCTGTTTGTCCCCTGTATGGATGGAATCAGCGTGCTTGGAATCAGCGTGTTGCGCATCCGCCTGCTGGGCATCCGCCTGTGCCCCACCCGGGTGCTGAGCGCCCAGAGGAAGGATCACGGTGAAGGTGAGGCCGCCACCCGCTGTTTGGGTCGCGCAGATCATGCCGTGATGAGCTTTGACCACGGACTGGGCGATGGCCAGCCCCAGGCCGGTGCCGCCCTTTTCGCGGGCACGTGAAGGATCCGCGGTATAGAACCGTTCGAAGAGTTGGGACAGGGATTCCTCGGAAACCCCCGGCCCGTGATCGGAGAACTGGACAACGGCGTAGCGGGTGCCTGTGCTATTGCCCTGGGCGACTTCGGCAGCTTCGATGAAACGGGCCAAGGACGAGGTCTTCGATGGCAGACGTGAGAGCGCCGCGGTGCTGATCGAGGCGGGCATGACCCCAAGGCCGACCTGCACGGGTGAATCCGTCGGGGTGTAGCGGTGGATGTTGCCGACGATATTCGTCACCACCTGTCGCAGGCGGGAAGGATCACCGGGAATCGTGACCTCCGGAACCATACCGGCTATGAAGGCGAAGCTCGGTGCGGTTTTGGACTGCCCGATGGCGGGAGTGTGATGCACACCCTTGGTGCTGTCCTGCCGGTTGAGCGCAGCCAATCCCGTCACGCTGTCCTGTGCCGGTATCCCACGAACCGCCAAGGTACCGAATGCGATGTTCCTGACGGGGTCAAGCGCATGCAGATCGTCGACGGCATCATTCACGACCGAACTCAGCTTCACCTCCTGATGCACATCGATGCCCCTGCCTTCGTCAAGGCGTGCGAGCGACAGCAGATCCTCCACCAGCACGGCCATACGTGTGCTTGAAGACTCGATATGCTGGATCGACTCATCCGCCCGCTCCAGAGCGCCCGGATAGTCGCGCTGCATCTTGTACAGCTCCGCATACCCATGGATGGCGGCCAAGGGTGTCCGCAACTCATGGCTGGCATCGGAAACGAAACGCTTCATCTTCTCGGTGGTTTCCGTCTGCTCGTCGAAGCTCTGCTCTATTCGCGCAAGCATCGCGTTCAGGGACGAGGAGAGGGAACCCACCTCGGTGGTATCAGGTACCGGGGGAATACGTTGCGAGAGATCCCCCGCGGCGATCTGCGCGGCTGTTTTCTCGATTCGTTTCAAGGGCCGCAAGGTTCGTTGGATGATGAGCATGGCCAGTACGGCCCCCATAAGCACGATGCCTATGCCCACGATGATGCTGTATTTGGTCAGGGTTTCGGTCGTATCAAGCTGGTCACTGAGCGACAGACCGATGAACAGCACCCCGTGGCTTGATTCCTGTCCATCCGCCTGACCCTGTATCTCCCATTCCAGGGCCACAACCCGCCATGGCGACTCCGCCATTTTCAAGGTCGCGCTATCCGCCGGGGCCTGGCCCGGGGTGACGCTCACCGTGGCCGTCGTGGTGAAGGGATGGCCGATCTGCACCGAACCCATCGAACCGGAGGCAGGCAGGACCGGAGAGGATGTGACACCCGACGACAAGGTGGGCGTCAGAGCCGTGGTCATCACCTGGTATTTGGAATCACGGATCTGCAGGAAGTAATCGGTCGGCCCGACCCCTCCCTTGCCGTTGTCCTCCTGGCTGAGCTGGCGGATGTTGTTGAAGATCAGGGACGCCTGTCTCATCAACTGCGTATCGGTTTTATCCAGCAGGTAACCGCCGACCAGATACCGTATGGCGAAGGTGATCCCCACCGTTCCCATCACCAGCACGACCAGCATCGACGCGACCAGTTTGGTGCTCAACGGGACCGAATCGAGCTGCCTCATCAGAGGGGCCTTGACGCGCTTCCACCAATGCGGATTCCTGTCCTGGTGTTGCGTTTCCGCCTGAGGGCTGGACTGCGCCGAGGAATCACGCCGAGCAGTGTTCACGATGCGCTCGATGCGGACTTCGGTTCCCGGATCATGTACCCTATGCCACGCTTGGTCTGGATCAGAGGAATGACTTTTCGTGTTTCTCCGTTGTCGTCACGCGTCTCGATGCCATCGACCTTCTTGCGCAGATAGGAGATGTATGATTCCACAATCGCGGCATCCCCGCCCCAGTCGTACTGCCACACATGGTCGAGTATCTGCGCCTTGCTGAGGACACGTCCCTCGTTGTCCATCAGATAGCGCAGCAGTTTGTATTCGGTCGGGCTCAGATCGATTGCCTGACCTGCGCGGGAGACATCATGGGAATCCTCGTTGATCTCCAGGTCCCCGACGCGAATGATCGGATCATCCTCCACCTGCTCGCGCGTACGGCGCAGAATGGCGCGGATTCTGGCCACAACCTCCTCAAGGCTGAATGGCTTGGTCACGTAATCGTCACCGCCCACGGTGAGTCCCATCACCTTGTCCTGCGTATCGTCCCTTGCGGTGAGGAACAGGACCGGAGCATCGATGCCCTCCTGACGGATGCGTCGCGTCACCGTGAAACCATCGATATCAGGGAGCATGACATCGAGCACAATCAGATCCGGCTGCACTTTTTCGATGACCTCTATGGCCTGCGACCCCGATGCGGCGGCATTCACCTCGAAACCGGCGAAATGCAAAGACGCGACCAGGAGTTCCCTGATTGATGGTTCATCATCTACGACAACGATCGATGCTTCTATAGGCTTGTTCATGATTTAAGCTTGACCCGAATCACTGGAGGTTTCCTGAATATCATCTGAATTGTTGTTGGAATTTCCCTCTCCCCCCGTTCTGCCGGGAAGATGCCAGCTTCTTTTCCCCCGTCGGGAGGCCTGTTTGCCGCGGGCGTTGCGGTCCCTTCTGCGTACCGGAGCGTCCTGAATGGCGTCGGCTCCTATGGTGCTGGTCTCATCACCCGATCCAGCGTCGCCGTCATCTGCAGCACCGCTTCCACTGCCATTCTCCTCGCCGTCGCCTGCGACAGGGAGCTTATGGTCATCATCCGAGGCGGCATCATCAGAGGATTGACCGGTGCCTTCTCCCCCGTCATCCGGCGACGGCGTTCCTCGGCGCCGATGTTCGCGACGCCTGGCCCGTCTGCTGTGGGCACCCTCCTGCGCATCCGGGTTCTCGCCCTTCCTCCGGGCATCCGCCTTACGCCTGTTCCGACGTCGATGCATCACGAAGAGCACGGCGGCGGCGATCAGCAGCACGATGAGCACCACGACGAAGACCACCGTTCCCACACGCTGGGTCGTGCTGGTCGTTGATGTCTGCTGCAGCTGCACGATGGTGGACATCATATCCTTCGCGGAAGCCGCCCAATCAGGGGTGTCCCCCTCGGTTATGGGCTTGAGCGCGGCCGCCGACAGCTCGTCGACGGTTGATTGCTGTTGAAGCCAGGCCTCGGAATTCGCGGAGACCGCGACCACCAGATTGCCATCCTGGGACGCCACCGCCAGCAGCACCGTATTCGCCGGAGGATCGGTTGATTCCAGCACCTGGCTGGTCCACTTCTCCGGGCTGTTACCCGCCGAGAAGGTCGAGAGATACAGCAAGCGTACGGTCACACCGCTTTCGCTTTTCGTCTGCGCGATCGCATCACTGACCGAACTGACCTGGGACCCCAAGAGGTTTTGGGTATCGGTTATCGAGTCAGTGGTCGTGATGCCCGTGTCGGCACTCGAACTCGCGGACGACGAGGACGATGGGGATGCGGACGACGAGGACGAAGCCGAAGACGACGGGCTTTCATCGGCGCTCGCCTGCAGCGGCCCGAGCATCGGCCATATGAGCAGCAGTGCGGCCAGCACCATCAGCAGCAGATGCCTGGCACCTCGGACAGGCCTCAGGGCATTCGATTGCCCGCTCCGTGATGCTGTCGAATTAACAGTTCCCAACCTTGCTCCTCCAAGATCCATCCCGTCAGCATATTCGTGCACATCAGCCGATGGGGCGTGTGATGAGTTCCGACGTATCATACCCTCCACCATAGCGGTTGTTCCACCGCAGTTGCCCGCCGTGCGCAGTTCGGGGCATCCCCTTGCGAGGAAAGGAAGCATGATGTCAAGCTATCAAGTTGATTCCGAAAGAATCCTGAGTTCCAGTGCAGCCGTGAACCATTCAATCGCTGCCATACGCGAAGCCGTCAACGGCATGTACGCCAGTTTGCAGGGACTTGAAGGATTATGGACCGGAGCCGCCGCAACGCAGTTCACACAGGTGGCCGAGCGCTGGCGCGTGGCGCAGCAGCAGATGGAGCAATCCCTGGAGAGCATCCAGCAGGCCCTCTCGCAAGCCTCCTCGATCTATACGGAGGCGGAGACCCAGGCGACCATGCTGTTCTCGCAGTGACGCTCTATTCTCACAGCGATATTCATGCCGGAATCCACATCCCGGCCCAGGCACGGGGCATATGGGAAGGGAGTCGGCAGGAGTGGCGCTGATATACAGCTGACATACAACAGTGCGGCACACCTGGGGTGTGCCGCACTGTGTTTCATAGGGGTGTGATACGGGTACCGTACCCAAGACCTCTGAACGGAGAGCTACCGACTATCAGTAACCCATGTCAGGGGCTGCAGGAGCTGCCGCTGCCGGCGGTTCCGGCTTGTTCGCGACGACCGCCTCGGTGGTGAGGAAGAGTCCCGCGATGGAAGCTGCGTTCTGCAGTGCTGAGCGGGTGACCTTCACCGGGTCAGCCACGCCTGCGGCAAGCAGATCGACATACTCGTTGGTGGCGGCGTTGAAGCCCTCACCGTCGGGAAGCGAACGGACCTTGTCGATCACGACATCACCCGAGAGACCGGAGTTCTCGGCAATCTGCTTGATCGGGGCCTCGATGGCGCGGAAGACGATGGCGGCACCGGTGGATTCATCACCCTCAAGTGCGACCGTCTTCTCGGCCTTGGCGGAAGCCTGGATCAAAGCGACACCGCCTCCTGGCAGCAAGCCTTCCTCGATGGCGGCCTTCGCGTTACGAACGGCATCCTCGATGCGGTGCTTGCGCTCCTTGGCCTCGACCTCGGTGGCTGCGCCGACCTTGATAACCGCAACGCCGCCAGCCAACTTGGCCAGACGCTCCTGCAGCTTCTCACGGTCGTAATCCGAATCCGTGTTCTCGATCTCGGAGCGGATCTGCGAAACGCGTGCCGAAACCTCTTCCTTGGAGCCGCCACCGGAAACGATGGTGGTCTCATCCTTGGAAACGATGACCTTCTTGGCGGTACCGAGCACGCTGGTATCGATGGACTCGAGCTTGAGGCCGAGCTCATCGGATACGACCTGCGCACCGGTCAGAATCGCCATATCCTGCAGCATCGCCTTGCGACGGTCTCCAAAGCCCGGGGCCTTGACCGCGCATGAGTTGAAGGTGCCACGGATCTTGTTGAGGATCAGGGTAGGCAGAGCCTCTCCGTCAACATCCTCGGCGATGATCAGCAGCGGCTTGCTGGTCTTCATGACCAGCTCTGCGATGTGCACCACGTCCTGCTGGCTGGAAAGCTTGCCGGAGGTGAGCAGGATGTAAGGATCATCCAGAACAGCGGTCTGCTCATCGGCATTCGTCACGAAGTAAGGGGCGATGTATCCCTTGTCGAAACGCATGCCCTCGGTGAACTCCAGGTCCAGACCGAAGCGGTTGTTGTCCTCGACGGTTACAACGCCGTCCTGACCGACCTTGTCGAGAGCTTCCGCGATCTTCTCGCCGACCTCTGGGTCAGCGGCTGAGATCGTTGCGGTAGCGGCGATCTGGTCCTTGGTCTCCACGTCCTTGGCAGCTGCGATGAGCTCCTTGACGATGGCATCCGAAGCCTTCTCGATGCCGCGACGAAGCGCGATCGGGTTGGAACCGGCGGTTACGTTCTTCAGACCTTCGTGAACGAGGGACTGTGCCAGAACGGTTGCGGTTGTGGTTCCGTCACCTGCGACATCATCGGTCTTCTTGGCGACTTCCTTGACGAGCTCAGCACCGATGCGCTCGTAAGGATCCTCCAGGTCGATTTCCTTGGCGATGGACACGCCATCGTTGGTGATGGTCGGTGCGCCGTAGCTCTTGTCCAGAACCACGTTGCGTCCCTTGGGTCCAAGGGTGACCTTAACGGTGTCCGCGAGCTTATCCAGACCCGCGAGCATTCCCTGACGAGCTGTCTCGTCATAAGCAATAATCTTTGCCATTGTCTCCTCCAGAATTGCTTGAGGTATTAAGTACCCACCCCGGGCGACAGAATAACCGAGCCGTCAGCTGCCTGATTATCACTCTCGTACCATGAGTGCTAACAGCGAGGTTAGCACTCTGCGTTTGAGAGTGCCAACTTCGCGTGCTGCGAACACCAGAGCGAGTCCGAAGGCACCCGTCATGCCCACGACCGTATGCACCATCCGTATGCACCACCCCGATGCACCACCCCGATGCACCATCCCTGGGACGAATCACCGTTGAAACGCCATTTCGGGCATGAAAAAAGGCCCCGGACGATGCCCGAAGCCTTGATCAGGACGATGCCCGAGGAATCTCAGATCTTGGAGACCTTAGTTGCCTGGAGACCCTTGGCTCCCTGCTCTACCTCGTACTCGACCTTATCGCCCTCATCAAGAGATTTGAATCCATCTGACTGGATAGCGGAGAAATGAACGAAAACATCCTCGCCACCGTCGTCGGGGTTGATGAAACCATAACCCTTGCCAGCGCTGAAGAATTTCACAGTGCCTTGTGCCATAACTTACTTCCTTAGAAAATGTGCCGCTTCACGGCAGAGGCGAAACTCACCGCTTCTTACCGGTCGGCTTAACCATTGTAAGCGCAGTTGTGGATGAAACGCCGAAAAACACACTAATTCATCAAAACCGCGACGACCGGTGCGGAAATATTCGCGACCTGCGTGACCGTGCTGATGCCGAGGGAACTCGCGACATCCTCAGCCGTGGCCTTATCCGTTTCATTCTGATACCAGACGACGCTCGAAGTCGGCAGGTTTCCGGAGGGATTGCTGGCAGTCACATTGGTGTAACCCGCCTGGGTGAGCACCGTCCGCTTCTGTGCGGCATAACCGCTGGTGCCCGTGCCGTTGATCACACGGATGCTGGTCGCCTTGTTCACCGTCTGCGTGGCGGAGCTTGATTCGGATGCCGAGGGGGATGCGCTCGACGTGCTGGCCGAGGCATCCGAGGAGGATGCCGAAGCCGTGTCCGAAGCCGACGCCGTCGATGATGATTCAGATGCCTTCGCCGATGAGGATGTGGAGGAGGCCGTGGTGCTTGCCGTCTGCGAGCTCTGGTTGGAGGACCAGGGCAGGCTGAGATTATTGAGGTTCCCGGAAAACATCCCCCATGCGGCCAGACCGAGCACGGCGGCCACCAGCAGGACCACAACGTAGGGCACCACCCTTACCGCCAGAGAACGCGGTCCCCTGTGCACGCCCACCGGGCCTGCGGGTGGATTATCGAACTCATCGGACGGATATGTGTCATGTGCGTCGCCCGCGCTGCGCTTTTGTGTCATCAAAGACTCCTCATTCGGCTACACCATGAGTGTAATGGGTTATCAGGTCATCAGGCTGCGGCTCGAAGAGCACGCGGGGATTGGAACCTCATTCCTGCACTCATACTACTGTGGACACCATGACCGAGACCAATGGCACCATGCATGTCAAAGCACTGTCCGAACTCGTTGAAGCAGGTTGGGCGCAGGCCCTGAGCGGCGTCGAGGACAATATCCATACGATGGGTTCATTCCTTCGTGAGGAACACGCCCAAGGCCGCCAATACCTCCCGGCAAGCGGCAACATCCTGCGTGCCTTCACGATTCCATTCGACCAGATAAAGGTGCTCATCGTAGGGCAGGATCCCTATCCGACACCTGGGCATCCGGTGGGGCTGAGCTTCTGCGTCGACCCCGCCGTCAGGCCACTCCCAGGCAGTCTGCGCAATATCTTCAAAGAACTGATCGACGATGAGCATGTGCAGCCACCGATCAACGGCGACCTGACACCGTGGACGAAGCAGGGCGTGATGCTGCTCAACCGCTGTCTGACGGTCGGGGTCGGTGCGCCCGGAAGTCATCGGGGCAAAGGCTGGGAGCAGATAACGGATGCCGCGATCAGTGCGCTCAACGCCCGTACCGATGCGCAGGGGAATCCGAAACCCCTGGTGGCGATCCTCTGGGGACGTCAGGCGCAGAGTCTGGCCCCACTGCTGACGCATGCCACGATCATCGCCTCCCCCCATCCCAGCCCGCTCTCCGCCAGATACGGTTTCTTCGGATCACAACCATTCTCGAAGGCGAATGCGGCTTTGGAATCAATGGGTGCGCAAGCCGTTGATTGGAGCCTGCCCGCAGCCCACTAAGAGCTGAAATCGTTGGACGGTCAGAAACTGCCGTTACAGTGTTGTGCATGGCTTTATTCTCAGCGCAATCGCAGAACACCATCCCACAGCCGAAGCTGCCGTCACCGGCATCACGGCAGAAGACCCCTCTGAGCAGGGAGGACCTGAACCGCAGCGGCGAGCTGGTGGGCAGGATCCGCTCCCGTTTCACCCACACGCTCGTAGGTCAGGATAATCTGCGCGATTCACTCATCGTCACGCTGGTGGCCGCAGGCCACATCCTCATCGAATCGGTCCCGGGACTCGCCAAAACCACGGCGGCGCAGACCCTGGCCACCTCGGTGTCCGGAACCTTCAAGCGCGTTCAGTGCACCCCCGATCTCATGCCCTCCGATCTGGTGGGCACCCAGGTTTTCGACTTCTCGGCGCAGAAATTCACCACCATCATCGGTCCGATCCATGCCAATTTCGTGCTGCTCGACGAGATCAACCGCTCCAACGCCAAAACCCAGTCGGCCATGCTTGAAGCCATGTCCGAAGGCAACACGACCATAGGCGGCGAACGCATCTCACTGCCGAAGCCCTTCATGGTCATCGCCACCCAGAATCCGATCGAGGAGGAGGGTACCTACAATCTCCCCGAAGCCCAGATGGACCGTTTCATGATGAAGGCCCAGATGACATACCCCACCTCCGAAGAGGAGGAGCGCATGCTCCACATGCTTGCGAAGCGCGGGTCGGATACACCGGATCTCAAGCAGCTGGGACAGGAGGATGTGATTTCGATAGCGGATGTCGAATTCCTCCGTGAGGCTTCACGCCGCGTCCATATCTCCGATTCGATCGTCGAGTATGCGGTGGATCTGGTGGCGACCAGCCGCGGGGCGGGCAAACATCCGATCCAGGGACTGGCGAGCCTGGTCCGTCTCGGCGCCAGCCCCCGAGCTTCGATCGCCCTGGTGCGGATCGCCCAGGCCAATGCTCTGATCGCAGGGCGCGACTATGTGATCCCCGAGGACGTCAAGCTCTTCGCCCATGAGGTGCTGCGTCACCGTATTCTGCTGACCTTCGAAGCCTTGGCTGATGATGTCTCCAGCGACCAGGTCATCGACTCGATGCTTCAGGCGGTGCCCGTACCATGAGTTCGGCTCAGGCTTCATCAGACCCGGTACGCAGGAAAATCGAAGCCCTTGGGATCAAGCTCTCTCTGCCGACCGTGCGCAAGGCACTCGGCGTTCTTGAGGGAGAGCATCTTTCACACCGTTCCGGCGGCACCGGAGACACGATGGACATACGCGCCTACGAATCGGGTGACGAGGCACGCTTCATCGACTGGAAGAGCAGCGCCCGCGCCGGACGCCCGATGATCGCACAACGCGAACGGCTGGCTACCAGCCGCGTGTGGATGCTGCTCGACGTGGGCAGGGAGATGAGCGGCAGCTGCATGGGCGGCGAAAGGGCCATTGACGTGGCAGCCAATGCCCTGGCGATGTTCGCATCCCTATGCCTGCGCCGTTCGGATGACATCTCCCTGGTCCTCGCCGATGCCGCGAGCATAACGAGGATGCAGTTCAGCGGCGGCTTCACGGAGTTCGAGCACCGCCTTGACAACGCACTGCAGGGCCAGATGAACAATGCCCGCCATATCGATGCCCTGTTGGATTACGCCAACACCATCCAGGACCGCAACGCACTGGTGGTGCTTGCCACCGATGAAACGGCCTTGGGTGACAAACAGCTGCATGCCATCAGGAAGCTCGCGCAGAGCCACCCGGTGGTGGTCGTCGATGTGGCCACGATCAATCCCTTCAGCAGGCCGTCCGGCTACCGCCATGTGGTCAATGCACGCGACGGCCGGAGGATGCCGGCCTTCCTCGCACAACCCGACATGTCCAAAGCCGTGGAGAACCACCGTGAATTCGCCACGACCGCACTGCGATTGGAGCTCGACCATGCGGGATCCACGCTGCTGCATTGCGCATCAAGCGAGCTGATGTTCACGGAATTCATCAGAATCGTCTCCTCGACCCTGACGCGATCGTCGAGAAACCTGCTGCGCAGCCCGAAGACACTGAACATCGGGGGCGCCCAATGACATCCTCATCAGTTCTTGCCCTTGACACCAGCGGACTGAAAGCCCTGGCGCAGCAGCCCGCATCCGTCTTCTGGATGGTCCTGGCGCTCTGCGTATGCGTGGCGGCGGCGCTGATCGTGACGGCCGTGCTGCTTGGGCGACCCCGCAGACAGGAAACGAAACCGGTCAGTTCGCACAGCAGCGAAGCGCGCGCCGACCCTTGGAGGAGCAAGGTCCGCGACATCGTTGATGCATATGAGAGCAAAACCATCACCAAAGACGAGGCTTTCCTGTCCTTGGCGCAGCTATCCAGAGATTTCGCATCCAACGCGACAGGGAAGGACATGTCTTCGCACACGCTTCTTGATCTGCATACGGAGGCGTACAACACGCAACAGCGTGGGCTTGATCTGCTCAGGCAGACCATTGCGGCCCTGTATCCGCCGGAATTCGCCGACGCCGCCTTCAATACCCAGGCACGGGAGGCCACCGTTGCCGAGGCATCCGAATGGGTGTCCAATCTCATCGACCGTTGGGGACGGTGATCGCCGAGTATGAACGCTTTACTGATATGGCGCTGGCCGTGGGCCGTCGTCGCGGCGATCGTCATCGCACTGCTCGCACTGGGCATCGTCTGGTTCCGTCTGCGCCGTTCCTCGCGCACCGCGGACCCGACGCGGGATGCCTACGCCTGGGACATCGCAGGTGATCTGCGGACCGAAGAGGTGTCGGCCCGCTACAAGCTGTGGAACACACTGAAACGTGTGGCCTTCATCCTGCTGGTCCTTGCCTTGCTGCTCGTCACGGCCCTGGTGGGCAGGCCCTCCACGGTCAGCTCACAGGATGAGACCTCCAGCAGCAGGGACATCGTGCTGTGCCTTGACGTCTCCGGATCCACACTCCCCTATGACCGCGAGATCATCTCCACATACCTTGATCTGGTCTCCAAATTCCAAGGCGAACGCATAGCATTGAGCATCTTCAATTCCACCTCACGCACCGTGTTCCCCCTGACCGACGATTACAGTCTGGTCTCCAAGCAGCTTTCCTCGGCGAAGGACATCCTTGGAGGCGTTCAATCGCAGGACGATATCGACAAGATGAGCGACAAGCAGTACCAGCAGATTTCCGACTGGCTTGACGGCACCCAGAACATCAAGGATCAGACATCACTGATCGGTGACGGACTGGTCAGCTGCGCGGCCATGCTTCCCGGATTCAGCTACGGCAGCGGCTCGCAGAGCGGCACCTCCACGGCAACGCGCAGAAGCTCCTCGATTGTGCTCGCCACCGACAACGTCGTTTCGGGAACACCCCAGTACTCACTGCAACAGGCGCTGGAACTGACCAAAAGCGCCCAGATCAGCGTCGACGGCATCTTCGCCGGACCGGATGCCAGCCTCAACGACGCCAGCACCAAGCAGATGCAGACCCAGATCGAAGGGCACGGCGGCGTTTTCCTCAGCGAACGTTCCGGCGCTTCGATCGATGAGCTGGTCAGGGAGATAGATACCCGTCGAGGCGGCAATTCAGAGCAGGCCTCGCAGTCGAGTCTGCTGGACGCACCGGGATGGTGGGTGCTTGGGCTCTCGCTGGTCTTCCTCGGATATCTGATAACGGTTTGGAGGCTGAGACGATGAGCGGGATGATGGATTCATTCACCTTCTCCCCGGCCTTGGGCTGGATCGCATCGAGCATCGTATGCCTGGCGTTGGTCGCGGCCGCGGTCATGGGGATCGTGCTCTACAGGCGCCAACGCGGATCATCCGACGCCACGGTGTGGTCCTGCGTGCGCAGGACCTCGATAGCGCTGCTGCTGGCCATCATGGTGCTCACCCCGAGTATCGTCACCAGGACCACCAGCAAAGCGGTCAATGCGACGGATGTCTTCATAGCGGTCGACGTGACGGATTCAATGGCGGTGAAGGATGCCCACTACGGTTCGGATACGACCATCACCCGCAGCGCCGCAGCCGTCAAAGCCATCCAGGACATCACCGCCCTCTATCCCGATGCCAGCTTCGCCGGATTGCGCTTCGGCGCCAGCGGAACGCTTGATGTGCCCCTTACCCCGGACAGCACCGCAATCGACAACTGGGCGCAGACACTCAGCACCGAATCCACATTCGCCTCTTCCGGATCCAACCTGGATGCCCCACTCGACCAGTTGCTGATCCAGCTGAAAGCGGCGCAGGAACAACATCCCGATGATGCCATCGTCGTGTACTACATCTCCGATGGCGAGCAGACCAGCACCGCGACCAGACGCTCCTTCTCATCCCTGCGTCAATACGTCGATGATGCGACGACAATCGGTGTCGGCTCCACGGCCGGAGGGAAGATACCGGTCACCGACACCACCGGTGCCAACACCAGCGAGCAATGGGTCATCGATCCGACGACCAAGCAGCCCGGCATCTCCAAGATGGATCCGAAGAATCTCAAGGCCATAGCGGACGAGATGAGCGGCAGGTATATGGCCGTCGATGCCAAAACCACCGTGGCGAACGGAGCCACCTCCCAAGCCTCGAAAGAATACCGTCTGACCATCACACCGAAGGAGCGGACACTGAGCGCCCCCATCGTCTGGCCTTTCGCCATCGTGACGGCGGTTCTGCTCCTGTGGGAGGCGGCACTATGGATCGTGAACTCAAGGAGGATGCTATGAGCCGCAGCACCATCACATCACCGAATGCGCGCAAACAGGCGAAAGCCCCTCTGGCGCTGCGCATCGTGCTGATGGTTGTGGCCGCGGTGGTGCTTGCCGTCGGCATAGTCTCGGCAGGCAACATCATGGCGGTCAACGCCTACAACCAGGCGACGCAAAGCCTGGAAAGCAACATCAAGGCCGCCGGCAAGGACGCAGCCGATCTCGACATGCTCAAGACCTCGCAGCAACAGAACGACAACCAATTCGCCGATGCGTTGGCATTCAACGCCCTACTGGTGCCCTCGGCCAAAGCATCGATCGAAAGCAACGCCGCCACATCCAGAAAACTCACATCCCTGATCGAAAAGGCGCTTAAACAGCAGGAATCCTCGCAGCAGGGCAGCAGCGGATCGCAGGCGGAAAGCGACAAGAAAAGCAATAGTTCGGAAACCTCGGGCCTCTCCAATGAGGAACGCGAAAAGGTGCAGGAGCTGCTCAAGCAGAATCAGCAGACCCAAAGCCCATCACCGAGCGCCTCCTCCTCGTCGAGCAATACCAGCACCAGCGAGAACGTCAAGCCCTGGTAAACCCCCTCGATGGCGTTCCCTGGAGTGAAGCCCCTCCCCGTGACGCTCGCATCGCCTGTGCTGTACCGACATTCGACCACAGACCTCGTCCGGCTGGCATCCATGAGCAGTATGCGCTGAACTATTCGGCATGACCAGTACAAGCTCCCAGACGGCCTTCGCCTTCGCTCCCCCGGCAGCCATCGGTGCGCTTCCACAGCTTCCGGATATGGGTGTGGATGCGTCATGGTGCAGATGCCATGCGGTCGTCAGACAATGCCAGAGCACCGTTTCCAGAGTCACCGCGGATACGGATGACACGGTGCAGGAGTGCCGGTCGGTGCTGGTGCGTGCGGGCCTGCTCGATTGGCAGGGCGCCGCCGCCGAATGCTTTCGTGCCGAACTGGCCGGTATCGATGCCCTCCTGGGAGCCTTGGAGATGTCATCCCGGGAGATGCTGAGGATGAGCCTGATCCAAGGAGCCCGCTGATGTGGGGCGTGATGGCGTCGGTGTATGGCGATGTGCACCGCAGCCGCGTCGATCTGGACGCGATGGAGAGGCATGCCGGTGCGCTGAACCGGACCGCCCTACGCTTGGGCGCGCTCGCCGATACCTATGCGGCGGCCCTGATCCAGATTGAAGCCCTGAGCAGGAGTGTGCCCTTCTGCCGGGATTTCAGCATGGGCACCCACAGTCTCAACGGCCACAGCAGTTTCGATCATCATCATCTGATTCACATGTGCACCGCACAGCAGCGGTCGGCCAAAGCCCTGGCCAGCCGCTGTTCCGTTCTGGCCGGTCTGCTCTGGCGGGCACGTGCGCTGTATTCGGATGCCGAATCCTCGACGATGGCGCTCATCAACCGTGCCGTGCGCGGCTCAATGGCGCTGATGCCCGTGGGCACGGCGGCGGGTGCGCTCTCCCTGGCGGCCATGGGGGCCGCTTACGGAGTGGCGAAAGAGGGACGGTTCAATATCGCATACGCCTCGGGCAGCACCGCTTGGGCGCATGAAGGCCTTGTGGCCGGACTCTCCCAACGCATCGCGGTCATGCCCGCATTCCCGATCCTGCAGGGAGCGCCAAGGGATGATGAAGCGAATCAGGCGGCCGGTCGCCTGGCATCTCCGGCAGGATTCATCGGAAGGCTGGTGCAGGGCAGCTCTCTGCATGTCAGCAGGATCCAATCGCAGGCTCCGGCTCTTCCTGCGGCACATTCCATCGACGATGCCCTGCACAACCTCGACGCACTTGGCCTCGCGAAGTCCACGGTCGCCGTCCAGCGCTACCACGACGACGCAGGGGCCGACAGCTGGGTGGTGACGATACCCGGCACCCAGCCGTACGCCGATTCACCCCTGGGTTGGGCGCAGAACGTGGAATTGATGAGCGATGACAGCGATGTACACATGCGGGCGGCGAGCGCTCGCTTCGTACTCGAGGCGATGTCCGAAGCAGGCATCAGGCCCGGCGACCAGGTCGCCCTGGTGGGGCATTCGCAAGGCGGCATCATCGCGGCCAGCCTGGCGGCGCAATCCGGCACGGCCTACCGCATCAGCCACATCATCACGGCGGGTTCACCGATCGCCAACCACCCGGTGCCCGCCTCCACCTGGGTCACCAGCATGGAGATCGATGACGAACTGGTCTCGTCACTCGACGGGGCATCCAATCCCCCACGCCGATCATGGCTGACGATCCGTGGCACCGTCACCAGCGCACCGGCCTCCAACGGTGCCGGGCGCTATCTCTCGGCACCGGTTTCAGGAAGCGGCAGCGCCAGGGAACTCCCCCACGGCATGAACTACCAACGTGCAGCCTGGCAATCCGCGCAGGACCTCGGATCTGCCGACGCGCAGGAGCACGACGCCCATTTCTCCCGGATCGTCAGCGGCGGACTGCAGGAAAGCCTCTACTACGAAGGTCGTATGTCGACATGAAAGCCTCCTGTGCATGCCATCACGTTTACGGCTACGGGTAGTCTTTGTGGCATGAAGATCACTGATATCAGCCCAGCAATAGCACTGAGCCCTCTTGATGGGCGATACCACTCTCAGACCGCCCCCCTGGTCGAATACCTCAGCGAAGCCGCCCTGAACAGGGAGCGTATGAGGGTTGAAGTCGAGTGGATGATACTGCTCGCCAACGGATTCAACGGCACCGGTGACGAAGCCGCCCCACGCACGCCGATCATCAATGGAGTCAAGGCCTTCACCCAGGCCGAGATCGACTATCTGCGCGCCATCCCGGAGGACTTCGGAGCGGAGGGCATCGCCGAACTGGCCGAGATCGAAGCCACAACGCGTCATGACGTCAAAGCCGTCGAATACTACATCGACCGTCGCCTGGACAGCGCGGCCGAGGAACTCGGCGAGCAGAGCGAGCTCCCCCGTCTGAAACCGCTCGTCCACTTCGCCTGCACCAGCGAGGACATCAACAATCTTTCCTATGCGCGGTGCATCAAGAACGCCGTCGAGCAGGTCTGGACGCCGGGCGTGCAGACCATCGTCGATCTGCTCGACTCCAAGGCCGAGCAGTACCGCGATCTGGCGATGCTCAGCCTCACGCATGGGCAGCCGGCCACTCCGACCACGCTCGGCAAGGAACTGGCCGTATACGTGTTCCGTCTCAACCGCCAGCTCAGGAAAGTGACGGGGCAGGAGTATCTCGGCAAAATCAACGGTGCGACAGGCACCTTCGGTGCACATATCGCGGCCTATCCCGATGTCGATTGGGTCGCGGTATCGCGTGAATTCGTCAGCAAGCGCATGGGACTGACCTGGAACCCGCTCACCACACAGATCGAATCGCATGATTGGCAGGCCGAACTCTATTCCACCATCGGCCATGTGAACCGCATCCTGCATAACCTCGCCGTGGACGTCTGGATGTACATCTCGCGAGGCGTCTTCGCTCAGGAAGCGGTGAAGGGCGCGACAGGATCGAGCACGATGCCCCACAAGGTGAACCCGATTCGCTTCGAGAACGCGGAGGCCAACCTCGAAATCTCCTGCTCCCTGCTGGACACCCTCGCAGCCACTCTGGTGGAATCACGATGGCAGCGCGATCTGACCGATTCGACCACGCAGCGCAACATCGGCTCGGCATTGGGATACAGCGTGCTCGCATTGAACAATCTGCTCGGCGGTCTGCAATCGATTCATCCCAATGAGACGCTTATCGAAGAGGAGCTTGACGGCAACTGGGAGGTTCTGGGAGAGCCCATTCAGACGGCGATGCGCGCCGAGGCCCTGCTGGGGAAATCCGGCATGGATAACCCGTATGAGCAGGTCAAGGAACTGATGCGCGGCCACCACATCGGTCAGGACGATGTGCAGCGCTTCATCGACTCGTTGAACTATGATCCCGAAACCGCGAAACGGTTGAGGGAGCTCACCCCGGCAACGTATACGGGCATTGCGAATGGTCTGGTAGACTTCGCCCGACGATGAGAATCCCGAGCGAAACAGAGGTGTCCGACACTATGGACGAGGGCATCCGGCACCAGGACCATACGAATGTGCTTGCTTCCGAAAGCCCATCGCACATCAGCGACACCCCGCCGCAGCGTGTGCGCGATATGGGCGATCTGGTGAGGATAGCCGGATCGATCGCGGCGATCGCCGTCGTCGTCCTTATCGCCATCTACCTCCGGGGCGTCACCCAGGGCATCGAATACGATGTGCACACGGCGAGCCAGGCCTTGGATTGGCTGTATGACGTGCCTACGGCGCTCCTGCAACAGTTCACCACCGTTGTGGTCGTACTGTCGGTGTTGTTCCATCTGCTCATCACCCGTGAATGGCTTCAGTCCATCACTTCCTCGATCGCACTTTTCTGCGGATACGGGGCGACATGGGTCGTCTCGAACCTCATCGTGCATTCCGGCAATGCCACGATCATCAGCGCGCTGAGCCCCTCCGTGGTGTTGAGCGGAGCGGCTTTACTGCCCGATCTGTATGCGGGCATCGGTGCTTTTCTCAGCGCGGCCGGTCCACGGCGGATGAGGGCCAGCGTGAAGTGGGGATGGAATATCCTCTATGCCACCGCCATCATCGTCGTGGCGCTTTCCGCCAACGCGATCAGCGGTGTGCTGATCTCCTTCTTCATCGGTCGGATCGTGGGATTGGGCATCCGCTTCATCGCCGGCACCCAGAACAAGGGCGCGTGGGGCTCCTCCATCGTCCAGGCCTTGCAATCCATCGGCATCACGGTCAAAGCGCTCAAAGCCGTGGAGATGCAGAGTGCGGCCACGCCATTCGGAACGGCACCCTCACTCCAGGATGACCTCGTCGATGGCTCCCGCCTGTATGAGGTCCTCAGCTCGGAGAACAAGTCCTACACCGTCTCGGTGCTCGACTCCCAGAAATACACCGCAGGCTATCTGATGCAACTGTGGCAATGGGTGAAATTCTCGGGCGTGGCCATGCGCCGGGACCGCTCGGTGAAGGACACCACCCAACACCATTTCGCCATGCTGCTCGGGCTGCGCAACATAGGACTGAGCACCGTCAAACCGTATGGCGTCGCGGAAAGCGGAGAATCCTCCATACTCGTGCTTGAATCCGACGCCGCCTTGGTCTCCCGCGACCTGACGAAACTCAGCGATGAGGAGGCCAGGGATCTGCTCCGCTATCTGGACAGGGCCATCGACCGTGGCTTCACCAATCGCAGCATCACCCCTGACTCCATCGCGGTGGACGGCAAACGCAACTGGTTCATCGCGGGGTGGCAGAACGGTGATTTCGGCAGTTCCAGCGCCAATGAATCGGTTGACCGGGTCCAGCTGCTCACATTGCTGGCCTGCACCATGGGCATCGATCGCGCGATGTCCCTCACCCGTGAGGTGTGGGGCGACGATATCCTGATCGCACTGATCCCCTTCCTGCAGAAAGTCGCCGTTCCCGCCCAGACCAGGGCCTTGCCGGGATGGGATAAGCATCTGCTCGCGGAACTGCGCACCCAGCTGCGCTCACTGGCTTCGGATGAGATGACGGACGCCATCGAACCGGTGACCTTGTCCCGCTTCAACCTGCGCTCATTCGTCGCGCTGCTGCTGCTCGTCGTGGCGGTTGTGGTGGTGCTCACCCAGCTGAACCTGCAGCAGATCATCTATGCGATCTCCCATGCCGACCCCTGGATGGCGGTGCTGTGCTTCATCTCGGGCATCTTCGCCTGGATCGGCAGCGGTATCAGCCTCGGCGCCTTCATGGACAGCGACAAACGCAATTATCTCGGCATATTCATGTCGCAGGTGGCCGCAAGCTTCACGGCCGTCTCCATGCCTTCGGGTGTCGGCCCGGCATTCGTCAATCTGCAGTTCCTGCGCAAAAGCGGGTATCGCAACACCATCGCCACCGCGATCATGAGCGCCGTGGTCGCCGTGCAGTTCCTCACCACCTTCATCCTGCTGATCGTCATCGGAATCTTCACGGGCCGGAACTCATTCTCCAGCATGATTCCGACCAACACCCTGGCCATCGTCCTCGGTGTGGTCGCCATCGCCGCATCGGTCGCGATGGCGATCGCACCGCTTCGTAAGCTGCTGATCGACAAGCTGCTGCCGATTATCGCCTCCTACGCACGTCAGCTGCTTGACATGCTCACGCAGCCGAAACAACTGGCCATCAGCGCTCTGGGCGCACTGCTCCAGAGTCTCGCCTTCGGTCTCAGCTTTTGGGCCGCCCTCAAGGCCTTCGGATACCCGACGAATGTGCTGGAGACGACATTCATCTTCCTGCTCGCCAACACCCTCGGCTCGGCCGTGCCCACACCCGGCGGCCTGGGGGCTGTGGAGGCGGCTCTGACCTTCGGCTTCTCAAGCCTCGGAGTCCCCACCGCAGTCGCGCTTTCAGCCACGCTGCTCTTCAGGGTGGCGACCTATTGGTTGAGGATCCCGCTCGGAGCCCTGGCGATGAAGTGGCTCAACGCCCACAACCTCGTCTGAGCGTGCACGGCCACGATTCGGCATGCTCCGATGAGCACGATGGTGAAACTGTGCGAACAAAATCCCAAGATATCGAAAAAAGGCGTGAAAACCCTGATAAATACAGCGGTTTCAGGCAATCTGCGCTAGTATCGGACATGACCGATGGGTTTCCCGGCAAGGAAGGGGACCCCCGACAGAAGGATGCTTCATGGCATACAACAAGTCTGATCTCGTTTCGAAGATCGCTCAGAAGTCAAACCTGACCAAGGCTCAAGCAGAAGCCGCCGTCAACGCTTTTCAGGACGTTTTTGTTGAGTCCCTGAAGTCAGGCGAAGGTCTCAAGCTCACGGGTCTGTTCTCCGCAGAGCGCGTGAAGCGTGCCGCACGTACCGGCCGCAACCCACGCACCGGCGAGACCATCAAGATTCCAGCAAGCTACGGCGTTCGTATCACTGCCGGTTCACTGCTGAAGAAGGCCGTCACCAAGTAGTCAGCTCTGCTCACTTCGAGCGAATCGAACCCCGGTTACACAGGCGTGAATCGGGGTTCTTTGCTATGTCCGTGACCATGGCGCAGTGTCCTGCGCAGTCACCAGTTCTGTGAGGGTTTGGGTTCCGACACCGCGGCCATCACCCGGAGATACTCTTCGGTGGGCTCCGGGTTGAATGGGTCGAGAAGCTCGGCCTCAAGCCTGTTACCGGACGCCAATGAGACATGCGTCCAGTCGCATGCCCAGAGCACATCCTTACGCAATGCGGCGTCCACGAAGGCACCGCGCAAAGCCGCCCGGGTATCTGCGGGGGGATTGCTGACGGCCTCGCGAATCGCATCCTCCCCCAGCAATGAGCGCAAGGCGCCATGACTCATCAGCGAGGGATAGGTCACCCCGTTGACGATATCGTGGTATTCCAGATCGATCTGCCTGATGCGTGCCTCCAGCTGCGGAGAGCCTCCATTATTGCGCGCGCGCATCCTCTCGAAGAGGTTGAGTTTGGCGGCCCAATCCACCCAGGAGGAAAGCTCTCGCCATCTGCCTCTGTCGATGGAGTCCAGGGCGTTTTCCCACAGTTCCAAGACCTGGGCCGCGTCGGGGAGAATGGCGTCGATCGAGGAGGTATGGCGCGCGACAAAGGATTGCACGGCATGCAGGTAGCTGCGCTGGATCTCCAAGGCGCAGCTGTGCTCACGCACCGGAACGTCGGCGGAAAGCATGATCGGTGCCTTGCCCGTGATGTCCCCGCTCACCTGTCGTATGGCCTGCCCGGGATCCGCCAGCATGCAGGAGTCGAATGGTGAGCGCTCCCCCAGGGACACGCTTTCCTCGATGACCGACAACACCAGATGTGTGGTCGCCAGCTTCATCCATGTGGCCAGTTGGGAACGGTTCGAGTCGCCGACGATCACATGCAGGCGACGGTAATGGTCGGGATCGGCGTGGGGCTCGTCGCGGGTGTTGACCATCGGTCGCGAGCGGGTGGTGGCGCTGGAAACGGCATCATCGAGGAAACGTGCACGTTGCGACATCTCAAAGCCATCGGGGCCCATCATGCCTGCACCGGAAAACAGCTGTCTGGTCACCAGAAAGGGGATCAACTCGCGTTCGACCGTGCGCAGGGACACAAAACGCCTCAGCAGATAGTTCTCATGGCATCCGAATGAATGGCCCGAGGAATCCGTGTTGTTCTTGAAGAGATGGATCCTGGTCCCGTCACCGTAGTGTTCCCTCAGGCGCTGTTGGGCGTCAGCAGCGAGTCTGCCCATGATGCGTTCGCCTGCGAGATCCTGTGCCAGGGCACCCATCGGCGTACGCGATTCGGCCGTGGCGTATTCGGGATGCGAGCCCACGTCCAAATACAGTCTGGCACCGTTGCCCAGATAGGTGTTGGTCGAACGTGAGCGGGTCACCACAGGCTGGAACATCATCATCGCCACCTGACCCGCTTCAATGGCCTTGTCGTTTTCCGTGACGCTCACACCGTATTCGGTTTCAATGCCGAAGATGCGTGAGAAACCGCGATCATGCACGTTCTCGACGAATTCATCCGCCCTGGAGGAACTCTGCGAGCCCCGCAATTGAGGCATCACTGCCCGCCCTTCTGCACGAAGCTGCTGACATACTCCTCGGCATTGCTTTCCAATGTGGATTCGATGTCGTCAAGCACCGCGTCGAGGTCCTGCGTCTGCATCCGCTGCTGCGCGTCGTCGCTCCGCTGCTGCTGCGTCTCGTCCTGCTGCTGCGACTGTGCGTTACGTCGCACCTGTTCCTGTGGCATTGCACCATCCCCTATATTGAAGTGTCGCCTGAGTTGCATATCATCGGCACGGTCGGGTACCGACCCCTATGCATCCATTCTGGGGCAAATCCCGAACTAAACCAAGTATGGTCTCAGATCATCGATTATCAGACCGTTCGAAGCGACCACGTCATTGTTGCGATCCCAATGGATGATATCGCCGTTCCACTGCTCGATCTGCCCTTGCGCCTCCGTTACCACAACCGTCGCGGCCGATACCGCCGGTATGTCCCAGGAATGCAGGGTGGGTTCGAAGTAGGCATCGTAGGTGCCATCCGCGACCTTGCACAGATCCAAGGATGTCGGACCGATGCGCTTGATATCGGCGGGTTTGCCGGCCAATGAGCCAGCCGTCTGCAAGGCGCGCTTCGATTCCTTCGGGAAATACGACATGCCGAAGCTCACCACGGAGCCCTCAAGTGAGGCGGTGGTGGAAGGCATGACCTTCTCACGCTTCTCGCCATTCGGGGTGCGCCGGATGCGGATGGCACCCTGGCCCTGCGCGGCCAGGTAGGTCGCTCCGAGTGCGGGCGCATGGACCACGCCGAGTATCGGATTCGCCTCGCCCTCCTCATCGATCTCGAAAAGGGAGACGGTAATCGACCATTCAGCCATATTCCTGACGTAATTGATCACACCGTCGATATGGCCGACGCACCAATAGCGTTTGCCTATTTCGCGGTCACTGCCCTCATCCTCCCAGAAACCGTCGAAGGGCTCTATCTTCGCGATGCGCTCGCGGCAGTACCGCAGGAGGCGATCATCCACCTCCGATGTGTACTGTCGTTCCTGTTGAGGGTGCAGGGCCTTGAGATCATGAGGGTTGACCTGATCCTGCAAGGCGTATGAACCTGCTTGAATCGCCACCTGCGCGACCCTTGTGGTCAGTTCACGCAATTCCATACTCACTCCCTCTCTTTCCTTATCATCTTCAACATCCTCTGAAATACTACTCATCACACGTGATGTGCGCTTGCGCTCTACGCGTGTAAGCGCGATTCACAGCACCGCAGCACATCGGCGGCATGCCGCGAGGCGCGCAGGGCCTCTTCGGCATCTGCCTTCCCACAACGCAGCGGATCCGGAATGCCCACACTCAGCACAGCCGTGGAAGTCCCGGAAGCCTGGTGCGAGAGGACTCCCACCCCATCCACATGGTCCTCCGCCGGATCGGCGTCACGAACCGTGATGCTGCTCCAGGACATCGCCACCAGCTCCTGTGGGAAGCGGGAGAGCAACTGCGCCCGCAACCAGGCCCTGGTGTCCTCGGGGGCCTCATCGCAGGCCCTGGCGATGCAGTCATCGCTTATGGGGCATGCACTGCCGGCTGACAGCTTATCGTATACCGAGGCCCCCTCCTGCAATGAAGCCCACGAGAGATCGCAGGCACGTAACCTCGGATCGCTCCAGGAGGAAGGTCCGGCATCGTTCCCACTCCTCCCTGAAGCCCGCAGATACCGCCTTCGGAGCTGTTCCAGGACCTGCCACTTGCGGAGCCATTCGATCCTCGAAGCCTCCTCGACCAATGCGAGGCGTGCGTCCTCGTCGCTGGTGGAGATGCGCGCGACATCCGCGAGCGCGCATCTCCACATCGCCATGATCCTGCGGGTCGGAGCGTCCGGCCAGGCGACCGTGCCGCGCCCGCCTACACCTTGCTCATCCGCACCTTGCCCATCGGTGCCATAGATCCTCGCACCCACCAGGTCCACGGCCTCATACAGCCGCTGTTGCAGCTGCACAGCGCTCAGTCTCGCACCCGACTTCATAGGCAGCGTCTCACGAAGGGAGCAATCGTGGGATACCTGGTGCAGCGCGGAGACCGGATCGGCAACTTCAAGCTCATCCAGCAGGGAGCGCAGATCATAATTAGCCACTTCGGACTGCTCGGCAAGCCATAGGAGCATGCTCGTCGTGCCGAGTTTCAGTATCTGGGGCACCTGCATGCGATTGGCATCCCCCACGATGACATGCAGTCGGCGGTAGTCATCCCGATCATGGGATTCATCGCGGGTGTTGATGATGGGACGGTCGAAGGTCGTCTGCAGACCGATGCCGGTATGGATATAGTCGGCCCGCTGGCTGAGCTGGTATCCGGCACCTTCGCTGCGCTCACCGATGCCCACCCTTCCTGAGCCCGTGTAGATCTGACGGCTCACGAAATGGATGGTCATCAGCTCGCTGACCGTCCTGAAGGGCACGGCACGAAGGTTTCTGTAACTTTCGTGGGTACCCCAACTGGCGCCTTTGCCATCCACATTATTGCGGTGCAATACGATCTTTTTCCCCGTCAGACGGGAGGCCTTCCGTGCGGCCGCGCGCATCAACGCATCCCCGGCGAGGTCGTATGCGACGGCGCGGAAGGGGTCTGTGCTTTCAGGAGAGGAATATTCGGGATGCGCATGATCCACATAGATACGCCCACCGTTCGGGGCCATCACATTGGTGATGTGCAGCTGAGGGGCGTCCGTGAGCATCTCGGGGCGTGCGGCGGCACGGTCTAGACGGCTCCCCCGCGCATCGTTGATCGGATCCTCCTGGCGGTAATCCCAACGGATATGCGCACTGCCTTCCTGGCTGGCACCTCGCACCACATCGAAGGACAGGGCCACGGGATCGTAGCGGGATGCCGAGGCATCGGAAACCGCGTATTCGGTTTCGGTGCCCATCACCCGGCGCACACTCATGACGACGCACCTGCCACGCTACTATCGCCACGGCCCTCCGCGGACACCCCATTCATCGGCGAAGCGTGGCTGCCGGCGGGGACGATCCTCACCACACGGCCCTCTCCCAGGCCGGTGATACGTGCCCACTGGCTCGGATCGGCATCGCACACCGAGTCGGAGCTTTCGAGGAACTCGTCCTCGACGGCCTGCCTGAACAAGGCCGCGTCCAAGGCGATATCGGCTCCGTGCACAATCGAGGCCTTGACAGCCTTCGTCTTCGCACGGTCGACAATGTTCTTCAGCATGGCCCCGGACAGCAGATCACCGAAGAAGATCGTCGTCCATATCCCCTGGTCGTCGCACACATCGCATACACGGCGATCCTCGCCACGACCGTAGATGTTCCTGACCAGCCCTTCGACGAGGGTATCGGCCCGTTCCATCTCACCGAGCGGGAGATCATCGGTCAGATAGTGCCGGAGGATACCGGCGGCCTGCCGGGCATTGGGGCGATCCACACGGATCTTCACATCGAGACGACCGGGTCTGAGCACCGCGGGATCGATCATGTCCACACGGTTCGAAGCACCGATCACCATCACGTTGTCCAGAGATTCGACCCCATCGAGCTCGGCCAGGAATTGAGGGACGATCGTCGTCTCCACATCGGAGGACACCCCTGAACCCCTGGTGCGCAGCAGCGAATCCATCTCGTCGATGAACACGATCACCGGCACACCGGTGGAGGCCCTCTCGCGCGCCCGTTTGAAGATGCCTCGTATCAGCCGTTCGGACTCCCCCACGAACTTGTTGAGCAGCTCGGGGCCTTTGACCGAGAGGAATACGCCGGAGCCCAGGGAGCTGCCTTCGGCGAGGCTGTTGGCCACGGCTTTGGCGATCATGGTTTTGCCATTGCCCGGAGGGCCGTAGAGCAATATCCCCTTCGGAGGCCGCAGACTATAGCGTTCGAAGAGGGCACGGTGCTGGAAGGGCAGCTGCACCGCATCACGGATCCGGCCTATCTGCTCATCAAGACCACCGATGTCGGCAAAGGTCACGTCGGGCGCCTCTTCAAGCACCAGGTCGGTATCGTCCTGGGCCGGGAGCGGCATCACCGCGACGCGTCCGGAATCATCGACGATGACACGGTCCGCGGCCTTCAACGAGGCGCCATCCAGATCCTGCGCGCACAGCACCACTGTGGAGTTGCCGGAGGAATCCGAAACGATGAGCCGGCCATCGTCGAGCAGCCGTTCGACGGTGCGTACCGAACCCGTTGCCGGCATCTCCCTGCTTCGCACCAGAACCAGACTCTCGTTGAGCAACACGGTCTGGCCGCGCCTCAGATGGTCGGCGTTCAGCGTGGAGGAAACCGGGACGATCATTCGACGGTTCCCGGACAGCACTTCGGCGTTGGCGTGTTCCACTCCGTGCTCGTCCCTGTGGGTGCCGTCGACGCTGAGGAAGACGGCGAAGGTCATCGGCGGCTGTGTCTGCTGCATGAGCTGCGCCTTCGCCTTGCCCAGCTCATGACCGGCCCGGGTCAGTGCCTGCGCCAACGCATGGTTCTTCTCGCGACTGCCATCAAGCAGCAGTTGCAGATGCCGGAGCTCCTCGCGCTGTCCGGCATCATGCTGGCTTTCAGGCACCGCCCGTGTCTCTTCCACCGTTACCGCTCCCATCGTCTTGTCCCTGCGACCGCTCGCTTCGATCAGCCCGCTCATTCCGATCAGCCGGCTCCGTCGCTGCGATGCCGTCCTCCCGCACCGTATCAATACGAGTTGCCGCAACACCACTGCCGTCATCCATAACGGACTCCGTGGCGGAGTGCTCTTCAGCACGCATATCGACAGCCGCATCATCCGGCTGTTTCGGATTTCGCTTCTCCTGAACAAGATTACGCACCCAACGCCCAATCAGCAGGAGTATTCCAAGGGCGATAGCGACCATGACGATATTCTCGAAGATGCTCAGCACGCCCAGAATCGAACACCACTGCCCGCCCAGCACATATCCAAGGCCGATCAGCAGGCTGTTCCACACCGCGGATCCCAGCAGGGTCCACCCCGTGAACCGTAGGAAGCCCATCTTGTTCAAACCTGCGGGAATCGATATCAGTGAACGGACAATCGGTATGATGCGCCCGAAGAGAACGGACCATGTGCCGTAACGCTGGAACCAGCGGTCGGCCTTCTCGATGTCCTGGCGACTGGTGCCTGGAATCTTGTCTGCGATCCTGTTGATCGTCTCCAAACCGATCAGGCGTGACACGCCGTACAGCACCCAGGCACCGACGATCGAACCGATGGTGGCCCAGATGATCGCCTCAAGCAGGGAGAGTCTGCCGCGTGCGGCCGTAAAACCGGCAAGCGGCAGGATGATCTCGCTGGGAATGGGAGGGAATATTGATTCGAGAGCTATGGCGGCGCCCACCCCTATGCCGCCCGCCTGCTCCATTAATTCGACCAGCCAATTGGTCATTGCACCGATGATGCCGGTTTCACCTGTTGTGCAGACAGGCGCGGCCAGGACTAGTGCGTCTGGATTCATGTTGGCCATTGTCCCAGCGATTTCAGACAATCGAAGGCATGGCTGATGAAAATTTGCAAGCTTCGCACGAGTCCAAGAGACTGCTGGTAATGGATGTCGACTCCACATTGATCGACGAGGAAGTCATTGATATGCTCGGCCAGGCCGCCGGATCAGGCGAGTGCATAGCCCAGATCACACGGCGTGCGATGCTCGGTGAGCTGGATTTCAAAGCCGCTCTGGCCGAACGCGTCGGGCTGCTCGAAGGCATGCCCGCGAGCGTGTTGGATGAGGTCTACGCGAAGATTCACTTCACCAAAGGCGCCCTTGCCATGATCGACACCGCCCACAGCCGTGGATGGAAGGTCGGGGTCGTTTCCGGAGGCTTCAGCGAACTCGTGAACCGCCTGGTGGCCGAGGCCCACATCGACCACAGTCTCGCCAATGGCCTGGAGATCCTCGACGGCACCTTGACCGGCAAAACCGTCGGCACCGTGGTGACGAAGTCCACCAAGCTCGAATCCCTGCATCAATGGGCCGAGGAGGACGGGGTCGCGATGTCGCGGACCGTGGCGATAGGCGACGGCGCCAACGATATCCCGATGATCGAAGCCGCGGGGATAGGCATAGCCTTCTGCGCCAAGCCCGCTGTGCAGCAGGCCGCCCACTATGCGATCACGCAACGTGACCTGATGCAGGTGATCTCCATCATTGACGAGCACGACCGCCTGTTCGATAGGGCCGGCGTGTGACGCTGCCGGGATGCTCCCGGGCGCCCTCTCCCGCCCTGCCGTCTTCGATTCAGGGTGCCACCCTGCCCGGCGGGAGAGTCAGCGGCAGCGCGCATCCGGGCCGAGAAGCGCCCCACGTGCCCAATCGGCCGCCTTCATGCCACGCTTGCCCTGTGGCTTCACGCTGATCAACTCGTATGCCCCGGTGAGCGTCCCCACCCACACATGTTGTTTGGAAACCGCCAGATGACCGGGTGGCAACTGTTCGGGCAGCTGAGGCTCGTTCTGATCGGCGATGCTCCCCTGCAGCACGTGCAGCGTCATTCCCGCCGCATCCTGTGAGGAGACCAGCTCGCACCAGGCCCCCGGCTCGGGTGTGCATGCACGAATCTGACGGTCGACGGCGAATGCGGGCGCCTCGAATCTGATATGGGCATCCGCAACCGTGATCTTCTCAGCACGCTCATAGGCACCTTGTGGCTGCTCGATGGGCAGAGCCGTGCCGTCCACAACCGTTCTCAACGCCATCTGCAGCAGCTGTGAACCGTCCTGCGCCAAACGTTCCAACAACTCCCCCGCCGTCTCATGCATCCCGATCTCCACCGTGGATTGGGCGATGATCGGCCCGGTGTCCATGCCCGCGGTGATGCGGAACACCGTGGCACCGCTCAGCGTGTCACCGGACCATATGGCGCGCTGCACCGGCGCGGCCCCCCTCCACTGAGGCAGCAGGGAGAAATGGAGGTTGAACCAACCATGCTCCAAGGCATCCAGAACACCTTGCTTCAGAATCTTGCCGTAGGCCACAACGGCCGCCATCTGCGCACCCGTCTCACGAAGCTCATCGACGAATCCGGGCTGTTTCGGATCGGACTCGATCACCGGAATGCCCAGTTCAATCGCCGCCTGCTTGACCGGGCTGGGCATCAAACGCCGACCCCGTCCCTGAGGCGCATCAGGACGCGTGAGTACGGCAACGACCTCGAAATGCTCGGTATCGGCGGCCAGCGCACGTAGCGACGGCACCGCGACATCCGGTGTTCCTGCGAATAACAGCTTCATCGTCTGCAAACCCTCCAAACACTATTCCACATGGGATGCGAATCATCGCAAGCCCGGCACCACGGATGCTGCTCCTCTGGCGGCGCTCACTGCACCGCCGGGATATCAATGCCCGATTCGATCAGCAGGGCCCTGAGTTTGTACGGATCCGTGAAGCGGATGCCTCGGATGCCCGCCTCATTGGCGCCGACGATGTTCATCGCCTTATCGTCGATGAACACCGATTTGATCGGATCGATGCCGAAACGATCGAGCAGGTAGCGGTAGATCTCCACACCGGGCTTGCGCAGTTTGATGGGACCCGAAACGACCTTGCCGTCAAGGGAGTGCAATATCTCATGGCGTTCCCAGGCGATCGGGAACAGTTCCGCGGACCAGTTCGACAGACCCCATGTATGGATGCCCACGGCCTTGAGATCCTCGATCAACTTGCGCGAGCCCGGCACCACGCCGGTCTGTGAATCGACGAAGTTGTCGCAGTAGAAGCGGAACATGTCCGCCCAGTGGTCGCCTCTGGTCTCACGCAGCCACGCCACGGTCTCATCGCAACTGTCGCCTCCGTCAAGACGGTCATTGGCGTCATAGAAGCCCGAGATGTCATTGTCGAGAAAGCGTTCGATGCTTTCCTCCGAATATCTGCTGATCATCACGGCGGCCGGATCCCAGTACACCAGCACATTGCCGAAATCAAAGATCACATCGCTGATCGGATTGCCCGCCGCCGATGCCGCATTGCCTTCGGCGATGATGACATCGTTCTCCATATCCGGTTCATTGGGCCAGCCCTTCATAACATCCCTTTCCATTGTCTGCACATCGGATCATCCCGATGATCCGCCTGCGTCGTCTCTGCGAACAGTCTATTCGTACAGTCTAGGTGAAGCGTCCTGCCCCCGTCACGCAGTCGTGACTCAGATCAGGTTCTTCGGGTCCATCTGGAATCGCAATTCCTGCCTGTCCCGCGAGGCCATATGACGGCCAATGGCCGTCCGCAGACGCCGCGCCAGCTCGTCACGATGCTCCGGGGTGACACGTACCAGAACACGCACCCGGTCGTCAGCGCCTTCGAGTTGCCTCGCACCGATGGTTCTGGGTTGGGGTATCGGCACGGGGCCAAGGAATGCGGGCAATGCCTCACCGTCATGTTCGATGAGCGCGTAATCACCTCCGAGCACGCCGATCTCCTGCAGGGTCTGCATCACGGCCTCCCTGCCACCCCACAGGCATGCCGAGGCGGCGATGGGAGGCATGCATGTCTCCGACCGGTCCTGCAGCTCCTTGGCGGCCAGGACGGCGGGATTCCATGTCATCAGGGATTGGGCGCAGGCAGGGTCGGCCTCGCCGATCAGCAAAGCCTGGCCTCCCTTGCTGCGCGGCAGGCATTGCGCCACGGTTCTCATCCATGTATCCAAGGTGTCGATGCGGGCGTCGATACCAGGCGCGTACAGTCCCGTCCACGCATCGAGTATCGCGACGGCGCGGTAACCGGCGTGTAGGCCGTCGCCCACGGCCGAGCGCACATGCGGTTCGGCACCGGGGGTGGCGATGACGATCTGCGCCTTGTCCGATATCTCCTCCACGATGCCTCTGGGCTGATGCGGTGTGGAGATCACCTGCGGAACATGGCGGAACAATTGCCGCAGTTCGGCGGCGGTACCGGCGGCACCCACGCGTATGACCTGCAAGCGATCCGCCGAGCAATGGGAACACCGCCAGTCGACGGCCGAAGCCCCGCACCACAGGCATCGTGGAGCCCCCGAGGACCGGGCTTGCAAAGGTCCGGTGCACCTCGGGCACTGCGCCCTGCGGTGGCATTTCGCACAGCTGAGCACCTGGGTCACCCCGTCATGCGGCACCGAAAGCAGCACCGGCCCCAATTGCAGTGCCTTGTTGAGCACACTGACGGCGGTATGCGGCACCCGCGCCCCGATGGTGGGGTCAGCCAGACGTGACAGCTCCTCACGATTCAGCCACCTGATCCACGGGGTGCTGTCTTTCACCACGGCGGGCAGTCCCCTGATCGGGCGGCTCGGCCCGGTGACCGGGGAGCTGTTGCTGCGGGACACCTCGCTTTCCCACTGGCTCACCGGACTGCGTGCGAAGGAGATCGCGACGAAGCTGCCATGATGGTTCATCGCGCGCAGCCGCTGCACTCCCCGGGCATTGGCGTAGGGCATATGCCCATCGGCGTTCTGATAGACACCATCGTCGACGATGGCGAATAACGCGGGTCCTTCCACCGGCGCGTACATCGCGGCCCGGGTGCCGATCACACAGCGGACCTGCCCAGTGGCCAAGGCGAGATACGACCGGTACCGCTCGGCCGGTGGCATCGAGCTGCCCAGACACACGAAATCACCGGTCCATGCCGATTGATGGACCTTACCGGGCCCGAAGGCCCTCATGCCTGCGGATTCAAGGACCTCCGCCATCTCATGCAGGGTTCTGACATCCGGCAGGACCAGCACGGCCGATTTCCCGGCGCGCAAAGCCTCCAACACCAGCCAGCCGGCATCGTGCGCCCATTGGAGCGGCCCCGGAAGTGTGTCGAGGACGAAAGCGGAGAATGCATTGCCTGCAATCCCCTGGCTCAGCGCCCCTGCCGATTCATAGGACGCGGCGACACGTTCCGATTCCCGCCTATGCCAGGCGAGCGTGACCTCGTTGAGCGCAGTCGTGTCCCTTCGCGATCCCGGCATCATGAGGAGGCGCTGCTCGTCGTCGATGCGGGCGACCCGTGGGGGTACAGCAAGACGAAGGATATTCGCCCGCGTGCCGCCGTAGGCATCGGCTATGTCGGTGATGTCCTGGCGCATCTGTTCGGAAACGAGGGCGTTCGGGGACATCACCCGCTCGATGTATCGCAGGGATGACCGTGGCGTGGCACTGGAAGCGACCCTGTTCCAGACGATGCCGTTGATCAGACGTCCCGCGAAACGGACACGGATCAGGACGCCGGGCCGCACGGCTTCGTCGTCCTTGCTCTGGATCAGGTAATCGAAGGTACGGCCGAGATGGGTGGCCTGCACATCGAGCACCACCTGCGCGATCGGATCATGCTGCGCCGGAATCCGGGTCGCCGAGGTACGTTTGCGCCTCTTTGGTGGCGCCAGTCCGTCAAGCGCCGGCTGCTGCGCATCCGAGCTGCTCATCATGATCTACTTTCAGTATCTTCAGCGCCGTTTTCGGTGCCCAGGAACACGTTCACCGTGCCCTGACGGGCACGGTGCCATGATATTCGACGCATCCTGTGCGCTTCGCCATCGGCAAAGCGGATGCCGCAGTCAGGAATCGCGACTCAGACCGCAGCCTTCAATGCCTCAACCTTATCAGTCTGCTCCCAGGTGAAATCGGGATCGGTGCGGCCGAAGTGACCATAGGCCGCGGTCTTCGAATAGATTGGCCTGAGGAGATCGAGCTCGTCGATGATCGCTGCCGGACGCAGGTCGAATACCGTGCGGACGGCTTTCTGGATCTGCTCGTTGCTGACACCGTTCTCGGTGCCGTATGTCTCGACGTTGATGCTGACGGGGTCGGCGACACCGATGGCATAGGCGATCTGGACCTCAACACGATGAGCCAATCCTGCGGCGACGATGTTCTTGGCAACCCACCGTGCGGCGTAGGCGGCCGAACGGTCGACCTTGCTCGGATCCTTGCCCGAGAAGGCGCCGCCGCCATGATGCGCGGCACCACCATAGGTATCGACGATGATCTTACGCCCGGTCAAACCCGCATCGGCCGCGGGACCGCCGAGGATGAACGAACCCGTCGGATTCACCAGCAGACGGTATCCCTCATGCTCCACGGCGTCACCGCATACCTCGTCGAGCACCGGCTTGATCACGTGCTCCTGGAGTTCATTGCTGAGCCAGTCATGATCGACTTCCGGGTCATGCTGCGTCGAGACCAGTACCGTGTTCACCCGCAGTGGGTGGTTGTCATCGTCATACTCGATGGTCACCTGGGTCTTGCCGTCCGGACGAAGATGCGGGACGATGCCTTCCTTGCGCACCCGCGCCAGCCGGTACGCCAGCTGATGGGCCAGATAGATCGGCAGAGGCATCAGCACGTCGGTCTCATCGCAGGCATAACCGAACATCACGCCCTGATCGCCGGCACCCTGGGATTCATAACGCTCTTCGCGCGTGGCGGCCGATTCCTCCTCCTTGGAAAGACGGTCGACGCCCTGACGAATCTCGGCGCTCTGCTCTCCCAGCGCCACCAGCACGCCGCATGAGTCGGCATCCAAGCCGATGTCCGAACTGGTGTATCCGATATTGCGGAGCACGGAACGGACCTTGTGCTGTATGTCGGTGTACCCCTGTGAACTGACCTCACCGAAGACGAAGAACTGTCCGGTTGTGGCCGAAGTCTCGACGGCCACATGGGAGTGCGGATCCTGAGCGAGCATATCGTCCAGGATGGCATCCGATATCTGGTCACAGACCTTGTCCGGATGACCTTCAGTTACGGATTCTGCTGAAATGAGACGTCGTTCTGGCATGTCCCCTCTTACCCCCATATGATTTCGGCGCACCAAGTGCGCCGTATCCGCCAAGCGGTGGGGACCTTACTCGGCTCCTGCGCCGGTTCGCGGATCATTGATATTTACAAAGCCACGACGCCCGCGGCGGGACATGCCCACCGACGTGACGCCGGGAATGGATATGCGGGTGTTCAGACCCGCATCCCGCGATCAGTTGCCTTCGCTCAGATCATCCTCTGCGAGGGTCTCCTCAAGCAGGCCTTCGTTGATCTCGCGAAAAGCGATGGACAAGGGCTTCTCCTGGTTCTGGTATTCCACCAGGGGCCCCACGTTCTGGAGCAGGCCTTCATTGAGCTGTGTGAAGTAGGAGTTGATCTGGCGTGCACGTTTCGCGGCGAAGATAGCGAGCGCGTACTTGGAATCAGCATGCTCCATAAGGTCGTCAATCGACGGATCCACAAATCCCTGAGGTGTTGGCTCGGTACCGAATGCCATATATTCTCCAATACAATGTATGCTGTTCGTTCAATCCAAGCGATTATACCGCGTAGTTGAGATTTTGCGGAGTGTTCTGATGAGATGGGCCGGACGGGCCACCTACTCGGCAAAAGTCCCGGAGCGTTCGTCTTCCTTCACGGCATCATGCCCATCAGCGACCGTTTCCAGCAGCTTCTGGCGATGAAAGTCCCCCAGGGTTCCAGTATTCGGCCCTGAGCAGCATACTGTCGGCGATGCACACTTGAATGGAAGCATGCAGATGAGATCAGCCAAAATAATGAATGGACGAATGTTCGCAGGAGCCCGCGCCTTGTATAGGGCCGCCGGCGTTGATGAGAAGGATTTCGGCAAGCCGATCGTCGCCATTGCCAATTCCTTTTCCGAGTTCGTCCCGGGTCATGTCCATCTGAACAAGGTCGGCAGGCTGGTTTCGCAGGCCGTCAAAGAGGCCGGTGGCATCCCCCGCGAATTCAACACCATCGCCGTCGATGACGGTATCGCGATGGGGCACACAGGTATGCTCTACTCCCTGCCAAGCAGGGACATCATCGCGGATGCGGTTGAATATTCGACGAACGCCCACTGCGCCGATGCCTTGATATGCATCTCGAATTGCGACAAGATCACCCCGGGCATGCTGCTCGCGGCCCTCCGTCTCAACATCCCGACGATTTTCGTCTCCGGCGGCCCCATGGAGGCCGGCACCACGGTGATGCCCGATGGCACGGTGAAGGAGAACACCGACCTCATCGACGTCATGTATGCCTCCGCCGATGACACGATGGACGACAATGATGTGCTGGCACTCGAAAAGAGCGTGTGCCCGACCTGTGGTTCATGCGCCGGCATGTTCACCGCCAATTCGATGAACTGCCTCGCCGAAGCCCTGGGTCTCGCCCTTCCCGGCAACGGCACCACACTCGCCTCACATACCGCACGCCGCTCCCTCTTCGAGAAGGCCGGACGGGTCATCGTCGATATCGCCAACAGGTACTACCACGAGGATGACGAGTCGGTTCTACCTCGCGCCATCGCCACCAAGCACGCCTTCGAGAACGCGATGACGATGGATGTGGCGATGGGTGGCTCGACCAACACCGTGCTGCACATCCTGGCGGCGGCGCAATCCGCCGATGTGGACTTCACCCTGAACGACATCGAACGGATCTCGCATACCGTCCCCTGCATCTGCAAGGCCTCGCCCTCCGGTGAATGGGAGATCTCCGACATCCACAGGGCCGGCGGCATCTGCGGCATCCTCGGAGAGCTCGATCGCGGCGATGTGCTGCATCGCGACACCCATTCAGTCGATTACCCGAGCCTTGAGGCGAAGCTGGATGACTGGGACATCATGCGGGAGACCTGCATTGACGAAGCCAAGGATCTGTATCATGCGGCGCCCGGGCACATCATCTCCCCCGAACCGTGGAACCAGTCCAAGGAATTCGACACCCTCGACACCGACCGTGAGCATGGTGCCATCCACGATCTGGCGCATCCTGCCGTGACGGAAGGTGGCTTGGCGATTCTGCGCGGCAACCTCGCACCTGACGGCTGCGTGGTGAAAACCGCCGGCGTGCCGAAGGAGATCTGGGAGTTCCGCGGACCCGCACTTGTGGTGGAGTCCCAGGAGGAGGCCGTGAAGGTCATCCTGGACAACACCCTGAAGCCGGGACAGGCCCTCATCATCCGCTACGAAGGCCCCAAAGGCGGCCCGGGCATGCAGGAGATGCTCTATCCGACATCATTCGTCAAGGGCAAGGGCATCGGCAAGGATGTGGCGCTGATCACCGATGGCCGTTACTCCGGAGGCTCCTCGGGCCTCTCGATCGGGCATGTGGCCCCTGAAGCGGCGAGCAAGGGACCGATCGCACTGATCAGGAACGGCGACATCATCAACATCGATATACCGAACCGTGCGATCAACGTCGAGCTGAGTGATGAGCAACTCGCCCAGCGTCGTGCGGAACTCGAGGCCGGTGACGGCTATGTCGCCCATCGCGACCGCAAGGTGTCGCTGGCCCTCAAAGCCTATGCTGCCTTCGCCCGTTCCGCCGACAAGGGCGCCACCCGCGATCCTGATCTGATCGAAAGCCTTTCCGGTCTGGCCTGATACACCCCTCTTCGCGAGATACCTGCTCCGGCGGTACGGATGCCCTCCTGTTGTTGCGGGAGACATCCCTACAGCCGGGGCAGTTATTCGTTGTGGGGCCTTGCACGTCATCGATGCCGATGAGAGCCACCATCATCGTATGCACACAGTGAAGCGCAACTGTTTATCCTGCGTTCATCCCAGATACCTTCAGGATTTAGTTCCCTGTCATATCTTCGTAACTGGGAGCGGAGCAAGCGGGCGGCAGCCACGAGGTCGAAGCCGTACCGGCCGGCATCCGAAGAAGATCAGGGGGAACAATCCGATGACACGAATACGACACCGTGGCGGCAACGTTCTGCTGGCCATAATAACGGCTGGTGTGACCCTATCGGCGGGAGGCTTCGGCACCGCCTTGGCGGCGGATACCGCACCTGCCGCGTATGAGACCGCACAGCACATCTCGACAATCGGCAGGGGCAATGCGAACGACATCATCCCCTTCATCACCGGTGCCGGCATGGGAGATTCAGGAAGCGCACCTGCACAGGATGACCCACATGGAGCCCCGGACAGGGCTTCGGGGAAGGTGACGACCGCTGGAATACCGGATGCCACACCGAGCGTGCAGGGACCGGTCGCAGCGCTTTCGGGACCGACCCCCGGCGCAACGGCAGTGGAGGCGGCCGTCAAGCCCGCATCGGTGGATATCGGGAGGATCAGCGCCAGACAGCTCGGTAAGAACGGAAGAGCCGCACTGGCATTCGCGCTGTTCGCCTTCGCGGCAGTGACCGGTGGCGGTCTGATCATCGCCTGGCGCAAAGGCCTCTTCTCGAAGTAGGTGGTGGCCGTTGCAGGCAGCGCCATTCATGGCTTATGGAAGGACCCGAGCGGCGCTGAATGCCGCTCGGGTCCTTCCATAAGCCATGCGATATGCCATACGGTCAGGCGTATTCGCGGCTGATGACCTCCCAGAGCTCTTCGGCCGCATGCTCGACGGTGTCATTGGTGATGACCACGTCGAATTCACCTTCACTGGCCAATTCGATTCTCGCCGTTTCCAGCCTCTTGCGGCGTTGCTCCTCATTCTCGGTGCCACGGGATTCGAGCCTTGCGACCAGATCCTCGAAACTCGGCGGGGCGAGGAAGACATACACCACATCCAGGCCCAGCTCCTCGGCCCGTTCCTTGACGCGTCTGGCACCCTGCAGATCGATTTCGAGTATGGTCGGGATGCCTGCGCTCATGTGTTCCAGCACCGCTTTGAGCGGCGTGCCGTAATGGGCCATGTTATGCACCAGGGCGGTTTCCAGGAATTCACCACGCTGCTCCATCGCGGCGAATTCGGCTTCATCGACGAAACAGTAAGTCACACCGTCGATCTCACCTGGACGGGGCGCTCTGGTCGTCGCCGAAACCGACACCCAGACCTCTGGATGGGCGGATCGCAACTGAGCCTCCACCGTGCCCTTGCCCACGGCCGTAGGACCTGTCAACACCACCAAACGGCGTTTTCCTGGGGCACTCTCACTTGCCTGGCTCACTACGTTCCTCCTCATCAGCGTTACCGCACAACCTTGTATGTCCATGAACGGACGGAACCCCAATCCCGGATGCCGATTCTTCGATGCCTTGTCGGCAGCATGGGAGGGTGCTCGCTATCCTTCGTCCTGGGCTTCCTGACCGTTCACATCAGCATGCTCAAGAGCCTTCTCGATATCCTTGGCGATCGCATCCGTCGCACGCGCCAGATCGGCGATTGCGGGGCCTTCGACTGCGATCGAACGTGATACGGTCACCAACACATTACCTCTGGTGCCCGCGAAAATGGTTTTGATGTCCTTGGCGGCGGCACCCTGCCAACCATATCCCGGAGAGAGAATCGGCCCGGTGAATGCGGAAGGCTCCACCCCGCTCTCCTTCAGCCAGTCCCCTATCGTCGCCCCGATGATCAGACCCGCAGAACCAAGACCCTTCACATCGGCATTGAACTTCTGCGTGGTCGAAGCGATGCCATAGGCCACGGTTTTGCCTTCGTAACTCCCCTGCTGACGAATCGCGGATTGCAGGCTGGCACCTTCGGGATTCGACGTCAGCGAGGCGACGAAGACGCCCCTGCCATAGTCCAAGGCTTCATCGATCAATCCGGACAACGAACGTGCGCCATAGTAGGGCAACAGGGTTATGGCATCGGCCAACAGAGGCGCGCCGGGTTTGAAGTAGGCGTCGGCTATGGCCGAAACGGTTGTGGAGAGACCTCCGCGCAGGCAGTCGACGATTGTGATGATCCCCATCTGACGCGCCGCGAACAACAGGCGTTCCAACGCGGCGTAGCCTTTCGAACCGTAACGCTCGAACATGCTCGTCTGGAACTTCACGGCCGCGGCCCTGCCATAGGCGGCCTGCAGCATACGCATCGAAAACAGCTCAGCGCCCTCGGCATCGAGCTGATAACCCCAGTCGGTGAGGATCTTGCGATGCGGATCAATACCGACGCACAGAGGACCGAAGTTCGCCATCGAATGGCTCAGCCGCAGTCCGAAGTCGGAACGTTGGGCCTTGATCTCCTCTGCGCGTCGGTCATTCATCAGTGCACGCTGCCTTCCATCGCAAAGAGCTGCTTGGCATGCTCCTGGATACTCATGATCTGATAGTCGTCGCTTCGTACGGCTTCAATCGCCATCAGCACCGCCGAGAACTCGGTTATGGTGGTGAATTGGGGCAGATCGGCGGCGATGGCGGCGGCACGAATCGAATAGCCGTCGGAGCGTGATCCACGGGAATTCGGTGTGTTGAGGAC
This sequence comes from Bifidobacterium psychraerophilum, assembly GCF_000741705.1. Lineage (GTDB taxonomy): Bacteria > Actinomycetota > Actinomycetes > Actinomycetales > Bifidobacteriaceae > Bombiscardovia > Bombiscardovia psychraerophila. The sequence goes on along the minus strand of NZ_JGZI01000009.1, from coordinate 629,054 downwards.
CATATCGATCACACCCTCCTCGATCAGCTGCACCACGTTCTTCCCATTGTCCTGGTCACCGGCATTGGCATCGGCATCGACCTGCAGCGGCGCGACACTGGAATCGACGCGCGTTGTGATCTTCTTGACCACAGTCGCTTCGATGCCATAGCGGCGCAGCACCGATGCGGTGCCCTCCGTGGCCCAGAGTTTGAATCCGAGCTCCTGCAACTTCGAGGCCATCAACGGCAGCTGGCGCTTATCGGTGTCATTGACCGACAGGAAGACATTGCCACTGGTGGGCAGTCCGCCCTCGTAGGCGGCCAGCTGGCTCTTGGCGAAGGCGTGAGGGAAGTCGCGATCGAAGCCCATCACCTCTCCGGTGGAGCGCATCTCCGGCCCGAGCAGGATGTCAACGGTGCGGCCGACAGGTGTTCTGAAGCGCTTGAATGGCAGCACCGATTCCTTGACCGCGACCGGCTGGCCCGGACGGATATCGCCACCATCACCGACGGGGAGCAACAGACCATTGCTGCGCTGGTCGGCGATGCTCTCCCCCGCCATGATGCGGGCTGCGGCCTTGGCAAGCGCGGTGCCGGTCGCCTTGGATGCGAATGGCACGGTTCGCGAGGCCCTTGGATTCGCCTCGATCACGTAGAGGGTATTCGCCATGAATGCATACTGCACATTGACCAGGCCACGTACGCCACAGCCACGTGCGATGGACAGCGTGCCCTCGCGCAGGCGACGGATCTGATCCTCGGAAAGCGTGCAGGGCGGCAGGGTGCAGGCGGCATCACCCGAATGCACACCAGCCTCTTCGACGTGCTCCATGATGCCGCCGATGTACAGTTCCTCACCGTCATACAGGGCATCCACATCGATTTCGACCGCATCCTGGAGGAATTTGTCGATCAGCAGCGGAGAAGGCAGACGGCCGGACACGACGGTGTCGGCCTTCGCCTCGTTGAGCGCGCGATCGACATATGTGGTCAGCTGGTCATCGTCATAGACGATCTCCATGCCACGGCCTCCGAGCACATACGAGGGCCTGACCAGCACCGGATAGCCGATGCGATGGGCGGACTCCCGTGCCTCATCGAGTGACAACGCGGTTCCGTATCGAGGCGCGTTCATATGCTCCTTGGCCAGAACCTCGCCGAAGAGCTCGCGGTTCTCAGCCAGATCGATGGCTTCGGGAGAGGTACCGAGAATCGGCACACCCGCAGCCTTCAGTCGCGCCGCGAGTGACAGCGGCGTCTGTCCGCCGAGCTGGACGATGACGCCTTTGACGGGTCCCATCTTCTGTTCCGCTTCGAAGACCTCAAGCACATCCTCGAAGGTCAGAGGCTCGAAATAGAGGCGGTCCGACATGTCATAATCGGTCGAAACCGTTTCGGGGTTGCAGTTGATCATGATCGTGTCATAATCCTTGCCAAGCTCCTGAACGGCATGCACACAGGTGTAATCGAACTCGATGCCCTGCCCGATGCGGTTCGGTCCCGAACCGAGGATGATCACGGCTTCGCGTTCGCGCGGGCGCAACTCCGACTCGTCGGCATAGCAGGAATAGTAGTACGGCGTGACCGCATCGAATTCCGCGGCGCAGGTATCCACGGTCTTGTAGACCGGGCGGATCCCGTAATTCCAGCGCAGTTCGCGCACGGTGTTCTCTCCGCCGTCGCCCAGCCTGCGCAGCTGTGCGATCTGCACATCACTCAGACCCGTTTTCTTGGCTTTGCGCAGCAGACGCTCACCCAGGGTCTGCGCGTCATGCACCTCTTGCGCCGTGGCGTTGATCAGTTCGATCTGACGCAGGAACCAAGGGTCGATCTTCGTTGCCGCGAAGATCTCCTCGATGCTTGCCCCTCCCCACATCGCGCGCTGCACCTGCAGGTAGCGGTGCTCGGTCGGGGTGTGCATATCCTGCAGGAGCTGATCGACCTCCGCACGGTCGGGACGTTCCCCGTCCCAGGTGAAGTTCATATGGCGCTTATCGATGGAGCGCAGCGCCTTGCCGAGGGATTCCTGGAAATTGCCCGCCAATGCCATGGATTCGCCGACCGACTTCATGGATGTGGTCAGTGTCGGATCCGCACCCGGGAATTTCTCGAAGGCGAAACGAGGAATCTTGGTGACCACATAGTCGATGGTCGGCTCGAAGCTGGCCGGTGTGGACTGTGTGATGTCGTTGCGGATCTCGTCCAGTGTGTATCCCAGCGCGAGTTTGGTCGCGATTTTCGCAATCGGGAAGCCAGTGGCCTTCGAAGCGAGGGCCGATGAACGCGATACGCGTGGATTCATTTCGATGACGATGATGCGGCCGGTATCGGGATTCACCGCGAACTGGATGTTGCAGCCTCCGGTATCCACGCCGACGCCGCGAATGATCTTGATGCCGATATCACGCATCCGCTGGTACTCGCGATCGGTCAGGGTCAGCACCGGGGCGACGGTGATGGAATCACCGGTATGGACGCCGACGGGATCGACGTTCTCGATCGGGCATACGACCACGACGTTGTCGTTCTTGTCGCGCATCAGCTCAAGCTCGTATTCCTTCCACCCTTCGATGCCCTCTTCGAGGAGCACCTCATTGGTTGGGGAATAATGGATGCCTGATCCCGCGATGCGGTGAAGGTCCTCGACGTTGCGTGCGATACCTGATCCCAGACCACCCATCGTGAAGCTTGGGCGCACCACGAGCGGATAGCCGAGAACCGCGACGGCTGCATCGACTTCCTCCATCGTGTGGGCGATCATCGACTTCGCCGATTCGGCACCGGCCTTCTCGACGATCTTCTTGAAGAGATCGCGGTCTTCGCCACGGTCGATCGCCTCAAGCGAAGCGCCGATCAATTCGACGCCGTAGCGCTTCAGCACACCCGCTTCGCCCAGAGCCATCGCCGCATTCAACGCGGTCTGTCCGCCGAGCGTGGGCAGCAGTGCGTCGGGGCGTTCCTTGGCTATGATCCGTTCGAGAACCGCGGTGTCGATTGGCTCGATGTAGGTCGCATCAGCCATTTCCGGATCGGTCATGATGGTGGCCGGGTTCGAATTGACCAGAATGACGCGGATGCCTTCTTCATGGAGCACACGACAGGCCTGTGTTCCCGAATAATCGAATTCGGCGGCCTGACCGATCACAATCGGTCCAGAGCCGATAACCATCACCGAATGGATGTCGGTACGCTTAGGCATTCGTCTTCCCCTCCTTGGCATTACGCATCAATTCAACGAAACGATCAAACAGATAGGAGGCATCATGCGGACCCGCCGCAGCCTCGGGATGATATTGCACGGAGAAAGCCGGAATATCGAGACATTGCAAGCCCTCGACCACATCGTCATTCAGATCGACGTGGGAGACCCGCACCTTGCCGTAGCGGCCTGCATCGAACGGGGCCTCGACGGTTTTCCCGATCGGTGCATCCACGGCGAAACCGTGGTTGTGAGCGGTGACCTCCACCTTGCCGGTGGTCATATCCTTCACCGGCTGGTTGATGCCGCGGTGGCCGAACTTCAGCTTGTAGGTACCGAAACCGAGCGCCCTGCCAAGCAGCTGATTGCCGAGGCAGATACCGAAGAAGGCGTATTTCCTGTCGAGAATCGCGCGCAGCAGGGCGACCTCGTCATCGGCGCTTCCCGGATCCCCGGGACCGTTGGAGAAGAACACGCCATCGGGATTCAATGATGCGATGTCATCTATCGTGCTGCTCAGCGGCACCACGTGGACCCGGCATCCGCGTTCGGCCAGACGATGGGGTGTCATGCTTTTGATTCCCAGATCGACGGCGGCCACCGTGAACAGCGGCTCCTTACCTGCGAAGGCTCCGGAGGGTTCGACTGTGTAGGTCGATCCCGTGCTCACTTCGCCGGTCAGATGCGATCCCTCCATCTGAGGAGTCGATTTGACCTTGGCGACCAGCTCTTCAGCCGTGCTGAGCGCGCCCTGCCCGTTCAGCAGCGCCTCACCCGAGAAGATACCGGCTCTCATCACGCCGCCGGAGCGCAGATGCCGCACGAGCTTACGGGTGTCTATGTCGCAGATGCCGACGATGCCCTGATTCACCAGATCATCGTCAAGGCTGCCTTCGGCGCGCCAATTGCTGACATTCGGGCTTGGGTCTCGCACGACGTAACCCGAAACCCAGATTCTGGACGATTCCGTGTCTTCCCCGTTCACACCGGTGTTGCCGATGTGTGGGAATGTCTGTACCACGATCTGTCGATCGTAGCTTGGATCGGTCAATGTCTCTTGATAACCGGTCATTCCTGTTGCAAAGACGATCTCACCACTCGTCTCGCCTATCGCGCCGAAAGGCTTGCCAACATACACTTGCCCGTCCTCAAGGACGAGCACAGCATCTTGTTGGGAAAAACTCTCGACTGCAATGGTTTCGGAATCGTTCAACTTCACCAAACCCCCTCTTGCAGCGGATATTCGTACCAAGGATACCGAGCGCCTTGGATAAGCTATTCCTCGGTATCACTTCTCTCTTCGATTGCGACATCTGTTGAATCGGCGCTCGTTTCGGCCTGTTCTCCGGCCTCCGAGTCGATTCCTGCACCGTCGTCTGAAACTCTATCCTCTTCGGATTTCAGCTCGGCGACAGGCGCACTGTTATGTTCGTCACGTTCGCCTTCGTCGTCGGCACCATCATGCACATCGGGATCGGAGGGTGCCTGCTCAGCATGCTCCGGCTCGGGGCTTTCCGGCTCGGCGACGGGGATTACGATCTCCTCGATCTCATCCTTATGGTCATCGATCGCGCTGAGCACGCCGTGGATGAAACTCGGGGATTCGGCATCGGACAGCGTTTTGGCGAGGGAAAGCGCCTCGTCGATCGCGACTTTGCTGGGAACTTCGGGATTGTATTTGATCTCCCATGTGGCGATACGCAGGATATTGCGGTCCACGACGGCCATACGCCGTACTTTCCACAGCTGCGAGAACTGGTTGAGGGCACTGTCGATGGTTCGACGATGCTCCTCGACACCACGGATGATCTCAATCGCATACTCGGGAAGTGGCGTTTGCGCGCCTGGATGATCGATGCGTTCAGCAAGAAGGGACAGGATTTCCTGTCCCTTCTCGTCCGCCTCATATAAGGTATTCAGCGCCCGTTTGCGGGCGGTGGAACGTGCCATAGCGCTTGTGTTCCTCAGTTCTCTCTGCCGAGATAAGAACCGTCGCGCGTATCCACCTTGATGTGTTCACCCTCGTTGATGAAGAGCGGAACCTGAATCTCGGCGCCGGTCTCCACCGTGGCGGGCTTGGTTCCCGCGTTGGACCTGTTGCCCTGCAGACCGGGCTCGGTGTGGGAGACGACCAGCGTCACCGAAGCCGGCAGTTCGACCGACAGGGGGTTGCCGTCATGGAAGCTGATGATGCAGTCGGTGCCTTCCAGCAGGAAGCGCTCCTGGTCGCCGATCAGAGCCTCCGGGATGTTGACCTGCTCGAAGTTGGTCATATCCATGAAGACGAAACTTCCATCGTCACGATAGGAATACTGCATCGTGCGGTTGTCGACGGTCTCGAACTCGACCTTCATGCCGGCGTTGAAGGTCTTGTCGACGATCTTGCCGCTCAGCACGTCCTTCATCGTGGTCCGCACGAATGCTGGCCCCTTGCCCGGCTTCACGTGCTGGAACTTGATTACCGTCCAGAGCTTGCCTTCAAGGTTGAGGACTGAACCGTTCTTAATTTCATTCGTAGTTTGTGCCACGTTCACTCACCTATTCCGAGTCCTCACGGACTACCATAAAAATGCCTTGTCTATTATGCCACATCGTATAAACACGGCTGTTGTGCGCCTGCTTCCCCGACCGGTGCATGCATTGAAGCCCTGTCTCCTGAGACCACCGTCGCCTATGCGCCGGCACGGAGCGGAAGTAGCAAAAGGGGACCTGCCGAAGCAGATCCCCTGATGTGTTATGAGCAGTGAAGACTACTCAAGAACCTTGGTGACACGGCCTGAGCCGACGGTGTGTCCACCCTCACGCACGGCGAAGGTCAGACCTTCCTCCATGGCGATGGGCTGGATCAGCTCGACGGTGAAGGTGGCGTGATCGCCAGGCTGTACCATTTCGATGCCTTCCGGCAGTGCGATGACGCCGGTCACATCGGTGGTACGGAAGTAGAACTGCGGACGGTAGTTGGAGAAGAACGGCGAATGACGGCCACCCTCATCCTTGGTCAGCACGTAGACCTCTCCCTCGAACTTCGTGTGAGGGGTAACGGACTTCGGCGCTGCCACAACCTGGCCACGCTCGACCTGCTCACGGTTGATGCCGCGGAGCAGCAGACCGGTGTTGTCGCCTGCCTCGGCCTCATCCATCTGCTTGTGGAAGGTCTCGATTGAGGTGCAGGTGGTGGTCTGGGTATCGCGAAGACCGACGATCTCGACGTTGGTGTTGACGGCGAGCTTGCCGCGCTCCACACGACCGGTGACCACGGTGCCACGACCGGAGATCGTGAAGACATCCTCGATTGGCATCAGGAATGGCTTGTCCAGATCGTGGACAGGAGTCGGGATGTAATCGTCAACGGCCTCCATGAGGTCCTGAACGGTCTTGACCCACTTGTCGTGATCCGGTGCGTCATCATGCAGCGCGCCGTAGGCGGAGGTGCGGATGACCGGGCAGTCGCGGTCGAAACCGTTCTCGTCCAGAAGGTCGCGGACCTCTTCCTCGACGAGCTCGATGAGTTCGTCATCGTCGACCATATCGCACTTGTTGAGAGCGACGAGAATCTTCGGGACGCCGACCTGCTTGGCGAGCAGCACGTGCTCACGGGTCTGTGCCATCGGGCCGTCGGTTGCGGCGACCACGAGGATCGCGCCGTCCATCTGGGCAGCGCCGGTGATCATGTTCTTGACGTAATCAGCGTGGCCTGGGGCGTCGACGTGAGCGTAATGACGCTTCTCGGTCTGGTACTCGATGTGCGCGATATTGATGGTGATACCGCGCTCCTTCTCCTCAGGAGCCGAATCGATCTGGTCGAAATCGTACTCAGGGTTCAGATCAGGATACTGCTGATGCAGAACCTTGGAGATGGCAGCCGTCAGGGTCGTCTTGCCGTGATCGACGTGGCCAATGGTACCGATGTTAACGTGCGGCTTAGTACGTTCGTACTTTTCCTTTGCCATGTGTTTGTCCTCCTGGACATCTCGTAGTTTGTCTGTGCGAAACCATCGCACAAGGCACTCGCTACATATTACTGGGTATTTGGGTTGTTCGCCACTTGCCGCCCTCCGCCCAGTCAGCAGTCAAAAAGTCTACTGCTGACTGGGGACAGACGGCACGCTGCGCAGTGGCGAGATCGGGGTTCATCACCCCGACTGGCTACTCGCCGCGTTGAGCCTTGATGATCTCCTCGGAGACCGCCTTGGGGACCTCTGCATACGAGTCCATCTGCATGGTGAACATCGCGCGTCCCTGCGTCTTGGAACGCAGATCGCCGATGTAACCAAACATTTCGGAAAGCGGCACCTTGGCATCGATGACCTTGACGCCTGTGGCATCGGTCATCGACTGGATGCTGCCGCGACGTGAGTTGAGATCACCCATCACATCGCCCATGTACTCTTCAGGGGTACGGACCTCGACAGCCATGATCGGCTCGAGGATCACCGGGTGAGCCTTATGCGAGGCTTCCTTGAAGCACATGGATCCGGCGATCTTGAAGGCCATTTCCGAAGAATCGACATCGTGTGTCTGACCATCGGTAACGGTCGCCTTGACGCCGACCACGGGGAATCCTGCGAGGATACCCGATTCCAGGGCCTCCTTGACGCCAGCATCGATGGAAGGAATGAATTCCTTCGTGATGTGTCCGCCGGTGACCTTGTTCTCGAACTCGTAGGTTTCGCCTTCGGTGGTATCGAGAGGCTCGAAGTTCATCAGCACCTTTGCGAACTGGCCTGAACCGCCGGTCTGCTTCTTGTGCGTGTACTCCTGGTTCATCACGGCCTTGCGGATGGTCTCGCGGTAAGCGACCTGCGGCTTGCCCACGTTGCACTCGACATTGAACTCGCGACGCATACGGTCGACGAGGATGTCGAGCTGGAGCTCGCCCATGCCGGAGATCAGGGTCTGACCGGACTCTTCGTCGGTCTTGACCTGGAAGGTCGGATCCTCTTCGGAAAGCTTCTGAAGAGCGATGCCCATCTTCTCCTGATCGGCCTTGGTCTTCGGCTCGACCGCGACCTCGATGACGGGAGCCGGGAAGCTCATGGATTCGAGGACCACGGGCTCCTTCTCGTCGCACAGGGTGTCGCCGGTGGTGACGTTCTTCAGACCCACGAAGGCATAGATATTGCCAGCGATGGCGGCATCAACAGGGTTCTCCTTGTTGGAATGCATCTGGAAGAGCTTGCCGATGCGCTCCTTCTTGCCCTTGGTCGAGTCGAGGACGTTGTCGCCCTGCTTGACCTGGCCGGAGTAGACACGCACATAGATGAGCTTGCCATAGAAGGGGTGGGTTGCGATCTTGAAGGCCAGAGCCGAGAAAGGCTCGCTGGTATCAGGATGACGCTCGATCTCGACGCTTTCGTCACCGGGCTTGTACCCGTCGATGGCGGGAACATCCTCGGGGGACGGCAGGTAGTCGACAACGGCATCCAGCATCGGCTGAACACCCTTATCCTTGAATGCCGATCCACAGAAGACCGGGTAGGCTTCCTTGCTCACTGTGAGCTTGCGAATCGCTCCACGGATCTCGTCCTCGCTGATCTCTTCACCACCGAGGTACTTCTCGAGAAGCGCGTCGTCGGATTCGGCGACCGCATCGAGCAGCTCTGAACGATACTGCTCGGCCTTCTCCTTGAGATCCTCGGGAATGTCGATGGTCTGGTACTTGGCACCGAGATCGGCACCATCCTCCCAGTAGTAAGCAACCATACGGACCAGATCGACCACACCGTGGAATTCGTTCTCGGCACCGATCGGCAGCTGCATCACGATCGGCTTGGCTCCAAGCTTCTCCTTGATGGTGTCCACCGAATAGTAGAAGTTGGCACCCAGCTTATCCATCTTGTTGATGAAGCAGATGCGTGGGACGCCGTACTTGTCGGCCTGACGCCACACGGTTTCCGACTGGGGCTCAACGCCCTCCTTGCCGTCGAACACGGCAACGGCGCCATCGAGCACGCGCAGGGAGCGCTCCACCTCAGCGGTGAAGTCGACGTGCCCTGGGGTGTCGATGATGTTGATCTGGTACTTGTCCTTGGTGTCGTGGGTCTGGCGGTTCCAGAAGCACGTGGTGGCAGCCGAGGTGATGGTGATGCCTCGCTCCTGCTCCTGTGCCATCCAGTCCATCGTCGCGGCGCCATCATGCACCTCGCCGATTTTGTAGTTGACGCCGGTGTAATACAGGATTCGCTCGGTCGTTGTTGTTTTGCCGGCATCAATGTGGGCCATGATGCCGATGTTACGGACCTTGGTGAGGTCAGTGAGCACGTCTTGTGCCATGGTTGTCCTTAGCTCTTTATTCTCTGCTATTACCAGCGATAATGTGCGAAGGCCTTGTTGGCCTCAGCCATCTTATGCGTATCCTCACGACGTTTCACTGAAGCTCCCAAACCATTGGAGGCATCGAGGATCTCGTTGGCCAGACGTTCCGCCATGGTCTTCTCACGACGTGCACGGCTGAAATCGGTGAGCCAACGCAGCGAAAGCGTGTTGGCGCGCACCGGCTTGACCTCGACGGGGACCTGGTAGGTCGCTCCGCCGACTCGGCGTGAACGCACTTCGAGGCTTGGACGGATGTTGTCCAGAGCGCGCTTGAGTACGGCGACCGGCTCTTGCTCGGTCTTTTCCTTCACCTGATCGAGCGCCGTGTACACGATGTCCTCAGCGATCGACTTCTTGCCGTCGAGCAGAATCTTGTTAATGAGCTGCGCCACTACCGTCGAACCGTAGATTGGATCGGGCAGGAGCTGGTGCTTCTTTGCGGGTCCTTTGCGTGACATGTCTTACTTCGCCTTCTTTGCTCCGTACAGGGAACGTCCCTGCTTGCGATCCTTAACTCCCTGGGTATCCAGTGCACCACGGACGATGTGGTAGCGGACACCAGGAAGATCCTTGACACGACCACCGCGCACGAGCACGATGGAGTGCTCCTGCAGGTTGTGTCCTTCGCCGGGGATGTAGGCGGTGACTTCAACGCCCGAGCTCAGGCGCACACGGGCGACCTTACGCAATGCCGAGTTCGGCTTCTTCGGGGTTGTGGTGTAAACACGGGTGCACACGCCGCGACGCAGCGGGCTGCCCTTCAGCGCCAAAGTCTTCGACTTGCGAGGCTTGGCGGAACGTCCCTTGCGGACGAGCTGTTCAATCGTAGGCAACTGATTCTCTCCGATTCAGATGATTAATATTCGGTCTACGTGGAGCCGCCACATTGCAGCCTTGACGCAACCGTAAACGGAGAGTCAGCCACAGTCCACCGGCCCGATGGCCCTCGTTTCTCCCGCTGGACATTGCTGCCCGCGTTCAATGAATCAAGGGATATCCCGCTGCTCAGCACCTATGACATAAGGCACCCAACGGCACACACAATCTGCAACTATATCACATGAAGCTCATGCGGGCGTCGCCGTGGAAGGGAGCGCCGCATGGTAGCTCTCGATTTTGTAGTCGGTGACCTCCAGAGCGAGCGAAAGCTCGTTGATCTGCGCCTGGATGCGTCGTCGTTGCTCGAGCATGAGCTGCCGTCGCTGCCCTATCGTGGCATCGCCCTGCTCCACCAATGAGATGTAGCGCTTGAGATCGCTCATCGTCATTCCGGATACACGCATCCGCGAGAGGAAGACCAGTCTGCGCAGCGCGAAGGCCGAATACACCCGGTACCCTTTGGCGTCGCGGTCGGGATGCACCAAACCCTCCCGCTCGTAGTAGCGCAATGTATATACGGATGTGTTGAGCAGCTTCGCGGCCTGCGCGATCGACAAGGGCGGCGAGGAGGATTCGATGGTCGAATCATTCATCAGCTCACGCAGCACGGCCACCGTGGACGCATCGGGATTCCCTTCGACGCGCTCCATCAACTGCCTGACGAGTGCCTCAGTGGCCATGTTCACACCCTGTCCTTATCTGCCCGGTCGGTTGGAGGGCGCGACGCCCGGGAAATCGGCCGATTGCGAAAGCTCGGCCCACTGCTCGACCGAAGCCAGATTGTCGCTGTAGATGCGCTTCAGATTCCGTACCGCCTCAGCACCGAGAGGCAGCCGCAAGGGGGCGTCCGTATCCTCAAGGACACTGCGAATCACCGCGGCAGCACGTGAGGGATCCCCCTCCTGCGCACCATCGGAAGCTGACATATCGGCGCGGATATCACCCACAATTGAATCATATTCGGCATGTTCAGGGGCTTTCAACAGCACATCACCCCGATTGAAAGCGGTGCGGAATCTGCTCGGCTCGACGATGAGAACCCTGATGCCGAAGGACCTCACCTCTCCGGCCAAGGCCTCCGACCAACCCTCCAAGGCGAACTTTCCCGCCGAGTAGCTGCCCACCGCTGGGAAGGACCCCCGCCCTCCCTGGCTGCTGAGCTGCACGATCCAGCCTGACCCCGCCTGACGCATAGAGGGCAGGACGGCCCTCACCAGCGCCGCGGGACCGAAGAGATGCTGGGCGAGCATATCCCGCAATTGGGCATCGGTGACCTCCTCCGCCGTGCCCACCTGACCGACTCCCGCATTATTGACCAGTACGTCGATCCGCCCGAAAGCGGCGATGGCCCTGTCGATCACATCCTGGGCCGCATCCGTATCCCGCACGTCATGGCGTACCGCCACGAAACGGTCACCGAACTCCTGCTGCAGGGAGGCGAATCGCGACAGATCCCTTGCCGTTCCCAATACGCGCTCCCCTGCGGCCAGGGCGGCCCGTGCCATCGCCAGGCCGAATCCCGATGACGCTCCGGTGATCACCCAAACCCGATCATTCATTCCGGAAGATACCGACGCCTGAGCATCCGATACGCCCGTCTTCGATATCACGGCATTCGGTGCCGCATGCCTCTGTGTCTTGTCTGCTGAGTGTGTTGTGTTCATGCAGCTCACGCTAATGCTTCCAGCGCGCTGGAAGGCAAATCAGGAGTTCGCCCTCCTCATGGGGATCACCGTTCGAGATACCCGATCTCGGAGCGCACGGCCTGCCCGAGGGAATAATGCGGTCTGAATCCCGCTTCCCGTATGGTGGAGTCATCCCAGATCCTTGTTGTGGCGAAGCTCCGATACTCGTAAGGATTGAGCGGTGAGGCGTCGATCCCCTCATCCGAGAGACCAGCCGGGATCGATATGCAGGCGTCATGGGTACCCGTCGCCTCATCCATGCTCGCCTTGAGCTCCGACCAACTCGCGTCGAAACCCTTCACCAGGTATGTACCGCTTATGCCGTGCTCCCCAATCAACACCATCGCCCTGCCAAGATCCCGGGCGTCTATGAAGGATCCACAGGCCTGGCCCTTGCCGACAATCGGGAATCGCCCCGATTGATTCAAACGGTATAGATTCGCGAAGAAGGAACGCTCGCCACGGCTCCCGATGACGCTGGCAGGTCGCAGAATCGTCAATGCGGTGCCCGCCGCTTCGACCGCCATCCCCTGTCGCCCCGGCACTTCGCGTGTGACAATCTCCTCACGGCGCTGCTGGATGCGTTGAATCGGGTATTCGATGAGCGGCTGGTAGCTTTCATCAATGGCTCCACTCCGCTCGAAACCGTAGAGGACGATGGAACTGAGCTGCACGAAATGCCCGACGCCCAGCGCCGAGGCCGTATGAGCCAACCGCCGCGTCAGACCGATCTCCGCCTCGGGATCCTCCGCTTGCGCGGCCGTGCCGGTGGAGGCGATGCAGTTATATACGACATCGCTCCCCCGCATAGCCGCCTGGATCTGCGCCCCATCCCCGTAGTCGACAACCATTACCCGCGCGCCGAAGCCCTCCAGGAGTTGACGCGAGGCCGGAGACCTCACCACGGCGTTCACACCGTGCCCGGCCTTGCATAATTCCTCGACCACATGGCTGCCTATGAATCCGCTTGCGCCGAATACCGTCGCCTGCATATTCCGGGATTTCCCTGCCGCTGCTCCCATACACCGCTCCTCACGCTCGTGTCCAAGGGCCCAAGGGTACACATGGCGATATACAAAATATAGTACTTATATTTTGTATAGCTACTACATTTTTATGTAGTATGCTTGCCTGATATGACCGGAACAGCAGCACCCCGACCTTGCCCTATTGAGAAAACGATGCAGATCATAGGGGGAAAATGGACCTTCCTCATACTGCGCAATATGTTCAACGGGGACACCCGGTTCAACGAAATCCAGCATGACCTCAGCGGCATCAGCCCACGCATGCTCTCCCAACGCCTGCAGCATCTGATGAGCAACGGCATCGTCGAGCGGCATGTCGTGCCGAGTACACCGCCCAGAGTGGAATATCTGCTCACCACCAAAGGCAAGGAGCTTCTGCCGGTCTTCCAGACCATGACGCGCTGGGGCAACACATGGGCGATTATGGAAGGCGATGTCACCCCTTAGACCAGCGTCGGCGTCTGCGTGATCGAGCTTTCCCCCATTTGAGATGTCAGTGTGTGATAGTGACGGAAGTTGTAGATCAGGGGTTTCCACACACGCGGATCCACATGCGAGGTCCCCTCGACGACGATCGCGGGATCGGCATGCACGCGCAGCACTGTTGTCTGGGCGATGACGAAACCGTTGTCGACATCCGGTTCGCAGTGCTTGACCCTCACCTCGATCTGCAATCTGCACTCAGCCACCCGATCGCACCCGACCAGAGCAGCACGCTCCGGGGTCAGACCGACGGCTGTGAATTTGTCATGTACCGGTATGCTGCCGTGCCCGTGCTGCTGCTGTGACCGCTCCCCTCCGGTCATATCGCCAAGACGTTCCACCTGTTCCCAGAGTTCAGGGCCGGCCAGGTTGAGCACCGCTTCACCCCGTTGCATCAGGTTTTCAGCCGTACGGCTTCCGAGGCCCATGCCCAGAACGATGGTGTTGCCAAGAGCCCAGGTGCTGCTCATGGGGGCGATATTCGTGGAACCGTCGGGGTTGGTGGTGCTCAGCAGCACCACCGTATTGCCGTAATACAGCATGCCGGGTGTGATGTCGATATGCGCCGAATCCCGCGCCTCACCCTGAGAACCGTCCGTCGCCGTATCTGATGAAATATGTGTGTAAGTGGTCATACGAGGATTATCACACCGGAACAGTTCCATCACCGTGGAAGCATTCCCGCGCTAGCATGACTACCATGTGCGGATTGGATACAGGCAGCGACATCAGCCAACTGGCATCGGTGCTGGCCGACGCCACCAGGGCCAAGGTCTGCGTGGCGCTGATGGACGGCTGCGCCTGGACGGCCGGCGAACTTGCGCATCACACCCAGACCAGCCCACAGGCCATGAGTTCATGCCTGACGCGTTTGGAGGATGCGCGGATCATCTTACGCATACGCCAGGGCAGACATCAATACGTGCAGCTTTCGGATGAGCGCATGGCAAGGGTCATCGAATTCCTCGGCTCCGTCACTGGCCCAAGCGATGCACCTGTGACTGGGTACCGTCAGGTGCGCGCCGATCAGAGGTTGCGCTATGCCCGCAGCTGCTATAACCATATCGCCGGCCATCTGGGAGTGGACATCGCACAGCACCTGGAGCATCGGGACCTTATCACCATCGAGGACGGCTCGATACGTCTGACCGGTAATGGGCTGCAATGGTTCGAGGATGAGGGCATCAGCATCCCCGAATCCCGCACCGCACCGAGAATCAAAGCCTGTCTCGACTGGACCGAGCGGCATTTCCATATCGGCGGGTATGCCGGAAGCGCTCTCCTCTCATATCTCCTCGACCAGCGCTTCATGGAGAAGGCGGCGCCGAAGCGGGCATTGCACGTCACCGCGGCAGGCAGGGAATGGTTCTCGAAGGAACTGGATATCACGGTTGTCGATCCGACTGCGCGTGCGTGAGCCCCCACGGCAGACCGCGCCACCCGAAGAAGGGCTCCCCGGCATATGGGTCACGCATTACCGCGGGTGCGCGTCAGCTCTCTGACGCTGCCAGATGCTCACGCATGTAGTCCCGCAATACGGCGGCGTGGTTCACGGCGCTGTCCTTGGCCGCGTAGATGAGCGTAACGACCGGATGCGTCCTCAGTATCCCGGTGAGCTCATCCACCGCCGGATTGTCGTCGAGTTCCGTACGGTAGCGCTGGCTGAACTCGCCCATCCGCTCGGGATCATGATTCCACCAGGTACGCAGATCCGGACTTGGAGCGATCTGCTTCATCCATTCGTCGAGATCCGCCCGCTGCTTCGAAACCCCTCTGGGCCAGAGCCTATCCACCAGCACACGGAAGCCATCGGAATCCTCCGACTGCTCATATGCACGTTTGATCCGAATATCACAGTCACATGGAAGCTGTTGTTCTGCTGATCGCATCATCATTTCCCTTCCTTCAGTGCCGAACACCATGCTAGTTCGAATATCACGATGCGGCTGAATCTTCCGCATCGCGAACCTGATCCTATTGCCGATCGGATTGCCGCCGGGATTCCTGCTCGGGCTGTTGCTCCTGTGCTGACGCCTCGGCATCCGATTTACCATGCCCCGGTTGCAGGAGCTCCCCGAGCAGGGCGGCGGCATACATCAGCACCTGCGCGATCAGGTTGAACCAGAGCAGCACGCCGATAATGGCCGCGAATGGCGCCAGCAGCGGGTTCGAGGAGGCACCCGTTATCAAACGCGCGCCGAGCATCTGAATCACGGACAGCGCCAGGGCTCCCACCAGGGAGGTAATCAGCACGGGACGGCGCTCACCCACCTGCGACACCACCCGCAGCAGGATGAGCAGCAAAAGCACATTGAGCACGAATGTCACCACGAAACCGGCCACATCAACCAACACGGAAAAGCCCCAGAAGTCGCTGGAGATGCCGAAGAGATGCAGCACCTGGCGCACGGCCCCTCCGGATATTCCGGTCGCGACGGCGGTGAGCACGAAGAGGATCGCCACCATCAGCACCGCGAGCGCATCAAGTCCTTTGGCCTTGACCATATTCACGTCATCCGAATCGTCATCGATAACCGTCTGCACCGCGTTACGCAATGAGGCGAGCCACGAGATGATCTTCCAGAAGAAGGCGAAGAAGGTGAACAGGCCGGTGATCGTGAAGGTGGTCGAGATGCCACTGAGCGTCGATTGCGATACGATGCCGCCGCCGGAACCGCTGATCAGCCCAGGAACGATGCGCCCGAGAGCTTCGATAAGACCATCGCGGAACGCGGTGTTGGTGGAGAAGAACACACCGAAGGCACTGAACAAGGTCCAGATCCCGGCGAAGAAGGCGAACAGCAGACCGTATGCCAGACCGCCGGCCAGGATCGAACCGTTGTGCGCACCGTAACGATCAAGCACCCTACCCAGCATCGATTGCTTCCACCATGTGCTTACACGATCGACTGTTTCAGAAATTGATCTCATACCCCAACTCTATGGCAGAACTCACGCTGCCCGCTGGCGATTGCGATAGTCTGGGTCTTAATGGTATGGGTCCAGGAACGGAAGAGGCAGACGCCATGCGGGATGATGACTACACCACGAAGATGACCGAACTCATCGAGTTGATGCGCATCATCGGCAACGACACGCAACAGTGCGAAGTCAAAGAGAGCAAACGCAAGCTCTCCTCCACCATCACGGACACGCTTTCGGCATTCTCCAACGGTTCCGGAGGCTATATCATCCTCGGGCTTTCGGAGAAAGCGGGTTTTACACCGGTGGAGGGCTTCAATGCCCGTTCGATGCAGGAGGCCCTGAGCCAGGCCTGTGAGAAGATGACGCCCGTGGTGCGCCCCACCATCATGACCTGCCCCTTCGAAGGCACCAATCTGGTCTTCGCCCAGGTCGAAGAGATGCTTCCACGCGACAAACCCTGCTTTGTGACTTCGCTCGGCGCGTACAGCGGCTCCTTCATCCGCACCGGCGATGGTGACCGCAGGATGACCGGGTATGAGGTCGAAAGACTTATGGAGGAGCATGCCCAGCCCGTGTATGACGCCGAGATGGTGGCCGGAGCGAGCGTTGAGGACCTCAACCCCGCCTTGGTGCATGGCCTGTTGGAAAGGCAACGTGAGCTTCACCCGCATGTATTCGCAGGGCATAGCGACACCCAGATGCTCCAGGAGCTGCGCGTGCTCACCAAGGACGAGCAGCCATCGGCGGATGGAGACGAAACGGAGGGGAACGAAAGCGCCGGGAGCGAGGACCGGGGATCCGAGGAGACGACACCCCGCCGTCCGAAGGGTGCGGACGAGGGAACCGATCATGCAAGGGAGCATGGGAACTCGATCGACCCTTCCTATGCGAATCTGAGACCGACGCTTGCCGGACTCCTCGCCCTGGGCAGGTACCCGCAGCAATTCCATCCCCGTCTGAATGTGACCATCGCCGTCTTTCCCGGGACGAGTCGTGCGGAGGTCTTCGCGCAAGGCGGGCATCTGGTGACCGCGGAAAGCATCACCGGGCCCATTCCCGTGATGATCGATGATGCCGTGGATTCGCTGATGACATGGACCGCGGGCCCTGCGGATGCCGATCCCAGCGGTGCCGGCACCCATCCCCCGGATTATCCGCGTCTGGTGCTGCGCGAATCGATCGCCAACGCATTGATGCATCGCGACTATTCCCCCCATGCGCGAGGCACACAGGTTCGGGTCAACGTCTATACGAATCGGATCGAAGTCATCAACCCCGGTGGATTGTTCGGTTCGGTCACCCACAACACCTTGGGCAATCCGATCATGCCCTCCGCCAGAAACCAATTCCTCGTCTCGATCCTTGAGGCCACCCCGTATCCCGATGGAGGATATGTGATCGAGAACGGCGGGTCCGGATACCAGCAGATCGAAGCCACACTGCGTGCCGAAGGCATGGAGCCCGCGGATATCGACCACACCCTCGACCAGTTCACATTCACCGTCAGCAGACGTCGCGCACTCGACGATCTTGAGGACAAGAACTTCGCCCAGCGCATAGTCACCCTGCTTGAACAGAGACCTTCCGCAAGTGTGCGGGACATCATGGTGGACCTTCATCTCTCCCCGATAGCAGTCGCCACCGGGTTGCGGGCTTTGCTCAACAAGGGTCTTGTGGAATCAGTCACCGCACAACCCCACCCCCAGAAGCAATACAGGCTGCTCAACCCGCATATCGCCTGAGGTGCACGAGCGGGCCGCCGCCGGAGGTCGTATCCGTATGGCGGGAGCGGACAACCGGAGGGGCGCACCCGCACATGCCGTGGCCCGCTAGGGCCGGGTATCGCTTGCTTTGTCTCTCCAAAGGGTTAAGCAAGTGGCATGGGAACTCCACAACACGTCGAGCACGGCTTCGGCCCCGTTTGGAACAGCGATTCATCCGTTCTGGTGCTGGGCTCCTTCCCCAGCCCAAAGTCACGGGAACAGGGCTTCTATTACATGCATCCCAGGAACCGCTTCTGGCCCGTGATGTCGGCCATATTCGCGGATGATACGGCGTGCCCCATCACGGACGACGGGATAGGCACATCACCCCGCCAGCTGCTCGAAGCCCGTCGGAGCTTCGCGATACGGCACCGTATCGCATTGTGGGACGTGCTGGAATCCTGTGACATCATAGGGGCCAGCGACGCCAGCATCCGCAACCCGGTGGCGACCGACCTCGGGAGCATCATCACCCGATCATCCATCCAAAGGATCTTCACGACTGGCGCGAAGGCGGCGACCTTGTTCCGCAGCTATGCGAAGCCGCGTCTTGACGAGCAGGGCCTGGATATCCCGATGACGGCACTGCCATCGACCAGTCCGGCGAATGCCGCGATGCGTCTGCCGGCGCTTATCGAGTCCTATCGCAGCATCGCGATCAGCATCGAACGCGCCTCGGCGCATTGATGTCCCGGAACCTAGCGGCATGCATCGAAGATGAGGCCCTGAGCCGTCAGATTGTTCGCTGCCATGTACGGGGCATCTGGCACCCGGTGCGGCCGTTGCCAACGGCCCTGAGGCGTCACGCGGACTTGGGAACCAGGAAGAGCATGATGCCGAATATCACAACCGCCACGAGCAGAATCGCGTTGAATGCGTTCTTGAATTTTCTGAGGCGTTCCTCCTGCCCGGCGTCGCGGAGTTTCATGACGATGACGAACAGGAAGGCGGCGACGACCATCAGGATGCAGCCCAGCACCAATGCGAGCTTCCATGAAATCCCCATCGCAACCGCCCTTCACATCCCCCGAAGTGTTCTGGTATCAGCATAGCCGCAAGGCGTATCCCACGCGATAGGCATTCCGGTGCCGGAACGATCCGATGCATCCGATATGCCGATGCATTCGACACATCCGACGGCAATGGTGCCTGGCAGGGATAGGCAGGGATATACCCGAGGTATCGCACTTGACAGTCCACTCACGACAGTGCACTTGACCATGCACTCGCGACAGTCGATGAAGCAGTGCACACGTCACTGCACGAATCGGTGCACGAATCAGTGCCCGAGGCGCCTGCATCCCCAGTCACGCCGATGCCCGACTGCCGGTTTATGCTCAGCTGCGACCGTGCGACGCTATCCGGACCGCGATATTGCCGATGACCTGCGTGATGAAGACGATGATCAGAATCAGGACCATGGCGGTGAAGGTCACATCGGTGCGCCCGCGCTGATAGCCGTCCTGCAAGGCGGTGGAACCCAGACCGCCGCCTCCGACCACACCCGCCATCGCCGTAAGGCCGATGAGGTTGATGATGGTGAAACTCGCCGCACGGATCAGGGATACCAGACCCTCGCGCAGATACACCCGGAACACGATGCCCGTATCACTGGTGCCCATCGCCTTGGCGGCCTCCACAACCCCCGGGTCGACCTCAAGCAGGGCGTTCTGCACCTGTCGGGCGAAGAAGGGGATGGTGCCGACGACGATCGGCACGGTGACGGCCGTGGTGCCGATGCTGGTGCCCACCAGAAGGCGGGTGAAAGGCATGATGATGGCCAGCAGGATGATGAAGGGAATCGAACGACCGATATTGACTATCTGGTCAAGGGTCCAGTAGACCACACGATTGGGACGCAGACCGTATTCGCCGGTGACCAGCAGCACGATGCCGAGCAACAGACCGATGACACCCGCTATCACCATTGCGACGGAAACCATCACTATGGTCTCTATCGTGGCCTGAACAAAGTCGTCGGTCATCTGACTTGCATTTGGCAGTAATTGTTCAATCATGCCCTGCGCTCCCCCGTGTTCACCTGCTGGATGGAGATGCCCTCCCCATTCAGGAATTCCTTGGCACTGTCAAGATGATCGTCATTGTCGAAGGTGACCAGCATCGTCCCCAACGGGGTGTTCTGCAGGTATTCGACATTGCCATACATCACATTCGTGGTCAGCCCGAAACGCTTGTACAATTCCACGATCACCGGTTCGGATGCGCGTTCGCCCGAGAACTTCAGCTCGTAGACCTTCCTGCCCTTCGCATATTCGACGATGGTCTGCTCGGCCTGCTCCACATGTGTTGCGGTACGTATGAAATCCGCGGTCAGCTCATGCTTGGGATCGCTGAAGATCTCCGCGACGCCTCCGCGCTCGATGATGCTGCCGGCATCCATCACCGCGACCGTGTCGCATATCTCCTTGACCACCTGCATCTCGTGGGTGATGAGCACGATCGTGATACCGAGGCGCTGGTTGATCTCCTTGAGGAGTTTGAGCACGGCCAGCGTGGTCTTCGGGTCCAGGGCGCTGGTGGCTTCATCGCAGAGCAGAATATTCGGCTCGTTCGCCAGGGCCCTGGCGATGGCCACACGCTGTTTCTGTCCACCGGAGAGCTGGTCGGGGTACGACTTTTGCTTGTCGAGGATCCCCACCAGATCAAGCAGATGTTCGATGCGCTCACGGCGCTCCTGCTTGTTCAATCCGCTGCCTTTGAGCGCGAAGGCGACGTTGTCGAACACCGTGCGTGATTCCATCAGGTTGAAATGCTGGAAGATCATGCCGATGTTTTTGCGCTCTTTGCGCAGCTTCTGGGTTGACAGCCCCAGCAGATCAACGCCATCGACCACCACGGATCCGCTATCCGGACGCTGCAAGAGGTTGATCACACGCACCAGTGTCGATTTGCCGGCACCCGAAAAGCCAACGATGCCGTAGATCGACCCCTTGTCCACGCTGAGGGAGACATGATCCACGGCAGTAACAGCATGCTGTTTCTGCCCGAAGGACACCACGATGTCACTGAGCTCTATCACTTTCGCCTCACTCACCATGCGCTGATCACCACGCATCTATCGGTACTGCACACTGCAAAGGGAGGAGACTGGATACCAGTCTCCTCCAAGGTCTTCGGGATTAACGTTCCGATGCCCCATGGAACGAGAACATCCCTATTATGGCATCCATCCGCTGGATTGCCGCGGATCACCAGGCAGGAATGTCGTTGGTCTTCTCGATGAGCTTCGCCACGGCATCGCTCTGGTATGCCTTGACGATCTTCTTGAAGTCGGCCTTGTCCTTGTCTTCCTTGCGCACGGCGATGACGTTCCTGTAGATTTCGTTCACCTTGTCGATGTGGTCGGTGTCGATGTAGATGGCCGAATCCTTGGGCGTGGTGTGCAGCTGATCGGTCACATAGTTCGTGTTGATCGTTGCGGCGGTCACATCAGGCAGGGCAGCGGCGATCTGGTCGGCCTGCAGTTCCTTGATGGTGATCTTCTTGACGTAGCTTGCGATATCCTTCGTGGTCGGCGAATCCGGGGCGTCGGACTTGAGCTTGATCACACCGATCGCGTCGAGCAGCTGCAGTGCGCGGCCGCCATTGGTGACATCGTTCGGGATGGCGACGGTATCGCCGTCCTTGAGATCCTTGTAATCCTTGATCTTGTCGGAGTACAGGCCGAAGGGCGAGATCAGCGTATAGCCGATAGGCACGAGGTCTGCGTTGTTCTCCTTGTTGAAATTGTTGAGGAAGGCGACGTGCTGGAAGCTGTTGAGGTCAAGGCTGCCGTCCACAAGCGCCGGGTTCTCCTCGGTGTATCCCGAGAAGAGCTTCACATCGATGGTGATGCCCTCCTTCTTCACCTGGTCGCCGACGTATTCCCAGATTTCCTTCTGCTGGTCACTGGCGACACCCACCACATAGTCGTGGCTTTCCTCGGACGATGAGCTGCTGCCGCATGCGGCGAGGCTCAGGGAGGTGATGATCGCGAGCGCTCCAGCCAGTATCTTCTTCTTCATGGTCTCTCTCTTTCACAACACAAAATGCAATGTCCCGTGCCATGCTAGTGAACATCGCGCGGCAAAGACATGGCGCGCCTCATGGAAAAACTTATAGGAACACTTAATTAGAATTGATAACGTCCCGGGTGCCGATGAGACTTCACTCGAAACGGTCATCCCCCTGGTGACGCGGTACGACGACCGGAACCGTTCTGGCGGCCTGGACCGACATCGGCGCAAGTTTGGCGTAGTTGTCCCTCACCGCATCGCAGGAAGCCTCGAAACCCGCACGCTCCTGATCGTTCAAACTCAGCTCGAAGATATCCCCGGCACCTTCGGCGCCGATGACGCTGGGCACCGAGATGAACAGACCATCCTGTCCGTATTCGCCATTCAATTGCACCGAGGCGGACAGCACCACATGCTCATCGTGAAGTATCGCCCGCACGAGCCGGGCCGCCGCATTGCCGATCGCGTATTCGGTGCACTGCTTGCCCCGATACGCCACATATCCGCCTTCACGCGCCTTGGCCTCAACCTCGGCGGCATCCAGGTCGTAGATTCCGGATCCGGCGGACGTCTGGGACTTCCCGGCTTCACCGCCCTGTTCCGCATGATCGCGCGGCCGGGCGGCACCGAGTTCGCTGAGCAGCTTGCCTGCGAAACTGATCGAGGACCAGGCGGCGATCTGGGTGTTGCCGTGTTCGCCGATCATATACGCCTGAATCGATTCAGGCGCAAGACCCGTTTTCAGGGATATGACGGTGCGCAGTCGTGCCGAGTCAAGCACAGTCCCCGTCCCCATGACGTGGCTTGCGGGCAATCCCGAAAGCCTGTGGATCTCGCGGGTGACCACATCGCAGGGATTCGATACATTGACCCAGAAACCCGTGAATCCTGCGGCGGCTATCCTGCCGACATAGGAGCGGACATCGTCAATCGCCTTGAAGAGCTCACCCGTCCGGCTGATCGCGGAAAGCGTGACCTGCCCGGCTGAATTCACGATGATGTCGCACTGCGCCAGGCGCTCGTAATCGGCATGGCAATTGACCACGACCGCACGATGCGGGGCGAACACCGTTGAATCGTTGAGATCCTGGACCTCCGCCGCCAGCTTCTCCTCATTCGTGTCGCAGAGCAGCAACTGATCCGCCACGCCTTGAAGGATGAGACTGTTGGCGACGTGCGGTCCCACGTGCCCGAGACCAATGATGCCTATGGAAACCGGTCGATACGACATAATGCTCCTTGATGCTGTGTTCCTGCAGATCGCTGACGCGATCCCGTCCATGTGCAAGCCGCGGCTAGGCTTTGGCGTCACCCTGATGCGCATGACCGGAGAATTCCGGATGATGGATGCTGAACGCCAATTCGGCCAGATGCAGCTCCTGGGTGGCGAACTCGTGCAGACGGCATTCGTATCCATGCTCGCGTCCGATCGACGCGATGTAGCCGTTGATGTAATCCACTTCCGTCGGACGCCCCTTGGTGAGGTCCTGATACATCGAAGGGTAATGGAGAGGGTGCGCCACGCCTGCGGTATGGCAGATCGTCTCCACCTCGGACTCCCTGGTGCCGAGCAGGGTAAGCCCGGCCTTCTCCGCCGCCGTATACGCCTCATCGACCAACTGTTCGGTCATCCACCGGGCTCCGGGATGCCGCATGAATTCGCCGAAGCGGATCTGGTACATCGTGCACAGTGTGTTGAGCACCGAATTGAACACGATTTTCGCCATGCACATGCCCATGAAGTTGCTGACGATGGTCGGGTTCAACGTGGCCTTGGTGAAATCCTCGTATATATCCTGTTCGACCCGTGCACGGGCCTCGTCCTCATGCTCTTCGTCGTAGGCGCACATATTCATGGCTTTCGCCGTTGCCCCGCCGGTGAAGTTCATATCCCCCGGACCATAGACCTCGGCGCCGATCAGGGCGGTGCCGCCGAAGATATGCGATTTGTCGAAGTAGGCGGCAAGCTTTTCGAAGTGCCCGTAACCGTTCATCGCGGAGAACACATACTGGTGCTCCCGGAACAGGCCCGCACAGCGTTTGAGCACGTCGTCGAGCTGCATCTGCTTGAGGAACACGATCCAGACATCGGGGTCGCCCTGGTATTCCTCAGGATAGAAAATGCTGATCGGGGCGAGATGGCGATCCTGCTCATCCTGGGAGACGTAGACGCCGCCCTGTTCCCGGATCTTCTCGACATTGTCCTGCCAGGTATCGATGAAATCGACATCCTTGCCTGCGAATTCCTGAAGCAGCACACCGTACTGCACACCCATGCCACCGGCACCGATCACCGCATATTTCATTGCAACCCTTCCAACATCATCCGATTGAAGTCGCAGTCGGCATCCCGACCAACCGCATCATAGCTTCGGTATTACTCTGCTCCCAATTCCCGCAGATGTCACGACACGCCATATTCATGTGCGTTTCACACTCCGGCACATCAAATCCTCTGCCGCGCCGGGGCAGGACCATCCCTCCGTTTATTTCCCGGTCTGCACGGGAACGGGATCGGCCCCGGACTCCGGCACCCGATCGGCATCCGCATCACTCTGGTCGCCCCTGAAGAAATCGACAACGGTTTTGACCTTTTCCGAAATATCCGTGTCCTCAAGGTCGTCGAGGAATCCCTGCATACGATCCTTGAATTTCGTGCGCGACTCCGGATCGATCTTCAATCCGTAGACGATGCTCTGCCTGATGGTCTCAAAGTCCGTATTCCCCAGGATGTTCAGGGTCTGAAGGGCGACGTAGCGTTTCAATTCCGGATACCGTCCGCGGATGTAGTTCTCGCGGTCCTCGGCGGCCTGGAGCCAATCGCTCATATTCGAAGTGGAGATCGCGCCCATCGCCGATCCGCTGCGCAGACGGTAATGGTAGAGCGCATCGGGAATGCGGACGATCCGTTTCGATTCACCGATGACATTGCAGATGCGTGCCATATCCTCGATCTTCCTGCCGACCGGGAATGAGAAATCATGGTCGAGATAGGTGGAGGCCGGTGCGAGGAAGGCCCAAAAGTACCCGTTGATCTCCGACTGGATCTGCAGTTTGATGGCTTCCTGCGGTGTCAGCACCGTCGAGTCGCTGTAATCGTTATGTTTGTATGAGGATTCAAGCTCGGTGCCGGATTCGCCGATCGTGTCGAATTGGAACATCACCAGATCGGCATCATGCTCCTGCATCGCACTCAGGCAGCGTTCGACCAGATTCGGCTCGATCAGATCGTCCGGATCCATGAAGTAGATGTAGGCCCCGGCCGCCACTTTCAAACCGGCATTCCTGGCTGCGGAGATTCCACCATTGCGCTGGTGGATCACCTTGACCCTGTCGTCCTTGGCCGCCCACTCATCGCACATCTGGGGGCAACGGTCCGGCGACTCGTCATCCACGAGGATGAGTTCGATATTCCGATGCGTCTGGGCCAAGGCACTGCGCACGCTGGCATCGAGGAATTCCTCGACCCCATAGACCGGAACGATGATGCTTACCAGCGAATCGCTATCCACGATTACTCCCCCTCTTGCTCAGCCACTGTCCCGGCTTCGCCTTTGCTTCGTTTCTTGTCTGGTACTGCCACAGTAAGTGTGTTCCCCAACACCCATTATCGGCGCTGGTCAAGCTTGGTGCTGACGGGTGTGACGCTCCCTGCCCCCATCACGCCCGTAACCACCGCTTCCATCCATACGCTGCACCGCCTGCCTGGATGGGCGGTCCACCGGCGGACGTCCTTCCCTTGCTTGCGCACGGTGATCGGCGGCATCACGGAACCACTCGGATGCCTGTTGCTCGCTGATGCCGAAGGAACGCTGGACCTCCTGCACGAAATGCTCCCATGCCGCCCTTTTCGCATCCGAATCGCTGTCCGCTCTTCGCACCTCATGAATGTATCGTCGCAGGAAGGCCAGGAATTTGCGTTTGTCGCTTTCCGAAAGCTTCATGAAGCTGCTCACGCCGACAGGTTTGAGTTCGGATATATCGGCCAGATTCTGCTGTTTCGAAGCATTCGATATGAATGAGCGGATAGGGATGATGATGAACAGCACCAGACCCGCCACAGGACTGAAGTATGCGATCGCGATGAATCCGGCGATGAGCAGAATGCTGCTGAGATTGGTTTTGCCGAAGATGTAGGTGTATACGGTTTTCATCTCTTCCGCGTCGTTGTATTTCGAGGGGAGGATGGATCGTGCTATCAGAATCTCCAGAACGGTGACCACAAGGTAGGCCGCACCACAGAGCATGACCGTGGTCTGCGTGATGTCCGAGATCATGAGCTTCGTGAATGCCGGAATCAATGAGATGGCAAGCAGCAGAATGAAATCACGGATGATGATCCTATGGGATACCTCCTCGACCTCGTTGAACATCAGCGCATGCTTGTACCAGCAGTCCGCCACGAAGCAGAAACTGACCACATACACCCCGATGTTCTGCCCGAGCTGAACATAGTCAAGTCTTCCGTCAATAACCTCGACGGGCACTTCCAACACCATGATGGTGAGGATTATGGCGAACACGGCATCGCTGAACACATCGAAGCGCTCTTTAAACTTCTTCATACCCAAAGTATGGCCCCACACATATACCACTCGGTGCCGCATCAGCGATACGAAGGCCTCGGGACCGCTCCGATGTACTTGCGGACCGTTGTCCTGTAAGGTATATGGACATTACTGTTTCCCAGATGGAGGCTGTTATGACGTTTCTGAAAGAAGCCATACGAGCTGCTGACGCGGCGAGTGAGCAAATCGTCGACATGGCAGGCAAGGCGAGAATCACGGTGATCGAAAAACTTGCCGACGTGGCCAAAGTCGTGTCCGACAAGCTTGAGGATGCCAGACAGAACGTACGACAGAGCGCCGAGGACGCTGGCGATGCCGTGGCCGAGGCCACCGCCGAGACCGCGCACAGCACGCGTGAGGAGGCCGAGCAGGTCAGGAAATCAGCCACGAAGGCGACGGCATCCGCGAAGAAAAGCGTTGCCAAGGGCGCTGAAAGCGTCAAGAAGGCCGCATCGACAGGCACGGCAGCCGCCGCATCCGCTGCGAAGAAGACCACTGCCAAGGTCTCCCGAAGCGCGGCAGCCACGGCCAAGAAAGCCTCGACCGCAGTGAAACGCGCGGGTAGCAGCACCGCGAGCGCGGCCAAAAAGGCGGCATCCACCGCAGACGGCAGCACAGGTGCCACCAAGAAGACAGGTGCCGCCAGGAAGACGTCCACGACAAGCCAGACCCGCAGCAGAACGGCCGCGAAAAAGAGCACCGGCGGAAACGCTTCAGGTGCGTCATCGAGCGCATCTGACAAGGCGGACGGCAAGTCAGACGGCACGGAAACGACGGGTACTGCCAGGAAGAGCGCAGCCAGTACAAGCACCACCAGAAAGAGCACTGCCCGGAAGAACACTGGTCAGAAGAACACTGGTCAGAAGAGCACTGGTCAGAAGAGCACAGCCCGGAAGAGCGCCACAGGAAAGAGCACATCCGCTAAGGGCAGCGCCGGGAAGGGCACGACTCAGGCCAGCACCGCTCAGAATAAATCCCCCCAGAGCGAGACCGCCAAGACCGACAGCGCTCGGACATCTGCCACGAAGACGGGCACGAACAAGTCGAACGCCAGTAAAGCCGATACCGACAAGGCGGCAGGCGAAAGCGAGAAGTGAGGGGCGGGCGTGGCTGCCGTACAGAAGCGATGCCATCAAGCACCATAGTCATGTGATGCGGATGCGCTCGGTGTGTGGCAGCCCTGACCGACCGCACGCCTTCACAACGTCAGACGCATGATGATTTCGCCGTCATCGAGATCGCCTGTCGGTATGAATCCCATCTTGTCGTAGACATGCTCAGCCAAGGCATTGCCCGGCACATATGACAGCTCAAGGGCATCGTATGCTCCGGACCGCCTGCTTTCAGCGATGAGCTTCTTCAATATCCTGGTGCCGAATCCCCGGTTGGTCGATTCCGGCGGGATGAGCAAACGCCATATGTCAAGGGTTCTGCTTGAGCGCTGCGTATGCGTCATCACGAAGGCTATCGCCTTGCCATCGAGGCAAGCCAGAAAAGGATCGACGCTCCCTTCGGCGCGATACAGCCAGGCTTCCGCCAGTGAATACAGCACCGGGGCCACATAGTCCTCATCCTCGGGACGTTTCAACGCAATCGCATCACTGAAATTCGAATGATCAATGGCTACGAAGCTGATCCGCTCCTCCGTGGGCTCTTCTTCCATACCCCAACCGTATCAACAGCGCATCCCTACATGGTCGTTTCGAACGCAGCCGTTCCAGACACTGTCATTCGAATGCGGCCATTCCAACCGTCCGGAATGGTGTGTCTCCCGGCATTGACGATTACACTATTCGTAACCTTTCGCGAAAGGAAGTGATTAATGTCAGCAAACAAACGATTCGAAGGCAAAACCGTTATCGTCACCGGAGCAGGATCAGGCATCGGCAAGGCGACGGCCGCACGGCTCATCAATGAAGGATGCAGCGTGGTGGCGACGGATGTCTCCGAAGACAGACTTGAGGAGTTCAAAGCCGAATTCCCCTCAGCGGATCTGAAGACGGTGACAGGTGATATCTGTGATGACGCGGTGATACAGCAGATCGTGGGGGCTGCGGATTCACCGATCGATGGTCTCGTCAACAACGCCGGGATCATGGATGGATTCCTGCCGAATGCCGAAGTCGACGATGCCACTTGGGAGCGCGTCATGGCGATTAATGTCACCGCGGTGATGAAACTCACCAGAGCTGTTTTACCGATCATGATCGAACACGGATCAGGATCCATCGTGAATGTGGCTTCAGAGGCGGCGACCCGTCTCGCAGGCGGCATCTCCTAC
The DNA here is from genome assembly GCF_000741705.1 of Bifidobacterium psychraerophilum. Taxonomy (GTDB): domain Bacteria; phylum Actinomycetota; class Actinomycetes; order Actinomycetales; family Bifidobacteriaceae; genus Bombiscardovia; species Bombiscardovia psychraerophila. Next base: position 599,931 of record NZ_JGZI01000009.1, on the reverse strand, counting down.
ACCACATCGAAATATGCCGTTGTCGGCATGACCAAGAACAACGCGGCCTTCTATAGCAGGAAAGGCGTCAGAACGAATGCCGTGCTGCCCGGAGGGGTCATCACCAATATTGAGGCCCCGTTCAAGTCGGAATACGCGGCGGAGGTATTGAAAGGCGCTTTCCAGGTCACACCTCCCCCGGCCTCACCCGAGCAGCTCGCAGCTGCGATCACCTGGCTGTTGAGCGATGACTCGCTCAATGTCTCCGGTGCGATCATGACATCGGACGGAGGTTGGAGCACCCTGTAATCCCAGTGTCCGGCGGAATCGAAGGGGGACGCCGGGCAGACAAGACCCGGATGCCCGGTCAATGCCGGATGTCCGGGTCTTGTCTGCCCGCTCCCATACCTGAATCAGATGGATGCCATCTCAGGCAGGAAAAGGGTGGTTCACATCCCTGATTCGCTATGAGGCTCCACGATCCTTCTACCGACCGCTTTCGCGAGGATGCAGCATGCCCCGGTAACGGCAAGGATGACGACCAGCACCGGGATCAAATCTTCCGAAGCACCCGTATCAGCCAAGGTCTTCGCTGTCGATGCAGCCTTGGTGCTCTGTGATTGCTCCACTCCACCGCTTGCTGTCGAAGCATGATCGCTCGCAGCACCCGCGGTCTCACCGGGCATCGTCACCGTCGGCGTGGGCGTGTTTGCGGGCTCCCCGCTCGTGGCAACAGGATGGTCTTCCAACAGATATTGGTACACGACCTTCGCCACCGCTTGAACCTGCTCGTTCGCGGTGTTGAAGGCTGTGGTCCAATCCGTGAACTGCGATGGGTCGAATGAGGTCATCACCGAAAGCGCCACCTCCCTACCGGGAACCAGCACATAGCCGGTGTCGTGGCTGACATCGGTGTTCTCGCCGGTTTTGTTGGCCAGAACCTCCCGTGGAATGACCGCACCGAATTTGGTGTTCACTGTCTGCTGGCGCATCCACGCGATGACCTGCTTGGCCGATTCCTGGGATATGATGCCGCCCGAAGAATCGGTGCTCGCCCGGTATATCAGGGTGAGCAGTTTCGCATCCTCATCCGAACTGATCCAATTCTCCTCTTCGGCCGTATGGGGCAGGATCATCTTGCGTCCCAGATGGAAGCCTGAATCCGCCAACCCAACTGACTGCGTGTAGGCATTGATCTTGTCGAATCCGCCAGCGAAATCGATGAGTCGATTGGTCGCGGTGTTGTCACTGACGGTGATCATCAGCCGCATCAGCTCGGATAGGGTGAAATCCTTCGGCAGAGCAGCGACATCACTTTGTATGGTTCCGGCTCCTCCAACAACATCACTGCTCTCTACGGTGATCGGCGTATCCAACGACCACTTCCCCTGATCCACACCATGCATCAGATACGAGGTGATCCCGAGTTTGATGGTGCTGGCGGCTTTGAACGCTTGGCCATGGGCGCCCGCAGACAAGCTCCCTCCCCCATAGACACCGCTGAGATCCTGAAAGGTCGCTCCCACCGTGATGCCTTTGGCCTGTGCCGAGGCTATGACCTCGTCGATTCTCGTCTGCAATGCCGCCGTTGACTGTGACGCCTTTACGGAACCTTGCCCTTCGGCAAATGCGCTTGGCACGACCGCAGTCATGAGCGCGACGGCCATCGTCATCGCAGTGAATGTCATCACCGATTTATGTTTCATTCATTTCCCCTTCTTAGACCGCTTCGTAGCGGATAGGAAAGAACTTAGGGATGCTTCATTGCGAAATGATGACGACGTTTTTACGAACAGTATTCACATTATTTCAGCACTCATGATGAAAGCCTTTGCGCTGAGGTATCAGTGTCGCGGGGAATAACTCCCAGGGCGGACGATCAGCCAAGCAGCGCATCCATACGGACAATATCGTCGTTCGCAGGAAAGGAACTGAGAATCTTTCTGGTGTGTTTTCCGTTATTCCAGCAAGCACCAGGTCCTCAGGTCGCATATTCCACAACAGTGTGGTGCGGCAATCTATGACTGCTTCGGTATCTTGATATCATCAAGTTTCCGCTCTATGCGCTCAAGACGCTGCGATACCAATTCCACCTGTTCACGGGTGATTTGCGTCTCCTTCTTTTCCTCAGCGCCAACCTCATCGACGATCCAGGATGCCAGGGTTGCCGTAACCACACCGATCAACGCTATCCCACCCAGCATCAGGACGAATGCGATCACCCTGCCCGTACCGGTAATCGGCGAGTAGTCACCGTAACCAACCGTGGTGATCGTCACGAAAGTCCACCATAAGGCCTGCCCGAAATTGCGTATCGATGCACCAGGAGCGTATCGCTCGGCATCCAGCACAGCCAGCGCGCCGATGAATACGATCAGCACCACGGAGGCGGCGGCATACATCGTTATGCGTCCGCGCAATGCCATGCCGCTCGTTCGATGCAAGGCATTCAGAGCGGTCAGCACACGAAGCACTCGAAGCGGTCGGACCATCGGCAACACAACGATGATCAGATCGAAGAGATGGTGCACGAACCAATCCCACTTCTTCTCAGCCAACAGCAGGGACAAGAGGTAATCAACACCGAATACCACCCAGAGGGCATTCATCGACCACTCGGCGAGATCATTCCACACCCCAATCGGCTGAGCAAGAATCTGCCACGCGTACATAATCAGGAACAGGAACGAAAGAACGGTCAATGGCCACTCGGTAATCGACTCCCACTTTTTCAAGGTCATATCTCGCACATTGGCCCTCGATAGGGACATCTTATCGGGGAATTCCCACAGCGGCATCCGGCAACTGTCCCAATCGATCCAAACAACGTCGAGACAGCATTGTGCGGCGTCGTCAGAGTCTCAACACGTGTATTGAGGAATGACGGGAACCTTCATACGTCGCTCTGCGGTATCCAATCGTGATATCGCATCACGCTGTTTACACAGGTGGCGTTATGATTCCTTTCAGGCACTGTTGCCAAAAGAGAGAAGAAACATGAATAAGAAAGCCATATCCCTCCTCATATGTGGTTTGCTCACCATAGGGCTCGCAGGCTGTTCTTCGGAATCATCAGCTTCATCCAGTGAGGCGGAGGCCTCCGCAAGCGCTCTTGCGGCAGAGTCCAAATCGGCGGAGGCAGCGAAGGCTGCGGCGGCCAGCGAACAGGCAAAGCAGGAACTCGATAGTGCAAAAAGTGAATTGTCAAGCACGATCAGTGATGCCCACACCTTGCTCGATTCGTCGAATGACAACGTCGCCGACCCCCAAACGCGGGTGGATCTCACCGATGCCATCAACACCGCGACGGCCATAGACTCCGAGTCACCTGATGACTTCACGGATGCCGTGCAACCATTGCAATCCGCAATGGACAAGGTGACCGCAAGCGTGGAGCAGAAAAAGGCGGACGACGCAGCGGCAGCCCAGAAGGCCGCCGAGGAGAAAGCCGCGCAAGAAGAGGCCGCCCAGGAAAAGGCGGCAGCCGATCAGGCAGCAGCACAGAAAGCCGCCGCCGAAGCGGCAGCCCAGGCAAAAGCCAAGTCCGATGCCGAAGCGGCTCAGCAACAATCACAACAGCAGTCGGGCAACGGTTCATTGCTCGCGGTCTGCAAGGATGGCACCAGATCAACCTCTGCACCAGGAGCGCCCAACTACAGAGGTATGTGCTCCCACCACGGAGGCATATCCCAAAAATTAGGCCGGCAGTAATTTTCGTGCCACTCGGCAATGAGGCAATGGTTCCGGCGAGCCCCGGTTGCTGAGCATCTGGTATTTCGTATGAATCGCGTTTCCTCTGGTGACGCGATTCATGTCTATCTATTCATACGTATCTATTCACACGTATCTATTGATTGAAAAGAAGATCCGGTCATGAACAATGACGATATGAAGAAGAGAATGATCGGGGTGGTGCTCACCGCAAGCGCCGAGCCGGAAAGGCAATAGCAGAGAGCGTCCACGGCTTAGAGAATCCTGCTTCGGCAAGATATATGTCCGTGTGGGAATCATCATATAGGTATGAGGTCCATCAAGAAAGAAGTCGGATAAGGCTATGCATCGATTAGTATGCCGCAAGTGCGGCAGTTCGAATATCAGCGTGCAGATCAGCACCATTCAGACACCGAAAGGCCGCCACGGCGCAATCTATTGGATTCTGATCGGATGGTGGCTGCATCCCCTCCTGTGGCTGTTTCTGACTTTGCCCATGCTGATCTGGCGGGTGATACATCCGAATAGGAAGACCAACATCAGGACGCAGAAAATCGCGGTCTGCCAGCAGTGCGGGTATTCCTGGAGCGTGTAGACCCGAAACGAAACGCATGCGATTCGGCTTCCAATCCGCACTATCCGCAGCCGACGTATACGCCAAGCGATTCGGCACTCTTATCGCTGCTTTGGTATAGCCAGTTTCCTCTTCAGCGATTGTTGACGGGAAGAATACGCGCTTCCCTGTTTTGGCAACTCACGATCCATGACGACAACGTCCCCTTATCCTTCCTGCGGTTGCCGATCAGGCGAGATGGCGAGATAGACTGTCCGGATGCATTTCACCGCCTTCGAAGAGTATGCGACCAGCCTCGGGCTACCGATTGAGGTGACCCCTGAAGAGCAGAACAGCGATTACGAATCGGGTCTTGCACACATCCACGATGAACTGTGGCATATCCGCACTGCCAGAAACACCCCAAGCAAAGCCGGAGCTTTCGTTGCCTTCTGGCGCAGATCCGCGGATGGCGCGACGATGCCGTTTACGCGTGACGACCATTCCTCGGGATTGTTGGTATTCGTCCATTACGATAATCGGCGCGGCTTGTTCCGGTTCACCGCAGAGCATCTTGAAACGCTCGGCATCACCGCAGGCGGCCGACCGGGAAAACGTGGGTTCCGCGTATATCCCAGCTGGTGCTCAGAATTGAACGCTGGCGCGCTCCTCACCCAGCGCAAGCAGGCTCCCGCATTCGAAGAGCTTGGCCACATCTCAAGATAGCGACTCTGCAGACGGCGATTGCTGATAGAGACGGCAAAGGTTCTCTCGCCCACCGGGTGAAGGTCAATCGGGCCCGTTGGGTATCTACACCACAGGGCTCGGCACAGCCACCCGGCCCCAGGTCGGAACAGGCTGAATCCTGCACCGGGCCCCGCGCACCTCAGCGCCTGTGCACGGGACTGGTGGTAACCGGTTTCACCGCTCAGTACGCGAAGTGGATCTGGCCTTGCTGGACAGTGGGATCCTCGATCTCGTTCACGATCGCTGCCGCAAAGTCGGCGCCGCTGATCGCGGACTTTCCTTCGGCATCAAAGAGCGCGACGTCGCCGGAGGTGCGATAATGACCGAGCTTCTCACCCGGCGTATAGGCACCGAACTCTGCAGCCGGGCTCACGAACAGCCACTGACCGGCGCTATCGCTCGCAAGCAGGTCCTCGAGAATCGAATTCATCTCCTTGGCTTCTGCAACGAAGGCTTCGGGCAGATCATCGCCGTCTGCGAAGCGGGGCGCTCCTTCCGATGGGCGTAACGAGCTGAAACCACCGACTGCGACGAAGCGGACGTCCGCCTTCACCGCCGTATCGGCGAGCTTGGCATAGGCTTCACGCAACATGCCGACGTTGCTGCCACGCGGAGAGAGCGCTGCCACCACGACGTCCGCGCCGTTCAGATCGGGGATCCCCTGTGTGAGGTCACCGGTGCGATAGGTGACATCGTTGATCTTCTCGGTGGGTAGTGTGCGGCTGATGGAGGTGACCTGGTGCCCGCGTGATGAGGCTTCTGAGACGATGTGTGATCCGGCGTAACCGGTACCGCCAATGACGATGATGGATGCCACGAGTATGTGCTCCTTCTTGTGATGAACGATGACATTAGTTACTATAAGTGACCAGACTACCTTTAGGAAGTAGGCACTTTTTGGTAACCAATAACCACATTCGCGGGAACCCCTATGAGCAGGGATGCCCGACCCGGAGGATCCTGGACCGCATCGGCGATAAATGGACCGTACTCATCGTCGGAGCGCTTGAGGAAGACACACTGCGGTTTTCCGAGCTGCGCCGTCGCATTGAGGGGATCTCCCAGAAGATGCTCACCCAGACCCTCCGCGGTCTCGAAGAGGATGGGCTTGTCACACGCACCGTGACGGCAGAGGTGCCAGTCAGAGTCGAGTACCGTCTCACAGATGCCGGGCAGAGCCTCCGCATCCCGTTGAAAGCGCTCGAGGATTGGTCGATCGACCACCTGGGTCAGGTGCTGGATGCACAGGCCGCGCACCAGTCGAAGGACGCACCCTCTAGTTGATACGCATTGTTGCAACCAACACCGGGTCAGACACCATGTTCATGTCCGCCTTCGACTTCAAGGCATTCCAGAACGGCACAAGCCTCGACACCGCCATATACACCGATAACCCACAAGGATACGATGGCGAGGCGCAGATGAAGACCATCAAGAAAGGCGTGAAGCAGACCGTACAGGTCGCGTACGTCCTATCGGATCAGACTTCACCCGTATCCGTTGAGGTATCGGATCTCTTTAGCGGATCCAACAAGATAACCAAGGAATTCACACTCTGATCAGAATCGGCGATGAAGGCCCCGCTTCGGTGGGGTCTTTTCATATCCCGGATTCTTCGCCATGCAATTTGGGGTACCCACGGGGTACCCGATCCAAATACTTTCTATGCGTCTAATGTAATGAAAAACCCCGCAACCATTGGGGCTGCAGGGCTTTCGCGTGGGGTGGATAACGCGGCTCGAACGCGCGACCTTCTGAACCACAATCAGATGCTCTACCGACTGAGCTATATCCACCATGGTGCATGATCAACATACCAAAATCACACAACAGATGGATACTATACACGAATCGACAGCGTGCCACGCCGACTGTTAAAAGTCGTCGAAGAATTATCCGGGGCCGCTTATGCATGAGCGCTGCATACCAGGTACATACCCGGCACATAACCGGCACACAACCCAGTGCGCGATAGGTGCACAGCCGATGCATACCCGGCACATTTACCCAGTGCATATACCCAGTGCACACCCCGGCATATCCAAGCTTCTGGCCGATCCTGCACATAGCCAGTAGTGTTAACGGTATTCGTCTGTATTCAACATTCAACGGATTTCTTGGGGGTGTTCAGTGAGGACAGAGCCAGACATGCATACGGGTGCAGACAGACCGCAGGATGCCAACGCTTCTCAAGTTTCCGGAGGGCCCCAGGCATCCCAAGAAGATCGTCTCCTGTCACCTCCGTCCTGGGCGGGCGAAGCGGTGTGGTGGCATGTGTATCCGCTGGGATTCTCCGGTGCGACGATACGGCCCGAAACCCCCGAGGATCGGCATGCGGGACGCGGCCTTGACGCCTTGATTCCCTGGCTGGATTATGTCACCAACCTCGGAGCCACCGGACTGCTGCTCGGCCCCATCTTCCAATCGACGACCCATGGCTACGACACCACCGACTTCATGCATATCGATGACCGGCTCGGAGGAGATGAGGCATTCGAACGATTGGCGAGCGCCGCCCAGGGCAGAGGTCTCCGCATCATCCTCGATGGTGTCTTCAACCATGTCGGAAGGGAACATCCCGCGGTCGCGGCAGCACTGGACGCAGACCCGGCAGCAGCATCCCCCTGGCATGGCTTGATCAAGACGATTCCGAACACCGCAGCGCAGACGGACTCCCCCGAAGCCCGGCTGCCTGTTTTCGAGGGGCATCAGGGGCTCGTCGAGTTGGACCATGACTCCCCTGCCACGGTCTCGTACGTCGCCGAGGTGATGAATCACTGGCTGGATCATGGGGCCGACGGGTGGCGTCTGGACGCGGCGTATTCGGTGGCTCCCGAATTCTGGGCGAAAACGCTCCCGCTGGTGCGTGAGCAGCATCCGGACACATGGATTTTCGGCGAGGTGATACATGGGGATTACCCTGCATTCGTGCAACACTCGACGGTTGATTCGGTCACGCAGTACGAATTATGGAAGTCGATCTGGTCAAGCATCGCCAACGGCAATTTCTTCGAACTCGACTGGAATCTGCAACGTCAGAATACCTTCCTGAAGACCTTCATCCCCCAGACCTTCATCGGCAATCATGACGTGACGCGCGTCGCCAGCCAGACCGGTCAGGAGGGCGCCATACTTGCCCTCGCCATCCTGATGACGGTCGGTGGCATCCCCAGCATCTACTACGGCGACGAGCTGGGAATGACCGCCATCAAGGAGGAGCGGCTCGGGGGCGATGATGCGATACGTCCCGCTTTCCCCGAACATCCCGAAACACTGGATGACGCAGCCCGGCGCATATTCGACGCGCATCGTGATCTGATCGCGCTCCGTCGCAACCATCCGTGGCTGTCCCAGGCCCAGATTCGAAACATGCATCTGGAGAACCGGAGTTTCGTTTACCGACCCACGAGCGCGGACGGAGGGCAATCATTGCAGGTTGAGCTCAGTCTCGATCCCACGCCCCATGTTGTCATTAACGACGAGCACAATAATCCGCTGTACGATTCTCGACAGTAAGACGTTTCCCCAGCGGGAGGCGAACAGCGATATCAGTCATGATGAGGGGCATATGCTGCATTTTGAAAACGACTATTCCGAAGGCGCTCACCCGAACGTACTGCGCAGGCTTATCGATACGAATTCAGCCCAGCTGACGGGCTATGGCGAGGATGAGTGCAGCGTCGAGGCGAAACGAAAAATCGCGCAGGCCTGCGGCAAGCCGGATGCCGATGTGTTTCTGCTGGTCGGCGGCACGCAAAGCAATCAGGTCGTCATCTCCTCACTGCTCACATCCTATGAAGGCGTGGTCGCGGCCGACACGGGGCATGTCAGCATGCATGAGGCGGGGGCGATCGAGACCGCGGGCCATAAGGTGCTCACCATCCCCGGGGTCAATGGCAAGATCGAGGCTGATGCCCTTGAGCGTTTCCTCGCTGCTTTCTTCGAGGATCCGAATCACGATCACATGGTGTTCCCCGGCATGGTGTACATCTCCTACCCGACCGAATACGGGACCCTGTATTCCAAGGATGAATTGACCCGGATATCATCCGTGTGCCATCGCTACGATCTTCCGCTGTATGCGGATGGCGCCCGTCTCGGCTATGCACTGGCATGCCCTCAGAGCGATCTGACACTCACGGATATCGCCGAGCTGTGCGATGTGTTCTACATCGGCGGCACCAAGGTCGGAGCCCTATGCGGTGAGGCGGTGGTGTTCCCCGGCGGCAACGCTCCCGCTCATATGCTCACGATGATCAAACAGCATGGCGCGCTCCTCGCCAAAGGCCGGTTGGTCGGCGCGCAATTCGACGCCCTGTTCACCGATGACCTCTATATGCGTATCAGCCGCAATGCGATCGAAACGGCCGCGTCACTGCGTGAAGCGCTCATCGAACGCGGGTATCGCTTCTACATCGATTCGCCCACGAACCAGATATTCATCATCCTTGAGGACAGCGCCCTGGCACGTTTGGCGAAGGATGTGATCTTCAGTATCTGGGAGCGCTTTGACGATGAACATACCGTCATCCGTCTCGCCACCAGTTGGGCGACGAAGCAATCGGATGTCGATGCCCTCGTCGCTTTGCTCTGAATAGGAGCACCCTCGGCACGACAGCCGTCAACCGTCATCAGGCTGACTGCAGAGCCTCACGGATGCGTCGCGCCGCCTCGGCCAAATCGGATTCCGGCCTGAGCAGGCTCAAGCGGACGTATCCGGCGCCGGTCGGTCCGAAATCAGAGCCTGCGATAACCGCGACGCCTGCCTGCGCAAGCAGCCAGCGTGAGAATTCGGCATCGGAGACGCCGTCCGGCACCTTCATCCACGCGAAGAGGCCCCCATGCGAATCGCAGACCGTGAGGCCCGCTGCGGCAAGACCCCGTTGCAGGGTGAGGAAACGCTTCTTGTAACGCTCCGCCAACACCCGGACGGTCGCCTGATCGCTGTTGAGCCCTGCGGCACCGGCATCCTGCACGGTTGTCCCCATCAGCAGGCTGGTCTGCCGATGCACCATTTTCAGCGCATGCATGAGCTCTGGATTACCGGCGACGAAACCGCCCCTCCAGCCTGCGATCATGTACATCTTCGAAAGCGAGCACAGCTCCACCGCAACATCGACGGCACCCGGAGTGCTGAGCAGGCTGATCGGCGGCTGATCGTCAAATCCGATGCCGGCATATGCGAAGTCGTGCATGATCACGAAGTCATAGCGTTTGGCCAAGGCGACGGCCTGGGCGAAGAATTCCGGTGTGGCCGCGGCCCCCGTCGGATTATTCGGGTAATTGAGAATCAAGAGCTTCGCCCGTTTCCACAAGGACTCGGGCACCGCATCGAGATCGGGAAGGAATCCATGCTCGGCATCGGTCGGCAAGGCTTCGAGATGCCCCTGGGCCACAGCCGTGGAACCTTCATACTGCGGGTAGTAGGGACCCGGGACCAGAACCAGATCGTCCGGGTTGACCAAAGTCTGTATCGTCAGACCGATTCCGACCGAAGCACCGCTTACCGCCAGCAGTTGTGTCACAGGATCCAACGCAACGCCATGCTCCTGCCGGTACCAATGAGCGGCGGCCTGCAGATAGGCCGGCTTGCCGTCGAAAGGCGCGTAGCGGAAATCAGCGGGATCGTGAGATGCCTTGACCGCCGCCTCGATCATGAACTCCGGGGGCTCGCCATCCGGGTTGCCTTTGCTCAGATCGATCACATCGGCACCCTGCGCCATCGCCGCGGCGACCCGCGCATCCGCCGAAGCGAAAGGATTGTCGGGGATCGATTTCGCCCGTTGAGCCAACATCCCTGTCAAATTCATCACGGCTTCATCGATCTCCTGTGCCATCACGTACTCCCCCGACCTGCTTCGGCTGTTCTTCGCCACCATCCTACAATCGCATTGCCACTGCGTTAAGCCCGTTTCCGCATGGCACTGTCCGGAACGTGCATCCATGGCGCACCTTCCTGGAATCCACCGCCTCGTCTCGTGCCGCCTCGCGCCAGGCATATATGAAGGGAGACATGGAGGCCTTCATCCATACCGGCGCCTTTCCATACCCAGTGCCTTTCCATACCGGTGCCTTTATCCATACCCCAGTGGCACAATGGGCGCATGAGCGATGCCACTGCATACCAGTCCAATCCATCCCTCCCCAACGAACGTCAGTTCGGCACTCCCCTTGCCTCCGAGAACACGCGCGCGCTGCTGCTCGGATCCGGCGAGTTGGGACGCGAAGTCACCTTGGAATTGATGCGCCTCGGCGTATGGGTGTGTGCCGCAGACAGCTACGCAGGAGCCCCTGCCGCACAGATAGCGCACGAATCGCGCGTGCTTGATATGGCGGATCCAGAAGCCCTGCGCGCACTCATCGCCGAGATCCATCCGGACATCATCATTCCGGAAGTGGAGGCGATAGCCACTTCGGAACTGGCCCAGGCAGCCCAATCGGGCATCCAGGTGACACCAAGTTCCGACATCGCCGCGATCTGTATGGACCGCGAGCGCCTTCGCGTTCTGGCACATGAGACGCTTGGCCTGCCTACAACGCCGTATCGTTTCGCCGAATCGGCGGAGGAACTGCGGGCCGGGGCGGAGGCCGTCGGCTATCCCTGCGTGGTCAAACCGATTATGAGCTCCTCCGGGCACGGGCAATCCGTGGTCCGCGAACCCGCATCACTTGACGCCGCGTGGGATGAAGCACAGACCGGCGGCAGGACCGCCGGACGCGGTCAGGTGTCGCGCGTCATCGTTGAGGCCTTGGTTCCTCTTGAATACGAGCTCACCGTGCTCACCGTCAGTTCAAGCGCGGGGATCGTCACCTGCGCGCCGATCGGTCAGCGCCAGGAAAGCGGTGATTACAGGGAATCCTGGCAACCGGCCAACGTGCCGTCAAAGATTCTGGCCGACGCCCGGCACCTCGCGCATCAAGCGGTCCAGGGACTTGTCGATCATGCCAGAAGCGCGGATGAGCAGGGTTGGGGTGTGTTCGGCGTCGAGCTCTTCGTGCTCACCGACGGCACCTTGCTCTTCAACGAGGTCTCCCCACGCCCGCATGACACCGGTATGGTCACGCTCGTCTCCCAGCGTCTGAGCGAATTCGCGCTGCACGCCAGGGCCATTCTGGGCATCCCCGTGTATCCGAATGATGCCGTGACCAATCTTCCCGAGCATTCCACCGCGGCCAGTCGCGCCATCGTGGTGTCAGGTGAAGGGCCCGCGGTGTTCTCGAATCTTCCCGACGCCTTGGATGGGGAGGGAACGGAACTCCGTATCTTCAACAAACCGGAGGTCCACGGTCACCGTCGCATGGGGGTGGCTCTGGCGATAGGACGGGATGAGTCCGAATCCCGTGAGAAGACCGCTCGCATCATCGAGAACCTCCGCATCAGCACGAAGGCCTCCTGACCGGCCCGATCCGCCCCTTGCGAAGCTCCTTGGCCGTCGCACCGATCCCCTCCTCGGCGGAATCGATACAGCTTGTTTCCTCCGCCGTGGACGGGGATTGCGTGTCATCCGCTTGTATCAGGCGCTTGGTACTGTTTGCACTGTCCGTTGACGATAAATCCCCTCTGCGCATACGCTGCACAAGAAAGGCGAGCCATGGAGAAGTTGGATCTGCTCTACCAAGGCAAAGCAAAAAAACTCTACGCAACCGACGACCAGGATGTTCTCTGGGTCGAATACATGAACCAGGCGACTGCCGGTAATGGCGCGAAGAAGGAGCAGATTGAAGGCAAGGGGCATCTCAATAATGAGATCACCTCGCTGATGTTCCGCTTACTGGCAAAGCGAGGCATCGCCAGCCATTTCGTGAAGCAGCTGTCGGGAACCGAGCAGCTGGTGCGCAAGATGACGATGTTCCCTCTGGAGATCGTCATGCGCAACGTGGCGGCGGGATCCTTCGCCACACGCTACGGCGTCAAGGAAGGCACCGTGCTGAGCAAGCCGGTGCTTGAATTCTTCTACAAGAGCGACGAGCTGAACGATCCCTTCATCAACAATGATGACATTCTTGCTTTGGAGCTCGCCACCGAAGAGCAGCTGGAGATCATCTCCGCCAAGGCGCGTGAGATCAACCAGGCTTTGCTGGCCATCTTCTCCTCCATCGACGTCAGGCTTGTGGACTTCAAGATCGAGATGGGCATCACCTCGGATGGCATGATCCTTCTGGCTGATGAAATCACACCCGACACCTGCCGGCTGTGGGATGAGCAGGGCCAGGGCGAAGACTCCGAGGCCATCGAACATCTCGACAAGGATCTGTTCCGTCGCGATCTTGGAAGCATCATCCCGGCTTATGAGGAGATCCTCACTCGTCTGCAAGGACTTGAGAGCCCCGAGGCTTGTGGCGGCAACTGCCACTGCAAGCACTAAACACCCAGAACAGAGCGGCCGACTCTTCTGGTGTCGGCCATCGTGAAGATAGTCTGCCCCACGAAGAGAGGACAAGCACTGTGGTTTTCCGCGTCTACGTTGAGAAACAGGTAGGATTCGATATTCAGGCGCAGCAGCTGAAGCATGAGCTGCGCACAGTGCTCGGCCTTGAGGCTCTGAGTTCACTGCGGCTAATTAACCGATACGATGTCGAAGGCATCAGTTCAACACTGTTTGACCAGAGCATCCCCACGGTCTTCAGCGAGCCCCAGAGCGATGTGGTCACCGATGACATGCCTTCGACCGATGGCGCGCGCGTGTTCGCCGTCGAATATCTTCCGGGGCAGTTCGACCAGCGCGCACAATCCGCCAGCGAATGCATCCAGTTGATGAGCCAAGGGGAACGTCCCACCGTGCGTTCCGCGACCGTCTACATGCTTTCCGGGAATCTGAGCGACGACGACGTCGAAGCCGTCAAACGCTACGTCATCAACCCCGTCGAAGCCCGTGAGGCCTCTCTCGACACCAGAAGCACGCTGCTCATGGAAATGGCTACCCCGGCGAAGGTTGAAGTGCTCAAGGGCTTCACCGAACTCGATGAAAGCGCGCTCAAGGCCTTCATCGAAGAGCGGGACCTTGCCATGGATCTTGCGGATATCGCATTCTGCCAGCGGTATTTCAAGGATGAGAAGCGCGATCCGACCATCACCGAAATCAAGGTCATCGACACCTACTGGTCGGATCATTGCCGCCACACCACCTTCGGCACGGAACTCGATGATGTGCGGATCGATGACGCCAAGGTCCGTGAGGCCTTCGCACGCTATCTTTCACTCCGACACGAACTGGGCCGTGAACACAAGCCCCTGTGCATGATGGATATGGCCACCATCGGCGCGAAATACCTAAAGTCCACCGGCGTGCTGCGCAACCTGGATGAGTCCGAGGAGATCAACGCCTGCACGGTGAAGACCACCGTCGACGTCGATGGTGAGGATCAGGAATGGCTGTTCCTGTTCAAAAACGAAACGCATAACCACCCCACGGAGATCGAGCCTTTCGGCGGTGCGGCCACCTGCATCGGCGGGGCCATCCGCGATCCCCTCTCCGGACGCAGCTATGTGTATCAGGCGATGCGCGTCACCGGCGCCGCTGATCCGACCACCCCGCTCGACCAGACGCTGCCCGGAAAACTGCCACAGCGCAAAATCGTGACCACTGCGGCCGCGGGCTACTCCTCCTATGGCAATCAGATCGGTCTGGCCACAGGCCAGGTCCATGAGATCTACCACCCCGGCTATGTCGCCAAGCGCATGGAGGTCGGAGCGGTGGTGGGAGCCACGCCTGCGAATCACGTTCGCCGTGAGGAACCGACACCGGGCGATCAGATCATCCTGCTCGGAGGCCGCACCGGCCGCGATGGCATCGGCGGGGCGACCGGCGCATCGAAGTCACAGAACGCCGAAAGCCTTGAGGATTGCGGTGCCGAGGTCCAGAAGGGCAACGCACCCATCGAGCGCAAGCTGCAACGGCTGTTCCGTCGTGGCGATGCATGCCGTCTGATCAAGCGCTGCAACGATTTCGGGGCCGGCGGCGTCTCCGTGGCCACCGGCGAGTTGGCTGATGGGCTCAACATCGATCTTGATACCGTTCCCAGGAAGTACGAGGGTCTGGACGGGACCGAGCTCGCGATCTCCGAAAGCCAGGAGCGCATGGCGGTGGCCCTGGCAGCCGAAGACGTCGATGAGTTCATGGAATATGCCCGTCAGGAGAACCTTGAGGCCTCCGTGGTGGCGAGTGTGACCGAGGAGAAGCGTCTGCGCATGACCTGGAAGGGCGACACGATCGTTGATGTCAGCCGTGCCTTCCTCGCCTCGAACGGCGCTCCGAAGCACACCGATGTGCATGTGCCCGAAGCCGAGGACTACAGTCGCGGCTGGAAGGGTGAGAGCTTCGGAGAGCGGATGCATTCACTGGTCATCGACCAGAATGTCTGCTCGAACAAGGGGCTTGCCGAACGTTTCGACAGCACCATCGGCGCGGCCACGGTGCTTATGCCTTTCGGCGGCAACCGGCAACTGACGCCGAGTATGGCGATGGTGGCAAAATTCCCCGTTGACGGTGAGACCACCACGGCGAGTGCCATGGCATGGGGATTCAATCCCTACATCACGGAACGCAATCAGTTCACGGGCGCGTATCTGGCCGTCGTCGAAAGCATCAGCAAGCTGGTGGCCGCAGGATTCCGCCGTGAGGACGCATACCTCTCCCTGCAGGAGTACTTCGAAAAGCTCGGTGAGGATCCGGCGCGCTGGGGCAAACCGGTCGGGGCCGTGCTCGGCGCCCTGATGGCTCAACTCGACCTTGAGGTCGGTGCCATCGGCGGCAAGGATTCGATGAGCGGCAGCTTCGAGGATCTCGATGTGCCGCCGACGCTTATCAGCTTCGCCGTGGCGGTCGGGCCTATGGACAGAGCCGTCTCACCCGAATTCAAGGCTGCGGGCAACCGCGTGCTGCTGATTGAACCCCACTACCAGAAGGACGGTCTCACTCCTGAGGCAGACAGTCTGATCGCGGCGATTTCCACTGTGGAATCCCTGGTCGGCAAGGGTGCGGCACTGTCCATCTCGACACCCGGTTACGGATGCCTGGCCGAGTCCTTGTTCACGATGACACTCGGCAATCGCATCGGTCTGGATCTGAATGACGGCATCGATACCGACGCCCTCTTCGAGCCACGCTATGGCAGCTTCGTGGTTGAGTTGTCGCCGGATGCCGAAATCCCAACGCTCGCCGAGGATATGACGCTTCGTCAGATCGGTGTGACCAGCGAGGACTATACGCTGCGCACCACGGCGGAGACCCTCGATCTGACTGCGCTGCAGGAGTCCTGGGAATCCGGGATCGAAGAGGTTTTCCCATACCGCGCGGCAGGTGAAGAGGTCCGGACGATCAGTTCGCAGCAGATGAGCATCGAACACCATCCGGAGCACGTCGCCAAGCCACGAGTGGTGATTCCGGTGTTCCCCGGCACCAACTGCGAATATGATTCGGCCCGTGCGTTCCGACGTGCGGGTGCCGAGGTGGAGACGGTGGTCATCAACAACCTGAGCCCTGAGTCGGTTGCGCAAAGCACCCGTGCACTGGCTTCCTCCATCCGCAACAGCCAGATCGTGATGCTGCCCGGAGGATTCTCGGGTGGCGACGAGCCCGATGGTTCGGCGAAATTCATCACCGCATTCTTCCGCTCCCCCGAAGTCAGCGATGCCGTCAGTGACCTCCTTGATGACCGCGACGGCCTGATGCTCGGCATCTGCAACGGCTTCCAGGCGCTGATCAAGCTCGGTCTGGTGCCTTTCGGGCATATCGTGCCGATGGCCGAGAACTATCCGACCCTGACCTTCAACACGATCGGACGCCATCAGAGCCGTCTGGTACGCACCAGAATCGCTTCGACGCTCTCCCCCTGGCTGAGCAGGACCTCCGTGGGAGACATCCACACCATCGCGATCAGCCACGGCGAAGGCCGTTTCGTCGCGGATACCGATACGCTCAGCGGCCTTATCGAAGGCGGTCAGATAGCCACGCAATATGTGGATGCGCATGGTGTTCCTTCGATGGATCTTGACGTGAACCCCAATGGTTCGGCACTTTCGATTGAGGCGATCACCAGTCCTGATGGACGCGTGCTCGGCAAGATGGGCCACAGCGAACGCCGCGGACCGGGGCTCTATCGCAATGTGCCGGACGCCCGCGATTTCCAACCGATCATCGAGGGCGGAGTCGAGTACTTCACCCGTTAACCTTCGCTTTGCTTGTAGTACACACTTGCTATCGTGTGTAGGGAATGCGGAGTTCCCTACATCACCAAAACATATGGAAGGAGCCGCCAGCATGCCTGCTGAGCTGGAAGGCCTGCATGAGGAATGTGGTGTCTTTGGCGTCTGGGGTCACCCTGATGCCGCCCGTCTGACATACTTCGGCCTGCACGCGTTGCAACATCGCGGCCAGGAGGGTGCGGGCATCGTTTCGAACAATGCCGGGCATCTCATCGGCCACCGAGGCCTCGGCTTACTCACTCAGGTGTTCTCCGAAGAGGCGAATATCACCCGCCTCAAAGGCAACACCACCATCGGACACGTACGCTACGCCACCTCGGGTTCCGGTTCGATCGACAACATCCAACCCTTCATCTTCCGTTTTCACGATGGCGATGTGGCGCTCTGCCACAACGGCAATCTGACCAACTGCGAATCGCTGAAATGCGAGCTCGAAGGTCAGGGCGCCATCTTCCACTCGAATTCGGATACCGAAGTCCTGATGCATCTCATCCGCCGCGCACCGGGCAATGATTTCATAGAGCAGCTGAAATATGCGCTCAATCAGGTCCATGGCGGATTCGCCTACCTGCTGATGACGGAGAACGCCATCATCGGCGCCCTGGATCCCAATGGCTTCCGTCCCCTTTCCTTGGGCCGCATGACCAACGGGGCCTACATCCTGGCTTCGGAAACCTGCGCCCTCGATATCGTCGGGGCCGAACTCGTCCGTGATATCCGTCCCGGGGAGATCGTCATCATCGACGATTCCGGATACCGCATCGAACGGTACACGGATGACACCCAATTGGCGATCTGCTCGATGGAGTTCATCTATTTCGCCCGTCCCGATTCGAATATCTACGGCATCAATGTGCATTCAGCACGCAAGCGCATGGGTGCACGGCTGGCCAAGGAATGCGCGGTTGACGCGGATATGGTGATCGGCGTGCCCAACTCCTCGCTTTCGGCGGCGTCAGGGTATGCCGAGGCATCGGGCCTTCCGAATGAAATGGGTCTGATCAAGAACCAGTATGTGGCCCGCACCTTCATCCAGCCCACCCAGGAGCTTCGTGAGCAGGGTGTCCGCATGAAGCTGGCGGCCGTGCGCGGCGTCGTGTCGGGCAAACGTGTGATCGTCATCGACGATTCCATCGTTCGCGGCACGACCTCGCGGCGTATCGTGCGTCTGCTGCGTGAGGCAGGGGCCACGGAAGTCCATATGCGCATCGCGTCACCCCCGCTGAAGTACCCCTGCTATTACGGCATCGACATCCAGAAAAGCTCCGAGCTCATCGCCGCCAAGAAATCGGTCGAGGACATCCGCGAATACATCGGCGCCGATTCACTGGCCTTCCTGACGGTCGACGGTCTGGTCGAATCCATAGGACTGAATGCGAATGCGCCGTATGGCGGTCTGTGCGTGGCGTATTTCAACGGCGACTACCCGACGAGGTTGGACGACTACGAGGAGGATTTCCTTGCGGCTCTGACGCCGGAGGATCGCCTTCGCGTAACACGTTTCGCTGAGGACACCAGCGGATACAAGGACAATGAATTCGTCAATCCACCAGCCGCCGTACAGATATAGCGCTTCAAACAGTCGTACCACCAAGGGAAGGTCATCCATGCCAACAGCCTACGAAAACGCCGGTGTGAGCGTCGAAGCTGGTTATGAAGTCGTCAACAGGATTCAACGCCATGTCGCACGTACCGCGCGCAAGGGCGCAGGCGGTATAGGAGGGTTCGGCGGACTGTTCGATCTGTCCTCACTCGCGTACAAGGAGCCGGTCCTGGTCTCGGGAACCGATGGCGTGGGCACCAAGCTCATGGTCGCCAAGGCCGCCAATCGTCACGACACCATAGGCATGGATTGCGTGGCCATGTGCGTCAACGACATCCTCGCCCAAGGTGCGGAGCCGCTCTTCTTCCTCGATTACATCGCCTGTGGGAAGAACGATCCCGCACTGCTCGAACAGGTCGTCAAAGGCGTCGCCGATGGCTGCGTCGAGGCGGGTGCGGCATTGGTCGGCGGCGAAACTGCCGAGATGCCCGATATGTACGATGCCGATGAGTATGATCTCGCCGGCTTCACGGTTGGTGTGGTCGAAAAAAGCAAGATCATCGATGGCAGCGCCATCAGCGAGGGCGATGTGATCATCGGTCTGCCATCATCAGGCGTGCATTCGAACGGATTCTCACTGGTCCGCAAGGCGCTGTTCAAGGATTCGGATTTCACCGTGGACTCCAAGCTGCCCGAACTCGAGGGGCTGACCTTGGCGGATGAACTCCTCAAACCCACCCGCATCTACGCCAAGGCGCTGAAGCCGTTGTTCGCAGCCGACGTGTTGAACGGTGTCGCCCACGTCACAGGTGGAGGCTTCGTGGAAAAGGTGCCACGCATCATTCCCGAAGGGCTCGCGGCGGCCTTCGACATCGACAGCTGGGATGTTCCGCCCATCTTCCGCATTCTTCAGGAACATGGTCATGTCGAGGCGCTGGAGATGTATAACATCTTCAATATGGGCATCGGCATGGTGCTTATGGTCAGCCCCGCCAAGGCGGCGGAGGTCGGCAGAATTCTCGATGAGGCGAATGAACCGCATTACGTCGTCGGACGAATCATCAAGGATAACGGTGCCCGCGTGGAACTGCGCCACGGCATCTGAATCCAGGCATGAGATCTGACGAGGAGAGGAACACCATGGGACAGAAGGTTTTGATCATCGGTTCGGGCGCCCGCGAGCACGCGGTGGCGTATTCCCTGCTCAAGGGAGACAGCATTGATGACGTGTATTGCTCCCCCGGCAATCCCGGTATGGAGCGTGACGGCATCCACACGAGCCAGTTGGCACAGACCAACCACGCGGCTCTGATCGATTTCGTACGGGAGAACAATATCGACTGGGTCTTCGTAGGGCCGGAGGTCCCTCTGATGGAGGGTATCGTCGATGGTTTCGCCGATGCGGGGATCAAGGCTTTCGGACCGGACAAGGCGGCCGCACAGATCGAGGGATCGAAGGATTTCGCCAAACGCCTGATGGAACGGCACAGCATTCCGACCGCCAAATACCAGACCTTCGAGGATCTGGAACGTGCGGAACAATATGTTCAGGACCAGGGTGCCCCGATCGTGATCAAGGCCGATGGGCTGGCTGCAGGCAAGGGAGTCACCGTCGCGATGAGCGTCGAGGAGGCCATCGCCGCCCTGGAGGATATTTTCGTCGACCATCGCTTCGGCCTGGCCGGGGCCAAGGTCGTCATCGAGGAGTACCTGGAAGGTCAGGAATTCTCACTGATGAGTTTCGTCAGAGGCGCTGAGTTCTGGCCTATGCCCATCTCTCAGGATCACAAACGTGCCTATGACGGTGATGAGGGTCCGAATACGGGTGGTATGGGCGCTTACAGCCCGGTCCCGCGAATCGGTCAGGACATCGTGGACGAGGCCATTGAAACGATTGTGAAGCCGACGGCGCAAGCCATGGTCGATGAGGGCGTCCCCTTCACCGGCATTCTCTATGCCGGTCTGATCGCCACCGAGGACGGCCCGAAGGTCATCGAATACAACGCCAGGTTCGGCGACCCGGAGACGGAAGTGGTGCTCCCCCGTCTGAGCTCCGATCTCGGTGCCGGCATCAGTGCCCTGCTTGATGGCGGGCAACCGGAGTTCTCATGGGATGCCGATGGTGCCACGCTCGGCGTGGTCCTGGCTTCCGAAGGATATCCCGTCAATACGGTAACGGGTGCCCCCATTCCCGAGATCGATGTCGATGAAGACTCCCATGTCTATTATGCGGGCGTCGCCACCTCGGAGGAGAACCCCAAGCAGCTCCTCGCCTCATCAGGACGCGTGCTGCTGGTCGAATCCTCGGCGCCGACCATCAAGGAGGCGCAGGACAAGGTCTACGGCATCATCGATGGATTGGATACCACCGGGATGTTCTATCGTCACGACATCGGTGCCAAGGCGCTCTGAACCCACCCCTACATACAGTGCGGCGCTTGGGCCCCAGCCAGGTATTCAGCTGGGTCCCAAGCGCCGCACTGTATATGCATCCGCCTATCGGTCTGAGGCACCGGTGCCCTTCCTTTCGGCCTTCCTCTTACCGCTCGCGGGGATGAAGGCGGCGATCACCGCCGCGATCACCGCGACGATGCAGCCCATCAGCAATCCCGTTCTGAATCCTGCAAGCGTCGGGATGCTGGCACCGCCGAATGAGGAGCTGTTCGTCGCCAGCACCGCCGCGATCACCGCGGAGGACACCGAGGTGCCGATTGAACGCATCACGCTGTTGAAACTGTTGGAAGACGCCTTTTCACTGGCCGGTACTCCACTCATGATGAGCGTCGGCATGGCACCGAAGGCCAGACCGGTACCGATGCTGCCAATGCAGGAGGTGATCATCAGCCCCACGAGTGAACCGGTCAGCATCATCGCAAGCCCGTAGCCCACGACCATGGTCAATGCGCCGCAGATCAGGGTCGTCTTGGCACCGAATTTGGCGGTGATTGTCGCACCCGGCGATGAAACGGCCATCATGGCGAAACCGCTGGGGGCCATCCACAGACCCATTTGCAGCATCGTCTGCCCAAGCCCGTAGCCCGTGGATGTCGGCAGCTCCATCAGTTGCGGCAACAGCAGGGACTGCGCATACATGGCGAAGCCTATGAAGATCGACGCCACATTCGTGACGAGCACGGTGGGTCTTCTCATGATCCGCAGGTCAACCAGCGGATTGCCGTACCGCAGCTCCCACCATCCCCACAGCAATGCGATGATGAGCGCAGCGACGAACAGCACGATGATTCCCATGCTCGTCCATCCCCAGGAGCTCCCCTTGATGATACCCAGCAGCAAGCAGAGCAGTGCTCCACCGAGACCCACGGCACCGATGAAATCGAATGGTGCGTAGACGGGGGTGTGCGTGGGTTTGGGAATCAGGGTGACGATGAGCACGAAGATCAGAGCCGCTATGACGAAATCGATCCAGAAGAGGCCACGCCAGCTGACGTACTGAATGATGGCCGCCGCGGCGGGCAGACCCAATGCGCCTCCGATGCCCATTGACGAGCTCATCAATGCGATGGCGGTTCCCACCCGTTTGGGTGGCAGCACATCGTGCAGCAGGCTGATGCCGAGAGGCACCATACCCGTGGCGATGCCTTGCAATCCCCTGCCGAGAATCATCATCGCTATGTTCGGCGCCGTGGCGCATATCGCCGATCCGAGGATCAGCGGCACCAAAGCGATCAGCAGCATCCGCCTCTTGCCATAGGTGTCGGCCAGTTTGCCGAGAATCGGCATGCCCACAGCCCCGGTGAGCAGGGTGATCGTTACGGCCCACGCCGTGATCGAAGGATCCGAGGAGAAGAGCTTGGGCAATGCTCCGACCAATGGAATGACCAGTGTCTGGGTCAGTGATGCGGCGATGCCCGCCGCCGCCAACACGGCGATGATGATGCCGGGTCTGCTTGTTCCGCCGCCCTGTTTGCTTTCAGTGTTCTGCATAAGCAGTATTCGTCCTTTGCTGTTATATGTCGATGCAAGCCTTGGTGCAGATGTAGATGCAGGTGCCGGTCTCGGTTCACGAACGACGAACTCAAATGTGCATCATGCAATCAATATGCATAATACACAAATATGCATAATACACAAGATATGTCATATACATATCTCTCATGTATAATCAACTGAGCATGACCAGCAATAAGGAGACAGGGATGAATGATGACGCCAAGGACAACACGGCCCTGCTCGAAGACATGGTCGCCATCGAATACGAATGCTTGATGCTCGGCAAACGCATCGTACGCGTGGCGGGGTTCCGGGATCCGCAGATCGGCATACTCGACAGAAGCGCGTACATCCTGCTGGTCAGCTTGGAACATGCAACACTGAGCATAGGCGAGTTGAGCGAAGTCACAGGACTTGACGCCTCCACGCTCAACCGTCAGACCGCCGCGATGAGACGCGACGGCATCATCGAACGCATCCCCGATCCACAGGGCGGCATGGCCCGGAAGTTCAGAATCTCACGCAAGGGAAAGGACAGTCTGCAACGGCAGCGCCGCCGTAACCTCGGTGCGCTCTCAACGGTCCTCACGGACTGGTCCAGTGCCGACATATCCGAATTCGCCAACTTGCTGACGCGCTTCAATCGATCCGTCCAGGAACGAGTCAGCATCAACAACGGCAGAACCGGCACCAGCGCGGGCGAGTGAGCCATACCCATCCCATCGGGAGATTCAAAGACCCAGACTCCTGTCAAGTTCGAATGCGGGATCAAGACCCAGTCTCCTGCGAATGACCCATGCCGCTCCCAAGGGCAGACCCGAAGCGAGCGCCACCGCTCCTGAGGCCGCGGCGACGCCCACAGCCGTATCCCGGACCGCCGCGATAGGGACCGCCGAAGCGCCGTCAGCTTGGTCACCGAGCTGGGACGAGCCACCCTCCCCGGCTCCGGCACTTCCAGTGGCCTTCGACGGATTCTGTGCGGAGCCTGCGGAAGAAGCGCCCACCCCCGGACTGCCGCCGCTGCTCGTTCCCGAGGTGTCAGCCGATCCGGCTGCGGTATCGAGTGTCTCGGACGCCTCAGGCGCCGGGACGCTGTAGCTGCCGTCATAAGCGATTGAAAGCGCCGTGGCGGGCTTGGCGTAATCACGCGCGCCATCGGAGGTGTACCAGTATGAGGATTGGCCGGTGAGCATCTGGAAGTCGACGAAACTCTGGGGGAATGAGCCCCAATACGCGGCGTTGTCGCCTGTTTTGGCGGCCTGCTGGTTACGTCCGCCCGTCGAGTTGACGGTCACGCCAAGATACTCGGGTTTCTGCGTGAAACCATGGTCTTCAGCGGCCTTGTCGACATCCACCTTCTTCAGGTCGGCAAGCACGACCGTCGTGTCCGACAGGGTGTTCCACTTGGTGCTGTCGTCCATATCCGCACCGTATCCGCTCGCCGTGGCCGTAAGCTGCCCGTTGCCGTCGGCGTCGAGGGTCAAGCGCGGATCGCTCACGCTCCAATACGTCATCCCTCCATAGAACACGACGGTCCATGAGCCCGTCCACCGGATGCTCGTGGAGCCGTCGGCCGCCACAACCCCCTCCCCGTCGCTGACGACCACCTGGGATTCGGTATTCACCGAACGCCCGTCCACACGCTTCTGCATCGTCACCTGCGTACCGTCACGGGTCAGGCATCGGCTGCCCCAGCTTGCGGCCTCCCATTGGCCTGCCGTATTCGGCTTCTGAATCCGCACATTGCCCGAACTCGCGGAGTACAGGGATCCGTCGGTCCACACCGTGGATTTTCCCGAATCCCCCGATTTCCCGGCGGAGAGGAAATTGCACCCGCCGTAGTACGCCGCCGAATTCGCCTCGTCGTTCATGCCCCAGCGAAGCGTCGCATTCGATATCGTGGTTCCGCCCTTCACCGGATCACCGTCATCATCCTGCGCGGCGCCTGGGACCGTGAGCTGCACGGCGTTCGAGGAAGGCCCGGCGCCAATCGCATTCTGCGCCGCGACACTGATCTGGTAGGTCGCCCCCGCCTCCAAAGCCGACAATATCCCCGAATCCGCATCCGCTCCGTCGAATGAAGCGCTCACGACGTCGGCATCGCCTGCCGAGCCTTCCGTCGGATTCACCTTGATCGCCGTGGCGACATAAGCGCTGATCGCGGGAAGTCCGAGGTCATCAGGCGCCACCCATGTCAGGGAGACCGAAGTGCCCTCGGGCTTGCCCACGACCAGTCCGGTCGGGGCGCCCGGAAGGCGACCCACCGTATACGTGGTCGATGCCACGGGATTGGCGGCATCCCCCTTCTCGAATATGGCGAATGCATAGCTGCCGGTGGCGCTTGCCGCAGGAACCGTGTAGCGCAGCGATGCGCTCCCTTCCTGGGAGATGGTGACGATCTCATCCAGGAGGACCCATTGCCCATCGGAACCGGCCCTGATCCCCGCCTGATACTCTTTGCCTGCCTGCGGAGCCTTGATATTGAAGGTGATCTCCCTGCCCGCCTGGACCACCGACTGGCTGGCGACCACACTCACCGTGTCACGTGCGATCGTCATGGCCGAAACGACCTTGCGCGGCTGGATCGTGCCCGCACCACCATCCGATGTGTACCAATATGAGGATTGTCCGGTCAGCACCGCGTACTGCAGCCAGCTATCCGGGAAGGCACCCCACCAGGATTCGTTGCTCGCGGTCTTCTCAGCCTGAGGGTTTCTGCCCTGGATCTCACTTGAGACGGATACACCGAGATAGTCGGGTGTCACCGTGATGCCGGATTCACTCACCTGCACGTCGGAAAGATCAGCGACATGAATCGGGGTGCTGGGCAGGGTCAGCCATGTCGCCGGGTCGTCCATATCCGCGCCATAGCCGGATGCGGTTCCGGTGATGGTGCCTTTGCCATTGAGTACGACGAGCTTGAGATCCGAAATCGTCCAGTAGGTCATGCCGCCGTAATACACGATCGTGAATGACCCGTCCCATGTGACCGTCGCCGAGTTCGTGGAGGGATTCAGACTTCCCGATCCTCCCGAGATGCGCACCACATTCTCGGAATAACTCGGCTGTGTCGCGGGGTTCCCACCGGAAACGGCCATATTCATGCCGCTTGTCCTGCCATTGATGCTCGTCCCGTATCGGTTCTGGCATTTGTTCGTCCAGGTCTGGGCGAGCATGTTTCCCTCGGCATCAGGCTTGAGGATTTCGACATTCGCGCTTGTCTGTTTCCACAGGCCTGAATTCTCGGACCACACCCCCGAGGTGCCTGCGTCCCCGGATGTGCCGGCGGTGAGAAAATTGCACCCACCGAAGTATGATCCGCCACCGGACTCGGGATTCACACCCCATTGAAAGACCATGTCGGAGACCGCCGTTTCACCCACCGAGGCGGAAGCGGACAAGGTCATGGCGGAGGCGACCGCAACCATGCAGATGGCTGTGGAGACCGAACTCACGATTCTCAGGATTCGCCGCCACGTCTTCATCAACGCCCCTCCTCTTGCAAGGTTTCGTTACCCTCATCTAACAATCCGCGCGTCGTGGTCCCGGTCATCTGATCGGCGATCACAGGCGTGATGATCTGGGTGTGTTGCAAGGAGTCCCCATCGGATCCGCCTCCCGATGATTGCGCGTGATCCTGCCCATCGGCCGCCATGCCGCCCGGCACATCACCCCGCGCCTGCCGTTGCGCGAAGAAGGGTGATGAGACGGGCCCCGCTGAAGCCGGGAGCACGCCGGGATACCCTGTGGTCTCCTCACTCCGGATGTCTACGGATGCGTCGGATGCCCTCGCCTGCTCCTTGGCCAGTTTCCGATATCCCCTTCGGCGCGTGCGCATGGTTTTGACCTCCTGCTTGGTGCGCACGCTCTGAGCACGTCGCTGCCTGCGTGCGATCTCCTTCTCCAAAGCGCTCGGAGAGACGCCCAGCAACAGTGACTTCGCCGCAAGATATCCACCGACACCGGCGGCGAGCAGGATTGCACTGACCCCCAGCAGCACCAAGGCTATGGATATGAGCCGCTGGGTCCACGAACTTCCCTGCGACTGTGCTGCCAAAGCCGCGAGAAGCGCGGCCTCGTCCGCCGACGCATCGGCATTCCCGGTATCTGAGGCTTCACCGTCCGCGCCAGCATTGCCGTTCGCAGTCTGTGAGGCATCGGCTGCATCCGTCGAAGCCGTGGTCGAAGGCACGGAGGAAGCCGAGCCCGAAGCGGATGCCGAGGATTGGGATGTCGGCGAGGCTGTGGAACTGGCGGCCGCGGCGAAGCTCACCGGGGTGAAGGTCTCATTGCTGGAATTCACCACACCGTGGGCACCGATGGTGATGATGCCGCACCCACTGGTCGAGCAATCCACGGCGGTCGGGTTGCCCTGCCGGTCCTTGCTGGTGAATCGCTGCCCGGGCACGGTCAACTTCGCATTCCATGTGCCATCCGCATCGAGGGTGCCGCCATTGGCGGCCGATTCGGTGGAGCTTCCCGGGAATGCGACGAAGAGCTCATAGCCCACCGGATTGCTTTCATCATCGGAGACGTAACGATAGTTCGTGCCCGTCACCCCACCCTGGGAGGGACGCCACGATGTGCCCTGCGGATCGCTCACCCAGCCGAAGAGTACATAGATGCCGCCGAATCCACCTTTGATCGATTGGAATCCCGTTCCCTGCAGATCGAGCGTGGTGTTCCCATCGCTTTTCATCGTGCCGCCCTCAACCGTCACCCGAACCTTCGCGCCGGCCGCCGAAGCGGTCATCACGGGCAGTGAGAAAGCCGCCGTACACACCACCAGCAGGGTCATCATGCAGCACAGCGCCGCGCGGCCCGCACGGCTGGTTCTGAAGACTGCGGGAAGAATACTCATCGCTCGCTCCTTACGGTGCTTTGCCTCATCATGATGCGTCATTCCTGGTCACCTTCCTTGCGGGATGGCAGGATCACCAGGCCATGACCGGGATGTTCGAAGACATCGATCGGATACTGGTAGACCTCGGAAAGGGACTCCGCGGTCATCACGTCCACCGGCCTGCCGATACTCCTGATCCGCCCGGATTCAAGCAAGGCGACGCGATCCGCATACGCGGCGGCCACATCCAGGGCATGGAGCACGACAACCACTGCGCAGCCCGAACGCGCATAGTCGCGGCAGAGCCGCATGACCATCTCCTGATGTTTGATATCCATGGCCGCCGTCGGCTCGTCAAGCAGGAGCAGTGGCGAGGCCTGCGCCAGCACCCGGGCGAAGGCGACCCTGCCCCGTTCACCGCCGGAGAGGGAGGTGTAGACGCGTTCGGACAGTCCTTCGGATTCGGTCATCGCCATCGCCGAGGCGACAATCATCTCGTCATCGCTTTCGGCGCTGCTCCCGATCCACGGCGACCTTCCCATCTGTACGACCTGCTCGACGGTGAAGGGGAAACTCATATCGTTCTGTTGGAGCATCACCGCACGGCGCATGGCCAATTCGATCGGATCCCACGCCCCGATCGGCACACCGAACAGCGAGACCGAACCGCTGCGGAGTTCGACGTCACCGGTGATCGCATTCAGCAGAGTGGATTTTCCCGCCCCGTTCGGCCCTACCAAGGCCAGCACCTCACCGGCACTGACATCGAAGCTGATGTCGTCGAGAATGCTCCTTCCATCGATCCCGACACCCACCGAGGTCAGTGAGAGCAGCTGTTGACCGGGCATCGGCATACGGGGTTCCCTATGGGCGATCCAAGGAAGACGTAATACTGGCATCAGGCCCAACCCCCGGACTTGGAACGGCTGCGACGGAGCAGCCAGAAGAAGAAGGGACCGCCGAGGAGTGATGTGAGCATGCCGATGGGCAGATCCGCGAACTGCACCAGGGTCCTGGCCGCGAAATCGGCGACGGAGAGGAGCAACGCACCTCCCAACGCGCAGGCCGGGAGCAAAGCCCGATGCCCCGGCCCTATGATCAGGCGCAGCAGATGCGGCACCACCAGTCCCACGAAAGAGATGATTCCCGCGAAGGCGACGGCCGATGAGACCAGGAGGGCCACCATCAGCATGGCGAAGAAGCGCAGCCTTTCCACATTCACTCCCAGGTGGCGCGCCGACTTCTCCCCCAAGGACAGCAGATCGAGTTGGCGCGAGATGAACATCACGGCGATCACGCCGAGGACGCACATGGGTGCGACCATCATCACCTGCTGCCACCTGCTTCCGTTCAGACTGCCCATCTGCCAGAAGACGATCTGGTCGCGGGCCGAGGTCGGCGCTTTGAAGGTGATGAAGGCTATGGCCGCACCGGCAACGGCATTAACCGCCACACCGGTCAGGATCAACGTGACCACCTCGGTACGTCCGTTGCGTCTGGCGAGCGCATACACGCACAGCGTGGTGAACAGTCCGAATACGAATGCGAGCAGCGGCGTGGTGAATGCCCCCAGGAAGGTCCAGCCCATCAGGATGGAAAGGCTGGCACCGACAGCGGCCCCGGAGGACACCCCGACCGTTCCCGGTTCCGCCAAGGGATTGCCGAAGACGCCTTGCATCACGGCACCGGCCACAGCGAGCGATGCCCCGACGATCAAGGACATCACGATTCTGGGGAAACGCACATTCCACAGCGCTTCCTCACCATAGGCCTGCTGTGGCTGCGGGAACCAGTCGATACCGACTTTGCCCAATACGGAGCCGAGCACCTGATCAAAGGGGATGATCAACTGCCCCAAGGACGCCGAAACAAGCGTCATCACCAGCAGCGCGACGAGCAACAGCAGAAAGACCAAGGATATCCTGGTCATGCCCGCGCTTCTCGATGCGGCCGTGATCTCCGTGAGACGGTCGTCCATCGGGGCGACATCGTGCGCCGAAGATTCTTTGCGTTCGTTCATACACTCATTCCTCGCCCAGCTGCTTCAACCGTTTGCTAATCAATTCAGGTGCTTCGTCCGGCTGGTATGACTGCTCCGGGGCATATACCGCGGTGGCCAGGGCCGCAAGCACCTGTGCCGTCTGCGGACCGAAACTCATCACCTCGTAATCGCTCATATCGACGACCCGTTGATGCCTGCCCGCCGGCGTCTCCTTGATGCCGGGCAGATTGAGCATCGACTCGAAACCTCCCGCCGAGGCGATGCCGAGTGTCATGGCGATGATCACATCCGGTTTCGCCTTGATCAGGGCCTCCGCGTTGGTCGGGGCCATGCCTTTGAAGCCGACTTCCTTGGCCACGTCGTTGGCGCCGATGGATTGGATGAGCGAATCTGCGCCCGAACCCTCTCCGAACCAGTAGTAGATCGATGTTCCCCGCACATACAGGAATACGATGCGTGGCTTCCTCTTCGAATCGGTAGGCGCCATCCTGCCTATCGCCTGGATGGTCTGGTTGATTTCGCTGTTCGTGCGCTCGGCTAGTTGCCTGCCCAGATCCTCGACGCCAAGGGCCTGCGCGACTTTTTCTATCTGCTCGGCCACCCCGCCCACACCTTTGTCGTTGACGATCGGCACGAACACCACGGGGATGCCCGATTCCCGCATCTGCAGCTGCACGTCGTAGGGCCCGATCGTCGTGTCCGTGATGATCACCGTCGGTTGCAGGTTGAGTATCGCCTCGGCGTTCAGATCCATGCCGTTCTGTGTGACCAGGGGCAGTTTGTCAAGTCCGGACGATCCGGTGGCGGTGTCGCGGCCAACCAGATTGCAGCCGAAGCCGAGGGCGTATGTGGCGGCCGCGAGACCGCCGTTCTGGTTAAGCGCCAGAATCCTCGTGGTATCGGTGACCGTCTGCCGCACACCGTCCGAACTGTCAACGCTCACCGGCAGCTTCTGCTGCTCCTGCGGGGCGTCACTGATCGGAATGATCTGATCGCTTCTCGTATAGGCCGTGGTGCGTCCGGTGATGCTCCGGGGATCCCTCAACGAGGAGGAGGTCACCGAAGGGAGCTGGGGCGGGTTCGCCGTGGTCGAGGCCTTGGGCACGTCGCATGATTCAAGATCCTCCGCGGAAATGGTTCCGATGTTCGCGCATCCGGACAGCAGGAGCAACATCGGAAGCATCATGCATGAGATGGCGCGGCGGAACGCCTTGCCGCCGGCACGGCAGCCCGACCCATTCCCCGCAGTGATCCACATAGCAACCGGCCTTTCGCCACACATTCTTCGATTGATATCCCCACAACGAGCTGTGGGACCCGTGGAACCGGGCCCCACGGGGATGCCGGATGCCTGCAGACGGCATCCGGATCACGGGTGGGAACCCTTCATCGCATACTCAACGATTCCGGGTCTCTCCCAGCCTGGCTCCCCTGCGATGCATCACCGTGGCGGCACCTCCTGCGATGAGCAACAGCAGGATGGCGAGGGCCGATACGAATACATCGGCGCCCGTCGTGGCGAGCAGATCCTTGTCGGCGACGACCGATGCATTCCCCTTGGCTCCTGACTGCGAGCCACCGCCACCGAGGGCGGAATCGCCTGCACCCGTCGAATCGTCCCCGGCTGCAGTGCCCGGATCATCATCCACGGCGCCACCATCCTCATCCCCCTGATTCGCATCACTTGCGGCGGGAGACACGGCGGATGCGCTGAAGACGGACGAACTCGCCAAACCTGCGGTGTTGACCGCAGCGACGCTTGCCGTATACCGCTGCAGCGGATCAAGCCCGGTGAACAAGACGGTGTTCGCAGGAGCCTGCACCGTCTGTGACAGGTTGATTTCGGTCAGTGACAGGCTCCGGGCCAGAATGCCGTCATCGGATTGCAAGGATGACGTCGGCGCAGCCTCTTCCTCAGGTGTCAGCGTCACCACATAGTGATCGATCGCGGCACCGCCATCGCTCTGTGGGGCCAGCCAGTTGACGCGCAGCTCACCTTGACGGCTTGTGGAGACGACCGTCACGTTCCGTGGTGCCGAGGGCGCTTCTGGATCGGGTTGAGGTGCATCCTTCAGCGAGATCTCCTGGACTTTGTCGAGACGGCGATCGCTCAGTGAAAGCTGACGCGCAGCGATGGTGCCGACCGTGTATCGCTTGCCGTATTCAAAGGTGTTGGCGGGCACGGTGATCGTCGTGGTGAATGTCCCATCCTTGATGGCGCTTGCCTGCACGGCCGAGGCCTTGGTGAAGTCATTGGCCGAGGCCGGGTTCTGGCCTGGCTTCCACACTGAGGTGTCCGCCACCACGACGTACACGCCGTATATGGCCGCCCCTCCGGTGTATCCTCTTCCGGTCACGGTGAAGGTGTTGTCAACTGCGGGATCGATATCCGAGGTCGGCGTCACCGAAAGGGCGAGATCCGTCGAGGGATCCGGATTCGGGATGACCGCGTCGGATGAGGCGGATGGCTGTGAGGAGCCGTTGGCGTTCTTTGCCGTGACCGTGGCCGTATAGGAGACACCGGGTGCGCTGAGCGAGGTGAATGTTGCCGTGGTGCTTCCGGCATCCACATCCTTGGTCTGTGCCGTTCCTGTTTCAGGCGTCAGCGTGACCGTGTAGCCGGTGATCTCCGATCCCCCGTCATCACTTGGGGCGGCCCACCCGATCGTGGCCCCATAGGAGGCACTTGTGGTGACTGCCGTCGCGGTGGGTTTGCCGGGGGCGGCCGGAACCGTGCTGGTGGGAGTGGCATCAAGCTTGTAGCCGATGGTGATGGGTGATGCCGGTTTGCGTGGCTGAACCGTTGTGGCCCCGCCATCCGAGGTGTACCAGTACGAAGACTGACCGGTCAGCACCGCATATTCGAGCCATGTGTTGGGGAATGCGCCCCACCAGGTGGCGTTGGCATCGCTCTTCGCCGCCTGAGGATTACGCCCCTGTATCTCGTCGGAGACCGCGACACCCAGATAATCGGGCGTGACGCTGATGCCGGAGTCGGTCACCAGCACATCACTGAGATCGGCCACTGTGATCTCCTGCGTGGGCAGGGTTATCCACTTCGTGGCATCATCCATATCGGCACCGTATCCGGATGCTGTTCCCGTGATGCTCCCCTTGCCGTCGACGATGTCAAGCACGGGATTCGAGATCGTCCAATAGGTCATGCCACCGTAGTAGACGATGGTGAATGAACCCTCCCACTCGATATGAGCCGATCCCGTCGCAGGATTCACGGTGCCGGAACCATTCGAGACCCGCACCACGTTCTCCGAATACGTGGGCTGCGTCTCCGGATCCGCGCCGGTGACCGTCATGTTCAGCCCGGCGGTCTTGGAGTTGACACTCGTCCCGTATCGGTTCTGGCATTTGTTCGCCCACGTCGTAGGCACCAGGTTTCCCGTGGCGTCGGGTTTGAGCACGTCGACATTGCCGGAGGATTGGCTCCACAGACCTGATGCCTGCGTCCACAGACCCGATGCGCCGGCATCCCCCGCGGCCCCTGCGGAGAGGAAATTACATCCTCCGAAATAGGCGCCTCCACCGGATTCGTCGTTCACACCCCACTCGAATGACACCCCCGAAACCGCGGTGTCATCGGATGCCGCGGAGGCCGAGGCCGTGCCCAGCACCGTGACCGAAAGCGTGGCCACAGCCGTCAATGCTCCGACGAGCATGGCTCGCCATCGTTTTCTTCCTGATATTTCGCTCTTCACACGGCTCCCTTTCCCCGGCGATATCGTTGGTGAATCAGAGATTCACACCCTCTTCGGCGCATGGTTCGAACAGTCAGAATCGAACCATTTTCAACAAAAACCAAGTAATATCGAATATTCGAAGTGCTTCTGCATCGAGAAAGCTATCAAAGTTTTCAAGGTTCTGACAAGACCCCGGAGCGATTTTTTTCGTTCATATATCGAAATGCGTCGTCCGCGATGGGAATCACGACCATCGCGGAAATCCATAGGAGCGTGATTACCGATCCCCGACTACCTGTCCCACAACCACTGTGCTTATTGGGATATGCAGGTATCATCGGCACACCGCCGAATGCCATGCCTCCGCTCCGGTCGAGCATTCGGCACGGACATCGATGCCCATATCGGAATCCCAGAATATGAGATGGAAGCCGCTGGACCATCGTTGTGCGGCCATAACGGCTCGTTCCAAAACTGCGAAATCCGCAATGCGGGCAATCACGGCTTTGTGACTTGCCTCACATTCGTGCTCGCTGTCTGGTGATCCTCCATTGACCGACGCCATGGCATCTCTTACGATGTCTGTCATTACAGGAAGCCATCAACGAACGATAGTGTGCATGAATCATGATCAATAAAGCCTTGCTGCGACTACCCGGTGCCGATCTGAAAGGGGCCCTGCTGATCGGTCTGCTGCAGACGCTCTGCGCCTTTGTGGACAGCGCTATAACAGTGATCGCACTGATGACCGGCGCCACAGCCCTGGGCGTGGAAACGCCGCGATGGCTTGAAGCATTTACTGCGAATATCGAAATATCACTGCTGGTCATGACGATTCTCTTAGTCGTCAGGGTGATCGCCCAGCGACTCGCCACCCATATGACGACCTCCATCTCCAGGCGTATGGCCTCCATGCTTGCGGACGATCTGTACCTGTCACTCTTCGACCCGCAGGAGATGACCACACGCAGCGATCGACAGCCGAAAGAAACGACGCCCCACCAAAGCATGGCCATGCTCTCAACAGAGGGGGTGAAATCGTTGAGCACCTACTTCACGCTCTTCCTGCCGACACTCTTCGAATCGGTGCTGATGCTGCTCGTCGCCGGCATCGTGCTCATTCCCCTGAATCCCATCGCCGCGTTGATCGTCATTCTGGGAATGATCGCCATGCCTTTCGCCGCGAATTTCACCCGTGACAAGGACATCAGGACACAGGTGGAGCATTTGAGGAAGTACGACCGCGTGGGTGTTCGCTTCGAGGAGTCGTTGAAAGGACTCAATACGCTGAAGATCTTCGATGCCGACCGCGAGGAATCCAAGCGACTCGCCAAGGATTCAGAAGGATTCAGAAAGGCGACGATGGCGTTGCTGGGCGGCCAGCTCAAAAGCCTCATCGGATCCGACGTCGTGATCTATACCACGGTCATTCTGGCAACCGTGTTCACGGCTCTGCTCACCAGCGGTCAGACCACCGGATGGCTGCTCAGCGTGGCCGTTGCGGTTACGGGCGTCCGACTGTTCATACCCAGCAGACAGCTGGTGTATCTCACACACGAGGCGACCGTCGGTCTGAAACATGGCAAGGCCATCGCCAAGGCCCGTGAACTGCGCGAACAGCAGCACCAGGACGCTCCTCACACCCGCATGGATGCCGACACCCGAAAGAACGCCGGCATCCCGGAAGATGAGGGACTGCGGGTCGAACACCTCGACTTCAGTTATCCCAATGGGCATCATGCCCTGCATGACCTCAACTTCGACTTCCCCCAGCGGGGTCATCTTGCGATTGTGGGCAGCTCCGGATCAGGCAAAAGCACTGTGGCGCAACTGCTGTCAGGACGCACCGGCGGATATTCGGGATCCATGAGCTTCGACGGCACGGAACTGAGGGACTGGGACGCGCTGCGCTTCATCGAAAACGTGACGATGGTCAGAGGCAGCGACCACCTCTTCAAGGGCACCGTACGATCCAACCTCGATCCCACGAATCTGGGGATATCCGACGAAACCCTCATCCAAGCGCTGGAACGACTTGACCTGATGGATCTCGTGAATGCCCGGGGCGGATTGGACTCCACGGTTCTTGCGGGCGGAAGCAATTTCTCGGGCGGCCAGCGGCAACGGCTGGCGATCGCACGCGCCCTGGTCAGACCCTCACGTATCTACATATTCGACGAGGCCAGCAGCGCGATCGACCGTGAGCATGACCGTGTGGTGAGCGCCCTGATGGACGATCTCGCCCGGCATTCCCTGGTCATCACCGTCACCCATCGTCTTGCGTCCATCATCAACGCCAGGAACATCATCGTGCTTGACCACGGAGAGATCGTCGATTCGGGTGATTTCACCGCACTCCTCTCTCATCAAGGCATGTTCGCACAGCAGTGGGAAGAGCAGGATTCCGTTGAATCGGATGTCGACGGCGGCACCCGCCCGCATTCCTTCACATCCGAAGCGCAGGAGGCAATCGCATGACATCATCAATGACCGGCACGTCATCGGCAACTCGCCCGGCATCACAGAGCACCAGCGCATCCGGCAACACGGCCTCCACTCTGCGCACAGCCAAACGCATGGCCAAACAGATGCTTCCGCTGATCAACGTGGAGTTCCGGGCCATCGCCTGCGGCACGGCCGGGCATCTCTTCTCGGTATGGAGTGTGATGTGCGCGGCCGCCAGCATCATCCTCGGCTTTACGCAGCACACGCCACTCTGGATCCCCTTGGCCGTCGCGGCCATCATTATGGCTCTGCTTCGCGGCCCGCTTGCCTATGGAGAGCAGCTCTTCAACCATCAGATGGCATTCAGCACACTACGGGATATCCGTATCTCCGTCTTCGATACCATGCGCAGACTCGCACCGGCCAAACTCAAGGAACAGGGCAGGGGCAATCTGGTGACGGTCATCACCGAGGACATCGAACTGTTGGAGATCTTCTACGCCCACACGCTCTCCCCCATCGCGATCGCCACGATAACCGCCTTGGTCAATACGGTCGTCCTCGCCGTGCTCAATCCCTGGCTCGGACTCACCGCCCTGGTGTTCTACATACTCATCGCTCTGGTCGTGCCCCTGCTGAGCGCGAAGCCTACATACCGTGCGGCCTTCGCGGAACGACAGGCGCAGGGCGAGCTCCATTCACTCGTTCTGGAATCGCTCGACGGCAGGGAGGAGCTGCTCGCGATGGGGGCCTCCTCCACCACGCAGGCAAGGCTCCGCAGCGCGACCGAAAAGATGCTGGACGCCCGGACGCGTAATCAGCGTGCGGCAGGATGGAACGGACTGGCTACGGAGTCGATACCGCTGATCGCGATCATGGTCTTCGTGACGGTCTCCTCCTGGCTCGCCACAACAGGCCAGGCAAGCACCCTGACGGCAATCGTCGCAATCGCAGGCTTCCTGACCTCGTTCCCGGCGCTGATCTCGGTGGCGCGTCTGGGATCGGGTCTTCAACCAACCATGGCCGCCGCACGCAGGGTCTTCGCACTCTTCGACGAAACACCGGCCGTGGAGGAGACCGAGGATGGCAGCGATCTGAAGGGCTTCGATGCATTGGAGGCCACCTCCTTGGCATTCCGGTACCCCCATGCACGCCATACGACGCTCAGCGATGTGAACCTGCGCATCGTTCCCGGAGACACGATCGGGATACAGGGCGAGAACGGCGCGGGCAAATCGACCTTGATCGACGTGCTGATGCGCTTCCGCGAGCGCAGCAGCGGGGATCTCAGCGTTTCCGGCGTATCGATAGAGGCGGTGAACACACACAGCCTGCGTTCCCAGGAAAGCATGGTCAGCCAGGACACCTTCATCTTCAGCACCAGCCTTGCCGAGAACATCGCGGTGTCGAAACCGGATGCGAGCCGCGAACAGATCGAAGCCGCGGCGCATAAGGCCTGCCTGGATGAGGTGATAGCGGAATTGCCCGGCGGTCTGGATCATGTTCTGGAACGCAATGGGGATGAACTATCCGAAGGACAGAAACAGCGCATCGCCGTGGCACGCGCATTCCTCAGCGAGGCGCCGCTGGTGCTCTTCGACGAACCGACCAGCAATATGGATGCCCTTCTGGAAGGGCAGGTGATGCGCGCCCTGCTCGATCAGCAGGCGGACAGCGCCTTCGTGGTCGTGTCCCATCGCCCCGCCGTACTGGCGTATATGAAACAGGTGCTGACCCTCGATCACGGTCGCCTCAGTCCAACGCGCTGATCGACTCCCTGTGCACGGCCGGGCAGGCGATCAGCACACGATGATCATCCAGATGCACGGGTGGGGCCAGAACGGCATCGACACCCGAGGCACCGAGTTCATAATGCGGCAACGCCACCGTGGAAAGCGGCGGGAGCATATGCGCGGCGATGACTTCCTGATCGTCGAAACCGACGACTGAGATGTCTGATGGCACCATGATGCCGCGATTGCGCAAGGCGTCATACAATCCCATGGCGACCCGATCATTGTGGCAGCAGACGCCGGTGGCACCGGATGCGCGTATGACCTCCGCCACCGCGCGGCCACCCTCCTGCGTCGGTTCGGCATCAACGATCAACGAGGGATCCTCCGCTATGCCCTGTTCGGCAAGCGCCCGGCGGTATCCGGCGAGCCGGCCTGTGCGGGCAGGCGACTCGACCGTCGTATTGATGAAGGCCACACGACGATGCCCCTGCTCCAGCAGCATCTTCGCGGCCGTTCTGCCGCCGTTGAATTCGTCGGGCACCACCGAGATGAGATTCTCGGTATCGCTGTAGCAGTTCACCAGCACGGTGTTCATATCCTTGAGCGACTGCGGCAAGGTGATTTCGTGATGATACCAGGTGGAATACAGGATTCCATGCACCTTGTATTCCAGGAACATGCGAATGGCCTGACGCTCGATGTCCTCGTTGCCTTCGGTATTGACGATCAACAGCACATATCCCTGTTTCCACGCCCGATCCTGGGCTCCGTGGATGATCTGCCCTGCAAAGGGTGTTGTGGCGATCGAATCGGTCAGCAGACCGATGAATTTGGATGTGCCCGTGACCAGGTTCTGGGCCAGGGCATTAGGTCTGTAATGCAGCTCCCGAATGGCGCGGTTCACCCTCTCCTGAGTCTTCACCGCGATACGGGCATTCTTCTTCTCGTTCATGACCAGGGAGACGGTCGATACCGAAACGCCGGCCAGCTCCGCGACGTCCTTCAACGTCACATGCCGCGCATGACGGCCATCACCCATGACCTGCGCGGCATCATCGTCCGCCCCTCCACCGTTGCTCTCCGCCGAAGCTCTCATCCTTTGGTGGCACCCCCTTCCAGCCCCTGGATCATCGCCTTGTTCAGCACCATGAAGATCAGCATCAGGGGGGTTATCGTCACACAAACGGCTGCGAATGTGGCGGTCCAATCAGTATTGCCCATAGCACCAATATAGTTCTGCAAACCGAGGGGTATCGTCTTCAGCCCATCAGACAGGACGAAGGTGTTGGCGAATATGAACTCGTTCCAGATGAAGATGCTGTTGACCAGCACAACCGTCACGATGGTGTTCAGCGACAGGGGCAGCGTTATCTGCCAGAAAATCCGATACGGACCCGCGCCGTCCAAGGATGCCGCCTCGTAGGTTTCCTTGGGGATGTAGTTGTAGAAGGATGAGAAGAGGAAAACGGACATCGGTACGGCGAAGCCTGCAAGCGGGATGATCATGGAGGCGTAGGTGTCGAGCAGGTTGATCTGCGAGTAGTCGATGAACAGCGGCACCAATGCGATCTGCACCGGAACGATGATTCCCAGCAGGAATATTCCGCTGACGATCTTGCTCCCCCGGAAACCGAGCACATTGATCGCATATGCCGCCATCATGCCCATGAGCACGATGAAGAAACTCGCACCGAAGGTCACGATAAGGCTGTTGCGGATGTACACACCCAGATCCCCGGCCTCGAATGCACGGGCGTAGTTCTCCAAGGTGAACTGCTTCGGGATGCCGAAGGGATCACCCGAGGCGAAATCATGCTCAGTACGCAGGCTGGTGATGAAGAGCCACAGCAATGGATAGACCTGGATGATCACCAGAATCGCTATGATCACCCACCGGATCGCGCCGTGGACCGACAGACGCTTGCGACGATGGTACTCGTCTGCCGCCGACGAGGCCGTACGCGGCCCCCCGAATATGCGTGCGATGCTCATTCGTCCACCTTCCTTTTCATGAATACGAATATCAGACCGACGGCAACAAGACACTCGATGACGATGAAGACCGCCATCGCGCTCGCATACCCATAGTTCGTGTTGGTGAAAGCCGTGCGGTACATGTATGTGGTCACCAGCTGCCCGTAGCGACTGTTGCTCAGGAGGTAGGGAATATCGAAGCCTCGGAGCGCGTAGGTGACCGCCATGATGGTCGTGGTGATCCACACCGGTCTGATGTATGGGAAACGGATCTTGGAGAACATCTGCCAATTGTTGACTCCATCGAGTTTGGCCGCCTCCTCCAATTCCGTCGGCACCGCCATGAAAGCCGCGTAGATAATCAGCATGTACAGTCCGGAGAAACGCCATCCCTCCGGGAAGGAGACCGCGGCGAGGATCGTGCTTGGATTCGACAGCCACGCCTGCTGCAGACCGGACAATCCGACCACATCCAGCAGCCTGTTGAGCAGCCCTACCGGATCGACCGAATAGATGCGCTGGAACAGGAAGCCTATGGCCACAGTCGATATCACTGCGGGAAGCAGATACAAGGTTTTGATCAGGTCACGTCCCTTGGTGATCTGCAACAGCAGGGTCGCGACCAATAACGCACCGCCCAGCTGCAAGGTCAGGCAGATGACGAGGTAGATCATCGAATTACCGAAGGCCTGCCAGAAGACCGAATCGTTGGAGAGCATCTGAACGTAATTGCTGAATCCCACGAATTTCATGTCGCTGATGCCATCCCAGCTGAAAAAGCTCAGCACCAGGGATTGCACGACGGGAAGCAGGACGCCTGCCCCATAGAACAGCAGGGGCGGCACAAGGAAGATCAACACTGATTTTTTTGATCTGGAAGGTAACATCATGGGCCTTTCTCGGGGAGAGGCCGGAAGTGGCGGCCTCTCCCCTATGGGATCAATCCTCGGCGAAAGCCTTCGGACCGTTTTCCGCTATGACTTTGTCCATCGTGGAGATGAATTCATCGACGCTGACGTCACCCTGCACCAGCAACGGCAGCTCCTGCTGCAATCTGGTATTCGACGTCGAATCCAGCTGCGTGTCCCACGGCATGGCCGTGGTCTGACCTACGTTGTCCGCATCCTCGAACAGACGCTTGTACAGAGGTGTCGCGTTATCCGGAATCGTCGGTTCGACATTCGTCGTCGGGGATATCTGACCGGATGAACCGTAGACCTCCGGATATCTCTTCAGCGCGAACTCCAGGAAATCCCTGACAAGCGGATCGAAGGACTGGGAGTTGACGGCCATGCCGATTCCCGAAGGTGCCACGTATTCGTTCTGTGCGGTCGCGGAATTCTCGATCACCGGAAGATGGAAGTAATCGACGTCATCGCGCACTTCGGAATTGAGCGAGTCGGTGGCCAGAGCCGAGGCGTCCCATGAACCATCGTTGTATATCGCCGCCTTGCCGGTGGTGAACAGGGCCTGAGCATCCGAATAGCCGGTGGACGAGAAACCCTCCTGGAAGCATCCGGCCTCGCCGAGACTCGCCATCCACTCCACCGCCTGGCGTCCGACCTCATCGGAGAGTTTCGCCTTGCCGCGTTTGAGCTGTTTGATGTAGTCCCCGCCCGATGCTCTGAAGGGATAGTAGGCCATATACCGTTCCAAAGGCCACATATCCTGTCCGTCGAGCGCGATCGGCGTGATGCCTTTGGCCCTCAGCGCCTTGCAGACCTTGGGGAAATCGTCGAGTGTGGCGGGCACTTCGACGCCCGCCTGTTTGAACAGGGCCTTGTTGTAGAAGAAGACCTCGACCTGTGATTCAAAGGGCACCATGTACAGGCTTCCGTCGTCGAAACGCTGGTAATCCAAAGCCGATGTCCGGTATTCGTCATACAGATTCATGTCTTTGAGCAGTTTCTCGATATTGATCATATTGCCGCTTGCAGCCAGCTTCTGGGCGAATGGCGTCGCATCGATGTCGAAGAGCTCGGGGAGTTTCTTCGCGGCGGCCAGTGTCTCGAGTTTCTGGATGTAGGAGGGCCGATCCGGTGTGGTGATCAGGTTGAGGGAGAATCCAGGGTGCTTCTTGGCGTATTCCTTGGCGATTTTGTTCATCGCGGTGATCACGCCGCCGTCTGCCGGACGTGAGAGCAGCCAGGAGATCTCCCTGGCCTTGATGTCCCCGGTGGGATTGATGTTGTTTGCATCCTGAACGGATGCACCCGTACCGCAGCCGGAAACGATAAGGGCCAATGCCGATACCGCCGCCACGGTTATGGTTCTGAGTGTTTTCATGAGTAATCTCCGTTGATTAATGGTGTGCATTCAGAAGTCGGATATGAATGGTCCGCATATGTCTGGATATACGGGAATGAGGAAAGGGAGGGAGAAGACAGAGGAGGGAGGCATTGCCGTCGCCATCAGACGCATTCGCTTAGCTCATGACCGCACCCCCCGCAAGCTCATCGTTCCGGATATCCGGATGCAGAGGCGCATTCACATCCGCGGCACCCTCCGTGCCTGCATCCGTCTCGGATCGACGTGGGCATGCACCGGTATCCGAGGGGATTGTGTCTCCCACGGGATAGGCGTGCGCGACAACCGTATCGAAGGACGTCCGTCCGTCGTTGGAGAACACCCCGAGGGCATTCCCCCATGACTGTTCCATACGGCAGCTCACCGTGACCTCGTCATCCAGACAGGCCACGAAGATGTCATCCTCCATCACGATATTGAGTTCATGGTGTCCCTCGGAAAGATCACACGGACGCTCCAATTCCAGCAGATAGGGCACGTCCCCGGAGATCTGCCACTGCTCGTCACCGGTGCGCAGCCGTGGCCAGCGATCGATGACCATGCGTCCGCGTTTTGGTTCGACACGGAGGATATGACCCGAATCCCCGTCGGCGCTCGCATGGATGATCACACCGGCATCGGCCTTGTCGGCGCCTACCGTGAACCCCACGCTTATCCGACAGGTGGCGGGAATGTCCCCGCTGAGCATGTGGGAGGCGTAGCCATCCTCCCTGCCGAGCAGCAGGCCTTCGGCGGATAACAGTTCCTCCCCCTGCTCATTGAAGGATCCGAGGATCTCCCGGGGAATGGAGAAGGCCAAGGTCCCATCCTGACGCTGCCGGGCTTCCAGAACCGACATGGATCCGGCCCATTCATAGGCCCCGTCATCGCTGGATCCTTTTCTCGTCGGGATCCAACCGAAGAAGAATCGTCTTCCCTGCCGCTCCGCGGTTTTCGCGGCATAGAAACCCCTGCCATCCACCGTGTCGGCATCGGGCGCCCTCCAAGGGCCGAGGCGATCCCTGGACATCCGGTATCTGGTGGCGAAGGCATCCGAGAATTCCGAATACACGAGATACCACCACTGCCCCCAGCGGAAGACCTCCGGGCATTCGTGGGTGATGAAGCGTTCCGGCGCCCAGAAGGGCTCCGCATACTCCCAACGCTGGAGATCCTTCGAGACGCATTGCGCCGTGAGCCCGCGTCGCCTGCTCGGCCCGGTCTTGTCCCTGGCGGCCAGCAGCATCCGCCAGAGCCCGCTTTTCTCGTCATAGAACACGAAGGGATCGCGCCAGTCGGCACTCTCATATGCCTCCGGCGCACCGAAGGTATCCTGGGGGCGTTTGTCCCAATGACGCATGCCATCGTGGCTGATCGCATGCATGACCAGTTGGAGGGGCAAGCCGTCTGCACCGAGATTCCTGGGGTTCTGGCCCGTATAGAAGAGGTGGTGCACGCCCTCGCCGTCCACGACGACACTGCCTGTGTAGGCGTTGAAATCCGGGGATTGCGGTGACCCGTGAAGCAGCGCATCGCCCTGATCGTGGTACTCCCGAAGATCCTGTGTGGTCACCAGACGCCAGCTCATGCCTTCACGGGGGTTCTCCCTGCGCTCATGGAGAAAAAACAGCTTGAATGTGCCGTTTTCCTCGAAAGGAATGATGTCCCCGACCCAGCCTTCTTCGGGGGTAAAGAAAATGCGACCCGACATAATAGCCTCTTTGCTAAAACGTTTGAATTCTATGATTACGCTACATATTACGGATTCACCAGCGTTTGTCAAACTCCAAGAGAACCGCATGATTGCAACTGCTCAAACGCTTTATCTTTCAGGCCCTCGGAGGCGACACGCCGCATCGAGACCGGACAGGCCGAGGAGCGCTGAAGAAGGGTCATACGCACCCGCTGACCGCCGCCGGCGCTTCCACCCAATCCGCACAGACAGAAGCATCACCCCGGTTATAGAATGACCGATGTGATGCGTACCAGATTCCAGTTCGGCTTTCAGACCTTCCTCCTTGCCACGGTCCTGGCTGCCGGCATCATCATCGCCTCCCCGCTGATCGATACGAGCGGATTCCCCATGACCGGCATCATCACCGGCGTCGTGGGGCTGCTGCTGCAGGCTCTGCCCTTCCTGCTCGTCGGTATTCTGATCTCATCCGCGGTGGAGACCTTCATCACCCCTGCGTTCATCGAAAGACATTTTCCCAAATCCACAGCCGCGGGCATGCTGGTCGCATTATTCGCGGGATTCTGCATCCCGGTGTGCGATTGCGCCACGGTACCCGTGTTCTCAAGACTGCATCGCAAAGGGGTGCCCCTTCCTGCTGCCATCGTGTTCCTGTGCGCGGCACCGGTCATCAACCCGATCGTGATCTGGTCCACCATCTTCGCCTTCCCCGACCGCCCACTGATCACCGTTGCCAGGGTCTCCTTCGGCATCATCACGGCATTGATCGTCGGCGTGACCTTTGTGATCCGCCCGGCCGACAGACATCTCTTGCGAGAGGATCTGAGGACGATCGACCATGCCCACGCCGGCGGCACCCGGCACTCCGGCATCCAGCAAGAATCGGCAATCGCCCCCGGCGGCGATGTGGATTCCTCACCGCAATGCGCGAGCTGCACGACCGTACCGGAGACAACGAGGACGGCAGGGTGGAGAACGCGTCTCATCAGCTATCTCAACCACACCCGCAACGATCTGTACACGATCATGCCGTATATGCTCGTCGGCATCCTCGTCGCCTCATGCGTCCGGGCCTTCGCGGGCTCCTCAGCACCCTCCTGGTTACAGGGGTACGGCACTCCGATAGCCATTGTGGCGATGATGGGGCTGGCATTCCTGAGCTCCCTGTGCTCATCCTCGGACGCCGTCATCGCCAGGAGCATCAGCGCCTTGTTCCCCACACCGGCGCTGCTGGGCTTCCTGATCTTCGGCCCGATTATGGATTTGAAGAACGTGCTGATGCTGCGCTCGATGTTCACCAGACGCTTCGTCTGGCGTCTGGGCATCACCGTTGCCATCACCTGCTTCATGCTGATGGTGGCCCTCGCCCTGTTCCTGGAGCTGATCCGATGAGCGCCGTCGCCGTATCCCCCTCCAGAGTGAGAAGCAGGCCCACGCTGCTGAACCGCATGGAGGGCTGCTGCCTGCTGCTTCTGGCGGCATCGATGGCCATACTCATAGCGACCGGGCGCTATCTGTCCTTCGT
This sequence comes from Bifidobacterium psychraerophilum, assembly GCF_000741705.1. Classification (GTDB taxonomy): domain Bacteria; phylum Actinomycetota; class Actinomycetes; order Actinomycetales; family Bifidobacteriaceae; genus Bombiscardovia; species Bombiscardovia psychraerophila. The sequence goes on along the minus strand of NZ_JGZI01000009.1, from coordinate 555,043 downwards.
CACCCCGCGCAGCCTCCCCTACATCATGTTCGCCATCGTGGTTCTTGCCGTGCTCGGGATAGCCTCCTGGCTCGGATGGATCACCGCCGACAAGCGCACGCTGCGCTCCTGTTTCGCGCTGCTGGTCGTTCCCGCACTGCTGTTCCTGCTGCCGGTCTCATCCTCCCAGTCCCTGAACGCCTTCGCAGGGAGCAGGGCCATAGCGATCCAGACAAGCCAGTCCTCGACGAAGCTGCCTGGTCTGGACGCCGGGAACCGTCGCATCACCATCAGTGATGACGATTTCGGCTTCTGGTACAACCAGATAGACAAGCATGCGGAGGAATACATCGGCTACACCGTTGTGCTCAGTGCACAGGTCAGCACCAATTCGGCTCTGGGCAAGGGGCAGTTCACCGCAAGCCGCATGCTGATGACGTGCTGCGTGCTGGATATGACGGCATTCGGATTCACCGTCGACGCCTCGGATGGCACCATCCCGAAAACGGATAGTTGGGTTCAGGTCACAGGAACCTTGGAGCGCGGGCGTATCGGGAGCGCCTCGCAGGGCTATGAAGGCCTGATCCTCAAAGCGTCATCGGTGGGTGGCGCCGACTCGGCAACCGGCTATTTCTACTACGCTTAGGAGCCCTTCGCAGAAGCCCCCCAGGTGTGGAAAATACCGGGAAAAACACCGGGAAAACACCGGGGGAAACACAGAGGCGGAAACCCGCATGCGCGGGCGAGAGGATGCCGATCCCCTACTCGCCGCCCGTGGTCTGGCTGTCTCCCGATTCGCCTGAGGAGCTGGATTCGCTCGATTGGCTTGGCGACGCTTCCTCACTCGCCTTCTTCGCGTCGGCGGCCTTCTCTGCGGCCTCCTTCGCGGCCTTCTCCTCACTCGCTTTAGAGGGCGCGGTCATGAAGCCGGTGCCTTCCAGGTAGTGGTTCCCTGCCGTGATGTCGTACTGGATGAGTTGGTAGTCCTTCACCAGCTGCTTGGTTTCCGCATCGAACTTCGTGGCATCCATAGGATTGCCGGAATTATCGAGGTAGATCGTCTGCCCCTCCGGAATGCGGTCCCATCCCTGTATCTGATTGACCACCGGCGGTTCGATGGCGGCTATCTTGGTGCGCAGCGTGGTGAGGAATGCCAGATACGGTGAGACCTTGGCATCCATATGCTCCGCGGTCTGGGCCATGAAATAGTTCGGGGATGTGAAGTTGCTGTCCGCCAGCTTGGTCTTGCTCGATGAGGAGGCGGAATTCGACCAGATGAAATAGTCGGTCTCGTGCAGGGCAAGCGAGTTGTTGGCGTCGGCACCCGCCGTCGTGTAGATGCCGGGCAGGTGGTCCCCGTAGAAGACCACGGTGATCGGCTTGTCGATCTTGTTCAACGAGGCCAGGAAGGACTTCGTCGCGGTATCCGTTATGCTCACACCTTTGGCATAGGTGTCGATCGACATGGTCTCGTCGCTGCCCAGCTGCGTGGCGCCCGTCGATGCGGTGACCTTGAACTCATTGTTGTTGTACCAGTTGTTGTACGGCATATGGTTCTGCATCGTGATGATCTGCAGGAACTGGGTGGTGTCTCCGGAGGTGATCTTGCCGAGTGCGCTGTTGTATGCGGATTCATCACTCACATACGGGGATTGATCGATCTTGTTCTGGTATTGGATCTGCTCATCGCCGTCAAGCGTGTAGAAATGCGAGAAACCGAATTTCTTGTAGTTGCCCGCCCTGGAGTACATCGAAGACTCATAGGGATGGAAGGCGAGGGAGTTCTTGGAGCTTCCCCAGATCTGGTTGATCGTCGGCGTCCACGACAAGGACGGGACGAGCTGCTGGTACGGGCTGGTCAGCGAAGCATCGAAGTTGGCCATGCTCAGACCGGTGATCTGCTGGAATTCCAGATTCGCGGTGCCGCCGCCATATCCGGATGAGAGCATCAGCCCGCTGGTTGTGGAGCTTTTGATCGAGCGGATATTCGGCATCGGATCCTTGTTGATGGAGATTCCCGGGACCCTGGTGGGATCCGAGAAGGATTCCGAAAGCACATAGATGACCGTGTTGTCATTGAGGTAGCTGCTGCGCGTGGCGTTTATCTCCTCGGCTTCCTGCTTGTAGCGCTTCGCCACCTTCTTCATGGTCGCTTCACTGTAGCCGCTGGGCTCATCCATCACCTTGGGGTTGAGTTGCCTCATGAAGGCGAGGAGGGTCCCGTTGCGCTGCGCGTCGTAGACGGAATCCCACATCGAGGGCACATCACCCATCGTTTTCGACACGTTGTATGACCAGGTGCCAACCGTACTGACGGATTGCGCGAACAAGGTCAGAGCCATCGCCGGAATGAGGATGAACAGGACCCTGCAGATGGCCCCTATCCTTTTGTCTGCGGAAACGAAGATCCTGCCCCTGCGCAGGTCCATGCGGTTGATGAATACGCACAAGGCGACCAACAGCGCCAAGGCCACGACGGCCCATACGATCGTCCATTGGGAGCCGGAGGGAAGGAAACTGACGATATTGCCGGTGTTCGATTGCAGGAAGTTCAGATCCGAAGGCATGATCGCCTCATAGCGGGACACCGCCTTGAGGTGTTCGGCCACCGCCACGGCCGCGCATATCACGAGGAACAGTGGCGATGCCACCCAAAAGCGGTTGCACAGCATCAGAATCATCAGGTATATAAGGCCGAGGGCGATCAGGTTGAGAATGAAGACGAAACGCCATTCGGTCCACATGCTGGAGATGAAACCCCAGAATCCGATCAGGGGACTTGAGAGCGCCACGCGTGAACTCGATATGGTGACGCCCCATTGCAGAAGCCCGACCCCGACGATGTCGAAGACAAGGAACAAGACGGCATAGGTCCACCCGGAAAAATGTGATTTCCCGATGGCGGTACCTGCTTCAGCACGCTGTGCCGATCCTTCGGAAGTGCTGCCGGCACCTGCGTCCTTGCTGTGATCCTCCTGTGCCGATTGCCCTGATACGTCGTTATCCCTCGTCTTGCGACGCTTTAGAAAGCTAAGCATAGTCTCCGATTGTTCCAACGATGCCAGACAAAGCCAAGTGATCCATACTGTTCTACACGAAGAAGGCACCTCAGACGCGAAGGCCGTCAAGCCCGCGAATGAGGTGCCTCATCGTCATATGCCCTGGTACTGGCTGTTACCGTTTGCTATTTGATGCTTTTGGCGAAGTCCGAAACCAGTGCGTTCATCCAATCCAGAAGATCCGTGTACTGCTTGGGCATCTGTTCGGTCAGATTCACAATCGGCACGTTGTTCTTCTTGGCTGCGGACGTGATCTGGTTGGTGACCGAATCCGCCTCCTGCTCGTTGAAGACCAGCAGCTTGATCTTGCCACCGGCCAAGGCTTCCTGATAATCCTTGATATCAGCCGGCGATGGTTCGCTCTCGTTCGCCGACGCCTGGGCATAGCCACTTGGGGTGATGTCGTTCATACCGAGGTCATCGGCGAGATACCAGGCAACGGATTCAGTCGCGGCGTAGTCGACGCCCTTGAGCGTGCTGCTCGACTGCTTGATCGTCGCCTCAAGCTTCTGCTCTTTGGCCTTCCACTGGGTGTTCAGATCGGCGAAGTAGCTCTTCTGCGAAGGCAGGGCCTTCTCATAGGCCTTGGTGATCGCATCCGCCGCAGCCGTACGCACCGATGCGGAGAACCATACGTGTGGGTTGTCACCGGATTTCTTGCCGCCCGCTTCCGCCGCGTTGACCAGGGTGGCATCGGTAGAAGACGCCGCCTTGGAAGCCCATGGATCGTAATCGGCACCATTGACCACAACGACCTTCGCCGACGTGAACTTCGCCACGTCGGAGCTCGTCGGCTCGTAATCGTGTGCCTCCACATTGGTGTTGGTCATGATCGAGGTGACACTGACCTTGTCCCCACCAAGATCCCGTGCGACGGAACCCCATTGATTGATGCTCGCGATGACGCTGATCTTCTCATCGGACTGCGAGCTTGACGACGCATCCCCTGCGGTCGATCCGCATGCCGCTGTTCCGACCAAAGCCGCAAAGGCGATCGAGGCCGCCATAACACGCCTGAAGGCAGCTCGTTTTGTCGAGTTGAAGAATGCCGATACCGACATAGTTCCCTACTTCCCACTGATATTCATATTGCTATTGCTGACAACGATTCGATGATGTGCATTCCGGGCGTCCCAGCTTCACAGCCGTTCATTCTCTCGCAAGCGCGCCACATAAGTCCGCTGTCTTGACGAGAACCAGTATACACTTAATGATATTAATTATCATTAATAGTGTGTTTTTGAGAATTATTCTCCGTCGACATCGGCGGGGCCGCCTTCCGCCCACCGGGTGAACACATCATCCTGACCCATCCACTCCACCGTTCCGCGTCCCATCTCTTCGGCGGTGAGCAGCAATCCCTCCACCATGCGAGTCAGCTCGGCACCATCGCTGCGTGCGTCTTCGCATGACGCCAGCATGAACAGTTCGGTGGCCGCGATATCCCCGTCAAGCTGCCCGTCGGGGATCTGCTCGATCTGGGAACCGTTGGGCTCGCATTCCCACACAAAGGTGGAGAAGGGTTTCGTCGGCACCCTGAAGTGGGCCTGGATATGCATGGCCTGATGGTCCCCGGCCAGAAACTCCGAGAGCCTGCCGGGATGAAGCAATCGACGCGTGCGCAAGCCCAAGGCGACCACATCCCTTCCGAAGGCCTTGAATTGCAGGACCTCCCCGTCCAACTCATCCGGGTTCCCCACGGCCGCGACGGCCTGCGCCAATTCGGCGATATCGACCCGGCCGATGTCATCGTGGATGACAGCCCCTCCAGGCATCAAAGCCCGCAGCAGATCGATAATCGGATCGGCGGCATCCTCGGCATCCATCGCACCCTCCTGTGCGGCGCCCTCGGGCCCGGGAGCGTGCGCGGATGCGCGTTGACCAACATCCTCTACGGCGCGGTCAGCCCCAGGGGTCCAGTCACAGAGCAACACATGATCCGCCTCATGCAGCAGATTCGCGGTCACCCCACCAAGACTCCGGTCGTCCATCGGGTCCTCCACCGCAGATTCATACACCGCATCACGGCTTCCTCCATGCGCATCCTGTGCTGAAGTGGCTTCGGCGATCATGAAGGGCGCATCATCGAAGAGACGATCCTGCAATCCCCCGTGCCGGACGACGGTGACGATGCCACCCACCGAGACGTATTCCAGACTCTCACCCTGCGGGCATGCGACCTCCCCGCATTCGTCACCCTCCGAAAAATCATCGGCGATGGTGAGAAAAGCGCGATCCAACGCGCAGCTGTCCTCCAGATAGGATGCGACCGGAGCGGCCTCCATACCCGGAGGCAGCACCACCAGCAGATGTTCGCACTGCTGCGCGCATTCGCCAAGCAGCAGTCCCACATCGTGTTTGACCGTACAGGTCAGGCAGCATCCGTCCATGACCACCGGCACCCGTCCCCTGGCATCCTGCACGGGGATCTCACGCTCCGCGCACAGCGAACGGGTGACACGCAGACTCCCGTACTCCGCCGGATCGGCCTCAACCCAGTACCGCAAAGCCATCACACCATGCTTACCACTGGCGAGATGCAACACGGCGGCATCCAAATCGGCCCCCGTGGCCCCTGTAAGCAGCAGCACCGAGCACTGCGTTCGCCCTGCGCGAGGCGATTTCCTCGCCCCGGGATGCGGCAGACCTTGCTGCTGGGCGGAACCGGTCTCCGCGGCGGCCTGTGATCGGGAATATTCCATATCGGACCCTCTACTTGCGATAATGATTATCGTTTACTATAGTGGCATTCATGTCCAAATCATGTCAAGTTCTCGGAACCCATGCCAGCTATGGCAACTCCATATCCCATTCACACAAGGCGACGCGCCGACGCTTCCAAGCCAACCTGCAGAACAAGAGGTATTGGGTGCCCTCACTCGGGCGCCACATCACCCTTCAGGTCTCTGCGAAAGGCATCAAGACCATAGATCGCAGAGGTATAGATTCCGTGGTCGCAACACTACGGGCGCAAGGCACCCTGAAGATCTGAGCCGTCGAAGGGCATCCCGGATCATCACGTGCCGCCGAGGACGCACCGAAAAAGCTAAGGAATACTCATGGCATCAAAATCAAGCGAGAACCGCCCCGTCATCACGCTGCGCTCGACCGAGGGAACGGGATTCACCTACACCACCCGCAAAAGCAGACGCAACACCCCAGACAGGGTTGAGCTGCTGAAATATGATCCCGTGCTTCGCCGCCGGGTCATCTTCCGGGAAACACGCTGAAAGCAGAGAAGGAAGCATGGCTAAAACCAGCAAAATCAATAAACAGATCCGCAGAGAAGGCATCGTCGAACGGTACGCGGAACGCAGGGCGCAATACAAGCGGGACAGTGTCAACCCCCACCTGAGCCAGGAGGAAAGGGACACCGCCATGAGCAAACTGCATGCCCTCCCCCGGGATGCCAGCCCCACGCGGTTGCGCAACCGTGATGCCGTGGATGGCAGACCGCGCGGCTACCTGCGCAAATTCGGCCTTTCACGCATCAACATGCGCGAGATGGCCCACCGTGGCGAGCTCCCCGGCGTAACCAAATCCAGTTGGTGATTTTCCAACACCCCTGACGGCAGGCATCCCGGCAGCGGAACATTCCTCAAGCCCGCTCCGGATGCCCGCTTCGATTCGCGGTTGGATGCAACGGCTCCCGAATCCGTTCACCACATCGGATGCAGGAAATGCAGAGATGCGTTGAAAGCGGTGCCAAGGAAACAGTGCCGCGGAAACAGTGCCACACGAAGCATGCCACGCCAGTCAGGCCAGGACCCTGAGAAAGAAGACAACAATGAAAGCGAATATTCATCCCACGTATGACTATGTGGTGTTCCGGGATCAATCCGCGGGCACGATGATGCTCACACGTTCCACCTTGGCGGCCAAAGCCAAGTCCCTGCCGACCGTCACATGGGAGGACGGCAAGGAATATCCCCTGGTGAACGTCGAGGTCTCCTCCGCCAGCCATCCCTTCTACACCGGCAACAACATCGTGCTCGACACGGCGGGCCAGGTGCAGAAATTCAACCAGCGCTACCGCCGCAATCCGGCGCAGGGTGACAAGGAATCAGCATGAAGGTCAAATCATCGGTGCGCTCACTCGCGCGCAAGGACGGGTCGGTTGTGGTGCGCCGACGCGGTCATATCTACGTCATCAACAAAAAACATCCCAATTTCAAAGCGAGGCAGGGCTGATGGCACTTCCCAAGTACAAGAAGTCAAGAGCCAACACGCACGCGAGGCGCGCGCAGTGGAAGGCGCACAACGAACAGATCATCACTGTCAGCACACCTGACGGCAGCGTCGTAGAGGTGCCTCAGCACCTGGCGGCCGCGGCCAGAAAAGGTCTGCTCAAACTCTGAGCGCCATGGTGGATTCCGCTCCACCGAATCCACAAGTAGGGCTGGGCCCCGATGCGATTCTTCGGATCCGCATCGGGGCCTCACTGTATCCGCCCTCGGATATGGCCTTGCGCAAAAGTCGTCCCTAAGGCTGATTTGCAGATACTCCAGATACAGGTAGCGTTGTCTGTCGGAATTGAGCAGAGACGGGGAACGGCCATATGCCGCCTGCGTCTCTGGCTGTGGTTTCATGGTCATCCTCGTGCCGCCTCATATGGCACGCATGCCATGACATTCGGTTGGGGGGAACGATGATCGACTGGCTGCTTCACATACATCTCCTGCACGGCTGGCTGCCAACACTATGGCTTTGCCTCACCGCCGCAGTGCTGCTGATCACCCTGGTCATGCAACTGGGCGCAAAGCATCGCAGGAAGCTGCTGTTTGAAATACTCATCGGCATCGCCTCCGGCGCTCTCGGTTACCTCGTCACATGGCTGCTCTCCGATGTGTTCGTGGTATTCGGCGTCAGCCTCGGATACCGGGTCATCACAGTCATCAGCCTCGGTCTTGCATCGTTGGGATATCTGATCGCGGCCCTGGTCATGACCCATGCGGGCCGACGTGTGGTCTGCGCGATCGCGATACCGATTCTGGTGCTGTTCACCCTGCTGAGGGTCAACATGGTGTATGGGGAGTTCATTCTTTTCAGCAGCGTGTTCGGGGTTCCTGTCTACAGCAAACTCGATACCGATGCGGTGCGTCATCCGAGCATGACGGTCGAGGAATGGAACACACTGGCGGCGGCGGGCAAGGCCCCTCACCATCCCGCAACGGGCGAGGTGCGTTCGGTGGATATCAAAGGCACGATATCCGGTTTCAATCCTCGTGCCGCCGATATCTATCTGCCTCCTGCGGCACTTTCCGCCAAGCCTCCCAGGCTTCCGGTACTCATCATGCTCGGAGGTCAGCCGGGCAGCCCGGATCGTTTCTTCACCGCGAGCAATATCGCCGCCGTGCTCAACAATTACGCCAAGGCGCATAACGGCCTTGCTCCGATCGTCGTCTCACCCGATCAGAACGGTTCCACGCGCAACAACAGCCTGTGTGTCGATTCACCCGTGGTCGGCAATGTCGAAAGCTATGTGACCAAGGACGTCACGAATTGGGTGAAGAAGCATCTGCCCGTGGCATCATCACCGACGGAATGGGGCATCGGCGGATTCTCACAGGGAGGAACCTGCTCGACGCAATTGGGAGCGCGGCATCCCGAGCTGTACGGGCACATGTTCCCGATCGACGGTGAGATCGCACCGACCGAAGGTTCGCGGGAATCGATGATCCGCCGGTATTTCAACGGGGATGCCAAAGCATACGAAGCGCAGATCCCGGTCGTCGCCATCAAGCAGCACGCTCCCTCAACGCAGACGATGTTCAGCGCCGCCGGTGATCAGGATGCCCGATCCATCGGCAATATGCATGCGATCGGAGGTGCCGGTGTCGATGCAGGCATGACGGTGAAAACCGTGGTCACCGCGCATTCGGGTCATGATTGGAACACCGTGAAAACCGCATTGAACCCGGGGATCGATTGGATAAGCGCACAGATGGGTCTGGGCGTGATGACCAAGCAGTTGGCAGACTACCCCAATATCACGGTCGTCACCCCATAGCCCGGCTTCGGGCATGGGCAAGGGCGGCTCTCGACTTGGGCGCCGAGGCCATCCGTGCCGAAACCATCCGTACAGATGAATCAAGGAATGCACATGAAGGGGAAGAATCAAGGCATGAACAAGGATCAACGAAAAGATGCCGGGCATTGGAAGGCCATGCTTGCCGACGTGCGCCAATGGCTGCGCGCACACCGTCTGGCAGTGGTATTCGCGCTGGCGATCCTGTTGCTCAACATCGCTTACTTCATCTACCATGCGATTTTCATGCCCGGCATGCCGGACACAGCCCCCTCGCTCAGCCTCGGTCAGATACTGAGCCCTCCCGTCCATAAAGGCCCCGGCACCCAGCCGGAACTCGACGTGCAGCTCGTCAGACTCGTCACCAGTCTGGTGCTGGTGTACAGCCCCCTGAGACTGCTGATGCACACCGTGCTCTCCTTCATCATCCTGGCCATAGCGCAAAGCCGACTGGGCACGAAGAGGACGATCGCCGCATGCGTCGTGCCTGCTTTCGTGGGAACCGCCAGCGGTCTGCTGCTGTGCACCCTGCTGAATGCCTTGGCAGGGCAATGGCATGCGATTTCAACGGTTCGCATGACGCTGACACCACTCGTTCTCGTCATCGGCTCACTCTTCGCCGCCAGTGAATACAGCGACTATCTGTGGAGACGTCGCATACAGCTCTTCGGCTACAGCGCCATCCTGATCAGCGTCCTCTACTCCGGAAATCCGGGTGACTACTGCATCCTCGCGGCGGCGGTCATCGGCCACATCACGGGCAGGGTATGGCATGGACCTGCGGACCGAAGCCACTGGTGGCATGCGACCCCCTTCGAGAGTCGTCGCATCTTCGGCGCGATCTGCATGATCCTCGCGCTGGGACCTGTTGTGGCCCTGACCTCGCATCATCGTGCGGGAGCACTGAGCACACTCGCGATGTTCGTCACCGGCGGCTCGGTACATGCGCCGCAAGTGCTGACCTGTTTGGAGGGGCAGGGCACCCAGGGATGCTTCAACCCTTACGGACTGGCCCATGTGGCACTTCCGGGGGCGGTACTCCGCTCACTGCTGCCGACCGCCGCCTTGCTCATCATCGCGTGGGGCATGTATAAGGGACGACGTATCGCGGCATGGGCATGCATTGTGATGAACGCATCGATAGCGGCCCTGGCATTCGTCTATTGCTTTGTGGATCCGATGGTTTCGGGTGAGTCGCTCAGTACGATCATCAGGCATGGTGCGGCACTGACCTTCCTGACGACCTCTCTCCCACCGTTGATTTTCGCCATACTGGTACTCACCCACCGTCATTTCTTCACCATCAGAACCAAGCGTGGTCGCATCGAAGCCGGCATCGTCACCATCGCCGCCGCCTTCGTCGGCGTCAGCGTCAGTTACGTGTTGCTGGGATTGTCGATGGCTGGATCCTTCCGCCCCCGTGCCGACATCATGATGCTCATCAAGGATCTCCCACAGCGCTTCCTGCCCATCGCATTCACCGACGGCACCAAAATCGCGTTCCTGCCCACGACGGTGCCCGCGATGATCCTCCGGCAGGCGGTGGGCCCGATTTTCTGGTTCTTCGTCATCCTGGTCGTTGCCGGTTGGATGAAGGAATCCTCCGTGCTCGACGTGGAATCGCGGCGCGACGCAGGACGGCTGGTCGAGCTCGGCGGAGAATCCATGTCCTTCATGTGCACCTGGGAAGGCAACAGCTACTGGTTCTCACACAGCGGCAAATCCGCCATAGCCTACAGGGTGCTGCATGGTGTGGCCCTGACCACAACCGGCCCCTTCGGAGACCCTGCCGAATACCAATCCGATCTGACGAACTTCGCACGTTTCTGCGTCGAGCACTCCTGGTCCCCGGTGTTCTACAGCCTGCATCGCCCTGCGCGTGAGATCCTTGCGGCGCAAGGGTATTCCAGCATCCAGGTCGGCATGGAAATGGTGGTCGATCCTAGGGAATGGCAGACCCGCGGGAAAAAATGGCAGGATATCCGCACCGCCATCAACAAGGCCAAGCGCTCAGGCATCACCGATGTGCAAAGCACTTTTGAACAGACGCCACGACCCATACAATCGCAGATAGTCAGCATCTCCGAGCAGTGGGCGGACAGCAAGGCGCTCCCCGAAATGAAATTCACCCTGGGTGGGCTTCAGGAGCTGCAGGACCCTCGTGTCCGTCTGCTCTATGCCATTGATGAGAACAACCATGTGCTTGGGGTGACCAGCTGGCTGCCGACCTGGCAGGAGGGTCGCATCATCGGATGGACACTCGATTTCATGCGGCACAGCACCGACAGCCCGAACGGCATTATGGAGTTCCTGATAGCCCGTATGGCCGAACGCCTGCGGGATGAGGGTGAAGCGGTGTTCATGAGTCTGTCGGCGGCGCCCTTGGCGGGACTGAATACCGACGATGAGGAATCATCCAACATCATCACGCATGCCTTGCAGATCGTCGCCGACATCGTGGAACCCGCATACGGCTTCCGTTCCCTGTTCTTCTTCAAACAGAAATTCCAACCCCAGGAAGAGCCGGTGTATATCTGCTACAGCGACCCGGCCAAGCTGGTGAGCATCGGTCTGGCGGTTCTTCAGGCATATCTGCCGGATATGAAGGCTTCACAGACCCTGGATATGCTCAAATCATTGAGCTCGGGCCGCTGATCCCCTCCGACCGTCCCATCCGGGCATCCGTCATCCCTCGGCCATGACCGGGATGAGAGATGACGTGCGGAACGTCGGCGGACTAGGCTTTCTGGCACTCGGGGCATAGGCCGAAGAGCTCGACCGTATGCGTATGCAGTGTGAAACCGTGCTCCGCCGCCGTTTTGCGCAGCCACTGCTCATCAGGGGGTTCGATCTCGATGGTGCGCCCGCAATGCTCGCATACCAGATGATGATGGTGATGGTCGTCCACGCAGATCCGGAAAAGCTGTGATCCGTTGAGCCGCAGGGTATCCGCCTGACCGGCGTCGGCGAGGGAATTCAATTGCCTGTACACGGTCGCCAAACCGATCGAAAGGCCCGAATCGAGAAGCTGCCGATGCAGATCCTGGGCAGAGATGAAGTCATCGCACTGGTGCAGGGCCTTGAGCACCGCATCCTTCTGCTTGGTCTGCCTTAACGTGCGTCCAGGCATGAATCCCCCTCACCTTGCGACGACGGCAGTACCGCCCTCCCCGTCGTCATATCCCTCATGACAAATCGTCCCAGCACCCGGTGGCCTCCAAATCACTGACCGTTGTGGATATATCGGCAGTCAGCACGGTGATATGCCCCATCTTCCTGTCATGCTTGATCTCGGCCTTGCCGTAATCGTGCAGGCACCATTCTGGATGCTCACCGATCAGGGCCCGGGTCGGCATCACATGCTGTCCGAGCACATTGACCATGACCGCAGGACTGAGCAGACGCGGCTTGGGCAACGGCCATCCCGCGATGCCGCGCACATGCGCATCGAATTGATCGATGGAGCATGCCTCGATGGTGTAATGCCCTGAATTATGCGGCCTTGGGGCCAGCTCATTGACGATCACACGGTCATCCTTGGTGATGAACAGTTCGATGGCCAGGGTCCCTGCGAGGTCGAAGCCCTGGGCGAGACGGAGCGCCAGAGCCTCCGCCTCCTGCGCGACCTTCGTGCTGACTGTCGCCGGAGCCAGTGTCAGGTGGAGGATGTTATTACGATGCTCGTTGCGCACGATCGGGAAGGTCACGAATTCGTGTCCATTGCCGGAGATGAGGATTGACGCCTCGAAGGCGAAGTCGACGAATCCCTCCAGTATCGAGGGAGGGAAGAAGCCTTCCGCCTCGTTCTGTTGGCGCACCTCATCGAGGTCGTCCGCCGTTCGCAGAACCTTCTGCCCGTGGCCGTCATAACCGCCTGTGCGTGTCTTCAGCACGGCCGGATACCCGATCTCCCCAAGAGCCCGGAGCAGACCCGCGTAATCGTCCACCGCACGCCAAGGTGCCGTGTCGGTGCCATGATCGTTGATGAAACGCTTCTCGTGCACGCGATCCTGCGTGACCCTCAGCAGATCGGTCCCCTGCGGAACCGCCACGATGTCCCGGACCTCATCGAGGGCATCGGCATCGACATTCTCGAATTCATAGGTGATGACATCGCTGCGCTCGGCAAGCTCCCTGATGGCTGCCTTGCTGTCATAGGCGGCTACGATCTGGAAATCGGCGACCTGTCCTGTCGGGCAATCAGGGGTGGGATCGAGCACCCCGACTTTGAAGCCATGATAACGCGCGGAAAGAGCCATCATACGGCCGAGTTGACCGCCGCCGACGATGCCGATCGTCGCACCGGGCTGCAGCATCGACACGCGGGCACCGGACCGTGCTTCGGTCAGCGTCGTTTCAGATGAGCTGGGCATTGGACTCCTCGACCTTCTTCTTCAATTCCTCGCGATAATCCGACAAGGACTCCGCCAAGGCGTCATCCTGCACCGACAGGATGCTCACCGCAAGCAGGGCGGCATTCGTCGCGCCGGATTTGCCTATTGCCGTGGTCGCGACGGGGATGCCGCCGGGCATCTGCACGATGGAAAGCAGGGAATCCCAACCGCTGAGTGCGTGCGATTGCACGGGGACACCGATAACCGGCAGGGTGGTCTGAGCGGCGACCATTCCAGGAAGATGCGCGGCACCACCGGCACCTGCGATGATGACCTTGATGCCCTTGTCTCGTGCCTCATGGGCGAATCGGGCCATCAGATCAGGTGTCCGATGTGCGGAAATCACCTGTTTCTCATACGGGACCGTGAAGCGCTCAAGGATGTCACATGCGTGGCGCATGGTCTCCCAGTCACTTGACGAACCCATAATCACCGCAACCTGCGCGGAACCTTGCTCAACGCTCACATGCCACCTCCGAAGTCGGGAACAGCACCCACTCTACGCAATCGGCACGAAATAGTAAGTGCAGCACACTCCACAGCGAAAGCGATGCAGTGTTCGGTTGAGATTCGGACGGCAGAAGCGCTTGAGAAGAAATCGGATAGGTATTCCGATGGCCGAGCAGCACATTAGACGGGGTGTCTACAATATCCTCGACAATGATCGCCCATGATGACGATCCGACAGCATCCCATCGTCGATGGAGACCCATGACAGCATTGCTCGACGGCATTGACAGTCCCGAGGATCTGAAGGCACTCGGCATATCACAACTCCCTGATCTGGCACAGGAGATCCGGGAGACGTTGATTGGCTTCTGCACCGCTCACGGCGGTCATCTGGGTTCGAATCTCGGAGCCGTCGAACTCACCATGGCGCTGCATTATGTGTTCGAATCACCGCAAGACCGCATCATCTTCGACGTATCGCATCAGAGCTATACGCATAAGATCCTGACCGGAAGACGTCAGGCCTTCTGCGATCCTGAACGGTTCGGGAGCGTCAGCGGTTTCACCAACAGCGCCGAAAGCCCGCACGATCATTTCGACCTGGGGCACACCGGCACCTCCATCTCTTTGGCACTGGGGATCGCCACGGCACGGGATCTTGCGGGCGAAGACTACGCGGTGACGGCGCTCATCGGCGATGGCTCATTGAGCAGCGGAACCGCATTCGAAGGTCTGAACAACGCCTCCGGGTTTCAGGGCAAGCTCATCATCGTCTGCAACGACAATGAAATGGCCATCGACGAGAATGTCGGCGGTCTGTATGGGAATCTGGCCGAGCTGCGCAACAGCGGGGGCCGGAGCGCACATAACATCTTCAAGGATCTGGGTTTTGATTACCGATACGTCGAAGAAGGCAATGACGTCGAGTCCCTGATCGGCATGTTCGAATCGGTCAAGGAAGTGGAGCACCCTGTCATCGTCCATGTGCATACCAGAAAGGCGCTGGGAATCGGCGATCATCGTGTGCCGGGGATGCATGAAGGGCATGACCGGAACAATCATTGGTGTGCGCCTGTGGCAACAGGAGGCAAAGGCGGCGGAGACCGGAAGCCGGATGCCCACAACGCCCGCTATACATACGGATCAATGGCCATGCGCTCATTGGTGCCCCGCTTCGCGAACGAAGCCTCCCTGGTGGTCATCTCCCCCGCCACCGCCGGATCGAATGGCATACTGCCCGATTTCATCGAGGAGGCGGGGAACCATTACATCGACGTGGGCATCGCCGAGGAGCACGCCGTCGCACTGGCCTGCGGTATCGCGAAGGCAGGAGGCGCACCTGTTGTGGCCACTTCCTCGACATTCTTCCAACGTGCCTATGACCAGATCCAGCAGGAGCTCGCCCTGAACGCGAGCGCCGTCACCCTGCTTGTCTTCGCTACGGGTATATCCGGAAGCGATGTCACCCACTCCGGGGCCTTCGACATAGCCTTGCTGGGCAACCTGCCAGGCATCACCTGTCTGGCACCCACCAGCGGACAGGAATTGCTCGATATGCTAGCGTGGTCGACCGGCGAGGCCCGTCGTCCGGTGCTGATCCGCATGCCGGGAGAGGAGGTGCTCGCCTCTGAGCGTGCCGAAGGCCATGAGCTTTCCGCTCGGGAAGCAGTACGCCGCTGGCGGGAATCCACGGGAGGCACCGGAGGGCAGTGCCACGGATCCCATCGCCGACAACACGGCGGCGAATCGCTCGGCAACCCATGGGAACGCTATGCCGTATCCCATCAGGGTTCCGAAGTCGCCCTGCTCGGCCTGGGGAATGCCTACCCGCTGGCGATGCGGATCGCCCAAGCGCTGCGGCACGACGGAACACGGCCGAACAGCATGGATCCGACGGTCATCGATCCACGGCAATACTCCACCGTGGATGCCACCACATTGCATGCGCTGCTGCCCGGGCATGATCTGGTGGTCACCCTGGAGGATTCGCAGCTCAATGGCGGCTGGGGTCATCGCATCGCCTCCTATTACGCCGAAACACCGATGCGCGTGCTCACCATCGGAGCTGATATGGCCTTCACGGATCGCATCCCACTCAGCGATCTCAGCAGTCGTTACGGCATGGATGCGCCATCCATCCTGGGACGCATCCACCAGGTGCTGGGGCACTGAGAGTCCGCACCTCCGCCGCGGCCTCGACGTGGCCGCGTAATGGCCGTTCACTGGCCGCCGGAGCACCGGACAGGCGCCGCAGCGTCACGTCGCCCGGTGCAGGACCCATCCGCCGGAGGCCGGCTTCCGCACCGCATTTGCGCTTGGTATGCGTTTCTCGTGGCATATGACTAGAATGGTTCGAGTTTGGCCCCGTAGCTCAGCTGGATAGAGCATGTGACTTCTAATCTCAAGGTCGACGGTTCGAGCCCGTCCGGGGTCACGACTTCAACCCTTGGAAACGTTATGTTTCTGGGGGCTGAATTTTATTCATTTCAAGTGGCTGCGTACACACTCGTACACAGTTGGCGATTATGCCCGACTGTTCTTCAGCACCTGCTGGCGGCTTGATTGCAATGCGTCGGCCACTTCATCGAGACGATCCGGCCATAGTCCGGCATACACATTGAGGGTCATGCTCGCATCCTTGTGCCCAAGCTGGTTCTGCACGCTCTTCACATCGGCTCCGGCCTTTATCGCCAGACTCGCATAAGTGTGGCGCAGACTGTGCGGCGTGAGCCCCGACAGGTCATCGAGTCCGGCACCCGCCTTCGCCGGATTGAACACGCGGTTGCGCCAGTTGGGGATGTTGACATGGTCTCCCTTCTTCGGCCTGAACAGGAACGATTCTTCCGATACGCCTTCGGTCAGCTTTTGCAGATCCGGCAATAGGAACTCGGGTATGGCGACTTTGCGCTGCTCCCATGTTTTCGGGGAACCGGTTATGTCCGCGCCGTTTTTGTCTTTCGTCCAGGTTCTTGCGATGATTGCGCGCCTGTTGTCGAAATCCATATCGGAGACTTTCAGGGCTGTGGCTTCGCCGATTCGTATTCCCGTGTATGCAAGAAAAAGGATGAGGGTCGCGGAGCTTTCGCCGGCCTTCGCCTTGGCGGCGTCTGCTAGGCTTTCGACCTCTTCGTATGACAGGTAGACCCGTTCCTCCGTCTGCTGCTTCTTGGGTGTGTCCACATCTTCAAGAGGATTGGAGCGTATCCAATTTCGTTTCGATGCTGCAGCGTATCTCAGCACGCTGCCGAAGGTCACTTTAACGATGCTATGGATGGATGACGCCGCGAGTTTCCGGGGCTTGCTGGCGTCGATGAAGTCATGTGCGGCGCTGCCGTCCTGCAGTGCGCTTATCCAGGCGTTTATGTCCTGCTCTGTGATGGCGCTCAACGGCACATCTCCCCAACGTGGGTAGACGTACATTCGTAGTTCGTTGCGATATCGGTACAGCGTCGATTCTTTTATCTTGTGCTTCGATTTGAGGTATTCCTCGGCGGCCTGCCTGAACGTGCGTGACTGCTTGCTCGCGTCTCTATATCTGCCGCTTCTTAGATCGTCGGAGACGGCGTCGCGGTATTCGTCGGCTTCGGTCTGCGTGGGGAACAGCTTGGAGCGTCTGTGCTGTCTGCCGTCATCCCCGTAAGCGAAGTAATCGACCCGCCAGCGGCATCCCACACCGTACACGCTTGTGCGGTACTGTTCCGGCACGTTCGCACGCTTGGGATTCTTGGCGGCGTTCAGTGAACGCTTGGCCGAAGACGAGGCATCCTTCTTCAACCATCTGTCAGTTACCCACGCGCGAGACATCAGGACTCACTGGAAGGAATGTGCATACCGTAGCGATCCTGCAAATTATGTTTTATGTTCTCTGCTATTTGCTTCCTAGTCGTTGAATGCTCTTTGAGTGTCTCAGCTATCGCAGGATCATTCCCTGCATAGCCTGCTTTTGCAGCCCTGGCGTCAGCCGCTGCTACACGTTTGAATAAGTCCCAAGAATCTCGTGATTGCATACGTGCGTCGCGCATTGCTTCAAGATCTGTTGTTAAGGCTCTGAGCCTTCGTGACGCTGGCAAAACCGCTGATTGGGCACCGCCATTTTCATCGAATTGGAACGGCTGATAGTCATGAACATCAAACCATTCATACACAGTCTGGTTTCTGGCTCCATTTACAGTCGGCGTGTCCGAAGGCTCCCAAGGTTGTTCGACGTCACAGATTAGAGCCACTGGAGAAACGCCGAGAACCTGAGCAAATTGGAGTAACTCTGTAACAGTGATGTCCTTTTTTTGACCGGTTTCGAGGTTTGCTATCATCTGCCGACTTGGACACCCTGGGCCAAACCTCTCTTTCAGCTTTTCCGCAAGGGAGTTCGCACTTTCGCCATTCTCAGTTCTGTAGCGGCGAATCCTACTCCCTATACCGCTTATTTCTCCTGAATCTACCATGTGCACACCTTTCGATTGCCGACTAATCGAACAATATCACCAAAAGTTGCAAAATATCCTGAAGTTGGTGTATGTTGTTTATTGACGGAACAAATACAAGAGTATTTATTCCAGTATGTAACAGTTTGGAGGAAGCAGTGAAACAACTAGAAGACCTTCCCGGCTATGGGGTGCTTATGAAGCCTTATGAGGTTTCAGAAATCATAGGCAAGCCTGAAACCACATTAACGTCGGATCGCTTTGAAGGACGGGGATTGCCCTTTGTAAAAGTGGGGCGACTGGTTCGCTACAGGAAACAGGACGTACTCGACTACATAAATGCAAACACTTTCAGCAGCACCGCTGAAGCTAAGGCGGTCTGAGATGCAGACATCGGTAAAGGAAAAGGCCGCACCTGCGCCAACAGGTACGACCATCAATAACGAATCCTCCTACCGGAACGATTCTTCTTCTATGGTACGCGGTTATCGTGCCGCGCGTCGCCCGTACCGCAACGAGCCGTCCAGACCGGCAACCTTGCGTGATGTGATCCGTGATCGCGGCGAGTTCGTGGGTGGCGGTGTGGCGTTGACCGCCGGGGGCCTGCCGTACGAGCCGTTGGACTGGTCGTACCTGCGGAGGTGCGCATGAGCGCGATCGATGACTATGTACAGCACGACAGCAGACTCAAGGCCAGGTTCGAGCAGGTGGGACATGATCTGACCACGCAACGCAGGCCCCCCGGGAAACCAACCGCGAAACCACACGCCGGTCCACATGAAAACGAAGTGGTCAATCCGGCCAATGCGGCCGAAGTGGTCGCAGATGTCCAGACTGCCACCACGGCAAAGGAGACCGCAACGAATCCCATAGCCCTCTCAAAACAAGTGTCTATAGTGTCTGAAGCGTCTAATCCGTCTACCGTAGGCAATCAGATCGTCGGAGTTCTACAACGTTATATCGGTTCCGTGCTAGATGACTTGATGATGCTGACACTATGGATTCTGCACACGCTGGCATTCAAACTACTCAATACGACACCACGTCTTCTGATCACATCGATTCTGCCAGCATCAGGTAAGAGCACCCTTCTCGACTGGCTTTTCCATCTGTGCTACAAGCCGATCCTCATGGCTTCCATATCCTCTGCTGCGATGCTATCAAGAGCTGCTGCTGATGGAGGCACACTGCTTATTGACGAGGCAGACCGCACTCTGCGCAAAGACAACCCATATACGGCCGATCTACTTGCAATCAGTAACAGCGGATACAAGGAAGGTGGATCACGCCCCACGCTCATGCCAGCTAAAGGCGGCGGCTGGGACCGCGAGGATCTGCCAACGTGGTGCCCCGTCGCTTATGCCGGCAATAACCCAGATCTTCCGGATGACACTTTCTCTCGCTGCATCACCGTGTTTCTGTATCCTTCTGATTCAGTGTCAGACACTGACTGGGAACTGATCCGCCAAGGTGACCCAGACGCTGACCCGCCGATCGTGCCTGACACCGATTATCTGAACTTGAGTAATGCAATGGCAGAATGGGAGAAGTCCTATTCCCCAATGCTCAAGCATCGTCCACAGCTTGACCCAAGCATAAAAGGCAGAGCACGCGAGAAATGGCTCCCCCTAGCCAGAGTCGCCCAGACACTGGCCGATTACATCGACAGTGACGGCAATAGCATCTCATGGCTTGACACCGTCCGTCGTCTAGCCCTGGCTGATGTGGAACAAGTCAAGGACGATGCAGCACTGGGACTTCGCAACAACTCTCCCCATACGGCCATCGTCACCGACATTGCAAGGCTATGGTCCATGCAGTGGAGCGACCAACTATTCATAGGAAGCCAGCAACTATGCTCAGCCCTTGCCAATTCAGACCCTGAAGCATGGGGCGCGGCAAGCAAATTCGGCACCCAGATCACACCGCGTCGTCTTGCTGGGATGCTGAAAAAGGTCGGCGTAAACGCCACTCGCAATAAAGACCAGTCCGAACGCGGCTATTACTACCTGGCGTTCCGTGAGGCATGGCACACCCTGCATGTCTGGGAAAGTCTCGCCAAGGAAAACATCACCCAGCCACCAATAGACGGATTAGACGCTTCAGACACTATAGACACTTTAAAAGAGAGGGCACCCCAAGATGGACAACTCGACTTCTGAACACGCGCCCAAGCCCACCACCATGCCCGCCGTCACCGTCCATTACACACTGGACGCGATCACCGAGGGCACCACCATCACGACATTGTGCGGCGAAACCACCGTAATCCAATCCCCTGAAGACACCGATCCCACCACACACGACGACCGAATCGTATGCGCACTCTGCGCGGCCGCCTGGGAATTGAAGGACACACCCATACCACAGCCGGAACAAGGGCAACTGTGGTGAACGCTTCCGCACCGTCGCGGTTCGACGGCAATAAACAAAGCCCCGATGTTAACGGCATCAGGGCTTTAGATAAGGATCAATAATGAAGAACCAATCCACCATCCATGATAGCAACCCCGGCCTGCACGCGCTGGCCCGCGAATACGGCGGCCAACTGCGCGACGCATCCCACCGGCTCGGTCTTCCGGACGGCTACCAGCTCAGCCCCAGCGTCTCGGACGGCGACGTGTTCTCCCTGGGCGTCGTCGCCGCCGACGGCCAGGGCGACTTGACCTTCGACAAGGACATCGCCCGGGGCCGCCTGGACACCGTGCTCATCGCTGTGCACACGGTCGTCAACCTGGCCGAGGCGTCGGACGCCGCCATGCATGATTCCCTGGAACGCGCCGACCGGCAACGCGCCGCACGCGAGACGGAGAGTTCACGGCATGCGCCGGCCGACTGGCGCAGCCGGTTCGACGGGATAGCGCGCCCCGACCTGGCATTGGAGCACACGCCGGGATGGTGCGACCAGGACGCCGGCGACCCCCTAAACGTCTCGCATTTCATCTTCCGCAGCCACAACGATGAGTTCGGCCTGGACTTCGACGTGATGGAGGACACCCCCGGCCCCGTATCGATGGGGCTCCTGCCCTCCTGGTGTGACTGGGACGTGCAGACCGCCGAGGAGCTGCTCACCCTCTCCGACCACACGGGACGGCTGCAGCAATGGCTCGACGACTGCGCCACCGTGACCGCATGGATCCGCCAGCACGACGAAAGCGAGACCAGCCATGAGTGAACTACTGGGCACGCTGGTGATGATCCTGCTGGTGTTCGGCGGACCCTCGTTCGGGTTCATGGTCGGCAGGATCGAAGGCAGACGGGAAACACGAGAATCAAGGAGGAAGCGATGAACGAGCCAAGAGACAAGACCGTGACCCCTGGGGGTATGGACGCCGGGAGCGTGGCGTACTGGAAGGCGAGGTGCACGCGTCTCGAGACGGATCTCGCCCAGGCCAGGGGCAAGACCGAGGCCTACCGCAGGATCGCGCGCAGGATGGAACAGCGCGCCAGACGGGACCAGCGGGCCGCCGCCGACGCGATCCTTCGTGCGGTCGATCTGAGGGGAGCGCTCGATGAACTCGGCCGATGAACAGGCAGGCAGGGAACTGGACCAGACCGCGGCGCAGGTCGTGGCCTACGGCATGATCCTGATAGCCGCCGAGAACTGCAAACGCGCGATCACGACCGGCCACGACATCCCCGTGACCGAACTGCCCTCGCACGTGCCCGACAGCGCCAAACCGATGCTGGCCGCGGCGTTCGACTCCATCACCAAAGCCATCGCCCCACTGCTCGCCCGCGAGGACTTCGTGGGACTCGGCACCGTGGACGCGGCCCGACGCCTCGGCCTCGAATACGACTCCATCAACCACCCCGACACGAAAGGCAACCACCATGAGTGACACCACGCCACAACCCGACACCACCGGACCCCGGGACACCCCGGCGGCGCAGGAGACGGACACAACCCCGGAACCGGCAGCGGGCAGCGCCTACATCGGCAAACTGCGCCACGAGGCCGCGGGATACCGCTCCCAGCTCAGGGACGCGCAGGACGCCAACAAGGCCCTGCAGGCACAGGTCGAAACCCTCAGCACGCAGATCACGGCAGGCCAGCAGACCATCCGGGCACGCACCCTGCAACGCCTCGCGGGCGAATACCTGCAGGACCCCGCCATCATCGACAAGTTCATCGACCCGGAGAGCATCGAGATAGGCGACGACCTCGACGTGGACGAGCCCGCGCTGCGCGGACGCCTGCAGGACCTGGTGGACGACAAACCCTACCTCGCGCCCAAACGGGGCGTGGAAATCACCCCGCCCAGCGGCGTCAGGCAACGCGACCCGACACCCGAAAACCCCATGGCCGCCTTCTTCAACCACAGGCAATCATGATACAATGACCAATATGAGGCATACGGTACAGGCCTGGAGCCCGACCGTCACGCACCAGCACAACAGAACACAGTAGATGGCCCGGAGCCGTCGCTGAAAGCAAGAACCACCATTCTTCTTTAGCGTCGGCACGGGCCTTTGCCATGACCGGCGCGGAAACGGACACACACCATGGCACGACAGACCACCAGCCCGATCAAGGGCATATACCAGGACCAGGAATTCCAGGTACAGGAATACCTGCCCGACTCCCTCTTCCTCCAAGCCGCCACCATCGCCGGCGACATCCAGGGCGACAGCCCCGCCGTCCGCGTACCCTACGTCTCCCAGGACCCCACCGTCGGCTTCGTCGCCGAAGGCGCGGAGATCAACGAGAACGACCCCACACTGGACGAAGTGCTCATCACCACCGCCAAACTCGCGGTCCTCGTCTCCCAATCCAACGAATCCCTCGCCTACCCCACCGCGGGCCAACTCATCACCAGCAGCCTGACACGCACCCTCACCCAGAAAGCCGACCACGTGTTCCTGCAGAACACCCCGGCACAGAACACCTCGCAACCCACCGGACTGCTCAACACCACCGGCACCACCCAAGGACCCGCATGGGGAGGCGACGACCCCACCAAGGACCTCGACGCCATCGCCACCGCCATCAGCCAGATCGAAGCCAACAACGGCCAGGCCACCCACATCATCATGAGCCCCACCGCATGGCTCCACTACGCCAGCCTCAAGGACAATAACAGCAACTACCAGCTAGGCCAACCCGGAACCACCGTCACCCGCCAACTCTGGGGACTGCCCGTCCTGACATCAAGCCAGGCACCAGACGACAAAATCGCCGTGATCGACAAAACCACCATCATCGGCGCGACAAGCGGACTCAAACTCACACTCTCCGACCAAGCGGCCTTCACCTCCGACAGCGTCCTATGGCGCTGCACCTGGCGACTCGGATGGAACACACCACACCCCGAACGCAACGCCATCCTGACCAAGACCGCATAACCCAAACACCAACAGCACACCAACGAAGCCAGGCCCGACAAACACACCACAGGCCTGGCTTCACCACACTAAACACCACAAAACACCACCACAAACACCCCGAAACACCACCAAAACACACACCACGAACACCAGAAAAACCAACAACCACACACAACCGACACCAACACCACAACCAACACCAGCAACCCGAAACCACCACAAACCCAACAACCACAACACCCCAAACCCACCCCAGAGGGGATGAGGGTCACAGGCACACATCAAAGACCGCCGGACAGAGCAAAAAAAGGCGCGGCATAATCAAAAGATTTCGAACCCCGGCCAAAACCGCCCATTGCGGCACCACCCGATAGCCTCATTCGTTACAAGACAAGATACTTGTAACGCATATGGTAATATCCGTTACATGACCGATCTCTTCGTAACATCTTGCGCCCATTGCGGCACCACCTTCACCGCCAGACGATCCGACGCCCGATACTGTTCCCCGAGATGCCGCGTCGCCGCGCTACGCGAACGCAGACAGCCCGCCCAGCGCAGACGCCAACCCCTCCCCGAGCAATTCACCCACCAGACCATCGCCCTGGATAGGCACGCGGCCCTGCTGGAGAAGGACGCCGCAACTCTGCTGCGCCTGATCCAGGACGATCGCCTCACCGCGAACAGGAGCAACATCAGCGCGACAAACGGCAGCGACATACAACGCGCCATCCACACACTCACCACCCAGGCCGACACCCTCCGCACAGTGAACAACGCCCTCAACCCGCCACAACCATCACCAGACACCACCAGGCAACAGCCCTGAGAACCCGCCAAGGCCATCCGCGACGGACAAGCCAACCGACAACCGAACATGCCGACACTGCTCAGATTCATGTTGAAAAATTATGAGACTACTATCTGATCTATGCTTAGGGGTAGAAGACTGTTCATCATATTAACTACGACGGCCGTGGTCGTTGCAATTGGCGGCCCCTGCATCTGGGACGCTTTTATCAACAATGGGCGCTACCCGATTGACTGGCAGGCATGGTGGGCGTTCTGCACTTTCTTAATCGCTCTTGTTGCCGCAGCTGTTGGGTGGAACGAGTACCAGCTCCATAAAAAAGGCAGCGCCGAGCAAGATAGACCCTATATCGACTTCTCAATTGAAATGGATGAATGGGATGCTTACATTTGTATAAAAAATATTGGCAGAACCACGGCATTAGACGTTACTATCGATTATCCGGAAGGAACACAATCAAGTGGCTTTTTGGAAGCGCAGGATGTGAATCCGAGCGACATCACAGAGGAATGGATAAAACGAGACCTGGGGCGATTCATAAGCGCATTGCCTACAGGTCACACATATAAGTATGAATGGCTTGACGTTTCACCACCATTTCGACATATCAAAGCAAGAAATCCACCACCGCCACTTAGCGGAAAAATCCATTACAAAGATTTCAAAGATAACAGCTATGAACAGCTCTTCAAAATAGATGTCGCCGACTTCTTCTATTCCGATCATAAACAAAGTTAGATACGGCACTTCTCCATCCTCCACACACGATCCAGACACGATGACCGTACACATCGCGTACACACTTAGCGTCATATCTGGGCAATTCTGGGCAAATCTACCTCGTTGTCGAGCTGCCGAAATTCGTTGAAATACCAACGTCTGTAGAGACTTCCATACTTGTATGTTTTTGGCTTTGCCCTATCTCAAGGTCGACGGTTCGAGCCCGTCCGGGGTCACTCTTGGGGCCTCGGCGTCATGGCGATGCCGAGGCCCCCATTGCATCAGTATGAGGCTGAGAGCACGAAGCGGTGGAGCGGCATCGTCACGGCCTTCGATGGATTCGTGCTGCTTTCCCCCCAATACAACTGGGGGTATCCGGCCGTTCTGAAGAACGCCCTCGACACCCTGTACGCGGAATGGAGGGGCAAACCCGTCAGTATGGTGACCTACGGCGGACATGGTGGATTCCAGGCCGCCCTTGCCTTGGGACTGGTTGTCAGAGGATTGCATATGAGGCCGCTGGCGACGAATCCGCAGATCACCATCAGCGAGCAGGCCACGGATGAACGCGGCCAGCTCATTGATGCGGATGCCCTGCTTGAACCCTACAGGCCCTCCTTCCTCGCCTTGGGCAAGGAATTCCTGAGCAGCGGGAAAGACTAGACCTGCCCGGAAGCGTCATGCCTCCGTGCACGCGTTCATCGCCGTATTTTCCGGTCGATAATCGCGGTCAGAGCCCAGAGGATGCACAGCACGTCTATGATCTCCTGAATCAGGGCGCCGACCACCGCGGGAATCAACCCGAAGGCCGCGACGATCATGCACAGGATCGCCGCGATCAACCCTCCGTACACGGCTTGCAGCATGATGCGCTTGGTCTGGCGTGAGATGACGATACTGGTCGGCACCATCGCGATGTCATCATTCATGATCACCACCTGTGCGGATTCCGAGGCCGCGGTGGACGAGCCGTCCGTCATCGCCACCCCGATATCCGATGCCGCAAGCACCGGGGCGTCATTGACGCCGTCACCGACCATCATGCTGGTGCCGTGCGTCGGAGCCAGGCCGATCAGTCCCTTCATCCACAGCATCACGCGACCGAAGGCCGTGGGCTCAAAGCTGTGTTCCTCACGCGCCTGCTCGACGGCATACACCTTCTCCTCCGGCAGCAGTTCCGAGCGGACATCATCAATACCGACCGCCGTGGAGACGATCGCCGCGGAATCGGCCTTATCACCGGTCAGCATCGTCACATGTGAGGTGCCCAGTCGCCTGAGCCATTGAATCGTGTCCGCGGCGTTCTCCCTGGGGAAATCCTTGAGAATGATCCGTCCGGCCATATGGCCGTCGCTGGATACGTAGGTGACCATCTCATTCGATGCCAAAGCCGGATACTGCGATGCTATCTGTTCATCCGTGATGCCCGGATCGACATAGTGCAGTCTTCCCACCTTCACCAGACGCCCTGATACCCTTCCCTCGACCCCGTTCCCGGTGCTTTCCCGGGCATCCGCGACCGCCGGGCGATCCAGCGCTTTGTCATGGATCAAGGACAGCGCCGCGTTCTCCACGCCACGGGCGAGGATATGCGAGGAGTAGCCTTCGAGCAGACCGGCATCGACCAGAAGCCGATCGGCATCGATGCCTTGTTCCCTGGACCATTGACTCAGTTCGATACGATCCACGCGCGGCTTCTTGCGGGTCAATGTGCCCGTCTTATCGAAGAAGACATGCGTCACTCCCCCGAGACGCTCGAGGATATCCTGGGCTTTGATCACGATGCCGGCTTTCGCCAGCCGTCCCGTTCCACCCATGAAGGCCGCGGGTGCCGCGATCAGCAGGGGGCAGGGCGTCGCGATTACCAGCACTTCCGCGAAGCGCATCGGATCCCGTGAAATACCCCATGCCATGAATGCTATGGCGAGCGATATGACGGTGAAGGGCACGGCCAGCAGATCCGCCGTCTTGACCGAGGCAGAACGTGACTCCTGTGCGGATTTCACCAGCTCGATGATCTTCTGATACTGGGAATCCGCCGATTTCGCTGCGGCCGTCATCGTGATTGCGGATGCGCCGTTGATCGCGCCCGAAGACAGTTTGGATCCCGAATAGATGTCCACAGGCAGGGGCTCACCGTTGATCATTGAAAGATCCAAGGTCGCCTGTTCGCTCTTCAGGAAACCGTTGACGGGTATCGTCTCCCCCGGCTTGACCAGAAGGGTGTCGCCGATGTTGACCTGATCCACCGGAACCGTGTTCCAGCTTGTCTCCCCATCGGATGACCGTCCGCCCACATGCGCCACGGAGGGTGCCGCCTGGACCAGGGTTTCGAGATTGCGCTGGGCCTTGGACTCGGCGAAGTCCTCGATCGCCTCACCCGAGAAGACCATCAGCACCACAACCCAGCCCGCCCAGTATTCATGGACCGCGATCGTGGACATCAAGGCCACAATCGCCAGGATGTCAACGCCGACATGGCCTTTCCTGATATCGCTGATCAAGCCCCACAGGGAATGCAGCACGCTCGCTGCGGCCGTCAGGATCAGCAGCCAGGAGGCGACGCCGACGTTGATGCGCCACAGCACACCGGCGCATACGCCGATCAGCACGGTGACCAGAAGCAGCAGACGGCCGCCAAGGAGGCGGGACATGATCCCCTGATGATTCACGTGATGTTGAGCAGACATAATGCGTATCTCCCAAGGTTGGAAAGCAAAACCCTGCTACCCTACCACCCCCAAAATCGTTGGAATATCAACGTTTTGAGTTGTTCACATCGAATCTCGGAGTTCGAGGGGTAAAGCTTTCCGAGGAATGCGACCGCCCTGTCCCGGCAGGTGGATCCGGCATCCCGGAACCCTCATCCGACGCTCAGGAAACGGTGTTCCCGTACACCTGCGCCTGCAGATCCTTGCGTGCCGCTTCGAGTTTGGTGATATCCCCCAGCAGGGAGAATTTCTCGGCGCCATCGGCCATCTGATTCATGCGGCGCTTCGCTGTGGCGATACGTCTCATATATCCCATGTCGAGCAGACGGACCAGCAGCTCGGAGGCATACTGTGTCTCCGCGACGGTCGCGGGACGCAGCTGGACCGCCGCGGCATTGCTCTCGGGATGCGTGTTCTCACGACTGCCGACCACATTGTCCTCCTGCGGAAGCGGCAGCGGCATAACAGCCAGCTCGTTGATCACCTGCTGCAACCAGGTGCCCGTGGCTTTGGTGACATTATGCATCCACAGCCCCTGGGGCGTATCCTCGGCGGGCAGGCCACCGGCGGCCTCCACGGCCTGGAACAGCGAGCGGAACACCGGCGTGACGAAATTCGATTCATCAAGCTGCGCGAACATCTCACGGTTGACCGCCCGTGGAATCTGGACCAAGGTGCCCATGAACTGCTGCTCACAGATGAACACCGCATCGTCGATGCGGAAGTACCCCTGCATCTGCGCGTCCTGGTGTTCCAGTTTTTTCCTGTCCACCATGCTTGACGAGGGATTCTCACCGCGCTCATGCATCTGGTTGAGGGTCTGGTGCCGGTTCCTGGATGCGTAGGCATCCTCATCACGCACGTGAAGGCCACGCCTGGCGGAGGCAACCTCACGGTTCATCACCTCAAGCTCGATCCCCACCCTTCTGGCGGCCTTCCGGGTGTACAGATCCAGCAGGGAACGGTCACGTATCTGCGCGATAACGGGTGCCACGGCCTTCACGGCGCCCATCTGACCGGTGGTGAATTGGGTGTCGAAAGCGTTGATCGCCGCATCGATGACGAAGTCATACAGGGGTTTCGCATGCTGCACCAGACTGCGCACGGCCTCATCGCCACGCTCGATCCTCAGATCGCAGGGGTCCATATTGTCCGATGCCACGGCCACGAAGGTCTGGGTGAGGAATGAGCCGTCGAGGCCGAATGCGTGCAGGGCCGCCTTCTGCCCGGCCGCATCGCCGTCGAAGGTGAAGACCACCCGCGAACCTTTGACCGGTCCCACCAGCTGCACCGCCCCCAATGAATCATCGGAGATCAGACGGCGCACGATTTTCGCATGTTCCAGACCGAAGGCGGTGCCGCAGGTCGCCACGGCGGTGTCGACGCCCGCCAGGTGGCATGCCATCACGTCGGTGTAGCCCTCGACGATGACCACCTGGCGCTTTTTCACGATCTGTGATTTCGCGAGGTCGATGCCGTACAGCACCTGGTTCTTCCGGTAGAGCTGGGTGTCAGGGGTATTGATGTATTTCGCTTGGATCGTGTCGTCCTCGTAGAGTTTGCGAGCGCCGAAACCCAGGGTGCGCCCGGTCGAGTCCCTGATCGGCCAGGTCACGCGGCCCCGGAAATAGTCGTAGACCCCACGCTGGCCCTGCCTGGCAAGACCCGCGTCCGTCATCTCCTGCTGGGTGAATCCCTTGGATGAGAGGTGGCGCACCAGATTGTCCCACCCCTGGGGGGCGTAGCCGCATCCGAAACGTTCACTGTCCGCCTGCGTGAAATTACGTCCGCCGAGCAGTTTGCGCGCGGGAAGCGCCTCTTTGCTCATGACCTGCGACACGAAGAAGCGCTGGGCCTCCTCATTGGCCTCAAGCAGTCGGGAGCGTTTGGAACCGTTCTGCTGCGGCACCGGGCTGTTCGAATCGTAATGCAGCTCGATGTGGTACTTGTCGGCCAGAATGCCCACGGCATCACCGAATCCGACATTCTCGGACTGTTCGACGTAGCCGAAGACGTCACCACCGAGGCCGCAACCAAAGCAATGCCAGACGCCGAGGGATGGACGCACCGAAAAACTGGGGGTCTTCTCGTCATGGAAGGGGCACAGGCCTACGAAGGTGCCGGAACCGGAAGACTTCAGCGTCACATCGGCCGAGACGATGTCATACAAATCCGCCGCTGCGCGAACCTTCTCGATATCCTCTTTAACAATCATCCCTGCCATGCGAACCAGACTACCTGCAAGTTAGGATGAGGTCGGCTAACGGAGAATCGCATGCATCGCCAGGGCCGAGCCATCGGTCAGGCTGGCGACCTGGTCGATGGCGACACGCAGACGTTCATCCTCATTCGCGGCGTTGTACCAATCATCCAGGAACACCGTCTCCAAGGCATCCGACGGACGGGGCGAGCTTTCCATCATCACATCGACCAGATCGCGCACGATCTCAAGCTGACGGTCATGGAAAGGTTCATGCTCTCTGGGAGCCATCACGAAGAACACCGAGATGCCCTTCAGCGCAACAATCTCGTACGCCGTCTCCTCAGGAATCACGATCGAAGCCGTGTACCGCACCAATGCGCCGTTGCCGTACCGTTCGCGCGTGGCCTGCTCGACCGATCCAGCGAACCTGCCTATCAGCGCGCTGGTGATGTTCTTCAGCTGGGCCAGGGCGCTCCTCGAACCGTTGAAATGCTGAGGGAAGAGTTGCAGGGAACGCAGACGCTGCAATGCGGCGACCAGCTCATCGGCATCCCAGCGTTCGCCGTACCAGGAGCGTGTCACCTCCACAATCGCGTCGATGACCTTATGGTCGGCGAGTGTCAGGGGATTGAAGGAGCCCGCCACGATGGCATCCTCCACGTCATGCACGCTGTAGGCGATGTCATCGGAAAGATCCATGACCTGGCATTCCATCGGACGCTCCGTGCCATGCTCACCCTGTTTCAGCCACCGGAACACATCGACATCGTCGGGATAGACGCAGAATTTCGCACTGCGCTCCCCCTTGGGATGTTGGGCCGCCTCGTTCAGGGTCCACGGATACTTCACCGTGGCATCCAAAGCGGCACGTGTCAGATTCACCCCGGCACTACGTCCGTCGGGATGGAATATCTTCGGTTCCAGACGCGTCAGCAGCCTGAGCGTCTGCGCGTTGCCTTCGAAGCCACCGATGCCGGCGGCGATCTGCGCCAGCGCGCGCTCCCCGTTGTGCCCGAAGGGGGGATGCCCCAGATCATGGGCGAGGCAGGCGCAATCGACCACATCAGGGTCGCAACCAAGCATCGAGGCGATCTGGCGGCCTATCTGCGCCACCTCCAGGGTGTGGGTCAGACGGGTGCGGGCGAAGTCATCGGTACCTGCCACCAGGATCTGGGTTTTCGCTCCAAGACGACGTAAGGCCGAGGAGTGGACGAGCCGGGCACGATCACGTTCGAATGCTGTGCGCACACTGGATTTCGGTGGTTCAGGCGCCCAACGCTCCTCGTCCACCGCCTCATAGCCCTCATGTTGCAGGACGGATTCACCATGCCCATCGAGTTGTGCGCTGTATCCCATGGCACCCCCAGTCAAATCCAAGGTCACTTACCGTTGCACCCTCAGGCTACCGCACCTGTGTTGTCGCCAGGAGTCGACTGCCTTCCCCAGCGAAATCGGATCGCCGTCGAGGCCTGCACATGGAACAGCGCTCCAACAGGGCGGATAACCACCGCATACTTCGCGGGTTACCGCCCTATTGGAGCGCTCGTCCCAATTGTCCATCAGCCGCCCGTGCATATCCGTGTGACCAACTGTGTGATGACTGCTGCAATCACACAGTTGGTCACCGGCAGGCCATCCGGGCGGCGGCTATGGCTATTGCATCACCGCTGCTTGGCCCGCTTGCGGGTGAGCACCAATCCCGTGCCACCTGCGACTGCAAGCACAGCCAGTGCCAGGATGCCGGTCACGGCAGCTCCGGTCTTCGAGAGCGGACCGCCGTTGGCGGAACCACCTTTCACCGTCGCCACAGGGGCTCCGGAATGGCTGCCCGAATTATCGGAGGCTGGGTTCGTCGAAGACCTCACCAGCGAACGCTGCGCTGTGAGCAGAGCAGAGTAGGCGCTGTTGACCTCGGCCTGGGTGGCGTTGGCATTATTGAGCACCTGCTGCGCGGCCTTCATGGCGGCCTCGAAGGCAGCCCACGAATCCTTGGTGTAGTCCTTGCTCTGCAAGGATTCCAAGGCGTGATGAAGGCCCTGCAACTTCGACTTATCGACCTTTGCCGACATCTTCACCAAACCGTTGATCGCAGTGTTCAATGCATTGTATGCGGCATTGATCTGCTGGTTGGTGGAACCAGCATCAGCAAGCACGTCCTTGGCGTTGGCAAGAGCCTGCGCCAACTGCTTCCAGGACTCGGGCGTGTAGGTGCTCTCCTTCAGGGCATCCGCGGTATCCACGAGTTTCTGCAACTCGCTGGTATCCCGGGCGGCGATGCTTTGGATATCGATCACAGGGCTGGCCGTCTTCGCAACGGGAACCGCGCCGTTGAGATGCAGCAACAGGGCTTGCGGCTGCGCCGTTGTCCCGGTCGCCTCTTCCTTAGCCGACAGACGGGTCTTCCCCGCTGTCGACGAGTCCACGGCGGTTTTGAGATGCGCCTGGATCGTCCCGGCCTTATCGTTCTCAACGGCCGAACCTGAACCGTTTTGACCACTCTTGCCGAACCACAGGTCAGGATTGAGCGGATCGAAGGAGGCCACATCCGTCGTATCGGCAAGATAGGCGTTCTCGGCATCCTGTGCGAAGAGGGATTCGGTCTGGGCGTAGAAGTGCATCGGAGCGGCGGTCGAGTCCTTGGTGATGCCAAGGGCACTGAGTTTCACCGGAAGCAGCACCACATTGGAATCGGCAACCGTCGAATCGACAATCGCTTCCCTGTCGATGACCGTTCGGTCGCTCAGCCTCACGGTTTCAACCCAAACGGCATCGGTCATCGCTCCGCTTTGCACGGTGTTCACACCGATCAGGACATCCGGCGTGCCATCCCCATTGCTATCGAGCACGATCTCAGGGAAGAAACTGTTACCCAGTCTCGACCAGGTCTTATCGGTTTCGATGCCGAACGTGAGATAGCCCTGCGATTTGTCGTTGATCTGGGGCGCTGTTGACGAGACACCGACTGCACGGATATCCGCCGCGGCGAGGCTGCGTGCCGAATCCTGCGAGGTGTAGCCGTCCACCGGGTCTTCCACGGCGAGCTGCATGGGTGCCAGCTGCGAGGTGTAGCCCGTCGCACCTGTCCCATTGGCGAAGCCCTTACCGCTGACGACCACTTGACCGTCTGCGGAGCCCTTCGAGAATTCAAGGCTCGTGCTCGTTTCGGAAACCGGCTTGGGTGCGCTGACCATCGAGACGCGCAAGGCGGAGAAAGTACCGTCGGCGGTATCGGTGGGCACCAGACGCACAATGCCGCTGGCATCGGTGACGTAATTGCTGTCGTAATCGGATGAAGCGGGATTCTTCACCGGCTGCGTGGTGTCACGGGTGTGACGCAGCAGGGACTGGTCCGGAATGCTCAGCGTGACCGTGAAGTTGGCGCTGCCGTTCGCAGGAACGGTGATCGTCTTCTTATCCAACTGGTAGTCAACGCCGGGCGTGCTCACCCTTGCCTGATAGGACAGTGAATAGGTCACCGGCTTATCGGCCTTGTTGCTGACGGTGAAGGATTTGCTCCTGCTGTAACCCGCCCTCGGAACCTGCACGATACCGAATTCACCGGTCACCGCGGTGGGGTCATCCGTGGCTGCTACGGTCGCCTGATTATTCACGGCTTCGTAGGCATCCACACGTCCGGTTCCGACGCGCAGCGGACCCATCTTCGTGCTGCGGTCCTCACTCAGGACGTCGTGATCCGCCGTATTCATCAGCTGGGCCTTGATGGCCTTCGCCGACCAACCGGGGTGCGACTCGTAGGTGAGCGCTGCGATACCTGAGGTCATAGGCGTTGCCATTGAGGTGCCGCTCATGACCTCCGCCTTGGATCCGGTCCCCGCGGAGGCGGAGATGATCCCGACACCGGGAGCCGAGACATCGGGCTTGGCGGTACCGTCGGCGGAACCATGAATGCCTCGTGAAGTGAAGGAGGCCATGGTGTCCTCATATTTGGCGGAGTAATCCACCTTGGTGCTCAGACGCTGGTCCGATGAGAGTTTGACCGTCAAGGTACCGGCATCGAGAGCCGATTGCACTTTGGCGAGACCGGCAGGTGTGACCTGGAAGCCAGGCAGGGTGGCGTTGCCCGCGATGCCCGCATCCGGTATGTCCTTATCGGATTGGAAGAGAATGGCCTTGGCCCCTGCGGCTTCGGCGTTGTCGAAGCGCTTCTTGGAGCCGCATACCAGGTTGTTGTCATCCCAGTTGACCCAGGCGATATTGCCTTTGACCGCAGCGGCATCCTCCGTGGAGTAGGTGTTGCAGCCTGCAAGATTGCCGGCATCCTTAAGTTTGACTACTGTGCCTTCGACGTTGATGTCGCTGAGGTCCGCGTAATTCGCCGAATACTGTCCGGCAAGCTTGGTGCCTGCCACATCGCTCGGCGCGGTGGCGGTGATGCCGTCCTGCAGGGTGCGTCCGGAGCTGCTCGCGGCGACGGTGAGTGCGCTTTTGGCGCTGCCGGGCGAACCGAGGACGTCGGTGAAATCGCCTTCGTTACCAGCCGCGATAACCGAGAGCACTCCCTTTTCGGTCAGTGCGTCGACCTTCGCGGTATCCGGATCGTCATCGGAACCGTAGGACCCGCCGACGGACATGGAGACGATGTTGATCGACGTGCCGTTGGCGATCTGCTCACCCACCCAGTCGAGAGCTTCACCGACAAGTCCCGTGGTTCCGCCGTTGTCTCCGAAGACCTTCAGCGAATAGACGCCCGCCTCGGGCGCCGAACCCGGTCCGACTTCCATGGACTGCAACTCGGTTTCCGAGAGCTTGCTGTAGTCACCTCTGTATGTTGTTCCATCCGCGTTGACGCCATAGCCAAGAGCCGTTCCGGCCACATGTGTACCGTGGTGCCCTCCCTTGCCGTCGATGGGGTTGGCATCCGCGCTTGGGGTGTAGATGGCCGGGTCAGTGCTGTCCGGATTGTAATTCGTTCCGGCGAAGTCGTAGCCGCCTTTGAACTTCTTGGTATCGAGCAGGCCTGTAAGCGCCGAATCCGTGAGCGGGTCGCCCTTGGAAGCAAGAGCGGTGTCATACGCAGCCGTGGTCCCGGCACCGCCGAAATCGGCGTGGGTGTAGTCAAGACCCGTGTCCACGATGGCGATATTGGTGTTTTTGCCGGTGTTGCCGGTTTGCGTCCATGTCTTCAGAGCCTGAACCAGGGCATCGCTGTTGGCATTCTTGGGTTCAGCGTTGGCTATTGCGGCGTTGTCGGCACTCGTATGCTGACCGGAGGAGCCGGATGTCTGGACATCCTGGGACTGCGCTTCCTTCGTGGAAGTGCCCTTATCCGATGCGCTGCTTGACGCTTCGGAGGACTTCGCGTCGGAGGATTGCGTATCCGAGCCGTCTGTCTGGGTGTCGTCTTTGGACGCGGAATCGTCGGAGCTTGAGTCGGTGCTACGTGGTGAGCTACTGGAGGTTGGGGAGTTCTCGCCCGTAGCGCCCGTCGTGTCATCCGTATTCTCTGTGCTGTCCGCGGTCGTCTTGAAACTGATCGGGTTGATCTTGCTCACCGAATCGGATTGCTCGGCGAGCTTTCTCAGCGCTGCCGCATCCGCATACACGGCGATACCGGGGACGGTATAGGCCGTTGTGTACAAGGTCTTCACCTTCGGATCGAGCTTTTGCAACTCGCCAAGGACGTCCCGTGAAGTATCGTCCGCCTTCTCGGCAGTGTCCTTCGCGGTATCCTGCAGAGCCTTCTTGCCTTTGAAGGCCGATGGGCTTTTGCTGCCGCTCACCGACAAGGCGCTCTTGCTCGTCGTCTGGATGAACACCGGCATGGTGCCCGACCCTTTGGTGATTTGGGAGGCGACCTGCACCTTCCCTGATTGCTGGGTGTCCGCATGGGCCACTGCGGTCCCCACTGTCGGCAGAAGCATCGCCAGTGCTACAACAAGCGCGCTCCACCTTCCCCTATTTCGTCTGTTCATAGAGTTTTCCTATTCCCTTCTAGTGTGGTTATCCGATCCACACTTCTTTTCCCCGGGAACAAGTTATCTTTGTTAACGAACGATTATGTTTCGATGAACTCTTATGCCTGATGTTTCAACGACGCCTCGGCATGTCGCCAAAAACGCATGTCCTTCAGGTTTTTGGGACGGAGGACATACGAGAAAGCCCTCACCGTGACAGGCACGGTGAGGGCTGAATGAAGCCTATCTCCGGGTATTACTCGAAGGGATCGGCATCCACAACAACGACTTCAGTAGGCACATTGCCCGCAGTCGCCTTGGAGTAGGGGCACAGCTCCTGGGTGCGGTCAACGAGCTTGGCAACGGTCTCCTCGTCAACATCGGGAACGAAGACCTCGATCTTCGCCTTGATGCCGAAGGATTCACCCTCCGGTCCGATGGAGACGTGCGTGCGCACCTTGCTCTTCGCCAACTTGCTGCCGGCGATTCGCAGCTCCTTGCCTGCAAGGCCCAGTGCGCCCTGGAAGCAAGCGCCCCAACCGATGGCGAAAAGCTGCTCCGGGTTGGTGCCGTTGCCCTTGCCGCCCATTGCGACGGGGGTATCCAGATCAAGTTCAAGGTCAGGCTCATGACTTACGGCATGGCCATTTCGACCACCGGTGACATTGGCCACGGCGGTGTAGGCAATCTCTGACGGTTCATTTCCTTTGTATTCGCTCATACTGATATGACACCACCTTCGCCGGCCCCCTGCAAGTTATTACGCCGACAGAGACTATGACGCATCACACAGTATGAGCGGCGATCCGCGAAGCGAAGCCCCTGCCGGAGCGGACCCTTACAGCAGGGACCGGGGATCAAGCATCCCCAGGTCCTGGGCGGGCAGAGCCGTCTGGGCATGCAGATAGAGCCTGGGGATTCGGCTGCGCAGGCAGGTGAATATCTCGTAGCATATGGTCCCAGCCGCACGAGCCCAATCATCCGCGGTCGGCTCACATTGCTCCTCGCCGCGCCCCGGACCGAAGAGCAGCACGGTATCCCCCTCGTGCACGCCTAGCTGATCCGCATCGCCGTGCAGATCGAGTACGCATTGGTCCATGCATACGCGGCCGGAGACCCGTACCAGCCTCGGCCCTGCCGTAGTCATCACGCGAATCGGCCCTCCAAGATGCTCCTGACCCAGGGAGCCCTCCACATCCGAACCGGATGCCGAACGGTGGATGCCATCGGCATAGCCGAGGGGCATCACCGCGGCGCTGGTCTCCTGCTCCGTCAAGTAGGTGCGGCCATAGGAGATGCCATGACCGGCTTCAAGATGTTTCACCGTGGCCAGTTGGGCCTGCAGACTCATGGCTGGGGTGAGCGCGTACTTCGATGGTGTTCCCATGGAAGGATCGGGTTCATAGCCATACAGCCCGATTCCCGGTCTGGTCAGGTCATAGTGGATCGCAGGGCGCGTCAGCGTTGCGGCGGTATTCGCCAGATGCCTGATTTGCGGTGAGAGTCCCGCCTCGTGCATGCGCAGCGAGAACTCCTCGAAATTGGCGATCTGCCTGTCTGTCGATGACACGAAAACAGGCTGCTTCGGCATATCCGCCACGGCGAGATGGCTCCACTGGCCGATGATCTCAATGGCGCCCTCCGCTTTGAAACGTCCGAGCAGATCCAGGGCATCATCAAATGCCTCCGGGGTGAACCCGTTGCGACCGAAACCTGTATCCACTTTGACATGCACGCGTGCCGTTTTCCCAAGTTTGCGGGCGGCGGCGGCAAGTGCTTCGATGCCTGCGAGCGAACCTACGGAGATGTCGATATCGGAGGCGATCAAGTCCTCGAATGGTGCGGCTGTGCCGTTGTACAGCCACGTCAGAATATGGCAGCGATCAGGGCCGATGCCTGCTTTTCTCAGCAGCAGCGCCTCACGGGGCTGCGCGGTACCCAGCCAGGTCGCTCCCCCTGCGAGCGCGGCCAATGCCGAAGGAATCAGGCCATGCCCATAAGCATCCGCCTTCACCACTCCCATAACGGCTGTCCCGGAATGCGCGCCGCCGCACACATCGACCAGATGCTCCATGTTGCGTTTCATCACAGCCAGATCGACCAGTACCTGACCCGGGTATTCGCGGCATGCGCGTTTGTAATTCGATTCTCCGAGTTCCGACGAAAATTCCAGGCGGGGTGCAGCATTCAATGTCATAACCCCCATTGTGAACCCGAAATGACCTATTTGTGTTAGCCCACAAGCGTTTCTTCAAGCAATACTCACCCAATGCCGTGCAGAGGGCGAGGTTGCCCCTTTATCGCGCGTGGTGGTAGGCGATTCTTTCGGCTTCGCCAACACGGTGGTTGATCAGATGAACGATGCCGCAGCGTTTGAATCCCGCGGATTCGAATACGTGCTGCATCGCCTTGTTGCGCTCGTGGGTGTCACCGCGGACATTGCGGTGGTTCTCAATCACCCAATTCAGGCATTCATGGGACACTCCCGGCACGATGCCTGCCGACGCCACACGGTGCAGCGCCACATAGGGTTCATCATTCAGCCATTGCCCATCGGTAATGGTCTGATAGGTCGGATCCTCACCTTCGCATACGGAGAACACCGCAAGGATGCGCTCCTGGCCCTGATCGCCTTCATGATCCACAAGAAGCATGGTCCGGTGCAGACGCAGATCCTCCTGAACCGTTTCCTTCAGGGGATACAGGGATCCCCACTGACTCGGGTTGCCATTCTGCGCCATCAGATGTCGCGCCCTGGCGAAGATCGCCTGGATCGCATCGATATCCTTGTTGTCGGCATGCCTGAAACGGCGTTGACCCTTCGAGGGTTCATCAGCGGCGGCACCGGCGCTTGAATGCTGCACCAGGGACGGAGTCCGCAAGGCGGGAACGGTGAAAGTGTTCGGCACATATGCCTGGGAGGGCTCTGCGGTCTCCGCTGGGTTCACTGATGGTTCAATCACGTATTCACCTTTCTGGCAGCCTGCTCTTGTTGCTGGGACACCGTTCCGTGAAGAACGGGGCAAGCCGCATATCCGATTGTGGATGGCCCCCTGCCGACCGTGCAACAATAAACGTGCCCACGAACAATATCACTCACAGCGCTGTACACAAACTGGGCAAAACGTTGGTGGCCGCTGCATGGTGCAGGCGTCCACCAACCTTCCGGGATCGGGATGCGGATTGCAGGCAGGACCAGCCCGCAGCACACTATCCGGGATGCCCCTTCGAGGTATAGCCGGTTCAGCGTATGCCGCTTGTGACGCTGCCGCTTCGGGCAATCCCGATTCAGACGACCTTGCGCTCGAATGCGTCGGAGCTGATGCCCTCTGCAAGTATGTCCTTGCTCCACTGCTTGGCGGAGAACAGGCTGTGATCGCGATAGTTGCCGCAGCTGGTGATTTCGGTTCCGGGCACATCATCCCACGTTGATTCATTCGCGATGAAGTCCAGGGATTCCTTCAATGCCTTGGCGATGTCGGCGGTGTCATGCTCGCCCCATGCCAGCAGATGGAATCCCGTGCGGCACCCGAATGGTGAGCAGTCGATATAACCGGGAATGCGCTCGCGCAGAAGAACCGCGATCATATGCTCGATGGTATGCAGACCGCCCGTAGGAATGGCGTTCTCATTGGGCTGCACCAGACGCAGATCGTAATTGGAGATTCGGTCGCCGCTTGGTCCCTGCTCGACATCGATCAGACGCACATATGGAGCTTTGACCTTCGTGTGGTCCAGTTCGAAGCTTTCAACAATCGGTTTCGCCATAATGATCATTCCCTTCCTACAATGTTTCATTTCATCGGGTGTGATAGCGCACTCGCTTCCGTCTTTCATGCTAAGCCCATGCGGGCATAATCACCCACTATCCGCGCGCTGCTGAATGGCACGAAGTCCACCGAGCAGATTGAAACCGTGGGATATGACAGCCCAGCCGGGACGATCAGGGTGCTTCACATACCACCGTGCATGCCTTCAGACGCGAAGGGCCGTCTGGATATGGAAGTGCGCACCATGCTGCATGGCACCCCGATAATGGTGCTCTACATGCAGCATGGTGCGCACTCCCCGGCGCTTTGTGGCTCAGCCGAGGATGTTGGCCTTGCCCTCGGCTCGGTGGGACAAATAGTACGGGCGTACCGCGAACACCAGAAACAGTATGGCAAGCACCAGCAGGATGAGGATGCCGACACCCCCGGTGTAGGGCAGGTTCGCCAGGGAGTGGGCCGGGTCGGCCACCATGACCGCGCGCCCATCCTGGGACACGAAGGCCAGGCTGGTGCCATGGGTACGGTATGAGGCCAAGGTCACCTCACTGGCGTCGGTGTTCCACACCGGGAGCACCTCGACGGTGAAGGCCGGCACCTTGAAATACCCCGACGGGGCCGTACTCTCCCTCAGGGAGAGCGCACGAGCCTCCACACCCTGCAACGACAGCGTGCCGTCCGTGTGGGAGAAGACCTCACTGAGCGCACCCGCGTCACCGGGCACCGCCAAGCGGTACACGCCCGGAGCCAGCTGCACGAAGCCGAGCGGCTGCCCGTCGCGGCTCACCTCGAAACCCGCGCCACCCAATACCCTGGTGGTGTCGTCCTTGTCGACCTTCACCAGGTCCAACCCGAACACATACGCATGCGCCACGGCGCTCCTGGACTCCACGCCCGGGCCCGCGTCATCCCAACCCGATGAGACCCCTGCTACCCGTGAGCGGGTCAGGGTCGCCGTGTTCACATTCGGATGCAAACCCCCACCACCCGGAGCGGACAGGGACGCGCCCGTGTTCAACACCGCACTGTAACGGATGCGGATCAGGGAGCCCACGGGAACCGAGGCCTTATTCGCCACACGACCGGACACATCCTCGGCGAACAGGACCTTCAACCCATCCACCGACACCGTCTGACCAGACACCCCGACCGACAAGCCCGGTGTGCCAGTCACATCCGTATCCGGGGAAGGCACATCCATCAACACCCGCACCGCGGACACGGCAGGCAGGGTCAACCCCGCATCGGCCACATCGGACAAAGCGAACACGTAAGAGGAGTACGGCACACCCGAGAAGGACGACAGGTCAGGCACTCGAAGCGCGATCTCATACTCGACCTGACCACCCAGGTCGAAACCATCCATACCCGCATCATTGAGCACACGCTTCGACACATCCAACACGCTCGTCTTCAACGAAGCCCGACCCAACCTGGGCTTGCCTTTGACGCCCGCGTCGGCGAAATCCACGAGACCCCCATCATCCCCGAGATCCGGGTTGAAGACCCTGGTGCCCACGATGATCGGCAGGGAACCACCAGACGCCTGACTATCATCCACCACCAAATACAAGCCCGGACCAGACACCGGCAACACCACAGTCGACAGGGAAGAGAACGTGCCGGCGGGCAGGCTGCCCGCCACCGGCCCCAGGGACGCGGTGTCACCGGCCAACGCGCGCGCGAACAACTGCAGACTGCCCGCATACGGACTGAACGCCGAAGTCACATCGTCACTCAACGGACTGGTCGGATACCCCAACCAACGCGACCCCACCCAGCCGATGGGATTACCCGCATCCACACCCACACCACCCGCCACACCAGCAGCAGCCAGAAGCGCGGACACCACCGCGGCAGGGGTCGTCAATTTCACCGACCCGAGCGCACCCGTATGATCGAACACCGTATCCGTGTAATCACCGATTTTGTACGCCTTCAACCCACCCGATGTGGTACCCGTCACGTCGATGCCGTAGGAGGGAGGGGTCTTCACCTTCCAACCTTTGATCGTGGTCTTCACCGGCTCGGTGGCCCTATTCGTCAACCCCGTGGTCGCGCTGCCGTCCTGCTGACCCCACACGTACAGGTCATAATCCTTCGACACATCCGGCATCAACGCCTCGGGTAACGCCATATTGCCGCCCGCGCTCGTCCTGCCCGAACCCAACACCACATCAGTGTCAGGATCCACGACCTTCCAACCCATATCCGAGCCCAAATCCGAAGCGCCCGACAGACTCAAGGCCCGCGATCCCGCAGCACCCGACACCGAAGCAGACCACGTATGCAACTGCTTACCGGGATCCACGAAGGTCAACCGCAAATCACCCGACGCACCCTGACCCTGATCACTGTTGAGAGCCGACAACACCAAGCCATCAAGATTCAAACGAACAGCAGGACGCAAAC
The DNA here is from genome assembly GCF_000741705.1 of Bifidobacterium psychraerophilum. GTDB lineage: Bacteria > Actinomycetota > Actinomycetes > Actinomycetales > Bifidobacteriaceae > Bombiscardovia > Bombiscardovia psychraerophila. The sequence continues at coordinate 512,845 of NZ_JGZI01000009.1, read as the reverse complement.
CCAGACCGGTGAGGCCCGTATCGTAATTGGACGGGTGACCGTCGAACCACACACTGAACGCACCGCTCGCGTAGCCCCATTGAGCAGAACGCAGCCAAGAGCCAACAGCACCATTGGCACAAGTATTCGAAGGACAGGCAAGATTAGCGTTTGTTGCTGAACCGGAAGTGTGGTTGAAGTACTTGTTCACATCACCGATCGACAAGGGGAACACCTGATACGAGTTCACCGAATCGGACTGCTGCGTATAACTCCCGGAACCACAGCCCACCGGCTGAGCGGCGGTGCACACACCCTCCACCGCAGCGGCACGCATCAAGGACTGCTCGAAGGAGGAATAATTCGCAGCACCCACCGCATCCGACACCGTCGCCAGATTCGAGCGATACGAGCCCGTCGCACTGTCAAAGGAATTACGATACGTGGCATTCGTATCAAACCGAAACCCCGCGGTCACCACATCATCGGCCCACAACAGGGTCTCATTCGCCGCAACCGACGTCGTGGCAGACCTCGTATATGCCAGATTTGGGCCATAATCAGCATCCGGTACGCTCGCCACCGCGCCCTTAGCCAGAGTCTTGTACCCGCCAGACACCGTTGCACCACCATAGGTGCCCGTACTCCCCTGCTTGCCGAACACGATCCGACGCGTCGAAGCCCAATTACCCGAAGCCACCGGAAGCGCACCCGCACCCAGCGTGCTGAAATACCCGTCAGGCCCAAGATCAACAGGAGCGGCAGAGGCCCGTTCCACCGGCACCACCATCTCCGCCACCAGCAGGAACAGGACCAGACCGAATGCGACGAGGGCCTGCAATCCCCTCTTCGACATACGCCGGTCATACTCCCCCGCCGCCCCGGGCACCCGGACCCGCACCAGCGACGGGGACGGCCCCATGCGGGAGCCATCCCCGGCACAGCAATCCCGACCGGAATGAAGCGCATGAGCGTCAGGGAGAAAACTCCGCACGACCACACCCATAGAAGACAAGCATCCACGCAACCAAGCCATGAGAGCACCACCATCTCTGTGAAACAGCACCCCTCCCCTGCGACAGGCAGTGACGAAGAGGGTACGCAATGAACATGATGTGCAATATCATACTATACGTATATCTTGGCTTCTCAGATGGTCTGGCCTTCAGTGCTGCGGCACATACAGCTGATCTCCGGTTTTATGGAACGCGCGGCTCATATCCTCCATGCCGTTGCGGATGAATTCCTCCTGCTGCTCGGCATCACCGTATTCACTGCGGATGTTCTGGGAGATGGCCATCGAACAGAACTTCGGGCCGCACATCGAGCAGAAATGCGCCATTTTCGCCGGTTCAGCGGGCAAGGTATCGTCATGGAAAGCGATGGCCGTGTCCGGATCGTAGGACAGGTTGAACTGGTCCATCCATCGGAATTCGAAGCGGGCCTTCGATATCGCCAGATCACGGTCCTGTGCACCTTGGTGGTGTTTCGCGATATCAGCGGCATGGGCGGCTATCTTGTAGGTGATCACACCGGTTTTGACGTCATCCTTATTCGGCAGTCCAAGGTGTTCCTTCGGCGTGACGTAGCACAGCATCGCGGTGCCGTATCGCGCGATTTCCGTCGCCCCGATCGCCGAGGTGATGTGATCGTATCCCGGTGCGCAATCCGTGGTCAGGGGCCCCAAGGTGTAGAAGGGAGCGCCCTTGCATAGCGCTTTCTCGATTTCGATATTCATACGAACCGTATCGAAGGGGATATGCCCAGGTCCTTCGATCATGACCTGCACGTCATGATTCCAGGCCTTCTGTGTGAGTTCGGCCAAGGTCATGAGTTCCGCGAATTGCGCCTGGTCATTCGCATCCGCCAGGCTGCCCGGACGCAAACCGTCCCCCAGTGAAAAGCACACGTCATACTGCTTGAAGATCTCGCACAGTTCCTCGAAATGCGTGTAGATGAAGCTTTCCTGATGGTGCGCCAGGCACCATTGCGCCATGATCGAGCCTCCACGGGACACGATTCCGGTCACCCTGTTGGCCGTCAGCGGCACATAGCGCAACAGCACCCCGGCATGGATGGTCATGTAATCCACACCCTGCTCGCACTGTTCGATCACCGTATCCCTGAACAGCTCCCATGTGAGTCTGGTCGCATCCTCATCGACCTTTTCCAAGGCCTGATAGATCGGCACCGTGCCGATCGGTACGGGCGAATTGCGCAGAATCCATTCTCTCGTGGTGTGGATGTCGTTGCCGGTTGACAGATCCATCACCGTGTCTGCACCCCATTTGCATGCCCAGGTGAGCTTCTCGACCTCTTCGTCGATGGACGATGTCACCGCGGAATTGCCCATGTTGGCGTTGATCTTCACCAGGAACTTCTCACCGATGATCATCGGCTCGGCTTCGGGATGGTTGATATTGAGTGGCATCACCGCACGCCCGGCAGCCAGTTCCGTACGGACCAGCTCAACGTCACAGTGCTCACGCTCGGCGACGAACTTCATCTCCGGCGTGATGACGCCCTGCCGGGCGTACCACATCTGGGTAACCGGATGCTCCTTGCCTCTCCTCGGATCACGGCGCTCCCCCTGCCATTCCTTGGAAGCCTCGCCACGCCGCACGGCGGCTTTCCCGTCATCCTCGAGATCCCTGCGCCGGCCCTGGTACGAGACGGTGTCCTTCCGGTCAGTGATCCACTCCGCACGCAATGCGGGCAGCCCTTTCAACACATCATGCTCAGGGCCTTCGGTGTTGTAATCCTCGAATGGTGCGTTCGGCGTGGTGCTTGATGCCTCGCCCGGCAGGAACGCGGGGGTTACCGTGTCGCTCAGTGAAATGCTGGTGCTGGGGATCTCAAGCCCGTATGTGCCGGAATCATTCGAGAATGCCACCGAATGCGTTGTCCTGATATGCGATCGGTCCCGTTGCTTGCTGGATCGGGATGCGTCATCCACTCGATGCTGTTTCGCGTTGTCGTCCACGGATGTGGTGGATGCCTTGCCTGATGCTGCCGATGCTGATGAAGACGGCTCTGACATGATGTTCCTTCCCTTGCCGGAATTACCCGGGCAGGTTCTAACGGTGCTCGGGTTTCCCCGATCTCAGCCCATGCGGGCGCCCGCGGTGATTGATGGTTGATCCTGATGCGGATTGATGAGCGGTTACGAATCAGGCGGCATGCCGTGGCAAGCGCACGCTTCGCCGCCAAACCGCTACACGGTTGTGATGGCAATGGTTATTGTCATGAAATCTGTCCTTACGGCGGCATTACCCGCATCAAGTTCACGGTCGAAGTCTGTTGACTTCCTCTCAGCCTGCACACAAGCTCCCGTTGCGCTTACACCAACCATCCTCACCCCAGGGGGCGACGGTCATCGTCAGCCTTGAACCGCGGCGCGATGCGGATCCATCTGTGAAAACCCCTGGGACGCCTTACTCCATCGTGGTTATGGCCTCGATGAAACGCTGGCCGTACAGCTCCAGTTTGTGTTCGCCCACGCCGTTGACGTCAAGCATGGAAGACTCGTCGGATGGTCGGCGTTGCGCCATATCGCGCAGGGTCTTGTCCGAGAAGACTATGTATGGCGGTTTGCCTATCTCACGGGCAATCTGGGTACGCAGCTCCCTCAGATGCTGGAACATCGCCTCATCAGCCGGATCCAAGGATTCGTTCGCGCTTCCGCCTCCCGTGGAGGGGATGGCGTTTGTCCGGGATCGGCGGCTCCGGCCATCACCGGCGGAGGAGGCAGCGAGGCCGGGAACATCACCTTTGCGAATCACACTAGTTATGGCATAGCTGAAATCGGGCTTCACGGTCTGCGCGGCAAGCGCTCCGAACTTCACCAAGGGCAGACGCCCCTCGGTGATCAGCAGATAGTCATCGGCGCTCATCTGGTTGATCACGTCACGGATCACGGCTTCGTTGGTGTCGCGCAGCTTGCCGAAGCTCGCGCAACGGTCCAAGCCGCGTCTGAGCACATCCTGCGATTGCGAGCCGCGCAGCACCCTGACCAGCATCCCCGCACCGAAGCTCTGCCCGAGGTCATGCACGCATCGGCTCACCATCCTCGCGATATCCGTCACATCAACGGATTTCACGGTCCCCAGGCAGTTCGAGCAGTTGTTGCAGCCCGACGTGGTGTTGCCGGCCGCCACGGACTGTGAAGCTTCGACCGGAACACCGGCGGCACCATCGGCACCAGTGCCATCTACACCGGCGCGACCCGCACCATTGACGGAGGCATCGCCGCCCTGTTGTCCGAAATAGCGCAGGATGTATTGATGCAGGCAATCCGCCGTGCGGCAATAACCGATCATCGCACCCAGCAGCCTGCGTCGATGCGAGCGCACGAATTCGCTTTCCTCCGCGCTGAGGCGGTCATTGGCATTGCCCATATCCAGCAGCCGCCTGCGCGTGACGATATCCGATTCGTTCCACAGCAGCGTGCACCGTGCGGGCTCGCCATCGCGACCGGCACGGCCCGCCTCCTGATAGTAGGCTTCGATGCTCTCGGGCATATTGTGGTGGATGACGAAACGGACATTGGACTTGTCTATTCCCATGCCGAAGGCATTGGTGGCGACGACCACCTGGACCTCATCGTTGACGAAGGCCCGTTGCGCCTTGGCGCGATCATCGGGCTGCAACCCGGCATGATAGGCGACCGCGGACACCCCTCCCCGGCGCAATTCCTGAGCTACCGCATCGGTCTCCTTGCGGGTGGCGCAGTAGATGATGCCCGAATCATCGGCATGCTCATGGATATACCGGGATATCCACTCGGATTTTTCCTTGGTGCCCAGGCGGATGACATCAAGGAACAGATTCGGCCGGTCGAAACCGGTCACCGTCATCACAGGGGCGTGCAGGTTGAGCATCCGCACGATGTCCGCGCGCACCTGCTCGGTGGCGGTCGCGGTGAACGCCGCGACGACCGGACGTCTGACGAAGCCTTCGATGAACCCGCCGATATCAAGATATGACGGCCTGAAATCCTGGCCCCATTGGGAGACGCAATGCGCCTCATCCACGGCGATCATCGAAATCTGCAGATGTTCGCACAGACCCCGGAAGGAGGGTGCTGAGAGGCGTTCCGGCGCAACGTACAGCAAGCGCAGACTGCCTTGGGCGGCCTGGGAGATGACCGCACGCTGCTCTTCGGTGTTCTGCGTCGAATTGACGAAGGCGGCGGCGATGCCGGCATCCTCCAAGGCATCCACCTGGTCGCGCATCAGCGATACCAGTGGCGAGATGACGATGGTCACACCCGGCAAAACCGTTGCCGGCACCTGGTAGCAAATGGATTTCCCCGCGCCCGTCGGCATGACCGCCAGGGAGTCATGCCCCGTCAGAATCGCATCAACCACGCGATCCTGGCCCAAGCGGAAGGAATCATATCCAAAATAGGTGTGCAGGGCATCAAGCGCTTGGTCTATCGGGGTCATGTGTTCAGTGTATGAGGCTCCACGACTTTTCGCGTGCAGCGACGGCAGACGGGGAAGGCGCTTGAGGCCTTCCCCGTCTGCCGGGGTGTGGTATCAGCCACGCAAGGAATCCAAGACCTGATCGACGTCTGCGATGAGGTCGTCCTTGCCTTCGACGCCGACCGAGAGGCGAACCAGGTTATCGGGAACCTGCAACGCAGTACCGGAAACCGATGCATGCGTCATGGCTGCGGGATGCTCGATCAGTGATTCCACACCGCCGAGGGACTCCGCCAAGGTGAAAATCCGCGTGCCCGCCACGAAACGCTTGGCCGCATCCATGCCGCCAGCGAGTTGCACCGAAACCACTCCGCCGAATCCGCCATGCATCTGACGCTTGGCGATGGCATGTCCCGGGTGTGATTCAAGCCCCGGGTACCACACGCGCTCGATCTCGGGGCGCTGCTCAAGGTGCTCCGCCAGGGCCAGAGCGTTGGCGCTATGGCGCTTAACCCGAAGGTCCAGGGTCTTCAACCCGCGAATCGCCAACCATGAATCGAATGGTGAGGGCACGGCTCCGGCGGCGTTCTGCAGGAAGGCGACCTGCTCGTAGAGATCATCGTCATCCAGCAGTACGGCTCCGCCGACGATATCCGAATGCCCGCCGATGTATTTGGTCGTGGAATACACGACCACATCCGCGCCATCCTCCAAGGGGTGCTGCAGGGCGGGTGATGCGAAGGTGTTATCCACCACCACTTTGGCTCCATGCTGGTGCGCGACGCTCACCACGGCCTCGATATCGGTGATCCGCAGCAGGGGGTTGGATGGGGTCTCCACCCATACGACCGCATACTCCTTGGCTGACAGACGCTCCGTGACCGCTTGGACATCCGTGACATCGACCACATCAAGGCCTATGCCCCAAGGACCGAATACCTTGCTGAGGAGCCTGTAGGTGCCTCCATACACATCATTGCCGAGCAGGATATTGTCCCCTGGCTTGAGGAAGGACCTGAGCAGGACATCGATCGCCGCGAGGCCGGAGGAGAAGGAGATCGAATGTTTCGCTCCTTCGACACCCGCCAGCTGCTCATCGAAGGCGTCACGGGTCGGGTTGGTCGAACGACTGTATTCGTATCCTCCGCGCAGCCCTCCAACACCGTCCTGCTTGAAGGTCGAGGACATGTAAATGGGAGGCACCACGGCCCCTGTCGTGGGATCCGGCTCCTGCCCTGCGTGGATTGCCCGTGTCGCGATATCCGCCGTGCTCAAATCAGTGTTAGCCATTGTCATTCCTTATATGTTGATCGTTCGGTCATGATCTGCGCGATCATCGCCGCTTGTTGGTCCTTGTTGGATGTGATGCGATTCCGGGCCCGCGAGGGAGGGAATCCATCGTTACGCAAACTCGTATATTCGTGTATCGGCTGTGCGGATGCTCACTGCGCCTGCCCTGACACCACGGGCCGCTGGGTGCCACGGCTCAGCACATCGGAGAAACCGTTCTCACCCATCCACTCGTCGGAGAAGATCTTCGACAGGTACCCTCGTCCCGAATCGGGAAGCAGCACCACCATCAGGGAATCCTTACCGAGGCCATGCATTCGGGCGGATTTGAGGGCGGCGACAACGGCCATGCCGGATGACCCGCCGACCAGCAATCCCTCCTCACGGGCCATCCGACGCGTCATGTCGAAAGCCTCGGCATCACTGACCTGCACGATCTCGTCCGGGATGGAGGGATCGAAGGCCTGGGGGTAGAAATCCTCACCTACGCCCTCGATCAGATACTGATGCACGTCATCGGGATTGGAATAGATGGAACCTTCGGGGTCCGCGCCGATGATCTGGACGGCGCCCTGCGAGGCCTCCTTGAGGAATCGCCCTGTCCCGGTTATCGTTCCACCGGTGCCGATGCCTGCCACGAAATGTGTGAGACGCCGATCCGTATCCCGCCAGATTTCCGGCCCCGTGGTGTGGTAGTGGCTTTCCGGTCCGTTGGGATTCGAATACTGGTTCGGTTTGAAAGCACCCGGGATCTCACGGGCAAGACGGTCCGAAACCGCATAGTACGAGCGTGGATCATCCGGGCCGGCATCGGTTGGGGTCACGATGACTTCGGCGCCGTATGCCCGAAGCACCGCACGCTTGTCCTCAGAGACCTTGTCGGGAACGACGAAGATCGTGCGGTATCCACGCTGCTGGGCGACCAGGGCAAGCCCCACGCCCGTATTGCCGCTCGTCGGTTCGACGATGGTGCCGCCGGGCTGAAGCTGCCCGCTGCGCTCGGCCGCATCGATGATGCGCTCGGCGATTCGGTCCTTGGAGGATCCCCCGGGATTGAAATATTCGACCTTCACGACGACCCTGGCCTCTACGTCATCGGTGACACTGTGAAGTTCGACCAGTGGGGTGTTACCTATCAGTTCCGCTACATTCTTGGAGATGTTCATGATTCCTCGCTTTATTCGGTGCTTTGCTAAGTCTTCGGGTAAGCGCCTTGCGAGAGCTGCGGATGATGCTTGAAATTCGAATCCTGGGATGTAGTGAGGGGTCCGGTGCCGCCGGCCGCCCGGTGCCATGATGCCCGTGTGCCATCATCCGTGCAGCATCGAATCCATCGTCATATTCGTACGGTTCATGATTCCGAATGTTCCTGTGGAATCCTGCACTGAGATATGGCCACTGCGCCACAATCTCCCAAGTCCTATCTCAAATTATGCGTCGTCAACCGCGAGCCTTGCAGGCTGTGGTTAGCGACAACAACATGAGATAAACGACATGTGCAACACCATAGCACATGTCCGAGGGCATGGAAGCCTGACGATCCCGCGACAGCCACGCATACGTCACGGAGCCCGCCATATCAGACTTCGGAATATTCCATCATTCCCTCGCCTTCGTGTTGCCGATGGCATAGGATTGCAGCGTTTTGTTTCAGATCCTTTGGGGAGGAATATGTTCAACGATGCCTATACGCAACGCGTGTACGAACAAGTGACACACCGGGACGGCGAGCAGAAGGAATTCCTGCAGGCGGTCCGCGAGGTGCTCGAATCGCTGGAGCCCGTGATCCGGCAACATCCTGAATTCGAATCGGCAGGAGTTCTTGAACGGCTGGTGGAGCCGGAACGTCTCGTGCAGTTCCGCGTCGCATGGACCGACGACCAGGGTCGCACACAGGTCAATCGCGGGTACCGCGTCCAGTTCAATTCGGCACTCGGGCCATATAAGGGCGGGCTTCGCTTCCATCCTTCGGTCAATCAGTCCATCGTGAAGTTCCTGGGCTTCGAACAGATCATGAAGAACGCGCTGACCGGACTGCCGATGGGCGGAGGCAAGGGCGGCTCCGATTTCAATCCCAAAGGGCGCAGCGACGCTGAAGTGATGCGTTTCTGCCAGGCCTTCATGACCGAGCTGCAGCGCCATATCGGGCAGTTCACCGATGTTCCCGCAGGAGACATCGGCGTCGGCGGGAGAGAAATCGGATATCTCTTCGGCCAATACAAGCGCATCCGCGATGAATTCACCGGCACCCTGACAGGCAAGGCCTTGGAATTCGGAGGTTCGCTGGCACGCAACGAAGCCACGGGTTACGGTCTGTGCTATTTCACCGATGAAGCCATGAGCTCCATACGCGGGGATTCGCTGGCCGATAAGACCGTCGTCATCTCAGGCTCAGGAAATGTCGCCATCTTCGCGGCCGAGAAAGCCCAACAACTTGGGGCCACAGTGCTTACGGTCTCGGATTCGAGCGGCTACATCCACGATCCTGAAGGCATCCAGGTCGAAGTGGTCAAGGACATCAAACTGAAGCGTCGAGGCCGCATCAAGGAATACGCGCAACTCGTGCCTTCGGCCGAATACCATGAGGGCTGTGAAGGTGTGTGGTCCGTGCCATGCGATGTGGCACTCCCCTGCGCCACACAGAACGAGCTCGACATCGAGGGCGCGAAAACCCTGGTCGCCAACGGCTGCACCGTGGTATGCGAGGGCGCGAACATGCCCACAACACCGCAGGCCATCGAGACCCTGCAGCAGGCGGGCGTGATCTACGGACCGGGGAAGGCCGCGAACGCCGGCGGAGTCGCCGTTTCAGGCTTGGAGATGAGCCAGAATTCGCAGCGCCTATCGTGGAGCTTCGAAGACGTTGACCGCCGTCTGCATGCCATCATGGTCGATATCTTCCACACCTGCGCCAAAGCCGCTGATTCCTATGGCGCCACCAATGATCTGATGCGCGGGGCGAATATCGCGGGCTTCCTCAAGGTCGGCAACGCGATGATCGCACAGGGAGTGTTGTAGCAACAGGGCGATCCTGCGCATAGGCAGGCATCCGGCGGGAGGTACGGACTACCGCAATGTGGCGGCGGCGATGAGCTGCTTCGTATACTCCTGCCGGGGATTGCTCAGCATCGCTTCGGCCTTGCCGTATTCGACCACCTCACCATCGCGCAGCACCACAATCGAATCGGCGATATGCTGGACCACCCCCAAATCGTGGGACACCAGAAGCATCGTCATCGGCCTTGCCGGATCGGCATCGCGTATCGCCTCCAAGGTGTGCAGTATCTGCACGCGGGCGCTCATGTCGATCGCGCTCATCGCCTCGTCCGCCAGCAGCACGCGAGGCGCAGCCACCAGTGCGCGCGCGATCGCCACCCGCTGCGCCTGGCCACCGGAAAGATCCATCGGATAACGGTCGAACAGGGCCCCATCATCAAGGCCCACGCGTCTCATCGCGGCTCGTGAACGCTGCTCCGTCTGCGAACGCGATGGGGCGTCCCTGCGTAAGGCGAGCGCCTCCCCGACCGAGCGTCCGACGGTCCATCGCGGATCAAGGGAGGAGAAGGGGTCCTGGAACACAATCGCGGAATCCTCGCGAATCCGCCTCAACGCATCGGGAGCCGTTGAGATATCCTCGCCCCTGTATCGGACGACGCCGGAGTCGGCGCTTCTGAGTCCCAGCAATATGCGGGTCAATGTCGTTTTCCCGGATCCGGACGCTCCGATGATCGCCAGGCACTCTCCTTCATGCACACGCACCGAGACGTCGTTGAGGGCCGGAGGCGCCGGCCTTCCCGGCGCGCCCGCCGATCCGCCAGAGGAATCCGGGCGGAAGAAGCGTCGTCGTCCCTGCAAGGTCGCAGGCATCCGCCAATTCGAATCGTAGCGTTTGACCAGGTGCTCTGCCTCAAGAATCACGGCGCCCTGTTCCGAGGTCGCGTTTGCAGCGGAATCGTAATCGGTCATCGCGCCGCCCCTTCATCATTCCTGCCGTGAACACCTTGCCCATCAGTGATCCCCTGCCCCACGGCGTTCCTCTGGAAGGTCAGCTCGGTTGCGGCGTTGACCAGAATCCGCGTGACCGGATGCTTGGGCTCCCTGAGCAGATCATGTGTGGAACCCTCCTCCACCAGCACGCCCTCGTCCAACACCGCACAGCGGGTGGTGGCGCGGGAGAGCACCGAGAAGTCATGGGTGATGAACAGCATCGAAGCCCCCGAATCATCCACCAGGGACACCAGAACATCGACGATCTGCTGCTGGGTAATCGAATCCAATGATGTGGTGGGCTCATCGGCGATGATGAACTTCGGCGAGGTAACGAGAGCCGTGGCTATCGCCACACGCTGCTGCTGCCCGCCGGAAAGCTGGTGGGGGAATTTATCGGCGATCGTCTCCGTGAGACCGACACGGCGCAGCATATCGATCACACGCGTTCTGATCTGCTCACGATCCAGTTGGTAATGCAACGTCAAGGGCAGCGCCACCTGATCGAAAACGCGTTTGACGGGATTGAGCGCGGCGGCTGGGTTCTGCACCACCAGTCCCGTCGCACTCCCCCGGATACCCGCTAGTTTGCGCTCATCAGCGCCCACGATCTCCTGTTGCCCGATGCGAATCGACCCCCGGACATCCGCAACCGACGGCAGCAGGCCAAGGCAGGCTTTGGCAATCATGGATTTGCCTGAACCCGAAGCACCGATCAGACCTACGCGCTCACCGTCCCCGACTCTCATCGAGATGCCTTTCACAATGCTCCGCCCTGCGATGGAGATCCTCAGATCCTCAAGATTCACGGACATCAGCGGCCTCCTGTGTCTTTTCGCTCGGAGCAGGGGATGGATTACGCAACCGTGGGTTCTCCAAGGGATCGACGGCATCACGCAGGGCATCACCGAAGAGATTGAGTGCGACCACGACGACGGTGACCACCAATCCCGGCCATATCACGGCGAGAGGATAGACATTGATGAACTTCACCGAGGTGGCGAGGGAATGCCCCCACGAAGCGACCGAACTGGGCACCCCTATACCGAGATACGTCAATCCGGATTCGGCCAGAATGACCGTACCTGCGCACATGGAGAGCTGCACCAACAGCAGCGGCAGGATATTAGGCACGATATGGGTCATCAACACCCTGCCTGCGCTGGCTCCGTTCGACAGAGCCGATTCCACATAGGCCGATCGGGCCACCAGCATGGCCTGTGGGCGCACGATGCGTGCCAGGTTCAGGGAGTAGCCGAAGGAGCAGGCCACCACAATCACCATGATGCTCGGTCCGAAAGGAACGGCGAGAATCAGCGCCACCAGCACCGTGGGCAAGGAGATCAAGGCATCTATGACCACAACGGCGAGCTGTGAAAGTCCCAGATGGGATGAGAGCATAGCCGCGACCAGCAGCAGGCCACATATGGCGGTGAGGATTACCGCAAGCAGCACGATCAGAAGATTGGTGGCCGATCCCGCCATCAGCCAGCTCAGCACATCCGCCCCGCTACCGTCGGTGCCAAGCGGGTGCGACCATGAGGGCGACTGCCACACATGAAAACCGTCTGTGGCCCACAGCGAGTATGGGGTCCATACCAGCGACAGCAGGGCGACCAACAGCCAGCAGGACATCACGATCAGTGAGAACCGTCCCGTCGCCGTACTCCATATCGATGTGAGCACGATGGCGCTTCGACGTCTGTTCATTGCTGTATTCCCCCCTTCACGGCCCTCAGGCGCGGATCAATGAGCTGATGCAGCATATCGACCACCAGACCTATGGTGAGGAAAAATGCCGAGAGCAGGAACAGTTCGCTTTGCACCGTGAGCAGATCACGATTGCCCACATCGGTGATCAGCATCGAACCGAGTCCCTGCAGCGCGAAAAGATTCTCGACCACGACGACCCCGGTGATCATCTCCGCAAGGGTCAGGCCGATCACGGATACCAGCTGGGGTGCGATAATCCGCAGTCCGATGCGCAATGTGGCCTGACGTCTGGTCATGCCGCATGCCATCCCCATATCGATGAAGGAGGAGCCCATCACCTCGTTCAGCGCCGAGCGGGTGTATCGCATGATGCCTGCGGCGACGATGATGCCGACCGTCATCGCCGGCAACAGCAGGGACATCACCGCTTGGAGGGGATTCTGCCATCCCTGCTGCGGAAAACCCTGCGAGGGCAGTATGCCGATAAGCCCCACTCCCCTGCCGAAAAGCAGGATCAGCAACAGGCCGCCCCAAAGCGCGGGTATGGATCCTCCGATGATGGAAATCGCACGGAAGCTCTGGCGCGCGGGTCTGCTCGTGGCCAATGCGCCTGCGCAACCCGCCGGTATGCCGATCAGCAAGGCGATCAGCATACCGAGTGCGATCAGGGGAAAGGTGACCTGGGATCTCACACCGATCTGCGCGCTGATCGAGCGTCCGGTGAGCAGTGAGGTGCCGAAATCGCCTCGCAGCACACCTCCCAGCCAACTGCCGTACTGCTCCGCGATGGAACGGTTCAAACCCAACTGCTCCCGGAGCGCCTCGACCCGCTGCGGCGTCGCGTTGACGCCGGCCATCACTGAGGCCACATCACCGGGGAGTATGCGCAAGGCAGCGAATACCAGCAGCGACATGCCGAACAAGGCCGCCACGAACAGCAGCAGACGCCTGACCACAGCAAGCATGCATATCTCCTTAGTCGCCCCTTCGAAGCCCGTGTCCGGGCGAAACACTCACCATTATGCCGCGCCCGCCTGCACCACGGAGCGATCCTCCATCAGGCCCTGCTTATGCTCAGGCGGGATTCCGCATCGTCACATTCCACAGCGGCAGCAAGGATTGGTTCAGATTCACGGGGAAGCCGCTGAGCCCCTTCACACGGGCCGTGGTCACCCTGTAGTTGAACAACCAATCGGCTGGGGCGTCCTCGCTGACGAGACGCGCCGCCTGGCGCAGCAAGGATTCCTCCTCCTCGTCACTTGTGGCCGCGAGCGCCTTCGCATAGAGCTCCTGGACCTTGGGATTGTCATAGTTGTAGTAGTACTCCGGGTCCGCCCACTGGTAGAAGTCGTGGCTTTCGTTGTGGTCCACCAGCGAGAGGTCATAATCCTTATTCGTGTACACGTCCTGAAGCCATGCGGAGAACTCGACCACATTCACCTGAAGATCGATGCCGACGGCTTTCAACTGGGATTTCAATTGATCGCCGATTTCCGTCCCATAGATATTCGCATACTCAAAACGCAAGGTGAGTGGCTTCGCAGTGGAATACCCGGCTTCGGCAAGCAGCGATTTCGCCTTGGTGGGATTGTACGGATACAGATCGGTGAGATCCTCATACCCGGGATCCAGGGATGGGATGGGGCCTCCCAGTGCGGCGTCCGAACCACCGCGTGCCGCGATCAGCTCCTCATTGTTGATGGCGTATCTGATCGCCTGACGCACACGCTTGTCGGATGTGGACGTCCCCTTCGAGTTGAATGCGAGCACGAATTTATCGGTATCGTCACCGGCTTTGACGACGTAATCATCGTTGTTCGAGAAGGTCGAGGCGAGATTTTCGGTGATGGGCGCCAGCACCTGCACGTCCCCGCTTTTCAACGCATTGACCGCGGCATTGTCATCGGCGAAATAGCGGATGATGATCTCCTGGGTCTTCGCTTTGTCACTGCCCCAGTATTTCCCGTCCGCAGTCAATGTGATCGAATCGCCCTGCCTGAATGAACTGAGCAGGAACGGACCCGAACCCACCGCCTGCGTTTTGGCGTCGTAGCTGGCGTCCTTGTCGAACACCAGTCCGGCCCTGCCACTGAGAGCCCACAGCAGAGCCGAATACGGCTTGTTGAGTGTGATGACCACGGTGTTGTCGTCCGTGGCGGTGATCGACTTCATGGTCGACAGCACATCCGCATCGGTGTATTGCTTATCGACCAACTCCCGGATGGACCACACCACATCATTGGCATCAAGGACATCCCCATTGGAGAAGTGCATACCGGTATTGAGTGTGAAGGTGTAGGTCAGGCCGTCATCGGATTTGCTCCATGATTTGGCGATGGCCGGTACCACCTTGTTCTCCGAGGAACGTGCCACAAGTCCTTGATACACATTGCCGATAAGCACCTGATCGAGTGCCGATCCCGACTCGTTGCGGATATCGAGGTTCGTGGGTGCCAGCTTCAACCCGATGGTGACGCTTTTCGCCACGGTGCCAGTAGACGCCGGCGTCGAACGCAGGGATGAGAAAACCCATGCACCCGCGGACACCGCGATCACGACGATAAGCGCGATCAGGGCCAGCAGCCAGTTTCTGCGCCCCTTCGGCTTTTTGCTCAGTGCGTTCAGCGTCTCATCGGTGCTTCCGGAGGCTGCGTCCGGGGTGGTCTCACTTGTGGATGCGTCGTATTCCGGCTGCGGCCCGGCAGAATCCTTGTTTCCCGGTCCTGTGCCGCCCGGCGCGGTGCTTTCCGCTTCGATATTTTCCGGTTCTTTGTTTTCCGGTTCAGTGGTTCCTGGTTCAATGTTTCCCGACATTGTTGCTCTCTTCGTTCATGGCTCCCATGACAGCGACACCCGGCACCCTGGGATGCCCGAAGCCGCGGTCAGAAAAGCTGCGATTGGCCGCCCGAATCCGGGTCGACCACCGGAATCCATCCTAACAACGGACATAGAATTTGTGGTGATGGTCCTGCGATTATGCTGAGAACAGGCCCATGCGGCTACTGTAATGACCATTGCCCCTTGCCGGACCAGCAAGCAACGGACTGCTCACACCTTCGAAGGAGATCCCCATGCTCGTCGCCGTTGACATCGGAAACACCAACATCGTCCTGGGATTCATGGATAACTCGACGATCGCGGGAAGCTACAGGATCACCACGAAAACAAGCCGGTCGTCGGACGAGTACGGCCTGATGATCAAGGAATTCCTGAATATGAGCGGCTACCAGGCAGATGATGTGGATGATGTGATCATCACATCCGTGGTGCCCAAGGTCATGTACTCGTTCCGATCGGCGATCATCAAGTTCTTCGACATCGACCCGATGATCGTCGGCCCCGGCATCAAAACGGGAATCAACATTCGCATGGATGATCCCGCCTCCGTGGGCGGCGACATCCTGGCGGGCTGTGCGGGGGCCTACTTCGTATACGGCGGCCCGGCACTCGTCATCGATTTCGGGACCGCCACCACATACGCCTACGTCGACGCCACGGGGGCGCTGACCGCAGGACTCATCACCGTGGGCATCCAATCGGGCGCCGCCGCCCTGTGGGGGCAGACCGCCCAGCTTCCGGAGGTGGAGATCATCAAACCGGACACCATCCTCGCATCGAGCACACGCTCCGCCATGCAGGCGGGCCTGTATTACAACTTCCTCGGTGGTGTGGAACGCACCATCGAGCAGTTCCAGCAGGAGCTGGCATCGGAATTCACAGTCATCGCCACCGGCGGACTCGGCAGGGTGTTCGCGCACGACATCGACGCGGTAGACACCTATGACCCGAATCTGCTGTTCAAGGGGATGGCGTTGATCTATGCCAGGAACACGCGACGCTGAGTTTCGCGGACTGACCTGAGGCCACCCCTTTCGACCTGGTCGAAAACGGCGGATCCGGATATGCGGGCGGCGGGGCCGCAGCGAAGGATATTCGCTGCGGCCCCGCCGCCATGACCCCTGCGTATCGGTGAAGCCCCACTTCAGCTTGCGGTCCCACCGCACTGCGCTGCTTCACTCCACTGTCTCACTTCACTGCACCGTGCTGCTTAACTGCATGTGCTAGTTCACACTGCACTGTGGAGCTTCACTTCACCGCGTTACTTGACTGCACTGTGTTACTTCACTTCACCGTGTAACCCTGACTCTCCGCATAACTCTTGAGGTTCTTCTGCCAGGCTGCGATCCCCTCCTGGAGGGTGATCGACTTATCGGTGAAGGCCCCGCCGACATCGTCGGCGAACACGCCTCGCGCATAGACCTCGAATGGCAGGAACTTGTAGCCGGTGATGACATTGGCCGCCGCCTTTGCCAGCTCCTTGTTGAACTCCTGTCCGCCGAAGTACTCGTTATCCTTGCCATCGGCATCCTTGAGTGAGGTCATGCTCAGGAAGTCCTCGGAGGCGAGGGTGTCGTTATCGGCCGGGAAGGCACCGCCGTCGACGCGCTCCTTGATGCCTGCGGCGTTATGCGTCGCGTACTCCAGGAACTTGTATGCGGCTTTGACCTTGGCCTCGTCATCGGACTTGATGATCGCCAGAGACGATCCGCCGTTCTCGGAGTTCTCCGTGCCGCCCTGCTCCCAGGTGGGCATCTGGGCGACCCTCCACTTGCCGGAACCGTCCGGTGCTCCCGAGAGGAGGTTGTACGGCATCCATGCGCCGGTCAGCAGGGATGCGATCGAACCGTCATTGAGACCCTTGTTCCAGTCATCCGTCCATCCGGCTGTTTTGGTGTCGATGAGGTCCTCATTGATCATCTTCTGCCAGAAATCCGTCCATTTCTTCACGCCGCTATCGGATGTGAGATTGATGCTCACCTCCTTGCCGTCGTTGCTGGTGGAGAATGGGGTGGCACCGGCCTGCCATGTCATCGAGTCGAAGAAGCCCGCATCCCCCGAATCAGAGGTGATGTATGACCCCGTCGCGCGAATCTTCTTGGCTGCCTCGTAGAACTCATCCCATGTGGTGGGAATCTGCGTGACCCCCGCCTTGTCGAAGACCTCCTTGTTGTAGAAGAAGGCCATCGGGCCGGAATCGAGTGGCAGCCCGTAGACGCCTCCATTGATGTTGACCGAGCTCCATGTGCCTGGAGTGTAGAAATCCTTGTAACCCGAGGCGCCCAGATCGGAAATGTTCTGAACGTTCTCCCTGATCACGTACTCCGGCAGGGCGTAGTACTCGATCTGCGCGATGTCAGGGGCGCCCTTCCCCGCCGACATGGCGTTGTTCAGCGCCGTATATTCGTCCTTGTTCGTTCCTGCATTAGTGATCTTGACGGTGATATCGGGGTTCTCCTTTTCGAAACCCGCCACCGTACGAGACAGTGTTGAATCCCAGGCCCAGACCAGCACTTCGGTCTTGCCGCCGCTGGAGGCACCTGAGTCGCTTCCTGACCCACCACAAGCGGCCAGAGGAGCCAGCATCACCACAGTCCCCAAAAGTGCGATTGCTCGCTTGCCGAACTTCATCGTTCACTCTCCCTTGTCTTGCGAACCCGCCCAATCCTCGTTGATTGGTCAGCACCACATACATCCATTGAACGAGTTCCTTGTTCACAAATTCGACTTCGGATACATCGTCTTGTATCGTTCGAGTTAACGATAACATCTTAAGGTATGTTTGCGCAAACAAACAAGTGTTTTGAAGCGAAAGGAAGATTTTCATGACGCGTGGAGAAACCCAGACGGCCGCAGCCATTGGCACTGCTGGCAAGGATGCCGTTCCGCCCCGAAAAATCCCGCATCAAGCCTCCGGAACAGCGCTCGTTCACACACCCGTCGCCGTCGCCGATATTCCCAGGCGACTGTTCGGATCCTTCGTCGAACATATGGGAAGAGGCGTATACGGCGGCATATACGAGCCGGATCATCCGACAGCGGACGAATACGGATTCCGCCATGACGTCATGGAGCTCGTCAATGAGCTCGGTGTCACCTGCGTTCGCTACCCGGGAGGCAATTTCGTCTCGAACTACAACTGGGAGGACGGGACCGGACCCAAGGAACTCCGACCGGTACGACGCGACCTGGCCTGGCACAGCACTGAAACGAATGAGGTCGGCATTGACGACTTCTACCATTGGAGTCGTCAGACCGGCACGGAGATCATGCTGGCGGTCAACCTCGGTACGAGAGGGCTGCATGCCTGCCTGGAGGAGTTGGAATACGTGAATGCCCCAGCAGGGACGGCGTTGGCCGACCGTCGTGTACGCAACGGCATTCCCGAGGCGATGGATGTTTCGATGTGGTGTCTGGGCAATGAGATGGATGGCCCGTGGCAGGTCGGGCATATGAGTGCGGAAGCCTACGCCACTGCGGTGGATCAGGTGGCGCATGCCATGAAACTGGCCGAATCCGGCCTGCAACTCGTGGCCTGCGGATCTTCGAGCGCGCATATGCCCAGCTTCGGGCACTGGGAACGCACGGTGTTGGACAAGGCCTACGACAACCTGGACTTCATCTCCTGCCACGCCTATTACTATGACCGGGGCGCCGCCAGCTTCCAGGACTTCCTGCTTTCCTCTGAGGATATGGCGCATTTCATCGACACCGTCGCCGGAATATGCGCCACGACGAAGGCGGAGAAGCACTCCGACCATGAAGTCGCATTGTCCTTCGATGAGTGGGGGGTATGGTATTCGGACGTCTGGAACCAGCAGGAAGAGGAATGGAAGGCGCAGGCGAAGGCCGGTCTTCATCATGAAGAGTGGCCGAAAGCGCCGAGGCTTCTGGAGGATCTGTATACGGTCGCCGACGCGGTGGTCGAGGGATCCCTGATGATCTCCCTGCTCAAGCACTGCGACCATGTACGTTCGGCCTCCCGGGCCCAACTCGTCAACGTCATCGCCCCGATCATGACGGAAGCGATGGGCCCCGCTTGGAAACAGAGCGTCTTCCACCCCTTTGCGGCGGCCGCGCACCACGCCCGGGGAAACGCCTATGCTCCCAGCATCGACGGCCCGATGCTCTCCACGCCACAATACGATGCGGTACCTGCCATCGACGCCGTCATCACATGGGACGACGAGCGGCACGAAGGCCTTGCACTCGTCGTCAACCGTGACGAGCACGGCACCCACGACGTCCGCATCGATTGCTCCTCCCTGCCGCGGATCGACGCATCGACCATGCGCATCGATGCCACACAGATGCTCCACGAGGACGATCCCTACCGGCGCAACACCGCAGAGGACAGCAACGCCGTTGTGCCGCATGCATGCGATGTTCGGATGAATGAGGATGCCTCATTCACCCTGACCATGCCCGAGATTTCATGGGCGGCCATTCGATTCCACAGCGCTTAGACCTGCCTTCACATGTTGTGTCGGTCACACGGGGTGAGAGCCCATATGACCGACCACAGCGCATAGCACCAAGCACAAGCACCTGACCAGCATCACGCCAGACGGAGGCGGATCGGCGTACCACGCCGATCCGTCTCCGAGAGCCTCCATCAGACTGCCATCACCAGAAGCCCATTGGCCTTGATGCTCGCGGTTAGCTCCCCTGGGTGCACGGTGGCGCGTGACGAGACCAAAACCGTGCCTTCGACGTCAACCGTGCGTTCCTCATGGGTGCGGTTGAACAGGAACACGAATCGGCCGCTCCCCTCGTCAGCGATACGTTCAACCCTGAGCACGCCGGTATTCGCCGCACGGTCATCGGGAACACCGTCGGAAGCGCTGATATGCATATGCGCCAGCAATTCGGGCAGCGCTTTCGACAGACCTTCGCGCCCCAGTCTGCAACCCACATAGGCCGCCTGACCCTCACCGAAGCTATTGAACGTGATTGCGGGAACATGACGCATTCCCGTCCATTCCTCAGCCTCATACACCGCAAGCACTTCGACGGTGTCCGCGGTGGAGGTGATCCAGTCGGCGAGATCATGGGCCACGGTGCCATTACTCAGTTCCAGGTGGTCCAACACACCGTCGATATCCGAACCCATAGGCGTGAAGGCCTCCGATCGCACCCCGATCACATCGGCTATGGACGCGGGATAGCCGCCCAGCCATATGCGATCATTGGCATCGGAGATGCCGGTGTAATAGGTGGCGAACAGCTTTCCACCACCCGAAACATAGTCACGCACCCGTTTGGCGTTCGCCTTGTCAAGCAGATACACACTTGGCAGCACCGCCGCCTCATAGGAATCCCACGCGGCCCGGATCGGCACGACGTCGGCCGTGATTCCGCAATCCGCCAAAGCCCGGAACCAATCCAAGGGCTCCGTCCAATGCCTGACCTCCTGGGTGGGTGTCGCGGTATGCTCGCTCGCCCATTCGCTTTCGTAATCGAACACCACGGCGATTCGCGACTTGGCCACCGCGCTCCGGGCCACACCCGCATCGCTGAGCACCTTCAGATCCTGCCCCAGCTCGCAGACCTCGCGGTAATCCTGGCTGTCCTCCCCCGCATGTGGCAGCATCGCGGTGTGGAATTTCTCCGCACCGGACTGCGATTGGCGCCACTGGAAATAGCAGATGGCGTTGGCCCCCATCGCCAGATGGGCCAAGGAGTCACGGATCAACTGCCCTTCCTCTTTGCGGTAGTTGATGGCACGCCAATTCACGGCACCTGTGGAGTGTTCCATCAGGAACCAGGGATGCTTGCGGGCGATGCCATCGACCAGCGATGCGCTGTACACCAGTTCGTCAAGATGCTGCTCCCCCGGCATGAAGTAATGGTCGTTGGAGACGAAATCAACATCCCTGCCCCATGCGTCATAATCCAGCACACTGTTCGCCGCACTCACCATGAAGTTGGTGGTCAGGGGGATGCCGGGAGTGATGCGCTCCAAAGTGTCGCGTTCGGCACGGAAGAACTCCTGCAGCGCATCCGATGAGAAACGTTTGAAATCAAGCAGTTTCCCGGGATTCATGAAATTGCCCTCGCCGATGAAGCGCGGTGGGATGATCTCCGAGAAATCACCCATCTGCTGCGACCAGAATGAGGTGCCCCAGGCATCGTTCACGGATTCAATATCCCCGTACCGCTCCTTGCACCAGACGCGGAATGCCTGCGCGGCGTCATCCGAATAGTCGAAACGGTTATGACAGCCGTATTCGTTGTTGACGTGCCACGCCACCACATAGGGGTTGTCTCTGTAATGCTCGGCCATCCTGGTGCATAAGGCGAGTGCGTAGTCGCGGAAGATGGGTGAGGTCGCCCTCCAATGCTGACGCGCACCCGGCCAGCACACGTTCCCACGTTCGTCACGCCAGAGCACCTCAGGATGAGCCTGGGTGAGCCACATGGGCGGGGAGGCGGTCGCGCTGGCAAGATCGACGGCTATACCCGCTCCACCAAGCTTGTCGATGACGCGGTCGAGCCACCCGAAATCCCAGGAGTCCTCCGATGGCTGCAGCTTCGCCCATGAGAATATCCCGACGGAGACGAGATTCACCCCGGCCTTGCGCATCAAGGCCACATCCTCGTCCCAGACCTCTTCGGGCCATTGCTCCGGGTTGTAATCACCCCCGTACCAGATTTCCTGGCTCCTGCCCTTCAGCGGTTGCGGCCATCTGAATTGTCTGTGTTCAGTCATTGAAACCCCTGTTTCTCGCATCGCAGACCCTGCATGGGCATGCGCTCTCTGTATTTCCGTACCGTTTGCCAGCCAAGGCCACTTCGGCGGCCTGGACCGCCTCCTGTCACCCAAGATTGAGGCCGCATGCGTCTTCTCTCCTGCCTTGATGGCGTCGTTGCCGAGGAATCACCTGACAAGGCATGGGGGAAGCACCGTTATTCGGCTCTGCCAGCCGGCCCTTGTTATCCGACCATTGTTATTCTTTGACTGCGCCTGCGGCGAGGCCTGATTGCCAGTAGCGTTGCAGGAGCAGGAACGCGATGACCAGGGGGATGATGGTGACCATGCTGCCTGTGATCACGAGGTTCTGGATCGCCTGGCCCCCTGCGGTGCTGGCCTGGTCCTTCCACTGGTTCAACCCGATCGTCAGGGGATACCAGTCCGAGTCCTTGAGCATGATCAACGGCAGGAAGTAGTTGTTCCACGTCGCCACGATCGTGAACAACGCCGTGGTCACGATCCCGGGAGCCAGCAACGGCAGGCTCACCTGCCAGAAGGTCCGGAACTCGCCGGCCCCGTCCACCCGGGCGGCCTCCAGCAGCTCGACCGGGACGGCCTGCTCGCTGAAGATCCACATCAGGTACAGGCCGAAGGGACTGATCAGGCTGGGAATGATCATCGCCCAGGGCGTGTTCGTCAACCCCAGCTTCGCGAACAACAGGAACTGCGGGACCGCCAACGCGATCCCCGGCACGCTGATCGCGCCGATCACGACCACGAACACCGCCTTCCTGCCCGGGAACCGGAACTTCGCCAACGCGTAACCCCCCATGATCGCCAGCAGGGTCGCGCCGCCCGCGCCCACCACCACGTACAGCAGCGTGTTCACCAGCCACCGGCCGAAGATCCCGTCCTGGTACGAGAACACCAGCGACAGGTTGTCCCACAACGCGAACGAGCCACCGAACCCCAGACCGAAGGTCGAGGTGAAATCCGCCTGCGTCTTGGTCGCGTTCACCACCAGGTACACGAAGGGGAACAGGCAGTACACCGCGAACAGGGCGCACACCAGCGTCATCACCGTCGAACGCCGCGGATTGGCCGGGTTCGAGAACCCCGAACGCCCCGCCCTGCGCCGCTCGGCCCGCTCGTCGCGCGCCACCCTGCGGGCACGCGCGCGCGCCGACACCACCGGCACGCCACCCACGCCCGAACCACCGACACCCACCCCGGACGACACCCGGGAACCACGCCTCGACCCACTCACTTCATCTGCTCCCTCATGCTGCGCAGCTGCACCGCATACGCGATCGCCATCGTGATCACGGCCATCACGATCGCCAGCGCCGCCGCGTAATTCGACTGGTTGCCCGAGAAACTCAGGTTGTACGCGTACATGTTCGGCGTGTAATACGTCGTCACCGCGTTACCCGGCACCATGTTCTGCAGGATGCTCGGCTCGTTGAACAACTGGAAACTCCCGATGATGCTGAAGATCACCGTGATCGCCAACGACCCTTTGAGCTCCGGCAGCTTGATCCGGCGCACGATCTGCCACTCCCCCGCGCCATCGATCGCCGCCGCCTCGTACAGCGAATGCGGGATCGTCGACAGGCTCGAATAGAAGATCAGCATGTTGTACCCCGTGAACTCCCACGTCACGATATTGCCGATCGCGGCCAGCAGCACCGAAGGCGCCAGCACATCCAGATCCGTGCCCAGCAGCCCGTTGAGCGAACCCACCAGACCGTACTTCGCCCCGTACACGAAACCCCAGATCAACGTCGACACCACCGCCGGCACCGCATACGGCAGGAACGTCGAGATACGGAAGAACTTCGAACCATGCAGCTTCATGCTGTCCAACGCCAACGCCATCGCCGCCGCCAGGAACAACATGACCGGCACCTGCACCACCGTGAACAACGCCACCCGGCGCACACTGTCCCAGAACTGCGCATCAGCGAACAGACGCGCGTAGTTCGCGAAACCCACGAACACCGTCCCACCGATCATCTTCCTCTGGAAGAACGAGATCCACACCGCATACACGATCGGCACGATGAACACGAACACGAACACCACCGCGAACGGCAACATGAACTTCCACCCACGCCAATCACGACGCCCACCACGAACGGAACCCGGCACCACCGAACCCCGCACCACCGGCACACTCGGCGCAACCATAACAACCCCTCTCCCTCGAAGGAACCCCGGCCCAGTCAACAGCGACTTCCACCAGGAGACGACTCGGTTCGAAACAAAATGTTTGCGCAACCATTTTCATTCTACACACGATTGCCCGCTTCCACCACAGCAGCGCGGCACAAATTACACCAAAGCCAAGGAAGTGGGGTATACAAGAGGAATGGCTGGCAAACGAGCCCGATGGGCATCCATGCAAGACGTCGCACAAGCAGCTGGCGTCTCGCCCCAAACCGTGTCCCGCGTATCCAATGGCAGCGAGGCGGTGAGACCGGAGACGCGCGCACGCGTGAAGGAGGCGATGCAGAAGCTCGGATATCGTCCGAACTTCGCCGGACGCGCCCTCAAACACGGGCGTTTCATGGATATCGGCGTCGCCATGTTCAACATGAACACATACGGGAATATGCGCATCCTGGAAGGCATCAGCACATGCGCAGCCGCCAAGGGCTATGCCACCACGGTGCTCACCATGCAATCGACGGACGAGCACCCTCTGCGACATGCGGTCGAGCAGATGAAGAAATTCCCTGTGGACGGGATGATCGTACTGCTCGAACAACGTGTCTCGGATTTCGCGGATTTCGTACCCCCACGGGATCTTCCCGTGATCATGGTGACCGAGGGGCCTTCGAACCACTGCCCCACCATTGACGATGACCAGTACGGATGCGCGGCAACAGCCAGCGAATACCTGCTGAGCAAAGGACACCAGACGGTTTATCACATCGCCGGCCCCCAGCACTCCCAAGCGGCCGTCAGCCGCGCCCGCGGATGGAAGGATACGCTGCTGCAGCAGGGCATTCGCGTACCGGAAGCCTTCATCGGCGACTGGAATGCGGACAGTGGGTATGAGGCCGGGCGTCGCTTCGCCGCGGACCCGCAATGCACGGCGATCTTCGCGGCGAACGACCAGATGGCCTATGGCGCGATACAAGGCATCGAAAGCACCGGCAAACACGTGCCCGACGACATCAGCGTGATGGGAGTCGATGACTCCTTGCATGGGACCGTTCCACGGCTTTCGCTGACCACGATGCGCATGCATTTCTCACAGATCGCGCAGAAGGCCTTCTCGATGGTGCTGCAGGCCTGTGAGGGTGACACGCCCCCGGCAGGCATCAAAACCGTCATCCCCGCCGAGATGGTGGAGCGCTCATCAGTCCGCGATCTCAACGAATAGCAGCGATGCGGCTATCGCTTTCGTGAAGGTGCAGGAAGCCGGGTATACGACTGCACGGCGGCATCCGAGGTCTCCAACGGTATCCGGGATGTGAAGCGACGGAACTGACCGCTGTACGGATCCCTGAACTCCAGGCTTCGTGCCACAAGCTGAAGCGCCTGGGAGAAGTCATCCGTCGCCCGCATGTTCAGGGTCGGATACAGATCATCACCAAGTATGGGCAGGCCGAGCGCATTCATATGCACCCTGAGCTGATGCGTTTTGCCGCTGCGAGGATGCAATTCATACACTCTCAGCAATGCGCGACCTGCCCGCGCCTTTGCATTCGCAGACGCCACGGCCCCCTGATCGCCAGCCACCGCGATCAGCGTGCTGCTGTTGGGTGCGGCGGCGATCTCATAGGCTTGTATGGTTCCACGATCCTTGCTGATATGCGAAATCCGCATCAGAGGGAAGACCGCGGGAGGGCACAGCCTTCGGGACACTCCACGGGGAGCGGTGCGCAGTATCGCCGCCGGCGCAATGCACTCGTAGGTCTTTCGCACCTCCCTGCGCTGGAAGAGCATCTGATAGGCTCCCCTGGCGGAGGGCTCCTTGACGAATACGACGATCCCGGCCGTCGAACGATCGAGCCGATGGGCCGGTGTGATGTCGGGATTATCGCAACGCTCACGAAGACGCATCAGAGCAGTGGAACGAAACCACATGCCACGTGGCGTGGTCGGCAGAAAATGAGGCTTGTCAACCACGATGATCCGCTCATCCTCATAGAGGATACCCATCTCAAACGGGATATCAGGCTCGTCGACGACCCAACGGTGATGCGGGGAGCGTTGATTCAGCATGCTTCTCATTCCGATGTGTCGCTGCTCCCCTCCCCGTCGCAGCGACGGCGACACCACGACGCGAGGAGGCGACGGGGTGATGAACGGTGCTTATTCCACAGTCACCGATTTGGCCAGATTACGCGGCTTGTCGATGTCGTAATGCTTCAGCTTCGCCATATCCATCGCGAAGAGCTGCAAGGGCACCACATCCGTGAGCGGACTGAGCAGCGTCGAGCATTCGGGACGCCAGAAAATCACATCCGCATAATGTTCGACATCCGGATCCCCCACTTCGGCGACCGCGATGGTGAACGCGCCCCTGGCCTTGACCTCTTCAATCGAGGAGATGACCTTGTTGTGGAGCACGTCACGGCCACGTGGACTCGGGACGATCACCACGACGGGTTCGCCTTCGTCCACCAAGGCGATCGGACCGTGCTTGAGCTCACCGGCGGCGAAACCCTCCGAGAAGGTGTAGGCGATCTCCTTGAGTTTGAGTGCGCCCTCCATGGCGACCGGGTATCCCACATGCCGTCCGAGGAAGAGGAAGGAGTGCGCTTTCGCCATGCGGTCAGCCGTCTGGGCGATCACATCGGCCTGGTTGTCCAGCACCCATTGGATCTTCTCGGGCATGGCCTTGAGATTATCCACGATCTGACGGATCTCATCGCGATACATCGTCCCTTTGACCTGCGCGAGATACAGTCCAAGCAGATAGGCAGCCACGATCTGTGCCACGAAAGCCTTGGTTGATGCCACGGCTATTTCAGGACCGGCGTGCGTATACAGCACCGCATCCGACTCCCGGGGAATCGTCGAACCCTGGGTATTGCAGATCGCCAGCACCCTCGACCCCTGTTCCCGGGCATGACGCAGGGCCATCAGCGTATCCATCGTCTCGCCCGACTGTGAGATCGCGACCACCAGGGTTCGCGGCGTCAGAATCGGGTCACGGTAGCGGAACTCATGCGCCAGCTCAATCTCGACCGGTATGCGCACCCAATGCTCGATGGCGTATTTGGCGACCAGGCCCGCGTAAGAAGCGGAACCGCATGCAATGACGACGATCTTGTCGATCGAGCGGAATACATCCTCATCGATACGGACCTCATCAAGATTCAGATCCCCGTCAACGCTGAAACGTCCGAGCAGCGTGTCGGAAACGGCAAGGGGCTCCTCATGGATCTCCTTGTCCATATAGGAATCCCAACCGCCCTTTTCCGTGGCGGAGGCGTCCCAATCGACGGTGAAGCGCTTCGCTTCGGTGACGGGGTTGCCTTCGAAATCCGTGACCTCAACGTTGTCCGCGCTGATGCATACCGCCTCGTCCTGCCCGAGTTCCAAGGCCTCCTTGGTATATGCCACAAAGGCCGCGACATCGGATCCGAGGAAATTCTCGCCATCGCCAAGACCGACCACCAGCGGTGAATCATGACGGGCGCCGACCACGATATCCGGCTGACGCGAATCGACCGCAAGGATCGTGAATGCCCCGGTGAGCATTCTGGCCACACGCCTGACCGCTTTGAACAGATCGGGCGCACCCTCCTGTGCGATCACTTCATTGGCGACCTTGCCCAGAAGCTTCGCGGCGACCTCCGTGTCGGTTGCGGAGGCGAAGGTGTACCCCTCGGCCTGAAGATTGAATTTGAGCTGCGGCGCATTCTCGATGATGCCGTTGTGAATCAAGGCGATATGCCCGTCACCGCTCATATGAGGGTGCGCATTCACATCCGTGGGCGCACCGTTGGTGGCCCACCTGGTGTGTCCGATGCCCGCTGTCGCCTCCGGCATCGGATGACGCTCGAGCTCCTGTTCGAGGTTGCCCAGCCGGCCGGACTTCTTGCGCCAAGCCACCTCCTGCATCCCCGGAGCGACCAAGGCGACGCCTGCGGAGTCATAGCCCCGGTATTCCAAACGTTGCAAACCCTGCATACACACTTCCAGAGGCTTGCCGCACGCACATCCCGATCCTGCATATCCAACGATTCCGCACATAGTGTTCCAGTCTATGGATTTCCCAGAGGGACGTCATCCGGACACGCCCTTCTTATCGGAACCTCTACACCTCGGCCCCGCATGGATGTGACATTGTGCCCGGTCAGAGCACCGATTTCAGGAAAGCGCCGAATCGCTCGGTCTGGGGATGATCGATGATGTCAGATCCACCATGCTCGACCACGACCCCTTGATCCATGAAAACGACCTGATCGGCGACTTCACGGGCGAATCCCATCTCATGCGTGACCACGACCATCGTGATGCCCTCCTTGGCCACCTGACGCATCACGGCCAGGACCTCCCCCACCAATTCAGGGTCAAGCGCCGAAGTCGGCTCGTCGAAGAGCATGATGCTCGGATGCATCGCCAAGGCCCGCGCAATGGCGACACGTTGCTGCTGACCACCTGAAAGCTGTGCCGGATAGTAGTTCGCACGATCGGCCAGTCCGACGCGATCGAGCTCGTTGAGCGCCTGCTCCCTGGCTTCGCGTTTCGCGACGCCACCCACATGCACCGGCGCTTCCATCACATTCTCAACCGCCGTCATATGGGGGAAGAGATTGAAACGCTGGAACACCATGCCTATCTTCGAGCGTTGCGCCGCGACTTCCTTATCGTCAAGCAGACGCAGACCGCCATTGCCCAGCGGCTTGTACCCAACCAACTCGCCTTCGATGAAGATCTCACCGCCGGTGCGTGTCTCCAATTGATTGATCATCCGCAACAAGGTCGATTTCCCGGAACCCGAAGGCCCCAGAATGGCCGTGACCGTGCCCGGCATAACCGTAAGGCTCACGCCTTTGAGCACATGCAGGCTTCCGAAAGCCTTGTGCACCTGGACGATTTCGATCGCGGGCGCACCTGCCGCGTCTAGCGATTGCTCTTGCATGCTCATGCGTTCAACCCCACCATCGTGGCCTGATTCACCTTATCGACTGCATCCTTTGGTTCGCCGGATGTTTTACCGGGCAGCGGAGGCTGCTTGCCCTTGCTGCCCATCGCGCGGGCGTCAAAGCCCTTCCCGAAGTGATGCTCAAGACGGGATTGCAGCATCATGAGCACCGTGGTGATGACCAGGTACCAGATGCAGGCCACCAGCAGCAGCGGAATCGGCTTGTATATACGGTTCGCGATGGCGTTGGTGGCGAATTGCAGCTCCAGGGAGAAAGGAACGGCAAGCACCAGCGAGGTCGTTTTCAACATGCCAATGGTCTCGTTGCCCGTGGGCGGCACGATGATACGCATGGCCTGTGGTAGGACGATGCGGCGCATGATCAACGAACGCCGCATGCCCAGTGCCGCGGCGGCTTCGGATTGTCCGGTATCAACGGCCTCTATGCCCGCACGGACGATTTCCGAAAGGTATGCGGCCTCATTGAGACCAAGGCCCAGAACCGCGGCCGTGCCGGCGGAGATCAGGGTCTTGGTGTCGATGCTCCAGAACTCGGGACCGAATGGAATGCCGAGGGCCATCCTGGGGACCAGTACCGCGAGCAGACCCCAGAAGACCAGCTGCGTATACACAGGGGTGCCCCGGAAGAACCAGATGAAGAACCAGCTGACCCCGCGCAGAACGGGATTCGCCGACTTGCGCATCATGGCGAGGATCACGGCCAGAACCGTGGCAAGTACCATCGCGTACACCGTGAGTTGCAGGGTCCATCCGATGCCTGAGAGAACATTCTCATTGAAGAGATACATCCATACCGTTGGCCAATCGAAGTTCGGGTTGGTCACCATGCCATGAAGCAGCATCAAGGCGACCACCACGACGACGACCGCCGCGATGTACGGACCCGGTTTCCTCACTGGGCGCGCGGATATCCTGTTCGGTATATCCAAACCTCCGTCGCTATCACTCCTCGGCATGTTTCCCCTCCCCGCCCCGATAACCGCAGCTGCGCGATCATCGGATTATCACCACGGCACATCGTTCACATCACAGTGTTCACAGCACACCGTCGACATCAACATCTACCCAAACAGTATCCACCACATCAGCGTCGGCACATCGGCGCACGTCCAAACAGGCGCCGGGTGCCGATGGCTCCGGGTGGATGCGGCGCGCACCGCAGCCACCCGGAAAGCAACTACTCGCTTGCGGTGGGATTGATCTCCGCCTTCTCGATCGCACCGGACTGCGCACCCCAGGCCTTCAGGATCTTCGTGTAGGTTCCGTCGTCGATCAATTTCTGAATCGCCTGTTGGATCGCCTGGTCCGTCGCGGAATCACCCTTCTTGATGGCCACGGCCTGAGGGGCGACCCCCTGGTCTTCGCCGAGCTTCTGCAATTTGTCGCCGGTCTGTTCAATCGCATAGCCTGTCACGGGGCTGTCCGCATACAAGGCATCGACCTTACCGGTCACCAGCGCGGTGGTCACATCGGTCTGCTGTTTGTAGGACTGCACATCGATCGCATCCTTGCCTTTATCGGTGCAGGCCTTGTTGGCGGAGTTGGCCTCCTCCTCCTCGGTCGTACCGGTCTGGACGCCCAGTTTGATACCGCACAGATCGGTGGCGTCGACCTTCTGGGGATTCCCCTTCTGCACCGCATAGGTCATACCGGCCTTGAAGTACGTCACGAAATCAACCGCCTCACTACGTTCCTTGGTGACGGTGAAGCTCGAAACACCGATATCGTATTTGGTGCCGATGGAGGGAATGATCGAGTCGAAGGTGGCCGTCTGCGGGTCGGGAGTGAGTCCCAGCACCTTTGAAATCGCGTTGACCAGATCCACATCATAACCGATCGGCGTCTTGCCGTCCGAGTCCAGGAATTCGGCAGGCGCATAGGAGGTATCCATACCGACCGTGAGCTTGCCGTCCTTGGCGATGTAGCTCGGCACCAATGACGCAATGGAGTCATCCTTGGAGATGCCGCTCACATCATAGGCCGATGGCGTCGCACCGGCTCCTGATGTGCCTGATGCGGAGCTCTCCGAACTGTCGGTGGTGCCGCATCCTGCCATCGCGACAATCAATGCGCCGCTGAGCATCGCCGAGGCGATGCCTTTGATCTTCCCCAATGTCATTGTTTCCCTCTCTCTCAACCATCCCATGTACAACGTCGGACGCCCTCAACAAGGGAGAGTAAAAGGCATATGTCACGAAGTCGTAAAGAACCAAGATAATTCTCGAATATCACCGAACCTGTTACGCGCTCATTATGCGGTCACTTCGGCATCGGCGACCATACGAACCATCAACACCGCATCCACGATTGGCGACGTACGGCAGCAGGCCGCCCGATACGCGTGCCTGCGCGCGCCCGCACTGCTTGTGGGCACAAGCTACACAGATGATTTCTGCTACACAGACGTTTCAACTACACAGACGTTTCATTTACACAGATGATTTCATGTTCTTGTATCGCATTGCACGCTGCGCCTCGCGCTTGTCCTGCTCTTCGCGCAAGGACTGGCGTTTGTCGTATTCACGCTTGCCTCGGGCGAGCGCAATATCGACCTTGACCCTGCCGTCCTTGAAATACAGGCTCAGTGGGATGATCGTGTAGCCTTTGGCTTCGGTCTGCCGTGAGAACTTGGCGATCTGGGCGGCATGCAGCAGCAGCTTACGCTTGCGCTTAGGGGCATGGTTGTTCCAGGTGCCGTTGAGGTACTCGGGTATGTTCGCGTTTTCGAGCCACATCTCGCCCCGCCTGTCGATCGTGACGAAGGATTCGGCAAGGGAGGCACGGCCCTCGCGCAGGGATTTCACTTCGGTACCGGTGAGCGCGATGCCCGCTTCCACATGGTCTTCGATGGCGTAATCATGACGCGCCCTTCGATTATTCGCAATCGTTGCGATTCCTTGCTCCTTAGCCATCGCTGACCTCCTTCTTCATCGTTGTCGGTGCCGTTCCGCCGTACCGGCACCGTACCCGTGCCCTTCCGGAAGGGCACACACCTTTCGCAAGGCCTGAGGATAGCACATCGCGGATGAGGGGCAGAAAGCGATGGGGCCCGGAATCATCCCGGGCCCCATCACATCATCGCTTCAGCGCGAACTCAGTAGTGGACGTACCAATACAGTCCTGGGTTGTAAATCGTCCTGGACACGATCGTTCCCTGAAGGCTTGCACCTGTTTCCGAGATGATGATGGAATTGGAATTCACCTGTTCCACAATCGCGACGTGGCCGTATTTTGCATTGGCGCCCAGCTGGCCGCCCCTCAGGGAGATGGCAGCGCCGACATGCGGTGTGTGGTTGACGAGATAGCCGAGGGCGCGAGCGGAGTTCGCCCAATCCTGGCCGTTGCCGAGATACGAGCCGACAGGAAGGTTGAGCTGCTGCCTTCTGATGTATGCCCACCAGGTGCACTGGCTCCATGGATAGGCGTTGCCATTGGTGTTACCGGTGGCATGGCCATAGCAGTAGGTGGAACCCGGCGCACAGCTGCCCGGCACCGAATAGTTCATGCCGGAGGCTCCGCCTGAACTGGAACCACCGGAGCTCGAACCGCCCGAGCTGCTCGATGATCCCGAGCTGGAGCTTGAACCCTTTGAGGATGACGAGGAGCTCGAAGAGCTGCTCGTTGAGGAGCTGGCCTTGGTCGATTGCCCTTGGGCGGCCGCGGCGGCGGCATTGGCCGCAGCAGCAGCTCGCTGCTTCTGCAGCTGGAGGTTATAGGCGTCGATCTGCGCCTTCATCATGACCGCTTGGGCGGCTTCCTTGGCCGCAGCGGTTTTCAGGCTGCTCTGCTGGGATTCCAGGGAGGCCTGTTGCGCACTCCCCTGTTCACGCAAGGTGTTCAGACTCGTCTGCTTCGCGGAGGCATCAGCCGAAGCCTGCTGGGCGGCGGCCGCCTGATCCGCGGTCTGCTGCTTGAGCACGGTGATCTGCTGCTCGATCGCCTCAAGGCGCTGCTTGCGATTCATCGAATCGCTCAGCGTGGTGGCCGCATCGTTGGCCGCCTCGGTCTCGCTCCTGGTGACGGCGGCTTCGGACTGCATCTTGTCCACGAACTCGCTGGTCGTTTTGGCGTTGGTCACCACATCCATCACATCGGAGGCATCGGAACCATGGAAGCTGCTGCGTGCCAGCTGAGCCACGGCCGCCTTGGCATCGTCGTAGTTCTCACCGGTTTCCGCGATCTTCGCTTCAAGATCGCTTTTATCCTTTTTGGCCGCATCCAAACGATCCGCGGTCGCATCCGCCTGCTGCTTGGCTGATTCGGCTGCATCCGCAGCCGCATCGGCGGCCTTCTGGGCAGCCGGAATCTGATTCTCGACCAGATCGTTGAGTTCCAGGATCTTGTTCTGCAGCGCTGAATTCACACCGGCGAGCTGCGCCTTCAATGCATCGCTGGATGCGAGGGTCTGTTGGTACTCGGAATAGCTTGAAACCGCCTGAGCTGTCTGTGCGCCCGTCGTGGTGGCCACAATGCCGCCGGTGAACGCCATCGTTGCACAAAGCATCCCAGCGCTTACGGCTTTGACACGTTTTGTCTGCTTCATGAATCAGCCTTTCGAATCACAGTTAGACATATATGGTACAGCAGTCGTCTGAATCGTCCAGGGTCCACTCATGCCTTCAGGTATCTGCGCAGCGAAACCGCGGATGCGATACCGGACAGCAGCATGGCTCCGATAATCAAGGCGGGAGCAAGCAACAGCACGGTCGTCTGGTTGATATACGGCATCCACGTGATGGATTTGGCGAGCCAATTCGTCACGAATGTATTCACGATCACGCTGAGAGACACCACGGAGAGCACCGATCCGATCAGCGATGCGAACATGCCCTCAAGTATGAATGGCAGGCTTATCGTCCAATTGGATGCGCCCACCAGACGCATGATCTCGGTCTCGTTCTTTCGCGATGCCGCCGACATTCTGATCGTGGTTCCAGTCAGCATGATGGCCACCAGAACCATCACTGCGGCAAGCACCACCGTGACCGCCGTCGCCCGGTTCAGGATGCTGAAAACGGGATCGAATATCTGACGCTGATCGACCACCTCCTCTACGCCCGTGCGCCCTGAGAGCACTTCGGACACGACCTGGTATTTGGTCGGATCCGTCAGCTTCAACCGCAGGGAGGCCTGCATATCCGCGGCGGTGAGGCTTCTGCCCTCATAGACCCCGTTCGGATACTCCTTGAGGAATATCGTCTTGTAGAATTCCTGCTGGCTCATGTAGGTGATCTTGGAGACGTCGTCCGACAGTTCGGTGTTGATGAGCTCCTCGATGGCCACGATCTCCGTCTGCGTGGGGGCCTTGCCCGATGAGCATGTGGCGGATTGGCTCGAACCATCCGGGCAGAGCCACACCACGACCTCGACCTTGTCATACCAATCGCCCTTGGCCTTGGTGATCTGGGCCTGCATCAGACCTGAGGCACCGATGAACAGGAAGGAGATGAATGTGACCAAGGTCACGGAAAGAATCATGGGACCATTACGCTTCAGGCTTGTCCAGGTCTCCGAAAGTATGAACCGGAATCTCATTTCTTGTCCCCTTGCTCCTCAGCAGCGGCCTCGGGCCTCGAGGAATCCTGCTTATGCCCGGTCTGTTTGCCTGTGGCGTCATGGCCAGCGGTGCCCTTCGCCCCGCCCGGAGGCGTCGGCGGTGCGGGAATCGCCGTCTTGTCGCCCTTGGCGGCCTCATCGTCCTGAGCGGATTCCTGCCGCTGAGACCCGTCCTGCGTCCCTTCGGCGGACTGAGCGCTCCGGGACCGTTCGATATCAGACCGTTCGTCACCAGACTGCTCAGCTCGGGATTGCCCCTCGCTGGGCTGCTTCCCACTCGTCTGTTTGGCGCTGGATTGTTCATCATCAGTCTGGTCGGCATGGGCGTTCCCGGCATGCTCGGGATCAAGCACGATGCCCTTCCCCCAGGTCAGGGTGGTCTCCACCGGAGCGAAGGCCTCACCATAACGGCCCTTCCGCCCGGAATGCACGGAATTGGCCAGACGGGCGATACCCTGTGCGCCCTGCTCGGCATCACTGATCGCCTGTTGGGTATCGGCACTGCGTTCTTCCGTGTTCTTGCTTTCGGCCAGTCCTCCTGCGATTTCCGGTGTCGGTGCGATTTCGGAGGCTATGTCGGCATGCGTCTCGATGGCTCCACCCTTGATGGCATGGTGGGCCTGGGCCTCGACCTCGGCATCGGGGAAGAACTTGGCGGAATCGTATGAACCTGTTGCCTCATCGCGCACGATCTTGCCGGTGTGGAGCTCCACGACCCGCTTGCGCATCGAGTTCACGATCTCTTCGTTGTGCGTTGCCATCACAATCGTTGTTCCCGTTCGATTGATGGCTTCAAGAACCTCCATGATGCCCAAGGAGGTCGTCGGGTCCAGGTTTCCGGTCGGCTCATCGGCGAGCAGGATCTGCGGATGGTTCACATAGGCGCGTGCGATAGCCACACGCTGTGCCTCGCCACCGGAGAGCTCATGGGGGAAATTATTCTCCTTACCGGTAAGCCCGACGGTTTTCAGCACCTGTGGCACCAGGGACTTGATGGTCGAACGGCGCGTACCGATCACTTCAAGCGCGAAAGCCACATTCTGCCACACCGTCTTGTTCGTCAGCAGTTTGTAGTCCTGGAAGACGAAACCTATGCTGCGCCGGTACATCGGCACCTGACGGTTGGAGAGACGGCGCAAATCATTGCCTGCCACGCGGATCTCACCCTCGGTCGCCTCCTCCTCGTGCAGAAGAAGGCTCAGAAGGGTTGTTTTGCCCGAACCGGAAGCCCCCACGAGAAACACGAAATTTCCTCGATCGATGTCCAAGCTGACATCGTCAAGAGCGGGACGCGACCCTTTCGGGTACACCTTGCTGACATGTTCCAACGATATAAGCGCCATACAGTCTCCTATTCCTTGGCTTCGGCATCCTCGCGGCGCTGCTGGTGGCGCCACCTGATGCCGGCATCGATGAATGCGTCGATATCGCCATCGAACACGCCTTGCGTATCCGAGGTCTCATAACCGGTTCGCAAATCCTTGACCATTTGGTAGGGATGAAGCACATAGGAACGCATCTGGTCACCCCAGCTGGCCTTGATGTCCCCCGCCAGCTCCTTCTTGCGTTTGGCTTCCTCTTCGTGGCGGAGCACCAGCAAGCGTGATTGCAGAACGGCCATCGCGGCCGCACGGTTCTGGATCTGGCTGCGTTCATCCTGCATCGTCACCACGATATTCGTGGGAAGGTGGGTGATGCGCACGGCGGAATACGTGGTGTTGACACCCTGTCCGCCAGGACCCGACGAGCAGTAGGTGTCAAGACGGATATCCGAATCAGGCACATCGATGTGATCGGTGGCCTCCACCAGTGGGATCACCTCGACGGCGGCGAAGCTCGTCTGCCTGCGTCCCTGATTGTCGAAGGGAGAGATACGTACCAGGCGGTGCGTGCCGCCCTCAACGGACAGACGCCCATAAGCGTAAGGTGCCTCGACCTGGAAGGTGGCGGATTTGATGCCCGCCTCCTCGGCGTATGAGGTGTCCATCACCTTGGTTTTATAGCCGTGACGTTCCGACCAGCGCAGATACATTCTCATCAGCATCTGAGCCCAATCGGCGGCATCGACGCCACCGGCGCCCGAACGTATGGTGACCACAGCCGCACGCTCATCGTATTCGCCATCGAGCAGTGTCTGGATCTCCATATCGACCAGATCGCTTTTCAGCTTGTTCGCCTCTGTCGCGGCCTCATCGAGCGTGTCCTGATCGCTTTCCTCCTGGGCAAGCTCGACCAGGGTCTGTGCGTCATCAAGACGGCGCTCAGCCGATTCAAGATGTCTGAGCAGCGACTGGGCAGCGGAAAGCCTGCTGGTGACCTTCTGCGCGTTCTCCTGGTCATCCCACAGTCCAGGGGCACTGGCCTCCTGTTCCAGATGGGCGATCCTTGTACGGAGATCATCCATGTCGACCGCTTTGGCGATTGACTCGAAAATCGTACGAGCCTCGTCTATCGTCTGCATTACTTCGAAATCTGCCATCATTACCACCATACCGTTAGCGCTGCTACAACAGCGCGTTGAATACCCAAACCACACCATCTTGTCCGTAGGACCCGGCACCCGCATTCTCGACGCTGCCCAATCCCGATGCTTCCAGGAGCCTCGGCGGACAGCGCTTCATCACGGTGCGTCCGTGTGCCCGAAGCTGGGCGCAGCGGTCAAAAACCTGAGAACAGAGCAGGAATGACCAGACTGGCAAGCATGGCGATGGCGATGATCGCACACACCGTGCGCGCGATATTGCGGCGACGACGCTCCGCGCGAGCCCGCTGCCTTTCGTATTCACCCATAAGCGAATATGGTACCCAGATGCATAAACCTTAATTTCTGGGGCGAGTCATAGAGTTAGGTCAATCCGCAGGAAAGGAACAGCAATGACTGACTCACGCACAGCATGGGGATGGGGCCTTGCAAGCATCGATGCCGCAGGAAACACCCTCGATGTATGGTATCCGACGCTTCAGATCGGTGCAGCGCCCGCAGAAGCTTCACGACCGCAGCATGGATTCG
Organism: Bifidobacterium psychraerophilum; assembly: GCF_000741705.1. Taxonomy (GTDB): domain Bacteria; phylum Actinomycetota; class Actinomycetes; order Actinomycetales; family Bifidobacteriaceae; genus Bombiscardovia; species Bombiscardovia psychraerophila. Next base: position 475,220 of record NZ_JGZI01000009.1, on the reverse strand, counting down.
GCGCCCTGGTACACGATGAGCCCGATGAGCGTGGGGTGCGACGGGTCCCTGTTTTCACCACATCCGCGATTGATGACGCGATCACCGACACCGCCGACGCCTATCTTCGCCTGCATCTGCTGAGCCTGAGGCTCGCCTTGCCGAACACCCTGAATCTCGAAGGAATCTTCGCGGCTCTGAACAATGTGGTGTGGACGAATTACGGTCCTTTCGCAGTCGCCGACTTCGCACAGCGCAAGATCGACGTGCTGGGCGCCCAGAGTGGTCTCCACGCGGATGTCAATGTGCTTTCCATCGACAAATTCCCACGCATGGTGGATTATGTCGTGCCCTCGGGCGTGCGCATCGGCAATGCCGACCGCATCCGTCTCGGCGCGCATCTCGCTGAGGGCACCACCGTGATGCACGAAGGCTTCGTGAACTTCAACGCCGGAACCTTGGGAACGTCGATGGTCGAAGGACGCATCTCGCAGGGGGTTGTGGTCGGTGACGGTTCGGATATCGGCGGCGGGGCCTCGATCATGGGAACGCTGTCAGGCGGAGGCAAGCACAAGGTCTCCATCGGCGAGCACTCATTGCTGGGCGCGAATTCCGGTATCGGCATATCACTGGGAGACCACTGCGTTGTGGAGGCCGGACTGTATGTGACCGCAGGCACCAAGGTGACGATATACGACAAGGCGAAAATCGCCGCCCATGAAGCTCTGGATGTGGTGAAAGGCGCGGAACTCAGCGGCAGGGACCACATCCTCTTCATCCGGAACTCGGTCAGCGGGGCCATCGAGGCGCGCAGCAGGAATACCGGCATCGCGCTGAACGCCCAGCTTCACGCCAACTGATGCGCTGAAGCCACGGCACACTCATCCGGGTGGCTGCTTCATCGGGACGGCATTATCAGGAATAAGATAGGCGAACACCGTGTCCCATAACCGTCCTGGCGAAGCAGCCACCGGTGCACGGCGCTGGAATCAGCGTTCGGAGATCGGTATGAGATCGCGCTTCGGCTCACCGGTGTAGACCTGACGCGGCCGCCCGATGCGGGTCGCCGGGTCGTCGAGCATCTCGCGGTACTGTGCGATCCAGCCGGGGATGCGGCCCAGCGCGAACAATGTGGTGAACATGCTCGGGTTGAATCCGATGGCCCTGTAAATCAGACCCGTGTAGAAATCGACATTGGGATACAGATGACGTGAGATGAAGTAATCGTCATGCAGCGCGATGTCCTCCAGCTCAGTGGCCACATCGAACAGGGCGAGATCGCTGCCCGGCAGACCAAGCTGCTCTTCCGACATGATGCGGGTCAACCACTTCTTGGCGATGGCCGCCCTGGGATCGTAAGACTTGTAGACGCGATGTCCCAATCCCGAAATGCGCTGGCCGTTCTCCTTGGCCTCCTCGACGAATTGCTTCACCGATTTTCCGGAGTCCCTGATCGACATCAGCTGGCGCAAGGCCGCTTCGTTCGCGCCGCCATGCAAGGGGCCCGACAATGCATTGATGCCGGCCGCCACCGCGGAATACAGGTTGGCATGTGCGGAGCCGGCTATGCGCACCACCGAGGTCGAACAGTTCTGCTCATGATCGGCGTGGACGATCAGCAGCTTGTCAAGGGCCTCGACCATCAGCGGATCGGATTCGAATGACTGGTATGGCGTGGCGAAGCTCATACGGAGGAAGTCGTCGACATAGCCACGGGTGTAGTCCGGGTACAGCAGCGGCTCATCCCGGCTTCGGCGGTGGATCAAGGACACGATGGTGCGGACCTTGGCCATGATGATGGCCCCGGCCTCATCCAACTGATCGGGATCGGATACATCACAGGTCTCGGGGTAGAAGCTCGCCAAGGCGTTCACCGCCGAGGAGAGGACGCTCATCGGATGGGCGTTGCGGGGGAAGGAACCGAGCAAGGTTCTGAATTCCTCTCCAACGACCGTATGGTGCAGCACCCGTGCACGGTACTGATCGTATTCCGCCTGGGTCGGCAATTCACCCTGATTGAGCAGCCATGCCACCTCCAGGAAGTTGGATTGCTCGCACAACTCCTCTATCGGATAGCCTCGATACCGCAGTATGGAGCGATTGCCATCGATGAATGTTATTTTCGATTCGCACTGCGCCGTCGTCAGAAAACCGGGGTCAAGCGTGACCCAGCCGTCGTTGCGCAGATCGGAGACGACGATACCATCAGGACCGCAGGTCGCTTTGACAACGGGCAGATCAAATTTTGACGAATCTATATCAAGTTGTGCTTTGGGCATCATCTGCCTCCCCTACCCGTGAAATGACCAGCAACGATACTGGGATGGAACTGCGGCGCCCTTGACGGCGCTTGAATGGCCAATCGTATCAGAACGGGGCCTGCCTTCCTGATGCAGGTATTGTCTGCCGGAAGTCGGCAAGCCCCATATGTTCCGAAGCGTCAGCCTCTGAATATGCGCATCCGATTACTCGTCACGCGCCGTGAGGATGATCGGACCGTCATCGGTGATGGCGATGGTGTGCTCGGTGTGTGCTCCACGCGAGCCATCGGCTGAACGCAGTGTCCAGCCATCCTTGGAATCCTGGTAGATCTCATCGGTGGTGCGCAGGAACCAGGGCTCGATAGCGATGACCAGCCCGTTTCGCAAGCGGTAGCCGTGATGGGCCTTACCGTCATTCGCCACGTGGGGATCACCGTGCATGATGTGCCCCACGCCGTGCCCGCCGAATTCGAGGTTCACGGTGTATCCGTTGGCATGTGCCACATCACCGATCGCCGAGGAGATGTCCCCCAGGCGATTGCCGGGTTTAGCCTGGGCGATGCCAGCTTTGAGGGCGTCCTCGGTTGCCTTGATGATCTTGAGATCCTCGGGATCGGCATGCTCGCCTACCACGAAGCTGATGGCGGAGTCGCCGACCCAGCCGTCCACATTGATGGCGAGATCGAGACTGAGCAGATCCCCCTCCTTCAATGCGTAGTCGAAAGGAACGCCGTGCAGCACGGCGTCATTGACTGAGGTGCAGATGTAGTGCGCGAAAGGACCTGTTCCAAAATCAGGCGCATAGTCCACGTAGCAGGATTCAGCCCCGGGCCGACCTTCGATGCGTTGTTTGACGAAATCATCGATTTCCAGAAGGTTGGTGCCAACCTTGGTCATCTTCCGCAAATCCTTGAGTATGCTCCCGACGAATTTACCGGCAGGGCGCATAGCCTTGATTTCCTGTGGTGTCTTCAGTTCGATCACTTGATTGTTTCTTTCTACCTTGTTGGTTATCAACCACCCTACTGCGATGGCGTTACAGCACCAAGCGGGCCCGGGCTTGTCAACAAACGTCATTAGGCTGGGTGTATGAATACAGCTTTGAAATCGGGCATTGACCCAACATCCTTTTCCTCGGTGATTCGACCCAGCAGCGACCTGTTCCGTTTCGTGAACGGTCCATGGATCGACACCTACTCCCTCCCCGATGACCGATCCCGTTTCGGTTCCTTCGACAAACTCGCCGATGACGCGGAGACGCAGATTCGGGACATTCTGGAAGACCCCGAAACACCCGCAGCCAAATCCAGCGCTTTGTATTCCAGTTTTCTCGACACCGAATCCGTCGAGGCTGCCGGTATGGATGGCATTCGTGACGATCTGGCCGCGATCGACGGGACCGAGGACAAGGCGCAGCTGATCCGCGCGCTGGGAAGGCTCAATCCCCAAGGGGGGCCGGATCTGCTCGGCATCGGCATCTACGGCGACCCGGGGGAACCGGAACGCAACATCGTGCACATCGAACAAAGCGGCATCGCGCTGCCTGATGAGGCTTATTATCGCGAGGATCGCTATGAGGCGATTCGTCAGGCCTATCAGGATATGGTCGCCAAACTGCTGATGCTGGCGCACTATGCGCATGATCTCAAGGATGCGCAGTCACAGGCATCGCGTTTCTTCGACCTTGAGCGGAGCATCGCGGCATGCCATTGGGATGTGGTCGAGACCCGCGACCAGGACAAAACCTACAACCCGACCGACTTCGACGCATTGCAATCCGCACTTTCCCACCTTGACATCACCGCATGGGTGCAGGCTTGGCAACAGGCCTACGATGAGACCGCAACGGCGAGGATCATGCCCCTCGATCTGGCCAAGTCCCTGGCCAGGACCATCGTGCATGAGCCCAGCTTCCTCACCGGACTCGATACGGTCTGGGACAAAGCCGCACTCGACGATCTGAAACTCTGGGGACGCATCCACACGCTGATTTCTTGGGCCGGATATCTGAGTCTCAACTTCGAGCAGGCGCGATTCGACTTCTACGGCAAGGTGCTTTCAGGCACCACGGAGATGCGACCGCGTTGGAAGCGCGGGGTATCGCTGGTCAATGGCACCTGCGGAGAGGATGTGGGCCAGGAGTACGTGAAGCGCCACTTCCCCGAATCCAGCAAGCAGCGCATGGAGGAGCTGGTCGGCAATCTCATCGACGCATACCGCGTCTCCATTCGTTCCAGCGAGTGGCTTGGTGAGGAGACCAAGAAGAAGGCCCTGAACAAACTCGACCACTTCTCACCGAAAATCGGTTACACGAAGCATTGGCGCGACTACTCGGCACTCGATGTGAAGAGCGATGCCAGCCTGACCGAAAACATCCACGCGGCGCAGACCTATGAAACCGCCTACCAGCTCAGCAAGGTCGGCACCACGGTCGACAAGGACGAGTGGCTGATGAACCCTCAGACGGTCAACGCCTACTATGAGCCGACGATGAACGTCATCGTGTTCCCCGCCGCGATTCTTCAGCCGCCATTCTTCGATCCCGCTGCCGAGGACGCGGCCAATTACGGCGGCATCGGTGCGGTGATCGGGCATGAGATCGGCCACGGATTCGACGACCAGGGCAGCAAATACGATGGCGAGGGCCGCCTGCATGATTGGTGGACCGAAGCGGATCGCAAGAACTTCGAACAGCGTACCGCCGCCTTGATCGATCAGTACAACCACTTCGTGCCTGCTCAGCTGGCCGAGAAGTATGCCGACGACCCCGCAAAGGCACCCCATGTGAACGGGGCTCTGACCATCGGAGAGAACATCGGCGATCTGGGCGGCGTGAACATCTCGCTCAAAGCCTATGCCTTCGCACTCGATGCCGCGGCAGGGCGTGAGAAGGATGGCAGTGCCGAGGGCATCCGCCAATCACTCGCACAGTCGCCCGAGATAGAAGGCTACACCGGCGTGCAGCGCTTCTTCATCGCCTATGCCTCGATCTGGCGCACCAAGCTCCGCGATGAATTGGCCGAGCAATACCTGCAGATCGACCCCCACTCCCCTGCCGAGTTCAGGACGAACGGCATCGTGATGAATGTGGATCTCTTCCACGAGGCCTTCTCCATTCATGAGGGCGACGAGATGTGGCTGGATCCGGATTCACGCGTCCGCATTTGGTGAGGGCCATTCCACTCTCCCACCACTAGGGCCTGGCGCACACAGCCAGGTCATCGGATCGGCGGGCATTCTTGTTACGGCATGAATGCCCGCCGATCTGCGTTCCGGATGCTGCCGGGACCGCACATGGCGGGGCATCTTCGATCAGAAGCTCTGCGCACCGAAATCTTGAATTCCTGTATCCTGAGCCTCAAAACCGCCGTATGCCGCCGCCCCGGTCCTCGTCGATCCGCGGGAGACAGTACCCGCATCCATACCGGCGCTGGCTGCATCCCCTCTTCCCGCAGTGTCTCTTCCCGCAGTGCCACTTTCCACAGTGCCACTTTCCACAGTGTTTCTCTCAACAGTGCTTCTCCCCGCAGTGCCGCTCCACACAGTGCCGCTTCCTGAGGACTCCGCCTCGCTCAGACCGACCGCAGCTCGTATGTGCTCTCCGCTGTCACTTTGTCTGTCGCCTTCTCTGTCGCGTTGGCTGCCGCTTTCCCTTCGTGATCTGGTGAACAGGCTGGTGCCGAGGCCCAGGTCATGACCCACCGCGCTCGCCTCGATGACCAGGGAGGATTGCGGTTCGCCTTTTCTGTTCCACTCATCCGTCCCCAACAGTCCGGTCACGATCACCGGGTCCCCTGTGCGCAGCGAGGCCACGATATTCGTGGCGAGCGCCCGATACGCTTTGACGGAGATCCAGGTCGTCGCCAGATCCTTCCAACTGTGGGTTTTGGAATCGAAGTATGCGCGGGTTGAGGCGAGACGGAAGGTGCACATCGGTGTGCGTCCGCCCTCCCCGATGCTCCGTGGTTCCTTGGCTACATAGCCGTTGATGGTGACGTGTCCCTGCTGAATGCCCATGCTCTGCTCCTCGCAAACGGTGTGGACCGTCCGCATTGCGTTCCGTGACATCCCAAGCAGACCAACGTCGAACTTCGGCGGAGCCGGAGACGACAGTGGGTCGCGTCTCCTGAACAATACCGACGGTAGGCATCAGCATGCCTGAATGCGGGCGGGAGCCTGGCCCTAGGGAAACGATGTGGTCGAATATGGGCGTGTGGGCACATCACAAACAAGATGCGCACCCACTGGTGAAACGCACTGTTGCCAATGCTTCATCTGCGGATGCGCATACATCGGATACACGGTATGAGGAGATGATTCAGACATCACCCGTGGTTATTACTCGGACAGGGCCGCCAGATGCTCAAGCACCACGGAGGAGGCCTCTGCAATCGGCACGGCCTGTGATGCCGAGCCGTCACGACGACGAATCTCGATGGTGCCGTTATTGATCGTGTCCCTTCCGGCAACGGCGATCAGCGGCACACCGATCAGCTCGGCGTCCTTGAACTTGACTCCCGGGGAGACCTTGAGACGGTCATCATAGATGACCTCCACATTCCGCTCCTCCAATTCGGACACCAAGCGCTCCGCGGCTTCGAATGCCTTGGGATCCTTGCCGGTCGCCATCACGTGCACCTGTGCCGGGGCCACCGAAAGCGGCCAGGCCAGACCACGCTCGTCATGGTGGTATTCGGCGATGCAGGCAAGCACCCGTGAGACCCCGATACCGTAGCTGCCCATCCATACCGGAACGGTTTTGCCGTTCTGGTCAAGCACCTTCAGATCGAGGGCATTGGAATACTTCAGACCGAGTTGGAAGACCTGACCTATCTCCACCCCGCGCTCGAAGCTGAGCGGGCCGGAACCATCCGGGCTGATATCCCCGTGGCGGACCTCAACGGCTTCTATGCGTGCGGATGAATCGAAGTCCCGACCGTAGACCGCGTTGAAGAGATGCTCGCCCTCGGTATCCGCACCGGTCACCCAGGCGCTGCCACGGGCCACGTGGGCATCCACGAAGTAGCGGATGGGATGCTTGATACCTGCGGCCTCGGCCTGTGGACCGAGCACCTTCGGGCCGATATAGCCCTTCACCAATTCAGGGTGGCTGGCCAGATCCTCAGGGCTCGCCTCCTCGACCTCCGCCGGGGCGAACTGGGCTTCGATACGTTTCATATCGACCTGACGGTCTCCGGGGAGCGCAATGGCGACCAGTTCGCGCCAGAGCTCGTCATGGTCCGCATCAGCTGGGTGCTTGACGGTCACGATGAGGTTCTTCAGGGTATCCGCAGCCGTCCAGGCGCTCCCGTCGGCCTTCGGATGCAGTGCGTTCGCCTGATCGACAAGGCTGTCGATCGTCGTTGAATCGGGTGTATGCAGCTGCGTCATGTCCGGGACATCGGAGAAGTCCTCATCCGGCACCTCGGGCGTGGTAAGAGCCTCCACGTTCCAGGCCTTGCCCGAAGGGGCCAGTGCGAAGGTGTCCTCGCCGATCGCGAGCGGGGCGAGGAACTCCTCGGATTCGGAACCACCCATCGGCCCCGAGACCGCGTGGACGATCACATACTGCACACCCAGACGCTTGAAGATACGCTCATACGCGTCGCGCTCGTCCTGGTATGCGGCCTTCAGACCATCAGCGTCGACGGTGAAGGAGTAGGCATCCTTCATCACGAAGCCACGACCGCGCACCAGGCCTGCACGGGGACGGAACTCGTCGCGGTACTTGGTCTGGATCTGATACAGGGTCAGCGGCAGATCCTTGTATGAGGAGTACATATCCTTGACGAGCAGCGTGAACATCTCCTCGTGGGTGGGTGCCAGCAGATAGTCGGCACCGTGACGATCCTTGAGGCGGAAGATGTTGTCGCCGTACTCCTCCCAGCGATGCGTGCGCTCATAGGGATCCTTCGGCAGCAACGCGGGAAAATGCACTTCCTGCGCGCCAAAGCTGTTGATCTCCTCGCGGACGATCGCCTCGACCTTGTTCAGGACGCGCAATCCCAGAGGCAGCCAGGTGAAGATACCCGGTGCGGTCTTTCGGATGTATCCCGCGCGCTGCAGGAGTCTGGCGGAATCGACATCGGCATCGGCCGGGTCCTCACGCAGTGTTCGAAGAAAAAGCGTGGACATATGCAAAGCTTTGGCAGTCATGGCTCCCAAGGGTATTCAGTCAAAAGGACAATGCGCACCAGCCGTGGCAGGGGACCCGGGAATGGGTCAGAACAAGCCGTCCTGCGTGAATTCGTCCTCCTGCTGATGCAGCTCCGCCTTCGAGAAGGAAGCGCTGCCCTCCCCCGCGAGTCGGGCCGAAGCCGCTTTGGAATCCTCGCGCAGACGGGAGTCCAACAGCACCGCATCGGGCGAGACCATGAAGGCCCTTTCGTTGATGCCGCTGAGGTACAGGCCGTCGAGGGCCTCTACACGGGATAACGCCACATATCCCATGCCCGGGGCGAAGGTTCGTCGCAGATCCATCACGGCCCGATCGAGGGTCATGCCCTGTGACTTATGGATGGTGATTGCCCACGCGCAACGCAAGGGCACCTGATTCACCGAAGCCAGGACGCTCTCGCCGTCCATCATCTCCCAAGCGGCGGGTTTCATCGTGACGATATTGCCGTTCTCGAACTCCACAATCGGCCAGCCGCCCTTGTTCTCCTGAACGAAGCCTCGGACCTTGCCGATCGAGCCGTTGACGTACTGATGATCCTGATCATTGCGCAGAGCCATAACGGCGGCGCCTGTTTTCAGGGTCAGGTCTTCGGGCGCGAGCATATTCTTTTTCAGACGCTCGACCAGTTGGGCGGAACCGGCGGATTCGGCATGGTAATGGTGAGGGGCATCAGCGATCTGCGAGAGTTTCAGATCGTTGAGACTGTCCGCCTGCCGATTGACGGGAAAGAGATTGACCGATACCTCATTGTCGGCCGGCATCTTCCCCAAACGTGAGGCCAGCACGTCATGGTCCTCCTGGCTTACCGAGCCATCCCGTATATCGGTGAGCACGGTCAGCAGCTGCCCGTCATCCTGACGGTGCTGTTCGGTGAGGTAGCAGATGACGGGGTCCAGGGCATCCCAGACCAGCGATTCGGTGATGAAACCTTCCGGATCCTTGCCCGCATCGGCGTAGCGCCGTCTGGAACGCTCGAATTCCTCACTGGGCATCAGCATATCGGTGTTGCGGCCGGAACGGCTCACGGGCGGGAGCTGAAAGAAGTCCCCGGAGAGCACCACTTGCAGGCCACCGAAAGGCTCCGGACTGTGCCGGATGCTTCTGCAGACCTCGTCGACCATATCGAACAACCAGGCGTGCATCATCGAGACCTCATCGATGACGAGAACATCGCTTCCGGATATCTGACGTTTGCGTCTGGTGCGGATGCGTTTCAGCAACTCTTCACTCAGACAGGTCGCCACGCCCAAACCGCTCCAGGAATGGATGGTCTGCCCGTTGATATGCGTCGAGTCGATGCCCGTGGAAGCCGTAACCGCCACGGAGGCCCCGGCGCGCCTCGCACCGTTGACGAATTCGTTCAGCACATAGGTCTTACCGGCGCCTGGAGCACCGGTAAGGAAGACATTGGCTCCCGCCTTGAGGATGGTCAACGCATCTGATTGCCGCATGCCCATCATCGTGCCACGAGTGTCGTACATACTTTCGAATACCCGCGCACGCGGCTCCTCCGATGATGAACAGCCCGGCATGACGTGGCACGGCGGCGGCGCCGGCTGCTACAACGGCGCTGTCCGCCCTGCCAGACTGGAGGCTGAGACTAGTAGTCGATCTTCTCCGGCGTTGCGGCGTCCTCGACGGGTGCGCCCTCGCTCTCATAGCTGCGCAGCAGGCTTGTGGATTCGACCTGTGCGGCGATGTCCTTCGACCGCTGCTCGTCCGGCCCGGGGGTCGGCACGAAGAAGGCCTCACGGTAGTAGCGCAGTTCATCGATGGACTCGATGATATCCGCCAACGCGCGGTGCCCGCCATGCTTCGCCGGCTTGTTGTTGTAGACGGATGGGTACCAACGGCGCGAAAGCTCCTTGAGCGTGCTCACGTCGATCACACGGTAATGCAGTTTCGCCATCAGATTCGGCATGAAACGGTCGAGGAACTTCTTGTCCGAACCGACCGAATTGCCGGCAAGATGAGCCTTGCCTTTTGCCGGCAGGAAGGGGGTGACGTACTCGATGACCTGACGTTGCGCCTCTGCGAGTGCCAGACCTTGCTTCATCTCCTCGACCAGACCTGAGGATGTGTGCATATGACGCACGAAGTCATTCATCTGCGCCAGCGACTCGTCCGAGGGCTTGATCACCAAATCGATGCCGGGGTCCAAAACCTTCATGTTGAAATCCGTGGGGACGACCGATACCTCGCACAACTCGTCGTGGAAGATATCCAGACCCGTCATCTCGCAGTCGATCCAGATTAACCGTGAATCCTCAGTGCTGAGCGTCAGATCCTCTGTGTTGGACATATGCGTGCACACCTTTCAATAATTCCTTGACACTGTTCTATCGCCAAACCATGTCCTGGGTAAGCACATGCTGCTTTGGCAATATGTCCGTCTGCCGAACTCTTCAACCTACCCCCGAGCAACGACCACGCATCCGAGGGCCGTTATATCCGGCATCAGCAGGACATCACCGCACACATATGCGAAAGTGTGCGCATCCGCATACGAGCAACGCCGTTGCCAGCGCGTCGTGTACGGATACGCACACTTTCCCGGAATGCCGAGGAGCTATCGATCAGTCGTGGAAACCGGTGTAGTTCGGGGCTTCCTTCGTCATCACGATGTCGTGAGGATGGGATTCGCGCAGACCCGCATCGGTGATACGGATGAAACGTCCCTTGGCCTTGAGCTCTTCGATCGTGCGAGCACCGGTGTAGAACATCGTCTGATGGAGTCCGCCGACGAGTTCGTACAGCACGTAGTTCAGCGGCCCGCGATACGGCACTTCGCCTTCGACGCCCTCCGGGATGACCTTATCGTTGCTGGTCACATCGGCCTGGAAGTAGCGGTCCTTCGAGTAGCTCTTCTTGCCGCGCGGAGCCATCGCACCGAGCGATCCCATGCCACGGTAGACCTTGTACTGCTTGCCATGCAGCAGCACCTTCTCGCCCGGAGCCTCATCGGTTCCCGCGAGCAGACCGCCGAGCATCACCGTATCGGCGCCTGCGACGAGGGCCTTGGCGATGTCGCCCGAGTAGTGGATGCCACCGTCGGCCACCAGCGGCACGCCGGCCGCCCGGCATGCGAGGCTTGAATCATAAACCGCGGTGAGCTGGGGAACACCCACACCGGCGACCACACGCGTGGTGCAGATGGATCCCGGGCCAACACCGACCTTGACGGCATCCACACCGGCATCGATCAGGGCCTGTGCGCCTTCACGCGTCGCGATGTTGCCACCCATGATCTGCACGCCGTCGAAGGCGTGATCCGACTTGATGCGCTTGATCATGTCAAGCATCAGCTTGGCGTGGCCGTGGGCCGTATCGACAACCAGCACATCGACACCGGCATCCGCGAGCGCCGTGATGCGCTGCCATGCGTCGCCGAAGAAACCGACACCGGCAGCGACCCGCAACCTGCCCTGGTCGTCCTTCGTCGCGTCAGGATACTGTTCGGTCTTCACGAAGTCCTTGACGGTGATCAGACCGGCGAGCTTGCCGTGCTCATCGACCAGGGGCAGCTTCTCGACCTTGTTCTGGGCCAGCAGCCTGTGGGCATCCTCTTTCGAGATGTTCGCGGGGCCGGTGATCAGGCCCTCCTTGGTCATGATGTCGCGGACCTTGAGGCGGTCGTAATCCTCAGGATTGACGAAACGCATGTCACGGTTGGTGATGATGCCGACCAGACGATCCTCGCTGTCCACAACGGGGAGGCCGGAGACATGGTAGGCGGCGCAAAGCTTGTCGAGATCAGTAAGCGTGGCGTCCGGGGTGACCGTCAGAGGATCGGAAATCATTCCCGACTCGCTGCGCTTGACCACATCGACCTGATTGGCCTGGTCTTCGATGCTGAGGTTGCGGTGCAGCACACCAATGCCACCGTTACGGGCCATCGCAATGGCCATCTGGGCTTCGGTCACGGTATCCATAGCAGCGGAGAGGACAGGAGACTTCACTGAAATCTCACGGGTGAGACGCGAAGTGGTGTCGACCTCGGAGGGGATGACGTCGGACTCATTGGGAAGCAGCAGCACATCGTCATATGCCAAACCGAGCTTCTCGAATATTGGTGGGACCGGGGAATAATGGGAATCGGAATTTTTAGCAGTAAAAGTTTCCATAGAGCCACTGTATATTCGGTTATTGACGTGGCGACACGCCGCCGGCATAATTTCATGCCTCCTCTTCGGAAGCGGTGCCCCATATGCATACGGAGCGCAGCGGAGCATCACCCTGCAGGGCGTTGAGAGCACGCGGTCTCTTCGGGATATGCTGACGGCGGCATCACACCGGCCGCGGCGACACCAGAGGCGCATTCAGCGGGCGACTGTCATCTCTTCGGCACGATTCGAGAAGCACGATTCGACAGGCATGGCCCGGCAAATACAGTCCGGCAAACACAGTCAGCCTTGCCGGGATCCCTGCTCATCCGCTCCCTGCTTATCCATCCCTTGCCTATCCACCCCTCGGGCGTTCGCATCATTCGCTTCCGCACCCGGTTCTTCGAGGCTTCGACTCCGCATACCCTTGCCCTCCGTCTGCGGGGAGGGAGGTCTCAAACCATCGTCGGCCGAAGATGACGGATTCCTCTCGGATGTATCCGGCGCGATGCGCTCGGATTCCTGTCTGCCCGCCCGTTCGCGTCGTCTGGCTGCCGCGAGGGCGGCGTTTTCCGCTCTGATCTCGGGAATCCGACGCCGGTAATAAGGGTACGAGGTGGCGACGGTGAGCAATACGGAGGCGACCGCGAAACCAATCGCCACCCATTCCGCTTCAAAGAAGAGAATCATGATTGAGCCGAAGGCTATGAGTGCGGCCCAGCCCCAGAGAATAAGCACCGCGGAACGCACGGAATGCCCGATTTTCAGCATCCGGTGGTGAAGATGCATCCTATCCGGGTGCATCGGTGATTGCCCGTGACTGACCCTGCGCACCACCGCGAGGCACATATCAAGAACGGGCAGAAAGAGCACCAGCACGGGCAGCAGAATCGGCATGAAGACCGGAAGATAGATGCTGGTGTGGATGGAAACGGGATCAAGCCTTCCCGTCATCACAATGGATGCGCAGGTGATGATGTAGCCGAGGAGCATCGAACCGGAGTCACCCATGAACAGCTTGGCGGGATGCCAGTTATGCAGGATGAAGCCGACGCAGATGCCGACCAGGGCCACGTCGATCAGCGTCGCCATCGAAGCGTAACTCGGTGAGGTTCTCGCAATGATGTACGAGTAGATGGCGAAGGCGATACCACCGATGGCGACGATGCCCGCGGCCAGGCCATCCAAACCATCAACGAAATTCACCGCGTTGATCGAGGCCACGATCAGGAATGCGGTAATCGCCATCGACAGGCTCGGGGAAGCGGTCACCAGTGAGCCCAGCGGCAGGGAGATGATCTGCACCCCACCCCACGAAACCAATACGGATATCAGCAGCTGACCACCGAGTTTCAACATCCAATCCAGATCCCAGAGATCATCCGCAACGCCCAACAGACAGATCAACACCGCCCCGCCAAGAATCACCCAGGCCTGGTTGCTTGAATCGAAGAGGCCACTGATGAAGGGGACACGACTGGCGAAGAGCAGCGAAACCGCGAAACCGATCATCATCGCGACACCACCCATGCGGGGCGTGGGCACCGTATGCACATCGCGTGAACGCACCTGACCGACGGCTCCTATGCGTATCGCCAGATGCCTGACCAGCGGGGTCACCAGCCATGTCGCACCCCCTGCGATGGCCGCAATGAACAGATAAACCCTCATAAGCGTTGATTCCCTTGTCCGGGACGTCCGCTTGCATGCGCAGCCTCGCGTATCGCCGCATGCACGGCCTGCGCGGAGATCACTCCCTCACGCAGCAATGCGATGCCATCTTCCCCATCGGCGGAAGCGGCCACAACGGTACTGGCGACCGGCCCGGGGGTCGGACCTGCGTCGATGTACAAGGCCACCGAATCCCCCAGCTGCTCATAAGCCTGCTGCGCGGTTTGGGCGCTGGGCAGACCCGAACGATTCGCGCTGGATGCCGCAAGAGGGCCTGTCGCCTCCAGCAGGCGACGTGAATCATCGGAATCGGGGACCCTCACCCCTTGGGTGCGGCTGCCGTCATCGATACGGACCGTTGCCAGGCTGCAATGCTCATCCGCTTCACAGATCGGGGAGAAGGGACCGGGCAGGAATGCATCTGCGAGGATTCCCAAGGGGTCAGGCAATCGAAGACCAAGCTCTGCTATCGATGCCACCGAAGGCAGCAATACCTGCAAGGCCTTCGTATGCGGGCGATGCTTGGCGGCGAATATACCTTCGATCGCTTTGGCGTTAAAAGGATCACAAGCCACGCCGTAGACCGTATCGGTCGGGATGACGATCACCTCCCCGCGCCGTATGAGCTCTGCGGCCAAGTCCAGAGTCTCCGGACTGATCGTCCTCACTCTCCCAGAGCTGCGATTCGCCATCTGTTCCACTGCCGCCATTCCCGTCATTGCGTGCCTGATACCGCCATTACAAAGATCCGTGTTGAATTCTCGCGTCAAAGTCTCGCGTTCTATTGTGCCATTGCTGCGGTGTTTCGAGAAGCAGCGGCCACGATAGGGCGATTTCACTGGTAAATGGGCAACTGCGAAAGAGCATTGTCGGGCGCTGATACAGTATTGCTCGGCGCTCCCGCCCGACTGCGCAGGTCAAGGAGCGTTGTTTCCAAATACACAAGACAATGCAATGCGCAAGCAACCCTCCGAGGAGCGGATATCCATGAACACAACAACACAAGATCACATTGCCACACGAACACGTACAACGCTGCAATGGAGGCCGATGGATATCGCCGTCTCCGCTGCCATCGGCGTTGCCTGCGGATTGGTGTTCTGGGGCTTCAACTACATATCCGCATGGCTGTTCCCGATGATGGCAGCCATACTTCCCGGTTTGGGAAGCCTGTTCCATGCGGTCTGGTACTTCTCGGGGCCCCTTGCACTGCTGATCATCCGCAAGCCCGGAGCCGCGATATTCGTGAATCTGGTGGGAAGCGCGGTCGAGATGCTGCTGGGTAACCAGTTCTCGTTCGGTTTCGTCTTCGTTTCCGCCGCTTTGCAAGGACTCTTCGCCGAAATCGCCTTCGCCATATTCCTTTACAAACGATGGACGCTTGGGGTTGCAGCGCTTTCAGGATTCCTGGTTGCCATCGAATACGGATTCTATCTGCTCTTCTTCCAATACCAGGGTGTCGCACTGCTCAGCCCACGCGGCATCATCCATATGATCTGCGAGATCATCGGCGGCGTACTCATCGGCGGCGTGATGAGCTGGCACCTGTACCTGGCCATCGCCAAAACCGGCGCACTCGACAAATTCGCATCAGGCCGCGCCGTTCGCGGCGTCAGCGACTGAAGCGTTGCACCGGCTCCGAAGTCGTTGAAAAGCCAGGTTTTCCTTTTCCCGGCTCGTTGCGAGCGATCACGGGGCATACGGCTGTATCGGGCGATCACGGGGCATACGGCCGCACAGGCGCGCATCGTGCACAACGTATACGGTGCTACAGCGGCCTGTCCCCTGATCGCGGTGATGAACGATGCCACGCCTTGGTGACCGACGGGGCAAAAGATGAGATGGGCGGGGCATGACACCGCGTTTGCATGGTTGATGGGCTTTGCTACCATAGCTAAGTTGGTTTCATGCCAATCGGGGCCTTAGCTCAGTCGGTTAGAGCAAACGACTCATAATCGTTCGGTCCAGGGTTCAAGCCCCTGAGGCCCCACTACGAACCGTGGCCGCACATCAGCGGCCGCGGTTTTCTCATTTCCGCACCAGCTCTCATCATGATTCCAGCCCCGTGCCACCGGGAACGCGACCGTGCTGGATTAGCTAGTGGAGCTTGTCGACGCCATGCTTCCGGTTGACTTCATCGAGTCTGCGCCGCCGCTCGTCATGCACATGGGATATTTCCTCGGCGAAAACCTCCCGGGTCATTCGACCGGTCTCTTCCATCTTCTCCGCGACCTCTTGCCTGCTCAAAGGCTCCCTGGGCTCCATCAGCAGATTCACCGACAGATTCACAATCCCCATAACAAGGCCAACCCCCAACGCCGACCACCCCGCATGCGGCGCCAGCAACATTCCCAGGCAAGCTATGCAAGCCAAGCAGACGGCCTGAAGCCCCAGATACCAACGACCCGGAGAATCAGTACGCTCACGCACCGAGAGCACATGCAATATGCATGCATTCGGAACCGCACTCACCAGTGCGGAGACGACAACCACGATGAACAGCGTCTCAAAGGGAATGGCCCCATCGGTAAGGACCAACCCGACGAGCCAGGATGCAAGCAGATACAGCGGAAGCATCAATGTCGCAATCGTCAGATGACCTTGGATGACGTTCCTGAGGGGAATCGGTGACCAATCCTCGCCGTCGTCGCCGTGCTCCATATCACTCACATTCCTTCAATCGACCTATTGTGTCGAACCATGCTCGATGCTCACATTCGCAAGAATCACTCCCGCCGCGCACGACTCATACCATCATGATGTCACCGCATCCGGAATATCAGCGAATACCAGGAACCGCTGAGTACCCACTTTGAGTTACGGGTGTTTACCATGCGTCACCGGTCCATGCCAGAGGAAGCATTTCCCCTGAAGCTGTTCAGGGTATGCTCAACTGCCGGACGGGTGGACTCAGCTTATTTGCCGGACATGCATCCATTGAGCTTGCTTACACTGTTGATAGATGTGGCATCCCGGAAAAGCTCCGAGCATCCTGTGTATGAGAGCTGGAATATGGCAGTGTTTACCATCGCACCTAAAGTCCGAATCTTCGCTTGGCTGACCGTCGCCATATGTCTGTTATCAATGACCGCGGTCATGCTGGCGCAGTTCCTCTACCCCATCAACAACCTCAATGCGGGCCCCTCTCTTCTGATGCAGCACACTCTGACGCTGTGGGCTCTTCTTGTCCCCACGATGATTCCGGCCATCATCGCCCTGGCCGTTACCTCCATGCGCACGCGCCGCGGCAGGGATGCCGGAAAGGGCCTGCTGGTCACCGTGATCATGTTCGCCGTAATTGCCGTGGTGGTGAATGTCGTTGTCGACTATCTCTGGGTGCTTTACGACATCCTTCCCCAGAACCTCAGAATTAACTACTAGAAGCATTTCTTTGGCACCGCCGTCATGGCACCGACTCTTCTCCATGATGCCGTGGGGAATTGAACATCGAAGTCCCATCGCATCTGCACGCGTTTCAGCCACAGGCCTTCCAATCTCGATACTGCGGATCCATCACCCCCCCACACCGCACTTCCGTTACACCATCCATCTCCTGAATCATTGATCTCGCGCGTTCTGGTTTGGGAGGGTGTTCCGCACCTTTGTCGAGGCAGCCATCCGAGCCAGTGGAAGCGTATGACACCACGTCCCAGGCAAATGGTCAGCATCGTATGTTAAGCTGCTTAACATGCAAGATCGCACACCGCCCTTATCCGATATGAGTGAACGGCTCTTCGGGTTTCTGTCCGCATATCAACGCTTAGGCAACAGGCAGCATACCTACGACGGCATCACGCTCAGCCTTGCGGAGGTCCGCATGCTGGATTGCATAGCCCAAAACCCCGATACCAGCCTCGCCCAATTATCCGAAGCGCTCAATCAGTCCCGCAGCGCCTCCTTCCAGATGGTCAAACGTCTCACCTCAATGAGCCTGGCCTCAAAGCACACGGCGGACAGCGGGCATAGGGTCGTTGTCTCTTTGACGCGACAAGGCATTCGCATCCACACTCAGCGCGTCGAAAGACTGGCCTCGCTGTCGCAACTCGTCGAATCCGTTCTGGAACGATATCCACCGGAGTTCTTGCAATCGGTTGACGTGCTGATGGGTCAGTTGGAGGAGGTCTGGGACAGCGGGCTATGGCTCTCCGACAACACCACGGCAAGAATCGAAGACGATACCGCGCAAGACGCGAATGATAAGGGTGATGTGGCATGAGCGCGACCAACAACGACAGGCCGTACATTCAAGTCGACCACTCGACCAGTCCTGCCGACCAGGAAATATCGATCAGCCTGCATCATCTGCCGCCGAACAGGCTGATAACCGTGGAGGCTCAGACAAGCACACCGTATTACTGCATCAACGTCCCCGTGCAGCAATCCGGTCTCCCCTGGCGCGCCCAGGCGCAATATCTCAGCGACAACGAGGGAACGATCGATATGTGCACCGACCCCTCACTCTCGGGAAGCTTTACCGGACTGCACCCGATGGGTCTGCTCTACTGTCTGTCTCCGGTACAGAACGCCGCGCCCCGCACTCCGCAATCCCCTCTGCCGGCAAGAGGCTTCACGCTGCATCTTCGCGCGATGCATGAAGGCGCGGTGTTATGCGACAAGGAGATACGCCGAAACTATCTGACCGAGCAGAGCCGCATCATCCCCGTGCAAGGCCAGGATTACCGTGGCGTCCTGTACCATCCTGGCAGCATCAAAGCCCCGGCGATTATGGTGTTGAGCGGCAGTGAGGGCGGCAGCGACAAGGCGCGGAATATTGCCCAGATGCTCTGCAGCCACGGCTTCGCGGCTCTTGCCATAGGCTACTTTCACGCCGAAGGTTTGGCTGAAAATCTCGACGGCATAGCTCTGGAGATCGTGGAGCGGGCGCTGGAATACCTGTCTCAACGTGACGACATCGACGCAGGGCACATCGGCCTGTACGGACGTTCGAAGGGAGCAGAAATGGCCTTGGCCGCGGCCCAAAGAATTCCAGGCATTGCGGCGGTCGTGGCCAACTCGCCTTCGGCTCAAGTCCTCGAAGGGATCAAAGGCCGCATGCCTTCGCGCGGTTCATCGTGGACCTGGCGCGGAAAGGAACTCGCATACAGGAAGTTCGGCATCCATGATCTGCTCAAGCGCAATCCTTCCAACGATTCCCTTCACCATCCAGCATCGACGGCGTTGCCCTGCGCTATCGAATCCGAGAACATCAAGGCTCCGCTGCTGATGTTCGCCTCCACACATGATGAGATATGGCCCGCATTCGCTTCGATGCGCGCATTGTCGGAAAGACGGGTCGCCAATGATATCGGCTACCCGACCATCGCCGTACCGTGCACATCCGTCGGCCATATGCTGACGATCCCGTGGATGCCGAACCCTCGGTATCCATCGGCACTATGGCATACGAACGCACAGGAGTGCGCCCGGGCGTGGAAGACCACACTCGAATTCTTCGGCGCACACCTCGGTATCGCCGAAGGGCATGCATGCCCCGATGAATGTCGGCAGGCGTAATCTTCGACGATCACATGGCCTTCATGCACCCGTATGGCGGCAGCGGTCCGCAAGTATGCCGGGCACCCGAAACCCCCCGGAACCCGATCCGTGGAATCCATACGTCAAACGACGGCATTACGGTGTTTTTCGTAGTGCCATTCCGGAAGGCACCGGTACAGTTCGAGCGTTGGCAACGGCTCAGCGCATGAATGCCCGTGCCTTTCGGATGTCACCGTGGTTCAGATGCGATACGAGGATCAAACTTTGCACAGCCGGATGTGACACAGTCAGGCTATGCGGAACGGGATAGAGGCAGGATATGAATAACACGGTCGTAATCACAGGATCGGTATCGGGTATTGGCTTAAGCGCCTCGAAGCAGTTCCTGAGCAACGGTTGGAATGTCATGATGGCCGATTTCAATGGCTCTTTGGGTGAGCAGGTGTATCAGGAATTGTCGAAGCAATACACTCCCGAACGCGTGGCGTTCCAACAGTGTGATGTTTCCAGCACCGAATCTGTCGACAATCTCGCTCAGGCCACGCACCGCGCATTCGATCATGTCGACAGCGTGATCAACAACGCGGGCATTTTTGCCAAGGGCGCGGTCCATGAACTCGACGAAAGCACCTGGGACCGGGTCATGGCAACCGATGTGAAGTCGATTTTCCTGACGACCAAGGCATTCGTGCCGGAGATGATGGAACGTAAATCAGGAACGATCGTCAACACCTCGTCGATCTCCGGCCTGCAAGGGGATTACAACATGGCTGTTTATAACGCAGCCAAGGGCGCGGTCGTGAATCTGGTGCGTGCGATGGCCCTTGACTATGGGGCCTATGGCATCCGCGTGAATAACGTGAATCCCGGGCCGACGCTCACACCGATGTTCAACAGCAACCCCCAATCAGTCATCGATGAATTCACCCAGGCGAGCCCTCTGGGCAGACTGGTCCATCCGGAGGATATCGCGCGGACCATGTATTTCCTGGCATCGGATGAGTCCAGTCCGATCACCGGGGAAAACATACCCGTCTCCGCAGGCTTTGAGATTTACAGCGGACAGCCGGTCCAGCGCTGAAGCGGCGGTCGTCCGGACCCTGTTTCGGCACCCGCAATGCTGAGCCTGAGGCGCAAATCCCGCCCGCGACGTATAATCTCGGAGGTTCCGGTTCACGTCTGTTACAAGGACAAGGCGACCCGGTTCCCTCGAACCCCTAGGAGTAACCATGAAGCAGGGTATCCATCCTGAATATCACGCAGTAGAAGTGCTGTGCTCATGCGGCAACAGCTTTGTCACGCGCTCCACAGCAGCAGGCGATCACATGACCGTTGATGTGTGCTCGAAGTGCCATCCCTTCTATACCGGCAAGCAGAAGATCCTCGACACGGGTGGCCGTGTTGCACGCTTCGAAGCCCGTTACGGCAAGAAGACCAAGTAGCTTTCCTACGCCAGACCCTAACAGGGCATGCCCGTCATGCCCGAAATGGGGCTGGCGTTTTTTTATATGTACAGCGATATCTGATCGAAGAAGAGGTCAAGAGTGCCGTCCGATGAACAATTTCCCGCCGCAGCTACCGCGCTGAGTGAGTACCAGCGCATAGAGCAGCAGATGAGCGATCCCGAGGTCGCCTCCGACCCCAATGCCATGCGCAAACTCGGCCGCCGTCATGCGGAACTTGGTTCCATCGTCAGCATCTACCGCGAATACACCAACCTGCTTGACGACTATGAGGCCGCGCAGGAGATGGCCTCGGAGGACAGCGACTTCGCACAGGAGGCCAAACGCCTCGAAGCCGAGATCCCGGCAATCACCGAAAAGCTGCGCACGGCCTTGATTCCCCGCGACCCCGATGATTCACGCAATACGATCATGGAGATCAAGGCGGGAAGCGGCGGCGAGGAGGCCGCACTCTTCGCAGGCGATCTGCTGAGAATGTATACGCGTTACACCGAGAAACGCGGGTGGTCCACCGAAGTGATGAACGAGAACACCACCGAACTCGGCGGCATCAAGGACATCCAGCTCGCTATACGTGCCAAAGGCAACGTAGCCCCCGCCGACGGCGTCTGGGCAAGCCTGAAGTACGAGGGCGGCGTGCATCGCGTCCAGCGTGTTCCGGTAACCGAATCCCAGGGACGCATCCAGACATCCGCGGCCGGTGTGATTGTATTCCCCGAAGCCGATGAGGATGATGACGAGGTCGAGGTCGATGCCAAGGACCTCAAAATCGATATCTTCATGAGCTCAGGCCCCGGCGGCCAATCTGTGAACACCACATATTCGGCAGTGCGCATGACCCACATCCCAACAGGAATCGTGGTGAGCATGCAGGATCAGAAGTCCCAGATCCAGAACCGCCAGGCCGCCCTGCGTGTGCTCAAGTCAAGACTGCTGGCGATGAAGCATGAGCAGGACGCTGCGGAAGCGGCGGATATGCGCCACTCCCAGGTTCGTTCGCTGGATCGTTCCGAGCGCATCCGCACATACAACTTCCCGGAAAATCGAATCGTCGATCATCGCACGGGCTACAAGGCCTACAATCTCGACCAAGTTCTTGACGGCGACCTGCAGGATGTCATCAATTCGGACATCAGCGCGGACGAAGCGGAAAGACTCGAACAACAGCGGTGAACGAGGCCCACACGACTTCAGCCTCCTCGCACGGGAGCAGGCAAGCGGCATGGAATCTTTCCATGCCGCTTGCCGTCTTGCTCCGCGACATCGAGAACCGTCTGCGAAGGGCTGGAATCGAAACTCCCGATCATGACGCGAGAATGCTGGTGTCCGAGAGCCTCGGCATTGAGAGTTCTGATATCCGCATGGCGGAGATTCTCAATACCACGCTCGCCGAAGCGCCGCATCGTGGCGCGCACGAGGAAACGGGCCTTCAACGTTCATCCGATCTGGGTATCCTGGCCGAAAGGGTGTCCAGACGGGAGCGACGAGAACCGCTGCAACACATCCTGGGGCACACGTGGTTCCGATACATCGACGTCCAGGTCGGCAATGGGGTGTTCATCCCACGCCCAGAGACCGAAACCGTGGTGCAGGCCGGCATTGATTTCCTGCGGCAGTCCGGGATGGCTGCGCCCAGGATAGTGGATCTATGCGCCGGCAGCGGCGCTATCGGCCTCTCCCTGTGCAAGGAGATTCCCGAAGCGCAGGTCTGGGCCGTTGAAGCCAGTCCCGACGCCGGCATATGGACGGCCAGGAACCGTGACCGTCTGATCGCGGCAGGGGACATCTCCCCCACCCGATACCGGATCCTTATGGCGGATGCCACAGATGACGCCACGCTCCACGAGTTGGATGGCTCCATCGACCTGGTGATCTCGAACCCTCCCTATATTCCCGAAACCGAGGTGCCCGAACAGCCGGAAGTGCTCAACTGGGACCCGGCAATGGCCCTGTATGGCGGTTCGGCTGATGGACTGCGCATACCCAACGCGATTATTCACAGGGCCGTATCGCTGCTGCGACCTGGTGGCGCACTCGTCATGGAACACGACATATCCCAAGGAAGCCCGCTGCGCGAGGCCGCCTGGAAGACGGGATTCGCACATGCCATGACCGGCGACGACCTCACCGGGCGCCCCAGGTATCTGCTGGCAAGCGTATAAGCCCGGTCAGCCCTCACCCGGCCCGGCGGAAGCTCCGGATGCCTTGCGTGAACACCATGCGGCAGTCAAGCATTTCAGCTAAGCTGTAGCGGATATCAAGACAGGATTGTTGTTGGGGAATCTCAAGAAAAGACAATCAAGAACAAGCAATGTGAGAGCAGGAACAAGTTGGCTGACTTCATCTACCAAATGATCAAAGCACGCAAGGCCTTCGCCGACCGGGTGATTCTCGACGACGTCACGCTCAGTTTCATTCCCGGTGCGAAGATCGGTGTGGTTGGCCCCAATGGCATGGGCAAATCGACGCTGTTGAAGATCATGGCAGGGCTGGACACCGTCTCGAACGGCGAAGCCCAGCTTTCCCCGGGATACACCGTAGGCATTCTGCAGCAGGAGCCTCCGCTGGATGATGACAAAACCGTCGGTGAGAACATCGAACAGGCATTCGGCGAGATGAAGGCCAAGATTCGGCGTTTCAACGAGATCGGCGAGGAGATGGCCAATCCCGATGCCGACTTCGACAAGCTGATGGCCGAGATGGGCCGGCTTCAGGAGCAGATCGACGCGGCCGACGCCTGGGATCTCGACAGCCAGCTGGAACAGGCCATGGACGCCCTGCAGTGCCCCGACTCGGACACACCGGTATCCGTGCTCTCCGGCGGCGAGCGCCGTCGAGTCGCACTGTGCAAGCTGCTGCTCGAAGCCCCCGATCTGCTGCTGCTCGATGAGCCCACCAACCATTTGGACGCCGAATCCATCCTGTGGCTTGAGCAGTTCCTGCACACCTATAAGGGTGCGGTGCTGGCAGTCACCCACGATCGTTATTTCCTTGACAATGTGGCCGAATGGATCTGCGAGGTCGATCGCGGCCATCTCTACCCTTATCAGGGCAACTACACCACCTATCTGGAGACCAAGGCCAAGCGTCTTGAGGTCCAGGGCCAGAAGGACGCGAAGCTCTCCAAGCGTCTCAACGCCGAGCTGGACTGGGTGCGCAGCTCCCCCAAGGCACGTCAGGCGAAGAACAAGGCCCGTCTTGAGCGTTACGAACAGATGGAATCTGATGCCAGGCAGAACAAGAAGCTCGATTTCTCCGAGATCCAGATTCCGCCGGGGCCCCGTCTGGGTTCGAAGGTGCTCGAAGCCGAGCACATCCACAAAGCCTTCGGCGAGCGTGTGCTGATCGACGATCTGAGCTTCACCCTGCCCAGGAACGGCATCGTCGGCGTAATCGGGCCGAACGGTGTCGGCAAGTCCACCCTCTTCAAGACGATCGTCGGATTCGAGGAGGTCACCAGCGGCAAGCTGGAGGTCGGCGATACCGTCAAAATCTCCTATGTCGATCAGAACCGCGAAGGTCTGGATCCGAACAAGAACCTCTGGGAGGTGGTTTCGGACGGACTCGACTTCATGGAGGTCGCAGGCGTCGAAGTTCCCACCCGTGCCTACGTCGCCAGCTTCGGTTTCAAAGGCTCCGACCAGCAGAAACCTGCGGGGGTGCTTTCCGGAGGTGAACGCAACCGTCTGAACCTGGCGCTCACGCTGAAGCAGGGCGGCAATCTGCTGCTGCTTGATGAGCCCACCAACGACCTTGATGTGGAGACCCTGGAGAGCCTTGAGAACGCCCTGCTCGGTTTCCCGGGATGCGCGGTGGTGATCTCCCACGACCGATGGTTCCTCGACCGCATCGCGACGCATATCCTCGCCTGGGAGGGCAGCGACGAGGATCCGGCGAACTGGTATTGGTTCGAAGGGAACTTCCAGGCCTACCAGGAGAACAAGGTCAGCCGCCTGGGTGAAGAGGCGTCCAAGCCTCATCGCCTGCACCGCAAACTGCGTCGATAAGGACGCGGATCCTCGGCTCCTCGGACGTCGTCAGCATGTCACCCTGCGTTTACCTAGTAACATCTGTTCGTTACAAAACGCAGGGGTCTTTTTACGTCCAGCCGATAGACTGTTCAACAGAACTCATGAGTCGTCCACGCGGATTGATGCGTGGAATAAACGAAGGGGAACTATGCCAGGTGCGGATACGATGACTCCTCTGGAGCATTTGGTCAAGGTGTTGACACTCGGTGAACCGTCAGCATACCGAAGCCACACATACATCAATGGAGAGAGCCTGTACTTCCCGACCGGAAGGGTGTATGGCGGGCAGGTCATCGCCCAATCGGTGATCGCAGCGGGCAAGACGGTACCCGAAGGTCGGCTCCCCCATTCGATACATGGCTACTTCGTCGCAGCGGGCGACATCCATCAGGATGTGCTGTTCGATGTGGAGAACCTCAGGGACGGACGCTCCTTCTCGGCCAGAAGGGTCAATGCGACGCAGTCCGACGGTACGATTCTCACCGCCATCGCCAGCTTCCAGGTACCCGATCAGCAGGGTGTGGAATTCGCCGACCCGATGCCTGAACATGTTCCCGAGCCTGAGGGCCTGAGCAGCGCGAAGGAGCTGATGGCCCCGTATGCCGAGCAGTCCCCCTTCGCGAATTACTATGCCACCAAATCGCCTTTTGACATCCGGCATGTGACCCCTTCGATCCTGCTCGGGGTCGATAAGCACGCCGTGGCCGAGGATTCCGGGAAGCAGATGGTCTGGATGCGCACCGACGGCGGCGCGGATGGATCGCAGATGATGAACCGTGCGATGCTGGCACTCGGCTGCGACCAGATCATGATGGAGCCCGTGCTGCGCAGGGCCGGGCTGAGCATGACCACACGCGGCATCTCATTCGCTTCGCTCGACCACTCGATGTGGTGGTACCGCGACGTGGATATGAGCCAATGGCACCTGTATGTGCAGGATACGCCGACCGCGGCGCATGGCCGTGGATTGAGCAAAGCGATGGTCTACTCGCAGGATGGCGAGCTGGTCGCCGCAATGGCCCAGGAAGCGATGATCCGCGTCCCCCAGCAACCAAGCGCCGCCTGAATCCTTCGACCTGAATCCTTCGACACTGCTTTCAGTGTCGAAGGCCGTGACCCCCTGCGGCATCCTGCGGCGGGGATTTGATTGGTCGGGGCTGTTCAATACCTCGAAACTCACTATTGACCGCACCGGCCGCACGCTTGCGGCGCTGCGCCTCCTTCATCTTCGGATGCTCAGGACCCTGATTCGGCGGTAGCTGGCAGAGCCATTCGGAGATGATGCCGATGATCATATCGACCAGGGCGGCTCCGGCGCTGAACAGGCATTCCTTGATGATCTCCGCATAAAAGGGGGCATCGGCATGAGCCAGACTCATCAGGATCTGTCCGCCGTACCATCCGAGAAGGCCTGCGCCCGCAAGCCCGAGTGCCTTCGCCATCACCAGGGTGTTCACGGCTCTGGCGGAATCCATCTCCCTGCGCGTGCCTTTGACGTACAGGTGCACCTGCCAGGCCATATACAGCACCACCACACCCACCAGCAGCAGCATCACGGAGACGAACCATGGGGCGCCGAGAACCGATATCTGACTGCTTTGCGTCAGACGGACCACACTCGCCCCTGCGAGCAGACCGAGCGCAATAGCGACTACGTAATACCACCAGGGTGTGCGACGCGCTCTCATGACATGCCTCCAAGAATCCACTCATCGGAAATCCTATTCACGCGGGCGTAACGCTCCGCATGATTCAATTCATCCTCGGACAGTGAGGATGTTGTCTGCTGGTCCCACGTTTCCTCGTCAAGCTCATGCCACGCCACCAGCACTTCGGGATGGATCGAGGAACGATCTCCATGCCCTTGCCGTTCCCCGGTGAGAGCGCTCTCCTCGTCGTATCGTAACAGCGCCAATGCCGCATGCTGATTCGTGGGGGCTTCCTCATCACCTGCATCCCCGGAGGCTGCGGTGTCCACAGAAGCCTTCCCCCGAGCGCCCCGACCTTGGGCGAATTCGATGGATCGCATGATGCTGAGCAGTTCCTGCCGCCCTGCAACGCATTCCACAATCACCACGGCACTCGTTCGCACGGAGTCAGACGCGGTATCGGCATCATATGAATACAGCGGGGAGATGCCGACCACCTGGCTCCCCGGCACCCCGTCAAGAATCACAATGGCTGTTCTGAAGGCCCCTTCGGCCACGCTGCGGTCGCCACCGCTCATCGCGATGACCGCTGTATGGCGCTCCGCCTTGCGCAGCGCCTCCTGCGCGCCTTCCTCGTCATACCTGCCATCACCCGACATCCGCATCCCAGGATCATCGCCCCGCACGGAGCGGGCGGGTCCGGACAACTCGGCTGAGGCCACGGAAGCGGCCGTGGGGGCTTTGCCGCCCTCCGGCAGTCGGGTGTCGGCATACGCCGCATCCTCGGATGCTAGGGCCGATCCGGCATTCGCGCGATTCACCACCACGGCGACCTCACCCAAGCTCACCCCGGAGATATGCCTGTGCTGGCGAACGGTTACCTCCACGTCATGCACCCGATGGGACAACAGAACGGCATCGGCGACGCTTTGGGCCACGGATTCGATCAGATCATGCGAACCGGCCTTCAAGGCCGAAGCCACCCGACGAGCGATCTGCTCGTAGTCGACCGTCGTAGTAATGTCGCCGCTCGCCCCTGCTTCGGCCAGATCCATATGGAGTGTGACATCGGCTTCGAAAGACGGGAATCCAGCCGCCGTGCCGCCGCCCATTGCAGCGTCACTTGGCTGGATTCCCGTCAGTTGTATTGCGTCCATGCTCTGATCTAGACCAAAGGTCACTCTCCCGGCTGCAACCCTGCATCGCGTTTGAGCGATTCAGGAATCTCGACCGGAGGGATATCGGAATCAGGCCTGTTGCTGTTGGAGAGCCAGACCGTGCGTTCAGGGGCCATTCTCAGGTCCTTGAAGACCTCTTTGAGCTCCTTCTCGTTCAGGGTCTCCTTGACCAGCAGCTGGCGAACCAGCTCATCGAGAACCAGGCGGTTCTCAT
Source organism: Bifidobacterium psychraerophilum (assembly GCF_000741705.1). Lineage (GTDB taxonomy): Bacteria > Actinomycetota > Actinomycetes > Actinomycetales > Bifidobacteriaceae > Bombiscardovia > Bombiscardovia psychraerophila. Next base: position 446,997 of record NZ_JGZI01000009.1, on the reverse strand, counting down.
TGATGATGTTCCAGGCCTCGGTATGAGCCTTCTCCACCAGATCAAGCACCTCGTCATCAATGATCCGAGCGGTCTCGTCCGAGTACTTGCGAGGCTGAAGACCATCCATCACTGTGGTCTGGTCATCGTCGTCGGCCCATTTGATCGAACCCAGGCGGGCGGAGAAACCGAATTCGACGACCATCTTGCGGGCGATCTTCGTCGCCTTTTCGATGTCGTTGGAAGCTCCCGTGGTCGGATCGTGGAAGACGATCTCCTCCGCGGCCCTGCCACCCATCGCATAGGCCATCTGGTCGAGCAGCTCATTGCGCGACTGCGAATACCGATCCTCGGTCGGCATCACGGCGGTGTAGCCCAGTGCACGGCCTCGTGGAAGAATCGTCACCTTGGTGACCGGGTCGGTGTTGTGCAGCGCAGCCGCAACCAGAGCATGCCCACCCTCGTGGTATGCCGTGTTGCGCAGTTCCTTGAGCGCCATGCCCTTCGATTGGCGGCGTGGCCCAGCCTGGACGCGGTCGATGGCCTCGTCGATCGCACGGTTGTCGATCAGCTGCGCATCGGAGCGGGCCGTCAGCAGAGCGGCCTCGTTAAGCACGTTGGCCAGGTCTGCACCGGTGAAGCCGGGTGTTCTGACGGCCACCATATGCAGGTCGACATTCGGGACGAAAGGCTTGCCCTTGGCGTGCACCTTGAGGATCGCCTCACGGCCTTCAAGGTCCGGTGCCTCAACGCCGACCTGACGGTCGAAGCGGCCAGGACGCAGCAGGGCCGGATCGAGCACATCGGGACGGTTGGTGGCCGCGATGATAATCAGGTTCGTGTCGTTGTCGAAACCATCCATCTCGACCAGCAGCTGGTTCAGGGTCTGTTCGCGTTCGTCATGACCGCCACCCATGCCTGAGCCTCTGCGCCTGCCGACCGCGTCGATCTCATCGATGAAGATGATGGCAGGAGCGGTCTTCTTGGCCTCTTCGAACAGATCCCTCACACGGGAGGCACCGAGTCCGACGAACATTTCAACGAAGTCGGAACCCGCCATCGAGTAGAAGGGAACGGCCGCCTCACCGGCGATCGCTCTGGCCAGCAGCGTCTTACCTGTTCCTGGAGGGCCGTACAGCAGCACACCCCTGGGGATCCTGGCACCAAGGGCCTTGTACTTCGAAGGATCCTTGAGGAAGTCCTTGATCTCCTCGACCTCCTGCACCGCGGCCGCCTCACCGGCGACATCGGCGAATTTGGTCTTCGGGGTCTTACCATCGAGCAGCTTGCCCGAGTTCTTCTTGCCACCCATGCCGAAGAGCCCGCCCGAGCCTCCCTGCATACGGCTCATGAAGAACCAGAAGACACCCATGATGATGAGCAGAGGAAGCATGCTGACCAGCAGGCTCGACCAGATACTGGTCTGCGGCACAATCGAATTGAATCCGGCTGAGGGATTCGCCTTGTCGATGGCCTGAACCACCTGGCCGCCCTGAGCGAAGACATAGTAGAACTGGACGTTCTTGCCCATGTTCTCGGTTTTGCCGGTGCTCTGGTTGGTTTTGGTGAAGTCGTCCTTAAGCTTCAGCGTCACCACTTGCTTGTCTTCGGTGATCTCGGCGTAGGTCACCTCACCTTTGGACAGCAGATCGAAGCCGTCCTTGGTGTCGATGGTCTTCGGCCCTCCCATGGAGAAGAGCTGCAGGGCCACTGCGAACAGCAGGCCCAGCACGACGAGCCAGAGTACAGGCATCTGCCAGAACGGTCGGTTCGCCGGCATCTGGCCGTTGTCGTTACCGCCCTGCTTGTTGAAGGGATTGTTGCCGTTCCCCGGCCGATTGCCACCATTGCCTGTTGGCGGTCGCTGCTGCGGCCCTTGAGGGTAGCTCATGCATGTTCTCCTTGATACACCTGTGGTTTAAGCACCGCTATGGAATCAAGATTCCTGTACTCTTCGCAGTAATCCAAGCCGAATCCCACCACGAACTCGTCCGGAATCTCGAAACCCCGGTACTTCACATCAAATTCGACTTCACGCCGCGCAGGCTTCTCCAATAAGGCGAAGACCTCCACCGAAGCCGCTCCTCTATCTCTCAGCTCACCCATAAGCCAATTCAACGTCCGGCCTGAATCAACAATATCCTCGACTATGAGAATGTGCCTGCCGCGAACATCAACGCTCAGATCCTGACGAACGGTAATGGTTCCAGTGCTTTCGGTCCCATTCCCGTAGCTGGAAAGACTCATGAAATCCATCTGCACCGGGATGCTCAGGGCTTGCGAAAAAGCGGTCAGGGTATTCACCGCCCCCTTGAGCACGGCCACCAACAGCGGTGGCTCGTCGGCATAATCGATACTTACTTGTTTGGCTACTGATTTGATCTTCGCGTCGATTTGTTGCTTCGAAACCAACTCGTGGTCAATATCCGATTGAATATCAGCGATTTGCATGCCCACCATCTTTGCATATGAGAATGACGTGCCCCTGTCTGGATGCTGAATACCCGCTGGACAAGGCTATGGGACCCTGCCCATGCCAGCTGACCGTACAGTGATCGAGCGCTTCGATCTGTTTGCGCGCGGTGGGCAAACCCAGTGTTTCCAGGCATCGCGAGAACACCCTGAGCCTTATGGCCGGGTGTGATGCGGCGAGCTGATGGGCGTCAACACGCACCAGGGCCTCCCCCTCCGCGTCGCGTCCGGTATTGACAACACGCCGGAACAAACCCTCGGTCTGATCATCAAGGAAATCGGCGTCCAATGCCGCAGACTGCGCTCCTGCGGCGAGCGACGGGGCGATCCTCGCACCGACGAAGGCGTCGATCATCGGGATCAGATCATGTCTCACACGCGATCTGAGCGGGTATCCCGCATCCAGGGACCCCTCAGTCCCCTCACCGTTGCTCGGGTCGTCCCACCACCCGATGCCCAGATCCCGGCAGGCCTGTGTCGTCTGTTCCCTGCTGAATGCCAGCAACGGACGTGCAAATGAAACCCCCTCACGACACATGAGCTTGGGCATGCCTGCGAGCGCATCAAGACCCCCTCCTCTGAGCAGACCCATCAGCACGGTTTCCGCCTGGTCGTCCTGCGTGTGGGCGAGCAGCACCAGCGCCGCGTCGAGCTCACGGGCCGCATCGCAGATCGCGGCGTATCGCGCTTCGCGTGCCGCTGCCTCGATTCCCGCTCTGCCGCGTTCGACGCTTATCCGCCGCACCTCCACGGTCCGGACACCGATTTCGGCGCAACGTCCGGCCGCCTCCTGTGCGACTTCGGCCGAGGTGGGGAATAATGCGTGGTCGACGATGATGGCACCGCAGCGAAGACCGAGCATGCCACAGACCGTGTGCGCGATCGAGACGAGCGCCATGGAATCCCTGCCACCTGAGCATGCCACGAGTATCAGGGGGCTGTTCTGATCGGCCTCGTGCAGACCATGACTGATGAAACGCTCGGACTGCCGTGTTATGCCCCGCTGTTCCAGGCATGAGCGTACGGCTCCGATCATCGCTTTGATATCTGCGGAATATGCCATCTTCGACCTTAGAGCGTGGGCAATTTGGTGATGAAGGCGTTGATCGCCTGTGTGGCCGACCATTCGTTTTCAGGGTTGTTGATGATGACCGCGAAGGTCAGTACGCCACCGGATTCACGTGAGACATTGCCCGCCATCGAGGTCACACCGCTCAGGGTGCCGGTTTTCACACGCAGCAGACCATTGGCGGAAGCGCTGGTGCCGCGTTTGGCCGCCGTGCCCACCAGACCCACGATCGACATGCCTTCCGCCGCCGCGGTGGTATTGTTCCCGGCGGTGATGAAGTGGTATTGCACCTCGTCCAATGTCTTCACACTCACCGTGGAGCCCGGTGTCAATCCGGAGCAATCGGCCATCTGCAGCCCCGCGGTGCTGATCTTCGCCGCGCTCAAGGTCTGCTCGACCGCCTGCACCGCGCCTTTGGAGCTGTTCTGGGTCCCCAGTTTGATGGCGCTCAGCCTGCCCAGTAACTCAGCCTCGGTATTATCCGAGTTGCGCAGCATGAAGGCCATGATCTCGGAGAGTTTAGCCGAACTGACCTTCACCAATGCCGAGATGCCTGAGGGTACCGTTCCTGTGGAGACGCTGCCTGTGACCGTGATGCCGTTGTTGCGCAACTGCTGTGCGAAGCTTTGCGCCGTATCGGATGCGGTCTGTGTGGAACGGGTCGGATAGCCGGACTCGACATCGGGGTCACTCCCCTTGGCGACATCCGTCCATTGTCTGCCGCCATCCACCGCCATTGAAGAGACGGGGGTGAAGTAGCGCCATTCCGCATCGTTCTCCTCGATGCCCGAAGGCTTCCTGTCCGTGCCGAACAATGAATCGTCATAGGACAATTCGACCGCGCTGATGCCTCGTGCCGCCAGTGCCTGGGCCGCCTCCTTGGCCAGTGTTCCGAGACCTGCACGACCGTTGATGTGGTCGGAGTCGTTGGCCCCCTCGCCCAGCAGCATGTCGCCGTTGCCTTTGAGCACCAGCTTCGCGCTTGAAGTGCCCTTGCTCTGATCGAGATAGACCTCGGTATCGAGCGTCGAGTTCATGTCGAGCACGCTTGAGGCGGTGAATGCCGTCAGGGTCTTCAGTGTGGATGCCGGCTCCCTTGCGGCGCCGCTGTTGTGTTCGACGACCGTTTTGCCCGAGCCGTCACCGATCAGCACCGAGATGTCGCTTCCCACGCCTTCCGCGGAAAGCAGCGAGTTCATCAGGGACGTCGCCGCAGCGGAGTCGACCGTTTTGCCTTCCTCCATCTGCCCGACAATCGTCGATGCCTTGAATGCGCTCTGGGCGCGCGTGAATTCGGGACGTGACACCCCTGTGAGCGTGAGTGAACCGGGCAGAACATCGTATGCATCGCCGATAACATAGGCCACGCCCAACGCCAGCGTGAGCACCACGCTCACCGTCACCGTGAGCAGTCTGCCCGGGTGGTGCGTTTTCTTCGCCGCACCCGCAGCGGGCGTCATACCCGCCGCCGGGGACTCGTCATCATTTGAGGACACCATGTGTGAAGACAACAGCTCTACTCATTCCTTCATGCTATTTCTGCAAGGCGGCGAAGCCGTCGAGTGTGGTAACGATCTTGAGCAGCCTGGCATCCATCAGTCTGCCACCAAGCACCACCCCGAGGTAGAGGAACAGCAGACCATTGGCCAGTGCCACCGGGGCGAGAATCCAGAGCATGCCGCTCGAAGCGCTCACCGCCAGTATGATCGCGACGATCCCTGTCGGCAGCAGCGACAGCAGACAGGCGAACATATGGATGAAGGGGAAGAAGCCCTGGGCGATGGCCCTGCCTTGCGGCGATGAGAAGGGCTTGTCCATGCTGGCGACGGGATACATGAACACGCATGAGAGAATCTCGGCCAGTCCCAAGCCTGCGAAGAACAGCCCCAGGGAACATCCCGTGCAGACGATCGCGATGGTGATTCCCGTCGGACTCGTCCATGACTTGGAAACGATGGCGGCTACGATGCTGACGGCCAGCAGATACACGAAACCCATCACCGCGAAGACCCGGACACGTCCGAGACGGTCGTTGCGGCCGCTCACGCCGATGATCGCCTGCATGGAAAAACCTCTTCCGTCATAGGCGAGGCCGTTCGCCTCGGACATCATCATGAAGAGCGCCGACAACACAGGAGCCATCCAGACCATTTCAGGGAGGTTGGCCGATTGCAGGGCGAACAGCACCAGGAAGATCACCGGGAACAGCAGGAACATGGCCTGCCTGGGATCGCGACGCAGGTAACTGAGCAGACGCGCCGAGATGGCCCCCGAAGTCGAGTCCGGCATCCAGGAGAAGGATCCGATGCCCTTGACGCTTTTCACACGTTCCGACTCGCCCGCATAGCGGCGGTCACGCGCCAGACACCAGACACCGAGCGCGAAGCACAGCACCCAGGTCGCCACAAGGATCAGGACCCTGATCACCAAGGCGAGCCAGTTGCCGTCAAACGCGTCAAAGGGCAGTTGGAATGCCGCGCCGAAAGGCGTCCAGGCGAATATCCCCGCCATCATCTGGAAGGGCGTCAGGGTGATGTGCTCGGGATTGCCGGAGTTGATGACCACATTCGGCAGGTTGCACAACGCGATGAAGATGACCATGACCACGATGTACAGCGTCGCCTGGCTACGACGTGAATGCAGCATGGTGGTCGCGAGCGCGATGATGAGCTTCGAGAAGCTCGTGATCGTGATGATGGCAAGAGGTGCCGCCAGGATCGCGGTGATGACGATCACCGGGCCCAGACTTCTGTATGCCAGGGGAAGCAGCAGCAATGACAGCAGTCCGGCGATCGCCGGTGTGCCCGAAAGCCCCGCCAGGGTCAGACCGCTCTGCAGGGTTTTATCCGGGATGCCGAATAAAGCGAATTTCTTCGGATTCAGCGTGGAGCCCTCACCGATGAGCATCAGCTGCACGATGGCGGTGAATATGCACACCAAGCTGCCGCCGAGCACCATAACCGTGTGCATCAAGGAATAATCCCATGAGGTGCCATTGGCGAAATCGAGGTCCCCTAGATACCAGGCCCCCACACCCACGCCCACAACCGTTCCCACACCCATCAGCAGGCCGATGATGTATCCGATGGTCTGCCAGGATGATTTTCGCATCGCCGCGAAAGTCAGGGCCCAGCGCAAACGCACAATCGTCATAGTGCCCTTCATCGACCGTTCACCGTTCCCTGAGCATTCGGCATCTGCTGGCCTGGCATCTGCTGGATTGGCATCTGAGTTTGGGGTGTCTGACCATCCCCTCTGTTCCCGCCGTCGAGCCACGACAGATGCGCCGCCTGATGGCGCCCTCCGACCAGCTCAAGGAAGCGGTCCTCAAGTTCGCCTCCGGCGGCGACATCGTGCACCGTTCCCGCCGCCGCGACCTGGCCACGGTTGATGATGGCCACGTGGGTGCACATCTTCTCCACGAGGGACATCACATGCGAGGAGATGATGACGGTGCCTCCGGTCTGGGCATACTCGATGAGGATATCCTTCAGATTCGCGCTCGAAACGGGGTCGACCGATTCGAAGGGCTCGTCGAGCACCAGAATCCGCGGACTGTGGATCATCGCCGTTGCCAGGCAGATCTTCTTGGTCATACCCGCCGAGTAGTCACTGACCATCGTGTTGGCGGCATCGATGAGGTCAAAGGCATGCAGGAGGTCCTGCGCACGGCTCTGGACCTCGGCCCGGGCCATACCTCTGAGCATCCCTGAATAGATAAGAAGCTGCATGCCCGTGAGTCTGTCGAAGATCTGATCGGGTTGGGGCATCACGCCGATCATGCGTTTGATGTGGTTGGTGTCGGCCCACACATTGTTGCCGAGGATCAGTGCGATACCCGCATCCGGCACCAGCAGGCCGGTCAGCATATTGAGTGTGGTCGTTTTTCCGGCACCATTGGGTCCCACCAGGCCGTAGAAGGATCCGATGGGAATGTCGAGTGACAGACCATTGACCGCGATCTTCCCCTCGAACTGTTTGGCTAGGCCACGAATGGACACGGCCGCGCCCGTGTCGGGATTCATGAACTGTTGCTGGGGCTGATACTGACGCTCCTGTGGAAGGGCACCGGGTTCCCCCTGCATCCCCTGTCTCTGTTCGGAAGGTGCAGATGCCGACGGCATCTGGATTGGCGGAACAATTGGCATGGACTCTTGTGGTGTGCTCATATCTCAACCATAGCAAGACCGAGAGCCCCGCCTGCCGTGACCGCACGCCGAGGATGCTTACTGGCCTCTGTGCTGGATCGGCTTCCACTCCGGCTTCGAGAATATGGCCATGAAGGAGATCGGGATGTAGCTGAGCATGTAGATCGGGAAGCTGAGGCAGTAGGCGAAGAGCTCCTTGTTCGAAGCGCCGATGCGGTTGCGTTCGGCGATGATCGTCAGCGCGGCAAGCCCCATCATCGTCAGCATGCTCAACGCTATGCCACTGGCCCAACTGCCTAGTGCGGAGAATTGCCCACCCCAGGAGACGAATCCGAACATCGCGAACAAGGCTCCCAGAAACACCCGGATCGTTCCCAGAGCCGTGAATGGACAGATCAGTAGGGTCAGATCCACCGCCGAGAAGTCACGTTCCCGTATGGCCCGCTTGATCAGGCTCGGACCGTAATAACGGAAGACCTGCAGAAATCCCTTGCTCCAACGCACGCGTTGACGCCAGCTCTGCCTGAAGGTGACCGGTTGCTCGTCATACAGGATCGCGGTGCCGCAATACCCGATGCGGTCCCCATGCAACACCGAATCCATCGTGAATTCCAGATCCTCCGTCAGCAGATGGAACTTCCAGCCATTGTTGCGTTCCATGATCTGCCTGGAAAACATGAAGCCCGTCCCACCGACGTGGCAGCTCGATCCGAAGACCATACGGGAGGAGTTCAGGAATCTCGATTCCCTGATATACCAGAGCGCGGAACCGGAGGATACCCAGTTCTCGGAGAAGTTCTTGGAGTTACGGTAACTCGTCAGGATCTTGAAGCCGGACTGGTATGCCTTGTTCATTTCCTCGATGTAATGCTTGTCGAGCAGGTTATCCGCATCGAATACGAAGAAGGCGTCGTAGGTGTGCGAGTACTGGGAGTCGATGATGTGATTGAGCAGATAGGTCAGCGCATACCCCTTGCCGACCTCCTTGAGGTTGTCTCGGACCACCACATGGCATCCCTTCGAGCGGGCGAGCCCGGCGGTATCGTCGGTGCAGTTGTCCGCGACCAGCCATATGTCGATGAGCTCGCCGGGATAGGTCTGGGCCCTCACGGAATCGATGAGGTTGCCCACCACCAGTTCCTCGTTTCGCGCCGAGATGAGCACGGCGAAATGCTTGTCCTTGGGAGCCTCGGCAAAGGTGACAGGACGGGCGAAGAAGGAGGTCAGAATGCAGACGGCCTGGTACAGAATGCCCACAACACCCAGAATCATCAGAATTACGTCAAGAATGTTCAGCAGAGCCATTAGCGCCAGTCGTTCCTTGGATTAGTGTTGTCGGGCTTCGATACGGGTTTCCCCTCAGAGGAGGATGGGCCGTCAACGCCGTCGCCGGAATCGGCATCGGCACTGCCGTCGTCCAATCCCTTCAGGGCTGATTTACCCTTCTGACGATGCTCCGATTTGTTTTTCGGAATCGCGATCGTCTCGGAACTGTCCAGCGCTTCGGCGGTCGGAGGGGTATAGAGCTGGTCACGCAGTTTCGTCACCTCATCGTCCCCGACGACCACTCTGGCACTCGACCCGCTCGCGGCACGCGGCATACGGCTGGCGACAGGCTGAATCACATGCTCGTTGAAGGCTTCCGCACCAGCGACCACCTTGGATTTCTTCACGGGCTTGGGATCCTGCATCAGCGGGGAGTCTATCAACTCATAGCGCTTGGTATAGGTCTTGAATATGGTCTGGAAGCTTGCGGCGACCGGCAAGGCGAGAAAGGCGCCGAGCGCCCCGAAGACGGATCCGAGCACCAGCACGGATAGGAATGCCATGGCGGGATTGAGATCCATCGTCCGCTGGGAGACCGCGGGCAGGAAGATCAGATTCTCAATCTGCTGGTACACGACGATGAAGATCAGCACACTCAGCGCCACCATCAGGCCGTTGCTGCCCCATGCGAAGAGTATCGGCAACGCGCCGCCGATGTAGGTGCCGATCGTGGGCACGAACTGCGAGACCAAGCCGCAGAAGATGGCGAGCGGCAGCCAATAGGGAACATGCATGATGACCATGAATATCGACATGCACACGCTGTTGATCACTGCAAGAACGGTACGGCTGAACAGGAAGCTGGAGATCTGATCCTGCGCGACGGTCCACACCAGCACGAATTTGCGCTGGCTTTTCTGGCTCATCCACTGGCATACGCTTCTGCGCATCTTCGGACCTGCGGCGCAGATGTAATAGGTCACCAGCAGAACCGTAAGGAAGTTCAACAGGAAACTGAGGAAGCCCATCGTCGTGGAGATGGCCTGCCCGGCAAAATCAGTGACCCACGAGCTCTGGATGTTCTTGACGATCTCGTTGCCGAGATCCGACATCGCCGGCAGCTGCCATGAGGTCTGCTGCTCGATGGTCTTAGCCATCTGATCGTAGAAATCCGGCAGACCATCGAGCATGCCGGTCACCTGCTGCACGAACATATTGCCGAACATCACCAGCAATGCGATGACGACAAGCACCAGAACGACCAGTGACACCGCCGCGGCTGCGCCCCTGCGCCAACCATGCCGCACCATCGCCTGGACCAGCGGCTCCAAGGCGAGCGCGATGAAAATGGAGATGATGATGTCAAGAACGACGAATTCGACTTTTCCCCAGGAACTGAAGATGAACCATGCGAGGTACACGGCTATTGCCGTGTACAGCAACGCCCTTCCGTACCACTCAGGCGGCCTTCGAGCATCTCCCTTGTTGGGGAACACCGAAGCCAGATCGAACTGTTGATTGTCTTGAGCGCTCATGAATACCATTATGTCCTCTGAACTGACATCGGGCCTGATTATCGCCGTATCAAGCACACAATCAGCCCAGCCGCAGCATGCTTCGAAGCGGCGTGTATGCCCGGGCACGTATCCTAGAAAATATGCTGACCGTCTCGATAGTCATTCCCGCATGGAACGAAGAAGAACGCATCACGGACTGCCTGCTCAATGCCACCAGGCAGACGATGCCACCCCACGAGGTGATCGTGGTGGATAATCGCTCCACCGACAGAACCGCCGCAGTCACGGAGGAATTCATCGCCGAACACCCCGACGATAATGTTCGTTTACTGCATCAGGATGATGAACAGGGTCTTATTCCCACAAGGAACTGCGGGCTCAACCATGCGACCGGTGATGTGCTGGGTCGGGTGGATGCCGATTGCATGCTCAAGCCCGACTGGGCGGAAGTCGTTTCCGGCATATTCACCGAGGATCCGGAAGCGATGGGCGCGACCGGTCCGGTGGTCTATTACGACATGCCGGGAAAGCGCATCGGACTGAAAGGTGACAACCGCATCCGGCAGAGCACCTACCGTGCCGATGGCGGACATTATCTGCTCTTCGGTTCGAATATGGCCATTCGGGCCTCGGCGTGGCAAAGCATCGCCGGCGAGGTGTGCCGCGACGAATCCGACGTGATGCACGAGGATGTCGACATCTCCCTCCATCTGCTCGGCAAAGGCTACAAAACCGTGTACTCCCCGCGCATGATCGCAGGTATGAGCGCACGTCGCATGGATACCTCATTCTCCTCCTTCCGCAGCTATATGAAGCGTTTCAAGAACACTTTTGACGCGCACCCGCAGCACTGGAGGACCGAGAAGCCCGAACACACGCTCTACGCGCTCTACCCGGTTCTGCGAACCTTCTACCCGGTGTATCAGAAATATTTGGACAGCATGGATATCAATCCTGCCGAACGCGTATGGATGCGTGAGCAAATCGAAATCGCCCGTCGCGATGACGGCGATCTGGTCGACTAGAGGACTCCCACCCCTGCCCATGGAAGGCGCGAGCCACCGGGCAGGTATCGACGGCTGCGATGCTCTTATCGGATATCGGCATTCGCTAAGATGAATCCCATGTCTCAAACTCGAAAGCAGATGCGCAGGCGCGAAAACAGACGGCTATCCGTATTGGGCATCTCATCCTTCGTGTTGGGTCTGTTCGCGGTCATCCATCCGAACCTCCCCTATCCCGCGTTCACCACAACCGCCGTGGCCTTGGTATCCCTGGCATTCGGCATCCTGGGTGCCGCCCGGTCACGGAGGATGCAGGGTCTCGCCATCATCGGCATCGTGCTGTCCCTCGTCTACCTTCTCGCGGTGTTCGTCAGCGTAATCGGCCGCTGAGGCAGGCATCGGCACCCGAAGTCCCCTATCGAATCGGCCGAATACAGGCAGCGGACACTAACGCTGTTAAGCTGAATGTGTTGGAAAAGCATTGAAGCCTTGCCGTCGGGCATCAGTCCGGGCATTCGCTTGGAGGGGATTCACGATCATGCATGTAAGAATCATCATTGGGGCCGTCAGCCTGGCATTCGGAGCGGTCAGCCTCGCTCTTTCACTTGCAACACCTGGCCCGGCTGCAGGAGTCTGCGGTCTTATCGCAGGTCTTCTGGGTCTGGGATGCGGCCTGCTGCCCGAGAAAAGCACGGGCGAACAGTCCAATTCCGAGCTCTGAGGGCGCCAGTCGGCACTAAAGGCCCACAGGCTCTGCCCTGGCAACAAGCATGAAAATCCTCATCGCCCCCGACTCCTTCAAGGGATCGCTCAGCGCGCCGGAGGCCGCACAGGCAATAGCCGAGGGCATCCGACAGATAGCACCACAGGCCGATTGCATCCTGCTGCCGGTGGCGGATGGGGGTGAAGGCACCGTCGAGACCCTGATGAGTTGCCTGGGCCGGGCGCGCACCGTCACCGACCACAGCGATGACACCGATCATCAGGCCCGCATCATCTCCACGCATGTCACCGGGCCGACGGGGGCGCGAGTCGATGCCTCTTATGGATTGCTCGGCGATACAACACATAGCGGCATTCATAACGCCAGGCCCTGCGACGCGCACGACGACCTGGGACATAGTGCGGAAGCACTTACGGCTGTGATCGAAATGGCATCGGCAAGCGGCATGCACCTGGTGGACGCCGTCTCGATGGACCCGATGACCGCAACATCATTCGGCACAGGGGAACTCATCCGCGATGCACTCGACCGCGGGGCCAGCAACATCATTGTCGGTCTGGGAGGCAGCGCCACCAACGACGGCGGCGCGGGCATGGCCCAGGCGCTGGGGGTACGGCTACTCGACAGGCAAGGCAGGTCACTTCCTTTCGGAGGCGGGGCGCTTTCCTCCCTGCACACCATAGACATCTCCGGCATCGATCCGAGACTCTCGGAAACCACGATCACGCTCGCCTCGGATGTCGGCAACCCACTGACCGGACGACAGGGGGCATCAGCCGTCTTCGGCCCGCAAAAGGGCGCGAGCCCCGCCATGGTCCGATCCTTGGACGCGGGACTGCGGCACTTCGCGGATGTCGTCCGCGCACAGCTGCAGCGTGACATCGACACCATTCCCGGTGCCGGGGCCGCAGGTGGCATGGGGGCCGGATTCATGGCCTTTACCGATGCGTCGATACGCAGCGGCATAGATATCGTCATAGAGCTCACCCACCTCAAGGAACTTGCCGCGGATGCCGATTACTGCTTCGTCGCAGAAGGTCGCATGGATGCGCAAAGCGGCATGGGCAAGGCCCCTATCGGTGTGGCTAGGGCCGTGAAAGCGGCTGCGCCCCGATGCAAGGTGATCGGGGTCACCGCTTCGATCGGAACGGGCGCCGAAGACCTGTACGATCAGGGCATCGATGCGATCTTCAGCATCACGCCGGGTGTTATCCCACTGGATGAGGCCCTGTCCTCAGGAGCCAGGAACCTGACGCGGCTGTGCAGGAACCTGATGAGGCTGCTCATCTGAGCCAAGCACTCCACGGCATGCAACATCCGATCCATTCAGCGGTATGCCGGGCCTTTGAATCGGCAAGGTTGCCCTCTGAGCAAAGTCTTGTTCTCGCATGGAGAGTAGTTTGACAACTGTTCATCGGAATCAATCCCAAAAGGAGTGGTCGTATGACTGAGAAGAACAAGCAAGAGCAGCCAACCGTCAACGGAGTCCCCGTCAACGATGCGCCTGTATCTTCAAATCCCGATATCCCTGTGAAGAAGACGAAGCAGGATGGGCCGGTTTCAGGCACCCCCGTCTCCACTGACGATGTGACATATGATGTGCCACCGGCGGATCTGGAACAGTAGTCCGCACACATATACGTGAGCTTGTGTGGCCCGCCCCTGTTTCGGGGTGGGCCACACGCATATTCGCGGTGGCATCCGACTGTTACAGTGAAGCGCATGACCACAGGCAGAGACCACGATATTGATATTGACGCGCTGACACCAGAGGAGATGGCCCGCATCCCGAAAGACGAATTCGCGTACCCGGGTCCGGTTCGCGATGCCCTGGTCGCTTCGATCCTTGAGGGGCGCAAAACCAGCACCGCCTGCCTGCACAGGGAATTCGGGATCCTCAACGAGGAGATCCCGAAAGCGGGTGATCTCAGCATGCTCATCGATTCGCATGGCCATGATCTGGCGATCCTGCGCTATACCTCGATCGAAAACAAACGCTTCATCGACGTTGACGACCGCCATGCCATAGATGAGGGCGAGGGGTACACGGACGCGGCCGGGTGGCGCAAAGTCCATGCCGATTTCTGGAATTCCCCGGAATACCGCGAAGAATTCGGTGAGGAGTTCACGATTGACGACGACACCCTGGTGACGCTGGAACGCTTCGAGGTAGCCCGACTGCTTTAGGGATCCGGATGCCCCGAGACGGCATCCGACAATGTGACGACGCGATGACCGCCATGAATGAGGGCTTCGGCACGCTGGCGTCCTGTCGCGATGTGTGTTTACGCTCGGTGGTGTTAATGCACGGGAGCTGAAAAGCTGAGAGGGAGATTCGATCTCCGACCGTTGAACGTGACACGGCTAATACCGTCGAACGAAGTCATCGCTTTCTCTGCGTACTCTCCTGTGACGCCGCTGCCCGGGATATGAGGTGGGGAACAAGCCTTCTCCGGGCATGTCACGAGAAGGATCCATCGTGTCGAAGAGTATATGCATCACCAGCATCAGGGCCGGAGAGCCGAAGCATGGATGCTGAGAACAACCCGCAGCTTGAGATCGTCGTCCAGCGTTGGCCCGACATCGACCTTCCCGAGGCGACGACCGTGCTCGCTGCACTCACCGGAACCGTGCATGCCAGTAGCATCGTGGCTCACAGCGCCCGACCGACCGCATCCAGTTCCCTGGTGCGCAGCGATCACGGGACGATATTCGTCAAACGCTATGCCCGCTCGGTGCGCGATGTCGAAACCATCGCGCCATATCACCGCTTCGCCGCGTATCTAGCCGACCGTGGGATATCCACGCCGCGGTTCCTCCACTTCGCAAGCGACAACGCTCAGGGTCTGCACGTCGATCCCCGGAGCGACACCGTCGCGGTCATCGGAGATATGGCATACGAGGCATATCCCGTTGCTTCGGGAGAGGATCGCTACACGAAGGCACTGAGCTGGGATCCGCCGAAGACCTTGGATGAGGCACGAAAACTCGGCGCCTTCGTCGCCGCCATGAACCGCGTCTCGGTCGGCTTCGACGAAGCGGCGCTGAAGGCCAACGGCATGACGAACAGATTCGGCCTCTTCGCACAGCACGATGTGGATGCGGCCATGAAAGCTTGGCTCGCGCAACGGCCCGCAGTCACCGCGTATCTGACGATGAGCGGGCGGGACCTCACCCGTGACGCGCAAGTGGTGCAACCATACGCCTCACGTATAGCGTCCCGGTACAGCGCACTTCCGTCCTCCTGGACCCACGGCGATCCGCATATCTCCAATTTCCTCTGGTCGGGCACAGGACCGACGGCGGTGTTCGACTTCGGTCTGTCCGACCGCAACACGGCCCTCTTCGATTTGGCGATGCTTCTTGAACGCCACTCCATCCAATGGCTTGATGTGATGGACGGCCATGAGGAGGCGTACAGACCGGATGTGGCGAAGGCCCTGATCGAGGGATATTGCAGCGTACGCCCATTAAGCGATGACGAGAAGGCCATCCTGCCGGACATGCTGGCCATCAGGCAGGCGGAGGCGGGACTGAATTGGATCGGATACTACATGAACGGCACGCATCGCCGTTCCGATGCCGACTGGTGCTATGACACCTGTTTTCTCGGTCATACCCGGTGGTTCTCCACCAACCCCGGCCGGGCCCTGCTTGATTCCATACGCGAATACCTCGTCTAGGCGTGCAGACTTCCTTCGGCGCCACGATGCATCGGTGGGGCAAGGCCCGGAAAGCAGCCGAAGAAACACACTGTCCACAGCGGTTTCATATCGGAACCGTCCAAACAACTATGAGCAATATGAAGGAGTTCATCATGCTGAATGTACGACTCGAATACGTGCATCCCTGGACCAACCATGCCGGCATGTACCTCGCCAGGCAACGCGGACTGTACCGGCAGCAAGGCATCGACCCAGAGTTCACCAGTGGTGATTTCTTCCGTGGCGATCCGGCCTATCTGCTTGCCCGA
Organism: Bifidobacterium psychraerophilum; assembly: GCF_000741705.1. Lineage (GTDB taxonomy): Bacteria > Actinomycetota > Actinomycetes > Actinomycetales > Bifidobacteriaceae > Bombiscardovia > Bombiscardovia psychraerophila. The sequence goes on along the minus strand of NZ_JGZI01000009.1, from coordinate 430,845 downwards.
GGCGAGTGCGACATCGCTTTGCTCAGGCTCAACCAGCTGCTGTTCCACCAGCATGAGGAGGCATCGCTTATTTCCGTGGCGGTAATGAACCAGTGCCAGATCGGCGGCATCATCACCAACACCTCAACCGGCATCACACGTTTCCGTGATCTGGAAGGCAAGCGGGTCTGCATTCCCATGGGGGTCAAGCGTCTCTACACGGAATTGGAGCAGGCGGTCACCAAGGATGGAGGGGATTTCTCCAAAGTCATAGCTCTGGACCCCGGCGAGTGGGAACCGGATATCCGTTCGGTGGAACGTGGCAAATTCGACGCCTTCATCAATGTGGCATGGTGGGAGCCATACCAAGGATCTCAGCCTTTCGACCAGGTGGTGACGCTTCCCTTCGACTCCATCGATGTGGCTCCCCACCACTCCTACTATGTCTGCGTGCGCAGGGAGTTCCTCGATCGCAATCCCGAAATGATACGCAGCTTCCTTGCTGCGACCGAGCAGGGGTACCGGATGGTTCGGGAGGACAAAGCGGCGGCAATCGCTGCACTGCAGCCTGCGCTGTGTCATATCGACCCGGACGTACTCGCCGCCTCGCTGGATGCCGTGCTGCCCTCCTGGTATGACGCGGATGGCCGCTGGGGCACAGCGAACCTTGATATGGTCCGCTCCTACACTGAGTGGATGGGTGAGAACGGGCATCTCAGCGTGCCACTCGACCAGGCGATGCAGGCCATCGAAAGGCATTGCATCACCAATGCGCTGCTGCCCCAGTCCGACGCTCCCCTGCTCTCACCTGTGGCTCTGCCGGAAATAGGCTAGTACGACAGGACAGACCGAAGCGGCAGGATCCATGCCGGCGCATGACGACCCATGCATGTCTATCGATGGGATCGCGACGGCTGTGCTTCATGTGCCGATACCACCGATTTGGCGTATATGCGTAGACTGGAAAGCGAAGTATTCGACCTGAGAAGAAGGATACATATGAAAGCAAAAATCAATTGGGACTACCTCGTCGTGGGGATACTGTTTATCGTCACATCCCTGATCTCATTCAGCAACCCTGCAAGCAACCTGGTGGCGCTCGTCTATGGATTCGCGATTCTGGCGATAGTCAAAGGCATATCGGAGTTGGTGTTCAGAAGGAAGCTCGACAGCTTCACCGGAAGCAAGAACATGTACATTCTGGTACTGGGCATTCTGGATATCCTGCTTGGCGTGTTTCTGCTGTTCAACGCGAATGTCGGAATCGTCGCGCTCCCCTATCTGTTCGCCATCTGGTTCATTCTGGATTCCATCTTTGAGCTTGCCGTTTCGAGCGTCTACCGCACGAATGCCACCAGCTACTACTGGTTCGACATCGTGATGAACATCCTGGGCATCATCCTGGGCGTCATCCTGCTCTTCAACCCGGTGTCCTCGGCACTCACGCTTGCATTCCTGGTCGGAACCTACTTCATGGTCTCCGGCATATCCTATCTGGCAGCCGCCTTCTGATAGGGATACGGGAATAAAGGCGCACAGCCTTTCGTGCTTCGATACAGGTCGTCGCCTGATCGCGGGAATACCCGTTATCAGGCGACGACCTGTATCTATTGCAAACACCAAGAATCAGGCGGTTCAAGTCCGTGGGCAGCGGCGAATATACGCGAAAGATCCGATTCATATATAGAACAGAAATGTTGAAAACCAACCAGCAGTGCCCCCAGAGGACGATTGGCATCGCCTAGATTGAGTTAGGAAGAAGCAATTCTCTGCCATCGTTCTCTCTCATCAGACGAAAAGCAAAGAAACAAGTGGTTCACTATAGGACATTGGAAACATGATAAACCACACGTTGATTGTCAATGGAGCATTCGTTACTGTTTGTTTTCCATTTGTGCCATAATGACAACATTCTTTAGAGACCTACCCTGTTCTCGTTGCAGACAAGTAATCAGCACAAGACGACCGGGGGTATTTTCCCAAACAGAGGAGGTACTTCCCAAATCCTCTTTCAGCACGGTCTCGGTCTCGGTCACTTTGTATTTCAACGCTCCAATCTCTATCTGCGCTCCAATGTGAACCGCAGGTTTACCATCGCTTACATCGATAAGATAGTTCCCCGGGGCTTTTCCCCAGTTGACAGAATGGGTCACGACAAACAAGGTCTGCTGATTTGCCTTAGACAATTCACCGGCACCACGGTTACGCACGATGTAGGCGTTGGTGAAACCTGGAGGTGTTATTTGTCCTGCGACCTCCGACAATGCACCGATTCCCACATTCAAACCGACAGAAGGCACAACAAGTCGGGTGCCATTATCCTCGGTAACTTTCATGCTTTTAAGCTCACTGCCATGAGGTAAATCACCGTCTTCTATCGAGACAGCATTGCCCTCCATATCTTTGGGCTGCTCATCGTTGTAATCCATCCGTGACCAGAAGATATACACCCCTATGACACATACGGCGATCGATACGACCAACAGTAAAGCAGGTAACAGTTTTTGGTTTCTGCGTGAGCCGGACATTGAACCCCTAACCTGATTGCAATAGGCATAGCCACATCACAACCTTTACAACAATCAAAGCATTGAATTGGCCGCCAGGAAACACTGAAGGGGAATTTCCTGACGACCAAGAATAAACTACTGCATCAACGAAGGTGCGATTCAGAGCTGTTCAGAGGAACGGCGTTTAAGCAGAAGCGTTACAGCAACGCCAGTGCCAATTAAACCGAGAACCGCGAGTCCGCCTGCAATGAGATAACCATCGTCATCCGCTTTTGTCACGGTCCCGCCAGTATGTACTGATGGCCCACTCGGAGGATTCACGATCGGATTGACAGTATTGCAATCCGGGTCGCTCTTGGCGGTATCTGCAGTGCAATTTGAAGGAACCGGAGTGTCTGGGTTATCAGGATTCGTGCCTGAGGCGATCACCAAATTTGCCAATTTGGCTCCATCGGATGCATTCTCATTCACCTTCACCTGATAGCTAAGCGTGACTGATTCGCCTTTTTCGATCCTGCCGGACCACGAAAGGTTGTTCTCCGAAACGTTGACGGAGGGAGCCTTCCCGGCAGTTGATTTGGCCGAACCATCGATATATGTAGCGTTATCGAATACACCGGACAGGTCGTCCTTTACTTCGGCCGGATCCAACACCGTGTTACCCGTATTAGTGGCCTTGATCTTATACGTTACCGTTTGCCCTGGCTTCACTGTCGATCCAGAAGTCGGTTCAGAAGTTTTCACCACTTTAAGACCTGGTTTCATCGTATTGTTAATGATGTCATCCAAATCAATCGTCAAGGTGTCAGCTTTTACGGTGAAAGCATGCTCGGTCTGATCGATGAAATGACCAACCGGCGCCTTCGTTTCCTTCAATGTGTATGCCCCCCACTGAAGACCCTTAACATTGAACACACCATCAGATTTGTCAGTATCGTTCACATCATTATCTGTGATCGACAAACTGTATCCATTGGGCCCGCTGAGTTTCCATGAAGAACCTGCGAGCGCTTTCTTTTGCTCGTCTGTTTTTTTCCATACAACGGTTCCTGGCTCATCGCAAGTCTTTGCGTTGTCGGAATCGTTATCAGGATTCGGGTCATCTTCGTTGCCATTGACATCGGCGGTGTTGACCATGCATTCTTCAATAGTCGTATTCGGAGCCTTGGCACTGAGCTTCACCTGTACACTTTCGTGTGGATCAAGCTGCCCACCTGTGAACACCACCTGGTTGCCTTCCACCGTGCCGGATCCGTCGACCACCTTCACATCGGTGTATCCTTCAGGGACATCGTCCTTAACAACCCAGCCCGAGCTCGGAATATCACTCTCGTTGGTGATTTTCAGTGTCCAGGTCACCAGTCCTTCCGGCGACACGGTAACCGCATCAGCCGTCTTCTGAATCGACAGATCAACAGGACCGACAATCAGACTTGCACCATCCGTGCCTGCACCAGGTGCGGTTTTGTAAGTCGCTATGACCTTAGGCTGTGGGTTTTCAGGATTACCAATCGAGAGCTGCACAGTCACGCCGTGATTGAGGACGAGACCGAGATTGCCATTACCGAAGGTGAACACACCTCCCTGGTTACCGCCCGAAGGCATATTGGAAGGCAGAGTGAAACTCTTGATTTGCCCATTGCTGGGGTTTACCCGCAACAAATCGCCATTGGCGTCTGCACGTCCCCAGAGGAAGCCGTTTTCGTACGTCCAGTCGGAAGACATTACGATGCCAGCGGTCAGATTTGTAGAAGTGGCTGTGCCTGTAGAGAGATCTACGGTCCATAGCTGTTGGCGTCCAGCCGAGCTCGTGGTACCGCTGTTCGTCATATACAGCTTCCCATTGGAGGCACCTGCAACATTGAATCCACCAAAGCTCTCGGTATGGGTCATCCCCGTTGGAGTACCCATGTCGTAAATCTTGCCGTTGGTACGGTTGACATAGAGGAAATCATCGGTTTGTACGGGATTGCCAGCAGAGTCCTTTGCCCCGGAAGGAGCTTTGACGACGGCCGCATACATCGCGCTCGTTTGAGGATCGATGGCTATGCCGTTATAAGTAAATGAAACTGGTGAGCCAACCGCTGTTTGCTTGTATGAGCCATTGTCAAAAGTAGCCTTATACAGCTGCGTGGCATCGGATCCAGTTCGTGTCGCAATCTGGTAGTAGGTCGAGACCTTTTCGGTCGTTGTAGGAATGGAAATATTGTATGGATTCCACCCCTGGGTTGCTTCAACTGTTTCCGCAGCCTCGGCACGAGTAGCAAAGTTTCCCACACTTGCGACGGAGAGCAGCAGAGCCGCGGTTCCTATTACAGCGACGGCAGAGGAGCTGAGGAATGCCCCCCCCCCCCCCGCTTTTTCATAATTGTTCTCTTCAACTTGGCGTCCCCTTTCAATTCGATACCAATTTTTGAGACACGCAACGTTAACATTGTTTTTTTGAAAAACCAAATTCTATTAGTTTTTTGATTGCTGGCATTTCCTGCAGTTCGTAATTCCGCTTAGTAAGCTGCATGGTTTTATGTTCAAGCTCCCCCGCTTCAACCTGCATCAGCCTGATAAACCATTGTTAGCGTGTTCCAACTACCCGATATTGAATTCACCAAAGCCGGAGCAGGCAACTGACACTCACATAAAACATCGCAGAAGAGCCAAAGTTAGCGCCTCGGAAAAGAGAGCAGATGCAACAATTGCCCGATTACCAGCCCGGCGAGTCGAACGGGAGATAGAGAAGCCAGTCAACATGCACAGACACAATTCGTGCCTCTCGTATCAGAATTGTCGGAGGAAAAGGGCTTCATCACGAAATATCACAACGCCCATGCGCGAAGTGACGATGTAGATACACACGTTCGATTGAAAAGCCGGACCGATGACGCTCATCAGCCACACTCTCCTCAGATATTTCCGCGACGATGCCACTGAGCCCCACAGAGTGACGAAGTGCGGCAGAAGCTACCTCAGTTTCACAGCAATGCGATCCAATGAAATCGGCTCCAGCGATGAGCATTCCCGCTATCCAGACTGGGAATAACAGATACTTTCTGATGGCTTTCATCTATAAGGAATCACTGAGTGGAAATATGTAAACCGCTGCAATTGCAACGACCTGAATGGTACCCTACGAGAGAGTCGAACGTTCCTCAGGAGTTGAGTTCGTTTGCGACGGTCCGGGTCCTGTCTCTGTTCAGATTGCTTTGATCTTTTGCTTCTTCCGTCCGTTTCTGTTGTCGTGCTGATTTTGTTTGGTCACACTGTATTAATTTTGATCGCTTTTTCTTAAAGTGCATATATCGGTGCACTTTTTGAAAGGTGGGTGAGGTACGGAAACTGGTGTGAAACAGGTTCGGAAAAGGCAGTGGGGCACGGTGTTGTGTCGCAGGGATCGTGATGGGAATGTCATTGCTTGGCAGGCTCGGTACACGAATCCGATCAATCCGAAGCTCAAGGTTCAGCGTCAGTTCAAACCTGATTTCGAGACGCAGGCTCGGTTATGGCTTGAGGAAGAGCATTATCTGGTGGTTCAGCATCAGAAGCATATCGTTGAGTGGGTGCATCCGACCCGGCGTGATCTTGATTCGAAGGCATCGGGGATTCGTTTCGGTGAGTTTGTGGATCGTTTTGTGAAGGGTTACCAGAAAGCGGACGGCTCCCGGCTTCGCGGTAATTCGTTGAGAAATCTTCGGAATTATATTTCTCATTTCCTGCCGTTTTTCAAGGACATGAAGGTGTGCGAGATCACCAAAGTGTTGGTGTCGTTGGTCCGTGGCCATATCCAAGAGTTTTGTTCCGGCGGGCGTCCGAAAGGCATGCTGTTTCCAGCCAAGCGGTGTGCGAATGGCATCATCCCCCCTACCACGATTCAGGCGCAGTTCAGGAGGGCGCGGGCACGTCTTGGTCGTCAGGACATCGTTTTTCATAGTCTGAGGGCCTCTCATGCGACATTGATGATGATTAAGGGCGGCACGGTGCGTGAGGTGATGAATGGCATGGGGCATCGTTCCGTGTCCGTAGCGGTGAAGCATTATCAGCGCGTGGTGCCTGATCATCAGAAGAAGGTGGTGAATCTCCTGGCCTTTGATTTCGTTCCGTCGTCGTGCGACCCGGAATTGTTGAGGGCCGTGGTCAGAGAGACCGAGGATGAGATCCGCAGACTCGAGAGATTTGTGGATGAGTTGTGTGGCACTCTCGCGAAGATAGGTTAGGTGCATTAGCGGGTGCATGCCGATTGTCTGCCGTGTATCACAGGGGTGGCGCACCCGCATCTGTGGATCGTTGTTAGCACTTGTGATCCAATGGGCCACATGTTCGGTTTTCCGTGTTCCGGATTGTTAGTATGGGCGCTACGGGATTGGTTGGCTGTTGTCGTGTATGGTGCCCGAACGTGTTTGGAGGTGTCGGATGGATAGGGTCAGGTTGGTTGACTGGCTGCGTTTGGAGCGCGACCAACGAGTGGATCATGGCTTGTATTACAACACCCAGGTCATGTTCGCCTGGAATTCCAACCATATGGAGGGGTCGACGCTTTCCGCTGAGCAGACGGCGCAGTTGTTCGATACCGGTGCCGTGCTGCCGTCAAGTACCGATGACGAGATTCGTGCCGATGACGTGGCGGAGACCACGAATCATTTCCGCGTGTTTGATTGGATGCTGGATCATGTCGATGATCCGGTGGATGACGCGCTGTTGTTCACTTTGCATGGCCTGCTCAAGCGCGGCACTAGCCAAGAGCGTGATCCCGACAGGAATGTGGGCGGATACAAGCTGCTGCCGAACGTGATCAGCCAGTTGGAGGGCATTCATACGGTCCTGCCGAATGATGTGCCGACGGCGATGCGTGAGGTGTTGGGGTTGTACGCGGATCTCCGTGACGATCCCTTCGAGATCGCCAGGGCCCATTGGATGTTCGAGACCACTCATCCGTTCTCTGACGGCAATGGCCGTGTCGGGCGGCTGGTGATGTTCAAGGAGCTGCTTCGTCTTGACAGTATCCCTGTGTTGTTGCGCGACGAGCATCATAACCTCTATACGCGTGGCTTGCGTCGTTTCCCCGAGGAGCCTGTTTTCCTGGTCGATCTGCTGCTTTCTGAGCGTGACGCGTATCGGGCACTGGTGGAGGAGCTCGCACCTGGCAGGATTCGGTATTCGTACGCGGATCAATGGGATGCTACTGCCGTCGCTGAGCGTATCGCGGCCCACCCGACCGTGAACGTTCACCTGAAACGCTTCTGGGATGACCGGGAGATCACATCCCACCTGATCCGCCCCTCAGAAGATGTCCCACCATCCGATCACATGCGCGGTGACGGTCCTGCGCCCAGGGCCGTCACTGATGGTTCAGGTATTCACGGACCTGGTGCCTGGAGTGTGCCGATTCAGGGCATTGAACCCCCCGACGCACCGGGCCCTTCGATGGGCATATAGGTTTTCCGCTCTGCGTTCATTGCGCTTGTGGTCCAATGGACCACAAGCGGACTCGCGGCAATGTCGGCGTCTGTACCTGTCAGACCCATATTCTGCTGTTGAGTGCGGTTAGTGCTGTTATTGAGTTGGTCCAATCGAGATCGTTGGCGTGGCTGCTGTGATTCCGTTAGCGCTTCCACGCTGCATGATGATCAGAGCGGTGGATAGTCGTCCGATGGCTTCCCTCGCTTTAGCGAAGATCGTGCTGGTTCCTTCGCGGTGGTGACACGGACGTGCAGAGTCTGCCGGCTTTGTCGGAGGTGGGCATCGAGTTTCACTCGATATCCGGGATAGTCAGCCTCGTCCTAAATCTCCCCGATGCCGTTCAGGGAGAAGGCGACATCGTCTTCCGCCAGTGTTCGTGGTATCACAGTGAACATGTCAACAATCGTGTCGGTGTCCATCTGCCGTTCCGTGATGGTGGTGTCCATGTCCATCGTGGCGCGGGTGTCGATGCCGACCATCAGTCGGACTCATACGTGTTGGAGTACGGGGATGATGAGGATTCGGCGTCACCAACCCCGACTCTGGGTGTCACACGCCACCGGAGCCTCACATTCTTCAGCGGCATTCTGTCGGGCGTGTGGTAGACCGGTGGGGTTGCGGGCTGACTTCTCACACGCAGAGCCGCACATGGCACCGCTCGTCGTACCGGGGCATGGATCGTGAGTGGGTCGAGGACTGGTGGACCTTGTGTTTTGGATTCACGTTTAATTCGCAATATCCTTTCTCAGCGCTGCCTTGTCGGGGTATCCATGATTGCGCAGCCGATCGTCGCCGCTTCCGATGGCAGTGTCGGACGTCATTTCCGTGTGTGGTTGTTGACGATGCCGTTATCTTTTGGGATTCGGTCCTGATCTCCCTGTGCTTTTCCATCACGGTCGAATGCCCACGTTGCGGAAAGCGAGTCATGACCCGTGTCCATGAGGGCGGCTGCCTTAGACGGGATTACCGACTGCTTTGGCAGGGTTCGCAGGTTCGAGCAGGCCGGAATCAAGGAGTGCGTGCCGCACCTGATCATAGTTACCTTGGGCTTTGATCTGCATGTCTTCTATGACCACGATCGTGTCGCTGTTGGTGAGGACGGTTTCGTTGAGTCTGTGTGTTATATATATGAAGCCCGGAATGGTGTCAAATATGGTTTGCTCCACTTGCTGAGCTGTGCGATGGTCCAAACCAGTGGTGAGCTCGTCGAATACGCAGAACCTTCGTCCCCTCACCAGGAGCCGCGCCAGCAGTATGCGTTGCCTCTCGCCTCCGGAAAGTGTACGGAGATCATCATCGATCACGTAATCCAATCCGCGTTTGCCGACCCACTCATCTATGGAGGCCGCTTGGCATGCCTCGAGTATCGTCCGGTCGTCGACTCCCTCATCCATCAGTCGGACGTTTTCTCTGATTGAAGCGTGGAATATGTGGCTTGACTGCGACAACAGGCCGATGCTCTGTCCTAGGGCGCCAAGCGCCGGGTCCTTTATATCCGTCCCATTCACCAGGATACTTCCTGTGTAATCGGTATCCAGGCTGAAGAGCGGGCGTACCAGTGAGGATTTTCCTGCACCGCTAGGACCGACGATCAGATACCGTTTACTGGTATCCATCTGCAGGTTCACTGGCCGGCGTCCAGCATTCTTCTCGGTATGGAAGCTCACGTCACGGTAGATGATGGTATCGATTCCTTGAATGTCCTTGACTGGCTCGGCTGCATCCGATTCAAGTTCTCGGTCTTGTTGAGGCGTATCTTCTATGGTGCCGTTCACCTTTGCCAGCACTGCGCGGCCTCCGTTGAACTGTGCAAACAATCCCGATGTGTAGAAGAGGGGAACTGATATGTTGCCTACGAGGCTGAAGAAGGCAACGACCTGAGCGACGCTCATGTTTCCACGCATGATGAGCAGCCCTCCGACGATCCATACGCCGAAGATCAGTATGTTCGTCATGAAGTTGTTCGCGGAATCGGCTTTTTTCTGGACCGTCGCGTCGTGGTCCGCTGCTTTCAGCCACTTCTTGTTGAGCAAGGCGAAACGGTGATGAACATCCCGTTCCTTTCCCGTAAGCCTCCAGTCGACGATGCCATGCAGCAGGTCTCCGGTCACTGTGTTGAGTTCATCAACGTTTTCGGTCACGGTGTTTCGCGCTCTAATCACGAAGCGTTTGGAGATCACCGGCACCAATGACATCGGGATACACAGGAGCAGAGCGACACCGCCGAGCATAGGGTTGATGGCGAGGACCGCGATGACCGAGAACAGCAGCTGCATCATCAGGTATGTTCCCAGAGCACCACGTCGACCAGATCTCGTTTAATGCTGTCCAACTGTGTGGTCAATGTCGAGAAATACAGATCCGCCGAAGTATCGGCCGCGTCCTGCAAAGGCATCCGTTCGATACGTCCGAACAAGGTGTCGCGCATCTGTGCCGTGACAGCGTTCGACAGACGCTCTGCGTAGATGTTCTGCCATAGGTACAACAGTCCATGCATAATGGCGTACAGGACAGCGAACGTTGAGATGATTCCGAAGCGCCGCCAATCAGAGGCTTCGACGCTGCTGATAATTGCCTGGATAACGAAGGAATCTCCGACCACGGCGGCCGCCAGCAATGCACTCAATACTAGAAATAAGACCGCTTTGGCACGCGGTATCCTGATCACTGTCAATCGTCTTCCCCATTGCCGGGGTATCCGGCGTTGTGGTTAATTGTTTTCTGACGTTCCCCTTGCTCGGCTCGGGCTAGGGTTCGGCATCGGCTCTCGGCACTTCGCGCTCAGTGTCCCATTCTCATCGGCCACTGTCAAAATGACCACGCTCACCGTATCCAATCGGTACCAAGTGGTGCCGATAGTCATCGACCTGCTGCGCGACCAGGCTACCCAGGATGCTGCACATTCTGTAAGGTATTTTTCCCAGAGTGTGTTGAAACAACGGCTCGTGGGTGATCGGGTGCCTGTTGAACCCGTGGTTATACGTTTTCCGTGGATAGTAGAATTCGGAGAATCCAACCAAGCCGCCGATATACCCGGGGATCGTGATGTACGGGACATTGACGGAATCAGCGGCCTGCCATATGTAATGGGCGGTTTCTCCGGCGGAGGGATAATCAGCCGCCTGTATAAGTAGGTTGCAGTTGCCTTCGACGGCGATCCTTGCCATCTCGTCCGCGGAACCCACCCTGCATTGCAGAGCGCGAATGGTGCCTACCGCAGTGCGCCTAGCCGCCAAGGCCTGCACCTTTGGGACGCCTATCTCGGCCCGTGTGAAACACTGTCTGTTCGTGTTATCGGCCTCGACTATGTCATCGTCGATAATCGTCAGTGAGTTTATGGGCAGCTGCGAGAGCTGGGTGAATATGTGGCTGCCGATCGAGCCCACACCGAGGATGGCGCAGTCGACGGTCCTTACGTGTTCGTTGGTCTCATGGACGATGCCGATGCCGACCAGGTCCTGAACGGTTGCGCGAAGTGTTTTCATGGACAGATCGGGTGCCGCCTTGTGCAGATCGTCCAGGCTGGCCGGTGTGCGTAACCGGTCCAATATGACCAGCATCTCCTCGGTGAAGGCGAAGGAGCATGTTTCGCCCTGCTGGCCTTTCATCACGTAGAAACGGCCTTGCTCTGTTTCGTATACACAAAGCGCGTCGGCTGATTCATATGTCTGCAAATGCGACACACTTCCACGACGGGAAAGGGCTTGGACCGTAAGAGATTGTTCCACTATTTCCACCACTTGAACCACCGCCATTACCGGTCATGCCCCACTCGGCGCGCTCTTCTTGCCAGGCGTCTCGGTACTCTTGCAGCTGTCTGTATTACTCTTCGCGTTCGCCGCAGCTTCGATCACTAGGAAAACATGAAGCTTGATCTTCAGGGCGCGACGATTACTGAACCCTTTGATATATCTTCCGCTCACACCGCTTCAATTGACTGTGAAAGACGCGGCTTTCTGCACACCTTTGACCATAATAAACGAGCCGGGTTACTGAGCTACGGAATCGCGTAAAACGGTAAGAGGCTTCATCGTGATAAAAAGTGGGGAATGTTCCTCTTTACAAAAGGATGTCAATGATTCGGTATTCAGCATGTCGACATAGAGGAGGTGACGGTTCCCTGCAGTGCTTGTTCCTGTCATTGGTTTTCAGGAATTGTACCCTCTTCAGCCAGTTGGGTCCCGGACGGGAGCGCAGAGGGTAATGTTTCCGACAATGGGATAGGGTACTGCCGAGAAATGCGCATTCCCATGAATTTGTGAATTGTCACGAAGTTAGAGTCTGCTGGTGCTATCCGAACAGCGCATCGCACGGAGGGGGTTGGTGTGGCCCATTTTAAGAAAATTCATATGCTTGGGTTCTTCCCCATTTTCTCAGTTATTGCCCTGGCGCTTGCTCAGTGGTGGGAACATCATTACACGGATGATCTATTCAGAGAACATTTCTGGTTCGGGGACTACCTGTATTTAAACATTCTGTTCCTGGTGTTTTATATGTTTCTCCTCGCCTATGCGATTCCCCTCATCGTGGATATCCGTATGTCTAAAAGAACCGCCTTCTGGCTTAAGGTTGTCTGTTTCGGAGCGCTGCTCGTTTATATACTCGCGAGCCTGTATTCATCACTCCTGGGGAATCGACTGGATATGTTCCCGCAGCGCGTAGACATCTCCCTGGGGATCGTTGGAGGAGTCGTTCTCGGCGTCGCATACGCACGCTCGAATGAATCCAGCACGAAAAAGAGTAATCGCTGAAAAGGTAATAGCTCTGTTCCTTTCCTAGATTCCCACTACGGCAGTGGCGGCCGGCACTGCTTCAACTGCACAAGCGGCACAGGCAAGCGACTCCACGGTTGGAAGCGCGAAAGAAACCACCCCGGCGGCATCCGCCTATCGGAGCTACTACTCGTTGGCTGACGCTACGAGCAGGGACTATACCGGATCCATAGAAGTAGATCTAGGTGATCAGATCGCGGAAGCATTCGGACTTAACAAGTCCACATCTCACGCGGCACCATATGTTCGCACTGCGTCTAACGAGAGTGGATCGGCTTCGAAGAACAGTGATGTCAAGGTCACCGCAGGATTGAGTCACACCATCAACGCCGGCAATAATACGGTAAAGGTCAATCAGGTGTTTGGCTCGACCGCGAATAAGGGCTCTGATTACGTCAATCGTCGGGATTTCTTTTGGAGAAGTCCCGGGAACGGGAACCATCAGACCTATCATCCCACTGCAACTATGTGACTGCCCTGTGGCGGTAAATAGTGTCTTTTGCAATTACAGGACTCGGAACGTGGCCCAATCATGCTCCGCATCAGCTAACGTCTACTCACTATGGGCGTTGACTCGGCTGCGTAGCACACTGGTGCCGGGGATCAGATACAGGTCAATACCTGTACATCATTCATGCTGTTTCCAGCCCATACCGAACGCGAGTACGGTGAATCAGCCCATCCTCATCGATGAGGCCATCAATATAATCCTGCGCATCATGACGATAAGCTTCAGTGACGCGCCCGCCTTCAGCTCGGCGGAATGCATACCATCACGAACAACCAAGCTCCGACGTGTTCGCTCATCCATCGCATCCTCCTTTACCCATATCGTCCATTACCCGACCATTGAGGGGATTTCACCTTGCCACACACCGGGTGAGCAGCTTTGCTGTCTGTGTTTTCTCTCCCCGGTTCACGGTACGTTGGTGATCTCGCGGATAGGCTGAAAGCTGGGACGGACTTGTCGTCCGCCGGTCAGACTCGCGCTGTCGCGCTCTGACCACAGGGGCACAATGTTACTTGTTGACTGTTGTCGTATGGCGCAGATAAGCAAAAGTAGCCAATGAGAACAGCAGGCTGAGTATGGCCGACAGGAGAACAATCATCTGGATCTTGTAGTCATAGCCGGCAGTGAGTATGGAGATGGAAGCCATGATGATAACCACCGCCAGAGCTGACAGAACGCCACTATAAGCCAGAACCCAACTCTTCCGCATCTCGCAACACCTCTCGTTGATTATTTTCGAGACAACTCATTGAGTGTAATACTGCAAACGGCAGGCCCACAAGGCGGACACGATGCCGCCCACGTGGCCGATCGCACCACCGGTGATGGCATCTTCACTGCAACCCACGGACACCGTGATCGAGCAATCCACCAACGTTCCCGCGATTTCTGCGCTGATCCCGTGAGCCTGAACGCACTGGTTTCAGGCCGTATCTTTGACCGGAATCAGCCCATTGGACGTAGGGTCCAACGTGTAACCGGACCTCAGCTTCAACACCGGGTGATGGACTGGTTCGTGGCATTCATGGCATAACCGAGCGAATACTGAATTACTGCTCGGCAAGACGACGGAACTGGTTCCACTCGTATCCTGCGATCCCTCGGATGCCTTTGCTATGTTGATACTTACAACGGAATCGAGAATCACAGCGGTCAATGCAATCATCATTCTTTTGATGCTGCTGAATAATCTCATGATATTCCTCTACCTCCCTCGCATGCATCGGTGCACTCGAAGACGCAGCCTTTATACCTTCCCCGAAACGCGGAGTAGGGTTGACTGTATGGTCGTTGCACAGCAAGAGAGCAGTGAAGAGCAGACACCATCTCCCTCCGACGGGATGAATCCTCGGCGCTTGGCGATCAGAGGTATCCTCGTCACCACCATCCAGGCCATCCTGATGCTGGTGGTCGGATTCTGGCTCGCCTACGGATGGTCGTGGTTCAGCATCGTGACATGCATCGTGATACTGCTGGCCAGTTCCGCTCTGTTGAGAATCACCGGCGCATACACATACATCAGAACCCGATCCATCCGGACTTTCGACGCGGATCATCTCCTGACGCTCCGGCAGATCCTCATCGCGTTGTCATTCATCCTGCTGGCATATGCAGCAGGACGCGTCGGACCACCCCAAGGTTGGAACGGATTCGGGACCGGATTGGGGTGGCTAAGCATCGCGGCGGGTATCATCGGCGCCCTATCCAACATCCCATCGCTGTTTGTGGCCGTCAACAACGCCGCGGGCAATCAATCTGCACGAATCTAGAAGACACAGTTATACGGAACGCCCCCCGGATACCCATGCAGACGAAGATCGCGAAACGGCCGAAAGTCAATAACAAAATCGTCGAATAATCAACAGTATTCATGCCTTGATGATCGCGTCACACACAACCGCCTGGAGCGACGACAAATGGTTGCTT
This sequence comes from Bifidobacterium psychraerophilum, assembly GCF_000741705.1. Classification (GTDB taxonomy): domain Bacteria; phylum Actinomycetota; class Actinomycetes; order Actinomycetales; family Bifidobacteriaceae; genus Bombiscardovia; species Bombiscardovia psychraerophila. Next base: position 415,696 of record NZ_JGZI01000009.1, on the reverse strand, counting down.
CCTTCACGTTGCTTGTTGCGGATCGGGACGCTGACGGCATCCTCATAGCAAGGTCACACTCACCTTTCGCTCCTCGTACCCAGCACCTCTGGGGTACCTCCACCTCGTGCAGGCCAGCGGCCCGCACCGCCCTTGGCAACACCCACGCCCCTGGCAGCGTGCGCGAATCGCACGGACCGTCGGCAACAACCGGAATGAGGAAACCGCGACACCGGTGCCGATCATCGCCGCCGTGGTATAGAGATCGCTCCGTGTGGCAGGTGTCCACATCTGGTGGGTTGGGTTGTTCCCCGGATTTCCGATAGGGTTGATATGTCCTTTTAGAGGGGGGGGAACATTATGAAGAGAGTAAGAACGCGTGGGGCGCGTGGCATGGCCGTCGGTCTTGTCACCGGGTTGTCGCTGGTGGTATCGGGGCTGGTGGTGCCGGCGGCATCAGCTGCGGACGAGTGCACCATCGGAGCGAGCACCATCAGCCAGTGCTTCCCCGACCAGAACCTCGCCGCGAAGATCGCGACGAAGGTGCGTGCAAGTGTGGGAGACACCTTCACCCAAGACAAAGCTGACAGTATCACGTCATTGTATGACTTGAACGATGCGGGCATTAAAGATCTTACCGGCATACAGGTGCTCACCAATGTAAAAGACGTGAATCTCAACATCAATGAGGTGAGCGATCTGACCCCTCTTAAGGGGTTGACTCAGCTCGAGCAATTGGAGGTGGGGTCGAATCCGATTAGTGACATCACGCCACTGTCTGGACTCACGAATCTCACGGTCTTAAGCCTAAGCGAAACCGAAGTTAAGGATCTGACACCTCTGAAGGGTCTGTCCAAACTCGACGAACTTGACGCTGGGTATAGTCAGATCTCCGATCTCTCGCCGTTATCAGGTATTACGGATCTCAGGGCTCTTAATGTTATGAATAATCAGGTGAAGGATCTGAGCCCTCTCAACGGGTTGAACCATCTGGAGTTCTTAGTTGCCGCCAATAATCAGATAAGCGATGTTGCATCCCTGACTGATGTGCCAGCGCTGAACAACTTGATCCTCGACAACAATACAGTCAGGGATATATCGCCGGTGAGTAGGATACAAACGCTGCAGACGCTTTCCATGAACAATAACCAGGTCCATGACCTCAGCTCGCTGGCCGCTTTACCAAAGCTTCTGTCTTTGTCTGCTTCGGGTCAGCGTGTGGTGTTGCCTGGGGTGGGTGGTTCCTCGGTGTCGGTGTCCACGGCGAAGAGTGTCGATGGTTCGTTCGTGGCGCCCACCACGGTGGATCCCGTGTCGGGCGTGTACGACGCGGCCGCAGGCAAGGTCTCATGGCAGGGCCTGTCAGGCAAGGGCGAGATCAGTGTGGTCGCCTCCACGAAGATCACCACGGGATTGCTCAAGGACGCCCCGTTCGACGTGACCTTCACACAGCCCTTCGATGCGGATGCGCCGGTTCCCACCACATCCCATACGGTGACGTTCGATTCGCGTGGCGGCTCCGCCGTGGCACCGGTGAGCGTGAAGGACGGCGAGAAGGCCGACAGGCCCGCCGATCCCGTGAGATCGGGGTACACGTTCCTGGGATGGCGTGCCGACGAGGCCGGCAGAGGCCCGTACGATTTCTCCTGGCCGGTCACCGAGGATGTCACGTTGTACGCGCAATGGCAGCGTACCGACGAGGTTGGCAAGGACCCGTATGCTTTCTCCGGTGACGGGAGGCCTGCGGGTAGCGGTGAAACCGGCACGAAGAAACCCGCGGGCAAGAACCTGGCGACCACGGGAGCCGGCGTATCCGGCGTACTCGGCATGTTCGCCATACTCGCCGCCGCAGGCACGGCGCTCATGGCATACAAACGCAAGCGCATGACCGACTGACACCACACCCAACAAACACACCAGGATCCCCGACCGCATCCAAAAACGATCGGGGATCCCCCATACCCAGCAATAAACGCACGATTTCACTACCGCGGCAGGCAGTTCACAAGGCGGACAGGATTCAGTCCATGTAGCCAATCACACCGCCGGCCGCTGTTTCCACCCGTTTTCCACCTGTTTTGGCAGTTGTCCGATTGAGTGATGCCATCAACTTTCGGTATGCGATGCTCTGTTCCTGAAACCATCACATCATAATCGACACAAGCTTCCTGCCTCATGCCAGTGCCGCCTTCGATAACCTGAAGCATTACAGCATCACCGTGGACGTCCGGATGCAAGGTACTGACAGGATTTGGCGATAACGGCGGCCGTGCTCGGCACGAGCCTGGCAGCGTTGATGGCTGACCCGTTGATGAAGCAGATCGAGCTGCTGTTGTCGAGAATGGGCGCTGGAACGAAAAATACCGCGGTCGCCGATACGCGACCACGGTATTTCGTGAAGCCAGATGGATCTCAGGTGGTACCCCCGGAGAGAGTCGAACTCTCGTTGTCAGAGTGAAAGTCTGATGTCCTAACCGTTAGACGACGGGGGCAAGCGAGTTCATAATACGCGATATCCGCAACTTGGGCAAACCGGTGAGTCTCGCATGGCGCAGGCCGCCCGGATTATCTCATCGAGCCGGGCACAAGGGCATTGAAATGCTTGGAAATACTGCATTCCAACTCCCCTGCACGCGGCTCCACGAAGCGATCGGCGCGCATGCGCGCAACAGCCAGATGCTTAGAAGACCAGCCTTACGATGCTCGCACCTTGCGATAGGTGAAATCATGGATCACCCTGCCAGCCGCTATCCCCTTCTGCTCGAAGTTGGTCAGCACACGCCCTTCGAAGCGTTCCGACTCACGGAAGTCCCGATGCGGCAGACCCGCCGCCTGATCGGCCGTGCCCTTGCCGACATGCTCCACGGGCAGGGAAACGGACAGATCCCCCACATTCTCCAGACAGTCCAAGGGATCAAGCACCTCATGCACATGCAAGGCATAATCCTCGATGTCGGTGGCTATCCTCCACACCCCGTCCTCGACAAGCGCCTTGCTTATCGAACGCGCGAAGGACTCCTGAATGATACGGCGCTTATGATGCTTCATCTTCGGCCAGGGATCAGGGAAGAAGGTCCAGACCTCCGCTATGCTCCCCTCAGCCGCACAGGCGAAAAGCTCCGGCGCGTTCAGCTGTCCGATGCGTATATTGTCGAGCCCCTGCTTGCCTGCAAGCAGCATCGTATGTGCGATGCCCGGATCATAAACCTCCAGAGCGAGGAAATTGAGTTCCGGGTGGGCAAGGGCCGCCGCCACGATGTTCTCGCCCTGTCCTGTCCCCACCTCGACCACGAGCGGACGGGTATTCCCCCAGTACCTTTCGATGGTGGCGTCGTTGAAAAGCAGATCGTCGCTTACTGACAAGGAGTTCTCCCCGTCGTTGAGCGGCAGCAGGTAGCTATCCGCATATGCGTCCCATGCCTTCTGCAGGCGCTTATCCAGACGTCCCGAGCGCCGCACGAAGGAAAGCACCGGTCGGTGCCTCGCTGACCGGGGACCGTCATCCTCCCCAGCGCCGGAAGAAGGACCTTCACCCGTCTGGTCGGCAGATACCTGCCCGGCGATACTCATTCCGGCGATATCCATTCCCGCGATGGCGCCCCCGGCCAGCAACGCGGCGCCCGCAGCGGCAGTGGAATCCCCGGCTTCAGGGCCATGCTCTTCAAAGCCGCGCTCTTCGGGCAGCCGGTCATCGGAAGGCCGTTGGACTGTTGAGGTCATATATGCTCCTGCTTTGGCTGACTCATCGTGCTTCAGTATTCTTGTATTCAATATCCGTGCGGCATGCCCACCGTCGTATGCCGCTGTCGGTACAAGAGTATATCGGTAATTCAAATGTTCAATCTTGTTCATGTGATATACTTAAACTGTTAAAAAGATAACATATTCGAGCAGAAGCGAACAGAGCTTGTTCTTTTCTCGTTCGCCTTCGCTCACATGAAGGAAGGCCAGATATGACAGTTCTCGTAACAGGAGGATGCGGATACATCGGCGCGCATGTCGTACATGCACTTCACGAAGCAGGCGAGGAAGTCATCGTCATCGACGATCTCAGCTACGGCAAGCCCACCCGCATCGAGGGTTCACGCCTGTACGGTGCGGATATTTCCGCCCCCGGTTCGGACAAGATCATCGCCCAGATACTTGAGGAGCATCAGGTCGATGCGGTGATCCACTTCGCGGCGCGCAAACAGGTCGGCGAATCGGTCGCGAAACCGCTGTGGTACTACCAGCAGAACGTCAATGGCATGCTTAACGTGCTGCAGGGCATGGCGGATGCGGGCGTCAAGAAACTGGTCTTCTCCAGTTCCGCTGCAACCTACGGCGTCCCCCCTGTCGACGTGGTGCCCGAAGACGTCGTACCGATGGTTCCCATCAATCCCTACGGCCAGACCAAGCTCTTCGGCGAGTGGATGGCACGCGCCTGCGAGCAGGCCTTCGGCATCCGTTTCTGCGCCCTGCGGTACTTCAACGTGGCAGGCTGCGGCCCGGTGGAACTTGAGGATCCCGCCATCCTGAACCTCATCCCGATGCTTTTCGACCGCCTGAAGCAAGGCAAGGCTCCGGCGATATTCGGTGATGACTACCCCACTCCCGATGGAACCTGCGTGCGTGACTACATCCACGTCTCGGACCTCGCAGACGCACACATCGCGGCCATCAAGTACCTCGGCAATGACGAGCGCGAGTACGACGCATTCAACGTCGGCACAGGAGAAGGCACCTCGGTTCGCCAGATCGTCGACGAAGTCAAAAAGGTGACCGGACTGCCCTTCACCGAGGAGATCAGGGAACGCCGTGCAGGCGACCCGCCGCATCTGATCGGTTCGCCCAAGCGCATCAACGAGGCGATGGGGTGGCATGCGAAATACGGTGTCGAAGACATCGTTCGCTCCGGATGGGAGGCATGGCAGGCCAATCCTGAGCATCACATCGACGTCGAGAACTGGAAACAGACCGACTGATCCCCACACAAGGCCCGTGCGGGCTGAGCGCATCGGCGGTGCGGCTACACCCGAAATCCTTGGGGCAGCCGCACCGCCGATGCGTTTATCCGCCCTTCACTCAGAGAACATCAATGATCGAGCGGTTACACTTTTAGATATGACCGATAACTATGGCAATCCGCAGAACGATGCTCAGCACGATCACGATGCGCAGGAACAGCACTCATCGGGATCAGCACAGCAGCCCTATGAGCAGCAAGCTTCATACGCGCAGCAGCAGAGCTATGGCCAGGCCCCATTTTCCCCGCAACAGCCGAACCCGCAGTATCCGAACGGGAACAACCCATACGCGCAGCAACAACCACAACAGGCTCAGTATGACCCACGTCTGGGCAACCAGGGCGCCTCTGGACCCAACACACAGCAGCCGTACACTCCACGGCCCGGTTACGCCCCGTACCCGAATTACGTCGTAGCAGAGCCACAGACCCCGTGGAACATCACCGCGATCATCGGTTTCGTACTCAGCTTTTTCTTCGCGCCCGCAGGTCTGGTCGTCTCAATAATCGCACTCGTGCAAATCCGCAAAACACATGAACACGGCAATGGGCTCGCCATCGCCGGAACCGTGGTGGGTGCCGTATTCACCATTCTCGCCGCAATGTTCATCGCATTCGTGATCTGGGGTATCGGGCTTGCCGCGAGTTCGGAGTACAGCTACTACAGCGACCCGAGCTGCAGCAGCTACGGATGTTACAGCGACGAGGGCTCCGACACCATCGACAGCTCTTTGCGGACCTACCTCGACAACGCCAACACGGCGCAGACCACAGAGATGTCGCCAACAGCCCGCTAGCCCCCCACCTCCTCCATCCAACGAGCCCTGCAGCAAATTCATCCATGCTGCAGGGCTCGTTGATGAGACGCGGCATATCGAGAGGGAAACGGTCATGCACGCGGAGGCTAACCCTGCCGTGTCCCCGTTCTCGGAACGATCACCACCAGCAAGAGCAGAGACACCAGGGTCAGCGCCACGGTAATCAATCCAGGCCATGTTCGCATCCACACGATGACGTAGCCGACGCGGGGAAGCACCAGCCACATACGAGGGGCCGACTCGATGCTGACCTGATGCGGATCACGCGCGATATTCGCATCACCCTTCAATATGAAAGAGCATCGTCCTTGCCTGCACTCCCCGGATTCAACGATTCGATGGGTCACCATATGTTTGGTATCCCCCGCCCGAACCGTTATGACATCTCCCACCAGTAGGGAGTCGGCAGGCGTCTCGACCGACAGGATCAATGAGCCTACACCGACGGTCGGCTCCATCGATGCGGAGATGACGACCATCGGACGTAGGCCAAAGGCTGTTGCCCCGATGAACAACAGCAGGGACAGCACACCGATGCATGCCATCACAGTGAGTAACACCGATCTCAAGCGGAAGTATATGCGCGTGATCCGGCGGGCATGGGTGGTGCCGTCTACGGCACTCATACGAGCATACGCAAGACCATCCTTCTTCTGTCCGCCCGTACTGTCCATACTCCGCTCACCCCCGCTGTTCGATTTGCTGGAACTCCTCAGGATCAGGCTACCGATTCACCGGTGAACTGCACCTGGATATCCGCGTCACCGCCAACGAAATTCGCCAAATTCGCAGCTGTGGACAGCTTGACCTTGGCAACCACGAAGCTTGCGTTACCTGTTCCACCGGCGTACAACGCATCGTTCAATCCGTCGTATTCAGTCAGCGGCGTGGCGCTCCCGATCAGTTCGACCGGGGTGCTGCTGGTGTTCTCACCGGTCAGCGAGACGGCAGTGGAGAATTCCACATCAGTGGTGCATGCAGTCGCAGGAGTATCGGTCATGCAGTACGAGAGCTCTAAGGCTTTGATGAAAGCATCCTTTGCCGCAAGAATTGCCGGGTCGCTTTCAGCCGCCTCACTTGTTGACTGCACTTCATGGAAGTTCACGCTCAATGTGGACTTCCAATCCTCACTGGCATTACGCACAGGGATCACGAAGGATACGCTGTCTCCGGGTTCCATGGATTGGATGGCCAAGGCCGTGGCCGCATCATTCGAGATATTCACACCGGCCACGGTGTCTCCCTCAACCCATGCCACCGAGCCGAGTGTCGTCTCTTTCGACGTGCTGACCTGAATATTGTAATCGCCTGCAGGCGCGAAGCCATTGGCACCCAGATTCACGTTTGCGAAATCCGTCAGCGTTGCGGCTGTGATGAGTGTGAATATACCCAGCACCGCGCCCGCCGCCAGCAGTCCGCGCTTCATGCCTGGTCGTTCTAGGAATGACATCATTGTCTCTTTTCTGTATACATGGATCATGGTGAATAAGTCGTCGGTAAATCGGTCATTTGAAAATCATCGATTCGCATGGGCATCCACCCGCTCGTCGCTCTCGGCTCCGGATGGTGGCGCCCTGCCACCCCATATGGCTTGCTCTGCACTAAGGGATGTTCTTGTGCCGGACCTCCTTTCGAGACGCTCGCCGCCGCAATGATGCGAGGGCTACTCCTGTTACAGTCAGCAAGGATGCAGTCCAGACGAACACGAGATACGGAGCGCCGGTCGAAGCAAGAGACCAGACGGGACCCTCTTCGATCGCTTCACCATCAGCAGCCTCTTGAACCGTGAACATCCATCGGATATGAAGCCGTCGATTCCTCATCTCATCCCCGGCACCGGCATCCAAGTGGAGCACCGCCTTCAAGCTGCAACCAGCGGCTGACGGCCTGAGGCATGTGAAGGACCAGTCGGCAAGTTGCCGCAATGACATGCCCGTAGCGATCACACTGCCGTCACCTTGGAGAAGGTCGATGCTCACCCTCTGATTCAAATCGCTGTCCACACCCGAAATATCAAGGATTTCGAAGTCGATTCCGGCCTGCTGATACCCCACCGCGCCGCTGGACATCAGCCATTCGATCGATTCGCCCGGTAAAGGCATCCCCATATTTATGGATGCATCGACCCGATCTGCCTGAGCGCTCGATGGCGGATATGCATACGTACGAGCCGTCACACCGAAAGCCCCCACGAGAACACAGGCAAGAATCGCGAGCGCCAGTGCGCGTTTTCGTATCATCACCACATAAGAGGATGCAATCGTTCGAGAGGCATCCGCTTGAATCCGACCGGCAGTCATCGTTGCACCCCCTCGAAGAGCAGTTGCGGGATGACGCGAGCGTTCCTCGGTATGGCGTATCCCTTGTCAAGGATTTCTCGACGAAGAGATACGCCCACGTGACAGAGCGCCGCATCATCAGGCGCAAGAATCCTTCCGATGCCTTTTTTCGCCATTCGCCACGCTTCGTCACCAGGCACATCCGAAAACAGGACCGCGCCATCGCATTCAAGTGTGAATTGCGATTGCTCGAAGAGATTCAGCCTTGGATCGGAACGGTGGGCATCCATCAGTGTCACTTGGATTCCGGCCGATGAGGCAAAGGAAACGTTCTTCACCGCTACCGAAGTCCACACCACGGTGCCGGGAATCAGCAGCTCCGGCGATTCAGGAACATCGATGACGTATGGCGCATCCTTACCTTGCTCCCAGCTCACCGTGCCACTCACGTCAGGAGACCATTCGGGATCAGAGGAACCGCTCACCATGATGTCGAAGGAACCGGAACCCAGGGCGTTGATGACCACATCCCCGAACACCCGATAGTTGCTGTTTGCAGTCGAGATGGCAACGACGCCCGCGAATAGCCACAACAGGACCAGCAGCGCCCAGGGCACAGTCGTCAACGCCTTGTTCCGCCGGTCACCGCGCGGCCTTCTCGTCTTATCGACGGAAGGCTTGCGGCCACGACTCCGCGACCTTGCGCTGTCTACACTGAATATCATCATCCTCACCTCCTCACGGCACCAGCATGGGATATCACAGAAGAGCCATAATCCTTTCCGGGCACATCCACCGTGTAATGGACGGCGTCTCGGTCGACCGGGGTGCGGAATCCTACAGGCGGATAACCAGGGCGTTATAGGCATCCATCAGATCGCAGTAGGCGAGATCAACCGCATCCTGCGTCGCCAGGCCATTCGCCTTGACGCTGTTCGCGACTGCAAGCATGGCATTCATCGGATCCCAGGTCGCTGCAGTGAACTTTGCCTGTTTCGCCAGCTTCGCCAGGGCAATCATCGTGTTCAGCTGCGTTTTATCCACCGGAGCGTCAGGCAGTCCGACCGCGGCAACGATCACGCTGAAAACAGCCGTCACGGCCTTCTTCGATCCCATGACCGATATCGTCAAAGGTTTTGCACCAGCCGTGGCGGCGTTGAATCCGATTATCTGATACTCCGAGGCTTGCAAGAGACGTGTGGTGTCGTCTTCCAAGGTCGCGGTTACCGTCAGCCCGGTTGGATCGAAAGCGAGCGTTCCTATGGCATAGCTACGCTTCGTCGGAAGCGTGGTTATCACTATGGATTTCACGGGCGAATCGCTTGCTTCCGGCTCCGACGCTTCGACGGTGATCTGGAATGTCGTCGTGATGCTTTCCTCGGCGTTCAGGACCACAGTCACATGACGTGTTCCAGGCGTGCTGAAATCGAAGTCGAAACCATACTCCGAGACTTCCAACACACGACGGGTACCGTTCGACAACTGCGCAGTGACTTCAAGTCCTGCCGTATCAATCTCGGTATCGCTGCTCCGATAGATGGTTTTCGTCGGCTGAGCGGTGACCGCAATGGAGGACACGGTCGCCTCTGGAAGTTGATTGCTCGCCCAGATACCCTGTAAAGGATAGATTTCCACATCAGCCCCGATATCGCCGTTTGCCGCCCACAGGTTCAGACCTTGCCATGACTCTTCCGGCAATACCTGGACGGAAGCGGCCATCGTGTAATCGTCGGCGAAGACCTCCACCGATGATCGATCCACGAAGATATGCAACGTGACGCTTCCGTCCTCCGCGGCTTTCACGGATACCTGTTGCGCATAATCCTTGAAACTGTCGGAAACATACACGGCATGCGCGTTCTCGCGATTCACTGCCAGCGTTTTTGTCGACCAGTTGTATGTGATCGACGTGCCTTTGCTGAAGTCATCCTTCATCAACACGACAACACCGGCTTCAGTGGCCCCTGCCTGCGGGCTCAGCTTCACGGTCATTTCGTACTGATTACCGGTAAAACCTGCCATTGGGTTCGCCCCACCAGGGGAAAGCGTATAACTGCCGGACTTGGCATGGGTTCCCATACGAAGAGTCCGATAGGCATCGATTGGCGTGCTGGTGAGCAGATACTTACCGCTGGAATCCTTGGTCAGACCCATCTTGAGCTGCAGATCGAAACTGCCATTGAAATGCTGACCTGCGTTCATCAAAGCCGGAGCGACCTTATTGCAGTAATCCTCCCACGTGTTCATCCATTGGATGGCGATGACCTCTGGATTGGCTTCGCCGGCAAGGAATTCACCTTGGTAATAGGTCTGTGCCGCATAAGCGTCACGGGCCAGATTCATCACCCCATCTGCATCGTTGCCGGCATAGGCGTAATCCGGGACGAAAGCCCACTTGCCTGCGACCTGCTTGAAATCACCGATTTTGTAGGTGCGGCCACCACGGCTGAGCACCCACTTGTACACTGTGGTCTCGCCGTCATCGAATGGCAGCATGAACAGATCCGGGCATTCGGTGTGCAAGTCGCCGTACAGCGTTTCGGGCTGCCAATCGACAAGATTCTGCGAAGAATAGATACGCAAGGGACCACCGGCAATCACCATGAACCAAGTGCCCTGATAACGGAAGACCTTGGGATCACGGAAATCCTGGTTGTTCAGACCGTCTTCAGACCAATCCTTGACGATACCTTCATGCTTGTTCCAGTTGTCACCGTCTTTACTGGACGCCACCATGACACGCTGCCCGTTGCCGTCAGCGGTGATGATGGCCACCAGACAATCCTGGGCGTAACCTTCACCGCAGAGCCCGGAAGCATTGCCTGCATCCACGACCGCGCTGCCGGAGAACATCGCTCCATACTCATCCGGGTAGAAGGTAATGGGCTTGTCCTCCCAATGGATCAGATCCGAGCTGACAGCATGGGCCCAGTGCATCGGGCCCCAGACAGTATCGTTATAGAACTGGTAGAAGAGGTGATACTCGCCATTGAAGTACACCATTCCATTGGGATCGTTCGCCCATCCTTCTTTGACGGAGTAATGGTATTGACTGCGGTATGTCTCGTCGTAATACGATACCGCCGGATCATAGCGATGCACCATCAATCGATACACGAGCTTGGCACCGTCGCCTTCGGTCTCGATGGTGAAGACATTCCTCCCAACGGCGACGGGGAGATCAGTGAGCCCGACGGTCTGGCCTTCCGCATTCCTGACCGTCACGCCGGTGCCCGCATTCTTCACGGGTGCAGCTATATCGATATTGCCGGTATCGGCGCTGACGTATTGAATATACACATATTGATCGGGGTCAAAAGGAGTAGGTGCTTCGGCAGTACCGGACCCCCTGGCGCTCACATTCAAAGCGCTCAACCGCGGCGAATTCTGCTCGGTGATGGCTTGATACGTCAGATCGGAGTAACTGACATCACCATTGAAGGTCAGTAATCCTATCCTGCCGTCAAGATACGCATCATTCTGCCCGAAAATCGTCATCCCCACTCCGGCATCCTCCGCATGCCCCACACCACGAAGCAGGTAGTCAGCCGTATTGAACGCCAATGCACCGTCGATATACACCACGACATGTTTGCCGATGGCATGCACTTCGATGGTGTAGCTCGCCTTCCTGCCAACATCCAGGTCGGTCTGCAGGTCAATGGCGTTGCCATTCTCGAACTTGAACAGCCTGGCCTTGCCGCTGTCGTAATTGACGTTGGCGGCATACGAGCAATTACCGGTCGTACAGGACGGGGTCACTCCCCCTGCGGCCCGGAACACCATTGTTGCCGCACCGCGAGGCTGGTTAAAGGTCACCGTCGAGCTGTACACGCCATCACTGAAGGTATTCGCATCCGAGTAGAGGAAGGAATCATGAAGGCCTGTGCCTTCGAGATTGGAGATACCACGGATACCGTCATTGGTATATTCCCAGTATCCGCTGCTGTAGTTGAAAGGGCCCAGTCCGGTATTGTCGAAGCCTTCAGGCGCGTGTGTGCCGGAACCGGACAGCTCTCGATATTCGATATTGCTGAAGACGGCACCGGAATCCCAAGTCAGCAGACCCAACGTGCCACCATCCCAGACACTGCCGTTTGCGGTGAGATCGCCTGAAAGCTGATATCCACCATCCAATTCAGCACCTATGTTGGTGATGGCGTAGTTGAATCTGCCGTTCTCGCTGACCTGCAATCGCAGATGCACTGCGTCATCGAAATCCAAAGCGGACCAGTCGCCGCCCGGCACCACCCATTCCTGAAGACCCTGCCCGGGTGATACCCGGAATACGCGCGATTTATTGGACTCGGCATCCTTGTCAAAGTTTGCGGCATACCAAGTGCTGTTGCCTGGATCACCGGCCTCCTGAACGCCGAACAGCAGAGCGGCGCTACGGCTGCCAACATCGCGGAGCGCCACATCAGCCTCATAAACGAAGGCCTTGGCGTTTGACGGACTGTCATCCCATGTAATGAAATGATCGCCGGGTTGTTGAGGAACGGATATCTCGTTGTTGTTTGCGATCAGTGAAGCACCACCCGGTCGATCAGTGAAATCCGTGGCCGTCTGCGCCGTAGCAGTACCCACGAATCCGGCTCCGATGCACAAAACCGCAACACCCGCAATCGCAGATGTCATGAATCGTTTCATTCTATTGCTCCTTCCAATACCACTGAAGTTGTTCATCATTGAATAGCGAGTAAGCATGAGGAGGATTGCTGCAAGGCCATCATCACCGTTGACGATCCGTGCGTCGGCGAGAGCCGGAATATATTCGCATACCATGCATTCCGGCTCTCGCCTGTTTCATCTCTGTTGGTCGGGGGAATCCACAACTGCACCGATAATGCTCGGGGCGTCTATAGTCACCACTGACCACTGTTGACTGTTATTTGAGCAGTGCCATACGATCGGGATCATCCGCGAAGACCTGCTTCGCGTTGTCCCTGGTCACCACCACAGGCGAGAGCTCATAGAGAGGCACCTCGATGGAACCGTTGTCGGCCTTGTAATCAGCCGCGGGAAGCTCCTTGCCCTGCTGCAGGGCCTGAATGAGTTCAACGCTTTTGGCGACCAGGGCGTCGGTCGGCTTCGCGACAGTCGACCATTGCTTGCCTTCCCATACCCAAGTCACCGATTCGTTCTCGGCATCCAATCCGGTAACCACTGGGATATCCTGACCCGCCTGCTTGCACGCGGTTATGATCGCACGCGCTATGCCGTCATTCGGGGAAAGGACACCATCGATCTTCTTATCGGAATAGTTTCCGGAAAGCAGAGAATCCATACGCTGCTGGGCCTTGCTGTTATCCCAGTCCGGTGTGGCGACCTGGGTGAATTCGACTTGGCCGGATACGACGGTGAGTGTGCCGTCATCGATTTTCGGCTGCAACACCGACATGGCACCCTTGAAGAAGTTCGGAGCATTGGGGTCCGCGGGACCGCCGCCGAAGAGTTCGATGTTGTACGGACCATCGCCTTTCTTCGCCTTGAGACCTTCCAGCAAGGACTCTGCCTGCAGCTCGCCTGTCCTGACTGAGCCGAACTGGACAACGGCATCAACGGCATCCGTATTCTCGATCAGACGGTCATACCCGATTATTGAGACGCCTGCCTCCTTCGCCTTGCTGAGCACCGACCCAAGCTGCGTGCCATCGATCGGACCGACGACGATCACCTTCGCACCCTGCTCGATCATCGCCTCAATCTGTTGTTGCTGCTGGGGGACCTTCTGATCGGCCGCCTGAATCAGCGGCTTGAAACCTGACGCCGTCAACTGATCGTTGAACATGGTCTCGGCTTCTTTCCAATTCTGGGTGCCAAGCCACGGCAACGAAACGCCGATGGTCGCATCGGCTGCGAAACCTTTCCCTCCCGATACCTTGGCGTCATCGGAACGGCTGCCGCCGCCACAAGCCGCCAGAGTGCCTACTGCCAGTATTGCCGCGATCGCTGTAACTACTTTCCTGACCTTCATCTGTCTTCCTTTCTATTTCCATTACTTTTGCTTCGCACTTCGCATGAATCGCTTCAGCATTGAAGCGTGCGATGGTCCGCTGCGGTCACTTGTCCTTCTTCTGGAAGGACTCCATGATTTTCCCGATGATCGATGGCCGTCCTTGTTGTTTGTTCAGCGCATCAATCGCCACTGCCAGCAGCAATACCAAACCTTTGATGACCTGGGTCTTGTCGGCCCCCACGCCCATGAGCATGAGCCCGGAATTCAACACCGCAATCAGCACACCGCCGACCATGGTCGCCATAATCGTGCCGACGCCTCCCGAAACCGCCGCCCCTCCGATGAATACGGCGGAGATCGCATCAAGCTCCCAGTTCGTTCCGTCACCCGGACCCGCGGCGGTGGCTCTTCCCAGGAACATCACGCCTGCCAGAGCGGCCAGGAAGGACATATTGGCCATCGCCGCGAAGTAGGTTCTCGATACGTTAACGCCGGAGAGCGCGGCTGCCTGCTTGTTGCCCCCGACCGCATACAGGTGACGGCCGAAACGCGTGCGCTCAGTGACGATGTGGTAGATGACGATCAGCGCGACGAGAACCAATCCCGGAATCGGGAAAGAGGTTCCCGGGCGGCCGGATCCGAAGAGCCATGTGACATAGGCGATAACCACACCGCCACCGATGGTCCTCACCAGCGTTGGCCACAGTGCGGGATTCGCTCCTACAGCACCACGCTTCGCCTTCTGGTATGCGCTGAGCTGCGACCAGACCAGGAGCCCTATCGCCACCAATCCCAGCAGAAGCGTGGAATTATTCATATTCGTCCATGCCGGACCCCATTCAGGAAGATATCCGGCACCAAAGAACTGCAACTCCTTGGGAGCGGGAACCGAAATCGAACCCGAGAGCCAGATGACCGCACCACGGAAGATCATCATTCCCGCAAGTGTTGAGATGAAGCCGGGTATACCCATTTTGGAGAGCCAGAACCCCTGCCAGGCACCGATGGCAAGACCCAGAGCGAAGCCCAGCAACACTGCCAGGTACCAGGGAAGATGCAGATCCCGCGCCGACATCGCCACCACCATGGCGACGAAACCTGCGACCGAGCCCACAGACAAATCGATCTGCCCTATGACGATGACCATCAGCATACCGATGGCGAGAATCAGCACGTAGGCATTGCCCGAAATCAGGTTCTGCATATTGGAGGAGGTCAGCATTCTGCCTCCGGATATGATGTGGAACCCGATCAGGAGCACGAGCAGCGCAAGCACCATGGGTATTTGACGCAGATCGTTGCCGAGTACCTGCTTCAGATATTTCATGCGAATAAACCTCTCTCTATTAACAACTGGGAATGGGGAATCACTACGACGACCCTGAATATGCAATAGGTGTCAGGCGACCAAGGTGGTGGTCATCAGACGCATCAGGGATTCCTGGTCCGCATCCTGCGTATTCATTTCACCGGAGATGCGCCCCTCGCAGATGGTGTAGATCCTGTCGGTCATGCCGAGGATTTCGGGGAGCTCGGAGGATATGAAGATCACGGCCTTGCCTTCGTCAGCCAATTGATGGACGAGTTTGTATATTTCGTATTTCGCACCGACATCAATGCCTCTGGTCGGTTCATCAAGAATCAATACATCGGGATTGGGGAACATCCATTTTGAAAGCACCACCTTCTGCTGGTTGCCTCCGGACAGCGTGGAGACTCCCACATCGACTGCTTGCGCCTTGATTCGCAAGCTGTCACGGAATTTCTCTGCCACACTGCGCTGCTTCGAAAAATCAATCAGACGATGGGTCAGGATCTCACGCATATTCGCGGAGACCGTGGTCTCCTCGATACTGTCCAGAAGATTGAGGCCGAGGAGTTTGCGATCTTCCGGCACATATGCCAGACCGTTCCTGATCGCTTCGCTCACCGAGCGGAAAACCGTTTTCCTGCCTCTGATCGTGATGGATCCGCCCCTGTATATGCCATAGTTCCTGCCGAAGAGCGAACGGGCCATCTCCGTGCGACCGGCACCCATAAGCCCTGCAAAGCCGACAATCTCCCCGGCTCTGATATTGAAGTCGATATGGTCGCACAACAGGCGCCCCGGGACATTGGGATCTTCGACCGTCCAGTCCTCGACTTTGAAGATGACATCACCGATCGATGGCTGATGCTCCGGATAACGGTTGTCGAGCGACCGCCCCACCATCGCGCGAATGATGGTGTCTTCATCCACATGCCCGTCATCAACCGATATACGGTCGACGGTTTTCCCATCACGGATCACGGTGATCGAGTCGGAAATCTCAGCGATCTCATTGAGCTTATGGGAAATCATGATGCAGGTGATTCCCTTGCTGCGCAGCGACCGCATCAAATCCAGCAGATTCGCGGAATCCTCCTCGTTCAATGCCGATGTGGGTTCATCCAGGATCAGCAGGCTCACGTTCTTGGATAATGCCTTGGCTATCTCGACGAGTTGCTGCTGACCGACACCGAGATTCTTGATCGGGGTGGAAGGGTCCGCTTCCAGCCCCACACGCGCCAGCAGATCGCGGGTACGCATCTGCGTGTTCTGCCAGTCGATGAGCCCTGCGGACATCAGCTCGTTGCCAAGGAAGATGTTCTCCGCTATCGAGAGCTCGGGGATCAGGGCCAACTCCTGATGGATGATGACGATTCCCGATCGCTCTGACTCCTTGATGGTAGCGAATTTCGCCACCTGGCCGGAGAATACGACGTCTCCCGTGTAAGTGCCATAGGGATACACCCCGGACAGCACCTTCATCAGCGTTGATTTTCCCGCTCCGTTCTCACCGCAGATGGCGTGGACCTCTCCTCTTTTCACCTCCAAGGTGACTTTATCGAGCGCCCGGACACCAGTGAATTCTTTGGTGATTCCCTTCATCTCCAAGATATTGTCTCGTGTCGCAACATTTGAGGACATCTCCCTCTCCTTTCCCGCACATCGTTGAACCGGATTGCAGTGCAGTGAGCGAAAGCCTTGAGGATCGGTCTTCTCCGCCCGAGCCACGGTCTTCAACTCTGAAAACAAGTCTGTATGTATAAATTATCACTTCTTGTTAACTATGCTAATTCATTAACGACGTTATGCAAAAAATTCGACACACCGACAATTGCGACAATGGCCGCCGCCGTTGCCTTCAGGAATCCAAGAAGCCACCACGGCCCGAGGCATAGGACCCGTTCCAAGCGTGATTACCCGCACCCAGGGTTTGAAGGGCTGCATGCCAAAGCCTGCCCCGTACCGAGCTGGAGCGGGGATACGAAAGGGACGACATTGTCCCAGACGGCGGACTCAGAACAAGGAAGCGGCGCTAGATACTGCTGGAGACCGCCTCATCGACCTCGTCGACGATGCGTCTCATACCTTCCCTGGCCATCGCGGCATCACCCTTGACAATGCCGTCGGCCACCTCCTGATGAGCGTCCAAGGCTTCGGGTTCGGGCTTTTGGGGGTACATGCCGATCTCGACCCTGCCACGGAGGATCGTGGAGACGATGTCCGCAAGGGCTGCGAAGAGTTCATTCCCGCTGTATTTGAGCAGTAGGGAGTGGAATTCAATATCCAGTTGATGGAATTCCTCCAGGTGCCCGGACTCCCCCATATTTCGCATCTGCACGGCCAGAACGCCGATTTTGGTACGGACATCCACCGGTGCGTTGGTCGCCGCTCCGGCCGCAGCTGCCGGTTCGACGGCCAGGCGCAGCTCCGTCAGCGATATCAACTGATCGCGTCGTTGATTCGAATGGAGTTTCCAGTTGACGACCTCCGGATTCAGCGCGGCCCACAGATCGACGGGCTGGGCGACGATCCCGAGGCGCTTCTTGACCTGCACGGCGCCCACGGATTCGAGCTGCCGGGCCACCTCTCTAGCCACGGTCCTGGAAATCGAGAAGCGTCGCTGCATGTCTTCCAGGGTGATGGCCTTGCCTGTCTCCCAACGCCCTTCAAGGATGTCGATGGCAAGCTCCTCCGCCACCGGCATATGCATCAGCACCGATCCCTCGGATTTCTCTTCCCCATACTTCGTCATAGCTTAGAGACTACCAATGAGGGTAAAACATGTGATGTAGATCATTAAGTACTCTTTTTAATTTGATTGGTACTACTTATTCGACTACACTTATTGCTTGTAATCGATGACGGATTCCCGGCGCAGTCGCCCACATCTCCGGCATCACAGGTACTGCAATGAAGCAGAAGGCAGGTAAGGTCAACGATGGTTAGTCAGACACAGCTAAACAATCATCCGGTGCATGTCGTGGTGATGGGCGTGGCGGGTTGCGGCAAGTCGACGGTCGCCGAGGCGATACGCGACAGACTCGGATTCACCATGGCGGAAGGCGACGATTTCCACCCGGAAGCCAATATTCGCAAGATGTCCCAAGGCATCCCCCTCACCGACGAGGACCGTCGCCCCTGGCTGGAAGTGATCAACCGGTGGATGCTCGGACGGCAGAGCCTGGGCGAATCCACTGTGGTTTCAAGCTCCGCCCTGAAACGCTCATACCGTGACATCCTGCGCAAGGACGTGCCCGTGTTCTTCGTGCATCTCGTCGGCTCCCAGGAACTCATCCAGGATCGGCTTTCACAGCGCAAAGGCCACTTCATGCCGCCGTCCCTGCTCCCCAGTCAATTCGCGATCCTCGAACCCTTGCAGGAGGACGAACCCGGCATTGAGGTATCCGTGGCAGGAAGCCAGGAGGACATGGTCGAGCGCGCCATCGAAGCCGTCAAGGAGCACGCCGCCAAGGAAGAGGCGTGAGTTGTCGCACGCCCACCCATCCATACAACACCGCATCTCATTGAACACAAAGGAGTGATTCCATGAACCTCATTATTGCCGCGATAGTCGGCATCATCGTCATCGTACTGTTGATCTCAGTGGTCAAACTGCATCCTTTCCTCGCGCTGATGATCGGTTCATTCGTCATGGCCGTAAGCGCGGGAATCAGCTATGACAAATCCTTCACCAGCTTCACCGATGGATTGGGGTCCACAGTATCCAGCGTGGGCATCCTGATCGCATTGGGAGGCATCATCGGCACGCTGCTCACCGTCTCAGGAGGTGCCGATGTGATCGTCGACACGATCCTGAGCAGAACACCCTCGCACCTGCTCCCCTGGGCCATGGCGCTGATCGCATTCGCGGTGGGCATCCCACTGTTCTTCGAGGTCGGCGTGGTCATCCTCATCCCCGTGGTGATCTTCGCCGCCCACAGAGCGAACAAACCCGTGATCCTGCTCGGCATTCCGGCCTTGGCTGGTCTTTCCACCCTGCATGCATTCCTGCCACCGCATCCCGGACCGCTGGCGGCCATCAGCGCCCTGAACGCCAACCTCGGACTCACACTCGGTCTCGGTCTGCTCGTCGCCATCCCGACGGTCATCATCTCGGGCCCGCTGCTGGCCAAAGTCATGGTCCGCTGGGTCCCCATCATGGCCCCGGACAATACAAAGGTGGCCGAAACCGCGGAATCGCAGAGCAGCAAACCTTCATTCGGTGCGGCGCTCAGCGTCATTCTGCTTCCCGTGGTATTGATGCTTGCGGGCAGCATCATCGACCTGACCGGGCAGACCGGCAATACCATCGGCAGATTCTTCGTCTTCATCGGTCAGCCCCTGGAGGCGCTGCTGATCACCACACTCGTCGCCATGATCGTGCTCGGAACCATGCACGGAGCGGGACGCGACAAGCTGAACTCGATCGTCGGAACATCCATAGGCTCCGTTTCCGGCATCCTGCTCATCGTCGGCGCCGGCGGTGGCTTCAAACAGACACTGGTTGATTCGGGCATAGGTGATGTCATCGCCCAGGGGATCACCAGCTCCTCACTGAACCCACTGATCGCCGGATGGCTTGTCGCCGTGCTCATCCGCGTTGCCACCGGCTCGGCAACCGTTGCCACGGTAACCGCCTCGGGCATCATGGTCCCACTGGCAACAGGACTCAGCCCGACACACCTCTGCCTGCTCGTCCTTGCCATCGGCGCCGGATCGGTGATCTTCTCGCACCTCAACGACGCTGGTTTCTGGCTGGTCAAGGAATATTTCGGCATGAGCGTAGGCCAGACCTTCAAAACCTGGACACTGATGGAAACCGTGCTCTCCGTCGTCGGACTCATATTCACGCTGCTGCTTTCGCTCGTCGTCTAAGCGTCCGCAACACTCCACCACACTGAACAACACCGATGGGAAAGAGGAAACAATGCAACTCGGCATGATTGGACTAGGCCGCATGGGCGGCAATATGGCTTCACGCATCCGCGAAGCCGGACACAGCATCGTGGGATTCGACCGCGCCCCTGATTCGGGACGGGATGTGGCCTCACTGGAGGATCTGGTATCCGCATTGGCCGCACCACGCGTCATCTGGGTCATGCTCCCGGCAGGAGCGCCGACCGATTCCACAATCACGGCACTCGCCTCCCTGCTGGCTCCCGGGGATCTGGTGATCGATGGGGGCAACACCCGATTCATCGATGACAAGGCACATGCCGAAGAGCTCGGAGCACGTGGCGTGCATTTCCTGGAGGTCGGGGTTTCAGGAGGTGTCTGGGGCCCCAAAAACGGCTATGCACTGATGGCCGGCGGCGAGCAGGAGGATTTCGATCGCGCCCTGCCGATATTCGAGGCGCTGAAACCGGCAGGTGAAGCGGGACTGGTGCTCGCGGGACCCGTCGGGGCAGGTCATTTCTCCAAGATGGTGCACAATGGCATCGAATACGGCATGATGCAGGCACTTGGTGAGGGCTACGCCACACTGAAGCACAGTGAGCTGATCGGCAATCCCTCGGAGGTCATCGCCTCCTGGCGCGCTGGCAGCGTCGTGCAGTCGTGGCTGCTGGATCTGCTGACCATCGCTCTCGAGCAGGATCCTGATCTGGATTCGATGCCCCCCGTGGCTAACGAATCCGGTGAAGCGCGTTGGATGGTCGAGGTGGCGCTGGAACTGGGCGTACCCGTCCCGGCAACCACAGCGGCACTGTTCGCACGCCAGACCTCCCGTGGTGGCAGCGACGACGCACTGAAGGTCGTCTCCGCGCTTCGCGGCCAATTTGGCGGACATATCACTGAAAAATAGCCCTTTCCCACCGGCATGCGACACGCCGAACCGCGCAAAAGCGGCTTGAGTTTGCATGTCGCGCAGTTTCTTGTAAGATATCCACTTGGCTGCTTTTTGCGGCCACGGCCCCGTAGCTCAGTTGGTTAGAGCGCCGCCCTGTCACGGCGGAGGTCACCGGTTCAAGTCCGGCCGGGGTCGCTTGAGTAGTAATAGGAAACCCGGTTCGCCGGGTTTTTTCGACTATTCAATGGCTCTGTAGCTCAGTTGGTAGAGCGAGCGACTGAAAATCGCTAGGTCAGCGGATCGATGCCGCTCGGAGCCACTGGAAAGAACCCCTCGCCGACCGGCAACAGTCGCGTGAGGGGTTCTTCATATCACTGCCGGACTCATATCCCCTCGACGGGCCAGCCAGCGCATTAATACTTCCCAAATACTTCTTCAACATTCGTCAAATAGTCCTTCCGTATATTCGGGCATACCGAGGAAGCCGAATCCCAACAGGCACAGATTCCGGGGAATGCAAGGGGAACAAGATGGACGACCTGGCCATGACGGTGGATGACCAACGCACCGTGAACGCGATGTGGAAGGGACATCTGCGCCAGCAACGCAGAGCGATCAGAAAGGCACGGATCAAGGAACGCAAGGCGCGCATGCCTGGTCTCATCCTCTCAAGCGTGTTGTTCACCATAGGCGCGATGAACATGGGAGCCGGGCTCTCCCTGATTCTCCAGCAGTCCAACACGGGCGACGGTCTTCACCTCGCGGCCTTCGGCATCGCCGCCGCGCTGCTGGCCGTTCTCACCAACTACTTCATCACCAGACGACGCTTCAAGCCCGTAGGGTCCTGAGATGCCACCCTCATGGAGACGGCTGGACGAAAGCCCGGGAAGTGCACAGCTCGAACAGAATGTGACCGACAGACGGAACACCACGAAAACAGGTCTCACAGCACCGGAGGATCCATTCTCGCACCATCAGGCCCTTCGTCGGCGTGCAGGCTTTCACAGACCCAGCAATGGAAGCGCGACCCCTGGCCGGGAACCCTGTCACAGGGCTTGATGCGTTTACCGAAAGGGCACTCGTCATCATCGTGGTAGAACTTGGAACGCATGCCATAAGCTACATAGAACGGATCGCACCTCATCGTGTCCACCCCCTTTGGCTGCCTTGCCTCCATTCTACAGGAACAGCACAGGAAGCGCCGGGATATGGCAGTCACCGTTTCATTGGATATCCGCGGATTCAGGGGTCTCTCGACACCCTTCGGGTGCACATGCATCCACCAGGGATTGCGCATAGCGCTCAGCCATATGGCAGATCGCAGGAATCTCTATGGATTCATCGATGGTATGCATTTCAGAGGACTCGCCGGGACCCCAGATCACGATCGGAATTCCCGGAAGAGCCTTCGTGATAATCGATGCATCCGTGTAGCAGAAGCATGGCTCGGAATCGACGGGGCCCGAGAGCTTCCCCAGCCACGGATCGGATCGGTCTGTGCTCACCGGAGAGAGCAGCAGATGCCGCGTAACCTGGGAAATCCCCTCCTGCCCCTCCCACCAGTCGGTGATATCGTCAACATCATCCGAAACGATCCTGTAATCGATAATCCCTGTGGCACGGTCGGGCACCAGATTCGGAGACTCTCCACCGGCCCTCACCACTCCGAGATTCCAGCTCTCCTTACCAAGAAAAGGATCGGATCTGAGCTTCGGCCCCTGACCTTCCCGGCAGAGTGCGATGCAGTCCATCAGGCGGTAGATGGCGGAAACACCGAGTTCCGGGGTGCTGCCATGGGCCGCCTTGCCCGTCGCCGTCACCTCGATCCAATAGGCTCCGCGATGGCCGAGTCTGATTCTCCCCTCGGTCGGCTCGCAAACGATGATTCCCGCCGGTCTTTCGATGCCCCTGAGGTAATCGATCTGGGATTCGGCACCGGCGGAACCGCTCTCCTCATCGGAGGTGAACAGAATCTCCGCCCCTATCCCGTGAGAGGCAAGGCTGCGTAGGGCCAGGCACAAGGAGACGATAGGACCCTTCATATCGCAGGATCCTCTGCCGAAATACCGACCGTCCTTCTCGCCGTCCGTCCCCCAGGGATCGTGCGCCCACATGTCCTCCATCCCGATAGGAACCACATCGAGATGACATGCGAAGAGGACGCGGCCCGCCGGAGACGGCTGCCCATCGATGCGCACATGCGCGAAGGGGTGCTGCCCCGATTCGCATCCCTGATAGTGAAGCAATGAATACCCCGGCAGTGTGCCCAGCCAATCAAGCAGAAAATCGAGAAAGCGTCGCTGCTCCCGATGGCCGTCGGCGCCGCTTACGCTGCGGAAGGACAGCATCCGTCGCAGCAGATCAGCCGCGTCATCCTCCGGTACCGCCATGCCGTCCCCTTTCCTCTTCTTCATCGCATCACAAGGATTCACGCCGCACCAATGAGGGTGCGAGCGACATGCGCACGGGTACCGCGGATGCCTTCGCCGCACCGGATAGGATGTGCCATGCCTCCATCGCCATTTCCAACGTGGGCTGCCTGATCGTGGTCAACTTTGGTGTCGCGAGTTCCGCGAACGGGGTGTCATCGAAACCGGAGACCGCGATCTGATCGGGGATCGACAGCCCGGCGTTGTGAAAGGCGTTCATCGCTCCGAGTGCGATCAGATCACTGGTGCAGACCACGGCCTGCGGCAGATCACCCGCATCGAGAAGCCTCTTCGCGGCACGGGATCCCCACTCCAGGGAGTGGGTCCCCAGCATGGTCCATTCCTCTTTCGTGCGCACACCCGCTTTCGCCACATGTTTCTGGAACATCCCGAAACGGTCGTCCGCGGATGAATCGGTCAGTTCCGATCCGAAGAAGGCCACGCTTTCATGCCCCTGCTCGACCAGGCGATCGACTATCAGCTGCATGGCGTAATCGTCATCGACCCCCACCCAGCTGAGATTCACCGCATCCATCCTCTGATCGATCTGCACGACGGGTATCTCCGAAGCGGCCTTCAGCAGGGAGGAACGGCTTCTGGTCTTGTCACAGGGCACGATGGCGATACCCATCACATGCTGGCTGATCAAAGTCTCGATTTTCGACTTTTCGATCTGCGGATCATTGTTGGATGAGCATATGAACAGGTTGTATCCCTCACGGCTGACCTGATGCTCGATGTTCTCGGCAAGAGAGGCGAAGAAGGGGTTCTCCATCGTGGGAATGACCAAACCCACGGTAAGCGAGTTCTGCGACCGCAAGGCGCTGGCAAAGGGATTCCTGGAATAGTTCAACTCTTTCGATGCCTGCAGCACCCTGCTTTCGACGAGATCGTGCTTACTCCGTTTGCCGGAGAGCACGCGTGAAACGGTCGCCACCGAGACTTGTGCGAGTTGAGCCACATCGGCAATAGAAACTTTGTCCGCAACATCAACTTTTTCCATAATGAAACGCATTCTAACAAGTTCGGGGCTTTCGGCATTCCAGGGATCGCACGCCTCCCCTGACCGGCAACATGAGGCGAAAATCCTGAAAACATTTACCCAAATACATTAACATGACAGAATTTTCTGATTTTTTCCTCGTAACAAAGTTGAAATAGCAACGAAACCATTGACTTATATCTTTTCGATTTGAGAAAACGATTACAGAAATGGAGAACATGATGCTTCCCACCAAAAGAATCCTCGGAGCTGTATTATCCGTGACGGCAATCGTGAGTCTTACCGCGTGCGGAGGTGGCAGCACAGGCTCCTCCTCCGAGTCAGGGCTCACCACGATCAAGATGGTTCAGGAATGGCCTACCGGGGATGCGCAGTGGATCCCTTGGGTCGTCGCGAAGGAAAAGGGATATTACAAGGCGGCCGGTATCGATCTTGATATTCAGGTGCCCCCGAATACCGCGGCGACCATGCAATATCTGGGAACGGGACGTTCCGACATCGCCTTTTCCGGCACCATTGACGTGGTTTCCGCCGTAGGGCAGGACGCCCCGGTGACCAGCATCGCGAGATACGGGAATCTGAACAACGGCGGCATCTTCGCGTTGAAGGGCAATCCCACGGATCCCAAGGAACTCGTCGGCAAGACGATCGGCACCTATGGTGACGCATGGAGCAAGGCGCAGCTTGAGATCATGTTCAAACACGCAGGTCTCTCACTGGACGACGTCAAACTCGTCACAGCCACCGATGATGATGTTCCGCTGCTGATGGAGAAAAAAGTGGACGCCATCACCGGCACGCAGATGGCCGAAGGTTCGGAACTGAGTTCCCTTGGTGTCTCCGACTACGAATTCACCTACAGCAAGGACTTCGGCGTGCCGAACGCACCGGTCCTCAATATCGCGGCGAATACGACATGGCTCAAGAACAACAAGGCCCTGGGCGAGAAATTCATGCAGGCGACCGTCAAAGGACTCAACTACGCCCGTTCGCATCCCGACGAGGCCGTAAGCATCTTCCTGAAGAACTACCCGAAAGCGGAGACCAAAGCCTTCGCCACACAACAGTGGAAGGATGTCTCGACCCTGTTCGGCCCGAGCTCCACTGAAGTGACCGTCTCCGACCTCGCTCAGGAGAGTGCCGTCTGGAAGGAGCTGGTCACCGCAGCCAAGCAGTACAAGGTCAGCGATCAGAGCAAAGCGGTATCCGAATACTTCAGCAACGATCTCGTCAAGGAGTGATGCATCCATGAAAGTACTGCTTGTCGGGGAATCCTGGACCACATTCTCCACCCATGTCAAAGGTTTCGACACCTTCACCACATCGGTGTATGAAGAGGGCGGCACCGAATTCATCAAAGCGGTGAGATCCCACGGCGATGAGTTGGACTTCATGCCCAACCATCTCGCGCCGACGGAGTTCCCCACCACACTCGAGCAGCTCAGCGGGTACGACGCCGTGGTCCTCAGCGACATCGGCGCAAACACCCTGCTGCTGCCACCCGCGGTTTTCGTTGGGCAGCAACGTTTCCCGAATCGGCTCAAACTGCTTGAACAGTGGGTCATATCCGGAGGCAATCTGATGATGGTAGGCGGTTATCTCAGCTTCCAAGGCATCGAAGGCAAAGCGAATTACCACAACAGCCCGATCGAGCAGCTGCTGCCCGTCACGATGCAAACAGGTGACGACCGGGTCGAATCCCCCGAGGGACTTCATCCGAAGGTGGAGAATAACGAGTTCTTCACCGGCATCGACGATGAGTGGCCCTGCATCCTCGGATACCAATCCGTCAGACCCAAAGATGACAGCGATCTGATCCTCTCCGTCGAGGAGACCGGAGATCCTCTGCTCGTCGTGGGCCGATACGGACAAGGGCGCACCGCCGCATTCACCAGCGATATGGGCCCGCACTGGCTATCAGCGGAATTCATGGGGTGGAAACACTACCCCGCATTGTGGAATGCAATCCTGACCTGGATGACCCAACGCTAAGGACGCCAAATCATGTCGACAGAATATACATCAAGCCTGAGCAACACACCTCCCCCAGGGCTTGTGGAGGCCCAGCACATCGCCGTCACCGCCGCCGAACAGACAGTCGCCACAGCCTGCGCGGGTGAAAGCGAGCAAGCGGTATTTGACCATCTCGAAGCGTATGCACGCTCATTGGGTGCGGTCGATTTCTGGACCCCCACCATCGTGGGCTTCGGGCCCGGCTCGCTGAGCTGCTTCCCGACCGACAGACCGAGCGATCGCCCACTGTGGGATCTGGACATCGGGCACGTCGATGTCCATCCCGTCACCGCGGATGGCTGGTGGGGCGATTGCACGCGGAGCATAGTGACCGGGGCGCACCCGCGGCATCATGAACTGCTGAAGACCGTGACCGATATCCACAATGAGGTCCTGTCCTCACTGAAACCCGGCATGCGTGCCTGTGACGCCTTTGCGATCTTCGAAACATTGCTGGACAACACGCCATACAGGCTCCTGGACAGGCTTGAGAACATCGGCCATTCCCTCGACAGGGGCGATTCATACAGCAACGGATACCTGAACCGCTGGAACAACACGGTCATGACCGGGGCCTGGGCTTTCGAACCCTTCATAGGCACCCATCTGTACGGCGGAAAGGTCGAAGACGTCGTGTGGTTCGGCCCCGATTCATGCACAATACTGAGGTGATCGATATGTCACATAAACTCAACATCGAGAACGTGTCCAAGCAGTACGCGGGAACGTATGCGCTGGCACCCACCAACCTCACCGTTTCGGATGGCGAGTTCATCACGATCGTCGGCCCCTCCGGTTGCGGCAAAAGCACCCTATTCAACATCATCTCCGGAGTCCTGAACCCCACCGAGGGCGATGTGCTGATCGACGAGAAGGATGTGACGAACGCACCTGGCCATGTCGGGTACATGATGCAGAAGGACCTGCTGCTCCCCTGGAAGTCGACATTCGAGAACATCCTTCTGGGTATCTCGCTGACACGGAAAGCGAGCAAGGAGGAGCAGGAGCGGGCGGCGACGTTGGCCGAACGATACGGTCTGGGAACATTCCTCAACAACTTCCCGCACACCATGAGCGGCGGCATGCGACAGCGCGCCGCCTTCCTGCGCACGCTGATGTTCAACAAGGATGTGCTGCTGCTGGATGAGCCCTTCGGCGCCTTGGACAGCCAGACGCGATTCTCGATGCAGCAATGGCTGCTCGATGTCTGGAGCGAGCAGCGACGGACCATCCTCTTCATCACCCATGACGTTGAGGAGGCGGTGTTCCTGGCGGATCGGGTTGTCGTGATGTCACCTCGCCCCGGCAGGATCGAAGAGATCATTCCCATTGAGATCGAACGCCCACGCGAACGTGGAATATTGACCTCCGAAGCGTTCATCGCATACAAACGCCAGATACTCGACCTCATCTACACGGACCCGGATCGGAGTGACCATGAGTGACATGTCCCAGACAACAAGCAGGGAAGACAGACCCGAGAAATCGAAATTCATCTATCCGGTCATCTCAATAGGAGCCCTGTTCCTGTTGTGGTGGGCCGCTATCAAGGTGTTCAGCATCCCTGCGTATGTGCTGCCGACACCGGAGGCCACCTTCGCGGCCATCATCGAGGACTGGCCCGAACTCTGGTCGGGATTCCTGGTGACCGGGCAGGTTTTCCTCTTTGGATTCATCATCGGATCGGTCTCAGGATTCCTGCTGGCCATATGCATGGCGAATTCGAAGCTGCTGAACCGTCTGCTCTATCCGATAATGATCGTCAGCCAGGCCATCCCCGTCATCGCCATCGGTGCCGCTCTGGTCATCTGGCTGGGCTTCGGCATAGCGCCGAAACTCGTGATCGTGGCGCTGGTCGTATTCTTCCCCGTGCTGGTGAATGTGCTCGATGGTCTGAATACGGTGGATAAGGACATGCTTGATCTGACCAAGGCGATGGGAGCCAGCTGGTTCATGACCTTCAAGCAGGTGCAGCTTCCGGCCACCTATGTGCCGCTCTTCTCCGCACTGAAGATGTCCGCGACCTTCAGCGTGACCGGAGCCGTCCTTGCGGAACAGACGGCCTCGAGCCAGGGAGGTCTTGGGCAATACATGATGGCCCAGGCCTCTCGCCTGAACACGCAGGGTACCTTCGCGGCGATCATTCTGTTCGCGGCGATGGGTCTGATCGCCTTCTTCCTGGTTTCGATATGGGAGAAAGCCTCGACGCCGTGGCGCAGAAAGGCCATCGTGCCGACGCGCCGCAGATTCACAGCCGCCCATGCAACATCCGCAAGCACATCATCGGCAGCTCAGCGATAAGAAAGGGACCTGCATGTCTACCACAGTCGCATCAGTCCAATTCGAGCCGGTCTTCGGAGCGGTGGATTCGAATATCGAGCGCATGGAGAAGCTCACACGCGAGGCATCGGCGAAGGGGGCGAAGCTGGTGGTGTTCCCTGAACTGTGCACCAGCGGATACATGTTCTCCTCACGGTCGGAAGCCTATGCATACGCCCAGCCCGCGAATGGCGAGACATACCGCATCATCCAAGAGCTATGCTCGCAACTCGGCGTGTATGTCGTCTATGGTTTCCCGGAACGCTCCGAGGACAATGCCCTATACAATTCTGCCGCGCTGGTCGGCCCCACAGGGCTGCTCGGGGTATATCGAAAGAATCACCTCTGGAATGAGGAGGCTCTCTACTTCGAGCCCGGAGACAAGGGCTTTCCGGTCGTCAATACCGAAATAGGCAAGCTTTCGATGCTGATATGCTATGACGGCTGGTTTCCCGAATCGTTTCGGGAGTGCGCGCTGGGAGGAGCGGACATCATCTGCATGCCCACGAACTGGGTCCCCATCCCCGGGCAGCGCGAAGGGGAACAGGCCATGGCCACCATCCTCGCCATGTCGAACGCCCATGAAAACGGACTCTTCGTCATCGCCGCGGATCGCGTCGGGGTGGAGAGGGAGCAGCCGTTCATCGGTCAGAGCGTCATTGTGGACCATACCGGATGGCTGCTGAGCGGACCGGCCTCGGATCAGCATGAACAGATCCTCTACGCGGATATCGATTCCGGCACGGCACGACGCCAGCGGTGCTGGAACAACTTCAATACGCCGCTACGCGACCGAAGACCGGATCAATACAGCAGAAGCGTTTCACGCCCGATCTAACGCAATCGCCTTCATCCGCTGCGATGCCCGTGTTCGCACCATCGCCGGCGCCGCGGCGGATCCGCATTATGCCCATCCATATCCCTGGGCTCAGAGCTGCCTGGTCACCCAGTCGACGATGTACGGGGCGGCGCTCTCGATCTGGTCTATTGCCGTCTCGAACTCCTCAGGACCGCCATACCAGGGGTCGGCGAGATCAAGAACACTGTCGTCACCGGATGCGCGTGCGGCGACCTCGGGATCGAAACTGCGGTACATATGCACCGCAGGCCTTTTATCGGCCGGCAGCAGATGCAGCAAAGAGCGCCTGTGCGCGAGCGTCATCGGCAGCAGCAGATCGGATTGGACCGCCTCTTCATGAGTGATCCTATGGGCGAAATGATGCTCGGGCAAACTATATCCGCGTTCGAGCAACACCTTCTGCGCACGCCGATCGATGGGATTGCCGTACTCCTCGTCGCTGACGCCACTGGAATCCACAAGCACCTGATCGGTGCCGATCCCCTGCCTTGCGAAGAAGTCGGCCAACACGATCTGCGCCATGGGCGATCTGCATATGTTGCCGGTGCATACGGTCATCACCGTATATTGTTTGGGCTGCATGGACGGCTCGTTTCTGATGCTTGTTCCCACTCAGCGGGCTTTTTCATAGTTGACGAAGCGAAAACGACGCACCGCGTCGCTTTGCCGTTGCGGTGACTGCCAGTCCCCGGACTCGCTGACCCTCCACAGACCGGACTCCACAAGATCGTCGAGATCCGGCGCGAAGGTATCCGCATCGACCTTCGCATCGATGAACGTGACAAAAGCCTTGTCGGCCTGGCTGAGTATCGCCTCGAAGAGCTGGGCCCCTCCGATCACCCAGATCTCCGAACGATCCATCCCATCGTCCGGTATCGACTCCTGCCGGGCGATGTCCAGGGCCGCCTCGAAATCATTCACCACCGTGGCTCCGGGTGCCTGGTAATGGGGTTGCCGGCTCACGACTATGTTGTCCCGATTGGTCAGTGGGCGGTAACGCTCTTCAAGGGATTCCCATGTTCTGCGCCCCATGATCACCGGATGCGAAATCGTGAGTTCCTTGAAATGCCGCAGGTCCTCGGACAGATGCCAAGGCATCGTGCCCTCGTAGCCGATCGCACCCTCACGACCGGTCATATCGCGGGCCTGCGCCCATATCAGATTCACGGAATAGGGTTTTCGCCGAGACGTCCCCGATCTGTCCCACTCCGAATTGTCATCATCATGCCCGGTCCGACCGGGCTTAGGTTCGTGATAGCCGCTACGACTGCTACTGTCATGCTCCATCTAAAAGATTGCTCCTTATCAAACTGTATCGAAAAGTATTGTAATGATGCCCTCAGACCGCCACAGGCGCCTTGATCGTGGGGTGATGTTCATAGTGCTCAACGCTGAAATCCTCGTACCGGTAATCGAACAGGGAGTCCGCCTTCCTGATCCGCAGGCTCGGATATGGATAGGGCTTGCGTGAGAGCTGTTCGAGGACCTGATCGATGTGGTTGTCGTACACATGGCAATCGCCACCGGTCCAGACGAATTCACCCGGCTCGAGTCCTGCCTGCTGGGCGATCATCAGGGTCAGCAGCGAATACGAGGCGATGTTGAAGGGCACCCCGAGGAACATGTCACAGGAACGCTGGTACAGCTGGCAGCTCAGCTTCCCGTCGGCGACGTAGAACTGGAAGAGCGCATGGCACGGCGGGAGGGCCATGTTCTCGACTTCGGCCGGATTCCATGCGCTTACGACCATCCTGCGGGAATCGGGATGATGCTTCACCAGATCCAATACATTGGAGATCTGATCGATCGTTCTCTCGGGATCGTTCGCCGTCGGCGCAGGCCAGCTCCTCCACTGGACGCCGTAGACGGGTCCGAGATCGCCGCTTTCGGGATCGGCCCACTCATCCCAGATATGCACCTGGTGCTCCTGCAACCAACGTATGTTGCTGGAGCCTTTCAAAAACCAGAGCAGCTCATAGGCCAGACCTTTGAAGAACACCGTCTTGGTGGTCAGCAGGGGGAAGGAATCATGCAAATCAAAACGCATCTGCTGACCGAATAATGAAATCGTTCCCGTCCCGGTACGGTCGGACTTCAGCGTCCCCTCATTGAGGATTCTGCGCACCAGATCCTCATAAGGCATCGGTATGTCGGTCTCGGGGCGCGCAGGGATTCTGGAACGGATATCAGCCAACTCTTGTTCTGTTAAAGCCATGCTGTCTAATCTAACGCATCCCCCGCCTACCGCACAGCACTCAGCCTCCAGCTCACGATACTTCCATATGGGCGGCGCAGCGGCACACCTC
Organism: Bifidobacterium psychraerophilum; assembly: GCF_000741705.1. Lineage (GTDB taxonomy): Bacteria > Actinomycetota > Actinomycetes > Actinomycetales > Bifidobacteriaceae > Bombiscardovia > Bombiscardovia psychraerophila. The sequence continues at coordinate 383,630 of NZ_JGZI01000009.1, read as the reverse complement.
CGGTGGGATGTTTCCGGAAGCCGTCCCCGTCCCGGCGGCCCGAGCGGAGCCGGCACGCGGACGCAGCTGTGAGAAGAATATCCCTTTTGACGACGTTGGACACTAGATTGGGAGAGGTCAGGATGTGACAGCAACATCCATCATGGTGAATCACAGGATGAATCACACGAGTTTGGAGGAGTCATGGGCAAGAGGCTGTGGGTCGAACGCAATAAGGATGGTTCTTGGGACGCTTTTTCCGAGGATGGGGCCCATCTGAAGTTCGGCAAAGGCAAAGGTGTGTTCTCCCCCGGAGATCTGATGAAGATCGCCCTGGGCGCTTGCGCGGCGCTCTCAAGCAGCTTCGCCGTGGAACATTCGCTCGGCAAGGGCAAGGGACCCCATGTGGTCATTGACGGCAACTACGATGCCGAGAACGATACCTATCTGGCATTCACCGAACAGGTGACCGTTGACGCCACCGACGCGGATCTCAGCGACGAAGAGGCCGAGAAGCTCAAGGATCGCATGACCCGCCACATCGAGAAGGCATGCACGGTGAAGCATACCTATGAGCGCGAGACCCCTGTACGCATGCAGGTCACCGTCCGCCACTAGGTCCTTCGATACGGCGAGGCCCCCGCTTCCACACATCCTTCGAGGATGATGGAAGCGGGGGCCTCGCCGTATCGTAGCGAATGCTGGTGCTACTCCGGCTTGTCCTGCCCCTCTTCATGGCGCAGAGGATCGATGATCGTATCGATGTCCCGGGCCAACTGGGCGTCTGCCGGCGGTATGTCGATCTGTTGGACTCCGCTGATCTCCTCAAGCGACATCACCGGCACATCCGCCGGCGAATTCGGCACCTTGCCGGATTCCGCGGCCTCGACATACTTCCTCGGAACCACATACACCGGGCTCACAGCATGCTGCAGCAGGCCCTGGCTGGTGGAACCGAGCAGCAGACCGGTGAAACCGCCACGTCCGCGGGATCCGACCACAACCACGTCGTGTTCGTGACTCGCCTTGGTCAATGCGTCCACGGCCGATCCGGGAACAATGGACTTGAAGATGCGCAGATTAGGATATGCGGCCTGCAGGGGCTTGATTCTCACATCCAGGTCCTCCATATAGGATTCCATGATGCCGTGCTCTTCGTCCGAATCGGAACCCGTAAGACCATCAATGCTGGGCACCGCGAGCATCACATCAAGCTCGGCTCCCCAACTATCGGCGAATGATGCGGCTATTTCCAACGCCTTGATTCCCCAACGGGATTCGTCGGAGCCCACCGCCACCTTGGTGATCGTATTGTTCAAATGCATCAATTTACCGTCATCATCGGTGTATGGCACCACGATGATCGGGCAATAGGCGTATGCCGGAAGACTCGAACTCGTGGTCCCGAGCAGTCTCTCCGCCAGACCACCCTTGCCACGGTTGCCGATCACGATCAGATTGTAGTTCCTTGACAGCTCCACGAACACTGATGCGGGATCCCCCGTGACGATCAGCGTCGCCGCTTGCACGCCCTGTTCGTCGGCTATCGCCTTCGCTTTGGAGAGTATCTCCTGGGCATCGTTATGAGCCGCATTGTCGTCTCCCAAAGCCGTGTATGTGGCATCGAACGACACCGCAGCATAGCTCGGCAATGAATATGCGCATACGATCTGCAGCGTCAGGCCGGCATGCTTGGCGTAATTGGCCGCCCACCATGTTGCCTTATAGCTCGCATCCGACCCGTCGACACCGACGAGTATCGCCTTGTCATTCACCATGACGACCTCCCTCTGGTCTGTGAACAGTGCAACTGAACCCTGTTCATTCACTATCAGGATAGCGCGGCAAGCTGTCAGAACGGTACCGTTCGCTGGATACTGCACAATCGGCAATCAGGCGCACGCGCGGCCGTGATGCGTGATCAGCGGCGTTTCCGAGGCTCATCCGCGCCTTTGCGGATTCGCCTGGGGAAAAAGATCGGGAAAAAGTTTGAGGCACCCCGTGGGGTGCCTCAATATCAATGCATGAATGCTTCCGGAAAGATGTCACAGCACCCGTCGGATGGAATACCCTCCGGTGAAGGATGTGGCCACTGAAGAGTAGGCCGTTCCGACCGATGGCTTCAGTGCATTGACCACCATGCCGCCTCCGGCATAGATGCCGACGTGGGTCGAGTTCGCGATGAGGTCACCGGGCTGAGCATCGGCGAGGCTGGCGACAGCGGTGCCCACGGAAGCCTGCGCACCCGAGGTACGCGGCAATGAAATACCGAAGTGGGCGAAGACGTACTGGGTGAAACCTGAGCAGTCCCAGCCGGTCGTCGGGCTGGTGCCGCCATACACATAAGGAGAGATGCCCACGAATTGGTTGGCATAGGAGACCACTGCGCTCGAACTGGCGCTCACCGTGGTGGCTGTTGCCGATGCCGATGCGGAAGCGGTCGATGTGGACTCGCTGCGAGTCTCACTACGGCTTGCGGCCGCCGACTGTTCGGCAGCTTCCGCCGCTGCTGCCGCCGCGGCCTCCGCGCGCTCCTGTGCAGCCTGCTCCGCCGCCTGTTCGGCCGTCGATTTGGTCTTCGGCACGCTCATCGTGCCAAGGCTCCATTTCGAGCTCGATTCGACGCTCACCGAAGTCGACTCCGCAAGCAGATCCTTCTTGGTCTGGTTGACCTTGGGGAAGGAGCGTGAAGAAGTGACGCCATCCTTATCGGCCGCATTTGCCATGGGCGCAGTAAAGGAAAGTAGTGAACCTGCGACTGCAACGGTCGCAAGAATGACAATATGCTTTCGTGTGCTCTTCATCAATCCCACACAATAGCATATGAAGCTTGCGGCATTCCTTCACAGAAGCAACAAAGACGGCTCCATAGGCATCAAGGCAGTGGAATTCTTGGCGACACGCCATATGTCCAAGATACGGGCACCCGGAAATGACGACGACACCTTCGTCCGGGAATACGACTCAGTAGTGAATGTACTGGAAATCATGCACATTGGTGAATGTGCGCGAGAAGGTCTTGCCGTTGTACGAGGATCCGCATTCGGATGTGACCACTGAACCGTCGGCGTTGATCTTCTCCACGATGGCGACATGACCATAGGCGGAAGACGATCCTTCCTGCCCTGTTCTGAAGACCATGATGTCCCCGACATTGCGCGGGGTGTTGTCGACCCAGTACCCCAAGGCCTGGGCTGAACTCGCCCACTGGTGTCCGTCACCGAAATGCGACCCGACGGGCAGGCCCAGCTGGTGTCTGCGCAGGTACACCCACCATGTGCATTGGCTGAAGGAATACGCGTTGCCGCTGTCGCCTGTGGCGTGGTCCGGATTGAACCCGGAGGGCAAAACGTCCTTGTTGGCGTCGAGCAGCTTGGCCACAACGGCATTGTCGGCTTTGGCCCGCGAGAGTTGGGAGGTATCGATCTTCGAGTCGCCCAGAGCCCACGTACCCTCGCTGCCGTTATTGGCCGAGGATGAGACGCCCTCGTTCAGGGAGACCCTGGATTGGGAGCGGGAAGCCGCGGAGGCATCGGAGGAAGAGGTGGAGCTGTCGCTGACATTGCGGACCAGGGAAGTCGTGCTGCCACCATCAGTAGAGGATGCGTTCACCGATCTCGGACCGGCCAGGGCGATGGAGCCGGCGGCGGTGCCGACCAGGGCGGCCATTGCGGTTCCGGCCAGCAGGTGCGCCTTGTGCGCATTGCGCTTGGCGGCGATCCTCATCGAACGACGTGATTCAGGGGCTACTTCATTCAGCTTGTCGGCCAACGCGGCATCAACGGCGTTCAGCACTTCCGCTGCCTGGGAACGTCTCCGGGTCATCGATCTGCGGCCCTGCTCACCCAATGTGGTTATCGCAGAAGTTCTTGCGTGCGCATGTGAGGTTCTCCTCGTGCTGTGCGCGGCATGCTTCATATAAAAAATCTCCTGTAAGGGCGTATTGGTGCTACATGTGACCTGCGTCACGTAACCATCACAATTAGGCAGGTTACAACGAGTCGGTTACCAAAGTCCAATGCGATGACCGGGGATGGCCTCGAATCCCTTCGACCCGGGTCATACCCATCTGGCGGGACCCCTTGGGATTGCAAGCCTTGCGGTAGGGCTTGCCCGTGGCGAGAAAAATTGTGAAGAAATTTCCCGCGCGCATCCATACCCTGGATGATACGGGGCTCCGTGCCTCCCCCGCTTCGCCATCGCACGATGCCGCCCGGCCGCCCGCCTTCGTCGATCCAGGTTCGGGTCCTTCGGTATGCGCGGACACCCGCGACAGCAATCCATCGGTGTGGATATGGTGTTCCCTATGACCAATACTGTGGAAATTCCTGATGCACTGTTGCCGGAAGACGGAAGATTTGGTTCAGGTCCGAGCAAGATTCGCCGCGCTCAGATCGAAAGCCTCGAAAGCGAATGGAAAACACTGCTCGGCACCTCCCATCGCCAACAGCCAGTCCGTCAAGTCGTCGCATCCATCCGCACCGGTCTCGCCGAACTCTTTTCACTTCCGGAAGGATACGAGGTCGCGCTCGGCAATGGAGGCGCGAGCGCCTTCTGGAGCATCGCCTGCGCAAGTCTGATCGAGCATAAGGCCGCCTTCGGCGTATACGGCTCGTTCAGCAGGAAATTCGCCCAAGAGGCGGCGGGCGCGCCCTTCATCGACGAGACCGTCGTCTTCGAATCAGATCCCGGAACATACAGAATCCCCGACTTCCGCGAGGATGTGGACGCGTACTGCTGGGCACATAACGAAACCTCGACGGGCGTGGCGGCCCCGATCATGCGTGTTGCAGGAAGCGCCGCGCAAGGCGCGCTCACCATCATCGATGGAACCAGCGCGGCGGGCGCGCTGGGCATAGACATCACACAGGCCGACGTGTATTACTTCTCGCCGCAGAAAGCCTTCGGAGCCGATGGCGGTCTCTGGTTCGCATTGCTGTCTCCGGCCGCCATAGAACGTGCGGCACGCATCGAAGCTGAGGCGAAACGCCCCGGGTCCAAGCGATGGATTCCATCCTTCCTCTCGCTGAGCACCGCCTTGTCGAATTCCCGCAAGGAACAGACCTTGAACACCCCATCGGTCAGCAATCTTGCACTGATGAGCCAGCAGATAGCCTGGATGAATGACAACGGGGGTATGCAGTGGACCCAGGCGCGCTGCTCCGAGTCCGCCGCCAAGCTGTATTCCTGGGCGGAACGCTCCTCATTCGCCTCACCCTTCGTGAAGGATGAGCAGGCACGATCAAACAGCGTGGTGACCATCGATATCGACGACCGCCACAGCGCCGATCAGATCATCGCGGCACTCAGGGAGAACGGCATCGTGGATACCGCCGGATACCGCAAGCTCGGACGCAACCAGTTGCGTGTAGGCGTGTTCCCCTCCGTGGAGCCAAGCGATGTGGAGAAGCTCACGCAATGCATCGATTACGTGGTGGACAGGCTGTAGACAGGAAGCCCATCACCGGACCCCATGTACGGATGCAGCGTCGCATCCGTACTGCTGCCGCTTGTTCTGATCGGGCCGCATCCCCCTCCGGCTATGGTCGCGTCACGGGCATGCGGTCGGTTTAGAAGGGCGTGGATGCGAGCAGATACGATCCATGCGCCGCTGTGGCATCTGGATGCGGACTGTCCATATCCAGGGTTCGCTCCCCCGCTGGTTCGGGTGCTGCGGCAGTGATGTCAACCTGCCCGTCGCAGGAGGGGATGAAGACCGCCTGCCCCTGCTGCAGATCCATCGCATCATGCTTCGTGGAACAGTGGATCGCCCCGTCCGTGCACAGCAACACGCGCGGTCCGCGGTCCGGCAATTGTTTGCGCTGACGAAGAAAAGGCTGCGGACGCAAACGCAGGAGCAGCTCCCCGTATCGCTGTATCAGACGCCCGGCGATCGGCCACGGTGAGGTACCGACATCCACATGCCCGTATGCCAGCATGAATTCGTTGATATGCGGTTTGTACGTCACCAGATTCTGCATCGACAGTATGCCGAAGGATGTGTTGGACGGATCCATTGGGGAATCCGGCTGGCAGTTCAGACTATGCAGCAGATTGGGGATGTCCTTGTGCTTGGCCGTCATGCCCGCTCTCAGTACGTTATCCGAGTTGTTCATGATTTCCGCTGCCGTCCCATGTATGTAGGCATGGGGTGTACCTGCGGGGATGAACACCGATTCCCCCTCGTCCAATGACACGGGATTCATCATGAGCAGGCACAGGATCGACGGATCATCGGGAAAAGCCTCGACCGCAGCCAATGCATTCGCCAGAGCGAGATGCGAATTCCCATCGGCCGAACGGTCCGCATCCCTCAGCGCGGGTTCGAGCCCTGAACCCTCCTGGGCGGCTGCGGTGATGGCCAAGGTGAAGGCCCTGAAAATCCGCCGTCTCGACTCCGGCCATGTGATGGCGCTCAAGGGCATCAACGCGTCGAATGCCTGGTGCTCCGGATCGAATGCCGCATTCGGGGTACGCGGTCTGGGGGCGCTCAGCAGTTCGGCCATATGCTGCGCCAGAGGATGCCGCACGCTTTCCAGCAATCTGATCTGCGACAGAAGCGGCGCGAATCCGACCGCGGCCGTGAAAGGCTCCAATGCGACCACCATCTCGTTTTTGGCCAGCGGATCCTTGAAGGAACGCTCCGGTGCGTCGGCTGCGATGCCTGCGGCGTTTTCCCGGTTGAAACCCGCACGGGCCTGAAAATCGAGCGGGTGCACTTGCAGGGAAAGCGGAATCCTCGCGGATATCACTTTGAACAGATATGGCATGACCGGACCGAAAAGATGGGAACTGCTTTCGCCGAGCATCTCCTGTGGCGATTGGCGGACGGCTTGCAGCACGTCGATGCTGGACCCGTCCGGCATCCGCAACATCGAGGGTGACTGACGGTGACCGCTGAACCACATTTCGGCAAGGGTCTTCGCCTCAGCATCGCGCTGAAGATGGAACATCGCCTGCAACCGGTCCCGTGATCCCCATGCATAGGCTTTCTGCACAGGCTGAATCCGATACACGCAACGCCCCTTCCGCCATTCATCTTCCAAAGCTTCTACCGTATGGTATTCGACCCCGGTCTACAATCTCAAACTCGAATCAAGGTTACCCTGCGCGCTACTGTATGGATATGAGGTTCGCACCAATCTTCAAGCCAGAGGCACGCAGACCATCCCCGAAACCGACGCAGGTCGATTTGCGCAAGGTCTTCGTCGCCGGAACGAGCCTCTGGATTCTCGCCCTGATCGTCTTCGTCTGCCTGTGGCTCGCGGACCTGCAGCCGCTGGGTCCGGCCCTGGTCTGCGTGGCGGGGGTGGTCATCGGTGTGTTGCTGCTGATCTGGGAACACATCAAACGTCAGGAGTACCGCCAACTCGGCGAGTAGCCCCAATCGGAAATCGATCCCGCACGAGGGTGCCATTCAACAGTGGCGCTATTCAACAGTGGCGCTATCTGGCCAAAGGCGCTATCTGGCCAAGGGCAGCAGCAGGCTGAAGGTGCTGCCCTGTCTCGGGGCGCTCCAGAGCGTGACGGAACCGTTATGCGTCAACGCCACGTGTTTGACGATCGCCAGGCCCAATCCCACGCCTCCGGCGGTGCGTTCGTTCTGGTTGTCCCCACGATAGAAACGCTCAAAGATATGCTCCCTCTGGGCCTTGGCGATTCCCGTCCCCTGGTCGACGACCCTGATCACGGCATGTGACCCCTCCGAGGTCTTGCCGACGGCCACATTCACATGCCCGCCCTTGGACGAATATCCGATGGCATTCTCGACGAGTTTCCTCAGTGCCGCCGTTATCTGCTCGGTGTCGGCATTCACCAGCACATCGCCGTCTCCCCCGACCTGGATGGTCACATCGGCCTCCTGTGCCATCGGCTCCAATGACCGTGCGACCTTCTTCGCCAGCTCCAAGGGTGCGATCCGATTCGTGTCGTTCGGGACGACCTTCTCCTGGGCTTTGATCAGCAGCATCAGGTCGGCCACGGTGTGCTCGAGGTGGAGGCAATACTGCCGCAATGACCGGGCATCGGCTGCAATCGCCTCCTGGGGCTCCTCGCCATGTTCCAACCGGGAGGCCAGCTGTTGCAGGGCCTGTATCGGCTTGGTCAACTGTTCGGAGACATTCGTGATGAAGGCGTCGCGGGTCTGTGCGAAACGGATGTTCTCGCTGACGTCATCGACCAGAACGACGACGAAGCTGTCGTTGATGCGCCCCACGGTCACATGCAGCCAATTCGGGCGTGACACCTCGCTGTGCAGGGCCTCGTCGCCCTCGATATGCGGCCCTTTACCCTTCGATTGCCCGTTCTTCCCCGACTTCGCCAGGAACTCCTGCGGTGTATCGGTCGTGACGTCCACATGGCATTTGCCACCGGATGCGCGAACCTTCTCGATGGCCGCAAGGACTTCAGGCTCTATGACCGTGTCATTGCGCACCACGCCCAGTCGGTATGCCTCCGGGTTCGAGCGTACGACCTCATTGGATCCGTCGACGATAATCGGTGCCGTCGGCAGCATCGCCAGCAATGCGGCGGTGGATTCGTCAAGATCGTCGATCTCACCCGACTCGTCATCCCCGTCACCTTTGCCGAGCATGTGTTGAAACCTTGATGTCAAAGAACCCATGAGGTGCCTGCCTCCGAACGCTTAAACCGTTGATACCGACATCTTTCCCGGTCACATTCTACTCATGACCGCACTCCCAGATATACACGCCCGGCGCTCATGACATCGGACGAAAGCATGAACAGTGAGCTAACTCGCAGTGTTTTTCTCCCCTTTTGCATGACGAGGACGGCCTCTGCCTATAGACTTGAGTCGAGATATAGTTTGGTCACGAGAGAGGGCATAGGAACAATGCGCGTTATTTTCAACGAAGAGTTGAAACAGGTCGCAGACGACCTAGACCGAATGGCACAGGATGTCAGCCGAGCGATCCACGGTGCAGGCGATGCGCTGCTCAAATCCGATGTGGAGGCCGCGCAGACGGTTATCGACGGAGATATTGAGATCGATGCGCTGGAATCCAGCGTCATTGATCAGTGCATCCGTCTGCTTGCCAAGCAGAGCCCGGTGGCGACCGATCTGAGGGTGATCGTATCGACCCTCAGGCTTTCGGCAACATTCGAGCGTATGGGTGATCTCGCCCGCCATATAGCGGAAACAGCCCGACGCACCTACCCGCAGCCCACCCTGCCCCCGGAGACCCAGCAGCTCTTCACCGAGATGCAGGAGTTCCTCGATATGACGGCCGATCGCCTGGTCTCCATGCTGTCCGACCGCGATGCCCAAACAGCCGAACGGATCATCGTTGATGATGATCAGCTGGATCAGCTGCACCACCAGACCTTCGATCTCGCGCTGTCCGATGAGTGGACCGGTTCCAAGCAGCAGATGATCGATATGGTCCTGCTGGCACGCTTCATGGAGCGTCTGGGCGATCATGCGGTTTCGGCGGCCCGTCGCGTCGTCTACATCGTCTCCGGTTTCGATCCGACCAAGGAGCCTGCGGGCGAAGATCCCGACTGAGTCTGACGACTGATTCACGTATATGAACAGTTTCGCCCCGTACCGTCCGATGTGATGACGGTACGGGGCGTTTTGTTCGACCATGGGCGGTGGATGGATACCCTTCAATCACCACATCAATCGCATATGGTCGTCCTGATAACACAAGATGCCGTGTTGGTCGGGGATCCCTCCCCAAGCAACACGGCATCCGGTATCACAGGGTGAAACTACTACTTCTTCTGGCCCTGGGCCGCGACGGCAGCGGCACCTGCTGCGGCGGCCTCTGGGTCGAGGTACTCGCCACGCGGCTTGATCGGCTTGAAGTTCTCATCAAGTTCATACAGCAGCGGGATGGCCGTCGGGATATTGACCTTGGAGATTTCCTCCTCGCTCAGACCATCCAGCATCTTGACGATGGCACGCAGGGAGTTGCCGTGTGCTGCGATCAGCACGGTCTTGCCCGACTTGAGCTCGGGAATGATCTCGTTCTCCCAGTATGGTGTGACGCGCTCGACCACATTGGCAAGGGCCTCGGTCTCGGGAACGGGCTCGCCTGCATAACGAGGATCGCCGTTCTGGGAGAACTCGTCCTGAGGATCGATTTCCGGCGGTGGAGTGCCGTAGGAGCGACGCCAGATCATGAACTTCTCATCGCCGTACTTCTCGCGGATCTCTGCCTTGTTCTTGCCCTGCAGCGCTCCATAATGACGTTCGTTGAGATGCCAGCTGCGCTTGACGGGAATCCACAGACGATCCGCTTCGTCAAGTGCCAGATTCGCCGTGTTGATGGCGCGGCGCAGCAGCGACGTGAAGACGATATCCGGCAGGATGTTCTTCTCTTTGAGCAGGTCGCCGCCGTGCTTGGCCTCCTCGACACCTTGCTCGGTCAGCGGGACGTCAACCCAGCCGGTGAACTGATTGGTTTTGTTCCATGCGCTCTGGCCATGCCGGAGCAATATGAGTTTGTATGTCATACATGCATTCTATGCGGACACTTTGACCATGAGGGCAGTCTCCTGCGGCAGGACCAGGCATCCCGACGGTACATGCGCGGGGCATCCCATTGGCCTTATGCGTCAGGCCATCAGGAGGAGCAAGGTGATATGCGTCGCCGCGTACGCCAGCAGCAGCGCCCCGCTCCTGCCCAGGGCGCTTTGATAGCGTTCCGCGCGAATGGCACGGATCACCGCCCAGACCAAGGCCAGGAACAGGAATCCGAACACGGGCACGGGCCAAAGCCCGTATACGCCCGATGCCACGGCCAGATACAGGGCATATCCGGTGATGTATGCCACGGCGAGCGTCGGAACGATCAGCACAGCGAAAAGGAGCTTCACGGCATTCCGGCGCCCCAGACGGACGGCCACCGTATATTTGCCACTCCCCTCATCCTCCTCGATGTCACGCAGATTATTCACCATCAGCATCACACAGGAGAGCAGACCGGTGCAGCATGCACCGATGATGCCGAAGATTTCGACTTCACCCGCCAGGGCATATTCGGTTCCCAGAGTGGCCACGCCGCCGAAGCATATGAAGACCAGCACCTCGCCGAAACCAAGATAGCCGTAAGGATGTTTGCCACCCGTGTAGAACCATCCGGCAATCAGGCACGCGACACCTACCGGCAGCAGCCAGAAGCGCCCCGAGAGCACCACGACGACCACGCCGGCGATGCAGGCCATCCCGGCGCTGATCGCGGCGGCGAGGAGCACGGCACCGGGTTTCACGCCGGAGGCCACCAGACGTTGGGGCTTCCCGACGACGACTTCGGCATCATTCCTGGAAGCGTCGACGCCGCGCACACCATCCGAGTAGTCATTGGCGAAGTTGACGGCTATCTGCATGAACAGGGCGAGCAGGATACAGGCCGTGAGCACCGGCATGAACATCACCGAGGCCGCTTCGTAACGCTCGGCCGCGACCCGGCAGAACTCCGGCACCGGATATATCGCCGGGCATATCGTGGACTGTTTCAGAACCCCTGACGCCGACGCAGCCCCGACAAGCACAGGGGCCACGCTGGCAGGCAATGTCCTGGGCCGAATTCCCCTGATCCACAGCTTCCAATCCATGCTTCACAGTCTACCCAACGGCCATCGCCCGCGAAGCCGGCACAACGAGCGCTGTGCGGAGCGCCTCAGATCTGGTTCCTGGGCTTCACCAACGGGAATGTTATCGTCTCACGAATCGTCGCTCCCGTCAGCGCGATGAGCAGACGGTCGATTCCCATGCCCATACCACCGGCCGGGGGCATCCCCACTCCGAGAGCCTCAAGGAAGTCCTCGTCGATGTCCATCGCCTCCACATCGCCGGCCATGGCGAGTTTCGCCTGTTCGACGAAGCGCTGTCGCTGCACCACGGGATCGTTCAGCTCCGAATAGCCGGTAGCCAGCTCGAATCCGCGGACATACAGATCCCATTTCTCCACGACTCCCGGAATGCTGCGGTGCGACTTCACCAAGGGTGATGTCTCCACCGGGAAATCACGCACGAATGTGGGTTCATAGAGCTTGTCCTCCCAGAAGTGCTCCCACAGATGCTCGACCAGTTTGCCGTGGTTCTCCGCCGTTTCTCGCTCAAGTCCAAGTTTGTCCGCAATCGCGCGCAGATGCTGGACGCTCGTCTCAGGTGTGATCTCTTCACCGAGAGCCTCGGAAAGCGAGCCGTACATCGTCATGGTCTTCCATTCGCCACCGAAGTCGTATTCGCTGCCATCCGTAAGGGTCACCGTGGTGGAACCGAAGGCGTCCTTGGCTGACTGCTGGATGAGCTCCTTCACCAGATCGGCGATGGTGTCGTAGGTGCCATAGGCCTGGTACGCCTCGAGCATCGTGAATTCAGGGGCATGGGTGGCATCCACGCCTTCATTGCGGAAATTGCGGTTGATCTCGAAGACGCGGTCGATGCCACCCACCAGGCACCGCTTGAGGAAGAGTTCGGGGGCGATACGCAGGAAGAGATCGATATCGAAAGCGTTCATATGTGTGGTGAAAGGACGTGCCGCCGCCCCACCATGCACCGTCTGCAGCATCGGAGTCTCGACCTCCAGGAAATCATGCCCGCCGAAGGTACGGCGCAAGGAAGCCACCGTGGCCGAGCGCCTACGCACCATATTGCGAATATGCTCGTCGGCGATCATCGCGATATAAGGCTTCCGCGTACGCTGTTCCTCGTTCAGTTCCTTGTGCAATGCTGGAAGTGGCTGCAAGGATTTGGCTGCGATCGACCAATCCGTGGCGAATACCGAAAGCTCACCGGTTTTGGATGCGATGACACGTCCGCGCACAAAGAGGTGATCGCCCAGATCGACAAGCTGCTTGAACTGCTTGAGCGAATCCGCACCGATCTCACGCTTGGAGATCATCGCCTGAATTCTCGTGCCATCACCCGATGCCAGCTGCGCGAAGCACAGACCGCCCCCATTGCGGAGGAACAGCACCCGGCCCGCAATCCCCACAACGTCCTGGGTCTCCTCGCCCGCCTCAAGCGTGCCATCATACTGGGAACGCAGTGCCTCGATGGTCGTGGTCACATCGAGATGCACCGGATAGGGTTCCAGACCCTCCTTGAGCATCATCGCACGCTTGGCCACACGCATCTGCACCTGCTCGGGGTGTGCGTTCGCGCCGAATTCGGCATTGCTCGGGTCGATGGCGTCATCAAGCGCGGCACCCTGCTCCACGCGCTTGCCTATGGCTGCGTCCTGATCAAGGAGCAGTTGGGCGCGCTCAACGGTTGTCATCGGTGATGGAGCCGTCGACTCCGCTTCGGATCCCTCATTCTGCTGGTCTGCTGCCTGGGCATCTAATGCCTTCTGATTCGACTCGGTCATAAGCCCACAGTGTACGCAGAAGGCGATACACCACGGCGACGACGGCTTCACGGACAGCCGCGCTCCGCTGGCGACGATGTGCGCACCAGACCGTCTGAATGCGGGGACGCCCTCCACATGGCTTTATTTGGCGTCGTCACGCGCGCAAATCACGGTGTTTGGCGTTTGGTCCGGGGTCGGTGTAACATCTGACACGTTGTATCGGGGTATAGCGCAGCTTGGTAGCGCGCTTCGTTCGGGACGAAGAGGCCGGGGGTTCAAATCCCCCTACCCCGACCAGTGATCCGATGGATCATATGTGTCATCACGCGATACTTTATATCCGCGCCAAGCTTCATCCGTATATGCCCGGAACGGGCGAAGCGCAATGCACCATCGAATGCCCGATATGGCTGTGTCGGGCACCCCCTCACGCGATACTATGTGAGTGCGCGTCGCAATCAGCGCATCGCAGGATGATGTCTGTGATGAGAACGACGGTTCCGCACCACGGTGTGGGGCCGTTTTTTCTTGGTCCAGCGTGGGGAAATGAATCATAAGAGAGCAGCCATGAAGAAAAGTCTTATTGCGCTGGCTTCCGGCGCATTCGCGCTCGGTGCCGCGGAATTCGTGATGATGGGCATACTGCCCCAGTCGGCTCACGCCATGCAGGTGAGCATACCCGAGGCGGGTCATTTCATTTCCGCATACGCGATAGGCGTGTGCGTCGGCACCTTGATTCTCGTCTTCGGCAGAAGGGTCCCGCCGAAACGCTTGATCGTGATCTTCATGATCCTGATCATCATCGGCAATCTCCTGTCAGCCGCATCAGTGAACGCACCCATGCTGATCCTCGCGCGCTTCGTTGCGGGGCTGCCCCATGGTGCCTTCTTCGGCACGGCGACCCTGATCGCAAAATCCGTGGCCGATCCAGGCAAGGAGGCCAAAGCCGTCTCCCTGATGATCACCGGCCAGACCGTAGCGAATATGCTGGGTGTTCCTGCAGGAACCCTGCTGGCCCAATATCTCAGTTGGCGCATGACCTTCGCCGCATTGTCGGCGTGGGCGGTGCTCACCCTGTTTCTGGTGATGATATGGGTTCCGGACATCGCCGCCATCAAAGACGCCGGGATCGCCGGTCAATTCAGATTCCTCCGACGCAGAGGGCCTTGGCTCATCCTCGGAGCCGTGTTCCTGGGCAATGCGGGTGTGTTCTGCTGGTGGAGTTATGTATCGCCCTGGCTGGTCACCGTCGGAGGGTATCCGGCTGAGATCGTCCCTCTGCTGATGATGCTGGCAGGTTTCGGCATGGTCGTCGGCGGTCTGGCAGGCGGCACACTCACCGACAAGTGGCGGCATGCCGGAACGGCAGCTCTGGGGCAGGCCATTTCCGGCATCGGTCTCCTTCTGGTGTTCCTCGTTCCCGGATCCATGCTGAGCACGGGTCTGTTCACCTTCTGGGTCGCCTTCGGGCTCTTCTTCATCTCCTCACCGCAGCAGATACTCATGGTGGAAGCGGGCAAGGACGGTGGGGAGCTCATCGGCGGGGCCGCGGTTCAGGTGGCATTCAACCTGGGTAATGCGGTGGGGTCCATTGTCGGAGGGGCCACTTTGGCGGCGAGGAACGATTATCATCTTCCTGCGCTGGCAGGAGTGCCTTTCGCGGTGGCTGCCGTCGTCCTGCTCATCGTCTATTCGTGGCGCCACGAGACACATACCGACGCGCTGCAACGCATGCGTCAGATCCACAGTGCGGAGATCGGATC
Organism: Bifidobacterium psychraerophilum; assembly: GCF_000741705.1. Taxonomy (GTDB): domain Bacteria; phylum Actinomycetota; class Actinomycetes; order Actinomycetales; family Bifidobacteriaceae; genus Bombiscardovia; species Bombiscardovia psychraerophila. The sequence continues at coordinate 368,563 of NZ_JGZI01000009.1, read as the reverse complement.
CACGCCGGAACAGGCCTAGACCAGCGATCATATTCGGGCTTTCCGGGCACCCTCGCCTACACTTGGAGATGCAGCGAGTCCTCACGATGCCGGATTCGCAGGCAAGGGGGCCTGAATGAATCACCACAGCACAGGTGGACAGCCGGATGATGCCATTGACATCGATGCCCTCCTCCAAGGGCTCGATGACATCTTCGCGGCGAATGAAGCGCCCTCGAAGGCCGAACCCTATTTGCTCAACGCCCTGCGGATCGCCCGTCATGCCGACGATGACGCCGCCGAACTCAGCATCCTGAATGAACTGATGGGATTCTACCGTTCACAGGGCAGGCATGACGACAACGCTCCGGTCATTGAGCGGGCACTCATGCTCACCGAGCGGATGCACCTCGAAGGCAGCGAGGCATGGCTGAGCACGCTGATCAACGCAGCCACCAGCCAACGGGCTGCGGGCAACGTGGATGACTCGGAGCGCCTGTATCTGCTTGCATTGAAATCCTCCGACCGCATATTCGAAGGAAATGACCGGCGTCTGGCGGCGTTGCACAACAACCTCTCCATGCTCTATTCCTCGATGGGCCGCTACTCGGAAGCGGAACACCAGCTCGATCAGGCCCTGAACATCCTTGAACAGGCGAGTGTGAACCCTGCGGAAGACATCGATGTGGCTTCAAGTCACAGCAATCTCGCCTTGCTGCTGCTCAATACGCCGTCCCGCACACAGGAGTCGCTCGACCATGCCGCCAAAGCCCTGGAAATCTATCATCAGGGAGGGCTTGAAACACGTGCCCACTTCGCCGCGGCCCTGGCCGCTTATGCGCAGGTGCTCGCCCATGCCGGCCGTCCTGCCGATTCGCTTCCCTACTATGAGCGGGCCCTGGAGACGATCGCCCTGCATTACGGCCCAAACAGCGAGTACTACAGAACAACCGAAGCGAACCTGGAGTCCGTTCGCGCACTCATTCCTTCACCTGATCAGGCACACGAAGCGGCACAGGACGTTCCGGCACATCCCGATGCGAAGGATGGTCCCAGGAGGCGCATCCCGCACGATGGTGCCCGCCCGATCCAACACGGAGGGAAGGGATCCGACGGTGGGGGACGCGAAGGATCCCGCAGCATCACCGGCATGGAACTCTCCAGGGCGTACTGGGAACGATATGGCAAAAGCCTGTTGGCCGAAGGCTACCCGGATTATCAGGGACGCATCGCGGCAGGCCTGATCGGCCACGGATCGGAATGTTATGGTTTCGATGATGCGCACTCCCGGGATCATGATTTCGGTCCCGGATTCTGTCTGTGGCTCAGCCATGAGGATTTCAGTCGGATCGGCACCAGGCTGCAGCAGGACTACGAGGCCCTGCCACAGGAGTTTCTGGGCTTCGGTCCGCGCGAAACAAGCGTTCGGGCACGAGGAAGCGGCCGCAGGGTCGGGGTGTTCGAGATCGGTGATTTCTTCCGCTCGATCACGGGCTATGAACAGGCCCCTCCCCAGGATCACCACGCCGAATGGCTGATGCTCGACGAGGCCACACTGGCCGCGGCGACGAATGGGGAGATCTTCGCCGATCCATTCGGAAGGCTCTCCCGCACACGGCAGGCCTTCAAGCTGATGCCGGAGGATGTGAGGCTTGCCCTGATTTCGAAACGCCTGGGCATGATCTCGCAGTCGGGACAATACAATCTTCCACGCATGCTGACGAGGGGCGATGGAGCCGCGGCCTGGCTGTGCATCGAACAGTTCACCAGCGCCGTCTCATCTCTGGTGTTCCTGCTGAACACGCCGATCCGTGCAGGATACCTTCCCTATTACAAGTGGTCTTTCGCCGCCTTGCGCCGATTGGGTTCAAGGATGGGCACGCGTCTACCCCATCTGTTTGGGCCCTTGGAATCGCTGATGCGCATCGCTTCGGCCGCGTGTTTCGGTGGGCACGGTACCGCCGAAGGGGAAGCGGGCTCGGAGCCGGCCGCACGCCAGGCGATTGCCACCATCGAAGCCGTCTGTTCCGAGATCGTCACGGCCCTGCGGCAGGAGGGGCTGAGCGACAGCGATGAGACCTTCCTCGAATGGCAGCGACCATATATCGAAGCGCATATCCACAGTGCGGATCCATGTCTGCACAGCATATGAGGGAAGGACGATTATGATTCCTGGAACGACGACGAGCAGCGTGGCACCCGGCAGCAATGCGGAACTGGCCGAAAGCATCGTTGCGCATGAATGGTCACAATTCCAACGGGTCAACAACGAAGGCGGACCGGCGAGCTGCCAAAGCAACTGGCCGGTCTTCCACCAGATGAGACTCAGTCAGTTCCTCGCATGGCCGCGTGATCTGCTCACGAGCTACGCACATGATCTGGAAGCGGCGGAGCGGTCCGGGCGCAACCTGCTCACCGAGAAATACGCACGCATGATGGAATCCACCGTGCCCGATGAATTCCACAGGTCGATAGAGCCCTATATCCCGAAGATCTCCGCGGCTCGCCAGGCAAGGCAGGAGCGGATCATCGTGATGCAGCTGGGCTGGGCCCAGGATTTCATGCAACGGTACCGGGCTCTCGGAGCATCGATGCGCACACTTCGTTCGGCTGACGACACAGCTGAGACGACCTCATTCGAAAGCTATCTGCGGGGCGAGCTCGGAACATACAGCGAAGCCACACTGGCACTCTATGAGAGCATGATGCAAAGGCTTATCGAACGTGGCTCCAATCTGACGGAATCCATCGTGCTCAATACGATGCGCATGGCCGGATACAGCACACTCCAGGAGGCGGAGCAGGCGCTCGAACAGGGGGATCGCTCCTAGGCCATGCCTTCCGATCCACCGCCCGCAAGGCGTGGGATCCCCATCATCGGATGCTTGCAGGCGTTCACGATTCATCGCGAAGGGCATCATGGGGTGGAGTAGAGTGAACGGGTGCTTGCTGTAAAACGACTCCTACCTGCCGTCTGCTCATCGCTCGTGATGTTCCTGATACTGATGCTGCTGGGGTCGTTGATGACGCCGCAATGGAGCGTCGCGCCGTATACGGATCATGTGAGCGTGCAATCCTCGAATACCGCCATAGCCGCCAAGGGAATCAGCGTCCCCCACGAAGGCAGCTACCGGACGAAGGAAAGTCGTATCACCATCAAGCTCAACGATTCGGTGAGCATCAACGCGATTGTCCGGGAACCCATCGGGGCGTCAGGCAAACGTCCCGCCTGCCTCTTCCTGCACGGGGCCGGGACCGGAGACTCCTCGGAAGTCTATGGAGATGTCGCCTCGGCCATGTCCTCGGCGGGAATCGTGACGCTCGTGCCGGATAAGCGTCTGGATAACTATTCGATGCTGCATCGCGATTATCCACAGATGGCCAAGGACTACGGCACCTCATTCGATGTGCTCAAACAGTGGCCGAGTGTGGATGCCGGAAAGGTCGGATTGTACGCCGAATCCGAAGGCACATGGATATCCAGCCTGATCACGGCCGAACGCAAGGACGTGGCGTACAGCATACTGACATCGGCTCCCGTGGTCTCCGGACGCCAGCAGATGTCAATGGCCGCGAGCGCCTACTTCGCCGATAGTGGGGCTCCGGAAAGCCTCATCAGGGATGTGCCGAAACTCACCTCGATGGATTTTTCGGCGATCGGCCTCGACTATGCGAATTTCGACTCCACACCATACCTACGTAAGCTGACCCAACCGGTTCTGGTGAATTACGGCGTCGAAGACCTCTCCATGCCTATTGAGCAAGGTACGCAGACGATACTCAAACAGGCTTCCTCGGCCGGAAACGATAACGTGACCGTTCGGTACTACCAGGCAAACCACCAGATGCGAACAGGAAGCCATCTCTCGGAACCCGGACTGCCCCTCGACACCTCGTACACGCGGAATCTTGAGGACTGGATCAACTCGGTGACCTCAGGCGCCACCGCGGACAGTTGGACCACACCGCAGATTGCGGGTGCCCGTCCTTCGCAGCGCTATGCGGCACCCCTGACGACACCCCCGGGGCTGGTCGCCTCCCTGGGTGTGCTGATCGCGCTGATGGTATCCGCCCTGGGATTCTGTCTGCTTTCCGGAATCCTGGCACTGGGTATCGGTGTCGGCTCTGCGGCAAGGTCGGCAGCGAACAGACAGCGGTCGCTCGGCGGATTCGGCAGAGGCATCAAGGCGCCGTTGACCGTGACCGTGCTGCTGGCGAGCCTCAGCCTTACCGCCGCATTGCTCTATGTGGGCAATACCGCGATCAAGGCCTTGAGCCTGCAACGAGACGCCTCGCTCTTCCTGCATGGATGGATCATGCTGCGAATCGCCGCCATCGCCCTTGTGCTGGTGTTCGGGTGGCTGTGCTCCGGCATCTGGAGCGCACTGCGCAGGCATGATGATGAGCGCGTGCCGTCTGCCACCGAGCGGCATCAAACCATCCGCGTGCTCCATGGAGCCGGCCATATCGGGGTGATGCTGTGCGGTATTCTCGGCTCGCTGCTCGTTATGGTGTCACTGGCATTCTGGGGACTCTATACCTTCTGAACGATGCTCCAGACCAACGACCCGGGGCATCGTTCGGGTCCGTTCAGCCTTGAGGTCGCCCTTCGTCATCGTGCCGGGCGAATGCCCTGATCACGGAGCTCAATGCCCACATCATGGATGAGACCAGCAGGACGGCACCGATTGCGGCGAGCGCGAGTGCCAAAGCCATCCTCCAGTCAAGACCGAATGATGACCATAGGGTCCCCGGTCCGTACCACGCGCTGCCGAAGCCGATGACCCCGCAGACGATCAGCATCGATCCGAATACGATGGTCGCCATGCTGGCGCCTCGCTTTCGCACGATGCGATTGCCGTGGGCATCGAATTCCCCACTCCCATCCGGGGCCGGTTTGGCGTACAGGGGCACTCCCTGCTGCGATGCAGATGCATGTTGCGCCGTGGGGGCATCCTGCGATGCCTCTCCCCCGGCTCCCGCGTGATTGCGGGAGGCATCGGTATCGGCGGACTGGGCATATGAAGATCCCTGCCCCTCCTGCCCGTCGTCCGTCTGGGAGGTGCTTTCCATGCTGACCGTGTCCTCGATGTCTTCATCGGCCACCGTACCAAGCCTGATGGTGTCCTCGTCGCGTTTGTCGTTCATCATGACCGTCCTCCGTTGTCTGGTTCCCGCAGATTCTGCAATTCACATGTCATTCGTATCCCTGGCGCTGTTGCGTCGCAGCCGCGCCGGCATCCGTGCTTACGCGCATCGATGTGCTCGTTACCGTGTATAGACAACGGACACCTCCCCGTCGAGGAGCGCTGTGGCATCGATGTTCAGTTCGGCCGTATCGAGATCCCCTGGGAGGGATTGTGACTCCCCGTTATCGCTCATGCTGAAGGACTCGTTCAGCGACAGCGAGCCGGAGTCTCCGATCCGCACGAAGGTCCCACTCAGATGGGTCTCGGCATATGACGTCCCCCTGTTCCCGTTGACGCTGTATGTGCAGTTCCTGGGCATCACGACGACGGCCTGCGCATGGACGACCGCCAGGCGCACATTCCCTGTCGGGCAGGCTGACTGGATGCTTTTCCCATCAGCGGATGTGACTTCGTGCGTTCCGTTGTTGTTCCGGTACCCACTCAGATCGATGGTGGCCACATCCCCCTTCGCATCGCCTGTGGCGCTTGCGTCGATGAGGATCCCGCGTGCGTAGCGCCGCATGTCGGCCGAAGTGGATCCCAGCGTGGTGTTCGAGCTGAGTTGCACGCGCTCGTACCCGCTGGTGTTGCGTTGGGCGACCAGGTTCGTGTACCCGTATGCCCCTGAGATGCCCATCAGCGTTATCGATACCAGTGCGGAGATCAGCGCGAAGGGGATGAGCCCACCCGAACGTCGGCCCGCACACCCCAGAAGCACCAGCACGACTCCCAGAAGGATGGTGCCCGCGCATGACCACATCGTGGCTACCGCCAAGGTCTGATCCACACTGTAGGACCCTCGGGAAGCCACCACCAACATAGCTGCCGCCGACACGAGCAGCACGCCGACGACCGCGCTCACGATGACCGGCCCCGCCGGGCGGCGGCGTGCGTACACCGTCCTGGGCTGGTATTGGTAACGATAGCTTGGATATGGTTGCGCGGCTGCCATCGGAGGCTGGGAGGAAGGTGTCGCCGAGGAATATGGCGAAGCATACGAGGGGCCAGGCCTATTCGTATCCGGTCCGACAAATCCCCGCTGCTCAGACGGCCTGTATCCTGAAGCCCCGTCCGCAGCGGGCTGCGCTGGCGAGGAGCTCCGATCCGCCCCGGTGTATCCGGAGGGATCATAGCCATCGTCCGTGGAAGGTGCGGTACCATTGCCTGGCACGCCGCCGTTCCGGGCCGGATTGTTGGCGTATGTAGCGTAACCCTGGTTTCCATACGGTTCCGGTCCTGATTGTCCGGATGACCGCTGCCTCCGCTGATCGGACTGTCTGCCCCACTGCATGAGCAGGAACAGCGCGAAGGCCGCGAGCGCAAGCACGAAAAGACCGACACCGGGAAAGACCAGAGCCGTTCCGAAGCAGAGGAACACACCTACACAGCTCCAGTCCCAACGCCCCGCAATGAGGTCCTCCAAGAGAATCGAATCACTACGGTCGTCCGGGAGTACGAACCAGGCGAAACCGTACAAGGCGGCTCCGATGCCGAAACAGAGTATCGAAGCCAGCATCAAGGCCCTGACCAGCACTTCATTCCAACCCAGACGCCGGGCCAAGCCGGCGCATACGCCAGAGATCCAGCGTGGATCGGATCGTCTGATGCCCGATGCCCGTACCCATGCGAAAAAGCGGGCATCAGCGCTGGGAGGTGTCTGTGGATTGCCCTGTTGACCGTCGCGAGGATGATCCTGAGGATTATGCATATTGTTCATAGTTCAATTACAGCAAACCCGCTTCGCGTGGAGCATCCGGGAACACCCTGATTCTTCCCTGAAAACTCTCAGAAAAACAGTCGAAGAGCCTCATCCCATCGTTCTTCGGCGGATAATGACATTCATGCAGACACCTCTCCACCGAGATACCGATCAGGCTTCGCCACCGAACCGCAATGGGTGGGAGTCATCAGTGCCTTCTTACGATCCACAGCCGATCATGCCCGCCAAACTGCCGTTGATGAGGCCCAGACACGGCCGGGTGCTCTGTGGCGTGTGCCGGGGCATAGCACTGCATATAGGGATCCCGGTCTGGCTGGTACGACTGCTTGCAATGGCGTTGACACCGTTTTTCGGTGCGGGCCCGGTGGCATACATCATCCTCGTGATCGCGCTTCCGGCGGGAGACCCACAGCCGTATGACGACGCTCGGGGAAGCCGGGGAACGCAGGCATCGGATCGACGGCCCCAGCGCGAGAAGCCGCTGTCAAAAGGCAACCTGCCCAACGACGATGACGAAGCTTCCGACAATGGACTGTCGGAAATATTACGGCGGACACCGGTACCCTTGCTGCTCCTCGGCGCAGGGCTCGCACTGCTGTCCTTCGGTACGCTGCTTGCCGCGGCGGGTCTTCCCGCCAACATCATTCTGCCTCTGCTGCTTACCGCATGCGGCATGGCGGTCTCCTGGCTGAGATTCGATTCCGAACGCAATGATCTGACTGTCCTGATCGTCGGGATCGCGCTGATGGTCGCCTCGCTGGCGCTCTACGCCTTCACCACCTATCCATTCGCACAGGCGGGTCAGGTCATACTCGTCGCGGCCTTGCTGCTTGCAGGCATCGCGGTGGCTCTGATCCCCTGGGCCAATTCGCTGATACGCCGCCTGAGCACCGAACGCGCAATGAAGGAACGCGAGGAGGAGCGAGCCGATATGGCCGCCCACCTGCACGACGGGGTATTGCAGACACTGGCTCTGATCCAGCTTCATAGCGACGATGCCCAGACCGTTTCCACACTCGCGCGTTCGCAGGAGAGGTCGTTGCGCGATTGGCTGTACCAGGATCGACCGCCGGCGGATCGCTCGGTCAGTTCGGGTGTGCGCGATATCGCCGCAGGCATCGAGGTGGAGCGCGGAAAGGCCATCGAGGTGGTGACGGTTGCCGATGCCCAGCCATCAGAACGGACCGAGGCCTTGTTGGATGCGACCAGGCAGGCCCTGCTCAATGCCGTCACGCACGGCGGAGAGCCCATATCCGTTTACTGCGAGGCTCAGCATGATGCGGTGGAGATATTTGTGCGCGATCATGGCGTGGGTTTCGACGTCAGGAACATACCCGAAGGCAGGCTTGGCATACGCGAATCGATTATCGGCAGGGTGCAGCGCAAAGGCGGTACTGTTGAAATCGTGTCGCGACCGCGTTGGGGCACTGAGGTGCGTATGCGTATGCCCTTGGCGCCGGACCATGAGCGTCAGCAGCCGTCGGAACGGGACGGTGCCCAACAGACGAAGACCGCACAGACCGATATGCAACAGCGCATGCGGAAGAACACCAGCCGGAAGGACGGATCATGAACGCAAAGGACACCACGATGGAGCACAGTGATGACGCCTCCATCCGGGTGGCTGTCATCGATGACCATGAGATGTTTCGCACCGGTGTCATCTCGACCCTCCAACCCTATTTCGATGTGGTCGCCCAGGCCGCGGACGTTGAAGGCGCCCAGCAGATGATCGCGGACAGCAAGCCCGACGTGGTACTGCTGGATGTGCATGTGCCGGGCGGTTCGGGCGGCGGCGGCACGGAGATTCTGCTCAAATCCCAGCCCCTCTCCCCCGATTCCGTCTTTCTGGCGTTATCGGTTTCCGATTCCCCGCAGGATGTCGGATCCGTCATCCGCGCAGGCGCCCGTGGCTATGTGACCAAGACGATTTCGGGTGATGATCTGGTGTCGTCAATCAGGCAGGTGCATGAGGGATATGCCGTGTTCTCACCGAAACTGGCCGGTTTCGTCCTATCCACCTTCCAAGGCACGACGCCAGGCTACGGCGATGCCGGTGACGACGAGCTGGACAGCCTCTCCGCCCGGGAGCAGGACGTCATGCGCCTGATCGCACGCGGCTACACCTACAAGGAGACCGCTGCCGAACTCTTCATATCGATCAAGACGGTGGAGACCCACGTATCCAAGGTGCTGCGCAAACTCCAGCTGTCCAACCGCAATGAACTCACCCGTTGGGCCGCCGATCGCCGCCTCGTATGAACCCGCTCGTGTCCTGGCCGTATAGACCCGCATAGATACCCATGGACCCGCATGGACGCAGCGAAGCAGCCGTCGGGTCCGATGGTCCTTTCAGCACCGGCCTGGTGCGCCCATCCACCAGGCGTGCGGAATCACCCGGCGCCCAGCAGACGTGCACGCAGATCATCGGCACCGGTGAAGTGGATGCCCTGCATGCCGACCTCGTCCGCGGCCTCGGCATTGGCGAGGGTGTCATCGACGAAGACACATGACTCGACCGCCACGCCGAAGCGTTCGGCCGCCAGCTCGAAGATCCTCGGGTCGGGCTTCACCAGATGCTCCTGCGAGGAGACCACGACATCCCGTAACAGTGAGAACTCGGGGAATCGTCCATATACCTCGTCCACATACTCGGTGGTGAAATTCGTCAGGCCCCAAAGCCGTATGTGCCGCGCGTCGAGTTCCGTGAGCAGCTCCGGCATGCCGGGGATCATGCCGTACAGGGACTTCCGGAAATGCTCGAAATAGGTGCGGAACACCCAGGCCACGGCAGGCCCGTGCGACTGTTCGTATTCCTCCAGGATGCGCTCCTGCGTCCACCCTTCATCCGACTTGCGGTCGTAATAGTCAAAACCCCTTGGATCATTGTCGTCGAAGAACATATCGATGACGCCTTGGGGGTACTGGCCTTCCAGCGTCAGTCGCGGCCGCCAATCCAGCAGCACCCCGCAAAAGTCGAAGATCACATCACGCATGCCGCCCATCATAGCCAGACCCCGCAAACCGCACCGCCGGAAAACTCCGTTGGCGGGAGCGACCCGATGAGGGAATCTTGCTTCATTGCTGTCTACGCATCTGCTCGGCGGATGCATCCGATCCCGATGTGGCCGATAGCCGCACATACCCCGAGTGATGCATGGTGAAGCGCATGCGCGAGGCGATATAGACATCGGTGGCCCGCTCAAAGGGTCGGCCGTCACTGGTGCGTGCGATGCGACGGATGCGTATCAGCGGCGTGCCCCCATCGACTTGCAGCAGCCGTGCCTGCTGCTCGGACGCTTCGATGGATTCCAGGGTTTCATCGACGACCGAAGGGTGGATCCCATAATCGGAGGCGAAACGTGCGTAGAAGGAGGTGGTGAGATCCTTCGTCAGAAAGGAGGGGAAGATATCCGATGGCAGATGGCTGGTCTCAAGAGACAATGGGCGCCCGTCCACATACCTCACGCGGGTGATGTCGTAGATGTTCTGCATACCGCCCTGCACATAACGGTCGAGTTCCAGTAAGCGCACATCGGACTGGGAGGCCGGCGCGATAACAGCCGAATGAACCTCCGATTGCAGTACGAGCCCCTGCCTTCTGGCGATGATCGGCAGGGACTCAACGGTATTGATATTGCGTTCAAGCCGGCTGTCCGACACGATGATGCCGCCACCCCGTCCGATGCGACGAATCACCTCATGGGTGGATTCCAACGCCGCCAAGGCAAGCCGCAGATCGGCGCGGGTCGTTCCCAGCAGTGATGCGATCTCACGTTCGGAGCCCAGACGCTCACCGGGCAGCAGCTCCCTCTCCTGAATGAGATTCCTGAGCAGACGGATATTGTCCGAGCGCTTCGCCCGACCGCGTTTGCCCTGCGGGACGCCGCCCGGTTCCATACGTGATGATGCCGTCATAATCGCAGCCACCGCCCCCTTCCGAGCTCGAAGCGAACAAGCCCGGTGCACCGAGCCGACGCGCCGCATGCGATTCCCGTTCCCTCTGACGGTAATACGACCGCATTACCATCAGACGACACGGCGGCATCCTTCATGACGGCGGACGGTGACGGCTTGTATATGGCACCAGGCGGTGCGGACGGTTGAGGGCCTTACGCCGCCATGCCATCTGTATCGCCCGAATCGATGTCGGTCCAGCCTGCCTGACCAGACCGGCCCTTGCGTCACCTCAGATGCCGAGTTGGCGCAATGTCGTGGTGAATGCATCGGAGAACCAGTCCACATCATCCTCGCTGAACACCAGCGGAGGCCGCAGTTTGAGGATGTTGCCGTAACGGCCGCACACCGAGGTCAGCACGTGATTGTCCCTGAGCGCTTCGAGGATATCCAGGGCCGTCTGCTGATCGGCCTCCTTGGTGCCGGGTTTCACGATTTCGCATGCGATGTACAGACCGGTACCGCGCAGATCGCCTATGCATGGATGTTCGGCCTGGAAGGCTCGAAGGGCCTGCATGAATATGCCGCCGACCCTTTTGGCGTTGCCCATCGTATCCTCATCACGCATGACGTCCAGGGTCGCCTGCGAGGCCGCCATACAGACCGGATTGCCGCCGAAGGTGTTGAAGTACGGAATCGAGCCCGCAAAAGGTTCGAGGACCTCGGACCTCGCGGCCATCAGCGATGTCGGCAGACCATTGGCCATCGGCTTGCCCGACGTGACCAGATCGGGCACCACACCATGGCGCTGGAATCCCCAGAAGGCATCCCCGGTGCGGGTGAATCCGGGCTGCACCTCATCGGCGATGAAGACGCCCCCGAGTTCGTGGACCATATCGATGACCGGCTTCAGATAACCCACAGGACCGGGATACACGCCGTCCGAAGAGAAGATGGAATCGGCGAGGAAGGCGGCGAAGGGTATGCCGTGACGCTGCATATCCTCCACCTGCTTCTTGAGCTCACCGGCCATCCACGCACCGAAGGCCTCAGGAGTGCAGTCTCCGCCCGTCGTGCCATCGATATCGACGCGATAGGTGTCCGGAGTCGGAATCATCCGCATTGTCAGACCCAAGGTCTGGGCGGTCCCCAAAGCCGGTGAGAGCTTCGACGTCAACGCCGAATTGCCGTGGTAAGCCTCGTGTGTCACGATCACGCCTTCACCGCCGGTATAGGTCTGTGCGACCCGGATCGCGAGGTCATTGGCCTCGGAGCCCGTGCACTGGAACATGATGCGATTGACCTCATCGGGCATCGTCGAAAGGATGTCCTCGGCATAACCCAGCACGTTCTCATGCAGGTAGCGGGTGTGGGTGTTCAACATCGAGGCCTGGCGGGTGATGGCCTCCACAACCCTCGGGTGGCAATGCCCGACCGAAGCGACGTTGTTGTACACATCAAGGTATTCGACGCCGTCCGCGTCCCAGAGTCTGCTTCCCCTACCCTTCACCAGATGCACCGGCTTACGGTAGAACAAGCGGTAAGCCGGTCCCAGAACCTCCCGCTCGTGGGCCATTGCCCGTGTTTCCGGATCGAGTCCCTCTTCCATCCCCGGTCTGAAGCTATTCGTATCCATAATCGTCGAACGAACTGCCATGTTGCCTTCTCTGTCTCGTTGGTATTGCAAATCATGATCATCGTTGCGCGGCAGACGCATCTCATGCACCGCTCACACATCGGATGATGTCTACTCTTCGGTTTTATACACCGCTTCCCCTCCTGATGCCGCGAACTCCTCCTCCGGTGAGAGTACAAGATGCTTGCGTCCATACGCCGCGAAGAACACCAGAGCGATCGCATAGATCACGACCATCACATACACGGCCAGACGATAATCAGGGTTGAGCAGCACGGCTATGAAGATCACCAAAGAGACAAGTCCCGCTATCACCGCGCCGGGGACGCCGAATCTGCTGACGAATGGTCTCTTGATGTTCGGCATGCGCTTACGCAGTATCACATAGGAGATCATCTGCAACAGGTACGCGAGCACCGCACCCCACACCGCGATGTTCAACACCACGGAACCTGCTCCTTGACCACCATACGCGACGATGAACAGGGCTGCGAACCCAAAGACGGCGCCAACGATCAGACCCCAATACGGCGTCTTCTTCTTGCCGGTGAGCGAGAGGAAGGCCGGATAGTAACCGGCACGGGACAGCGAGTAGAGATTGCGTCCATAGGCGAACATGATGCCCTGCACCGAGGCGAGCAGACCGATCAGCGCGAAGGCTGACAGCACAGCCGCAAGATTGCCCGGCAGAATGGCACGGTACCCATCCAGAAGCGGTTCGTCGGAAGCGGCGAGCGCTTTGGAGCCCACAACGGCAGGATTGAGGAAGACGATGATCAGGGCGGAAAGGCCAAGCGTGAAGATGCACAGACGCGAGGACTTCGGAATGTTGCGCTCAGGTTCCCTGACTTCCTCAGCCGCCAAAGGAAGCTGCTCTATGCCAAGGAACAGCCACATCGCGAAAGGCATCGCGTAGAAGATGGCACCCACTCCGAAGGGAAGGAATGCCGAGCCACCAGCAGTGGGTGCGATATTCAGCAGGCTGCCGAAATCGACTTTGCCCGCGATAAAGGCACCGATGCCGAAAATGGCCACGATCGCCAAGGCGGCTATCGACACGATCTGCGCGAAACGGAATGAGGTCTCGGCACCAGCCCAGTTGATCGCCACGAATATCACATAGAGCGCAAGCCACCAGACCCACATCAGACCGTGGGCGTCAAGAGAGTATCCGACCAGGTCGGAGAGGATCGCGTCGGCGTAGGCGGATGAGAAATAGACGACGACGGCAGCCGTCATCACATATTCAATCGTTTCGGCCAATCCGGTGAAGAACCCTCCCCAAGGACCCATGGCGGCCCTGGCGAAGGAATACGCCCCACCCGTGTGGGGCATGGCCGAGGCCATCTCACTGATCGCATTGAGCATCAGCACATACATCGTGTAGACCACCAGCGCGGCGATCAGCATACCGCCCCAGCCCGCCTGGGCGATGCCTCCGTTCCAACCGGAGAAATCACCGGAGATCACGGCCGAGATACCTATTGCCCACAGTCCGAATGCACCTGTGGTCCGCTTCAGTTGCCGTTTCTTGAAGTAATCCTTATCGGTGGTCACGTATGTGACGCCACCGAGGCCTTTTGACGTGTCTTCGCTCACTGTTGTCGACATGCCTTCACCTTCCCCTGCTCTTGTAGTCACTGCTGTTGTGTTGGAGTAGCCGCGCATCGACGCTCATTGATGCCGGACCGTTGGAGGACGCCGAGGATTGCCCGCCGCCGTCATGAGGGATGCCGCCCGGGAGAGCCGGCAATCCCCTCACTGAAGCAACCACAGGGAATTTCCGAGATAGTTGCGGGCGCATTGCACGGATCCGCTGGCCTGTGTGGTGGCCAGCTCCTCGGGAAGTGCATCCTCACGGTGATTGGTCGTCCATCCGAGCATCTGCAGACGACGGATCATCGACAGGGCGGACATCACCTCAAGCTGTGCACCACTGAAAGCCCCGGATACCTCCGTGTATCCCTTGACCCAGGATTTCGCGAGTTCAGGTGCGTAGGGCATGTGTTCAATGAAACTCAGGGAGGAGGCGTAGTCATAGAGGTACCAGCTGTATCCGGCATCGTCGAAATCGATGATGGTCAGCGTGCCATCCTCCCCTTTGATGATGTTGGAGGGACGCAGATCGGCGTGAATCAGACCCCAGGTCTGCTGCGTGCGTGGCGTCTTCATCACCACATCCATCGCCTTCCACAATGCCTGTTCGCATAACGCGCGCTCATCATCGTTGAGATCGGCGTTCTCCCACCTGCCCCAGCGAGGCGAAGGCCCCACCATATCGGAGATGTCCCAGTTGAAGCGTTTGAATCCCCTGGGCTGCTTCCAGTGGCGGGAATGCTCGTGGAATTTGGCGGCCCAAGCGCCGATGGTGGTGTAATACGGTGCCGGGTTGTCCATGTCCTCCAGCACGGTCCCCTTGACGAATTTCGTGGAGATGACCGTCCAGCCCACACCGTTGCCGTCGCGCACCGTACCGACGAAGGTGCCACGGATGGTCGGCACCGGGTTGATCAGATTCACCCCATCGACGTCGTGCAGGGCGTTCAGCCATAGGATCTCCGACGCCACCGCTTCCGGCCCGCCGACATATCCCGGCTGGGATACCCTGACAACGCCTTCGTCGGCCCCGTCTATGCGCAATAGGAAGGTGGCGTTTTCCGAAACCGTGATCAGATCCAGTGTGGTAGTCGCGGTGTCAAGCCCCCAGCATGCGCACACCCCTCGGAAGAGCCAGTATGGCGCAGGGTTCCCCTTCTTCAGATCGCTGAATGCATTGAGACTGACGGATTGCTCCGGTTCATCAAGCACACGCATAACTTCTGACATCGTGACCCCGATTCTGTATGGACGATTCTGTGCAGACGGTCTCGTGCGGACCATTCCATGCAGACGGCTCATGCGGGGTTCCACCCGGCCCCAGCCCTCCGGGCTGCGCTCCGTACCTCGGTATCAAGCCCTTTGGGAGCGACGGTGAACGCATACTGCCCATCACCCCGCATCGCCCGTGAACCCCCTGTTGAGAACGGTGCACACACCCTATTGCCGTCTGTGATTTGAATTCTTGCAGAGGGCGGGGCTTGAATCGCGGTCACACTGTTACGGAGTAGTTACGAAGCGACGGTGCTTTATTAATGGTTTATTTCAGAGAGGGCTCGGCTCATCGATGGGCAATCATATGGACCCGGAAATGAGAAAAGGGTTTTGGACCGAAGTCCAAAACCCTTGAATGCGGACGGGGCGAGATTCGAACTCGCGGAGCTTTCGCTCAACGGTTTTCAAGACCGTCTCTTTAGACCGCTCAGACACCCGTCCATGGCGCCTGCCGGGCAACACAGCCCTCAGGCACGAGTTTCATCATAAACCCGCCTACGCGATTTTGCCAAACGCCGCACGTCGTGAAACGTGGTGCGTCCGGCTCCGGCGGCTCAGGCCTCCCAGGCGGTTGGCTCGATGACCTCACGGCCGCCCATATAGGGCTGCATCGCCTTGGGAATAGTGATCGAGCCATCCTTCTGCTGATGGTTCTCCATAATCGAGACCAGCCAGCGGGTGGTGGCGAGTGTGCCGTTCAGCGTCGCAACAGGCCTGGTGCCTCCCTCTTCCTGACGCTCGCGGATATTGAGGCGTCTCGCCTGGTATTCCGTGCAATTGGAAGTGGAGGTCAGCTCGCGGTAGCGTTCCTGGGTCGGCACCCAAGCCTCGCAGTCGAATTTGCGTGCGGCCGAAGAACCCAGATCACCTGCGGCGGTGTCGATGATGCGGTACGGCACCTCGACCTTCGCCAGCATCTCCTGTTCCATCCCCAGCAACTGCTGATGCTGATCGAGGGAATCCTCCTGACGGCAGTACACGAACATCTCAACCTTGTTGAACTGATGCACGCGGATGATGCCCACGGTGTCTTTCCCAGCGGCTCCCGCCTCACGCCTGTAGCAGCTTGACCATCCGCAGTAACGCAGAGGACCATTGCCCAGATCGAGAATCTCGTTCTCATGCATGCCTGCGAGCGCGACCTCCGAAGTCCCGACCAGATACTGCTCATCTGGCTCGCGAAGACGATAGATCTCATCTGCGTGCGAATTCAGGAATCCTGTTCCCGCCATGACTTCAGGCCTGACGAGCGTGGGTGTGATCGTCGTTACGAAGCCCTTGGTCTCCGCATGGTCGACGGCCATCGTCAACATGGCGATTTCCATACGGGCGATAGCGCCGCGCAGGAAGTAGAAGCGCGAGCCCGATACCTTCACACCACGGCGCATATCAATGCCCGCGACCCCGACGCCCAGGTCAAGATGGTTCTTCGGCTCAAAACCCTCAGCGGCGAAATCGCGCGGCGTACCGACCTTCTTGACCACGACGTAATCGTCCTCGCCACCTTCGGGAGCGGCGTCCTCGACGATATTGCTGAGTTTCCACATCGCCGTGGTGAAGGTCTCGGAGGCCGAATCCGCGGCGGATTTGTATTCGCCGACCTTTGCGGCGAGTTCCTTCGTCTCTGCGATCAACGCTGCCTTCTGATCGGCGGGCGCCGCGGCGACCTTCTTGCCGATGGTCTTCTGCTGGGCGCGGGTGCTTTCGAAATCCTTGAGCGCGTCACGGCGTGCCGCGTCGGAATTCAGCACCTCGTCGACCAGCTCTACGGATTCGCCGCGTTTACGCTGCGATTCCTTGACGACATCGGTATGTTCACGAATAAATTGGATATCAAGCATGCCCCCAAGCCTAATGCTCCAAGGAGACACCAAGCCGCGTCCTGGTGGCGGCAGCGCGCTTTGCCGAGCGTGCATCGGTCCACGGAGATGAGGTCTTCCCACAAATCGTGCAGGATTCGTTCATGTTTGGCTGAGTGCCGCCACTACCGGGGCGGTGGATATCACAATGGATGGCATGCCGACTTCTGCGATCATAGCCCTGAGTGCCTGTGTCGCGCTTATCATCATTCTCGTCGTGATCGTATTCCTCCTCCGCGATGCCAAACGCCGCAAACGGACGCGGTACGAAGCCCAACGGAACGATGATCAGGTCCAGTATGCCTTTGTGATCAATCCTTCGAAACCGCGTGCCGAGGAACTCAGGCAGCACATCATCGAATACTGCTCGGCCAAAGGCATCGACGACGTCCATTTCAGTGAGACCACACTTGAAAAGGACGGTTCCGAGTGTGCGAGGGAGGCGTTGGATGCGGGTGCGGAAGTGGTGGTCGCGGTCGGAGGTGACGGCACGGTGCGCACCGTCGCCAGCGCGCTGGCCGCCACCGATCATGCGATGGGCATCATCCCCATCGGTACCGGCAATCTATTCGCGCGCAATGTGGGCATTCCCGTGGACGATGTCGACGCGGCCCTGGCCGTGGCGACCTCCCACGGTTCACGTCAGATAGACATGGGCAGGGTGGCCCTCCTCGATGCCGATGAGCCCGACCACAAGCACGGTTTCCTTATTATTGCCGGCATCGGCTTTGATGCCTTGATGATCGACGACACCGATCCCACATTGAAGAAGAACATCAGTTGGCTGGCATATTTCGTCAGTGGGGTCAAGCATCTTTTCGCACCCAAGTTCAAAGCCTCCCTGAGCCTCACTGACAGCGAGGGCAACGATCATTCGGTCTCCGACCTGTCGTTCAGAACCTTCATGGCGGGCAACTGCGGTGAGATCCCGGGATTCTCGCTGATGCCGGAAGCCTCATTCGACGACGGTCTGTTGGATTTCGAAATCATCGACACCTCCGGCGGGCTGATCGGCTGGGCGAATCTTTTCGGGGATGTGGTTCACCAGACGATCACCGGCAAAGCGAAGCAGAGTCCCCTGTCCACGAATTCGACCATCGAGCAGATGCAAGGGCCCAAGGCCGAGCTGCGACTTGAGAAACCCGCCTTGGCACAGGTCGATGGCGATGTCCTTGGCGAGACGCGCCACATCGCCATCACCATCGAGGCACGTGCACTCTGCGTCCGCGTCCCCGAGGCCGACTCCCGCTGATACCCTGCCCGCATCCATACGGGCACGCACATCACGAACGGTGCATAGTAAGGCGCCTGTCCGCTATGGTTTCCGAATCGACGAAGCCAAGCTGAGCAATACTGTGCCGCAATGTGAGATTTCGTGCATTTGCGTGTTTTTTTGTTGTCTTTTAATTGTGGCATCATAAGTGTCATGGTTGCTAACAATGCGGGACTACCCGCCACCCCGGAAGATCTGATCAACGTCGACGACGTCATCGGGAAATACTACGATGCCGTCCCCGACTCCGCGGTTGCCGCCCAACGTGTGATTTTCGGCACGTCCGGTCACCGAGGTTCGAGCCTCAAAACGTCGTTCAATGAGGCCCACATCGTAGCCATCACCCAGGCGATTGCCGAGCATCGCAAAGCGGCAGGCATCAGCGGACCGCTGTACATCGGTCGCGACACGCATGCGCTGAGCCTTCCCGCATGGAAGACCGCGGTTGAAGTGCTGGTCGCCAACGGCGTGCGCGTGCGCATCGACGCCAATGACGACTTCACCCCCACCCCCACGATCTCGCAGGCCATTCTGACGCATAACCGCGCGGCGGACGGAACGCAGCGTTTCAATGGTGCCGATATCGCGGACGGCATCGTGGTGACCCCATCGCACAACCCCCCAACCGATGGCGGGTTCAAATACGATCCGCCGACGGGCGGCCCCGCACCGGAAGAGACGACGAACGCCATCGCCACCCGTGCGAACGAGCTGCTTGACGGTTACCGTTCGGTCAAGCGCATACCTTTTGAGCAGGCCGTGAAATCCGAACTCGTGGAGTCTTTCGATTACCGCGAGCACTATGTTTCCGATCTGGCGAACGTCATCGATTTCGATCTGATCCGTTCCTCGGGCGTCCGTCTCGGTATCGATCCCCTCGGCGGTGCAAGCGTCCACTACTGGCCGCTGATGAACGAAAAATACGGTTTGGACATCGGTGTCATCAACCCCGAGACCGATCCCACCTGGCGCTTCATGACCATCGACCATGATGGGAAGATCCGCATCGATCCCAGCTCCCCCTATGCGATGAAGGGTTTGGTCGACAGGCTCAACGCCGGCGCATGGGATAAGTACGACCTCGTCGGCGGCACCGATCCCGACGCGGACAGGCACGGCATCGTGTGCCCGGGCACGGGTGTGATGAACCCGAACCACTACATCGCGGTGTGCGTGGAATACCTCTTCTCGGGCAACCGCCCCGGATGGCCCGAGGGTGCAGGCATCGGCAAGACCCTGGTTTCCAGCTCACTGATCGACCGTGTCGCCGCATCCATCGGCGCCAAACTCGTCGAGGTCCCCGTCGGATTCAAATGGTTCGTCGATCCGCTCTTCAGCGGCGAAGTGGCCTTCGGTGGCGAGGAAAGCTCCGGCATGAGTTTCCTGCGCAAGAACGGTCGTGTCTGGACCACCGATAAGGATGGTCTGATCCCGGATCTGTTGGCCGCCGAAATCACCGCAAAAACCGGCAAGAACCCATCCCAGCTCCATGAGGAGCAGGTGCAGCGTTTCGGCGAGAGCTGGTACAAGCGGGTCGATACACCGACCACACTCGAACAGAAGCAGAAATTCGCCGGTCTTTCAGGTGACGCGGTGACGGCCTCGACGCTCGCCGGTGAGGACATCACCGCAAAGCTGACCGAAGCCCCGGGCAATCACGCCAAGATCGGGGGTCTGAAGGTCACCACGAAGGACAACTGGTTCGCCGCACGTCCTTCCGGCACCGAGAACATCTACAAGGTATACGCCGAATCCTTCGTCTCCCCCGAGGCCTTGGACACCGTGCTGGATGAGGCGACGCAGGTCGTCGATACCGCGTTGGAAGGCTGATTCGCGCCTCAAGCGATTCCGAGGGCTTGTCGTGTGCGTGTTCGAAGCTGGTACCATCACCAGGCCGAGACGCACGGCAGGCCCTTTTATATAGCTACCGTCAGAACCTGGGGCGGTACACCTGCTCGCGCTACAGCGCAGCAGTGCAGTGGGCCGCACCGGGCAGACGTCGCCGCAGGCAAGCAGACGAGGAGATTTGGACGCATGGGGGAACTCACCGTATCGACGGATGGCAGCGCATTGGGGAATCCGAATGCCGAAGCGTCAACGGGAAAGACCGGCGGTCTTTCCCGAGCAGAGGTGAGCGGCCCCGACGGGTCGCGAACGGTCCGTTCGGATTCACCTCTGACGGTATCCACGGATGGCAGTGCGCTGGGGAATCCGAACGGACCGATGGGCTGGGGATGGGCCGATCATCAGGGTGGCGGCAGCGATGCCGGCGGTGCGAGTAACGGCACCAACCAGATCGGTGAACTCTGCGCCGTGCTCCAGGCGCTCCGCGCCCATCCGGGATCCCAGGATCTGATCATCGAAAGCGACTCGCAATACGCGATCAACTGCTCCACCAAATGGGTGCATGGCTGGAAACGGAACGGCTGGAAGAACTCGAAGAAGCAGAGCGTGAAGAACGCGCCACTGATCAAAGCCATCGATGCGGAGATATCGGGCCGATCCGGATCGGTGAAGTTCAAATGGGTCAAGGGACATGCGGGCAACGAGTTCAACGAGAAGGTGGATGATCTCGCCCACGGCTACGCCTCGCGCGTCGGTGAGGGCAAGGAATCCGGCTATCTTCCACTCGAGGGGTGGCAGTCCTTGCTTGAATCACCGTATGCCGAGGGTCTTGACCTGCCGGACGAGATCAGGCAGGAGCTGTCGGGCGCAAGTGGAGGCACGGCGTCACAGATGACGCAGAGGTCTTCCGTGGGTGCCCCCACGAGCGCAAGCGCCGAACACCATGCGGAAAGAACATCCGAAACCCCTTCCGCCCAGCCACGTGAGCCGGGCGAGGTCACAGACCCGGTGACGCCGATTCCGTCATCCTCCGATACCTCCGAACGCCCACAGGTGCGGGAGGCTGCACAGTCAGCACCCTCGCATGGCACACAGCCCTCGATCCGGCGGGATGCGCAACGCAAACCCCATCTGAAAGCGTCGGGGAGATTGCGTTTATCACCTCCCCCATCCTCCGGTGGCCGATACGCCCAAGCCTCGTTGCATGTTTCGGGGAATCTGCAGATCGACGCCCCCATTGACGCGGATGGCTATATTGATCTGCATGACGCGGTTTTCATCATGGACTGGTTCAGCGCTACCGAAGCGCAGACGGAATAGATTTCACCGCGCGCCCGGTACGAGACCTCGGTCATATGCGCGGCGGGCGTGCAACACAACGATGGTGACTATTGTTGATGTCACAGAACAACGGTAATCATCACGGTCAAGGAGAATGATTATGGACAAGGCACAACAGGACGCTTTGAAGAAAGCTGCCGGAATCGAAGCGGCCAAACTCATCGAGCCGGGCATGATCGCCGGCCTGGGCACCGGTTCAACGGTTCGTTTCTTCGTGGATGAACTCGGTCGCAGAGTCCAGGAGGAAGGCTTGACCTTCACTGGGGTGACCACTTCGGTGCGTACCAAGGAACAGGCCGAAGGCTACGGGATCACCATCGTGGACGTCGATGACGTGGACCACATCGACGTCACGGTCGATGGGGCCGATGAGGTGGATAAGGATTTCAACGGCATCAAGGGCGGCGGCGCCGCACTGCTGTGGGAGAAGATCGTGGCGACCAATTCATCGAAGATCGTTTGGATCGTCGATGAATCCAAGGTCGTCGACACCATCGGGGCCTTCCCCCTGCCTGTGGAAGTCATCCCATTCGGTGCGGGGCATGTGGTGAAGCTCTTTGAATCCAAGGGATACAAACCCGTGCTGCGCCTCGATGCCGACGGCCAAGCGGTCCGCACCGATGAGAAGAACTATGTGGTCGACCTGCATCTGGAGCGTATCGAGCATCCTGAGGAGCTGGCGCAGGACCTCATCACCACCGTCGGTGTGGTCGAGCACGGCTTGTTCCTCAATATGGTGAACACGGTGATAGTCGGCGACCCCAACGGACCACGTATTCTCACCAACTCCAATAAGTAGAAGCGGCTCCAAGCCGGCTCCCGGCG
Source organism: Bifidobacterium psychraerophilum (assembly GCF_000741705.1). Classification (GTDB taxonomy): domain Bacteria; phylum Actinomycetota; class Actinomycetes; order Actinomycetales; family Bifidobacteriaceae; genus Bombiscardovia; species Bombiscardovia psychraerophila. Next base: position 346,128 of record NZ_JGZI01000009.1, on the reverse strand, counting down.
AGCAGGACATCGTCGGGAGCCGTATACGCATGAATCCCGGTCACATATGAACATGTGACCGGGATTCATGCGTATACGAGTAATAACTCTACTTGCGCTGGTGACGAGTCTTACGCAGCATTTTGCGATGCTTCTTCTTACTCATCCGCTTGCGGCGCTTCTTGATGACCGAACCCATCCGAGCCTCCGTTCCTTACTTGAAAGATTGCAACTCGCCCAATAGTACACCGCTGAGGCGACGACTAGAGAGGGAACTGCTTATAGAACTCCTGGACGGCTGCCTTCTCGCCTGAAGCCTGAAGCACCACGGTACCGTTCTGCCATAGCGCGACGGCCTTTTTCGCATCCGCCGCATCGCTTTTGACCACGTATGTGCCCGTGGTGCTGCCGGATACCTTGACGTTACCCGAACCGAGCTCCTGGCCGGTGAGTGTGGCCGCGAGCGCATCATACTGCTTCTTCGCGCTGTCGGCGGTGGACCACTGCGCGACCTTGAGCGTGACGTCCTTGGCTGTGTCGCCTGTGGAGTAAACGACCGTGTATTCCTCAATCGGTGTCGCGCTGCTCCAATCGGTGGCGGCGGACGCCTTCACACGCGCGAAGCTGAGCACGGAATCAGGCATGGTCTTCAGCAATGTCGTCGCATCGGTCGGCAGGGCGGTAGCCGAGATCGTGGGCGTCGCTGCTGCCGAGGTCTGGCTCTGCGATGGGGAGGAACTCGCCCCATCAGAGGATTTCACCGCCCACCGGGGCCATACGAATGCACTGAGTAACACCAGAATGATCACCGCGGCTATTGCCCCGACTACGACGGCAAGCCTGCGATGAGAGCTTGTGGATTGAGTTTGTGCCATGCTGCGATTGTCTCACATCCATCAGACGCTTGTTCCCGGCGTCAGGGTAGGTGCCGATGCGATGCCGTCTTTGTCCCTTAACGGCTATAGCGTGCTGGTATGGCAAAAAGCGCTACACAATATGTATGCACCGAATGTGGCTGGACCGGTGTGAAATGGTTCGGACGCTGCCCGCAATGCGGCGAGTGGGGCACCATAGAGGAATTCCATGAGGCGCGTCCGAATGCCTACGCCGCGAGTTCGGGCGGTAAAGGCGGCAGGACGAGGACCGTGGCGTCCGGCAGTGGGAAAGCGCTTCCCATCACCAAGGTCGGTTCGGAGCATGTGTCGCGCATATCCACCGGCTTCGAAGAGTTCGATCGCGTATTGGGCGGTGGCATCATTCCCGGATCGGTGGTGCTCATCGCCGGCGAACCGGGTGTGGGCAAATCGACCTTGCTGCTGGAGACTGCCGGACGGGTGGCGAAGGAGCATCAGGGATCGGTGCTGTACATCTCCGGCGAAGAGTCCCAATCGCAGGTCCGCATGCGCGCGAGTCGGGTCGACGCCGTCGAGGACGAGCTGCTGCTGGCATCAACAACCGATCTGGGAACGGTGCTGGGGCTGATCGATCAGGAACACCCCAGACTGGTCATCGTGGATTCGGCGCAGACCATCTCCTCGCAGGATGTGGATGGCATCCCGGGGGGCTCGACGCAGGTCCGTGAAGTCGCTTCGGCGCTGATCGATATGGCGAAGACCCGTGACATCCCGATCCTGCTCGTCGGGCATGTGACCAAGGACGGCTCGATAGCGGGCCCGCGTACACTCGAACATCTGGTGGATGTCGTATGCCAATTCGATGGCGATCCTCAGACGGCGCTGAGGATGCTGCGCGCAGCGAAAAACCGCTTCGGTCCCACCGACGAGGTCGGATGCTTCGATATGGGCGGAGAAGGTATCGAAGAGGTCACCGACCCCGCAGGATTGTTCCTCTCCGCCGACGATGCACCGGTTGAGGGCACCTGTGTGACCTTCACCCTGGACGGCCATAGGAGCCTGCCCATCGAGGTTCAGGCCCTGGTCACCAATTCCGTGCTTCCTGCACCCAGGCGTGCGGCGAACGGCATAGATTCCAACCGTCTGGCGATGCTTGTGGCCGTGCTCTACCGTCATGGGCACATTCCCTTGCTCGCCAACGATCTCTATGTCTCAACCATCGCGGGGGGACTTGCCAAGGAGCCGGCCTGCGATCTGGCCGTAGCCGCGGCTTTGGCCAGCGCGGCGCGGAACAGTGCCATTCCTCGGGATACCTGCGCCATCGGAGAGATATCCCTCACCGGGCAGGTGCGGCCTGCACCGAGGCTCGAGCATCGTTTGCGTGAGGCTGCGCGTCTCGGCTTCACCAACGCCATCGTCCCCGCACCCAGACGGGGATCCCAAACGCCACGGATCCCCCATATGAACATCATCCAGGTGGATTCCCTGCGTCAGGCCCTGCAGGCCCTCGATATCAAGGTCTGAACCGCATCCATCTCACTGGCGCGGCGATCATCCAAGGCGTGACGGATAGGTGCGGCTCAGTCGGTCAGGGATCGAGTCTGCTCCACATCGCGTTTGAGTTGCTCGCTGAGATCCTCCGAACCGTCGAAACGCACCTGTGGCCGCAGGAAGGCCGCAAATTCCACACGGACCGTATGCCCGTACAGGTCGAGCCAGTCATCGCTGATCGCATATGATTCGACCACGCGTTCGGTCAGACCGGTCTGCTCCACATAGGTCTGTTTGGTGCCGATCGAGATGGCGGCGGCCCAGCGCCAAGGAGACCCCTTCGCCACCCGGGCGTCCATGCTCGGTGCCGCGGAGATCCTTGTCGCATCCTCACTCTCGGATCCGGATGATTCACCCAGATCCACCAGCCAGCCGGCATACACACCATCCGCCGGGACGTACCCGGTGATGTTCACATCCAGGTTGGCCGTCGGGAAACCAAGTGTACGTCCACGCTGTTCACCCCGAACGACGAGTCCGTCGATGCAATGGCAATGGCCCAGAACCTCATTGGCCGCGGTGATCCTGCCCTGTGACAGCAGATAGCGGGCATTCGTGGAGCTCCACACACGGACCTGTTTGGCGTCGTGTTTCTTGCTCCAGGCCCGGTACTCGGCCTTGGTCATGCCGGCGGTGGGATCCTCCGGTTCACCCGCCTGCGCCGGCGGATCAGGAATGATTCTGGATGGCACGCGGGTGTATCCTGGGCCCAAATCATCCATCACATCCAGTTCGAAGACCCCTGTCGCCTGTGCCAGGGTGTCGATGGCTTTCACATCACCTGCACGGCCGGCACCCATGGCGGCGTCCTTGCCTAACACGAGTGTGCGCATACCCAGCTTCCCCACCAGCTGACCGAGGAAGAAGCGATATGACTTCGCCGAGAAGGCGAGTGTGTAGCGGATGATGAACACCTGATCGATACCAATCTGCCGCATGAAGCGGAGACGATCATCGATCCCCATCAATTCCAGTGAATCATCAAGCTGATCGGCGTCCCCCGCCTCCGCCCCGCCATGTGCCGCCGCGTATTGGTGTATCACACCGGGACGCGGATCGAACATCACGACCACGGAGAATGATTCGTGCTGTGTGGCGAGATCCTTGACTCTCCGCAACAAGGCCTGATGCCCCCGGTGCATGCCGTCGAACACCCCCACGGTGACCACCGATTTCTTGGAGACGCTTAAGGTGGGCCATGCAATGATGCCGCTCTCGTCAGGAACAAGTCTGCTGATCTTCATCCATTACCATCCGTAACCATAAGTTCACCGCTCGGGCCCTCCCCAGCGGACTGTGTGAACGCTCTGGGCGTTGCCACCCCGACTACTGTAATCGCATTTCATGCGTCTGGGCAAAGACATTGCCGAACGCGCACCATGCGTTTTCCATCAGCCTCTTCTAGGACCGGGTATCGAGGGGGAATACCGCCTCGGGATGCGCATTGCCGTCCTTCGCTGGTGCGAGTATCGCGCATAGGCGCTCCCTGCCCTGATCGGTGCTTTCAATCGCCGCGGCCGTGCCCTTCAGCGCGATGGGAAGGGTGCGTCCGAAACGCAGTTCCCTCGCCTGATCGGCACTGACCGATATATAGGGCATGGCGAGACGCGCGGCCTGCACCTCATCGAAGGCCAGTTCCGGCACCCGATCGGGGTTGCGCAACACGGCCCGCGCCCTGGTGACCCGTTCACCCTCCCTATTGGTGAATTCACGTTCGCCGCGTTCGGCCAGCACCAGATGCTCCGCCATCCGTGCATCCGCAAGATCGAAGGTGCCGATTCTGCTGCGTCGCAGTCTCGTCAGGTGCCCTCCCACCCGCAGGCGAAAGCCGATGTCCCTGGCCAAGGCGCGGATGTACGTGCCACTCGAGCAGCTGATATCCGCATCCACATCCACGACCTTCCTGGATGTGCCGTCCGGCAGGGTGACGATGCTCCTTCTGAGCCTGCTCAGTGTGCATGACGCGATGGTGACCGTTCTGGCCTTCAGCTCCACATCCTTGCCCGCGCGGGCCAGATCATAGGCTTTGACGCCGTGCACCTTGACGGCGGAATACGAACTCGGGATCTGACGGATCTCCCCCGTGAAGTCTCTTTGGACGATTCCATCAAGCTCCTCCAACGTCAGGGTGTCAAGATCGGGCAGGGGCTCCACAGGAGGCAGCGGATCCGAGTACGTGCAGGCGTCGGGATCGAGGTACCGCCCTTCGGCGTCATCGGTATCGGTACCCAATCCAAGACGGATCGTGGCCGAATAGCTTTTATCGTGGCCGCTGACATAGTTGAGCAGCCTCGTGGCATGCCCGAAGGCGATGATCAGCACACCCGTCGCCATCGGATCGAGGGTTCCGGCATGACCGACACGACGCATGTGCAACGCGCCACGCACAGCCGCAACCACGTCATGGCTGGTGACGCCCTGGGGTTTATCGACAAGCAGCACGCCCGAATCGGGTGCACCGTCCCGGGAGTCCTTACTCACCATCATCCGCCGACGTCTGCTGCGGCGCATCGTCCTGCCGCACGTCCTCCTGGGTCTCGTCAGTCTCATCGACCTCATCGTCATGCTTATACGGATCGGCATCGCCTGCGTATGTCGCATGCTCACGCAGCTTCGCCAGCTCTTCGTCGCGTCTGCGGGAGACGGTGAGCACATCCTCGATCTCGGTCGCCTCACCGGGAACCTCGTCATAGATGAAGCGCAGTTGCGGGGTCAGTCGCAGTCCGGCCTTGGACCCCACCAGGCTTCTCAGACGCCCTTTGGCCTGGTTGAGGGCCTGCTGGGCACGTTTGCGTTCGCCCTCCTCGTGGCCTTCACGCCCGAGCTGCGTCCAATACACATTGGCGATCTGCATGTCATTGGTGACACGGACCTCCGTTATCGTCACATTGTTCAGTCGCGTGTCGTGCAGCTGCGTCTCCACCGCCGATGCGATCACACGTTGCACAAGCGCGGCAATGCGTACCGCGCGGGGGTTTGTTCCTGCCATAGGTTCCATCCTTCTGTAGCTGTCCGCCATTGTATCCATAGATGACCGTCATCGCCGCGTTCCACGCCATCGGCATCGCCTGTGGGTGATGATCCTCGCCGTGGGCTCGGGCTCCGTGGACATCGGACGTGAAAATGCCCTCCGCTAAGCGTTCACGGAGGGCATTGGAAAGCGGTTCACCGTTTCGGGTTACTGCTTGCGTTCGACTTCCTGCATGGCGAAGGTCTCGATGATATCGCCGATCTGGATGTCGTTGAAGGACCCCAGATTGATACCGGCCTCGTAGCCTTCCTTGATTTCGTTGACGTCGTCCTTGAAGCGACGCAGCGAGGAGATCTCAAGGTCGTTGACGGTGACCACGCCATCACGCATGATGCGTGCCTTGGTACCGCGCTTGACCGTGCCGTCCTGCACCTTGACACCTGCGATGTTGCCGAACTTGGAGGAACGGAATATCTCGCGGATCTCGGAGTGCGAGGTGGTGACCTCTTCGAATTCCGGCTTGAGCATGCCCTTGAGCGCGGCCTCGACGTCCTCGATGGCATTGTAGATGACCGAGTAGTACTTGATCTCCACGCCCTCACGGTCCGCAAGCTCCTGAACCTGACGGTTCGGTCGCACATTGAAGCCGATGATGACGGCCTTGTCGACCGTCGCGAGGTTGACGTCGTTCTGGGTGATGGCACCGACACCGCGATGAATGACCTGGATGCCGACCTCGTCGGAAACCTCGATCTTCATCAGGGAATCTTCCAACGCCTCCACTGAACCCGAGGACTCGCCCTTGATGACGATGTTGAGCATGTCGATCTCGGACTTCGCGAACTGCTCCTTCAGGCTCTCCAAGGAGACCACCTTGCGGCGCTTGGCCAGCAATGCGGCGCGCTCGGTCGCCTGACGCTTCTCGGCGATCTGACGTGCGGTGCGGTCGTCCGGCGCCACCAGGAAGAGATCTCCCGCGGTCGGCACCGAAGTCAGGCCCAGCACGGCAACCGGTGTGGAGGGTGTTGCCTCGCTCATCGCTTTGCTGTTCTCGTCGAGCATCGCTCGAACGCGACCGTATGACGTTCCAGCCACAATCGCATCGCCGACGTGCAGGGTTCCCTGTTGCACAAGCACGGTAGCCACGGCACCGCGTCCCTTGTCCAGTCTCGCCTCGACGGTGGCCCCACGGGCATCCATATCCGGGTTGGCGCGCAGATCAAGCGCGGCATCGGCGGTCAGGAGCACCGCTTCGAGGAGCTTGTCCACATTCGTTCCCTGTTTCGCGGAGATATCCACGAACATCGTGTCCCCGCCGTACTCCTCGGGGACCAGACCGAACTCCGTGAGCTGTCCACGTACCTTCTCCGGGTTGGCGCCGGGAACATCGATCTTGTTGACCGCGACCACGATCGGCACACCCGCAGCCTGCGAGTGGTTGATGGCCTCAACGGTCTGCGGCATCACGCCGTCATCCGCCGCAACCACCAGAATCGCGATATCGGTAAGCTCGGCACCGCGGGCACGCATGGCCGTGAATGCCTCGTGACCAGGGGTATCGAGGAATGTGAGCCTGCGTTCGGAACCCTCATGCTCCACGCTCACCTGGTATGCACCGATACGCTGGGTGATGCCACCGGCCTCATGCGCCGAAGTGTTCGTCTTGCGGATCGTGTCCAGGAGTCGGGTCTTGCCGTGGTCGACATGTCCCATAACCGTGACGACGGGTGGACGTGGCTTGAGGTTCTCGTCCTCCTGACCGTCCTCCTCGTCCTGAAGATTGATGTCGAACTCCTGCAGGAGCTCCTTATCCTCTTCCTCGGCCGATACGATCTTGATGTTCCAGTTGATCTCCTCGCCGAGGATCTGGAAGGTGGCCTCGTCCAGGGACTGTGTGGCCGTTGCCATCTCCCCCAGATGGAAGAGCACGGTCACCAGGGCTGCCGGATTGACATTGATCTTCTCGGCCAAATCGGACAGCGTCGCACCCTGACGGAGTTTGACCGTCTGCCCGTTACCTGCGGGAATACGCACTCCGCCGATGACCGGTGCTTTGATCTCCTCGAAATCATGACGCTTCGCCAGACGGTTCTTACGCGCCTTTGAAGACTTGCCACCCTGACGGCCGAAGGCGCCTGCCGCACCGCCACGACCGCGGCCCGGACGCCCTGAAGTCGGTCCATTGCCCGAAGGTGCGCCTGCAGCCCCCGAACCGGCACCCGCTCCAAAGCGATTGCCCGAATGTCCCTGATTGCCGGTGCCCTGACCCGGACGTGAGTGCCCCCACTGCCCTGGCTTGGACCCGGTGCCCTGACCCGGACGTCCGCCGCGCTGACCTGGACGACCGTTTGCTCCCGGCCTGCCTCCACGGCCGCCGCGACCATCGTTGACCGTCGGACGTGCCATCGGATGTGGTCTTGGGATGTCGCCTGGTGTCGGTGTGCTCATGCCCTGACGTCGGCTGAAAGGATTGTTGCCGGGACGCGGAGCGCCTGCTGCATGCGAACGTGGTGATGGCGTACCGCTGCCGCTACCGCCCTGCTGCTGACGTGGGTTGTGTGGCGCGGGTTTGGACGAACCTCCCGGACGTGGGCCACGTGACTGCTGGTTATGCGTGTTGTGTCGCTGCTGATCGCCCGAATTGCCCTGATCGCGGCGTTGCTGCTGAGGCCTCGGCGCATGCGGCGTCGCCGGGGACGCTTGCGACGTCTCTGCGGTGGAAGACTGCGCGGGTCTTGCCGGCTGGGCTTGGCTTTGCGGCTTTGCGGCCGGACGTGGTGATTGGCCCTTTGCCTCGGAAGGCATGGGCCTGCTCCCGCTCTGAGGACGGTGAGCGGATGGGCGTGGGCCTCGGGGAGCATCCTGCTTGGGTGCATCCTGCCCGGCCTGCTTCGACTGTGGGAAGGCGTTCTTCAATTTGCGAACCACAGGAGCTTCAACTGTGGATGAGGCCGACTTCACGAACTCACCCATGTCCTTGAGCTTTTCAAGGACGGTCTTACTGTCTATGCCAAGTTCCTTGGCCAATTCGTATACGCGTGCTTTGGGCACCAATTTCTCCTATCCAGACCACGCGCATGATTGGCGTGGTCATTCTTCGGTGACGGCGAACATATCCTGTCTCATCGTGCGACCATGGTCGTGTTACCTCGTCTCTTTGCCTTGCTTTGGGCATACTGCTCTGTTGGGTTACTCCAGGCATAGTGCACCAAAGCTTGGATTCCGAGTTTCAAGCATACTCGTTCGTATGGATGTGTGTTAGCTGCGTGCTTCGTTCTCAGATGAAGGGTCCTTCGCGGGGGCGTCATTCCCCGCTGCCCGGGTCTCGTCCTGCGCCGCTGAGACATGCTCGCCGCTTTGTTCCTTGGCGGCCTGAGCCTTCGCCCTCGCCTCCGAAGATTCAATCCCGATCTTCCAACCGGTCAGCTTGGCGGAGAGGCGGGCATTCTGCCCTTCCTTGCCGATGGCGAGCGAAAGCTGGTCATCATGGATGAACGCGATGGCCGTCCTGTTCTTCTCGCTAACCACCTGCACACCGGTGGCCACAGCGGGTGAAAGTGCCGCCGCGACGAATTTCGCGGGATCCGCCGACCAGTCGACGATGTCGATCTTCTCAGGCCCCAGGTTTTCCATGACGGCCCGAACCCGGGCACCTCCCGGTCCTATCAGCGCGCCTTTGGGGTTCACGCCCTCAGCATTGGCACGTACCGCGATCTTGCTCCGGGCCCCCGCCTCACGGGCGATGGCCATGATGGACACCGCGCCGGAAACCAGTTCGGGAACCTCTCGCTCGAACAGGCGCCGCACCAGTTCCGGATGCGATCTGGACACGATGATCTCCGGGCCTTTCAGCCCTCGTGCCACATTGACCACATACACCCGCAGACGCTCACCGTGCCTGTAGCGCTCCGAAGGCACCTGCTCACGCCTTGGCAGCAAGGCCTCCACATCCCCAACGGCGATGTGCACGTTGCTGGTGTCGTTGGCATCCTGCTGTACGACACCGGTGATCAGACGTCCCTTCTGACCTGAAAAAGCACCGAAGATCTTCTCGTCCTCGGCACTGCGGAAGAGCTGCGCGATGACCTGCCTGGCCGTTGCCGCAGCCAGACGACCGAAGTCCTTGGGGGTGTCGTCATATTCCTCACCGAGCTGAGGAGCTGGATGTGGATCGTCTTCCGTGGGTTCCTGCTTGATTTCATCACGCGCCCACACCGTGAAGCTTCCGGCCCTGTTGTCGATCACGACTCGTGCGTGCTTTGCCGCATGCGGGGTTTTCAGATAAGCCATACGCAGCGCCTCGGCCAGCGCGCCATCCAAGGTCTCCGCGTCGATTCCTTGCTCTGCCACCAGCTGGTGCATACCCGCCAGGTCTAGTTCCATTTCAAGACCTCCTATGAAGTTATTGATTGCCGAATACCGTGCCGGCATGGTCTGCGTCGCATACTACTCTAACGATTCATGCAGACAGTACCAGACCGTATTCAGCTCGTGGCTGTCCACCGTCGTGGCCTTGGTGTCGCGAGGAGTTGCGTGGCAGGGGCTGTCGGGGTATTGGTGCTCTTCGCTTCGTCATGCAGCCCTACGGATTTCTTCGCAACCCGGGTTGAGGGACGCGCCGAGCAGGAAACCGAACTCAGCGACTGCGAGACCGCCTACCAAGGTGCGCAGCTCGATGACGCCACGCTGCGCACGGCCATCAGCAGCGCGCAGCGCGCCATGTCGAACCGCTCGGCCCGACAGCATTGGCTGGATGTGGCCGCAAACTGCACAGGACGCTTTGCCGAGGGAAGCATGAACAGCGCTCTGGCGTCCTTCAGACTCAACCAGATCGAGTCGAGCTCGGCCTTCCAGGTCTCACTCGCCGCATTGCCGAGTGATGCCATAGCATCCTCCGGATTCACCGAGAGCGAGGCCGCGGCGATCGCACTTTCCGAGGACCGCACCGCCTTCGGCATGGAGGTCCTGGCTGCACGGAATGGCGGATCCGCGAATCTGCTCGCTCTCAGCGACAACCACAAGAGTCTGGCCCAATCCCTGGTCGCCCTGCATCCCAAGGCGAGCGATCCGCGCGAGAGGGTCTATTCGGTACAGAATCTCCTGTCGCACCCGCAAACGATCACCGACCCCAGCACCGGACTGGAAATGACGAGCTCGGCACAGCTGGAGATGGATAATGCACGGGCGATCATCGAAGCCGTCTCCTCGACGCAGCAGGTGACGGATAATGCCCGCAGCGCCGCGCAGCAACGACAGGCGCTGCAGATCGCTTCGCAACTTGCGGCTTCCAGGGCCTTCTCCGCTTTCGCGTTGGGCTATCCGGCGTTCAACGCCGCCGTGCTGCGCACGGAATCATGAAGGACCAGTCCGGTTCCGCACCTCTTGGCTGAGGCATATCGGCGGTGATCCCTGCTAGGCGTCAACCTCAGCCAGGAAACTCAACGGATCATCGTGGAAGCGTCTCAATCCCACCTCTGCCGCACCCAACAACGCCGGGCGCGTGTTGATGTCCGAGATCTGCACATGGGCGCTGACCTCGGGATAGCCGAGTATCTGCGGATTGATGCGCTTCTCGATCCGCTGCGCCAGAGCCTGCCCGAAACGCCCCCAGATGCCACCCAGTATGACGGTGCTCACATCCAGGATATTGATCACCGATGCCATGCCCGAGGACATCGCCTCCACAGCGGTATCCACCGCACGAAGGGCTTGCTCCTCACCGGCATTCCAGCGATCGAGCAGCTCCTCAATATCCCCGCCCTGCTTTGAGGCACCTTCGTCGGACACACCCGCCGACTCCACAAGCGCACGACGACCGGCATACGATTCAAGGCATCCACGGCGTCCGCACCGGCACACCGGACCGTCGAGCGCCACCGAAATATGGCCCAACTCCCCCGCGAAACCGTGATCGCCATGCTCGACGCGCCCTTCGTGGACCACAGCCCCGCCGATGCCGATATCGGTCGATATATAGATGAAGGAATCAGCCGGACCGACGATGCCCTGCTGCCTGCGTTGGGTGGCGTAGCCCGGTATCTGCGCGAGCGCGGCCATATTCGCCTCGTTGTCCGGATGGGGATCGAGTCGTGAGATCACATCGAATCGGCGAAGATCCAGCTGCTGCCAACCGAGATTGTGGGCCGTCAGCAGACGCAGATCCTCGGTGACCAGTCCGGGAAGAGCCAGACCGCTGCCGACGATGGCCATCCCACGTTCGGCGATCACCGCCTCCCCCTGTCTGACCAGCTCATCGAGTCTGCCGAATATATCTTCCGGATCGCGTTGCGTCATCGTTTCGCTGATCCACTCTTCGGCAACGATCTCGCCGCTGATGTCCACAGCCGTGAAACCGAAGCCGTCCGTGTTGATCTGCAGCCCGATGCCGCAGAAGCGGCCTCCGCTGATGCTCAACGGCGTGCTCGGTCTGCCCTGCGCTGGCAGCGATGCCGGCGAACCCTCACGGACCGCCTTGCCCGCTATGAGCATCGGTATGAGCAGGGACATGGTTGCTTTGGTCAATCCGGTGGCCTTGGCCAGTTCGGCGCGGCTCAATGGTTCCACCGAGCGCAGCATGGTGTCCAGAACCACCGAGAGGTTGTGATTGCGCAGATCATCCTGATTGATGCTTTTCAATGACATCAGGCGACACCTTTCATCCGTTTCCCTCAACTCTAACCATTCATATGCCTGGGCAGACGAGTCCACCCGCCGGGATCGGGTGCAAGGGCGGCAAGGCAATTATATAGTACAATGGTTTTACCATTAAAAGCCTACCCGGTAGAATGGGATGATGAAGGCTCCGACCACCGAACGCGCACCCGGTCCGAGAGGCCACACGTGAATCGGCATCGCATCCCTGCATGACGGGTCCATGCCGGAGTCATGGATACGACATCGCCGACGGCATGCGGCACATGGCATGTCAGGCGCGTCAGATGTCGGGGGGCAGGGCGCTTCACGGCGCAGGATTCTTGTTCAATGACCGCACAAGGAGGAAGCAATGGCTCAGGTATTGGTAGCCGGCATAGACACATCCACACAATCGACCAAAGTCCGCGTCACCGACGCGGCTACGGGAACAATGGTGCGTTTCGGCCAGGCGAAGCACCCCGATGGGACCAGCGTGGATCCGGAATGCTGGTGGAAGGCATTTCTGGAGGCATCGGAGCAGGCAGGCGGATTGGATGATGTCAGCGCGTTGTCCGTTGGCGGGCAACAGCATGGCATGGTGCTGTTGGATGCCCATGGCGAGGTCGTACGGGATGCGCTCCTATGGAACGACACCCGCTCGGCCTCCAATGCGGAGGATCTCATCGCACGACTGGGTGCGGCGGACCGCAACGCGGACGAGGAGGAACTCGACGATGACCCGCAGATGCGCGGACGGCAACGCTGGGTCAAGGCGGTAGGATCCTCGCCGGTGGCTTCGCTGACCATAACGAAGATCGCGTGGGTCGCCGCCAATGAACCCGAAAACGCGGCGAAGGTGGCCGCCGTATGCCTCCCCCACGACTGGTTGAGCTGGCGCATCGCCGGATTCGGACCCAACGGCGAGGGCGATGCGCATCTTGACGAGCTCTTCACCGATAGATCGGATGCCTCGGGAACGGGCTACTTCGATTCGGCGGGCAACGACTACCGCATGGATCTGTTCAGGATGGCCTTCAACCGTGATGACGTGATATTGCCACGTGTCGCCGCCCCCGCCGAAGCCGCAGCAACGGCCGACCCCTCCATAGCGGGACGGAATGTTCCGGGAGGCTGCATCATAGCCGCGGGCGGCGGGGACAATGCGATGGCATCGCTCGGTCTGAACATGACCGTCGGTGATGTATCCATCTCATTGGGCACATCGGGTGTCGCCGCCGCGATTTCGCCGGTTCCCGCATACGACATGACCGCAGCGGTGACGGGCTTCGCCGATAGCACCGGCCACTGGCTGCCATTGGCCTGCACGATCAACGGTTCACGCATCATCGACGCAGGGCGGGCCGCCCTCGGTGCCGATTACGAGGAATTGACCGATCTGGCCCTCAACGCCGAAGCGGGAGCCGGAGGGCTGACGCTCATCCCTTATTTCGACGGCGAACGTACACCGAACCGTCCCGACGCCACCGCCGATCTGCATGGGATGACGCTGCGCAATGTCAGCCGTGAGAATATCGCCCGATCCTTCGTCGAAGGCCTGCTCTGCTCCCAGCGTGACTGTCTGGAACTGATCAAGGGACTGGGTGTGAGCGTCAACCGCATGCTGCTTATAGGCGGAGGGGCCAGATCCAGGGCCGTGCGCGCACTGGCTCCGGCTATCCTGGGTTCGGATGTCAGTCTGCCCGCGGCGGACGAGTACGTTGCCATCGGAGCGGCGCGACAGGCGGCATGGGCGCTTGCCCAAAGCCCCGAAGCCCCGATCTGGCCGCTGGACATCGAAGAGACGCTTTCAGCACCGGCCACCGAGCAGGTGTACGAGCAGTACGCCCGCTACCGCGGCTAGGCAGGACGGCAATCGGCCGGGTGCACCATATCCCGGGATGTGCGCGACGAGCATCGCATCGATCCCGGGCTCCGGTGCACCCGGCCTCCAAGGGCGCGCCGGAGCGAATACCGACGCGCCGCGGCCTCATGCCGGATCGGGTATCTCCCTGTAATCGAAGTGACGGAAGCTGGCGGTTTTGCCGAAGCCCGCCAGATCCACTGCGGCAAGCCCGACGAAGGCGCCCGTGAAAAAACCTCCATACCGCTGCGAGACGTAATCGTCCGAAAGCTTCTTCGCATCGAACACAAGCGGTATGTCCTTCCAGGATGTGCCATCAAAGGAATATGCGTAAGCATAGCTGCGCTTTCGAATGCTGGTCCTGAACCATACGGATCCGACCTCGTCGGGAATCTCGATGGCCCGATCCCGAAGGAAGGAGGTGTATGCATTGAAATCATTCTGCGCCACTTCGATGACCCGTTTCGACCTGCGCTCATCCCAGGTCACGAAGATCCATGACCAGCACAGATCGTTGTAGTAATTCGTCAAGCCCGCCATCTGCATATAGCAATCAGGCTTGAACGAAAGTTCCACCGTGGCATCGAATGTGTAAGTCTGCCAGCGCCGGGCCACCAGCGACAGATCGAAAAGATTGCCGAGTGATCCCTGGCCCCGGAGCTCCAGGCTTCCCTCCCCAACCGTGCCCATCGCATCACCGAAGGGCACTCGCAGGGTGTTCCAGTCCCTTCCCAGTTCATGGTCATCGAACTCATCATGTTGGGAGGCGTCGGCCGGTACGATCGTCTCGATGGCATCCCGCGGGGCCTGAACATACCGGCTCCCACCCCGGCCACCCACAACGCGGGGCCACAGTGCATCATCCCATTCGATCTTCTGGATCGAGGTCTCCCGACCCAGAGGGCACCAGCCTCGCACACCACGCGATGGCTCGGTGTCATGCCGCCACGGCCGCGCGCAAAGGGAGGCGTAATACCATTCCCCGGAGGGGGTGTCCACCAGCGCACCATGTCCCTGTTTCTGCAGATAGGAGTCAGGGGTGTCATAGTTGCCGAGCAATGGATTACCCGGCATGACCTCGAAGGACAGTGCGTCAAGGGTCCTGGAACGGGCCACCGACTCCTGGTGCTCGAACATCGTGCCGCCCTCGGCCGCGAAGAGGTAGTAGTAGCCATTGAGTTTGTACAGATGCGGCCCCTCGACGGTTTTGACATCCGTGCCGCGCCAAATGGTCCGTGCGGTCTCGGGCATCAGACGCATCCCCTGCGTATCGAACTCGGTGAGGGTGATGCCATCGAAGGGATGATGATACTCGCGAAAGTCCCAGGTCTGCTGAATCAGATACTTCCTGCCGTCATCATCATGGAACAGGCTCGCATCGAAGCCCACACCGTTCACACGGATCGGCTCCGACCAGGGGCCGTGGATATCATCCGCAGTGACCAGGTAATTGGTACAGTCCTTGAACGCGCCGTTGACCACCTTCACATCCCCATACACGAGCCAGAACCTGCCATCCGCATAGGAAAGATCCGGAGCCCACACACCTCCTGACGAGGGGACCCCCCGCATATCGAGCTGGGAGACCCTATTCAACGGGGCCGGCAGCGGCCTCCAATGGACCAGGTCCTGCGATTCATGGAGTCTGACACCAGGCCACCATTCGAAGGTGGAGTTGGCGATGTAGTAGGTGTCCCCTACGCGAATCATCGAGGGATCCGCGTTGAAACCTCTGAGGACCGGATTGGATATCCGCATGGATTCCTGCCTTTCATCCACGGCCGCAGCCACGGCTTCGGTACTAGCCTTTGACCGCCCCGGCGAGTCCGCCGACGATCTTCTTCTGGAAAATGGTGAAGCATATCAGTGCCGGGATCATCGACAAGGACGTGAACGCAAGCACCTGTGCGGTGTCTACGGAATGCTGCGAACTGAACATCTGCACGCCAAGCGGCAGGGTGAACTTGCTCGAATCGTTGAGCAGGAAAAGAGGAAGCATATAGGCGTTCCAGCTGGCCACGAAGGAGAGGATGCCCACGGTCGCGACGCCCGGCCAGCTCAAAGGAAGCACCATCCGCGCGAAGAAGCCCAGACGTGAACAACCGTCAAGTTCCGCGGCCTCCTCCAGTTCCACCGGGATGGATTTGAGGAAGGGGACGAGAATGATGATCGCCTGAGGCAGCCCGAATGCTATCTGAGGCAGTATGATGCCCAGATGGGTATTGACCAGCGACAGGTTGCGTAGCAGCAGGTACAGCGGCGTGATCGCCACTGTGATCGGAAACATCATGCCCGCCGCGAAGAGCGAATACAGCACACCGCTGAACTTGAAGCGATATCGGGCGATGACGAAGCTCACCATCAAGGCCAGAGCCACCACGCCGATCATCGTGCCCAACGAAACGACCAGTGAGTTGAGCAGCTCGGACCAGAACACCGTTGAGGTGAACACCGTGATGTAATTGTCGAATACCCAGGGATTCGGCATCCCGGCCGGCGATCTGGTGATCTGTGAGTTGCTTCTGAAAGCGCCGATGATGATGTACAGCACCGGCACGATGCAGATCGCCACAAGCACCAGCGAGAAGAAGTATACGATCGGATTCCCCCAGGGGGTCTTCGCGGAC
The DNA here is from genome assembly GCF_000741705.1 of Bifidobacterium psychraerophilum. Lineage (GTDB taxonomy): Bacteria > Actinomycetota > Actinomycetes > Actinomycetales > Bifidobacteriaceae > Bombiscardovia > Bombiscardovia psychraerophila. The sequence continues at coordinate 329,652 of NZ_JGZI01000009.1, read as the reverse complement.
TTCCTCAGTCCGTATGTCTGCTCCCTGGCGTTGCCGCGAGCGTCCGCCCTGTTGTGATCTGCGCTTCTCATAGTCCTGCCACCTCGCTTGCGATCTCGGCATCGCCGCCGTCCCCGCCACCGTGTTTCAACGCCCGATCGCGTTCTTTGCGTCTGCGTTCCTTCTCGCCGCGTGCGGTGGTGATGGCACCGTCGAGATCCCGGTTGAGCACCAGACGTTGATAGGTCAGTGCTATGGCCAGGGAGATGATGAATATCACCACGGCCACGGCCGAACCGTAACCGTAGTTATTGGCCAGCCTGCCTTCGCGCACCATGTATGTCGCCATCGTCGAGGTGCCTGCCGTGCCTGCCACATACTGGCCCCAAACGATGTAGACCAGGTCGAAGAGCTGCAAGGATCCGATGATCGACATGAATGCCCAGATGCGAATGGTCGGCCCCAGCAGCGGCAGTGTGATGCTCCACTGCCGTCTCCAGAAGCCGGCTCCGTCCACCATGGCGGCCTCATACAGCTCCTCCGGTATCGACTGCATGCCCGCGATCATCAGGATCACCGCGAATCCGATGTATTTCCAGGAGATGATGAACATCAGGGTCCAGAAGGCGATATTCGGGTCGGCGATCCAATCCGCACCCGGCAGGCCGATACTGTTCAGCAGCGCGTTGACCGCACCTGTGGATTGCAGCATCAAACTCCACGCGGTGCCCACGATGACTTCGGACACCACATAGGGAACGAAGATCAGCGTTCGAATGATGGCCCGCCCCTTGAACTTCTGGTTCAGCAGCAGAGCGAACAGAATGGCGAGAGGCCCCTGGATGATCAAGGACGCGATCATCACCAGCAGGGTGTGCTTCAACGCGTCATGAAAATTCGGGTCGGTGAGTATCATTCCGTAGTTCTGCAAGCCGATGAACTGACCGTTCACACTTGGCTGTCCGAAACCTTTCCAGCGGTAGAAGCCGTAATACGCCGCCATGATCACCGGCACGATGACGAAACCCACGAACATGATCAGGGCCGGAAGCGAGAGGGCCGTTATTTCGAGGCGCTTACGCATGCGGTCGTTCATGACGCCCCTGTGCACGGATACGACCCTGTCGAGACCTCGCCCAGGGCTGCGTTCTTGTATCGACATCAGTATGCCTTTCTTCTGAAAAGACCGTGCCCGTCCGGAAGGTGGCGGGCACGGACGAAGCCTTCAATCCGATCCGGGGATTCAGCCTTTGGCGGCGGCGCTTTCGACGCCTTTGATGATGTCCGCGGAGCTTCCTTTGCCGGCCATCAGATTCACGACGCCTTCGTTCAGTGCGTTGCCGATGTTCTGACCGAAGACGGTGTCAAGCCACAATGAGACCGAGGATGCCTGGTCGTAGACCGCAAGTTCCTGCTTCAGCGCATCATTGGTGACGACCGATTGGGCCTCCTTGGATGCGGGTATGGTCGAGAATGCGTTGGCGTACTGTTCCTGCTGCCCTTTCTCGGCGATGAAGTTGAGGAAGTCGACCGCTTCGCTCGGCGCCCAGCTGCCAACCGCCATCGCATCGACGCCACCCATGACCGCGCTCGGATCACCTTCGCCGCCTTCGACGGTGGGGAACGCGAAGAAGCCCAGATCCGGCAGATCCTTCTTATCCGGTGTCAGGTCGCGGACCACACCGGCCTCCCAACCCCCCATAAGCTCCATGGCAGCCATGTGATTGGCCAGCAGACCGGCGGAAGAATTCGCACCCTGTTGGGCGGGGGTGGTGAGGAAACCTTCATTGAAAGCGTCCAGACCCAGCAGATCCTCCACATCCTTCCCGGTTCTGCTCCAGCAGTCATCGCTGAAGTCCTTGCTCTTCTGCGCTTTGGCGAATACGTCCGCCGAGCATTCCCTCAAGGCGAACCAGTACCACCAGTGGGCGGCGGGCCACGCGTCCTTGCCACCGACCGCTATCGGCGTGATGCCCGCGGCCTTGAGTTTGGCAATGGCCGCCTTGAACTCATCCCAGGTTTTGGGCGTCTGCGTAATGCCCGCCTTGGCGAAGAGATCCTTGGAATACCACATACCTCCTGGCTGCACCGCCTGGGGCACGGCGTAGAGTTTCCCATCGATGGTGTAGGCCGAGAGCGAGCTCGCCATCTGCGTCTTCACCGTGTCCGAAACCTTGTCGCTCAGATCCATCGCCTGCCCGGCTTCGACCACATCAGCGAGTTTCTGGCCACCACGGGCGAGGAAGATGTCAGGTGCCGAGTTCGGATCCTGCAAAGCCGTCTGGAGCTTGCCATCCATGTCCTCGTTCTGGATCGCCTCGATTTTGATGTCGACATTGGGATTCTGTTTCTCATAGGCGGCGGCCGCATCCTCCCAATACTTCTTGCCATCGCCCGCCGTCGAGTTGTGCCATACGGTCACCTCGACCTTGCCATCGGCATTGCTATCGCTGCCGCCGCAGGCCGACAGCCCTACGCAGCTCATGACCGCGAGTGCGGCCGCCGCAATCGTCTGTGCCTTCTTCACCTTCATGCTCTTTCCTTTTCCAACATGCGCTCGATATGCGCCTTCACCGGATCATCTGCTTATGTGTCAGGAACCTGTTGTTTGTCGAGGAACCTTGGTGGGGCGAATCCGACGTGAACCCCGTTGATTACGCCGTCATTCCCAATTCGCCTTGGGTGTGATGCGGATTGCCTTGCAGTCGGAACCAGCTCTCCTTTGAACTGATTTTCGAAACTTTTTCGAAAACCTGTAGTTGTTTCGACATATCTCAGTATAATTCCCGTTAAGTAAATTCGTCAAATTATATAATTCTGATGCAGTTTCCTCATGAAATGGCTTTATTCCAATGGTTTTGGCATATCTACGACAGCAGCCTGACTCAACATACTACTTTTTTGACAGCTCGAAAGTTTCGAAATACGATGAGAAAAACGATAGTTGGAGATGACATATGGGATCTTTGCCGCAGACCACACCCCCAGCGCACCATACCGTGCGCCTGATCGATATCGCCGAGCAGACCGGATACTCGCTGGCAACGGTCTCCAAGGCGCTCAACGGCAGATCCGATGTCTCCCCGCTCACCAAAAAGGTCATAGCGGAGGCTCTGCAACGCAGCGGGTACTCCCAGCCGACAAGACGAAGGCCCGTGAACCGAAACATCGAAGTCGTATTCCAGACATTCGAGAACCTCTGGTCACTTGAAGTGCTGAGAGGTGCGCTCAGAGCGGCTAAATCATACGATGTCACCATCACGGTCACGGAAAGCGGGGACAGAATCCACCCGGACAGCTCATGGGCGGATGACATCGTTCAGCGACAGCCACTCGGGGCCATCCTGATCTTCTCCAACCTCACCGCCCAGGAACGCGAGAGATTACAGTCACGCCACATCGCCTATGTCGTATTCGATCCTTCCGGCGATCCCGCACCTGACGACATGTCCGTCCAGGCGGACAACTGGACCGGCGGGCTGAGCGCCACCAGGCATCTGCTCTCCCTGGGGCATACACGCATCGGCATCATCACGGGGCCCGACGACATGATGTGCTCACGGGCGCGCCTCGACGGCTATGCGGCGGCGCTATCGGAGAAAGGCCTGAACAGCGATCCAAGCCTCATCACGGAAGGCGATTTCACCACTGCGGGCGGATACGCCCAGGCCATGGCGCTTCTGGAGAATCCGGAGATCAGACCCAGCGCGATCTTCGCAGGCAGCGATCTTCAGTCCATGGGAGTGTATGAAGCGGCGAGACAATTGGGTATTCGCATCCCTGAGGATCTCTCCGTCGTGGGTTTCGATGATGTGCAGACCGCTTCGTACCTGGGGCCTTCACTGACGACGGTGCGCCAACCCCTCCAGGATATGGCCGCAGCCGCGACGCGGATGATCATGGGTGCCGAACATGGAGACACGGTGGATAAACACATCATCATGCCTACGACCTTGATGGTGCGCGACAGCACCTGTGCCCTACGCGGCGAATAAAGGCGTCAGATAACCTGCGTGCACCGCACCTTGAGATCATGCGCGACAGAAGTCGCCTCCATCTCAAGGTGCGGTGCACGCAGGCCTGTATAAGACCCCGGCCGGGGTCACCGGAACAAAGTCACTCGGAGAGGGCATCCACCATGTAGTTGTTCACCGTGGCCTTGACGGACTCAAGATGATCGGATTTGGTGGCTTCGATCAGCTCGGACTGGGGCTTGTCGATCGCATAGTCTTCGAGCTGTGCAAGGGATGTCACCGTACCGTCCTCGATCTGCTTGCCGATGCCGGAATCGTAGGAGCTGTAGCGTTCATCCTGCAGATTCTCGATGTACTTGTCCTCATGCATCTTCGCCGCGACCAGCAGACCGGCGGCGTAGGCGTCCATACCCGCAACGTGGGTGCGGAACAGATCCTCGGCATAGAAGGACGTACGTCGTGGCTTGGCATCGAAGTTCAGACCGCCGTGGGGACCGATGCCGCCAGCCGCCAGCACCTCCCACATCACCGCAACGGTTTCGTACAGATCGGTCGGGAATTCATCCATATCCCATCCGATGAGCTTGTCGCCCTGATTGGCGTCCAGGGAACCGAGGAAACCGGATTCACGGGCCACACGAATCTCATGCTGGTAGGTGTGACCGGCCAGATTGGCATGGTTGCCTTCGAGATTGAGCTTGAACACATCGGTGAGGTCGTTGGCACGGAGGAACTCGATCGCCGTGGCCGCATCGAAATCATATTGGTGCAGCGTGGGCTCCTTCGGCTTCGGCTCGATCAGGAACTGGGCATCGAAACCGATCTCATCAGCGTAATCCGCGCACAGGTGGAAGAAACGGGCGATATGATCCGTCTCTCGCTTCATCTGGGTGTTCCACAGGTTCTCGTAGCCTTCACGCCCTCCCCAGAACACATAATTCTCGGCACCCAGACGCTTGCCGATCTCCAGGCTCTTCTTGAGCTGGCCACCGGCATAGGCGAAGATATCGGCGAAGGGCGAGGTCGCGGCTCCTGATACGAAACGTGGGTTGGTGAACAGCGAGGAGGTGTTCCACAGCAGTTTGACGCCCGTGGATTTCATATGCCCCTCGATCCGGTCCACGACCTTGTCAAGATTCGCATTCGTCTCGCGCAGGGTATCCCCCTCGGGTGCGATGTCACGATCGTGGAAGCAGAAGTATTCGACCCCCAGCTTGGTGAAGAGCTCGAATGCGTAATCGACCTTGGCGAGCGCCTGATCCATCGGATCCGAGTATCGGTAATAGCCCCGCTGAGCCGTGCCGACCCCGAAGGGATCGACGAGTTCCTGGTTGAAGGTGTGCCACCATGCGACGCCGAAACGCAGCCAGTCCTTCATCTTCTTTCCTGCCACGACCCGCTCGGCGTCATAGTAATGGAACGCAAGCGATTCCTGCGGACCCTGTTCACGACCTACGTATTCGATCTTGTCGACATCCCACAGACTCATGTGTTGCTCCTTGTTGCATGCAAACGATTGGTTTTGGCACGCGTCCTCGCCTGCCATTGCACACATCATAAGACAACTGCGGCATTTATGTCAAATGGTTTAACTTATGGAGCGTCAGGTATCCTCCTCATGGCCTGCCAGCATGCAGGACAATCCGCGAAGCGGAGCAGGAGGGCGACAGGACCGGGAGCGGCCGGCAACGGGTGGCACGGGTGAAGGGGAAGCACACGAAGGTGCGAAAAGAAAAAGGGCTCCGGACACAAATCCGGAACCCTTGGTGGCGGTTGAGGAGAGATTCGAACTCTCGGAGGGGGTTGCCCTCACACGCTTTCGAGGCGTGCTCCTTAGACCGCTCGGACACTCAACCAACATCACCCGACCTCAGGCATCCCTTCCTGACCACAACGGCAAAACCATCCCCGCGTGCGAAAGCAACACCTTCAGCAAAGCAACTTGTCTATTATGCCACAGAACTCAGACACCGCATCCACAACCCGGGTTCCTCCAGTGAAAGCCCGCGAAGCGGCGCACGACACGCAGAGGCCGGGCAGGCACAGAGAACCACCCCCGTTCGTCCAGGATGACGGCGCGTCGAAACGGGTGTGCGGCGATCAGGAGCGCTGTTCATGCACCGAAGCGTTCACCCACTGCTGCTGCGTCACATTCGCACCGGAGAAGATACCGATGTCGAGCATGCAATCGCGATAATCACGACCGTGGGCGATGGTGATGTATTCGTCATTGACCGGACGATTATGGGTGGGATCAAAACCCACCCAACGATCCTGGTCGTAGATTTCAACCCAGGCGTGCGTGGCCCCTTCGCCGCCGAGCAGACCGGCGATATAACGTGAGGGCAAACCGATATGCCTGCAGACGGCAAGCATCACATGCGCATAGTCCTGGCATACGCCGGCGCCTTGTTCCAGCGCCTCCTCCGCAGTGGTGCGGATGGTGGTGGCACCCGGGGTGTAGGTGAAGGCCTCGTACACCTCCTGCATCACCAAAGCCGCCTGTTCGCGCCTATCCAATGAACGCCCGCCGTCATCCATCATCGCCGTGCACCGTTCGATCAGGGCGGTGATCGCCGCTCCCGGGATCGTCAGCCCGGAATCGAAGCGATACAGGGGTTTGTAGTCTTCCGGCTTCGTATGATCGTTGTCGACGAAGGCGATGCCGGTAACCGAATATTCGAAGGAGTCATGCGGCTGTGGCACGTATCCTGTCATCACCACGGAATCGAAGGCATCGTTCTGTGTCTCCAAAGCAGTGTCTGGCGTGACCTTCACCTTCACATCGACGACCTGCTGGCGAGGACCCGAGGCGGGCACGCAACGCAGCTGGAAACGATGATCCGTCACCGGGGAGCTGAAGCTCAGCTTCATCGCATAGTCAAAAACCAGTTTCTTCAATGTTCCTCTGTTTCCCGATCACCACTCGGCATCCGCAATACGCAGCACATGGCACGAAGCCCGACTGCCCTTCATGCGCATCGGAGCTTATCCACACCCGATTAGCCTATCCCCCGCTCCCGCACGCGGCAAGTCGGCCCCGATCGGGTACCTTTCACGGCCTGCGGGCATCCATATTCATCGCGTTGAGCACGCTGCGCTTGCCGCTGTCCAGATCAAGCACCCGGCCCTGGAAGTCGTTCAGGAACTCATTGATGCGAACGGTGAGATCCTCGTAGCCCCTCAGCGGCAGCTGCTCCATCAACCACCTGGCACCGGAGGCGAAGCACTGTGGCAGTGGCATCTCGTCAAGCATCGCCGCATAGGCCGAAAGTTTGTTGAGCGGAGCGATCAGATCATCCTCAGGCAGCTTGAAACGAGTGTACAGATCCACGCGCTCCAGGTATTTGCCGATGAAGAGGAAGGCCTTGAGTACCGGATCCAGCGCGGAGTCCTCGATGCCTCCCCACAAGGACAGCATGTAATCGGTGATGTCACGCTGACGGTAGATGTTCTCGGAAGCGAGATCGCCATGCGCCGCGTCACCGATCGTCTTCACCGCCAGCTCAACGTACTGCAGCAGGTTCGAGCCCAGTTCAGGACGGAGCACCACGGCGTTGTTGAAGGCTCCGAGCACAGCGCTGCGCACCGAATCGGGGTTATCGGCGTCATACAGGAAGGAATGGATGAAGGTATCGAAGTCGTGGAAGTCCTCCGGCAGATCAAGGGCGTGGGCGAAGGGACGGAACGCCTCGACCTGGGTGTCCATCACCAGGTCGTAGAAGGGGAAGAACTGTCCGATCGTGGTGAAGGTCCGCTCGGAGTATCTGCCGAGCCAATACAGGTTATCCGCCTTGGCCGCCGTCACGAGGGCGGGCGTGCGCCTTGCGCGATTGCCGAGCAGATTGACCACATCACGTTGGGTCTGTTTGGACAGCTCCTCGGATTGCGCGGGCGACAGCACCCAGGTGTCCTTGAATCCTCCCCCTTGTGAGGAATTCACGATCATCTCGCCTTGTACCGCCGAATATCGGGTCAAACCCGAATACCACACATGGGTTTTCTGACCCGTGACCACAAAGGCTCGCAAATCCGCTTTGCGCGGGGTCTGCTCACCGCTTTTCGGATCGACGATATCGATGTCCCTGAAGGGGATGACCTCCTGGGCGATGAAGCGGCGGGGCTCACGGCGGATGCGATCGGCCATCTCCCCCCGCTCAGCCGCACTGAGGCTCGATCCGAACACCACACCGTATCCTCCGGCCTCGGCGACATCCTTGATGACCAGTTCGCCCAGACGATCCAGCACGGTTTTGCGATCCCGATCGAACATCGGCATGTATGTCGGGGCATTCTGCAGAATCGGCTTCTCTCCGAGGTAATACTCGATCATGGCAGGCACGAAGTAATACATGGCCTTGTCATCGACCACACCGTTGCCCGGTGCATTCATAATCGCCACATTGCCTGATCTGTACGCCGCAAGCAGTCCGGGTATGCCGATCACCGAATCCGGATTGAAGCTGAAGGGATCCAGGTACTCATCCGCGAGCCTTCGATAGATCACGCCGACCCTGTGTCTGTTACCCGCATAATCCACGAAGTACACACGGTTCTGGACGACTTCGAGATCCTCGGGAAAGGCGAGCGCCGCACCGGTTTTCTCCGCCAGGTAGGAATGCTCGAAGAAAGCCGAGTTCTGACGACCCGGGGTGAGGATCACCGCGATGCCCTCGGTCGAAACAAAATCCATGGATTTGCGCAGCAAACGAGGATAGGCGCGATTGTCGCGTATATGGATGTCCCGGAACAAGGTCGGATAGATGCGACGTTCGATGTCCCGGACGAACAGCGGATAGCTGGCGCCGGAAGGGATGCGCAGGTTGTCTTCGAGCACCCACCACTGCCCGTCCTCACCCTGGACGAGGTCCTCTCCCGCGATATGCGCGAACACCCCGCCCGGGGGCGTCACACCGTTGACCTGGGGAAAATACCCCACCGAGGTGTACACGTATTCCTCGGGAATCACACCATCCTTGATGATGTTCTTATCGGAGTAGATATCCCTCAGGCATGCGTTCAGCGCATCGACGCGCTGCTTCAATCCATGTTCCAGATCGGTGAACTCTGCTGATTCGATGATGCGTGGAATCGGATCATAGGGGAAAAGCCGATCCTCGTAATGGCCATCGGCATATATGCCGAAACGAACGCCGTTACGACTGAGTTCACGGTTGATGGACCGCCGTCGTCCGACCAATTCGCCTGCAAGTTCACGTGCACTGGATTCCAGCATGACCTGCCCCATTCCCTCGCCGAAGGCGAAGCATGGCACCCCCGCGTATCCGACTGGGCTGCAGCCGGATACGAAGCGGAGCAACGCGCCGCCGCACCGAACCGAATGGCTCGACTAGCCCCAAGGGTAGGCGTGTTTCGTTTCCAGTGCCACCTGGATGTGTTACGTCCGCGGCTGAGCACCCTTCTCAGGCAGCTGACGCTTGGCTCGAATGAGTTCGGCCCGTTCAGCGAGCTGGTCGTCGGAGGGATACTCGATATGTTCCAAAGTCAGGCCTGCGGCTGCGGCTGGCCCGGTGAGGCCTTCGCGTCGCGGATGCCTCAGTTTTTCAACGAACCAGGACAGTTCGCGTTTCCCCAGACCGATTTGTATCGCCACATTCACCAATGAACGCACCATACTGCGCGCGAATGCATCCGCGATGATGGTCAGCGATATCAACCCGCCATCCTCGAGCGAGATGCTGCCGCTGCCGTCGTAAGGGCTCGGGGAAGCGGGGGTTCTGGACCACCGGGCGAATTTGACCTCACGTATGGTCGTCCCACCGGGGCTTGGCGTCGCGAAGGAGCCGAAATCGTGCAGGCCTACGCACATCGCCATCATCTCGTTCATCGCATCGATGTCGAGCGTTCCTCTCACCGCGGTCACGCAATGCCGCAGCCTCGGATCTGGGGTGGTCGAGCCGTCACTCACCCGGTACACATACAGTCGTTCCAATGCGGAGAATCTGGCATCGAAGCCATCTGGTGCCAGGCTGATGCGGCGTATCGCTATATCGTCAGGAAGGGCATGGCGCATCCTCAGTTCCAGGGCGGGTATGGCCTGCATGTCCAGATGCCCTATCGCTCGGGCCAGCACATCGTCATCGATGTCCAGATGGCAGGTCTGATTACTGGCATGCACTCCGGTATCGGTACGCCCAGCCACAACCAGATGGAGCCCTGGAGACTGAATCACATGCAGGATCCTGTTGAGGCAATCCTCCATCACGCCCTGCACCGTACGCAACCCTGGCTGACGGGCCCACCCGTGGAAATCGGAGCCGTCGTAGGCGCAATCTATTCGTAAACGAGTCACAGCGACCATTCTTTCATACCGTTTCCACACGGACGCGCGCCCGGCGCGAAGAGGCGACGGCAACGCCATGGTGTCACGACACAGTTGAGGCCGGACAATCTTGTGACTGTCCGGCCTCAACAATACCGTGCATCGATCCCCGACCATGTGCAGCGCTCAAGGTGAGCGCTATGCACACGTCAGAGAGGGCTACTACTCTGCCTTTTCGGCATCCTCGGCGACATCGGCGTTCTCCTCGGCGTCGGCTTCCTTGGCATCGGCTGCCTCGGCATCCTTCTCCAGATCGATAGCCGTTTCGTTGGCGCTTTCTACATCCACACCGTTCTCGTTGGCTTCAACCGCCTGATCGACGGCATCCGCGCCTGCACCCTCGACGATTGCCGCATCAACAGCGGTATCCATCTCGGTGGCGTTGTCCTGTGCTGCGACCTTGGCCGCTGCTTCGGCTTCCTTGACGGTTGACTGCTTGGCCGAAAGCGGCTCGGTGACGAGCTCGATAACTGCCTGTGGCGCATTGTCTCCGTGACGTGCGGGGATACGGGTGATACGGGTGTAACCGCCCTCACGCTGCTCCATCTGCTCGGCAATCTGGGTGAACAGGATGTGCACAACGGTTTTGTTGCGGATGACGCGCATCACGCGACGACGTGAATGCAGATCCCCACGCTTCGCGAAGGTGATCAGGCGCTCAGCCAGAGGGCGCAGGCGCTTCGCCTTCGGCAGCGTGGTCGTGATCTGACCATGCTGGAACAGGCTTGTTGCCATGTTGGCGAGCATCAGCCTCTCATGGGCTGGGCTTGAGGCCAGACGTGGGCCCTTCTTTGGTCTTGGCATTGTTTCTCCTTATATGTCTGCGCTCTCCAGGTGGGCATATGCCCGATCATCCGAAGGCAGACTGTTAAACGATGGCGGGTCTCCCCACCCAAGAGACGGCAAACGTGCGGCATCGACGGCTTTCACAGCGTCAATGCCGCAGCTGCTTACTCGTCTTCAGGCGAGAAGAAGGTACCGCCTTCGAGGTTGGTGGTATCAAATCCCAGAGGTGAGGCCTTGAGCGACAGACCCATGGTCTGCAGCTTTTCCTTCACTTCATCGATTGACTTCATACCGAAATTGCGGATATCGAGCAGGTCCTGCTCGGTATGGGCGACGAGCTCACCGATGGTGTGGATACCCTCACGCTTGAGGCAGTTATACGAACGCTGCGTCAGGTTGAGATCCTCGATCGGCACCGCCATCTCCGGATTCGTCTCTTCGACGACCGGAGCCGGTCCGACTTCCACGCCTTCGGCCTGCGTGTTGAGTTCGCGGCACAGTCCGAAGAGTTCAACGAGCGTTGAGCCCGCGGATGCAACCGCGTCACGAGGCGAAATCGCTGCCTTGGTCTCCACATCGAGGATGAGCTTATCGAAATCCGTGCGCTGTTCAACGCGCGTGGCCTCGACTTTGTAGCTCACCTTGAGTACAGGAGAGTAGATCGAATCCACAGGGATGCGACCGATTTCATCGGTGTCGAGCTTGTTGAGCTGCGCAGAGACATAGCCCCTGCCACGCTCAACGGTGAACTCGATTTCAAGCTCCCCATCCTCCGCGAGATTCGCGATATGCAAATCAGGATTGGCGATTACCACACCGGCGGGAGGCGTGATGTCCCCTGCGGTTGCTTCGCCGTTTCCGCTCTTGCGCAGATACATGACGACCGGCTCATCATATTCGCTGGTCAGCACGATGCCCTTGACATTGAGCAGGATCTCAGTGACATCCTCTTCAACACCTGGCAGCGTGGTGAACTCATGCAATGCGCCGGAGATGCGAACCGAAGTCACAGCAGCCCCGGGAATGGAGCTCAGGAGCGTGCGACGCAGCGAATTACCGAGCGTATAGCCGAAACCGGGCTCAAGTGGCTCGATGGTGAAACGAGAACGTTGAGAATTAACGACTTCCTCAGTAAGTGTTGGACGCTGTGCGATAAGCACTGTTGTTATCCTTTCAGCTCTGGTCGATGGTGCACTCATCGGCCTTCGCGGGTGGATGGATGGGTTTCTTTAGTGCTCAGACGCGACGGCGCTTGGGTGGACGAACGCCGTTATGCGCTTGTGGAGTGACATCGGAGATTGAACCGACTTCGAGTCCTGCTGACTGCAGGGAACGAATAGCGGTCTCGCGGCCTGAACCCGGCCCCTTGACGAAGACGTCGACTTTCTTGACGCCATGCTCCATAGCCTTGCGCGCGGCCGACTCCGCAGCCATACCCGCTGCGTATGGTGTCGACTTACGTGAACCCTTGAAACCGACATCGCCACCTGAAGCCCATGCCACAACAGCGCCGGACGGATCGGTGATCGAGATGATCGTGTTATTAAATGTTGACTTGATGTGCGCCTGCCCGACCGGAACCGACTTACGATCCCGACGACGGGGCTTGCGCGCGGCTTGCTTCGCAGCTGCCATTGACCCTCGTTTCCTAATAACGAACTATTTCTGGTGTCCAGACGATGGAGCGTTCATTCCGTGGTCTGGAGCAAGGCCTTACTTGGTGGCCTTCTTCTTTCCTGCAACCGTGCGCTTCGGGCCCTTGCGGGTACGGGCATTGGTCTTTGTACGCTGTCCGTGCACAGGAAGACCCCTACGGTGGCGCTGGCCCTGATAGGAGTTAATTTGGATCTTACGGCGAATATCCGCATCGATCTCGCGACGCAGATCACCCTCGATCTTGTAGTTGCCTTCGAGGTAATCTCGCAGCGTGATAAGCTGCTCATCCGTGAGATCCTTGACGCGGGTGTCCGGATTGATTCCGGTCTCGGCAAGAGTTTTCTCGGCGCGAGTACGTCCAACACCAAAAATGTAGGTGAGGGCGATTTCAATGCGCTTCTCATTAGGGATGTCGACTCCGGCAAGACGTGCCATTGCGATTCCTTCTTGTTCCTACGCAGGTTATGCACCAAGTCGTCCGGTTTCCCGGCCCAGGCCTGCGTGCCCGGGGTTCAGCGTATAGCTGTGACTTAGCGCCTTTTTTCTATTGCCGCTGGCTGGTCTGCTCAGCCCTGACGCTGTTTATGGCGCGGGTTGCTGCAGATCACCATGACGCGGCCGTGACGACGGATCACACGGCAGTTCTCGCAGATCCTCTTCACACTTGGGCTGACCTTCATGGTTTTCCTTTACTTGTACCTTTTACTTGTAACGGTACGTAATACGACCACGGTTCAGATCGTATGGACTCATTTCGAGCACGACACGGTCCTGGGGGAGGATACGGATGTAGTTCTTCCGCATCTTGCCAGAAATCGTAGCGAGCACAATGTGTTTGTTTTCCAGTTCGACGCGAAACATTGCGTTCGGCAATGCCTCGGCTACTCGACCTTCAACTTCAATCACACCGTCTTTTGCCATGAGCCTCATTCCGTTCTTTGGACGTATTACACTGTTATGTCCGAAGACACACCAAATTGCAAATATAGCAGCAATCTCGGATATGTGCTATGGGTGTGTCGTCAGAGTTTCGCGAGCGCCCATGCCGAGGGTTCCGGGATGGTCGTGATGGCCCGGCTCAGATTCGCGATCAGCATACTGATTCCTATCACCACCAGGAATACGCCGATCGACACCGTGAAACCCAACAGGGGAAGCATGCTTCCCGCAATGCCTCCGCAGAACATCGACAAGGCCTGTGCAGGGACGGAGATAACCGTCGCCACCCTGCCTTGAAGCTGCTCATCGGTTTTGGAGAACACAAAACCGAACAGCATAGAATTGACCAGGGGGAAGGGTACCGCCACGAAGGCGTAGCAGATGAGGATAAGCCAATAGTTGCTATCGAAGAGCATCGGTATGGCGCATACGAAAGCCATGATGAAGGCTCCCCGCATCGCGTTGCCGACATGCGCCTTCTCACTGAGGCGGTTCGCCAGTATCGAACCGATCAGCATACCGACGCAAACCCCGGTATCCATCAGGCCGATGCGGAAAGGCTGGGTGCCGACATTGATCAGATGCAGCTGGATCGTGTACTGGATGCCATTGAGGCCGAAGTTGATCAGACTGGCCACAACGATGATGATCGGTAAGCGGTAGGTGTGGAATGTCCATTTCCACCCCAGCACGACATCACTGATGAACGAGGGCCGTTGCGCGGTATGACCATCAGCTGGCATGTGCTCCGTCGCATCGCCTCCGGCGCCCGCCGTTCGGGTCGGACCAGCGTCGACCGCGGTATCGACGGAGGTATCAACAGGGGCATCGGTGCCGGCGTCATGTTCCCCGGAATCACCATGCCTGTGCAGATGAAGCCGAGTCGCGCTGCCTCCTGCGATCGCATACACCACAGCCGAGCAGACGAAGGGCAGCCAGGGCTGGATGCCGTAGAGGATGCCGCCTATCGGGCTGCCTGCCATATTGATGGTCGCATCGCGACCTTCATTGATGCTGCGTGCCTTGGAGTACTCCCGCATGCTGATTATCGAACGGAGGGCGGCGTCCGTCGCCTCTCCGATAAGACCCGTGGTGCATGCGGCTATGCCGACGACTGCGAACAACATGACGATGTTCAGACGTCCACCGATCATCAGTACCGAAACCACCGTCCACAGCAGTGTCTGGATGATCGCATTGGCGATGATCAGTGGTTTTCGCTCATGCCGGTCGACGATTGCACCTCCCAGCAGCGTGCATCCCTGTTGCAAGGCCGCGGACAGTGTGGCCAGCCACCCGGCTGTGGCGAGCGAATGGGAGACGGAGAATGCGATCAGCGGAATGGCGAAACCCCGTAATGCCGTGCCTACCGCGACAGCGGTGTCGGCTGTGAACCAAGCCAGATACCCCTGAGAACGCCACAGTTCGCTCGTTCCGCTCACGCTATACCTCTCCCCCGAAGCCCATCCGCGCTTCTCAGACAGTGTATTCCTCTTACGTGAATATCGTCACCGACGCGGAAAAGGTCAGAGGCGGGGGTGGCACGGCCATAGGTACCGGCATGTCAAGCAAGGCTTTCGTCCACGCGCTGTTGGAGGCCTTGCGGACATGAAAACTGCCCCGGCGGGACGGCGGTATGCACCATGCAAGCAGAACCGTCCCGCTGGAGCAGTTATCCAGCTTCAGTGCCTTGGAACGCTGTGCCACTCAGCTTTCGATGGCTATCGTGTGGGCCTGCTCGACCTGCGGAGCAGTGTTCTTCGGAATCTGCAGGCAGAGTGTGCCATTCTGGTACTTCGCGTGGATATCGGACTCCTTGACATCTGAGCCCACGTAGAAGCTGCGCGAGCAGCTGCCGATATAACGCTCGCGACGCAGCCACCTGCCTGAGTCGTCACCCGTGTCCGTCCGGGCATTCTCGGTGTTGCCTGCCGACGCCCCGTCGCCGCTCCGATCCGTCGTGCTCTGATCGCCCTCACTGTGATTCTCCTCGCGATGCGCGGAAACGGTCAGATAGCCATTGTCGAGTTGGATCTTGATGTTGTCCTTGTCGAAGCCGGGCATATCAATATCCACATCGTAGGAATCACCGTTATCCTTGACATCGGTGCTCATCAGTTCCGATCCCATGATCGGCATCAACGACGAGCCTTCGGCTTTCGCGGCATTGTTGCCGCGTGACCCACGCCATCCCGCAAAGAAGGGATCATCAAAGAGATCACTGAAAATAGAATCGTTCATCAAAGCCGGAAACATTGCCATAATCGATACTCCTTCATCGTCAAGGAGGAGAAGCAGCTTGGCTGCAGGTCGAATCCAGATCCAGGATCCTGTCCCGGACCTTGCACCTTTCGGCGCGCCGATCCGCTTCGTGACTGCTTCCGGGACCCTTCTTTCGGGTCCCTGCCGTACCTTTCACTTCTCACAATAAGCAATGGTCGCCACAGCTTCCCCACTTTTACCAGTGGCGAAAACTTGAGTGCATTGGACTCAAGTTTGAAGCGTGATCGAAAGCCTTTACCACCAGGGAAGCCAGTAGGCATGGCGGGCACGCATGAAGCGCATGGCCCGCCGCCGGCGACGTGCTATGAAGGCACACAGCAATGAGGCCAGCAGCAGGATGACACCGCACACAGGGATCCACAGCAGGTCGCGACGGGCATCAGGAATGGGCGAAACAGGCTGGGGAATGTCTCCGCGCAGACCAGATACCAACAGACGATGCGTATTGATGCCGTATGGTGTGCACGTCATCAGCGTCAACCGTTCCTCGCCCTCGACGATGTCCATTGCGGAGAAATCGGTCGGCTCGATCACCTGGATGCGATCCACGATATATCCGAAGGTTCTGCCCATGGTGGTCACGTACATCTCGTCGCCTTTCTTCAACTCGCCAAGGCGGGTGAAGAACATGGCGGTCGGCAGCCCTCGGTGCGCGGTGATAACCGTATGTGAGCCCGGCTGGTCAACAGGGAAGCTCGTGCCATACAAATGACCGGCACCGGAGTTCAGCGTCTGTGATGATGTGCCGTGATACACGGGAAGTTTCACGGAAATCTGGGGTACTTCGATGGAACCGATGATGCCCCCGCCCTGATCCAGGGTTTTCATGTATTCCTCATCCTGTTCGGATGTGCTCCCTTCGTTTGAATGCTGAGCTTCGGCGACTCCGACAAGCTGCCCCAGGGCCTGCCTGACATCATTGCTGTGCTCGGCGCCCGAAAAGGGATCATTCAATTCGCCAATATTGCGGGAACCGGATTGGGCAAGCCTCATATTGTATTCGCGTGCCCGCTGCAGCGCCTCCTCCCCTTCGGGATACGGCCACTGTGCGACCTTTCGGTTGGATTCCTCCGCGATCGTCGCGAATTTGTATGCGCTGTAGGTTTGGAACAGCATCGGGTACAGCACGATGGCCAAGCCGCACATCACCGCGAAAAAGGCCACGAAACGGTATATGGAGGCCTTCCGCCGCAGTTTGAATTGCAATTGTGCCACACGGGAGGCCTGAGCCAAGGAATCGGCCATCAAGGCATCGAATGCCAGGGATTCAGCATCCCCCGAACCACGCCGATGGGGATCCTCTACGGCCGTCTCCTCACTGACCCCTTCCACCACTGCGGCGGACCTCTGAGAGTCTTGGCCATCATCGGGCGTAGTCACTCTGTCGGCATCGCCGACACCGCTTCCCGCCTCGATGTCGCTTGCGCCGAGTTCGGCATTACCGCTTCCCGCTGTGCTGATCGATATCGACATGTCTCCCCCCTCAGCGCCTTGCCATCCTCGTTCACGACCGGCTGCGGCGGCTTCCCCGGACGCCACCGCAGCCGATATATTCACTTGCCGTCATTCGACGGCATTGGATCCGCCGGCGCGGTCGCCCCGGGATCGCCGTCATGCTTGAGCAAGCGGCACGCGCCCATCGCCGTGCCCATCAGGTCGTCCGCCTGGCCACCCTGCCGATCTCCCTCTTCACGCGACCTGCGGCGTTTCAGGAGCACACCGATCAGCAAGGCCAAAGCAGCCAGCAACGCGAGAAGCAGCATGCCCGCACCTGTTCTGGCCAGCACGCCCCATGGGAAAGGAGCGATGGCGTCGACATCCTGCGATGTTTTGCCATTCAATACGTCGATCTCGTGGGCGTAGAAGGTGTGCCTCACATGATCCACGTCATTCACCCATTCGTTGGTGGCCGGGCGCAGATAGGCGGGGAGCGAAGCGGGTTGCAGGTAACTGGCGTTGGCATAGAGGTATTCCGTCGCCAATACTTCCGTCGGCCTCGTGTCGCTGCTGTACCGGGGGACGATACGCATGGGGAAGTTGATCATCCCGATGTTTCCCGAATCATAGCCATTCGGCTGTCTGATCTCCTTGACCCGATACTCGATCTGCGCCTCCAAGCCCTTCACCCGCACCCTGCCGGAAGCATCGCTGGTGAGCAACTGTCCTTCACCCTGCGCGCAGGGCGCATTACCGCTGCGATGATAGACACCGGCACGCAGTGCGAAACACTGGGCAACCCCGCCAGTGAGAATGCTGAATTGTGCGCCCCGCAAGCTCGTGTTGCTCCGCGAATCGATTTTCGTGATGATCAGTGGAAAGGTAAAGACCGCTGTCCGCAAAGAAATGATTCTTGTAAACATATCCGCATCGAGGAACTCCGTGTAATCGTGCATATACGAGTTGTTGGAGAATTCCACCGTAGCCACGGTCTGCTCCTTGGTGGCGATGCTGGCATTATCCGAAGCGGCGTCGAAAAGAATGCGCTGCGTGTATTCGACGGTCACGGCTTTGCCGCCATTCCCGCGCAGCACCCAGTTGGGTATCTGGACGACGAAGTACCGCTCACCTTGGGCATTCGATGCGGACTGCACGAAGCCGAAGCAGGGCGTTGACGTGTTCGCTGTATCGAGGACGCAGCTGTTCTGGTAGTTCAGCACCGTTGAGCCCACCGTCACCTTCATCGTCCGGGCGTCGACATCCGATAGACCCCTGCCGGAATAGTCCAGGGAGATATCGAAGCGGACCGGATTCCTTGTCGTATCCGCCACCCCTCGCACCGACGAAGAAGCGGCACCACGCATCAGAGCCGAATCGACCACTCCTTGCTCGGCAAGGGCGGCTGCCCGACGCGCTGCGGCGGGATTGGCGGGCTTCGTACTGCTGGCGGAAGTCCAATGCTGCGCACCCGCAGCCTGGTGGCCGAATCCGTTCTGGATGGGCGTGCCATCCGCGAGCGCGGCGCCGGAGGCTCGCCCTCCTTCGTACGCGCCGTGTCCTGAGTCACGTAGGAAATTGTCGAAATGCGGAATATTGGTTCTGATGATATAGGGCACTTCGTTGTTCATGGCGTAGGAGGGATGATTCCGCTTCCACGCATCGTTGATATCCAGGGTGACGGTTACGGCATCCCCTTTGACGTTGAGTACACCGAGCCGATGGAGCACTTCGGTTCCGGAGGGATTGTACAAGTCATAATATGAGATGCTCCCGGTAGATATCGGGATCCTTGTGCCAAGAACCATCGCAGGAGGATGCGTCCCATCCAGAGGCGTGCCGAACTGGCTTTGCGGATGCGGATGCATCAGAATATACAGCCCGGCGCCAAAGGCATCAGGATTGGTGGGGAGCACAAATCCTATTTCGTCATCGGTGGCATCGTCAAGGTCGAAGACGGCTCTCGACTTGCCATCGGCATACTCGATGCCTGTCTCCTGATCATAAAAGAGACCGAAGCAGGACGGGTCCATTCCCGGCACGCAATCATTGCTCTCCGAGGCACCCAGCTCATCTTCGAGCCAGTCGGCCAGAATCCTGAAGGGACCCGTTGTCTGCGTGTTCGTATTCAACCAGGGATCGGTATCGCTTTCGGTGACCGGATACTGCCATTGCTCGGCGGCCCATTGCAAGGGGTCCGTGCCCATGATCAGTCCGGCCGCATCGGGTGTTGGGGCGCTACCGCTCAGCATGCGCTCAATGGCGACGATTTCCAGCGCCAGGGTTTGTTTGAAGTTGAGGGGTGTGGCGCCGCCACCGACCACGGTGCCGTCCGAAAGGGTGTTGCTGGATATGTTGACGCCGCTATTCACCGTTTCCAGCTTCAGGCTGACCGGCTTGCCGCCCACTTGGGTGATGTCCACATAATTGGCGATTTTGTATGCCCGGAAGGTATGACCACGAGTGACATCCCCGGTAACGATGATCCGTGGCTCGGTATCACTGATGTCCGGAGGCGTCGGTGCGGCATCAGCTGTGAATGTGACGCCTGCGCACATCAGCACCGCCAGCAGTGCAGCGACGATGCTGCCGAAAACATGATGGTCCATGGCAGAACCGTCATTCATGCGTGTATTGACTGACATATTCAGACACCTTCTCTGGACGGGTTACGCAGCTATGGGCTTGGGTATGGGGATCGGGGAGTTCTTCGTCATCCTGGGCACGAAGCCATGAAAACCGAGAATGGTTCTGAGACCCTCGACCGCGCCCGCACCGAGGGGATGGACGACAAGCACATGCCGGATGATGCGATGGCGGGGGAATGCCGCATCACGGTATTGGGGAAGCCCTCCCCCACGCCTCGAAGGACGCGAGAGAGAGGGCTTCTTTCTTGTCATTGCCGGAGATCCAACAGCTCTCGCTATCAGACTGCCGAGGCTGCGGTTTCAGCCTTGGCGCTCTGGCGGTGTGCGCGGACACCGATGATGGTGACGGCTGCACCGATGATCAGGAAGAGCGCGATGCCAATGCCACCCGTGTAAGGCAAGTTGGCCAGGGTCTTCTTCGTATCACCGACGGTGACGGTCTTATCACCGTTGGTCAGCCAGGTATCCGTTGAACTATCAAGCACGTAGTCCACCGAAGACACGGTCTGGGTGTTCAACGCGAATGTCGCCGAGATGGTGACCTTGAACGGCGAGACCGCATAGAAATCGGTCGGCGCCGAGGTCTCGGTGAAGATATACTCTCCGGATGCGATACCGTAGATCTTGAAGGAACCGGCGGTCCTCGAGACGATAACCGTCGAACCTGCGGGATCATATCGATACACACCGCTGTTCGCACTGGTCTCGGTGAACGTCAGGGGCACGGACGGGGCGCTGGCCCTGGCCACGGTGAAGCTTGCATTGGGGAGCTTCGTCGCGGGGTCAGCCTTATCGACCTTCTCCAAGTCGATGCCGAAGGTGTATGCGGTTGCGTCATCTTCGCTGTCGTGCGCTTCGGTGTGATCCGGGTTCGTGTACTTCACCGAGTTGGTGTTGGCAGGAAGATTGGTCAGGGTATCAACCGCGTACACCGCTTCGGCCTGGTCATTGATGACCGCCTTGTAACGGATGCGGATGATGGTGCCTGCCGGCACGGGGATCGTGGTGGTGGGAACGGTTGCCACGTTCTCCCACTCGGTGCCTCCGGCTGCGGTCTGAGCGGCAAAGAGATTCTCAAGATTGGTGATTGTGAGGATCTGTCCTGCCTTGGAGATTGAGCCCGCCGGCAGCTTGCTCGCGATGTTGGTGGTATCCGCACCGGCGTAGATCTCCACGTCGGTCACGGCCGGAAGATCCAAGGCCGTCGGGAAGGTATCCGTGATCGTGGTCGACCAGTTGATCTTTCCTGCAGGAATCGTGGGAACGGTGAAGGTCACCTCATATTCGACCTCGTCACCGATGTTGAAACCGGTGCCGTTGCCGACGATGGTCTTACCCACATAGGTCGCGTCGTTCTTCAGCTGGGCCACACCCAGTTCCGGCTTCACACCTGTTCCACCGTCGGCGAAGTCCACGAAGCTGCCGCTGCCTGCGGGGTTCCATGCCTTCGTGCCTACGATGATCGGCAGGGAGTGCGCCGCTGAGCTTGATGGGGAGGAATCGACGATCAGGTACAGACCTTCGTCCAGATTCGAGAAGGTGATCGTACCGCCGGCTGGGACAGGATCGCCTGATTTGACACCGGGCACGATGGCCGTGGTGTTGGTCGTGAAGTTAGCCGTCCCGGCCAGCTGCTGTGCGAAGACCTGGAGCTTGCCCGCATACGGTGAAACCGCGGAAATCGTATCGTCCGAAATCGGAGTGGTGGTGTATCCCAACCAGTTGGCCGCAACCCAGCCAGCAGGTTTCGCAGCGTCGATGGTGGCGGCTGGCGCGCCAGCGGCTATTGCCGCGTCCTTGATATCGTCATTCACACCTGAACCGGTATTGGCGGCGATACCGATGGAATCGATCTTCCCTGCCGCAGTGAACACCTTGTTCTCATACTCACCGATGAGATATGCGGTGTAGGTGGCGCCTGTTTCGCCTGCCTGCGTAACGTTGACGGTGATGGTGGCATCGTTAGTAGCTGCTTGCGCAGTACTGACGAGACCGAATCCCGCCAGCGTGACAGAGGCTGCGGCCACCAAGCCCGCCAGTCTCTTCACACGTAATTTCGTGTTCATGATTACTTCTCCTGCTCTGTTGAACGTAACTATTCACGAAACGGATTAGTCCCATGCATCTAGAAGCCGCACGCACGTCATCCTTTTCTTGTGCCGTCCTCCACTGGATGAGCAGCTTCCGCTCCTCGCATTGAGGTACCGATGCCGCGGATCCGGTGAAGCGCAAACCGAACCCCCTAAGCAAAGAGCCGGATGCCCATCACACCCCGTGAGGCACGTATCGCAATTATTGACACGTCAACACTTTTTACAGAATATCCGTAGTTATACATAGTGTCAATTCTCGGACGAAACGTATCGTTCATGTGATTGTGGCCTGGAGTCGATGGCGCCCGTATGGAGACGCAGACATGGCGCTCCGGGAATGCCGCGGCACATCGGCCACGACGGTATCAACCGTGCTCTCTGGATGGCATGCCGCATTGCATACCGATGATGCTGCCAGAGGCTGTGTTCAGGCGCGACGGGTCCGCATCTTTGGGTGGCCCGTCGTTGCAGATATGACAACTGCTTCAACGGAACCGGAACTCTCGACGCCAAAGCGTGATTATCCGTCCTGTTGAAGCAGTGATCATGTGGTGCCAGGATTTCCTGGCTTCGTCTTTCGACTCCCTGCCCTCGCTGTGGTCATGCCGGGATGACTCACAGGCCGAGCGGCGCGGGATCCTTAGAGTCGAGCGATGATGGCAGCTGAAATATCCGATATTTCGCCCACACCGTCGACCTCGACGAGCTTGCTCCGATCGCGGTAGATGTCCAGGATCGGTGCGGTCTCATGCTCGTATACATCGAGGCGTTTCTCGATGGCCTCAGGGGTGTCGTCGGCACGGCCTTCGATTTCCGCGCGCTTCGTCATACGCTCCATCAGCACGCTTCGGTCGGCGGTCAAAGCGACCGCGGCATCCAGAGGGGTGCCGAGCTCTTCGAGCATGGTATCGAGAGCTTCAACCTGGGCCGCATTACGCGGGTATCCATCAAGGATCCAACCCTTGGCGACGTCATCCATCGCCAGACGATCCTTCACGATCTTGTTCGTCAGTTCATCGGGGACGAGCAGTCCCTGATTCATGAAGCCCTTCGCCTCCTGGCCGAGCGGGGTGTTGTTCTTCAGGTTGTAACGGAAGATGTCACCGGTGGAAATGGCCGGGATACCGTAATGCTTGGCCAACAGCTCCGCCTGTGTGCCCTTGCCGACTCCTTGCGGTCCCATGATTAACAGTCTCATTGTGTGATCCTTTGCTGCGGTTGTGGCTGCGTGCACCGTGCGATATCCAGAACGCATGCGCATTCATACGCGGCATGCCGGATTGCGCTCTCCATAGGTGCTGAGATGCACGCTCTTGCTTCTTGATATTGGAATGTGCACACTCCGGATGTTGAAATCAGGAATGTGCACACGGTGAAATGGGATGCTACCTAGTTCTTGTGATCGTTGTCCTCGAAAAGGAAGCCGGCATATTGGAACTGTTCGGTCTGGGCCCGCGCCTGACGCAAGGTATCCAAGCCGACGCCCGCGATGATGAGGATCGTGGTGCCACCGAAAGGCAGCTTGCTGCTGATGCTCATCACCATGATCAGCACGGTGGGGATCAGCGCCACGAAGAGCAGGTACACGGCTCCGACCGTATTCAGACGGTTCATCACATAGGTGAGATACTGGCTTGTCGCACGGCCGGCCCTGATCCCCGGGATGAAGCCGCCGTACTGCTTCATGTTATCCGCGGTCTCATCAGGGTTGAAGGTGATCGAGGTGTAGAAGAAGCAGAAGAACACGATCATCAGAGAATAGAGACCGATGTACCAGACTGAAGTGGTGCTGGCCAGGTTGTTGTTGATCCAGGTCACCCAGCTCTGATCGGTATTGCCGAACTGTGCGATAAGCGTCGGGATCGCCAGAATCGAAGAGGCGAAGATGGGGGGAATCACGCCGGACATGTTGATTTTGAGCGGCAGATAGGTTGAAGAGCCGCCATACATTTTGCGGCCGATCATGCGGCGTGTGTACTGCACCGGGATACGACGCTGAGAAAGCTCGACGAAGACCACGAAGACCAGAATGACGATGAGGACGGCGGTGACGATGCCGAACTTCTGCCAATTGCCGTTGGTGCCGTTCGTTCCCCAGCCGATCTCCCACAACTGAGGCAGGAAGCCCGAGCAGATGGACATGAAGATGAGGACTGACATGCCGTTACCGATGCCTTTATCGGTTACGAGCTCCGCCATCCACATGATCAGGCCGGTGCCGCCGGTCATGATGAGGACCATGACGATAAGGTTCCACACCGAGCTGTCGGGAATCACCTGGCCGCTGCATGCGTAGTTGAAGAGCGCACCGGAACGGGCCGTCACCAGAATGGTCGTGGACTGCAGCACAGCCAGGCCTATGGTGAGGTAACGCGTGTACTGCGTAAGCTTCGCCTCGCCCGACTGCCCCTCTTTGTGGAGGGCCTCGAAACGAGGAATGACCACACGCAGCAGCTGCACCACGATTGACGCGGTGATATAGGGCATGATGCCCAATGCGAAGATCGAAAGCTGCAGCAGAGCGCCGCCAGAGAAGAGGTTCACCAGTCCGATGAAGTCTTCGCTGCTCGCCGAGGTGATGCAGTCCTGCACCACTTTGTAATCCACTCCCGGAGTAGGAATGAACGAGCCTATGCGATAGATGATGATGATGCCAAAGGCAAACAGAATCTTGTTTCTGAGCTCTTTGGTCTTGAAGGCCTGGATTAAGGTCCGCACCTGGGTTTCCTCCCTGTAAACATCCAAAGCATGACACTGTTCTGATCAGCACTACTTCGATCGATGCAGTGGTTATGCCGACACACTAGAATATGAGTCTAGCCGAATCGGTACCGAATGACACACATATACGACAATGACCCTCCCCGAATATGGGGAAGGTCATTGTGGCATTACGGTGCTCATCCCCTTGGGACATCAACTTCAGTCCTCGGAGATCGAGCCTCCTGCGGCTTCGATCTTGGCCTTGGCCGAAGCCGAGGCCTTTACGCCCTTGAGGGTGAAGGGTGCAGAGACTTCGCCCTGACCGAGCACCTTGACGGCGTAACCACCACGAACCGCGCCCTTGGAGACCAATGCCTCAACATCGACATCGCCACCCTTGGGGAACAGCTCGCTCAGCGCAGCCAGGTTCACGACCTGGAACTGCTTCTTGAACGGGTTCTTGAAACCACGCAGCTTCGGAAGGCGCATGTACAGCGGCAGCTGTCCACCTTCGAAGCCTGGACGAACCTGGTAACGGGCCTTGGTGCCCTTGGTTCCACGTCCTGAGGTCTTACCCTTCGAACCTTCACCACGGCCGACTCGGATGCGATCCTTCTTGGCACCCGGCGCCGGACGAAGATCGTGCATCTGCAGGATCTCGACCTTGTTCTCTTCAGTGTTGGTAGCCATGATCAGTCAACCTCCTCGACTGTGACCAGATGACGAACCTTGTTCACCATACCGCGGTAAACAGCGGTGTCCTCACGAGTCACGCTCTGGCCGATCTTGTGCAGTCCGAGGGAACGAACGTTCTCCCGCTGCTTGATGTTGGAATTCACCAATCCCTTGGTCAGTGTGATCTTGATCTGCTTCGCCATCACTCACCTTCCTTCTGGTCGGTGGCTGCCTTGGCCTTGGCTTCTTCACGAGCCTTGCGGGCTTCGGCGATACCTTCGGCGCGTGCACGGAGCATGGAGTCCGGAGCGACCTCTTCCAAGGACAGACCACGGCGTGCCGCGATCTCTTCCGGCTCTTCGAGCTGCTTGAGTGCCGCCACGGTGGCTCGCACCATGTTGATGGCGGTTGCCGATCCCATGGACTTGCTCAGGATGTCGCTGATACCTGCGCACTCGAGTACTGCGCGCACAGGGCCACCGGCGATAACACCGGTTCCCGGTGCGGCAGGACGAAGCAGCACGGTACCCGCTGCATCATGGCCGATCACCGGGTGGGTGACGGTGCCACGGATGCGCGGAACGGTGAACATGTTCTTCTTGGCGTCAAGCTGGCCCTTGGCGATAGCCGCAGGAACCTCGCGTGACTTGCCATAGCCAACACCCACGGTGCCGTTGCCGTCGCCCACAACCACAAGGGCTGCGAAGCTGAAGGTACGACCACCCTTGTGGACCTTGGCCACGCGGTTGATGGTTACGACGCGGTCAAGAAGCTCGTCACGGTTCTCGTCACGACCATTGCGGCCACGACGCTCGCCACGACGACCCTCACCACGGCCACCGCGACGTCCGCCCTTGCGGTCGTCGTTGCGGTTGTCCGTTGCGCTCTGGGTGTTCTGTGATTCTGCAGCCACCTGAGTTTCCTTATTGTTCTGGTTCTCGCTCACAGTGCCAAACCTCCCTCACGTGCGCCGTCAGCAACCGCTGCGACACGACCGTGATACTTGTTGCCACCGCGATCAAACACGACGGCAGAGATGCCTGCATCCTGAGCCTTCTTAGCTACCAGCTCGCCAACCTTCTTGGCTGCCTCTGCCTTAGTCCCCTTGAAATCGGAGAACGATGCAGTCAATGTTGATTCGCTCACCAGGGTCACTCCCCTGCTGTCATCGACGATCTGCGCGATGACATTGCGGTTCGTGCGGGTGACGACCAGACGTGGACGCTCGGCGGTGCCGATGACGTGCTTGCGTAGGCGAGCGTGACGACGCAGACGAGCTACGTTCTTTCCCTTGCCCAAAATTCGGACTGTCATGCTTACTTACCAGCCTTTCCGGCCTTGCGCACGATGCGTTCGTCCGCGTACTTGATGCCCTTGCCCTTATAAGGTTCAGGAGCGCGAAGCTTGCGGATGTTCGCGGCCACCTGGCCAACAGCCTGCTTGTCCGTTCCACGGACGATCACTTCGTTCGCGTTCGGGAGTTCGAAGCTGATGCCCTCTGGAGGGTTCACGGTGATGGTGTGCGAGTAACCGAGGAAGAACTCGAGGCCCTTTCCCTTCGCAACCACGCGGTAACCGGTGCCGACGATCATCAGGTGCTTCGAGAAGCCCTCATGCACACCCTGAACCATCGATGCGATGATCGAACGGCTCAGACCGTGACGTGCACGGGTTGGCCTGAGATCATCGACCGGTGTCAGGATGATGTGCCCATCCTCGATCTTTCCGGTGATGCCCTCAGGGAGAACATATGAATCTGTACCCTTTGGTCCCTTGGCCGAGAAGGTGCCTTCGTCGATTGCGACGTCCACACCCGCTGGAATGGCGACAGGGAGCTTACCAATATGCGATGCCATGTTTCAGCTCTCCTTTCTCACCACACGTAGGCGACGATTTCGCCGCCAATGCCCCGGTCGAGGCACTCTTTTTGGGTTAGCAATCCCGAGCTGGTCGAGATTATGGCGATACCGAGGCCCCCAAGTGGCATGGGGAGCGAATCAGACTTGGCGTAGCGGCGCAGGCCAGGCTTCGAGACACGCTTGATGCCCTGAATGCTCTGTTCTCCGTGTGCTCCGTACTTGAGTGCTACCTCAAGAGTCTGACCGACCTTCGCCTCTTTCGAGGAGAAGTCAGCGATAAAGCCTTCACGCTTCAGAATCTGAGCGATATTCGCTTTGAATTTGGAATACGGCATATCCACGGTCTCGTGTTTTGCCGCACTCGCATTACGCAGACGCGTCAGCATGTCTGCGATAGGATCTGTCATTGTCATGTGGGCTTGTGCCCTTCCTCGCGGTGGTTTCCGCCGCTCTCACACTGGAATCAGTGCTTGAACCGCGGACCTTCAGCGTCGATCTTTACCAACTGGACTTCGTAACTCCGGGCAGTTCGCCACGGTGGGCCTTCTCACGAAGGCAGACGCGGCACAAACCGAACTTGCGGTATACGGAATGAGGACGACCGCAGACCTCGCAGCGCGTGTAGCCACGTACCTTGAACTTCGGCTTTGCGGCCGCTTTGTTCTTCAGAGCGGTTTTCGCCATATCAGTTCTCCTTGAAAGGGAAGCCGAGGTGCTTCAACAGCACGCGAGCTTCCTGGTCATCCTTGGTGCTGGTCACCACGGTAATATCCATACCGCGCTGGTGATCAATCTCATCAGGGTCGATCTCGTGGAACATCGACTGTTCCGTAAGACCGAAGTTGTAGTTGCCATTGCCGTCGAACTGCTTCGCGTCGATACCGCGGAAATCACGGATACGAGGCAGAGCCAGGGACAGCAGACGATCGAGGAACTCCCACATGCGATCGCCGCGAAGCGTCACATAGGCACCGATGGCCTGGCCTTCGCGCAGATGGAACTGTGCGACGGACTTCTTGGCCTTCGTGACCTTCGGCTTCTGGCCGGTGATCTTGGTGAGATCCTTGATGGCTCCCTCGATGAGCTTGGAGTCGCGCGCTGCGGCACCGACGCCCATTGAGACAACAACCTTCTGGATGCGGGCAACCTGCATCGGGTTCGAGTAGGAGAATTCCTTCTCCAGCTCGGCCACGATCTGCTCGTTGTATTGCTGCTTCAAGCGTGGGAGAGCAGGTGTTTCTACTGTGCTTGTTTCAACAGTGGTATCACTCATCTGCCAGCTCCTTGCCTGATTTCTTTGCGACGCGCACACGCACGGTCTTGACCTTGCCGTCACGCGCTTCTTCCTTCACGACAACACCCACGCGGGTAGGTGCCTTCGTCTCGGGATCGACGACCATCACGTTCGAGCGGTGAATCGGAGCCTCCACAGAGACGATTCCCGCCTGCTCACCCTGCTGGGTTGCACGCACGTGCTTCTTGACGATCTGGACGCCCTCGACGATCAGACGGTCATTGGAAAGCACACGGGAAACCTTGCCTTCCTTGCCGCGATCCTTGCCGCGAATGACCTTGACCTGATCGCCTGTCTTGATCTTGGCTACCATCTCAGATCACCTCCGGTGCGAGAGACACGATCTTCATGAAGCGCTTGTCGCGCAGTTCACGACCGACCGGTCCGAAAATACGAGTGCCCTTTGGCTCACGACCGGAGCCCAGGATGACAGCCGCATTCTCGTCGAACTTGATGTAGGAGCCGTCAGTGCGACGGTGTTCCTTTACTGTACGGACGATGACGGCCTTGACGACCTCGCCCTTCTTGACCGACCCGCCGGGGATGGCATCCTTGACGGAGGCGACGATGACATCGCCAATGCCGGCATAGCGACGCTTCGATCCGCCGAGCACTCGGATAGCCAAGATCTCCTTGGCACCCGTGTTGTCGGCGACATGAAGCCGCGATTCCTGCTGAATCATTGATTCTCCTTAGCCGAGCTGGTTCTCCCCACACACTCGGATGGTGCGCAATCCTCCCAACGGGATTCAAACGCGCACCATCCGGGTGTGTGCGGAGCCTTGCCGAACTTGTTTACTTGGCGCGCTCCACAATGGATTCGAGGCGCCAACGCTTGGTCTTGCTCAGGGGCCGAGTCTCCATGATACTCACGAGGTCGCCAACATGCGCCGCGTTCTGCTCGTCATGGACCTTGACCGTGCGATTCGAACGAACCACCTTGCCGTACAGGGGGTGGGTCGAACGCTGCTCGAGTTCTACCGTGACCGTCTTGTCCGCTTTTTCGGACACGACGTATCCGCGACGAACCTTGCGGAAGTTGCGCTCTTGCTTCTCAGCCATGCTTACTTCTCCTCAGCTTCGCTGGTTTTGGACTCTGCGGCTGCTTCCGGCTCCGGGCTGATGCCCAGCTCGCGCTCGCGCAGGATGGTGTACATCCTGGCGATATCGCGCTTCACTGCCTTGAGGCGTGCAGAGTTGTCGAGCTGACTGGTGGCCGACTGGAAACGGAGGTTGAACAGCTCCTCCTTGGACTTCTTCAGGAAGTCCTCAATCTCCACGTTGGTCTTCTCGCCAAGATTCTTGATTGTGTATTCTGCTGTTCCGACTGACATCAGATGTCACCGCCTTCACGAGCGATAATCCTGCACTTCATGGGGAGCTTGTCGATTGCACGACGCAGAGCCTCACGAGCTACATCATCGGTGACGCCACCGATCTCGAACATTACGCGTCCCGGGTGAATGTTGGCCACCCAAAACTCAGGAGCACCCTTACCGGAACCCATTCGGGCGCCGAGTGCGTGCTTGGTCAACGGACGATCAGGGAAGATCGTGATCCACACACGACCGCCACGCTTGATGTAGCGGGTCATGGCGATACGAGCTGCCTCGATCTGACGGTTCGTCACATATGCAGGTGCGAGAGCCTGGATGCCGTAATCGCCGAAAGCGATTTCGGTTCCGCCCTTTGACATGCCCCTACGTGTAGGACGATGCTGCTTGCGGTATTTAGTCCTCTTTGGGATAAGCATCCGCTCACTCCTTTACTTCCGTTGCGGCAGGTGCCGACTCGGCAGCGACCGGTGCGCTCTTGCTTGGTGAACCCTGGGCAGGTGCGGTCTGCTGAGACTGACCCTCTGGGCGGGAGCCTCTGCGTGGCCTGCGATCGGAGCCACGACGGCCCTGACGGCTGCCCTGCTGGGCCTGCTGCTCTTCGAACTCGCGCTCGGTCATGTCGCCCTTGTAGATCCAGACCTTGACACCGATGCGTCCGTAAGTGGTACGTGCTTCGAAGAAGCCGTAATCAATGAGTGCACGGAGAGTCTGCAGAGGAACGCGTCCCTCACGGTAGAACTCCGAACGGCTCATTTCCGCTCCACCAAGACGGCCTGCGAGCTTGATACGAATACCCTTGGCGCCTGCGCGCATGGCATCCTGCTGAGCCTTACGCATCGCGCGACGGAAGGTCACACGATTGGTCAGCTGCTCGGCGATTCCCTGGGCAACCAACTGGGCGTCGATGGTGGCGTTCTTCACTTCGAAGATGTTGAGCTGAACCTGCTTGCCCGTCAGCTTCTCCAGCTTGGCACGCACACGCTCTGCTTCAGCACCACGACGACCGATCACAATACCTGGACGCGCCGTGTGGATGTCCACACGCACGCGATCCCTCGTGCGCTCGATGACGATGCGGGACACGCCTGCACGCTCAAGATCCTTGTTCATGATCTTGCGGATCTTGTCATCTTCAAGCACGAAGTCGCGGTAACGCTCACCTGACTTGTTGGAATCTGAGAACCACTTGCTGCGGTGATCCTCGGTGATGCCGAGGCGGTACCCTAAGGGGTTAATCTTCTGTCCCATTATCGGGCTCCTTCCTTATCGGCGACAATGACTGTGATGTGGCTGGTGCGCTTGTTGATACGCGCCGCACGTCCCTGGGCGCGAGCCCTGAAACGCTTGAGAGTCACGCCCTCATCCACATACGTTTCCTTGATCACAAGGTCGTTCTCGCGGAAAGGCTCATTCGCCTTGTCCGCTTTGACGCGGGCATTTGCGATTGCACTTTCCAGAACCTTGCGAACCGGAACCGCCGCATCCTGAGGAGCGAACTTGAGAACGGTTACCGCCTCGGTCGCCTGCTTGCCTCGGATGAGGTTGACGACGCGGCGAGCCTTGCGCGGCGTCACGCGTACGTGACGAGCGATAGCTTTAGCTTCCATGTGTCTCTACTCTTCCTCGCCTCAGCGGCGTGCTTTCTTGTCATCCTTCACGTGCCCCTTGAAGGTACGTGTTGGAGCGAACTCCCCGAGCTTGTGGCCAACCATCGACTCGGTGACGAACACCGGGACGTGCTTACGGCCATCATGGACAGCGAAGGTGTGCCCAATGAAGTCAGGTGTGATCATCGAACGGCGCGACCATGTCTTGATGACATTCTTCGTGCCCTTCTCGTTCTGATCGTCGACTTTCTTCTGCAAGTGGGCGTCAACGAATGGGCCCTTCTTGATGCTACGAGTCATCTTTTCGAAACTCCCTTACTTGCGGTTCTTGCCATTGGGACGACGACGAACAATCATCTTGTTCGAAGCCTTCTTTGGATGACGAGTACGAACCTCGCCCTTGCCCCAAGGAGACACCGGCGGCTTGCCACCGCGGGTACGGCCACCATGTGGATGGTCAACAGGGTTCATGGACTCACCACGGGTGATCGGACGCTTGCCAACCCAACGAGCGCGTCCTGCCTTACCAAGCTGCAGGTTGGCGTGATCGGAGTTGCCGACCTCACCCACCGTTGCGCGGCAACGGGCATCGACGTTCCTGATCTCGCCTGAAGGCATACGGAGCTGCGCGAACGCACCATCCTTTGCCACCAGCTGCACGGCAGCGCCGGCAGAGCGGGCGATCTTCGCGCCACCAAGTGGACGAAGCTCAATCGCATGGATGACGGTACCTGTAGGGATGTTGCGAAGCGGGAGATTGTTGCCTGGCTTGATATCAGCCTCGGCACCGGTCTCGATGCGATCGCCCTGATGAATTCCTTCAGGTGCGACGATGTAACGCTTCTCGCCATCGGCGAAGTGCAGCAGTGCGATACGTGCGGAACGGTTCGGGTCATACTCGATATGCGCGACCGTTGCTGGCACGCCGTCCTTGTCCCAACGCTTGAAATCGATGAGACGGTACTGGCGCTTATGACCACCACCGCGATGGCGGCTGGTGATGCGTCCGTATGAATTGCGCCCACCGGTCTTGCTGAGCTTCCTCAACAAGGACTTCTCAGGCGTTGAACGCGTGATCTCAGCGAAATCCGAGACCGAGGCGTTGCGACGACCGGCGGTCGTCGGCTTGTATGTGCGGATAGCCATAATCTAGTTCTTCCTAACTTTCTCGGCTAGCCTTCAGTTGCCGAAGATGTCGA
Source organism: Bifidobacterium psychraerophilum (assembly GCF_000741705.1). Lineage (GTDB taxonomy): Bacteria > Actinomycetota > Actinomycetes > Actinomycetales > Bifidobacteriaceae > Bombiscardovia > Bombiscardovia psychraerophila. The sequence goes on along the minus strand of NZ_JGZI01000009.1, from coordinate 296,843 downwards.
TGGTCTGACCCTTGGCAACGGTGACGATGGCGCGCTTCTGGGAAACACGCTGGCCGAAACCGGTGCGGGTGCGCTGGCGTTTGCCTGCGCGGTTGAGGGTGTTGACATTCGTCACCTTGACATTGAAGATCTGCTCAATCGCCTGCTTGATCTGAACCTTGTTCGCAGTTGGGACCACCAGGAAGGTGTATTGACCGCGGTCGGAATTTGCGTAGCTCTTCTCAGAAACGACTGGCTTGATGATGACATCGTGCGATGGCTTGTGGATAGCTGACATTGAAATCAGGCCTCCTTAGCGGATTCGGTCTTGGAACCGGTCTTCGCCTCAACGAAAGCCTCAAGGCCTTCCTTGGTGAAAACGAGATCCTCGGCTGTCACCACGTCATACGTGTTGAGCTGATCGGCGAAAATGACGTGCACGGTGGGGATGTTCCTTACGGAAAGCCACTCGTTCACGTTCTCGCGTGAAAGGACAACGGTTGCGAAACGGTTCTCGGCAGCCTGCAGCAGGACGGCGTTGGCTGTCTTGGTTGAAGGCTTATCGGTGATTCCGAAATCGACGACATGCACACGACCGGCGTTGGCGCGATCCGAGATCACATAACGCAGAGCCGCGGCCTTCATCTTCTTCGGGGTCCTCTGGCTGTAGTCACGAGGCTGCGGTCCGTGCACGACTGCACCGCCTGCCCACTGAGGAGAGCGAATGGAACCCTGACGAGCACGACCGGTGCCCTTCTGCTTCCATGGCTTCCTGCCGCCACCTGAAATGGTGGAGCGGGTGCGCACAGCGTGGGTGCCCTGTCGGGCAGCGGCCAGCTGAGCCACGACTACCTGATGCACCAGCGGCACATGAGCCTGAATATCCTCAGCAGCGATACCGAAGATCTCTCCAGGTACATCCACCGAGCCGGCGGAAGCGCCCTTCGCATCCGTGACGTTCAGAACTGTGACGTTCTCAGTCTTGTTTGCCATGATGATCAGGCTCCCTTCACTGCTGAACGGACGATCACGATGCTACCTTGTGGCCCTGGGACAGCGCCCTTGATAGCGAGCACGCCGTTCTCGGCATCAGCCGAAACGATGACGAGGTTCTGCACTGTCGCGGTGTCATTACCCATACGACCTGCCATACGCTTTCCCTTAAGAATGCGACCTGGCGTTGCGCATGCCCCGACTGAACCGGGACGACGCTCGTTTTTGTGCGAACCGTGTGTGCGGCGATAGGACTTGAAGCCCCAGCGCTTGATGGTTCCTGCGAAGCCCTTGCCCTTGGTGGTGCCTGTGACGTCAACTTCTGTTCCCTCGGGGAGCAGCTCGACGGTCAGTTCCTGACCTGGCTGGAAGGAATCCGTTGCGGTGGTGCGAACCTCGACAAGATGACGACGAGGTGTGACACCGGCCTTGGCGAAATGACCTGCAAGAGGCTTGGTCACCTTGGTGGGGTCGATCTGGCCATAGCCGATCTGCACCGCCTGGTATCCGTCAGTCTCCTCGGTTTTCACCGCGGTGACAACGTTGGTGGACACATCCACCAGCGTCACGGGGACAAAGAAACCATTCTCGTCCCAGACCTGCGACATGCCCAGCTTCTTGCCGAGCAGCGCGGTGCGTTCCGTCTTCTGTGAAGTCATGATGGTTCCCTCCCCCCTACAGCTTGATTTCGATGTTGACGTCCGCAGGCAAATCGATATGCATCAATGAATCCACAGCCTTAGGTGTGGGATCGACGATATCAATGAGACGCTTATGTGTGCGCATCTCAAAATGCTCGCGGGAATCCTTGTATTTATGGGGAGAACGGATAACACAGAACACGTTCTTCTCCGTCGGCAGAGGAACCGGGCCAACAACAGTTGCTCCCGCGTTCGTCACCGTTTCGACGATTTTCTTCGCCGACTGGTCGATGACCTCATGGTCATAGGACTTAAGCCTGATGCGGATTTTCTGTCCCGCCATTGCCGTCCGCCCTTTCCTAGCGATTTAGATACTGTTTACCAGCCTGTTCCTAGAGGGCACCGACGCAAGGCGGTTATCCGGGACATATCCCTTAAACCGACCACATCAATGCGCAGCCAAACAAGGAGCACCGGTGGGCGTTCCTTGTGCCACGCTCGCTTTTTTAATTACAAAGTGCGAGCCCAAAACAGGCAACTTCTCTATTAAAGCACACCCGGGGCCTGGAGGAATCCGGGCGTGTCGCCTCGATTCCCTTCTTATCCCGGCCTTTCCTTCGTGTGTGTCCACTCCTATGGGCCACCCCGCAGTGCCCATCATCAAGACGAGACCGCACCCATCGAACACAGATACCGCCATGTGCATACGCGGTACATATACGTGGGCCACGCGCGACGTGAAAATCGCGCGTGGCCCAGCTCTATCTGTTACTCAGATCCGTTCATTCAGTCGCGTTGTGAGGCTTCTTCTGTGGCGTTGGTGCCTTGGCGTTGGACGCGTTTGGTGTGGGCTTGCTGGGGGGTGATGCCGTAGTATGCGGCGATGGCGATGTCCTTCATGTCCTCGATCTGGGGGATGCGGGGGTTGGCGGGCGCGCACTGGTCCTCGTAGGCGCGCATGCCGATCTGGTCCAGGACGCTCCAGTAGTAGTCCTCGTCCACACCGGCGGCCTGGAAGGTGGGGTCCATGCCGAGCCTGTTGTCGCGGTAGTCCTCGACCGCGCCGGCCAGTGCCTCGACGGCGTGTTCGGGGCTGTCGCATGCCAGGCCGAGGTTGCGGGCGATGTCCTGGTAGCGTTCGGCGGCGATGTACTCGCTGTACTTGGGCCAGCTGGTGGGTTCCTCGGGGACCTCGGCGTTGTACCGGATCACGTAGGGCAGCAGGATCGAGTTGGTGCGTCCGTGCGCGATGTGGCACAGGGCGCCGATGGTGTGGGCCATCGCGTGGCACATGCCCAGGAACGCGGAGCCGAAGGCCATGCCGGCCATGGTGGCGGCGTTGTGCATCCGCTCCTGCGCGGCCTTGCGGGTCTCGGGGTCCTCGCTGTTCACGGCGTTGTCGAGGTTGTCCCACACGAGCTTCGCGCCGTGCAGGGCCATCGCGTCGGTGAAGTCGTTGGCGTACACCGAGGCGTAGGCCTCGAAGGTGTGCGTCAGCGCGTCGAAGCCCGCGTCCGAGGCCAGGCGGCGCGGCTGCGTGCGCGCCAGGACCGGGTCCACGATCGCGACCGAGGGGGTGAGCGCGTAGTCGGTGATGGGGTACTTGTACCCGGTCTTGTGGTCGGTGATCACCGCGAAGGGCGTGACCTCGGAGCCGGTGCCCGACGAGGTCGGGATGCACACCAGCTTGGCCTTGGTGCCCAACGGGGGGATCTTGAAGGCGCGCTTGCGGATGTCGAAGAATTTCTCGCGCACGTCGGCGAAGGAGATCTCGGGGTGCTCGTACAGCAGCCACATGATCTTCGCGGCGTCCATCGGGCTGCCGCCGCCGACCGCGATGATGGTGTCCGGTTCGAACTCCTCGCGCATCATCTTCGCGCCGCGCTCGACGGTCTCCACGCTGGGCTCGGGCTCGACGTAGTCGATGATGCGGAAGGTCACCAGCTCGGGGCGGGCCCGCAGCTGGTCGATGACCTTGTCGACGATGCCGAGCTGCTCCATGACCTTGTCGCACACGATCACGGCCTTGCGTATCCCGTACATGTCACGCAGGTAGCGCACCGCGTTCGCTTCGAAATAGGTCTTCGAGGGGATCTTGAACCACTGCATGTTGTTGTTCCTCCGGGCGATGCGCTTGACGTTGATCAGGTTCACGGCCTGCACGTTGCCCGACACCGAGTTGCCGCCGTACGAGCCGCAGCCCAGGGTCAGGGACGGGGCGATCGCGTTGTAGATGTCGCCGATGCCACCCAGCGAGCTGGGCTGGTTCCAGATGATGCGGCACGCGTGCATCCGCAGCCCGTACTCACGCACCAGGGCCTCGTCGTCGGTATGGATCGCGGCGGTGTGCCCCGCCCCGTGCACGAGCATCCGCTCGCACATCACGAAGGCGTCGTCCTTGTCCCTGGCCTCGAGCACGGCCTGCACCGGTGCGAGCTTCTCCATCGTCAGGGGCTCCATCTCGCCGACCTCCCTGCATTCGGCCGCCAGGATCGTGGCGTCCTCGGGAATCGAGAAGCCCGCCTGCTTGGCGATGTACTGCGGGGACTTGCCCGGTACCACCGAGTTCAGCTTCGGTCTGCCGCCCGAATACGCGGTGCAGCCGAACATGTACTCCTCGAGCTTCGCCTTCTCCTCCCCGGACACGAAATACGCCTTGCGTCGCTTCATCTCGGAGACCACCCGCGCGTACACCTCCGTATGCGCGATGATGGCCTGCTCGGTGGCGCAGATCATCCCGTAGTCGAAATGCTTCGACAGGATCAGATCGTTCACCGCACGCCTCACGTTCACGTTCCGGTCCACATACGCCGGCGCGTTGCCCGCGCCCACACCCAGGGCGGGCTTGCCCGAGGAATACGCGGCCTTGACCATGCCCGGACCACCCGTCGCCAGGATCGTGGCGATTCCCGGATGCTTCATCAGCGCGCCCGTCGCCTCGATCGAGGGATGCTCGACCCACTGGATGCAATCCTCCGGCGCCCCCGCCGCGATCGCCGCGTCACGCACCACACGTGCCGCCTCGACCGAACAGCGCTGCGCGAAGGGATGGAAACCGAACACGATCGGGCAACGCGTCTTCAACGCGATCAAGGACTTGAAAATCGCGGTCGAGGTCGGATTCGTCACCGGCGTCACACCCGCGACCACACCCACAGGCTCCGCGATCTCCACGATCCCATTGATGTCATCCTCACCGATCACACCCACCGTGCGCTGCCTGGCCAGATGATTCGTCACATGCTCGCACGCGAAGATGTTCTTCGTGGCCTTATCCTCCACCAAACCACGACCCGTCTCCTCGACCGCCAACCTCGCCAGCACCAGATGCTGATTCAAGGCCGCAATCGAAGCCTTCGCGACTATGCGATCGACCTGTTCCTGATTCAAACGCTCAAACTTGTTGAGAGCAACCAGTCCACGAGAAACCAGCGTATCAACCTCACGCTCGGCATCAGACAGGGCCGGAGCCGCGGCAGTCGCATCAGCTGCGGCCGGCTTATTGACAATTGCGCTTTTCTTGGCTGTAACCACGGGTCCTCCTTGGACGTGCAGAGAGCAAAGGCGTGAATCCATTTCGCGGCATGGCTATGTTGCCTGCATTCGCTGTGGATTCAGCGTCACCAATCTTCAGGCTGAGGCCTGAAGATTGTGACCTGCATCACAATTTAGCGTAGAGGGCGTACGAGAACAATTTCTGTTCACGTGATCCATGTTCTGAGCGTGTCATGTACTCTTGCTTGCTTTTTTGTGGGTTTACTGTTTGGCAATTTGACATTTTTGCTCGTATCCGAACACTGCTTCAAACACTCACGGAAGGCTTGCATCGATGTGCGGACCGTCGGACATCCGACCGGTATGTGGACCGGAAGGTGATGCAACATACGGACCGGCACCACACAACAATCACTCCATAAACGAAAGCCCTCATCTGTACATCCGGTATACAGGGGGGTATGCAAGAGAGCCGAGCGGGCACGACACCAAGGCAACAGGTGGCAACAAAAAAGCCCGAAACCGAAGTTTCGGGCTTTGAGCACCGGCACTGAACAACGGTGCCGAAAAACAGCTTTAGCGCTTTGAGAACTGAGGTGCGCGGCGGGCCTTATGCAAACCGGCCTTCTTGCGCTCGACTGCACGGGCATCACGAGTCAGGAAACCTGACTTCTTGAGTGCCGCGCGGTTCGCGTCACGATCGATCGCGTTCAGCGCACGGGCAACGCCAAGACGAATTGCGCCGGCCTGTCCGGTCGTGCCACCACCATCGACGAGCACCTGCACGTCGAATTTGCCTTCGAGCTTGAGCAGAACGATTGGTGAGTTCACCTCACGCTGCTGCAGGCGGCTGGGGAAGTATTCTTCCAGTGTGCGGCCGTTTACGGTCCACTTGCCTTCACCTGGGGTCAGACGAACGCGTGCGATAGCTTCCTTGCGGCGACCGGTACCATAGCCTGGTGCTATGGCGGAGGTGCCGGTTCCGGCTCCCGCGTTGGTTTCTGAAGTGTAGGAAGTCAGCTCCTCTTCGCCCTCGAGGACTGCGGAGTCATTGCTTTGATCTGCCATGTTGGTATTCTCCTTCGGTCCTACTTGGCCTGCTGTGAGATCTGGGTGATCTCAAATTGGACTGGCTTCTGGGGTGTGTGAGGATGCTCGTCACCCGCGAAAATACGGAGGCGATCCATCTGGACCTTGGCCAGGCGGTTCTTCGGCAGCATACCCTTGACGGCTTCGCGAACGATACGGTCGGGGTTCCTCTGCAGCAGATCACCATAGCTATCGGCGCGGAGTCCACCGGGACGGCCGGAATGCGTGTACAGCTCCTTGCCGAGTTTGTCACCGGTCAGCGCGATTTTACCTGCGTTGATGACGATAACGTGATTACCGGAATCGGCATGTGGCGCGAATGTCGGTTTGTTCTTGCCGCGCAGCAGAGTTGCTACATGGGTGGCCAGACGGCCAAGCACCACATCGGTGGCGTCGACGATATACCAGTCATGTGTCAAATCGGCTGGTTTAGGCGTGAAAGTCTTCACAGTTCAACCTTTTCCTTGCATTGTGTTTCGGGCTTCACACAGACGGATGATCACAACCGTCATGAGAAACCACATTATCCGTGGGCTCCCTGAAAGTCCTATGGGCGAGTGGGAAACGCTTCGAGGACCCCTGAGGGAAACACAACAATCCTCTACTATAACGCTTAGTCGTCTGCTGTCAAAGCCCGACCGTGTCATACCGGTCCGCAGGGACGAAACCCCGATCCTTCGACCGGCACGCAGAGGGCCCGCAGCACCCTGAATGACGATGAAGATCCGGAAGCGCTCGTCCGGACCTCACGCGGATCATCCTTCCGCGTCCTGGATGGTGCCATGCGACTGAGATGACGCTGGGTGTCAGTCTACGGACTGCATGACATGCGAGAGGGATTGGAGACGTGCATTGGCAAAGAGATCTTCCAAATACACAGGTGCCCCATCGGAGTCCGCGAGTGGAATTCGCCAATTCGGGTATTCATTGTTCGTGCCAGGCTGGTTCTGAGCGCGTCTCTCACCTACGCCGTCTGTCAGAGCCGCGGCGAGCAATCTGCATGGCGATGCCTTCAACGCCTTGTACTGCGCCTCGACGATGTGCTGCTCATTGGCGTGTTCATCCTGCAAGCACTTCGGGTCCAGAAAACCACCGTCAACCAGCATCGTCATCATGGCGTCATGTTCCGCCACGGCTGAGGATTTGAACTCCTCCACCGATCCGGTGAGCAGACCCAGCTCCTCGTGCAGAGTCACATGCTCGTAGTTCAGATATCCGGCATCCGGAGGCATGTCATGTGTGTTCACCGATGCCAGCGCGCACTCACGCCACTTGCCCGGCTCGCGGAAACGACCATTGCGTTGTTCGAACCATTCGACCACGCATCCCAGCACCTGGTGTTCGATCAGAGAATCCGCAACATATTCCGGGACCACGCCGAGATCCTCACCGACCACGACTCCGCCGACCCTGCTTGCTTCGATCGCCAGGATGCCAAGCATGATTTCGGCATCGTAATTGACGTAGACACCCTGCATCGCGCTCATGCCGGCCGGTATCCACCACAGCCTGAACAGGCCAAGAATATGGTCGATGCGCAACGCCCCGGCATGGGCGAACATCCCGTGAACCATATTGCGATAGCTCAGATACCCTGTGCGTTCCAACTCAACGGGATTAAGCGGGGGCTGACTCCAATTCTGACCCTGCTGGTTGAAGTAGTCAGGTGGGGCACCGACCGTCACCCCCCTGACATAGCGACTTGGGTTCCACCACACCTCGGCCCCCTGAGGATGCACACCGACTGCCATATCCGACATCACACCGATGCGCATACCCGCTTGTCTGGCTTTATCCTGCGCTGCGTCGAGCTGCTGTGTCGCCACCCATTCAAGCCAGCGATAGAAATCGAGCGTATCCGGATACTGTCTGCGCAGAGCCTTGATCTCCTCGCTGTCCTTATCGAAGCGATTCACCCATGATTCCGGATCGGCGCTCGGCGCACCCCACTTGTCATAGACAAGGCACCATGTCGCATAAGACTCGAGGTCGTCGCCGCATGCTGCGATGTACTCCTCATACTGATGCTGGCGACCGATCGGACGGCCCAGCTTGTATATGATCCACAAAGCGCGCATCTTATATTTCCACATCGCATCCCGGGTGATGCGATCGGCATCCTCGTTCAGCGGCAGACAGGACTCATATGCCGACTGCACCTCGGCCAAGGACTCTTCTCCGAGCAGTGAGTACTCTTCTATATCCTGGGGGCGGATGTAGGTGAAATTGACCAGACGCCTGGAAACCGGGAGATATGGCGAAGGAGTGAGCGGGGAGACGGGTTCGGCGGCGTGCATGGGATTGATCAGGATGAAATCGGCACCCGTACGCCCCTTGGCCTCCACCAGCATTCTGGCAAGATCGGAGAAATCGCCCACGCCCCAGGAAGCCCGGGATCTTATGGAATACAGTTGCGCCATCCAGCCCCAGGGACGTATCTCGGGTTCGCTGATAGACCACGGAACCTCCGCCGGTGCGCAGATCAACGTCGCCGTCTGTGTCCTACCGCCGGACCGGACCTCGATCTGATGGTATCCAACGGGTATATCCTTCGGCAGGATCAGAGCCGCATTGACCACGAACTCGCCATTCAGCGGATACGCTGCGGAACCGTCTCCCTCATCAGGCCCAAGCCGATGCGGATATTCCTCGCCGCTTTCAAGGATGATGCGCCCGTATGGAATCTCCAACATCCTGGTATTGACCAGGACCTTTCCCGTCTTGCCTGCGGTATGGAACACCGTCGGAGCGATCAGGCGATCATGCCTGCGTTCCTCGATACCGTGCAGGGACTTAGCCGCGGCCTCGGTGCTCGACGCATCGATGCCCAGACTGCGAAGCACCGCAATCAGCACCGCATCCTCGGTTTCGTGGTAGTCGTCATTCTGACCGACATAACACGTCGATAATCCCACGGCTTTTGCTAGTCCAATCAGAGGGCGTTGACGCCGCTGATTGCTTTCTGCGCGCTCCATGCCCCCAGTGTATGCCAATTCCGGAAGCTCCGCGCGGACGGGGATGCGGGCGCTCCGCATCATACGGGTTCAGGTCCGCGCGAGGGCTTCCTGCGCGGCTTTCGCCACATCGCCATGCACGTCCTGAGCAAGCGTCCTGAGCATGGTCTGACTGGTATTAGGGTTGAGTGCCACGGCTCTACGCACCATGGCGGCCAGGACAACGGGGGCATCGGCCTCTGTATCCACACCCAGACGTCCCAGTACATCGAGGGTGTCACTGTCGGTCTGATTGCTTTGGGCACCTTCCAGACGCATTTTCCAAGAGGTCTGCGGGTTGATCAGTGCCGCAGCCCGCACCCGGGCGTCATCATCCTTGGTGAGGTTGCCCACCAACCAGTTTTTATCGGACACATTGGCCGCCACGGCACGCCTGACCTCCACCTCCGGATCGTGTGAAAGCTTCACCAGCACATTCGGGAAGGGCATGTGTTCGGCCAGATACACACGATCCTCGATAGGCGTGTGCTGATTGCCGGCGACGGCCTCCAGCAATGCCGTGGCCCTTGAAAATGCTGATTGATCGGAACTATCCGGCAACTGCGCACGAGCCGCATCGCTGAGTTCGGCACTGTCTATGGAATGCCGGAGCCGCTCGTATGAGACGCTCAAGGTCTCCTGAACCACGCTGGTGGCCTTCTCCTGCGGTGCAGGCGCGGCCTTATCTTCCATCTCCTGCCGCTTGGCGTCTATGATGTCCTGTTCCGAATCGACCGTAGGCGCCTGCTCGGTTCCTGTCTGATGCTCGCTATCCGTCATATCAGCCAGCATAATTGGCACCGGCGAAGAAGCCCACTCATTGATGTCTCCACCGCCGCCGGCCACCCCAGGCCTTCGCTACGCCACCCGGGTCGACACGGTCACAGGCATATTGACCTGTCCGCTTTCCCTCAGCACCACCTGCGCATTGAAACTCTGAATCATCCTTTCCTGAAAGGATGTATCCCGGGAGAAAGGGATGGTGGCCTGGACCTCGACATGATCCGAATACTCCAGCACCTTGAAATCGCCCTGATGGTCGGCGACCAGACGTTTGCAGATATCAAGCTGGGGGTATGTGAGAGCGAAGCGGTACTCCCTGCATGGTGTCAGTTCAGCGATCGAGGAGTGTTGCACTGCTGAGGATGCCGCCGAGGAATACGCACGTATCAACCCACCGGAGCCGAGGAGTATCCCGCCGAAATACCTGGTCACCGTAATCACGCAATCAATCAGATCCTGCTGGCGGATGCAGTCCAGAATCGGCTTTCCCGCCGTGCCGGAAGGCTCTCCGTCATCGCTCATCCTCTCGGACTGGATTGCCTCCCGCTCCCCCCACATCGCGGCGTAGGCGATGTGTCTCGCCTTGGGGTGGCGCTCACGCATGGCGGCGACGAAAGCAGCCACCTCCTCTGCGGAACGGATATGGCAACAGTTGCCGATGAATCGCGAGCGCTTCTCTTCCAGTTCGGATTCTGCGGGTGCATCCATCGGGTCGAGAATCGTGAACATCGCGGAGGAACTCACACGACCACGTTATAGCGCTCGCCACGGTAGAATGCACCGATCGCCTCGGCGCATTGGGCGACCACGTTGACGACCGCCTCCTGGGTGAACCATGCGACATGAGGTGTGAGCACCGCGTTCGGAATACTCAGCAGGGGATCATCCGTACGTATCGGCTCTTCATCGAAGACATCCAAGCCCGCGAGCACATCCCCTTCATTAAGCCGTTTCACGAGGGCACCCTCCTCGATGAGCTCGGCTCTGGCCGTATTGACGAACAGGGCACCGGAGTGGAGCTTTGCGAGATGCTCGCCGGTGATCATGCCCTGGGTGTGTTCGTTGAGTCCCAAGTGCAGGCTGAGGACATCGCTGTGCTCGAATACCTCATCAAGCGAAGACGTCCATGAGGCGCCGACGGCCTGCAGCGCGTCATGGTCCTCATGACGCGAGTACACCAGAGTGTGCATGCCCAGACCTTGCGCGATGCGGGCCACCGCTTTGCCGATGCCGCCAAAACCGACCAACCCCAAGGTCTTGCCGCTGAGCTCGAGACCTTCCATCACAACCCAGTTACCATCATGCAGTTCCTGATCGAGATGCCCGGCATGTCTGGCAAGCTCGAACATCAGGGCAACAGTGTGCTCGGCCACGGCATTGTCTCCGTAATGCTCGATGTTGCAGATACGCATGCCGTAATCCTGAGACTTGGCCAGATTGATGTAGTTCGCCACCCCGGTGCCGCCGAAGACCATGCAGCGCACATGCGTGGCGAGTCTGTCCAGCAGATCATCGCTCACGCGGAAGCCGATGACGATAACCGAATCAGCGTCCTTGCAGCGTGACGCGAACACCTCGTCATCATGTACGGTGTCGGTGTACATCCGCACACGGCAGACATCATCGAATTTACGGAATTCCTTACGCAGTGGTTCCACCATCGAGGGCACGCATGATGGAATCACCATCAAGGGCAGATCTTCACGGGTTGATGCAGTTTCAATTACGCTCATGCCCATCAGGGTAATACGTCTGCGCAACATCATGGTGAACGGATCGCGCCCCTTCCCCTGTCACCCTCGGAAGCCGCGCGGTTTCACCTGTTCCTGCCCCCTCTTCGCTTTGCCTTGTTCAGCCGGGCACGAAACTGTGCACTGTACGAATGGACACTGTGGGAACGAACACCGTGCGAACGGGCACATTGAGGGATCGCTCCGCTACCAGCGTCAGGGTGTGGTGATCGTCCATTCCCGAACCACTCCGGGATCCGCTTTCATTGAATAGATGACTTTGGCGATACGTTCCCGTACGGCTTCATCCTGCGTTTGCGACCAGCACACACCATCTGGATGATCGGAGGCTATCGGGCACCATCGGTATGATCCCTGGCGCTCGTTCGCCACCGGAACCCAGTCGATTCTGTTGACTCGCCAGGAATCCGGTTGTCCTTTGCGCCCTGCGAACTGGATTCTCGCGGTGATCCCCTGATTATTGACGACACGGCTTTCGGGTGCGCTAACGGTCACTGCATTGCCCAAGCCATACACGATCCACGTACCGTTGTAATACTCGATCGGCTGCACACAGTGGCATCCGGCACCGTAGATCACGTCAAACGCACCGGTGTCAGCCAATTCATGAGCCTCTGATATCTGCCAGGAATCGGCATAATCCAGATACTCCTGCAGGGAGTGCATGACCATCGCAACCACATCGGCGCCCTGTTCACGTGCCGCCTTTGCCTTGGCCACAGCACGCTGGATATCCATCTGATGCTCCGGCTCACCGGATGCACGCAGACGATCCACCCTCCAGTCTTGATCGGCTACCATGCCGTTGAGCGAGACGGTTCCCGTGACCAATCCGAGTGTTCCACCACCAGTAGGGGAATCGATGACCAAAGGCTTCCGGGAATCCTCCTCATTGAGGTAGGAGCCCGTCTGGGCGATACCATGCGCGGCCAGCTCGTCATGCAGACGCTGGATGCCCGCAACCCCCTGATCCCAGGAATGGTTGGTGGCATGCGTGCATGCCTGGTAACCGACCGCCGAAGCGGCATCCACCACTTCAGGAGGTATAGCGAATACGGGATAGCCGGAGTACGGTCCGCCTCGTTGCGCGATCGGCGTTTCGAATTCGCATACCACGATGTCGGATGCTTTGATGTAAGGCCTCATCCCCGCGAACAGAGGATTGAAATCGAACGCGCTGCCGTCCTTGGCCGCGGTATTCGTCCCGGCGAAATGATTCCACAGATTTGGATGGAACAGCAGATCGCCGTTGACCATCAAGGATATGCAATCGGTATCCGGACAATCCGGTGAGTTGCCGTGGTGCTCTGGAACCGGCTCAGGAACGGGTGAACTGCGGTTCAGAGCCTGAGTGCTCGGAGCCGAAAGCGTGCGCTCCTGCCGCGAGACACCGTCATGATGAGGCAGGAAAGCGACAAGGACTAGGGCAAGCACCAGAATCCCAAAGACCAAGGATCCGAGGACGGCAGGCCATCGGCCGTGGGTGCGGGCCGTCCCCTCCCGCTTGCGGACTGCGTGTTTGCCGGCATGCCTTCGCCTGGTCATATCTGCTCTTGCTCTCTTATCCCCTAGCCTGCACGGCGCCCAGATTCGTCCCCGGGCGCAACAAACTGTGCATTGCCTGACAATCTCCCTGAAAAACAGGCTACAGCATCGCTTGTCATCGGATAGAATTGCACCGGAGCCGGATGGACAATGACGTACCTTCCGAACTCCACACTTCTGTTCCCGTTTCCGCCTCAGTTATCGGCCGAATTCGCGCATCTGCACCGCTGTGCCACCATGCACACGCCGTCCTCATCATCGGTACCCGAATATTGCCGGATGCCGTCGAATCGTGCTGCCGCTCAGTCATCCTGCTCAAGCTGGGCGAGCTGAGTGCGGACTTTATGGAGTTTGGCGTAGATCTCGTTGCGCTGGCTTGGATGCTTCGCACGGGCATGGTCTTTCGTGAGTTTCGCATCTGCCGCCTTCAACTCGGCTATGTTCTCACGTCTGGCTATGCGCAGATCCAGGTTCTCGGGGTTCGTGGAATTCAGAATGGCCTGTGCATTCAGACCTTCCCACAACTGCTCGATGCTGCCGCCGCCGAGTGTCAGCGTGGTGGTCTTCGCCGGCTGCCACTCCCCCACGAAAACGGTGTTGTGCTGTACGTGTCCGGCCCTGCCGGGTCGTGCCCTGCGCACGGCGAGAGCGCATTCCTCAACGCCCTCCTTGGCTCTGACGCAGACGAACAGGATGCCCGAGGGACGCAGCTTGGCGATGTGTTCGAGGGCTTCAAGCGGTATGGTCAGGCCATTGAGAAGCACCCCGATTATCAGCACCTCCTTAAGCCTTCCCTCTGATGGAATGCCCGTGCTCGAGGCATTCAGGACGCCCAGGACCGTGATCTCCGTGATGTCATTGGCAAAACGTTGCTTGAGCCCGGATGAAAGCGGTGCTTTCGCATAGAACATCTGTTTGGGAAGGGCACCTTTGCCTTCGGGCATCGCGGCTTGCACAGGAAGCCCCAGACTCAATGCGGATACCGAAGCACATGCTGCAACTGCCATAGTCCACCTACCTTGTTCGATGATTGCGAGACATCCGCAAGAGGTGACACCATCCTAACCGTTGCGGCTGGGTGAAGTCTGACGGCATGCCGCAGGCGGGATGCCGGTGGATATGATCGGATACGGCGATCCCGGCAGGCGTCATACGCACTGCCGGGATCGTTACTGAACCGCGGAGACGAGGAGATTCGAACTCCTGGACCACTTGCGTGATCAACACCTTAGCAGGGTGCCCCTTTCGGCCACTCAGGCACGTCTCCATTACGCGAACCTTTTCGATGAGCGCAACAGCATAATACATTACCAGCATGCATGGATGGAATCACCCATCGACGCGAAACGGTGCCCGGCTGAGCGTTTGCGGCTTCTTTTCAGCGTGTCGTACGGCATCGGATGCGGTCCGAAACCGGGCATCGCCGAGGCGTATGCGCGGCCCCGGAAGCAGATACGCTCATCGCGCCGTCGCCGTATGGCTCCGGCGCATAGGATAGGGGTATGAGCAACACACCAAGGCTGGCGGCCGCGAAACGCGACTGGGGACATGATGAGAGCGGATGCCACGTGTTGCACATCGATATGGACGCTTTCTACGCGTCGTGTGAGGTCGCAAGGCATCCCGAGCTCCGCGGCAAAGCGGTCATCATAGGCACAGGTACACGCTCGGTGGTGAGTGCTGCCAGCTATGAGGCCCGTCCGTATGGGATCAACTCGGCCATGCCGGTCTCCCGAGCCCGCCGTCTATGCCCGCAAGGTGTCTTCCTTCCTGTGGACATGCACTATTACCGTTCGGTGTCGAGAAGGATATTCAACGAGGTATTCGCTTCGGTGACGGACCGGATCGAGCAGGTCTCGGTCGACGAGGGATATATGGATGTCTCTTCGGCGATGCAACAGTGGTCAGGCCCAAGTGAGATCGGCGCATGGATACGCCGACAGGTCTGGGAGCGTTTCCACGTGACATGCTCGGTAGGCATCGCCGCCAACAAACTGGTGGCGAAGATGGCTTCCACGAACGCCAAGCCTGACGGCATGCTGCTGATCCCGAAATCCATGCACGCCTCATTCGTACAGATCATGCCATTGAGGGGAATTCCCGGCATCGGCCCTTCATTGGAGAGGAAGCTGTCGCAATGGGGCATCACCAGCGTTGCCGATCTCGCCAGACTCGGCGAGGAGGATGTCAACCGCGTCGTCGGGTCGAGCACCCTCGGTCATACCCTCTTCCTCGCCGCCAAAGGGATGGATGAACGCAAACTCAGCACACACACGCAGGAGAAATCCATCGGCGCCGAACGCACATTCGCACAGGACACCACCGACCCGGCAAGGGTTAACGCATTGCTGAGGCAATGCAGTGACGAGGTCGCCTCATCACTGCGCAAACACGCACTGCTCGCACGTACCATCACCGTAAAGCTGCGCTTCGCCGATCTCAGCTACGTCACGAAGGCGCATACGCTTGAACGGCCGATCGATACGGCCAGTCTCATCTATCCTCAGGCGATGGCGCTGTGCAGGCAGATATTCTCATCATCAAAGCATTCTGATTCCGACAGCCCCGGAGCGGAGGACTCCACCGGTGGTAACGCGAATGCGCTCCCACGTGCAGTACGACTCGCAGGTGTCAGCGCCTCAGGGCTGAGCCGCCCTGAGGAGACACCGATCCAACTGACGATAGATGATCTGATGCCCGATGACGTGAATGGCGCACTGGGCTCCAAGCGCCTGTCCGAAGCCGAACGCACCCTCGACATCATCCGCAGTCGTTACGGCAAGAATTCCGTGCATCTGGGACTGTAGAACTTCCCTCGACCCGTGATCCGTAATCCGTCACGTGCGGTGTCATCGTGTCAGGCCCTGTTGGAAGACAACCGTCCGGCCGCCGTCGCAATCGATTCATCCGATGCGGTTGTGGAGAAGCGCAGATACCGGGAGTCACCGTAGAATTCACCGGGACTGGGCACGATACCCAGCTCCGCGAGATGCTGCATATCCTGCCAGCAGTCATCGGACAAGGCCCGAACCCAGATATAGAGCCCGCCCTGTGGCATACGGGCATCGTATCCGTAATCGGACAAAGCCTGTGCCAGAATGTGCAGACGCTTGCGATAACGCTCCACCTGCGCACGCACGCCTTCCACATCCTTCAGACCGGCCGCCATCGCCGCCTGAACGGGTCCTGGAATGATCAGACCTATCTGCTTGCGGTAGCGAAGCATCGCTGCGACCAACTGTGCATCCCCTGCAATCAGGGCAGTGCGATATCCAGCCATATTGGACTGTTTGCTCAAGGAATACAGACACAGCAGCCCCTCGGCGCCACCCTCGCAGACCTCATCGTCGAGTATGCATGGCGTTGCTCCGAGTTGCGAACCCTTGGCGGCACCGCGCCAGTCCATTCGGGCATAGCACTCGTCGGCAAGCACGATGGCACCAATCGAGCGGGCCGCTCGGACGATGGAACGCAATTGCGCGCTTTCCAGCACCTCCCCGGTGGGATTGCTCGGGGAATTGACCCAAACCGCCTTCACATTCGGCTCATGGACCCAGCTCTCGACATCCGAGACCTCATCCACCTTAAGCACCTTGGCTCCCGCAAGCTGCGTCCCGATTTCATAGGTGGGATACGATACCCGTGGCTGGACGATCACATCGCCATCGCCGCAGTGCAGCAGGCTCGCCATCAAAGCAACCGCTTCCTTGGATCCGACCGTCGGGACCACATCGGCAGCGATGCTGGTGAAATCGACACCCCGTTCGTTCTGGAACCAGTGAAGTATCGCCTCACGAAGATCTCTGCTACCAGCCGTTGCGGGGTATCCGTGTGCGTTGCTTTCCGTGGATGCCTCGCTGAGGGCAAGCCGTACCGAATCCGGCACCGGATCTATCGGGGAGCCGACGGAAAAGTCCAACACACCCCCATGCTGCGTGGCGATATCCCTGTAACGCTGGACTCGTGACCAGTCATAGCCGGTATTGAAACTCGAAAAACCCACGGTGTCGTCCTGTTCTCATCACATGACGTGTCGTCTCGCGCACGCAGACCAATAACCCTGATTCAGGATGCCACATTCTGAGGAGGCAGTGCGGCCACCCGGGCTGGATCGTGATCGATGGGACCGGCCGCCGCCGCTCCGCCCAAATCACCCACCTCATTGAAGTATTCAACGGCCGCATCCGTGTACCAAGCCCAATCCTGCGGCACATCATCCTCATAGAAGATGGCTTCAGTGGGGCATACCGGTTCGCATGCGCCGCAGTCAACGCATTCCGTCGGATTGATGTAGAGGGAGCGGGGGCCTTCATAGATGCAATCCACCGGGCACTCATCCACGCATGCCCTGTCCTTGACATCCACGCAGGGTTGTGCGATGACGTATGGCATAACAACCTCCCTTGAGTCGTTGCTTGCAAATCCAATCGAATTCAGCGTACAGCCTACTTGAGACGCTCAGGCACGTCCCTGTGAGGGAGGCAGGCTGCCGCCACCTTCCAGAAGCTCATCACGACCCAGGCGGGAATGCCGGTATGAATACCCGAAATACAGGACGAAACCGATGGCGAGCCAAACCACGAAACGCACCCAGGTCAGCACCGTCAGATTCAACATCAGCCACAGGCAGGCAATCGCAATGAAAATCGGAATCCAAGGATTGCCCGGCATTTTGAATGAACGGTGCAGATCAGGGCGCTTGCGTCGCATGATCGGGATTGAAATCGCCACCAGCGTGAACGCCGAGAGTGTACCGATATTGACCATGTCGGAGAGCACGTCGACGTTGAAGCATGCCGCGACGATGGCCACGACGATGCCACCCATGATCTGTATTCTCGCGGGGGTTCCGTGCGATCCCGTCGTCGACAGGCTTCTGGGGAGCAGACCATCACGGCTCATCGCGAAGATGATGCGGGTCAGGCCGAGCAGCAGTACCATCACCACGGTGGTCAGACCGACGACGATGCCGAAGGAAATGATCTTTGCGGCCCATGTGGCTCCGACAAGCTCGAAACCCGTCGCGAGGGAGGGGCTGTCCGCTTTGGCCAGATCCTTGTAGGAAACCATGCCCGTGGTCACAACGGCGACGAGAATGTACATCACCGTGACCAGACACATGCCGATGAAGATGCCGCGAGGAACGGTGCGATGCGGATCCTTGGCCTCTTCGGAGGCTGTAGCGACCACGTCAAATCCGATGAAGGCGAAGAACACCAGGGCCGCGCCGGACAGGATGCCCGGAATGCCGTAGATGCTCGGCGCCATACCCGTGACCCACTGCCATAGGGGCTCACCGAAGACACCGGAGACGTCGCCGTTGGACGAAGCCGCCGCAGGCTGGGAAGGCGGTATGAAAGGCTGATAATTCGATGCCTTGACATAGAAGAAACCGACGATGATCACGAAGAAGACAATGCCGATCTTCAGAATCGTCAAGGCCCCATCCACCCTTGCGGAGAGTTTGGTGCCCAGCACCAGCAACACGGTGAAGAAGGTCACGATGATGACCGGCGCGATGTCGATGTGGAAGGAGCCGATAACCATATTCGTGTTGAACTCTATCCCCACCAGGTGCATCAGATCATTCAGATACACCCCCCAATATTTGGAGATCACCGAACTGGCCATCAGCATTTCAAGGATCAGATCCCAGCCGATGATCCAGGCGATGATCTCGCCGACCGTGGTGTAGGTGAAGGTGTACGCGGAACCGGCCACGGGAATCATCGAAGCGAATTCCGCATAGCACATCACCGCAGCGCCACAGACCACACCGGCGATGACGAAGCTGAGGATGACGGCGGGGCCGGCGTGGAAAGCCGCGGCCTGAGCACCTACCGAGAAGATCCCCGCCCCCACCGCGACCGCGACCCCCATGACCGCCATATCCCAAGCGTTCAGCGTACGCTTCAGTTTCCTGCCGGATTCCCCGGTTTCAGCCAGAGTCTGCTCCACAGATTTGGTCCTGAATATTTGCATGTTTCCCCCTGCACCGAGCTCACATCCTGTGCGCGGGGGTGCCTGGGAGGTGCGAGGGAACAGCGTCTTGGAACCCTTGGCCACCTCATGAAACCGAGCTGCGCAATCGTGAATTCCAGCCAGGTCGGTGCCACGCTGATCACCACGAATGTATTAACAGCACTCCAGTCTAATACGCATGCTTACGGTAGCGTGGCGCAGCAATCGCAGACATACGAAAGCGTCTGTGGTGCGCTGACACTCCACCTTGCGCACCACAGACGCCTGTTCCAATCACTGCCGCCCTGATCAGACCGTTCCATTGAGATCCGACTGCGATGAACTCGACGAATCACTGCCCGAGGTGCCGCTGCCGCTGTCACTGCCCGTTCCGCTGCCACTCTGACCGTTCGACTGCCCGTAGCCGTTTCCTCCACCCATCTGCGGCATGCCGTTCTGGGTCGATACCGACGTGTCATTGCCGGAGACAGCGCCTGCGATCAGGCCGCCCGCGAGCCCTCCAACCAGTCCACAGAGCAGTGCCATCACTGCAATCGCACCGATGATCGAAAGTTTGATGCCCTGCCACGTGCGAGCCGGGCGCGAGGCACTGGCGGGATGTGCCGGACGCTGCTCCTGCGCATTCCAATTCGCAGGCTGTCCCCACTGCCCCTGCTTCTGCTGTTGCTGGTTCGGATATGCGCCGGGAGCAGTCTGCGCATACTGGGCTTCACGGTTGGCATCGGCATAATCGCCTTGCGGCTGGGCGACCGTGACTCTGGGGCCCGACGGCTTATCATAACCGCGCTGGGCGAAAGGCTGCGAGGAGTTGCGCTGCTGTTGGCCGGCCCCGGCGGCTGGAGCGGTTGCCTGGTTCCGGCCGTATGGTGAAGCCTGTCCGTTGGCCCCCACAGGCTGTGGGCTCGGGCGGTTGGAGCTCTGAGCTGCCTGCTGTGAGGAGGCCGAGGTGCGTGCGGAGGCCTGTACAGGTGACTGCACCGAGGTCTGGGCATCGTGTGCCATGGTGGCCTGTTGATCCTGCGCTGAAGCCTCACGTGCGGGCGTCGTCTGCTGTGTTCGGTATGCCGTGTTTCGTCGCTCGTCGGATTCGGACGTTGCGTTGAATGGGTTGGTGTGTTGCGAGTCGCTCATTCTAGGTCCTTTCATCGGAATAGAACCTATTGAAGTGCCCCCACCATGCCATAGCCTGCAACCTGTCTGCGCGGGGGCATGAATCTTGCATGGCATATTGATGGTGAATGCTGAATAATCCCTGAGACGGCGTCGGCGAGCGCGATCAGAAGGTGTAATCGCCGATCAGAACAGGCTCGGGCACGAGTACGATACCGAATCTGCTCCGCACCCCGTCGCGGATTGTGCGTGCCAGCTCAAGTATCTCAGCCGCGCGGGCGTCCCCGCGATTGGTCAAGGCCAGGGTATGCACGGTGGAAAGCGAGGCCGCGGCCCTGTCACTCAACGCATAGCCCTTATGGAAGCCCGCCTGGTCGATCAGCCACGCCGCCGAGGTTTTGACGCCTTTGCCTCCGTCGGCAAGACGCGCTTCGAATCGGGGGGCGTTCTCCGGCAACGATGAAGCGCTTATCGGGTCGATGATGGGATTCATGAAGAAACTGCCGCAGCTGAAACGATTCCTGTCCCAGCCGTCCGCATCGAGAGTCCGGCGAAGCGCATGCAAGGAGGCTTCGATATTCTCCTCGCGGCGCATGCCCTTCATCCAATCACCGTCATATCGGTGCGGATCTTCGAGCATCCCCTTGGATGCCCTGACCTCAAGGACCTGCTGTCTGATCAGATGGGTCGGCACGCGTGCCCCGACCTCCACCTGGAGCGCATGTGCCAGTTGGCTGAAGGAAACGGTGCCGACATCACTATGCCGTAATGCGAAACTCACCGATAGCACCACGTAGCGTGGCGTGGGAAAGTAGCGCGAGACAGGACCCGACGCATCGTACATACTGCGTTTCAAAGCCGAAGTGCGGTAGCCGAAGCCGAGCTCATCCGGACCGAGCTCCAGAACCACCTTCTTCTCACGGTCCCATACCTCGACGCTGGACACGGTTGATGAGACCTCCTGCCCATACGCGCCGATGTTCTGCACCACCGACGCTCCTACGGTGCCGGGAATACCGGAAAGCCCCTCGATCCCCTCCAGACCGATGGTGACGCTGAACTCAACCAGATCATCCCAGTTGGCACCTGCACTGGCTGCGATATGCACGGTGGTGTCCCCGCCTTCGACGGGAGCAGCCTCATCGAGCACCATGATGTCGCGTCTGGCATCGCGCACGACCACGCCCATGAAATCCTCATCGGCGACCAGCATATTCGACCCGCCGCCGATCACACACAACGGCAAGCCCTTGCTATCGGCATCCTCAACCGACTCGATCACGCCGACGCGACTATCGGGTTGTTCAAAACGTGCGATCCGGCCTCCCACGCCAATCGTCGTCAGCTGTGCGAATGAAGGTGAGATAGTCATGCGCTACAGCTTAACGCGAATATCCTCGGCGACACAGTCGGGAAGGCAGGCTCAACAGCGGGCGACGCGACGCACGACGCCGCAAGTCATACGGTATGCAAGGCATCGGCGCACCGATCCTTCGGATGCCCGTCCGATCAGTTCCAAGACTGCGGCAACTCCCCTGGTGCCGACGGCTCGAAGTACGGGCAGATACGCAACAACCCGGCCTAGGCCGGGTTGTTCGTGTTTGCGTGTAGGCGTTTCAGCGAGTTTCGCGGTGAACGGTCTGCTTGCCACAACGTGGGCAGAACTTGTTGAGCTCAAGACGGTCCGGAGTGTTACGACGGTTCTTCGTCGTGATGTAATTGCGTTCTTTGCACTCGGTGCACGCCAGCGTTACGCCTGGACGAATATCTGCGGCCTTTGCCATGGTTCACCTCTGTAGTCATTACTCACCGACTCTTTGCCGATGATTGTAGCGAGGGAGAGACTCGAACTCTCGACCTTACGATTATGAGTCGTACGCTCTAGCCAGCTGAGCTACCCCGCCATAGAGCCTCGAGTGAGAATCGGACTCACGACCTCTTCCTTACCAAGGAAGTGCTCTACCACTGAGCTATCGAGGCGTGGCGGATAGTGGATTCGAACCACTGAAGCATTACGCGGCTGATTTACAGTCAGCTCCCTTTGACCGCTTGGGAAATCCGCCATGCCGCATCCGACCTAAGCCAAAAACGGCAACTTCGTTATATTGCCACGCTTTCATATATTCCGCAAGTCGTGGACTCGCCGTGTCGCGGCAATTCGCGTGGACCGATCCCCAAACGGACATATGCCCGCGCGAACACGACGCATCCGGAAGCCATGCGGCGGGGAATCAACTGCCGTATGAGCGAGGCGCAGAGCCGTCTCGCTCATACGGCGCGGCTGGCACTGCCCGGATCAGAAGTCCCAGTCGTCGTCGTCGGTTTCGACGGCTTTGCCCATCACATAGCTGGAACCCGAACCGGAGAAGAAGTCATGGTTCTCATCGGCGTTCGGGCTGAGCGAGGCGATGATCGCAGGATTCACATCCGTGGTGTCGGACGGGAACAGCGCGGGATAACCGAGGTTCATCAGGGCCTTGTTGCCGTTGTAACGCAGGAACTTCTCGACATCCTCGACCAGACCGACGCCTTCATACAGGCTGCGCGTGTAGTCCACCTCATTGTCGTAGAGGTCGTTGAGCAGCTCGTATGTGTAATCGCTCATCACCTGGCGCTCAGAATCGGAAACCTTCTCCAGACCCTTCTGATACTTGTACCCGATGTAATAGCCGTGAACAGCCTCATCACGAATGATCAGGCGGATCACATCGGCGGTGTTCGTCAGCTTCGCATGGCTGGAGAAATACATCGGCAGATAGAAGCCCGAATAGAACAGGAACGACTCCAGCAGCGTGGAGGCGACCTTGCGTTTCAGGGGGTTGTCGCCCTCGTAGTAGTCGAGCACGATCTGCGCCTTCTTCTGGAGGAACTCATTCTCCTCGCTCCAAGCGAAAGCACCGTCGATCTCCTTGGTCGATGCCAGCGTGGAGAAGATCGAGGAATACGACTTCGCATGCACCGACTCCATGAAGGAGATATTCGTGTATACGGCCTCTTCATGCGGCGTCAAGGCATCAGGAATCAGGGAGACCGCCCCTACGGTGCCCTGAATCGTGTCGAGCAGCGTCAGACCCGTGAAGACGCGCATGGTCAGGGTGTGCTCCTCATCGCTCAGCTTCTGCCAGCTGGGAATGTCATTGCTTACGGGCACCTTCTCAGGAAGCCAGAAATTGCCCGTAAGCCGATCCCAGACCTCAAGGTCCTTCTCGTCCTCCAAACGATTCCAATTGATCGCCGAAACACGATCGATCAGCTTCAATGGTTGTCTTGGCACAGAAACAGGTACCATGGTCTTCCTTTCATACTCTGTGCATCCGGCGCATCACCCAACGATGCGCTCGGAATGCCTCTTCCATACGTCCATACGGATACATAACTGCTTCAAACGTACAACAGAAACACGAAGAATCCGTTCCCAAATCGTCTTTGTGAAGCAGCCAACTCTTATGTCTACCGGTCAGCGACATCCGGTATTTCCGGGCATCACATACGATGCCAAGGCAAGCCCCCGGGAGTTGCCTCGTCGATTTCCCGAAGATGCGTGGGGATGATCGACAGTGCTGAAGGGGGGATGCGAAGCGGGGATCCGTGGGATCCCCGTGTGGCGAGCATCCTTTGCCATCGACAAGCGGTCACCTTCGTGGCTTTGGCAGCCGCTCACTGTAGCTACGCACAGCACCTTGGACCACTTGGGAAAACACAGAAAGTTGCGTTTTGTGGGAGCCTCGTGTGGCGATCGCTTTGCGATCCTTCGCGGCTTTGGCAGCCGCTCACTGTAGCTACGCACAGCCCACTGGGCTGTGCGTTTGACGCTACAGCATGCAGCTTACGCAGCCTTCCACTTCGGTGCCTTCCAATGCCTGCTGGCGGATGCGGATGTAGTAGAGGGTTTTGATGCCCTTGCGCCATGCGTAGATCTGGGCCTTGTTCAGGTCGCGGGTGGTCGCCGTCGAGGGGAAGAACAAGGTCAGGGACAGGCCCTGATCCACATGCTGGGTGGCTTCGGCGTAAGTGTCCACGATCTTCTGCCAGCCGATTTCGTAGGCATCCTCGAAGTATTCGAGATTCTCGTTCGTCATATACGGCGCCGGGTAGTACACACGTCCCAGCTTGCCTTCCTTGCGGATTTCGATCTTGGATGCGATCGGATGGATCGAGCTCGTGGAATGGTTGATGTAGCTGATCGAGCCGGTCGGAGGAACAGCCTGCAGGTTCTGGTTGTAGATGCCGTCCTTCAGAATCTCGTCACGCAGCTCCTCCCAATCCTGGACGGTTGGAATATGGATGCCCTTGGCCGCGAACAGCTCGCGTACGCGCTCGGTTTTCGGTTCCAGCGACCTGCTTCCATCAGTGTATTTGTCGAAGTAGTTGCCCTGCCCCGCCGGCTTCGCATAATCGGATGTCGGGAAGCTGCCGAAAGCCTTGCCGCGCTCGACGGCCAGGCTATGGGAAGCCTTGTATGCGTGATAGGCCACCGTCATGAAGTACATATCGGTGAAGTCAAGACCCTCGGGCGAACCGTAATGGATGCTTTCCCTGGCCAGGAAACCATGCAGATTCATCTGCCCCAGGCCGATCGCGTGGCCTTCCTCATTGCCTCGGCGGATAGAAGGCACCGCATCGATGCTCGTGTGTTCGGCCACCGAGGTGAGTGCGCGGATGGCGGTCTCGACCGTATCCCCGAGCCCTCCGTCAACGGCCTTGGCGATGTTCAGAGAGCCAAGATTGCAGGAGATATCACGCCCGACATGGTCGTAGCTCAGATCAGCGTTATAGGTGCTCGGCTCCTGGACCTGCAGGATCTCGGAGCACAGGTTGCTCATCGTGATGCGTCCGTCTATAGGATTGGCCTTGTTCACGGTGTCCTCAAAGAGGATGTATGGATAGCCGGACTCGAACTGGATCTCAGCGATGGTCATGAAGAACTCGCGGGCATCGATATAGGTCTTGCGGATGCGATCGTCCGCGACCATGCGGTCGTAGTTCTCGGAAATCGGAATATCGGAGAAGGGCTTGCCGTACACGCGCTCCACATCATACGGGCTGAAGAGAGCCATGGGCTTACGCTGCTTCGCCAGTTCGAAGGTGATGTCCGGGATCACCACACCCAGCGAGAGCGACTTGATGCGGATCTTCTCGTCGGCGTTCTCACGCTTGGTGTCGAGGAATCGCATCACATCGGGATGATGGGCGGAAATATAGACGGCGCCTGCACCCTGGCGCGCCCCGAGCTGATTCGCGTAGGAGAACGAATCCTCAAGCAGCTTCATCACGGGAATCACGCCGGAGGACTGGTTCTCTATATGCTTGATCGGAGCACCCAGCTCACGCAGGTTGCTCAGCAGCAGGGCAACACCGCCTCCGCGCTTGGAGAGTTGGAGTGCCGCGTTGATGCTTCGGGAGATGGACTCCATATTGTCTTCGAGTCGCACCAGGAAGCAGCTGACGGGCTCACCGCGCTGCGCCTTGCCCAGGTTCAGGAATGTCGGGGTCGCGGGTTGGAAGCTTCCCGAGATGATCTCATCCGCATACTTGACCGCCATATCCTCATCGCCGGCGGCAAGCTCAAGGGCCACAGCGACGCTGCGCTGCGGGAAGTCCTCAAGATACTCCTTGCCATCGAAGGACTTCAAGGCATAGGAGGAATAGAATTTGAAGGCACCGAGGAAGGTGTCGAACTCGAAGTTCAATGACTCGGCATGCGCGTAGATGCCATCGAGGAACTCGGCGGAATATTGTCCGAAGACGTCGGGGTTGTAATACTGGTTATCCACCAGGTAGGCGATCCGCTCGGCGGTTGAAGCGAATGTCTTCGTATGCTGCTTCACATGGCCGTGCACATACTCACGCTCGGCGGCCTGATCCTTATCGAACTGGATTCGGCCATCCTCGTCGTAGAGGTTGAGCATCGCGTTCAGCGAGTGATAATCATGGGAGGGATCGTAGGTCTCTTCCCCCGTGTTATCCAGGCTTAACGCCGTGTTGTCAATTGCAGTCATCTGCGTTCCCTTCTTGCTTGCCTCACTGAATCGTTGGCTAAGCGCTTGTACTTCACAGGTATTGGGCGGTGCGGTCTGAGACACCGGAGAGGCCTCGGGACCCACCCCCTGCATTGCCGGTTCGGTATTCGGTACCGTCTCCCCTATGCGAGGCCTGTCGTCTCGGCATCGCGCGCCTCCGGATTGTTCCGGAAGAAATCACGCACACCGTTTCTGACTTTGGTCTCATCCTCCTTCGTTCCCATCAATTCGAAGTAATACAGGAACGGCACCTTACATTTGCGTGCGACGATATCGCCCGCCATGCAGAAGGCCTCACCGAAGTTCGTGTTACCCGAGGCTATGACACCGCGAATGCCGGCACGATTGTCAGGATTGTTCAGGAAGGTCCTGACCTGAACCGGAACGGCCTTCTTGGCGTTGCCCCCGCCATATGTGGGCACCATCAGTACATACGGTTCATCCACATGCAGCTCTTCCTGCGAGCGTCTGAGCGGTATGCGATACACATCGATACCCTCATCCTGCAGTCGGCAATTCGCAACGAACCTGGCCGTGTTCTCCGATGCCGATGAGAAGTAGACGATTGCACCGATCTTCTCGCCTACTGCCGCGTGCTCTGGAACACTCCGCTGAAGCTGCGCTGTCGCGACCTCACTCATAATTCCCACCTCAACCCTTCATGTGAATGCAGAAACCACTATATCTAGTTTGCGATGTGAATATACGAACTATATCTAGTGTTTTATGTGGTCAATATCACATTAGCGCATCCGGCATGAATATCGGCAATTCGGCACCGTGGCAATCCTCCGAATCGCGCCCGCCCCTGGAAACACTTGCCTTCACAGGCGTGACAACAGGGTGCCACGCCTCATGCGCAGTCGGCCTCTGACGCACCGTCGAACGCGCTTCCAGACAATCATCGCACGGCGCGGGCGATCAGACCGAAAGGGCTTCCGGGTATGCAATCGAATGGATTCTGGCGCACACATCAATGACCAGGTCGTTGGCTTCACGCTCACCGATGGTGATGCGTATGCCTTCGCCGGAAAACACACGGACGGCAAGCCCGGCATCCTCGAAGTAGCGCGCGATACGGTCGGTGCGTCCATCCAAAGGAAGCCAGAAGAAGTTCGCATTCGGCTCCGGGATGACCCACCCCTGCTCCCGCAGACGGGACACCACACGATTGCGCTCCGCGATCAGGGTGTTGACACGATCCGCGAGTTCATCGTAGGCATCGAGGCTGGCAACGGCCGCCGCCTGGGCCGCGGCCGAAACACCGAAGGGCAAGGCGACCTTGCGCATGCCGTCGATCACATCCTCCGGTCCGATCGCATAGCCGATTCTCAGACCGGCCAGCCCGTAGGCCTTGGAGAAGGTCTGCGCCACAACCACATTCGGGTATTCACGGAACATATCCATGCCGACGCAGGTGCAGGCATCGGTGTTGAACTGCACATAGGCCTCGTCGATCAGGACGAGCACATCCTTGGGCACGGAGTCAAGAAGACGGCGCACCTCGCCATCGCTGACCGAAGTGGAGGTGGGGTTATTCGGATTGTTCACGATCACCAGACGCGTGTGCTCATTCACCGCCGCGATCATGGCATCGATATCGTGAGAACCCCCGGCTGTCAGCGGCACCTGGATGCTTGTGGCACCGGCGGTGGTGACGATGATGGGGTAGGCCTCGAAACTCCGCCAGGGATACACGACCTCGTCGCCTTTGCCCGCAACCAGGTTGACCAGCTGGGTGATGACCTCGGTCGATCCGCAACCGAGCTGGATGTTCTCGACCTTCACACCGGTCTCATCAGCGAGGCGCTCCACAACGGACCATCCGCGCATATCGGGGTAACGATTGATGACACCGAGCGCCTGGTCGGCAATGGCGGCTTTGACGCTGGGCAGGGGGTTGAAAGGATTTTCGTTGCTGGATATCTTGAAGCTACGGCGCCCCTCGACCCTGGGTGCGGGTTTGCCTTGTTTGTATGAGGGAAGGGTGTCGATTTCCTGACGGTGTCTGAATGCCATGCCTCTATCCTAATCCGCGGGCACGCCGTGTCATATCCTCCGGTGACGACGGCATCACGCAAGCGGCCATGCACGCGCGCATCATGGACGCGCCAATCAAGGATGACGTCCGCCGCGGTCGTGATCCAGGCATGCAGACGGATACGGTATTAGTTTTTTCCTATGGCGAATTCAAGAAGCTTGGCAAACCGGGAAAAGGCGAGCAAGGAGCAGGATGCGGCGGCCTCTGCGCTGTGATAAGTATGGCTCATGGCATCTTCCTTAACACATCAGGGCATCTCATTCGACGATCAGGAACTCGGCTTCTCCACCCGCGCCATTCATCTGGGCAATGGCACGGATGCCGAGACGGGAGCGATCCGCAGACCGATCACGCTCGCCAACGCATACGAACTGCCAGAAGACCCTTCCGACATCAACTGGTCCAGTTCAGACACCAATCTCTACACCAGAAACGGGCATCCGAACCAGCGCTATCTTGAGGCGAAAATCGCCAATCTCGAAGGAGCGGAGGACGCGGTGGTGCTTGCTTCAGGTGTGGCCGCTCTGGCCGCGACCTTCACCACCGTGCTGAATCGTGGCGATCACGCGATCTTCTCGGATACGACCTACATTGCCGCATATCGTCTGCTGCATCAGATACTGCCTGAGAAATACGGTATATCGACCAGCATCGTGGACAGCTCCGATCCGGCGAATGTCGCGGCCGCGATTCGGCCGAACACCCGGCTGGTGCATATCGAGACACCCGCCAATCCGACATTGAAGGTATCCGACATAGCGGCCATCGCCCGCCTGACACACCAGAGCGATCACGAGATCCTGCTCAGCGTGGACAACACCTTCAATACGCCGTTCAATGTGCGTCCGCTCGATTTGGGTGCGGATATCGTCATCGAAAGCCTGACGAAGTACATCAACGGCCATGGTGACGCGCTCGGGGGAGCATTGGCCACCACCAAGGCGCTCACCGATCAGGTGCGTTTCACCGCGCAGGTCAACTACGGCGGCATCATCAGCCCCTTCAACGCATGGCTGATCAACCGCGGCTCGGTGACCTTGCCCCTGCGCATGAGACAACACAACGCCTCTGCACTTGCGATCGCCAAACACCTTGAGGAAAACCCCGCCGTTCGATTCGTCGCCTACCCGGGCCTGGAATCACACCCTCACCACGACGTGGCCGCCTCGCAACTCGCACGCAAGGACTCGGGATTCGGAGGGGTGCTGAGCTTCGGGCTCAACAGTGACCACGACGGTCACAACCGTTTTGTCAGCGAACTCAATGTGATCACCTCAGCCGTATCCCTGGGTCACGATGAGAGTCTGATCGTCTTCCTGGGCGAGGACGACGAGCGGCAGTATCTGTATCCCGAAGTCTTTCATCAGGGTTTTCTTCGTTTCGCCGTCGGTCTTGAAGACACCGACGACCTGATCCGCGACATCGATCACGCCATCGAGGCGGCAGGCATATGAGCGTTCCGGAACCCCGGATCTCGGCCCGTACATCCGTTATCACGATGCGATAGTGACGTCTGGACCATCACACGATGGGCCGCCGCCGGAACAAGGATCGAGGCAGCAGGATGACGCGCATGCGGCGCAAGACCCGCAGCGCCTGAGGTGAAGTGTCCAGCGAGCGCATCAGCAGCAAGCTCCTGAGCCGCTCGACCTCATCGACGGTCGGCAACGGCGTCTGCCGACCTCGGGAGGAGGATGGAGCCCCGGAGGCATCAGCGGATGAGGCGGGGGCTCCGAAGGCGGCACGGGTCGCCTCCCGCAGCAATGATGCGAGCAGCTTGGCACTGCGCACGCCATCTCCATCAGCACCGTGGCCCAAGCCCTGCGGTCTCTCCCGATTCCCCTGCCCGCCGAGCAGCAATCCTCTCAGAACCGCGGCAAGTTCGGTATCGCTGGCATTGGAGGGGATGCGCACACCCACATCAAGCGATGTGTCCACAATCTCGGACCACAGGGCCAGCCACACTTCTCCCGCATCGTCATGTGCGCCATCGGACTCCGCCACTGTGTCCACCCGCTTGTCCGTCCGCCGTATCGAACGCTCCAAGAGGCCGTATCTACGGATTCTGCGTCTGCGTCGCAGACCATACGGCATCGCCGCCAGAGCGATAAGCAGCATGATTCCCAGCACCATCAAGGCCGCCGGCATCACGGAGGCGATGATGGCACCGGCACGCGACTGCCGCGACGCCGAGGTATCCGTACCGGCCGTTTCATCGTCCTCGCTCCTATCGGTGGCATCGCTGCTGCTCGCGGACGGTGACGGTGTTGTCGATGAGATGGACGGACTTGGCGACCGGGTGCTTTCGCTGGCCGTCGACGAGACCGTTGATGCGGCTGATGCGGTGTCCTCTTGTGTATCGGAGGACGCCGGTGTCACATCGAAAGGCACCCAGCCTATACCGTCGATGTAGACCTCCACCCATGCATGCAGCTGTTTCGCGGCAACGGTGTAGCTCCCCTGCCCCGAGCTCTGCCCTGCTATATAGCCCAGAACCATGCGCGTCGATAAGCCCATACCTCTGCCCAGCACGGCCAGAGCCGAAGCGTAATGCACACAATAACCGGATTTGCTGTTCAGGAAATCGCCGATCACCTCCATGTTGTCACGCCCGTTGCCATCTGGCTCATCCAGGGAATACACGAAATCCTTCTGATTGAAGTAGCTCACCAGATATCGCATGGCTGCCAGCTGCTCGCTCGCATTGGCGCCATCGATCGACACCCCCTGGCGTCGGCCCTGATCGATCACCGCCCGCACACTGGCTGGTAGGGCGGCGGGCAAGGTCCCATACATCCTTCTGAGCGCTTTACCTGTTCCGGTGTCGTCGGATGTGTCGCCCGAGAATGTGGAGATCATACCGTAGCTGCTGCTCCGACCGCTCAGGGCGTCAGAGCTTTGTGCAAACAGCTTCTTCTGATCGCCGAGCAAGGACTGCAGGTCGCTCAGGGACGAGAAACCCTGCACATTCGTGACCGGTTTCAGGTAGACGCTCTCGACCCGGTAGCGCATATCCGCCTGGGTGCCATCGTCATCACTACGGACGACCGCGTCGACATTGCGATGCCAGTCACCGTTGCGGATTGCGGCAGAATATTCCACGGCTTCACCAGGAATCGGAAGATACTGGGTGTCCAAGGTCTTGATGGTGATCGCCGAATCGATGAGGTAATGGTTGACGCTGCCGGTCGAGGTGGAGAACGGCGTGGAGGCCGAATCCTGACTGCCGGCAAGCAGATATTTGATCAGAGGCGTCACCCAAACCGTGTCGCTGCCGTCCGCATCTCGCAGCAGATACCCGTCCCCCACACTGGTGT
The DNA here is from genome assembly GCF_000741705.1 of Bifidobacterium psychraerophilum. Taxonomy (GTDB): domain Bacteria; phylum Actinomycetota; class Actinomycetes; order Actinomycetales; family Bifidobacteriaceae; genus Bombiscardovia; species Bombiscardovia psychraerophila. The sequence continues at coordinate 265,104 of NZ_JGZI01000009.1, read as the reverse complement.
AGATGCGACCACCGGCGCTTTCGAAGCCCCCGTCACTCCTTGATGTGGATGGGGAGGAAAAAGACCAGGTATCCCCATTGAAGGTGTTCAGTGTGGACAGCCGCAGATACATCGCCTCAGGCGCGGTGTAGGTCAGCACGGTGGAATCGGATCCCTCCTGCAGACCGCGTTTCAGATCGACCATCGGGTTGATAGTGCCGCTTGAGAACAGTCCCGCAGTGGGAGCCAACGGAATGTTGACCGCACGGGCCACCGTCATCGCCGGCGCAAGCAGGGCCAGGCTTACAAGCGTCACAATCGCAGAGACAACAGCAGGGGCTACAGCCCCGGTATGACCGGAGGATGTGCTCCACAGCAATATCACGAATGCCATCACCAGAGCGGCGATCGGCCAGGCACCCTGGATCTCGCCGGTCATCTGGTACGACATCACCATCATCAGACCGGGGAGCAGAGCAACAACCGGAGATAGGCGCAGCTGTGCGAGCATGATGCGGATCAGCGCCATCACCGCTGCGGCAGCGACGATGATCAGGGCATCAGCCTGGGCGCTGAGCTGGACGGGTGGGTACTGGGCATAGAGATGATCGAAGCCATCAACCAGTACATCCCAGAGCGTCGTGGTATTCGTCACCCATTCTTCGGCGACCCCACCCGAAGTCATCGTGGACTCGTGGGCATACGGTATGAACAGCCACTCGCCGGTACTGCCGTGGATGCGGAACACCACGAGGAGCACCGCCACAATGGCCATGCACACCGATGACAGCAAGGCACGGGCGAGGGACTGGCTCGTTTTGCGCATGGACAGACCGACATCAACGGCGAGCACAGCAAAACCGATACCTATGAACCACGGCCACCATGCATCCTGTGGCTTCAATAGCTGGCTCATCGCCAGCAAGGACAGCGAAATAAGCATCCACAAAGCCGCAACCGTCGCCAGCACGGCGGCCATGCCCCGCTGCCGGGAGGGGTGATCGGATTTTCTTGGCCGGCCAGCAGGTACCGGACATGGCGAGGGTGCGGCATCCGACGGCATCCCACCATCGGGGCCCGCTGCGCGGCTGCGAAGCCCCGTTTCCTGTGCGCCCGCAGGGTGAAGCACCCGATATGGGATTGGATGCGGGGCACTGGCCATAACTGCGGCTATGGCCTCATCCGATCTGCTGCTGACCACCAGTATCGTGGTCGGAGTCCGTTTGCTCCCCTGGAATCCCTCAACCATGTGCGGCAGTTGCGACCAGGGGTCATCGGTGGTCCGCACCGCTGCAAGCTGACGCATAATCGACAGATGATCGTTATAGATGCCCGTACCATCCGAATAGCTGATGCCATTGTGCCCGGATTCCAAGGATTCAAAGCGACGCATCAATTCCTGAACGCATGATTCGAGATCGGAATCCCCTGGATCCAACAGCAGCAGCAACTCAGCCGTTTTATCCCGATCCATCTCCCTCGTCATCAGTTCACCACGGTGAGCGGTGTATTTCCAAGCGATCAGACGGGGGGAATCGCCTGCCTCGTACTGGCGGACGCCACTGAAACCCTGTGATTGCCCGGCCAATAGCGCATCCGGGGCCTTATCCGACACCGAGCTCTCCTGTGGGACATCGGGCAACAGCAGGACTTCGTCACCTTGGATGCCCATCCCCTTGCGCACCTTCCAGAGTGCAAAGGGATCCTTCCAGGAGACCATCAGCGACTCCAGCCGAAACAGTCCTCTTTTCCGCGGCAATCCGCCCATATGCCTTTCGACCGCGATACTTCGCTGATCAAGTTGTATCCACTGCTCCTCCAATCGAAGATCATGCGGAAGCAGCACACCTTGGACCCATGTGCCGCGTTTGGCGTCAACGAGGAAGCGTGGATTGATCGTCTCGGTGGCACTGATCAGTTTTCGCGAGCACAACGCCCACTGCACAAGCACCATCAGCAGCGAAAACACCGGCAAGGCAAGCAGAGCCAAGGAAACGGCCATCAGGGTGCGATCATCGAGCGAAAGTCCGAGTACGGTCGTCACGGCGGCTATCAGCAGCAGCATACCGGCCGCAATCGTCGGGCGAAGCATCTGGTGCCGCGCCTTCATAACCGACCGCCGTCTCCTGTGCCCGCGTCCGATCATCATCGTGCCCGGTTCAGCCATCCCGGCGATGAACTGCGCGAAGCCGACTCCTGTGATGCACGTGGGACCGCGATCCCCTCAAGAACCCGATCCAGCACGTCGTATCTGCTGCCCATCGAGGTATTGAATCTCGATTCCCTCAGCACCAGACGATGCGCCAGCACCGGCTTGGCAAGAGCGATCACGTCATCGGCGATGACGAAGTCACGTCCTTGCAACATCGCCCAGGCCTTGGCCATGGCCGCGAGCGCGAAGCCGGCTCGTGGCGATGCCCCGAAAGTAACCGATTCGTCAGTTCGCGTCGCGTGGAGTATGGCGACGATGTACGCCGCAACGGCCTCGCTGATGAAGACCCGGCCAGCGGACGCTTTCAGATGCAGTACGTCCTGCAGGGTGCATAGCGCTTCAAACCCTCCGAGAGGGTCCGTGCCCGCGGCCTGCGCGATCGCACGGGTCTCCACATCGGCAGGTGGATATCCCAGACTGGTGCATGCGGTGAAGCGGTCGAGCTGCGCTTCGGGCAGAGGGTATGTTCCCTCCAGTTCGATGGGATTCTGTGTGGCTACGACGAAGAAGGGGTCGGGAAGGGAGTAGGTGTTGCCATCGACGCTGACATGCCCTTCACCCATGGCCTCCAGCATCGCGGATTGGGTCTTGGGATTCGCACGATTGACCTCGTCGGCGATGACGATATTGGCGAATAAGGGGCCTTGACGGAAAGCGAATTCCTGTGACCGCTGGTCATAGACGCTCACGCCGGTCAGATCGCTGGGAAGCATATCCGGTGTGAACTGGATGCGGCTGACCTTACCCGAAATGGCCTTGGCAAGCCCTTTCGCCATCGTGGTCTTCCCCACACCCGGAACATCCTCGAGGAGGAGATGCCCTCCGGCGCATATCGTGGTGATGGCAAGGGCGATCACATCCCTTGGGCTCGACAGCACATCATCAAGCGCATCGATCAGATGATTCGCCAAATCGCTTGTTTCCATTGAGGCTCCCCCACCGCAGGCACATGATGCCATCATTGTACGCAATAGCCCCGCTGAACACCTTATGGCGATCAGCGGGGCTATCGGGCAATATGTATGCTAGCCCAACGGTGACTAGTTGAGCACTGCAAGCACGTCGCGTGCGGAGACGATCAGATAATCCTCGCCCTGGTAATGGACCTCGGTGCCGCCGTACTTCGAGTACAGCACCTTGTCCCCAACCTTGACATCGACCGGGACGCGCTCGCCCTTGTCATCGCGACGCCCTGGGCCTACAGCGAGGATTTCGCCCTGCTGTGGCTTTTCCTTGGCGGTGTCCGGGATGACCAGACCTGAAGCGGTCGTGGTTTCGGCAGCTGCCTGCTTGATGACAATCTTGTCTTCCAACGGTGTGAGTGAGATCGACACTGTGGACCTCCTCTTTCTTATAAGAGAATCGATTATTTCCGCGCGAAAACGTCGTCGAGAGGCTGACGGGACACTCCACGGCTGTTCTCTTGCGCTACAGGTTATGGTAGCGCGAAATTAGCACTCTGCCAACTTGAGTGCTAATGCTATTGGTGAACATACCAACCATGTCTGCAAGGGAGTTCCCTGAGACGGCAGCCGCGATCCCGCAACCGGCAGCTCCGTCAGACTGCTGCAGGGTCAGGATCTGACACGACGAGCCAGAATGGATTCGAGACTCACCCCGAGGGAATCAGAGGTCTGCTCCGGCGCATCCACATCCGCGGTGGTCTCTGCGTCATGGAAACGACCTGTGGCGAGCGTCTCGTCACGGTCCGGGTCCTGTGCGACTTCCTTGGCCTCTACGGCTTGGGCATCCGCTGCCTTGGCATCGGCGTCCGCAGCGATCCGCTGATTCACCGATCCGCCACCCAGAGGCTTACGCTGCTTCGGCACCGCCTTGGATACCTGACGCTGCGATTTGATCTCAAGGCTCTGCGCCTCTTGCACATCGCCCTCGGAGGCATCCCTGGATCCGCCCAGAGAGAAGGAAATAAGATCCTGGGAAGCAGCCATTTCGAAAGCATCAAGCGCCGGTGAGGGAGAGATCACGTGCAACTCCTTCGTCGCATCCGCAACTTCGGCCTTCTCATGGGCCGAAGGCTGATCGGCCCGCTGCGCGTCATCCATAGCAGAAGCCGCGTCGGCAGGGCTCGGAGACTGCTCAACCGGAGCCTTCACAGCATTGCCCCGCTCAGACTCGTTCGGCGTGGGCTGCTTCTGATCGGCCTGCGCATCGTGCAGGGCCTCCTGGCGATCCCTGCGCTCCTGCCTTTGCGTGAGGGCACGTTGCTTATCCTGTTGCGCCTTGCGCAACACATCATGAATCTCACTCGCCGCGAGTACATTCGTCAGGCCCTCATCCTTTGAAGACCCACTCGCATGATCGATCCGGTCCGCATGCTCGGCGGAAAGCGCATCAGTCCGGGAAAGCGTGGTGTAGACAGGCTGAGCCTGGTCATATCCTCCCTTGCCGGCGGCGGAATCCCCACCCACAGCCACATCATCACCCACACCTGTGCGGGGGCGTTCCTGCTGTTGCGTGGGCTTGTTCCTGCGACTGTCGGCCAGGTCCTGTTCCCATCGACGGGCATCCGCGGAGGCTTTGGCGCCGAGGGCGAGCACCACCACGAGCAGCAACGCCGGAATCATGATGAACAAAGGGCTGAATTGCATCGAGAATGCGAGCACCACAACCACTGCGGTCACCACCACCAACACCGACACCACTATCTGGCGTCTACGCACCGCTTCACGCCTCATCGTCCTGATTCGGGCAATGCGCTCCTGCGTGTGTGCGGAATCGTTCCGGTGCTGCTGTGACCCCATGGACAAACCTTTCGTTTGTTGCGAACCCCCATCGCTGAAACGGGTCGCATCATTCGCACCAACAATATGAAGCGATGAGGAATACCGGTCCTCCCGGTGCTCCGATGCCCGTTTCATACCCCTGATGGTGCGCCGCGGCAACCATCCCAGAATGAGGACCGCGGCCATCACTGCCAGCACAATGCTGCTCAGTGAGTCGTAATCCATACGCCCCACGATAGTTGAGAGTCGCGCGGAATGAAAAGATTTACATGGTGTGTCGGCAAAATCTCAATGTTGCAGGCGCGCCAATACGGATTCCTGGATATCCTCGGTCATCAGCACGAAGACCTCATGATCCCTCCAGACACCGTTGATATACATGTATCGCAAACGCACGCCCTCGTACCTGGCGCGCAGCTTTTCCACCACACGCTTCGAGCGGCGGTTCTCCGGCAATATCGCGATCTCTATACGGTGCAGACGCGGGCCGGAGGGGTCCGTCAAAGCCCAATCCGAGGCCATGGCCACGGCAAGGGGCGCGAAACCATGCCCGATCCAACGCTCATCCATCCAATATCCCATCGTTGCGGTACGCATCGCACCGTAACTGATCGCGCCCAGGGAAAGCTGACCGACGATATGCCCCTGGTATTCAATGAGGAACACCACCCCCGTCCCATCGGATTCGCCCTGCCTCTCCCGGCGGACCCACTGTGCGAAACTGATCGCGGAGGCATGCATCGGATCCCCTGATTCCCAGGGTTGCAACCATGTCTTATTGCGCCAACGAACCTCGTTCCACTCTTCCTGATCCTCTAGCTCGATCTGCCTGAGCCGAATCGGAGCGAAACCGGCAGGAGCCTCGATGGCACCGGGCACACGAAGGCTTGACTCACTTGGATGGGGCTGCAAAGCGGCCTTCAAGGACTGGAAAACGGACATGCCTTTCATTGTCCCACTGCATCCGAACCACGCGCCGCACAGGATGCAGACACCGTCGGACCCCATGTGCTGATAGAACGGGGGTGTGAACAACACGGAGGATGTCCAGCGGAAAAAACAGCAGGCCCGGTCCTCGGCATTCCTGGCGCGTGCCGAGATGAGCCCCGTCTTATGCGAGGAGGCCGGCAAAAGGCTTGTCGCCCATGCGCATCAGGCGGGATTGCTGACCTCATCCCCCACGGTTTCGGCATTCATCTCCATGGGGACGGAGATATCAACGCTGCCCCTGCTCGCAGCATTGCTGGAAGCACAGCGCAAGATACTCGTGCCGAGACTCGGCAAGGGACGGGAAGTGCTCTGGAGCACATTGCCGGATTTGGATTCGATTCACGATATGGGTGCCAAACGTCCCAAAGAACCTTCGAATCAGGCCCTGTCTCCTGAGAGCCTTCATGCGGCAGGGGTTGTTTTCGTGCCGGCCTTGGCCGTGGACCATGACGGCAACCGTTTGGGGCGGGGGGCGGCGTGGTATGACGAGGCCCTGGCTTTCCGTTCCGAGCACGCACTGACCGTCGCCATCTGCTGGCCGTGGGAATTCAGCGAGACCGCGGTGCCGACACAGCCCCATGATGTGCATATGGATGCTGTGCTCACACCGGAGGCTTTCACGCTCCTAGCCAGTTAAGCGGCATAAGACCGGACGGGGTGCAATAATACCTTCTTGGAAGCAAGCGCCCCCAGGACGGCTGCCGATTATGAGATTTGAACCATGAACGAAGGACAGAAGCGGTGCCTACCTACCATTACCGTTGCAAGAACTGCCAGTATGATTTCACCGAACACCAGTCGTTCGACGATGAGCCCATCACGGTATGCCCTCGATGCGGCGAGGCCCAGGTACGCAAGGTGTTCTCAGCAGTGCCCATCGAATTCAAAGGACACGGTTTTTATCGCACCGACAGCGGTTCACACGGTTCCTCGTCCAAGAAGTAGCACCAACCCTCAGCACTGAGAACGGTGGCGGCATGGATCCCGAGCATCTCAGGGATACATTCGACCACATCTCCGGAAGGGATTGAAAGACCCGGAGCCTCCTGGCACCATGCCAGGATGACCAGCATTCAACTATCACACGCGAGTCTCCCCATATCCGGAAGCCTGCGTCACCGACGCCTACGCGCCAGAGCCAGACGCCTTGCCTGCGCGATGCTGGTTGCGGTATGCGTCTTTACGATGATGAGATTCATCGGCTCTCTGGCCACGGACACCACACGGATCGTGGTCGCCGCGCGCGGCATCGAACGCGGTGAAAGCCTGGATGCGCCATCGATGCGCGTCGTGGAGGTGCCGCGGAGTGACGTGTTCCGTCAGGCCTTCACCACCCCCGCCCAGGCACTGAAGCGCGTCTCACGCACGGCCATCGCCAAAGGGCAGCCGATATACCGCAACTCCGTCGCACTCCTTGCGGAGCCGTCCGCAGGCCTGACCGATGTGCGCGTCACCTTGGCCAGCCTCCCCGGCGGCCTGATGCCCGGCGAGGAGGTGCGTCTGGTGTCATCCGACGGCTGTGAAGTCTCCGAAGGCAGGAATCCGGGCGATAAGGCATCCGATGAGGGCCCACCCGACCGTGATCGATTCGAGGGCCTGTGCGTTCTCAGCGAGAAGGCCCTCGTAGTTGACATTCCGCTGGCTCAGCATGCGGGCGGACTGTTCTCCCCCACCGAGAGCCTTGAGCGGTCAGATCAGACGGCCGTCTTCGCATTGACACCTGAAGATGCCATCGCCGTGATCGCGCAACAGAGCCGCGGCCCCATTCTGGCCGTGACTACGCGCTGAGAGAGTTTGAGCACATCAACACGCGAATACACGAAGGTCGGCAATAATAAGATTGGGAGATTCATTTTTTGAACACGGCGCATGCGCCGTAGAAGGAGCAATCATGGCATCATCACACGATATGAGCGCAAAGGCAATGAACGCCTCACATCAACTCGCGGCACTCACCGATAAGGGACCGTTGGGAGGATTCAAGAAATTCATCTCACGTGGTTCGATGGTCGATATGGCAGTCGGCGTGGTCATGGGCTCCGCCGTCACTGCAGTCGTCAACTCAATCGTGAAATCATTCATCAGCCCGCTGATCGCCATGATCTTCGGAAAAGCCGATCTGTCGAAACTGCTGACCATCGAATACAACAACGCGACCATTTCCTTCGGGGCCATTCTTGGCGAGATCATCAACTTCCTGATCATCGCCGCTGCCGTCTACTTCTGCATCATCCTGCCGATCAACAAGCTGCGTGATATGACCCGTGCCGCCAGCGGCGTCGAGGAGGAAGAATCACCGGCAGAGCCAAGCCCTGAAGAGCAGACCGTCATTCTGCTCCAGGAGATTCGCGACCAGCTCAACAACGGTTCGCGCATCACTCCTTCTCAGCACTGAACACACCCCAGTGCGGAGGTAGTTCCCCGAGGATGCGGTTGTCATCATCCGCATCCTTGGCCCCTTTGGGGCGCATATCCGAAGGCTCTTCCTTCACACCATCGGCATCGAAATACTCGGTGCCTTTCCTGACCACGCGACGATGCCTGCGTCGGGGCGCGGTTTTCCCATCCGCATCGGCGGATACCGAGGAAGCCCCCACATCCCCGTCATGATGTCCGGCGGGCTGATCCGCATCGATGGGCAGTCCTTCGCTCACTGTATTTCACCATACATCTGCGCAAGCTGGGCGACTATCCTGTCGACTTCCTTATCCGGGTTCACGAAGGCCGCCACGCTCCATACGGTGATAACCGACCACCCGAGCATCTGCAGGTCCTCCGTGATGAAGCGATGCCGCTCCCGGGTCGACTGCACACGCATGAAATCTGCGTTGTCCGTCAGCACCGCCAGACCGAATGGCTTTCCTTTGATGCCGACGACCAGGGGGATGCGAGAACCGCTTCTCGTCCCATAGTCAACCGCCACATTCAGACCCCGTGCCTTGATGCGTTCAGCCAGATCGTTAAGCAGTATATCCGAAGCCGATTCATGGGCCATAGGCAGATCCACAGTCCGATGGCTGTCCAGATCCTCGGCCCAGGCAAGCATGGTTTTGAGCAGCTGCGGACCGGACTGGTGTATGCGCTCATCCTCGAGGTCCTCTGAGCCGAAGGCGCTGACGATGTCAAGGTTGCGGTTCGCCAATGCAAGCGCATCAAGCAACATGCCGCGACCACCCTCACCCTCCAACTCACCGAACTGCTGCAGCAGACGCCCGTGCATCGTTTTGGCGAAGCCCAGGGATAGGATCACGTCGCTGGCCTGGGCACCGGCGACCTCATCCACGCCGATGATACGGACGTGTCTGAGGAAGGCGGCGAAGGTTTTGTCCTTCGACGCGCAGGCCTTCAACTCGGCACCCAACCTGGTGCGGTGGGTCGGAGACAAAGTGATGATGCTGAGCACATATGACGCCGGGACGATCGTGAAGCTGGCGGCCCGGGCCTTGAGCATATCCACAACCGTATTGATCTCCTGTTGGCTGGATTCGACCAAGCCGGAAGACATCACGGGAACGCCACTGCCATTGACGAAGGTGTAGTTCACGGTGCCGCGGACGCTCTCGGAGGTCGGTTCGGCCTTGATGTCACCGTAGCCGTTCCTTTCCAGGAAGTCGCAGAGTTCCGGTGGCCTTCTGTCCGGACGTGTGTCCACGGGAATCCTGACCAGCATCCCCATCAGGTCACGCAGCCCCTCGGATGTGACCGTGGGACCATGGGCGATGATCACCACCTGTTTCACTCTGCTGAGCACACTGAGCAGTTCGATCGAAGGCAGATGCGAGGCGGCGTCGATAATCGCGAGATCGGCCAAAGGCTCAGGATCCGTCAGGGCGGCAAGTGTTGCCGGGGTGGCGACCAGAATGGGTTTGGCTGCCGAGAACAGCGTCTGATGGCTTTTGCGCAGCCTGCTCAGGGAGACCTTATGGCTCCCGGCCAGAAGCGTGTGGAGTTGGTTGGCCTCCTGGGTCCTGGCGAACAGCTGTTCAGACAATCTTCTGGTCGATTCCTGCGCGACCATGGCACCGATGCTGCGCACGTGTTCCGTATCGACCTGATTGAAGCGTTCGGCCGCATTGGACAGTGCGGAACCATCCTGATTCGAGATGATGGCCGATGAACGGACGATGTCCTCGAATACGGTGGTCCACCAAGCCAGCTGGAGCTCGGCTCCGACACCCTCACGCGCAACATGTCTGGCGTGCAGATCATCTACGAGTTCGGTCAGGCCCTTGGCATCGAATTCACGCTCCAGGGAACTGCGCTCAGGAAGGGACTCCAATGCAAGATGATCCTCGAAGAGACGCTTGAGCCTGTCTTCGACATCGTTGAGGCCTATCGTCTCCAAGGCCCCACCTTCGGGGGTTGAGGCAAGCACGACGTTGAGCGCGGTCATATCGCGGGACATCGCCTCTTCCGTCTCCATGATGTCATCAAGACGGGCGGGCAGAACCGGCCAGCCACCGTGAGGCACCAGGCTGCGCCACTGTTCCGATTGCTTGGCCACGACCACCAGGGCATCATGCAGGTTCTCCACCTGCGCGCCGGCACGCAGCAGGCTCTTCGCCTCTTTGATGTGCCGACGGCGCTCCCAGAAGCCCATCGATGTGCCTTCGGTCTTGCGCTTGGCCTTGGATTTCGAAGCCTCGATCATGGCGGCGATATCGCGCTCGAAGATCTCGGGCTGGAACACATCCAGCACACGACGTAGATTCCTCAGCACCACGACCTGACGGCTCCAATCCTGGGCCGTCGCAGGAACAGGGAAACCACAGGTGTTGACCGTGGATGCCACCTGCGTACGCGTGGCGGGCAGCAGCTTCTCCAGCATACGGACCACACGCTCGTAAGCGGTGACGGCATCATCCTCCGTATACAAGGAGGCCTTGTACCATGCCGTGTCATCCGGACCTATGGTGAATTCTCCGAGTTCGGCGGCTCGCTCCAACTTGGCGCACCACTCCTGCATCGTCGAGACCAATGAGCGCGTGGTCTGTGGACTCAGGCGCACATGGGTTGCGGGATGGGTCGGCAGCGCGGCGATATTCGCCAGATTCTGTATGGTCTGGTAGGCACTGACACCCCACTGCTCACTGATGCCGTGGAGATCCCCCAGATATCTGGTGAGTCGGGAGCGGACACCCACAAGCTCATCGGCGAGCTGGTCGAAATGCGTCACGGCGCTTCCGGGTTGGAATCCGACCGCGTTGATCAGCTGACGGTCGATCTGTGCATTGGTGTTGCTCTCGGTGACATCGAGCATCAGCGCGTTCATCTCGCTTGCGCGGAGCTCCTGTGCAAAGCGCTTCTTCTGGTCTGCCACACCTGGGACATACAGTACGCTTCGGCCGTTCATCACACAGCGCGAGGCTATCGCAGCGGCATGGAGCGCGCCCGCCTTGCCGGCCGGTTCATCGACGAACACCGATCTGCCGGCCGACGCCAACTGGGCGGCGTAGCGCACGGAGTTCCTCACATCGCCGATTTCGAACTCGGCATGGGGATCAGCGTCGAAAGGACTGAATTCAGGGACTTCCTGGCCGGAAAGCTCTGCTATGGACTTCGTATCGCCCGCCAGGGCATCCAACACCGCATTGCCGACGGGCCCTTCGGCAAGCCGGTCAATGATGTCAAGGCTCTCCCCCATCAGCAGAGCCGATGGCTCGACGAAACAGCCGAGTATCACCTTGCGCTCGATGGCGAAACCTGGGATAAGGCCATTGGCCTTTCCTGAAATCACACTGAACAGCGCCGAGCTTTCGGGCGTCCCGCCTTCATAACGGGAGGCATCGAAGAGCTCCTTGACGTCCAGATTCACACCACGCTCACGCAGGGCCGAAACCAGAGCCGAATTGACATCCACCTTCCCGGTGAAGCGAATCATGGATTTGGAGAAGGATGAGGCGTTCCTCTCGATGTTCACCGGGTACAAGAGCACAGGCATCGAACTGCCCTGCCATGTCGCCACCCCGATGATCAGCGAAAGCTCGGCGCAGCCGCTGATCCGTTCCTTGGTCGCCCTGTCGTCAAGCACACGTTCCAACCTGCGGTTGGCCGCTCTGAGCATGCCGTTGTCCCGGAACAGGGCATCGAGGTGCACCTGTCCACTGGCGAAAAGCTGTGCGATTCCCGAAGGATGGGCATGGGTCAGATCGAGGCTGGCCGACAACTGGGAGATGTCCTCCAAAGGGGTAGGCCCGACCCCAGCCTGATATGAACGTCGCCATTGGCGAATACGGTCCAAGGACAACGGCGTTTCCTGGGGCTTGTCATCTGCCTCGGCATTGGTGCTGCGCTGTGATTCACTCATTCATTACTCACTTCCGTGTCGCCGCCACATACTCCTGGTATCCCTGGTTCTTGGAGAGGGCGGTATCCACATCCTGATTGCCTTGTGCCGCAAGCCACGCGTACAGATCATCGTACAAAGCCACATTCATGGCAAGGAACGGAAGCAGCTCCGGGTGCTTGGCCATCTCGAACTGCTGTGCGAAATCCCTTGAATTGCGGGCGTCGTCGGAACTCAGACCATCGACCTCGACCAGTGGCTGTCTCTGTTCGAAATCCCCTTTGGACACACGTTCGAACACCGATCCCGGCTCATAGACGGCAGCGGACATGCCGCTTTCCTCATTCGTCTGCTGCTCGGACGGTCTCTCGTACACACTGCGCTGCCGCTCCTCCTCCTCGGAAGCCAGCTGGGCGGCTGCCAAAGGCTGGAAGCCGGTGGATGCATTCGGCACCTGGGCTGAAGAGGCATCACCTGCGAACACGCCATCAAGCGCATCGGCGAAGAGATCACGCTGCTGTGGCTCACCGACGTTCCCATGCGCCGATGCCGCTGCATCGGCGGTATTCGTCTCTTCTGCCGACTGCGCTGATTCACCTGCGTCGTCGGCGGCTGGTGCGGCTGACGCATCTGGTTCCTCGGAGGAACTGTGCGCTGCATCTCCCTGGCCGGTGTCCTCACCGGATTCTTCCTTCCGGGCAGATGAGGCGTCATCCGTATCAACGCCTTCCGATGCCTCGGCTTTCCCTGCAGCCAGGGTTTCGAGGACACGGGTGCTTTCCGCATCATCGTCGTGCCCGGCATCCCCGGCTGTGTTTGACGTGTCGGAGCCGTCAGCATTGGCTTCCTCCGCGTTGTGTGTCGCCTTGGCATCAAGACCGGCCTGCACACTGTTCGGCGTCTGTCCGCCATCGTCCGCCGCGGTGAAATCCTGTTGGTCACGGAGGGCTTGGTCGTGCAAGGCGTTGATTCGGCTGCGCACGCTGCTGGCATCGAATGCACTCGTCGGCTCACCCGCGCGCAGATCAAGGATGTCGTCAACGGACATATCGGCTGCATCCGGTTCCTGCGCGCCCTCGGAAGTCGCATAGGTGAAGAGATCCGAGACGTCGTTCGCCACTGGCTTGTCCTCACCGGAAACTTCCACTTTCACAAAGTCAACGGGCACATCGCCGAATTGAAAGCGCATCGGCGAGCGAGGCAGCAGGAAATCCGTATCCAAGGGCACTCGGATCAGTCCCCCGTCGTTGCGGACGATGTACGAGCCATTGGTGGAGGCCAGATCACGCAGGGTCGCCGACCCTGACGTCGTCACTTGGAAACGCGCGTGACGTTTCGACATTGATTTACTCTGATCCGGCACATCCAGACGTTTGCCTTCGTCATTGGCAATAGGGCGCATCGGCTTTCGGCCGATCTCGATGCTTTCGCCCGGGGACACACGGACTTCCTCAACACCGCTTACTTTGACGATCCACTGCTGCGACGGTCGCTGCTCACCACTCACTGCTGTCGTCCTCCCTGAAAAAATGTCCAAGACTCCACACTACCTGCCATTGTGTCATGAAAGCGCTGGATTTTGAGGCATATGAACGTGATTCTCCCATAATCCTTGAATTCAGCCTTTCTCTTTGCGTATGCGCAGGCTCCGCAGCACTCGGCCCTGCAGCGGAATCGTGACGATGAAAGTCAGCACATCCGAAAACGATTGGGCCGCCTGGACGCCGAGGAAACCCATCAGATGGGGCAGCAGCAACACCGCCGGGGCGAGGAAAAGACCGAGTCTGCACAAGGCCAGCAGGGAGGCGATCCCGGTTTTCCCCATGGTCTGCTGCATCATATTCGACATCATGTTGTATCCGCCGAGCATCACGGTTGTGCATTGGATGCGAAGCGCCAGGGAGCCCACAGCGATGACCTCGGGATCCGATCGGAACAAGGCGATCAGATGCGGTGCGGAAAACCACATCAGCACGGCCATCACCACCAGTGCGGCCGTGGAGAGCCGTACGCAGAACCAGTATCCAGCCTTGACCCTGGCGAAGAGGCCGGCGCCGAAGTTGTATCCGCAGACGGGCTGGAAACCCTGTCCCAGACCGATGATCATCGAATTGGCGAACATCATGATGCGCATGACAATCGCCATTCCGGCGATCGCGGCATCGCCGAAGGGGTTCGCGGCGATGTTCACGCAGGTGACCGCCACCGAGCCTGCGCCTTGACGAACGAGCGAGGGCAGACCGCCTCCCATGATCTCCCGCACCAGCAGCACCGTGGGTTGGCATTGGCGCCAGCTCAGCCGGATGACGGCGTGTTTGAGGCTCATCCTGAGCAGGATCATGAAGGCGACACTCTGACAGACCGCCGTGGCAAGTCCTGCCCCGAATATTCCCATGCCAAGCACGAAGATGAAGACGGGGGCGATGATGAAATTGAGCAAAGCACCGGATACCAAGCCATACATCCCGAGTGCGGATTGGCCCTGGTACCGCAGTTGGCCGTTCATCGTGAAGGAGGCGCAGACCAGCGGGGACACGCTCAGAATCGGTGTGAGGTATTCGACCGCATATGGCGCGATGGTGGATGTGGAGCCCAGAACGACAACAAGCCATCGCAAGGTCAGCAATGAGAGCACCGCGACCACGGCTCCACACAGCAATGAACCGAAGAATCCGATTGACAGCAGTTTGCCCGCCCGATCGACATTATGCTTTCCCAGCTCCCGTGCGATGGTGTTGCCGGAACCGTTGCCAAAGAAGAATCCGATCGCCTGCAGAATCGTCATCACTGAAAAGGCTATGCCGATTGCGCCTGATTGGGCCGTGCCGAGATGCCCGATGAAGAAGGTATCCGCCAGATTGTAGGCCATCGTCACCAGATTGGAGATGATCGCCGGAATGCAGAGGCGAAGGATCAACCGTTGTACGGAGCCCTGTGTCATCTCTCGGTATTTGGCATCCGCCTGGGCTTTTCGCAACATCGGCAGACGTGCATCATGCCCTTTGAGGACGACAGAATCTTCTGTCATCTATGGATTCTCCTCTGATCTGACCGCGCTTGCCCCATCCTGATCGTGCATCGGTATCGGTATCGACTTCGCCTTTCCACTGTACGACCACGAATTGCCCACGTCACCTTCTGCTTGCTGGCAGCGATACACGGCATACGGGTAGATACCCGCGTGCGACGCTGCATGCGGGTGTTTCCCTGCAAGGTCTGTGATCCTGCGGGGTCCATCCATACAGAAAACCCCGTCGTGCATGCAGCTCCTTGGAGCTGAAAGCACGGCGGGGTTCTGTAAGAGTCAGAAGACTACTTGAGTTCGACGGTTGCGCCGGCCTCTTCGAGAGCGGCCTTGGCCTTGTCGGCATCTTCCTTCTTGGCCTTCTCAAGAACAGCCTTAGGAGCTGAATCGACGAGACCCTTGGCTTCGGCCAGACCGAGGTTGGTCAGGGCGCGAACGGCCTTGATGACCTGGATCTTCTTGTCACCGACGGAGGAAAGGATGACATCGAACTCATCCTTCTCTTCTTCGACGGCAGCGGCAGCGCCAGGAGCAGCGGCGACGGCGGCCACAGGAGCGGCAGCTTCGACGTCGAACTCGTCCTCGAACTTCTTGACGAAGTCAGAGAGCTCAACCAGGGTCATTTCCTTGAATGCTTCAAGGAGCTCATCAGCAGAGAGCTTAGCCATAATGGCTTCCTTTCATTAATACGTTTCCCGGCCTCACGACCTGAAAACGCCACATCTTATTGTTGTTACCAGTGAGACAGCCCTTATTGCGAAATACTCCGCAATGGTTATCAGGCGGCCTGTTCCTGCTTCTCGCGCAGCGCATCGATCGTACGAACCGCCTTGGTGGGCAGTGCGACGAATGCGAATGCAGCCTTGGCCATCGTGCCCTTGAGAGCACCGGCCATCTTGGAGAGCAGAACCTCGCGGGATTCAAGATCAGCGAGCTTGGTCACGCCCTCAGCGTTGTAGATGGTTCCATCTGCGAAACCACCCTTGACGATGAGCTGCTTGTTTGCCTTGTTGAAGTCACGCAGTGTCTTTGCGGCCTGGACGTAATCGCCCTTGACGAAGGTGATGGCGGTGGGGCCGGCGAGCAATTCGTCGAGTCCATCTACACCAGCCTCTTTGGCTGCAATGCGAGCGAGCGTGTTCTTCGCCACGGCATAGGAAGTATCGCGGCCTAGTTTGTCACGCAGGTCTGCGATCTGCGGGACACTGAGCCCGCGGTACTCGGTGAGCAGGATTGCATCAGCTTCGCGGAATTTACCCGTAAGCTCTGCAACCACCTCTTCCTTTTCGGGCCTTTTCATGGCGTTCCTTCCTAAATCGACCGTCAATCAGTCCGACTTGCACCTGTCGGGGCAATAAAAAAGCCCCGCACGCAGGCGGAGCATCAATCTGTGTTCGTCATGCGGATACCCGCATCACCAACGCCCAAAGGGCAATCAATCTCAACCTACGCTGGCTTGGCAAGCCTAACTTCGTGAACCAAATGGTCCCGACCAACGGTCTGTGGTTTACATCGTGTGACAATACACGTTGTTGTGGACCAGCGCAAGTACGCTGCCGTCATCGGGACCTATCGGGGTGCGCGGAAGGCAATATGACACGCCGAAGCGATCGATGCCATACATCGCTGCACAGGCTTTTCACCATGCAGCCACGCGACCACGCGGATGTGCTTCAGAGTTCAGCCAGGATACGAATGACCAGCCGTGCGGCGGTATCCGCGTATTCGCTGATGTCGAATTCCTTGAACACTTCGTAATCGGTATCGGCGTTATCGCTCAGGGCCCGGATCACCAGTGCCGGCACCGAGTTCCTTGCCGCCACATGACATACCGCAGCGCCTTCCATCTCCACAGCATCCGCACCGGTGAGCCTGACAACCTGCTGCGTCTTCTCCTGCGTATCGACGAAATAGTCGCCCGAGGCGATGATCCCGACGATATGTGTGATGTCCATCTGGGTCAAAGCATGATCAGCGACATCGATCAGGTGCTGATCGGAGTGGAATTCCTCGCTGTGAGGCGCGAATTGCCCGATAAGACGCATATCGGAATCCAGATAGCGCAGGGTGCCTCCCAGCACCACGTCATTGATGTGCAGGCTGGGATTGAGATTCCCGGCGATGCCAGAGAAGATCACCGCCTCCGGCTGGTATGTGTCTATCAGATGCTGTGTGGTCGCCGCCGCGTTGACCGTTCCCATGCCTCCGACCGTCGCCACCACCCTCAAACGGGTGCCGTCGGCCTTGAGCAGATTCCCGGCGACCACATCCAGGCTTGCCTGTTTCGAACGCTCCAGGTGCCGCGCGTCATCAAGTGAACGCGCGATGAGCTCGACCTCCTCGTCCAAGGCACCGATGATCGCAACCGTCTGCTCCACATCGTCAGAACGCCGCTTTTCCGTCATATGAATTCTCCTGCCATACAGTTATGCCGTCATCACGAGCCTAGTCGAGGGGTGACGAGAAAGGGACGATGCCGCACGCACGCTTCCCGCTTGCGCCTAATTCCACCGGCGTGTGCTGACGGCATCCGCAAGCTCGCGCAGCACCGTTTGCGTATCCGACCATGAAATGCATTTGTCCGTGATGGATTTCCCGTACACCAGTTGATTGAGCGGTGCCGCGGGCTGATTGCCGCCTTCGATGAAGCTCTCCATCATGATGCCGGTTATTCCCTGCTCACCGGCAGCGATGCGCGATGCGATCTCTCTGACGACACCGAGCTGCCGATGCTCATCCTTACCCGAGTTGCCATGAGAGGCATCGATGAGCAATCCATGGGAAGCAGCCGAGCGCTCAGGCAGTTCCTGACGGACGGCGGACATCGCCGCAGCCACCGAATTCCGGTCGTAATTCGGTCCGTGGGAGGATCCTCTCAACACGACGTGGCAATCCGGATTGCCCAGTGTCTCCACGGCCGCGGCCCGACCCTCATGGTCTATGCCGAAGAAGGTATGGCGCTGTGCAGCGGTGAAGCATCCGTCAACCGCCGCTTTGACGCTGCCGTCCGTGGCGTTCTTGAATCCGACCGGCATCGACAGGCCGCTGGCAAGCTGGCGGTGAATCTGGCTTTCCGTATTACGCGCCCCTATGGCGCCCCACGTCACGGCATCGGCTATGAACTGCGGTGAGGTGGGTTCCAGGAACTCGGTTGCGGCGGGCAGTCCGGTGCCCAATACGTCGAGCAGAATCCTGCGTGCCAGCAACAGACCTTTGCGGATATGATGGCTGCCATCCAGATCGGGATCGTTGATCAGCCCTTTCCACCCGACGGTGGTGCGCGGTTTCTCGAAGTAGACACGCATCACCAGCAGCAGCTCGCCTTCCAACTCCTGCTTCAGCCGTGCCAGACGCTGGGCGTAATCGAGCGCCGCGCGCGGATCGTGCACCGAGCACGGTCCGACGATCACCAGCAGACGGTCGTCCTGCCCATAGAGGCAAGCCCTCACTTCATCACGGGAGTATGCGACCACATCACGTGATTGGGGGGTCAACGGCAGATCGGTCAGCACCTGGGCCGGAGTCGGCAGAGGGTCGAGTTCCAGCACCCGTCGATTCACGATCGGGTCGATGCCAACCTCATCCTCCCAGCGTGGCACCCCATCAAGAGACAGCGGATTCTTCCCATCCGCTATGGCCTTGCGGACGGCGTCGCGTTGGATGGCATCACGATCAGCAGGAAAGGCAGTCATCATCTCCTCCATTTCTCGTCCAATAGTAACCATGCTCAACATGGGCCGGTCGGTCATGTCACGAATATAAGCGAGTTGCAAGACTCCGGACATCATCAGCCCCATCCGGAGGAGCTGCACGGTGCGAAAACCCCCAGCTTGTCTTGCATGCGTAGAGCATCGGGCACGGAGCCGCGCCAGATGCCCTACGCAGCGCGGCGTGTGCTCACTGCCTCCGCGAGTGTATGGAGCAGTTGCTCCGTGCGGCTCCACGAAATGCAGGGATCGGTCACCGACTTGCCGTATGTCAATTGCGGCAAAGGAGCAGGATGCTGATTGCCCGCCTCGATGAAACTCTCCATCATGATGCCGGAAATCCCCTGCTCACCGTGTGCGAGGCGGGCTGCGATCTCTTCAACGACCTCGGACTCGATATGCTCGTTTTTGCCTGAATTGCCATGCGCCGCGTCGATGACCAGTCCATGCAGACTCGGACCGCCTGCCTGTGAATGCCGTAGGGCATCCATCGCCTCCCGCACCGAATCGCTATCATAATTGGGTCCATGCGAGGAACCACGCAGAATCAGATGGCAGTCGGCATTGCCCCTGGTTTCGGCGGCGATAACGTGACCGTCAAGATTGATTGACAGAAAATGATGCTCCGATCCGGCGGCGAAGCAGGAATCGGCGGCCGCTTTGACATTGCCGTCGGTCGAGTTCTTGAATCCGACCGGCATCGACAGGCCGCTCGCGAGTTCACGATGAACCTGGCTTTCGGTGTTGCGGGCTCCGATGGCACCCCAGCTCACCGCGTCGGAAAGATACTGCGGGGTAATCGGATCAAGCCACTCGGTGGCTGCCGGCACACCCGCGGCAAGCACATCGAGCAGAACGCGACGGGCGAGCCACATACCCTTACGGATGTCATAGCTGCCGTCAAGATCGGGATCGTTGATCAGCCCTTTCCACCCGACGGTGGTGCGCGGTTTCTCGAAGTAAACACGCATCACGATCACCAGGCGATCCGACAGCTCGGCATTCACCGCCGCCAGGCGATGGGCATAATCCTTCGCAGCCTTGGGATCGTGTATCGAGCAGGGACCGACGACGACCAGGAGGCGGTCATCGCGGCCATGCAGCACATCACGCACGGCGCGACGCGATTTCAACACCAGATCGGCCTGCTCGGACAATAAAGGAAGTTCTTTGATGAAGGATCGGGGGGCCGGGATCGGATCCAGCTGCCGGATATTCAC
The DNA here is from genome assembly GCF_000741705.1 of Bifidobacterium psychraerophilum. Lineage (GTDB taxonomy): Bacteria > Actinomycetota > Actinomycetes > Actinomycetales > Bifidobacteriaceae > Bombiscardovia > Bombiscardovia psychraerophila. The sequence continues at coordinate 244,941 of NZ_JGZI01000009.1, read as the reverse complement.
ATCGACGGTCTCGGGAAGCACCGCCTGCTCGCCAAGCCGCCGACGCTTCACGTCTTCGGAACTGTCGGGACCACGCAGGTCTGCCATTGCTTCTCCTCATATGACCGAATGATTGCCGTCACCGTCCGGAGCGTCACTGGACGCCGTCCTCGATGCTGGGACACTGCGACACCACAATAGCGGATGCGCGATGTTCATCGTACGCGGTATCCAAACGCCAGCGTGCATTCCCCATACACGCTGGCGTTTGGATACCGTTTCAATCTCACGTCCTGCTTGAAGGACGCGGGATTCACACCATCATCAGGCGAGGGCTCCCATCGGATCCCAGGCCGGAAGCATGATGGCAGGCTCCTCAAGCGCTTTGAGATATTCATCAGGCAGCATCGACTTGGGGACGGCCACCTCGTAGACGTACTCGCTGAACCAGGGATCGTCCATGGTGAAGTACCCCTTGTCGGCTATCTTGCAGCCCCATGAGTTCTCCACACGCCAACGCCTCGTCGTGGTGCCGTCATCGGCAACATCGACACCGACAAACGCCATCGCATGATTCATCGCGGAATCAGCGAAACGGACACGCTGCTCCTTGTCCAGATCGAAGTCCACATCGTAGACGCGGTCATACTCGAAGAGATCGGTCGCCCATGCACCGTTCTTACGGTCCATCATCGGATGGCAGTCCGCACCGAACCACGCCGGGATACCCTGCTCGGCAAGAATCCTGCGCACACAGTCCTTCATGAACTGTCCTGGGACATTCAGATATTCGGTCGGTGTTCCACCGACCACATTGCCCAGATGCTCGATACCGATCTTGCGACCCTTCGGATGCTCGGAACGGGGATCGTCCACGAGGCAGACATAATCCTCGAGCCCTGCATCCACATACTTCTTCCAGAACTCCTGCGGGGTGATTTCACCGTCTCGATGGAATTCGCCGTCGGCATCGGTCCACTCCCAATCAAAGCTGGTCGGAGGCGTGCCCAGATGGATCGTGAGCATGCGGTGACCGGCCTCGACGGTATCCTTGATGATGCGCTCGATATCCGCACCTTCGGCATACATATGCGCGACCGCCTGATGCAGCAGCGAACGCAGCCGGTGATTCATCTCGGTGGTGTTCCGTGACGATGCGGTTTCCGGGAACAGATCCTTGGGCACCGCCCCGTACTTCTCATAGACGTTCAACGCCATCGTCCACTGTCCGCCATCACCCATCACGTCCTGCAACAGATGCTGGATCAGACGCGAATCACTGGGCTCTCCTTTGGCGATCAGGCTCGCCACATCCTGCACAAAATAATTGATGCGCTCCAACTTATCGAAATACATCGCATAGTTCTGCGAGAATTCGAACTCCTTCAGATTCAGGGAGCGCTTCGCGATGAAACGCGCGACATTCAGCGAGCTGAACAGCCAGCAACGGCCGGAACGCTCCTGGGAGGTCACCTCGCCGTTGTCAACGGTCACGGAGAAACGACGCTGCAGCAGACGCGAGCGATCGTAGTTGCGCGAGACCTCGTCTATGCCTGCGGCAGTCACCGCATTCATGGCCACGCGATTCGACGCCTTCGATTCAAATTCCTCGTTCAAAGCGGTCAGTGTCTGATGATCCAGAGCCTTGAGGGTATCTGTCATATTGTGATAATCCTTCATCTACATATTTGGAGATAATCCGACTGCCATCCTATAACAAAGAATCGCCGCACCCCAGACAGGGAATGCGGCGATTCACGGGTGCCCTTCCGAAGGGATCAGGACTCAGCCTTGCTCCCGCTGGTCTTCGGAGCGTTCGTCATCCTCTTCCCCGGCCTCAGCTTGATCGGGAACAGTGTTCACTACAGGCACATCGGGGCCACCATCCTGGCCGCCGTCCGTAGCGTCACCCTGGGATGCGGCGGCATCGTCCGAATCGTCATCAACCGCGAAAGCCCCGAAAGACTTCGTGAAGATCGAACGCAACTCATCAACCCTGGCAGTGATCGTCGCTTCGCGCTGCTGCAGCTTCGCGATACGGCCATTGAGGCCATCCAGCTCCTCCTGGGCCGCGTTCCTGCGTTCCTCGACCTGGGCCTGCGCCTGCTCTTCGGCCTCATGAAGCAGCACGGCCGATTCATGTTCAGCCTGGGAGCGCTTATCCGCGGCATAGGCGTCCGCCTCCTGACGGGCGGCTTTGGCCTGTCCGAGCAGCTCCTCCGTTTCCTTGGCGGTCTGCACCCTGCGCTCCTCAAGATGCTGCAGCAATTCGTTGACCTTGGCCGTTGCCTCATCCTGTTGGGCGGAGATATCCGCCCTGATCTGCTGCACTTCCGCGGAGACCTTCGACAATGTATCGGCTCGGGAGACCACGGCTTCGTCGACGATCTGCTGGGCCTTCGTCCTGGCATTGTCCGTGATCTCACTCGCCTTGCGCTTGGCGTCGGTCAGCGTCTTGGACACCTGTTCACGCACATCACCCAGACGCTTGTTCGCCTCGGCGAGCGCCTGCTGTATCTGATCGTTGGCCTCTGACTTGAGCCTCGTGATCTCAGCATCCGCCTGCTGGCGCTGCTCGGCGATTTTCCTCGCCGATTCGGCCTGAGCCACTGAAATCTCATGCTCCTGGGAAGCGCGCTCGGCCGCCAGACGCTTGGCATGCTCCTCACGTGAGTTCTGTAGCTCCAGATCAAGGGCCTGTCGTTGCTCGGCGACCGTCTTGGCTGCCGTTGCCTTCTGCTGGTCGGCCTGCTGCTTCGCCGCCGTCGTGATCGTTTTCGCCTGATCCTGTGCGTTGCTGAGCAAGGACTTGGATTTCGCCTCGGTCTCGTCCAGCAGTCGTCTTGAATCGATCTTCGCGTTATTGACGAGGGTGTCGGCCTCTTCCTGGGCTGAACGGCGGGTGGTAGCCGCATCCTGCTTCGCCCTGTTGAGCAGTTCCGTACTCGTCTGTTCGGCGGATGCCAGGAGCTGCTGCGCATTGGCACCTAAGGAGGCGAAGGAATCCTTTGACCCTTTGCTTTTGCGTGCCTTCTCTTCCTGCAGTTCAGCTTCCAATTTGAGCACGCGTTCGTCATAAGCGCGTATCTGCTCCCTGAGCCGTGCTATGTTCTCGCGAGTCCCTGCAAGTGCAGCATCCACACGTTCCTTGTCATAGCCGCGCAACGCAATCGGAAAATTGTCCGCCATATCCACTCCTGTTCACCATCAATGTGCCGCCGTCAATCGCCCATTAATCAACGTGCATGCATGAATGAACTCTAACTCAAAGCGGCCGAAGATTCATACAAAGATTTCCATCCGACACATTCTCAGCGCAACACGCCGGAGGCAGTATTTCCATGCCAGCCCGAGGGCTCATACAAGCATGACATCCGGCGAGGTCGGCTCTTGGAAATATCGTACGCTACGCCTGATCACGGCCTGCCCGGCCGCTATCTGCTGTCTGATCGGAAGACCGTATTCATGGCTTGCCGACTCATTGACCAGCGGGAAACTGACGAAGCCCGACAGCACATGCTCCTGCTTGGCGGTCCAATTGAGCAGATTGTAGAAGAGACTGTTGCAGACGTAGGTTCCGGCATCCGAACTCAACGTGGCGGGTATGCCATGGGAACTGAAATCGGTGAGAATGGATCGCAGCGGGAGCCTGGTCCAATACGCTGCAGGACCGTCGGGTCGGATGGGGATCAGTTCCTGATCCTGCTCGTCGTCGCCTCGGCTCGAGGCATCGCGCTGGTTCGTGGCACAACGTTCAAGCGCCACTCCCCTTGCGGCATGCTTCAAACCTGTGGCGACCACGATATCCGGTTGTATGCGATCCAGGACCTCGCGAAGTCTCGGCCAGGCATCCGAAAAACTCACCGGCAACATCGCGGTGGTGATATCGATCTGGATGCCATCCAGGACACCGTCGTCATCGGGCAGCGATTGCAGACCCTGCTCTTCAAGCGCTTTGGGCACCTCGTACGAAGGGTTGACCTTGACGTCCTCATAACGGTCGAACCCGGAAACAACAACGCTGAACTTCTCCATGACCCAAGTCTATATCGCCCGTGAACCCCGATCATCGGGAAAGCCGGCAAACAACACCCGTATACAGCTCACGCACACGGCCACAGGCTACTGACCGAGTGCCGATGCAAGCATCTGGTGCATCTCCTCCATGGCCTGCCGCTTGACATCCTGACCATCCAACGACGCCGCGATGCGCTCGGCATACAGCAGATCCTCAGGTCTGGTGATCTTGATATTCGTCTCATCACCCGCGACGATGGTCACCATCTCGTCGGGCATGAATTCCAGAACCGCACGTGTGTCATCGGTCGCTTGGAAATCAGGGTCATGCGCCGCCCTGTCGTATGCGCTTCGGATGGTATGGAATCTGAATGCCTGCGGTGTCTGGGCGCGGAAGGTCCTGCCGCGGTCAGGGACGCTGCCGACGACCGTACCTTCGCCGAGATCACGGCCGAGCAGCACCGTATCAGTGGATTTCACGGCGGCCGTGGCCGCGTTGAACTCGTCGAGAGCCTCGATGCAGGCATCGATCGTACGGGCGTTCACGAAAGGTCTTACCGCATCGTGAATGAGTATTTTCGCTTCTTCGGGGATTCCCGCCGAGGCGAGTGCCTGCAAAGCCTCAACCGTGCTGTCCGCACGATTACTGCCTCCTGATATCACCATGCGAAGTTTGGTGCAGGAGCCAAGCAGTCCCTCGATCTGGGCGCGTACCTGAGGGTTGACCACAACGACGATATCCGTCACCGCCGGATGCCGTTCGAAGGCCTCGACCGACCACGAGATGACGGCCTTGCCACCGACCTCCAAGAGCTGTTTGGGATGCCCGGGATCCAGACGCGTCCCGAATCCCGCGGCCAGGACGACGGCGACCACCGGCATCTGGGGTCGGGGCCCGCGCGCCGCGGCATGCTTCTGATTGGCTTGTTCTGTCATACACACCACAGTAAAAAGCCGTGAGCAGACGCACCTGCACATTGCCTCATTCTGCACGGAACATGCAATAGCGCATCCTGTGCACGGCGCCTACGCGACGCCCGTGCACAGGGGAAGGCTCAGACGCGCATAATCAAGGCGAGCATGCGCCCTTCCTGCCGTTTACCGGCCAGAACCGAGGCACGGTGCGAATACCAGAGCGGGTTTTCCAAGGTGCAGAGACCATGCCGCATATGTGAAAGCCGAATAGGCAGGGTCTCCCCGCCGTCGCTCTCGCAGATGCGCTCCAGCTCATCATCCTCGCGGAGATACTGGGTCGCCGCCTCGACGCGCGAGCGGGCCGAGACGATCCGGTGCACACCTGCTTTGGACAGCTCATCACGTGCGGCCTGAGCGATATCGACACCAGGGCCGCCGAAGCGGGTCACCGTTCTGGTGCCGGGGAAATGCGCTTCGAATTCCTGCGCGATGTCCTCGCCGACCTCGTAGCAATCGCCACAGATGCAGGGACCCAGGGTCGCCACTATCCCTTCACGGTCGGCACCGCGGGAGACCATCAGATCGACCGTTTCACCGATGATGCCGCGCACCAAACCCATCCGCCCGCAGTGAGCCGCGGCGATGACGCCATGTTCGGGGTCCGCCAGCAGAACCGGCAGGCAGTCGGCTGCGAACATACCGAGTGCGAAAGCTTGCGAAGTGGAGACCTGCCCGTCCGCAGACACCGTGTGTGCTTCGGCGCTTTCCGCCGCATCGCTCAAGCCCTCGGCGACCGGGGCAACCGCCGTCGATCCGCTCGCGTCGAAACCATAGGGTGCGTTACGCGTCCACAGCTCATCGGCATCGACGGCGCGGCCAGAATGCACCTGGCTGATCAAGGACAGCTCATGGCCCAGTTCCTGGGACAGGGCCATACGGTTGGTCACCACATTGAGCAGTTCGTCACCACCTTTGCCACCAAGGTTGAAGGTCGCATAGTCCCCGCTTGAGCTCCCGCCGAGGCGTGTGGTGAATACGACGCGAACGCCGGGAGCCAGATCGATCGGTATGGTTACGGGAATCGGCACACCATGCTCATCATGCGTGGCGATGGCGCTCTCATCAAGTATGCCCGTCTCTTCGCCCTCGGTGCCTGCCACGGCAGCGTCTCCGGCAGCAGCATCCTTCACTGACATGCCATCCGCCACGGTGTCCTCGGCAGCGGCGCCCTCCAGGGCTACAAGCCATGGCACTATATCGATCCCCTCGGCGAGCATCTCCTCACGTGCGCGGATACCCTGCTCCTCGCTGACGGGGACGGTCAGATTGCTGAAGACCCGGACGTGATACCCGAGCCTGCTTGCATCGAGCGCCGTCTCCTTAACACAGTGGGACTCGGCGATACCCACCACATCCACGTCGCTGATGCCGTGTTCCTGCAATGCCGCGGCCAGTGTCTGGTGCCTGTCCAGCGCCTCCTGCACCTCATCACGGCTCGGATGCTCCGCGTTCGCGCCGAGCTCGACACCTTCGAAACCCGAGTATGCAGCCGCATACTGCCCCTTGGTGAAGTGGTGTGGGATATCGAGGGCTTCGATCAGTGGATGAAGCCGCGCATTCGGTGTGCCTGCGACACCGTGGGCAGGCCAGGTGTCCACGAAATCAGGGCTCTGTGAGAAGTGGGAACCGGGCTCGATATGCCAATCCTGGGTTGTGGCGATGTAATCGTACGCGTCATAGCGTGCGTGGACGAAGTCAGCGATGCGTTGGGCCGTGGCATTCCCGCCTGCGACGGCGAGTTCACCGCCCTCGCAGAAGGTCGGTTGCACATCCACGATGATCAGGGCCCTTGAAGCCTGTGCCGTCATTACTCCCCCTCATTTTCCTGCATATGCGTGCGCCACCGAGCCGTCTATGACGATGCCGATCCGCCCCCGCTCATGCGACGGAGCGGCCCGGCATCGAACATCACCGACAGTCGGTCAGCCAAGCTGAGCCAACTCGTCAACCGTCAGTCCCAACTCACCCGACTGCAGGGAGTCAAGGATCGTCGCCGGGCGGTGTGCACCGGGAATGACGAAGACATGGGTGCCCTTGCTGAGCTCCCAGGCCAGCACGACCTGTTGGTAGCTCACACCGCGCTTCGCCGCTATGCCTTTGAAGGCTTCGAATCGGGTTTCATCCTTGCTCTTGCGGAATCCACCGAGAGGACTCCAGCACACGAAGGCCAGACCTTTCTCCGCAGTGTATTCCAAGGTGTCTTCGGTATCGCGGAACACCGGTGAATACTGGTTCTGGACCGCAACGAGATCGTCTCCGAGGATGCTCAGCGCTATGTCGATCTGATCGATGCTCGCATTGGAGATACCGATTGATTTGGCCACCCCCTCATCGGCAAGCTGCTTCATCGCGCCGATCGAGTCCTCATAGGGGACTTTCGGATCGGGACGATGGAAATACAGCAGGTCGATGCTCTGCACGCCGAGGGCCCTGGCAGATTCCCTGCCTCTGCGGATCAGGTTCTCCGGGCTGCCATCGACATCCCAGGTCGGTTTGCCGTCGGTGAAATTCCTGAAATGACCGACCTTTGTGGCCACCAGAACCTCATCGCGCGGACCACTCCAGGATTGCAGGGCCTGACGCACCAGCTCCTCACCGCTTTGCTCGGGGCCACCGGACTCATAATATGCCCATGCGGTATCGATATGACGGCATCCGGCATCAAGCGCGGCATGAATAGTTTCAACCGCCTGGTCATGATCCGGTTTGCCCTCGATGGTCAGCGGCATCTCCCCCAGACCGACCGCGGTGGTGCTGTACTGTCCCAGGTTCCTGGCGAGCAAGGTCATCAGAGTTCCCTTTCGATTCGACAGCGCTACACAACACTGCGTTCTGCAACGCTGTCCTTCACAACAATGGTTTTCGACAACGGTTTACGACAACGGTTTACGACAACGGTTTACGACAACGGTTATACAACGCTCCACAACGGCGATTCACCATAGTGGAGACCTCAGCGGCGGCTACGGGCATCGGTTATTCCACACTACACTCCGAAGCTGTCCGCTTCACCGACCGCCAAAGGAGCCGCCGCCTGATCCGCCACCGCCTCCGGCGAATCCGCCACCTCCAAAGGAGCCCCCTGACGAGGACGAAGGAGCCGCCGCCTGGATGGTCGAATGGATCGATGCGAAGCTGGATGTCAGCTGGCCACCGATATCCCCGAAACCTGCGGTGAAGTTGCCCGGAGGCATGGATCCAGGCCCTCCGCCCGTCAGGCCGTTGCCACCCATGCCGTAGCCGTATGCGGCACCTGCGAAGGCCCAGGGTCTGTATGTCCAATACAGGAGTGAGCCCGAGGCATTGTCATCAAGCCATTGGGGATCACTCAGCTGGGGGTATGCGAGCGCAAGCTGTCTGAGAGCCTGGTTGCTGATCCCGAATGCGGCCGCATAAACGAGATAACGGTCCCACAGAGCCAGATCGTTCACTCCTCGATCCTCGAAAGCACTGAAATCGAGGAGATACCGTCTCAGTCCATGCACCTGACCGGCATACTGCTGTCCCTTCTTGGTGAGTACCGTGAGTTTGCCGTATCCCAGAGCGAACACCGAGCAGACCAGCAGGAGGAAGCCGACCATAAGACCGATGGCCAGGCCTGCACCACCCCCACTGAACAAGGCGAAGACCAATGCCACGACGCCGAGAACAAGACCCAAGGAACCCCACCCTATGGAGCTGGCGACCGAATCGGTGGCCCCGAGTTTGGCGAACTCCCCACCAACCGCGTTGGTGAAGCGTTCCTGCTCCTTGTATCCGGACTGCCATTTCTTGAAGTTCTCCTGCATCTGCTTGAGGTCGAAAACAGGTGTCTGCAGACGTTTGGCGGCAACCTCCAGCAAATGCAGCGCAGCATCCTCCGAAATGCTGAGGTGCAAGGATTTGCGGTTTTCGGAGCACACCGGGTTGATCACAATCGTCGAGGTCGATGCGAAGGCCTTCTGCGAGCGTTTGTCCTGATTCGCCAGCATGCCGGAAATGCCCACCGGGTTGGTATGCAGCAGATCGACGCCGTAATACGAGGAAATCGGACCCGGGTAGATCGAAATCGCGTGTTTGGACGAAAGCGACAAGACGCTTGAGGCCATCTCCCTGGAGGACTGGTTCGCGCTTCCTCCTTCCAGGATGTCGTTGAGCTGTGCGGCCGAGGCGGGACTCATATCCGGCGGTTCACGCCAATATTCGATATCACCGCTGTACCGCGATCTCCCATAATTGCGGAAGGCGGCGCGTATGGCTTTGTAACTGATGAACACCGCCACGATGGCGGCTGCAATCCAGCCAAGGATGGTCAGTCGCGCCTTGAGACGGGCGTCGTCCCGGGCTTTCTTCTCCTGCTGGGTCTCGGCATCGATGATTTTCTGCTTGACGTTCGAGGCGCTGCTTCGTGCCACCTGATCGCTGGCCGATGAATCGAACATCGCCACCAGATTAAGATGCTGGCCCGGATTCACATTATGGGCCTTGAATGTCAAGCCACCATCCGCGGTACGGGAGGTTTCCGAAGTGCCGGCGTAGTGCAACCACGCCCATGAGTTCTTGGTGGATACACCCTCGGGGAAACTGACATTCGCCGTCACCGTTTCGATGGGGATCTGGTTGCTGTCGCCGAAAGGCTCCCACTGGAAACTGGTCACATCGGGATGTGCGGTACTGATGCCGTGGAAGGTCATCGTGATTTCGAAGACCATGCTTTCGGCGCTGTTGGTCTGGGGGATGTTCCAACCGATCTCAACCGGATACTTGCCGGAAGCCTGGGATGCACCGGGAGTGTATTGGCTTGGATTCTGCGAATCACTCACATCGGCTATATACCAATGGCCTGCCTGCTGACCGTCCCAATCCGATGTGCTTTGCACCTGGCTGGGAGGTATCGGAGCGATCTCACTGTAATTCTGATCGTCGGTGACATTGCGTACGGAAACGTCCGAGATGGAAGTCAGGTTGTCCGGATTGATCGTGTATTGCTGATACAGCTGGCGCCAGGGTTTGGTGTTCCCATCGTCGTCCTCACGCTCACCAAGACGTATCGTGACGCGCTGCTTGATTCTCAGGTCGCCGTTCTTCAGCACCTGTGTGTCGTAATGCAAGGCGGTGTAACTGAGATCCGCCAAACTGACACCGTCGGCACTCACACCCAGAGCGATGAGCGAGAGCACGGATGCCAGCACGAATGCGATTATCGCGCATACGAGGAATCTTCCTGTGTTCCATGACAAACCACGTTTGCCCCGCTGATGGGGATCCTGGTCAGATGCCTCCGTTGTCGTGCGCACTGGCGGCTCTTTGGACTGCGCCTCTGTTTGCATTGCACTTCTCCTCTTCTTGCACTGCTCCCGGCTGTATGAGCTGCGACGCCGGATATCCCCGGCTCATGCCGTGGCCGGGTGTGATGCCTGACGGCGCGGCAGTGCAATTGCGAGGCACCGATGCGCCGCAGTCCCTTTGCATCACACGATGGCACGCCGCTCTGCATAGGATCATGTCGCGTCAAGCGGCCGTCCTATGCACCGGGGCGGTCAGTCAGTCGATCTGCTTGGCGGTAGCGCTCACTTGGAGAAGCTGACCTGCGGAACGATACGATCCTGATCCACGGCCTCGAAGAACTGTGCTTCCTTGAAGTGGAACAAGCCCGCGATGATGTTGCTGGGAACGCTCTGGATCTTGGTGTTGAACTTCTGCACCACATCGTTATAGAACTGGCGCGCATAGGCGATCTTCTGCTCCAGCTGATTGAGCTGGTTCTGCAGATCCATGAAGTTCTGGTTGGCCTGCAACTGAGGATAGGCTTCCGCTGTGGCCTGCAGGTTGACCAGCGCGTTGCCGAGCTGACCTTCCGCCTGCGCGCGCTCTGCCGGCGTCCCGTCCTGTGCGGCCTGCACGGCGCGCGCCCTGGCTTCGGTCACTTTCTGGAACACCTCTGACTCGTGCCCTGCATATCCTTTGACGGTTTCGACAAGGTTAGGCACGAGATCGGCACGCTGCTTGAGCTGAACGTCAATCTGCGCCCATCCGTTCGCCACCCGGTTGCGCAGGTCGACGAGAGAGTTGTATGCGCCGACGCCCCAAAGAACCAGCAGGACGATCAGCACGACGATGACAATGAGTGTAATGGTTAAACCGTTCATACACACCATTCTCTCATAGTGCGCTTTTACCCGGGTGTGCCCCGGAAATGCGACAGCGTGCAAACCGGCACCATGCGCGCACCTTCATCGGGCGTGTCGGGTACTGGTTTGCACACTGTAGGCAATCAGAACAAATCGGCGATATGAGCTGAAATCGAATCAGCCCGAATCACCTACTCCTTGTCGAAAGGATCGAAGTCGTGACGCACACGGCGGCGAGGACGCTCGGAGCGCTCTTCGCGATCCGCACGGTACTCGTCGTAATGCTCATCGGCGGCGTAATGGACGTTCTCACGACGACCACGGTAGCCTCCGCGATCCGAACCACGATCCGAAGCACGGCGATCATCACGGCCACGACCGCCACGACGATCGTCACGATCGGAACGATCGCTATGGTCACGGCGCTCGTAGCTGTCACCACGGTCCGAACGCTCATCGCGACCGCCACGCTCTGCACGGTCATTATGATCGTAATCGCGGTCGTCACGACGGCGAGGACGCTCATCACGACCACGATCGTCATACCGTCCACCACGATCACCACGGCCTGAGCGATGGTCATCGCGGCCGCGGCCGCCACGACGATCGTCACGATCGCGTCCACCACGGTTGGAAGAAGCGTGCGCGCTTTCCTGATCTTCGAATCCTGGGATCGCCAGAGAGATCTTGCCACGGTCATCCACGCCCTGGACGATCACCTCAACGGCATCACCCTCCTTGAGGACGTCCTCGACCGCATCCACACGCTCACCGTTGGTGAGGTTCCTGATCTGCGAGATGTGCAGCAGACCATCGGTCCCCGGTGTCAGGTTCACGAAGGCGCCGAAGCTCGTCGTCTTCACAACCTTGCCGTTGTAGGTCTCACCTGCTGCAGGAACATGCGGATTGGCGATCTGATCGATGATCTCCTTCGCCTTCGCGGCGGCCTCGCCACCCTCGGAGGAGATGAAGACGGTACCGTCATCTTCGATGCTCACGTCGGCACCGGTGTCTTCCTGGATCTGGTTGATCATCTTGCCCTTGGGCCCGATGACCTCACCGATCTTGTCCACCGGAACGCTGGTGGTGATGATGCGAGGAGCGGTCGGGCTCATTTCGGCAGGTCCGTCGATGCATTCGTTGATGACCTCAAGAATCGTCGTACGGGCTTCCTTCGCCTGCTGCAGTGCCGCAGCGAGGATATCGGCAGGAATGCCGTCGAGCTTGGTGTCCAACTGCAATGCGGTGATGAATTCCGAAGTACCCGCAACCTTGAAGTCCATATCTCCAAAGGCATCTTCAGCACCGAGAATATCGGTGAGGGTCTTGAAGATATGCTGGCCGTCGACGTCACCTGAGACCAGACCCATGGCGATACCGGCGACAGGCGCCTTCAGCGGCACACCGGAAGCGAGCAGAGCCAGTGTGGATGCGCAGACGGAGCCCATTGAGGTCGAACCGTTGGAACCGATGGCCTCGGAGACCTGGCGGATCGCATATGGGAACTCTTCACGGCTTGGCAGCACAGGGAGCAACGCACGCTCAGCCAAAGCACCGTGACCGATTTCACGACGCTTGGGCGAGCCCACGCGGCCGGTCTCACCGGTCGAATATGGCGGCATCTCGTAATTGTGCATGTAACGCTTGGAAGTCGGGCCTGAAAGCGCGTCGATTTGCTGTTCCATCTTCAGCATGTTGAGCGTGGTAACGCCCAGAATCTGCGTTTCGCCGCGCTGGAAGAGCGCCGAGCCGTGAACGCGAGGAACGATATCCACCTCTGCGGAGAGGGTGCGGATGTCGCGAAGACCGCGACCGTCGATCCGGTAATCCTGGGTCAGGATACGGCGACGTACGATCTGGCGCTGCAATTCCTTGAAGGCGTTGCCGATCTCCTTTTCCTTCTCAGCGTCATCCATATCGGTGAACTCCGAGGCAAGGCTTTCCTTGACGCTCTTCTTGATCTCGCTGATGCGCTCCTGACGTGGCAGCTTCTCCGCGATGGAGAGGGCCTCGTCGAGATCCCCATGGGCGATCTGGTCGATGCGGTTGTACAGATCATCGGTGAACTCGGGGAAGAGCTGGAAGTCCTTGGTCTCCTTCGCGGCCTTGGACTTGAGTTCATCCTGGGCTTCGCAGATGACCTTGATGAAGGGCTTGGCGGCCTCAAGGCCTTGGGCGACCACATCTTCGTCAGGCTTGATCTGGCCTTCGTCATAAATCAGCGTCCAGGCATTCTTGCCTGCGCCCGCCTCGATCATGGCGATGGCGACATCCCCGCCTTCGACCACACGACCGGCTACGACGATTTCGAATACCGCGCGCTCACGCTCGCTCCAACGCGGGAAGGCGACCCACTGGCCGTCGATAAGAGCAAGTCTCACACCGGAGACCGGACCGCTGAAGGGCAGGCCGGAGATCAGCGTTGAAGCCGAGGCCGCGTTGAGTGCGACCATGTCATAGGAATCCTCAGGATCCAGCGCGAGGATGGTCTCTACGACCTGTACCTCATTGCGCAGGGTGTGGGGAAACAGCGGACGGAGCGGGCGGTCGATGATACGGCACGCCAGGATGGCCTCGGTTGATGGACGGCCTTCACGACGGAAGAATGAGCCCGGGATCTTTCCCGCGGCATACATCTTCTCTTCAACGTCCACGGTCAGCGGGAAGAAATCGTAATTCGCCTTCGGGCTGGAACCTGCTGTGGTGGTGGACAACACCATCGAATCATCATCAAGATAAGCTGCTACGGCCCCATCCGCCTGCTGGGCGAGACGACCCGTCTCTAGGCGCAATGTGCGCGTACCAAATGAACCATTGTCTATAACGGCCTCTACGGCCTTGATTTCGGGACCCTCCAAGGGTTCCTCCTTCTGTTGACTTCTACTAATCAGTCATCTGTTCCATCGCCTATGAACCCCGTGCCCATAAGCTGCTCTTGCAACGGGCGGGTCGATTGACGCCCCACCCAACGAGTGCATTCACCGAATGCCCTCGACATACTGTGCGCGGCATACCTGGCCGCGTGATCCTCGCCGGAGATTCCCCGTGAATCTGTTTCGACCGGCCGTGTTCTTCCCGGCCCGCCGTTATCTAAGCAATACTGCTCACCTGTCTGAACATCAGCATGCAAAAGCGCCCGAGCGCAAGGCCCGGGCGGAAGAATTCAATTATCGGCGCAAGCCGAGACGCTCAATCAGCGAACGGTAGCGTTCGATGTCAACGCGCTTGAGGTAATCAAGCAGACGACGACGATCGCCAACCATGAGCAGCAGACCACGACGTGAGTGGTGATCGTGCTTGTGCTCCTTGAGATGCTCGGTGAGATCCGTGATGCGTTTGCTCAGCAGCGCAACCTGAACCTCGGGAGAACCCGTGTCGCCTTCATGCGTCGCATACTTGGTGACGATCTCTTGCTTTTCTTCAGTCGTAAGTGCCACGACTCCTCCTTATTATCTGCTGCGCGGTGCCACGACCCAATGTCGAAACGCTCTCAATCCGCGGGCGGAAACACGCCACCCGCCAGTATACACACAACCCCTCACCATCCGCCGGGCCTGTACGGCGACGTGACGAAGCGCCTCCTGATGTCAGGTGCAATCACACCGTGAATCACACCATCGTCAGCAGGCCACCGAAGAGCACGATGACCAGAGCAAGAACCTCGATAACCGCGAAGACCGACAGCGCGGCCCAACTGCGTGTGAGCATGTTCAGCGGTGAGTCCTTCTTGACCAGAACCAGAATCGCCACGAAAAGCACCGCGAACACCACCGCACCGAATCCGGCGGCGATGATGCCGAGGTTGGCCGCATTCGCCAGGTATGCCTTATCGCCGAACACCACGTAGGTGCTGTACCAGAAGGACATCTTCAACAGGCATAAACCTGCGATGAACTGTTCGGCGGCGACGCTGAGCAGCAGAATGACCCGCCACGTCCAGGAGCGCGCCTCGATGACGCACATCGCGATGCTGACGATCGCGATGAAGGCCGCGGTCCATGAAAGGAATGCAATGCCCCGCGGCTCGAATACATCCAGATAAGCGATCAAGGTCTGTGTATGCCTCACCGCCAGTGAGCGGCCGATACCATAGGGAGCGATAATCGCCACCAACAGGGCGACGATGAATATGACCCAGCTCACCGGTCTGGAGCGTTTGCGCTCGATATCCGCAAGCGAAAGCTTCCGATCCGTCATCGCCTCCGCAGGCGCCGTCTCCGAGTTCGGACTCTGGGATTCGGTGGTCTCGGGGCCATACCCCGTATGTTGAAGCCCATCAGCCGAACCGCCGGACGCCCCCACTGTGGATCCCGTCTGCTGTGTCATTCCGTATCACCAACCCGCTTATCGCAAAATCCTGCACTCGTCACAACCGTGTACCACTCACCAAAGCTGTACCGTCTAAGCAGGTACCGCCTACGGGCTGTGGAGCCGCCGCGCCGAAGCCCGCACAACGGCCCCGGGCCGATCCACCACCGCACGGCCATCGGGCCAGGCGGCTGCGCGACGTTCGTTCCCGCGACCATGTTCCCACAGCATTCGCCGTTACCCGTATCTCGCAGTTAGGTTATCACGGAAGCCTGCCATGCGGAGCTTCCATAAGGTCCGGGACGCTCGGCGCGACCCGGCTGGGCAAAGCCACCTTGCGCCCTTCGCATAAGGGTATTGGAGAAGCGGGGATCTTCGTTAACACTCGGCAGACATGAAGGCTCTGCGCACAGGAAGATCGACGACCGTGACGGTTTCGTCACGACCATCCGGTGCAGTGGCAGAGGATTCGAATATGAACGGCACAACATCTGCGAGGTGACCCATGCATAATCGACCTGGCGTGAAAGAACGCATACCCTATCAGCCGCGAGCGCGGAGACTGGTGGTCACGCAAGTCGACGACCTCTCCGACACGATTCATCGCATCCATCTGGGAGGTCCCGAACTTGAACCCGAATTCCCCTTCATACGCATGGGTGTTGCCGATCATGTGAAAGTGGCCGTCCCCGATGCCGCATTCGAATCGTCCAATGACTCCGGAGCAGGTGCGATCTCCCCGGATTCCATACGCGGCGCCAAACTCGCCTTGCGGACATATACCGTGCGAGGCATGGATGCGGAACGGCATGAGTTGCTGCTCGATTTCGTCTGTCACCCGCAAGGAGGCGTCGGCAATTGGGCCCAGCACGCATCGGCGGGCGATCATCTGCTCGTCATGGGCCCCAGAGGCAACACGGTGTATGACGACGGTTACGATGCCTATGTGGTCGCCGTCGATGCCACCGGTCTGCCCGCTGCCGCACGATGGCTCGAAGAGACCCCGCCCGAATGCCATATGGAGATAATCGTATTGCTCACGGGTCCCCAGGCCGAGGCGACGGTCGACGCCGAACTTCATCTGGGCAATACCAACGATGATCGCCCTTATGTCTCCGTACGGATCGTCACCTCAGACAGCGAGGATTTCGTGCGACACATCAAGCATGCGATTGATTCACTGCCCGGGAAGGGACGTTCCCTCCTCTGGGCTGCCGGCGAAGCCAAACAGATCGCCGCGATCCGCTCGCTGACAGCAGCGTCCGGGACTGACGATGGCCTTGAGGTCTCACTCCACGGCTATTGGAAAGAAGGCCAGCTCGGATATCATGAGGGCCATGGGGCACAGGCCCGTGATGCCTCCACGGACAGCGGCGACCGGGCGCCCGTCCAATGGAGAAGCACCGGAAAAGCCACGGCAGGCAAATGAAGCGGGACGAAGCCCGATATTCGAGCGAAGCCACCTTGAAGTAGAAGACACCTTGGCATACAAGTGACCGGACTCCATGCACCACATCACGCACGGAGTCCGGTCAGTATATAGGGAGGGACCCTGGGACCATGACGGTCACAGACACCGGTTCTGAGATCGGCAAGCCCGTTCCCGTATCAACAGGCACATCCTCTATCAGTAGGTGAAGGGCTGCAGATTGAAGATTCCGATGATCAGGGTTGCGATCAGGGCCAGAATCGAAATGATGATACCGACCACCGAGAAAATGTAGGTGATGCGGCTGCGTTCCTCACCTTTCTCGGGGATAAGCAGACCAACCGCCGACATCACCAGACCGACGGTGCCGAAGGGGCTCAGATACTTGTTGTATTGCCAGACCACTACGAAGAGTCCGATCAGAGCCAGGATGAAACCGGCGATCGCGAAACCCTTCGCCGCACTGCCCTTCGTCCTGTCAACCTGAATCTGCTGCATCGGGTTCGGCGACTGAGGGATGCCGGGTTGCGCGGATGGCAAGGGACGCGGAGCGTATCCATATACCGGTTGTGGACCTGCCTGCCGGTTCTGGGCATTAGCGTTGAGCTGCGGACCTTCCTGCCGGTATGACTGTGGCGCACCCAATGGAGTGCCTCCGTTGGGATCCCCTTGCACATTGCGTGGAGCATTCGTTTGTTCGTCCGTCATATTGCACCTCTTCTCTCTTGACCCGAGAACCCGTGGCCCGGTCATCAAACCGCCGAATCTCCAAAACCTACGGGTTTTAGCATTCTCCATGCTACCTGAATGTCCTTTGGATACCCTTGGGCTTCATCAAACCTTCAAGCCCACAGCGAATCCTCAGCTTACGGTCATATTCGGTGTTTAGAGTCTTCACCAACGCAAGGAGGCGTAGATATGAATGCACGCATCAATCCAACATGGGCTTTCTGCCATGGGATTCCACAACAATTCGTCACTGAGGCGAGCCCAAGCGACGAGGCCGTGACCACACCGGTGGATGCCGCGCAGCAAGACGCGCGCCAGGAGGGGAAAGCCCTTGTACGGGGATTCGCCAAAATCGAAGGCGAATCGGCCATCAATGATGCGGACAACGATCTCGCCGATTGGGGAAGGATGCTGAAAGGCTTCAGCGTCTGATTCCCTGATTCCTTCTACGCTCAGCTATCCGGCTTTATGACCGGATTCCGCCCCTCCCGGGATACGCAGGGCACGAAGTGGACTCAGCGCAGGTTCAGGCTGGTATGCGACTGTTGGTGATATCGATGGGCATCATGTGACATGAAGGCCATCGCCGCACCACGTGCCAGCAGACCACAGAGGAGTCCAACGTGTCTTCATCGTTTATCATCACGACGTCCGAAGGCATATCACAGGGCATATCAACGGTACTGCAGAGCATATGGGTCTCCTCGGTCACGCCGGTCCACGATCTGGACGCCAATGCAATCATGCTGGCTGCCGTACTGTGCCTCCTGCTCGTTGCAGTACGCCCCGTATGGCGCATCGCCCGCAATGCCATCACCATCGCCCACGAGGGAGGGCACGCGGTCGCGGCCTTGCTTACCGGCAGAAAACTCTCGGGGATACAGCTGCATTCCGACACCTCCGGCGTGACCGTCAGCTACGGCAAGACACAAGGCTTCGGCTACTGGCTCACTTGCTTCGCGGGGTACCTTGCCCCCGCGCTCTGGGGATTGGGCTGTGCGGCCCTGGTCGCAGCGGGCTATGCCACCGGCGCGCTGTGGCTTCTGGTGATACTGCTCGCTTTGATGCTCACACGCATCAGGAACGGATACGGAGCAGCCAGTGTGATCATCTGTCTCATAGCCGTGGTCGCGCTATCGTGGTGGGGCTCGCCGGATATGCGTCTGCTCGCCGCCACAGTGCTTGCGGGATTCCTGCTGCTGGGTTCGATACGTCCTCTTGTCGAACTGCAGATCCAACGCACCCAGGGGCGGGCCGGACAATCGGATGCGGATCAATTGGCCCGACTCACCCATATCTCAGCATTGCTGTGGATTCTCCTATGGCTGCTGATCGCGCTCATCGCACTGTGGTATTCCCTTCAATGGATCACCGCTCAGGCAGGAGGGATGTCTGCGGTATTCTCCTTGCAGACCTTGCAGTCACTGCTGCTCTCCTGGCGCTGAGCGCCCGGCACCACGACGTAATGGCAAGGTGGCACAGCGGAACCCGCCCGGGAACTTGGTGACCTCGGAGAAATCCAGGGGCACCGGCTCGACGTGATGGGCACGCAGACCTTCCGCCAGGCGACGCGCCCGTGAATCGATGATGATTCGATCAGGTGCGAGAGCAACGGTGTTGACCATCAGCGCACGCGCCTCGGCGTCATCGGCCTCGATGAGTTCAAAACGCTCGGCGATCAGACTGCGTGAATACGGTGTCAGTGACGAGGAATGAATATAGCCCAGCTTGGGACCCACCATCGTGAACTTCGTGTCCAGATGGACGACGCCTCTGCCTGAAAATTCGATGGGCACTATCTCACGATCGATGCCCGCACGGGCGAAGCATGATCTGAGGGCACTGATGCCCTGCAGATTGGTAGCTTCACTCAGACCGACGAAAACAACGTCATCGGTGACCATGACGTCACCACCCTCGATATGCCCCGATTCGATCCCTTCGACCTTTGAGAACTGCGGTAGGTACCGTTCAAGGGCGCGCTGCTCCTTCTGCCTGATGGGATCGCGCGAACGAGAGAGGATCAGGGTGTCATCCACGGCGAAGGCGATGTCCCGTGGGTAGAGCTGTATGTCAACATCGGGTACCGATGGGAGCGTGTGCACCTTGACACCCGAATCGACGAGAGTCTGCACCAGCTGCTCATGCTGCCGTCTGGCGATGCTGTGATCGGGAACGCGCACCGTATTGTTCTCCACATATCGCAGGCTTGCCAAATCCGGATACCGCAACGATCCCCAGATCAGGTTCCACCAGTTGAAGGTCTTGTAAGGGCCGACTATCACTTCGCGGAGTTCGGCTATATCACTGGGATTTCCGATCTGAATCATGATGGTTACCATCCTTCATTGCTGTTGGCGCACTCCTTGATCTGCCGACGGATGCGCATAGATGTGGCCGATGCCGGTTCATCGAACAATATTGGCCATTTGTCCAATATAAATGACTCCCCGTTATCCGTCAAGCGTCGCACCATGGAGAGGGTTGTGAGCACTCGCTATGCTTACAAGCATGAGCAAGATCGTGAACCACTCCGCACGCCGTCTCGAAATCGCCGATGCATGCCTGGCAGTGGTGTCGAGAGCGGGTCTGTCGGGTGCGACGACGCGGGAAATCGCCAAGGAGGCCGGGGTTTCGCACGGCATCATAGCCCATTACTTCAACAGCAAGAACGACATCCTGAGGGCCGCCCTGCAGCGCTCATACCAACAGCTGGCCGAACGCATCGACGCGAACCTGAACGGTTTGTCGGGAACCGCGGCATTGCAGCAGGCCATTCACGACGCCCTTCCCATCGACGAGGAGGGGAGGATAGGCGAACAGATAGAACTTGCCTTCTGGGCCTACGGACTGGGCAATGCCGAACTGGCGGAAGAACGATGGCGCTCATACACGGAATGGCGCCGTGCATTGGAGATACTGATCCGGGGCGCGCAGGCGCAAGAACACCTCGAAGGTCCGGACCCCACGCTTGTGGCCGAGACCATCATCTGCACACTCGACGGTCTGGGTGCACAGGTCGCACTCTATCCGGACCGGATAACCCCCGAACGCATGTTCGCCATCATGGATGCGACCCTGGCCGGTTTCGGCTTCGTTACGGCCACGGACATCTGAAGTAAATTCTCGTTGGAGGCACAGGCCGACAACAGCTTCATGCTTTATATTGGCCATATGTTCAATATAAAACAGAAATTCTTTTCCTCGACACCACACCGAATGAGGCGTCATTGAGCGCGGCCATCGAGGGCAATGCGCTCTCCCGACCAAGGATAGGACGTGGCTATTACCCCGCTCTCATAGCGGCCAGCACCACCATGTGGTCGATTATCCTAGGCCCGGTACTCAGCACGATTCCCAGCCAGGTGAACGCCATAGCGCCAGGGAACAAGGTCTACGGACTGGCTCTGGTAACCGGAATCGCAGGAGTGGTCGGCATCATCACGAATCCGCTGATCGGACATCTCAGCGACATCACCAGCACCCGACTCGGAAGACGTATCCCCTGGCTGCTGGCAGGTCTTGCGGTCATCCTTCCGGTTTCCGTGGTGATAGGCGACGCACGCACACTCGGGGAACTCGCCCTATGGTGGACACTGCTTCAGATCGGCGCCAATATGCTGATGGCTCCGACTTCAGCCACCATACCCGATCTGGTTCCGGAACACCGCAGAGGCATGGCATCGGCCTGCCTGGGCATTGCGGCCGCGGTCGCACCGGTGCTCGGCACAGGCGTGCAGACACTGCTTGCGTCACCCCGATCGGTATATCTGACTCTGGGCGCGCTCATCGTCATAGCCCAATTGTTCTTCATCCTGACGATACGAGGCGACCGCGCCCATCCGCCGCTCCAACAGACAAGGAAGGAAGGAGGACCCCATCACGATCTCCTGCCCCACAGCAAGGACTTCTGGCTCGTATGCGCACATAGGATCCTCTTCGGCCTTGGACAGAATATGGCGCTTGCCTATCTCTTCTTCTACCTACAGGACGTCATCCATTACGCGGAGTACCATCCGGGGCAATCCACCGACGATGGGGTTCTTGCGCTCACCGCCGTATACGCCCCCTGCGTCATTATCGCCGCGGTGGTCTCAGGTTCTCTGACAGATCGAACGCACCGCTTCAAGTGGTGTCTTGTGGCGGCCACGGTCATATTCGCGGCAGGCGCCGTACTCGGTGCCGTCACGGGCAGTTGGATCGGAGTGATGGCGCTTGCGGTGCTGACCGGCATCGGATACGGTGCCTACGCATCGACGAGTATGGCCATGGCGGTGCACCTGCTGCCTGACGACAATCGGCGTGCCAGAGACCTCAGCCTCATCAACGTCGCCGATCTGAGCGCCATCGCCCTCGGTCCCATCATCGCCGCCATGGGCATCGCCGTTTCCGGATATTCCGCGGTATTCATCGCTTCCGGGATATTGGTCATTATCAGCGGCATCGCGATCACACGAATCCGGGGTGCTCACTAGATCCGCATATCGCGGCAGGGACGGCGTCAGAGTGCCGACACTCCCCCATCGACATGTATGGTCTGGCCGGTGAGGAAGCCACACTGCATGGCGAAGAGGTATGCCGATGCCACTTCACCCACAGTGGCGACCCTGCCAAGTGGAATGGCGGCGCTCATCTGTTCCTCCGTCCTTTCGATCTCCTGCGTGGCCATGTGTCTCCATAACCCTGTTGGGGTCCATGCGGGCGCTATGGCATTGACCCTGATATCCGGAGCGAGCTCAACGGCCAGGCCTTTGACCAGCAGGTCGACTGATTGATTCCCGATAATTGCTCCCGAGGCATCGTAAGGGTGTCCGCCCGATCCGGAGGTCAGGGTCAGACTCCCGGCATGCGCGATGTGGGACGCGACGGTTTTGGCGACCGTCAGGGATCCGATGAACTTCGTCTCTGCGGCCAGCCTGACGTCTTCGATGCTGTTATCCATGAAACCTCCGCCCATGGCACCACCGATCATCGATATCACATGCTCGTAGGCATCCCGTTGCTTCAGGAATGCTTCCAGGTCGTTCTCATGCGTCGCATCCAAGACCACGACTTCGCCACCGTGACGCTCGTCCATAAGAACCTTCATCGCTTCGGCACGGGAGCGCTTCCTGCCGATCACGGTTACAGACGCGCCCCGTTCGGCGCTTTCGAGTGCTACGCGCTGGCCGAATCCGGAGGTCCCGCCGATCACGAGGACCCTGGTCCCCGCGAGACCCTCTGTCATATCAAGCATGTTCCACCCACGATCCTCAAGGAATGATCAGCACCACCACCAAATGTACATTCGCGTCGCGCCGGAAACACAATAAGGCCCCCGTTTCCGGCGTGAGCCGAAAACGGGGGCCTGCTCATTGCGGTACCGAAGAGTTCACTCCTGGCCGTCTTCCTCGGCCTGCCTGGCAAGATTGTAATGCCCTGCCAAACGGAGAACGTCCGGAAGCGAATCAACGGTCATCGGATGCTCGATCGACGCGGTCACAATACCATGGCCGTCATAGTCGACAGTGCCGATCGTGCCAATGCGGATATGATCACTCACTTGCCCAGCGCGGTCTTGACCGCGTTGATGATCGTGGTGTTCTGATTGTCCTCGCTACGTCCCGCGAGAGACTCGAAACGCACGATCCATGCGCCATCAAAGGTAATCAGCGGCAGATCCTTGCCCGTTGCTGCCTTGAAAGCCTTGCTGACCGCGTTGAGCTCATCGGGATGCCCGATGCCGACGGGCTTATGCACGCCATCCCAGAACTTGAGTCCCTTGAACTGATCTGAACCGTATGCTATTGCCATTGTGATTTCTCCTTCTGTATCTGTGTTTGTATCGTTGTTATCTTGTGACCCCGTGTACCGCAGGTAGCAGTTCCACGGGAAGTTGTAATAGGGGCTGACGTTGGTCTCATGCCCCGTCTGGTCACCGGAAGCACCTCCTGATGCCCGGTGGTTCTCGTCGTACGATGCCTGCGCAAGCTGCCCGCCGCCAAGGTAGACGGCGACGTGGTCCGCATCGTTCAGCAGGATGTCTCCCGCCTGCGGACTGCCGTTGTTGGGCAGCCTGACCCAACCTCTTGCGGTCAGCGCAGCGCTCATATCGCCCGTATACGAGGCAGCCCCCGTATCGAAGCCGGCCTCCTGCAGGCAGTGGATCACGAGACTGGAACAGTCCGCCTCACCGCCCGGCCTGATGTCCCAACGATTCGTCTGGTCATATCCCAGACTCACGTCAAGGCACCAGTAGCGCATGCGCTCAATCAGCTTCTGGATATTCGCCATGCTTGCCTCCTGTCTTTGTCAATGGATTTCTCCTTCTTGTGTTGTGGTTATTGCAAATGCCCCGTCCTGGGAAGGACGAGGCACAGTTTGCGCGCGACCGACGTTGGCCGTGCAAATCTTGATTATCGAGCACCGGACCTCAGGCGGGCACGCCGAAGGCATGGATATCCCCGATTCTGTTCGATCCGGTGACGGTGTAGTGCTTCCACTCCGCGACTTTCGCGCCGACGCGTTTCAACGCCTGCACGCGGTCCGTGAAAGCCTGGGGATTGGGAATGTGGGTATAGGTGCCCGCAAGCATATTGGCGATGTACAGGCCGCCTTGGTATTCGAAGATGACATGCGTAGCATTCATGGCTGATATCACGCTTTCCACGTCGTTGTTGAGAGATTGGGACGAAACCGCCCTATTGTCGGCGGGTGCGGTATTGGGGATGCCCGTGTATCGCAGGTAGCAGTTCCACGGGTAGTTGTAGTAATTGCGGATATTGGTCTCCTGGCCGGTCTGGTCGCCCCCGGACCCGTATGCGGTGCCATGCTCGCTGATCGACGCCTGTGCCAGCTGCCCGTTACCGATGTAAATGGCGACGTGGTGCACGTCGTTCAGGAGGATGTCGCCCGCCCGTGGCTTGCCGTCGGCTGGGATGCGCCGCCAGCCGCGGGCGGTGAGCTGCGCGCTCATATTGCCCGTATACGAGGCAGACCCCGTATCGAACCCGGCCTCCCTGAGACAATGGATCACCAGACTCGAGCAGTCGGCATTGCCACCCGGGCGAATGTCCCAACGATCGGACTGCGAGTATCCCAGGCTCACATCACGGCACCAGTAGACCATGCGCTTCACGAGCACCCCAGGATTGCCGGCCATGTCAGGCCGCCGTAGGTGCCGCAGCCGCCATACCGCCAATTGCTGCGGATGTGGCGCCAGTTGCCATGGTCGGCATGCTTGCCGCGAGACCGGCGATGGCGGCATCGGATATCTCCGCCGCGCCGGCACCCTCGGTTCCCGGGACCACGACATCGGCTTGGGTGACGGCAGCCCGCGTAGGAGGGTTTGATTCCACTGGCGCAACTGCAACGCCGGGGGCGAGCGCATATGCGGTGCCGATCGAATCACCTGAGGCGATGCTGGTCAGCAGGGACACCACAGCGGCCAGGCCTGCCACGCTGAGCAGCTGCATCCAATCCGTGCCCAGAAGCCCTGTCGCTCCTGCCGCAAGCACGGCGACCGCGGACTGTGCGAAGGTCTTGACGGCCCGGATGATCGCATCCTTCCAAAATGCGAGTGTGAAAATCATCGTGTTACTCCTTTGTGCAGATATGCGAAAGCCCCCGGGGTTGCCGAGGGCTTTGATTCGTTGAGATCGACTTATTGACGTTTCCGGGAGATGTGGGCCTCCATGATCTCGTCATGCAGATGCGTACCTGTGCCGTTCCCACCCAAACCGTGGTAGGCGGCATATACCTCATCCGCTTCCTCTTTCACATCCACGGTGCAGGGCTTCCCCTCCACCACATATCTGCGGTGGATATCGACGAGACGTCCGCGCAGCAGCACACTCATCCCTTTGGCAAGAGCCTTCTCACGTCCGAACTGGCGACGCAGCAAAGAAACGAGAAAACCCGCGAGAGCCCCGAGCGCCGTCGTCGCCACCCAAGCGAGCACATGCGCAACAAGAGAATCCATATCATGCTCCTTACCGCTCGCGAATGGCCGGACATTGAATACGGCGGCCCGTATCATGCAGATGTTCCAAGGTCCATCCACCGTCCTGCGACGATCCATCAGCGACGGGCACGGAATGACACCGTATCGGGAATCACGGTTCCCCTCCCATCCAAGACGGGTATCAGAAAGGGGCTCAGGATTTCTCCCGAACCCCTCATGTGAATATGAACCAACAATAGACATTCTTACGATGACAGCACCTGGGTGCAAATAATGATGACAGTTGCCGGAGGGCCCCTTAGCGATCAGTGGAGGCAGAGCGCCGACCGGCATTCGAATATCATGCTGTCTGACATGCCGGCCGCCCTGTGGCGCTAGCGCTTATACGCCCGCCACACATCCCACAGCAGAAAGACAGGCCGTCCATCCTGATCCCCACTGCAGCGATGATGCCGCGCCGCTTCCATTGGGTGATCGTCAGACGGTTGATGGCGATCCCGCATCCTTTGAATACTTTGCTGAGCGCAGCCGCGGTACCGCGTGCGTTGGATATGGCGAGTTTAAGAACGCGTTGTTCCTGGACCGCCGTAAGATCAAGGGTCTGCCCACAGGCGCAAGGCTGGTATCCCGCTGTGAGGTCAGCCTCGCTTGACCAGATATCGTCACCGCAGTCGGGGCATTGCCCGATGAGGATGCGTGATTCCGGTGGCTCCAGCTGCCGATCGAGACGTCTGGCCGCAGTGGACGCCAGACGATGGATGTATCGCGCATCCTTGCGTTGCATGAGGATGTCAGCTCGCTGCGCCGCGCCTTTGAGCAGGCTTTCGGCCGGCAGTCGCCGATGGGGCAAGCCGAGTGCTGCGGCCAGCATGACGGCGAACTTCTCGATGCTTTGCTGCAACTGCCAGGCATTCGCATTCAATGGGATCGGAGCCACCGTACGCGTGCCGTGCCCTGCTTCACGCGCCATAACCGAAGCCTTCTTCGCGGCCAGGAGACGTAGGTCAGGCAGGCGAACAGCCAGATGACGCAATATACGTCCCAGATCGGTGACGCAGCCTCCACACACACCCGCCTCCGCGATTCCGACACTGCAGATCGGACAATCGAACGACGCTGTCCGGCTATTACTCATCATCCCTCCATCCAATCGGCATCTTCACATCGCAGTTCCGTGCACCCATCGGCTTCAATGCGCAAGCGCCGATCGTGCATCGTCGTTGAAGTATCGAAATGATCACCCTCTCCATGTATCTCCCCACTGCCTCACTTGCGGCAATTCTCGCCGTGGCCCGTGCCTCATCCCCGCCCTGATCCCGAAACTCCGAAGCCAGGGGCGGACCGCTCGGACCATGCTCTGCAACGGCCGCAGTCATCCGATTCCGTGTTGCTGCGGTAACCGGGTACCTCCGAGACGCCGTTACGTGATGTCCCCTCCTTCAGAAAGCGATGACAACGTTCAGCAGTCCCATTTTTGGCACAAAGTAATAGTCCCATTTATGGTACTTTTTGTCAACTTATAGTGGGATGCTATTGATAAAGTCCCATAAATAGGATTAGATGATGCTATGACACAGATCGACAGTTTCAGCGACTCGGTGATAACCGAGATGGAAAAGGCCCGCCAGGAAGCGCGTTTGACAACGCAAGAGCTGATACGGCGATCAGGCATCAGACGGTCAACATACTTCAGAAAGATGCGAGGAGAGACCGACTTCACCACCAGTGACATCGATGCCCTGTCCAGGGCCCTGGGAGTCGACCCCTTTCTGATCCTTCGCAAGGCCACCGCAGCCATCGATAGGACCGGCATCACCTTGAACCCCGAATCGATGACCGAGGAGGAAAAGAAGCAGTGGACTCTCGACCACATGCAGGAGTACGGTTTCGCAGCAAACACCAACCCCGATAAGGAACGCGAAATGGAGAGCGATGGAACCATATAGCCTCGCCATCACCCCGCATATGACCTACGGACAGATACGGCGATACGCCGAGTCACTGCCTGTGACCGTATGCAGCGCGCAACTGCCGGAGAACGTTCAAGGGGTATTCAACGGCATGCTGAGCACGATCATCGTTGACCGCGCCATGACCTATACGATGAAACGCTGCGCGCTCACACACGAACTGGTGCATTGGGCGCACGGCGATGATGCCTGCAATGGCATCATGGGAGCACGCATGGAGCAGAGGACCAGACGTGAGACGGCCGCACTGCTTATCCCCCGGATCGAATACGCCACACTGGAGAACATCTATGAGGGCGAGGCCTACCCGATGGCCGTGGAACTCAACGTCACCGAACAGGTGCTCAAGGATTATCGCGAACTGATACTCGACCGCAGGCAATACGCCTGATTATCGCTTGTTGTGTTTCACTGAATCGTGTGGACTCCTGGAGCCGCACCATCGGAACTCCGGCGTTTCTGAACTTCGTGAGTGGAGCGGGCGACGGGAATCGAACCCGCGTAATCAGTTTGGAAGACTGAGGCTCTACCATTGAGCTACGCCCGCAAGCGTGTTGTTTACGAACAACCTGAGCAATTATACACAATACCGGGACCAAGCGCCGATTATTCCGGATCCGGGCGCATCACCAGCCGATATGACGGGCGACAGCCGCGCCGGTCCGGACTCGGTGCCCGGGCGTCTCTACTGCATCACCAGATGCACCGACAACAGCACCATGACCACGCCGATGGTCACATCCAAAGCCACCCAGGCAATGCGACTGTTGAAGAGCTTCGCCATCTTGCTGGAGATGAAGCCCAGGAGCAGGAACCACACCACGCTGCAGAGCATCGCACCTGTTGCGAATGACCATTTCATATCGGTGCCATAGGTCGCCGCAATGCTGCCGAGCAGCACGATGGAATCAAGATACACACTTGGGTTCAGGAAGGTGAAGCCCAGGCAGGAGAGGATGCTCTTCTTCAACGAGGTCTGCGCCGGCTTCACCATGGCATTGTCGGAGGACGCGGCAAGGGTCTGCTCCCCTTCCGGGGCCTGCCGTTGGAGCCACATCGCACGGCACTGTATCCACGCTCGCCTGAAGCCGAAGATCCCATACATCAGCAGCACTCCGGCACCGCACCACGTCAGGCTTTTCAACACCATCGGGTGGCTTTGCACTGCCTGGCCCATACCTTGGGTCCCCAAGGCGATCATCAACACATCCGCGGCGATGCAGATCATCAGAATCTGCGGCACATGCGAGCGCGCAATGCCTTGACGGATGATGAAGGTGTTCTGTGCACCGACGGCGATGATCAGACCCGCCTGGCTCAGGAAGCCAGACATGAGGATGGGGAGGGCAATGGAATTCATACTTGGAGAATAGCTTCGCCATTCAAGTAAGTCCAAGTAATTTATTTTATAATACATTAGTATCTCTTATATGAGAGAGTATTCAGGATATCACAACAGACTCCGTGACAGACTCGGCGATAAGCCGGGGGCCAATCCGGGCGATAGAGCGGGCGGCACACTCGGCCACAACCCCGTGAATTCGTCGGCGACCGCGGCAGCGTCCATACCCGACGCATCATCGGAACATATCTCGCAGCTGAAATCCGAGGACCTGTCAGCGAACATCCGCGCCATCCCGCTCGAACAGCTGCTGGCGCTGCAAAGCATCATCGAAGAGGGAAGCTTCGATGCGGCCGCCGACGAGCTGCACATCTCGCAGTCGGCGATCAGCCAACGGATCAAAGCCCTGGAATCCCAGGTCGGTCACATCGTCATCCAGCGCAGCAAGCCGGTGCAGGCAACCGCTATGGGGCAGCTGCTGCTGCGTCTGGCCAGACAGATCACCCTCGCCCAGGAGGAGGCTGCGCAGCGCATAGACAATGAGCAGCGCAACAGCACCGTCAACATTCGCATCGTCGTCAATGCGGATTCCCTGGAGGGCTGGGTTCTGCCGGCATTGGCGCCAATCGCCCAGCAATCCATCGCGCTTGACATCAAACGGCAGGATGAACACATCTCCTCACGGATGCTGCGTTCGGGTGAAGCGATGGCGGCCATCACAGCCGAAGAGACACCGGTGCAGGGCTGCACGATGACGAAATTGGGATATATGGCGTACTTTGCCGCAGCAACCCCCGAATTCGCCTCACGCTGGTTTCCCGAAGGCATGACCAGGGAGACGCTGGAACTCGCTCCCCTGGTGCAATACGACCGCGACGATCAGCTCCAATACCACTTCGTACGCAGGATCACCCATGCCAAGGTGCATCCGCCCATGCATTTCGTCCCCACATCCATCGGATACAACGACGCCGTCGCCCTCGGATACGGGTGGGGCCTGATTCCATCCACGAGTTTTTCCTCGTACCCTGAGGGAACGCTGGTGCGGCTCTCACCACAGGAGCCCCTGCTGCTCCCGTTGTTCTGGCAGCAATGGAAGCTGTCTTCCCCCTCCCTGGACGCCGTCGCAGCAGCGATCATCAAGGCGAGCAGGACCGCTCTGGTACAGGATCATGATGCAGAGGCAGGAAGAGGATACGCATCCCCGTCTACCTGAAGCCGGGGTGTTCGGCTGAATCCAGCTGCCGCAGCGATCGCCGGGAAGGGTTACAGCAACACGGCCGCATCGACCGGAAACATTATCCGCTCAGTCCTCATCGACCGGGCAGAGTATGGCCACGGCAGAGGCGATACTCCCGTCGTGGCTGAGCGATAGATGCCATGCGTGATCACACGCTGGCGCATCCGGGTCGGCACCGGGATCCGATCGCAGGGAGTCCCTCAGTTTCCTTCCCACCTCCTCGGCGAGCACCACATGGGGTCTGCCGCGTGAATCATCGAGTATCTCGATGCGAGCCCAAGGTACGGTTTCCAGCGTATACGGAGAGACCCTGGCGCCCAGGGCCTCCTCCCATGCCTTGATCACGGCTTCCTTACCCGCCCAGCGCGCGGCGAGATGGACCCCTTCCCCGTCCCCCTTCATCTGCGCACGCATCGCACTTTGTCTGCGCTCGCGCGAAGAGAACAGGGCGCCGAATGTCGATCCCGGCATATCGAGCTGCTCCAGGAAGGTGGGGACATCCACCACATCATGTCCAAGGCCAAGCACACTAGCTGTCATATATCCCATTCTCCCTCTCGTCCTCTCCTGGAAGCAAAACCGCGCATGCGGGGCGGCATACCGTTGTTAGCGATATGGCGCCCCGCATGCGCGGTTTCAGCAGACAGCGGAGCCGATCAGCGCTCGAAGTAACCGCTTTCACCAAGACGGGCTTCTGGGTTGAGCAGCATGGCCTTCTCGACCTCATGGCCGTCATAGCCATGGCCGTCCTCATGGAAGCGACGATTGTCGATCGGGGTATAGAGCTCCGCGCGACCCATCATGCCTTCGATGAAGTGCCGTTGTCCGGCTGCAAGACGGGCATCGGCCTTCTCACGCCATTCCTCCAAGGCCTTCTTGCCGGCGGTGTTCGCCACTGCAGCTTCGAAGGCACCGGGATTCACAATCGCGCCGAAGCCCGAGACGTGGCCGAATCCAAGGGATGTGACCAGACCCGCCTTGACGGTTCCGACGGGAAGCGGTTTGGTCAGCCAGACCATATGATCGTCACGACGCAGCTTCGGATCGACGCAATCCAGCGAGGCATTCGCCGGGATCACACCTGATTTGAAGAGCTGGGTGAGACCGTTGATCTGGAAGATGCACGCACCGCCCTTGGCATGCCCGGTCAGGCTCTTCTGCGAGATCACGAAGAGGGGATTACCGTCGGCACGTCCGATGGCATGCGCCAGGGTGTTGTGCAGCTCGGACTCATTCGGGTCGTTGGCGTTCGTGGAGGTGTCGTGCTTGGAGACCACGGCGATCTCATCGGGAGAGACCCCCAAGGCATCGAGATCATGCACCAACTTGGCATCCTTACCGCCAAGACCTGCAGCAAGGGCACCAAGACCCGGAGCCGGAATCGAGGTGTGACCACCATCGGCGAAGGAGTGGATGTAGCCGACGACACCGGCCACAGGCAATCCCATCCGCAAGGCTATATCCCCTCGCGTGACCAGAATCGTTCCACCGCCCTGGGACTCCAGGAACCCTCCACGGCGACGATCGTTCGCACGGGAGAAGAAGCGCGGCTTGATGCCCTTAGCCTCCATCTCGGCGGAATCCGCTGTGGCGTTCATGTTGCCGAAGCCGATCACCGATTCCACACCGATATCGTCAATGGCACCCGTGACCACGAAGTCCGCCTTGCCCAGGGCGATCTTGTCAACGCCCTCCTCGAGGGAGACCGCCGCCGTGGCGCAGGCCGACACCGGCTGGATCATGCTGCCGTAACCACCGATATAGGCCTGCATCACATGCGCGGCAACCACATTCGGCAATGCCTCCTGCAGTATGTCGGTCGGCACTTCCTTGTTGAGGAAGCGATCGAGATAGAGTTTGCGCATCGAGGACATGCCGCCGAAACCGGTGCCCTGCGTGCTGGCCACCATCGAGGGGTGCACGGCCTGCAGGATCTCGACCGGGGAGAATCCGGCGGAGATGTAGGCGTCGACCGCGGTGACGATGTTCCATAGTGCGATCTGGTCGACCGCACCCACCATCGAGGCGGGGATACCCCACTTGATTGGGTCGAAGCCCTTCGGGAACTGCCCGCCGACCGTCCTGCTCATCGTGGCGCGCCTCGGGACGCGAATCATCGAACCCTTGTGCCTGGTCACGATCCACTCCCCGGACTCGGCGTCGGGATGCACCGAAGTATGGGCGTCATCGAGTTTCAGATACTCGCGTGCCACGGCCTCGGTAGGAACGGAGAATTCAACGTCATGGTCGAGGAAGACGGCGGTCTCCTCTTCATCCGAGGAATCCTTGTAATCGTTGCCCATGCCTTCGTCGAAGGGACGGATACCCGAGCGTGCCACAACCTCGTCATGGTACCGCTCCGCGATATCCTCCTCCGGGACCACATTGCCGTCGGCGTCATACCAACCGGCCTGCGGGCTGTCCTGCCACACGAGCAGACCCATGTTCCAGGCCAGTTCCAGCACGCCGGCAGCCGTCAGATCAACCTGACCATCCGAATGGATACCAAGCTCGGCTTCGAAGCGGGTACGACCCGAACCCCAGGGGCCGAGCTCGCCGACCGAGACGATCACGATTTCGTCCTCCGGCTTGGCGCTCACACGCTTCCACTCGGAAAGATTCACCTGTGGCTGACGCGGCACATGAGGCGTCGGGAGGGCTTTGATCGTCGCGTCGACGCCGCCCTTGCCCTTCGCATCACTCAGCGCGTCCTCGGACGATGCCTGTTCGGAGGCGGTACCTTCCGCATCCGCCACCGCCTCGGCGCGCAGGGCCTTGATGTCGATCGGGGAATCCCCCAAACCACCGGTGAGATCGACGTCCAAAGGTGCGCTGATGGCCTTGACGCGGGCATCGGCGACGCACAGATCGAGGAGCTCAACCGCTATCTGCTCGGTGGAATAGGTCTTCAGACCATGGCGTTCGACGACCTCCACCAGGGGATCGTTGCCGCCCATCAGACCAGTGCCCCGCACCCAACCGATCCGCGGATGGGCGAAGGTCACACGCTGCGACCAGTTCCTCTCGGCTCGGGCACGGTTGACGATCGCGTCGAATGCCGACTTGACTTCGCCGTAGGCGCCGTCCCCTCCGAAAATCCCTCTGTTCGGAGATCCCGGCAGCACCACATGCATCCTGTGCTGCACATCGACGCTGGAGCCCAGGGCCGCGAAACCGCTGATCGCCCGCTCGACTCCCCAGAGCATCAACCTTGCCTGCGATTCGAACAGTTGACCCGAATCAGCCATCGTCCCATGCACAGGAGGTGCCGCGAAGGGGAAGAAGAGGCTTGGCTCGTATGCTGGCTTCAGCACCGTTGTGGTCGCCCCGGTGGTCTTCTTCTGCTCGTTGCCGACCCAGGACACCAGAGCATCCACATCACGGTAACTGGACAGATTCGCCGGAACCACCCAGAGCTTGGCGTCACCCACGGCATGCTCACGGTAGGTGCGCTTGGCCCAGGCGATGGTGGAGGGTTTGAAGCTGTGCGAAGTGGCGACAACCGTCGCTCCTCCCGCCAGCAGACCGGCGACGACCTGAGCGGCGATGGAGTTCGGGGCCACGCCGGTCACCACGGCGACATCCGAGGCGAAACGTGAGGCCGAAGGATCATTCACGATGGACCGCGCGGCCTCCTGCGCGATGCGCATGAAGGTCTGGGCGAGTTCATCGTCCCCGGATTTACGGGACTTGCCGGCATACCACGCGGCCTGTTCCTGAACCTCTTCACCGGCACCCAGGAAGCTCAAAGCACCCAGGCTGGTATCCCTCGTGTAGAAGATACGGGCAAGATCCTCTCGTGCGGAAGCCCAACGATCATCGAGGAGAATCGCCTTGCGATCGTCGAAACGCGGCGCGACCTGCTGGGGCCAGTCGGCTCCCAGTTCGGCTTCGACCGTGGCCACCACGGCGGCATTACCATCGTCTTCCATTTCCGCAACCGGATCACTCACACCGAGCTGATTCAGCACGAATCGCGCGGTCGAGGCAAGCACACCCTGCGAGCCTGTGACCTCTTGGGCGAAGGCGTCGAGTGCCGCCGAATCCACCACGGCACCACCAGCCGAACCGCCGCTGCTCGGCAGACCGACCGTCAGCCCCTGCGCCTGAGCGACCTGCTGCACGGCCTGATCGATCAGATCATTGGCGGCGGCGACGCTGGAAACGGGTGCGCTGGACAATGTGGCCAGATCCCCGCCACGCGAGGAGGCCCCCTCGCGGGTGTTCAGCAGCAGCGCGGACACCGTGGCGTATGCCCAGCCGGAACCCAGCTGCCACACATCGGTCACCCGCTTCTCGATCTGCTGCAACTTCACGCCGGCGGCTCCGAAGAGCGCACGCAGACGTTCGCGCACGATATCGCCGAGCACCGGTCCGAAGGCCTTGTAATTCGGAGCGACTTTATTCACCAGAGCATTCAGCGAAGCGATGTCGGCATCCGCCGCACCATCGACGCTCGCCACTCCGAGTTCGGAACTGATATCCATCAGCAGCTGGTTACGGCGCGATGAAACACCGTTGGTCAGCGTGTCCGTGGTGTCGTTCGCACCGATCTGATCCACACGCACCTTGGCGGAATAGGCAAGCAGCGTGGCGATGGCATCGGAGGCCTTGTACGCGATATCCGCGGGACGCTCGCCGCCGACGGCGACGGGAGCCGAAGCGGCTGCAGGAGCAGGGCTTGGAGCGGATTCCGCCGCCGGACTTGCCGAGGGGGCCGATGCTGGTGCGGAGGGGGCCTGAACATGCTCCTCCGTCGAATCGTCCTCGGAGTCCTGGGCGAGGGAATCGGAATCGGTCATGTAGACCCGGCCCTCGTCGCGTCCCACGTTGTATACCGTCACATGACGGCCCGAGAACTCGGGCAGGGCGAGTGTCTTGGCCCCGAGATTCGCCAACGTAGGCGCATTGCCGAGGCCGACCTCGACGTATTCCTCAACACCGAGACCCCCCTGTGCGGTGGATCCGAAGAGCAGGGCCTGGGTCTCGATCCAGCGCACCGGTGAGGCGAACTGCCAGGAGAGCAGTTCGGTGAGCAGCAGACGTCCGAGCTTCTGGTCGTCAGCGGCATACTCATCCCATACGGCCTCGTCGTCCAGCGCATCCTTGATCCGCTGGGAAGGCACCACTTCAAGAATCGAACGGGCGAAGTCCTTCGTCATCTCGAAGGGCACGGCCACGAGGTTCGGGATGTACCGGCCCTCAAGGCGTGAGTAGTCGATGTACTGCGGCAGCAGCGCATGGAGCTTGTCCCTGAATTCGGGGACACCCTTGCGCAGCAGTGTGGAGTGGAAGGGCACATCTATGCCCGGAACCATCATGAACGGCGGTTTGCCGCCATACTCCTTGGCACGGTGCGAGGCATCGGCCTGCAGATACTTCAACCCGGCTATTGTGCCGGCTATCGCGTACTGCTGGCCTGCGAGGTTATAGTTCACGATCTCCAGGAACTCACCCGAGGCATCGGAGACGCTCTTGATGTAGTCCTTGATCTCATCATCGCCCAGACCGAACTGGTTCGGGCGCAATGCCCCCATGCGATAGTTCGAGCGCCCGCGCTCATCGCGGTCGATCAGATGATGCATCGTGGATCCACGGTGGAAGACGAGCTCCAGCACGGTTTCCAGCGGGATGATTCCCGCGAAGGAACTGAGGGCGTTGTACTCCCCCAGGGAATGGCCGGCGAAGTATGCGGGCCAGATATCCGAACCCGCCTCACGCAGACGCGCGGTCTGGGCGAAGGCCACGGTGGACAGCGCCACCTGCGTGAACTGCGTCAGATTGAGCAGCCCTTCAGGATGACGATAGGTGACCCCATTCGCGGTGAGCTCCTTGGGATTGTCACGCACCACAGCGAGGATCGAGAATCCGAGCTTCTCGCGGGTCAGCGCATCCGCGCGTTCCCAGGTCTCGCGGGCCGCTGCGGACTTCGCACGCTCGTCGAGCACCATCCCCTGCTTCTGGATGCCCTGGCCCGGGTACACGAAGGCCGACTTCGGGGCCAAAGCGATCGCGGTGCCGCGGGAGACCAGTTGCCCGTCGATGCGGCTGGTGACTTCGAGCACCAGACCACCGTGATCGACCTTGCCGATGCGTTCGACCGAGACCTCGACCTGGTCGCCGAGCTGAACCATGCCGTACATGTTGTAGGTCCATCCGGCGATCTCGTAATGGGTGCCACTATCGTCGAAGGCCTGCGCGATGTGCTGGGCCGTGGCGGACAGCCACATGCCATGCACCAGAGGGGCGCTGAGTCCGGAGACCGCGGCGCCACGCGTGGAGGTGTGAATCGGATTGAAGTCACCGGAGGTCCTCGCGAAGGCCGTCATATTGAGGGGGGCGGTGACCTTGACACGGCGCAGCAGGCGACGTGGCGTTCCCAGGGTCTCCTCCTCGATACCGCCGCAGTCCGGTGCTTCCGGCGGCAATGCGTCGCTGTAGGCACGGCCGCGAATGGCGAATCGCTCTGTCTCCTGTGCCAGCAGGGTCCCGTCCTGGGTGCTGTGCGTGACGTGAATCGTCACCACGCGCCCCGAAGCCGATTCGAGATAGTCCTCGGCCCAGCTGGTCAGCATGATGCTCTCGCCGACATGCTCGAGCAGTTCGCTTTCGGTGACCTCAAGCTTGATCAGATGGTCGAGGTGCACCGCGTTGAGCAGTCCCTCGATCACGGGGAAGCCATGCACGTACACGGAGCCCAATGCCGCGTAGATCGCAGGCCAGGCGGGACCCACCAAGGCATCGGGGGCCAGACGGGATGGCACCAGACCGGCGGTGAGAGCGCCACCCGTGGCGGCCTCGTGGTCGAATCCAAGATTCGCCGAGAAGGTGTATGAGGTGTGCGCCTTGCCGAAGGGGTAGGTCTCCTTGTCGTCGACCAGCTCGATCTTCGGCATTTCGGTGAGCTTGTCCCCGGTGATGGCCGTGTTGCCGATGCCTGCGGTCGCCGCGAGCATCGCGTAGACGTGTTCCGGCAGACGGTCGCGGTCCACCACGGGGAACAGACCCGTGCGGGAGCCGTCAACGATCAGCGGGATCACGATGTGGCGCACGGCGTGCTTGCTGGTGCCGCCATCAGGATCGTTATCCCAGAAGGTGTCGAGATGCAGATCCAGATCGAAGAGCTCTCCGGAGGCGTTCTCGCCGATTTTGGTGATCTGGTAGAGCGGATCGCCGACTTCGGTGCCGAATGCCGGGTTGGCCATCAGGTGGCCCACCCAAGAGATGTTCGGGCTGCGTCGGATGAACTCCTCGGCGGATGCCGCGCAGGACAGTTCGGCGAATGCCTCCTGTCCCTGGGCGTCCTCATTGCCACGCACGCGTTCGAGGGCGGCCTGTTCGAATCGGGCGAGAATGCTCGCGACGGGCTCATCCACGGTGGTGATGCCACCGACCGAGATGGGGCCGGGAATGATACGCACCGAATCTGCTGAATACCGTGGATCCTCGGACTGCCAGAGTTGATCCTGTCCCCACCACCGCAGCAGATCGTTGTCGATGACCGGAACGAAAGGCATCGGTTTCGGATACTCACGAACCAGTGTGGGGAACCACGCGACATCGGTTGGGGTTATCAGCAGCTGCGTGGTCTGCGGATAGGCCTTCTCCAACTTCGCGAGGGCCTGCGCCGGATCGTTCACATCAGCCCGGTCGGCGAAGAGCGAGGTGAATTCGCCGCTTTCCTGATCGCAGACGCGAGCCTCGATGCGATGCAGCAGATGAAGGAAGCGGTCGACGTAGGTGCCGTCCGCCCAGGGATAGGTGAGTTCCGCGAAGCGTTGCGCCCACTGCATGTAGGTCATGCTTTCAAGATCACCGAAATAGGGCTTCGCTGTTTTGCTCAGCGCCTCGATGACCTCGTCACGACGTGTCTCTATCTCCTCGGGGTGCTTCATCATACGCACCAGGAGACGGCCGCATTGAGCCGAGGAGTTCTCCAATTCATAGATGTCGGCATGCAGATGGCTCAGCCCCGAGGTCACACCACCGACGGACTGTCCGCTGGGAACCCATTTCTCGCCGAGTGGGGCGAAGGGGTCCGCATCGGGGCCGTTGTCGGTGATTCCCGGCGTATCCACCAGCATCTGCTTGACCTGGGCGCTGGTGTGCGCCTCCTTCGCGGTCATCGCGGCGGTGCCCACGAGCACGCCATCAACCGGCATGTCCGGCAGTCCGTATGTCCTCGACCACTCGCCCGAGATGTAGTCGGCCGCGCGCTCAGGCGTGCCGATGCCTCCACCTACGACCAGTACGAGGTTCTCGCAGGAACGCATCTCCGCGTAGGTGCTGACCAGCAGGTCATCAAGAGATTCCCATGAATGGTGACCGCCGGCGGCCCCTCCTTCGACTTCGATCAGCACATCGGTGGGTGCGACGGCTTTGGCGATACGCACCACCTGACGAATCTGGTCGACGGTTCCGGGTTTGAAGGAGACGTATGGGAAGCCATCGGCCTGCAGGGAGGCGATGAGATCCTTGGCCTCATCCAGCTCAGGGATGCCGGCGGAGATCACCACACCATCTATCGGGGTGCCCGATGAGCGCTTCTTCGGAACGATCCGTTGCGTCCCGAACTGGAGGTTCCACAGGTACCGGTCCATGAACATCGCATTGAATTCGACCGTGCGGCCTTCGTCGAGTTCCTGCTCAAGACGCTCGACGTGCTGGTCGAAGACCTCTGCGGTCACCTGACCGCCACCGGCCAACTCGGCCCAGTAGCCTGCATTCGCGGCGGCGGCCACGATCTCGGGTTCCACGGTCGTGGGTGTCATACCGGCGAGGAGCACAGGTGCCTTACCTGTCAGCTCGCTGAAGCGTGTGCGGATCTTATCGCCGGCGGGAGTGTTGATCACAGCCGGTGCGAAGCGCTTCCAGTCCTGTGTGCGTCCTGGTTCGCCTTCCAGCGTGGAGAGTGTTGCACGGTCCGCGCTCGACGCGGCTTCGACGATGCCGACGCCTGTGCCCTGGACCAGGGCACCCACCAGTTTGCCGAGTGTGACTCCGGGACCCATATCGACGATCCACAGTTTCGTCGGGTCGCTTTGCGCAAGCACGTCATGGATCTGCCTGACCCAATCGACCTCATTGAGCAGCACCTCCTGCGCCAGGGTGTGGGCACGCTTGGAATCCAGACCACAGGCGGTCGCCCAGGATACCGTGAGATCTACCGCCTCACGCATCAGTGGTGAATGGAAAGGCAGTGTGACCTCAAGATATTCGAGCACGGGGGCGAATACCGCGCCTCCCCGGATCTTCTCCTCACGCAGCTTCGCCTGACGCTTGTGTTCCTTGTCCACTTCGACAGCGAAGGCCGCGAGGTCCTCGGGGTAGCCGGACAGCACATGGTGGCTTGGTGCATTGGTGACGGCGATGGCGATCGGACCGTGCGGGTCGTTCACCCGCGAAATCAGCTGTTCGACCTGTGCACGGGTCGCTCCCTTGATGGACAGCATCGGAGTGGCATCGCCCCGGGCCGTCAGACCCAGTTGCCTGCTTTGACGGGTACCTGCTGCTCCGATGAGCATCGCGACCGCCAGAATCTCGTCCACGCCCTTTGCCGCCGCGGCGAAGGATCCGGCCGAGGCTATCTCCTGCACCATGTGCGCCGCGAGAATGCCCTGCGAATGACCGAGCACCGCGAGCGGTTTGACCGATGCGATGTCGTACCCCAGATTGGCGGCGTCGAGCAGTGCACCCAACTGTGCAAGCGCGATGCCCGGGACACTCGCCGTGGCATCGGCTGCCTGCCCGAGCTTCGCCGGATTCGCGTCGAAAGCGAAGAGATCGGTGGGTTTGCCGGTGGTGGCCAGCAGATCGGCACCGACCGGTGCCAGCAGACGCTGTGCCGACCGGGCATGCTGCCTGAGCGACTCATCAATCGTGGGGTCGCCGGACAATTCCGACAAAGCCACTGTCCATGGTGTCGACTGCCCGGAAAAGACCAGGGCATGTGGCTCGGAAGCCAGACGGTTCAGGAAGAAGGTGCTGCTCATTGTATTCCTTTTGCTATTCGTTTGCTCTTGCAAGAAGTGTGTGTTCCTTATGGTTTCGGATTGAAGTGGTGGGGTCGATGATTGTTCCTGCATCACAGCGGCTGGTTTCCGTGATGCTTCGATGTATGCTTCACTCGCCTCTTGGTGGCCAGCGTGGCCAAGGACTCCTCGATCACCTCGCGGGTCTGTTCGGGATCGATCATCGCGTCTATCTCACCCATCTCCAGTGAAAGATTCGCATTGACCGTGCTCGCCTCATACTCGGCCGCGAGTCTGTCGCGCAGCTCGTCGACGTCCTGACCCGCTTCCTTGGCTTTCTGGAGGTCCTTGCGATGGATGATATTGACCGCACCGGTGGCTCCAAGCACCGCTATCTGCGAGGTGGGCCAGGCGAAATTCATATCGGCACCGATGGCCTTGGATCCCATCACGATGTATGCGCCGCCGAAGGCCTTGCGCAGAATCACCGTCACCATAGGCACCTGCGCGTTGGCATATGCGTATATGACCTTCGCGCCACGACGGATGATCCCCGCATGCTCCTGGTCGCTGCCCGGCTTGTAACCGGGGACATCCACCAGTGTGATCACGGGAAGGTTGAAGGCATCGCACATTCTGACGAAACGTGCCACCTTCTCGGAGGCATCCACATCCAGGATTCCTGCGCTCACGGCCGGTTGATTGGCGACGATACCGACAGGGCTGCCGGCGATGCACGCGAATCCCACCACTGCCGACTGGGCGAAGAGCTCCTGGACCTGGACGAACTCCCCGTAATCGACGATGGCACGAATCACATCCATCACATCGTATGGCTGACGATCGTTTTCGGGAATGATGGTTTTCAGCCGTTTGGCGGCTTCCTGCTCCGCATGGCCTGAGGCGTATGCGTAGCTCGGAGCCTGCTGCTCGCTGTTGGAAGGCAGATATGCCAGCACGGTGCGGGCGTAATCGATGGCATCCGCCTCATCCTCACCCAGGTAATGCGCCACACCTGATTTGGAATTGTGGACGTATCCGCCGCCGAGTTCATCCATGCTGATCGTCTCGCCGGTCGCGGCCTTGACCACATCCGGACCGGTGACGAACATATTGGAGTTCTCCTTGGTCATCACTATCAGGTCGGTCAGGGCCGGGCAGTACACGGCACCTCCGGCGCAAGGGCCGAGGATCACGGAGATCTGCGGGATGAAACCGCTGGCTTCGCAGGTCTTGCGGAAAATACGGCCGTATTGCGTCAGGGCGGCCACACCCTCCTGGATCCGGGCACCACCCGAATCGATGAGAGCGACCACGGGAATCTTCATCTCCAGGGCCATATCCATCAAACGACAGATCTTCGTTCCTTCAGCGGCTCCCAATGTGCCGCCACGCACCGAGAAGTCCTGCGCGTACACGCCCACCTTGCGTCCGTATATCTCACCGAATCCGGTGATCACCGCCGACCCGGCCTTGCCCTTGGCGATGTCGCCTCCGGCAAAGCGCCCCAGTTCCTGGAAGGTATCGGTATCGAAGAGCAGGTCGAGGCGTTCGCGCGCCGTGTGCTTGCCTTTTGCGTGCTGACGGTCGCGGGCATGTTCCTCGGCACCGCGAGCAAGCTCGGCGGCACGGATGATCGCTTCTCGCACCGGCTGTTTTCTGCCCGTCCCCGTGTTCGGATCCTGCGCTTCGGATCCCTGCTGCGCGACGGGCACCGAAAGATCGGCGGGTTTCGTATTCGCCATATCGATGATGTCGGTCATGATGTCGCCTCCTGCTCGTGATGCCGTTGCGCCGCGTCGCCGGATTCGGTGCCGTCCGGAACCGTATCGTCCTGAGCGGCGTCCTGCGTGGATCCTTCCACGGACAGTTTGACCAGCGTCTCCCCCGGATCGACGCCATCCGCGACGGAGATCAGGACCTCGCGGACCGTTCCCCCGCACGGGGCATACACGTAGTTCTCCATCTTCATGGATTCGAGGACGACCAGCAGATCGCCCTTCTCCACCTGCTGCCCTTCGGCGACGTTGATTCTCGTGACCACAGCCTGCATCGTGGCGACGATGATGCCCGAGCGTCCGGCATCCGCATGCTGCACCTGTTTGGATACATCATGCAGGCCGTGCCCGCGCAACGGTTGGGCAGGTCTGCGCGCTCCACGGGAGGAACCCGCGGCGGAGCCCAGACCAGCGAACATGGATTCTGGAACCGCGAGTTTGACGCGCTTGTCATCGATCTCGATGGTGAAGGTCTCCACACTGTGTTTCTTCACACCGTGTTGGTCTCCCTTTCCACCGTTCTCCCCCTCACCGCTCACCGAAGCCGGCTGGCCGGTCGTCGTGGTCTTCGGCTCGACATTGAGGTAGTTGCGCTCCAACCATTTCGTGGAGACGTCAAAGGAGTGGTCTTCGGCTGTGAACTCCGGATTGGTGAAGATCTTCTGGAACAGGCTTGCCGGCGTGGGCACGCCCTCGATGCTCATCTCACGCAGTGCGCGTCGCACCCTGGCTACAGCCGCCAGACGGTTCTGGGCGGTGATGATGACTTTGCCCATCATCGAATCATCCTTGGGGGAAACGGTGTCCCCGACCTCGACGCCTGAATCCACGCGTATTCCCGGTCCTGTGGGCCACTGGATGGCCTCCAGCGTTCCTGCGCTCGGCGTCAGATTGGTGGCGGGGTCCTCGCTGGTGATGCGCAGCTCGAAGCTGTGCCCGCGCGGGGCAGGCGCATGGGTGAGCTCGCCACCATCGGCGATATTCAACTGCTCCCTGACCAGATCAAGTCCGCATACCTCTTCGCTGACCGTATGCTCCACCTGAAGG
Organism: Bifidobacterium psychraerophilum; assembly: GCF_000741705.1. Classification (GTDB taxonomy): domain Bacteria; phylum Actinomycetota; class Actinomycetes; order Actinomycetales; family Bifidobacteriaceae; genus Bombiscardovia; species Bombiscardovia psychraerophila. The sequence continues at coordinate 202,104 of NZ_JGZI01000009.1, read as the reverse complement.
CGAGGGTTGACCTCCATGAAGTAGACCTTGTTGCCCGGCGTGACGAGGAATTCGCAGGTTCCCAGTCCCTCGTAGCCGACCGTATCGAACAGCCGGTGCGAGAAGCCTTCGAGCTGAGCGATGGCGTCCTTGGGCAGGAAAGGCGCGGGGGCCTCCTCCACAAGCTTCTGGTTGCGGCGCTGCACCGAGCAGTCACGCGTCGAATACACCGTGAAATTGCCGTGGGAATCCCGACCGGACTGTGTTTCGACATGACGTGCGCGATCGACGAACTTCTCGATGAAGTAATCACCGAGATCGCCGCCCTGCAGGGCATCATGATTCATATAGAAGGCACGCAGCTCGTCATCGTTGCGGATCAGAGTGATGCCACGTCCACCGCCGCCGTCGGCCTTCTTCATCATGACCGGATAGCCATTGGCATTGGCGAAATCAAGCAGCGTCCTCATATCACTCACCGGCTCGGCGATTCCGGGGACGACGGGCACCTTCGCCCTCCCCGCAACCTTGCAGGCCGTGATCTTATCGCCCAATTCGTCCAGAACACCGGGTGCGGGACCAACCCAGGATATCCCGGCCTCAATCACCTTCGCGGCGAATGATGAAAACTCCGAAAGAAAACCGTACCCGGGATGCAGGGCATCGGCACCGGCGCGCTTGGCGACGTCAACGATCAGATCCTCATTGAGATAGGTCTGGATATTGGTGTCTCCCGGCAGCAGATACGCCTCATCGGCCATCTGCGTGTATGGGGCGTTGCGATCCTGCTCGGCGTAGACGGCGACCGTTGCGATACCCATTTCCTGGGCGGTGCGCACCACGCGCAGCGCGATTTCACCTCGATTGGCGATCAGCAGCTTCTTCATAAAGTCCTTTCCCTGACATCCACTTGTCCTGGTACGTCCTGTTGCCTCGTACACAGCCGCCTCGTTCCCTATCCCATCCATGCTTCCGGGGAAGATCCGTAGGCGGCGACGCTCATCTGCTATTCACTCGGGCAGCACCCCCACATCACCTGTGGTGACGGTTCGCTCCACGCCGTCATGGCAGAGAACGACCAGAGAGGCATCGTCATCAATACGCAACGCCCTTCCCAGCACCACCTCACCCGAGGCGAGGTTGGCCTTCACCGAGCGCCCGATCGTCCAGCTTTCCCTGCTGAGCTCGATGAGCAAGGCATGGCAGACCCCATCGGGATCCGCATACAGGTGTTCAAGGCGATCACGGAGCTTCACACTGGCCGCCGCGGCGATCCGATCACGCAGCTCCTCATATCCCGGCAACGGCGCGTATTCCAATTGCAGGGATGTCGCCAGGTCGATCGGCAGATCCGCGCGGGACATGAACATATTGATGCCGACACCGAAGAGCACCGCCGACCATTGCTCGTTGACCTCGACCATCTCGCTGAGTATGCCACCCAACTTGCGTCCGTTGATGAAGAGATCATTCGGCCATTTCAGTGAGATAGCGGAGTCCTCATGCAAGAGCCGGGCACCGCATTCGGCGAGCACGTCACGCAATGCCTCGAGCAGGGCGAGACCTGCGGTCATCGTCAGCCAACCGACATGCCTGCCCAGCAGTATCGGACGAGGAACGGGCACGGCCCAGGATGCCATGAAGGATTCCCCCGGCCTATTCGACCAGGACCGTCCGAGGCGGCCACGGCACTGGGTCTGCACATCGGATGTCGCCAGACTCATTGCCAGTCCGTCCGAGCTGGGGGAATATGCGGCGACGTCATGTCCCTCGCTGAACAGTCCGCCGATCAGAGCCTGGGCATCACTGTGATCCCCCAGCATCAGAGCCCGGGAGAGCAGGGAATTGGTGGAATCGACGCTGTCCATCACCTTGATCGACGACACCACAGCCGCGGTGCGAGGAGCTTGAGAAGGCAAAACTCGATCCTGATAAGACATAGATTCAAACCTATCAATCGAATTTTCAAGGAGAAAGCGCCAAGTCTACAAATCGGGCACGGGCATTTTGTACGAATTCACAAAAAGAGCAGGACGGTGCACTTCTAGGATTGTGGAAATCAGGCAGCCGAAATCGTGATCGTGGGCATCCTCCCGATGCATATCCGGCTGCATCAGAACTGACAACAGGAAGAGAAGAGTATGGATACCCGTCGTTTCGAGAACCGAGATTTGGCACGCATAGCGGTTTTCACCGCCCTGCTTACGGCCTTCAGCTTCATTCGCATACCGGTGGGCCCGGTTCCCGTGACCATGCAGACCCTCGCTGTGATGCTGGCAGGTACGATTCTGGGTCCGTGGCTTGGAGCCCTTTCGGTCCTGCTGCTGCTCGCGTTGACGCTTGTAGGGCTCCCGCTGCTTGGTGGCAACGGCGGTTTCGCCGTATTCGTCGGACCGACTGCCGGTTATCTGCTCGGGTTCGTACTCGGCGCTGTGGTCATAGGCCTGATCGCGCATCAGGGACATCGTCTCATCTGGTGGAAGACCGCGATCGCCTGTGTCTGCGGCGGCATGGTCGTCCCATATCTCTGCGGCATCCCGGTGACGGCACTCATCCTCGGGCAGCCTCTTGGCACCACCGCCTTCAGCGCAGTCGCCTTCCTGCCCGGCGACATCGTGAAAGCGGTGCTCGCCACACTCATCACCGCAGCCTTGTGGAGAGCCTATCCTGCTGCGTTCCCTTCATCGTTGCGCCGTCAGACGCAGTCGGCGTCATCCTCGCTGCAGTGAGGATCCGCACCGGAAACCGCACCATCTGATCCGAGGAAGGAATCATGGATCCAATCGACATCGCTTTCACATCCGTCAACTTCGCCATCGACGGGGTCGGGATCATCCATGATCTCTCGTGCCGATTACACGTCAGACGTCTTGCGGTTCTGGGTACCAACGGTTCAGGCAAATCCACGTTTCTCAGACTTCTCGACGGTCTCGAACAGGCGTCCTCGGGCACGGTGTCGGTGATGGGCATCGACCCGGCCAAGCAGCCCAAACGGCTTCATGCCCAGGTCGGTTTCATCTTCACCAATCCCGATACGCAGATCATCATGCCGACCGTCAGGGAGGATGTCGCATTCTCCCTGCGGGGTATGAAACTCGACAGAGAGACCGTGGAACGCAGAGTCACCGAACAGCTTGAAGCCTACGGCCTGCTGGAGCATGCCGACACTCCCGCGCACAGCCTATCGGGCGGTCAGAAGCAGATGCTCGCTTTGGCCTCGGTGCTGGTACGCGATCCCAGACTCGTCGTGGCCGACGAACCGACCACCATGCTGGATCTGCCGAATGCCCATCTCGTCAGCGACTATCTGATTGAGCGTCTGGAACGCCCTGTGATCATCGCCACCCATGATCTGGAGCTCGCATCCAGATGCGATCACGCCATCAGATTCGAAGGGGGTCGTATCGCGGAGACAGGCACCCCGGAATCCGTGATCGAGCACTATCGTCAGCATTGCGCGGAGAGTTATGCGAGGATCACGCCCAAAAAGACGCAGGCCACACGATGATCGCATCACTGTATAGACCGGGCGATAGCTGGCTTCATCGCTGCCCCGCCATCTGGAAACTGCTGACGCTTGTCATCACCGGAATCTGCATGGCGCTGCCCTTCGGTCGCTGGTGGTTCATCGGGGTGCTGACACCGGCTTGCGCCATCGCTTTCGTCAGCGCAGGCTTCGGATTCAAGGAGTATCTCAGACAGATATGGATGGCACGCTGGGTCATCGCCTTCACTGTTCTGGCCCAGGTCTTCTTCCAACCGTGGCCGCGCACCGTCGCCAACACCGTACGGGTGCTCGACCTGGTGCTGTTGGCTGCGCTGATCACCTTGAGCACACCCGTATCCGAACTGCTCGATGGCATGCTGCAAGCGTTACGGCCGCTGGATGCCTTGGGCATCAGAAGCGACAGCATCGCATTGGTGGCGGCCATCACGATGAATGCGATCCCCCTGGTGAACGCCAATATGCGGGCCGTAAGGGAAGCCCATGCGGCCCGGGGTGGGCGCGGCGGCATCATGGCCTGGGCGGTGCCTCTGCTGGTCATCAGTCTGAAACAGGCGAATGAACTGGCCGCCGCGATGGACGCACGCGGTCTCTGAACCACGTTGCATCGATGGTGACGCAGCATCCGATAACAGCCCCGGCTCCCGTCAGCCGGGCATTCCCGGAAGGCCGGGGTCTGGGCGGTAGAATCGGATGCGATGACCAAGACAGCACAGCACCCATCCGGCACCATCACCACCGGCCCGCACAGCACCAGCCAACATGGCAACGGGCCTGACGACACCGGAAAAGCGAGCGGACATCACCATGCGAAGCGCTCATTCCCCGACTTCATCCTGTGGTCCATCGCCGTCCTGGCGTGCCTTTGGATAGCCTTGTGCACCTCCGTCGGCCCGATCTATCGCGCCGACGGATCCATCGCCGACTATTCCTGGGGTAACGCACTGATTCTCATCGTGAGTTTCGCGGTATGCTTCACCTGCATCATCGTCCTGTACCTCTGGTCTCAGCATGCAGGCCAGGCACGGATGCGGGCTGACGGTTCTCTGACGGCACCAGCCGGTGCGTGCAGCGCTGTACGCAAGTGGCTCCGCAGAGGCGATCGCCCCGGAGGCAAACTCGAAGGCTTCCGGCATACGGTGATTCGCTGCACGGACAGATGGTGGAAAATCGCCATCATCCTTCTTGTGGGTTGGCTGTGGGCCTACGTTTCATTACTCGTGGCCTTCGGTGCCGACATACACTCCCAGATCAACGAATTCAACCTATGGTGGGCGAATCTGCAAGGGATATCACTCCCCTACAAGGACGGATTCACCCAGATGGACGTGTATCCGACCGCCCACTATCTATGGCCTGACTCCCCAACCTATCTGACGAATCAGCACAATATCGTGCTCACCATGCTGTATGGCGGTGTCGTCGCCGTGTTCCGCGCACTCACGGGATCCGATGACGCGGGTCTTGTCGCGCTCGCAGGCGTGCAACTCGTTTTCGCGGCGTTCTGCTGCTCGGTCACTGCCGATCGCTTCTTCACCTTCGGCAACCCGCAACGCATATCGGCAAGGGACGATGGATCATTCCAGACGGGTTCCCGGGCCGGTGCCTTTGCTCGTCTGGCCGTTCTGGCTTGCTTCCTGTTGAGTCCGCTCGCCGTATTCAGCACCATCTCGCTGACCAAATCACCGCTTTTCGCCTTCGCCTTCGTCTGGTGGCTGGGCATCTGGTATCAGCTGTTGCAGGGCAGACGTGAAAGGGACAAGGGCGGGACCCCCGCCTCACTCGTCATCGCGATGACCGTCGCCACAGTGATCATGCTGCTCTCAGTGAAATATGCGCTGTACATCGTGGCCGTGCAGATCGTGCTGGCCCTGATCACCGATCGCCGTCGTTGGAGGGTGTATGTGATCTCGCTGCTCATCCCGCTGATCGCATTCGAGGCGATGATCACGGTGCTGGTCGGCACCGGCACGATCATCAATGGCGATCCGATAGAGAGCAAAGGGATCCAGCTGCAGCAGATCGCCAGGGTCGCGCAACGCAATCCGCAAGGGATTCCTGAGGAGGCGCGCAAGGCCTTGGACCCCATTGTGGATCTGGACGCGATGGGTCGGGAATATTTCCCCAATGACGCGGATCGCGTGAAATCCTCCGGAACGGCGGGCAAGGTGACCACATATCGGTGGCGCACGGTCACAGCCGAGGACATGACGCGCTTCAACGGCGCCTGGCTGCAGATAGGGCTGCGCAACCCCGTGCTGTACCTCGACGCCTTCCTCGCCAAAACTTACGGCTACTTCGACGTGACGGATCCCCCCTACGTATCCATGGGCTACTACGTCAACAATGACTATGTACAGGTATCCAGCACCTGGATCAAGAACTGGGCGCACGGGTGGCGCAACACAGTGGCCCAAAGCGCCCGGAACTGGGGCAACACCCCCGTGATCGGCGTGGTGACGCACGGGAACTTCTGGGTGGTGCTGACCCTGCTGCTGCTCGGCGCTCAACTCGTGCTGAAACGCTGGCGCAGTTTGGCCTACCAATTCCCCCTGCTGCTGTTGATGGGCGTCATGATCATCGCACCGGCGAACAACTTCGAACGGCATATGCTGCCCGTCGCATTCTCCTTCGCCTTCATCGCCCTGGCTTTCTGGCATGAATCCCGTGTGCAGGGAAACCAGGTGCCCGAGAAGCCGCATGGCGATAAGCTGATGGCATGAGCCGATCAAAACCCACCAAAGCAAAAGAGCGTTCCAACTCGGGAGCGCTGGCGAAGGTCGCTCATGACGCGGTCGCCCTGTTCAACCCTGAGCTGAGACGTACGCAGGAGTCCGAGGGCGGTGCCGGAGCGGCCAACGAGCAGACCGAGAAGGGCAACTCCAAACGCCGCAGGGGCAAGCGTCCCACATCAAGGGATACGCATGCTCCGAAGAGTTCCGGAGCGACGCCATCACCACGTGGCACCGGGGATGCCGGCATTCGTCACACGGGTGCCGATGCCAACGACGTGGACAGCAGCGATGTGGACAGCAATGGTGTTCTGGACGATGCCCAGGCAGCCGCAGACAGCATGAGTCTGCAGAGCCAGCCCAGTTCCAAACCCAGACTCCCTGAAGGCGTCCAGCGCGCCGTGGACAAGGCACTGGAGCATCTTGACCATGACCTTGCCTGGCATAAGAATCTGAGCGCTCAGGACAAGGAGCTGCTCAACCTCATCATCGAAACCGCGGTTTCTGACTTCCTCGCCTGGATGAAGGAGTTCGGGAAGGCCGCCGACTCATCGCAGGGACCGAGACCCTCCACCGACCATATATTCTTCGTGGCACCTTTGGAGTTCACCAAAGCGATCAGCCTCAAGCAGGCGCTGGAAGTGACGCGCTTGATCGTCGATATCCTGGAACGTAATCTCTCCGGATTCAGCGACCCGGACAACGAGCAGGAAATACGCAACGGCATGCTGTACTACGCCCGCGAGGTGGCCTTCTCGGCAGCATCCGTGTATGCCACTTCGGCGGAAGCCCGTGGCGACTGGGATACCCGCATCGAAACACTCACCATCGAGGATCTGATCGATGACGTCACCGATCATCATGTGACATCCCGCATGAGCATGCTGGGCTGGTCCAATGACTACCATTGCTTCGCGGTCGTCGGCAAACTGGCCGATGCGCGGGAATTGGAATCCGGTCTGGTCCAACGCAGGATCCGTGGCACCATCCGGGCCCAGGGCGGGGAATGTCTGCTTTCCAACCATGATGGTCTGCTGGTCATGCTCATCGATCCGCGCGGCAAAGGCTCTCCCGAAGAGTTCCTTGAACCGCTGATCCGGTACTTCGACCAGGGTCCGCTTTGCCTCGGCCCTCTGCGCCATCAGGTCACAGGTGCCGCACAGAGCATCCGCGCCGCGCTGATCACCTACCAGACGGCACCGGCGATGAGCGGCTACCACTCCTCCTCCGGCATTCCGCGGCCCTTGCGAGCCGACGACGTATTGCCTGAGCGCGCCTTGTTCGGAGATACATCGGCCCGCCAGGAACTCTACGATGACGTGTACGCCAGCCTGCGCGGTGACGATCAGGACAACCCCCTGATCAAGACGCTGAGCACCTTCCTGCTATCGGGCAGCTCTTTGGAGACCACGGCCCGCGAACTCAACGTCCATCCGAACACCGTTCGGTACAGGCTTAAACGCTCGATCGAAATAACCGGATGGGATCCGATGAATCCGCGCGAAGCCTATGTGTTGCTGACCGCGGTCAAAATCGGTCTGATCGAGGATTCGACCCGGTGACTCCCATCGCCGTGCGGCTTCCTGATCCATCAGGCGGTCGCCCGTCCTGCTGCCCACGCGTTCCCGTGCCGTGCACTCCCTTCGGCGCGACATCCGCTGATGCCATGATGCCGAGAGCCGCCTGCATATGAAACGGGGTCTGAACCCATCGGTTCAGACCCCGTTGATCAAGTTCCTTAGGTGATATCAGCCCAGGATGGAAGGATCGAGCGGAACGCCCGGACCCATCGTTGAGGTGATGGTCGCCTTGGTGATGTAACGGCCCTTGACGGTGCTTGGCTTGAGACGCTTGACTTCGTCGGCGACGGCCTTGAAGTTCTCGTCCAAAGCGCTCTCCTCGAAGGAAAGCTTGCCGATGAGGAAGCTCAGGTTGCCGTGCTTGTCGACACGGAACTCGATCTTGCCGCCCTTGATGTCCGCAACGGCCTTGGTGACATCCATGGTCACGGTGCCGGTCTTCGGGTTTGGCATCAGGCCACGAGGCCCGAGCACACGACCCAGACGGCCGACCTTGCCCATCATGTCAGGCGTTGCCACAACGGCATCGAAATCGGTGTATCCGGCTGCGACCTTGGCGATGAGCTCGTCATCACCGACTTCGTCGGCTCCGGCTTCGAGAGCCGCCGTCGCCTGCGGGCCACGGGCGAAGACCACCACGCGTGCGGTCTTGCCGGTGCCGTGAGGAAGATTCACGGTGCCGCGCACGAGCTGGTCGGCCTTGCGTGGATCCACATTGAGGCGGTATACGGCCTCAACGGTCTCGTCGAAGCCGCGCTTCGGTAGGCCCTTGAGCAGTGCGATGGCCTCATTGGCCGTGTACAGGTTGTTGCGATCGACCTTTTCGGCCGCCTCGCGGTATTGCTTGGAACGCTTGGTCATCTGCTTCTCCTATTCAGCAGTCGCGGTGCGGGCAAGCGTTTGCCCTTCCGCTCACAACGGATAAATTCAGTCGGTTACGGTGATGCCCATGGAACGGGCGGAGCCCTCGATGATCTTCATGCCGGCCTCGACGTCGCGAGCCGACAGATCAGCCATCTTGATCTCTGCGATTTCCTTGACCTGCGCCTTGGTGACGGAGCCGACCTTGGTGGTCAGCGGATTCGCGGCACCCTTGGCAACACCAGCAGCCTTGCGAAGCAGATCCGCAGCCGGAGGAGTCTTCAGAATGAAGGTGAAAGTACGATCCTCAAATACGGTGATCTCGACAGGGACGACCTGGCCCATCTTGTCCTTCGTGGCATCGTTATATGCCTTGCAGAAGTCCATGATGTTCACGCCATGCGAACCCAGGGCCGGACCCAGCGGGGGGGCCGGATTGGCCTTGCCTGCCTGAATCTCGAGCTTGATCAGCGCTGAGACTTTCTTCTTAGGAGCCATGTTCTGGTTCTTCTTTCTGTGAAGCGGTGCGAACGGAAGCATTGCTTCCTCCCGCAACTGATAGTTCTTCTGCGACGGCGAAACCTCCGCCTGTCACAAGCTTTCCTATTGTGCCAAGCACTCAGGACAATGGCACACCTGGAGAATCATACACGAAGGGTCCAGCTGCATCGAATGCACAGCTGGACCCTTGATGTATGGTCTGTGACGCGCCCGGAAGCGTGTCAGGAGAGTTTTTCGACCTGTTCGAAGCCGAGCTCCACAGGCGTGTCCCTGCCGAAAATCGACACCAGAACGGTGAGCTTCTGGGTTTGCGCCTCAACGTCGGAGACGACCGCGGGCATGGTGGCGAATGGTCCGTCGATGACGGTGACCTGATCGCCGACGGCGTAGGAGACCTCGACCTGACGCTTCTTGGCGGCTGCGGGCTTGTCACCCGCCTCCTTCAACGCTTCGGAAGCGATCATCGGTGCCATCATCTGCACGACTTCCTTGCGGCTGAGGGGCGCAGGCTCCTTGGACGGACCGACGAAGCCGGTCACGCCTTCGGTTTCACGGACGATGCGGCGGGCATCCTCATCCGGCCACATACGGATCAGCACATATCCGGGGACACGCACACGAGTGACGATCTTCTTGCCTTTGTCGGTGTGCTTTTCGACTTCCTCCATCGGAATCTCGACCTGGAAGATCTTGTCCTCGAGACCGAATGATGCGACACGGGAATCGACGTTTGCCTTGACGCGCTTCTCATAGCCTGAGTAGGTATGCAGGACATACCATTTGCCTTCGAGGGTGCGCAGCTGCTTTGAGAAGGCCTTCACCGCGAGCTGACCGGCATCGTCAACCGCTTCGCCCTCCTCATCGGCATCCTGGGCGTCGTCGTCTTCCGACGAAGCCGATGCTTCCGGTGCGGCGGATTCGGCCTGTGTCTCGGCAATGGAATCATCGTCCGCGACGACATCCTGCTCGTCATCGGCCGGGGCTTGCGCATCGCTCTGTCCGAGCGCATCCTGATCGGGTGTCGGTTCCGCGTCGCTGCCGAGTCCTGACTCGACCTGCGCGGCCTCGGTCAGCTCTTCATCAGCGATCGGCGCCTCGTTGTCGACAACATTGTCGTCCACAGCCTCGTTGTCTACAACATTCTGATCATCAGTCATTATCTAAATCCCTCTGCACAAATCGCATATCACCCGAACAACCACAGTACGAGCTTGCCCAATCCAAAGTCCATTGCCGTAACGAACAGCATCAGCAACAGCACGAAGACAAACACAGCGATGGACCAGAGCAGCAGCTCCTTACGTGTCGGCGTGACGACCTTGCGCAACTCATCAATGATCTGCTTGATGAACAGACCGATACGCATGAAGAAGTTCGGCTTGAGTGACTTCTCATCGGACTCAGTTGCCTTCGCCATATCTGTCCTTTGTTTGCTGGTTGCCAATCCACTGGCAGGGAAGGCGGGACTCGAACCCACAACCTACGGTTTTGGAGACCGTTGCGCTACCAATTGCGCCACTTCCCTAGGAGAACTTTGCCCATGTTACTCGCATCGCACGAAAACGGCCTCACGATATCGGGCAAAACCGCCAAGTGAACAGTCTAGCGTGGCTGAGGGAATTCGTCCACTCGGGCGGTGACGGCCTTCCGGAAGTCCCTTGACGCGCGAAAGAACACGCATGCGGCCCATACCTCTCAGATCCGCGTGGTCACCCATCCTTGCATGCGGCGCATACCTTCGATCAGATCCTCATCGGAGAGGGCATAGGAGAAACGGAGGTAACCCGGGGCCCCGAAGGCCTCCCCCGGCACTGCGGCCACATGCGCCTCCTCCAGCAGCAACGCCGCCAACTCCGAGGACGACGCGGCACGGGAGGCATTGGGCCCCAGCGGGGTGTTGAGCAGTGCCTCGACGTTCGGGAAGGCATAGAACGCCCCCTGCGGAACCGTGCATGAGACACCAGGAATCGCGTTCAGAGCTGAGGAGATTGCCTTACGGCGGATATCGAAGGCGGCGCGCATGTGGGAAACCTCTTCGAGGCCACCCGAAACGGCGCAGAGCGCGGCGCGCTGAGAGACATTCGAGACATTCGACGTCATATGCCCTTGCAGCTTGCCTGCTGCTTTCGCGACCTCCGGCGGCGCTATGAGCCATCCCACACGCCAACCGGTCATCGCATAGGTCTTCGCGACACCGTTGAGAACGAGCAGCTGCCCGCGCACCTCGGGCACCAAGGCACCGACATACGACGTATGCGCACCGTCATAGGTGAGGTGCTCGTATATTTCATCGGATATGACCCACAGATGGTGGTCGAGGGCCCATTGCCCCACCGCGCGGACGAGTTCTTCGTCCCACACCGCACCCGTGGGGTTCGAGGGGGAGTTGAGGATGATGGCCTTGGTACGCGGCGTTCTGGCATGTTCAAGCTGCTCGATGGTCGGGATGAATTGCTGGTCGTGACCGGACAGCACCTCGACAGGCTTGCCACCCGCCAGTTTCACCACTTCGGGATAGCTCGTCCAGAAGGGTGCGGGAATGATGACCTCATCACCTGGATCGAGCAGAATCTGAAAGCTTTCATACACGGCCTGCTTGCCGCCGTTGCTGACCACGATCTGTGAAGGGTCGACCTCATATCCGGAGTCCCTCAGCGTTTTCGCCGCGATCGCCTCACGCAGCTCGGGAAGTCCTGCGGTCGGCGTGTACCGGTGGTTCCTCGGATCGCGGCACGCCTCCGCGGCCGCATCGACTATGGCCTGAGGCGTGGGGAAGTTGGGCTCACCGGCACCAAAGCCGATCACATCGACTCCCGATGCCTTCATCGCCTTCGCCTTGGAATCCACTGCGAGGGTCGCGCTTGGTGAAACGATGTTGATCCGGTCACTGAGGTTCTGCCATGCTGCCATGCTCATGGCTTACACTGTAACGCCAGCATGCGAAAACGAAGGGTGCGTGTCCCCGAGCGGCAGTGGTGTCGTCTCAGACCAGAACGAGATCGTCGCGATGCACCAGGGGGTGCGCGTATTCATCACCCAATTCGCGGCGCAGCTGCGCGCTGTTCGACCCGAGCATCTGTGGGATTTCCTCCGAATCGAAACCCGCCAGGCCCTTCGCCAGATGTTCGCCCTCCTCGGTGCTGATCCACACGGGGTCGCCCGCGGAGAACTCACCATCGACGCTGACGACGCCCGCAGCCAGCAGACTTGCTCGTCCGCCTCGTATCGCCTTGGCAGCGCCGTCATCGACGATCAGATCGCCTCGCGGGGACGCCGCGAAACCAATCCACAGCCTTCGTGAGGAACCACGTCTCTTCAATGGTGCGAATGCCGTTCCGACCGGATCGCCGAGCAGGGCCGGCCCCGCGTTCAGGGCGCTGGTCAGTATGGCCGGAATCCCGGAGGCGGTCGCCACATGCACGGCCTCCAGTTTGGTGATCATGCCACCGGTACCGACGTGTGAACCTGAACCGCCGACTTCGATATCGTCAAGAACGCTCAGCACATCCGGAACGTAGGCGATTCTCCTCGCCCCGGGACGGGAGGGCGGCGCCGTGTACAGACCGTCCACGTCGGTGAGCAGCACCAGGGCGTCGGCACGCACGAGGTTGGCGACCAATGCCGAAAGCCGGTCATTGTCTCCGAAGCGTATCTCGTTACTGGCAAGCGCATCGTTCTCGTTGACGATCGGGACCACGCCCAGATCCAGCAGACGCTCCAGGGTGCGTTGCGCATTGCGGTACTGCGTGGCTCGTATCGTGTCCTGCGCCGTAATCAGTATCTGGCCCACCCTGATGCCGAAACGACCGAAGGCGGATTCGTAATGGGCCATCAGCAGGCCCTGTCCCACGGAGGCCGCAGCCTGCTGGGTGGCGACATCACTCGGTCTCGCGGGGAATCCCAGGGGGCCGAAACCCGCTGCGATGGCACCGGAGGACACCAGAACCACGCGGGCTCCCATCGCCGACATCTGTGCAAGGGCGCCGGTCAGCGCGAACAGGCGGCTCGCATCCAGATGTCCGGTGGGGGAAGTCAGCGAACTCGACCCGACCTTGACCACAACAGTGCGCGCCTGGGCTATTCGCGAACGCACCTGCGCCTGCGACGGTGTTGACATGGTCGACTCCGTTCCTTTCCTCGTATCCTCGATGGGCAGTGGGCTTTGCACGCTTCCCGCGCCGGATCTCTACTGCTCGGTGTTCTTCCCGGCATCGGCGTCGGTGCCGGCGTCATCCGCCGTCTCGACTGCGTCGTCGTCCCTCTGGGTATCCACGGGCTGCGCCCCATCACGGTTCAGCGCATATGCCTTGCCCTCCGGATCGTCCGCCACGGATGGATCGGCCCAATGCCCGGCCTTGCGTTCAGCCATCATCGCATCGCGCACCGCCTGCCGCGCATCCATCATCTCGTGATACTGCTCACGGCGTTCGGCATTACTTCTTCTGCGTGCATAACCGTCCTGATCCTGCAGGCGCAGATCCTTGCCTCTTGACACCATCGGTTCGCCGTCAAGCATTTCGGCGCCTGCGCTGATCGTCGGATCCCAATCGAAGGCAACGGAGTTCTTGCCTCTGCCGATATGCACCTCATCGCCGGGATGCGCCCCGGCGCGACGCAAGGAGTCCTCGACTCCCAGTTTGGCCAGGCGGTCGCCGAGGTAGCCCACGGCTTCGTCATTATCGAAGTTGGTCTGCATGACCCAGCGTTCCGGCTTCGTTCCGGTCACGGTGAACCAGTGATTGCCGTTCCTGTCCTGCTCGCGTTCGATCGAGAATTCACTGGCGAACCCGCTCTCGTCATTCCTGCGGCGAGGACGTCCCGTCTCCAGAGGACGGATGACGACGCGCTCCTGCTCCTGGGCGCTTTCCTGCTCGGCCAGCTTGTCGCGCAACTCCGCAACCATCTCGCTGATGGCGAAGCGCAGTTCCTTGAGACCCTCATGGGAAGCGGTCGAGACGATGAAGACACGCAGCCCCAGCGACTCGAACTCCGGTTTGACGAACTCGGCCAATTCCTTCGCCTCGGGCACATCGCATTTGTTCAGCACCACGATGCGTGGCCGCTCGGCGATCGGTATGACGCCCAAAGGAAGATCCAAGGCATCGGCGTAGGCCGCCAGTTCCTGCTCCAATGCCCGGTAATCGGCCATCGGGTCACGATCGGCTTCGAGGGTCGCGCAATCGATCACATGAGCGATGATCTCCGTACGCTCGATATGTCTGAGGAATTCGAGTCCGAGACCCTTGCCTTGGGAGGCTCCCGGTATCAGCCCCGGTACATCGGCAATGGTGAAGCGCATATCCCCGGCTTCCACGACTCCGAGATTGGGGACCAGGGTGGTGAATGGGTAATCGGCGATCTTGGGCTTGGCGGAACTCATGGCTGCGATCAGACTTGATTTCCCTGCGCTCGGGAAGCCGACCAATGCCACATCGGCGATCGACTTGAGCTCAAGCAGGATGTCACGCTCCTCACCCGGCTCCCCCAACAGGGCGAAGCCAGGAGCTCTTCTGGTACGGTTCGCCAGCGCCCTGTTGCCGAGCCCCCCGTTGCCGCCATGTGCGGCGATGAAACGTTCGCCCGGATGGCGCAGATCGGCCAGTGGTTTCGCCTGCTGCCCGCCTGTCTTCTTCTTCGATTGCGAAGCGGCGTCCTTGGCGTCGAAGATCACCGTCCCAACAGGCACAGGAAGCAGCACATCCTCGCCTTTGCTCCCATCCTTGTCCCCGCCGAGGCCCATCGTCCCCGAATCCGCGGAACGGTGTGGGAGAAAACGGTAATCGAGCAGACTGGTGGCATTGGAATCGGCGACGAAGATCACCGATCCGCCATCTCCGCCATTGCCGCCATCAGGGCCGGCGAGCGGCTTGTATTTTTCACGCTTGATGGAGGATGCGCCGTTACCGCCGTCACCACCACGAACATGGACCGTCACGCGGTCAACGAATGCACTCATATGTATGTACCTTACTGAAACGATGCGCGGCAGTCACCCACAAACGCGCCTGTTGCGCGCAACGCATCCGTTCTGGGCATGTCGCCTGGACCGATGCGTCTCTCCGGACGGCCATCAATTGCCGACCACCACGATAAAACAAGCAAGCCGCGTCCATTACGGGCGCGGCTTGTAAAAACGAAAGATGTGCGAATCAGGCAGAAACGACATCCACGACCTTGCGGTCACGGCGGACGCCGAACTTCACACTGCCATCAGCGAGTGCGAAAAGTGTGTGATCCTTGCCGATGCCGACATTCTGACCAGGATGGAAATTGGTTCCACGCTGACGAACGATGATGTTGCCGGCCACAACAGACTCGCCGCCGAACTTCTTCACACCGAGGTACTGAGCATTTGAATCGCGACCGTTACGGGAAGCGGAAGCGCCCTTCTTATGTGCCATGTCTGTTCCTTTCCGGGAAGTCTGATATCAGGCGATCGCGGTGATCTTGACGACCGTCAGCTTCTGGCGGTGTCCCTGCTTGCGGGCAACACCCGTCTTGTTCTTGAATTTCTGAATACGGATCTTGGGGCCCTTGGCCTCATCATCCACAACCTCGGCCTTGACCGAGATCTTGGCGAGATCCTTGGCGGCAACCGTCACCTTGGCACCGTCGACGACCAGCGCGACCGGGAATTCGACGGTCTCACCGTTCTTGTTGTCAAGACGATTGACGCTGATAACGTCACCGACCTCGACCTTTTCCTGATGGCCACCGGCCTTCACAATCGCGTACATAGCCCTACCTTGCCTGTTATTAAAGCTGCTTCTTGGTCTAGCATCCTGACATGATGAAAGGCATGGCTAGACACCGACTATCCAACATACACGCATGCATGGAAATTCGTCAAGTCATGCGCCCGACACACCGGTGCCCCCTGCCATGCCTTCCGGCTGGGCCGCTCAGTCGGCCTCTTCCGATGCGGACTGAGCGGCGGCGGCTATCTTCGCCAGCTTCGCCTTGACGTCAGGCGAGGAACCCTTTGACGAGGACGGAGCGCTCTCCTTGGCCGGGGTGTGATGCTTCACGGTGGATTTGACGAAGGGGTCGCCTCCCTTGACGGCGTATGGATCGTCGTAGGATGCCGAGACGGTGGGTTCATCGTGCAGAATGAATCCTCGACCCTTGCAGGTCGGGCATTCCTCCGAGAAAGCCTCCACAAGCCCCTGACCCACACGCTTACGGGTCATCTGAACCAGACCGAGTGAGGTGACCTCGGCGACCTGATGCTTGGTGCGATCGCGGGCAAGGCACTCAACCAGTCGGCGGAGCACCAGGTCCCGATTGGCCTGCATCACCATATCGACGTAATCGATCATCAGCATGCCGCCGATGTCCCTGAGCCTGAGCTGTCGGGCGATCTCTTCGGAAGCCTCAAGGTTGCACCGAGTGACGGTTTCCTCAAGGGACTTGCCCTTACCGATGAAGCGGCCGGTGTTGACGTCGATCGTGGTCATGGCCTCCGTGCGGTCGATGACCAGCGAACCACCGCTGGGAAGATACACCTGGCGCTCCATACCCTTTCGGAGCTGCCCGTCGATCTGCCAGCGGTCGAACACGTCGTTGCCCTCGTGATCGGCGGGA
This sequence comes from Bifidobacterium psychraerophilum, assembly GCF_000741705.1. GTDB lineage: Bacteria > Actinomycetota > Actinomycetes > Actinomycetales > Bifidobacteriaceae > Bombiscardovia > Bombiscardovia psychraerophila. Next base: position 185,362 of record NZ_JGZI01000009.1, on the reverse strand, counting down.
TCCCATTTGCTCAGCTTCTCGCGCAGGTCGGGAGCCATCGAATCGAGATACTCGCTGATACGCTCATAGACCTTGTCTCCCTCGACGATGAGTTCATTGAAATCATCGTTGAAGATGTCGCGGACCACGCGGATCGCCACATCAGGCTCGCCCTTCAGCAGTTTTGGCTTCTTATGGTGCTTCGCGGAATCGCGTTTCTTCTCCACGCTCTCCCACTGCTTGATCAGTGTCTGCAGATCCTTGGTGATCGCTTCCTCGCTCGCATGGTCGGCCGCGGTACGGATGATGACACCCATATCCTTCGGCGCGATCTTGGTCACGATGCCCTTCAGGCGTGAACGCTCATGCTCCGATAGCTTGCGGCTGACGCCGGTCATGCCGCCGGAAGGCACCAGGACGAGGAAGCGACCTGCCAGAGTGACCTGTGATGTCAGGCGTGCACCCTTATGGCCGATGGGATCCTTGGTCACCTGCACCAGCACCGGGTCTCCGGATCTGAAAGCCAGTTCTATCCGTCGTGGCTGGCCTTCCAGACGCGCGGCGTCCCAATTGACCTCACCCGCATACAACACGCCGTTACGCGCCTGACCTATATCGACGAAGGCGGCCTCCATGCTCGGGAGGACGTTCTGCACACGTCCAAGGTAGATGTTGCCCACGGTGGCGACTTCCTGGATATCGGAGACATAGTGCTCGACGAGGATGTCATCCTCGAGCACTGAGATCTGGGTATGACGCTCCTTCTCGCGTACCACCATCACACGGTCGACGTCCTCTCTGCGAGCCAGGAAGTCCTGCTCGATGAGCTGCGTCTGGCGTGAGCGGTCACGGCGGTTGTCACGCCGACGCTGCTTCTTCGCCTCAAGGCGGGTGGAGCCTTCGATATTCGTGATTTCGTCGATGTACTGCTGTTTACGGGAACGCTTGGAGCCGCCGTTCAGTTCTGATGATTCCTCATCCAAAGCCTTCGCACTACCCCGGCGACGACGGCGACGGCGCGTGACCGTTGACTCGCCTTCGTCCTCGTCATGGTCACGGCTGACCGTCCGCCTTCTTCTCGTTTCAGGCTGACCCTCGCCACGATCCGATTCGACGCCATGCTCGTGCTCGGCATCGTGCTGCGTTTCGCCGCCGCGATCCCGGCGACGCGGGGAATCCTCGCTGTCCGAAGACCGTGAGCGATTACGACGGGAGCCTTTCGCCGCATGCGCCTCCTCGTCTATCGGCGTGTATGGGATCTCATCGTATTCGAGGTCTTCCTCGATCTGTCCGACCTCGGCCGCGGCACGACGCTCCTGGGCGTTCAGGCGACGCGATCGTCGGGAACGCTCGGAATGCTCCTCTTCGCCATTGTCGCCGCTGTCGTAATCCCTGAATTCGGATGCGGCGCCCGTATCCCGAGAACCACGCTTCTCACGCTGAAGACCGGAATCCTGACGTCGTTGCTGACCTTTGCCACGCCTGTTGGAGGTGTGACGTGGCTCATCGCCCTCATCCGACTTGACGTCGTCGGCATCCTCCCGTGATGCATCGCCCAGAGGCAGGACCGGTTCCTGGAAGAGCAGTGATGTCATCGCCCTGCCACGGACCGGCTTCCCGGTATCCGATTTGGCCGACGATGTGGCATTCGAATGATTGGTGTCCACCTGCAGGAAGCGTATTGAGTCAACGGCGCGTGCGGCCCGTTCGTCGCGTTCACGCTTCGAATCGGCGGCATGCGAGTTCGTGCGATTCGACCCGGTATGCTCAGCCGCATCATGATCGGACCCGGTACGGGCCGATCTTGGGGAATCGGACCCGGCGGTGTCGGAGAGTGCCGATCGAGAGCCTGCCGAACGGGATCTCGAAGACCTTCGCCCCTGCCGCTCCGTCTCGTCCGTGGCCTTGGGTTCTTCGAATTCCAAGTCATCCGTGGCGCGCGGCGCACGGCGGCGTCTGCTGCGCGCCGGCGCTTCCTCGTGTTGGGCCGGGCTCCCGCCGCGACCCGGGGCATCCCGCGTCACGTCGCCATGCCCGGGGTCCTTTGCCGACGCGGCCTTCACTTCGATCTTGACCGGCAGATCGGCTCCGGCGGCACCGGCCACTCGGACCACCCGCCTGCCTGAGCGACGGCGTCTCGGGGTTTCGCCGGTCTGACCGAGCGAAGAGGACTCATTCACGTCGCTCGAGTTCAATGAATCGTTCGACGTTGACGATTGTTGTTGGGATCCAGCCTTGCTGGAACCGCTGTTCTGTTCTATGGGCACAATGCTCCTTGCGGCGCGCTGCAACGCGTCGTCATCCTGGCCTGCGACGTATTCTCACACCACGCTTTCACCGTGGCCGCGCGCGAACGCTGCATCGAGGCTACAAAAAAGTCATCTATGGCGAAGGCGGACACCATCGTTTGCAAACGCGCAATGCGGTTCATGCAAGGGGATCGACGCCATCGCTACTGGTGGTTTTGCAGTTCCACCGTCTCCTAGTATGGCACACTCAGCGTCGCAACGTGTAACGTCAGCGCCTGGACGAAAGCCAATGCTCCAGGATATCGGCCATCAGCAGCAGGTCGGACTCGGGAATCTGCTCATCATGCTTGTGTGCCAGCAGGGGATCCCCTGCACCGAAGTTGACGGCGGGGATGCCCAACTGGGAGAATCGCGCCACATCCGTCCAGCCCAGTTTCGCCTTCGCCTGCTGACCGGTGCGTTCGAAGACCAGATCGGCCAGGGACGCGGTGAGTTCGGAGTCCATGCCCGGGCGAGCCGCCGGGGATTCGTCCTTCATCTCGATTCCGAAACCCTCGAACACCCCGCCGACAGCCGTGCCCTCACCTTCGCCCAGCACGATGCCCGACCCTTCGCCCATCATCAGGCTTTTCGCCTCCTCAAGGCTTTTGTTCGGCGCGAAACGATAATTGACATGCACGCGGCACTCATCGGGTATGACGTTCGTCCCTTTGCCTCCTGAAACCAAGGTCGCGTTCAGCCCCTCCTTGTATTCCAGACCACCCACGCTCACCGTCGCCGGCGTGTAGGCGTTGAGACGGTTGAGGATGTCCGCCGCCTTGTGAATGGCGTTCTCCCCCATCCAGGCACGCGCGGAATGGGCGGCGACGCCATGCGTGATGACGTCAAAACGGATTGTGCCGTTGCACCCGCCCTCGATTCCGCAGGAGGTCGGCTCACCGATGATCGCGAAATCACCTTGGATCCATTCGGGACGCTCCTGCGTGACCTTACGCAAACCATTGAACTCCGCCGAAACCTCCTCGTGGTCGTACAACACGAAGCTAAGGTCGCACGCCGCGTCGGTGGCTGTTGCGGCGAGATACAGCAGTACCGCGTCCGATGCCTTCATATCCGTGGCACCGCGTCCCCACATGACCCGCTCGCCAGGATGCTCGCGAGCGATGTCGGGACGTATCAGGGGGTCTCCGGCCTCAAGCCATTTCGGAGGGAAGTTGTCGATGACGGGGACGGTGTCGATATGCCCCGCCAGGATCACGCGGGAATCGCGTTGGAACCGCGTGGAGGCGACGACGGTGTCTCCGAGACGTCTGACCAGCAGATGCGATTGACGGGAGAGGAAATCCTCCACGGCATCGGCGAGCGCGCCTTCCCGTCCACTGACCGAATACACCTGCATGATCTGGGTGAACAGTGAGGACAGCGCCTCGGCCTTCCCGGCTCCTCGGTCAACATCAAGCGTGACCTTCATCTTCTCAGTGGCTTCAGTGGCTTCGGCTTCGCTTGTCATGGGCTCCATGCACCTATCTTAACTACATGTGGCCAACCCTCCTCTTGGTGGGTGCCGACTGGAGACCACCTGCTGAGATGCCTATCCATCTGTTGTGCCTGTGTGGCACTATGGAATGCAGCGATACACCACCGGAAGAGTCATAATGCCACGTTTGATCAGTGCCATGGAGGGCTTTGGTGTCATCGGAATCGTGATCCTGGCGGGCTATATCGCCGCGCGATTCCGTATCGGCGGACCAACGGCCCAAATGGTGCTCAACAGATTCAGTTTCTTCATATCCAGTCCCTGCCTGATGTTTGCGATCCTGTCGAAGCAGCCGATACAGGACATCTTCCACCCCAGCATCATCGTCGCCTTCGCTTCCGCTCTCGCGGTCGGGGCGCTGTTCCTGGTGTTGAACTCGCTCTTCTTCCATATGAAGGCCGCCGATGCGATCATCGGCTCGCTGAACTCGCTGTATCTGAATTCGAATAACATCGGCCTGCCGGTAGCGACGTATATTCTGGGCAATCCCGCTTTGGTCGCACCGATTCTGGTGATGCAGCAGGCCCTGTTCACACCGGTGGGCCTGACCGCGCTCGATGTGAGCACGACGGGTCGATTCTCCGCCAAGGAGGTGCTGAGGCAGCCGCTGCACCAGCCTCTTCTGCTCGGTTCCATCGGTGGCATCATCGTTTCCGCGATAGCCGCCAAAACCGGCCACTACGTCATCCCTGACGTGATTTTCAAACCGATCAGCATGATAGGCGACTCGGCCGTACCGATGATTCTGATGGCTTTCGGGATGTCCCTGCGTGGCAGCAGGCCGATGCGCAAAGGTTCGAACCGTCGTGCCACCGCCACCGTGGTGCTGCTCAAGAATCTGATCATGCCGATCATCGCATTCCTGGTCGCGTATTTCCTGCTCGGCTTCAGAGGCACCGAACTCTACGGGTGCGTGGTGCTTGCCGCATTGCCTACGGGCCAGAACGTCTACAACTACGCCGCCCGTTACAACGTCGGACTGACCTTCGCCCGCGACGGCATACTGCTCAGCACCATCACCTCACCGGTCATCATCGCCGTGATCGCCGCAGTGCTGACCTGAGTCGGCACGCCGCCCTCGCGACGGTATGGCCGCACTCAATCATCGCTGCGCTCGCCGACGATGCCGATGCCTTTGGCCACATGATTGGCTGCGGCCACTCCGATCCCGACGAGCAGAAAGCACAACGCCACGCCGGCGACGAAGCCCAGCAGCGTGAGGGGCTGTGTCATGGCGGAACCCAGCAGGGGAAGCATCAGCACCATGCTGCACGCGGCCGAAACCAGCACTACGACCTTGAGCGGAGTGAACACCTCGATGAAGCGCGCCTTCGACAGCGTCGCGCGATCGGCACCTTCAAGCACCAGCATGCGATACTGATCGGCCTGGTCATAGACGTTGCCCGCCTGCATCACCCCGCACGACACTGCCGCCAGAACCGCGGCGAAGGCCAAGGTCAGCATGCCGCCTGTCCCTATGTCCCTCAGCAGGGTCATGTCCTCGGATGAGCCCTGTGCGGCACTGCCGACATAGGCGCAGACCGACGTGATGCCGGCCACGAACACGGCGAGTGCGATTCCGGAGACATTGCGCCATGCACGCTTGGGGTTGTCGAGCACACGACGCATCGCCACCAGTGTGGCCGCGTTTCGCGGACGCCGGATCCTCATCCTGGCTCGCGCGGCGATCACCCAGGGCCCGATCAGATTGACCAGGGCGAAGCATGCCGCGATCACACCGAACACGATGGCTATGGCCACCGCCTGGCCGAAATACCGGGACAAGGGGCTTTTCATGATGCCGACCGCGGCGATGATGGCCACCAGAAACACGATCAAACGCCACTTGCGCAATGCCGCAGGTGCGACGCGGGCGCTGACCCCGAGAGGGGTGACCACAACCCTCATCAGTGCGGAAAGCGCCGAGATCAGGGCGAGAACGGTCATCAGCACGGCCACGACGAGCAACGCGACAGGACCGACCCACAATTCCTCAACGGCAAAGCCACGCCCTTGAAAATGCAGGGGCATGATCAGGGGAATCATCGCCACATACAGCACCATGCCGATCAGAGAGCCGATCAAGGCCTGCCCTGCGGCTTCGAGAGCGGTAAGCCTTGAAACCTGCCCGGAGGTCGCGCCGGCCAGTCGCAGCGCGGCAAGACGGGCATCCCGTCGAGCTGCGGCCAGTCGTGCGGCCGATGCCGAAAGCGATGCGAAAGGTACCAGCAACAACATGCATGCGAACAGTGACAGGATGACGTAGATGGCGTTCTCGCCGCTCTGTGCCGACTGCCCGGAGAAGGCCTCCACCAGCCCATGTGAGGGTGACGACCTCCACACGAAGGCATGCACGCCCCCCAAGACCGTCAGGAATATGGCGCTCGCCGCCGCGAAGGCGATGACGGCCAGAAGGGAGGTGCTTGAGAAGCCGCGGTTACCTCCCCGATGGAACAAACGCCACAACGCGAAGCTGCTCATCTCGCGCTCCGTTCCGATGCGCCCTGATCGACCAGAAGACCGTCGCTCATCCGAACGGTGCGGCTGCAGAATGCCGCCACACTCGGATCATGGGTCACCACTACCAGAGAGGATCCGTTCTGCGTGCATGCCTCGGTCAGAATCCTCATCACATCGGCCCCGGTCTTCCGATCGAGGGCCCCGGTCGGTTCATCGGCGAACACGACGCTCGGTCGTATGCACAATGCGCGCGCGATGGCGATGCGCTGCATCTGCCCGCCGCTCATCTCACCGGGTCTGCGCTGGGCCAGGGGTGTCATCCTCAGGGCGTCCAACCAGGAGAAGGCCATGCTGATGGCCTGCTTGTACGGGGTCCCGCCGAGCATCACAGGCAGTGCGATGTTTTCTATCGCAGGGAGTTCCGGAAGCAACTGACCCGACTGAAACACAAAGCCGAATTCCGAACGACGAAGCCTGGTGCGCTCCGCATCACCGAGCCGAGCCAGGTCATTACCCCTCAGATAGACCGAGCCCGCGGTGGGACGCAATATGCCAGCCAGCACATGCAGGAGTGTGGATTTACCCGAACCGCTGGGCCCCATGACGGCAAGGGATTCCCCCGCCGCCAGCGCCAATGACACGTGGCTCAGCGCCAGCTGGCTCAGCGCGACCGGCTGCATCGCATCACCGGGGACGGTTTTGGCAGCGGCGGCACGCTGGTAATCCATAACCACATCATCCGCGTACAACACCGCCTGTTGGCCGTTTCCGGCCGGCGCCTGGACCGCCGCAGGAAGGGCCGGTGCCGCAGGCTGTTTCCTCGGATATTGTTGACTTTCTGGTATGTTCATACCGCCATGCTAAAAGGCGACGGCGCTCGGGAACATCAGGAGTGAGAACGATTTGGGACGTCGCACGCCGCGATAGGTCATCCCTGGGTATGAGCCGGGGATACACAGGCCCGGCTCATACCCGCATAGCGATTACCGCTGTGGTCTGTCCTGCGCGGCGAGGCTTTTCAAGCGTTCCTCGAATTCCGGCCAATCCCGCTGGAGCGGGGAGATCAGCTTGTATTGGGCGACTTTGTCGAAAGGAACCCATTCGACCGACATGCTCTCATCGTCATTAGCCTGGGGCTGCACCTGATGACCCGGCTTCTCGAAGGCGAATACCGTCGCATACCCCCACGGGCCATGATCCTCGCGATATGATCCGACGACCCGGATGTCTTCGGGTTGGATGTTCGCCTCCTCGAAGCTTTCACGCAAGGCGCCCTCGAGCGGGCTTTCACCATCGGCGGTCGCACCGCCCGGCGCACCCCAGGTTCCACCTTCGGCGCTCCACAGCGCGCGGTGCTGCAGCAACACATCCGTTATCCGACCTGATTCCTGGTCACGTCTTGCCAGGAGCACACCGGAGGCCCCGTTCAATCCCCAATGACGGTGCCCACAGGCGCAGTCGATCCATCCGTCACCGGGCTGATGGACATTGCTGCTGGGTGCATCGGGATTGTCGGGATTCGTACCCTGCTTCTGTTCCCTGGACAGATTCCACAGCTGCGTCCACCGTATCCCCAACGATTCCACCAGGGTGCGCAAGGTCGGTAGGCTCAGGCCGATCACGCCACTTGGATCGCCCTGAATACCGGATATGAATGCGGAACCGAAACCTTCAAGGGTGAATGACCCCGCCACTTCAAGAGGTTCTTTGGTCGCAATGTAATCTTCGATATCCTGGTCCGTGAAATCACCGAAGCTGACCTGCGAATGGCTGACGGCATGAAGTTCACGGCCCGAGGCGACATCGATGAGGCAATGCCCGGTCCACAGGGTTCCCGTCTTCCCCCTCATCTGCCTCAGTCGCTCGCGGGCGTTCTCCTCGCTATGGGGTTTCCCATACACGACGCCGTCAAGCGAGAACATCGAATCGCAACCGATCACCAAAGGACCGACCGATGCGGAAGTCAGCCCGTTATGGGCGTTGATGGCATCCTGGATGGGGGTGACTTTGCTGATGCTGCCATACCCGTCCTTGAGGGGATATGAGATCTGCAGATCCCCCTGCGCCTCGCTGGCGGTCCGGGCGACCGCACCGAAGCTCTGTGCGACCGCGAGCGCCTTCTCGCGGGCCAAGGTGGCCACACGCTCCTCTGCAGGCATCATCTGCGCGTCAATGCCACGTTCCTTCGCGGTTGATGCGAGTGCCGCCTCTTCATCGACATGCGATTCACGGATGGTCGGGCAGATGCCCGCACCATACAGGAGATCCCTGCGCGGCCTTGACTTGGAAGCCAGAATCAACGGAATCGACATGCATTTCCCTTCCCGGATGCTTTCGAAGTATGTCTGTTTGCAACGGCATGAATCCACCTCGCCATGACGGTATGATCACATTCGAGCCGAAGCACACCTTGCTATTGTCGTCTCTCCACTTGAACTCCGGCAAGGTCTATTGCCAGAGGCAGAAGTCGCCAGTGCCCGGAATCGAGCTGCGGCCCGGCCAATGCCCTGAGCCGCTGCTCGATGTCCCCATAGCGCAGCACGAGCACGCAAGGCCCGGCACCCGAAATCGTGGCGGCGAAGCCCTCCGCACGCAAGGTGCCGAGCAACTGCGAGGATTGCCGCATCAGTGGTGCACGGTACCCCTGATGCAGCGCATCCTGGGTCGCGCAGAAGAGGAGCTCGTTACCGTTCAGTCCACTGCCCTGAATGCCCGCCGCGGGATTCGAAGCGGATGCGCGATCGCCCGTGCCGCCCGCCTGACCGCCGAATGAAGCCGGGCACATGGCCGCCGGGAGCAGGCCCACCCGTGACACGTTATATATCGCATCCTGATACGGAATCTGCTGGGGCAAAGCGTTGCGGGCCTCACTGGTGGACAACGCGAAATCGGGTACGAACACGTAGGCGTGGATATCCGCGGACACGGGATACCGCACTGTGTGATACCCGGCGGGCAGGGCATGGGCGGGCACCGTCTGCGGCTCGGAAGCGCTTTCCCGGTGCACCTGCTGGGCCGTTATGACCCGGGCATCGCCGTCCCCGGCATCATCGCCCAGCTTCCAAGAGAAGGTGAGCCCCCCGTAAACAGCGGGAGCCACATTGTCCGGATGACCTTCAATCGCGGCGGCGGCGGCAAAGACATCATCCCTATCGATGACCCCGTCGTTGGCAAAGGCATGTGCCGCCGCGATGCCGGCGACGATGGCCTCGGCGCTTGACCCCATTCCCCTGGCCTGTGGAATGCGGTTGTGGGCGGACAGATGGAGCTTGCGCAATGGCAATCCCAGATCGGCTGCCGCCCTGCGGAAGGATGTGATGACCAGATGCGAGGCGTCCCTTGGCAGGGTCTCCGCACCTTCGCCTTCGATGTCGACGCTGACCGCGTCATCATCGGATTCGCCCAAGGTGAAGCTCAGGGAATCGTGGAAGTCCAGAGCCAATCCGACGGTGTCGAAGCCTGAACCGAGGTTGGCCGTTGTGGCGGGCACACGGACTTCGACGGTGTCCTGCATCATGCTCATCATCGCGCCGATCAGTCGAGTACGCGCAGAATCGAGGCGTCACCGGTCACGGCGTCGAGCTTCGAGACCTCGTCGACGACCTTGCGCAGCGTCACTTCATCACACAGGTGGGTGACCAGACGCAGCTGCTGGATCTCGCCGCTGTACCCCGGGTCATGCAGCGTCGGCTTGATGTCCTGATTGACGCCATTGATCGAAATGCTGTGCTTGGAGAACGCTTCTGCTATGGCCGCGAGAACGCCCGGCTTGTCGTGGATCAGGAAACGCACCGCGAAGGCGGCCTTGGAAGCGTCCAGGGGCGCCTTCGGCAATGACGCGTAGATCGGGATGACGGGTCCGACCGAGCCTTGCGCGATGTGTCGCGCCTCGGTCACCACATCACCGACCACTGCTGATGCGGTCGGTGCGCCACCCGCGCCGCGACCATAGAACATCAGATCATCGGCGGCCTCGGATTTCACGAATACGGCGTTGAAACTCCCGTGCACGGATGCCAGCGGGTGTTCCAAGGACATCAGAGCGGGGTATACCCTCGCGGAAATGCCCGCGTCGGATTGGTCGACGACGGCCAGAAGCTTGATGACCTTGTTTTCCGCACTCGCCGCGGCGATGTCGTCGGCGGTGATCTTGGTGATGCCCTCCACGGGGACGTCGTCCATGCGCACGTCGGTATGGAATGCGAGCAGCGCGATGATCGCGGCCTTCGCGGCCGCGTCAAGGCCCTCGATATCAGCCGTGGGGTCCGCTTCTGCAAAGCCCTTCTTCTGGGCGTCGCGCAATGCCTCGTCGAAGTCGAGGCCTTTGGTGGTCATCTCGTCAAGGATGTAATTGGTGGTACCGTTCACGATGCCCATGACGTTGAGCACCTTGTCCCCCACCAAGGACTCGCGCAGAGGACGCACGATCGGGATCGCGCCTCCGACGGCTGCCTCGAAATAGATGTCGACGCCGTGCTCCGAGGCCGCGGAGTAGAGTTCAGGTCCGTGCTTGGCCAGCAGCGCCTTGTTCGCGGTCACGACCGAGGCACCGGATTCGATGGCCTTCATCAGGAATGAACGGGCCGGTTCGATGCCACCGATCAGTTCGATGACGATATCGGCTCTGGTGACCAGTTCCGAGGCATCGGTGGTCAGCAGTGATGTGTCGATCCAGGGGTCGCTGACCGCCGAAGGGTCGAGCACCGCAATACCGACCAGCTCCATCGGGCGGCCGATCCTGTTCGCCAACTCCTCCTGCTGCTCAACGAGCAGACGGGCCGTCTGCGAACCGACCGTTCCTGCTCCGAGCAAAGCGACTCGGATGGGGGCATTGTTGTTTTCAGACACTCGGATGTCCTTCCTGATAAGCGATCCCGGTACTTCGATAAATCCATCATCCTACGTCAGCTTGACGAATCGACCGTCACGAGCGAGTGGATCAATTCTTCGGCAGGAAGCTGACCATGAGATGTACACCGGCTTAGGATTGCGTTGCCGTGTACTGGTCGAGTTCCAGCAGGTCTTCAATCGTCTGGCGACGGAGCATCAGATGGGCGTCATCGGAGGTCACGGCGGCGACCGCCGGAATCGGGATCTGATTGTAGTTGCTCGCCATCGTGCGCCCGTAGGCCCCGGTGACCGGTATCGCCAGTATGTCGCCACGTCTCACGTCCGCGGGCAGGCGCACATCCTGCACCAGGATATCCCCGGACTCGCAGTGAAGGCCGACAACCCTCGAATCCATCAGCGCCTCGGAACCCTTTCTGTTCGCCAGCGTCGCGGTGTACTGCGCGCCGTACAAGGCCGGACGGATGTTGTCGCTCATCCCGCCATCGACCGAGACATAGGTACGGGTGATTCCGTTCGCCAGATGCACCGGCTTGACGGTTCCGACCCGATACAGGGTTATGCCGCAAGGCGCGACGATCCACCGTCCCGGTTCGAAGGAAAGCACCGGCATCGGCAGGCCCAGACGACGGTTGATCCCCTCGACCGCTTGCGACATGGTGGCGAAGGCGTCCTCGATGTCCATCGACGCGTCGTCATCGGTGTACGCCACCGAATACCCGCCTCCAAGATCGGTTTCCGGCAGCAGAAATCCGTCCGTCGCCCAGAAGGTCTTGCGCAGGATCATCAGCCGTCGTGCCGACTCGATGAAGGCGTTGGCGTCATGGATCTGCGAACCGATGTGGGCGTGGACGCCGACAAGTTCAAGATCCGGTTGACGGGAAAGGATGTCTTTGAGCACCCCGATCGCAGGGCCGTCCGCGACGACGGACATCGCCTCGGTCACGGCGGCATCGTCATCAGGGCGTTTCCCGGTGGGGACGTATAGCGAGGATACGGCCTGCGCCGGCGACTGCAGGTCTTCATGCCCGTCGGATGAACCCGCATGATCGGGCCGGGTGTCGAGATCCAGGAGGTGGCCATCCGCCCCCGCCGGCAGAAGCGGCACGCCGAATTTCTGGTCCTCGTGCGCGGTGGAGATGAATTCGTGCCCTCCGGCATGCACGCCAACCGTCACCCTCAACATCACCTTGGCCGTGGCACCCAGGGATCTGGCTATCTCCGCGATTCGCGCCGGTTCGTCGGGCGAGTCCACGACGATCTTCGCGAAGCCCTGTTCCACCGCAAGCCGTATCTCCTCATCGGATTTGTTATTGCCATGCAGCACCAGACGGCGGCCGGGAGCTCCTGCGGCGAGCGCGATGCGCATCTCGCCCATACTGCATGTATCGACCAGCAGGCCCTGCGCCAGCATGATGCGGACGACCTCTTTGCTGAGAAAAGCCTTACCCGCGAAACTCACATGGGTGTTGGTGTCGTGGAAGGCATTCGATACGGTTCTGCTGAAGCGCAGGGCCCTGCGGGAGAGTTCTTCGGTGTCCATGACGAACAGCGGCGTCCCGAAGCTCGCACTCAGCTCCTCGACGCTTCTGCCGTGCAAGCGTACGGCGCCCGCATGGTCGCGTTGCGCCGAATCGGGCCAGATCGCGGACATTCCCGCGCCGTTTGCGTCCGTTCGTGTGGCAGTGGCTTCATTCATATTTCACATCTTATCCGGCGCGCTTACGCCCAGCAGATCCAAGCCGCCGGCGATCACGCATTGGACGGCGTCGTTGAGTTTCAGTCGTGCGGCCGCACGTGCCTTGTCGGGGCTTTTCGCGATTGCCAGCGCTTCACGCTTATCGTCCGCGATCCGGTTCTCCGGCTCCGTCAGAGACATCGGCACCACGCGCTCGGCGTTATACCATTTGTGATAGGCGGAAGCGAGATCTTCGAGATAATGCGCGATACGATGCGGCGCACGATGATCGCCCGCCAGTTGCAGCACGTTGGGGTAGAGCGCGAGCGCGGCAAGCACCTCACCGTCGGCCGGGGTGTCCAGCAGGGAGAGGTCGGCCTGCGAGGCGTCGATTCCGGCCTGCGCCGCATTGCGGTCCACATTGCACGAGCGCGCATGCGCGTACTGGACGTAGTACACCGGGTTTTCATTGGTGTGCGAGGCCAGCAGGTTAAGGTCGATGTCCACGCTCTGGTGGTAGTCGGTACGTGCCAGCGAATACCTGGAGGCATCCACCCCGATCGCCTCCAGAAGGTCGTCGATGGTGACCACATTGCCTGCACGCTTGCTCATGCGCACGGCTTTGCCGTCCTTCATCACGTTGACCATCTGCCCGATCAGGATCTGCATATTGACTTCAGGGGTATCCCCGAAGGCGGCGCAAACGGCCATCATCCTGCCGATGTAGCCGTGATGGTCGGCTCCGAGCATGTAGATGGCCTCATCGCAAGGATGGTCGGCCCGGCGGCGCTTGTTCAGATAGTATGCGATGTCCCCGGCGATGTACGCCGCATGGCCATCGGATTTGATGATCACACGATCCTTGTCATCGCCGTATTTCGTGGATGAGAACCAGGTCGCCCCATCCTTCTCATAGATATCGCCCTGGGCGCGCAATTCATTGATGGCGGTTTCGACCTCACCGGATTCATACAGGCTGTTCTCGTGGAACCACACGTCGAAGTGGACCCGGAACTCCTTCATGGATTCCTGGATTTCGGCGAACATCATCGGCACCGCACGCTTGCGGAACTCTTCGCGCTGCTCGCTGGCCCCCTCGTCACCGTTCTCGTCACGAAGCCTCGGCAGGTCAAGCGCATCCACACCGTCGGCCTTCGCCTCGTTGACGACCCGCGCCGCGATCTCGTCAATATAGGCGCCTTTGTAGCCATCCTGCGGTACATCCTCGTGGTGGGCCGCGGCAACCAGTGACTTGGCGAAGCGGTCGATCTGCTCACCGTGATCGTTGAAGTAGTATTCACGAACCACCTCGGCGCCGTTCGCCTGCATGACACGTGCCATCGAATCACCGACGGCGGCCCAACGGGTGCCGCCGATATGGATGGGACCCGTCGGATTCGCCGAAACGAATTCAAGGTTGAGCGTATGCCCGCTCATGTGGTCGTTATGGCCGTATTCGGCACCCTGCGCGAGTACGGTATCCACGACTGCGGCAGCTGATGCCGAATCGAGCACGATGTTGATGAATCCGGGACCCGCGACCTCCACCGAGGCTATGCCCTCCGAGGATTCCAATTCGGATGCCAGCAGCTGGGCGAAATCGCGTGGTTTCAGGCCCGCCTTCTTCGCGAGCTGCATCGCCACATTGCTCGCCCAGTCACCGTGCGAGCGGTCCTTGGGTCGGGCGACAACGATGGACGAGGCCGGGGGTGCCTGCTCCGGACTCAGCGTTCCGGCGTTGCCGGACTCGGCCAGATGGATGATGATGTGTGCGATTAGATCGGCAAGTGCTTCAGGGCTCATTCTCCCCAGTCTAATGTTTGGCCCGACAGCGCTCCGAGGCCAAGGCATGCCCGGCGTCGACGGGCGCCGTCGGGACCGTCGATCCGGGACAGCGGGGCTTCGGGATCAGTATGCGCGCTCGTCACTGTTGCTCATCACGGACCACACGATGGCGTTCACCGCATATTCCGTGACCTCCGGCAATTCCACATGATCCTGGTCCAGCAGCCATTGCAATTGCAGACCATCCATCACCGCGAGTATCGCGGAACTGGCCATATCGGCCTTGGCCATATCGATCGTCGATTTGCGTTCCTTGGCCATATCGATCAGAGCCTGGGTGATCTCCTCGCGCAGGTTGCTGTAGCGTTCAAGGAAATAGTCGTGCCCGACGTTGTGATCGGTTATCGACTCGGAGGACAATGTGACGAAAGTCCGTACGATACCGGGTCTCAGAGCATTGCGTCGTGCCGTCTCGATGAGGTGTCGGAACAGTTCGGCTCCACCGGGTATGTGGTGCTCCTCGAGATTCTCAACCTCACTGGAATCCCTGTATTGCAACACCGCAAGCAGCAAGGCACGCTTCGATCCGAAATGGTGCAGTATTCCCGCCCGGGTCATGCCGACGCGATCGGCTATCTCCTCCAACGTAGCATTCGAAGTGCCTTTGAGCCCGAACACCTCCGAAGCCGCTTTCAGTATCTCGCGACGTTTTTGCGATGTTTCAGGCCTGTGTTTCGTTGATTTCCTGGTGCTGTGTTCATCTGCCATTGTCGCTCCATGCTCCGATGCGATCACCATGACTGATCGGCATTATCTGTCATCATAAATCATCTTCCACCCCAGGTGCGGCAGAACGGCACGCCACAGAGGGTCTGGGCGCGCTCATCCAGCATCGCCGTGCTGTTCGAACACCCTGATGAGGAGCCAGCTGTGCAGGTACGCCGTCAGCCCGAAGGCGAAGAAGACCCAGAGGAACAGCAGCCTTGGCAGCAAGACCGGGATGAGACACACCACCGCAAGAAACAGGATGACGGCCAGCGCGGAGATGAAGGCATGCTGAAGGGCGAGGGACAGCGAGGCACGCACAATCGCGGCGACGCCCATATCGTAACGCCCCGCCAGCGCGAAGACATACCCTGATGCGAGCAGCAGTACGGCGATGATGACGCACATCGGCAGCAGAACGAGGATGTTCCCGTGCGAGATATTCGAAAGCATCCAGTATGACAGCACCATCGCGGCGAAGGTGGCCGCAACAATCGCCCATAACACGATCCCCTTAAGCAGATTGCCCCGAAAGGCCTTCCAGAATCGGGGCAGGACCCGCACGGTCCCCTCCTTGCGGATCTGGAACACCACCTCGTACAACGAGACAGCGCTGCTTCCTATGGTGACGATCGGCAGGCACCCGATGATGAAGAGCAGATTCAGTTCCAGGAGCTCAACCATGACGTTCAGCACCGCGTATACCTTGCCGTCGATCGAAAGCAATGTCTTCATGCGCCCACCTCGCCGCTATCTCCTCCACGCGCGATGATGCTGAGCGCGGATTTGGGAGGCATGCTCACAGCCACATCCAGGGCACCGTCGCCAGCATGCACATATCTGGAGCGCTGGGTGTCGTTGAAGAATACATAGCCCGTGCTGCCATCGGGATTATCGCAGGCAAGCGTCCGTATCGATGGCGTCTGGCTGCTTTCGATGCGTGTGGCGCCCGGTCTGATCACCGAGCTGAAATGGCCCAGACCGTAATAGTCGAGTGTGTATTCGACCCGCTTGCCCTTGCCGATACGCAGCAGCCCCCTGCAGGTACTTCGCCCGAAGCCCGGCACCACAGGACCGTTGCGCTCGTCCAAGGCGATGTTCCACAGCATGAATGAGCGTGAACGGTGCCGCAGGATATCGATTCCGGAACGCATCACGTTGCTGAAGGCCGCTTCGAAAGCCGGAATCCAATCACCTCCGGACCCCTCAGTGAAGTACACGGGCTTATCCCCGAAGCGTCTGGAGAGCAGACTCTGCACCGATGGCTCTCCCCCGTACCAATGCCAGGCGATGCCGTCAAAGGCCTCGGCCGCATGAGCAAGCAGGTACTCGGGGTATTCCGGATGATCCCAGTTGTGGTCATACCCGAAAATCCTCGTCCGCAATCCTGCAGCGTGCAGCGCCGGACGCAGATGCCGGAGGACGAAATCCACGGCCTCCCTTGCGGATAACGGCATCCCGGGATAATGGGAGGGCTCGAACAGTGGCTCGTTCTGGATGGTGATCGCATGCACATCCACACCTTCATCCGCATAGGCCTTGATGAATGCGACGAGATAATCCGCGTACACGCCATACCAGCGTTTCAGCAGGGATCCGCTGATCATCGTGCCGCTGTCCTTCATCCAGCCGGGGGCGCTCCACGGGGAGGCGATCAGCCGAAGATCGGGGTTGATGCGCATCGCCCATGCCGTCAACGGCAGGATGTCCGCGCGATCATGCTCGATGGAGAAGTGATCGAGATGCTCGTCGGAGACCCCGCCCGCCATATCGTCATAGCTGTAGACCCAACGCGCATAATCCGAAGCCCCGATGGGATTGCGCAGAAGTGACAGGCCGATGCCCTTATCCGAACTGAAGAGACGTTGCATCACCGTCCGCTTCTCACCCCCATCAAGACCGTTGACCAGAAAGGCCGAGGAGTCGGTGAAGGAGGCGCCGAAACCCGCGATCCGTTGATGACGCACACCATGATCGAAGGTCAGTTCATCGTCGATGGGCGCGTGACCGGGGGCGGCCAAGGCCAGCGGTCGCATCATATGAGCCGCATCGGTGGTCATCCACGCTGTGGTCGTTCCCATCGGCATCTCCTGTCTGCTCATGTGTTTCCGTTCCCGGAGGAGGCATCTGTGCCACTCCGGGAACGGGAATCATCTACTCCGCCAATTTCTTGACATTAGCCTTGATCTTCTCGCTGCGTATCGAGTTGACCTGATCGATGTTGTTGTCCTTCTGGAATTGCTTGTACTGCTTCAGGATGCCATCGAAATCGGATTTGCTGCCCGCGCGGATCATGCTGACCATGGTGGTCGACCAGTTCGTCTGGATGGCCGACAGCGAACGGGCTTCGGCGCTGCCGGTATCCGGTGCGATGTTCTCGATTTTGAACTGCGGCGTCAGATACTGCTGCCCCCAGTCCTGCATCTGCCAGACGGCGTCCACATAGGAGGCCTTGTTCAGCGCCTTGTAGCGATCATGCCCGAAGAGCACGAACTCACCCATACGGTATTCCTTCTGCCACTTCTCGGTTTCGTTCAGACGGATCTGGTTGGCCTGCTCGGTCCACGAGACCGTGCCATCGGAGTTTTTGGTGTAGGTCTTGCCCTCAACACCGAAGTTGGTGAGCATCTGTCCATAGTCGCTCAGCAGGTACTCGAAGACCTGTATGGCCTTTGACGGGTTCTTGGTCTGCTTCGTGATGTAGTTGATGGACCAGCCGCTCAGACCGGACTGGCTTAGGGTCGGCTTCCTGCCTTCGGTGCTCTGGATGCCGTCCACCGCCTCATAGGCGGAATCAGGGCTTTTCGAGGCAAAGGTCTGCAACTGGGTGCCCGTGGAGACGAAATTCTGCATCATGATGGCGCCATACTGGCCGGAGGACACCTTTTCCTTGAAGGTATCCGCGTCGTCGGCGAAGCTGTCGTCCGAGATGTTGCCTGCCGCATGCACCTGTCTGAATGCATCCAGCCAGCTGATATAGTCCGCGTCCAGATCACGGTCGTAGAAGGCGTTGGATTTCGTGGTGATCGGCACGCCAAGCATGTCTTGCACCGTCGATTCCAGGGAGCTGTTGTTGTCGGTGAAATCATTGAAGCCGAAAGGCGTCAGATTCGGGAATTTCTCCTTGATGGCCTGCATGCCTTTGACAAAACCCTCAGGGGTGGTGAAGTCCTGTGTGCCGATGGCTTTGAGCACATCCTTTCTGACGATGAATGCACTGGTCGGGTGGATCATGCCCGACTTGTAATCGGCGGTGGTGTTCGAGTAGGAGGGGTAACCATAGCTTTTGCCGTCTTTCAGCCTGTACCAGTCCAGGGTCTCCTTCTTGGCCACCTTGGAGAAGTACGGATCGTACTTCTTCGCCAGCTCTTCGAGCGGCAAAGCCCACTGATTGGCCGTCTGGGCGACCTTCGAGGTCGAATCGAAGGTCGTGATGATGTCCGGCAGCTTGCCGCTGGCGAAATATGTGTTGAGCTTGGTGTCATCACCGGTGACGAAGGTGATGTCCAGGTTCAGGTCCTTTTTGATCTGGGCGGTGATCATATCCTTGCCAAAGGATTTATTCCACCAATCCGCATTGACATACCAGGTGAGTTTGTTGTCCTTGCGCGTATCCGCTTTCCATGCAGGCGTGCTTTCCGACACCTTGTATGACGGATCGGGCAATGTGGCGGTCGCATCCTGCGCGTCCCCCGATCCACAGGCTGCGAGCGCAGTCAGCGACAGCACCGCCGAAACCGCTGCAGCCACAATCTTCCCGGCCTTATTGACACTCTTCATAGCACGTAGCTCCTTTGCTCCGTTGTTCACTTCCCCTAAGCCATTTCCCTTCGTGCAATCCGGCCGCTACGGTCACCCGGGCATCAGGCCCGGGATGCGCCGTCGCGCGATCATCACGTATTGCCAAAGTGCGTCCGCAACCCCCTTCCCGATTCGCCATACCGCGATGGCATGGACCATCATTCATGCGTCATCCGCGTTTCGCGTGCATCAGCCCTTCACCGCTCCGAGCATCGTGCCGCCTACGAAGTAGCGTTGGACGAATGGATACAGCACGAGGATCGGCGCGATGGTGATCATGATGGTCGCCAGCCTGACACCGCGCGAGGTGGTGTCCAATATGACCTGCCCGACGTTGCCCATATCCGATGCGGCCTGTGAACGCACGATGATGTCATACAGGCGCATCTGCAAGGGATAGAGGTTCTCATTCGTGATGTAGAGTTTCGTGGTCATGAAGTCATTCCACTGAGCCACACCATGGAACAACGCGATGGTGGCGAGGGCCGGCTTCGACAGGGGCAGGATGACCGAACGGAATATACGCCATTCACTGGCGCCGTCGATCTTCGCCGATTCCTCAAGCGATGAGGGCACCTGCCTGAAGAAATTCATCAGGATGATCACATCGTAGTAGCTGAACAAAGCGGGAATGATGTATACCCAGAATGAATCCAGCAGACCGAGCGATTTGATCAGCAGGTAGGTGGGGATCATGCCGCCACTGAAGAACATCGTGATGATTCCCATTGCGGAGTACAGCTTGCGCCCCTTCAGATACGCCTTGCTCAGCGGGTAGGCGAATACCGCACAGAACAGGGTGTGGGCAACCACGCCGATCGCGGTTTTGAGCACCGAAATCAGCAGCGCGTGCCATAGCTGATCGTCCTGGAAGACGGAGCGGTAATTATCCAAGGACAGTGCCTTGGGCCAGAATATGAAATTGCCTTCGCTCAGGGACTGGTTGGAGGCGAATGAGGAGATGACCACATTCCAGACCGGTATCACGATGATCAACGTGAACGCGACCAGCACCATCGTGTTCACCACATTGAAGGTCATGGATCCGTGCCGTACGGCCCGCCCTGCGCCGATTGCCTGAGGGTTGCCCAATTTGACGGCTGTTTTCCTGCTCATCTCATCCTCCTACAACACCGACTGATTGTCATTGACCTTTTTGCTCACCACATTGGTGATGACCAGAAGGATGACCGAGACTATGGAGACACCCAGCCCGACGGCGGTCGCATAGGAGAAGTCCCCCTGCGTCAGACCGATCCGATAGACATACGAGTTGATGACCTCGGATTTCGGTTGGTTCTGGGTGTTCATCAGGATCAGCGTCTGGTCAAGATTCGATCCGAAGAGCGCAGAGACCGACAGCACCAGGTTCAGGGTGATCATGGTTCCAAGCTCGGGGATCGTGATATGCCAGATGCGCCTGATCTTCGAAGCGCCATCCATCTCAGCCGCTTCGTAGAGGGAGGGATCGATTCCCGCCATGACCGCCAGGTAAAGAATCGTCCCCCAGCCCGCTTCCTTCCAGACATCGGAGAGGGCCGCGATCCCCCAGTACTTATCGGCATCGAGCAGGTAATTCGACGAGGCATTGATACCTACGAAGTTGAGTACTTCGTTCAGCAGGCCATTGGTGGAAAGCCAGTTGATGAGCATGCCTCCGAGAATGATCCAGGAGAAGAAGTGAGGCAGGTAGGTCAGGGTCTGCACGATGCGTTTGAAGGGCCCCCAAGGTACCTCATAGATCATCACGGCCAGTATGATCGGCAGCACGAATCCGAGGGAGAGTTTGATGGCACTGATACCCATCGTGTTCCAGACCGAGCTCCAGAAATACTTGTCGCTCAGGATGATGCGGAAATTCTCCCACCCCACCCAAGGCGCGCTGGAGATGGTGTCGACCACCGTGTAGCTTTTGAACGCCAGCACCAGGCCATAGATCGGAATGAAATTGAACACGATCATGAACACGATGCCGGGAACGACCATTGCCTGGAGTTGCCACTGATACACGAACTGACTCCACCATTGGCGGATGCGGGCGACTCTTCCCGATTCCGGGTGTGTGGCACGCGGCATGGATTTTGCCGAGGTTTGCATCCAGACCCCTTTCCGTAAAGCTCTTCGCAACCTTCCCGACGCCTGATGCCGGGTGCGACGCTCCGCTGCGCCGCGTTGCATGTACAGGATTTCGACGAAGGCCACGGAGCTCGTGGCGAGTACCGCGTCGCCGGAACGAATAGGCGATGCATGGTGGTCGCTCCCGCACAGCGCGCCACATCCTGCAGCCACAGTGCGTTGTCGCCGATGCCTATACCTGTCGACATGGCGCCACAACAATGCGGCATTCGCTATATGGCTGTTCTACGTTGACTTCATGCGTGTGCAATTGATCGGAACGTCCTCGTCCTGCCTTGTACAGCCTCGAATATACTGACTGGTCAGTTATGTGTCAAATCCATCACTTGCCGATGCTGAAACTGTTGCAAATAAAGGGAATACAATCTCAAGTACGGCGTTTCCCCCGTTTTCCAAGTTGAGTTTTTACTTACTTATAAGTAATCTAATTTTCAATGCCCACTGCTTCGGCCGTCGTTGAGGGCGGAGCGGCGAAGACGCCGACCGCAGCCGATACAGGTGCAGGATGTGAAAGAATCTCGTTATGCGGCACCGATGCGATTGCTTCCTTCTCTCCTTCGGACAGCCGGCAAAGCGCCTGGGCAGCAAAACACCAGACATCGAAGGGACGGACATATGACCGATCGCAGCGCGCGGATACCTGATTATCAGAATCCGGAGAACACCGTAGCAACAAGAATCAAGGACCTGATCTCCCGCATGAGCGTGGAGGAGAAGGTCGGGCAGCTCATGCAGCTGGACGCCCAGCAGGATCTGGAGAGCCGCATCCTGGAGACCCATGTGGGTTCCATCCTGCACGCATCTCCCGAAAACCTCATCGAAGCGGCCAAGCTGGTGCGTCGCACACGTCTGCAGATCCCGCTGATCGTCGGAGAGGACTGCATCCACGGCTATTCCTTCTGGCCAGGTGCCACTATTTTCCCCACCCAGCTCACGATGGCAGCCTCATGGAACCCCGAACTGCTCGAACGAGCCGCCAGAGTGACAGCCATCGAAGCCTCCGCCACAGGCGTTCACTGGACGTTTTCACCGGTGCTGTGCATCGCACGCGATCTGAGATGGGGACGTGTCGGCGAGACCTTCGGCGAAGACCCCACACTGATCGGCGAATTGGCATCCGCTATGGTGCGTGGATACCAAGGCAAGGGACTGGACGACCCGAGCAGCATTCTGGCCACCGCGAAGCATTTCGCCGCATACTCCGAAACACAGGGTGGACGCGATGCCTCGGAGGCGGATATCTCGCATCGCAAGATGCGTTCATGGTTCCTGCCCCCCTTCGAGCGGGTGGCGAAGGAAGGATGCAGCACCTTCATGCTTGGTTACCAGAGCACCGACGGCGTGCCGATCACGCTGAACCGATGGCTGCTCAACGATGTGCTCAGAGGGGAATGGGGATATCAGGGCATGCTCGTCACCGATTGGGACAATGTCGGTCGCATGGTCTGGGAACAGAATATCCAACCCGATTACACACATGCCGCGGCGGCCGCGATCAAAGCCGGCAACGACATGATCATGAGCACCCCGCGATTCTACGAAGGCGCACTGCAGGCCCTCTCCCAAGGCATGATCGCCGAATCCGATCTGGACGCCCCCGTCGGGCGCATCCTGCGGCTCAAATTCGAACTCGGCCTGTTCGAGAATCCCAGAATCCCCGATTCCGCGAGAATCAGCAGTGATATCGGCACAGCGGAGCATACCCGGGAGAACCTCGACATGGCACGCGCCTCACTGGTGCTGCTGCGCAATGACGGCACCCTGCCATTGCAGTCTGAACACAAGCAGCAGCCTGCGCAGACCAGGAGCATCGCACTCGTGGGCCCGCTGGCCGATGACCCGAACAACCAGCTCGGGGATTGGGCCGGAGGATCAGGTCAGGTCGGATGGATCAGCGAGGAACCTCGCGAAACCGTCGTCACCGCTCTGGACGGCTTGCGGGCGACGGTTCCGTCCGACTGGCAGGTTCGCTACGCCAAAGGAGCCGATGTGCTGACCTTGGAAACGGATCCGGACGGTGCCCGATTCCCTGACGGACAGCCACGGCCACCGATCCAACGGGCCTGCGAGCCGGATCCGCACCTGATCGAGGAGGCGCTGGAGGCCAGCCGTTCCTCCGACGTCACCATCGCCGTGGTCGGGGACGTCATCGAGCTGATTGGTGAGGGAAGGTCCACAGCCACGCTTGAGCTCTTCGGCGCGCAGAATGCATTGCTCGAAGCGCTCAGCACATCAACCAGGGAACAGGGCAAAGCACTGATCATCGTGCTGATGGCCTCAAAACCGCTGATTCTGCCCCCATGCTGCAAGGATGCCTCGGCCATCATCTGGGCCGGAAACCCCGGGATGCAGGGCGGCAGGGCTTTGGCGGAGCTGCTCCTTGGAAAGATTGAGCCCAAAGGCAGGCTCCCGATCTCCTTCGCACGCCACAGCGGGCAGCAGCCGACCTACTACAACCAGATCCGCGGGCAGCATGGCCTGCGCTACGCCGATCTCACCCAGGAACCGGAATACTGCTTCGGGGAAGGGCTGTCCTACTCCACCGTTGAGTACAGCGAAGCCTCACTTCATGTGCTCGACGACGCGGGCACCTTGGATGCGGAACGCTCACTCGATAACGTGCACATCGGCGACACGCTTCGCGCCCAGGTGCTGCTGAGCAATAAGGGAACAAGGCCGGCAACCGAAACCGTGCAGCTCTACGTCCACGATGTGGTGACCTCGGTCAGCTGGGCGAACAAGGAGCTCAAAGGCTTCACGCAGCTCACCGTGCCTGCGGGCGAGCAGGCGCTCGCAACGGTTGATCTCAAGGTATCGGATTGCACGCTCGTCAATGAGCGTGAGGAACGTGTGGTCGAAGACGGTGATTTCGAAGTGCTGATCGGCTCGTCATCAAAGAACGCTGACTGCCAGAGCCTGAGCTTCACCGTACGTTAGCGCCCCTATGCCCCGTGTTTGCGGATGCATGTGCAGGAAGGTATGGCGGTGACATCCACAGAGGTGCCGCCATACCTATGCCGTCTACTCGGCGACGGCCGCGATGGCGTCGATTTCGACGAGTGCGCCCTTGGGGATCATGTTGTTGCCGAAGGCCACGCGCGCTGGTTTGACCGAGGCGAGGAAGACCTTGGCGTACTCCTCGTTGACGGCCGCGAAGTCCTCGACATCCTTGAGGTAAATGGTCGCGCGTACGATGCTGTCCATGCCGCATCCGGCCGCGTCAAGGATGTTCTTGATGTTCTTCAAAGCCTGCGTGGCCTGCTCCGCCGCACTTTCCCCGGCAAGCTCGCCGGTCTCGGGATCGATGCCGAGCTGCCCCGAAACGAATACGAAACCGTTGGCCTTCACAGCTTGGCTGTATGCGCCCAATGCCGCCGGTGCGAATGCCGTCGCGACTTCCTGGATTGCTGTGCTCATTGAGACTCCTCAATCGAAGATGACATCAGATGTGGGCTTAATGGGATTCGAACCCACGACCTTCTGCTCCGGAGGCAGACGCTCTATCCACTGAGCTACAAGCCCGTATGCCAGTCAGGCAACCCGACCATACTATGCCATTGCCGGGTCAAATGCACATATCGGATCGTAACGGCGCCATCCCGCCCCCTTGGCGATGCCTTCGACCGCCTGTCGAAAAAGTCCGCAGAAGACTGCCATCAGCGCCGTCAGACCCTACAATGGTGGCATGAGAGACGATTTGAGCGACTTCGAATACGAACGCAGATTCTTCTGCCACACATTCCCCGACGACCTGAACGATGGCGACGCGCCGATTCTCATCATCCAAAGCTATTACGTCCATCAGGATAATTTCGCACTCCGTGTGCGGCTGCAGGCCCACAATGTGCGTGTTCCGATGAATGCGGAGACGAACGCCCTCGCCACGCTCGGGCGCTATCGCGATGCCTTCACCGATGCATTCGTCACAGTCAAGGGCCCGTCGATAGGCGGCACCCGATACGAGGCCGAGCGGGACATCGATCCTGATGTCGCCGTCGAACTGGTGCTACGTGGCGGCTCCGTGATCGTGAAGAACCGTTACGGCGCATGGCTGGGTGAAGATGGTTGGGATATCGACGTGTTCGGCGGAGGCAATGCCCCGTTGATCGTCGCCGAGGCGGAGCGACGCGGTCCCGTGACCGATCTGGTGATACCTGATTTCTGCATCACCGAGATCACCGACGACAGCAGATTCTCCAACGATGGACTTGCGGAACATCCTTATGCCGAGTGGAATGACCGCTTTGAATACGAACTGCTGACCAAGGGCCCCCATTTCCTTGAGGGCTTCGGCACCAACCGCAGGGAGCAGCAGTAACGCCGCTCCCGAACGTCAGTACATCAAGGTCGCCAAACGCTGCCTTGCATTTTTGAGACGAGGGTCATTCGCTTCGGGGATCAGGAAGAACTCCAGAAGACGTTTGCGCACTGGCTCCATCTGATCGCGGTGACCAGCCAGATAATCAAGAAGACGTCCGAAGGCATCCGCGATCTGCCCGCCGATCATATCGATATCGGCGACGGCCAATTGGGACTCGACGTCATCAGGTTTGTCGGCCGCCTGTTGGCGCACCACACGCACATCAAGCTGCGCCGAACGTGCCAGCAGCAAAGCCTTGGCACGCTCACGGGCGGCGAGAGCATCCGACGGATCCGCCTGGAGCACCTGGTCGTATGCGGCAACCGCTCCCTCGAAATCACCCTCCTGTGCCAGACGATTGGCCTGTTCATGGGCCGGAGGAACGGCCGGCTCCGAGGCCGGCGCATCCGCGTCACCCTCCTGATCGGAGGCGGAGGGCGTGCCCTCCTGGTACGGGGCGGTGCCGGTGATTCCCGACTGCTGCGCCAGGGTGATCACCTGAGGTATCAGCTCATCGGTCAGCTGCGTCAGCTCCTCCGCCGAAGGAAGCCCCTGGAGGACAGGCATGGGCCTCCCACCGATCAAGGCGAATAAGGCAGGTGCCCCCTGCACACGGAACGCCTGCGCGATCTCCGGCTCGGCAGCGATATCGATGCGGGCTAGCTGGACCTTGCCTTCCTGGGCATTCACGGCATCCCCGAGGGCTTTGGCGAGCGGGAACAAACGATCATCGCCCGGAGTCCACAGCAACAACAGAATCGGGAAGGTCGCCGATGTCTGCATCACGGCCTGGAATCCTGCCGAGCTGGTATCGATTACATAGCCGCCCGCCGCAGGTGCACCGCCCTGCTGCCCTGGTTCCGCGTCGACCTGATGTTTGATCGCCCCGAGATCGACCGCACCCGCCAGGGAGACCCCCGGTTGGAATTGCTGATTGCCTGTTGCCATATCATCCTCCTGCTTGTCCGCATGCCTGTCGATGCCGGCACGTGCACGATGCCTCACATGCTCACCCTACCCTCATCGGGTGGGTCATTGCCTTGAGCAAAGCCGTCAGACGGCTTCGACCTTGATCGGCTGACGTTCCGCACCGACGGCCTGGATTTTGGCATCCGAACCCGCCGCGGGAATATACATCGCCACGACATTCACATAGGTGGCCTTGATGGTGCTGGTGGCCTTGGTGCTACCGAACAGAGCCTTCTCGGCATCCGAGGCCGGCAGTGATTCACGGCCCTCTCCGGCAGCTCTCGTCCAGACGGAATTGATCTGCACCACGACGAGGTCTCCCCCGTCGGAGGAACGCATCACCTTGATGTCGTCGGCTTCGGCGCTGAAAGTCTGCTGCTGGGTACCGTTGTTGGCCGCCATGCCGGCCTGCACATTCTCCGTGAGCTTCGCCAGATCCTGGCGGAAATAATCAGCCGCGAAGTCGCCGGCGTATTTGCTGGAACTGCCGTTCTGCAACACGTCGGCGTAGTGTTCCACCGCCTGCGCAGGCGTGGTCTCCAATCCGCTGTCATCCGCCTGCCCCATCTGCGAGCCTATGCTCGGCACCTGGAATTTGGGGAGTTGCGCGCCCGGGAACAATCTCGCCACACCCCAGAGCTTGTAGTTGTCACGGGCGGAATCCTGATCAAGGACCAGAAGGCGCTTGGACTGCTGATCCTCGGTCGTGGTGGTGATGGTGAACACAGAACGCGGCCAACCACTGTCGGTCGGAATGACCGTCTGCATGATCTCGCTGGGAATCGTCGTCTTCGCATCCAGGGTGCCGGTCGCTTTCGCGACATTCAGCTCGCTGGTCCGGATTTGCAACTGGGGCCCGGTCACTCTTGTGGAGAGTTTGGAAGGGTCTTTGGCGGCATTGGCCTGGTTAAGCACGTCGAGGATCTTCCCTCGGATGGTTTTCTCCTGGCTTTGGGTCAGATCCGGCGCCTGCGAGGTTGATGTGGCCGTAGAGACCTGCGGGACCTGCCCTTCGCATGCTGCCAGTGTCACAGCCATGGACGAGGCCAGAACCGCGCAAAGCACCGTGGTGGTTTTTCTCATTCTCATCAGTCTGCCTCTCCCGCCTGCTCCTGCTTCCTGGCGTTGTCGTCTCCGGCATCGTTCTTCTCGTCTGCAGGCGTGTCTTCGGAGGAGAGCCTGGCGAAGTATGAAGCCAGATCGTCGGTGCTGATCACTGCGGTCTCTTCCGTATGCGTCGCGCGCTGCGACCGCGTGCGGCCCGCCCTGTCGGAACGGCGTTCACTATGCTCCGAACGCTCCCTGCGTCTGCTGCCGCTCTCATGCTCGACCTCTTCGACCTCTTCAGGCTCCTCAACAGACAGAGCCTTATGCTCATGGGTGCGCTGCTGGGCGGCAAGCATATTCCTGGCGCCGGTGTCGATGATCTTGGGTGTTCCCAGAGTCTCTGCCTCCGTCGTTTCGACCGTCTCAATCGCTTCCTCGGCATCGTGCTCTCCGCCTGAATGCCTGCTGTGCCGTCTGTTCTTGGGCTTTGGCTTCACTGCGGATCGAATGCTGCGGCCGATCGGGGACAGCGTGCCGGTGACGGCCTGCATCACGGTGATTTCCGGCTCCTGCACCTCCTCGGCGTTCTCGTCGATGCGCTTACGCCTGCGTTCCGGTTCCATAGCAAACACCGAAGCCGTCATCACTGCCAAAACAGCCAGCAGACCGCCGGCAAAGTAAAGAGGCATCGCGAAATCAGGTAGCTCGGTGCGCACCCAACTCATCGTGAGCTGCTGTGTGCCGCTGCTCTGCGTATCATCCGCGGCATTGGCATCCGTATCCGCAAGCAGCACGATGCGGTCGTTGCTGTTATTCACCTGCATCGAAACGGAAGCTGTGGCGCATTTGACGCTGGTCCACATGTCGGAATCCTGGAAGGCGACGGCATCCCCCGCATCCGTTGAAGTCGCGGCGGTACTCCGCTGCTTCTCCAAAACCGTCCAGTCCTGCAAACCGGTGATTCGCTGGTAGCTATGACCCGCCAGCCAGCCCGAAACATCCTGGGCGTAGCCAAGGGCCATGCAGACCGTGGCATCGGCGTTGGAGGCTTTCAACGTCACATCGACCTTGTCATCAACCAGATTCAGCACACCCGGATCCGTGGTGATATAACGCGAATTCAGCTGCGCACCAGCCGAGACATCACTGCTCGGCTTCCAAATGGTCGCGTTCATAACCCCCAACACGATGCATGCGACGGCCAGCACAGCGAGGATGGGAGTGACCACGCCCCTCATCACCTTGCTGCGGCGCGAAGACACTGCGGTCCCCGAGTCTTCGTCTTTTTCGTGTGTATTTCCATCCATAACACCGCTATTCTACAGGTTCCCCATTCTCATGCCGGAATGGCAAAATCAGGACAGGGCGTTAGAGTTAGCCATTATGCGACATATACTCAGCAAACACAGCATGAGCAGAGCACTTTCGGTGTGCTGCGCCCTTACGATGTGCCTTGGTTTGGCGGCATGTGGCAGCAGTTCCAGCGATGCCTCCAGCAGCTCCTCAGCAAGCACTTCCTCAACCGCCTCCTCCAGCAGCTCCATCACCCTCAAGGAGATGTCGGGCGTCAGCGCCAAAGGTGAGCTCGGCAAGAAGCCCACCGTGACCTTCTCGAAACCCTTTGACGTCCAAAACAACACCTATTCGATTCTGCAGAAGGGTGACGGCGAAACCCTCCAGGACGGCGACCGCGTCTGCGCGCAAAGCATCGCGATCAGCGCGATCAACGGATCCGAGCTTGATTCCACATGGACGAAGAACACTCCTGACTGCTCGATGGTCATCAGCACATCATCGATGAATTCCGCCTACTACAACCTGCTCAAGGGCCAGAAGATCAATACCACGATCGCTTTCGGCATCAAAGACACCTCCACGAGCACCGCCACGACGTCCTCGGACGCAACCACCTATCTGATGGTGATGACCCTGGTTTCCAAAACCAAGGCACTGACCAGGGCCGAAGGCACCACGGTGAAGGATATCCCCGCCGATCTCCCGAAGGTCACGCTGGACAAAACCGGCAAACCCTCCCTTGATATGAACGGCTACAAGCCCGGCAGCAAGCTGGTGGTGCAGACCTTGATCAAGGGCACAGGAGCCAAGGTGACCGATACGCAGACCGTCAGCGCCAATTACACGGGATGGCTCGCGAGTACCGGCAAACAGTTCGATTCCTCATGGGACAACGGGACCGCCACGGACTTCAGCCTGAGCCAGGTGATCTCCGGTTGGAAGCAGGGGCTGGCCGGACAGACCGTCGGCTCCCAGGTCCTGCTCATCATCCCGCCAAGTCTGGGATACGGCTCCGAAGCGCAATCCAGCATCCCCGCGAACTCCACATTGGTCTTCGTCGTGGATATCCTGGCGGCTTACTGAGCCCACCGAAGGCACGGACCTTCCCCACATACGAACAGTGTGCATATTCCCGTACGGGACGCTGAACATCAGGCGTCCGGTGCGGGGATATGCACACTGTCGTTATAAGGACTGATTCTTGATTGATGGGCCGAGGACCAGGGCTTGTATGCCTCGCCGGCACCATATGGACCCGGGGCAGCTGAGGCCTCAGGACCGCCCGGTATCAGGCGTTGATGAGCTCAGCGACCTTCTTGATCATGTCGGGACGGAAACCGGTCCAGGTATCCTCACCGGCCACGACGACCGGGGCTTGGCGATATCCGGCTGCGCGGAAGCTCTCAAGAGCCTGGGCGTCCTGAGTGAGATCAACGACGTCATACTCCACGCCAAGCTTGTTGAACTGACGCTTGGTGGCATCGCACTGCGCGCAATGAGGCTTCGCAAAAACGGTAATCGACATCGTAATCACTCCCAAAAGACATTCTTGTAATTCACTCGTGTTCTTGGAGATTACACGTATGTAATCCAAAAACCAAACCACTGTTTATGGTGGCGTGTTGGGAGACCGACCACTACATCTAGTGCATGAAGGCACATTTCCTTGATATTGCAGGCAATTGGGCATGCACGCCCATCTGCGGGAGCTGAGGGTGCAAGGCCATATGTGATGAAGACGACATTTTCATGATGACCGGATACACACCGCAAGCCGCGTGCCGGATCACGGCACACCCGGAAGGGCCGCCACGCAGCGCCTGTATGAATTGCCCACAGGCCTCGCATCACCACTTCAGAACAAGGTCAGGGCATCGCTCTCGGTGCCCTTCATCTCCTCATAATCGAGGATCAGGCATGAGAAGCCACGATCCTGAGCCAGTGTTCTCGCCTGCGGTGTGATGGTCTGTGCGGCGAATACGCCGCGGACCGGCGCCAACAGGGGATCACGGTTCAGCAACTCGCAATATCTGGTCAGCTGCTCGACCCCGTCGATGCCACCATGCCGCTTGATCTCCACCGCCACATGCGTGCCCTCCGCATCGACCGCCATGATGTCAACGGGACCGATGGGCGTGGGATATTCACGCCTGACCAAGGTGCTGCCCTCTCCAAGGCGCTCGATCTGCTGGGCGAGATAACGCTGGAGATGATCCTCAACACCGTCCTTGACCAGTCCGGGGTCGGCACCGAGCTCATACTGCTCATCACTCACGATCCTCATCAGCGAGACGGTGAGCACATCATCGGATTTCGCCGCATTGACCCGGATGATTCTCTCGGGGCGGGGCTCCGCCGATGCCTCCATTCGGGCATCCTCCACGGCCCCGGCGGCCGCAGCGTCCGGTGAATCGTCCTGTGACGGTGTCAGCTCGCGCAGGGTGCAGGGTGCGGCCATCCAGTTCAAGGGTTTATAGGAGCCCAGTTCGGAAAAAATCAGACAGCTGGAATCGGCCTTGATCAGCAGCACCCGGCGTGCAAGCGGCAATGAGGCGTTGAGCCGTCCGGAATAGACGGCGGAGCAGTCGGCAACAATTATGCGCATGAGAGACACCATAGCGCGAAGCATGGCTCATGACACAGCCGTGATGAAAGAGAAAAGTGCCGGGGCCCGGGCAACACGCCGAAATCGGCTGATACCCGCGCTCCGGCACCCCGTATGCGCGTATTGACTTCGGATCCCGTCACCTGAGTGCCGGGATCCGGATATCAATCACTCATGCTGACCTTCATCCACCTGTGAGCCGCGCTCGACGGCGACGGTCAGCTTATTCGAGTCGAATGCGATGAAGCCGTCATTGACCTGGAAGGCGTGCTGCGTGCCCTCCGCTTCGGTGACCGTGACGGTGCCTTCGCGGATGACAGTCAACACAGGCTCGTGATCCGGCAGTATCCCCATGCCGCCTTCAGAGGCCGGTATGGTCACGGACCTGGCGGTTCCTGACCACACCGGACGATCGGAGGCGACGATGTTGACCTGCATCGTGGACTGTTCTTGGCCGGCCATTATGCGTTGTATTCCTTCTGCATCGCATGCCACTTCTGTTCAAGGTCCTCGATGCCGCCGATGCCCGTGAAGGCCTGCTCGGGAACATCGTCATAGACGCCGTCACAAATGCGCGTGAAGGCCTCGATGGTCTCATCAGCGGGCACATAGGATCCCTGCCTGCCCGTGAACTTCTCGGCGACATAGAAGTTCTGTCCGAGGAACTGCTCGATGCGACGTGCACGGTTGACCGTGGTCTTGTCCTCTTCCGAGAGCTCATCGATGCCGATCAGCGCGATGATGTCCTGCAGCTCCTTGTTACGCTGCAGAATCGCCTTGACACGATTGGCGCAGTCGTAATGGGCCTGTCCCACGTAACGCGGATCGAGGATTCGCGATGTCGAGGACAGTGGATCCACAGCCGGATAGATGCCCTTGGAGGCGATGTCACGGGAAAGCTCCGTGGTCGCGTCCAAGTGGGCGAATGTCGTCGCTGGGGCCGGGTCGGTGTAATCATCCGCAGGCACGTAGATCGCCTGCAGAGAGGTGATCGAATGCCCACGCGTAGAGGTGATGCGCTCCTGCAGAGCGCCCATCTCATCGGCGAGGTTCGGCTGGTAGCCCACTGCGGAAGGCATGCGCCCGAGCAGTGTGGAAACCTCGGAACCCGCCTGCGTGAACCGGAAGATGTTGTCGATGAAGAGCAACACATCCTGGTTCTGCACGTCACGGAAATACTCCGCCATCGTCAGTGCGGTCAGCGGAACGCGAAGACGCGTCCCCGGGGGCTCATCCATCTGTCCGAAGACCAGCGCGGTCTTCTCCAAAACGCCGGCCTCGGCCATTTCGCCGATCAGATCGTTACCCTCACGGGTACGCTCACCGACCCCTGCGAACACCGAAACACCGCCGTGGTTCTGTGCGACGCGCTGGATCATCTCCTGGATCAGCACCGTCTTGCCGACGCCGGCGCCGCCGAAGAGGCCGATCTTGCCGCCCTGAACATACGGGGTCAACAAATCGATGACCTTGATGCCCGTTTCGAACATCTGGGTCTTGGATTCCAACTGGTCGAATGCCGGTGGATTCCTATGGATCGGCCAACGCTCGGAGATGGTGATGTTCTCATCATCCTTGGCGTTGAGGATGTGCCCGGCGACGTCGAAGACGTGCCCCTTGGTCACATCACCCACAGGAACCTCGATCGGGCCGCCGGTGTTCGTCACCAGCGCACCTCGAACCAGGCCGTCCGTAGGCTTGAGAGCCACGGCGCGGACGATGGAATCACCGAGATGCTGCTCCACCTCAAGGGTGATCTCATGCAGCGTCTCGCCTTCGGTATTGCCTACCGAATTGATCTTCACGGTCAAGGCGTTGTAGATATCCGGCAGATGACCCACCGGGAACTCAATGTCGATGACCGAGCCCTGGACGCGTGTGATACGACCCTGAGTCGGTTCGGTGACCTCGTCAGGTGCCGCTGTGGTCTGAGTGCTTTGCTCTTCAACCATTGGCGTTCCTACTCTTCCTCTTTGTTCAACGCATCAGCGCTGCCGATGATTTCGGTAAGTTCCTGAGTTATCGAAGCCTGACGCGAAGCGTTGAGCTTGCGTGTCAAATCGTCGATGAGATTTCGTGCATTATCCGTTGCCGTATGCATGGCGTTCTGGCGGCTGGCCGTCTCCGAGGCCGCTGAGGTCAGCAGGCACTCGTGTATACGGGACTGTATGTACTTCGGCAGGATCGTATCGAGGACCTCGTCCACACCAGGCTCGAAAGCATAGAGCGGGGCGGTCTTGTCATGCTCCTCCGGAGTGATCGGCTTGCTGTCGATGTGAATCGTCTTGGGTGCATGGACGAGTTCAACCGGCAGCATCCGCAGCACACGGACCTTCTGTACGACCATGTTCTCGAATTCGGTGAACACGATGTACAGCTCCGCAACACCGCCCTTGGCCGCAGGCTTCATATAGGCATCCAGAAGAGCCTTCGATATCTCTTCGGCCACCTCGACGCCCGGCTGGTCACTGTTGCCTTCCCAGGTGCCGGCGATATCACGATTACGGTATTTGTAATATGAAACGCCCCTGCGACCGTATACATACAGCTCAGGCTGCTTGCCCGACTTGTCAAGACCTGCGAGCAGGCTTTCCGTCTCACGGATAATCGATGATGTGTATGCGCCGGCCATCCCTCGATCCGCCGTAAGGGCGAGGACAGCGACGCGGTCGTTGTCCTCCTTCTTCTCGACGATCGGGTGGGTGATATGCGTATGCGCCACCAAGGACTGGACTGCATCGAAAATCGCATCAGTATACGGCTTCGCATCCAAGGCCACCTTGCGGGCCCTGGATATATGCGAGGACGCGATCATCTCCTGCGCGTTGAAGATCTTCTCCAATGACGCTGTTGAGGCGATCCTTGACTTGAATGCGAGTTGGGAGCCCATAAGTTATTTCGCCCCCGCCACGATCCGCTCCTGCTCGATAGGAGCGGGACCAGCCTCGTTGTTCTTCTTCGCACCCTCCAAAGGAGAACCGGAGTGGGTGACGAAGGTACCGCGGAACTCCTCGACCGCTGCTTCAAGGGCCTTCTCCGTGTCAGCGGTGAAGTCCTCGGTGTCGCGGATCGTCTTGAGGATGTCGGTGTTGTGATCGAGATAGTCCATCAGACCCCTCTCGAAGGGCAGCACATCCTTGAGATCGAGGTCATCGATTTTGCCGTGCGTGCCGATCCAGACCGAAACCACTTCCTGTTCCATCGGGTAGGGCGTGAACTGGGCCTGCTTGAGCAGCTCGGTCAACCTTGCTCCACGTGTCAGCTGGGCCTTCGAAGCGGCATCCAGATCGGACGCGAACATGGCGAAGGACTCCAATGAGCGGTATTGGGCCAGGGAGATCTTCAACGTACCCGAAACCTTCTTCAGGGCCTTGGTCTGCGCGGCGCCACCGACTCGGGAGACCGAGATGCCGACGTCCACGGCGGGACGCTGATTCGCGTTGAACAGATCCGACTGCAGGAAGATCTGACCATCGGTGATCGAGATGACGTTGGTTGGGATGTAGGCCGAAACATCATTGGCCTTCGTCTCGATGATCGGCAGTCCGGTCATCGATCCACCGCCCAGACCGTCGGAAAGCTTGGCGCAGCGTTCCAGCAAACGGGAGTGCAAGTAGAAGACGTCACCTGGGTACGCCTCACGCCCCGGCGGACGACGCAGCAGCAGGGAAATCGAGCGGTAGGCCTCGGCCTGTTTGCTCAAATCATCGAACACGATCAGAACGTGCTTGCCGTTGTACATCCAGTGCTGGCCGATCGCCGAACCGGTATACGGTGCGATGTACTTGAAACCGGCGGAATCGGAAGCCGGTGAAGCCACGATCGTGGTGTATTCCATGGCTCCGGCATCCTCGAGTGAGGAACGCACCGAAGCGATGGTCGATCCCTTCTGCCCGATGGCGACGTAGATGCAGCGAACCTGCTTCTTGGGATCGCCTGATGCCCAGTTCTGCTTCTGGTTGATGATCGTATCGATGGCCAGGGCGGTTTTTCCGGTCTGGCGATCACCGATGATGAGCTGACGCTGGCCACGGCCGATAGGCGTCATGGCGTCGATGGCCTTGATACCGGTTGACATCGGCTCGTCGACCGGGTGACGATGCATCACATCGGGAGCCTGAGCCTCAAGTATGCGGCGGCCTTCGCTTTTGATGTCACCAAGTCCGTCGATCGGCGCGCCCAGGGGGTTCACCGTGCGTCCCAGGTATCCGTCTCCCACGGGGACCGAAAGCACCTCGCCGGTACGTCGTACCTCTTGCCCTTCTTCGATTCCTGCGAAATTGCCGAGGATAACCACACCGATTTCGCGGGCATCAAGATTGAAGGCCAAGCCCAGGGTGCCGTTCTCAAAGGTCAGCAACTCATTGGCCATGCAGCCAGGCAACCCCTCCACATGCGCAATGCCGTCACCCGCCGTCCTGACATAGCCAACCTCCTGGGTCGGTGTCTCGGATGGCTCGTACGACTCGACGAAGTTATCGAGCGCCTTGCGTATCGTGGCAGGATCAATGGTAAGTTCCGCCATGATCACTCCTTTTTCTTGTACTGTTTGTAAGTCTTTCGCACGAGCGTCACTCGCCCACTCCGACTTTGCGACGCAACTGCTGCAGCTGTGCCACAACCGTATTGTCATGCACCTCAGCTCCGAACTGGATTCTCAGGCCTCCAAGGACCTTCGGATCCACCACCGAGTTGATATGCACCGGTTTCCCGAGCTTTGCCGAATACGCGGCAATGATCCCGCTGAACTGCTCACGGGTCAGAGGAACCGCGGACACGACGGTCACCACCTGTTCACCCATATGGCTTGAGATCTGATTGATCAGCCATGACAGGGTGGAGAGGAAACGCCTGTTGCGCAGATCCCTGGTCGCGTGCTCGGCAAGAATCACCGTCAGGGGGTTGAGACGCTGCCCCTCAAGCAGTTGCTTGAGGAAGGCGATTCTCGTCTCGGCATCGACCTGGGTATCCGAAAGTCTGGAACGGACCTGGGGCATATTGAGGAAGGCCGAGTGAATCATTGCAAGCTCGATCGCCACCGTCGCCGTTACCGACTTGACGTCTGCGTAATACAGGGTCGCGTCCACGGCGATATCCTCAACGGCATTCGCGATGTGATCGACCTTGCTCCACGCCCTCTGTGCAATGTCCTCAAGGATCTGCCTGGTCAGGGGCAAAGCCCCCGACTGCTCCAGGAGTTGGTCGACGAGCTTTTTCTTATCCTCTGCCGGACGCGAAGGATCAGTGAGCGCCCGCTCCAAACGCGGATTGGAGTCGAGCAGGTTGGCGAAGTCGAACAATTCGCTCGAAACGACACCTGCCTGCACATTCGCCTCACGCAATGCGGGCGCGAACTTCTCCCGGGCACACCGGTCGGAGTTCAGCGATGTTTCTCCTCGCATGTCACCTCCTCTAGCAGAATGCAGCGAACCCTGACAGGTCCGTTAACGCTCTTTCTTACCATCATTGAGTTGCTCGATCATCGTGTCGATCATGGATTTCTGCACATCGCTGCTTTCCAGCTTCGATCCGAGGATCTTGCCGGCAAGCGCGGTCGCCAAAGCCCCGACCTCACCACGAAGGCTCACCAAAGCCTGCTGCTGTTGCGATTCGATTGAACGCTGGGCATTGGCGGTGATCTGCGTGGCATCGGTTTCGGCCCGACTGCGTGCATCCGAGATGATGTGCGAGGCCTCGGCCCTGGCATCATCACGAATCTTGGAAGCTGCGACGCGGGCCTCACTGAGCTGGTCCTCATACTTCTTCTTCGCGGTCTCCGCCTCTTGCTGAGCCTTTTCGGCCTTGGCCATACCGCCCTCGATCTTGGCGGCGCGCTCATCAAAAATCGCCTGGAACTTGGGTAAGAAGAACTTGTAGAAAAATACCGCGATAATCACCAGGATTATCAGCGACCACACGATATCGTAAGTCTGCGGTATGAACAGGGAAATCCCACTTGCTGCTGCAATAGTCACTTCGTCACCCTCCTTTCACATATCCAGTTGCTGACCATTCGTTCTGTCGCTTAGCTGAAGAGGAAGCCGCAGACGATGCCGAGCAGTGCGAGGAACTCGATAAGACCAACGCCGATCCACATCAGGGTCTGCAGACGCCCACCGAGCTCAGGCTGACGAGCCGTTCCCTCGATGGTCTTGCCGATGACAATGCCCAGACCGATGCCTGGTCCGATTGCCGCGAGACCGTATCCGACGGCACTCAGGTTGCCAGCGACCTGTGCGAGAGTAACCATATCCATGTTGATTCCTTTCTGGGTGGTTTATCGAACTCGATACGTCGAAAAACCGGTGGCTATCCGAAGTCTAGTCATTCTCCGGGTAACTGAGGTTGATATATACAGTGGAAAGAATTGCGAAGATGAATGCCTGCAGGCATGCGATGAACATTTCGAACAGCGTCATCGCGAAACCGGCTACAAACATCAGACCGCCAAGGGGCACCATCGCTTTGTTCGCAACCTCAAAGAGGAAGAACTGCGTGGTGGCCAGGCACAAGGCGAGCACGATGTGCCCTGCCATCATGTTGGCGAAGAGTCGGATGGTGAGTGAGAGCGGTCGAATGATGAGAATCTCAAGAAGATTCATCGGTGCTACAAGAATCAGCACAGGAGCCGGCACGCCTTCAGGGATTAATTCCTCTTTGAGATAGGTCCCGAGACCCTTCTCACGAATAGCAGCACCCCAATATTGGCCGAAGGTCCATATTGCGAATACCAGAGGCATCGTTATGGTCGCCGTGGCCGCGATATTCAATCCGGAAATCTCACCGCAAAGATTGAATACTGCGATCGTCATGAACACCGTGGTGATCATCGGCACGTAACGCTTGCCGCGCAACTCCCCCATGACCTCGTAGACGATGCTGTTCTTGACGAAATCAAGCACCCACTCGACTGCGGACTGCCATCTTCCCGGAACGAGCTTCGCACGCGAAGCGGTGATGCCGAGGACGAGCAGCAGCACCACGGTTGCGATGATGCGTACCAGAATGATGCGATTAATCGCGAAAGGAGTTCCTTGGAACAGGATCTCCGGAGGAAGGAAGTCTTGGATAGTCGGATAATCCGGCTTATTCGAAGCGGCTACCAGCGTTTGCGCACTGTAGAAACCCGCCATCTAACGCCTCCTGCTTTTCCCGACCAGCATTAAATATAACGCCGGTAATCGATGACATTGTGACGCGAAGGTTTCTTCACATCACCCACGGGACAGCCCGTCAGCACCGTTGGGAAGCGAATCCCGCTAACGCCGACACTCTGCTCCGAATGGCTAGTGAATGGTCTACTTGCGAAACTGGACATGACCCCTAAACCCCTGTGCTGCAAGGCTTCGACGGCGTTTTGCACCATCTGTCGCCCTCTGGCCCGGAATCATGCTGTTTCGTTCGTACCCCGCACGTTCTGAATCACACCATACCCGTCTTTGTTGAATATGGTGTATCCATCTTGCCGCGGGCTACCCGGGGCGTGACGAATCGACCGGTCGGTGCCCAGGCGCTTATTGGCCCTGAGCTCCGGCACCAGGCGCAAATCGTAGGGCGTGGTTTGATAGACCCAATTCAGCCAGTTGCGCCAGAGCAGGTTGGCATGGGCCCGCCATGCGAACAGGGGCTCCTGCTTCGGATCGTCATGCGGGTAATAGTTCTTCGGGAAGGGCACGTTGGTCATGCCTTTGCTGATATCCCTCGCATATTCGTTGGCAAGGGTGTACTTCCCGTATTCCCAGTGCCCAAGGGCGAATATCTCGGAGAAGTCCCGGGTCGCGATCAGACCGGGTCCGGATTCCTCCCCCCAGGTGAGGACCTGAAGCTCCGGATTCGCGGCGATATCGTCCTCATCCATCGAGGCGAGGCGAGAATGCGGTTGCAGGATGATCTCATCGAAGCCGTTGGTGATGAAGCAGTATTCATCCTGAAGGTACTGGGGGAACACACCGAATATCTTCTGGTCGAGCACATGCTTGCGCACGCCATAGCGATAGTTGAGGGCACCCATTGCGCCCCAGCACAGATACAAGGTCGAGAAAGCGTGTGAGGACGCCCAATCGAGTATCTCCTTGAATTCATCCCAGTAATCGACATCCTCGAAAGGCAGATGCTCAACGGGCGCGCCGGTGACCACGAAGCCGTCATAGTAATTGTCCTTGACCTCGCTCAGAGGCTCGTAGAACTTCAGGAGGTGGTCACGACTGGTATGCGTGGCCTCATGGCTGGTGATCTTCATGAAATCGACCTCGACCTGGAGCGGCGATTTGGAGATCAGGCGGAGCAGCTCGGTTTCGGTTTCGATTTTCTTGGGCATCAGATTCAGAATCAACAGTCTCAGCGGACGCAGGTCCTGCTGTTCAGCTTCGGGACGCTCCAGAGCGAAGATCCGCTCCGAATCGAGAATCGCACGTGCTGGCAAACCACTGGGAATATTGATAGGCATGCCCTCCATTATTGCAAGCTTCGCCGCACTGTACAGGCCTCTCGCTATCAGCAGTGCTTATGAGGGGTTG
Organism: Bifidobacterium psychraerophilum; assembly: GCF_000741705.1. Taxonomy (GTDB): domain Bacteria; phylum Actinomycetota; class Actinomycetes; order Actinomycetales; family Bifidobacteriaceae; genus Bombiscardovia; species Bombiscardovia psychraerophila. The sequence goes on along the minus strand of NZ_JGZI01000009.1, from coordinate 145,331 downwards.
CAGATAGGGGTGATAGCCATAACGAAGGTTCACGCGGCCTCACCCAGGCCTGCTTCATGTGCCGGGACAGGAATGCGATGGCCGGGAGTGTCGGATCCTGGTTCCGCCTCTGTTGCCTGACGGTGGCCTGCGAAATGTCGGATCCGGGGATCGTGGATTCCCTTATTCCTGAATATTCCTGCACGCTGCAAGGTCGCAAACATGGCAATCACATCAATATCGGAAAACATTTCGCAATACTTTCGGGACCGCGGCCATGCCTCAGCGCATTTCCGTGACACTGCGCACCACGACTGCGTTTCGTCGATACGGCGGGCTTATCCGGGAATGTCGTCCAGTGGTGTACACCACCCGGCCGCACGCAGGTATCCATTGTGACCTCTTCATACCCAGATGTCGTATGGAATTCATCCCCGTAACTGTTGCTGAGCCGTCCGTTCTTCCTCTGCCAGCAAAGTGCGCCACACCGGTTTGACATTCTGAGCTTCGCCCCTAAAGTAGATAGAGCTGCCGCAGGGCAGCCGACGCGGGGTGGAGCAGTTCGGTAGCTCGCTGGGCTCATAACCCAGAGGTCTCAGGTTCAAATCCTGACCCCGCTACCGTTTGGGGTTGAGGTTCTTTATGAATCTCAACCTTTTTTGTTTCCTCGGTGTCGAGGAAGAGCTCCACGATCCTGCCGGGCATGCGAATCTCCTTCACTGCAACAAGGCAGCCGCCCATAGGCGAGTCAAGCTTGATACGCCCCTAACGGATCCGCGCCAGCGATGCCGGAACAATGCCGCGTGACGGGGTAAGGCCCGTACCTCAACCCTCCTGGAGCCTTAACGTGATGTGATGACGGGACCCGTCGTCGGCGACCTCGATATCACCGAGTGAGCGTGCGATCCGCGCCACATCGATACAGGCTTTATGCTCGTCAGCACTGGCAGATGTGCTGCCGCACGCTTGCCGCTCCGACCGCCGGGCATCGAGTAGAGCCCGTGTCAGCAGTCCCCGATAGTGCTTGGCCGCATGAGTGATGACCTTGCCTCGCGAATCGACGACGCGCAGATCCCACCATGGCCCATGCGGAGTCGTGACCTGATACGCTCCCGAGCGCATATCGACCGTGGTCTCTCCGCAGTCGTCCGTACGTGCCCCCTCCGGGGTTCGCCCCATTTGACCGGAATTCCTTCGGTAGAGTTCCACCTTCGCCAATTCACGTCGCCAGAATGCCTTGAGGCTGCCGATCCCCGGCAATGTGGTATTCATCGACAGACGATACGCAGGAATGAAGTCTTCGGACGTGGTCACGCCGAAAAGACCGGAGAAGATCATCACATCATCACCGCCATGCAATCGCGCGGCCTGATACAGCACACCGCTGTACACCGTCCGGGCAGGGGCACAGGGCATGCCGAGGATTCCACGCTGCGCCGTGACCTCGGGCATGATACGCTTGCCCACCTTGAGGATCGTCGCGGCGTCATCCCTCCCGGACACTTCAATCAGCGTTTCGAGCACCTGACGTCGTGCCTCGGTGAGTTCGGGATATGACAAACGCCCAAGCTCCAGCGCCGGCCCAGCGCTTGGGAAGGTTTTGCCTTCAGAAGGTGGAAGTAGAATACGCACGCCGCTCATTCTATCGACAACCCAGATCGCCGGAATCGCGATGGCACTCCTTGTTCTCCTTGGATTCCCAGACGAGCCATGCGGAATGCGCCGGTGTGGATGACCCCGGGACTCTGATGCATGGATATGGCATGGCAGAGCGTGGGGCTGCCTGCCGCCCGAATGCCGATGTTCATCCGATGCCGTTCACGCTTTCATGTGAAGCGCCTGGAATGAGGAATCGAGTTGCTCGATCAGCAGTTCGAAACTCTGATCTATCGGATACGACAAGGCGAAGCCACCATCAAGTTCGAGAGTGACGAAACCATGCAGTACCGACCTGGCGAATCGAATATGGCTGATGTCGTTGCCATCGATGCCGTAGCCGTGAAGAGCCGCGACCACGACCGCGATCACTTCCTTGGCCGCCTCGTCCCAGGGCCGGTAATCACGCGCGCGCTGGGTGAGCCGGTATGAGCCCGGGCGACGATGGGCGAACTCCCGATACGAAGTGCAGAGTGCCACAAGCGCTTGTTTCCCGTATTCGGCACGGGTGGCTTTGTTGATCGCTTCGGCCAGATCAAGGGTCGCCTGCGTCGCGACTTGATCCATTAAGGCCTGCGTTCCACGAACATGCTTGTACAGGCTCGGCGCCGCCACATTGAAATCCGATGCCAAACGCGCGAGCGTGAGGTGTTCCAACCCTTCGCTGTCGATGATTTCGATGGCTTTCTCAACAATGACCGTTGCATTAAGACCGGCGCGCGGCATGTTGCAATCCCTCCAGAAATTCGGTGATGCGTGCTGACACCAATTCAGGCGATTCCAGCATCGGTGCATGCCCTACCCCTGGAACCGACATCATCTGGCTATCGAGCTTTTCCGCAGCCCATCGTGCTTCATCATCGGGACTTTTCCAGTCGGGGTCCGCAGCACCCATAACGATGAGTGATGGTGTGCTCACTTGCGACAGCCACGGCTCGACAACGGAGTGATCGGTTCGTGCCGTGCGGGCGAATGCCCGCCACCGTCCCGGCCTGGTAAGCAGTTGGGTCGCATGAGCCGCCCGCGCCTTGGCACCAGCTCCGAGTCCGGGCCAGAGCCTGCGCGAATACGCCTTCCAGACAATCGGACCCCATGGACGCGCGAGCACACAACTCAGTACCGCTGTTGAGACGGCCCCTCCACCTCTCAGGAACGGGGCCACAAGCACTATCCCCGCAATGGCATCGGGACGCATTCCCGCTGCGATTACCGTGGCCGCTGCGCTCATCGACGCACCTATCACATACGCCCGTCCATCACCGTATCGTTCTATGACCGCAAGGAGATCGGAGGCCGTTGCCTCGTCCCCATAATCCTGGAAAGTGGTATCGCTGTCGCCGTGACCACGCAAGTCAAGCTGCGCAACCCGGAATCCGTGTTCGATGAGATACCGGGCGAGCGGATCGAAGGCATCACGTGTATCCCCCATCGCCGGCGAACAGACGACAAGCGGTCCATCCCCGTGGATATCCACGGCGATACGTCCATTGTCGATTGGCAAAAAGCTAATAGTCATAGCCTATAAGCTACACAAATTAGCTTTTGTCGTCAATGCCATTCACCGTAATGCGCTGCGGCCACGACCGCCGTTGTACAGTACAACATCTTGACTTCGGATCATGGCAAAAAAGCGTCAAAAGAATCGCCGTTGACGCCTACTGGCACAACAAAAATCAGAAAATAAATCCATCTTCCTTAACGGTGATATTATATTAACCAGGTTAATACAGAACGGACAATGGAGACGTCATGAATCTGACCGCATATATCACAGGTATCCAACACGTGGGCATTCCGACAACGAAGCTGGATGAGACAATCGCATATTACGAAAAGCTCGGTTTTACCGTCGCCGGAACTTTTCCTAATGGTGACAGCACCTGCGCATTCCTGAGATTCGCCAATCTCACCCTTGAGGTCTGGACCGTGGAGTCCACCCCCAATACCGCAGGCGCAATCAATCATTTCGCGCTCAACACCACCGACATCGAGAAGGCTTTCGAGGCCGCAACCGAGTTGGGTCTGAACTTCGTCGAGGGTTCGATCCAGCACATCCCTTCCTTCTGGGATAAGGGCATCGCATACTTCAACGTGCTCGGGCCGAACGGGGAGACCATCGAGTTCTGCCAGATTCTCTGATTCACCACCATTCTTCAATTCACCGCCAACACGGCATCATCACGACACACATCAATCTTGGGGGCAGTAGTGTCAACAAAACAACGCTGGGTAGAGCAGCCTGACGGCTATCTCAACCGCACACCAGTTCTGCAATTCATTCTCGTATCAATCCTGTTCGCCATCTGGGCAGTCTCATCAAGCTTGAACGACATACTCATCACCCAGTTCAAAGCGGTCTTCGACCTGAGTGACTTCGCCACCGCATTCGTCCAAAGCGCTTTCTATGGCGGGTATTTCATCATCGCTATTCCGGCCTCGCTGTTCATCAAGAAGACCAGCTACAAGGCGGGCATCATCGCGGGCCTCTCGCTCTTCGCCCTGGGCTGCCTGATGTTCTTCCCGGCCTCTCAATTCGCGACATACGGCATATTCCTCTTCGCCATATTCATCGAAGCGATCGGTCTGAGCTTCCTGGAGACATCAGGCGACACCTATGCCACACTGCTTGGCCCGAAGCGTTTGGGCACCTTGCGACTCAACATCTCCCAGACGATGAACGCACTCGGCCTGATCATCGGCATTCTTCTGGGGAAGTACCTGGTCTTCCAGGACACGAATCTGAAGACCGAGATGGCCGGCCTCTCGAAGGCCGCCGCACAAGCCTATGGCACCGAGCAGCTCAGCAGAACCCTGTCCCCATACAAATACGTGCTTATCGCACTTGGGGTGCTCATTGTTCTGTTCGTGATAACGAAGTTCCCGTCCGGACGTCCCAAGACCACGGAGGGCAAGGTGGCTTCCGCCAGCCTGAAGGAGACGCTCTCATACCTGATGAAGAACAATAGGTACAAGAGGGGTATCCTCTCGCAGTTCATCTACATCGGCGCCCAGACCGGTATCTGGTCATTTACGATGCGGCTTGCACTCAATATGTTCCCCTCCTTCAGTGATCGCGACGCCTCCAATTTCATGCTCTGGAGCTATGCATTCTTCTTCGTCGGCCGTTTCTTCGGCAGCTACCTGCTCTCCAAGTTCAGGGAGACGCGGGTACTCGCCACCTACCTGGTTCTCGGCACGCTGATGCTGATCGGCACGGTGTTCATCCACAACATCATTGCGGTCTGGCTCGCCGTTGGAGTCAGTTTCTTCCTCGGGCCCGGTTGGCCGACAATCTACTCGCGGACTCTGGAAACGGTGACGGACAGGCGTTACACCGAGACCGCCGGAGCCATCATCGTCATGGCCATCGTCGGCGGCGCGGTCCTTCCGGCCCTACAGGGAGCGTTGTCCGACGCAACATCGATGCAATTCTCCTTCATCCTCCCGGCGATTGAGTTGTTGGCGGTCGCCTGGTACTTCTGGACGGAAATGAAGCACGACACGCTCACCCCGCAGCAGAAGAAGGAGATTGCGCTGTCCAAGCAGTGAAGCACCAAGATATAACCTGAAGCGCTCTGCGATTCTGGCAGACACCCCATAAGGATGCCATCCACAGACCATGCCGCATGTCTCTCATCATGTATTGAGACATGCGGCATGGTCGTATCTGATTCCGGACAGCCATATTCAGACCACCGCCGGTGAGCATGCCGTGCAGCGTCCCATCTCCACCCCAAAGCCTCCCTGTTTTGACATGTCTCGATACGTCGGACTGCTTATACAATGAAAGGTGCAAGGAGGCCTTGATTGACAGATCCCACAGCCACGTCGGCGCTGAAAACACACAATCGACAGCGCATCGCCGCATTCATCTACGGACATGATTCGGCCACCAAACAGGATCTGGCCACGGAACTGGGTCTGAGTCTTCCCACCGTCACGCAGAATCTGCGTGCACTTGAGGAGTCCGGTCTGATCGTCAAGCATGAACTTCTCGGCTCCACCGGGGGACGGCGAGCCCAGAGCTATGCTTTCGACAGCGGCTCCCACATGGCGATCGGCGCATCCTTGGGACGTGACGAGGTGACGCTCTGCGCCGTGGATCTGCGGGGACATGTGACTTCGCGCAGCAGCTTCCGTCTCCCCTATGTGGGTGGTGGGCATGAGGGCGCAGGCGACCAGCGCGGCGCCGGCAACAGGGACGCTGCCTATTACGCAGAGGTCGGGCATCTCATCAATGCCTTCGCAACAAGTCTGGGAACGGCGCCCGACAGGATTCTTGGTGTCGCCTTCACCATCCAGGGTCTGGTATCCGGCGACGACCAACGTATAACCTTCGGCACCATCATGGGGAATACGGGTGCGACCTTGGAGGACTTCTCCCGCTCGATCGACTATCCGGCACTGCTGATTCATGATTCGGACGCCTCGGCGATGGCTGAACTGTGGTTCGATGACGGCATCGTTGACGCAGCGTGCCTGTATCTGGAGCGCAGGATAGGAGGCGCCGTCATCATCGACGGCGCCCTGCACAGGGGCGGAGGATCCGGTACCGGCCCAAACGAGGGTTCGAACAGCGGGACCATAGAGCATATGACCCTGGTCCCGGATGGCCGACTATGCTACTGCGGGCAACATGGCTGCGTCGATCCCTACTGCTCGCCGGAGGCCCTGCTCAGGGAAGGCGAGAGTCTGGCACAGTGCTTCGCCAGAATCCACGGCGAGGACGCCGACCATACCGAGGACTTCAGGGAATGGCTGACATACATCGCCCAGACCGTGAATAATGTGCGCATGGTGTTCGGCAGTGATGTGATCATCGGCGGCGAGGCCTCGACGTTCCTGGACGACGAGGATCTGGCGGAGATCAGACGGCTCGTCATCGCCAGAAGCGCGTTCCACGACGACTTCATCCTCCGGCGCAGCCTGTGCGTCGCCGATCAAAGCATCGTCGGGGCCGCGCTCCGCTTTGTGTCACCATTCATCGATCATGTCTGCGGGAATCAGAACATCCGCACAATCTAGAGTATCTGGCAGAATTCGATGATCTCGCGGTTCGGGCCGTAGACATTGAAGTACCGGATACCCTTATCCCAGAACGATGGAATCGACTGCACCTCGGTGTCCTTGAAATCCAAGCCGAGCGCTTTGGCGTTATCGAAGGCCGCATCGATGTCGGTGCAATCCAGAGCCATGTGGTTCCAGGCCCCATCCCCCATCACGGATTCCTCGACCTCCCAGCTTTCAATGGTGATGTGTCCGTAGCGCAGGAAGGCGCATCGGGCATCGCCGTTCCTGAACACCCCGGCCAGTTCGAAACCGATGATCGTGGTGTAGAAATCGATCGTCTTGTCGAGATCCGTCGTGGGCAGGCCCACGTGTTGAACATCCTTCGTATATGCGGTCATGGTATTCATGATCTTTCCTTTCCTGGGCTGTGATATCCACCGGGCACCCTTGCGGGCAAAAACCGCAACGGGCCATATGTCTGAGGTGCGGGAGGAGGCAGGCGGCGTCTCTGTATATTCTCCATCGCCGGGCATGGTTGCCTGTGATCCGACCCGCACAGACCCACATCGGCACGGCTTTTCGCCGGCCTAACGATCGGCAAGTCTGACGACGGCCTTCGACACCCCTGCGATCCGACCATCGAGAAAATCCTGGACCTGTTCCAATACAAACACATGACTGATCAGCGCGTCCACATCGACCTTGCCGCTGGACAGCAGCGCGATGGCATCGCAGAAGGTCAGAGGGTTGATGAAGGATCCCTGTATGGTCAGCTGCTTTTTGTAGATGTCATAGGTGTTCATCTCAAAGGAGGCCTCCTGAGGTCCTACCCCGAACATCAGCACCTGGGCGCCCTTTTTGGCGGCCGATATCGCCTGCGATTGCGTGGCGGGCAAGCCCACCGCCTCCACGATCACGTCGTAGCTTTCCTCGGGAACGCTCTGATGCAAGGTGTTGTAGGTGTTCACCACTCCGAAGCGCTCGGCGTTGAGTCTGAGTTTCTCATCGACGATGCCCGCAAGATCGACCTGATGCACACCGTATGCCTGAAGCACCTGGACGAAGAGCTGCCCCATGAAACCATCGCCGATCACCAGGGCTTTCTGATAAGGCCGCAGCTTGAGCAGATCGACGCCATGAACGGCGCAGGATATCGGTTCGACCGCAGCGGCGGCCTTGAGGGATACATTGTCAGGTAAGGGATAGACCACACTCGCCGGTGCGCTGAACTGTTCGGCAAGGCCGCCGTCCCGCGTGACGCCGACAGCACTGAGATGATCGCACAGCTCCGGACGCTGCGTCAGACAGAATTCGCATTGCCCGCAGTAGATGTTCGGATCAACGGCCACCCTGTCTCCGGGCTTCACATTCGTGACGTCCTCCCCCACCGCTGCTACGATGCCCGAGTTCTCATGCCCCAGCACGATCGGCGGAACGGCCGCGGCTGAGCCCGGCCGCCCGGCATACAGGTCATGATCGGTTCCGCATACACCCGCGTAGGCCGTATCGATGAGTACCTCGTCAGAAGCTATCGTGGGCGTGGGGATGTCCCGCATCTCGAATGTCTTGGTTCCCGTGAGCACTAGAGCTTTCATGCCAAAATCCTTTCGGTGGTGTGGCCTCGATCAAGACAGCGTTGCCTTGGCTGGAAGGAGGCCGGCTGCCGGCTGCATTGCGCGACAGACCTGATTGAAAGGATATCTTACTGAAAGAAGTTTTACAAATAGGTTTTATATAAGTGCGATGACAGCCACGGCCACGAAGGGGAACAGGGCCGCAAGCAGGCACCGCATACGGTCAGTGACGCGTATCCGCCTGGCGTTTACGCTGATCCTTCTCGATCGGTTCGATGTCATGCACATCCATCCCCGGGATCTTGGCCCACGAGTACAGCACCATCATGACGACGAATATCGGGAGGGACACCCCAAATGCAACCATCAATCCTGACCACTTGTAGTATGCCATCACGGTAACGACCAGCAGAATCAGCATGACCAGCGAACTCAGTGGCCTTACGACCACCATGGAGAACGAAGTCCGGACAATCCATAGCGGACCTTCGTCGAAGTTGGCTCTGATCGCCCAGCTCACCAGTACGAACAGCGCATACAGGAGATTCAGCACCAACAATATCCCGGATACGGCGAATCCCATGGTGCCCAGATTATTGTGCTGGACGAACCAGTATTCCCAGATGAGCACCAGCCAAATAAGGGATTGCGGCCATCCGAAGAGATTGGCCGCCAGCAATTCCTTCTTCCATGTTCGATGGAAAATCGTCCAGCTCTGACGAACCGTCCATGAGCGGTCTTGCGGATTCAAAATCCAAGCCCTGTATGTCGCATAAGATGCGGCGATCGACGGGAAGAGCCCCCCGAGGATCAATCCCATAATCGTGTGGACGATGACCGCGATATTCACCACCAGAATCATCATGACAATACGGGCCAAGTACTCATAACCAAGTGCGAAGCGCTTCATAAGTCCACCTTTCATAGTGCATATTCGTCATATCCGCTCCCGGCACACACGGTCACCCCGTATTCACCAAGCGCATGCACCGGAAACCGCCTGTACCACCTCTAAGGTCGAACCCGGTGCATTACGATGTGCGCGCAAGGGGGCATAACACCGACCCCCTCACCACCCACACTGTCGATCATCAATTGCGTACCAGGACCTCTTCGAGAGCCGATATCACGCTTTCCTCCAATCGCTCCTCATGGATCAGTCCCTGCTCGTCCCTGCTCCGGTATGTCATCGTCCGCAACCCCGGAAGCGCCCTGACGCCATTACGCCGCAATGCATCATGGGCTCTTTCTTTCAGAGGGTATGCGATTTGCGCGTCCATGCAGATGGAGAAAATATCCTGCTCAACAGGGTCGTTCGCCAGTGCAAGGCCATCAGGGAAAGCCACTTCGATCTCCTGTCCCGTGGGCAAGGAATCCAGAGGCACTCTGACACTTAGGGTTTCGTCATCATATGTGACCCCTTCGTACGGCGCACCATTGACGAGGACCTTCGTCACCGGAGCTGCTCCACGGAACACCAGTGTCCAATGACGTTGCTCAGGTACGATTCCCCGAACACCGGTAGCTTTGCCTATCGTCAGCGTGCTGCTGGCAACATCAAAGCGGATTGTCGTATCCGCTGCATGCATGGCATCCAAATCGCCACCGGGTGCATATATCCCGTCATCTTCACGCATGGTGAAGGATCCGTCCGCACCTGGGAACACCAACACATCCAACGCCTCCGGATTGCCGACCTCATTATCACCGGCGTCACTCTGCAGCGGCACGATACCCCCTGCTTTCGCAAATACCGGCATGGAGTCAATACCCCTCCACACATAAAGACTCAATCCCGATTCGGCATCGGCATCGTAACGCCTTCCCGTGAAGAAATCGAACCATTGCCCTTGAGGAAGCCAAACCTTGGCCTTCGCCCGCATCACATCCCTGGACACGGCCTCGGTTATTGGCGCGGCAATCAGCTCAGATCCGAAGAAGTACTCATTCGGCACCGCATAGGCCTCGCCCTGCTCCGGATACTGCCAGTACATCGGCTCGATGAGTTCCTCTCCCTCAGCGGCATTACGCCAGTTCATGGTGTACAAATATGGCAGCAGAGTCTGTCTCGTCCTCAACATCTTGACCATGGCCGAGCGAACGGGTTCATGGAAATTCCACGGCTCCTTGCCGTTGAATGGCGATGCGCTCGAATGCAGACGATTGATGGGGCTGAACGTCCCCAATTGATACCAGCGCGCTTCGAGCTCTTCATCCCTCACGCCCTCCATGTGCCCACCGATGTCGTGGCTCCACCAGCCGTAGCCGATGTTGGACGCGGTTGCGGTGAAATACGGTTGGAAGCGCAGCGATCTCCAACTCACCACGGTATCGCCTGAGAATCCAACGGGATAGCGGTGAGAGCCAGGTCCCGCATACCTTGAGAAGGTCAGTGGCCAACGGCCATCTCTTGCGGAATCAAGGTAGTGGAGATGGTTGAGCATCCAGAGTGGGTCAAGACCCACCTGTTTGGTCAGACCACCTTGCTGCCAGTCGATCCACCAAAAGTCGACACCCTCCTCCTCCAAATCGTGATGCATATCGAAATATGCATCAACGAATTTCGGATTGGTCAAATCAAATTCGATGGCTTCACCGCCATCGGGATCCACACCCATGCTCAAGGCCATCTTGCGATAGGCCCGCTCGAACGCACGCACGCCGTCGCGCGGATGAACGTTCAAAGTGACATGCATGCCTTTCTCATGGAGCTTCGCCAGAAAACCCTGAGGGTCGGGGAATAATTCAGGATCCCATGTATAACCGGTCCAACCCGAGCCGTATTCCTCAGGGATATCAGTGAGGTGCCAATCCATATCTATTACCGAAGTGGTAAAAGGCAACCCTTCCTTCTCGAAGCGGTCCATCAAACCGAGATATTCATCGGCACTGTAGCGATAGTACCGGCTCCACCAATTCCCAAGCGCGAAACGAGGAAGCAGCGGGGTGGGCCCCGTCAGTTTGTAAAAATCCTTGATGGCCTGGCTGAATCGATGGCCATAGCCAAAGAAATACAAGTCGCTTCTGCCCTCAGGTCGAGGCATGATTCGTACGATCTCACCCATCGAAGGTGCATGACCTGTGTTGCCATCGATGCCATCTTGCACACATGAGGCTTCAGCAGTAAGGATGTTCGTCTTGGAATCGTCGATCACCGACCACCCATCGCGCGAGATAAGCCCTTCACCCAGCTCTATAGCTCCATCGGCTCCGTCAAGAGTACGCGCGGTACCCTTGAGATTCGCATGCTGGTCGAAGCCATAATGCCAGGTACCGCTGTACCCATCCATGCCTTTTACCCTGATCTGCAGACCCTCTTTGCTGAATGGCCGACGATCGTAGCTCAGGTGGAGCGCAGGCGTCTCGATGACCAGCAGATCATCCTGCTCATACACATGCATGTCTATGCTCTTGCCCGCCATCACATCACGGTTGATCACCGTCTGGCTGCAGTGATCTTCAAAGGCTCCATCCTCGGACCATTCCAATCGGACGAGCGATTCCGTAAGCACCCCGATTCGCCAGTGGTTCCCTGCGATTACATAGGCATCGTCCATCAGAGGGTGTGCACCTGAAGGATACGTAAAACGAGGATTGCTATACGATGAGATGGTCATATCAACATTGCTTTCTGTAGATCGTTCTCGGAAATTGTGGTTGCCGCTTTGCCAGGGACCGAGCCTCTTGTGTTCCTGTAATCCACGGCTACCAGACTATCCAGATGATGCGAAGACATGGCCGGTCATATGCGCGTGGCGTTATCCACCCACAGTCGTCCGGCCATGCCCGATTTCATCAGCCCTTAATCGCACCAATCATGACGCCCTTGTTGAAGTATTTCTGCAGGAAGGGGTATATCACCAGCAGAGGCAAGGTCGAGACGATGATGATCCCGAACTTGATCTGGTCGGCGAAATTCTGCGATTGTGCCGCGGTCATACCCGCAGAGCCTTGGTCGGTCTGGTTGGCCAGCAGGATCATCTGAAGCACGTTCTGCAAGGGTTGCTGATCCTGGTCACGGATATATATCAGGCCCGTGAAGTAATCATTCCAGTGTCCCACAAAGCAATATAAACCGATAACGGCAATGATCGCGCTCGAAAGCGGCAACACGATCTTGAAGAAGAATCCGAAATAGGAGACACCGTCCACTCTCGCCGAATCGCGGAGTTCTTCAGGTATCGACCCTTCAAAGAAGGATCGCGCGATAATCATGTTATAGACGCCGAACGCCCCCGGGAGGATAAAGACCCACATGCTGTTGAGCAGCCCGAGTTGCTTCATCAGCAGATAGCTTGGAATCAGGCCACCGCTGAAGAACATGGTGAATGCGAAGAGGAACATGATGACGCGTCTTGGCTTGAATTCCCTGCGTGACATGGCGAAGGCCGAGGGGATCGTCACAATCAGGTTGACCGCCGTACCGAGAACCGTATAGACAATGGTGTTCCTATAACCGATCCATATGCGCTCATCTGTCAGGATCTTCGAGTACCCGGAGATACTGAAACCTTTGGGCAGGAGATTCACCTGACCTGTCGCCACAGCCGTCGGATCGGAGAGGGATGCGATGATGATGAACCAAAGCGGGTAAAGGATCGCGATCACGATCAACGCAACGATCACGGCGATTACACCATCAATCACCCGGTCGCCCAACGTCTTCTGCTGATGCGCAGGATGTTGAAGCGAATTGTTTCTACGTATTTTCTTCTTCGGCGGTATGACCGTCGGTATCGTTGAAGCTCCACGCTGTAAAAATGACATAATTCCCGCTCCCTAGAAGATGCTCGTATTGCTGGCACGCTTGGCTATCGTGTTCGCGATAACAAGGAACACGAAGTTCACCACCGAATTGAATAGTCCTATGGCCGTGGAATACGAGAACTGGTTATCCAGAATTCCGATCCTGTAGGTATAGGTCGATATGACTTCCGAAGCGGTGATATTCAAGGTATTCTGCATCAGCCACACCTTCTCGAATCCGACGCCGAGCACTGATCCCATGTTGAGGATGAGCATCACACCGACCGTGGGCAGGATAGTCGGGAAATCAACATAACGAATCAATTGCAGACGTCCGGCTCCATCTATCTTCGCCGCTTCGTACAAGGCCAGATCCACTGAGGACAGAGCTGCGAGATAAATGATGCAGTTCCATCCCATATGCTGCCAGATTTCTGAGATCCAATAGATCGAAGTAAAGGAGTTGGGATCCCCCATCAGGCTTTCACGACCGAAGAAACGACCAAGGAGTCCGGTACCGGGAGAAAGGAAGATCTGCAGCATGGACACCATGACGACCGTGGAGATGAAATGCGGCATGTAGGTGATCGTCTGTACAAAACCCTTGACTTTGGAGCTGCCTATCTGATTGATGAGCAGAGCCAGAATGATGGGCGCTATGAATCCCATGACCAGGGTCCACAGGCTGATACGGAAGGTGTTCGTGATGATCTCGACGAACATCGGATCGTTGAAGAACTGACGGAAATACTGGAACCCAACCCAATCACCGCCTGTCATGCCTTTGGTGATGTCGTACTTGCGAAATGCAAGTTGAACCCCATACATCGGGACATAGGCGAATATCACCACGAATAGGATTGAGGGAAGCGCCAACACCCACAGTTGCCAATACTGATGAAAATGCGTCGCAAGACGTTTGAATAAGGGCGCGTGCCTGCGCGCCTCGATGTTGTCGATCACAGCGGAATTTCCGTCGTTCTCTCCACTCATAGCTTCCTCCATCCTAAATTTCGCAAACGAAAGCCGACCATGGGGCCAGCTCGTTCGCCTGAACGTGTTGTGCGATTGATTCGATATCCTCATTGGCTATCAGCACCTGCGAGGCAGCCGTGAACCCTTTGAGCAAATCATGGGTTTCATCACCAATAGGGGCAACACTGGAAGACACATTGCCAACCACCAGAAGGCGGCGTTCTCCCACACTGCGCAAAAACGCGAAGACATGAGGATCCGATACGTCGACCGCCCTGAAATCGCCGGCAGCGACAACATCATCGGTATGTCGCAACTCGATGAGTCTGCGGTAGAAATCGAAGACCGAAGCGGGATCATGCGTCTGTGCCGCGGCGTTGATCTCATTCTTATTGGCGTTCACCTGCAACCAAGGCGTCGATTCCGCATCCGCGGACATGAAACCTGCGTAGGTTGTGCTGTCCCATTGCATCGGAGTGCGAGAGTTGTCCCTGCTCACCGCTGCAAGCGAGCGCATCATCGATTCACTGCTCTGCACATGTGCGGAATCAACACGTTGATGATAGGCGTTGATCGATTCAAGATCGCGGTACTGCTTCAACTTCGTGAATCCCGCGTTGGTCATCCCGATTTCTTCGCCCTGGTAGATGTACGGCGTTCCCTTGTGCATATGAAGGAGCAGGGCAAGTGCTTTCGCGGATTTCACACGCAGTTCGGGAGTGGAGGTGTCCCCCCATCGAGACAGCGCACGAGGCTGATCATGGTTGTTGAAATAGAGACTTGCCCAGCCGCTTGTCGCGACTGCCTGCTGCTGCTCGATCATCGCTCTTTTGAGCTTTGGAAGCTGCAAGTTTTCCATATTCCATTTGGCGCCGTTCTGATCCACTCCAACATGGTCAAAGAGGAACAGCATATCGAGTTCCCCATTGGCGGGATTCGTGATGTGCTCATTGCGTTTCGGCGAAATACCCTGCCCTTCCCCGACGGTCAGATAGCCTTGTCTGCCTTCGAAGACTTCGTGTCTCATCTCCTGCAGGAATTCGTCAAGACGAGGACCATCCATGCTGAAAGGCCACGGGCTGGAATATCCTTCCTCGCCTGCAGGCTCGTCAGCTATCAAGCCGTGCTCTTCCCCGGGCAGTCTTCCATTCGCATCGATTTGTTTGGAAATCAGCGTGATGACATCCATACGGAATCCATCGACACCACGATCGAGCCACCAGTTCATCATCTCGTACACGGCTTTGCGCACTTCCGGGTTTTCCCAGTTGAGATCCGGCTGTTTTTTCGAAAAGGTATGTAGGTAGTATTCACCGCGCCTGTCGTCATATTGCCATGCCGACCCCCCGAACGATCCGCCCCATTGGTTTGGTTCCGCACCCGGAGTGCCTGGAACGCATCCTGTGCGCGCAGGGCGCCACCAGTACCAGTCGGCATGATCGCTGTCAGGATTCCTCGAGGACTGGAACCAGGCATGCTCATCAGAGGTGTGGTTGACCACCAGATCCATCACGATCTTGATGCCATAGGAATGCGCCTCAGCGAGCAGGGCATCCATATCATCAAGAGTGCCGAACATCGGATCGATGTCGCGGTAATCAGAGATGTCATATCCGTTATCATCCTGAGGTGAGCGGTATACGGGACTCAACCAAATGGCATCAATGCCCAGGTCCGCCAGATATCCCAGACGCGATGCGATACCCTTCAGATCGCCGAATCCGTCGTTATTGCTGTCCTGGAATGAACGCGGATATATCTGGTACACAACGGCATTGGCCCACCACGGATTCGGGGTCGCTCCATTGGTGTGAATTGCGTCGGGGATGAGATGACGTTGCTTGGTGGTCATGACTGCTCTTCTTCACTTTCTTTGATGCGAACCAGACATGCGGACCGGACATCGCCGTCTTGCATGCATCGGGATTGCGCAGGGGATTTGCACATCATCAGGCGAGGCGGTTGTTTACCGCCTCGCCTGATGATGTGAAGCGACGAAAACTAGTTCGTGCTATTGAGATTGACGCCTATGGTGTCCATGTTCTTCTGGAACGCATCGTAGATCTGTTGTTCAAGCTTGATGTTCTCTTCAAGCTTGTTCTTCTTCAGATTCGCTACGTAGGAATCCCATTCGCTGTCCACACCGCCCTTGGTGACCCACTGGGCGAATTTGCTCATCGCCCCTTGGGTGATGCCGGTATTGTTGGCATTCAACGTGGTTGTCTGCTCAGGTGTCATCGGCATATTGGCATAGAGCACATCCTTGTTGAAGTCGACATTCTTGTAGTCGTTGTCATACACCGCGTCCACGCCTTTGACCTCAGTGTGCGCGGATGGCAGATCGAGCTTCATGTCATCGCTGATCCAACCCGGGGCCCCGTCGGCAAGAGACTGGTAGAACTGCCAATCGGAAGCACTGTCATGATCAGCAGGGGCATCGAGAATCTTGTAATTGTTTTCAGCATTACGCTTTACCGCAGTGCCGAATGAACCGTAACGGGCCTGAACGGAGATGTCGGGGCTGTAGAAGGCATCGACCAACTTGAGCGCGGCCTCCTTGTTCTTGACCTTGGCAGAGATGACGGCTCGATCGGCCTGGTAGGCAAGATCATCACCGTTGTAAGCCCAGACAGGCGTCTCGGTCTGATTGGCATCCATCTTCAACGACGGAATGGTGACATACTGGCTGGCCAGCTGCGGGCCGAAGATATCGGAGGGCGTCCACATCCAGGTGAAACCAACAGTTGCGGTATTGCCGCTGCCCTTAGCGGTACCGGTGTACTTGGACCAGTCGTGAGTGAAAGCCTCAGACGAGATGACGCCATCAGACCAAAGCTTGTGCAAATAGGTGATCAACTCTTTGTAGCTTGGATCGGTGAGGTAATTCTTTACCTTGCCGTCCTTGACATACATACCCAGTGCGCCATTGGGCACTGTAATGCCTGCGCTGGCCAGCAGGACGTTGGGCTGGAACAGACCGAACCCTCCCGTTCCCGGCGAGTTGAAGTCCATGGGGACTTCGTCCGCCTTGCCATTGCCGTTCGGGTCCTGGGTTTTGAAGGCTTTCAGAACCGTCTCAAGCTCAGACCACGTGGTTGGGACCTTGAGTCCGAGCTTGTCGAGCCACTGCTTGTTGATGAACATGTGGTTGCTGGTACGTGCGGTCACTTGACGTGCCACGGTCGGCGCACCGAGTATCTTTCCATCGGTGGTCGTGGATATGACCTGGGAATACGGTTCGGTCTTGAACACCTTGGAGAGGTTCGGCATGCTCTTGAGTTCCGGTTTGAGATCGAGGAACAGGCTGCCATACTCACCCATATCACCTGAGCCGAAACCACTGATTGTCACATCAGCGACCTCTCCCGCCGCCAGCGATGCCTGCTTCTGCTGATCCCAGGATGAACTGGCGACTTCCTGCCATTTGATCGAGCAATCGCAAGCAGTCTCAAGATCCTTCGTCCAGCCCATCTTCGCCATTTTCTCTGCTCGCGCATCCTTGACGACCTGAACAGTAACAATGGGTTTGCCATCTTCAGTGGTTGCGGAATCATTGCCACCACCGCATGCGGACAATGCCAGAACCGTGACGCAAGCCATGGCACCGACCTTCCAAACCGCGCTCTTCTTCACCATGCGAAGTCTCCTCCTTGATCTTCGATCTGTGTGCAACGCCTTAGTTGCCGCCTTATCGAGCCCTCAGCTCCTCAGGCAAACAAAAGTGTAAATCAGAAGAAACATTTTCGCAAGTTTTCCAATTTCTTTCATTTCATCTGGCTTTATACCCTGCTGGGGGCACAATAGAGGAGATACGTCATCGTGAACGGAGCATCAGATCGTGGCAACAACACTCGCAGACATAGCGGCAAAAGCAGGCGTGAGCCAGGCGACGGTCTCTCGCGTCATCAATGCCAAACCAGGTGTTTCCGATGATTTGCGCGACACCGTCAAAGACGCGATAACATCCTTGGGCATGCCACTCGACAGGTTACAGCGCAATGGCACACGACTTGTTGCCATCATCACTCCCGACCTGTCCAACCCGATCTTTCCTGAATACGTGACATCGCTGATCACCCTTCTCGCCCAGAGAGGCTTCCTGGTGATCGTATGTGCATACACCCAGTCCGGCACATCCGAGGACGGGTATCTCACAATGCTGCAGAGCCAGCAATTGGCTGCGGCCATATTCCTAGGAGGAAAGTACGACACCAAGGACACCGGTCTGACGATCTATCGTTCGCTGAGCGAACGCAATATCCCCACAGCTTTCCTCAACGGAGCGCCACGGGACATGGATGGCCTCTACGCCGGGACCGATGACCAGACCGCGATGACGATGGCGCTGCGCCACTTGAGAGACTTGGGCCACAGACACATAGGACTACTGCTCGGGGACAGGAATCACTACCCTTCGATCCTTAAGCATGAGGCGGCACTGGCATTCTTCAAAGAGGAACACATCAAGCACGCGGACGACCTGACCGCCTGGACCACCTACGGTGTGGAATCCGGGCAAATGGCGGCGCGAGCGCTGTTCGAACGAGGAGCTTCGGCGATTGCCTGCGCGAGCGATCAGCTTGCTCTTGGAGCGATCAAGGCGGCGGCATCCCTTGGGCTGAGCATTCCCAAGGATGTTTCCGTTACCGGATATGACGATTCGCCAGCCATGCGCTATATGTCACCATCATTGACCACCGTTCGCCAGCCGGTCGACAAAATATGCCAGTCGACGATAAACGGATTGATGGCCATGATGGAGAGCCGCACTCTGGCAACACACCGAGATGTGTTACTTTTTGAACCTGAACTCATCGTTCGCGAATCAACCGGCCGTTGCAGCAAACTCTGACCTGAGCCGGCATATATTCAAACCGTCACGACGTACCGGGCACCAGCATCATATGCCAGGTATTCATCGAGGATCGCCATGTTTGGGCGACCACGGATCGGGTGCTTCAGCAAGGTGCGACTCTTCCATACCACCGGAAATTCTGCATCCTGCCATAAATGGTATTGAATAACACTAGGAAAACTTGCGCAAAGTTTTCTATTCATTACACTTAATGCTATTCGACTCGCGATGCAGCGATACGGATACAGTAATCAATGGGGATGAAATAGAAGAGAAAACAAGGAGCTTTAATGCACGCCCACTTTGGGAATATTTCCAGTCATATCCATGCATTGCGGCGCCCGGCCGTGACCTTGACCGCATTATGCGCCGCAGCCGTCATGATGGCTGGTCTGGCTGCACCGGCATCGGCAGCGGAAAACGATACGAAAGCCGTTTCAAACGCGATTCAAAGCGGGTCGCCGTCGCAAACCGCGGATACCGCCACCCTGCGCACCTGGTGGCATGACAATGCCGAGAAGAACGGCAGCAGCGCCATTGCGGACGGTACGGTCCGCGAATCACCGTACTACTCGACCTCGGTCTCCCAGTCGGGAGATGAGCAGACGTCATACAAATCATTCACCTACATCAGTCTCCCGCGCAGTGGCAACGGTAAAGTCGGGTACACGGAGCAGGACGGCGCCGAATTCGCCGCGGACAGCAATCTGTCGATGTCATGGTCGACATTCGAGTACTCGGCCGATGCCCAGGTCGATGTCAGCCTAGATACTGGGCAGAGCATCACGTCACCCGATCAGGTGACCATCCGCCCGACCAGCGACAACTTCAAGAAGACCCTGATCAACGATCACACCGTTCGTATCAGCGTTCCGTACAGCGATGCGGGATACCGCTTCTCGGTGGAATTCGAACCGCAGCTCTTCACCTCATACAACGATAATTCCGGAGGCTCAGGCGCCCTGACCACCGACCCGTCCAGCGGCATGGCGGTCAGCACCGAACCACGCAACGCGATGCTCGTATTCGCACAGCCGATGCTCACCGGCAGCAAGGCCAGCGAGCATATTCCGGACAAGGACGCTTCGAACGTCAAGCAAATCAGCACCGGCGCGGTCAACGACCTCGATAGCATCGACGAAAACATCGACACACTCTATTTCGGTCCGGGAACCTATTGGATGGGCTCACAATACCGTGCTCAACTGCCGGCGAACATCAAGTGGGTCTATCTCGCTCCCGGGGCCTACGTCAAGGGTGCATTCGAATTCCTCTCGGATACCGCGAGTTTCAAGGTCACCGGGTATGGTGTCCTCTCCGGGGAACAGTACGTGTATGAGGCGGATACCGAAAACGGCTACAAGCACCTTGACCCGAACAAATCCGACTGCCACAGCTCATGTGTGAAAATGCTCCAATTCGAGTCCTCAGGAACTCCTCAGACCCTGGATCTGCAAGGCGTCACCGTGGCCAACCCTCCCTATCACACCTTCGTCATGTACGGTGACGAGGATGGCCCCTTCGCCATGACGGTCAACAACTACCAGCAGATCGGTGGCTGGTACTGGCAGACCGACGGCCTGGAGATGTACAAGGGCAGCACACTGAGCAACTCCTTCTTCCATTCCAATGATGATGTGATCAAGCTCTACCATTCCAACGTCACGGTGAATAACAACGTGATCTGGAAGAACGAGAACGGACCGGTATTCCAATGGGGATGGGCTTCCCGCGATGTCGACAAGGTATCCGTCGCAGACACCGACATCATCCACAACCGCATGTATTGGAACGATCAGAAGTACAACACCTGCGTCTTCAACTCCTCCTCCTCATATCTGGACATGGGGGCGACGAATCTGGCCGACACCTCGAAAACCTTCCAGAACATGACCTTCACCAATACCAATGTTGAAGGCATGGTCAACTGCGTGGCACGAATATATTCGATGCAGAACACGAAGAACATCCGCATCGATGGGCTGCATGTGGATGCCTGGAACAAGCTCAGCGTCGACGCTCAACAGAACTTCTTCAAGGCCTTCACCGACAGCACCGGCAAATCCGTCACCATCGGAAACCAGACCACGGAGAACAGCGGTCTGCTGCTCCACAACTACACGGTCGGCAACACTTCGATCACCAAATCCGGAGACAATTGGGCCTCCCAGGAACTCGGACGCCTGAACTTCGACGCCGCGCTCTGGGACAACTGGGACGCCACCGCCGATGATGAACCCCAGGGGCAGGCACCGGAGCTCTCCGTCACCGGCGTCACCGACGGGGAGACGGCGGAGCAACGCAAACTTCCCGTATCCGGTGAGAGCGATGCCGCCAGCGTGCGCATTTCGGTGAACAACGGCGAGGATGTGCCCGTAACCCTTGGAGAAGGGAAATTCAGCACTGCGATCACACTCCCGGAAGTCTCCAACACCGTGCGCATCACAGCGGTCGGCAGCAACGGGGTGATGACGGTCAAGCGTTACACCGTCTATGCCTTCGGCAGTCTGACCGGAAGTCTCAGCGACCCCAAGGGTGACGACAACGGCCCGGGCAGCTATGTGTATCCAAGCAACGGGGCCTTCAGCAAAGGAAGTTTCGATCTGCGTTCCTTCTCCATCTATCGCGACGGGGATACGGTGCGTTTCGTGACCACAGTTGACGGTGCCATCTCCAACGCATGGGGAGGCAACGGCATGAGCACCCAAAGGCTGAACATCTATCTGCGCGCTGCCGCCAAGGCGAATGCCCGTTCCGCTTCGACCGCCACAGCCGAGCTTCCCGGCACGAACACCTTCACCCAGGGTGCCTGGCAGAAAGCGATCGTGGTGGATGGACGCAACAACGGCTCCCGCTATGAGAGCGGCGTGTACAATCCCGGATCGGCCCCCGAAAAGTCCGCGGACGTGAGTGTGAGCGTCGTGCAAGGCAATGCGATCGTCGCTTCCCTTCCGGCCAGTTCCTTGGCGGGCATCGATCTGAGCAAGGCGGGATACCAGATTGCGATGTTCAGCAGCGCTGAAGATTCGGAAGGCATCGGCAATGTAAGGCCTGTCTACAGCAAGGCGTGCTGGGACGGGCAAGAATCATGCGGAAGCTTCGTCCAGCAATACCGCTTTGGCGGGGGCCTCGGCGTCGTGGCGGACAATGCGGCACATGACAGCATCACCACGGACAGCAATGCCATCGACGTGTTCTCCGGGAAGCAAAGCCAGGCCAAGCTGATGAGCCTCGACAAGTCACAGGTCGTGCTCCCCTTCCTGTATCTGCAGGACTCGGATACACCGCAGCCGAGTGACGATCCGTCCTCGAAGGGGACGGGATCAGGCGGCGGTTCACATGCGAATGCGCAGTCCGGCAGCGGACAGTCCGACACCGCACAGTCGCAGGTGAAGACAGGAGTGCTGGCACGAAGCGGCGTGAGCGTCGGATCGATTCTGGCGGTCGTCCTGCTGCTTGTCATCGCGGCGGGCATATCGTATCGAATCCGCCAGTTGAAGCACCGCTAGATGGAACACTGCAGGGTGAAACACCGCTAGCTCAGCGGTCATAGAGCCCGGGTTACCCATGGAAGCCCCGGGACGATGCCGGATGTCGGTCATCGTCCCGGGGCTTTCGCGTATGGAGCAGGCATTCATGCGGATAATCGCCGCAGCCCCTCCCTCTGCCTGAGTCCTGCCCTGTAGCGCACGAGCCAGGCGCAGACGATCAACCCGACCTCCTCCTGATGGCCGCCACCATAAGCGCCCCCACTCCTGAAGCGACCAAGACCACGATGGCGAGCGCGATCAGCAGACCAACCCCTGTTCGCGCCAGTGATTTCACCGGTTGCGTGACGGACGAGGAGGCCCTCTCCCCTTCGGCACGCTCATCGGAGCTTATCGTCGTCGTCTCGCCATCAATGCCGAGGTAATGCGCATCAAGGATGTCGCCGTCCTTGTTCCAGAGCGTGGCTTTCCAGAACACCGATCCCTCCTTCCGCGCCTTCGCGGCAGGACTGCGGACCGTCTGCGTCGTCAGGGAGTAATCGAGCGGCACACGCTCCTCATTCATGATCCTTCTACCGGCCGGTGATGGCAGCCCGCTGCCTTCAAGGGCTTCATAGGCGCTGAATGTCACATAGGATCCCTCTTCGACGCTGCCTCTCACCAACGCCGTGTCGTGGAAGGCATCCGCTACGCCCACCTGCATCGGGCTCACCATCGTGGTCAGTGAAGGTTGTGCACCATGTGGCCTTTGATCCACCCTGACCCTCTCCCAGGCATCGTCATAGGCACTGGTGACGGCCATGGCACGATCGTCACCGGGGAAGCTGTACACAAACACGTAATAGCCGTGCGATTGGGCGACGATACTCACCGGATCGCCATGCGCGTCGGGAGCCCCTCCACCGACCTTGATCGCACCGTTACGTGCCGGATACTCCCAGGTCCCGATGACGCGATGATGGGCGTCCTCTGTGGGGACCTCAACGGTCCGCGGTTCGTACAACGCATCCTTATCCTGATCATTCACGTCACCGGACCACACCACGCTCACCGTGGCTATCGGCACATCCGCAACGAAGCCGAAACCGGCATTCCCCGCGAAAACGCCATGGTCATCAGGGAACCCCGAGACGCTGATGGTATCGCTGATCACGCTGCCCTCGGATGCGGAGTGCTCCGTCACCGTGGAATCGACAGCCACCATCGCCCTGGCGGAGAGCGTTTCCGAGGGCTCCGGAAAACGCGTGACGACATCCTCCTGAAGAAACTCCCTCGTCTGCTTCGGCTGCCCGTCCACCGCTATGATCCATACCCAGGTCCCGAAGCCACCCGAAAGCGGCGCCACATAGTTCTGCGTCCCTTCCCGATCTGTGGTGGCGGAGACCGTGACCGACTCGCCGGAGCGGCCGAACACAGCCGAAGCATAGGCGTTGGGAGTATGCCCGGCCCGCTTGAGCTCATCGAGATAAGCCGTGCCGGATGCACCGGTCTCACTGAAGTCCTCGCCCAGGGTCTGTGGCGTGAGCGCGTCGAAGTAATAACCTTGCGCCTCCACATCAACCCCGGATGCCCACACATCCCCGGCCTTGGTTCCCGAGATCACGGTGTCCTGCACGGCTGCGCCGTGATTCACGACTTTGTCGGGCACCACGGAGGACAAGGTCGGGGAGAAGGATTTCCGCACTTGGAAGACCTCCGCCACGGCCTCGGCCTGACGGGGCCCTGAAATCCTGAAATAGTCCTGGCTACTGATCAGATGCTGCGCTCCCGTGATCTCATAGTGCAGTTTGGCCTCAACCGTCCCATCCCCCGTTGCCGACCACTCCAGATCAATACCGCCGGAGATGGATGTGCCTTGGATGGTCGACTTCCCATTGGCGGTGAACACCGCCGGCCCTTTCAAGGTCAGGGTGAAGGGGACACCAACAGCGGCCCCTCCTCCCGCGTTGGTGACACGGACATTCACGACCCCCTTCCTCGTGCCTTCGGTGAAGCTCACGCCAAGCCGCCCATCGACCGGAGTCTCCTCGCGCGCCTGCTCCCATAGACGCTCGGCCCTCGCCAGCACGTCGGGGCGATCGGATCCCAGGCTGCTGCGCCGGCTCTTCCAGGCATCCGCCTGAAGGTCCAGATGATCGTGGACCAGCACCGCGAGCGCGGCCTGGTTCAGTGGATCGTCATCATCCTGCAGAGCCCCGGCGAGATGGGCGACGGAGCGTGCCGGCTCCGAATCCTCAATCGGCAGCTCCTGCGCATACCACAGCTCGTCGGGTGTGCCGGTTTCCATGCAGTATGCCTTCCTCCCCTGCCCGTCAACCGCCATGGGGCCGATCCGATACGTCACACCCTGATGCATGAAGCTCACGGTATTGGCTGGATCCACCGGATACAGACCCACATCGGCGGCCGATGACGCCGCGAACACGAATGCCACTGCGAACACGCAGATCATCGATATGATGCTTAACGCCCTTCGGCGATGGACATGAATACCCATAACTCTCTCCTTTGCGACAGTCCGCGCAGCCCGCGGTGCTAAGAGATTTCCATGTTCGAATTCCTACGCCCAACAAGGCTTTCCGGTGTGGTCGAACTTCGGGGATCATATAAAAAGTGGACAAGCAGTCAAAGAGTTGGCGACAAACGCTCGTTTGCTTCATACAATGGTTGTATGACAGCACCACATCGCAGCGGGGCGCACGCAGCCGAGCCCGACTCATCCGGCACATCAACAAGGAGCTCTTCGCGCGCGAAGAAGACGAAGGCCCATGCTCCGAAAGCCTCGGCACACAGCACCGTGGATGTCCGCTTCGGACGTGTCGTGATTCTGGACATCACACCCTCACAGGAGGGCGATGCCTTCCCCGCCCGCGTTGAGATAGGCGAGACGATCACCGTCAGCGCTCAGCTTTTCATTGAAGGTCGCATGAAGGTGGGTGCGACCGCGGTGCTCCGCAACCCGCAGGGCCGCGTCGTCCAACGTCGTGCGATGAGCTGCGTCAATGCCGGGCTCGACAGATGGTCCGTGCGGTTGCAGGCGGGCAAGCACAGCGATGCATTGCCCTGGGATAAGGCTTTTGCCGCCGTCAAACGGCAACTCGGCCTGTGGTCCGTCACCATCGAAGGATGGGAGGACCGCTATGCCTTATGGCTCCATGACGCCGCGATCAAGGTCCAGGTCAATGACGACGTCGCAAACGCCCTCGACGAGGGGGCTTCGATACTCACGCGTTGGGCTGAGGACGCTGATGCAGGACTCGGTGCGCGTGCGAAGAAGGTGTTGTTGAAGGCTGCCCGAGATATCGCGGATCCTTCGGTGGATATCGCGAAACGATTCGCGGCCGCCGATTCACCGGAAATACACCGGCTGCATGACAGCAACCCCCTGAGGGACCATATCAGTGAAAGCCAAGCCAAGGTGTTCCGGGTTCAACGTCCGAAGTCGAGCTTCGCATCCTGGTATCAGTTCTTCCCACGCTCCGAAGGAGCCTATCTGGATCCGCGCAGCCATCAGATCGTGCAGGGCAATTTCCTCTCCGCCGCGGCAGGTCTTGAACGGGCCAGGAAGGAAGGCTTCGACATCGTCTATCTTCCCCCGATCTTCCCCATCGGTCGGAGTAACCGCAAAGGGCGCAACAATGCCCTGATCGCTGGGCCGACCGACCCCGGTTCACCCTTCGGCATCGGCTCGGCCCTCGGCGGCCACGATACTGTGGACCCGAAGCTCGGCACCATGGATGATTTCCGTTCCTTTGTCGGATCAGCCCACGCCCTCGGCCTTGAAATCGCCTTGGACTTCGCCCTGCAATGCTCCCCGGATCATCCCTGGGTGAAGCAGCATCCCGACTGGTTCCGACACAAGGCGGACGGCAGCATCGCCTTCGCCGAAAACCCTCCGAAGAAATACCAGGACATCTACCCGATCGATTTCGATAAGGATATGGCCGGCATCGAACGCGAGGTCATACGGATTCTGGAGCTGTGGATCGACGCGGGTGTCACGATCTTCCGCATCGACAATCCGCATACCAAACCCGTACGCTTCTGGCAGGATGTGATATCCACCATAACCGCAAGGCACCCGGAGATCCTCTTCCTCGCGGAGGCCTTCACACGTCCCGGCATGATGCTCGCGCTGAGCTACGTGGGCTTCACCCAGTCACACTGCTATTTCCCTTGGCGCAACACCAAGGAGGAGCTGCAGGAGTATCTGGAACTCACCAATAGCGATATGGGGTATTACCAGCACAACTCCTTCTGGCCGACCACCCCGGATATCCTCACCGATTATCTTCGCGACAACGGCATAGCCGGCCATGCGGTACGCGCGGTCCTCGCGGCACTGGGCTCACCGAGTTGGGGCATATACAGCGGATACGAACTCATCGAGAACCGGCAGCGACCCGGATTCGAGGAACAGATCGACAATGAGAAGTACGAGATCAAGCTGCGCGATTGGTCCAGCGCCGATCGGCTGGGCATATCGGTTTTGCTCACAACCCTCAACGATATCCGTCGCAGACACCCCAGCTGCCAGGGCTACCACAACCTCACGGTGCTGCGTACCGATGACCCCTCCATCATCGCCTTCGCCAGGCACACCCCTGCCGACTTCACCGAGAACGGCCGCGACGACACCCTCTTCGTCGTGGTCAATCTCGACGGCCATAACGCCCACTCCTCCGGTGTGCATTTCGATCCCGCCGATTTCGGATTCGACCCCGGACAGAGCCTCGATGTGCATGACGAATTGAGCGGACGCGATTTCAGCTGGACGGGGGATGACTACGTGTCTTTGGCCCCTTGGGCGGATGTGGCCCACGTCCTCACCGTCCGGCCTTCATAGTCGCCGCGTCATGCGATCCGGGAGGACGACGGGGTGAAGGCACGCACCTGAGGCTTTCGCCCGCAACGGGTATTGTGGTTGCCGTAAGGCACTCATTGACTATTAGCAAGGAGACGACATGGCAGAAACATTCGATGTGGTCGTTGAGATCCCACGCGGTTCACGCAACAAGTACGAGGTGGATCATGAATCAGGCCGCATCAAACTCGACCGCACCCTGTTCACCTCAATGGGCTACCCCGATGATTACGGATACATCGAGGGCACGCTCGGCGAGGACGGGGATCCCTTGGATGCTCTCGTCATGATTCCGAATTCGGTGTTCCCGGGCTGCATCATCGAATGCCGCGCCGTCGGCCTGTACCATATGGTCGATGAGGCGGGTGGGGACGACAAGGTGCTCTGCGTCCCGGCTGATGTCCGTTTTGACGACATCAAGGACGTCTCCGATGTCTCTGATTTCCACAAGGCTGAAATCAAGCACTTCTTCGAGCAGTACAAGGCTCTTGAACCGGGCAAGGAAGTGCAGCCAGGTGATTTCTGGACCGATGCCGAAGCCGCGAAGAAGGAAATCGTGAAGGCCGTGGAGCGTCTGGCCGAGTCCGAACGGTAGAGACACAGGACATACAGGAGCGGCGGCGAGGTTGCACGACGGTGATTACCGTGCAACCTCCCCGCCGCTCCTGTATGCTCGGCCGCATACCTCCCCATGCCTTGCCCTGGTGTGCGTTGCCGCCTGAGCCGAGGATCCCGGACCATCCCAGCGAAGAGAAGGACCGATCGTCAGAAGATGAGGAAATACATGGCCAGGGTTGCCATATACATGGCGATGCCACCGATCATCACCGGCAGGAGAGCCACCCCTATATAGTCGTGTGAACCGTCCTCGGCTCCCTCACGCCACCAGGATGCGGCAGCAGCCCCCAAGGACAGCAGAATCAGCAGCACAACCGCCATCACGATGACCACACCTGCGACATGCTTCCCGCCGCCCGACGTCAGGGCTATCGCGATGAAGACCGGAAGGAAGCACCATCCTGCGGCCGATACGCATGCGATGCCGCCGAAAACGGCATGCGACAACGATCTGATGAGATGGGAGCGCACCGTGCGCAACATCTGCGTTATGAATCCGACGATCACCAGAACGGTCACGAGTATGCCGAAGACAACCGCCCACGAAGTGATGGAGGCCCTTGAGGTGGCGGCTCCCGGATCCCGGACGAGATGGGGAACGACCATTCCCGCTGCCACGAACGCGCATATGCCCGCAAGGCCCGAAACCATGCGCTCGACGACACTCGTCCTGAAGGTGTCATCGAAAGGCCACCAGCGCAGCAAGGCTCCCAGCCCCGTGACGGCGACCAGGATCGTCCATACGATAAGGACCGGATCGGATGGCCATATGGAGACCAACGCCGCAACGATCAGGAGCGCCGCATACGCGACGAGTTGGGTGATGACCACTCCTTTTGCGCTGCGAGGAGTACGAACATCCCTCTCGCGTACCTCTTCTCCACTCATAACCGCACCCTTCGATTCCTCGATTGCTTCCCCCGCGATGGTCACACGAGTTGCGTAGGACTCCAATCTAGCGCGAAGTGTCCACCACACCTATTACAAAATAAAGCAATTGTTGCTGCGACTGTACAATGAAACACAATCGTTCAACAGCAATCCATCCTTAAGATCAAAGGGGAACCGGCGTGACCGACTTGACGTTGATGACGTTTGCGGGTGATCCTGCAACCGTGTTGCCTTCGCTTGCGCTGCTTTCCCACCGTGTTCGGGTATTGCCGATGGATGCCGCCTCACTGGTGAAGATGCCGGAGAACACGATTCTGTTCCTGGATGCCAGAGATGATTTGGCTACCGCCAAAACATTGTGCCGTCTGATCCATGCTTCAGGACTCTCCACTCCGATCGTGCTGGTACTGACCGAAGGCGGATTCACCGTGGTGAATTCCCAATGGGGCATCAGCGATGTGGTCGTGTCCTCGGCCTCCCCCGCGGAGGTCGAGGCCCGCTTGCGACTGGTATCCGAACGGGGCAATTCCGTTGCGGACACTTCAGCCCCCACCGGGGCGAAGATCGAGGGGATAGACGGACAGATCAGGTCCGGCGACCTGCTGGTGGATACCAACGGCTACACCGCAAGCCTGCATGGGCGTCCGATCGATCTGGCCTATAAGGAATTCGAGCTGCTGAAGTACCTCGTCCAGCACCCGGGGCGGGTGTTCACCCGGGCTCAGCTGCTGCAGGAGGTTTGGGGATACGACTACTACGGCGGCACCCGCACGGTGGATGTGCACATCAGGCGCCTGCGCGCCAAACTCGGTGGGGAATACGAACACCTCATCGGCACCGTGCGCAATGTCGGCTACCGTTTCGACCCTCCGGAAGGTGAACTTCAGGACGATGTCGCCCGGGCGCAGGCGATTGCATCGCTGCCTGACGACATCCCGGTCGACGGGGAATAAGCGGGGCTGGTTTTGGTCAGAGAATCGAAATCCCATCGGCTGGCACGCATGCATGAGGAGTATGCCAAACTGTGCCTGATGTATCCGGCTCCCCGATCGGCATTGAATTTCTCGACCCCATTGCAGCTGCTCGTCGCCACTGTGCTCAGCGCCCAGACGACCGATGTGCGCGTCAATATGGTCACGCCCGAACTCTTCGACACCTATCCCACCGCCGCCGACCTGGCCCGGGCGAATCCCACCGAATTGGAGGACATCATCCATTCGACCGGCTTCTACCATGCCAAGGCACGGCATCTGATCGGACTGGGATCCGCACTCGAACAACGTTTCGGCGGCGAGGTCCCGCGCACGATGCAGGAGCTCACCAGTCTGCCGGGCGTCGGCAGGAAAACCGCCAACGTCGTACTCGGCAACGCCTTCGGCATCCCGGGATTCCCTGTGGACACCCACGTCATCCGTGTCAGCGGAAGACTGCGATGGCGCACGGATTGGCATGCCCCGCATCCCGATCCCGCACATATCGAAAAAGAGATCACGGCCTGCTTCCCACCCGAGGAATGGACCGATCTCTCACATCGTCTGATCCTCCACGGACGTGACATCTGCCATGCGCGCAAACCCGAATGCAACCGCTGCCCTCTGGCCGAAAGCTGCCCGAGCGCGGAGATCACCCCCACCCGCTGAGAGCGCCGTGTGAAGACAGCCCCAGGTTATAGACTCGGAGGCTATGGAGAGGAACGAACGGGGCTCATGGAAGTCCGGCATCATATTCCTTGTGGCGCTTGTGCTGCTCAGCGCAGTCGCCTGGGTGGGATGGTCCTTGCTGAATCACCGGAGCCTGCTGCCGAACAACACCGTGGTGTCCCAGGCCGGCATCACCATCGGTGCCGTCACCCCACCGAAATCCCTCGATATCCGCAGTGAGGACAACGATGCCGTCACCCAGGCGCTGCTCGGCAATGTCTATCAGACCATCGTGGGCAAGAACGCCGACAATGCGCCGGCACCCGGTATCGCGCGTTCATGGGACATATCCAAGGATGCCTTGACCTATACCTTCCATCTCAACGACGGCATGCACTTCAGCAACGGGCATGTGCTCGACTCCGAGGATGTGGTGTGGTCGTTGCAACAGACGATCACCAAGCAGTATGCAGGTGCGGATGACCTGACATTACTGGCTTCGGTCGATGCCACCGCTGCGGACACCGTGCGGATAACACTCAAATCCCCTGACCCCGCACTGTTGCGGACGCTTTCCGGACGTGCCGGGATCGTTTACGATGAACAGGCCAAGATCAACTATTCCACGCAGGCAGCGGGTTCCGGGCCGTATCAGGTCGCGGACTGGCGCAATGGCGAAAGCCTCAAGCTTATCAGGAACCAGCGGTATTGGGGCAGCCAGGCGAAGGTGGAATCGGTGACCCTGCGCTACTTCGGCTCGGCCTCGACGATGTCCAAGGCCTTGGAATCCGGAGAGCTCGACGCTGCCACAGGACTCGATGCGGGCGGCCTGCAGAAGGCGGAGAACAATACATCCCTCACGGTAGGCAAAGGCGTCAGCCAGGACTCGGTAGTGCTGGCCTTCAACACGGACACCGCTTCGGTGCTCTCCGATCAGCGTCTTCGCCAGGCCATCAGATACCTGATCGACAGCGATGGGATCGTCAAGGCGCAACAGGGCTTGGGTGCGGCCATCGGAGGACCTTTCACACCCTTGGACGCCGGATACGAAGACCTGACCGGACTCTTTCCTTTGGATCCGGCCAAGGGAACGTCCTTGGCCTCATACTTCCCACCGTCATATTATGGCGGCAGTCTGCGCTTCATATACCCCGAATCCTATGGTGCGCAGCTCGGGCAGCTCATCAAGGAGCAGCTCGCCAAAGGAGGCATCCCGGTGACGGTGAGCATGATCAGCGAAGCCGATTGGAAACAGACCGTGGAATCCCAGCGGGCTTTTGATATGACCCTCATCACGATGTCCTCAGGCACGGATGCCGGGAGCTTCGCCAATCCTTCCGACACCATCACCAAATACGACAGCCCCACCGCCCAGGAGTCCTACAAGAAGGCCCAGGCCTCCACCAGCGACGAGGCATACACGGCCGCGCTCAAATCCTATGCCAGAACCGTCGCCCAGGAGGCACCGGCGGACTGGCTGTTCATGAAAGTGCCGGTGACCGCCTCGGTGAGGAAGATAAGCGGCATGCCCAGCAATATGACGGACAGCTACCTTCCGCTGTGGAATATCTCATCACAGTGAAGATCCGCAGGGTGGACCCGGATACATGGTGAGGCCGCAAGCCCCACATGTCACGCTGGATTCATAAACTTATGCCCTATGAGCGAGAACACAGATAGCATACATGCCAACCTGACTGCGCTGCCCGACCATGTGGGCGTGGACGGATTGGAAGACAAGTGGTGCAAGCAGTGGGAGGACTCGGGAACCTACCGTTTCCGGCACACCACCGAACGCAGCGGCGTATATTCGATCGACACCCCTCCCCCAACGGTTTCCGGTCATCTGCATGTAGGCCATGTGTTCTCATACACCCATACGGATGTGATGGCACGTTTCAAGCGCATGCAGGGCTTCGACGTCTTCTATCCGATGGGATGGGATGACAACGGCCTGCCGACGGAACGCCGCGTGCAGAACTACTACGGGGTGCGTGTCGACACCTCGCTCAAATACGACCCCGATTTCAAACCCCCATTCGAAGGCACCGAGGGCAAGAAGGTGGAAGCCCGCGATCAGGTTCCTGTTTCACGCCAGAACTTCATCGAATTGTGCGAGCGCCTCACCGGCGAGGACGAGAAACTCTTCGAGGCCTTGTGGAAGTCATTGGGGCTCTCGGTGGATTGGACCCAGACCTACCACACGATCGGTGAGCATCCCCGTCGCGTGGCCCAGAAGGCCTTCCTGCGCAATCTGTCACGCGGCGAGGCCTACCAGCAGGAAGCTCCGGGACTATGGGACGTCACCTTCCAGACGGCCGTTGCGCAGGCGGAGTTGGAATCACGCGAATACCCCGGCTTCTACCACAAGATAGCGTTCCGCTTCGCGGACGGGACACCGCTCTACATAGAGACGACGAGACCTGAACTGTTGGCCGCATGCGGTGCGCTGATCGCCCATCCCGACGATGAACGCTACAAGGAGCACTTCGGGGAGAAGGTCTACTCCCCGCTGTTCCACGTGGAGGTCCCGATCCTGGCCCATCCCGCAGCCGAGATGGAGAAGGGCGCCGGCATCGCCATGTGCTGCACCTTCGGTGACATCACCGATGTGCAATGGTGGCGTGAGCTGCATCTCCCCACTCGTTCGATCATTCAACGCAACGGTCGCATCATCATGGATGTGCCCGACTGGATCACCGATGAGGCGGGACGTGCCCTCTTCGAAGAGACCGAAGGCAAAACAGTGTTCACCGCGCGCAAGATCATCGTGGACGCGCTGCGTGAAGCGGGCGATCTCGATGGTGAACCCACACCGACGAAGCGTATGACGAATTTCTACGAAAAGGGCGACAAGCCCCTCGAAATCGTCACGTCACGCCAATGGTACCTACGCAACGGCGGCACCGATGCGGCTCTGAACGCACAGCTCATCAAGCGTGGCGAGGAACTGAACTTCCATCCCGACTTCATGCGCGTCCGCTACGACAACTGGGTGCATGGACTCAACGGCGATTGGCTGATCTCACGCCAACGCTTCTTCGGTGTCCCATTCCCTCTGTGGTATCAGGTGGATGGGCAGGGCAATGCCGATTTCACGAGGCCCATCACGCCGAAGGAAGAGCAACTGCCCATAGATCCCACCACCGATGTGCCGGAAGGCTTCGATGAGTCGCAGCGCGACCAGCCCGAGGGCTTCACCGCGGAGCGTGACATCATGGACACCTGGGCGACCAGCTCATTGACCCCCCAGATCGTCACGCGCTGGGGCGAGCCGGGCGAAGAGAACGAGGCCTTGCACAAGGCCACCTTCCCGATGGATCTCAGGCCCCAAGGACAGGACATCATCCGCACCTGGCTCTTCAGCTCGGTGGCGCGCGCTCACCTTGAGAACGGATGCCTCCCCTGGTCGCATACGGCGCTCTCGGGCTGGATCCTTGACCCCGACCACAAGAAGATGAGCAAGTCAAAGGGCAATGTGGTCGTGCCGAATGAGCCGATCGCCAAATTCGGTGCCGATGCCGTGCGCTACTGGGCGTCATCGGCGAAGCTCGGGCTTGACGCCACGTATGACGAAGGTCAGATGAAGATCGGCCGACGCCTGGCCATCAAATTGCTCAATGCCACGAAATTCGCTTTGGCCATCGGCCGCGAGGACGAGAACCATCATGTCGCTTCGGCGGCGCAGATCGACTGGGATCCGGCGGATGTGAGCGAAGCACTCGATCGTTCGGTCTTGGCTCGCCTGGCCGAGGTCATCACCCAGGCCACGAAGAGCCTTGAGTCATATGAGCATTCCAAGGCCCTGGAAAGCATCGAGAGCTTCTTCTGGGATTTCTGCGATGACTACATCGAGCTCGCGAAGAACCGGGCTTACGGCACGGCAGACGCCTCAGGACAGGTCCCTTCCGACCATGCCGTCAATTCCGCGCGTACGACACTGGGGCTCGTCCTGGATGCCTTTGCACGCCTTTTGGCACCCTATCTGCCTTTCGCCTGCGAAGAGATCTGGGGGTGGATGCATCAAGGAGAGGGGTCAGTGCATCGTTCGGCCTGGCCGCTTCCCGGTGTGTATGCCCAAGCCGCTGAGGGTACCGATCCGAAAACCCTTGACTGGGCCGGACAGGCCTTGGCGGAGATACGCAAAATCAAATCCGAAGCCAAGGTCTCGATG
Organism: Bifidobacterium psychraerophilum; assembly: GCF_000741705.1. Lineage (GTDB taxonomy): Bacteria > Actinomycetota > Actinomycetes > Actinomycetales > Bifidobacteriaceae > Bombiscardovia > Bombiscardovia psychraerophila. The sequence goes on along the minus strand of NZ_JGZI01000009.1, from coordinate 110,861 downwards.
AAAACCCCCGTGCTGCAGGCCACACTCAGCGTTCCGGAGGCCGCCATGGCGGCGATTCGTGATTCACTCGGGGACATCGCCGAGGCGGGGCGGGTCACCGGCGCGCTGAACATCGCCGAGGCAGCCGCGAATACGGGTGCTGACGGCGAAGACGAGGCAGTCATAACCGTCCGCGACAGCGAACTCGGCGAACCCCCGGCGAAAAAGCCGAAGCACTGAAACAGCGACCGGCCCGTACCGGGGCACGCTGAGCGCCGCTTGGTGACTCAGCTCAATATCGAGAGGCCTCCTGCCGTCAACATTGACAGGCAGGAGGCCTCTCGCCTCGGTGGCCCCTCCGCTCAGGCGAAGACATCGAGCACACCCGGGTCGCCACCGGCCTGGGCTATTCTTCTATGACGTTTTTTCGTTTCGGTGACGACGAATTCCCTGTACATCTCCGCAATATCCGTATCAAGGCCCGCATCTTCGGCGATGCGATGGAGACGTTGGATCTGGGCGTGCTCACGCTGATAGTCTGCGGGTTCGAATCCTGCGTGGGCCTTGAGCACTCCCACACGGGATGTGTATTTGAAGCGTTCGGCCAGCAGTGAGACGATCGCGGTGTCGACATTGTCTATGGATTGCCGCAGGGCTTCTATCTGTTGAACATAGCGCGCTATTTCCGGATTACCGTCCGCGGCCTGTGCATCTATCGTGGTGGAGGCCTCTTCGGACCCCTCGGTGCTGTCCTGTGGCCGAAGCCAATTGCCGGTGTCGTCTTCATCTTTCATGATTTCTAGAATACAACCAGAACAATCAAGGAAAATGAGACGACACCGGCAATGAACATCATGACAGCCCTGCGGATGACTCCGCTGGATGGAAGCGATGCATGGGTGATTCGATCTCGGGTGCCTGATGCCTGTCGGCGCCGGGCACCCGAGATCGCTGATCTACTGCTTCATCTGAGGCATCGTGGATGTGATCGCGGCCAGAAAATCACGGTTGGTGGCGGTCTTCTTCAGACGCGGGACCAAGGTCTGGTAGGCCTGCTCAGGCTCCATGCCACCGAAGGCGCGACGCAGGCGGTAGACCACGGCCAGCTCCTCCGGAGGCGTGATGAGCTCCTCCCGGCGCGTGCCGGAGGAGATGATGTCGATCGCGGGGAAGAGCCTCTTGTCGGCCAGCTCGCGGGAGAGACGCAATTCCATATTGCCGGTTCCCTTGAACTCCTCGAATATGACCTCGTCCATCTTGGAGCCGGTCTCCACCAAAGCGGAGGCGATAATCGTCAGCGATCCGCCGTTCTCGATGTTCCGGGCGGCGCCGAAGAACTTCTTCGGCGGATACAGCGCCTGGGCATCCACACCACCGGACAGGATACGTCCTGAAGCCGGGGCGGCGATGTTGTAAGCACGTGCGAGACGGGTCATCGAATCAAGCAGAACCACGACATCCTGGCCCAGTTCGACCAGGCGCTTCGCACGTTCGATCGCCAGCTCGGCGACCGTGGTGTGGTCGGAAGCAGGACGGTCGAAGGTCGATGAGATGACTTCTCCCTGGACGGTGCGCTCCATATCGGTGACTTCCTCCGGGCGCTCATCCACCAGGACCACCATCAGATGGACCTCGGGGTTATTCGTCGAAATGGAGTTGGCGATGTTCTGCAGCGTGATGGTCTTGCCCGCCTTCGGAGGGGACACGATCAAACCACGCTGACCCTTGCCGATCGGCGAGATGATATCGATCAAACGACCGGTGATCTTATTGGGTTGCGTCTCCATGCGTAGACGATCCTGCGGGTAGAGCGGGGTGAGCTTGTTGAAGTGCGCCCTGCCGGCAGCATCGTCGACGCTCATGCCATTGACGGAGTCGATGGATTGCAGCGGTACGAACTTCTGGCGCTGATTGCGCCTGTCTCCCTCGCGCGGTGGGCGAATCGCGCCATGAACGGCGTCACCCTTGCGCAAGGCGTACTTGCGGACCTGCCCCATCGAGACGTACACGTCATTCGGACCGGGAAGATAGCCCGAAGTCCTGATGAATGCGTAGGAATCCAGCACATCAACGATGCCCGCCACAGGAACCAGATCCTCCTGCTGGGAATCGTCACGACGGTCCTCTTCCCTGGACTCGTATTCCCCCGAGCGGTCACGACGGTTACGGTTGCGGCGTTCGCTGTTGCGCTCATTATTGCGGTCATTGCGGTCGCCACGATCATTCCTGCCGTTGCGCTCGCTGCCTCTGTCGCCACGCTCGCCGCGGTCATTGTTGCGCTCGTTGTTGCGGTCACTGTTACGTTCACCGCGGCCACCGCGCTCGTTGTTGCGATCCCCGCGATCACGTCGCCCGCGACGTACGAATTCGCGCTCCTCGCCCGCACCCTCCGTATCGGCGGAGTGCTGCTGGCTGCGCTCATTGCGGTTGGGCAGAACCGCCAGGATGTCATCAAGATCGCGGACCGCACCGTGCTCGGCCGTCTCGTCATGTGCGGGTTGAGCACGGTTGCGCCTGCGTCGTGGCAGCTGCAACGGCTCCTCTTCTTCGACGGTGTGCCGCTCATGCGTGGCCTTCTTGGTCGGGGCACTGCCCGCATCGCCTTTGACGATGTCCGAGACCGCAAAAGGATCGCTGGATGAATCCGACTGTTCCTCTGCATGCTGCTCGGATTTCGATGCCTGCTCGTCGATGTCCTGCTTGTTTGAGGAATCATCGGGCTGCTGGCTGGCGTTTACCGTCCGTACGGTCACGCCGGCGGGTGCAGCACCGCCGGAACGTGCAGCTTCAATGGTCGCTATCAGAGCGGGCTTACGCATCGTGGAGGTGCCCCGCAGACCCAGCTGCTTGGCGAGCTCCTTGAGCTCAGGCAGTTTCATCTCAGTAAGTTTTTGGCTTGTTGCCACAGTAATTATGCCTTTCCTACCGCTTCGTCGACACATAGTCTGACGTGGCTAGAGAATAATGGCGGAATATCCGCATATTGGAAGTCCGAAGCTGTCTCAGCATTCCGAACTTCCAATACCTTACAACGGCAGCGCACATCATGCAAAACGAAACGCCAGAAGCATGTCCAGTTCGGTTCCCGTCCGAGCGCATCGATTCGGCCGCCAGTCCCCGCAAGACGCATCCGGACCGATGCACAATGACGGCGGTTGCCCATCAGCCTCTCGGCAATGATGGGCAACCGCCGTCATATCACATGCCGCGTCGGTGCGGGCCGAAGGCCCGATGGGATGCGCGGCGGAATCCCGCTTGGATCTACCTGCTGACCGCTACCTACTTCTCCTCGTGGTAGCTCTTCTCGGTGTTGACATTCCAGACATTCGTCTTCGATGTTCTTCCGGTGCGAATGTTATCGACAGCCTCCATTGAAGTGGCCATCGAATGGTCCTGGTTGTTGTAGTGGTGCTGCCCGTTGCGCCCGACGCAGTACAGATTGCCGAAGGAGTCAAGCCATTCGACCAGCTCGGGCATACGGTCGTAGGTGTCGAAGTATGCCGGGTAGGCCTTGGGGACCCGCTCACGATGCGAATCCATCACATCCTGCGGACCGTTGATGATCCCCATGCGGGTCAACTCGTCGACGGCGAATGCCGTAGCCTTCTCATCGCTGAGGTTCCAGAAGTCATCGCCTTCCTCACAGAAGTACTCAAGACCGATCCAGACCGTGTCATCAACATCCTTGACGAGATACGGACTCCAGTTGTTGAACATCTGCAGACGGCCGACCTTGAATCCCGGATCCTGAACGTAGATCCAGCAATCGGGGACGATCGGCGGATTACCCAGCGTAGGGGTGTCCGTGGTGTTGCGGATGCGCAGTTTCTTGACGAGCAGCCCCACGGTCACGAAGTCACGGTACGGCAGACCATTGGCGATCTCCGCCATATCCTTCGGAGCTGATTGGGGGGAAGCCTTGACCGCGTTGACGAGATCCTTGATCGGCATCGAGGATATGACCTCATCGGCCTCAAGCGAGACCTTCTTGCCTTCGGCATCGAGGTAGACCACGGAGGAAAGACGGCCATCCCGCTGATCCAGTTCGACCACTTTGGCATCGGTGATGACATGCACGCCGACCTCGCGGCAGTTGGCCTCCACGGTCTCCCAGAGTTGCCCCGGCCCCAGCTTCGGGTACCAGAACTCTTCGATGAGACTCGTCTCCACCTCATGCGAGTCACGTTTCTTCGGCAGCATCTTCTGCACGGCGTTCTTCAGCACGCCCATGATGCTCAGGCCTTTGACCCTCTGCGCACCCCAGTCCGCACTGATCTCCTTCGGGGCTCTGCCCCAGAGTTTCTCGGTGTACCCGGCAAAGAACATCGAGTACAGCTTCCGTCCGAAACGATTGATGTAGAAGTTCTCCAGATTGTCTTCGGGCAGCTTGTGGAACACCGATTTGAGGTAGCTGAATCCGGCGACCATCGTCAACCTGAAGCCAAGCGCCTTCAAAGTGTTCCAGGACAGTGAGATCGGATAATCAAAGAAATGATGGTTCCAGTAGATCCTCGATACACGGTGTCGCTTAAGCAGCACCTTGTCTGTTTTCTCCGGATCCGGACCACCGGGCTCCAGATCATGGTGACGTCCGAGTTTCTTGTCGTCGTACGAAGGCGCACCCTGCAGCGGAAGGACGTTCTTCCACCAGTCCATGATCCTGTCGTCCTTGGAGAAGAAACGGTGCCCACCGATATCCATCCGGTTGCCGTTGTGTTTGACGGTGCGCGAAATACCACCGAACTGCTTGGTGGCTTCCAGCACGGTCACATCGTATCGTTCACTGCCGCCGTCTTTGGCGAGCTCCCATGCCGCCGTCAGACCAGCCGGTCCACCGCCGATGATTACAACGGATTGCTTATTCGTCACCTTAACCTCCTGCACGCAGATAATCTTCCTCAGTCTATATGAGCAGCGCCGCATCATGGATGGCGGCAGGCAATGCCCAATATTCCCTCACACAACAATACGCCCGCGCCGTCGCGGAGGTTTCCCTTGCAGGCCCATCACTCCATGGAATCGGGGATATCGATATCCGATTTCTGAACCTCTTCCACATTGACATCCTTGAATGTGACAATGCGGACATTCTTCACGAAACGACTGGGCCGATACACATCCCAGACCCAGGCATCCGTCAACCGAACGTCGAAATAGACATCCTGACCTGCGCTGCGGACATTGAAATCCACCTTGTTCGCCAGATAGAATCTGCGTTCCGTTTCAACCACATAGGTGAACAGCTTGATTACATCGCGATACTCGCGGTACAGCGCCAACTCCGCGTCGGTCTCGTAGTTATCCAAATCTTCAGCACTCATTGCTTCAGTCCTTTTGACCTTCATCCGTACGGCTGCGTCCACGGCCGATATTCCTCCACCATGCGCGCTTGGAAGTCTTGCGGCTGCTCTGGTTGTATGGCCAATCCGCCTGGTCGTCGGGATGTTCCTCCTGGGAGCTGTTCTCGGTATCCGCACGGCCTGCGGCCTCATGCCCGGCCCGCTGCAGCCTGGCGACCTCTTCGGAGGCTGCGGCCTCGGAGAGAGCTTCGTCTGCATCATGCGCTGACGAGGATCGGGGATCGGATCGGTCGGCGGAACCCTGTCCGGAGGGCTTCTTCCCCTTACGATCGGCATCGGCATGCACGCCGTTGGCATGCGCCCCACGAAGCCCTTCGCCGTTCAGTCTCAGAGCCAGGGAATGCTCTTTGGCACTCAGGGCCTCGCGCACACCCGGGTTATCCTCGATCACATGCATTCCGAATGCATCAAGCGACTGGATCGGGTCGTACTCATCGACGAGCGTGTCCATGACGATAAGATCCTGGTACTTCCCGTTCTCGGCATCCCACAAGGCGTCACGTGACGTTCCCTGCGGCACGAATCCGAGCGACTGGTAGACCGAGGTTGAACGCGTGTTCTTCTCGGGCACGCTGACCCAGATACGGTGCAGGCCGAGTCCGGCCGGCTCGGGGGCAAAACCGTATGTCATCACACGAGGCATGGCGTCACGTGAATACCCACGGCCACGGTAGTTCTTGCCCAGCACCACCTGTATGCGCGCCGAGCGGGCCCAACCGTCGATGTCGATCAGGAAAATCATGCCGATGATGGCATCGCCATCCGTGTCCGCGGAATCGGCGGCATCATCGTTCGCCTCGGAGCTGGCGAGCATCGCCCATGCCACCGTCCTGCGGGATTCGGGATCACCCACACCGGATTCGCCGGCGGTTTGCCCCCAACTCCATGCGACCGAACGACGCACCCAGGTGTGCACAACGGCCCGTTCCGCCTGGGGGCCCTTGCCTGTGATGCCCGAAGCATTGTAGAAGGCTTCAAGCTGATCCATATACGCCAGGTCGTCAAGACCTGCCGGGCGCAGATGAACCATCTCCCCTTTGATCTCAGGAATGATCAGACGCTCCGGAAGCTCCCTGGTCTGTTCCGACTCCGGCCCTGTGACCTCGTTGGCTTGTACCATGTGCCGCCTTCGTAGTTGCTAGTGACTTGGAAACCACTCAAGAATTTTACGTCTCGATGGAATCGCGCGCATCACAGTGTACATCAGAGCGATGCGATTTTTTCCGAAACGATGCTGCGTACCGCCTTCGCATCGGCCTGACCATGCGTCGCCTTCATCACCGAACCGATGATCGCACCCATCGGCTTCATATTGCCCGCTTTGAGCTTTTCGACGATATCCGGGTTGGCGGCGAAGGCTTCGTCGATCGCCGCGAGCAACGCACCATCATCGGAAACCACCTGATAGCCGTGCTTGCTCACGACCTCCTCAGGGGTTCCCTCACCGGCGAGCACACCGGATACGGTCTGCTTGGCGAGTTTGTCGTTCAAGGAGCCCTTGGCGATCAGCGCCTCCACCTGAGCCACATCCTCCGGGGTGATCGGCAACTCGGCAAGGGTCAGATCCCTGGCATTGGCTTCGCGGGACAATTCTCCCATCCACCATTTGCGCGCACCCGAGGCTTTGGCACCTGCCTGGACCGTGGCTTCGATCAGATCGAGGGCATCGGCATTGACCGCATCCCTCATCTCCAGATCGGAGAATCCCCATTCGGACTTCAACCTGGCACGACGCTCGCGTGGCATCTCGGGCATCTGCTTGGCCAGCTCCTCGATGTGGTCGCTGGTGACATGCACCATGACCAGATCGGGATCGGGGAAATAACGGTAATCATCGGCGTCGGACTTCACGCGGCCACCGGCCGTGCTCTGTGACGACTCATCCCAGTGGCGCGTCTCCTGAAGAATTTCGCCACCTGCATCGAGAATGGCGGCCTGTCTGCGAATCTCGTAGGCCATCGTCTTCTCGATGCCCTTGAAGGTGTTCACGTTCTTGGTCTCCGAGCGGGTTCCCAGAGGATCGCCCTCGTTCCTGCGCAGCGAGACGTTGACATCGGCCCTCATATTGCCCTGCTCCATGCGGGCGTGTGAGATGTTCAGGGCCTTGACGATATCGCGTATGGCGCGCACATATGCACCGGCTATTTCCGGGGCGCGTTCACCGGCGCCCTCGACTGGCTTGGTCACGATTTCAACCAGGGGCACCCCTGCGCGGTTGTAATCGCACAATGAATGGTCGGCGCCCTCGATGCGGCCGTCCGCACCACCGACATGGGTGTTCTTCCCTGCATCATCCTCGACGTGGGCACGTTCGATCTGCACGCGGAAGATCTCACCGTCATCCAGTTCCACATCCAGATAGCCGTTGCCGTTCAGTGGCTTGTCATACTGGGAGATCTGATAGTCGCGGGGCATATCCGGGTAGAAGTAGTTCTTGCGGGCGAACTGGCTCCATTCCGCGATCTCGCAGTGCAATGCCAAGCCCAGCTTGACCGCGTAGTCGATCGCGGTTTTGTTCACCACCGGCAGGCTGCCGGGCAGACCAAGGGAGACCGGGGTGAGCTGCGAGTTCGGTTCGCCGCCGAATTCAATGTGCGCAGGGCAGAACAGTTTCGTGTTCGTGCTGAGCTCCACATGGACCTCAAGACCGAAAACCGGGTCGAACTTGGAGACGGCATCGGCGTACTTCATCAATTTATCAGCCATATCGAATGTAATCCTTCCGATGCTTACTTGTTCAGGCCATCAAGCCAAGGGGTGTTCATGGACTGCCAGATCGGACCATGCTGCTGTTCGAGCAGTGCGGCCTCCAGTGCCGCCGCAGGCTTGTACATCACTTCATCCTTCATCTGGGGTGCGAAGAACTGGAAGCCTACGGGCAGACCGTCATCGCTGAGGCCTGCAGGTATGGACATGGCAGGGACGCCTGCGAGATTCGCGGGGATGGTGGCCACATCGTTGAGATACATCGTCAGAGGGTCATCCATTTTCTCGCCGAATTTGAATGCCGTGCTCGGGCTCGTCGGGGAGACCAGCACGTCAACCTGCTCGAATGCCTGGGCGAAGTCGCGGATGATCAGCGTGCGCACCTTCTGCGCCGAACCATACCAAGCATCGTAGTATCCCGCTGAAAGGGCGTAGGTGCCGAGGATGATGCGACGCTTGACCTCATCGCCGAAGCCCTGTTCACGGGTGGCTGCCATCATGTTGGCCGCCGTTTGCGCCTTGCCTTCCGGTGGCATCACGCGCAGACCATAGCGCATGCCATCGTAGCGTGCGAGATTGCTAGAGACCTCGGAAGGCATGATGATGTAGTACGCGCCAAGCGAGTACGAGAAATGAGGACATGAGACTTCAACGACCTCCGCGCCCATCGCCTCAAGGGCACTGACCGCTTCACGGAAACGAGCCTCGACGCCAGGTTGGAAGCCCTCACCGCCGATTTCCTTGACCAGACCGACACGCATGCCATGCAGATCCTGTCGCTGGCCTTCACGAGCGGCATCAGCCAGCTTCCCGAGTGGCTTGGGGATCGATGTGGAGTCACGCTCGTCATATCCACCGATGACCTCATGCAGCAATGCCGCATCGAGAACGGTGCGTGAAACTGGTCCTATCTGATCGAGCGAGGAAGCCATCGCGATGGCTCCGAACCGTGAGACACCACCATAGGTGGGCTTCACACCGACCGTTCCCGTCAAAGCACCTGGCTGACGGATGGAACCGCCGGTGTCGGTGCCGAGGGCCAAAGGCGCCTCGAAGGCGGCCACTGCGGAGGCGGAACCGCCACCTGAACCGCCCGGCACACGGCTGGTGTCCCATGGGTTGTGCGTGGTCTGGTAAGCGCTGTGCTCGGTTGACGAGCCCTGGGCGAACTCATCGAGATTGGTCTTGCCGAGAATCGGCATTCCCGCATGCTTCAGTTTGCGCACCACGGTCGCGTCGTAAGGAGGAATCCAACCTTCCAGGATCTTCGATGCCGCGGTGGTCGCAATGCCCTTCGTCACAATCATGTCCTTGACGGCGATCGGGACGCCGGCCAACTCGGGCAGCCCATCCACGTCACCGGATTGGCGTCGCGCATCGAAATCATCAGCCTGTTGCAGGGCCTGATCACGGGATACCTGAAGGAAGGCCTGAATGCTCGGCTCGGCCGCATCGATGGCAGCGAGTTGCGCCTCCACAAGCTCCCGGCTTGAGACCTCGCCTGCGTTGATCGCTTCCGCCATCTGGGCGGCGCTGAGTGTAACGAGTTCAGTTTGCTGTGTCATTGATTCCCTCACTCCTCACCCAAAATGCGCGGTGCCACGAACATCCCGGATTCAGTCGCCGGAGCCGCGGCCAAGGCCTCTTCCTGGGTCAGCGGACGCTCCGCCACATCAGGTCGCAGATAGGCTTCGAGGGGAACGGGATTCGCCGTGGGAGGCACGTCCTCACCGGCGACCTCCTGGACTTTTGCAATCGACTCCGCGATCACATTGAGCTCGCCCTGGAGTCGGGTGATCTCGTCATCGGTGAGTGCGATACGAGCCAGGTCTCCCAAATGCTCGATTTCTTCTCGTGTGAATGTTGGCATAGCACTCACTATATGTGTCGAGTGTGACACAGCTGTATAGCGGGCCGGGCATCAAGCGATGCGGTGGGATTCGCGGCGGGTGGGGCATATCAGAGCACCAATCCCGCCGTTTCGAATCAGAGGATGCGGATGCTAGGCGATGTCCCGGCGTTTGACGAGCACCGTGCCAATGAGGTACACCACAAGCGACCACAGGGCCAGCAGAAGGGCGCTCTGCCACCAGTTCGGATCGAAGCTGCTTGACGTCGCGCTCGTCGTGGAGGCCAACATACCGGTGTTCAGATCGGCTCCCAGGAATCCATCCATCAGCGAGTTGGGCAGCACGGCTGTCACCACGTTCAGCCAACGGAATCCGTTGCCGAACAGTGCGGCCACCGAGAGCAGCTGCGGGACGATCATCATGACGCCAATGAAGGCGAATACGGCACCCACGGTGGAACGGCAGATCCCGCCGATGCCGATGGCCATGATCGCGATCAGCACGGATGCGATCGGTGCCCCGATGATGACCACCCATGGTGCGAAACGGTGGGCATCGGACAGGGGCGTTATCGTCGTGCCTGCCAGCACCATATGGGCAGTACCCCAGGCGAGCAGCATGCCGATCAGCGTGGAGGCAGCGGTGAATGCCGAGACCGCCACGGTTTTGGCTCCCATGAACATGGCCCTGCGCGGGTTGGCGGTCAATGAGGCTTGGATCGAGGAGTTGGCGAATTCGGATGTCAGGGACAGAATGGCGAGAATGCCCACAGCGAGCACTGCCGTGCTCACGAATGCGCCCACGGACATCCATAGATCGGCGGCGTCCAAAGCCCGCGGTCTGCTCAAGGTCTTGCCGTCTTCGCCCATGCTGTTCAGGGTTTTGATGCTCCATGCGGCGAGGGCCGTCCCCAAAGGTATCAGTACGGTGTTGATCACCAACAGGATGTAACTGGAGCGAAGACTCAGGACCTTGACGATTTCGGCATGGACGCTGCCGGGAAAACTGAGATGGATGCGCCGCGATGACATGCGACGGCCTGTGTTGTACCCATGTCCCTGCGATCGTTGTGTCTGCGCGCTGTTCGTCGAACTCATCGTACGTCCTCCCCTCGTGCCGCCACCGGCGTGGCGACCTGCTGCCCGGGAAGCTCCTGAGCCGCGTATTCCACATGGGCATGTGTCAGCTCCATATAGGCCTGTTCAAGCGAGGAATGCTCGGTGGCGAGCTCGTATATCGCGATGTTCGATTGAGCGAAACTCCTTGCCACCGTCTCCAATGTCGCTCCCCAGATATGGAATACGTGGACGCCTTGCGGATCGACCGAGGTGGGGGCGATCGGCTCCACCCGCGTACCCTGCATCGAGGAGAACAAGCGTTGCAGCAGCTCCCCATCCGGCGTGGCCACACGTATCGCCGAACTGGAATGCTCCTGTATGAAGGCGTTGACGGAGGTCTTCTCCAACACACGACCCTGGCCGATGATCACCAGGTCATCGGCGGTGAGGGCCACTTCGCTCATCAGATGGGAGCTGAGCAGAACAGCTCTTCCTTGACTCGCGTAATAGCGGCAAAGTTCCCGCACCCATCTCACGCCTTCGGGGTCCAGACCGTTGATGGGCTCGTCCAGCACCAGGTTGTGGGGGTCGCCCAGCAAAGCGGCGGCTATGGAAAGACGTTGGCCCATACCCAGCGAGAAGGCTCCTGCGCGGCGTTTCTTCACATTCGCGATACCTGTTATGTCGATGACCTCATCCACCCGGGACTTCGGTATCGCATTGCTCAAGGCCAGGGACAGCAGATGGGCGTATGCCGAACGTCCCTTATGCGCCGACTTCGCGTCCAGAACGGCTCCGACCTGGGACATCGGTGCGCGCATGGAGGTGAAGGGCTGCCCGTCGATCAGGGCGCGACCCCCGCTCGGTTTGATCAGCCCCAGTGCGGCACGCATCGTCGTGGATTTACCAGCGCCATTGGGCCCCAGAAATCCCGTCACCCTACCATCTGCTGCCGTGAAGGTGACATCGTCCACAGCCATCTTGCCGTTGAAGCGTTTGCTCAAATGCTCGATTTCAATCACATCTTCAATTTATCAGCATATTCCAAGCTTCGGGTATGCAGCGCCCCGGAAGAGGGCCGTGCCAGGAGCATGACACCATATCCTTGCACGGTGCGATCGGGATGGGAGGAGAAGCGCCCCGGGCCGGTGCGCATGCCGTCACCCGGTGGAACGGGGACCGCGGTCGGATGTCATCAGCCGTGCTGCACAATCCAGGAGTGCATCGCGATGGCCGCTGCGGCCCCCGCGTTGATGGAGCGCACCGAGCCGAACTGGGAGATGAAGACCACGTCATCGGCGGCATCCAGGGCCCCTTGCGAAAGACCGGGGCCCTCGGCGCCGAAAATCAGCAGACAACGTTCGGGGAATGCATAGCTCTCGATGGGAACGGCACCAGGCACATTATCGATGGCGATAATCCGTGTCGGGCCCTCGTCGGGATTCCGGGCATCTCCCAGCCGTGTCTGCTCCAAGAGCTCCTGGATCGACGGATGCTGCTCGACATGCTGATACAGCTCGGTCATCAGCGCACCCTTGCGGTTCCATTTATGGGGTCCGACGATATGGACCTTGGCGGCCGCGAAGGCATTGGCCGTCCTCACGATGGAACCGATGTTGAAATCGTGGGTCCAGTTCTCGACGGCCACCTCAAAGGGGTGACGTCCCTGCCGGTCAAGATCGTCTCGTATGGCCTGCACACTCCAGTAGCGGAAACGGTCCAGCACGTTGCGTCTGTCGCCCTCATCCAAGAGCTCAGAATCGAATCGGGGATCATAGTTCGCAGAGGATGGATCGTCCGGTCGCCCTTCACCGGGGTGGGTCTGGGACCAAGGTCCGACTCCGACCACGCGGAAATGCGGTTCACCCGAATTCATCGCAGCCTGCGTTATGGCTGAGGCCTCTTTCACTCCTCAACCTCGCCACTGGCACCGCCGTCATCGCCATCGCCGGCCGCGCTCTCCCGGGCCGTCCCAAGCTTGAACTCCTGCTCGTCGTATACCCGGATGAAGGGCAGCATATGCCCTTCCTCAGTCAGGGGATTAACCACCTCGATGCCCTCAACGGATGGTGTGGAGCCTATCAATGCGGCGATGCCCAGCACCTGTGCACCCTCATGGCCCAGGATGCTGAAGTCGAGACCGAGCTCGTTGCCGTTGCGCAAGGTGACCAGTGAGGAAGTCTGGACATAGGATTTCTCACTCAACCACGCGTCCAGCAGGATAACCCTTTTGCCTTGTATGGAAGGGCCTTTGATGCTCGGATACACGAAGTCCATCACGAAGGCATCGAGATCCTGACCTCTGGATGCCGCAGCCTGCAGCATCGAGATGGCCAGGGGGATGGAAGCTGCCGTCAACGCTCCCACGGCATCGAAATCGTCAATCCCGAAGCCCGCGTCCTCAAGTGTGTCCAGCAGCAGATGCCCGGCCAATTGTGAGCCGCGATGCTGGTAGGTGACTGCGGAGAGTTCACTGAAGGGCTTGTTCGCCACTTCCCGCTCCAACAGACGCTTGAGCTGTTCCCGGGTGTCCAGTGCCTCGAGGCCCTGCTGCTCCTGCGAAACGCGCACTTCCGGCGCGCCTGTGGACCTGAATGATCCTGATGTGCTTTGGGATGCCATGGTTACCACTGTATAGCGACTCGCGGTCATCCGATTGGGCGAGAAGCACCGACCCACATGCCCAGCATCATGACTGGGTGGGGTTGGAATCCTCTTCGGGATTGCCTTCCTGGACTTCGGGAGCGGTGAGCTCTCTGATATTCGCCTGCTCGGAATCGATCAGATCAACCTCATCGATAATTTTGGACTGATCGAGTTTCTGCAGCTTACGTGCCGTTACCAGCACACGGGATTCCAGAGATGAGGCGAATTGGTTGTATGCTCCGACCGTTTTCGTGATCGCCTTGCCCAAGGCGTTCGCACGGCCGCCAAGTACCACGAAACGCTCATACAGTTCACGGGAAAGTGTGAACAGGGTTTTGGCGTCATCGGTGAGGCTTTGCTGCTGCCAGGCGTACGCGACGGATTTGAGCACCGCCCAAAGCGTGACCGGTGATGTGAGCGCCACCTTCTGTGCGAACGCGTCGTCCATCAATGTCGGATCGGCGTTCAAAGCCGCCTGCAGCAGGGACTCGTTGGGAATGAATGCCACCACGAAATCAGGAGCCGTTTCGAAAGCGTTCCAATAGGCCTTGTCACCCAGCGTTTTGACATGCTCGCGCAAATCTTTGGCATGGGCCTTCAACAGGGCGGACCTGCGGGCGAGTTCATCCTGCGGAGCGGTGTCCGGTATGTCGCAGGCCCTCTGGTAATTGGCATACGGCGCCTTCGCGTCAATCGGGATGGTCTTCCCTCCCGGCAGGTGCACGATCATGTCCGGGCGCTGGATATGCCCCTGCGCATCCGTCACCACGACCTGCGTATCAAAGTCGACATGCTCAAGCAGACCCGCTGATTCCACGATGTTCTTGAGCTGGGCCTCACCCCAGGCGCCCCTGATCTTGTTGTCGCGCAGGGCCGAAGCCAAGGAGCTGGTTTCCTTGTCGAGACGCGTCTGCTGCTCCCCCAGACCTTTGAGCTGCTCACCAAGCATGCCCATCTCGTGCTTGCGGCCTTCCTCGATCTGCGCGACCTTCTGCTGCAATGCCTCAAGATTCTTCTGAACCGGTGACAGAGCGCTCAACACCTTGCTTTGCTCCTGCAACGCGGCCCGCTGCCGTTGCTCGCGCTGTTCCGCTTCCTGTCGGGTGCGCTCCTGGTCGTGTTCAAGACGGTTCTGTTCGGCCCGCTGGGACTGTGTCAGCTGTGCCTTGACGTATTCCAGCTGCTGTTGCAGACCCTCCGCACGAGTGGAGAATTCGACCACTCTGGCATTGGCCTCCTGCAGTTCCTGCTGCTGAAGCTCGAAACGCTGCGCCAATTCATCACCCGCATCGGCATCCTGCCCGACCGAAGACTTCGACGCCGAGGCACGACCCAGCAGATAGCCGGCGAGCGGGGCGAGCAGGATTGCGAGGACGATCAGAAGAATGGTCATAGGTGATGAAGCATTGTCGAACATATGTTCTATGAAATCAGCATCGCTGGACCTCGGGGCATCCCCATGCCGCCCCGGCCCATCCGCACCATATCCGGATGCTGAGGTGTGAAGGACGTTCGGGATGGATGGCCGGTAAATACGTGGTCTCCGTGTAACAATGTGATTCCCCGGGCTCCTTGTAGAGTGCACAATGAGATGATAAAGAGTCGAAGGAGGACATTCATGGGATTCGATATCTTCATGCTTGGAGCCACAATCGTCGCCGCAGGAGCGGTGACCTGGTTCGTGCTCTGGTACTTCTTCTCCGAAAGCGACGTGTCCGACACCCCGGCAGATGCATCGGATTCCTCACATACATCACCCTCCCCCGCCGCGCATGCGGACAGGCACGCAGGGGATGCGCAACATCCTTCAACCGACCAGGCCTATGCGGAGATGTTCGGCAGCCGGCAGGAGGAGGCAGCCGGCCTCAGCAGACTGGTCATTGTGGGAACGACGCTTACCGCGATCGTCTTCGTCCTCGCCCTGTTGTCCCTTCTGGGCTCCGATGGATCACCGGCATGGCTGCAGGCAGCCTGGATACAGAGTCCCTGGCTTCAGGCGATTCTGATCACGCCGGTCATGTTCTATTGCGGCAGGCCGATCCACCATATCGGCCGTACAGCCATTGCACGCAGATCGCCCGACATGAACTCCCTGATCTCCATCGGAACATGGGCGGCGTATATATACAGCCTCGCGGTGTGCATAGCATCCGATCTGATGCCGGAAGGCTCGCGGGAACCATATTTCGAATCGGTCGGCGTAACCATCACCTTGGTGCTGCTCGGAAGACTTATGGAGACCAAGGCCCGGGCGCTGTCGGATACCTCGGTTCAGCAATTGGCCGGGCTCATCCCCGATACAGCGCATATCCTGCCCCGGGGGTATCTCCCTGACGACCATTCCGACAGCGCCGAAGACCTGGCCAGAACCGTGGCGTCCAGCACGCTCTCCAGAGGGGATCTGCTCCTTGTTCCCGCCGGGGAGTCGATACCCGCCGATGGTGTCGTGACGGCAGGCGAGGCCATCCTCGATGAATCGATCATCACCGGCAATGCGGCGGGTGTGAAACGGGAATCGGGAAGCCAGGTCTTCGCCGGGACCTCGGCCGTAAGCGGCACAATCGTGATGCGATGCACGCGCGCGGGACGCGACAGCACCTTGGGGAACATCGTCGACGTGGCCTCTCACGCCCAGCGGAGCAAGGCACCCGTGCAAGGTCTGACCGACAACATCTCCCGCATCCTGGTTCCGGTGGTCATGCTGATCGCGGTATGGACCTTCGCGATATGGATTGTGACCGGACCGCAACCCCGTCTCTCACATGCGGTTGTGACCGCGGTGAACGTGCTGATTATCGCCTGCCCCTGCGCATTGGGCCTGGTCACGCCTCTGTCCGTGAGCGCCGCGGTCAGCCTTGGAGCCTCAAACGGCATTCTGCTGTCTTCCGCACAGGTCCTGCAACAGGGGACGCACATACGAACCGTGGTCATCGATCAGGCCGTGACCATGCATACGGTGGATTCGCAGTCCTCGGACGAGCGCGAGGGCGGTGACGGCCAACCGTCCGGCGACGCTGCGGATGCGGTCGACACCCTTCGTCGTTCGGGCATACACACCATTCTGCTGAGCAGCAGCGATGCGCAGACGGCGCTCGGCGTCGCGAAAAGCCTGGGCATTGACGAGGTGGTCGCTTCAGTGCGTCAGGATGACAAGGAATCCTGGATCAGGCGTTTCAAGGAGGTCTCGGAGGATGGCGATCTCGTGGCCTTGGCGAGTGACGGCATCGAGAATGCCGCGGCCTTGAACGAGGCTGATCTGGGCTTCGCGATCGGTTCCGGAATCGACGGGATGCTTCGGTCCGCCGATGTCACGCTCGTCAACGGGGATTTGCGGGGCATACCCAAAGCCATCCAATTATGCGATATCACCGTGCGCAACATCCGCGAGAACTTCGCGTGGGCGCTGTCATTCAACCTGGTGGCCATCGCCCTCGCGGTGGGAGTGCTGTACCCCTTCACAGGCTGGTTGCTGAATCCCGTCGTCGCCGCCGTGGCCATGGCCTTGTCATCCCTGTGTGTGGTGCTTAACGCAAGACGGCTGCGCCACCAGGTGATTCGCATCACCGGCGGCGCAGCCGTCACATCGGCCAAGCCCAGGGAACCACGACTCATTGGCGCCTGATTCGAATGGCTATCGCCGATTCACCGCACCCTGCATCACAGGCCGGCAGAACCTGACTGCTCCGTTCCACCGGGCGCACCGGCCGTACCATCTGTGCCGGCAGCACCGCTATCACCAGCGGCATGCGGATCATCCGGTCGGGACTGAGGCTCGCCGGCGGTGATATGCCGGACGGCCTCATCGTCGACCAGCGTGTCCGTTGGCCATACCGTGAGTTCCAGATGTTCGCCGCCGGTCTGATCAACCAGAACGGTGTCGCCATCATGCACACCCCCGGCGAGCAGCATGCGTGCGAGTTGGTCGCCGACCTCGGTCTGCACCAGACGCCGCAAGGGACGGGCGCCATATGCCGGATCGTAGCCCGCATCGGCAAGCCACTCTCGCGCCGCATCGGTCACGTCGAGGCTTATCCGGCGATCGGTCAGACGTTTGGCGACCTGGGCGACCTGGATATCGACGATGCTGCCGAGCTCATCACGCGTCAGCGGATCGAAGACGACCAGCTCATCGAGGCGGTTGATGAACTCCGGCTTGAATTGCGCATGCACCGCATCCATAACCGCCCGGTACTTGGCCTCACTGTCCAAGGTGTCGCTCACCAGGAACTGTGAGCCGAGGTTCGAGGTCATGATCAGGATCGTGTTCCTGAAATCGACCGTTCTGCCCTGACCATCCGTCAGACGCCCGTCGTCCAGCACCTGCAGCAGGACGTCGAACACCTCGGAATTGGCCTTCTCGACCTCATCGAACAGCACCACCGAGTATGGACGGCGACGAACCGCCTCAGTCAGCTGGCCACCCTCTTCGTAACCGATGTAGCCCGGAGCCGCACCGATCAGTCGCGACACGGATGCCTTCTCCATGTACTCGCTCATATCGATGCGCACCATGGCCTTCTCATCGTCAAAGAGGAAGTCGGCAAGCGCTTTCGCGAGCTCGGTTTTACCCACACCAGTCGGCCCCAGGAAGATGAATGAACCGGTAGGCCTGTCCGGGTCGGAGATTCCGGCACGCGAGCGGCGAACGGCATCGGATACGGCTCGGATCGCCTGGCGCTGGCCGATGACGCGTTTGCCGAGGAAGTCCTCCATATGCAGCAGTTTCTCGTTCTCGCCCTGCATCAGCCTGCCAACGGGTATGCCGGTCCAGTCGGCCACGATTTCAGCGACGGAATCGGCATCGACGTGATCGGGAACCATCGGTTCCTTCGCTGCGCCCCCTGCGATATCCGCGCCATCGGGAGTCTGTCCGGCAGCACCGTTCTCACTGTCGGCATCCTCCTCCGCAATCGCCAGCTCCTTCTGTATGGTGGGAATCTCGCCATAGAGGATACGCGAGGCTTTCTCCAGATCACCCTCGCGGGTCGCCTTGTCCGCCTCCACACGCTTGGCATCAAGCTGCGCGCGCAGATCGCCGACCTTGTTATGCCCGGCTTTCTCGGCATCCCAGCGCGCCTTCAGACCACTGAGACGTTCACGGGTGTCCGCAAGATCAGCCTGCAGTTTCTCCAGGCGATTCTTGGATGAGGGATCCTCGGCCTTCTTGAGTTGCATCTCCTCCATTTCGAAACGTGTCACCTTGCGTTGCAGCTCATCGATCTCCTCCGGCTGCGAATCCAATTCCATACGCAGATGCGCGGCGGCCTCATCGACCAGGTCTATGGCCTTGTCGGGGAGCTGACGCCCGCTGATGTAACGATTGGAGAGCGTGGCGGCCGCAACCAGGGCATCATCCCCGATGGTCACCTTATGGTGTGCCTCGTAGCGCTGTTTGAGTCCACGGAGTATCGCGACGGTGTCCTCGACCGAGGGTTCACCGACGAATACCTGCTGGAAACGACGCTCAAGCGCCGGATCCTTCTCGATGTTCTCGCGGTATTCGTCCAGCGTGGTGGCACCTATCAGTCTGAGCTCGCCACGGGCCAGCATCGGCTTGAGCATATTGCCCGCATCCATCGAGCCTTCGGCCGAACCCGCTCCGACAATCGTATGGAGCTCGTCAATGAAGGTGATGATCTGGCCATCCGCGCTTTTGATCTCGTTGAGCACCGACTTCAGACGCTCCTCGAACTCGCCACGGTACTTGCTTCCCGCAACCATCGAGCCCATATCCAGTGAAATCAGACGTTTGCCCTGCAGTCCCACCGGAACGTCGCCCGCCACGATGCGTTCGGCAAGACCTTCGACGACAGCCGTCTTGCCCACGCCCGGCTCACCGATCAATACGGGGTTGTTCTTCGTTCGCCTGCTCAGGATCTGAATCACACGGCGGATTTCCTGATCCCTTCCGATCACGGGATCAAGCTTGCCTTCTTTGGCCTGCGCGGTCAGGTCGGTCGAGTACTTCTCCAAGGATTTATAACTGCCCTCAGCATCCGCGCTGGTGACCTTCGCACCTCCACGCACACCGGGAACGGCATCGCGCAGGGCCTTCGGAGTCAGTCCATCGCCCTTGAGGATGTCGGCCACCTGAGAGGGGCCTTCCGCCAAAGCGATCAGCAGATGCTCGGTCGAGACGTATTCGTCCCCCATCGCCTGCATCTCTTTTTCCGCCTGCGCGATCGCAGTGGTCAGCTGACGGCTTGCCTGTGGCTGCGTGGCGGTCGAGCTGCTGGCACTTGGCAATGCCACCAAGGCGTTGCGCACCTGGGCTCCAATGCGCTGTACATCGCCACCCGCGGCTGCGACGAGTCCAGGCACGGAACCATCCTGCTGGCGCAGCAGAGCGTCCAACAGATGCAATACATCGACCTGCGCATTACCCGCGGCCGACGCGCTTTGGATTGCGTCGGAAATAGCCTGCTGCGACATGGTTGTGAACTTTTGTTCCATATCTCCTCCATTACCATTCAGTTGATGCCTTCGATGAATGCGAGGGACAGGAGCCACTCCGCTACTGCCAGCGGAGGCGGGCGACCCGCTACACCGGATTCTCCTTGGTCACATTCCGTGAAGTCTGATATGCACAACACTTCGAGATACCACTATATTCCCAAACTTGAGTCTCATCCACTCAAGTTTCTGATTCATCGGGCCCCATTGCCCGATTCACCACGCCATCGTGATCGGAACGGCGCTCTCCAATGGCATCCCAAGCGCAGTCGGGCGCGGAGTCGAAGGATCCCACTGAAAGCACCGAGGGAGAGATCCCTCGACCGCAGCCCACGTCGCAGGGATGAGGGCGGAGGGTATGGTTCAGGCAGAGACCACCACATTACGTAGGCTTCCGATGCCTTCGATATGGACGACCGCCTCATCCCGGGGCGCAAGGGCGCCGGAGGCATGCGGCGTGCCGGTCATAATCACATCGCCTGGCAGGAGCGTAGAGAAGCTTGATATGAAGGCGATCTGCTCGGGGATCGAATGGATCAGATTCGAGGTGTTGCCCGAAGCCTCGGGAACGTCCCGGCCATTCAACGAGAAGGAAATCGGCGCGTTCGCATAATCCAGATCGGTCTCGATCCATGGCCCGAGCGGGCAGGAGGTGTCGAAGCCTTTGGAGCGCGTCCACATCGGGTCGCCCTGCTGCAGATCGCGCAAGGTCACATCATTGACGCAGGTGAAACCCAGTACATAATCCATCGCCTTGTCCTCGGGCACGTTCTTGGCGATCCGGCCTATGATCACAGCGACTTCGGGTTCGTAGCACATCTGCTTCGAGTAGGAGGGGTACACAATGGGATCATCAGGTCCTATCACCGCGGTCGAAGGCTTGGCGAAAATCATCATCCGCTCGGGCGGCTCGGTAATATCCGACATACCCGATTCGGCCATGAAAGCGGTATGGGCCTGGTAGTTCTTGGCGAGTCCATACACCTTGGAAGGAATCACCGGGGCGAGCAGCCGAACGCCGTCACCGTCCACGGCATGGCGCTCCCCCGTTGGTTTGACCGTTTGGGCAGACAGCGGGTATCCGTCCAAGGCGATCAGATAATCCTTGTCGTCGGCATCGTCATGCTGGACGAAGGCGTACTGGGGACGGTCATTGAAGGAAAAACGTGCGATTCTCATGCCTTCCAGCATAATGCTCCGGCCCAACCTCCAAATCTCATGCCGGACTTCGGTCCAGCGAATTCGCTCATAACTGATATGGGCCCCAAATGATGCCTGCGCGGGATCGAGGTGACAGTATGGAGACAGGGCTTCGGGCTGAAGGAATATGCGGCAGGCAAGACGAGGCATGAACCTTTCTGCAGGCCCGGCCAGGATCATGAGCATCACGAAAGGGAGGACAAGGATGTCAGACATACGTTCACGCAAGATTCTGATTGCGGTTCACGACTGGGGCATTGAGGAGACCGAGCTGACCAGACCCTTGGGCGATCTGCGCGAAGCGGGGGCACAGGTCACACTTGCGTCACCGACCTCCGAAGACGTCCAAACCGTGCAGCATGATCGCTATCCCGGCGTCACGGTGACCCCCGATGCCCTGCTCTCCGACGTGAAGGCCTCGGATTACGATCTTCTGGTCGTACCGGGAGGCACCTGCAATGTCGACCATCTGCGCATCAATCCCTCGGCAATCGAATTGGCCAAGGATTTCGCCAAGGAAGGCAAGCCCATCGCGGCGATATGCCACGGTCCGTGGCTTCTGGTGAACGCAGGCGTGCTCGGAGGCAAGACACTCACCAGCTGCCGCTACATCAAGGCTGACGTCGAGAATGCCGGTGGCGTGCATGAGGACCGTGAGGTCGTCGTTGACGACGCGAGCGGGTGGAAACTCATCACCTCCCGCAAACCGGATGACCTTGATGCATTCGTCAACGCCATCGAAGACGCGCTCTGATCCTCATCCAGAGGGCTCCGACCGGATCGGCAGCGCTCAGATGAAGGCTCGTGCCCCGAAAATAGCGGTTCCCACGCGAACGATTGTGGTTCCCTCCTCAATCGCATAGGCCATGTCGTGGGTCATGCCCATCGAAAGCTCCCGGCATGATCCGGTCCCGTCCTCCCCGGATGCGGCGATGAGATCCCTCAGACCACGCAGATGGGCGAAGCCTTCCCGGATGCGCGTCTCATCATCGACATGCGCGCCGATGGTCATCAATCCGCGCAGTTCGACGCCTTCCAACGCCGCCATGGCATACGCCAAATCCTCAGCCTCTTCGGGAGCGCAGCCCGATTTCGATTCCTCACCTGATTCGTTCACCTCAAGCAGCACGCCCACCGAGCGGCCCCGGGCAGATGCCCTGCGGGCTATGCGCTCCGCCAGCACCATGCCGTCCACCGATTCTACGGTCGTGACCACAGGCAGTACCTTGTTGATCTTGTTGCTTTGCAACTGCCCGATCAGGTGAAAACCCATATGCTCGGCATGAATGCCGCCAGGCTGCCCGGCACCGGTACCATCGGTGGCGATGCCATCGGTATCGCCTTCGCCTTCCTGCCCTTGGAATCCCAGAGCGAGATTGCGCTGCATGCACAGCGTCTGCAGTCGCGCCGCCTTGACCTCGATCTCCTGAGGCCTGTTCTCCCCGATGAGTCGCACGCCGGCATCAATGGCCGCCATGATTTCGCCGACGTCACGGGTTTTCGTCGCCGCGAGCAGCCGCACCGAATCCGCCGGCCGGCCTGCATGGTCCGCGGCACTGGCGATCCCATCCAAAACACGGTGCACCCCATCGCTTATTTCGATGCCCCGTGCCGGATCCAGGCGCTCGTTGGCGAGATCCTTGTGCTCCATGTATGCGACCATAACCACCCATCCCTGCGGTTCCCGGCTGTTCCAACCGATGATATCCAATCCAACGATAATGCTAGTAGCACCCTCGTTACAGCAGGGATTCCAAGCTGCGATCCTGCCGATTCCCACGCAGATGGTCGAAGGAGAAGGATCGCAGCAGATCCCGTGCACCCAGCGGCTGGGGTTGCTTCAACAGGCCAAGCAGCCAGGCGCATATGCCGATGACCTCCTCGGGACTTCTTCCGGCTTCGCGCAACTCCCCCATATCCACGGAACCGAAACGCTTGGCCATCCGTCTGCCATCCGTATCGTCGATCAGGGGCAGATGCGCGAACACCGGCTCCTGTGCGTGCGATTCGGACGACAGCCGGTCCATCTGCTGATGTCCGGCGCAATGTCTGCGAATCCAGAGCTGGATGGCTGTCGAACGCAGCAAATCCCTGCCTCGAACGATTCTGGTGACGCCCATCAGCCAATCGTCGACAGCCGTGGCGAACTGATAGGCGAATACACCATCCGAGCGCCGGACGATCACATCACCCAGCTCGCGTGACAGAGAGAAGCGTTGCGACCCGAAAACCTCATCATCAAAAACCACCGAATCATCTGCATCGCCATCGGATCCAGGCACCGCTATCCTCCACGAATGCCGGTCCCCTGCGGCAAGTCGGCGTTCACGGTGTTCGCCGTCGATGGACCTGCATGTGCCCGGGTACAGGAGGAAACCGTCGCCTTCGTTCGGCGCCGAAGCCGCACGTATATCCGCACGTGAACAGAAGCACGGGTATATCAGCGGGCCGCCCGACGATAACACCTGCCGCCCCAAGGACCGGAACACCTCGTCGTATAGATCCACACGCGCTGATTGGTATACGGCATCGCCATCCCAATCCAGCCCGAGCCAGTTCAGATCATCCATGATCCAACGATCCGCATCGGCGACCACACGGAAGGTGTCGATGTCTTCGATGCGCAGCCGCACGGATCCCCCGAGGGCGCGTGAATCGAGCCATGCCGCGAGCGCGGCATACACATTGCCGATATGCATGCGCCCTGTCGGCGAAGGTGCGATGCGCCCTACTTCGGTGTTCGAATGAGAAGAATCTGCTGTCATGGTATCCGTGTGCTGGTGTTTGTGTAGATGGTATCTGCGTGGATGGTGTCGATGTAATGATGGTGTCGTCGTGGTCGCGGGCGGGTTGGGCGGTGTTTTGGTTGCTGTGTTTTGATTGCTGTGTTTTGGTTGCTCGGTATCGACTGCCCAGATATCGGCTGCCCGCATCGGGCTGCGTGACGGCGACCCATGCGGCCATATCCGAACAATCATGCCCTGACAATCGTACTCAGGTGTTCACGCTCATGCGATCCACAGTTCTGAATCAAGGGGCCACTCGTTGGGCGAGCATCCTCGCAAGGAGACGGACTGCTGTTGCATCACCGGTGCCGCTCCACCGGCCACCGTGCAGCTCGCCTCGTTGTCGAGATGCCCAAGACGGTGACCGACCTCGTGGTTGATGACCAGACGCCTGTATCTCTCCACGCTTCCACCGGCCTTCAGCCAGTCGGGGGTTCCGCTCGTCCACCGATCGGCATTGATGATCACATCGTTGCCGACCCTGCAACTGTATTCCTCGCTGCATCCATCAGAGAAGGATTTCATTGCGCTCGCCTGTGCCAGAATCAAGGTCATATCGCAAGCGCTGCCGCCGGACGAAGCGGCATATGAGAAGGTGGCCCCTGCACGAGGCCACCCAAGACTGGAATTCAGGGTTTTGAAAACGGTGCTTTCGAACACCTTGATATCCCCGACATCACCTGTTGACGAGACGCAGTAGTGGTACCCATGCAAGGTCTTCCCGCTGCGCCGCGCGACTTCCTGCGCCTTCACCATAATCGCGCTGCGTTGGCCTTCGCTGAGTACGCCCTCCGCACGCGGCGAAGGCGCCGCCTGCTTGAGGATGACGGCACCCTGGCGTATCCGCTCGGATGAGGCCGCGGACCGTTCCTGGATTCGGGTGGCCGGGTCCTGCGCCTGCAGACCATTGACGACCGAGGAGATCAGGACGATCACCATTGCGGTCGCTGCAGCGACCAGCAGCAGTGCCACACTCCTGCGAATCACATACACCCGATGCGATTCCTTGGAACGCGATTTGCGTGCCGCATCGGGTCGCCCGCCGTCCGGGGCCGCTTCGGGATGTCCGCCCAGCGCCACTGTGATCCTGCTGATCGCCGCCGGCATCCTTGTGCTGAAGTATGTCGCGATACGCGACACCACTGGGGATATCAGAGTGCGCGCAGCCCGAAACACCGCAACGCACGTCATTCTGCACCGTCGGAACATCGCTTTGCACCACTCGGCGAATGACGGCATGACCCTCATCTCTCACTGTCTGGGGTATCGCCGCGAAGCATTACCATCGTGTACCGTTGCCACCCGATTCACCGCTGCTGCGATGAGTGGCTGCATGTGTCGGCAAACCCTGATGAGAGCCCAGTATAACCGGCCTGTGTCAATCTCAGGCGAATATCGCGTGGAATATCCAGGCGCCGATGATCGCGCCGGCGATCGGTGCCACAACCGGAATCCAAGCTTCATTCCACCGCGACGAACCTTTGTGGGATATGGGCAGCACCTGGTGGAGCAGACGGGGGACCAGATCCCTGGCGGGGTTCAGCCCCGGGCCTGTCGGCCCACCCAGAGAGGTGACCAAGCCCCAAACGATGAAACCGACCACCAGGGACGCCACGGCAGGGTCCTTCTGACCCCACGGCAGCGAGAGGCAGCACAATGCACCCAGCACGAGGATCAGCGTGCCGAAAAACTCGTTCAGGAAATAATTCGAGCGTGAACCGGCCGCATCGGTGGTGGAGAAGCTGGCGAAAATGGCCTCAGCCTGATCGGTATCGCGATAATGCGGATAGTAGGTGACATACACGATCAGCTGGCCTATTGCGGCGCCGAGCAACTGTGCGAGGATGTATGGAGCCACCTCACTCCACGGGAACAAGCCGTTTGCGGCAAGCGCGAGCGTCATCGCCGGATTGATCTGCGCTCCTGATACCGCTCCGAACATCATGACCGGGAACATCACACCGAAACCGTAGCCCATGGCGATGGTAAGCCACCCCGAGTGATGGCCTTTCGTGGCTTTGAGCTCCACATTGGCTACGGCTCCATTGCCGAATACCATAAGCAGGGCTGTGCCGATGCATTCGGCGGCGAGTCTGGTCATCAGGGGGTAATCCACGATGTTTCCTTAAATTGTTCTTCTCCCGGTGACTTCTCCATGAAAGAGCGAAGCCTGCACCAGTTGCATGGCTGACTCATTCTTACATCGGAAAAGTTGTTTGAACGCCATAAGGACCCGTCATGAAGACGGGTCCTTATGATGTGTGCCCCCGCGGGGGCTCGAACCCCGGACACGCTGATTAAGAGTCAGCTGCTCTAGCCAACTGAGCTACAGGGGCAGTGGCACACACTTGAGCCGAGGAACAACAATACTCAGTTTTTCAGATTGTGCAACTCGTGTCGTGTCCTCGGCCCGAGGATGTTATCCAAAGCCCGCGGATCAAACGATCTTGGGCATCGGGGTGGTCAGGGAGGAGGTGAGGTTCACCTGCACCAGACCGGCACCGGCATGCACTTCGACCTTCTTCAAGGTAACGCTTCGGTCCTGCTCGGCGGCGCTGTCGTCATCGGTCATCGTGGCTGGAGATTTCACCGCGACAACGACCATATCGTCGAGGTCCTTGCCCAAGGACGCACAGAGTTCGCGTGCATTCCCCAGGGATTGTTCGAAGCCTTCACGCAGCAGGACGCGCCCGGCCGGCACTCCGTATGCACTGCGTATGATCCACTTGATGTCATCGACGGTGTCCATTCCCCTGTGACTGTCCAGGGACTCGTCACCGCGCACGGAGGCATCGTCGTGCTGTTCCAAGGCTTCGATGAACGCGTCCAGCTGTTCGGCAAGCGCGTCACCACCATCACGGAAGAGATTGCCGATGATCGGCGTGCGGAATCCCAGATCGGCTGCCTGCTGACGCAACTGGCCCACCTGATCGTCCTCGCCCTCCCACAGGTTGACCAAGGGGAAGGCCGCAAGGCCAAGCCGCTCAAGCCTGTTGATGTGGAAGGGGTAGCGCCAGCTCAGCTTGGGATCGTCGCGCCATGTGGTGGCGCGCGTCACCACCACGGCGGCGGCGGGCCACTGCGCGCCGAACTCACGGGCGGCGATGTCAAGCCACTTCTGCGCACCGGCATCCGTGCCGTATCCCGCCTCAACGACCACCACATCATGCAAGGCGCACGCCAGTTCCACGGAGACCAGGCTCGGTATGCCAATCGAGACATTGGCGAAGGGACCGCAATGCACATAGACCGGGGAGCCTTGCTTGGTCTCGGTAAGCGCCGGTTTGACGGCGTCGCCGAGGATATTGGTGATACGCCACAGATCGATGAAGTCCCCGAAGACGACAGGCTTGCCTTCGAAGCTGCCCGCCACCATCTCCGAGACACGCTGCGCGATCTCCTCCATGCTGCGCGACAGCACGACGATCTGCATCAGCTCACAGGTCGGGGTCAGGACCGTGCGCTCAGGCACATCACCCTTGCCGCGGTCGACTGCGATCTGACGCAGGGAACGCGAGGGCGTCTCCGAAACGCGTGGCACCGCGATCGTGTCCAGACGGCCGTCGTCGACGGCTTTCTCCGCGAATGCGACCAGGAGGTTCTGTGCCGCCGCGATCGCGGCCATCTCTCCGCACAGACCCCAGTCGATCAGTTCAGGATGGGTCAGGGAGGCCTTGCCGCCGCCGGAGGCGCCACCTTTTGAACCGGCTGCGGTGATTCCCATACTCGGTTGCCTGAGTACCGCGGCGGCATCGACGCCGCGTGCGCGCAGAGCGTCGATCAGGGCGATGGTCGTTGTGGTCTTGCCTTCTCCGCGGGAGGCCTTGAGAGGCGTATCGGCGGTCACCAGAACGACTTTGCCGTGCTTTCGCGGTTCTTGCGGATGATCGTGCAGATAACTCAGATAAGCGAAGGCATCTATTTTCTTCACCTGTCCGTATTGAGTGACGTAGCTCTCGTAGGTGGTCATGTGATCCTCTCTGGTTGCTTCTGATTCATCGATCAGAACGGCTTGGTGGCGCGACGACTGGGATGGGGTGGGTCGCCCGCCTCAGTTGTCCGACATGCGGAAGCTATTATGCATATCCATGCTGGCGGTGAACAGCACGCCGTCCAGCAATGCATCCGTGGCCTCTTTGAGCTGTTTGGCCATCGTCTCATTGGCGGTACCCAGAATCCCACGGACTTCCGTATTGGCTGTGGAGGTGTCCTGTGAACCCAGACGGGCCACCTGTTCGTCGGCGGCCTTGACCAGTTGGTGACCGGCCGCCCCCGTGGCCTGCCGATAGCTCTCCACGGCGCTGACGGTTTTGCCGTAGGCCCGGTCGCACAGGGCGGCGATCACCCTGTTCGCCCAGTAGAAGTTCTCTGTTGTCACTCGACCGGTCGTGTCCCCCAGGTACGCAGGAGTTCCGTCGACATTCGAGTAGAAGGGCACCAGGGTGTTGAAGGCGTTCGAACCATATGCGATCCACTGCAAAGACCTGCATGACTCCGGCATATACGGACGTATCTGCAATACCGCAAGCTGCCCGTTGCGATTGATGCCGATCGGACGGAACAGGCCGCGTGTACGCTCATCACCCAACTTGCCGTATGGGTCGTATGGCGTGCCCTGGTAATGCGATGCCAAGACGTATCGAATATCCTCGATGGTGATTTTGCGTTCAGGCTGACGCGCCCACGGGATGTCGTCGGACATCGGGGAATGATCCGCATCAGGCCCGTCCCAGACCTCGTCGTAGGGATTGAGATATCTCTGCATGAACCACGCGCGGGGCGTGTTGTAGACATGGTCCGAATCCGAATGCGAGCCGAATGCGTCACGGGGGTTGAACGGTGAGGTGCTCTCCACCGAAAGGTCGAGGTGGTTGGCAGCGATGAATTCGCGCAGATCCTCGGAGCACATATGTGAATCCTGCTCGCCGAAGGCATCGTCGATGTCGAATTCATCGATACCCAGCTGGTTCGGCATGGTCACGTAGGCCTCGTCGGGCACGCGTTTCGCGATCCAATGATGGCCGCCCACTGTTTCAAGCCACCAGATCTCGTCCACATCGCTGAAAGCGATGCCGTTCATCTCGTAGGTGCCATAGCGCTCAAGCAGGGATCCCAAACGTTCGACTCCCTGACGCGCCGAGTGGATGTATGGCAGCACCAAGGTCACCATATCCTCTTCGCCGATACCCCCCGGAACCTCGGCCTCGTAGCCTTCGTCGCCCGGCTCTCCCTTGGCGCCCGCATACTGCACCAGCGGATCCGCCCCGAGCACACGCTCATTGCTGGTGATCGTTTCGGTCGCGCTCATCGCGATGTTCTCGGCATTGACCCCGGCCTCTGCCCAGATGCCCTGTTTGGCCACCGCATCGGGCATCGCGGTATATCTCATCGCCGTATCATCGGGATACACATCGTCAAGATCGATGCTCAGATGACTGATGACGCTGGTGTAATGACGCGATTGCTCATCCGGCTGCACGACGACGAAACGCTTGGCTTCGAACTCCCCATCCCCGGAATCCTCGTTGCGGGCGATAATCGTGGACCCATCGTAGCTGACATTCTTGCCGACCAGAATTGTGGTGCAGGACATGCGTGACTTCCTTTCCGACAACGACTCACGCTTTCCCTGCATACTCTAGTGCCGGGCTAAGCCAAACGGTCCGCTTCGGCGGGCGGCTAAGCCCTGCTCGGCAGTAGCAGGGTGGCGTAGGCCTGGTAGGCATGCGAGGCGCGGAGCGCCCGTTCCATCTCGTTGAGCCAGAAACCCTCCCGAAGCCCATCCAAGGGTCGAGAGCCCGCCCAGACCCGCAGCAGATACTCATGGCTCCGATCAGGCGGTTGGGGCCCGTTGTACCGCATGGTCACCTGAGGGTTGCTTTTGCCGACGAACGGCGATGCGGCCGAGGTTCGTCCTTGGATGGCGCCCGGTGCGATCATCTGCTGCCGGCGTGAGAGATCGGCGGGAACATGCACGGTGCCTTCTTCGGGTCCGAGCTCCGCCACCGACAGATTGGCCACAGACCAATGAATCCACTGGAAGCCGCAGACCGGGATCGAATCGGGATCGACCAGTTCCCAATGCAGTACCGTGCAATCCTGCGGAACATCCTCGACGATGAAGGGGAAGGAGACCACCGGGACACCGTCCAGACGCCCCGCTTCTTCGGCATACTTGCCGTATTCATCCGGTATCTGTGTGAAATCACTGGAAATCCTCATATAACCAGTATGCCAGTATGCCTTCCAGGCCCATCGCCCATTGGTGATATCAGCCCGAACATTCCATACAAGGATGGATGCTCAGACGACCAGGCTGGAGAAAAGCGCCTCGAAAACGAGCTGTGGCGCCACATTCCCAGCGATGCGACGGCGTGCGACGGCGATACGTCCCAGACGCTCTATGGCTTGGTCGCGATCGAGCCGAACCGAGAGCTCGGTTATTGCGGTTCTGTTCTCCAGGTTGATCAGCCCGACGGAATCCTCGGCGTTGTTCTGCAGCACGCACACATCACGATAGATGCTCGAAACCGAATTCAGCGCGCGATCCAAGACGTCACGCGAACGACGCGTGACTTTGCGCCGCATATCCTCTTTGGCGCTGATCGCATGGTACATCGAACGCAGATTCGAGGGCATCCGCTCGTCCTCACCTAATCCGTTGACTCTGCGGAATGAGCGCTGTTCGGCGGTGACCTGCGCCGCCACATCCTCCTCAGCCTGCCCGCGGGCGCTGTCGATCAGTCTCTCGGCCAACATGACCGCATCCGAAGTGCGTGACATATCGAGCACGCCGACCACCAGTGAGTCCCTGTCCGCCATGACACGCTCATTGGTGGCATACAATCTGGCGATCCCGATATGACCTTCCGCCAGACGCGCGGCACGTGCAGCCACATGTCTGTCCGCATCCGTGTGCTCCATCAGAAAAGCCGTCACCGCCGCACCCGTGGGCACGGCAAGATTCACGGCTCTGGTTCGCGAACGAATCGTCGGCAGCACGTCCTGCGGGCTCGGCGCGCACAGCAGCCAGATCGTGTGTTCGGCGGGTTCCTCGATTTCCTTCAGCAGCACATTCGTGGTGCGTTCCATCATGCGATCGACGTCCTCGATGATGATGATCCTCCACGGAGCGGTGCTCGGCATCTGCTCCGATGTGGAGATCAACTCACGCACCTGATCGATGCCTATCGTCACCGTGTCGGTTGCCAGAATGCTCACATCCGGATGAGTTCCCGAAAGCACCTGCTGCGTCACTCTGGTGGGTTGATCGCCCAGTCCATGATCGGGGCTTTCCAAGGCCGCCGCGAAGGCACGTGCCACATTCGATCTCCCCGATCCGGGAGGGCCGCAGATCAGCCACGATTGGGCGAGCGCGTCACGTCGGTCACCATGCACCTGCGAGACCTGGGAGAGCAGATCCACTGTTGGCTGCTGGCCGACGATGGCATCCCAGACGCTCACAATCGCCGCCCCTCCATGCCTTCCACCGGCTCCTGCGACGCATCCTGTGCGCGCTGCCGCGCAATGAGGGCGTCAAAGTCCTCCTGGATGAGCTCCCACACCTCGTCCGGGGATTGCGTGGCATCGAGCACCATATAGCGTTGCGCTTCGGCTTCGGCGAGTCTGAGGAACTCCTGGCGCGTACGCTCCTGGAAATCATCTCCTGCGACTTCCAGGCGATCCAACTGATGGTGCAGCCTTGCATGGGATTGCTCGGGATCCATGTCCAGCAGATAGGTGCGCTGCGGCATCAGACCTCCTGTGGCCCACTCGCTCAAGCCCCGGATATCCTCGATGGTCAGTTCCCGCCCACCGGCCTGGTAGGCCAAGGAGGAATCAACATAGCGATCACTGACCACCAGATGCCCTCGTTCCAGGGCAGGCCGTATGACCTGGGCGACATGCTGGGCGCGGTCGGCTGCGTAGAGCAGGGCCTCGGTCCGGGGGCTGAGATCATCATGGTCATCGGCCACATCCGAGCCTCCGGCCACAGCGAATGAGGGGAAGGCGGCGATGCCGTGCAGCACCAGTTCACGTATGGCGAGCCCGACCGGAGTCCCGCCGGGCTCCCTGGTGATCAGTGGCTCCAGGCCTTGGGCAAGCGCATATGCACGCAGTCGGTTGACCTGTGTGGTTTTACCCACACCGTCGACACCTTCGAAGGATATGAAGACTCCAGGCATAGCCTCACCCACGCTTGCTCGAAGAAGCGCTCTTTCGCTTCGTGCTCGTTGCTTTCCTCGTGGCCGTCGCCTTCGTTGGTTTCTTTGCGGTCTTCGCCGATGACCGTGAGGTGGACTTCGAGGATACCGACTTGCGGGTACCACGGCTCTTGCGCTTGCTGGGGCCGGCAGCACGCTTCTCGGCAAGCAGACGGAAGGCCTCGGCCGCTTCGATGGCTTCGGGAGTGTACTGCTTGGGGAGTGTCCGGTTCGTCTCTCCATCGGTGATGTAGGCGCCATAGAAGCCGTCTTTGATGGTGACGGGCTTCCCATTGTCCGGATCGGCACCCAGCTCGCGCAGTGGCGGCTTGGCGGAGCCCCTGGCCTTACGCCCGTATTTGGGTTGGGCGAAAAGCTCCTTCGCCTTGGCGATATCGACCAGGAATATCTCGTCCTCGCTGCCCAGAGACCGGGTGTCGGTACTGCCATCGGCGGCGGTTTTGGTCAGATACGGGCCGTACCGGCCATTGTTGGCGGTGACGGAGGCCTCGGTGGTCTTCCCACTCTCGGCATCCTGCTCCTCGATGGTGCCAACCTCCCGGGGAAGGCCCAGCAACTTCAAGGCATCCTCGAGCGTCAGTGTTTCAGGATCCATCGTTTTGAACAGCGATGCCATCTTGGGTTTAGGCGCCGTGCTTTTCTTCGTCCGCTTCTTGGTCTTGCCCTCTCCCGCGCCCTGCTCGACCGCGGACGCTGCGGCTTCCTCGGGCTGCACCAAAGCGACATATGGTCCGAAACGTCCCTTGCGCACCTCGACGGTGCCTCCGGTTTTCGGATCCTTGCCGAGTTCACGCGGCCCTCCGGCATTGCTCGCGATCAATTCATGACCGGCCTGCACGGTCAGCTCATCCGGCGCGATGGTCTCGGGAATGGAGGCTCGTTTCGGATTGCCGGCATCGTCGAGTTCAACGGTGTCTTCAAGATAGGGGCCGTACCGTCCGACCCGCACCTGAAGCCCATCACCGATCTCGATGGTGTTGATTGCGCGCGCGTCGATCTCGCCCAGCTGAGCGACCTGCTGTTGCAGGCCTTCGTGGGCGTCTTCGGCGGAATGGGCGGATTCTCCACCCGTACCGAAATAGAAGCGGGTGAGCCAATCCTTACCGCTCTCCTTCCCATGGGCGATCATGTCAAGACCGTTCTCCATCTGGGCGGTGAACTGGTAGTCCACATACTTCGGGAACTTGCTCTCCAGGAGGGTGACCACCGAGAAGGCCAGCCAGGACGGGATAAGCGCGCGACCACGCTCATACACATAGCCCCGGTCGATGATCGTCGAGATGATGCTCGCATATGTCGACGGGCGTCCGATCTCACGGGCCTCAAGGGTTTTGACCAGGGTCGCCTCGGTATAGCGTGCCGGCGGCTGCGTCTCATGCCCGTCAGCGCGCAATTCCTCAGCACTCAGCACATCGCCTTTGGCCATTACGGGCAGTGAGGCGTTGTTCTCCTCCGCGCGTGACCCCTCTTTCTCATCATGCTTCGTGGCGGACTGGGACTGTTGCTTGCCATCGCCGAAGGCCTTGAGGAAGCCGGGGAATTCGATAACCGTTCCCGATGCCTGGAATATGGCTGTGCCGTGCTTCGCGCTCTGCGCTTCGATTTTGACCGTCGCGGTCGAACCTGTGGCATCCGCCATCTGCGATGCCAGGGTCCTGCGCCAGATCAGGGTATACAGCTTCAGCTGGTCGGGAGGAAGCTGGGCAGCCAGCTCGTCAGGTGAGCGGAAGTGCGAACCCGCCGGACGGATGCACTCATGGGCCTCCTGGGCTCCGGCCGTCTTGGTGGTGTATTGCTTCGGTTTCTCGGAGAGGAACTGCTTGCCGAAACGCTCCTGAACGCTTTCACGCGCCGCCGCTATGGCCTCCTGCGACAAGGTCACCGAATCGGTACGCATATAGGTGATATGGCCGTTTTCATACAGGCCCTGAGCGGCACGCATCGTGGCGCGTGAACTCATACCCAGCCTGTTGCCCGCGGTCTGCTGCAGCGTGGAGGTGGTGAACGGAGGCTGGGGACGACGGCGATACGGCTTCGTATCCATGCCTTGAACCGTGAAGTCCTTGTCCTTGAGGTCCTGCGCCAACGACTCGGCCTGCTCCTGATCGACACGCACCGCGTCGTCTTTCACCGCCGCAGCCGTCGGATTCCCCGACTCGTCAAAATCCTTGGAGCTCGCCAGACGTTTGCCGTCGAGTTGGACGAGCCTGGCGTCGAAGCCCTGCGCGTCGCCATCCTGCCCATCCCGATCCTTGGGGAGCAGGGATGCGATCACATCCCAGTATGCGGTGCGCACGAATGCCATGCGCTCACGCTCACGCTCGACGATCAGGCGTGTCGCCACCGACTGGACACGACCCGCGCTCAATCCGGGTCCGACCTTGCGCCAGAGCACCGGCGAAAGCTCATAGCCATAGAGCCGATCCAGCACACGACGCGTCTCCTGCGCATCGACCATATGATCATCGACGTCTCGCGTCTTGCTCAGTGAAGCCTTGATCGCCTCGGGGGTGATCTCGTGGAAGACCATGCGCCTGACGGGAACCTTCGGCTTCAGCGTCTGGACGAGATGCCACGCGATGGCTTCCCCTTCGCGATCCTCATCAGTTGCGAGGAACAGTTCATCAGCCGATTTCAATGCGCTTTTCAGCTCGGCCACCGTCTTCTTCTTATCGCCGTCAACGATGTAATACGGTGTGAAATCGTCGTCGATATCGACGCCGAATTTGCCGAACTGCGCTTTTTTCGCGGCCGGCACCTGCGAAGGTTGGGCGAGATCCCGGATATGACCGACAGATGCCATCACGGTATAGCCGTCGCCGAGGTATCCGCCTATTTTCTTCGCTTTCGTGGGGGATTCCACAATGACGAGCTTCGTGCCGGTTGCCATCGACATCTCCTTATCGTCTATCGTCCATCGCAGGTAATCATACTCATGTGACGTACGCAACATTACATAACGGTGTTCCAGAAGCTTTCGAAAGCTTATGCCACACCTTGAGGGGGAGCGGGCGGGGCGCCCACAAGACCGATTTTGCTCAAGGGCGAGGCCGTTATGTGCCGCATCGCCAGCAGGAGACCGAAGATCAGTGCCGTGAGCCCCAGCTGCATAACCATGAAGGATATATGAGCACCGGAACGTGCCCATTGTGCGCTGAACTCAAGACCGGGCTGTATCTGCCACGCCACATAGGCACCATATGCACACGCAAGCACGCCAGCGGTGATCATCACGCTCGAGACGATTTGCACACTCGCCGATGACATACGCGTACCGAGCGCATCCATACCCGACCGTCGGGTGAATGCCAGCATGATGAAAGCCAGACCACCCGCAATCAGCAGAGCCATGATGGTGTCGGTGGGACGGTGCCATTGGCCGTCCACGACGGACAGTGCGACCAGGAAGGATATCCCCACCGCGACCACGGCCGCGACGGCACGCCAGGCCCGAGGCACCGCACACACCAGGATCACGCCTGCCGCACAGGCCAGAAGCGTATGACCCGATGGGGCCGAATTGCTCTGGCTTGCCAGCGAATTGATCAGTACCGGGCGAGGCAGCGCACCCTTCAGCAATCGAGGGATCACCGCACACACCACCATGAATACGAAGAGCTGGCCCAGGAGCCACCATCTCTTGCGCAGCACCGACACCACAATGACGATCACGGCCAGCACGACCGCAACCGCGGGTACCGCATAGGTGTTGGTGAACAGGCTCAGCGCCGGCGTGAGCCATGAGGGAACGGCATCATGGAAATGCGTCCAGACCAGGTCATCGTATTCCTGCCCCGTCACCGTGCGCACACCGACCCACCACGTTATGGCCGAGGCGAGCAGCAGCACCACGCCGATGACGGCGCACAGCACCCGTGAGGAACGATGAGGGCGGATCATCAGCGGATCGCTCTGCGCGAGCTGCGCGCTCAGATCCTCGACAGCCGGGGTTGCGCCCTCCTGCCCCGCTTCGGTATCTTGCACATCAGAAATGTTGCTCATACCTATGACTGTACGGCTCTCAGCTCCCGGCATGCTGATTGCCGGCCGAATCCTGCACATCGTTCACAGGAATACGCAGGGCCAAGATGATTGCGAGGAGGGGCCAGACCGGGATCGAGGTGACGGCGGATACACCGGTGGCGGACCTTGTCCGCGGTGTAAAAAGAGTAAACTCCTACGCACCCGTCAGAGGCCACTTACCCTTGCTGCATTCCTGCCCTGGGGGGATTGGGTGACATAACGCCACGTAGGAGCACCGACCATACTACCCGAATGCCCGACTATCGCAAACCGCGAACAGCGGATATGCCACTGTGCGCGTATCGGACAGCACGGATCCGGAATCCTGCGCCGCCTGCGTGGCCGGTGCTCGATAGCATCCCCTAGGCGCTTTGCGGCATGTCCCGGGATGTCCCCTTGATGGTCGCAGGGAAAGGTCGGATCACGGAATGTAGTATTGGGGTGATTCTGAAGCGATGCGAGCGAAGGTTGTATATGGATGCTGATCTGGTGATTGTTGGCGCGGGCCTGTTTGGTCTCACCATTGCGCAACAGGCCGTCGAACACACGGACGCCCGTGTCGAGATCATCGACATCCGCGACCACATCGGAGGTAACGCATACAGCTACCTCGATGAGGAGACCGGCGCCGAGATCCACAAGTACGGGGCCCACCTCTTCCACACCTCGAATCGACGGGTATGGGACTATGTGA
Organism: Bifidobacterium psychraerophilum; assembly: GCF_000741705.1. Lineage (GTDB taxonomy): Bacteria > Actinomycetota > Actinomycetes > Actinomycetales > Bifidobacteriaceae > Bombiscardovia > Bombiscardovia psychraerophila. The sequence goes on along the minus strand of NZ_JGZI01000009.1, from coordinate 73,881 downwards.
ACCGTTTTACCTCTTTCACCGACTATGTGCACCGTGTATACGCTACCCATGACGGCGAGGTCTATCCGCTGCCGATCAACCTCGGCACCATCAATCAGTTCTTCCGTGCGCATTACACACCGCAGGAGGCGAAAGCCCTGATCAATGAGCAGGCCGGTGAGCTCGCAGGGACCGACCCCGAGAATCTGAACGACCAGGGCATCAGCCTTATCGGGCGTCCCTTGTATGAGGCCTTCATCAAGAATTACACCGCCAAGCAATGGCAGACCGATCCCAGCGAGCTGCCGGCCTCTATCATCAAAAGGCTTCCCGTCCGCTTCACCTATGACAACCGCTATTTCAGGGACACGTGGGAGGGACTCCCGAAAGACGGCTATACCGCATGGTTCGAGCGCATGATCGACGATGAACGCATCCACGTGCATCTGGGCACGGATTTCTTCGACACCGGCCAGGCACTCAACAAAACCGCGCTCGTCGGCAAGGTGCCTGTCATCTATACCGGCCCCGTCGATCGCTATTTCGATTACGAATTGGGTGCTTTGCAATGGCGCACGGTTGATTTCACCGAACGCCGCTATGACGAGGATGACCATCTGGGCTGCCCCGTGATGAATTTCCCGGATTCGGATGTGCCCTTCACCCGCGCCATAGAATTCAAAAACTTCAACCCGGAGCGCCGGGATCGGCAGAATCACGAGAAGACGGTGGTGTGGGAGGAGCATTCCCGTTTCGCGCGGCGTGGGGATGAACCCTATTATCCGGTGAACACAGCGGAGGATCGGGCGCTCTACAAGGCGTACAAGAGGAAGGCCGAAGCCGAGGAACAGGTCATTTTCGGCGGCAGACTCGGTACCTACGCCTATTACGACATGCACCAGGTCATCAACAGTGCTTTGATCTGCTTCGAGAAGCAGGTTGCGCCTTTGCTCTGATCCTCTCGCCGGACGGTCACTGGCGCAGGCGCCTGCGCCGTCCCGGTTGGGGATGCCGACACGGCCCATGGGTGTCGGCGAAAGCAATCGGCCCTTGAACCCGCTGTTTCGTCGGGTTCAAGGGCCGAATCACAACAGTTGCCTCAGGCGCGCCACACATCCTTGCCTGCGGCCTTGGCCGCGGCGACATCGGCGTTGAGCTGCGCTTCGGTCGATTCCACGCGGCCTTCGATGAATTCCTCCACCAGACAGCGTGCCTCGTTATCCTCATGCTGCACTGCCGGGGACTTCATGAAGTAGGAGCTGGGAGCCAGGATCGGTCCTGAAAGGTGACGATCCAGGGCGATCTTCGCCGCGCGAACGGCATCGATCACGATACCGGCGGAGTTCGGCGAATCCCATACCTCAAGCTTGTATTCCAGATTCAGAGGGACATCACCGAAGGTGGTGCCTTCCAGACGCACGAAGGCGAACTTGCGGTCATCAAGCCATGCCACGTAATCGGAAGGTCCGATATGCACGTTGCGCTCTTCCATATCGTGAGGGACCACGGAGGTGACCGCGCGCGTCTTGGAGATCTTCTTGGACTCAAGGCGCGAACGCTGCAGCATGTTCATGAAGTCCATGTTGCCGCCGACATTCAGCTGGTAGGTGCGGTCGAGACGAACGCCGCGATCCTCGAAGAGGCGGGCCATCACGCGGTGGGTGATGGTGGCGCCGACCTGGGATTTGATGTCGTCGCCGACGATGGGCACACCGGCATCACGGAACTTCTGCGCCCACTCGGGGTCAGAGGCGATGAACACAGGCAGGCAGTTGACGAAACCGCAGCCGGCCTCCATTGCGGCCGTGGCATAGGCCTTGTCCGCAGCCTCGGATCCGACGGGCAGATAGCTGACGAGGATGTCGACCTTCTTGTCCTTCAGCTCCTTGACGACGTCAACCGGCTCCGCATCGGACTCAGTGATCATCTGGCGGTAGTACTCCCCCAGACCGTCGTTGGTCGGCCCCCGCAGAACCTCGACGCCGAGATTCGGGACGTCGGCGAACTTATAGGTGTTGTTCTGCGATGCGGCGATGGCCTCGCTCAGATCCTTGCCGACCTTGAGTGCATCAACATCAAAGGCGGTGACGAACTCAATGTCCCGGACCCGGTATCCACCGAAGTTGGCGTGCATGATGCCCGGGATCTTCGCACCGTCCTCGGCGTCCTTGTAATATTCGACTCCCTGCACCAAAGACGAGGCACAATTGCCTACGCCGGCGATAGCAACGCGGATGCTCATAAAAACTCCTCTTACATGAAGAATGTAGTACTCCAACCCTCAATCATACATAGCGAACCCTGATAAAGGCAGTTAAGGAGCGTCATTCGCCATAGTTCAGACATTTTCCCACGGTGTTCGAAAAGCATTCCCTCTTCGCGAGGAACGAACAAAACGTACGAGAATCATGGATATTTCGATGCCGGGTGACAGCTTTTCATGAGCACGGGTTAGCGTGGTGGGCATGGCATCTCAGACCCGAAGCGTCAGTTCGACCGCGGGACATCCCGATTCAAAGGGCACAGGCAGCAGGTCACGGACATCCGGCTCGCGCTCCACCCGATCGAGGAAACCCACTCACCAGACAGGCAAGCATCGCCCGTCCAAACACGGCAAAGGCAAGAAGAAGCATCTGCTGCTCAAATGGACACTCGGCGTGGTGGGCTTCCTGATCATCGGATTCGTCGCGGCCTTCGCATACCTGTATGCGACCACGGAGATTCCCGAACCTGGAACGACCGCACTCGCGCAGAAGACCACGGTGTATTACTCCGATGGGAAAACACCGATCGGCTCATACGCCGAACAGAACCGGGAGATCATCGACTGCTCCACCCTGCCCAAATACGTGGGCAACGCGATCGTCGCATCGGAGAACCGCAGCTTCTATCAGGACAACGGACTTGATCTCAAAGGCATCGGCAGAGCGTTGTTCAACAACGTGACGCAGGGCACCAGACAAGGCGGCTCCACAATCACCCAGCAGTATGCCGAACGATATTATCTCGGGGAGACCACGAGTTACACCGGCAAGCTGAGGGAGGCCCTCCTCGCTCTGAAGATCACCCAGACGCAGGATAAAGACACCATTCTGTGCAATTACATGAACACCATATATCTCGGACGTGGGGCATATGGCATCCAGGCCGCCGCGGAGAACTACTTCGGCAAGAGCGCCAAGGACCTGACGATGCCGGAAGCGGCCATGCTCGCGGGCATCATCCCCGCACCCAGCACCTGGGACCCTGCCATCAACGCGAAAGAGGCCGAAATCCGCTTCAAACGCGTGCTCAACATCATGCAGGAGGATCAGTACATCAGCGCCAAAGACCGTTCCGCCGCCAAGATGCCGACCACAATCGCCTATACCCAGGAGAATGTGTATTCGGGTCCGAAAGGTTATCTGCTCAACATGGTGCGCAGTGAGCTGGTCAGCAACAAGGCCTTCACCGAGGAGGAGCTGGAAACGGGCGGATATTCGATTGTGACGACGATCGACAAGTCCAAACAGGACCTGATGTACCAGGTGGCCAGCCCTTCGGCGGGCGACAAAGGCCTTCCCTCGGGTGTGCAGGTGGGCGGCATCAGCGTCAACCCGAAGGACGGCTCGATCATCTCGCTCTATGCCGGGGACGACTATCTCAAGCACCAACTCAACAACGTATCCCAGGCCACCTTCCAGGTCGGCTCCACGATGAAGTCCTTCACCCTGCTCGGCGCGATCCAGGACGATGTGAGTCTGAACACCACCTTCAACGGCAACTCCCCACGCACCTTTACAAGCGTCGGGAAATCCGTGGCGAACTCCGGGCTCATCAGCTACGGGACGGTGAACCTCTATTCCGCTATAGCCCATTCGGTCAACACCGTGTTCATGGATCTGAACCAGCATGTGACGGCGAAGAAGACCGCGGAGATCGCCCATAGCGCGGGCATCACCGGGAAAATCGACGACACGACCACATTCAACGCATTGGGAGTGGACGCCCTGAGTGCCCTCGACCTCACCAGAGGATATGCGACCATCGCGAATGACGGTAATAAAACCACGCTGCATATCGTCAACACCGTCGACAGCCCTAAGGGCAAGGAGCTCTACAAGGCCACGACCAAGGCCGAGCAGGTCTTCGACTCCAACGACGTCGCCCTGCTGCAAAAGGCGCTGACCGGCACCATCAAATACGGAACCGGCAAGGTCGCGAACTCCATCAGCAATACGATGGCCGGAAAATCAGGAACCGCGAACGACGACACCGCTGCGAGCTTCGTGGGCTTCACGCCTTCGGTCCTCACCACATTCGGCATCTGGTACCCCGGCGATGACGGAAGCGCGCAGAAAGTGCCCACCTTCCTCGGATACTCGCACGGCTCCGGGTACCCCGCCTATCTCTTCTCGGAATACATGAGCCAGGCGTTGTCCGGTGTAGCGGATGAGCAGTTCCCCACCGCCACCGACAACGGCAAGGTCGGCGGACCTGACGGGACATGGGGCTATGGCAGCGGTTACTCCTCATCGCAGTCGGACGGCTCGCAGAGCCGGCGGCAATCCGATTCGAGTGGCAGCAGCAGTTCACCGAGCGCCAGCGAATCCGCCTCGCCTTCGGCATCCGCCTCGAGTTCGTCAGCCGCTCCCACCCAGGAACAGAGCACTGAGGCTCCGACAAACACGTCGACCGAAAGTGCGTCACCATCTCCCAGTACTTCCGGCAGCTAGAATTCTTCTCCGGGAATCCGAGTGGGAGCGCACAAAGAACAGTGTGCATATCCGCAAGTGAACACATACGCTGTGTCCCGTGCGGATATGCACACTGTTCTGGTATTCGGCTGCTGACCCTCAGCGCTCGAAGCGGTTGACCGCCGAGATGATGGCCTTCAGCGTGCTGGTGATAACCGAGGAATCGATGCCGACACCCCAGATCACACGCTCTTCGGCGGGTTCGCCCACCTTGCACTCCACATAGGAGGCCGCGAGCGCGTCCGAACCCGCGGTCATGGCGTGCTCGACGTAATCCTGGACGGAGATGGTCAGGTCAAGGGCGCTCAGCGCGTTGAGGAAGGCATCGAGAGGTCCGTTGCCTTTGCCTTCGATCTGACGTTCCACCGCCTCATCGACGCCGGTCAGTCCACGATCCAGAACGCTCGCCTTGAGTTCGGTATCCGAACCATCCTCACCCGAACTCACACTCACCTTGAGCAGTTTCAGACGGCCCCACTGACTCAGACTCGAGTCCTCTCGATCCGCGACCGCACCAGCGGCGGCAGTGCTTCCTGATTTCTCAATGGGAAGGTACTCATCCTTGAAGAGTCTCCAGATATCCTCGTCGCGCACCTCACGCTTCGTCTCGTCCGCGAAATGCTGGACGATGCGATCGAATTCGACCTGCAGGCGCTTGGGAAGATCGATGTTGTGGTTGGTCTTCAGCAGATACGCCATACCACCCTTGCCGGATTGCGAATTGACACGGATGATGGCCTCGTAGCTGCCCCCGACATCCTTCGGATCGATCGGCAGGTAAGGAACGAGCCAGAGGTAGTTCTCGATATCGGCGTTGTCTCGCAACGCGGCCTGCTGCCTCGCCTCAAGACCCTTCTTGATGGCGTCCTGATGCGAACCGGAGAAGGCGGTGAACACGAAGCTGCCGACATAGGGATGGCGTTCGGAGATCTTGATCTGATTGCAATACTCGACGGTACGACGCAGCTCGGGCATATCCGAGAAGTCAAGCTGTGGGTCGACACCCTGGACCAGAAGGTTCAACGCGATCGTGCACACATCCACGTTGCCGGTGCGCTCGCCGTTACCGAGCAGACATCCCTCAACACGATCGGCACCCGCGAGCATGCCTAATTCCGTTGCGGCAACCGCCATGCCCTCGTCATTGTGAGGGTGGAGGGACAACACGACCGAATCACGGTTGCTGAGATTGTTCGACATGTATTCCACCTGGTCGGCGAAGACATTCGGCGTGGTCATCTCCACCGTATTAGGCAGATTGATGATCATCGGATGCTCCGGGGTCGGCTTGATCACATCGATGACCGCATTGCACACATCGAGCGAATACTCCGGCTCGGCACCGGAAAAGGATTCGGGCGAATACTCATAGTAGAGATCGGTGCCTGCCGCATCATGCTCCAAGGATTTGCAGAGCTCGGCGGCATCCGTCGCAAGCTTCTTGATGGACTCCTTGTCCTTGCGGAAGACTACCTCGCGCTGCAGCACCGAAACCGAATTGTAGAAATGCACGACCGCACGCTTGGCGCCACGCAAGGCCTCATAGGTCTTGCGGATCAGATGCTCACGCGCCTGGGTCAGCACCACTATCGTCACATCATCCGGGATGAGTTCACGTTCGATCAGCAGACGGATGAAGTCATAATCCGTTGAGGATGCCGAGGGGAAGCCCACTTCGACCTCTTTGAAGCCTATGCTCATCAACAGGTTCCAGAAGCGGAGCTTGCGCTCCGGATCCATCGGATCCACCAGGGCCTGGTTGCCATCACGCAGATCGACCGAACACCAACGAGGGGCTCTTTTCAAGGTTTTCCCGGGCCATGTGCGATCCGGGTAGTCGAAGGGCACCTGCTTGCCGTAGGCGACGTATTTGGTGTAAGGCATAGTGCTCGGCCGTTGAGGTGCGCCCACGAATCGCGCTGGGGGCAGCAGTCGGTCATTATTCCCTCCGTTGGAGCCCGCAGCTACTGCGGCTAAATCAAACACGGATGATTGATCCCGATCCATACTTCCTCCTTTGCTTCTGAGATGAATACACACCACAAACACGGCGCTCTGCCGCGTCACAATTGACCATCCTACAATCTAGGCGGGCTCCGCATGCCCCAAACGTTCATATCCCATCCCCATGCCGAGGATCTCGCACCGGTCAGCCCGATAAGACTCCGAAAGCGTGGAGACGGCCGCCGGCCTACCCGATCCGTCAGTGGAACAGGCTGATGCCACGACGGGCCAGACAGTAGGCGTTGCCCAGCCATGTATGTTTGGAGTTCGGCCAGACGGAGCCGAGTCTTGGGGCGTTCTGGCTCATCCAGATGCTTGGCACACGTCCATCCGTGCTTCGCGACCCCAGAAGATTGAAACCGTTCTTCTCCCGCAGCCATTCAGGATGCTGCGTGGCGATCGCCAGACCTTCCTCCAACGTCAAGGGCAGACGTTCATCGGAATCTATGAGTTTCCGGGCCACATCCGGCTCGCGATTCACATACGCCGTTCCCGTGTGCGGCTCGATCACCAGATAGAAGGGACCTTCCGGTGGTTCGAAACCATCCTGAGGCATGAAACTGACGATATCGCGGGGAGGCATCGTCGTGAAACCGGCCATGCGATTAATGCTGGTTCGTGAAATCAGCGATTCCGGCGAGACCAGCTCCCTGGTGGGCACCAGCAGGATGCCCTCGCCAAGATCATTGTGTTCCAGGGCCCGAATCAGGGGTTTGGCCAAGGCGCGGAAGGCTGCGGCGCTGATATCGGCCACATCCGGGTAACCGAGCGCGACGATTCGATCCAGTTGACGTTGCGCTTCCTGCGATGCTTTCGACATATCCCCAGTATCTCACCATCACGATGTTATGGCCGAGCCATCCGCTATATCTCTTCCCTGGATGCAGGATGCGGACCCCTCAAGCCTGGATCCGCATCCTGCATGCCGTCGGCCGATGACAAGGATGTGCTTACAACTGCTCCGAAAAATGCTTTTGGGCGATAACCTCCGCGATTTCAATCGCGTTCAGGGCGGCACCCTTGCGCAGATTGTCATTCGCCACGAACAATGCCAAACCCTTGCGTCCGGGAACGGCCTGATCCTGACGGATACGACCCACGAAGCTGTTGTCCTTCCCTGCGGCCTGCAGCGGGGTGGGGATGTCGCTCAGAGCCACTCCAGGGGCTTTGGAAAGCAGCTCACGGGCCTGATCAGGTGTCACATCCTTCTCGAACTCGGCATTCAGGCTCATGCCGTGTGCGGTGAATACACCGACCCGCACGCAGGTGCAGGAGGCGGCGAGATCGGGCAGATGCAGGATCTTACGGCTTTCGTTGCGCAGTTTCTGCTCCTCGTCGGTTTCTTCGCTGCCATCGTCGACCAGGGCGCCGATGAAGGGAACCGCGTCGAAGGCGATGGTGCGCACGACTTTGGTGGGTTCGGGGAAATCGATGGAGGAACCATCGAATACGAGCTTGTCGGCACCCTGATCGAGTGCGGCCTGCGCTTCGTTCTTGAGCTGCAGGACACCGGCGCGCCCAGCGCCTGAAACCGCCTGATATGAGGAGACGATCAGACGCTTGAGACCGAAGGCATCCGCCAGCGGTTTCAGCACGGGCATGCATGCCATGGTCGTGCAATTCGGGTTGGCGACGATACGGCCGGGCACATCATCCAGATCGTGCGGATTGACTTCGGCGACCACCAGGGGCACGTCATCATGCATACGCCACTGCGAGGAATTGTCGACCACATAGGTGCCTTCGGCCGCGAATCGTGGAGCCCAGAGCTTTGAGGTGCCGCCACCGGCCGAGAAGATGGCGATGTCGATACCACGCAGATCGGCATGCTCGACATCCTCGACGGTGATGTCGTGCCCCTCCCACTGCAGGGTCTGGCCTGCGGAATGGGATGAAGCGATGAAGCGGAGGTCCTTGACGGGGAATTCACGTTCCGCAAGAATCCTGCGCATCACCATGCCGACCTGTCCGGTCGCTCCCAGCACCGCTACATTTACACCCTGTTCGTTGATCCTCGTCATTTCAGCGTCCTGTCCCTCCGTAAACGACAGCTTCGATCTGTTCTGCATCCAGATTAAACGCGGTATGTATCGCACGCACCGCATCATCCAGATCGGCCAAAGGCACCATCGCGGAAATGCGGATCTCCGAAGTGGAGATCATCAGCACATTGATGCTCTGGGCGCTCAAGGCCTTGAAGAATGTGGCCGTGATTCCCGAATGGGTTTTCATGCCGACACCCACCAGAGTCACCTTGCCCACCTGGGTGTTGACTTCGATGCTGTCATATCCCAAGGATTTCGCCTGAGATTCCATCAAGGTCTCAACGGCGTCGGTCTGGGCCTGCGGCATCGTGAAGGAGATGTCGGCGGTGCCTGTGGCAGCGCCCGCCTGGACGATCATGTCGATGTTGATGCCACCCTCGGCGAGGATGGTGAACAACTGGGCGGCAACACCGGGAAGGTCAGGAACGGCGCGCAGGGTGACCTGGGCTTCGCTGCGGTCATGTGCCACACCTGAAATCACCGGTGACTCAGGACCGTTGAGATCGGGGAACAGTTCACCCATTGATTTGTTCTCATCGTTATTATTCATGAATCCGCCTCATATATGTTGCTGTGTTGTTCTGTTGTGGTCTTCGGTACAGCCCTGGCCTACGCGTCTTCGTGTGTGAAGCGCGGACGTGGGCTCTCACTCATAGTTCGGCACGGTATCCGGGTTCACTCCCTGCGGGATGATCACCGTTCCCGAACGATGGGAGAAGGAACTGCGAACGTGGATGGGCATATGGAAGCGTTGGGCGTATTCCACGCATCGCAGGGCCAGGATCTTGGATCCGGAGGCCGCCATTTCCATCATCTCCTCGTAGGAGATCATCGGGATCCTGCGAGCGGTCGGGACGATGCGCGGATCGGCGGTGAACACACCATCCACGTCGGTGTAGATCTCACACACGTCGGCGTGCAACGCCACCGCGAGGGCAACCGCCGACGTATCCGAACCGCCACGGCCCAGAGTCGTCGCATCGCCATCGGGATTGACCCCCTGGAAGCCTGCGACGATACCGACCTCCCCATTGCTCAGCGCTTCCGCGACGCGATGCGGATGCACGGCACGGATATGCGCGGCGCCATAGCGTGCGTCGGTCATGAAACCCGCCTGTGAGCCGGTGAAGGAATGCGCCTTCTCCCCCTGCGCATGAATGGCCATGGCCAACAGGCTCATGGAGATGCGCTCACCTGCGGTCATCAACATATCCATCTCACGGGCGGGAGGGTTGGAATCCATATCCAACGCCTGCTCGATCAGGTCGTCGGTGGTGTCACCCATGGCCGAAACCACGACGGCGACATCATTACCGGCTTTTTTGGTCGCAATGATGCGCTTCGCGACACGCTTGATGGAATCCGAATCCGCGACGGAGGACCCGCCGAATTTCTGAACGATAAGAGCCACTTCTATCCAATCTCGCAGCTGGTGTTGCACCGCTTGGCGACATTCTACGCAATTGGGACGATTATAGGCGTCCCCATACCTTCAGAGCCGCCGTCTCCCAGCATATGAGCAGTCGAATGCCACGGTCACACGCCTGTGCGCCTTGCGGCGGGCAGGGTCCCCACGCGTTATGGGCGATACCGTGGTGCATGTGACCGCGATCCCGGGGGACGCCGTTCAGACGCTTCGCCGTCCGGAGAGCGCACGTCCGAGTGTGATCTCATCCGCGTATTCCAGATCACTGCCGACAGGCAAACCGCTCGCCAGGCGGGTGACTTTCAACTCAAGTGGCCCGAGGAGTCTGCTGAGATATGTGGTTGTCGCCTCACCTTCGATGTTCGGATCCAGAGCGAGGATAACCTCTTTGACCTCCTCGGACTTCAGACGGTTGAGCAACTGGGCGATCCTCAGATCGGCGGGAGCGATATTCGCCATCGGGTTGATGGCTCCTCCGAGCACGTGATACAGACCCTTGAACTCACGTGTTCTCTCGATGCTCATCACGTCCTTGGGTTCTTCAACGACGCAGATGACGCTTCGGTCGCGTCTTGGATCCTCGCAGATCGGACAGGGGCTGCTTTCACACACATTCCCGCATATCTCGCAGAATCTGACCTTCATCTTCACGGTGACGATCGCATCCGCCAGATCCTGGGCCTCCTGCATATCCGTACCCAGCATGTAGAAGGCGATACGCTGCGCGCCCTTCGGCCCGATTCCGGGCAATTTGGCGAAACCGTCGATAAGATCCTGGATCGCACCGTCATATGCCAATGCCATTACTCGTGTCCTTGCTGCTTACTGTGCTCCACATTGATGGGGTTCAGTGGGTCATCCGAATCAAAGGTCTCCACCTGTTTCACGTCAAACATCTGTTTGAGGGCATCGAGGTCGAGAGCGGTACCGCTGTTCAGTGCCTTGTCATGCATGGTGTAGACGTCATCCTCGGCCGAAACCGGAGGGTTTGCCGGCCCTGCCGTCTCCCCATTCGCCGTTCCGCCGTGCACGCCCGCCGGGGCTTTGTCCTCTTCTGCGATTTCCGGGCGCGGCTTGTCGGCGTGGAACGCCCCTGCCGCGGGGTTCCCGACAAAGTGTTGTTCGGTCTGTAGTCCATCGTCGCGCCCGCCGTCGTCCTGGCTTTGGCGCGGATCATCGCTTGCCGTCTGGCCCGTGGAAACAGCCTTCGCCGAGGTCGAAGGATTCAGCCAAGGGTCGGAATCATCCGAAAGGTCGGGCACCGAAACGCTTTTCTTGACATGATGTTCGGGAATCCGCTCCTGATCGGTGCCCGGCGCAGCCTCATCGGGCATCCGCTGGGGGGTGGCCCAGGGATCCACATCGTCTGCGGGCCGGGCGACGTGCCCCCCTCGATGATGAGCGGCATCGTCATCCTGACCACCATCGTCCTGACCGCCGATCGTGGTGTCCCCGGATCGGGCCACCGGGGCTTTCGCGTTGCTGGAAGCGTTCCGCGCCCTGCTTCCTGCAGCGTCATGCTGCGTGGTATTCGCCGCATTGCCCGTTGGCTTGCCCGCAACCTTGCCTGTCATGCCGAGATTGGCGGCGGATAGACCCGCTTTATCGAGAGCTATGCGTCTTTTGATGTCAGCCAGCTGCTCAGGTGACATCTTTCGCGTCGATTCCACGGCTTCGCCATCCGCCGCGGTGGGTGATGGCGCTATGAAGGTCTGCGCGCCGAAGGAGTGCTTCACCATCAGCAAGACGATCTTCGGAATACTGGTTTCCCCACCGACCGCCTCGCTGGCCACGGCCAGGGCGAATGCGTGCTGACTCAGAGGTGTGTCGAAGGTCATCCGCAGGCGTTGCCTGCCTGAGGTCGAAACATCAAGAGCCACACTGGGGACTTTGTCTCTGCTGACGTATTCCTTCACGTCTTGTGGCAGTTCCTTGACAACGGCGTCCCATTGCTCGTCCACGCTGCCGTATGAGGGGCCCGCCGAAGCCTTCGCCTCTACGGGTGAGGAGGACGCGACGGCCTCCGCCTCGCCGGTCTTCTCACCTGTCCCGGCCATTTCCCCCGTCCCTGCACCGGTGGCGGAGGTGCTGCCCTGTCCACGGTCGGATTGCGTCGAAGCCGCCTGGCGCGTCGAGGCACCGTCCTGCTGCGTCTGAGGGGCAGAGCCATCACCTGAGGTATTGACCGGAGCCGGGCGCGGTTCGGTCGAAGCCGGGTGCGCTGGCGAGGATTGGGGGGATGACGATTGGGGAGGCACAGCTCCAGAAGACACAGCTTCAGAAGGCGCCGGCCCAGAGGACACTGGTCCGGAAGATGCCGTTTCGGAACGGCGTGATCCCACGAAACCGCCCTTGGACCGCGGGTGTGGGGCAGACTCCGCCACTTGCGCCTGTCCACCCGCCGAAGGGGCGGATGCGGCTTCCTCTTCGCCGAATCTGTAGGCGAGCAGCTTCGCCGCCAGAAGCTCCAGACGCATACGCGGTGAGGTCGCCCCACTCATCGAAGCAACTGCCTCATTGATGATCTGGGCCATCTGTGTAAGCGCCTGCAGGCCGAGGCTCGAAGCCTGCCTCTCAAGCTCCTGCATGCTCTCGGCCTCCGCATCATCACTGAGCACGCTCTGTGCGCGCTGACCGCCCAGTGTAAGCACCAGGAGATCACGGACTCTGGAAAGCAGATCCTCAACGAAGCGTCTTGGATCGAAACCGCCGACCACGACTTTTTGCACCACACCGTAGAGTTTCTCGCCGTCGCAGTCGATAACGGCATCGACCGCCTCACCGATCAAGGTCTCGGGGGTGAAACCCAGCAGGGCGACCGCTGAATCAAGGGTCACCGTGTTGTCCTGAGCACCGACCATCAACTGGTCGAGAACCGACAATGTATCTCTCATCGACCCGCCACCGGCACGCATGGCCAGACGCAGAACCCCTTGTTGGGTCTGAATGCCCTCCTTGGAGCAGACCTCTTCCAGATACGGTCCCATCACTTCGGGCGGAACCAGACGGAAGGGATAATGATGAGTGCGCGAACGGATGGTGCCGATTACCTTCTCCGGCTCTGTGGTCGCGAATATGAACATCACATGCTCGGGAGGTTCCTCGACGATTTTCAGCATCGCGTTGAAACCTTGCTGGGTCACCATGTGGGCTTCGTCAAGGATGAATATCTTATAGCGGTCTCGCGCCGGCGCGAAGCCCGCCCGTTCGCGCAGTTCACGGGCATCATCGACACCGTTGTGGCTTGCCGCGTCGATCTCCACCACATCGATGGATCCGGGGCCGCCTGTTGCCAAGTCCCTGCAGCTATCGCACTCACCGCAAGGATGGCTGGTGGGGCCCTTGGCGCAGTTCACGCAACGGGCGAGGATTCGTGCGCAACTGGTCTTCCCGCAGCCTCTCGGGCCGGAGAACAGATACGCGTGTGTGAGCTTGCCCTGATCGAGCGCACGCCCCAGGGGAACAGTCACCTGGTCCTGACCGATTACTCCGCTGAAGGTATCGGGACGGTAACGCCTATATAGTGCAAGAGCCATACCTCTAATCTACCGTTCTCTCTTCCCAGCGTGGCATCGACAATCCCCGGGTCGGATCCGACCGACTCAGGAGCTACCAAACTAACAACCCCCATCCACTTGTGGCTTCGCCCAAGGTGAATGCCGGCACATGCGCTTGCACCGCGAGGTCATGGCCCGATGGCGCAGGCTCGATGAAGGCTGCTCCGCACATCTCGGGACCAGCCCTGGAGCGCCCTTCGATCGGAGGTATGAATGCGACCATCGTCCTCACGGCAACATCCACCCACGCATCCTCGTCATCCATATCGCATCTCAGCAACTGCGCACCGTTGGATGCCACGATCCGCGCAGCCTCCAGGCATGGCTCGGACCGTCCCCGGATCCATGCGGAGGCTGCGGCCAACGCCGCGGCATCTGCGGTGTTTCTCGCGCGGTTCATACAGATCAGCCCATTACCCACCGCTACCAACACGGTCAACGAGAGCGCGATGCACAGTATCAGCACCACGCCCGCCATCGATCCGGATCCGCAATCGGAGGCGCGGCGCGCACTATGATTCCCATACCGTCGCATCATGACCCCACCTTCCCTCCGCAGTTAAGGACCGTCTGGCCGCTCCGCCCGGCCAGCCCACCCGAACTCGTCATCTCATGGCGTTCTTCACCGGTGCTGCATGGTGACGGGAATCCTTGTGAGGACGCGCCCTGCAGCACGTCCGGATGCAATCATTCGTTGAGGAATCCCGTCGCCTTGCCCGTGACCGCGAAGGGCAGCGCGCCGAACACCTCCGCGGCGATCGGGCATTGGGTGGTCACCACGACGTGACCCTCTGAGTGCTGCAATTGCACGACGGTCCGTTCTCCCGCCGCGACCCGTGCGGCGGCAACGGCACGGGCATCATCTCCCGATATGAATATCTCCCTGGCGGCGACGCTGGCCGCATCCTGACAATCCAGGCTTTTGCGGACGGCCTCGGTCAGCCCCAGCAACAGCATCGCCAAAGCCATCACAGCGGGCAGGATCATTGCGAATTCAGCCGTCACGGTCCCCGGATCGCTTCCGGAGAAGAAGCGCTTGATGCCGGACATCAGCCGATATTCAAGGCTTGGCGGATGATGGTCACCAACAGTTCCCTGACCTCTCCCGATTTGAGTATCGCGACCAATAACCCGGCGAATCCCGTCGCCGCGATGAGAACCACCGCGTACTCCGCGGTCGCCATACCCGCTTCAGGTTCCGCAGCAAGCATTCGCCATCGGGCGTCGAACACATAGTATTGCCGGGACAGCCCCTGCATTCGACGCCGCAACCACGATCTGTATGTGCCCGCCTTATCCGCGTCGCATGATTGCCGCAGGCGGAGGCTTCCGCGTATGAGCTGCCAGTTGTTCCGCCATCTGTATTGGTGTCTCATGATCGTTTCCTTTCCATATTGTCTTCCGGATGTGGGGTGCGCTGGTCACGCCCTTATGCCCCAGGTGATGCCAACTATGCCTGCAGCCCGAAGGCAATGGACTGCAGGGGCACGGATGTGGTTGAATGGCGGCTCCGCACAATGGCTGTGGACGCTAGGCGAACATCCCCTGAGCGAAGGCGGCGATGCAAGGGATGACGCCGATCAACACGAATGCAGGCAGAAAACACAGCGCGGTGGGCAGCAGAAGTTTCACGGACAGATGTGCCGCTTCGGACTCGATACGATTGCGCTCGGCACTATCCAACTGCTGGACGACCGCCTCAATTCTCGGCAACGGCGAAGCGCCGAGGCGCCAGGAGGCTTCCAGGGAGTCACGCAGCACCGTGCAACACACACCGCAGGCATTCCCGTCACAGACCGGAGCCCAGGCCGGAGTCCACGCGATACCACGATGCAGTCTGCACACCACTCGCCCGATCGCCCCGCCCAGATCATCGTCGATGGCCATGGAGACCCTTTCAAGCGCATGCGAGATCGACGCACCCCGTCGTATCGCGACCGCCAACATCTCCAGCACCAACACGATCCGCACAGGGGGCCTTGCCATTGCTCCATGCAGGACGTCAAGCCTGCTGTCTTCCAGGTGCATAAGCATGAATATGCAGGCCGATGCGATGGGAAGGATCACCGTCTCCACTGCCCCGCTCCCCTCCTTGAAGCACTGCGGTCGCTGTCCGTAATCCCGGAGCGGAGCAGGGCCCTCATCCAGAACATGCCCGCTGCATAGAACGCACCTCCCACCACGAGGCACAGCAGACCAGGAGTGCTCGAGCAGAGGAACGACAGCGCCCTGATCCCTATTAT
Source organism: Bifidobacterium psychraerophilum (assembly GCF_000741705.1). Taxonomy (GTDB): domain Bacteria; phylum Actinomycetota; class Actinomycetes; order Actinomycetales; family Bifidobacteriaceae; genus Bombiscardovia; species Bombiscardovia psychraerophila. Next base: position 57,891 of record NZ_JGZI01000009.1, on the reverse strand, counting down.
CTCGGCGAGCGCAATCGATGCCACAGGCAGCAGCGAAAGCAGACGAACCGTGGCCTTGGGCATCGAAAAGGACGTGTTTCTCAGATCATCGATCATGCGAGAACGTTTGCACGCGGCGGCTGCGGCATCGATGCATCGCGCCGCCTCGCATCCCATCTCTTCGCTCAATCTGCAGGCCGCGGCCACGGCCAGCGCGGTTTCGAGTACCTGTCGGGGACGCTCCTGTGGTGAACGACACCGCCAGAGGGCCTCGTAACATCGCTCCGCCGTCAATTCCCGCGTCGCGAAGGGCTTGCCCGCCAGCTCCTCGACACCTTCGGTGAGGCCGCTGCCGCTACGCAACAGCGAGCTCAATGACGACAAAGCGGCGATCGTCCCGGCTCCGGAACGCTCCGCAGCACGGACACTCCCGCGCGCGTAGAGCCGATCCGATGCGCGGCATGGTCCCCCTGAGCGCAGAAGGACCAGCGCCCCAACGCACACGGCAAGCATCAGGGCATCGGCACCATCGGACATCACGGCCGCCCACCCTTGCCCGTGCCATATGCCGATTCAGGGTCCCACCGTTCAAGGAAACGGCACCAGGGGGCACCGCCGATGACGCTTTCCCCGCCCTTCCACACCGACAGCACCTCTCCGAGCAAGGCACCATCCCGGTGCCTCCGCAGACATCCCATATGGCTGATTCGCCGCACACCATCGACCGTACGCAGATGCACGAGTACGTCGAAGGCCCCATCGGCAAGCAGGCCCAATGCCTGTGCATCGATACCGGCGAGGAGGCCAAGGGACAGCAGCCGTGCCGGAACCCTGGCCACACCATCGGCGTGCATGGTGGCCATCCCACCGCGATGCCCGGAATTCAGGGCCCTGAGCAGATGCACGATCTCCGCGCCTCTGCACTCTCCGAGAACCACCCGGTCCGGGCGCATCCTCAAGGTGGCTCGTATCAGTGACTCCAAGTCGATCTCACCGGCACCTTCGAGGTTGGCGGACCTGGTGACCAGGGAGACGTGGTTCGCCCTGCCCAGCACCCCCAATTCGCGCGTCTCCTCCACCGTGATGATGCGCTCATCAGGCTGGCACTGCGCCAGCAGCGCTCTGAGCAGGGTGGTTTTACCCGTGGCCGTCGCCCCGGTGACCAGTATGGATGCCTTGCGTCGCACCAATGCCTTCATGGTCCGCAGCCAGACAGCCGGCATCATCCCCATACGAGCCAACTGCTCAAGGTCAGGCTGCTGACGATTGGGGAAGCGTATGGAGATGGAGGCGCCTTGGGCCACCAGTGGCTCGATTACCGCATTGATGCGGATTCCCTCGGGTGTGGAGACGTCGGCTATCGGACGGGAATCGTCAAGACGCTGACCGAATTGCGAGCATAGCTGCACTGCGAATTCACGGAGTATCCGTGGGGAGCGAAACCTCAATCTGGTCTGACGCTCCCGCATCCCGTGACCAGCGTCCACCCACACGGTTCCGTCCCCGGTAACGGCGATGTCGCTCACGTCGGGATCCCGGACGAACTCATCCAAAGGGCCAAAGACCAATCCTGTGACCGGGGCAGAGATGGGGAGCAGACTATCCATGGATATCCTCCGCAGCGCCCACAGCGCCCGCTCCTGGTGCGGCATCAGAGGGATGCGAGTTCTGTCTGTCCACCGGGGACGGATCGGCTCTCATCCGGTCGTCGAAAGCTTTTGTCCCCTGGCGCAGCGGTGCCGCCGGCCCATCGCCGGATGCGCCTTCTCCGGCGAGGAGGGCGTCCGTCAGGGACCTGAGCAGATACCTGTATTGTTTCGGGATGCGAGCTATCCCGAAGCCCTGCGTTATGGATAAGCCCAGTCTCCGGATCGGCGAGAATTCGCCGATCAGCGGGACACCCAGGTACTCCTGTGCATCCTGGACCGATATCCTCTCCGATCTCGCACGTAACGCACGGGGGTGCACACCGATGACCAGAGCCGTGCCGGAGGATGCCGTCAGCTGCCCACGGGAGAGCGCGACTCCGGCCCTGGCCAGTCCAAGCACGGACAGTTCCGCCAATACAACGATCTGCGCGCTCTGCGGCAACGCGATCTCCTCGATGCGCTCACCTCGTCCCGCATCCACGACCACTATGTCGTTGACCTCCTGCAATGCATGCAGAGCCGCCTGCTGCTCCCACCAGTCTGGATGCCGCACCTTCCGTGGATCCACACTCAGTACGCCGTTTCCCTCCCAATGAAGCAGCTCGTGTTCGAGTGCCTCGCCATCCAGCCTGCCCAGAGGCGCCTTGATATCGGTGAAACGCATACCGCTTTCCGCCTCGATACCAAGCAACACATCGATCCCGCCGCCTGAGAAATCCGCGTCGATGATGGTGCAGCGCATCCGCATGTCGGTGAAGGTCCAGGCCGTCATCGCCGCCAAGGTACTCAGTCCCAGTCCGCCACTGACCCCTACGAACACGACGATCCTGCACTGCGTCCGCACCTCGCTTGCCGTATGCCCCTTCACCGGGGGGCGGCCGATTGGCCCCCTCGTCACACGCGCCGCGCGTCTGGGTGATCTCGACGGCGAGCGTCTGGCTGGTCTGCGTGCTTCTTTCATGCCATGATTCAACACAGGCGCCCGGGCCGTGACAATGCATGGCGATGCTGTGGTCGGATGTCACTGTCACCCACCGGCATGGTGGATGGATAATGCCTGATCCCGGCTCGGTTGATGCTCGCCACGCCGGGTTGGCAGGGTCCGTGTGGCGAGCATTCACAGAAACGCACATATAGGGCGGTTGAGAGCACATGAACGGCACTTTCGGACCTTCTCATGCACCAAGATTTACCAGTTTCGATAAGTTGCTGACATTGCCCCTCCCCGGCTTGCATCCCGTCGCAAACCGGGCATAATAGTGAGTACAAGGACAACAGAACAGAGCAGAAGCCCACAAAGGTACATGGTCACGAGGACCGTTACGTTGGACGGGCAATGGAAAGACTTACCGTTGCAACGAGGATGTTGTGCAGAGATTCTGCTTGTTGGACTTGTAGGAGGCCTCCCGGTTGGGAGGCCTCCTTTTTTCATGACCACCGGCCTCATAAGAGCTGAGCCACGCAAAAGCCCCTTACACCCCCTGTTGATCCCATCCTCTCCCACTCTCCCCCGCTTCCGGTCGAGACACTTCTTTGCCGTCCTGACGGAGACGGCGCAACGCCCGAAACGCCACGATCGCCACCGCCTATGTGAATTCATATTGAATTCTTACAGGCTCGACACTTCTGCGTTATACCCCTGCATCTACGATAGGGATATGGTTCAGATTTTTGATGCTCCCTCGAAAGCCGTGCTGCGAAGCCAGATCGCCGAACACATCGCGGAGACCGACAAAGCCGAGCGTCGTGGTGACGCATCCGCCGCCGATTCCAACCCCTTGCCGGAGGATCGTTTCTTCGACAGGGAGATCAGCTGGCTGAAGTTCAACAAGCGCGTGCTGGAACTTGCGGAGGACGAGACACAGCCGATGCTTGAGCGCGCCAATTTCGCGGCCATCTTCGCCAGCAATCTGGACGAGTTCTTCATGGTACGGGTCGCCGGCCTCAAGCGCCGCATAGACAGCGGGATCGCCGTGACAGCCGCGAGCGGCATGAGCCCGCGGCAACAGCTGCGCGCCATATCCGATCATGCACACCGTCTGCAAAACGAGCATGCGCATTATGTCAATGAGCATATTCTGCCTGAACTGGCCAATGAGCACATTGTGCTACTTCGTTGGAACCAGCTCAGCGCCGGCGAGCAGGAACGCCTCTCGCGCATCTTCCGTCGCCAGGTGTTCCCGGTGCTCACCCCTCTGGCAGTGGATCCGGCACACCCCTTCCCCTACATCTCCGGCAACTCCCTGAACCTCGCCGTCATCGTCGAGAACCCCGCCTCGGGCAAATCTCACTTCGCCCGAATAAAGATCCCCGACAACATGCCACGACTCGTCGCCGTCGAAGACCTCACGGATGAGGAGGGCGACGAGGAGCGCTATGGCTTCATCACCATGGAGAACCTGCTGATCGCCCATCTGGAGGCGCTGTTCCCCGGCATGATCATCAAGGAGGCCCGTTCCTTCCGCGTCACACGCAACGAGGATATCGACGTCGAAGAGGATGATGCGGAGAATCTGCTGAACGCGATGGAAAAGGAGCTGCTGCGCAGACGCTTCGGCCCGCCGATCCGTCTGGAGATTTCGGATACGACCTCCCCCTTCCTTTCGCAGCTCCTGGCCGACAAGCTCGGTGTGAACGAGGACGAGGTGTATCGTCTGCCCTCACCGCTCGACTTCACCGTCCTCTTCGAACTCCAGTCGATCGATCGCGCGGATCTGAAGTACCAACCCTTCATCCCCGCGACCAACCGCCAGATCGCAGAGGTCGAGTCCAGCCGCGCACAGGACATCTTCGCGGCGATCCGTGAACACGATGTGCTGCTGCACCATCCCTATGACTCCTTCTCCACCTCGGTTCAGGCCTTCCTCGCCCAGGCCGCCGCGGATCCCAAGGTGCTGGCCATCAAGCAGACCCTGTACCGGACTTCGGGCAACTCCCCGATCATCGACGCCCTGGTCGACGCGGCGCACGCAGGCAAACAGGTGCTCGCATTGGTGGAGATCAAGGCCAGATTCGATGAGGAGGCCAACATCGCCTGGGCCCGCAAACTCGAACGGGCCGGAGTGCACGTGGTGTACGGCATCGTCGGGCTGAAGACGCATTGCAAGCTCTCACTGGTCATCCGTCAGGAGCAGGAGGGTCTGAGACGCTATTGCCACGTCGGAACAGGAAACTACAATCCCAAGACGGCAAGGATCTACACCGATCTGGGATTGCTGACCTGCGATCCTGTGGTCGGCCAGGACCTCACCAGGCTGTTCAACCAGCTCTCGGGCTATGCTCCGAAGTCCAGCTTCCACAGACTGCTCGTCGCTCCCCGAACGGTACGTACGGGCTTGATTCAGCGCATTCAGCGCGAAGAGGATGCAGCCCGTCAGGGCAAGGATTCCTGGATCAAGATCAAGGTGAACTCCCTCGTCGATGAGAAGACGATCGATGCCCTGTACCGGGCCAGTCAGGCCGGGGTCAAGATCGACATCGTCGAACGCGGCATCTGCGCGTTGAAACCAGGAGTGGCCGGATTGAGCGAGAACATCCGTGTTCGTTCGGTCCTCGGACGATTCCTGGAGCACAGCCGCATCTTCGCATTCGCGAATTCAGAGGGCCCTCAGATCGGCGAAGGGCCGATTTCAGGACCGGAGGTATGGATCGGCTCGGCGGATCTGATGCACCGTAACCTCGACCGCCGCGTTGAGGCACTGGTCCGCATCACCGCGCCCGACGAGGTCGATGAGCTGATCAAATACGTGGACCTGCAGATGGCGGATACGACCAGTTCTTGGCATATGCAGGGGGACGGCTCCTATATCCGGCATTCCCGCGATGAGCAGGGGCAACCGCTGATCGACTGCCAGGAATACCTGATCAAAAAGCACACCCGCGGTCCGCAGGTCGCGCGCTGATCCGGCATCGGGGACTGGCCAAACATGTCTAGAATCATCGAGGCGGCCGGCGCGATTCTGGTAAGGCCGATCAACGGCCGTGCCGTCGCGCCCTCTCTGGCGGGCAGGTCGGCGACGCTCAACGACGATCAGCTCCACAACATCCTTGAGGACCTGGAAGTCTGCCTTGTGCACAGGCCCAAGTATGACGATTGGAGCTGGCCCAAAGGCAAGCAGGAACAGAACGAGTCGCTGTTCCATACCGCCGTGCGCGAGGTGGGCGAGGAAACCGGTGTCCCTGTCTGTCTGGGTCCTTTTCTCACCTCCCTGGAATACCCTCTGAACGAGGAGGGCGGAAAGAAGAACAAGGGAGGCTCGCGCTCGGGAGTCAAACATGTGTCGTACTGGATGGCCACGGCGCTCGATTCCATGCAGGCGCAGCAGCGCCAGGTCGCCTTCGGCCCGGTTCACGAACCGGACGTCTCCGAGATCGATGAGTGTCGTTGGACTTCGGTCCAGGAGGCACGACGGCTGCTTTCACACTCCACTGACCGCACGGTTCTCGATGCCTTCGTCTCTCGTCTGCGTGAAGGTGCACTGCCATCACGCAGCGTACTGATCGTGCGGCACGGCAAGGCGGAATCGCGCAAATCATGGCTGGGAGAGGATGGGGTGCGGCCGCTCACCCCGCAAGGCGCCGCGGCCTCCTATGCGCTGACCCGCGAGCTGGCCTGCTTTGCGCCAAGCCGCATCATCAGCTCGTCTTGGACGCGCTGCGCCGACACCGTGCTCCCCTATGCCCTGCAATCCGGCATACCGCTGGAACGCAGCGATGACCTCACCGAAGACACCTACGCCAGCAGCGAGCAGACCGTTCTGGATTGCTTCCAAGAGCAGATCGAATCAGCTCTACGTGAAGGCCAGAATACCGTTATCTGCGCTCACCGCCCGCTCTTCGAGGGCGTATTCGAGCAATTGCGCGGATTGTGCATCAATACGGCCTTGGCGAAGAAACTGCCCCGTGTGTCCCCCTTCATGCCGACGGCGCACGCGCTTGTGCTGAATGTAGTAGATTCTGCGGATGGACCGATTATCATCGACATCCAGAAAGTGGCACCTATTGTCTATTGACTCTTCATATTCAGGATCGGTACGCTCCTCCTCCAACTCCTTTTCAACGGCTCGCCTCGGCTCGAACCGACCGGCCCGACCGGCTCAGCTTGACCAGGCCGTGGCCGATCACTTGGCAGGCGGATTGGATCCCCAGCAGATCAGCGAATTGAGCCATAGTTCGGCAGCCTCATTGCTTGACCGTGTGCACCATACGCAGGATCCCCAGATCGTGAAGCGTGTACTCTCGCTCATCGATCATGAAGGCATTGATCTGGTCGCCGAGCTCTGGAGCAAATCGGAGGCCGACTCCCTACCCGGCATCCTTTGGCGTCTGTACACGCTGCGGACCTGGATGCACCGCAACCGCGAATCGATCAGCCTGTTGTGGCGCTCGGGTGAGCCCTTCGGCACAGCCGCCTCGGCGATCGTCGGCATCGACCAGACGCCAAGCGCGTCGGATATCGCCAAAACCGCGGATTCGATTCTTTCAGGAGCATTCACAGGGGATTTCGCGGTGGCACTCGAACGTGCCTGCGTGTTCTGCGAAGTGATTGCGACGGGTCTGTCCGCCGAGGCCGAACGCCGGGGCAGGGAGAGCATCGGCCAGGAGGCACTCGGTGCGGAAAGCGGCGATCCGAGAGTCACCTCCTTGCTGAGGACCTCCCGAAAGCTGGCTGGCACGGCGAATGATTTCAAGCATGGCGCCTCCCTATGGCGTAGGGGGAAACTCGAATAGCGGCGATGTTCCCCGCCGGCTACCCTGTTGTCCACCGACCCGGATCTGATGGGGCGCCGTCATCGCTCGGCATGATGTTCGTATTGCACCGCGGTGCCCACCGGAGCGGACTTCGGGAAATCCACCCCGCATATTCCTCGAAGAGCACAACACCCCGCCTCGGCGATCGGCCTGTGCCGTACAATGATTACCGCGTCGGGTCGTGTTTAAGCCCCGGGCTCCATTTGTTGCCGCTGCGAGCGGCGTTTGCGCCGACAGGCGCTTTCACGATTCGGCGCACTTCCTTCTTGTCTATTTGGGCAACGGCGCGCCAAACCCTCTCATCACCCAAGCGTGGGGTTTACCCTTGTAGATATGGAACTTCATGTATTGCAGCATCCTCTGGTAGAGCACAAACTCACCGTACTGCGTAATAAAAACACCCCGTCCAACACCTTCCGTGAGCTGGTGAGCGAACTCGTGATGCTGGAGGCCTACGAGGCCACCCGCAATCTCGCCATCTCCGACTACCCCATCGAAACCCCAGTGGCCTCAATGGTCGGCAAGAAGCTGAGCACACCGCGACCGATGGTCGTCCCTGTTCTGCGCGCCGGTCTGGGAATGCTCGATGGCATGACCCGTCTCGTCCCGACGGCCGAGGTAGGATTCCTCGGCATGAAACGTGATGAGAACACACTGGATATCGTCACCTATGCGAACCGTCTTCCCGAGGATCTGTCCGGCCGTCAGTGCTTCCTGCTGGATCCGATGCTTGCCACCGGCGGCACGCTTATCGCGGCGACGCACTACCTCGCCGAAAGAGGCGCCAAAGACGTCACAGCCATCAATATCATCGCCGCGCCCGAAGGTCTCGACCGTCTTCGCGAGGAAATCGATCCGAGCATCGATTTCAAAGTGGTGGTGTGCGCGGTCGACGAGAAACTCAATGAGAAATCCTATATCGTTCCCGGATTGGGCGACGCCGGAGACCGCCTGTACGGCGTGATCGACTAGTCCTTCGGGCCTCTTATGGCCATAAACAGTGTGAGCTTCGGTGCATGCACCGAAGCTCACACTCATATTCGCACAGTACCTCGTCCGGGACCGGCTGCGGGCACGGCCCAGACGCCTCCGCGCCCCGCCAAGCGGCCCTCCGAATCCGGGCTGTCCTAGCCCAGCGGGACGAAGGACTCGAAGATCATGTAATCGAAGTAGGGGTCGGAGGCCTCCTGTTCGGCACTGCTGCGGACGGTCCAAGAGACCGTGATCGCGCCGAGGGAACGGGCCGTCGTAACCGGGAGGCTGTCCCCTCCATGCCAGTCGTAGGCGATGAAATCAGGACGTCCGAGCCAGTTGAACATCAGCTTGCCCGCCAGCCAGTGCTGCACATCCGCAACGCCTTTGAAGGACGCCTGTTCAGGGGCCGAGAGCTGTCCTCTGCACACTTCCGGGCGATGGAGCCGATACCAGTTCACCGCCAGAGGATTGAAGGACTCGATCACATACGGACCCTGATACCCCTGAAGAATGGCATCAGCGCGCTTCATCAACTCCTCATCGAAGTCATCGCCCATCTTGTATTCGATGATGAGTGGGACTCGACCGTCAACCACGTCCAGCACCTCGGTGAGCAGAGGAACATACTGCGCATAGCCTGAATCCTCCGCTGCTTCAGGGATGACATCGGTCACCTGCTCCACATGCGAATCCCCTGCCTTCGCGGGGCTCGGGAACAACGGTATCCTGCACAGCTGCGCATACGTGAGATCGGATATCCTGCGGTTCACACCGGCGACCCTCGCCAGATCGTCGTCATGGACGACCACGACATGCCCGTCTTTGCTGAGTTGCAGATCCAGCTCAATGCCGAAGCCCGCCTCGCATGCCGCGGCGAATGCCGCCAGGGAGTTCTCGGGGGCGATGGCTCCCTTGGAGTTCACATCCCCGTACCCGGCCTTTGCGGCCATCTCCCTGGCCAGGGTCACGTAATCCACGCTCTCCGACAGATAGCCGGCGGTCAGGCCCGAACCTGAGTCATGCAGACCGCGATGGGCATAATACACACTGGGGATGGGGCCGTTCTCATAGATCTCCTGCCCCGGGACACCTCCCGGAGTGGCGGTGACGAGGGCATTGCTTCTGCCGCGAGGGCCTCTTGGCGCGAGGGCCCAGGTGCCGAGTCCTGCGGCTGCGGCTCCGAACAATGCAAGTCTGCGAACGTTCTTTCCGAAACTCATCGTAGATATCCCTTCGTTGTGCGCTTCTGAGACGCTGGTAAAACCAACCGCCCTACCAGTTCACCACTGCTCTGTATCTTAACTCGCACCGCCGCGATCACACCAGGATATCTATGCTGTTCCGGTGCGAGAGCCAGTTGGCGAAACGGGAGATCGCATAGTTGATCAGCACATAGATGATGGCCACAACCAGATAGACCGGAACCAGACTGCTGAAGTTGGCGATAACCACCTTGGCGTTGACCATCAGCTCCGGGTAGGTCACCACATAGCCGAATGTGGTGTCCTTCACCACAACCACCAACTGCGCGACAAGGGTCGGCGTGACGATGCGCAGCATCTGCGGCATCACGATATAACGGAAGTTCTGGGAGGATGTCAGCCCCAACGATATGCCCGCCTCCTTCTGCCCGCTCGGCACGGCCGCGACACCCGCCCGATAGACTTCTGCCAGTACGGCCGAGGCATAGGCTGAAGTCGGGATGACCACCATCCAGTACGTGCTCATATGGATGCCGAATTGCGCAGGCACCAAAAACAGGAAGTAGATGAAGAGCAGGGTCGGTGTTCCACGAAGGAATTCAGTGATGGTCGCCGCCAGCCATGAGAGCGGCCGGATGCTTGACGTGCGGCATAGCATCAGCAGCATGCCCATCACGAGTGCGATTGCGCCGGCACCGAGTGCGGCCCGCATCGTGCCGATGAGTCCGGCCCCCAGGAAGGCGATCACATTGCCTTGCGTGAAGAAATACCAGTACCGGTAGTCGAGCTGCCCTTTTTCGTAGAAGCGGTATATGACCCAAGCCAGCAGAAGAGCCAGAAGGATGGCGCTGATCACGGTACCGATCACGATCCGTCTGCGTGCCTTGGGCCCTCCGACTTCGAACAGAGCCCGTTCCGTGCGCGTCATCGCCATATCGCCAGCCTCCTTTCGACCTTGCGTCCGAAGAACGCAATGATCAGACCGGTGAATACATACAACAGCGAAGCGATCAGGAAGGTGACCATGCCCATCGCCTCATGATTGTTGATATCGGCCACCAGACCGGTGAGCTCCTTATGCGCCAGCGGCACCAGCGAACCGGCCGAGGAGCTGATGACCACCGAGATGAACAGGGTGACCATCGGCTGGATCACACTGCGAAAGGCCTGAGGAAGCACGATCGATCCGACGATTGAAGAAAAGCCCATGCCCAAGGCACGTGCGGCCTCGATCTGACCGGCATCTATCGTATTGATTCCGGTGCGAAGATTGTCGCAGGCGAAGGCGGATGAGACCAGAACCAAGGCTATGATCACGCTGGGCTCGTAGTCGATGACGATGCCCAGATCAGGCAAGGCATAGACGATGAAGATGAGTACGCAAAGCACCGGTGCATTGCGGAAGGTCTCGACGAAAACATTGACGGCGCCACGCAGGGGCGGAATCGGGCTGACCCGGGCCACAGTGAGCAGCGTCCCCAGGAGAAAACCCCCGGCGAAGGCAATCAGCGCGATACGCAGGGAAACCCAGTAGCTGCTGAGGAACTGCGTGCCATATGTATTCAGTAGGTGTATAAGATCAGCTCCCATAACACCTCCTTACTGTGTATGCATCATCAACAGAATTCGGCCGTCACCGCCCACGGGCGGCGAAACGACCGAATATCTGACAGAGCGACAGTCCCCAAACTACTCGATTGTCGGGGGTGTCGGAACCTCGGTGACCCCTGTACGGTCCCCTATCGTAACCTTCCAAAGTTTCGCCCACGTGCCGTCGGCCTCGATCTTCTTGAGCCAGGCGTTGACGAATTCGGCAGCGTCGGAACCCTTCGGCAGACCGATGCCGTATGGGTCCTTATCACCGAAAGGCTCACCGACGATCTTGAAATCGTTGGGGTTCTTCACCACATCACCAAGCAGCAGCGTCTGATCGACCACGTAGGCATCGATACGACCCTGACGCAGCGCCTGGGTGATCTCGTCATCGGTCTGGAACTCCTGGACCGTTGCGCCTGAAGCATTCTCCTTGACCACATCAGGACCCGTGGAGCCCGCCTGGACTCCGACCTTCTTGCCGTCAAGATCCTTGACGCTCGAGATGTCGTTATTCGTCTTCTTGACCAGAATCGCCTGCTGCGAGACGTAGTACGGTCCTGCGAAGTCGATTTTCTGCTTGCGTTCGCTGGTGATCGAGTACGTGGCGAACACCGAATCGACCGTACCGTTTTGAAGCACGCTCTCACGGGTGGATGAATCCACAACCGTCAGCTCGGTATCCGATTTGCCGATGATGTATTTCGCCAGCAACTGTGACAGTCCGGCATCGAATCCTCGAACCTTGTTGTCACTCGTGGATTGCAGCGAGAACAGCGTGGAGGTCTTCGTGCCACCGACCTTCAACACACCGGCCGCTTTCACGGCCTTGGCCCAGGTGTTCGCATCCACCGTGGATGCGTCGGCGGTCTCGCCACCATCGATGATCTTCGTGTATGCGGCAGCGTCAAGATCAGGGTTGACCGAGGAGCTGCTTGAACCCGAGGCCGAAGGCGCCGGGGCCTCCCCGCAGCCCGCGACCGCGACCAGGCCGGTGACGATCATAATGGCGGCGGCTGTCGTTGCCGCCTTCTTGGACAATCTGGTACCCAAAGCAAACATAGATATCTATCCTCTCCTAATCCTTCCATGCCCAAACGCCATGGAAGGCAATCCCATTTCCCCTACAACAAGCAGTGACAACCTATCAATGTAATCGACGATTGCTCCACCACTGTAACGAAGAGCGGCACTCTTCACCTGTAGCGTTATCATCTTCAGGCTATTGCAATAATCTTGAACGGGCTAACGAAGGCGGATATACGTGGCCCCCGCGTGGTTCATAGCGCCATGCATGCGGTGTTCGCACCGAGATGCGCCGCGCCGAAGCCGGTATGCGCATGGGCGCAAAGAACGGGTCAGTGGCGTTTGATCGCGCGGTTCTTGATCATGATATCGATCACGATCCAGACCGACAGTATGAATGCCACGACGTAGCCCATAAGACCGATGACCGGAATACCGAAAATCACAGGCTTGATCCCTGCAAAATAGACGATTGACGACCCCACATACAGACCGACCACGATCAATGCCATCGTGATGCGGTTCACCATGTCGGAGAGTTGCTGCAGAGGCTGTTCGGAACCCACCAACTCGATGTTGACCTTCATCTGACCTCTGGTCAGCATCTTAGAGACCGTTTTCGTCTCCACCAGGGCACCAAGCAGACCATGAAGCGCCCGATTGCCTTGGTCCACCAGGGAGCGGCCCTCCTCCTTCACCCTCGTGCCGGCGCTTTTGGAGGCGAGGATATGATGCGAGATGATCTCGATCATATTCGTCGATGGCAGGAACTCATCCAAGGTGCCTTCCAGGGTGATGAGCCCGCGGGCAACCGTGGTCACCGAACTGGGCATCTCTATGGAATGCCTGCGGGCAAGCTGCATCAGGGCGTTGAAGAAATCGCCGATGTTGAGTTCAGCCAATGCCACGGTACCGAACTGTTCGATTACCGCATCCAGATCATTCAGCAACGCCGGATAATCATCGGCGCGCTTCTCATCGGATCCGGCGAATCTGAGCAGGGCGTTCGCCAAGGCGGGTGAATCCTGGCGGGCAACGGCATACAGCATGTCGCGAAGCACCGAACGCGTGCCTGAATCCAACCTGCCGGTCATCCCAAGGTCGATGAGTACGATTCGCCCCTCGTCGATGATGATGTTTCCGGGGTGGGGATCCGCGTGGAAGAACCCGGCATCCAAGACCTGCGTGGCGTAGTTGTCCACGAGTTTCATGCCGATCTCTTCAAGATCGTATCCTGCGTCCAGCAACTCCTTGGGATGGGAGACCGAGATGCCGTCGACATAGTCCATCACCACCACATGCTGCGTGCACAGGCGCATATACGGTCGGGGGCAGTCTATGTAGGCATAGTCCTTGCAGAAGACCCGGAAGTCATCAAGATTTCTGGCCTCCATCATGAAATCCGTTTCGGTCTGGAATGTGTCCCAGAGCTCTTCCACAACGCCTTTGAGATCAAGGATCTGGGCGCTACGCGCGAAACGGGTCGCCATCTTGGCGAAGGTGCGCATGATGTCGATGTCCTGCGCCATGATTTCGCGCACACCCGGCCGCTGCACCTTGATCGCGACATCCTCGCCCGTGATCAATCTGGCGCGATGGACCTGGGCCAGGGAGGCCGAGCCCAAGGGCGTCGGATCGATCTCCTCGAACACCTCACCAACCGGGCGTCCGTATTCACGGGCCAGGGTGTTGACCACCGTCTGGTATGGCATCGGATCGGCATCGGCCCTCAACCGGGAGAGTTCTTTGCAGAAGGCGTCAGGCAGTATCTCCGAACGCATCGAGAGTATCTGACCGACCTTCACGAATGTCGGTCCGAGGGCTTCCAGCATCAATCTCATGGTCACCGGGGTCAGACCTCGGACCACATCGAAGCGGGTGGCGATCCGGGCTATCTGCCACAACCGCCTGAGTTTGCCGCGAGAGGTGAGATGGTATGAACCCGGGTATGACGGCTGTGTCTTACTGCCGAACAACCCGATCGTCTGCGTGTGTCGGGCCATATCCTCCGCCGGGGCGGATACGGAGGGACGCGCAGACGGCGCACCGGCACCTGGGCGCGGCGCCGTCGTTGCCTCGTCGCCGCGTCCACGCCATGTATGCTCTTGGCCGGATGTCATGCGGACCGAACTCTCCCCGTCTGGTTTATGGAATCAGGATTCCATGGTCGTGGCGATGCGCATCGATCCCCTGCCCGTCACTTGGGCCGTCATGCGTCCGCATGCCAACCCCGGGCATGCCTGGTAACCGCCAGCAGGGATCATCACTGATCGTTGTCTGTATCATCCTTGGAGTCCTTGGCGGCCTGTGCCTCGGACTTGCTTTGTGCGGCCTTATGCTTCAACTCGGTATTGAGCTGCTTGCCCTGTTCAACCGTGATCTCGCCCTTTTTGACCAGATCATCCACGATCTCCTGGCTCTTCTCAACACCTGTCGCGAGAGCGCCCACACCAGCGAGAAACACCTTGCGCAGTCCCTCGCCAAAGTCGAAATCTGCCATGACTGCCTCCTCGTATCGCAATGGCTGTGGAATGCTTCATCCCACATATGCTTCAACTCTACCCCAGCGGAAATCGGGAGGTGTGCCGGATTCAGCGCGGACGCTGCATCGCCACGGTTCTTGCCTGTCGGGCTGTCTCGTTGATCCGTGCAAGCTCCCGCTCGCAGGCGGGATCGACCCTCGCCTCGAATGCCCCGTATCGGTGCTCGCATGCTGTACGGATCAGGAAGTCAGTGACCGTAGGGTTCTTCGGCAGCAGGGAACCATGCATGTATGTACCGATCACGTTGTGGATGCGCGCGCCCTCGGTACCGTCGGAACCGTTGTTGCCGGTCCCCGGTGCATCGACCCTTCCCAAGGGGTGGGTGCCGTCGTGCAGGAAGGTCTTGCCCGAGTGGTTCTCATAGCCGATGATGTCCCCGAACTGCTCGGAATGCTCCACCAGGTTCCCGATCAGACGTTCCTCCTGACCGATGGTGTGCAGTCCCAGCACTCCGATTCCCGGCAGGCGGTCCCCCTCGATGGTTTCGAAGAAGTCACCGAAGAGCTGGTACATCCCGCAGATCATCAGCATCGGCGTCCCGTCATGGGCCAGCGCACGGATGCGCTCGGCACGTTTGAAGAGATCTCGGATGATTTTGCGCTGCCCCTGGTCCTGACCTCCTCCGCCCAGAATGAGATCGACCTGATCGGGCCAATCATCACCCTGGTTGTATTCATGCACATGCACGTCATACCCGTAGAGCTCGAGACGACGACGAATAGACAGCACATTGCCCGAATCCCCGTAGATATTCATATCCTTCGGATACAGGGACAGCACGTCGATGCTTCTGTCCATCACATCCTCCTCAGTCATGTCTGTTCCGTCCAATCAGCGCCACATTCTGCGGCAGTGTCTCATACCCCTGCATCGGCGACCTTGGTGAGATGCGACATGCAGGACCGGATCCTGAGCATCGCCGTATATGTGCAATAGATGCGCTTGGGACGCCCGTTCTCCTCACCGTGACGCCCAAGCAAGGCATCAAGCGACTGGGCGATCTCGGTATCGACCGCCGTCACGGGAACCTGATCATATTCCAGACGCAAGGCCATATCCCAGGCCCGCACGCCGGAAACCATAGCCACACCTTCCGGGGACAGGGATCTGAAATCCACATCCCACAGCCAGCTCATATCCCTGCCATCGGCGAAGTCGTCGTTGATGACGATCATCGTGTCGTAACCGCTGGGGTCGAAGGATTGCAGTGAGAGCCTGAAGCCCATGGGGTTCTTGACCAGCACCAGTTCGACCGGCATGCCGTGGTAGTCGATGACCTCGCCGCGACCGAATGCCGGAGTCACGGTTGACAGCGACTTCAGCAGGCTGTCATCGTCGGCGGCACCCTGCGTCCCGGAGACACGCTGCACCGCCCGCACGACGGTAAGTGCGGCAGCGGCATTGAAGAGATTGTAGAGTCCTTCGAGTTTGACCGAGGTTCCGCTCACCACGCCATCCATCTCGAACTCGGCGTACTGTTTGCCCACCGAGGACAGCGTCACATCGGCTATGGGCCTGCTGCGCGAAAGCAGCAGATCGTCCTGCACCTGCTCGTCATCGCCGGCAGGGCGCGGCGCGCTCTGGCTCTCGGCGGCAGGAGACCCTTCACCCTGCCTGGACGCTTCGCCATCATGCGTCGCCGTCTCGTCTCTGTCTCCGTCTCCGGCATCGGCATCGGCATCGGAGTGCATGTCGTCATCCGAGGGGAAGGCGCTTCTCAGCTCGTCACTCAGACCAAAGTATCTGACCGAAGCGCCTTCGGGAACGCATTCGGCAAGATTCGCGATACGCCGATCCTCGCGGTTGAGCACCACCGTGCCGGTTGTGGCCTGCGCCACATGGCTGAGCAGACGTGCGGTGTTGTCGATCTCGCCAAAACGGTCGAGTTGGTCGCGCATCACATTCAGCAGCAGTGAGAAGCGTGGCTTCACCTGTTTCACGAAGTGCACGGCATAGGCCTCATCGAGTTCGAGGACGGCGATGTCGGCATCCAACCGTCCGCCCGCACTCACCGATCCGAGCAGCGAGGACACCACACCCCGGGTGAAATTCGATCCGGTCGGGTTGGTGAACACGCGGAATCCAAGATCACCAAGCATCGAGGAGACCATACGCGTCGTGGTGGTCTTGCCATTCGTCCCGGAGACCAGCACCACGCCAAGCGGCAGTTGGGACAGGGACCGTGCCAGGAATCCAGGATCGAGCGACTCGATGACCTTGCCCGGGAAGGCGCTCCCACCATGCTTGGCGAGACGGGACAGTGCGCGTATGCCTTTGCCGAGCAGCGGTATCGAAAACGCGTACCAAGGTCTGGGAACCTCGGCCGTTCCACTCTGTTCGCCCGTCATCTCACACCCCCGCCTGCTGGTAGTCCTGTGGCATGTCTTTGAACTTCGATGTCGCTCCCAAGAATGCCAGATGGAAGGTATCGGTCGGACCGTTGCGGTGCTTGGCCATGATGATGTCCGCCTCGCCTGGGCGATCCTCCTTATCGTAGAAATCCGGGCGATGGACGAGGAACACCACGTCGGCGTCCTGCTCGATCGATCCCGATTCTCGCAGATCGGAGAGCATCGGCTTGCGGTCGTTGCGCATCTCCGGCCCTCGGTTCAGCTGACTGAGGGCGACCACCGGTAATTCCAGCTCTTTCGCCAGCAGTTTGAGGGCGCGGGAGAATTCGGAGACCTCCTGCTGTCTGGACTCAACCTGCTTGCCCGAACTCATCAGCTGCAGATAGTCGATGACCACAAGTTTCAGATCGTCGGTCTGCTTGAGCCTGCGGCATTTGGCCCTGATCTCCATCAGGCTCATATTCGGCGAATCATCGATGAAGAGGGGGGCGTCGTCCAGTTTGTTCCAGAAATTATTCAGGGTGTTCCAACGCTCCGGCGTGATGTCATCGGCGCGGCGCAGCGCCACCAGCGGAATATTCGTCTCAGCCGAGATGATGCGCTGTGCCAGCTCGGTTTTGCTCATCTCCAACGAGAAGACGACGGCCGAATGGTGATGGTGCAGGGCCGCGGAGCGCGCGAAATCAATACCCAGCGTGGACTTGCCCATGGCCGGACGTCCCGCCACCACGATCATCTGTCCCGGTTGCAGACCCTGGGTCACGTCATCGATGTCCTTGAACCCGGTTGGGACACCGCGCTCCAGATCACCGTTCTGAAGCTTGTCAAGCTGGTCGAGCGCATCATGCACGACGGGACCGATGGCCTGATAATCCTGTCTCACCTTGCCCGCACTGACCTCATAAACCTCCGCCTGGGCGAGGTTGACCACATCCTCGGCCTGCGAGCCTTCCGCGGAATAGCCGAGTTGGGCGATTTTCGTCCCGGCGGCTATGACGTTGCGCAGAATCGCGCGCTGATGGACGATATCGGCATAGTAGGTCGCGTTGGCGGCGGTCGGCACTGAGGCCACGAGCGAATGGAGGTAATCAGTGCCCCCGACCTTATCCAGGTCGCCGTCTTTGAGCAGCACATTCGCCACCAGCACGGCGTCAACGGGCTGGGAGGCGGAGAACAGGGTGATCACCGCTTCGTAGATGGTCTGATGCTTCGGTTGGTAGAAATCGGAAACATCGATCAGCTGGCTGACCTCACCAATCGCATCCTTGCTCATCAGCATGCCGCCGAGCACAGCCATCTCGGCTTCATCGTCATGCGGCGGAACACGGTCGAATAGGGCATCGCGCGACAGGTCCTGGCTCCGATCCTGTGATCGGCCTTGCCGTGAACCTTGTTGTCGGCCTCCTGCTCGGTCGGAGCGCGAGAAATCAGGGAAATCCTCGGAATTCATGGTTTTGATTCTACGTTCGCCCCTTGTCAGTTGGGTACGCTGATGGCGGTGTGCTTATGTGGATGAAAAAATAAGTTATCCACATCGCAGGCGTGTTTTGGGGGATAATCCCCATAGTTATCCACACGATGGGTATAACTCTGTGCATAATTTGGGGACAGAGTTCCCTTTCTTCTCTTCCGTTTTCCAAAAAGCGATTCCTGTGCTAGCGCGATCCCCATCATCTCCCCACCATGCCGCATACCAGCGCCGCAAGCGTGACATCGCTCACAGCACATGGTGATTCCTTCCGCAGCACGAACGGGCGAAAGCTTCCACAGCCCCTTGTTGATAGCCTGAGCAAGCCGGAATCACGAGGGGGATGGGTAATGACCAAGAGTGCAACGATCAGACGTTCAATAATCTCCCTGGCGATTCCCACATTCGGCCAGCTCATAGCGGAACCAGCATTCATCCTGATCGACACCGCAGTGGTGGGGCATGTCAGCGACGCCTCGCTCGCCGGCCTTTCCATCGGCTCGACCATCATTCTCACCACGGTGGGGCTATGCGTGTTCCTCGCATACAACACCACCTCCCAGGTTGCCGGGCTGATCGGCGCAGGAAAGAAACGCGAAGGCATCGAAGCCGGCGTTGACGGCATGTGGCTTGCGCTCATCATCGGAGTGGTGGTGTCATTGCTGCTCTTTTTCTTCGGCGGTGAGCTTTGCGCCCTGATGGGTGCACGGGGACAGGTACTGGTGCAGGCCGAGCTCTATCTCCAGGCGATCGTATTCGGACTGCCGGGCATGCTGCTGGTCTATGCGGCGAACGGCATATTCAGGGGGCTTCAGAAGGTCCGCATCACACTCATCGCCGCCGTCACGGGCGCAGTGGTGAACACCGTGCTCGAGATACTCTTCGTGGTGGTCTTCCGCTGGGGCATCATCGGCTCAGGAACGGCGACACTCATCGCCCAGTGGTTCATGGGAATCATGCTCACCGTGCCGGCACTGATCTGGGCCAGGAAGTACGGGGCCAGCTGGAAACCCCGTGTCGAGGGCATCGTCTCCAGTGCCGGCGACGGCTTCCCACTCTTTATCCGCACCCTGGCTTTGCGCGCTTCGATGGTGATGACCGTGGTCCTGGCCGCCAACATGGGCGAGCGGGTGCTCGCCTCCTACCAGGCCGTCAACTCAACATGGAACTTCGCGCTCAATATGCTTGACGCGATCGGCATCGCCGGGCAGGCGCTGGTGGCTACCTCGATCGGTGCGCGCAAACGCGACGAGGCCAGACGAATGGTGAAAGAGGTATCGCGCGCCGGATTCCTCGCGGGTATCGCCATCGGCATCGGCATGATCCTGCTTGGCCTGGTGGCAGCACCGCTGTTCAGCCCGACCCCTGCGATACAGATGCTGATTACCACAGGGATGATCGTACAGGCGATCTTCCTGCCTCTTTCCGGCTGGATGTGGGCCCTCGACGGCATATTGATCGGCGCGGAGGATTACCGCTTCCTCGCATATTCCTGCACACTCACCGCTCTGGTGTACATGCTCACGCTGTGGGGCGCGGCCAGGATGCAGTGGCCGGACGACTTCTGGCGGATTACCGTGCTCTGGAGCCTGATAAGCGTGGTGTTCATCGGCGTCAGGGCGCTATGCAACGGTCTGCGCGTACGTGGCGACACCTGGATCGACCAGGCCATCGCCAAGGTCTGAGTCCCGCGGCGTACGATCCACAGGATGGCATTCTCTAGCGATCGAGCATGTAGGCCTTGGCCGCCGAATACATCGTCGACACCAGGTTCTCTCGCCACTTGGACCAGCCATAGCGTTTCGTGATGGCTTCCGTCGAGGTGGCACCCAAGGATGATCCGTCAGCCTTCGTCAGATCGAAAAGCATATCCAGCAGCGTCGTATCACCA
The DNA here is from genome assembly GCF_000741705.1 of Bifidobacterium psychraerophilum. Lineage (GTDB taxonomy): Bacteria > Actinomycetota > Actinomycetes > Actinomycetales > Bifidobacteriaceae > Bombiscardovia > Bombiscardovia psychraerophila. Next base: position 37,463 of record NZ_JGZI01000009.1, on the reverse strand, counting down.
CGCACATGGGCGGCGAGCGAAGCGAGGACATCGGGATCATGAGGATCCTTTCCCGAAGCATAGTCCGACAAGGTCAAATGCTCACGGACCAGGACCGTGGCCATTTCAACCACCGCATCGGCGTATCCCATCCGTCGCAGAATCACCGGCACATGGCGGGCGCCCTCCTCGGCATGGTCAGCAACGCCTGGGCGTTTGCCGATGTCATGGAGGATCCCTGCCAGCAGCAAAGCCTGGTAATGCTCCTCGTCATACAGGACCCCGCCCGGCGAACGCTCCCCCAAACGTGACGTGACCTCAACCATATGGCGGTCGATGGTATAACGATGCGCCGCGGAGGCGCTGGGACGATTGCGGACACCCAGCCATTCGGGTATCCATCTGCCTGGGATGTCCACATAGTCGATCTCCTCCCACACACGGGTCAGCTCCTCGCTGCACGCCAGCAAGCGGATGAACAGGCGTCTCGACGAATCATCCCAGACCGAATCACGAATAGGCGATTTGCTGAGATTGATCAGCGTCGAGTTGGCGATCGGCAATCCGAATTCAGCCGCGGCCACCGCAACCCGTAAAGGCAGGTACTGGTCGCTCACCGGGCTCACGCCGGGAGCCAGCACCACCGTCTGTTCATGCTTGGCGATGCCCGGCGCTATCACATCGAATCTCGGAGCCTCCCTCTTGCCTTGGAAGAATGCGAAACGAGGACGTTCATGCGTCAGAGAATGCTGCGCACGTGACGTGGTGGAGTCCAGGGCGAATGCGATGCGTCTGCCCAGACTGGCCAGCAGGGTCTGCAAATCGTCGATCGACAACGCCTCTCGCTCATCCTTCGGCAAGGTAGGATCGGCCAGACCGAGCATCCCGGCGACCTGTGGCTGGTACTGCGGCAGCAGCAGATTCGTGTCCTTCTTACTGGCCAGATGTATGCAGTCGCGCACATCCAACAGTCGTTCCAAGGCCGCGTCATACTGTCCGTGCGGGCGATCGGAAAGCCACGAGGCTGCGAGCGAGGCGATAAGTGTTGAATCGCGGAGCCCGCCCCGAGCCTCTTTGATGTCGGGCTGGTTGATATAGGGCAGTCTGCCGAACTGCCTGAGTCTGGCCGTCGCGGATTCGGTAAGCTCGGGCAGGCGTTTTCTGGCCGCTTTCCGCCAGCGTTCCAGAATCGAAGATGCCGTTCCCTCGATCAATGCGGTGTCCCCCGCAATCGCGGTGACATCGAGCCAACCCATTGCCGCCGGCAGGTCATGATCGGTCACCGATTCGCACTGGGAGCGCGTTCTGACGGAATGATCGAGATCGAGCCCCGAATCCCAGAGTGGATACCACAATCTGTCCGCGAAGCGGGCGAGCTGCTCCTGCTTCAAGGCACGATCCTCGACCATCAACACCAGATCCAGGTCGGAGTTCGGTCCCATCTGGCCTCTCGCGAGAGAGCCAACCGCCGCAAGACCTACCCCTGATTCAGGAAGGTCGAAGTCCACCTCCGCAGAAGCCTCCTGCCACAAGGCCTTCAGGGATGTCTTCACGAGTTCACTCCTCTGTGACCTCTTCTCGGCACCGTAGCGGTAGACACCATCATCATCGACACGGCTGATTTCCATCAAACGATCGTGCAGCTTCTCGACTGCATGGCCCATAACTGAATGCCCCCACCCTTGTTGTGGTATGGGAAGGCCCCGCACACCTGTGGTGCGGGGCCTTCCTGATTCAATGCGTGATGCCTGGAATGGGCATCAGATCCGTGTACCGCCCGGGATCAGATGGCCGCCGAACCGGTCTCACCCGTACGGACACGCGTAACGGTGTCCAGAGGCGCCACCCAAACCTTGCCGTCGCCGATCGTTCCGGTAGCGGAGGACTTGACGATGACATCGACCAGGGTCGCGGCATCGGCGTCATCCGCCAGGACTTCGATACGGATCTTCGGAATCAGATCGACTGTGTACTCGGCACCGCGATACACCTCGGTGTGACCGCGCTGACGACCATAGCCATTGGCCTCGGAAACCGTCAGACCGTGCACTCCTGCGGCGGACAAAGCCTCCTTGACATCATCGAGCTTGTGTGGCTGAATGATTGCTGTTATAAGCTTCATCTCACTTCACCTCCTTGATGATTGAGCTGGCCGTACCAGCGAAATCGTATGCGCGTTCGCCCTGGTCGGTGAGATCGATACCGGTGATCTCCTGGGCCTCGGTCACTCTCCAACCAATCGTCTTCTCAAGTGCGAAGGCGATGATGAAGGTGATCACGGCGGAGAAGGCAATCGCGACAAGTGCGATAAGCACCTGCACCAGCAGCTGCTTGCCATCGCCACCGGCGAACAAACCGGTTCCCTCGCCGAAGAAGCCGATGAGCACAGTGCCGATGAGACCACCGACGCCGTGAACGCCGACGACATCAAGCGAATCGTCATAGTCCAGCTTGAACTTCAGACCGCATGCGAGGCAGCAGAGGATACCCGCGATAAGACCGAGAACCATTGCCCAGAACGGGGACACCACATCGGCCGCAGGGGTGATCGCAACGAGTCCGGCGACCATACCCGATGCGGCGCCCATTGCCGTGTAACGACCGGAACGGATCTTCTCAGTGAACAGCCAGCCAAGCACCGCGGCGGAGGTCGCAGCCGTGGTGGAGACCCAAGCGTAACCGGCGGTGCCGTTGGCGCCGAATGCGGAACCGGCGTTGAAACCGAACCATCCGAACCAGAGCAGGAATGCGCCGAGCATCACGAAAGGAACATTGTGAGGGCGGAAAGGCTCTTTGCCGAAGCCTTTGCGCTTGCCAATGATGAGCACGATGATCAGGGCGGCTACTGCGGCGTTGATATGGACCACCGTGCCACCTGCGAAGTCGTGGGCCGCTGCACCGACCGCCTGGGAGATGGCGCCATCGGCCGAAAGCAGGCCACCATTCCAGACCATGTGAGCCATAGGCGCATAGTCGAAGGTGATCCACAAGGCGACGAAAATCATCCAGGTGCTGAACTTGATACGTTCCGCGAGCGCACCCGAGATCAGAGCGACGGTAATCATGGCGAAAGTGACCTGGAAGGCCACATCAATGCTGTGTGGGTATGCCGCGTCCTTGACATCGACCGACCCGAATACGCCATCAGTGGCGACCATCGTGTCTTTGAGCAGGAAGCCTGTGGCGGGATCGCCAAAGATTCCACCGATGTCCGTGCCCGCATAGGCGATGGACCAACCCCAGAGCGTCCAGACGACACCTGTGACGGCCAGCGCGGCTGCCGACAACATCAACATGTTCAGCACTGCTTTAGCGCGGACCATGCCTCCATAGAAAAACGCCACTCCAGGCGTCATGAGGAACACAAAGGACGCGGATGTTAACATCCATGCTGCATTGCCAGTGTCCATGTCTACCTCCCTCTCTGTTCATAAATGGACCCGTCAATCCATGTCGGCATCGCGGGTCTTTCTCAATACCACCGGCGGGGATCCGGCAGACTTCTCTACTGGTGTTCCTTTTAGGAAACCAACAGCTGCAATACAACGTCCGCAGGGTTACCGTGACCATTCCAGTATGTTACGAGAATGTAAATCCCCTACTCCTACAAGACATCTTAGCCAACCATATTGTGGCTGAACAGTTTATACGAGGTGTATCGGCGCCTATTCGACCGCTCCGTGATACAGGGACAATCACCTTATCCCTGGGCCAGAATGCCATCCACGAAGGCTTCGGCGTCGAAGGGTGCCAGATCATCCGGCCCTTCCCCCAGACCGACCAATTTCACCGGGACCCCGAGCTCCTTCTGCACGGAGATCACGATGCCACCTTTGGCCGAGCCATCCATCTTGCTCAGCACGATTCCGGTGATGCCGATCGCCTGGGCGAACACCTTTGCCTGTGCCATGCCGTTCTGTCCTGTTGTGGCATCGAGCACCAGCAGCACCTCGTCCACCGTCACGGTTTTCTCGGTCACCCGTCGGATCTTGCCGAGTTCGTCCATCAGGTTCGCCTTGTTCTGCAGCCGTCCGGCCGTATCGATGATCAGAACGTCGGCGTGATCCTCAACGGCCCGGTTCGCCGCTTCGAAGGCCACCGAGGCGGGGTCGGCGCCATCGCGATCGCTGCGCACCACCGGAACCGAGACCTTGTTGCCCCAGGTTTCGAGCTGATCGGCGGCAGCCGCACGGAAGGTGTCCGCCGCCCCCATGACCACCGTTTTGGATTCCGCGACGAAAAGACGCGCGAGTTTGCCGGCCGTGGTGGTCTTACCCGTGCCGTTCACACCGACCATCATGATGACCGAGGGTTTCGGCGCATCAGCGCGGCTCGCCCTCAATGCACGGTCCTTGTCGATGTCCAGCAACACGAGCAGTTTGCTGCGCAGCAGCTCACGAATGGCGGAGGGATCCCTCTGCCCTGTCACGCGTGCATCCGAACGCAATTCCTCGATCAACTGGGCGCTCGCCTCGGCGCCGACATCCGCCATCAGTAGGATGTCTTCGACCTCTTCCCAATCCGCTTCGGTCAGGGCGTCCTTGGTCAGTATGTTGAACAGGGCCTTGCCGAAGGGATTGGCGCTTTTTGCCAAACGCGAGCGCAGGCGCAGCAGGCGCGATGTCGAGGATTCGGGTTTGCGCTCGGCATCCGCCATTCGAGTGGCAATCTCTCCGGTCCCGTCGATTTGCGGGGCGGGCTCCGCGGCGACGATCGGGTCGAGTACCTGTGCCGACACAGGTTCCAGACGCGGATTGGTGACACCATCCTGCACGGATCGCCCACCCGGGGCATCCGGATTCGCCTGCGCATCCACCGTCGGGCGCGGTGATTCGCCTGAGGAACGTTGTTCGTGATAACGCCTGATGCTGACGACTGCAACGATAATCGCCAAAATGACTACTGCGGCAACGATAATGCCCACAATCAGCTTTGTATCCATACCACAACACTAAAAACGGAGAGGGACAGCGTTACGCACAGGAGCGGCATGCCCTACGCCGCTTTGGGATCGGAGAATCAGCCAAGAGGCTTCAGAGGATGGATGGCGTCTGAGTCGTTTGCGGAAGACGGGGCCTTGAGCTCCGTCGCGCTTTGCTTGTCATCACGCCGCTCTCCCGATTTGAACAGCGCCCTGACCTCTACGACCGAAGCGTTATTGACATACACGGGATTCTCCATCGTCGAGTCGAGTGTGTCATCACCACGGTATTCGGGACGGGGATGTCCGGTGGGCTGAAATGAAGGTGCCGTACCTGCCACGCGCGGGCTACGCGCCTGCTGTGATTGCTGCTCGGCATCCAACAGGTCGTCGACCGGCTCATACGAGGCACCCTGATGCGACTCGCCTCGCGCGAGGCGCAGCACAACCACGACCAATGCAATGACCACGGCCAACCATATGAAAATCGCCCAAACCATGACACTCATTGTGCCAGCTATGGCGGCATTCTCTCGCAGCAAAGCCGAACCCCCGCGCGTTCTCCACACCCTTGGCCGCTTTGCGCCTTGCAGGCGCGCGATTCCTTTCCCTGCAGGGCGATGCCCGGCCCACCTCATCCGCGGTGAAAACTGTGGGAAACTGTATAGCATGAGCGGATCTTCACGAATGACATCATTTCAGCGCCGCGAACAGCTGATCGAGGTTGGACGCTCGCTATTCGCGACCAAAGGCTTCGAAGCGGTGAGCGTGGAGGAGATCGCTTCGAGCGCCAAGGTCAGCAAACCCATCGTGTACGAGCACTTTGGCGGCAAGGAAGGCCTGTATGCGGTTGTGGTCGACCGTGCGATGCAGTCCCTCACCGTTGCCCTCAACGCCTCTTTGGAGGAGAGCAGCGATCATCCACGGAGAATTGTGGAACGAACGGCGCTCGCCCTGCTGACCTTCATCGAGGAGCATACCGAGGGCTTTCAGATCCTGGTCCGGGATTCCCCCAGCACCGACCCCTCGAGTTCCTTCAGCTCACTGCTTGGCGATGTGAGTCTCAAGGTCGAAGAGATACTTGATGAGTCATTCAAACGCCAGAAGCTTTCCACTCGAGCCGTTCCCTATTACGCCCAGATGCTGGTGGGACTGACCGTGTTCACCGGCCAGTATTGGGCCGATCGGCGCAAAGCGAGCAAGGAGCAGCTCGCCGCGTATATCGTGAATCTCGCGTGGAATGGCCTTTCGCGTCTCGAATCGAAACCGGTGCTGCGTTTCGAAGGCAAGCGGAACAAGGCGAAGGAGCAGCGGAAGCCGGAACACCGGGCCGCACCGGACACCGATGCGCAACGATCCGATGCCGTCGACCCTGTTGAAGACGGGCATATCGAGGACGGCACGACGGCGGGCACAGACGACAAAGCCGCCTCTGCGGAACACAGCACCGAGAAGGATGGCATCGGCGAGGGCTGAGTCACCGGGCATGGATCCAGCCACCGAACGATCGTCCTTCCGCCGATCACCCTTCCGCTGATCTACTCCCGGCAATGCTCCACAATGCCCGACGCCGATGAGGGATCACGAATTCCTGCCGACGTGTTCCACATGAGGATTCAGCCGCGACGCGGCATCCTTCACTATTACGGCGACCCTGTCTATTGTGGCGTCACTGATCGGAGAGCGGAAGGTCATACGCAGCGAAGCCTTGGCCGCAGCGGCATCAAATCCCATGGCCAGCAGTGTCGGTGAGGCTTCCGTCCTTCCGACCGCGCATGCGGATCCGCTCGAGCAGCTGATTCCGTGCGCGTCCAATTCCACCAGCAGCGCCTCACCCGAAACCCCGGGAAGAATCAAGGAGACATGCCCTGGAAGCCGGTGCACGGGATCGCCCGTCACCATCACTTCAGGAACGGCATCGCACAATGCCATGGTCAGCCGTCGCGCCGTCGCGCTCAGAGCAGCCGAACGATCCGGAAGGTGCTCCAAGGCCTTGTTCAAAGCCACCGCCAAAGCCACGGCACCGGCCACATTCTCGGTTCCGGAACGGATTCCATGCTCCTGCCCCCCGCCTGATATCAGATCCTCATACGGCACAGTCGAGCGCATGATGAGTGCCCCGATCCCTTTGGGCGTGCCGAATTTATGACCGGAAAGGCTGATCGCATCCACGCCCAGATCGCGCATGCTCACAGGAATCAGGCCGGCTGCCTGCACGGCATCCGTATGGATGAAGGCCCCCTGGGCATGGGCGATCTCAGCGATTCGGGATATCGGCTGAATCGTTCCGACCTCATTGCTGGCGAGCATGACCGAGACCAGAGCGGTTTCAGGACCGACGCAATCCTTCAGACACCCGACATCGACATGTCCCTGTCCATCGACGGGAATCTCGATAACCCTGAAACCCGCATTCCGTTCAAGCCATCTCGCCGATTCCCTCACGGCCGAATGCTCCACCGCCGATATCACGATCTCTCTGCGTAGGGCGGGACCATCGTCCGCAGCCACCCCGATTGGCCTCCGTGCGTCATCCGAGCGAGCGGCATCAGGGACCGGAAGCGATAAGCGCCGATCACGCATGCCCTGTTGTTCCGCTTGCCTGGCCCTTATGCCCAAGGCGATGCCCTTGATGGCCAGATTGTCTGATTCAGTGCCGCCGGAGGTAAAGATCACATCCCCCGCCCTGGCTCCCAGACGAGAGGCCACCTCCTCCCGCGCCCGGCGGAGGACCGAGGCGGCGGCCTTGCCTTGGGTGTGCACGCTTGAGGGATTGCCGAATTCCTGAATCATATACGGCAACATCGCTTTGACGACTTCAGGGTCGGCGGCCTCCGTCGCGGCAGCATCCAGATACACGAATTCCTCAGCTGCCCCGCCGTCCGCGACCGCGCCACTCACGCTATCCCAGCCAATCCAAGCCCAGATCGATACTCCTGACGCTGTGAGTCAACGCCCCGACGGAAATCAGATCGACACCGCTGTCAGCCACTGACGCGATACGGTCAAGCGTCATGTTCCCACTCGCCTCCACAAGCGTCCGTCCGTCGATGATGCGCACGGCGCTGTTCAGGTCGGAGAGCTTGAAGTTGTCGAGCATAATAGTGTCCGGTCGCCCCTCCAACACCGCGTCAAGCTGATCAAGACGATCTATTTCGACCTCGATATGGGTCGTGTGGCTTATATGGGCCCGGATCTCCCTGATGGCCCGCACGATCGGGATGCCCTGGCTCTCAAAGGCCGCGAGATGGTTGTCCTTCAGCATGACGGCGTCGGAAAGACCCTGCCGATGGTTGCTTCCGCCGCCACATGTCACCGCATACTTCTCGAAAGCGCGCAGGCCGGGCGTCGTTTTGCGCGTATCGACGATACGTGTGGGACGGTCGCCTACGGCCGCGACGAAGTCTGCCGTCATCGTGGCTATGCCGCACATACGCTGGATGAAGTTCAAAGCCACTCTTTCGGCCCCCAGGACGTCGCGAAGGGTGCCTGTCACACCTGCCAGCACGGCTCCAGCGCCGAAGGACTCGCCATCGGCAATGGCCGGGGTTACCGTATTCCCGCTCCCCTGCAAGGTGAAGGCGGCCGTGAATACCTCCATGCCGCTCATCACACCCGCTTCGCGCGCCGTCAGCCGTACCGTTGCGAGCGCGGTGGGCTCCATCGCATAGGCGCAACTGATGTCCCCTGTCGGGGCATCCTCGATAAGAGCGGCCGAGACCGCCTGGCGGATAAGCTGCGAGGTCAGCATGTCTTCCCATTCCCTTCGTTTTCGGCTCCCTGAACTCTTCCGGGCCGATCATGACGCTGAGTCGACTGGATATACGACGACTGCGCATGCGACGACTGCGCATATGACGCTTCCGTATACGTAGTCGAGGAGAAAACCGGAATAGGCAGGGTTCGGTCGGTCGTCGATGCTGCCGCTGTCGCCGAAGCAAGCACGTATCGACGTGATACGGCTTCAGCATCGGTGTCGGGGAAATCGGTACGGGCGTGGGCCCCGCGCGATTCACGGCGCTCCAAGGCCGCCCGGGCGCTCAGATACCCTATCGTCAGCAGATTGCGGTTCTCCAAGGCACGAACATTCTCGTCATACGAATGCTCCGCTTCCCGATCGCTGATTGCCTGCTCCTGCGTGGACTGCTTCCGACAGCAGCCGTCAGCACAGGTAAGCGCCACCCCGAGCGAGGACACCGCCTGTTGCAGCCCCGATTGCTCCCGCAGCACCCCGACATGCGTCCACATCTCATGTTGGATGCGATCCCGTTCCCAGATCGCGGATTGACCGCCGTCATCGCTCCGCGTGTTTCCGTAATCGGGTATCTCGATTGCGGTCAGACGCTGCTTGACCGCATGTGGTGAGGCTACCTGCCAATGATCATGGGGCCGCCGCTGAGCATAACCGTCTGCCGCCTCATCCGAAGTGTGATCGAGAGGAGCATGCTTACCCTCAAGCGCCTCGCCGTCCCTCAGTGCGGAGATGCCCGCACGGTGACCAAAGACCATGGCTTCGAGCAGCGAGTTCGAGGCCAGCCTGTTCGCCCCATGCACCCCGCTTCGCGCGCACTCGCCGGCCGCATACAATCCGGGAATGCTGCTCCGCCCATAGACATCCGTGCAGATACCCCCCATTGAATAGTGCGCTGCAGGAGTCACCGGAATGGTCTGTGATTCCCAATGGAAACCGAGGGAATGCGTATACGCATCAATCGTCGGGAACCGCCTGCGGAGGAAGCTCTCAAGTGTGTCGTCTTTGCCGTCCGGAACCTTCACCGTTGACAGGTCCAGGCGCACAGGGCGTCCTGATTGCCGTTGCATCACGGCGAAGTTCGCGCGGGCCACCACGTCGCGCGGAGCCAATTCCGCGCGTCGGTCCACTCCGGGCATGAATCTTACGCCCTGCTCATCAAGCAGCTGGGCGCCTTCCCCACGCACCGCCTCGGAAATCAGAAAATGCTCGCCGACAGCCAAGGCCGTGGGATGGAATTGGTAGAACTCCAAATCCGCGATCTGCGCCCCCGCGCGCCAAGCAGCCGCCACCCCATCCCCGGTGGCGATTTCGGGGTTGGTCGTGTACGGATAGAGCTGACCTGAACCACCTGTCGCAAGGATGACGCTTCCAGCATCAATATCGATACGGTGCGAAGGGCTTCGACGTGCACGGTCGATCAATCCTGCGGTATACGAATCGTTTCCCTTACCGCCGTCATGCCCGGCTCCCACATCAAGCAGCACCGTGATGCCGCAGACCCTGCCGTCACTGATACGAAGGTCAGTGAGAAAGGCGTATTCCAGCAGATGGATTCGGGGATTCGCAAGCACCAGAGCGGCCACATCGTGCTCCAACACCCTGCCCGTGGCGTCGCCGCCGGCATGCACCACCCTCGGTTTGGAATGTGCGGCTTCGAGGCCACGCAGCAGGCTCCCGTCATCGGCCCGGTCGAAGTGGACGCCCTCAGCCAGCAGCTCATTCATACGTTGCACCCCAGCCGTGGTCAGCACATCCACCGCGGTGGGATCGCATAGGCCGTCCCCTGCCGCAAGTGTGTCCTGTGCATGCAGCGAAGGGTCGTCGTCATGGAATAGTGCTGCCGCAACACCGCCCTGGGCATGCAGCGTGTTGGATTCAAGGAAGGAGCCTTTGCTCACCAACAGCACTTCGGCATCATGTCCAACGGCATCCGCTTCGGGTCCGAGACCGCCCGTCGCTGCTAGCGCGGCCGAAAGCCCGGCAATGCCTGAGCCGACGATCACGATCATGGATGCACCCTCAGCATCCGCTCAAGGGCTATTTTGGCCTCACCTGCGGTGTCGGCATCTACTGTGATGCGGTTGACCACATCCCCTGCGAGCAGATGTTCCAGAGACCAGGCGAGATACGCAGGGTGAATGCGATACATCGTGGAGCAGGGGCACACCACCGGATCGAGGCAGAACACGGTTTTATCCGGATGGTCGGCGGCGAGCCGATTGACCAGATTGATCTCGGTGCCTACGGCGACAGCGGATCCCGCAGGCGCGTTTTCGATCTCGTTGACGATGTATGCGGTAGAACCGGTTCCATCGGCCGCATTGACCACTTCGAAGGAGCATTCGGGGTGCACGATGACCTTGACCCCGGGATAGGCTGCGCGAGCCCGCTCGATCTGCTCGACCGTGAAGCGCTGATGGACGGAGCAGAATCCCTTCCACAGGATCATCTGTGCATCTCGGTAATCCTCCGCACTGTTATCACCCAGGGGACGGAAGGGGTTCCATACCGGCATGCGACGAAGGTCCATGCCCATGGCGGCTGCGGTATTACGGCCAAGATGCTGGTCCGGGAAAAAGAGGACACGTTTGCCTCTCGCGAATGACCATTCCAGCACGGCCCTCGCGTTGGACGATGTGCACACAATGCCGCCGTGACGACCGCAGAAAGCCTTCAACGCAGCTGAGGAGTTCATATAGGTGACAGGGATGATGGGCGCCAATCCCCTGCCGTCCTGTGACGAAGCGCAGATTTCGCTGAGCTGTTCCCAGCACTCCTCCACCTGCCCGATGTCGGCCATATCGGCCATCGAGCACCCTGCGGAAAGATTCGGCAGCGTGACGCTCTGCTCCGGTGTGGAGAGGATATCCGCGGTCTCCGCCATGAAGTGCACACCGCAGAAAACGATATGCTCGGCATCCGGTCGCTCCGTGGCATTCTTCGCCAACTGAAAGGAGTCACCGACGAAATCCGCATGCGCGACGATTTCGTCCCGCTGGTAGAAATGTCCAAGGATGAGCACACGGCTGCCGAGTTTCGCTTTGGCATCCACGATGCGATCGCGCAGTTCCTCCTCGGAAGCCTGCCGGTATGACTCGGGAAGGGGCATCTGTCGGGGGGCGAATCGCGGGATGCGATCGTTGATCGAAGCACCCGGGCCATAGGAGTTGCCCACCTGGGGATCGTCGAACACCCAAGGGTCCAAGGACAGACCGGTATCGCAGCTTTCCTTCGCATCCAAGCGGGCTATGATTTCGTCAACTGCCGTCATCATGAAACTCCTTTGTTATGAGCGTTTGTCATCGCGGATTGCGATACTCTGCTGCCGTCGGCGCGAGCATGCGCCAGATCCACGGAGGGCGAGAACAGCGATGATGTCGTTTCCGCACGCCGGTAGCGGTACACCGATGCCGGACGACTCCGGCCTTGAATGACCGTGGTCCCGGTGTCCTCCAGCTCACCCGATCCCAGGATGTGACGTCGGAAGTTCGCCGGATCCAGGGAACGCCCGAGAACCGCTTCATGAACGCTGCGCAACTGGGCCAGAGTGAAGCGTTCCCCGACGAAACGGGCGGCTATGGTGGAGTATTCGATTTTGTTGCGCAACCGCCAGAGCGCGTACTCGATGATGCCGCGATGATCGAAGGCCAAGGCGGGCAACTCGTCGGCCGGGAACCACTGGACGTTCCCGCCCTCGGTGCAGGTCCTGATTTCGGCCGATCCCACAAGAGCCCAGTACACGATGGATACCATCGGCAGACCACCGCTGGAACGCTTCGGATCGCCAAAGGTATAGAGCTGCTCAAGATACCTGGGGTGCATGTCGGTTGTGGACTCCAAGGCCGCGAAGGCTGCCTGCTCCAAGGAGATGCCACATTGCAGACCGCCACCAGGAAGCGCCCAGTCACCGAGGAAGGGTTGCCTGACGCGCCTGACCAATGGCAGCCATAGCCGACCGGTGCGATCCTTGGAGTCGCCTGAAGCATCCCGGGACTCTTCGTTCTCGGGCGCTCCCAATGCGAGTATCACCACAGACACCCCCACGTCGGGCGGCTGCTGCAAACGCTCACTGACATTCCCGAAAGGCACTTCATCCACCTCGTATACTGTTTTGCACACCCCTGGCCGATGCCGCATAATGTGACCGATTCAAGCGAAATCGCAGGGTTTCTCCATTCGCCTGACTGTTATTGTACCCCACTTATAGTCGACATGACTTTTAATTGGGTGCGACGGTGCGCGCTCCCGTCTGCCCACCACGGTCCGGAAGCCTGCTTCGAAGCGGCGCAGTCCGGTAAACCGCGGTGAAGCAGGCAGCGGCGAAGAATCTATACTGGTCAGCAGGCAGTGATTCCGCACGCCGCACCTATGCATGGCGTGCGCCCAGATGCCCCACACACGAAAGGAACACTCATGGTAGATGCGATAGTGCTGATCAACGCCGAGCCGAACAGCATCAATGAAGCGGCACAATCAATCGTTGAAATCGAAGGCGTCAAAGACGTCTACTCGGTCGCCGGCGACATTGACCTGGTCGCCGTTATCTCCACCAAGGCCTTCGACGATCTGACGACGGTCATTCCCGGAGGTATCGCGAAGGTTGATGGCGTGCTCAGCACACAAACCTTGATGGCGTTCAAAACCTACTCCGACAAGGACATCAACGCCGCCTACGAGCTGGGTCTCGACTGATTCGGCCCTCCCATGAGCCGTAGGGTGTTGCATAGCCGCCCCGTCACGCTGTTCGGGCGGTGATGCTCTCGGATTGGCGAAGGCCGTATACCTGCGATCCGATAGACGCCCGGATGCACGAAGGCACACCGTAACCCCTGCAGGTGGCGTCTTCTCGATTTCAGTTGTATTATGAAATGCTGTTGCCCCTCTGGCTCAATGGTTAGAGCAGCGTCCTTTTAAGTCGTGGGTTCTCGGTTCGAATCCGAGGGGGGGCACCAGCTGTTCGTTGTTCAAACTTGCGACGAACTGAGTTTGATTTCCCGTTTCGTTCTCCGATTTGTAGCGGAGGGCGAGTTTTTGTATGTCGGGGTCCATGAGGATATCGAAGGGCTCACCGGGCCGGCCCTCGATCCGGTTGTGCTCCTGGACGCAGAGCTTGCCGAAGAACGCCTGGTTGGCGATGCGGCGCATCGAGTCGTCCAGGCTCATGTACAGCTGGTGGCAGTTGCCGGCCAGCGTCAGGCAGTCGTCCAGATGGGCTTTGGCCCGCTCGTACTCCATGTCACCGGCCTCGATCTGCACGTCAAGGAACGCGAGCCGCCTGCTGATGCGCTCCTGTTCGGTTTTGAGCAGGTCGATGGGGATGGCTCCCGAGTAGTGGGCCTGGAGCAATTTGCCGCGCTCGTCGAGCAGGTCGCTTCGTTCGGCCTGGTAGGCGTGTTGTTCCCTGCGGGCGATGTCGCGCAGCTGGTCGAACTCGGCCATGACCAGCCCGCGCAGGGAGGCGATGGTGTGTTCGGGGATCTCGATGGTTCGGTAGTACTCCTCGACTGCGGCCTCGATGTCGGGCACGTACATGGCGCGCCGTTCGCAGTCGGTGCGCTTGGAGTGCCGGCCGGAGCACAGGAAGTAGGGGTAGATGACGTTCTGGCTGCCGCGCGCGTTCGACAGGATGAGCCGGGAGCCGCATTCCCCGCAGTAGATGCTGCCCTTCAGATAGTGGTCGTGGGCCTGGGTCTTCTCCCCGGACGCCTGGTGCGCGTTGAGCACGGCTTGGACCCGGTACCAGATTTCTTTGGACACCAACGGCTCGTGCAGGCCGTCGTAGGCCGCGCCCCGGAAGGTGATCTGCCCTTTGTAATAGGGGTTGGTCAGGAAGCGGTGCACCGATGACAGGGCGGGCGTCCGGGCCGGGTGCTTGGGCGTGGGCGCGGTGGTCAGGCCTCGGTCGATGAGCTCCTCGCGCAGGGTGATGGTCGAGTAGCGTCCGGTCGCGTACGCCTCGAACGCCCACTTGATCAGCGGGGCACGCCGAGGGTCGAGTTCGACCGTGCGTATCTCACGCCCCAGCTCGTCGCGTTTACGCGCATTGAGGTAGCCGATGGGCGCCTTGCCGAGGGTGCCGCCGGTGATCGCCTTCTGGGTCATGCCCTTGGACACCTCGGTGGCGAGGTTGCGGCTGTAGAACTCGGCGATGGAGGACATGATGCCGTGCACGAGCATGCCCGATGGGGTCTCGTCGATGTTCTCGGTCACGGACACGAGCGTGACCCCGGCCTGTTTGAGGGCGAGGTGGATGGTCACGTCGTCGGCCCGGTTGCGGGCCAGCCGGTCGATCTTGTGCACGATGCAGTACGTGATCTCGTTGGCCTTGACGTATTCGATCATGCGCAGCAGTTCGGGCCGGTCGGCCTTGCGCGCGGACTCGCCGGCGTCCACGAACTCCTCGACGATGATCGCGTCCAGTTCTCGGGCCTTACGCAGGTTGGCTTCACGCTGCGCGGGGATCGAGAAGCCCTCGTCGGTTCCGCCCTTCTCGGCTTGTTCCTTGGTCGAGACACGCAGATAGGAGACGGCCAGTGCGGTGGTCTCCCGTGCGGGTGCGTCGGAAGTTGCGTTCTGTGTGGTGGTCATGGTCGTGGTTCCTTCCCCGACGGGTGCGGGGCCAATGCGCACGGCGGATGCCGTTCGCACGGTGCCAGTAAGAAATCAACACGACCCGGAACGCTTGGCGTTGCAACGTCCCCAGGTAAGCCTCGAAGGCCAAAAAGGACTGAGCACCACAGTCACACCCGAAGGCCCGGCTGCTGGCTTGTATGATTCATTATTCTACCGGATCATCCGGACTCTGCCCAGCGTCGGGCTGGTCCGGTTTCTGGGTGT
The DNA here is from genome assembly GCF_000741705.1 of Bifidobacterium psychraerophilum. Taxonomy (GTDB): domain Bacteria; phylum Actinomycetota; class Actinomycetes; order Actinomycetales; family Bifidobacteriaceae; genus Bombiscardovia; species Bombiscardovia psychraerophila. Next base: position 21,972 of record NZ_JGZI01000009.1, on the reverse strand, counting down.
CGCGCTCGGCTCGGGCCCGCTGCATGGCCAGGCCGATGAACACCTGAGCCAGCTTGTGCAGGTCCGGGTCCGAGCGCTGCTGCGCCTCGATCCTGTAGCCACGCAACCGCTGTGGCGGAGCCTTCCGCTCCTTGCGTTTCCGGGTCATCGCGCTTCTCCCGTCTTCGGGTCCACACCGGCGTAGAAGGCGTCTTCGGCCTTCCGGCGCTTGTTGACCTCGTCGATGACGAAGTTGACGAAGTCCTCGTCTCGATTAGTGACGGGGGTCTCCTCGACGGGTGGGGCGGGCCGTTCGCCAGGCCAGCTGGTCTGCCGTGTGGGCCGGTCACGGTCCAACCTGGTACCCGAAGTGGTGACCCATTCGCGCAGACGGGTTCGCGTGTCGGCGAAGTCGCGGTGCCAGCCCAAGGGGGCGGCGGCGTTCTGTTCGGGGTCGTAGGCGGCCAGCCAGCTCAAGTGCAGGGCGGAGAGCTCCCAGAGCAGTTCGGGGTGCCGGTGCCACATCGGCGGGATCACGCTGGCCGGAAGCCCATAGGTGTGGCGCAGCCAGTCCACCCACCGGTTCAGCTCCAGCAGCTCGGCCTCCAGGTCGGTGGCCGTCAGCAGGTTCCAGTTGATCGGGTGCGGCGGCTCGGGCAGATCAGGCCGGGAGTCGAACGTGGAGGGTCCGGGATTGTCCGCATAGTCCTGCCCGTCGGAGGGTCCGGTGTCGGGCGTGTAGTCGTCGTCGCTCATGATGGCCCGCTCACAGTCCGATGGCCGGGTTGGAACGCGCCTGGCTGGGGCGCTCGGACGCCTGGAAGGTGGCGGCGTCACGGGCCGGGGCCTCCTGACCGACGCTGGTGTGTCTGGGTGTCCGGTCGACTTCGTAGCGGGTGCGCGCCAGGTCGTGGCCGAGCCGGCTAGCGATGAATCGGGTCCGCTGGACGCCGGTGTCCTTGTCCACGGAAGTGTCCAGCTGGCCTTGGGCGACGAAGTAGTCCTGTTTGGCCAGCCGCTCGAAGCCGCGCACGGCTGCCGCTCGGAAGGCCACCACGTCGTGGAACGTGGTCTCCAGCTTGGTAAACGTGCCGTCGGGCTCGGGCCGGTAGTGCTCCTGTCCCGCCTTGAAGTAGAGGCGGGGCGTGCCGCCTTCGGGATGGGTGAACTGGGGGTTGGAGGCCACGAACCCGTAGAAGCTGTCGCGAAGGTCCGGCGTATCCGCCGCGCGGCCTTCCCCTGGTTCGACGCGGGGTGTTGCTTGTGCTGGTGTGGTGTCGTCTTGTCTGGCCATGAGCCGTGCTCCGATCTGACTGGGGCGGCCCGTCGTTCGGGCTGCTGTGCCAGACAGGTGGGCGCATGCCACCCGGATGCTCAGCCGTATCGCAGCAGGGCTTCGATCCCGGCACGGTCGGCGGCGAGTTGCTTCGCGTCGGGACGTGTGGGCCAGGCTCGCAGGTCGGTGATGATGGGTGGTGCGGAGCGCAGGAGCACGATGCCGGTGCCGAACGGGAGGCGGCGGATGCGGTCGGGCGGCAGGATCGGCACCCGGCGTATCGACCGCTGGTTCGACCTGCTGCCTTGGTCGCCCAGGGTCACGGAGTCGGTGGTTTCGTCGCGCTCCCCGATGAGGTTCGAGATGTCCTGGAGGTCGCGGGAGCCGGACGCCCCGCCCAGGATGACATTGACGATGGCCGCGTCCCAGATCGCGCTGGCCTGGTGCTCGTTCCACCGGTCCCGCGCCTGGGATAGGGATTGCAGGACGGGCATGGTCGTGATGCCCGACCCGCCGCCCTCCGCCATCAATGTGGGCAGGGAGGGCAGCGGGCTGAGGTTGGCGATCTCGTCCAGGGCGAGCAGCAGGGGCGGGTCGAGCCGCGCGCCGGGCGAGCGCGCCGCCATGCGCCGCGCGGTCTCGATCAGGTCCTCCACCAGCGCTGCCACCAAGGCGGCTGAGGCTCCGGCCCCGCTGCCGGTCGCCAGCAGGAAGAGGGTGCCGCGTTCTTGGATGAAGGTCTCGGGGTCGAAGCTCTCGCCCGGTCCGGGTGATACGGCGTCGAGGACCCGCGGGTCGGCGAGCGAGCCGAGGGCGAGGGAGACGCCTTGCCAGATGGAGTCGCGGGTGCGCGGGTCGGAGTCGATCATGGCCTGCAAGGACTCCGCCCACCCCGTCGCCGCGCCCGGCGCGGCGTTCAGTATGGCCACGGCGTCGGCGGCCGCCACCGGGTCCAGGGTCCAGCGGAACAGTTCGGCAGGACTCCTATGATCGATGGCTGCCGCGTGCAGCAATGCTTGCAGGGCGCTTCGGGTCTTGCCTTCCCAGAAGCCGCCGGAGTCCACGCCGCCGGCTGAGAGCCCGGTGCCGGCGGCGAGCCCGGTGGCGCGAATCATCGCGGTCTGTGGGCTCTCGCAGCCGCGGATGGGCGACCAGCGCAGCCCCGACGGCAGGCCCTCGGCCAAGTGCTGGGGGTCGAAGATCGCTACCGGGCCGATCTTGGCTCTCGCGCGCATGGTGGCGGTCAGATTGTCGGGCCGGGTCGACGTGCAGACGACCGTGCCCGGCGCATCCAATATCGCCGGGATCACGAGGTGCAGGCCTTTGCCGGAGCGAGGAGGGCCGATGACCATGATCGAGTCCTCCACGCTCGCCCAGACGCTTGCGCCCTTCGACCTGCCCAGCAGGTAGCCCACGTCCTCCGGCTTCGGAGACTTCAGGCTCGGCCGCAGGTTCGCGGCGCGTTTCAGCAGGGTCTTCGTGGAGGCGGTCTGCGCGATGTCGTGGCGGGTGGCGGTGCCGGCCATGCGCCGCGGATCGGCCTCCATCGCACTGGTAAACCGTCGCACCCGCAGCCACACGAATATCGCCGCAGCGCCGATGAGCGTGAGCATGAGCCCGGTGACCATCCAGTAGATGACCGGGTTGAGATTCGCCGCGCCGAGTGCGGTGCCGGGATTACTCGGGTGGAGCAGCACGCCGATGCCGGACGCGGGCCCGCCCGTCGGCTGATTGGTCCCGCTGAGCCACGCCGCGACGGAGCCGGCCCCGCGCAGCACGAGCGTGAACGCCACCAGGGCGAGCAGACAGACCATGGCGGCGTTGGTCAGCTCGTCGCCCATCGACCCTGAACGCTGCGGCTGGCTCACGGAAGCCGCCTGACCGCCAGCGTGCCCGACACCCGGCCCACGAGCACCACCTCGGAGACGCCGGGGTGCTCGGCCGGGTCGAGGAACGCCCGCGCCGTCCCGTCCTTGCCTGCGTCAATATGCCCGATGACCGGGGCGATGGCGATGTCCTCGCCGGGAATGAACCCGTCAGCGCATATCTCGGCCAGCGTGGGGCTGGGTGCGGCGTGCCGCGGCTTCGACCCCTCCACCTCGTGATGCTGGGGTTGGGGCTGGGCTGGGAACAGGTCGGTGAAGGAGGTGCCGTCGGTCTCGTGCACCTCCACCCACACTGGCACCGTCCGCCGCTCGGAAGCCCGTTCGATGATCTCGGGCAGCGAGCTGCGCCGCCACGTCGTGTGGGCGGGCGGCGGCAGGACGGTGCCGTCCCTGGTGACGGTGATCGTGCCGTTGCGGTGGACGGTGAGGACGACGAGGGGAATCGTGACTGGTGCGGATGACGCAGGAGGTGTCTTCATGCCCGTCAGGTACGCACCCGGCTCCCGACGCTTCAGCCCATTCGGCTGGTGGTGTCGAACAGGGCCAGTTCGTTGGGGTGCATTTGGTGTTGGACGACGAACGAGCGGTCCTTGATCCGCCACAGGCCCTGCCCTGTTGAGAGGGTGGGGAGGAGCTTCTGTTCGGTGCCGGTCAGCCCCAGGGTCTGGGCGGTGATGCCGAGCTGGTCGGATTCCTGCCGGTAGATGATCCGCGTCTCCGCGTTGGCCAGGAGGCTGGTGGCAAGGGCCCGGTTGGCGGAGCCCTGATCGCCGACGGTGTCCAGGTCGGTGAGTTTGTGGAAGACGAGCATGTTCGCGATCCCGTAATGCCGGGCGAGCCGCCATTGGGCGTCCATGCGGCGCAGCAGTGCGGGGTGGCTCATGAGTCGCCAGGCTTCGTCGTAGATCATCCAGCGCTGTCCACCCTGGGGGTCCAGGAGGGCGGCTTCCATCCATGCGGACGCGCAGGTCATGAGCACGGAGAGCAGGGCGGTATTCTCCGCCACCCGCGACAAATCCAGGGAGATCATGGGTAGCGACGGGTCGAAGGTGATGGTGCTGGGCCCGTCGAAGAGTCCTGCGAGGTCTCCGGCGACGAGGCGGCGCAGCGCGTGGGCGACGAGACGCCCGTCGTCGGCGAGTCTGCCGTCGTCGCCTGCCGGGTCGGGGGTGAAGAGCCGGTCGACGACCATGGGCAGGATCGGCACCGCATTCTCCCTGACGGTGGCGGTCAACGCCGCGTCGAGGGCGGTGTGCTCCAGGGGGGTCAATGGTCGGCCGAGCACGGTCTCGGCCAGTGCGCCCAGCAGGTCGCGGCGCCGGGAGGCGACGGTGGACGCCCACGCCGCGTCCGACAATCCCGCCGGCCGGTGGCCCTCGTCGAGCGGGTTCAATCGGGTGGCGAGGCCGTGGCCGAGGATGATGGCCCGGCCGCCGACGGCCTGGGCGACTGGGGTGTGTTCGCCTTTGGGGTCGCAGGGAATGTAGACCCTGCGCCCGAACGGCAGCGACCGCGTGTACAGGGATTTGGCGAGGGATGATTTGCCGCTGCCGACGATGCCTGCGACGATGAGGTTGGGCGCGGTGATGACGCCCTGCTTGTACAGCTGCCACGGGTCGTACACGAAGCTGCCGCCCGAGTAGAGGTCCGCGCCGACGAACACGCCGTTCGCCCCGAGGCCTCCTTCGGCCAGGAACGGGTACTGGCCCGCCAGCACGGCCGAGGTGTCCTGATGACGCGGCAGGCGGAAGCGGCCCGGGCTGCGCAGGGCGTCGGACCCGGGTTCCCCGGCCTTGGGCAGGTAGCGGGTGGCCTGCCGTTCGGCCCGCTCCGCGTCACGAAGCTCCCGAGCGGCGTCCCGTTCGGCCCGGTGCTGCTCCTGCTGAAGCTTCGCGGCGGCCTGCCGGCGTTGCCGGCGTAGGCGGCGTCGTTCGTGGGCGGGCGAGACGAGGACGGCGGTGTGCAGTCGTTCCTCACTCATCGTCCCGGCTCCCTGTCATGGGTGGGTTCGTCGGACATGGGCATGATGTCTCCTCAGTGGGTTAGATGGTGCGGGCGAGCGGCAAAGCGGCGGCGGTGAACGCCTGGGCCTGCTGGCCGACCAGACGTCTGGTCTCGCAGGAGGCCTGGATGGCGGCCTGCTCGATGGCCGCGACCGCCGCCTCCAATTCCGGCTCGGATGGGGCGCTGACCGAGATCAGGCCGGAGTATCGGAGCACGCCGTGGCCGGCGGTGAGCTCTGATTCCTGTTGGAGCACGTCGTGGTATTCGGCCGCTTGGGCGGCGTCCTCGATCTGGCCGATCCTGGCCCTTTGGGTGGCGTCGGAGATGTACTCGACCTTCTTCTTCCTGATGTCCCGTGCCGCGATGTCGGAGCGCAGGGGCGTGTAGAGCAGGCTGAGGGAGCGTTGGATGCCGGTGGACAACGCCAAGGGCGCGAGGAACCCGGGATAGACGAGGGAGCGGGGCCATTCGCTGATCCACAGCACGGTGTGGTGGGCGGAGTCGGTGCGCAGGCCGCCCCAGGTTTCGGTGACCGCGACCGGGCCGGCCGTGGCCAGCTCGCGTCCAATGGAGCCATGGCGTTCCAATGCGGCGGCGACCGCCGGGTCGTAGGCGGAGCGCAGGATCACCGCCATATCACCGGCCTTCAGCCAGCCCGAGGGGTGCAGATCGGCGGAGCGCAATGCGGTGGTCAGGGTGCCCATTTCCTGGCGGAGCACATTGGCGGCGCCCTTGACGCCGCCGCCCGCGGTCCTGATCTGCCGGGCAGCGGTCCGCATGTTCAGGGCGAGGCTGATGGTGGTGGCGTGGCGTTCCCCGGCCGGACCGGCCCGCTCGATCAACTCCCCGTACGTGGTCGACGCCCAGGAATCATCATGCGTGCCATGCCGATCCCACCATTCGGCCAGCCCGGTGCCCGAGTCGGACAACGTCCGTTCCAGAATCTGGAGGGTGGCGATGTGTCCGGAGCGGCAGGCGGTGGCCAGGACGCGGCCCCAGCTGGTGACGCGGCGTTCCTGCTCGCTGGGGTCCAGGAGGATGAACGCGGGATGCGACACCTCCAACATGGCCGTCAACGTCTGGCCGTGCGGGTCGTGGATCATGCACGCCCCGGTGTCCGGGTCGGTGTATTCGCGCAGCCGGGCCATGTCGCCAGGCAGGGCGAGCGTGCCCTCGGGGCGCGGCTGCACGATCCGGCGGCGATACAGGACCTGCTCGCCGGTGCTCCTCCACAGCCACCAGAAGCCGACCGGCAGCCACTCCACCAGAGGCCGGCCCGCGATGGGTATCCATGTCAGCGCGATGCTGGCTGCCCAGATGGGTGCGGTGTAGGCCACGAGCATGCCACCGCCCGCATACACTGCCACCACGACGGTGCCGAGCGCGACACCCAGGGTGATGAGCTGGGCGAGAGAGAGCCCCAGCAGGATGCCGCGGCGGGTGAGGCGGGAGAACTTGACTGGCACCAACTGCGTCGAAGGCGTGTCGTCACTGCTGCTCATCGGTTCACTCCTTGCTCGACGGGGTCCTGGGCACTGGTGGGGGCGGCGGAGGCGGCTCGCTGCCACGCGACCCACCCGGCGAACCCGACGACGGCACGCTCGGCGGCGACGATGTGGCCGAGGCCGGAGGGCCGGGCGATGGGTTGGTTGTCGTCTGGTTCGCGGCGTCGGCGGCCTGCTCGGCCTGTCCGGCCAGCCTGGTGGCCGCCTTGGGGCCGGCGGTCGAGGCCTCTTTCGCCACGATCAGCGCGCCGGCCACCGGTGCCGCAGCCGCGGCACCGCCCGCGGCCGCACCGCTGAACGTGGCCGTTGCGCTGCCCGATGCCCCCGCTCCTTGACTGGCACCCGCGGTAGCCGTCGAGGAGGTCGGTCCGCTTGATGGCAGGCCGCTTGGCGCACCGCCACCCGCGCCGCCACCGGTACTGCCGCTGCTGCTGCCGTCGAGAATCTTGGTTGGCCCCTCGCCCGAGGATTGGGTGGGAATGGGCAGGGGCCGGTTGAGCGCGCTCTTGGTGTCCTGTTCGGCGCCCATCTGGTTGTAGAAGTCCACGCCCACGAACGAGAGGAACCGGTAGACCATGTACGGGGAGAAGCCGGCCAGGGCCATGAGCACGATGCCCGCCAGCGGGTCCGACACCGAGGTCAGGTCCGTGGAGATGGGTGCGGAGACCTGGGTGATGGCGACCAGGAAGATCACCACCAGCACCAGCTTGGACAGGATCAATGCGAGCACGAACATCGCCCACTTACTAATCCATCCCTTCGCCGCATCCCATGAGGAGCCGGAGAACGCCAGCGGGGCGAGCACGATCGCCACCAGGAGCAGGGCCTTGCGCACCAGGAGGGACAGCCAGACGATCGCGGCGGCGGCGATCGCGAGTCCGGCCAGGAAGATGATCAGGATCGCCCCGACGCCGGGCGAGGCCATCGTGATACCGGCCAGGCCCGCGACCAGTGCCGCGATCTTGTCGCCCATGGATTGGGTGGTCTCCCCGGCGGCCTGGATGATGCCGGTGGACAGCTGGTCGGTGATCTGCAACGCCAGGCCCACCAGGGTGATCACCAGGAAGCTGCCCAGCACGCTGTGCGCCAAGCCTAGGGCGGCGCGCGACAACGCTCCGGGGTCGCGTTTGAGCAGGCCCGTGATGAGCTGCAAGAGGAAGAACAGGAGCATGAGGGTGGCGCCGATGCCGAAGATCAGGTTGTAGACCTTCACGTATTCGGGGCGGGTCACGTCCACTAATGTCGTCGTGTCGAACACCGACCAGACGGCGGTGAACAGCCAGCTCGCGGCGGCACCCATGGCCTGAGCCAGCCAGTCGAACGGGGCCGCCACCAGAGAGGCGGCACCCTCGCCCGCCACATCGCACACGTTGGAGATGACGGGGACATCGCACACGCCCATCAGCAGCCTCCTCCCGGTCTGGTGGATGCGGTCATACGGCTTGCCCGACGTTCCAGAAGAAGTTGATCAGCGTGACCGCGGCCCCGCAGATCACGGCGGCCCCGCAGGAGACGAGCACGCCGACCTTGCCCCGGGACGCCAGGTGCGGGTTCGAACTGTTGGCCCCGAACCCCCATACGATCGCCGAGACGATCAGCGCGAGCACGGACAGGATCAGACCGACGGTCATGACCGCGCCCACGATCGTGCGCAATTGGGCGATGCCGGGCAGGCCGTTGGTGTTCGGGGTGATGTCGATGTCCGCCAGCATGATGCCGGCGACAGGAACGAGCGAAACAGCGAAGTCGATCATGATGTGCTCCCAGAATCAGGGCCGCCCACGGGGGTGCGGGCGACAGCGATATGTCCCCAGACAGGTGCGCGCCCACGCCCCGAACATGAAGAAAGCCCGCCCTCCCAGAAGGAGGACGGACAGCAAGAGAAACTGTGGTCAGAGTTGGTCGCCGACGCCGATCAGCCAGTTCAACAGCGCCACGCCGCCACCGGCCATGACCGCGACCCCGAGGGCGACGAGCACCGCGGTCCGGCCGCGCGAGGCCAGCCGATAGTTGCCGGTCGAGACGCCGAACGCCCACACCACCCCCGAGACGACCAGGGCGGCGACCGCGGCGATCAGGGTGATGGTCAGCAGCGCGCCCACCACGTCCTTCAGGCTGTCGATCCCGGACAGACCGCCGAAGTCAGGAAACACATTCATGATCCACGCCTCCCTCAGTTCGCTTCGCATGATACGTCGACGGCCGCCGGCGCGGTTGCCGGGGTCGTTTGTTCGGTTTGTGGTTCGGACGTGCATGCGCTGCTCGTGTCCATGTCGACCGTGTTGTTCTGGCTGGTGGCCCCGTGCTCTTTGAGCCACTTGTCGCCGTCGATGGCCTGCCCGCCGCCGGGCCTGACCTCGAAGTGCAGGTGGGGTCCGGTGGACTGGCCGGAGCTGCCGACGTCGCCGATGTGCTGGCCGGCGGTGACCTTCTGGCCGACGGCCACGAGGATGCCGGTCTTCCACATGTGGATGTAGCCGGTGGAGACCGGCTTGCCGTCGACGGTGTGGTCGATGACGAGATGCCCGCCCCATGCCTCGGAGTATTCGGCGAGCGTGACGATCCCGTCGGCCACTGCGTAGATGGGCTTGCCGTCGGGGGCGGCGTAGTCGGTGCCCTCGTGCAGGGTGCGCGCCCCGGTGATCGGGTGAGTCCGGTAGCCGAACGGCGAGGTCAGCACCCAGGTGCCCTCCGGCAGGGGGAACACGATCCGCGAGGTCTCAGGAATTGCCGCATTCGGCTCGCCTGAATTGCTTGCGGTAGGTGCGGTGAGGGTGTCGATGATGGTCTGGGCGACGGGCTCGTAGTTGCGGTAGCGGTCGGGGTACGCGCTGACCTCGACGGCCTGGGCGGCCTGGCCCTTGTCCATGGATTGCCAGCCGGGGATGTCCAGGAGGCCGCGCGGGGACGGGTAGTTCGGCCCGGTGGGGCCGCCGAAGAACGCCTTGACCTGATAGGCCGGGTCCATGAGGTCCTTCACGCTGCCCCACCCGGATTGGGGGCGCATCTGGAACAGGCCCAGCGAATCGTGATCGGACGCGTCCCCGTCGTTGGGGTAGTCGGCGGACTGCGGGTAGGCGCTGGTGTTCGCGAGCATCCGCAGTGTGGATTCGGTCAGGGCGGCCATGAGGGCGATCTGCACGCCGTCGCGGGTGACGCCGTTGATCTGGGAGCCGACGGTGATGATGGTGGCCGCGTGGGTGAGCTGCGCTTTGTTCAGCGTGAGCGTGGTGCCGTCCCCGGCCGTCGCCTTCAGGGAGTCGGGCACGCTGCCCACCGTCAGACCGGTGGCGGTGGCGGTGCAAGCGCCGTTCGCGGCGGGGTTCATCAGCACCGCGACGCCCATGAGCATCGTGGAGGGGCCGAGCAGGATCAGGGCGAGGGCGGCGATGGCGAGCTTTCTCAACATGAGCGCCTCTACTTGAGTGGGTTGTCGAGTTGGGACAGGCGCAGCACATGGCACGAGTCCGCGTTCGGCGGGCAGGCGAGGAATACGGTGAACGTGACCGCGAAGTCCTCGCGTACCGGCCGGCCGTCCCAGGTCCCGGCCCGGTGGCGGGTGCCCTCGATCGTGATGGCGGTCGCCCCGTCCGGCAGTTGGCCGGCCGTGGCCTGCTGCACGGCCTGCGCCCAGGCGGCGGGCACGTACGTGCGCGTGATGGTCAGGGATTGGCGGGTGGCGTGTTTGCGCAGTTGGATCCACTGCTCGCGTGAGGGAAGATATGCCGCCACGTCGGATGCCAGCCCGGCCTGTTCGGCCCCCGTCGGGTCGTCCACCGTCAGGATCGGCGATGTGTAGTCCACGGGCCACAACCCCACGCCGGTGTCCCAGCCGAACAGGGCGGTGGCGACATTGCGGGCGAACACGTCAGGATCGGTCGACCTCTGAACTGTCGGTGGCTTCGCGGCCGACGGCGAGGCACTGGCCGAAGGCCCGGCCTGCGAGGGGCTCGACGCCGGGGACGGTGAGGCGGAGGGCTGCGTGCGGCCGGTGAGCAGTCCGTACACGCCCACGCCGGCAAGGACGAGCAGTACGAGTGCGGCAGCAAGCGCGGCGACGAGGCGGCCACGCGAACGAGAATCGGGAAAAGTCTTCATGACCGGCAGGTGCACCCATGCGCCCCGCCCCCGATCGGGCGAGGATCAGACGGCGCGCAGGCGGGGCTGCTGGTCGCGCAAGGCGCGCAGCCGCCGGGCAGCCTGGGCGGTGCCCTCGGCGGTGGCGTAGAACGCTTCGGCCTGCTCATCGCTCAACTGCCGGGCCAGGCTCTCCAGGTCGTAGCGATCCCACCAGTCATGCAGTTCGCCCCAGGTCAGCACGAACGCGCGCACCGCATAGCGGGCCGGCCCCTTCACCGCAGGTGCGGGCTTGGGTTTGCTCGGCGCGTCCTTGACCCTGGCGAGCGCCTCGTCGGCCAGCAGGTGCAGGCGGGCGTCACGATCCACGTCGGCGGCGTCCACGCCTGCGCGCACGTCCTGGTAGATCGGGTGGACCGGATCGCCCGCCTCGATCCGAGCAAGACCGTCGCGGGCCCGTTGGCGCAGCCCGTCGGAAAGCTCGGGGTTGTCGGCGGCGTCCTTCAGGTAGCCGATCTTCTCCAAGGTCGTGTCCGAGGGGGCGCCGGGCACCATGCCGGCCGCCTGCTTGCTGACCCGCGCCACCGTCTGCGCCGGTGTGCCAAATTTTGGCGCACCGCCGGTGGCCGGCTGATGGGCGGTGCTGAACCGGCTGGCGCTCTGACGGCGGGAGGCATCCTCGGCGAGCAGCAGTTTGATCTCCCGGTACAGGGCCTCGGCCTCCAAGGGGGTCAGCTCCTTGTGCAGCACGTTGTCGTCCTGCTCGGCCAGCAGGTGGGCGAGCCGGCCCGAGATCGCCGAACGCACCCACACGTTCACCGTCTGCCAGCCCAACCGGCGCACCGCCGCGAGCCGTCTGGCCCCGCACACCAAGAGCCCGTCGGGGGTGATGGTGATGGGCTGCAACAGGCCGTCACGGCCGATCGAGGCGACCAACGCGTCCAGATCGCCCAGGTCTTGGCGGTGGCGTTGGCCGACCCGGATCGAGGAGACCGCCCGGTCCAATTCGATATAGCCCGTCGCCGCACCCATCAGGCACCCCGCACATCCAGCCCGCCGGGCGCGGCCAGCACGAGCGTCGCGACCAGTTCGTCATCGGCGAGCAGATCGGCCAGGCTCTGACCGGTCAGGAGCCGCAGCAGGATGCCCTGGCCACGGCTCGTGGCCGCATACGCGGCATCAGGGCTGCCCAGCAGGATGCGCAACAATGCGGTCCACGACGCGGCCGGCACATCCAATAACGCCCGGGCATGCCGGTCCCGGCGCAACGCCTCATACGTGGAGGCGCGGCTGCCGAGCCGGGCGAGCGCATCGCACACATGGCCGACCGCCGCCTCCACCGTCCCCCGGGGCCGACCAAGCAGCGTGCACAAGGTGACCGCGTCCTCGATGACGCCGATCACCGATCCTGTGTCCTTCTGCTCGGCGTGCTCGTCGGCGTTCGGGTCGAGGACTTGGAACGCGGGATGGTAGTCGAGCAGGAGGTTCTCGCGTTCGGAGAAGCGCTCCGGATCATGGAATCGGGAGACCTGGGGACGGCGCGCCTGATGCGTGGAGCACAACAGGCCTTGGGCGCGCTGTTCGGCGATGCAGGTGATCCGCACCGCGTGCGTGATCACCGCCCACGGGTCCGCGGCGTTGCGGGCGGCCCGCGTGCGCATCACATCGAACGCGGCCCCGGCCGCCTCCCACGGGTCCAACCCGTGCTTGCGCGCCAGGCCGGCGTACTTCTCGGCGGTGAACGCCATCAGCTCGTCCACGATTGGATCGGCCCGCCACGCGCCCCGCCCGGCCCGGTGCAGCCGGGTCAGGATCGCGCGCAGACCCTCGCCGGTACGGAAATCATCGCCCCCGTCGGGAGCGGCATTCAGGATTGTGCTGGTCATCATCTGGGAACCTCCTGCACAGCAGGTAGGCACCCGCTCCCCGCACCGGCGGGGGCTTGCCAAACGGGCGGTACGCATAAGCCATCACCGCATCCCCACCTCAGGACGGGCCGCCGCCATCGACGACGTGCCACGCCGTCCGAACGCCGAGACCGGCGGCAACTCCCGCACCCGCCGCGACACCGCCCCGACCCCGGACGCCAGGCCACGCCGCGTCTGAGTACCGACCGCCCGGTGCAAGCGGATACCCACCCCGGCGACCCGGCCCGTGCCACGCGCGATCAGATCAGAGGCACGCACCCACTCGACGCCACGAGAACGCACCGAACTTAGCTTCTCCTCCAACGCCCGCCGGGAAGCATCCGTCTTGACCGCATCCTGCACCATGCCTCCTATCTGCTCGGCGGCAGCCGTGACGGCGCGGGGCTCAACCCCGAACGCGTCGAGGTGCAATCTCTGATTGTCGATGTCGCGCGGAGTCTCCGTCATCTGCCGCGGTTCGATGGGGTTGTTCATGGGTTGTGTGTGCTCGTTCATGGTTCATCTCCTGCCGTACCCGATTCGATTCCAGTAGTGGGGTGCACGACCGTGAACCAGCGGCCCACCGTCGAAGGGTGGACGCCCAGATGCCGGGCGATCCGCTTGTTCGACCAACCCGCCCCACGCAACTGCCGCGCCCGCTCGCGCCGGTCCGCAGGCGACTCGTCGGCTGGTGAATCGCTGCCGACGGGCTCTTCAATAGGGGGCGCGTCGGTGGTCGTCCCGTTCTCGCTGAATGCCTGGCCGAGTTCCGGCGACCGCTCACCAGATAGAAGTTCCGGCGCGACCGCAGCAGACGTGAGTAGCGAGCCGGTATCCAGCGCGGATGTCTGGCGCACTGTGATGGCCGGGGTCTGTGGCGATGCTTCGCTCGTGTGGGTGGCGTCGGGTGTGCGGGTGAGGATGACCGTCAGATGCGTGATGGCCAGCAGCACGATGGGCGGGACGGCGGCGACCGCCGCCGCCAAGAGGCTGGGCACATCGGTGTCGGCGGCGACGACGGCGTGCACGGCGTTGGCGGTCACCGAGATCAACGCGCCGCCGGCCAGCAGCATCCACGGATACCACGCCGACTTCTGCCCTCCTAGGGCGACGACCGAGACGGTGGCGACCACGATGATCCCATCCACGATCAACGGCCACGCCCACGCCTGACCCGACGCGATACCCGAACGCGCCGCCAGGTCAGCCAGAGCGGTGAAGGACAGCCAGAACGCGCCCAACGCGATCAGGCACGTTCCGGCGATCGCGGTTCGCGCCGCCCACCGGCGGCTTGCGGTCCTGGTCATGGCAGCCTCCTTGCAGGCGAGGCGTGCTGCGGGTCCCGACGCACAAAAGAGCCAACCGAAGACGCCGCGGCTGTGCTGGCGGGTGCAGGCTGGGTGGTGCGGTAGGCGGAGCGCACCGTCACCGCGACCTCCCGCTCCGACAGGCCCACGCCCTGTGCCGGGGAGCGCAGCGCATCGAACGCGTCGGCTGGGGCGAGCCCGTGTTCGGCGAGGCGGCAGGCGGCCCAGAACAGGCCCCGGTTCCGCTCGCCCTCCACCAGCGTGCCCACCCACGACGCAATCCGCCCCACGCGCACTGCATCAGACAGCACAGGCCGAAGCACATTACGCCACGCGACCGGTTGCGGATCGAGGAAACCCCGCAACCGCGCCGCATCCACCGACTCGACAGCGTCGGCGTGCAGCTCGACGACCTCATACGCCCGCAGCACGCCGTCAATACGCACGCGGGAGGGCGGAGCGACGATGTAGCCGCCGTCGCCACGGAAGTCGATTCCGGCCCGTGCGGCCTGCCACGACCGCTGCTCCATGCCCGGGTCGGCCGGATAGTAGAGGTGCATGCCGCCCGACGGAGTGCGCACCACCGCCAGGGGCCGCGGCAGCAATCCGACGTCGCGCGCACGGCGGAAGGCGTCAAACCCGCTAGTGCCATGCACATCGACATCCACCGCCACGACCCCTGACATTCGACCGGTGGGCACCGCCAGGTTCGCTTTGGGGACTTGCCGCCACCACGACTCGACCCGCGCGAGCTCGGTGCTGGCATCCAGGAAGCCACGACCGCCCGGCAACGGACGCTTGCCACCCGGCACGCAGGCAAACACCGGAACACCGGCCTCGGCCAGACGGCCGGCGGCGAGAGCAGGACGTGGCGAGAGATCGCTGAACACGGAGACAAGCGGATGCATCACAGCCCCCGTCCCGCAGGAACCGGCTCACCAAGCCTCACCTGCTGGCTCTCGACGACAGAGGCCGCCCTGAATGCGAGCCGAGGCCCCGCGTTACTCGGGGGTTCCCGGTCGAGGCCGAGCGGGTTGCCGTCGCCCACCTTGAGGGTGTCGAGCCGGTCGAGCACGCCGAGCGCGGTCCTGCGCACGCGTTCACCGGTGGCCTTGACGGCCTCGACCGGGCTGGTGTCCTTCACCGAGGACGCCCACCCCGACACGTACGGCACCGTGTAGCCGCTGGTGTCCATGCCATGGGCCGCCCCCACCATCAGGGCGACCGACTCGGCCTCCACCTCGGCGATGCCCCGATGCGCGCGCGTCTCCGGATTGTCCGGCCCGTGCATCAACACATGCGCCAATTCGTGCGCCAGCGTCTTCACCCGCGCCGCATCCGACATATCCGAACGCACAGCGACCGTCCTAGCCGCATAGTCGGTCATCCCGTTCGCCTCACGGATCACCGAGGCATCAGGGACTCGGAGCAGGTCGAACCCCGCCGCCTTCACCTGCGCGGCCAGCCCCTCCCACAAACCCTCCGGCGCCTGGCCTTCCAGCAACCTAGGCGCGGGCGGTTCGGGGATCGGTTTACCGTCGGTCTGGCTCACATCCCACACATAGGCGAGCTTGACGCCCACCATGCGCGAACGCTCAACCTCATTGGTCTTGCACTTCTCACCGCGCGCCAGGCGCCGCCACGACGTCGGGTCCGACGGGTTGACCGTGGCGAAGCGGGCGGTGACAGGGGCGAAGATCATGTAGCCGGCCTGGCCCTTGACCACCTGACGTTCCAGGCCCTGCCACTGCCGATAGCCCGCCACGTACGTGGGAAACGGTTCGGCGACACGACCCTGCCCGAACGCCGCCTGGTGCTGCGTCCAAATCAGCAGCGTGTTGCTGAAGCTGCGCGAACGAAACCGGGCCGCAAACGACACTGCCCGCACCCAGTCCTCGCCTGTGACAAGCCGTTCGACCGCACCAGCCAACCGCCCATGTAGTTCCTCGAGCCGCGCCTCGCGCGCGGCCCGCATCTCCTCTTCCGTCGCCATATCAGGGCCTCCCTCCGTCGGGGACCACCCAAAGCACGGGCGGTCATGCGGCTATGAGGTACGCCAGGTCCGTCACGAAGACGACAAAGAGCAAGCCCCGGGATGCAACCAAGACCGTCAGGATCCACAACGAACCCGGCGAGTCCTTACTGGTTTACGCGAGACACGTCAGCAACGGAACCGTGATATCTGAGAATCCCCAAATCAGGAGCATCAATGACCGGATTGGGAGCGTCCAGGTACCTGCAAACTCAACCGACGATATTCGAGTGGAGTTAACCCCGAGATTTCTTTGAATAATTGAGACGCATGACCACGACTATGCCAACCAACCTGGCGCATTGCTGCCTTAATCGGAGTATCTGTTTCTCGTAATAATGTCGCCAATTTTTCGACTCGGACCATGGTGAGATATTTTGATGGTGTCTTTCCGTAAGAGTGGACAAACATTCGAACCAACTGAGAGACGGACATATGAGTCTTGGCCGCCAAGACACTCAATGTCCATCGACATGCCGGATGCATGCGCAAGAGCTTGGCAGCTTCCCGGGCTTCTTCTCTTAATGGCTTGAGTTGACAATGGCGTGGCAGCGCTGACTGCTGGCAATATGAAATATGCGTCTGTGTAGGTGTAACTGTCTTAAAAGGCATTATCACATCCGCAACCAAGAACCACAGAGCTTGTATGCGATTGAAATTCGAAAAATACTCGTCATTCTTGGTGAGAAATCCAAGTTCATCCAACCACGACGTCAACATTTCAGCGTGTTTTTCATCCAAGTCTAAATGGATAATCTGCGGAGTCTCGACGCATATGTCTGAGATAAATTTTTTTGCATCAAACCGATCACTCAAAAATCTTACGTGTCGCCAGAATATTTGATCAATCACGTAGTTGGTATCCATATAGATCTCAGTTATCGTGACCCCATCTTCGGGCTCAATACCGCATACAGTATTTGTGCTTAATAGCACCACATCACCAACGTGTACGGACTGCTTCCCGAGTTCACTCGACAGAACTGCGGAACCTTTTCGCACAACAAACAGTCTCGCGCATTCGTAAGCCACCGGTTCTAGACTTTTTCGAATTGTCTCCGTTCGAGCTATCACTGGACCCATGCATCCAATGCTCTGGCTCGTTCGAATATTGCCAGCCATGTCTTCGACAGCATTGAGCTGCGATCTCATATGGAAAACATCAGACACGGGAAGACCCCCGGATTCCGCACGGATACTATCATTGACAGCTCATAGATTTTTGAGAGTCTGAATGATTTGATGTGGCCTTGTTGACTGTTCGAAGAGGCCATAACACCTCAATGGAAGCCCTCGAATCACAACATAAATTGGTGTCCTAAATGTTTGACAACAATGCCGATTACCGGAACTCTTTCCATCAGAATCTGAAAACATGATTGGGAATGGATTGCACATCAGAGCTGATATTTACCGCAATAAGTATATTGACATCAAATAATTGCGTTCAGACGGTATGGCTTTGGGCCTAATAGCTAAAGCCTCCCTCCTGCGGCATCAGAACTACCACTTCGCAACCAGATCACGAATATCCTGATCGAGTAACGCGTTGGTGGCTTCAACCAAACGGGTTTGCGTATCTGGATTAGTAGCGATCGGATTTGGTTCCTTGATGCGGCCACTCGAAAGGTAGGCGCCATTGGGAAGTGCGTCATCCAATCCAGCCAATACGTTTTTTGCCGCTTCCACAGGCGATTGCCCGTGGAGTCCGGGGAACATGTCATGCAATAGTGGTGTCTCGGTTAGTCCCGGACAGACAGTGACAATGCCGGATCCTGTCTCGCCCAATTTCCCGGCAACCCATTGACTGAATGTCACGATGGCCAGTTTTGAGCGTCGGTAGCCATCGAAAGCTGAGTAACCGTGTTCGAGTTGGAGATCATCAACATTGAGATCGGCCGATTGGTGCGTTTCCGATGCTACATTAACGATGCGATGTCGAATCACGTCATGCAGCTCGGTTACCAGCTTGACCATGGCAAGATAGTTCACCTGCAATGTTTCTTCAATGCCGTCCGACGTGACAATGCGCTTATTGGTTGCAGGGGCAACGGCGTTGTTGATCAGTATGTCGGCTCCGCCTGCATCTCTCACCCGCCGTGCCAGATCCGATACTTCTGACAGGCGGGTGAAATCGGCTTGGAAATATTCGACTGTGGCCTGCCCGGGCCCACGCAGCTCTTCAAGTAGATCCGAGACTGTGTGGAGCGGCTGGACGCCGTGGACGAACAGCCGGCGAACGTCTCGGGCCAGTATGCGGGCTGTAGCCTCGCCGACTCCGGTGACTCCGCCAGTTACAAGAACTGTCTTGCCTGTTAGGTTCATAGGATTATCTCCCTCTGTTGCAGTCATCAGGCATGAACGTGGGTTGCGTGACGATGGTGATGTTCAGAATTGTTCTGTGGGTCTGATGACGATTTCGTTGATTGCGCTGCGTCGAGGGCTGGTGACGATGGTGGCGACTGCCTCGGCGATGTCCGATGCTCGGAGGGGTTCGATTTTCCCGAACATGGCCTCGAAGTCCTCGGCAGACCCCTCGCGATGGTCGAACAGTTCGGTGTCGACCCGTCCCGGTTCGACGACCGAGACGCGCAGATGCTCTTTGGCGTACTCCTGACGCAATGCCTCAGAGACCGCGGTCACGCCGAATTTCGTTGCGTTGTATCCCGCTGTTCCGGGAGCCGCGAATCTTCCTGCAACGGAGGAGATGTTGACGAGGTCAGCCACCTTCCTGGGCTCTTGTTGCGCGGCCGCGAGCAGATGCGGCAGCGCGACCTTCGAGACGTGCAGCAGTCCGCGCAGGTTGATGTCGATCATGCGATCCCAATCGTCCAAAGTGAGTTCGGCGGTGGGGCCGTTGAGCATCAGCCCGGCTGCATTCACCACCGTGTCGAGGCGCCCGAGCTTGGATACCGTGCGTTCCACGGCGTCCGTCGCGGCGTCGGCATCGGTCAGATCCGCTGAAACGGTGAGCACGGTGCTGCCGGAAGCCCGAAGTTCATCGGCAAGCTCCTCAAGCCGTTCGGTGCGACGCGCGACGATCGCCACGCTCGCTCCCGCCGCGGCCAGGCGACGCGCACTTGCCTGTCCGATGCCGCTGGAGGCCCCGGTGATCAATGCCACTGTTCCCTGTAAGTTGTCGACCATGGTTTGGCATTCCTTTCTCGATCTTGCCAATACACGTTCAGTCAATCCCGTCAAAGCGATTCATGAAAGATGATGGTTGGTCTTGAGTTACCTAGGATTGCCAAGACCAGATAGCAGGCGACGCGTATACGCATGTTGTGACAGAATGTGAAACATGCCTGATTTCGGCGGCCTCCGTGAATTTCTGACCTCCAGACGGCGGGCGATCGACCCGCGGGAGGCTGGTCTGCCCGTCTCCACGGTTCCGCGTCGCCGCCCCGGTCTGCGGCGTGAGGAGGTTGCCGTGCTGGCAGGGGTCAGCGTCGACTATTACACGAGGCTGGAGCAGGGCCGGGTCGGCAAAGTCTCCGACGCGGTGATCGATGCGGTGTCCAAGGCGCTCAATCTCGACGGGACCGAACGCGATCATCTGCATCGGCTGCTCGATTCAGCTGGGGCGACGAGGCGATCCACGGCAACCGCGACCCCGCATTCAACCCGACTTCGGCGAATCGCACGCCCCGCACTGGCAGAGCTTGTCCGGCTCATGGACCCGGTGCCCGCCATACTGCAAGGCCCACGCATGGAAGTGCTCGCCATCAACCGCATAGGGGCTGCCCTGACCGCGGACTTCGATGCGATGCCTGTCAAAGAACGCAACATCGCCCGCTGGCTGTTCCTTGACCCGTCGGCACGTCGCGTATACCCGGACTGGGAATCTGTGGCCGCCGGAACGGTCGCCGCACTGCGCCGTTCCTGGAATCCCGGTTCACGCGACACCATGCTCGAAGAACTCGTCGGCGAGCTTACCGTGAAGTCACCCGACTTCTCCCGCTTCTGGTCCGAGTACCGACTGTTTGAGCATGGGTACGGACGCAAACGGTTCCACCACGATCTTGTCGGTGACCTGACACTCAACTACGAGACCCTCAGCGTGGCCGGCGATGACGGTCTGTTCATCTCCACGTACGCCGCCGACCCCGCCTCGCCCTCGGCCGAGAAGCTTGATCTGTTGATCAGCTGGGTGGCCGGGCATGACGGGCTCCCGTCGCGGGGTGGCTATGATCGGTCTTCGACGACGATTTTGCCGAGGGTGCGGCCTGATTCGACGAGTTCGTGAGCCCGGCGCAGCGTGGCCGCGTTCATCGGCGTGAGCGTTTGGGTGGCGGTCGTCTGCACTCGTCCTTCGTCGACCAGGCCGGCGACGTGGTCGAGCAGCTCGTGCTGGCCGATCATGTCGGGGGTGTGCTGGACGGGCCGGGTGAACATGAACTCCCAGTGCCAGCCGATGCTCTTGGCCTTCAACGGCTCCACGTTGCGCGGGCCGTCATCAATGGCCGTGATCTGGCCGAACGGCCGGACGATCCTCGCATACAGGGACAACTGGCGTGCCGAATGTGCGGTGAACAGCCAGTCCACCCCCCGTGGCGCGATGGCCAGCACCTGGGCGGCCAGATCGCCGTGATGGTCCACCGTGTGCTCCGCCCCCAGACTCTTGATCCATGCGGCGCGTTGGGGATCGGACGCCGTGGCGATCACGGTCACCTCGGGCAGCAGCGCCTCGGCCAGCTGCACCATGATGGAACCCACGCCGCCCGTGGCACCGACGACCAGCAGCGTGCCGTGACTGTCGAGGGTGAGATCGAACCGTTCGAAGAGCGTCTCCCACGCGGTGATCGACGTCAGGGGCAGCGCCGCCGCGGCGCCGAACGACAGGGACCGCGGCTTGCGCCCCACGATGCGCTCGTCCACCAGGTGCAGATGCTGGTTCGTGCCCGGCCGGTCGATCGTCCCGGCGTAGTACACCTCATCCCCGGGCTTGAACAGGGTCACGGCGCTCCCAACCGATTGGACGACGCCGGCCGCGTCGAAGCCGAGCACGCGCAATCCCCTCGCCGACGCGTGCGCGCGCAGCTTCACGTCCACCGGGTTCACGGACACCGCCCTGACCTCGACCAGCAGGTCATGATCCAGGGGGGCGGGGACCTGGATCGTGCGTTCGATCAGGCTCGACGGGTCGGTGATGGGCAGGTTCTTTTCATAGCCGATGGCTGTAGTTTGATAGGTCATGCGCACACCGTATCAAACGGAAGACAGTTACCATCAAGGGCATATAGTTCCCAATGGAAACCTGCTATACTATTGGTTATGCTTAGATCATCTGCATCCGACACCGCACCGGCCGGGGAATGCGCCCGCAACGACGTGTACGCGGCCATGTGCCCATGCCGCGACATGCTCGACCTGCTCGCCAACAAATGGAGCGCCCTGGCCATCGGAGCCCTCGAACAAGGCCCGCGCCGCTTCGGCCAGCTGCGCCGCCAGCTCGAGGGCATCAGCTCCAAGGTCCTCTCCCACACGCTCAAACGCCTGGAAGACGAGAACCTCATCACCCGCACCGTCTACGCCGAAGTCCCCGTACGCGTCGAATACGCACTCACCGAACTCGGCACCAGCGCGGCAACCCCACTCAAACACCTCCGCAACTGGGTCGAAACCAACACTCGCACACGCTGACACCACCACACATCTGGCCAAACCGGCTCGGTTCGTACATGCCCATAGACACCGGGCGTAACCGGTGCTCATGCCGGTAGAGTCGGAGTGTTGGCCCATGCTTGGGTCATGCTGCGTGAAGAAGGATTGACGTGACCGAACCCTGGGTGTCCGCGGACGACATCGCCGCCCATCTGGGTGTCACGAAGGACACCGTGTATACGTGGATCGCCGAGAAGGCCATGCCGACGAGCAAGGCTGGTCGCCTCTGGAAGTTCCAAGCGAGCGAGGTTGACGACTGGGTGCGTAGTGGGGCGGCAGCCGAAGAGCACAGGCCCTCCGGGCCGCAGTCGAATGTCAGTGGCCGAACCTACGCT
>NZ_JGZI01000008.1 GCF_000741705.1 Bifidobacterium psychraerophilum | reverse complement strand
CGGTGCATACTTGCCTGAATCCTGGAGTCTCAGCACCAGAAGGCAAGTTCGCCATTGCCTACTACTCTGAACTTTCTGTCACAGTGAACTCGACAACAATTCCCTTGGGCACAATTCTCATGCACTGCCCAATTGCAGAGGTTGATCCTGTGTCAGTAAAACAGCATGACGATCATATTGACTGCTCGATTCAACCGGTGGATAGCGCAGTAATCACAGCCCGCCTCACTCGTCCGGAGTAGAAACCAATTGAAGCTACTCAATTGAGTAGAAGGTCTGTAGCTGGAGCAGATCATTACCAAGAGCGGTGATTTGCCGGATGCGGGTCAGTTCGCCGTGCGCCAGGTTGGTCCCCCCGGTCTCTAGGAAATTCCAGGAGCCATTCGATTGCCATGGGTCGGGTCTACGTTTGCGAAGGTTGCATCTTCAGGGCTTGCGTTGTCGGGGTTGCGTTCGTCATTTTGGTTCCCTGCCGTTGGAAGTCCAGTTGCGGGTATGGAGAGTAGGCCGCGGACGTTCTAGATAGCGACACGCTCGGGTTGAAGGGTGTTCATGGATTCGTTCATATGAGACCGAAGTTCGGAGCGAGTGTCAAGCGCAAAGACGATGCGCTTGCAGACGGTCGAAACATCCTGCTGGGAAAAGTCGACGAAGGCGGTGATATCGCCCAGATTGGGCTGTTTGGAACAGTGCTAGGCGACTCGGCTACAGTCTTCTTCGTCGGCTGCTGCCGGGTTGGTCACCTGTCAGGTGCACGACCTCTCACGCCCTGAGCCGTCGTCAAGACCCGCCTCGAAACCCCGCTGACTCGCCAGCGAAGCCTCCGGAATTCACGGCAGCCCGAGTGCCGGTCTCGCCGCCGCCCGACCACCGCCGTCGTCCCGGCTCTCAGCGCCGCCATTTGAGCTGCCACACGTCTTGCAGAAGAGGTTTCAGTATGCGCTGACACTGGGTCCGCCTTTGCGGCGTTGGTCAGGCAGGTCGACTAGGTATCCTTTTCACTATGACTCACTGGTATACTATTTCACCTACGGCTGCAGAACGGCTATCGAAAGTCCCCGATTTGCTGCTAAGGTTCCGCGAAGCATTTCAGGAGATTAGCAATCTCTATCACTGGTCGCCAGCACCCAGCTCTCCAGCAGACCAGGCCGCCGCCGAACTGTCATCACTCGATCCTCTAATTGCTGATTCGCATGAGACTGATCATCAACTGATTGCAGAGGTTGTCCAGCTTTTTCTCCTCTCGGCAAGCGGACATCTCGGGGCGCTCGCGAGTCTTTATAAGAGTGGCGAAGTATTATTTTCGCCACCGCTTCTCATCAGGGCGGTGATAGAGAACTGTGCTCATGCTGTATGGGTACTTGGAGATGACCCGGATGAGCCTTCAGAGAACCGGCTTGCGCGCGCTTATCTTGAGGAGCTTTTGAGCGCGGAAGAGGCAAAGAAGAACGCGGGATATATGCGAGGGAAATCCGACCCGAGCTATATTACTGCCAGCAATAATTACAAGACGCTCAAGCAACGGATTCTCGCCAGGTTTCCTGGTACTACGCCGAAGCCTTTCGGTAGTAAAGACTTGTGCTTGCATGGGCAGAAGCTGCCTCGACCTGGAGAATCCGTCGTCAAAATGTACGAGCTCACTGAGGAGTATGGCGGAACCATCAACAGCAAGGAGGCCTCTGGCATCTACGGTTTGCTGTCAAATATGACGCATCCAACTCTCTACACAGCACGACAATATCGAAAGCGGCTCGACGATCCAGATGCTAATCACCAAAAGGCGTACCAACAGATTGGAATTAGTTCCATAGAGAATGAGGCACGTGCAGCGCTTGCAGCGTTCTACAACGCGCTCAATTACACGGTTTCCTACTTTGGTTGGCCGGAAACGGTAGTTGCTGATCTTGAGGATGCCACTCGCAGGGCGATTCCTGACTTCTTTATTTGAGTATTCAGATACAGTTCTTAGGCATTCTCAATTGACTATTTGGCCGCAATGCATCCATCGACGGGTCAAATCGAACTGCTGACAGCACAAATGTTAAGACGCGCCGTGCTCATTTTGAACTGAATGTTCTCATTGACCCACCTGCCATCCATGAGGGAGGTAGGTCTATGACAGTTTCGATGCGTGTAATGAGCGCGGGCGACGGCTACAAGTATCTGCTTAAGTCGGTGGCCGTCGGCGATGGGGACCGGAGTCTGTCGACCCCGTTGACGCGGTATTACGCGGAGGCGGGCAATCCGCCGGGCTTCTGGCTCGGCTCCGGTATTAAAGCCTTCGGTGCGGGGAACCTGACAGCAGGCTCACATGTCTCGGAGCAGCAGCTCCAACTCCTGATCGGCATGGGGCGTGACCCGTTGAACGGTGCGCCGCTAGGCCGCGCGTATCAGCAGTTCGCGAGTACGGCCGAGCGCATCGAAGAGCGGATCGGGCGGCTTAGCCCGAGCTTGGACCCCACGTATCGGGCGGAGCTGGTCGCCCAGATCGAGGTCGAGGAGAAGGAACGCGGGACACGCCACGCGGTGGCGGGCTTCGACTACACGTTCTCGGTTCCGAAGAGTGTGTCGGCTCTCTGGGCGGTGGTGGATGCGGGCACGCAATCCCTGATCGCGGCGGCGCATCACGCGGCGGTTGCGGAACTGGTCGAATTGGTCGAGCAGGAGGTTGCCGCAACCCGCGTGGGCGCAACCGGCCCGGACGGCGCGGTTGCACAGGTCGATGTACAGGGTGTGGCCGCAACCGCGTTCGACCACTACGACTCCCGTAGCCACGACCCCCAGTTGCACACGCACGTGGTCATCAGCAACAAGGTCAAGACCGTGCAGGACGGCAAGTGGCGCACCCTGGACGGCCGTCCCATGCACCGCGCAGTGGTGGCGATCTCAGAGATGTACAACGCCGTCCTCGCTGACCACCTGACCCGCACGTTTGGGATCGGATGGGAGGCGCGCGAGCGGGGTCGGGATCGGAACCCCGCCTGGGAGATCACCGGGGTGCCCGACGAGCTGATCACCGAGTTCTCCACCCGCTCCAGGTTCATTGAAGAGGAGAAGCAGCGGCTCATCGACGCCTACGTGGCTCGGCACGGACACCAACCAAGCTCTCGCACTGTGCTCAAGCTGCGCGGGCAGGCCACGTTGGCGACCCGTCCCGACAAGGACGTGCGCTCCCTGGCCGACCTCACCGCCCAGTGGCGGCAACGCGCCACGCAATTGCTCGGTCAAGACGCGACCACCTGGGCAACCGCACTCACCAGCAGCGACGTGTTGCCTACAACGGTACGGGCTGACGACGTGCCGCTCGATGTGATCGAACAGATCGGTGGGGTCGTCACCAGCGTGGTAGGTGAGAAGCGTTCGACGTGGACGCGCTGGAACCTGCACGCCGAAGCAAGCAGACAACTCATGGGGTTGCGGTTCTCCTCGACCTTGGACCGCAAGGTCATCACCGGCATGGTCGTGGATGCCGCCGAACAAGCCTCGCTCCGTTTGACGCCGCCGGAGTTGGCGGTCAGCCCCGTACAGTTCCGCCGCCCGGACGGATCTTCCCGGTTCCGCCCCTACGCTTCGACCGTGTTCTCCTCCGAGCACCTGCTTCAAGCTGAAGACCAGCTCCTGGCACGCGCCAAGAAGACCACCGCACCCACGATTGCCTTGGGCACCATCGAGGCCATCACCAGCGAGCCGGACAGGGCAGGCCGCCTGCTTGGCGAGGATCAAGCTGCCGCTCTAACCGCGATAGGGCTCTCGGGTCTAGTCGTGGATGTACTCGTGGGTCCTGCCGGTGCCGGTAAGACCACGGCCATGAATGCGCTGCGCCGCGCATGGGAGACAGAGCACGGCAACGGTTCGGTGGTTGGTCTCGCACCATCTGCGGTCGCCGCGCAGGTGCTCGCCGAGGACTTGGGGATCGCTACGGAGAACACGGCCAAGTGGCTGCACACCCATCACACCATGGGGGCCACGTTCGCGCCCGGTCAGTTGGTCATCATTGACGAGGCGTCGCTGGCGGGCACGTTCACCCTCGACCAGATCACCGAGCAAGCCGAGCGGCAGGGTGTGAAGGTGCTCCTGGTGGGCGACTGGGCGCAGCTGCAATCCGTGGACGCCGGCGGCGCATTCTCGATGCTGGTCACGGCCCGCCATGATGCGCCCGAGTTGACCGACGTGCACCGGTTCACCCATCCGTGGGAGAAGACCAGCTCGCTGGACCTGCGCCACGGACACACCAGCGCCATCGACACCCTCATCAGCCACGGGCGTATCCACGGGACGAATGAGGAACAGGCCCTGGATGATGCCTACACCGCATGGCGCAGAGACCAAGAATCCGGCAGGGCCTCGATCCTGGTGGCCGAAACCCAGCAAGCGGTCACCGAGTTGAATCAGCGGGCACGGGCGGATCGGATCATCGACGGCACCGTCAACCCCACGCGGGAACTGCCCTTGCACGACGGGAACGCCGTATGCGAAGGCGACCTGGTGATCACCCGGCGCAACGACCGACGACTCCGCTCCGGATCGTCGTGGGTCAGGAACGGCGACCGGTGGACCGTCACCCGGCTCCGCGAGGACGGATCGGTCACCGTACGTCCGACCAGGCGTCGGTTCGGCGGCTCCATCGTCCTGCCCTCCTCATACGTGGCCGAGCATCTGGATTTGGGCTACGCCGTCACCGCCCACCGAGCGCAAGGGGTTACGACCGACACCTCTCATGTCGTTGTCACCAGCACCACCACCCGGGAGAACCTCTACGTCGCCATGACCCGAGGCCGCGAGGAGAACCACGCCTACGTGGCCATCGACCGGCCCGACGACGACCACTCCCAGGCGCATCCCGGCGACAACCCCGACGCCACCGCACGTTCCGTCCTGTTCGGCGTGCTCCAACACGTTGGCGCCGAACCCTCCGCCCACCAGGCCCTCGCCGCCGAGCAGGACCATTGGGGCTCCATCGGCCAGCTCGCCGCCGAATACGAGACCATCGCCCAGGAAGCCCAAGCCGACCGCTGGCACACCCTCCTCGCCAAGTCCGGACTCACCAACGAACAGGTCGACAACATCCTCGCCTCCGACGCCTACGGCGCCCTCTCGGCCGAACTACGCATCACCGAAGCCAACCACCACAACCTCGACCAACTCCTCCCACGTCTCGTGGACATCCGGGGCTTCGAGGACACCGACGACATCGCCAGCGTCCTGCACGCACGCCTCGCCCGCGCCGCGGCCCGGCCCGCAGGATCAGGCCGCACCCGCAAACCGCCACGTCTCATCGCCGGACTCATCCCCACCGCCGACGGCCCCATGAGCACCGAGATGCGCCAGGCACTCACCGAGCGGCAAGACCTCATCGAGCAGCGCGCCGCCACACTGCTTGACGAGGCCATTGCAAAACGTGAACCTTGGACTACTCAACTCGGCCCCAAACCCACCGAACCTAGACGACAGGTGACATGGCTTCAAGCCGCGCGCGCTGTCACCGCCTATCGCGATCGCCACGAGATCAGCGACGACCAACACCCCCTCGGAGCGGAGCCTGCGGACACAAATGTGAAGCAGAAGATCGATATGGCCCGTGCGAGAATCGCACTTACACGGGTAGAGGAAATCGCTCACCGATCCGCGGACGTCAGAGAGCATCGCTCGGTCAGGTGGACTTCTCCTGGAAGGATCTTGTGATTTGAGCCCCGGGAGCGTCGGTGCGGCGGCGTAGAATAGTTACATGGATGTAGTTTGTGCAAGTTCAACCGATTCCGGCGGCAAGATACCGTCCAGAAAGGTTTATATGCCCGGACAGCGAGACCACCCATCTACGATGATCGAAACAACTATGTCATCCGTCGATCGCTTCCAGGTTCTCGCCCTCGATGGTGGAGGAGCATGATCGCGATGGATTCCCCGCCGCAGCTTGCGCAGCAGATCTTGTTCAGCCTCGATCGTCTGGGGGATACGAACGGTCACCACGAGTACGAGCAAATCTGCTTCGCATTCGCGCGACGCAGAATCAGTATCAACCTGTTGCCGGCTACAGGACCGGTAAGCGCCGGAGGAGACCAAGGCCGTGACAGTGAGACTTTCTGGTCCAATCTGGGTGAGGAGATTCCGCGCACATCTGTGTATGCGTCCACTGTCTCGACGGAGCGCGTAGTCCTCGCATGCACAATCCAAAAGTCTGGTGTACCAGCAAAGATCCGATCGGATCTAGCCAGTATCGCAGGCAAAGGAACACCTGTCGCACGTGTTCTATATTTCACTGTAGCTTCCGTCCCTGTTGCCAAGCGGCACGAGCTCATCTCGGCAGCCAAGACGGATCACGATATTGATCTGGAGATATTCGATGGTCCTGCGTTGGCGGAGCACTTGTCCGATCCAGACCTCTTCTGGATTGCGGCGCAGTACCTGAGACTTCCGTCCTCTTTGGCACCGGAGCGAACGGATAATGAGGAATCCCTGCCCGACTGGTATATCCGCGATCGTGATTATTGGCGAGCTCGAACAGATCCCGGGCGAACGATGGGGGACCTCATCAGTTTGCGAGACATATTGCGTCACTCGACCTTTAACGATCAGGGGCGCGCCGACCTCGGAGACTGGATCGCCAAGATGCGCGAGTTCCTCACTGTCGACGGGGCGTGGGATGTTCAGATGCGTGCCCGCTATGAAATCTCCGTCGCTACCCTTCGCGGAACCGGGACCCTTCGGCCCGCCGACCTGTTATTTCGCGAGTTCTTCAAGAGCGCCACTGAGATCGAGGACGATCTCCCTCTTCTTGAAGATGCAGTCGTTCTGCTCCAGTACGGATATGGAGCACGCCTTCGTGGCAAAACCGACATCGCGATGACCGAACTTGATCACTACTACGATGCGCTTCGCGCTCACATTCGAATGCTGCTAGGCAGCAAACCCTACCCAAACGCAAGAGCTCTACTCCTCGCAATTGATACGCGGCTAGCCTTCTTCCCGGCATACCCGAAGAATCTTCCAGGCCGTATCGAGGGGCTGATCGATCCCCGCGACAGCCTCCGTATGGTTCTGGACGCCTACGATGCCGGTGAAACCGTTCAGGCCAGAGGAGAAGCGATCCCACTCAGGGACCTCGACGGAGGTTTTGCCTCACTCAACGCGCTGTTGGACGCGCTACCGTCGGCCCCCGTATTTCCTGTTGAGGCCACAGCCGAAATGTTCGATCTGCTCGCGCTCTCTTTGGCTTCCCACCCGAAGTATGAACAGGCTCGTGACAGGCTGGACGAAGCGGTTGCAAGGGTCGGTGGCGACGCCCAGCGCGCGGAACGTGCACGTGCACGTGCCATCACCTTCGCCAAGGCGGGCCAGCTGCTCCGCGCGCTCGGAGAAGTGCACAACGCGAAGATTGGATGGTGGCACGGTGAAACAGTCGAAGACAGTATCCCGATGATGCTGCTCGCAGCGTCGATCTACGAACGCCTCGGTCTGTTCTTCGCTGCGAAGCTCCAAGCTTTCGCTGCTGCCGTCGCAGCAACCAGTGCCTACCAACCGAGCACTCACCGCTTTGTGCCGCAGGCGATCGCCGTGGCCGCGGTCAACGACTTCAAAGCCGGCAACTGGTGCTCAGCTTCGCAGCTCTTCCGCATCACGCTACTCGCCCAGAACGCCCTTGCAGAGGACCCCGGGAACTTCGATAGGCACGAGTACCTTGTCGAGCTACTCCGCCGTGAAGCGTTCGCTCTCCACGTAGCCAAGAAGCTGGCACCAATGTACGAACCCGCGATGCGATTATCGGCGCGGAATATGGGCACCGAGGCTCTGCTGGACACTCTCGGTGATCAGATCAGTGGCGATGAGGAATGGACGGTCGAGGGTCTCGTCACTAAGTTGGACGAGCAAGGTGTTGGTCGCCCGTTTGCTGACGCTGGACCGACACGTGATGTTCGGTGGTCCGCCTTCGGCACTGTCTGGACGGTGCGGAGTCAAAACACTCGCCGCAGCACGCTCGCCGCCGAACGGCTCATTTCTGCGATGCAGATCATCCAGGCCGAGCTCGCCTCCTCGGACGCCGTCTGGATCCCCACCGAGGTCCGCATCGAAGTGAGATCAGACGGGGATCACAGGATATCCGATGAAGGAAGGCTGGAACGTGTCCCCGACCGGAAGGGAAGCCATTGGATTGTCCATCTGGCACTAAGCAATCGTATGCAGGAAGAACACGCCTTGACCGAGCTTGTCACCGACGCATCCCTGCTTCTGCTTGATGCCTCCTTGCTCAATCGCGACCAGTTTCTTGAACTTGTAAAGGACGCGTTCGCCACAGGTCTATGGCACAAGCTCTTTGCAGGACGTCCTTACAACGAGGCGGCAGATTTCCTCAGCGACGAAGACTACGACATCATGAGTTCGCTTCCCCCCGGTCCTCTCGGCGCGAAAGTGCCACGAAAAGCGTTTTCTGAGCAACCAGAACTGAACCCAAGGACTGATATCGCCGACCGCTACAACCATGACGAGGCCATCGAAAATATCAAACGTCGCTATGCCAGGATGATGCCGATCGGACGACTGACTATCCCGCGGCTAGCATCAAACGGAGACTCGGCCGAAGTCCTCCGTAAACTACGAGACGAAGGGTGGCTTGATTGGCAACTGGTAATGGCGATAACCAACATCATCGGGAACGCACGTCATGCCTGGGAAGGACTACACCTCACTGTCGGCAGCCCACTTGCTGATCGCAAACGCGCCAACGAACTGCTCCGAAGAGAAGAGCTGAAGACTGATCCCAAACTCGGGCCTGAAACATTCACGCGCGAAAGGCTCCTCGGTGCATTGGAATTCACTGTGGCACTTACGGTGCCCTCATATGGGCTGGCACTCAACTCTCCCACGCCTGACATAGCCGCCATCCTGAAGGTCCTTCGAGAACGGTTCAAGTTCGGCGACGACGACGCCGATCATAATGACCTACTTTTTATTCCGCGCGACTAAACCGAGCTTCCCGTGTATACCTCATCCCAAACCAAGAAATAGCCAATGGAACTACCTGATCTCGGCAGGCTCATTGAACGATTTGACGGCTTCAACTACGGCTACTGGATGAACTGCTCGTGCGGTGGCCGATCATTTATCACTGCACATGACTACTTCATCGAGGCTGACGGCGCTCATATGTCCTGCGAACAATGTGGCCAGCGTATCCGCTTCGGCCCGGCCGTGGCTGCGCTCCGCGACAAGCACGACCCTGCGCTCCAGGACGACGTGGTGACAAGGTTTGCGTGGTATCACACCAGCACCTCATCAGATTGGCCGTCGCCCGATTATGCGCGCCGGTTTGCTGAGAATCTGTCGTGGAGCGACGACCTCATTGGCCTTAGCCGGAAACAGTACATTCTTAATGAAACGACCAAGGCGCTTCACCTCGGCACGTACGAGACTGCAATTGAGAATATGCTGCGCCGCATGCGCGATCAAGGCGACGGCAGCTCTCAGTTCTATCTCTACCGTGTCGCCCTTCGTCCCAAGCCTCTCCGCATCAATCCTGGGTACCGTGACGAAAACCACGAAGACGCGGCAAATCTCAAGATATCCGATCTGAATGCGGAAAACCTCGACGTAGTTCGTTATCTCAACGTTCACGAGGCGACGGGCGTACTCTCACTCGCTGTACGACCAAAAGCAATCGCCGCGGTGCAGTGCATCGAAATTCCCCTAAACGAACTCACGGTGCCGATCGATACCGAGAGTTTCTCCGCAGACGTAGCTCGCTTGAAGTCTGCGCGGAGCGCTTGGGTAACAGCTGAAGCGAAAATCGCGTCCATCGACCGAGGAACTCGAGTAATGATGCAATTCGGAGCCCGCCCTGACCCAGGAGGGCTTGCGAAGTATGCGGGAGAATTGGAACGTCACCACCAAACACTTTGGTATGACTTCGAAGCGCGGCTCGGAGAGCAGTTCTTGGCGAACGTCTCGCCTGTCATTAGGCGAGACTTCACGGAGGCGCTGGCATGTTGGCGGAGAGAGAACCCCACAACCGGCATCTATAGGTTTGTCGAACGTTACGCAGCGATGGCCGCGCTTCTAGAAGAACCGGACAAAATTCAAAGGACGCTTAGACATATGGAGTGGCTTGTTGTCCACCAGACTGCCGCCTAATCACTCACAGGGTGAGTCGGCCCGTTCTATCCGCTATGCTCGCGAGACTTTGATCGATGTCGCTTGCTGCCCATGCTGAGTTGCTCCCAGCTTTTAGGAGTATCAAGTTCATTGTAGAGAGTTGCTTTTTGCCCATGTCCGTAGCGAGATTTCTTCGTTCACGAAGGTTAGGCCAACGTTTCATCCGGAGCGTTGATATGCCACCGGTGGGCCATTCAGATCGTGTGCATGCTACTCAAGATGACTGGTTACCACATAGTATGTGAGTGACGGTCTCCTGGACGGATCATGCCTTCACCGGGAAGGATCGCTGAACCACAACCTCGTCGCTGACGCCAAGTCTTCCGGCGGCTTGCACGAGGGTTTCACGTCAGCGTAGAACTCGGCCATGTCATGACGCACGGCGTCGGCGAGTGCCGGTCGCCGGGCTTCAACGTTTGCCTGGCGAGCCACCTTACACCATCTCACGCCCCCCAAAATGCGTTGTGAGTTCGCGAAATGGTACTCCGGTACTATGCGTGAGCAGTTCAGCCCGATTCGACGCATTCAAACGGGTTCTAGCTTGACGCGATTTTTCTCGCGCTGGACCGCGCACGTCCGGGATTCAAGTGCCACAAGCGCGCGCTCACCGAGCGAGTGTTTCTTCGTGGATGCGGAAAAACAACGATCTGAGGGGCTTAGGTGGGTTTGAGAAGCTCGTACAAAGGTCCAAGCGCGTGTGGCTGGAACATAGAATGTGAGTATGTCGCAGCAAAAGGTTGATTCGTCTGTTAAAAAGAGTCTTGAGCGCAAACATTTTCAACAGGCACTGGATGTTCTCCGCACTGAGAGTGAGTGCGGGCGCATGATGGCGGACCAGGTCTTCGGTGAGGTTGTCAAGGCTGAGGAGAGCCCCGATTTCATCATGAAGATGCCTTCCCGACCGGACACCATCATTGGTGTCGAGCATCTTCACACTGACCCGAGCGGACGTGAGTACAGCAACCAGGGCAGACGCAGCAAACCACCGACCCACCAGTCCGAGCTTAAAAGGGTCAGGAGAGCGCAGGATGCACTCCAGGAGGATGGCAGGCAGATCGACTGGGATGATCACGAGCAGATCTCCGGAATCGCGGAAAGACTCAATAAAATCATCTCGGACGATGCACGGATCCTTTCTGAATCGGATGCACCCCGCCAAATAGAGGATCTCAAATTGTCTCTCCAACACCATCTGAGGAAAACGGAATCATATCGAAACAATGTTCTGAATTGCGGCAGCCGCATGTCGCCACGGCATGAGTATGGGGGTCTCGTCTTTTACATCGATATGCAATGCGACTATTCCTATTTCACCATCAACCAGCCAGGCCGGGTGCCTCGCAAATGTCATCAGGGCGAACTACCCCTATTCCCCGAAATCATTCGCTTGATACGTGAAGCGGCCAAAAACGATGTGAGATGGATACTCATCAGTACCTCGACGATGATCACCGACGACATGACCGGCGCTCTTCTATTCGACACCACGGATATAGAAACGAGTATGCGGCAGCAGGGACTGAACCCGTGCCTGCGGTTCATCTGCCAGATGCACAAGCCATTCGATGGCGAACGGCCATTCGTGCACAAGGGGGAAGTGAACGACGACAATGGAATCGACTTCATCCTCAACAGGAAGCAGCATGCCGGCACAAGACGCCAACTACAACGACTCGTCAAAGTGGAGGTATGCAAGGCCATCGACGCAATGGAGCACAACCAGACCTTCATCGCCTCGCCAGCCGTGCAACTCATGATTAATAGATATGGAACCTATCTACTGAAATGCAAACAACCAGGAGTGACTCTCAAGCCGGGTGTTATGGACAGGCTGCTAGGACTCATAAGGCACTGAGTGCAGTAAATGTAACCAGAGATCGATGAAGCCTCTTTCCAAAGCAGAGAAATCTTGGAAAGTCCGAGAAGAGCACGGATAAGAACTCAACCTGAGCCACCTAGAACGACACCACGGCCGATAGAATATATTGAAAACATGAGCTCTGAACATGAGGATGGGTAGGATTCCATCCTTCCTAGGCAGAAGGGGCATAAAACAGATTTAGTTCGCATAACTGTTTGTGTTAGCAATAGCGTGAATGCGAACAATGGTTCTATCCGATTGGAGATCTTTGTGTCCGAACAAAACCTGCTGAATGAGAAGCAGCTGGCTGTTTTGCGGTGGGTCGGTGAAGGGCGACCGAAAGGCGTGTATGAGCATGGGTTCGATCATCGGGTGACTGCGCGCGCATTGGATCGACGTGGGTTGCTATCCGTACAGGGGCATGGTAGATCCTGGCGTGCGAGCCTTACCGATGAAGGACGTTACTACTTGGAGCATGGCGCATATCCGTCATCCGAAGACCCTGATGATACCGAAGCGAAACTCGCTACATCCCTCCCTACCTACGAGCCACCATACAAGCCTGTTGATGATCTTCTTGATCTTCTTGAGTCTGCGGGCGGCGTGCTTCGTTTCGACGAACCAAGTGATGCGGAGCGAATCGGTTATGTTCATGCCGTCAGACAGCTGCGTTTTTCAGGAGGTTTGGGTCCTCAACGCCGATTGAAAGTGACCGGGACTAAGCGGGGACCGTTGACCATTGAACTCATACGATCTTCAACGCAGGCAGAGATGCCGCCCCAGATTCCCGTGCCGGCTGAAGCTGATCGCAATCGACCCGAGATACAAGCGCTCACGGAGCACGCTTCGCATCTCATGGTTAATGAGACAACCCGTCCGCGAGCATGGGCACTCGTGCAAGGCATTAGTGAAGAATGCGTTCGGCGTGGATGGACGCTGAGTGTGGACAAGGACCCGAGCTTCCTCATCACGGTCGGCGAGGATAGCTATCGGTGTGTGCTCAGCGAAGAGCGGGTGAAACGCGACGTCTACACGGACAAGGATCTGGCCGAACGCAAGTACGAGTGGCAGCGCGTCAGTCCGACGCGCATGGAGGTGTGGTCTGGTCGCCTTAAATTGGAACTCGATCCTGGCTATAACTCGCCCTGGTGGGCGGATCGCCAGCGATGGACTCTCATCTCGAAGCTGCCGGAATTCTTCGACATTATCGAAGAATGGAGCCACGCCGCACAAGATAGACGAGAGAAACTTGAAGCATATCATGCCAAGCAGGTGAAGGAATGGGAGGAAGCCATCCCTAAGGCACGCGAGGCCTATTTACTCAAGCTCAATGCTGATCGTGCGGGGCAACAAGCTGAGCAATGGGAGAACGCGACACGGCTGCGCTCTTATAGTCAAGCAATCCGGCATCAGGCTGAGGAATTCGATGAGCAGGCTCAAAGACAGGTGCTGGAGTGGGCGACGTGGATCAATGAGCATGCAGATCGTATCGATCCGCTCAACGACAAATCCCAACTGACCATGACCGAATCCGGCACGTTAGGAGCCAAAGAACTGGATCCGTACATGCCTCATGGGTGGAGTGTCGAAAACCCTCCCGAAACACGCACCTGGCTACCGTGATGTACGAGCTTGCATGATTGGAACGCCGAACCGACGTTGAATATCATCAGCCTGTGTTGTGAGTTTCGCGGTACGCAGGACACGGATCGCATGGGTCACTAACTCATCCAGCCGCACTACCTCTTGCCGTAACGCTTTGAGTTCGTCCCGACGCACGACAGCCTCGGCGCCACACCATTGGCGCAACAAGTCACGGCACTGTTTACCATAAGGCTCTTCGAAGTCGCCGGACGCGACTTCTTCTGGTGTAACGAAAATATCTTCGTCTTTGTGAAAGTAACTCTTATACCATCGCCCATGTGTTGATTCCAGTTGGACTTCTGATTCCTGCTTTTCGACCTCGTGCAGCATCTTGTCAGAGTAGTGAGTGCAGGCAGTTCTGACTATCAACTCAGTGGTCGCCCATGGCACAATCCACCCATCTTCGTCATCAAACGATTCGGGAGTATCTCTCAGCAAGGACTCATCAATTTGCAGATATCCAGCGAGACCAGCAACATCCTTTATAGCAGTCACTCCGGTATAGCGATACGCGGGACTAGCCAACTCATCGTCAATTAGCGTTCTGAAGACTTCGTCGATCGCAAACTCTACTGGCCCGCCTTCCAAACCGGGATGAGTATCGACTCTATCCCAGCGAGCCTCTCGCGCCTCGAATTCCACAGCATCTTTCCAGATCACCTTCAAACGAGTAGGTGGAATCCACTCCTGTCTACCCTCAAATCGTTCATCAACAAACCGGACAAGCGTCCGTGGTGGTTTCTGCGTCCCGATCTTGAGAACTTCGACCTCAACCAACGAGTCAACGCTATGCGCCCGATAACCCCAACGCTCACCAATCTCCATACACAGCATTGTCCCAGACCAGAGCGACCTGCATACCATCTTCCATTTTTATACAGCACGTTGATCGCAGCATCACCCTCACTCAGCATAGCGGTCAAATTCAGTCCGAAACAGCAGAAGTCTGCTAACGGTTCCGCGGATGTGGGTATGTGTTCGTACGCTTAGGCATATGAGTATTACCGCTTCCGTCCTTCGCGTAGTCATCGCTTCTCCTTCAGATATCCCCGAAGCCCGCGATGCTGTTGAGAAAGCACTCCACAACTGGAATGATGCCAACTCTATCTCGAAACATATTGTTCTTCTCCCTTGGCGTTGGGAGACAGCGTCCGTGCCACTTCTCGGAGGACACCCCCAGGCGCAAATCAACGAACAAGGCGTTGATAGCGCCGACATTGTCATCGCTCTGTTCGGTAGCCGTCTCGGCTCACCCACACCAGGCGCGGTTTCTGGAACGATCGCAGAGATCGAACGCTCCGTCGCCACAGGAAAACCCGTTCACCTGTACTTCTCGACCGCGCCGCTGCCCCGCGATATCGACACGACACAGCTCAATGGCCTCAGGGAGTTCCGCCAGCAGATCAGTCAGCGCGGCCTTCTGGGAGAGTTCGCCACCGTGGAACAGCTGGAACATGAAGTATGGAAGGCGATCGAATACGACATCGACAAACTTGACCTCAACGTTTCCACCCTCCCAGCAGTCTCGCACGGAGTGAAGTTCTTTGCCCAGCCACATGAAGAACGTGAGCTCAAGGAATATGACAAGAGAGGCAAGGCGAGATACACGACCCGACATTGGATCGAGATCACGAACTCCGGCGATGAGGATGCCACGGACGTCACATTCGAAGTAGTCGGTGAGCATTCGAGCATGATGCTTACCGGTGAAGATGAGCCGACCATAATCCACACAGGGCAAACCCGACGGCTCAGCGTGATTCACTATCTTCAAGGTAGCGACCCGGACGTTATCCGCATCCACTGGGCTGAGAACGGGGAAAAGAAGCACAAAGACTTCCATGTCGGATGACCGAGGTTATCATCTGATATCTTGCTGAGAAGGGATAGTGAAGGCTAATTCTCATTGGAAGATGTGGTGCCGCGTTGCCCGCGAAGCACGGGCATTCGCTTGTTCGACGACAACGATTGTTCGTTTAACTATTCACGTATTACTATTCAACGTCATGTGCAGCAGCAAAGATATATGCGGTTTTTTCTTTTTGGGATCTAGCAGGCAGCCTATCGGAACGCTGAATCATTGTGACCGCATATTACCCCCGACAAACAATGCAATGGATTTGGTTGGCTCTTATCAAGCTTTGAACGCTCGTTGATGTCCCTTACGAACATACGTGCAGACCTCCATTTACAGTAGAAAAAATCTAGACAGAGGGTCGTAGAACTTCTCGTGCGTCGAGGAGCAGCTCTTGCTTGATTCCACGAACACACTTGTCATTAAACCCATCGCAGGAAAGGCACCGCCTCAACACAAACGAATCATTTCGGTCTTGGAAACCAGGCACATTGAAGTAGGAGTCATAAGACATACAATGTTCGTATGGAAAAACCACTAACAGCCTCTTCCAATACTTTGAGCTCATTGATAAGTGGAAATCGTTTCACCATTCCGATATATCAAAGAAACTACAGCTGGGGCGATGATGAGATAGGCGATTTTTTTTCAGATCTCTCCGATTCAGTTGATCAGGATTACTACTTTCTGGGCCTTTTTATTTTGACAGGAGAAAATCAGCCCAAAGAAGTTGTAGATGGCCAACAGCGATTACTAACAGTAACGTTACTTGCCGCTGCTCTCTATCATGATGCGGTGAAGTTTGGTAGAGATGCGCTGGCGGAACGTGTCAAATCGACGTTCTTAACAGGTATTAACTACGATACTGATGAAGAAAGTGCAAGGATCTCTCTCTCTGACAGCGCTGATGACAGAACTCTACAAGAAATTCTGAGAAAATCAGCAAAAGACATTATGCTTCCTGTAGAGAACGAGGACGGAGAAGATTCTATATCGAGAAATCTCGTAAAAGCTTATAAGAAATTAAGCTCGTTGTTGGATGAGAACCTGAAGGATGATCCTTTTAAAAGACTTGGCATCTGGGCGAATTTTCTTACTGATCACCTCTACATTGCGCAATTCACACATCCAGATAGTGCATCGGCATTTCGTGTTTTCGAAATTGTCAACAACAGAGGTAAAGACTTAACAACGGCCGATCTGTTGAAGAGTTATGTGCTGAGTCAATCCAGTCCGAGTGAGATGCACAAAAGATATGAGCAATGGCAAAAAATTGCGAAATCTTTCAGGGATCCTTCGACTTTCGTTCAATTTATAAGACATGTGGTTACAGCTCGTAGAGGTTATGTGTTACCACGAGACCTTTTTGACGCGTTGACAGGTCATCTTAAGAAGTTTGAATCCATAACTCCTGCGCAGCTGATGACGATCATGAGTCATGATTTACCGTATTATTTACAGATGGAAGATCCTTCAACAGCTGGACCCGCAAATGATTACCAAGCATCAATATATACAGTTCTGAACAAACTGAACGTCATCTCGATACGGCCGATACTGCTCGCGCTTACAAATACGGAAAATCCCGATGAAGGAGCATCGACTTTATTGCGGCTCGTTGTAAGAAGAATCAGTGTCGGCAGTTTAGGAACAGGTAATGTGGAACGGCGTTTCAGCGAAGCTGCAAAGAGAATTTATTCAGAACGCACTTGGGAAGCCGCCTTTGCAGATCTGAGCGATCTTGTGCCTTCAAGAGAGCAGTTCAGTGAACAAGTACTCTCACGTGCCCTTGGGAAAAACACTCTGCATGTTCTTCAAGCTTCTGCTATGCAGAAAAAGATCAACCCAGATCTTACTGACAATTTTATCCAGTATGTGATTACAAAAGACGGCAACTGGGGAACAACTACTCCGAGTGAGGTCAATTATTGGAGCGCCACAATTGGGAATGCAGTTTTATCAACAATCCTACGAAGACCGGGTAACAGTGACAGTTGGACCGGATTTCAACGAGAAATACTGGAAACTGTCATCAGCAAAGAAGACCAGACGTACTTTGCGGATTTAGATAACTGGAACATTGAAAAACTTGAGACACGAGGACGAGCACTTACAAGGACGATAGCTTCTGTTTGGTATAGTCAAGAAACTGGCGAGTGAGATGTCAGAAGATAGAATAAATGCTGAAGCGGGTCTTCCGCAGTCATCTGCTAACAACGGCTCATTTGATCAGATTAGTAGAGTTTTTGAAGTGCTCGATCGAAAAGTAAAACTCAATCCCTTAGTGAAAATTAAGGAAGCACTAGTCTCTCTTAAGGATGAGAGTGGGAGTGAAATAAATGTTCGAAACGAATCAACAGTTTTCGGTTTCGACACCAATGCCCTAGTAAATATTGGTAATCAAGCTAAAAGTGACGATATTATTGACTTCTTGAAGAGACAAAAAAATGTTGTAATTCCAGGGCAGGTTATTCAAGAAACATGGAATGTCATAAATAAACGTACGCAAAATCAAAATCTAAATAATATTAAGAAAATGCAGAAGGAGGATGTAGAAAGCATCAGAAATCTGCTAGGTGATGATAAGAGCAGACATGCTTCTGAGTTACTACAAGAATTGCGGAATCTATATGAAGAATATCAACCTCAAACCGATACAAAATATTTAAATTCTTTAATATCAACTATTTCCAGTCTTGAAGCTACAGCAATTTGTCCGTTTGTACCCAGAGATTCTTTTTTGCAATTGGCGGAGGCTAGAAATAAAACAAATACCCCTCCGGGATTTCGCGACACTGACAAGAATCATGGCGACTATTTTGTTTGGGCCGATTTTTTATTAGGAGTCTATATTTTAGATAATCCGAGTATCGAGAACATAGTTTTAGTCACCAACGATACAAAAAACGATTGGAGCACGAAAGGTGTCACACATCCCATATTAGGTGCAGAAGTTGAGGCTTTATGCAAAAAAAGATTCCAACTGTGGGATTTAAAACATTTTTCAGACTATGTAAAATTAAATATTGATAGCAACCATCTTCAGTGAAAAATTGTCAGACTACCGAAAGGTCATCGTGTCGATCCTTTTCTTTTGCTCTTTACATTGCTGCTATCGTTGAGACTGTGGCCTCCCGATGTGCGAAACGCCAAGCCACACGGTAGCCAACGATTTCCTATCCACGCTCCGCGTAGCTAATTCCAAAGCGCAATCCGCTTGGTTACTGTCCAACTAGCGGTCACCATGGTCACAGCATGCGTTTGGAGTTCAGACTTCCGTCCGTTCCCATCTACAGCTTCTTGCCCGTTAGGTCGTGTGAACAAGCTGATTGTCAAATTGGAACACTGCAGAGCTCTGTGTTCGCTTGCGGAAATAATCCTTGATACAGAGGCAACTTATGGCATCACGAGGCCAAGACCTCACACCCCTCTTGAACCGAGTTAGCTATTACGCGCCGGAACTATTCTGACTATTGGATTGTGATCTTGGATGGCGGTGCAACATTAAGTACGCTTGCCAACCCGCGTCTGGTTCTTCCGCCCGTCTTTTGAGAGATGTTACGAATTCTTTTTCTCGTTCAGTGATCTCTTCCTCTGTCAGTTTCCTTATGGCAAATGGATCGCTTCCCAACGCCCATATTGGATGAGGATCTAGCAGCTGGTCATAAGTCAGAGCCATCCGCCGGTAGGTTCCGTCACTGTTCCTAGTGACCAATGAGGTGGATAGTGTTTCATCGACATTGCGGGCATACTGACAGACGACGACCCCGCTCCATGACGATTTCAAAGCCCCACTAAGAATATCCAGTTTCTGAATTTCACTTTCATTTAAACCTTTAGCCGTTCGTTTCACCTCTATTGGGACGAACTCACCCATCCTAGTCAGCATCAGTAGGTCAGCTTCGCCGATTTCGTTGCCACCGTCTGATCGGAAAATGCTCATTCCCGGATGCATTCCTATGAGCCGACCTTTCGACCCAACTTCAAATATCCAATGAAAGAACCGAGCAGCAAGGAGGTGCCCTATAGCGTCGACCTCGTAGACGCGTCTGGTTTGTTCGCTAAGTCTGTACTGGAACTTGGCTATGGGCTCATCTCCGAACGGGAAGTCAATAGTTTTGGAGCAGCCACGGCAAATAATCGGCGGGGTGAAACTTTTAATTGGAAGCCACTGTTTTGCACCGCACTCAGGACATTGGATCCGGAATCCCTTCAGGATGACACTTGCCTTTTCCGCCCAAGCCAACCAATATCTTGTAGCCTTGTCGCTGTTACCGAGCACATTTTTAAAGTCTTGGAACGTCTTCTCTGTTAGTTCATCTATTGAACTGCCAACCGATTCAACGGGATCGACCTCGTGCCCTTCTCGCCGTGCGCGTTCCTTATACCAGTTGAAACCCTGCCGTGCAGCCATTGATTCCAATAGTCGAAGCAATGGAGCGTGGCATAGCATACCTAAATCATTGAGATCTCCTATCATTTCGGCCAAAATCCTTGCAGCTATTCCCGGAGCTGATTCACGAAACCTAAGTCCCCGTATTGATGCAAGACTCTTAGCTATAAGGCCGCGGGATGGCCATTGAACAGAACGGATCCTTTCACCATCGCGCAGCGAAGACCACGAGTTATAGGAGCCATTATAGAAGATTCCGTTTGGCGATTTCACTCGATAATCAGCACTTGCAGGGAGCGGCGAATCCTCGACAGCGACATCGAACCGCATAATCAGCAGGCGGTTAAGGTTTCTCTGGAACAGGGTTTCCCTATGCGGAGCAGGATCAAGTGGCTTGAAGGATGCACATCCGTCCTTCCATACGAGCACGTCTTCCCTGCTCCATCCTAGAACAGTCCCAAAAGAAAGCAGTTCGTCAGGAGAACATACGAATACTCCAGACATACCTCCAAGGTGCTCAGAAATGTCGTGAGTTGAAACACTACAACTCGTGATATAAAGACTGTTTGGCGATATCCCATTGCGAGCAAGCCCAGGATCAGAAATTACCTTACTCACCGCTTCCGCTGAAAACTCCGCATAAGGAATACCTATTGGAACAGCATAAAAATCACCATGAGCCGAACGCAAATTCCACAGCAAAGTGACATCGTCCAATGAACCTGGAGAACAAACTACTAGAATGTTTGGGCCTGCATCGTACCGCGCATACCACCGTTCCGGGAGTACGGGGCGACCTGACCTGATGGCAGTACTTGCGGTAGCGGCATATGAAAGCTGCACCATAGAGAGTTGCCTTGGGGTAATAGTGTGTTTGGCAGGATTCATCCGAGAAAGCAAATCATCGAGAGATCCAGTCAGGGTCATGTTCTGAATTTCCACAAAATCAGAAAAACTAATATCCCGCTGCCAGCTTCCTGCCCTGATAATGTCAGAATTTATCCCCTCTGGCAACTTTCCAAGACAAGCAAGATAAATGCCATACCATGGATCATTCTTCGGCAAATTGACCACTTCTACGAGCGGTTGCTTCTCCGTTGGCTTGTATGGCAGCAAGCCAACCGCTAATTGATCCCGGTCAGCTTCTCTAGGGTAATTCGGATCGACCACATCAGACAACGACATTTCAAGGTCGTGCCCAATACCTTTCACATCATCGATTTGTGATCCGGGGAGAATCGCTTTATACATTTCTGGAATCGATCCGTCCTCCGCGACAGGAAGGATACCATTTGCTGCTCCACCCCAGATTTGACATTCCATCTGGATGATATCCTCAAAACTCCTCGGGCCATCCGCACTGACCGGAAGAGCAACGCGCTGCGGCCTAGCACTGAGTCGAGCTACATGCGGACCATTGAGACGTTCATCGTCGAGGAATACCGTCATACACAGATAATCCCACACCACTGCGATAACAGAGTTATTCGTCTCCCTAGCACATCATTTTTGTTAGGACACGAGGGAACAGGCATGCACACCGCCTGCGTGACACGTTTCCTACTGACTCCCAATCACCCTTGCAATGACACGCAGCAGCAACCCCCGCTCGTGGAGCCGAACCGCCTCAGCCGTCTCAGCGAGATGGGCGACGCCAGTTCCACTCTGTTAGTCCGCGACCAGCCTTGTCACCTCCGAGGGAGTGAGGAAGGTTTGAGGAGTGTCAACTT
This sequence comes from Bifidobacterium psychraerophilum, assembly GCF_000741705.1. Taxonomy (GTDB): domain Bacteria; phylum Actinomycetota; class Actinomycetes; order Actinomycetales; family Bifidobacteriaceae; genus Bombiscardovia; species Bombiscardovia psychraerophila. Next base: position 337,594 of record NZ_JGZI01000008.1, on the reverse strand, counting down.
GGCGAACCACCTGGCCCGATCGTCCCGAACTCGGGGCACATATCGGCACTCTACGAGGTGCCGTACACACCGCGTTTGCGCCGTGTGACGAGGGATTTCAAGCGTGGGGCGAGGTTCAAGAATAGAGCGAGACAGGACTCCGCTTGGTTCAAGTGCAGACCTTCGGTCAAAGGGGCCGCGCTTGGTTCGATTTAAGCCTTGTCTTTCTGCTTCGTTTGGCAGCCCGGTTCATGGTATTGCCCTGCCATCTCCTGGTCACACTGTCAGTGATGGTGGAATCACATGAGAGGATCAGCCCTACGTGAGATTCATGCAGGTGGCCATGATGGCCTGCTGGACCGGCAGTAGGGCCTTCTTGAACTCATGGCCAACGAATGCGGGGCCTGCTATGGCATCGGCGGAGACTTCTCGTCCACGGATGAACGGCGGGCATGGATTCAGCAACACATCGTTCGCAGCGGCCTGTAGAACCTCCGGCGTGATCTGAAACGGCCGCAGCTCCTGTGCAAACGGTCCCGGTCCATCGGTGATGATGACATCCACACCACTGGACGCTTCGAGCAGGTCGCCTTTCCACGCCGTGCCCGGCATCGCCAGATCGTGGGGCGAACACTGCGTCAGATCAAGTCCAAATGCGACGGCCGCCTCCTGCCAGGCCCTCCCGATATTCCCGTCGGCGCCGACGAACAGGTAGCGAAGATCGTAAATGTTCCTGATTTTCGAGAGCGAGTAGAGGTCAGAGAGCACCTCGCATGGATGATTGGCATCGGTCATCGCGTTGACTACAGGCATCGCATCGCACGATGCGAGCTTTTCCAGCACGGTGATATCCGGGTGACGAACCACCAGAATATCGGCCCATTGCGCGAGATAGGAAGCCACGTCACCCGACGCTTCGGGCTTGTCCAACGTCCCGGGAGGCAACGTGACCGGCGTAAGACCCATACGTCTGACACCCAGCTCGAAGGTTACACGCGTGCGCACACTGGAATCCGGGAAGAACAGAACGGCACAACCCTCGCGTATGGGCCCACGGCCATGCTCATACGCATCAGCCAGCCTGAACAGACCGTCGAGCCTAGACCTGTCCCACGAATCCGTGAGCCGAAGCAGATGTTCCATCCACTGATCGTAACCCGCACCCAAAACCTGTCGCTGCCCACAGCCACCGCCACACCCGCGAACCCAAGAAAGCTTCCGGAGACAACAGACTTGTCACAAAATGGATTTTGATGTGGCTTTCTCCTTCACATCGGGCCGTTCGCGGCAAACCCTCCCGGCCACTCTCCAACGCAGCACCGCAATGAATACCCGTGCGTAAAGAGAGGAAGACTCCCATGATCCGCCTGCTACTTACCGCCAGCATCGCCTTCCACAACCTCGCACGCACCCGCAAAGGCCTCAAATGAGAGTGTGCCCGCCATGCTGCTGGCCATCCCGTACTTCGGCCGCCGTCTACTTGCCGGCCACCCTGCTCGCCCATGGTGCCCCCGGCTGACTGAACCTGCTGGTACTGCTGAAAGTGTGGTTGGGCTTCAAGATGCTGTGGTTCGTTCCCACCTGCATCATCCTGCTCCTGCGCATCCGTGCCCGGGAGTTCGCACGCCACCGCCAGATGAAAACCATACAGACCCAACGAGCTGGTTAGACGTGGAAACATGTCAACGAGAGCACTCTGCTCTACACCTGCAATCTCGCACGCTACGCGCCAGCGGGTCGCTGGCGTCTACGCCCCTGCGGTCTCATGGCACCTCCTGCACTGATGATGGCAGCGCGCGCATTCACCCGACCCATGCCAAGTCGCTCGGTGACTTCAGCGAGAGTCAGACCGCCCGCGTAGAGCCGTCGAATCTCTTCCCGCACAGCAGGAGAAAGATCATGGTTTCGCGTTGGCTGCCCGGCACTGGTGACGATCTTCCAAATGGTGCTGCGGCAGATGCCGAACCTGCTCACAATCTCCTTGACCGGAGTCCCAACCGCATACGCCTCAAGGACTTTCTGACGAGACGGGTAGCTCAAACGAGTTTGAGTCTTGAGCGCCCTGTCCACGACGCGCCCGCGAACATCACTCTGCACAGCCTTCGAAGGACGTGACAGGAAAGCCCGTTTCCTGCGCAACGCCCGGGAAATCAGCGACTTGAGTGCCACCGACTGGTTTGAAAGACTCCTATGCAGGCGCACTTTCCTTGCTTCTGACATCCGACACAACCGAAGCGTCGTATAGCAATCGGGGTTCCGCAATCGAGGGTTTCGGATAGCCTCATGTCATCCGCATCGCCCGGACCGCGCATCGACCTACCCGGAGGAGATACCGTCAATGCGAACATATGAGAGCAAGCAGGAACTCATCGATGAGATCCGCAAACGCGCCGATCTCTTCATCAATGAATTCTCAGAGATTGCCGATGGCAAGAAGGACCGGCTTCACGACGGCGTGGATCGCACTCCCGCGCAGATGATCGCCTATCAACTCGGATGGATGAACCTGCTGCTCGCCTGGGAGCGCGATGAAAACGACGGCCACGCCGTGGTGACACCCCACCCCGAATACCGGTGGAATGCACTCGGCGGTCTGTACCAGCATTTCTATGACGAGTATGCGGATTGCAGTCTTGAAGAACTCATATCCGGCTTCCACGAGCATGTTGATGCGATGATAGCGATGACCGCATCCTATGGCGATGATGAACTGTTCGCAGCCGGAGGCAGGGCGTGGGCGGCATCCACGCCGGCAAACTGGCCTGTGTACAAATGGATCCACATCAACACCGTCGCCCCGTTCACATCCTTCCGCGGCAAAATCCGAAAATGGAAGAGATCGAACGCGGCTGACAGGCCGTAAACCACCATAAGGCCGTATGACGGCCAATCATGTCCACAGGATTCTATGCAATCGCGCCATGGGCACCGATGCTCGGCAGCACCTTGGGATTGCCTACATCCGACCATGCAAGCCCCAGGCTTGCGGCAAAGGCCTCGGGAAGGTCGGCGTTCTCAATCTGCTGCCTCTCCCAGATATGACCGTTGATCCGGAACAGAGGGGTGGTGAAGCCGTCACTTCCCTGCTGGACGAGCTCTTTGCGGGCTATCGTGTATGTGGTCGCCCTGTCGACCCAACTCCCATAGTCACTCGTCACCGCGGCCTGGGCAACCGTATCGCTCACACCTGCTTTCACCGCCTGTTCGGCGATCTGCGCATCGCTGGTGGGAGTGTAGTTGCTTTCCGACGGCAGATAGTCCTCGGCATAGAGTTCACCGATGAAATCAATCGCATGCCTGGAATCATGTTCGGCGACATAGGCAAGCGCCGCGGCTGCTCGGGTCGAGTATTTATCGCTGGATACCCGATTAAGGAAGGTCACGGCGTGAATATCCACGTTTATCTGACCTGCGTCGAAGAGCTTCTGCAGGGTCGTGTTGAGCGCACGATCCACTTGCGCGCATGCCGGGCACATCGGATCGAGATACATCTCGATCGTGGGCACGCGCTTCTTTGCCGCGCCATCCACGGAAATCAGAACGCCGCCCTGCTTCGTGGCGTCACCGGGTTTGGCTTTGACCTGCTGCAGACTGGCATAGGACTTATCAAGGGCTGAGGTCGTCGGCTTGCTGGAGTTATGGATCAACAACGCCACCACCATAATCAGCAGCATGACGACGACGAAGGCGACCACCCCTAAAAGGGTCTGCTGTTTCCTTTCAACATCCTTCGCCTCCACTTTCACATCCTTGCCTGACACAGGTCTCGTCACAGCTGCGCTTCCCTTCCCACTTCAAGAAATCATCGGTCTGAGCCACATCAACGGTACCCCGAGTACACGGCGAGAACACATTCGCTCGGGACTTGTTGTACCGGAGCGGCAATTACCCGGTCCGGAAATTTACACTTTCACCGTGTCGAGATTCGGCAGAGAGCTTACATACGCCGCCGATGCCGGGTTCTGCGGGCACCACCCCCGAAGCGCCATCATTCGGCGCGGGTTCTGCATGCCGCGCGACACGGAGCCCTTCCTCATTGCCGACCATCGCTGAGGCGGTCAGGCAGCGGCCAGACCCGCGAGAAGATTCACCGTGGCCCCTATGACCAGGGTGTTGAAGAGGTAGGCGAGCAGGGTGTGCGCGAGTGCGGTTCTGCGCAGCAGCCCGGTGTTCAATGCGGTATCGGAGATCTGGAAGGTCATGCCCATCGTGAATGACATATAGGCGAAGTCCATGTAATCAGGGGTCTGCGTCCCGCCGAACTCTATGCCGCCGACGGTTTCAGCATAGTAGATGCCCGCGTACCGCAGCATATACAGGGTATGGATCATCGACCAGGTCAGGAGCAGGCTGCACAGCGTGAGCACGGCCGCGAGCAGGACGGCCCGCCCATGCCCGTGCGCCTTAAGGATCATCAGCAGAACCGCCGCCAAGGAAGAGAAGCTGGACAGGATCAGCAGCACGTCGGCCGTCGTCCGGGTCGGTTCTTCACCTGCAGCGTGAATCCGGGTCTGCCGGGCATCCAGACCTGCGATCCTGCCCCAAACCCAACACAGATAGAAGGCGCAGGCCCCCGCCCATCCGATGACGGTCGCTGCAGGCAGCCCGACACCACAAGCGAAGGCTATGGCACTTACAAGCAGACCGAACACCAACATGTATATGGTTCGACGCGTCGAACGCCGCCCCTTGGTCAACAAGCCCGTCATACCGGCGATGCTAGCACGCCCGGGTTCTTACTGAGCCGCTGCACCGCACCGCAAGGACCCGGCTTAGCGTTCCGGCCGTCCGCCGGCCACACAACACAGCGGCGGCAAACGGCCGGATATGAATGCATTCGCTACGGCGGAAGACTCAGTTCAGCTGGAAATCATTCGAAACGGTTTCGGAACCGGCCGACTTCCATCCGCTTGCGGAAATGGTCACGGCCTTCTGACTGTCATCCAGCACGTAGCCACGGATGACGCTCACTTCCTGCCCCGGCTTGATGACATCGGTATCATCGACGAACTTAGAGGTGTCACCGCTCACGATATTCTGCAGGCCGGAGTCATAGCTGATGTCAAGCTCGTCACCATCCTGCTCGGCGGTATCCATCACCATATCGGAGAAGGTGATGGTGGAATCACCGGTGTTCTTCAGCTTGTAGACCACCACAAGCACCTTGTCGCCGCTTTCGGTCGTGCCCACATAGCCGTCGCCGATATTCACCACGGCATGCTGCCCGGATTCGAAGCCGTTGATTTTGGCATCACTGCTCACGGATTTTCCCGCAGAACCCCTATCCGCGCTGGAGGAACTCGAATACGAATCCAGGGATCGCTCCACACTGTCGCCGATGGCTCCCACGTAGAAGGATCCGATCAACACACTGGCGACCAATGCCACGCCGGCAATCACGGTTCCCGCTATGGCCAGGCCACGTCCACGTCGCCCTTTGCCTGCCCCCGTCGCCACTATTCCCGCGATCGACAGCCCCAGACCGATGAGCACCAGCACATTGACGAAGGTAAGCAGCCAGCAGAGAAGCAAAGCCGCCACGGACACCGCGAAACCTGAGATCGCGAGCGCACTCATCGACCCATGCGCATTGCCGCCAGGCATCGGGTACGCCCCTGGCACCTGCGGATTGCCGCCCTGCTGGTAGCCGTTCGGCTGCTGATAGGCACCGCCCTGCTGGTACGCACCGCCCTGCTGGTACGCACCGGGTTGCTGGTAGGTATTCGGCTGCTGATAGCTGTTCGCTTGCTGGTAGTTGCCCGAGGAAGGCCCCTGCTCCAGAGGCGTCTGCCAAGGCTGCTGATCCATCCCCGACTGGGGGGCCGGCTGCCCATCCGATTGGTAATCGAACTGTCCATCGTTTCGGGCGAATTGCCCATGCTGATCGTTCAGGCCCTGGTTATCGGCGCCGTGATTCTCAGATGTCTGCCGGTATGAGTCCGGGTCATTCGTCCCCTCAGGCTGAAGCGGGTAGGACCCACCTGCAGCGGATTGATCCGACCCGTCCTCCCCATTACGATCGTTCGGCTCTTCCGACGGCACAGATCCCTGCGGGCGGTACATGTCTTCCATAGGACGTCTCTCTCTTCTCGCGGCCGACGACAAACTGATGATGGTCGAACCATATCGGAATACGCACCGTCCCCTTCGATGAAGGCCCTAAGCCCCGCACCCGTGGTGAATATCCCTGCTTCCTTCTCGTGATACATCCTAGCAAGACACGCTTTTGGAAAGGCCATGCCGTTCCCCGGGCCGGGCCACGCACCCACAGGCAGCGCACCTGAAGGCAATGCATCTCAAGGCAAATCTCTCTCGGGAAGCGGGTCGCCCGTTTTCACGCCCGCAGTGCTGGCGCGGGCTTTAATGCTGTCCGTACACGTTCTGGTAGCGATCATTCAGACTATCGATATCCTTCTGAGCGATCTCGACGGCACCGCCCAACTGCTCGGCAGCCCACACCGTACGGGCCACCTCCTCCGTCATCGCCGCGGCCTTCACCGCCGACTCCGCATCACCACCCACCGTGAACGGCCCATGATTGCGCATCAACACCGCCGGCGACTTCGGGTAGCGGGCCAAAGTCTCCACCACGCCACGACCTATCGCCTCAGAACCGATCAATCTGAAGGGGCCAACCGGCACCGGGCCACCGAACTCATCACCCATCATCGTCAATGCACACGGAATCTGCCTGCCCGCAGCCGCCCAAGCCGTCGCATAGGTCGAATGCGTATGCACCACACCGAACACATCGGGCATATGCCGATAGATATACGCATGCGATGCGGTATCCGACGACGGCTCCTGCTCACCATCCACCACATGACCCTGCAGATCCGTCACCACCATCGACTGCGGCGTCAAAAACTCATAGCGCACCCCCGACGGCTTGATCACCATCAAATCCGCCGAGCGCAGACGCTGCGACACATTGCCAGCCGTCCACACCACCAAACCCCACTGCAGCAACTGCTCATGCAAGCCGGCAACCACCTCGCGCACCTGCTTCACCTCAGCGCGCACCACATCAGAATAATCAGCCAACGACACCATCACACACACCCTTTCACTCAAGCAAACAAAACGAATAAGCAACATGACCAGCAGCCAATATGGGCCAACAAGCGGGAACCGGCACCCGGGCACCGGAACCCGACCAGGATGCCGGAGGCCCACCGCGTCCACACTCCCCCCAATGGGCAGGATCCGTATGCACAGGAACCATCGCCGGGAAGCCGTGTCCAAGACGACCGGAGACACCCTGCACTACGCGGGAATCGGCTCCTGCTCGATGCCGACCTTCTCGAATATCGCATCGAAGAAGGCCTTGGCGGCACGCACCTGGGCGATCGGATCACCGGATGGCATCTTCCACATCTCAACGGTGAAGGAGCCTGAGTATTCAAGACGTTTGAACATCCGCAACGCGGCCTCGAAATCCACGCTTCCCTCCCCGAAGGGCACATCCCGGAACGCCCCCGGCGACACGGCGGTGACCGGCTTGGTCTCCTTGAGATGCACGGCGACGATGTTGTCAATATAGCTTTCGATCTCCCTGCCCATATCGGCGTTCTCCCATGCACTCAGATTGCCGATGTCGGGGTATGCCTGCAGCCAGGGGCTTCTTATCTGCGACTTGAAATAGACCGCTTTATCCATCGAATTGATGAAGGGATCATCCATCGTCTCAATGGAGAGCATGACCATCTTCTTGGCGGCCATCTGCACGCATTTCTTGAGGTTCTCCACGAAATACTCACGGGAGCTCAGGCTCTTATGCTCGTAATAGACGTCGTATCCGGCCAACTGGATGTTGCGGATACCCAGATCGCTGGCCAGATCTATGGCTTTGCGCATCATATCGAGAGAGATCTCACGCGTCCGCGCATCAGCCGACCCGAGCGGAAAACGCCTGTGGCCGGAAAGCATCAAGGTGTTGATCCTGCTGTTGGTCTTCCACAGCGCCGTTCTGAACTCTTCTCGTTGATGCTTGTCCCAATCGAGACGGAGTAAACGCTCATCACTCTCATCGACCGAGAATTCAAGGAAATTGAATCCCAATTCGTGCACCAGATCGAAGCGTTCCTCCCAGCTGAGATCACCTGGCAGCGCCTTCTCGTAGATACCAACAGCATTCACAACCATCGTCAGACCTCCAGCTCCTTTTGCATATCGCGAAGTATGTTCCAACCCGAATCGAGCACACCCAGCAGATCTTCATAGGCGGTGTATTTCCTGCCGTATATGGCCGTCTGTTCAAGATCGGGTTCGAAGCGTCTCTCCACAACGGTCATATGCTCGACGGCTTCATCGAAATCGTCATAGACACCCGAACCGACGGCGGCGCAGATGGCGCCTCCGAGCCCTCCGAGTTCGGTGACCGCCACCGTCTCGACCGGTATGCCGAGCACATCGGAGAACATCTGCACCCATCCTGGCGAATTGCAGGCCCCACCCGATATGCGAATCACCTTCGGCTTGTGACCCAGCACATCGAGCAGCTGATCCACATGCTGCTTATGCGCGAAAACCACGCCTTCATATACCGAGCGGAGCAGCTGTTCCAGGGAATCGGAGCCCCGCAGCCCTATCAGGGTGCCCTCCGCTCCCAGATTGACGTTGCTGCCGTACAGGAAGGGATAGAAGATGCTGCGAGCGAAGCGGGCGTCGGTCGAAGACAGCATGGATTCCAATGCGCTGTAGTCGATTGTCTGCTTCCTGTCCTTCGAGAGCATGCGCAGCATATTGTCGAGATTCCCGGCAGAGGTGGGGCTGGATGCCTCGACGAGCACGTCTCCTGTCGGGAAGAGAGAATTCATGCATCCACTCTTCTCCGGAGCCTTGGTCTTGCTGGGGAACACGTTGATATTCCACGTGCCCGCGGTGATGCTGAACACATCGTCCGAGAGCACACCTGTGGCGATCGAGCATGCGTCTATGTCGAACATGCCCGCGTACACCGGCGTGCCTTCGGCGATTCCTGTGTTCTCGGAGGCTTCATGGGTAATCGAACCGCATTGATCGGTGGCGTTCACCAGATCAGGCATCTTGTCGAACATCTCCGGGATCCCGAAGAAATCGAAAAGCCTACGATCGTATTCCCCGCTTTCGAGATTCACCAGGTTGTTGCCCGAGGCGTCGCCGCGTTCCTCATGGACTTCACCGGTCAGGAAATAACGGATGAAATCCTTGTTCGAAAGCACATAGCCGATGGAACGATACTTCTCCGGCTCGTGCTCCTTGATCCACCGGAGGAGAACCGGGAACTGCATCACCATCACATGCTGGTGGCTGATCGGATAGATCTTGGAGACATGATTCTCGAATTCAGTGGCAAGATCCGCGGCACGACTGTCCGAGGACAGGATGCAATCCATGAATGGCCGGGCATCCGCGTCAAGCGCATACAGACCTTTGCCATGTCCCACCGGCACCACCGCATCGATCTCATCGCCGCGCAGACCCGCCGAGGCAAGGGAGGCTTTCGTCGCTTTGCCGATATCCCTCCACATCTGCGCCGGATTGACCTCGCGGAAACCCGGACGACGCTCCACGCCATCGGTCGGGAAGGAGACCACGGCGAGCTGCCGTCCGCTCTCATCAAGGATGACGACCTTGGTATTGGTGCCCCCGTTGTCGATCACGAGGAAATGCTTATGCTGCACTGACATACCGATTCCTTTCACTCAGATTCCCTGACTCAGAACACCATGTTGAACAACTCGCCGGCCTTCACGCCAAGCCAGCCGACCCAGCCGCTGACGGCTCCGGTCATATTCGAGATACCTGTGAAGTCCGAAGGGAGCTTGATGTTGCTGGCGACCGCGGATTGCGTCACGAATGGCGCGATTGCCGAACCGACATAAAGGATCACGATGATGCTCAGTGTGCCGGTGATCAGCATCTTGAACATGTTTCTGCGGACGAATGGGGTGACCAAAGCGAGAAGGAAGGTCAGTGATGCCAGATCCGCGAAGGGCAGCATCTTGTTGCCCGGCAGAATCAATGCGAGCACGATGGCGATCGGGATGAGCAGCAGACCCGAGGCAAGCACGGAGGGCTCGCCGATCAACAGCGCGGTATCCATGCCGATGAAGAACTCGCGCTTCGGGAACCACTTCTTGAGCTGGATCTCGGCCGCGTCACGAACCGTGATGAGGCCCTCCAAGAGGACATCGATCATCTTGGGCAGCAGCACCATCGCGGCAGCCACATTGATGGCCAACGTGATGGCCTTGTCCGGGGAATACCCTGCCAGCACGCCGATGATCAGACCAAGGATGAAGCCGAGGACCACGGGCTCGCCGAAAGCACCGAAACGCTTCTGTATCTTCTCGGCATTGAAGTCGACCTTCTTCAACCCTGGAATCCTGTCGACGACCCAGTTCACGCCGATGGCCACCGGGGACCACATCAGACCTGCGAGATGCGGGAATGAGATGCCCTTGATGTTGTATTCCTTCTGGATGTACGGAGCCGCGAGATCGGCGACTTTCAGCACGATGGCGAACACGACCCAGACGAATACCGTGGAGAACCAGAAATTATTGGTGACGGCGTAAACCGTCGCCCCGACCTGCAGGAAAATCCAATAGTTGAAGATATCCACATCAACGGTTTTGGTGAGTTTCAACACAACCATAACCGCGTTGATGATCAGGAATCCGACGACTGCGGCGACCATGATCGGCGTTCCCCAACCAATCGTCGATGCTGTGGGCCAACCGACATCGACCACCGTCAGATGCATGCCCAGTCGCTCGACCATGGCTTTCGACGCCGGCCCCAGATTGTCGAGCAGCAGGTTGATGACCATGTTGACCCCGACGAAGCCGACACCAACCGTCATTCCAGCTTTGAACGACTTGCCGATCCCAAGTCGGAACACCAGACCTACGACGAAGAAGATGATAGGCATCATCACAGCGGCACCCAGACCTACTATCGTATTGATGATATCCATGTTGTTCCTTTCAACTGTTCAGAACTTCCTCTTTGAGTTCTGAATGCTGGTCAAACGCCATGCGGCATCAGACACCGCATTGGGCTGATGCCGATTGACCCATCCGCCCGATTGCAGTGAGACCCGATTCCATACAGCCTCTCCCAAACCCTGTCATTCGCGGCGGAATCCTCAACCACCACGAAGCTACGATTACGAAGGTAGCGCGTATCCGGTAGAGTTTCCATACGGAATTTGAACATATGTTCACCGGCAATATGACTATCGGTTGTCTTAATCGGTGAATTCCTGACTTTTATGCCAATATTTGCATATGTTTCATATCCTTCCTTCGAGGTAATATGAACATATGTTCACGAGAAATAGCCAGCTTGCTACCGCCGAATCGCGCAAGCACATCGAACTGGTGCTGAAGGTGGCACGCATGTATTACATGCAGAACCTCACCCAGGCGCAGATAGCCTCCGCTGTGGGGTATTCACGACCCACCGTCTCCCGACTCCTTCAGGAGTCACGTGATGAGGGAATCGTCCATATAGACATCGGCCATGTGCTGGAACGGGTGATGTCGCTCGAAGACCGCCTGGTGCAGTGCTTCGGATTGAAATTCGCCAGGGTGGCACCCACATCCCCGACACTCGCCCCGGCTGAGACGGTACCCGAATACGCGGCATCCCTCTTCAGCGAGCAGGCCCGGGAGGACTCCCTGATCACCGTATCCAACGGTCGTGCCGTTGCGGCGACGGTGCGCCAGATCCCGTCGCGGAACTGGCCGAAGGCCAATGTGGCGCAAATGGTCGGAGCGCTGTCGCCATCCAATTCGATGACCGACTCCCCCGATATATGCCGGATGCTGGCGAACAGGCTGAACTGCACCTTCAGCCCTCTGCACGCCCCTATGATCATGTCCTCCGCACCCATAGCCGAAGCCATGCGCAAGGAGCCGCAGATAGCCACATCGCTGGCGCTCGGCGGTGGCGCCGATGTCGCCATCGAAGGCGTCGGGGCCGTGGTGAACGATCGGCTCAGCCCGGTGTTCGACAATTACGTTGACGCCCATATGGTCAGAAGGATGAGGGATCTGGGAGCCGTGGGCACCGTCTGCGGTCATTTCATAGATGCGAGCGGCACCCATGTGCATACCGAGCTGTGCGTTCGAACGATTTCCATTGACATCGAAAGGCTCAAGCACATCCCCCTGGTCATCGGCGTGGCCTGGGGAAGGGAGAAGATCGAAGCGATCCGTGCCTGTCTGAGCGGGGGCTATCTCTCAGCTCTGGTCACCGATCAGCACACGGCTGAAAGCCTGCTCGCGAAGAAACCCTGAAACCGCTGGGATCCATGTGCCCAACGGCACCAAAGACACGCACAGAGAACGGTGGCACGCCGACAAGCCGCAATGGATATGCCGGCACCGCCTTGGCGCATGCCGCCGGTATCAGGAGCGACGGGCCAAAGTACCCAGATCGATACCGAGCAGTTCCGCCTCTTCCCTGCTCTCACCGGTGACCAGCACATCACCATGACGCAGGTCGGCGACGCTCCTTGCCCCCAGCAGGGTCATCAGCGAGCGCAGCTGCATCTTCCATGCCTCGATTTCCGCAACCAGAGCGTCATCTCCCGAATGGAGGTAGGTGTGCAGGAAGTGTCCCGAGACGCCAACGGCCTGGGCGCCGAGGGCAAGCGCCTTCAGGACATCGAGCGGGTTGCGGACGCCTCCGGAAGCGAGCAGGACCGCATCGCGATCGTGCAACGATATCCGATGAACCGCATCCAGCAGGCATAGCGGGGTCGATTGTCCGAAGCCCCTGAGATAGGAGTATTCCGAACTTTTGCGTCTGCGATTCTCGATATCCACGAAATCGGTGCCGCCACGTCCGCTCACATCCACGCCGTCGGCCCCGAGGTCAAGGATCTGGCCGATGCTTCTGCTACTGAGCCCGAAGCCGACCTCCTTGACCACCACAGGCACCTTCACCGCTGCGATGATATCCGCGATCGATTGCCGCCACGAGCTGAAATCGCGGTCGCCTTCCGGCATGACGATCTCCTGGGCGGCATTCACATGGATCTGCAGGGCATCCGCCTGCAGCATGGCGACGGCATCCACCGCCTGGTCGGGTGTGACGCTGGGACCCACATTCGCAAACACGAATCCCGGGGTGTTATCCCGTATCGCGGTGAAGCTCTCCCTCAACGAAGGCTCGCGCAGGGCCGCATGCTGGGAACCCGACGCAATGGCCAGGCCTGTCCGCGCAGCGGCTTTCGCCAGGGCGGCGTTGATGCCGCCGCTTTTGGATGAGCCACCCGTCATCGCGTTGATGAAAAAGGGCATAGGCCAATCCGCTCCCAGGACGTGCACGCCGAGGTCCACGTCCTTGGTGGCGATATCCGGGAAGGCATGGTGGATGAAACGAATATCATCGAAGGCGTTCGTGGATTCGTCGGCATGCTGCCTGTCGGCCAGACGCACATGGTCGTCCTTGCGCTGCGAGGCGATGCCCGCCGCATCCGCATGCTCCTCGGATACGGCATGCTCCGGCGATGAATACAGCGTGAGATCCAAAGCCTGTATACCTTCCTTCGCCCATGCCTCACGGATGCCTTCCTGATCCGCAGCCGCCCCGCATAGGGCGATGCCACAGTCACCGCCACCTGCGCCCGAACTCTTCGCGGCTGCGCCGTGCTCCTGCGCGATCTCCACCAAGCGCCGCAGTATTGGCGTTTCGATAACCGTTCCCGTAATGGAGGTCAGGTAGGCGAGTGTCTGACGGGCCTCGTTCAGAGCATGCTGCACGCCTGCCACATCGCCGTGCGTCATCGCCTTCTTCATCGCGTTCACGCAACGATCGCTACGATCAAGGAATTCTTGGTATTCAGGCGAATCATGCCTGGTGCCACCCTTGAAACTGGATTGCACCTTGCCGACGAGTTCAGGCGTTGAAGCCGGGGCACCGGTCCACCCGATCAGGAAGGACAGCTCGTCCGGAACATGAAGACGCTCGATGCGGAGTCCCGGCCACGGTCTTTCCAGCAATGCATGCACTGTCCTGCCACCCTGCTGGGCATCCCGCTTCGCGGCGATCAACCATTCCCGATCCGGCGAAGAGTATCCGATGCAAGCGGCGAAGGTGGCCGTCGCGATATCCCCGCCCGAGCCGGAGGGCTGTATCGCATGTGCCGCGAGAAAAGCGAGTTTGTAGAGTTCAAGGTCATCGAGCTGCAGGTCGTACAGGCCCACCAGAGCCCTGACGGTGGCAACGGTGACCGCGGCGGATGAGCCCAGACCGAATTTCCTTCCTGAGGAATCGTCCAAATCGCTGCTCACCGCGAGGTCAAAGCATATCGGGGCCCTTCCGGACTCCCGCACCAGAGCTTCCACCCACTGGATGGCGCTGAGCATGAAGCTACCGGACTGCCGGTCCCCTTCGAGAACATCCAGCTCGCCATTCCTGTGCCGCCAGACGATCGGGTTGTCCGGAAAACGAGTCGAGGTGATGTGGCCGACGTCCCCGGCCGGCTTGGCGCGAACCGTAAGGAAACGATCGACACTAATCAGCACTGCGGCGTGGCCTGCTTCGACGACGGCATATTCACCGGCGACATAGAGTTTGCCCGGTGCTCTTGCCTCGATCACATCATCACTGCTGTTCATGCCAGTCCCTTGTCACATCCGTTAATCGAGCGTCACTGCGGATCGACACCGCTCGCACGTCCCACATCTGTCTTGCCGACCATCGCATTCGCGGGGCCATAACCGCACGAGCATCAGCGGCAGATGGCCTTCGTCATGCATGCCCCTGCGTCGTCCGCAACCGAACCCCCGGCCCCGCGACATGGGAATGCACTTCGAATCCGGGGAGCGCGGCCCTCAGGTCATGCTCCACCCGTGCAGCCTCACGTTGCGTCGTCAGTACCTTGACATTCGGCCCGGCATCCATGGTAGCCCATGCATTCAGACCACCCTGGCGGACTTCGTCCACGGCTTGCAGCGCAGCGACGCTGCCGGGCAGCCAATACATCACCGGCGGCCTCGCGGTCATCATCGTCGCGTGCATGCCCAAGGAATTCGATTGCACGATGGCCCCGAGTCTCGCCACATCACCGAGCTTGACCGCTTCCAGCGCCTGCTCAAGATCGTCGGCTCCGGACCGGACCCAGGCATCGTACAGGGCCGATGTCTGCACACTACGACGCATCGCCTCCCTGCTCGGGATCTTCTTCTGCTCTCCTGAGACCAGAATCACGACAATCGCCAGGTCAAGGGGGCAATCGATGTGTTCCGCATACGAGGAGGCATCGTCATGACCCGCATGCCACAAGGCCATGCCGCCATATACCGAGCGGCATGCCGACCCCGATCCACGCCGCGCCAGACGGGAAAGCTCGCGTTCATCGAGTTGCAGGCCGGCTGCATGCGAGGCGGCGGCAGCCAGAGCGGCGAAGGCGGATGAGGAACTGGCCAGGCCCGCCTCATAGGGCATCGTGTTGTGGGACGAGACCACGGCATCGGCATCCATGCCAGCCATATCGCGCACCACATCGAGCAGCGCACTGACGCGCTGCAGGGCTTTGCCCTCGCGTTCACTGTCGTCTATATACAGGCGGTCATGGCCCGTTCGCCGACCGGAGCGGTCGAAACTCACACTCGTCGTGGTCTCCAGATCGGCGAGCGTGAGCGAAAGACTCGACATTCTGGGGATGATGAGCGCTTCGTCAGCTTTGCCCCAATATTTGATCAAGGCGATATTCGCATTCGCACTTGCGACGGCATGATATCCCGTACCGTCATCCAATGCCTCACCGTTGTGCCGTGCAATCATGCGATACTCTCATCAGACCTGGTGCGGGCGGAGGCATACCTTTCCTCGTCACGGTTTCCCGATGAACGCCCTGTCTGCAGGGCATGGACCCAGACCCCTTTGGCACCGTGATCATACAGCCGTCCCTGTATGGACTCGGCCTGACGACGGCTGGATGCCAGTGCGATCATGCAACCACCGAGGCCCCCTCCTGTCAGCTTGGCACCGACAGCCCCCGCGGAACGCGCCGCATCGACCAGGGAATCAAGGGTCGGATGACTTACCTGCAGCTGTGCAAGCATGTCCTGGGCCTGATTCATATGTGCTCCAAGACCCTTGATATCACCGTGCGCCAAATCGGCGACGGCAAGCTCGCCGAGCGACCCCAGGCTTTCCAGAATCGTTCTCGTGCGTTCGTGTTCATGCTCGTATCGCTCGCGCACACCGCCCACGGCATCGCGCGTGCTCCCCGATATGCCGGAATCCGCTATCACCAGATAGGCCGGAATATTCATCACCACCGTGGAGATGGCCCCATGATCCAGCAGAATCGGGTCAGATGCGCAGGTGGTCACCGAATCAAGCCCCGAGGGGTGACCGTGGGTGATAATCTCCGCACCATTGGTCAGGGCGAAGAGCTCATCGGGGGACGCCGCCTTGCCGTAGGCATCCAGAACCGCCCTGATAACCGCTCCTGCGGCGGCGGCCGAAGAACCGAGCCCTCTCTCCGCGGGAAAATCCGCTTCCGTGACGATGTCGAAAGACAGACCCGAACGCCCCACGAAGGTCTCGGCGACCTGCACGGCACGGCGGATACCGGCGAAACGCTCGCCCGATTTTCTCAATTCGCCGTCGTATCCCAAGGCGTGAAGCATATGTTCATGGCCACTGATCGGCGCGACCCATGCACGCATCTTCAGGCTCTGAAGGGGCAGCGCTATCGCGGGGTAGCCATAGACGGCGCTATGATCGCCTATCAGAATGGTTTTCGCCCATGTCTCCCCATATCCGGACAGGTACACCTTGTCGAGATCGTGAACATCGTCCGTGGAAACCGCACCCAGGCTCCTGGGCGTACGCGCGTCTTGAGGTGTCTGTTCATGCAGGGGTTTTCCCATGGATCGATGCCTCACCTTTCCGGTTCGGATTCACGGGGCGAGTCATCCCGCAAAACCATGCGGAGAGGATACGCTGCACCTGCGTTGAAGACAACAGGACCTCTCTCGCCTTTTGCTTACCGAGTAGGATTATACGGTTGAGCACCCTGTACAAACAGTGCAGAAGCATGAGAATACCGTAGAGATTCACAAATGCGGACTCAATCAGCTCCTGGTATCAGGCTCTGCCATCCTGCGGTAGAGCCGTCCGGTCAGGCTTCAGTCCTTATGGGATGGCTCCGAAAGCTTGTTGTCCTCCTGCGCGACGCCCAACCCTCCGCAGACGCTCATCGTGGCGAAAAGCCTCAAGCGCTGGGCCACTTCATCCGCACTGAGTCCAACAGGATCCTGCATCCACTGGCGAATGATCCACAAGGATCCCGCGGCGACGGCATGGCTCGCCTCGTGAAGCGGCAATGGCCCACGTTCCAGGGCATCCATAACCGGCGATTCACGCTCCATATGCTCGGCGACCCCTTCGACCAGCTCGTCCAACACCCGCAATGCGGCAGGCCCCTTGAAGATCTTGAGATAGAAATCCCTGTAGTTCTCCAGCACATAGGTGATCTGTCTCAGGAAGGAATCCACGATCGAGAGCCTCTCCTGCTTGGGAATCATGGAGATCAGGGGATTCTCGAAAACCGGCCGGACCCTGTAGAGTGCGGCTGCGGCGAATGCGGTGGGCAGATCCCGGAAGTTCTGGTAGAAGGTCGGACGTGTGACGCCCGCCTCGGCTGCGATGTCGGTCACTGTGATATCGGAGACCTCGCGCTCTTCCAGGAGCTTGATCGTGGCATCAAGCAACGCTTGCCGAGATCTGCTGAATCCTTGTCTGACGTTTTCGGATGCCATGACTGCTAACCTCTAGACCCCGTTGTTTGGGCGTTGCTCTGCGTTTTGCCTTCATCCTGCGACCGGCTGCATAACGCCGGTGGTCTCCACATCAGCCGGCAGAAGGGATTCTTCCGCCTTCTTCTCGGAGGCACCACCGATTACGGACATCGGCATTTCAGCAGGATCGGTGCTTCTCACCTTCCTCATCAGGATACTCGCCGAGAGGAAGGTCACCAACAGCGCCGTGATACCCCAGATCAACATCGGAGCGATGGCAGGTCCCACGAACACGCTTCCGCCTCCGATCAGCGATCGTATCCCCTTGATGACGTAGGTCATCGGCAGATACGGGTTGACGGCCTGGAAGAAGGCGGGGGTGGTTTCAACAGGATAGGTGCCGCCGCCACTGGTCAGCTGCGTGACCATCAGCATGATCAGCACGAATTTCCCGGGATCCCCAAGCAGCACGATGCAGGCCTGGCTGATGGCCATATAGCAACAGGATGCGAACATCGTGAAGAGGAAGAGGCCCCACAGATTCGCGACATCAACCCCGATCCCCCAGTGAACGACCGACACGGCCGCTATCGTCTGGACCATGCCCAGAACCGCATACGGCAGGTAGGACCCGAGCGTCACCACAAGGGGGGAACGGCGTTTGCGCATCAGTTTGGCACGCAGGGCGGGCCTCATCATGAATGTGGACAATGCGCCCAACCACAAGGCGAGTCCGAGGAAGTACGGCAACATACCGCTTCCCGTGTTGCTGACCTTGTGGTTCCTGGTGCTGGTCACCGTCACCGGCTGCGATGCCTTCGAACTGATCTCCTTGGCCTGCGCATTCGTATAGCTCGGCACCTTGTCCGCACCAGTGGAAAGCGCGCTCGCCAAGGTCTTGGATCCGCTGGCGATGGTGGACGAAGCGGTGCTCAGCTGCTGTGAACCCTTCGCGGCAGCATTGATGGAAAGGACCAAAGTCTGACTCTGGGTGTTCAGGGTGTTGAGTCCGCTGGCCAGGGAGGGCACTTTGGCGTTCAAGGTCTGCAAACCGCCGTTGAGCGTGCCCGCACCCGAGCTGAGTTTCGATGTGGCACTCACCAGGGAAGAGCTTGCGGTATTGAGCTTCGCCGCACCCGCAGTGAGCTTCGGCATGTTGGCATTCAGCGTCGATAGACCCGAAGCCAAGGATTGCGCTCCTGAATTGCTCTGTTTGGCCCCTGAGGACAATGTGGCCAGTCCTTGTGACAATGTGCCCGCCCCACTGCTCAACTGCGAGGCGCCCGTATCTACCGACTTCGCCCCTGCGCTGAGAGCGGTCAGCCCGGTGGCGGCCGAAGATCCCGATGCCTGCGAACCGAGTAGTTGGGCGCTTGCCGTGGACAGTGCCGTCAGGCCGCTTTGGCTATCCCTGCCCGAAAGTGCGGTCGTCCCTTGCTTCAATTGCTGCGACAGGGTCTGGATTTCCTGCAGTGCGGCGATGCGTTCGGTGTCGTCCATGCTGTCGTAGGAGTCCATGAGCTTCTGTATTTTGGCGCTTTCCGCCGCCTGCAACTGCTGCAAGGTGTAGGCGCTGTCACTCAGCTTCGCCGCCCCTGAGGAGATCGATGCGGCTCCGGCCAATGCGCCGTCTGCCCCGGTGGAGAGTTTGCTCGTCGCGGCGTGCAGGTCGTTGCTCCCGCTGGCCAGGCTGGCTGCGCCCGTGGCTGATTGCGAGGCCCCATCGGCGATCTTCGCAGTTGCGTTCGCGAGGGTGCCGGCACCTGTCGAAAGCGGTTGCACGGCGTTGGCGACGGCGTTGACCCCGGATGACAGACTTTGTGTTGCGGTCGGCAACGCGGACACAGCATTCGTCAGTGTCTGCGTTCCCGTGGCCAAGGTCTGCGATCCTGAGGCCAACGCTCCGACACCCGTACCCACTGCCGATGCTCCATCGGCGAGCCGTTTCGTCGCTGTCGGCAACGCCGCCGTCTTCTCGGACATCGTGCTCAGCCCGGTTGCCAGAGTGCCGGCACCTGCGGCGCTCTTCTTGGTGCCGGCTGCCAGAGCACCGGCGCCCTCGGAGGCCTCGGACAACGAGTCGTGCATACCCGAGATGGTCAGATACACCTTGTCGAGGTAGGCGGAGGACACTTTACCGGACAGCGAGCGCTCCAATGCGGTGCCCACGGTCTGCGCTATGGTGCCGGCAAGATAATTCACCGAATCATCGGTGGTGATATCGATGTTGCCCTGCTGCACCGCAGCGGCCTGTGACGCCGTGCTCGTCGCGCTCGACAACGCATCGGCTGTGAAATCCTTGGGGATGACCATGGTCACCAGATATCTGCCGTGCTTCAAACCGTCACTGGCATCGTCCTGCGTGGTGGCATGCCAATTGAAGTTCGTCGTGCCGGAGCTGTTCCCGGTCATCGTATCCGCCACCTGATCGCCAAGATTGCTGGTGGTCGTTTTCCCCGCGGCGGTGATGGTCTTGCCCTCATCCAGATTCACGATGGCCGCGTCGACATTGTCGAGACGCCCGACCGGATCGATATTGGCATCCGTCAGCAGCCCCGCATAGATCAGCGGCAACACCGCAAGCACGATCAGCACCGCGATAACCATGATGTCAACGGTCTGGCGAGACCTGCTCCTCTTCGGAGCCTTCCCGGCATCCGCAACCGCCGCATGAACTGCCGCCATGATTACCTCTTTTCATTCATTCCTCTATTGCCGGAAGAAACCATACAACAGTAAAGAATAATTTACAACCGTAAAATTTAGTGTCTCCGAACGCCCTCCGCGAAGAATCGACGCTGCTTTGTTCTGAAGAACATCACCAACCCGGCCACCACCACACCCGCACCCAGCACCATTCCCACCATCCCAGAGCTTTTTCCTGCACCATCGGTGTGCTGGGAGAGCAGCAGCACATTCTGCATCACCACCACCGAAAGCAAGGCATCGGTGAAAGCGATGGCTTTGACCGCAGCATCCGTAGGGTTGCGCTCACGGCGTGCCACCACCAGCCCCCTGATCGCGGTACCGATTTTGACGACCGTTATGGCGGCCACGGAGATCGCCACGATATCGGAATAAGAAGCTCCCGCTTCAACGGACATCAGCGTGAACGAGAAGAAGCCATAGGACAGTCCCACAATGCACAGCAGCAGGCCGGTGCGGTGATACACACTCATCTCATGCCGCGACCTTTCGGAGATATCGTGCAGCCGTCTGATCCTCCTATGCCGGTACACGATGACGAAACGGGATAGGCAGAGCATGAAGTAATACACGGCGCTGACGATGAACAACACGGATTGGGTCACAACGCCCAGACCGAGCTTGACCGAAGCCATGCCTACACCCACGACGACCGAACCCGCCGCGCCGAGCGCCGTCCTATCGGCAAGAGCCAGACTTCTGTACCGATTCCAGATCACGGTGATGCGTCTGATCATCATCCCCCCCCCCTCTTCCCGGCACGACAAAGCGGCACAGCCCCGCCACCGTCAACGCACTTCCCGGAAACCGCTCCTCCACAGGTAACCGCCCGTGCCAAGCACCGGCGCTAGAGCAGCTGACTCGCCTTCTTCGTGGTTTCGTAGACCGCATCGTATGTGGCGTCCACCTGGGGCGCGTTCCTCTGCGTCGTCTTCGCCAGCACTCGCGTGTAGCTCGGGTATGCGATCAGCCAGAGCAGGAATCCCGGTATGGCGAGAAGCACCATGGCAACGATGAAGCCCGACATGTAGGAGAAGGTCGCTCCGGCCAGGAAGGCGCAACCGATGATGCCGACGCTCAACGAGATCATTCGGGCCCGGGACTTCGGCGCGGCTTCCAATCCCCTGACCTGCATCGCGTAGGAATCGAACTGGCGCTGCAGGCGTGAAAGCTCCGCCTTGTTGCGAATCTGACGGTCGCGCTTGAACTTCAGCACGATGTTGCTGGTGAGCTTGTCCTGTTCGGATGATTCCAGAGCCCATCCAAAGGCCCGGTAGCTGTCTACGTACAAGCCCTCGTCCAGGGATGGCACACTGATGTTCTTATATTCGTAGCCGATGAAATCCTTGGCTCCCGCACTTACCTCGTTGACGTTTCCCGCAATCATCGTCGCTCCTTCTCCATGTGTTTCAACCGTGTTGACAACACACAATGTATGAAGCGATTGTTGGACGACTATTGGTGAATTGTTCGAGTTGTGTTAGTTTCCGCACCGCAGTGCATCGGAGACCCTACGCCGCTGCGGGAAGCCTGACCAAGACCACAGTGCCCTCATCCACGACACTGCTCAGCGTGACGGTGCCGCCCGAAAGCTCGACGGCCCTGCGGACCATCGCCATTCCAAGGCCGTTGCCGCGAGCCGCATGGGAGGTATCCCCCTGATAGAACTTGTCGAAAACATGGGCGAGCTCCTCTGCGCTCATCCCGCAACCGTCATCGCGAATCTCGACGCTGACGATGTCGTCATCGGAACTCTGGCGAAGCGACACATGACCACCCGGATCGGTGAATTTGAGGGCGTTCCCGAGAATATTGCTCCACACGACCTCAAGCACCCCAGGATCCGCCCGCACCAGCGCCCGATCCTCCATATCGACATCGAGCTCCACCCCTTTGGAATCGAACAGATCACCGAAGGCCAGCACCGCGTCCGCCAATTGGCGCGGCAGGTCGCAGCTCTCGATCTGCAATCCGATCCGCTGGTTCTCAAGCTTGCTCAGCTTGAGGATATTCGTCACGAACTGGCCCAAGCGTTCGCTGGCGTCAGTCACCGCACCCGCATAACGCGAGCGCTGCTCATCGGAGAGATCCGGCTTGCCGAGCAGCTGGACATAACTCTGGATGATGGCCAAGGGTGTTTTGATCTCATGCGACACATTCGCCACAAAATCGTTCTTCATCGTTTCGATGCTGCCGAGCTCGTGAACCATGGCGTTGAAGTCCTCGAACATCTCGTCGTTGCTGTCCCACTGAGGAGATTCGGGCAGATGCTCAGGTTCCAGATAGACAGAAAAGTCACCGGATGCCACCTGCTTGCTGGCCTCACTGAATTTGCGCATCGGCTCCAGCCGTTTGCGGATCTGCAGAAAGGTGATGAGGCTCAGGGTTCCGGCGACGATGGCCCAGTACCCCGTCATCCCCGCAATGAACATGGGTGGGAAGGAAGGCAGTTTCGCATACGATCCGAGGATCAGGGCCTGCCCGCCCGCGAGCACGCAGAGCAGGGAGAAGGTCCAGATGAACATATAGGGGGAGAACCGTCTCTCCTTGACTCTCCTTCCGGCCGCCTTGCCGGAAGGACCTGCATCCTCGGCCGTTCCGCCCCTCATCGGCGTGTTCATCGCGGAACCGCCTTGTATCCCAGTCCCCTGACCGTGACGATCTCGAAACCGTCGCAATCGGCGAGCTTCTTCCGAAGGTTGGTGATGTAGACGTCAACCGCCCTCAACCCGGTATAGGAACCGACATCCCAGAACTCATCCATCAGCTGGGCTCGGGAGAAGACCTGTTTGGGATAGCTGAGCAATTTGAAGAGGATATTGAATTCACGGGCCGTCAACGCTATCTCCGCACCGTCGACCGACGCGGTCATCTGATCGATGCTCATGTCCAGATTGCCGATAGACAGACGTTTTTCGTCGTCGATATGCGCCCTTCTGAGCAATGCTTCGATGCGCAACACCAGCTCGTCAAAGTCGATGGGCTTGACCATGTAATCATCCACACCTGTATGAAAGCCCTTTTTCTTGGAGGCGATGTCGTCGCGGGCGGTCATGAAGATGATCGGCAGATGCGCATAGATCTCACGCAGCTTCGCCGCGAAGGCATACCCATCCGTGCCCGGCATCATGATGTCGGACACCACCAGATCAAACAGGTGGCCATGCATGGCCTCATAGGCATCATGCACGTTCAGACAGCCTGTAACGGCATATCCGGCATCACGCAAATACATGCATGTGACCTCATTGAGATCACGCTCGTCCTCTACAACAAGAATGTCTACCATGACGTCACTGTACCGCGTGACCCCAGATCGGACGCAAGCCCCCGCACCCGGAAGCGTCATAGCGGCCGGCTATCCCCGCGCAGTCATCACCGCATCAGCAGCGAGCATCGCGAACAGAACGAGTGCCGTCGCGATCACCCCCCAACCGTCCCCTACGATGCGATGCAGCAGTCCTCCTACGGTGGCCCCGGCGATGATGGATGCGACTGCGGCGATTTTCCTCGCCGACCGCTGCCCCGCACCACCCGCCATCCTGGAATCCGAAGCCAGGCCGGTGATCGTCGACGTGACGACCACCGTGGTGACATCCTTGACCCCTACCTTTCGGGCGGCGCTCGCCTGTCCTCCGAGCACACAGGCCACGATGAAGGTGAAGATATACAGCACGCTGGAGTCCGGCTCCAAACGGACACGCAGCAATATGAGCCCGGCGCACAGCAGGATGATGGCCTCCACCAGGAAGAAACGACGAACGGGCCTCGACCATCCACCTTCGGCGTTTCGCAGCAGCCTCCCGCAGAGCAGCGCGCCGATGAAGAAGGCCGCGAGCGCGATAAGAGGTCCCATCACCGGCAGCTCGTCATTACCCGCCAGACCCATGCCGAGCACGATGACGTTTCCCGTCATATTGGCCGTGAATATCTTGTCGAATCCCAGATAGCCAACGGCATCGATAATGCCCGTCGCGAATGTCGCGACAATCATCATGACGGTTTCCCACTGTGCATGAAGGGCTGGAATCTTGTCTCTCTTGGGCATGCGCCATCTCTTTCAGGTAGTGCTCATATGGGGGCGAAGGATCTCGCCATAAGGAACATTAAACCAATTAGAAGAATATTGGTATGAAACATTTCATAAACACGTTGGAAATACAGCTATTCTATTTTCAAATTGGCTCAATAAATGAACCAGAGAGAGGAAATGCAATGACAAAAGGTTCACGTTTGCTCACGGCGGCACTCGCCGTTCTGATTTCCGCTTCGGCCCTCACTGCATGCGGCACTTCCGGGACTTCTTCGTCCGCCGGCGAGGCAAGCACCTCGGCACCGGCCGTCGTCAAGAAAAAAGCATCGGCGGCAGCGCTCACCACACCGACCATTGAAACAAGCGGTCAGCTCACCATCTGCACGGCGCTCAGCACAGGCAACCCTCCCACATACTTCACAGATTCGGAGAACAAGCCCGTTGGAGCCGAAGTGGAGATGGCCGAATGGATAGCCAAGGATCTTGGTCTTGATGCGAAATTCGTCGATGTGGCCTTTGCCTCCATCGTGCCCGCGGTGCAGGCCGGCAAATGCGATGTCATCATGTCGTCGCTCTACATCAAACCCGAACGTGCCAAGGTCGTCGATTTCACGCCGTATCTGATGTCAGGCTCGGCGGTCGCCGCTCCGAAAGGCAATCCGAAGAAGATCACCGGCATGGACGACAGCCTCTGCGGACTGAAAGTCAGCGCAGCCGTAGGCAAGACGGCGACTCTGCTCGCACAGGAACAGGCCAAACAATGCGAGGCGGACGGCAAGGCAAAACTCACCGTCGTGCAAACCGACCAGACCACTGCCGCCGTACAGCAGCTGGTCAGCGGACAGGTGGATGCCTATGCGGGCGAAACGCCTGTGGTGCTCTATTACCAGAAGAAGCAGGCGAATTCCTTCGAAATGGTCGGCAAGCCCTTCGGCGAAATCGAGGTCGGGGCCGCTGTCAAGAAGGGCAATGATGAGCTTTCCGCAGCACTGAGCAAATCATTCACGGCCATGAACAAGGACGGGGCCTACAGCCAGATCCTGAAGCGCTGGTCCATGACCTCACTGGCGTACAAATTCTGATGAATCGTTCCACAGCGACAAGGAAAGGACGTCCATGAATTTCGACTGGGCATTTTTCTGGGACAGCCTCTTTCACCCAAGCACCGCCTATCTGAACGGATTGCTCTTGACCGTGGTGATCTCCCTGGTCTCGATGTTTCTCGGTCTGGTGCTGGGTCTGGTACTCGCGCTGATGAGGCTTTCCCGAAACGCCATACTCCGTTGCATCTCGGCGGTCTATGTATGGGTCATGCGAGGCATTCCGATTCTGGTCATCCTCGTGATCATCTACCTTGGTCTTGCGGCAGCCGGCATATATAAATTCCAGGATGCCACCGTGCTGCATGTCACCATCGCAGGCTCGATCCAAGCGGCCCTCGTGGGTCTGACGCTGAATCAGGCCGCATACATCTCAGAGATCATCAGATCATCGGTTTCCGCGCTGCCCGACGGGCAGATGGAAGCGTCACTCGCCATGGGGATGACCAAGACCTCGGCCATGCGTTGGATCATTCTGCCACAGGCGGTGCGTTCGATGATTCCACCCCTGGGGAACCAGTTCAACCAGCTGATGAAGAACACCTCCCTGCTCAGCATCATCGGCGTCAGCGAGATCTTCCTCATCACGCAGTCCATCAGCTCGGCGACTTTCAGAACCTTCGAGATATTCATCGTCACCGGCATCTACTATCTGTTGCTCACCACGATCTGGACGTTCGCACAGAACCAGCTCGAAGCATTGTTCAACAGAAGGCTGGGGATTCCCACCCCATCATTGTCCTCAAGAATTCAGGCCCAGTACATCGCATTGATGCGCAACATCAAGCCATCGGCCGCGGCCGGCAAGAATGGAGCATCCATTGAGAACACACATTGAGGTACCGGATTCGGACACTGTCGTCAGCGCGAAGGACGTCAGCCTCTCATTCCAGGGAAATCAGATACTGCATGAGGTCTCCCTGGATGTGCACAAAGGCGAGGTGGTGGTGCTGCTCGGGCCGTCAGGAGCCGGAAAGACCTCCTTCCTGCGAACGATCAACCTGCTCAATTCCTATGATTCCGGAGAGATCTTCGTCGACGGGCATCTGATGGGCTACAAGAAGACGAAATCAGGGGCCTACACACCGGATTCAGGCAAACACCTGGCGGAGCAGAGAAGGAATATCGGCTTCGTGTTCCAGCATTTCAATCTCTTCCCGCATATGACGGCGCTGGAGAATGTGTGGCACACCCCCGTGCGCATTCTCAAGGTACCCAAGGAACAGGCGGTGCGGGAAGCCGGCGAGCTGCTTGCGCTGGTCGGCCTATCCGACAGGAAGGACGCGCATCCCAACGGTTTGTCCGGCGGACAGCAGCAGCGCGTCGCAATCGCCCGCGCGCTCGCGATGCACCCGGCACTGATGCTGTTCGATGAGCCGACAAGCGCACTCGATCCGGAGATGACCAAGGAGGTGCTCACAGTCATGCAGAAGCTCGCAGGCAAAGGTGACACCACCATGATGATCGTCACCCATGAAATCGAATTCGCGAGAAAAGTGGCCGACCGCATCGTCGTCATGGCCGATGGCCGGATCATCGAGCAAGGCCCGACCGAGGATGTGCTCGATCGTCCTCAAGAGACAAGGACAAAGGAGTTTCTGACAAAAGTACTGTAAAAATCAGGCTATCTCCCTATCATGGAGGAATTGAACAACGGGAGGTCCAATCGTGACTGGCTCAAGCGCAAACCGCCAGAAGACAGTGTTCCTACAATCGGGACGTGGGAAGACCTCAGAGATTGCAGCGCTGCTCGAAAAGCAGATACTTTCCAACGCATACAGGGCGGGAGAGCATCTGCCGGCGGAACGCGATCTCGCGGCCGAGTTCGGTGTCTCACGCAACACGGTTCGCGGCGCACTCGATCTGCTTGAGCAGCGACGTCTGGTGAAAACGAAGTGGGGTGCCGGAACCACGGTTCTCGGCCCGGAAGGAACCGTGCTGATGATGAGCGCGGCACTGAGTACATCACAACACGAACTGGACAACGTCGCCGAGCTGCGAGCTCTTATCGAGCCGGGGATCGCGGCTCTTGCCGCGCAGAGGGCCACCGGCGCGGACCTGATCACCATGAGCAACATCATCGAGAAATCAAGCACCCACATGCAGGCGAAGGAGTCGCTGAGCATCGACATGTCCTTCCATCTGGCCATTGCCAGAAGCACAGGCAACGCGTTGATCGCGGCCCTGCTCGCATTCGCGAATGACGCCACCAAAGAGGTGCGGCTGTCGTCACACGCGACCGTGGCCAGGCGCGAGACCTCACTTGAGGGGCATCGGCACATATTCGACATGCTCCAGGCCAGGGATGTCCAAGGCGCCCAGCGGGCGATGGAGGATCACCTCCGGCAGATCGCCCTGGTCAGTGAGTTCCCCGCCGAGCACGGCATCTGATCCACCTCCCGGGCGCCTTCCTCGATGATTCGACCGACCATGCTCCTGCGAAAGCCTCTGGTCATAGAAAGAAGACATCATCATGCATGCAAACGCATTGCAGAGCCCACCATCCGTCATCCATATCCAGTCCGATCCCGAATCCGTGTTCTGGGGTGTGCTGCCGAGTCAGAACGATCCACCGCTGGCCGTCGTGGATTCAGCTTCGACCATCAGCATCGACACACTCAGCCATGAAGGAGTGCTCGAAGACCAGGGCGGTGATCCGATAGCGTTTTTCGGGGCACAGGGAGTGCCGCCTGAGCAGGTCCTCGACGACGCCGTGGACCTGGTCTCACAACTCACCCACCCCAAAGGGGTCGGCCCGCACATCGTGAACCGGAGAATAGATGTGGCCGGGGCGCGCGCCGGCGACTATCTGAAAATCGATGTGCTCAGACTTCTTCCAAGGGTGCCGTATGGCATCATCTCGAACCGTCACGGCAAAGGTGTGCTTACCGACACCTTCCCACGCGAGCACGGCACGATCAGCATCTTCGCCAAACAGATCCTCCATGAGGGGAGGATGTGGGGCGTCATCGACAAAGCCGGTCCGGACGCGATCGCTCGTTATCGCGAGCGAAACGGCGATCGGGGAAAGTACCGTCTCTCCTCACCTCCCGAGGAAGGCGGCAGCCTGAGCTTCCCCTTGCATCCTTTCCTGGGAATCATGGGGGTCACACCCGCGACGGACGAACATCTCAACACCGTTCCGCCCGGGGACTTCGGCGGCAATATCGACATCAACCTCCTGGTGGAGGGCAGCAGCCTGTATCTGCCCATACAGGTCGACGGCGCCGGCTTCTATACAGGGGACCCACACTTCGCACAGGGAAACGGCGAGGTTTCCCTTACGGCACTTGAGGCGTCGCTGCGTGCTGATTTGAGGCTGACCGTCATACCGAGACGCAACTTCGTCGAGCGCTATGGGGCATTGCGCGGACCTCTGGTCGAAACACCCGAGTACCTGGTGACGACGGGAAGGGCCCTCACACTGGACGAGGCCCTGCGCAATTGCGTGTCGGAGGCGGTCCTCGCACTGACGCATATGCATGGGATGGACGACACCCATGCCTATGCCCTGGCCAGTGCATGCGTTGATTTCAACATCTCTGAGGCCGTGGACATCGTCAAAGGCGTTCATGCCTGCATCCCCAAAACATGTTTCGACATGCCGCGTCCATGATACGAAGATCACCGTTCGGCACTAGGTCAAACGATCGCACCGGACCGGCGGATCCACCTGGCTACTCCTTGGGAAGCGTGCCTTTCCACTCCGCCGTGACCGCCTGGACCGGCATCGTGTGCAGATCGATATCAGGATTCTCGTCCTGTGTGGCCACTAGCTTCGAGGCTTCGGCGTGCGTCGCCACGGCGGGCATCGAACCGATCAGGTGCTTGCCCGCAGACTCGGGAATCAGCAGTACGGCGATGCCGCCCAAGGCCGAGAAGAGCATGACGTAGAAGGCCGGCACATAACGGTTGCCGGTGAGCTCCAGCAGAGCCTGCACGATGAGCGGCGTCGTCCCACCGAATAAGGAGACGCCGATGTTGTAGGTCACAGCCATGCCGCTGAAACGCGAGGCCGTCGGGAACAGCGCGGGAATCGCCGCAACGCTCACCGCGATGTAGAAGGCCGCGGGAACGGCAAGCATCACCAGGGCAAGATGCAGGGTCCATGATTCACCCATATGAAGCAGCCAGAAAGCCGGAAGCACCAGGATGATGGTCGATACCACCGCGATCGCATACACCGGTCGGCGTCCGATCCGATCCGACAGCCTGCCGATGAAGGGCAACAGCACAGCGACAAGAATCAGCACGGGAATGGTTGATGCGGCCGCCGTCACCTGACTGGCGCCGATTTCCTTTTCAAGATAGGTCGGCATATAGCTGGTCAGCACATAGGACAGCGTATTGGTTGCCGCGACCAGCATGATGCCGAGAATGATCTCGCGCCGGAAGTTATGGATAAGGGTCAACAGGCTGTGGTGACCGAAGAGTCGCGAGTCCCGGCCCTCCGGATCGACGACCGCGAATTTCCAGTGACCGCGCCGCCTGGCTTTCTTCGTCTGCACATCACTGTCGGCATCCTCATCCTCAAAATGAGGTGTTTCCGGTATCCGCGTACGGAAATAGATCGCCACGATGCCCAGCGGCACCGCCATGAAATATGGTATGCGCCATCCCCCGTTGGCCATCGCGTCGGGGCCCCAGGCCTGCTGCGTGAGCACGCTGCAGATTGCGACGACGCCGGCTCCGGTCGCGAAGCCCAGATATGAACCCATATCCAACCATGCGCTGTAATAGCCACGTCGTTTGTCAGGGGAGAACTCGGAAACATAGGTCGCGGCCCCCGCGTATTCGCCGCCGGTCGAGAATCCCTGCACCATCTTCAGCAGATACAGCGGAATCGGTGCCCACAGGCCAATCTGCGCGACCGTCGGCAGCACTCCGATCAAGGCCGTGGAAACCGCCATAACGGTCATCGTCAGGAACAGGACCTTCTGCCGTCCCACACGATCGCCCAGCGGACCGAGTATGAAACCACCCAGAGGGCGCGCCAGGAAGCTGACGGCAAAGCCGAGCAGCATCACCAGCACACCCACCGATTGAGGCATACCTTTGGTGAAGACAGTGGTCATGACTATGGTCAGATATCCGTAGATGCCGAAATCAAACCATTCCATGAAGTTACCGACCGCCGTGCCGAGCACCGCCTGACGGACCGATTCCTGCTCAACGACGACGACGTCCTCCTTGCGTAGCCTCCGCAGCCACATCAGCCGCCTTTTCTTGTTGCCACGCGGACGTTTCCCCAACGCCCTCCCCGATTCGCCCTGCTGCTTCGATGAGGCGTCTTCGCTATGTTCAGACATCATTTGAGAATGCATTGTTTCCTTTTCAGCTTCGTCATGCCCCAACGTGTCAGCTCGACATGACCTGTCAGGCTGCTCACGGCCAAGCATGCGCCCATGCGCTGTTCCGGTGCACCGCCGGCCAATACCGTGGGCGTGAAGCACACGCTTCGCCCATATCCGGTATTTCCCATTGTGCGGTCGGCACCACAGGCGGCCGTGCATCGAAGCGACACCAGTCGTTCAGGACTCCCATCCTGAAGAGGCGCAACGAGGCGGCCAACCCTTAAAGAGGTGACGCGGGACTCTCCCTCGAACGGTATCCCGTACCGAACGTCGCGCCACAAAGCCAATCCATTCTAGCTCAGGAAGCCTCCATCGGCCATGTTCACGCGTGCTGCGCCCCTTGGAAACCCGCTACCGGCGGAGGAATTCCCATGCCTTCCGGCACCGAGAATCCACCTTCCCGACGGCACCGACTTTGTTCGTATGCAGGTAATAGAATGCACCTGAGCAAGAAGGCAAAGACATCGGAGCAATGACGAGAATCGGCCGCGCAAAGGGGTGCCAACAGATGCAGACAACAGTGGATATGCTGATCGGTGGATTCGGCGAGCAAGGGGGCGGCGATTGCCTTGGCATCGACTGGGTTCAGGCCGTTTTCCCCGACAAGGGTGACGAAGGCAGGAACGACGCCCATACGGGCGGGGACGCAGTTGAAGGTCACGATGCCGGCGGCACGGGATCAGACATCTCGGTGGAGCATCGGGGACTCCTCGCGAAACTGCCATCACCGACTTGGTTGCTGTTCGAGAATTCAGTGGTATTCGCCCCCCTCGAATTCAGCAATGAGATCGTTTCACTCAGAGTGAACAGGGACGAGGACGGCGTGACACTCGAGCCGCTCTCACGCGTGCACGTCGACGGCCACACACCCACCCATCTGGCCATCGCACAGGACACGGAAGGACGCTCCCATCTGATCGTCGCCTGCTATGACGACGGCAATGTCTGCGTGCACCCTTTGGATGCGAGCGGACATATAGGGGCTTCGGCACAGGTGCTGCGCAGCGAAGGACATGGGCCGCTACCGGCTCAGGCCGGCCCGCATGCCCACTGGGTGCTGCCCCTTCCCGATGGGCGCATCATCACCACGGATTTGGGAGCCGACAGGATCCATGTGCATCGCTGGTCGGATGGCCGACTTGAGCGCGTGGCATCGCTGATATGCCCTCCCGGCACCGGCCCGAGGGATCTGCACCTGCTGCCCTCATCGACGCCGGACGATGCCGGATGGAGGGTCGCCGTCGTCGGCGAATGGAGTTCGACCGTGGATATCCTTGCGTCTGACAACGCAGACCCCTCCGGGCTGCGTATCATCCAACGCGTCGACCTGGGGGCGGATGCGGACGACCAGGCGGCCTCACTCGCATTCGTCAGCGATGACGTGCTGCACGCAACGGCGAGTACCGGGGATGCCACATACCGCAGCGAAGGGTTCTGCTATGTGGGTCTGCGAGGTTCGGATCGCATCATATCCTTGCGCTGGGATGGTTCGGAGCTGTCCGAGCCGGAGCCCTCCCAGGAGGGCCGACCCGGTCACGGCATCAGCAGCGGAGGAGGCAGACCCCGGCACATCATAGCTGTGGGCAATGCCCTTGTCGTGGCGAACCAGACAAGCGGGAAACTCAGTATTTTCAGGCTTGCAGGCAACGGCGAGGCGACCTTGGACAAAGAGATAGTGGTGGGTTCGCCAACTGCGATCGTTCCACTGCCCCGGATCTAGGAACGCACCAGGCGCGCGATGGCATCCTCCGCTTCGCGGAGCTTGTCATCGGCGACCACACCCCCCTGGGTCACGGCGGTGCGCACGCAATGGTTCAGATGATCGTCGAGCAGCAGCAGCGCCACTGATTTCAAGGCCTTGTCGCTGGCGGAGATCTGGGTGAGCACATCGATGCAATAGGCATCGTCCTCGATCATCCGCGTAATCGCACGGACCTGGCCCTCGATTCGCTTCAGTCTCGCGGCGACCTTCTGTTTGTCGGCCACATAGCCGTGGCCCGGTGCCGGTGAGGAGGGAGCCGCCGCAGCCTCATGCCGGTGCTCCCCCGATGGAACAGCACGCCCGGATTGTGGCGGTTCGGCCGATGCCGATTCATCCGATGCCGATTGACGACGTACCGTGTCGCCCGATACGGGCATACCCTGCTGAGATGTATCACGTATAGACATATCGGGCCTCCCCTGGATGTTCCGCGCCCTTTTGGCGTATGGCTGACTCTGCTTTGGATTATACCCTATAGGGGTATATGGTATTACTCATACAACGGACGGGCCGGGCATCCACCCGCCGCCCGTCGTGCATGGGAAGGGAGAAAGACATGTGGAGCGACATCATTATCGTTCTTGGTGCAGCGCTGCTGACGGTACTGGTCGCCTGGCTGCTGCTCGCACCCAGGAAGGCGGCTCGCGCACAGATCAATGACGGCCTGCAAACGGTGCACATCACCGTCAAGGGCGGTTATTCCCCATCCTCGGTGGAAGTCGTTTCGGGCATACCCGTCAGATTGGAGCTGGATCGCCAGGAGGATGGAGAATGCTCGTCCCATATCGTGTTTTCCGAACTCGGCATCGACAAAAGCCTGCCCGCTTTCGCCCATAGCACCCTCGATCTCGGCGTGCTGAAAGCAGGCGAATATCCTTTCGCCTGCGGCATGAACATGCTCCACGGAACGCTCACCGTCACGGACCCACTTCCGGATCAGGATGCATCCGGCAGCGCGGATGTTGACACCACCGAGAGCGGCACCACCGATGCGGCAACCGGCACTTCCCCTTCTCACGCCGGCGAGACCCCCACCAGCGCAAGGGAGGAGGCAGGCGATGCCCTGAACGAGCAACAGCACGAGGACGAGAGCAGAAAGGCCGAGATCACCAGCCTGTGGCGCAGGCTGATCGTGGGTATCGTATGCACCCTGCCCGTCTTCGTGGCCGCCATGTTCCACCCGATTCTCGGGCATTGGATTCCGATGTTCCTGATGAACCCCTGGGTGCAGCTGCTGCTCATACTCCCGGTCATGTTCTACTCGGGATGGCCTGTGCATCGCACCGGATGGCTTGCACTCATCCACCGTTCCGCCGAAATGAACTCCCTGGTCACCCTTGGCACCACCGCAGCCTTCGCATTCAGCCTGGTGACCACCTTCGCTCCGCAGATGCTCCCTGCAGGGTCGCGCGAACCTTACTACGAAGCCGTCGGCACGATCATCACACTGATGGTTCTCGGGCAGCTGCTTGAAGCCAAAGCGCGCGCGGGCACAGGAGAGGCCATACGATCACTGATCGACCTGAACCCACGCACCGCACGCGTCATCCGCGAAAACGACCGGATCGAGGAGATCCCGGTGGACCAGGTCGCCGTCGGTGACGTCGTGGCGATACGGCCCGGCGAGAAATTCCCGGTTGACGGCGTGGTTATCTCCGGCGAGTCCAGTGCCGACGAGGCGATGATCACCGGCGAATCGATGCCGGTCTCCAAGCAGAGCGGCGACCAGATCATCGGAGCGACGGTGAACGGGTCGGGCACACTGCGCTACAGGGCCACCAACATCGGCAAGGACACGGTTCTGGCCCACATCATCAATCTGGTGCGTAAGGCCCAATCCTCCAAAGCCCCCGTCCAACGGCTGGCGGATACCATCGCCAAATACTTCGTACCGATCGTGATCATCATCGCGATATGGACCTTTGTGGGCTGGTGGTTCCTCGGACCGGCACCCCAGGCCTTGCACGGGCTCGTTGCCGCGGTCTCCGTGCTCGTCATCGCCTGCCCGTGCGCACTCGGCATCGCGACCCCTCTTTCGGTGACCATCGCCACCGGCAAAGGAGCCCAGTCCGGTGTGCTGATCCGCTCCGCACAGGTTTTGGAGAACGCCCATAAACTCGATGTGCTGATTCTCGACAAGACAGGAACCGTGACCGAAGGCAAACCAAAGCTCAGCGATACGATTCCCGCACACCTGGATGAAAGCACCTTCGCTCTGATAGCCGCAGCCGAAGATCCCTCCGAGCACCCTCTGGCCCGGGCGATCGTCGACGCCGCCACCGAGCGGGGCCTCTCGCTCGTGGAGGCCGAGCATTTCACTGCGATAACCGGCGAAGGCATTTCGGCGAGCGTCAACGGGCACGAAGTGCTGGTGGGCAAGCAGGCATTGCTTGAACAGCACGGCGTGAAGTCCCTGCCACAGTCCCTCGAATCCCCGGAAATCGCGGATGCCATCGCGAGGCTCTCCACAGAGGGCAAGACGCCGGTATTCGCATCCGTGGATGGCTCCTTCGTCGCCGCACTGGCCGTTGCCGATACCGTGAAGGCGGATTCGCAAGAGGCCATAGCGGCACTGCAATCCCAAGGCATCGATGTGCAGATGGCCACCGGGGACAATGATGTGACAGCCCGCGCCATCGCAAGCCAGGTCGGAATATCGCATGTCATCGCACAGGTCTCCCCAAGCGACAAGGCCGCCGCGATCAGAGGCCTGCAATCCCAGGGCAAACTCGTCGGCATGGTCGGAGACGGCATCAACGACGCACCCGCCCTGGCACAGGCGGATGTCGGCTTCGCCATCGGAACCGGTACGGATGTGGCGATCGAGTCCAGCGACATCACCCTGATGTCGGGCAAACTCTCCAGCGCGGTGACGGCAATAGCACTGTCGAGATCCACCATGCGTAATATCAAGGAGAATCTGTGGTTCGCCTTCGGATACAACGGTCTGGGCATCCCCGTTGCGGCAGGGGCGCTGTATGCGCTGTTCGGCATACTGCTCAACCCCATGATCGCCGGTGCGGCGATGGCCTTCTCCTCGCTATCCGTCGTGATCAACGCCAACCGTCTGAGAAGATTCCATCCCAGACAGCAAGCAGATGCCCGGCACAGCAAAGGTTCACAACAACCATCAACGGAAGGAAACACCATGTCACTATTCCATCGTCATGAGCACACCGAACAGCATGAGACCGAGAACGGCTCGGCGGTCAAGGACCCGGTCTGCGGCATGACCGTCACCCCTTCCAGCGCAGCCGTGACCCGCACCTTCGACGGCAAGCAGTACTACTTCTGCAGCACCCACTGCGCCGAAAGCTTCGACAAGAACCCTGCGGCCTTCGCCGCATAGTGGCATCCACCCAGGTACGCACCGCGACCCGCGAAGGGCACGCACCGGCGGAGCCGTAGACATCGGACACCGTGCATGAAGACCCTCCAACCGTCTCGATTTGAGTCCCTTGGAGGGTCTTCATCCATGTACTCCCGAACTTCCAAGACCTCCAGGCATACGGCGTCTGTCTCACTGGTGAATACCCGGACCACTGTCATCACCCGCGTTCAGCTAGAATACCGACGGTCTCGCAGCAGCATATGCCTGGCCACACAGTCGGATACATCAATCGGGGGATTGCAGTGGAGTATTTCCGTAAAAAAAGCGTCAAGGAACTTGTGGAGCAATCAACGCCACTGCGCAGAAGTATGCGCACCCTTGACCTGACTCTGTTGGGAATCGGCGCCATCATCGGCACCGGGATTTTCGTTCTCACCGGAAAAGGCGCCCTGACTGCGGGCCCCGCGCTTTCGGTTTCCTTCGTCCTTGCGGCGGTCTGCTGCGGTTTCGCCGGACTGTGCTACGCGGAATTCGCCTCGATGGCACCGGTTTCCGGATCGGCTTACACCTATTCCTATATCGCCTTCGGAGAGCTTGTAGCCTTCGTGATCGGCTGGGACCTGATACTCGAATATGCTTTGCAAGCCGCAACGGTCTCGGCTGGATGGTCGGGATACTTCACCAAACTGCTCCAAGGCTTCGGCATCGATCTGCCCGTGCAGCTGACCGCGGCCTATGGAACCACACCCGGCGTCACCACGTATTTCAATCTTCCCGGTTTCGTCGTGGTGTTGCTGATCACCTGGCTGCTTTCGGTGGGCATCAATCAGACCCGTCGGGCCAACGACATCATGGTGGGCGTCAAACTCGCCGTCATCGTGCTCTTCATCGTATGCGTGGTCTGGTATGTGAAACCCTCGAACTGGCAGCCCTTCTCGCCCTATGGATGGTACTCGTTCAAACAGAACAGCACCGTGCCGATGGGCATCATACCGGCCGCCTCAATCGTGTTCTTCTCCTTCATCGGCTTTGATGCGGTCTCCTCAAGCGCCGAGGAGACGATCGAACCGAGAAAGACCCTGCCACGAGGCATTCTGCTGTCATTGGCCGTTTCAACGGTGCTGTACATCGTGATGACGCTGATCATGACCGGTGTGGTCAAATATCCGGAATTCTCGGCATTCATCGACGCCCCGGTCGCTGGTGTCATAGTCAAAACGGGTATGAACTGGCTTGCCCTCATCGTCGATTTCGGGGCTCTCATCGGCATGACCACGGTGATGCTCGTCCAGCTCTACGGCCAATCACGCATCTGCTATTCGATGAGCAGGGACGGCCTGTTCCCGAAGTTCTTCGGAGAGATCCATCCGAAATACCGCACACCCGTCAAAGGGACATGGTTCTTCGGCATACTGACGGCCATAGCGGGCGGCTTCATCAACATCAACGTATTATTCGAGCTGGTCAATATCGGCACGCTTTCGGCATTCATCATCGTCGCCGCCGGCATCATCTGGATGAGACACAAACATCCCGAGATGCAACGCGGCTTCAAAACCCCGGGGGTGCCGTTCACTCCTCTTATCGCGATCGTCTTCTGCGGCGTGCTGATCGCGGGCCTGAACTGGCAGACATGGGTGCGTTTCGCGGTCTGGTTCGTCCTCGGACTGGCGGTGTACTTCCTCTATGGCGCAAGACATTCCACGATGAACAAGCCATCCGAGTCGGCCATCACGGCCCACTAGATCCCGAAGCGCTTCGGATTCCGGCGAAAGCCCAAACGCGAAGCCCTGCATGAACACGCAGGTTCACGGGGCACTTCCGAATTACAATGGGAGACGTTGAGGGCCGCATCGACGACTTGCGCATCCACAAGGCATATGTGCATCAGGATGCACCCTTTCCCCAACGCGTCGATCCACATCATGCGACGCACGCTCCACCAGAGAAACGAGGGAATCATGACATCATCCGAAACCCAGGCTTTGCCCGATCGCAAGGCGAATGACGGGCTGATACTTCCTGCAATCGGATTCGGCACGTACAAACTGCGGGGCTTCGAAGGCTCGAAGGCCATCGAGTCCGCGCTTGACAACGGATACCGGCTGCTCGACAGCGCCGTCAACTACGACAACGAGGGCACGGTGGGCGCAGCCGTGAAGAACAGCGGTGTGGCGCGCGAGGACATCATCATCACCTCGAAGCTCCCCGGACGCTACCACAATCACGATCAGGCCGTGGAAACCGTCGAGGAGAGTCTGCTTCGCATGGATCTCGACTATATCGACCTCTATCTGATCCACTGGCCGAATCCGCTTGAGGACCAGTACGTGGAAGCATGGGAGACACTGCTGGAACTCAAGGAACGCGGCCTGCTCAGGCATGTCGGCGTCAGCAACTTCCTTCCCGAACACATCGACCGCCTGGTCAAGGCGACGAATGTGACCCCCGCGGTGAACCAGATTCAGCTTCACCCTTACTGGCAGCAACGCGAGCTCAAGGCCTACGACGATGAGCATGGCATCATCACCGAGGCCTGGAGCCCATTGCGCCGCGGCGGTGAGACGGTGAAGGATCCGGCCATCGTCGCCGTTGCGGACAAACACGGGGTGACCCCCACGCAGGTCGTGCTGCGTTGGCATGTGGAATATGGCGACATCCCGATTCCCAAGTCCGCCACCCCGTCACGCCAACTGGAGAACCTCGACGTGATGGGCTTCGCCTTCGACGACGAGGATCGCGCCGCATTCGCCGCGATGGACAGCCCCGACGGCAGCCGTGGAGATTTCGACCCGCGCTCACATCAGGAGATGTAGGTCCGATTCCCAACATCCGTGGCGCATACAGGCCTTTCCACACCACGGACACCGTGCACGAAGGGGCCCCGAGCTTGACCAACAATCAGCTCGGGGCCCCTTCATCATGGAAGGATCCTCAATCCTCTATACCTTCTCGCTCTCCGCGGCCAGCACCTGCTCCGGATCCATATATTCGAGCGCACCATACAAGGCCTGGAAGAGTTCATCCGCTTTGGCGGCGATCAGACGTCCGGGAGCGGTCAACTCATAGGTTGAGCATGCGCTTGTTCCGACTCGGATGACCAGTTGGTCCTTCAGCAAGGTCTTCAGGGTGATGGATAGCATGCGTTCGCTCATGCCCTGTATCGTTTCGTTGAGCTCGCCAAAACGTTGGGGTCCGGCACGCAGAGCCGAGAGAATCAGGATGCTCCATCTCCTCGATACATCGGTGAGCAGTCTTCTTGACACACAACGATTCGAAAACACGTTGTACCGCATCGACAGGTCATCGGGCCCGCCATCGGCTGCAACGGTGACGGCTGCGTCGACTTCATCCTGAATCGGGGAAAGGGCGGGGGCGGGCTCCGCCACGGAGAGCGTCGAGACCGTTGACTTTGCGGTCTTGTCGTCCTGCTCTTCCTCATGCTTCTTGCTGGTGCTTCCACAGATCATGTGCACCATCCTAATGCGACACGCCACATTTTACTAACTATTTGTTAGTGCTAACATAATGTTAGCTTCGGCGAGCAGGGAAGCGGATGCGCTTGTGAATATGAAACAGGAGCCCAAAACCTTGCAAACCAGCCAATAAGAACAGCACATAAGGAATACAAGGAGCAGACATGACCACAGTGACGGTTTTCGGCAAAGGCAATATGGGTTCAGCGCTCAGTGGAATCGCTGAGAAGGCGGGCGCGACGGTTCAGGCCATCGATTCGCAGACCCCTGCGGGGACGGCCATCAACGGTGAGATCGTCATTCTCGCCGTCCCCTACCCCGCTCTTGACGCGATCGTGGAGCAGTATGGATCGCAACTTGCAGGGAAAACAGTGGTCGACATCACCAACCCCTTGGATTTCTCGACCTTCGATTCCCTGGTCACACCATCGGATTCCTCGGCCGCCCAGCAGCTGGCGGAAAAACTCCCTGACGCCAAGGTGCTGAAGGCCTTCAACACCAACTTCGCCGCAACCCTGGCTTCGGGCACGGTCGGCGGGGACCGGACCACGGTTCTGGTCGCAGGAGACGACGACCAGGCCAAACAGTCCGTGATCAGCCTGGTCGAGTCCGCAGAGCTCTCCGCTCTCGATGCCGGTGCGCTGAAACGTGCACGGGAACTCGAATCGATTGGCTTCCTGCAACTCACACTCGCCGCAGCCGAAAAGATCTCCTGGACGGCCGGCTTCGCCCTGCAGCGCTGAACGGCATAGGTCGGACCGGCCGATTGCCGCACGGAGCGGCATGTGCCGGCATCCGCCAACAGCTGGATGGCTCTGGATTCGCGCCTTCGCACTCAGGCAGATGACCGATCGCGAAGGCATTACCCCTTTGGCGGCCCATCCCCTTTTCGACACTCATCGGAGGGGATGGGCCGCCAAATCGCGTTCGATCCAAGCCATCACCAATGCGGACAGCATATCGATCTCTTCGTCGCTGAGCTCCTGGCCTTTGGGCAGATGATGCCATTTCTGGATGCACGACCGGCAGCAGACCGCCGTGGCGTGCTGTGCGGTAAACACGGGATGCCCCCTGTAAGGGGTTTGTTTCCCGTCCTTGACCGGCATCGCATCACCTATTCTGCCGCGCAATAACTCGTGGGCATGACGATTGATGGTCTCTTTCCCCTTGCTTCTGGCGTAATCCCGATCATGCGCGCTGAGGGAGAAGCTCGCGCGAAAGCTTGAATGCGACAGTCGCTTCAAGGTATCCGACACCCACAGTTGAAGCTCCGGTCCGCTCATCCCCGCACCACCGATTTGCAGATTCCCATCATGACCACCAGCGTCCCGCATGGCACCGTCAGCCGCATCGCCTTTCAACACACCATCCTCCTATGCGTTGCCCTGACATATATCGTATCCACACAGCCGTGACTCCACCGCCCGGCTTCAGAAGACCGGCGCTGCTGACACCGGGTATGCATGGCGCTCTCCACGACCACAACACACCCAACAGAGTTACAAGTGTAAAGAATTCCCGCTTCCACCGATGCCGTAAATCCTCAATCGGAGTAGGGTGGTATATGGAAAAATTGAGACCCTATGGGCTTCAGGCCACGTGGTTTCAGAAGGGGGCAACAATATTCATGGCTATAACAACGATGAGCGTGGCAGACATGGTGGGCGTCTTTTTCAATCACGATGCTCCGCTGCATGTCAGCGCTTTTGACGGATCAAGCTTCGGCAGCAACGATGCTCCGCTGCATCTTGAGGTGCGCAACTCACGCGCGGTGTATTACATCGCCGAATGTCCGAATGATCTCGGGCTGGCACGTGCATATCTGCAAGGCGATATCGCATCACCGGAGTTGGAGCCGGGCAATCCATACAGCGTCTTCAGACAGCTGATGGAGTTGAAGGCCTATGCAAGGAAGCCAAAGAAGAGCGATCTGGCAAAGCTGAGCGCCAGCATCCTCTCGCACGGCATCCACGTTCCCAAGCCACCGGAAATCGAACTGCCCTCTTTGGCCCAGCGCGTGGCTGAAGGCGTGCTGCCGCACACCAAGAAGGGTGACGCCGCCACCGTCAGCTACCATTACGACCAAAGCAACGATTTCTATGCGATGTTCCTCGGGCCATCCATGACCTACACCTGCGCATGCTTCCCGAAGGCCGATGCCTCCCTCGAAGAGGCACAGGAGCACAAGCTCAATATGGTGCTCGACAAACTCAATCTCAACAAGGGCGACTCCCTGCTGGATATCGGCTGCGGCTGGGGCTCGATGGAAGTCACGGCCGCAAAGCGCGGCATCCACGTCATCGGCGTCACGCTCTCGCAGGAGCAGGTCGACTGGGGCACGGCCTGGATCGAGCGAGAAGGCCTGCAGGACCTCGCCGAGGTGAGACTGATGGATTACCGTGACGTCCCCGAGGCGGGATTCGACGGCATCTGCTCACTGGGCATGATGGAGCACGTGGGATACAAGCATTACCCCGCCTACTTCAAGGAGATGCTCGACAAGCTGCGTCCCGGCGGGATGCTGCTCAACCATCAGATCACCCGCTGCAACAGCTATCAAGGCAAGCGGGCGGGCGGATTCATCGATCGCTACATCTTCCCCGACGGCGAATTGGCGAGCCCCGGTGAGATCGAAGTCACCATCAACAACGCAGGCTTCGAGGTCATCAACCAGGAGAACCTCAGGCAGCACTATGCGATCACGCTCAGGCACTGGAACGAGAACCTTCAGGAGCACTGGGATGAGGCCGTCAAGCTGGTCGGTGAGCCGAAGGCAAGGCTGTGGGGGATGTATATGGCGGGGTCACGCTTCAACTTCGAGTTGAACACGATCCAGATTCACCAGTTCCTCTGCATCAAGCCCGATCCGGAGACCGGCACATCCACTTATCCCCTCCGCCCGTGGTGGAGCAGATAGACGAAACGTCAGGCGGATGGCCCTGTGGGCCGTCCGCAGCCAGGCTGGAAGTGTGTGTACGGGCACAGGGACAGCCGCCCAAGCGGCGGACCACATGCCCATCCACACACTTCCAGCTTCGTTGATATACCCGCCTCCACTACTCCGAGGCCTGTTCGCGCGCGACTTCCAAGGCCTTGTTGAAGGCTTCCGAAGTCCAACTTGCGCCGGCGACCTTATCGACCTTCAGGGTTTTGAGCGCCTTGCCTTTCACCACACCGGGAATCGCTTTGATGAAGGCATCCTGATGCTTCTTGGAAATGGTGGTGAAGGGGTGCCCCACCACCTGCACATCGCTTACCAGGCCCGAAGACACGGTCACACTGACGTCTATCGTGTCTTCGCCAACCGGACCATACTCACCTTTGACAGCGTAGGTGC
Organism: Bifidobacterium psychraerophilum; assembly: GCF_000741705.1. Taxonomy (GTDB): domain Bacteria; phylum Actinomycetota; class Actinomycetes; order Actinomycetales; family Bifidobacteriaceae; genus Bombiscardovia; species Bombiscardovia psychraerophila. Next base: position 294,763 of record NZ_JGZI01000008.1, on the reverse strand, counting down.
CGTCCTTGTATCTGCCACTATCCGTCTTGCTTGAGGAAGCTTCACTTCCGGATGCTGCGGACGAAGAGCTATCCGAAGCACCGCTCGAGGCGGCGCTCGATGATTCATCGCCACTGCCGGCGTACTCGTCATCCATCGGCACGGCCGAAGGCTCGCCACACCCCGCCAGCAAGGCACTTGCCGCAACCAATCCCAGGGCCGCCATGGATGCCGCCCTCTGTGATCGGCCATTCAGTCTGGCCATGATCTCCTCCTTCTGCTCCTCAGCGCCACTTCTTCGTTGTCCTCGGTCGTTCGGCGCTCATCGATGCTGCCGGCCGCAGGCCCACTGGGTGTCACCGTGTGGTCCCACCGGTTTTGGCGGCCTTTGTGGGATCCACGAAGACGCCGCCTCCCTCATTGCCCTGATCGGCGGCAGCATCATCCGACGCGCCCTCCGGCCGTACCACCGCCGTGGTGCCACCACGCGCTTCGGAGGCTTTTCTGGCTTCCTCGTCATTCCAACGTTCCGCAACCAACACACCGTGGTTCAGCATGATTTCGCGTTGCGCACAGGAGGCCACCAAGGCATCGTGCGTGACCACGATGATCGTGGTCCCCTGTTCATGGAGCTGCCGGAAGAGATCGAGCACGATTTTCTCGTTCGCCCCGTCCAAGTTGCCTGTCGGTTCATCGGCGAGTATCAATTTGGGACAGTTGATCAAGGCCCGTGCGATGCAGACGCGCTGCTGCTCACCGCCGGAAAGCTGCCCAGGCAGATGGTGCGCGCGCTCTTCAAGCCCCACTTTGCGCAGGGCTTCCATCGCCTGCCCCTCGTCGACCACCGAATGGTAGTACTGCGCCACCATCACATTCTCGACCGCTGTCAGGTGGGGTACCAGATAGAACTTCTGGAAGACCAGCCCGATGACATTCTTGCGGACATCAGCCAACTGCCCTGCATTCAGATCATTCAACGCCCGGTCTTCGAGCGTCACCGAACCGGAGCTCGGAGTATCCAGGCAACCGATGATGTTCATCAACGTGGTTTTCCCCGAACCCGAGGAGCCCACTATGGCCAGCCACTCCCCCTGCGCGACCGAAAGACTGAGATCGTCCACGGCATGCAGATCACCGTAAATCTTCGAGACATGATCCAATTCAAGAAGCATATCCGTCCCTTTCCCGATTCCTGTCGCATTCTCCACTGTTATTGCAGCCATTTTCCCCCGCTTCGATCACACACCTCACATACATTCCGTCATCTCACCTCGCACCGGCCTTTGTGCAGCCCGCCGCCGCACAGAGGACCGGCAGGCCTATTCCTCGCGCAGCACCACCGCCGGATCGATTCGAGATGCCTTCCTTACCGGGCGGATCGTCGCGATGACGGCTATGAAGATGCTGCAGAGCACCGAGACGGCGGCCAAAGGCCAGTTCATGGGCAAGGCGCGCTCAAACACCATCGCGCACAGTACGCGGGCCAGACCGTAGCCGAGCACGGTACCCAACACTCCGCCGAAAAGGCCATACATCGGGGATTCCGCGTAAAATTCGGTGCCGACACCAGCCGATGGGGCCCCGAGCGCCTTCCGTAATCCGATTTCGTTACGGCGTTGGGAGACGATCGAGGTCATCGTCGTGCCAACGCCCACGAAGGTGAGCACGAGCACCACGACCGAAACCAACCAGAACAAGGTCTGTAACATGGTGATGATCCTGCTGTTGGCTGTGTTGATTTTGGTGACCGTCTGGGCCTTGACGCCCATGCTGGTCATCGCGTTGATGCTGTCGGCTATGGATTGCAGCGCCGATCCGGAAGCCTCTGCCGAATATTCGATTAGATCAGCACCACGTGCGCCTCCGGCGAGCTTGTCGAGGTCGGCCGCCGTCGCATACACAATCTCATCCTCGGAACCGCCGGTGTCGACGATGCCACCAACGGTGAAGCTGGTGCCGCCTTCCTCCAGGATGTCGGTTGAGACCCTGCCGTCCTTGCTGCTCGCCGAAGGAGCCGCCGTGGATGAGGCCGATGACGACGCCGAAGCAGAAGCTCCCGAGGCTCCGCCACCGTTGTCCGCGGCGCGATAGGCGATGGTGATGTCACCACCGATTTTCAGACCGAGTGCCGAGGCGACATCACTGCCGACCATCACCTTGCCCGGTGCCGGCCAACTCCCCTGGACGCTCCAGTGATGGTTGATGGCTTTCACCTTGGCCGAGTCGATTCCCGCCATGATGTATGAGGCGGAATTGATGCGCACGGTCTCGTAGCGATAGGTGGCCACCTTGGCCGGAGTCTTCGCTTCAACCATTTCAGTGGTATGGGTGACCATCGCGGCATCGACACCGTTTGCGGAAGAGGAAGCGCTTTCCACAGGTGTCACAATCAGATTCGCACCATAGGAACGCATATCCTCACTCATCTGCTGGGGTACCGCGATGCACACGGCCGCAAGGCAGAAGAGCGTCGCCGCGCCGACCGTGGATGCGATGACCGCCATCACCGCACGCGAACGCCTGCGGAACACAGCGCTCAGAATCATGATGGTGAACATCCGACCATTGGTCATCGTTCCCATGCCGAAACGTCCGCGACGCCCCTTCATCTTCCCTCCTCTGGATTTACCTGCCATGTAGCACCTCCGCAGGCCGCAACCTGAGAATCGATCGAATCCCTGACAGCGATGCCGCAAGAACGGTGACCGCCAACAGGACAAAGACCAGCACGAAGACCATCGGTCGCATCGTGATACCTGATCCGAACACCACGTGCCCCACGACCTGGGCCGCCGCCGACCCGAGCCCCGCCCCTATCAGCGCACCAAACAGGCTGACCGAGGCGGTCTCCATAACCACCAGTCTGCTTACCGATGCATCAGTCGCTCCTATGGCTTTCAACAGAGCGAATTCGGAGGAGCGCTCCGCGATCGCTGCCGCCATCAGATTGGCGACGGCAATTGCCGCAGCGATCAGGCTCAACGCCGTCATCAGAATCATGACCGCCTGCGTCTTCTGCATCACATCACCCTGCAGCGCGGCGACCTGACGCACCTGTTTCGCCACCGATCCGGGGATCACCTCTTCGATCTGGTAGGCGATCGAGGATGGATATGCCGTGCAATACCAGGTCTCCCAATCCGCCTGGGACAATGCGCCGGGATTGCGGGCTGCTTTGCGCGCCAGATCGTTTTCCGGCGTGGTCAGTGCCTTCACCTCGACGCGATCCACCTGGTCCGGCAGACCCGCCAACTGCTGCACGGCAGAGGACGATAGGTAGACCGCGCCGTTATCGTCATCCCCTGAATCAAATATGCCGCTTATCCTGAGTTGCTGTGTGGCGTTCCCTTTGCCCACGGTCAAGGTGTCTCCGACAGCGGCACCCAGCTCTTTCGCGAGCGTGCTGCCGATCATCGCCTGGTCGCTGTCGTCTTTCGCCCATGAACCGGTCAGCTTCCACCATGATCGCATCCCCTGAACACCCACCGTTGATGATTCCCCGGTGGATGCGGTGATCTTCTTATGGAACCATGTGCCCACCAGGGGAGCGGAAACCGAATGGCAGGCCGCACCGGATGAATCGCCGCCGCAATTCACCCCCACCTTCGCATGCGTATTGAGCTGGGGTGCGAAATCGGTGATGTTGTATGCCCAGAAAATCGTTTTGATCTTCGGAATATCCGATTCCTTGATGAAGGATGCGGGATCGGAATCCAAGGCGCTTCCCGATGAGTCCGCGTCGTTTGCGGAATACAGGTCCGAGACGACGGCATCCGATTTGGGCTGAACGACGATATTCGATCCATAGGTCGAGAGCTCCGCATTCAGCTTGTCCCCGACATCGAAGACCACCCCCAGCATGGCAACCGAGACGCATGCCGAGAGACCGACGCTCACGGCGATGAGGATGCGTCTGCTCAGCTGCCTGCTCAGCGAACGAAACACCATGCGATTGAGGAACATGCCATCACTTCCCGTCAGCTCTGAAAATGGCTTGACAAAGCATCAAGATCCGAGGTCTGGATCGTAATCGAACCATGCCCGGCCTGATAGGGGAAAGGTATGGGGTTGCATCCACCGGAGAAACCGATCGTAGCGAGATTGATGGCGACATCGCATCGTTTGCAGATGATCTTGCCATCCTTTTCGTAGTATCCGGCATCCCCGCAGTTGTCACAAGCATCCAGACCCACTCCGTAGGCCCCTCCGTTCTTCTTGATGATGATGAAGCGCATGACGGTTCCGTCCTTGGCCTTGTATTCGAAGCGATGCAGATGCCCGTCCGCAAGCTGTGAGAAGGAGATGGTGGCCACGTCCCCGTCCTTTGAGAGTGAATACGATTCGGGAGGGGAAAGAACCGGCACCTTGTTGGTCTGGGCAACGCCGTAGGTCAACGCGACGGTCACACCAATGACGGCGAGTATGGTCCAGACTCCGGCGGCCTTGGCTCTGCGTCTGAATGCAGCGTGTGTCCGCACGACGGCATTGTTCTCGCCGACCAAAGGCATACGGAAGCCCGCAACGATCGATGCGACGGCGGGAATCAGGAAAACGGCGAGCTGGGCGATGATGATCGGGGTCCCGTGGTTGATGAACCAGACCAGCAGTTTGAAAGTCAGACCGTGCAACATCAGGTCTCCGGTGGACTGCATCACCGTGAACAAGGATGTGAGGTGCTGCACGAACACCAGCACCAGCAGGATGAGCGCCGCGAGATTGAAGGACCAGGCATAGGCCGTCGAACGCAAGGAACGCACAATATACGCGACGATGACCGATGCCGCCAGACCCAGCAGGAATCCGAGTGCACGGAGCAGCATATCCGATGTGAATACCGGATCCCCCGGTTCCACGAAGATCGTCAGCTCCAGGATGACGTCGGGAAGGGCGCGGAAAACGGTCAGCGCCAAGGCGATTGCGGCTATGCCGTTGGCCATGTCCATACGACGTGGATGTTCCGCCCAATGGGACGTGGTGCGCTTCGCGTTTATCAGCACCACGAAAAGGGCGATATCGGCAATCACGCAGCATACCAGGGTCGGATAATTCACCACCGTGCGCTGGTTGATCACGGCGCTCGCGCGGAGGGCCGCGAAGACCACAGCCCCAAGGATGCCGACGATCAGACCATACAGACGCCACGAGGAACTACGGGGTTTTTCCCTGCCCTCACCGACGCGGAGCATGGCGCTCACACTCATCACCAGCAACGCGGGTCCCAGTGTCCCCGGTAACACGGTCACGAACTGTTCAAGCATCTGTGCCCTGCTCCCCTATCTTGGCGGGTTTTGATTGTTACGAACTCACGAAGGAACCCTTCCCGATTTTATGCTGTCGCATTCATATGGGGAAGGGTGGAAAACGATGATTATCCCAGTTGGCTGCAGTATGCGGTGCAATAACAAGCGAAAGTCTCGCCGAGTCTGATTACCAGGCAATCATCCCTCTTCGGTCATACCTCTACCATTCGTGGGGGGTGTAGTCCCAATCCCAGGAGACGGTTATGGGGTCCGTCCAGAACTTGCCGGTGACACCGGTCTCCGGATCGACGTGCAGCATCCAGCCCTTCTTCTCCGGCGAGTCGATCTTGTAGGTGAGCTTGTAGGTTCCGGCTTTCGCAAGCTTGATATTGGCACCGTAATGAGGACCATCGGAAGCGTTCATCTGCATGAAGGTTCCCGACTGCGTATTACTCGCATCGGATTCATCGGTGATCGTGTAGTTCACCGTCAGATCAGGGACGAACTCGCCTTTGGCATATCCCAGATTGTTGTTCGCCAGAGCGTGGATATCCGCCTCGAGGTGCATGTTGGAATCAGCGGCTGCCAGACCCATACCGGCCGGTTCCATATCAACGGGCTGGAAGAACACCGTGCCGATGTTCAGAGGCCCCTTCTGCTGGTCGTCCCCGATGGGAACCTCTTCGAATCCCGCGCCCGAATCGCTTGATGAGGAGGTGTCCGAAGCGTCGGCGGCCTTGGAAGTGCCCGATGAGCTGTTGGAGCTTCCGCATCCGGACAAGGCCAACGCGCCGGACAGCACCAACGCCGCCACAGCCATGAGTTGCTTGTGTTGTTTCATGTTCTCTTTCCTTTGTTCCTTGGTATGTGAGGATGTTGAATTATGGAGGGAAGATTTACTTTGCGTCCGCATCGCCGTGATGTGCCGTATCCGCGGCTGCGCCCGCATCGACGGCCTGGGCTCCCGCGACGGCCGCGGCATGCACGCGTCGTTGGCGGAAGACCGAAACCACGAACAGCAGCACGACGACCACGAGCGCGATGATCTGCGCGGCCACAGTCTGCGCATATGGATACAGACCGATCCAGTCATTCGTCGGCACCGCCGGCAGATAGGTGGCGGGAACGATGTCTCCCTCAATCAGGGCGTGTACGCCGCCTCCCGCGAAAATCACCACCATAACCGCCATCAGGGCACTGGTGATCATGAAGAAGGGACGAATCGGAATCTTCACGGAGGTGAAGCGGATCAACAGGAACAAGAGGACCAGCACCACCGCGGCGGCGGCAAAGCCCATCCAGATCTCCCTACTGCCACTTGGCGCCATCGTGAAGATCGCCTGATAGAACATCACCGTTTCAGCACCCTCGCGGAATACCGCCAGGAAGGAGAGCAAGGCCAGGGATACCACGCTGCCCGTGGATACGGCGGCCACCGTTTTCTCCTTGATATAGCTGTTCCATGAATCCACCGATGACTTCGAAAGCATCCAATTACTGGTGTAGAGCAGCATCACCATCGCGATCAGTGCGGTGATCCCCTCCAGCATCTCCTGATGGGCACCCGCCGAATTGAATACGAATGTGAACAGCAGGGCCATCAACGCGCTGCCGATAAGACCTGCGACGACACCCCAGTAAATGTAGCGGACCTTATTGCCATGACCGGCTTTTACCAGGTAGGCGATGATCGCGGCAACCACAAGCAAAGCCTCAAGCCCCTCACGCAGCAGGACCACGAAGGCCTGCCCGAAGGCGCTGGTGAAGAATGCGGTCATCGGATTCACGTCTCCCGCGGCACCACCGTCCAAGGTTTTGGCATCCTCAACGATCATGGTCTTGAGATCATCGACAAGGCCCTGTACCTTGCTGTCCGACTCCCCTTGGACCATGGCCATGCGCGTCTCTTTGAACTGGTACTCCACCTGTGAGACACGGCGGCCGCTGATGGCGTTCATCACCGTTTTCTCAAAACCGAGTTTCTCGTAATACTGGTAATACGCTTCATTGACCAGATCGGAACCTTGACGCCCATCACCAGCCGCGGAGGCTTTGGAGGCCTTGTCCAGCAGGGCGGTCATCTGATCGGCCACCTCGGACCAGCTTTGATCACCCCTGCCGGTGTTCTTGTTCTTTTTGGCCGCATCGAGTTTTTTGCGCTGTTCCTCGATCTGTTTGTTCAGGTTTTCGGCATAGACCTTTGGATTGGAGAGATTCGCCTCCTGGTCCAATTGCCGCGCACTGGCAAGAAGATCCGTCTGCAATGCGGAAAGCTTCGAGCTGATGGCCTCGGTATTGCCGGTCGTATAGGAAAGCTGTTCTATCGCCTGGAACTGCTGCTGCAAACTCTGCTGACTGTTCGCGCCAAGTGTGTCATTGACGACCTTCGCGAAATTAGAGGCCACATACACGCTGTTGTAGGCTGCACTGAATTTCGAGGAAGCACCTGCGGTATCACCGCCGGCGTAGCTCTCTTCCGCTTTGGCAAGCTGCGCATTCGTCGTCGTCGCGATTTCGCTCCAGCTGGAGTAATCGCCGCCGTCGGCGTCCGCCGCGGATGCCTGGGGCAGACAGAGCGATGACATCGCGATGAACGCGACCAGCAAAGCAAACAGCGCAACAGGGCGTCGCACGGTCTTGAATATGCGAGATTGCATGCTGCAACACTTTCCGTATTCAGTGAGGGAATTGACGTGAGAAAATCACCAGTATGCAATGTAGCTGAAAATTAGCATAAAGTGCAGTCTTGTTTTTCCCAAAATTGTGGTGTATAAAATGAATTTTTGACGAGTTGACGTATCGGTGCGACCATCGTCCATCCCCTCTCGATGAGTACAGTGTCCTGTATGCAACATCGTCAGAGGAGCGCCGAAGAGGCCGGGGCCGATTCCGTTCAAGACCTCCAGCATGCGTCCGTTTTCCCGGAAGCACTAGGCACGGGCATCGTAATGCATACCGCGCGGCCAATCGACGATGACCTGTATGAACGGCTCCGTCTGATGATCGAGGACTACGAAGCGGTGCTCTCGCGCTTTCGCGAGGATTCACTGCTCAGCACGATGTCCCGCGCGCAGCATGGAGGCAGTTTCGACTTCCCCGACTACCTGGCTCCACTATTTGAGATGTATGACGGATTATTCGATGCGACGCACGGTGCCATCGACCCCTTGGTCGGCTCTGACCTGGTGAAGCTCGGTTACGGTCCGGACCTCGCTTTCCATGCCATTCCACACGCCCGTGATGCGGTCGGCGCCATACACGGACGCGCCAATTGGGGCGAGGCTGTTACCAGGCATGGCACGACCCTGATCACCCGACAAGCCCTCCACCTTGATTTTGGCGCTGCAGGCAAGGGTTTCATGGTGGATCTGCTGGCTGCAGCCTGTGCGGAGCGACATGACCACTATCTCATTGACGCGGGCGGGGATTTGCGTATCGAATGCCTCGATGCGGTACGTGTCGCGCTTGAGGACCCCTTCAACGAGGATGAAGCGGTCGGCATGGCGAATCTGACGCATGCCTCGCTATGCGCCTCGGCTCCCAGCAGACGCAGATGGACCGTCCCGGGCGAGAAGGCCGACGGGAGCGATACATCTGACTGCGAAGGCGGCCCTGTGATGATGCATCATCTGCTCAATGCGATAGATGGAATGCCCGCCAATGAAGTGGCGGCCACATGGGTGACGCAACGCACCTCGTCGGATTCCGCTTCACGTGACCACGCAAACGGTGCCGTCGGCATCGAAGCCTTCCCCACAGCACTGGCGGACGGTCTTTCCACCGCATTGTTCGTCTGCGACCCCTCAAGCCTCGCCGAATCATTCGAATTCGAGTGCGCGGTGGTGCTCTCCGATCGGAGTGCGCTGCTATCGCGCGACTTCCCCGGACGTCTGTTCACCGCCTGACAGGAACGGGGCGGAACAGGCCCGTGGGAATGGGCGTCCTCATTCCACGCTTTTCAGTGAGCCCACCGGATCGATTCTGTTCAGCACCATGTTGGTGCTGAACTGCACGATGAAGGCGAAGAACAAGGTGGCCGCGGCCGAAATCACATAGCTGACCCAATTGATTTCGACTTCGAAGAACATTCCCGGCATATCGAGCACTCCTGTGAGCATGCCTCCGACCACCCGACCGAGCGGCAATCCCAGCAGAGTGCCGAGCAGGGTCAGTATCAGCATCTCCTTGTTGACGTACAGATGGATCTCACGGTCCGTGAATCCCAGAACCTTGAGCGTGGCCATCTCACGAACCCGTTCGGATACATTGGTGCTGGCAAGCGTGAACAGCACCACCAGTGCCAGGCAGCCCGCGAGCACAACGATCAGAGCGACAACCGCACTCATCAAATCGAATGCGAAGCTGCGTTCCATATCCGCGGTGCTGATAGCAGAGGCCACATCCGAAGACTTCACCAACCGCTGCGCATAACTGATCTGTGAATCCTCATCACCGTTGAGTGTGGCCATCACCGCGTTGGTGACGAATCCCGCCTCCTTCACGCCAAAACTCGACTCATACAGGCTCTGGGATATGAAGACATCGCTTCCGATGACATTGCGGAACACCGCCTGCACCTTGACCTTCTGCTGGTCAAGGCCGTCCGCGCGCAGGGAGACCGTGCTGTTGCCGGATATGCCCATGGCGTTGGCGGCGCTTTGCGCCACCAGAATCCCATCGTCGCCCAAGGTCAAGCGTGGTCGTTCCGAAGGAGCTTTGGCGAAGCCGAACATCCGGCCCAAACCCTGACTCGCGGGGCGCAGATCCACCATCGGAGCGATATCCTGCCCATCAGGGACGACGATCAGCTGTATGGATTCGCTGTTCCCCTCGGCGTTGAGCATTTCCGCGCTGCCGACCCGGACCTCCACGGAACTCTTCACCTTCCCGTCATCGGCAAGGCGCTCTTTCATCGCGGCGGCCGTCTCATCGGATGCGGCGACACTGAGCAGATCGTATCGGTCAATATCCGAATACTGCTTGGATCCCAAGGTCTGCACCGTGTCGTTGATGGCGAAACCGCAGACGATCAGAGCCGTGCACCCGGCGATGCCACCGACCGTCATCAGCAGACGGCTTTTGAATCGGAACAGGTTGCGTACGGTCACCTTGTTGAGGAAGCTCATTCTCCCCCACACCCAGGTGAAGCGCTCCAGAAACACGCGTGAACCGGCCTTCGGAGATTTCGGACGCATCAGCTGCGCAGGTGTCAGACTCGTCTCCCCCCTGCAAGCCAGCAGGGTCGAGACGACGACTCCCACCGTGAACAGCGCGACACCTCCCAGACCGTACGCCGGATCGAAGGACAGTGACACGTCGGGTATGACGTATAGCCCTTTGAGCACCTGCATCAGGAAGACCGGGATGCCGACGAAACCGACGATATTGCCCAACACCCCTCCCAGCAGGCACGCCGCAAGCGCGAAGCCGACATATCGCGTGATGATGGCGATTTTGCCGTATCCCAAACCAAGGTAGGTGCCGATCAGCCCACGGTCTTCCTCGACCATGCGCGTCATAGCGGTCAGGCTCATCAGGATCGCCACCGCGAGGAACACCACCGGGAATGCACGACCTATGGATTCAATCGAGCTCAGATCGCTTTTCAGATTCGAGTAGGTAGTGATCGACGATCTGTTCTGCACGTGCCACTGCACCGTCGGGATGGAAAGCGATTCATCACTTGCCTCTGCTGATGACCGCCCTGTTGCATCCGAAACGGAGTCCGCGGCCGCTTGCCGTTGGGCCTCCTGCACTTGGGCTGTGAGTTGCCGCTCCCTGGCGCGCTGACGCTCCGGGGCCACCGAATCCTCTATACGACTGACGACCTGCTGCACTTTTGCACTGTACTCATCAGAGAAGGTGTCGAGCTGTTCAGCGTCCGAGACCCTCAGGGAAATCGCAGTGTACAGCGACCCCTCCATGCTCGAGGAAGACACGAAGAAGGCGTAGCTTTCGGCATCGTTCGAGCGGAAGGCACCTGTGCTGTATCCTTCCGGATTCGCTATGTCGCTGGGATCGAGCACCACTGCGGTAATGGTGTAGCTGCCGGGGAACACCGGCTCTCCCTGCGCGGAGGCCGCGCCCGATGAGGAGTCGGTATCCGAAGCAGTGACGTCAAGGGTATCCCCGATATGCAGGCCACTGTCGACGATGAACTGCCGCGTTACCGCTATCTGTCCCGATTTCGATGGCAGCACACCTTCCTGAAGATAGCTCTTGTTCAGACCCTGGCCACCGATCCGATTGATCGTCGCGCTTTTACTGGTACCGGCGACATCCGTGTTCACGGAGGCGGACATCTCCGCCTGGACCGTCTGCACGCCTTCGACCTTGCTGAGCGCCGTCACATCGTCATCGGTCAGGCCTGCGGATGAGACCACCTGGATATCGAAAAGCCCTTGCGCGTCGTAGAAGCGGTCGGCCGATAAGAGCATATCCCGGCACCCGGCGTAGATGCCCGTGAGCACCGCAACACCAAGCGTCGTGATCACTACGATCGAAAAGAATCGTTTCCAGTTCCTCACCGAAGTACGCCAGGTGTCCTTCAGCAAAGCCGAGCTCATACGAGTTCGATGGCCGTCACCACTCATATCATCACTTACCATTCGATTTCGGCAACAGGAAGCGGCCGCGGATTGTCGGTGCTGTTGTAGACGCGGCCACTGCGGAAATGAATGACCTTATCCGCCATTGCGGAGATCGCGGTGTTATGCGTGATGATGACGACCGTCATGCCCTCACGTTGGCTGATATCCTGCAGGAGCTGCAGGATCTGTTTGCCTGTGACATAGTCCAAGGCGCCTGTCGGTTCGTCGCAGAGCAGGAGTTTCGGACGCTTGGCGATTGCCCGGGCTATGGCGACACGCTGCTGCTCACCTCCCGAGAGCTGACTGGGGAAGTTATCGAGTCTGTTGCCCAGACCAACCTTCTCCAGAGTCTCTCTGGGGTCGAAATGGTCCGGACATATCTGAGAGGCCAGCTCCACGTTCTCCAAGGCCGTCAGACTGGCCACAAGATTGTAGAACTGGAAGACGAATCCGATATCGCTGCGCCTGTACAGTGTCTGTTCCTTGCGGGACAACCCGGAGATATCCCGGCCGTCGACCTTCACGGTTCCGGAGCTCAGGGTATCCATGCCTCCGAGGATGTTCAGCGCCGTGGTCTTGCCCGCACCCGAGGCTCCGAGGATAATGGTCAGACCGCCTTTGTCCGCCGTGAAACTGGCATCGTCGAGGGCTCTGATGCTCTCTTCACCCGATGGGTATTCCTTGACCACATGGTCGAATTGAATGTAGGACAACGCAGCCTCCTTGGCGCTCAGTGGTGCGTATTATCACTGCTTTCTCCATGATAAGCATAGAAAACCGCACTCTGGCCCGGCAAGCGACTAAGCTTCAAGAGCATTCGGATCAGGTCGCCATCGCCACATGCCGCGAGCGCGGACCTGTTCAGAAATCCTAGGCCACATGCCAGGGAGCATATGACCGGCATCCGGGGGGAGCATGGTGGAATCCGACGATCGGGACACGACGAAGCGCAGCATCGGCAGCATCGAACAAGACGACGATGCACGCAAGGAGCTGAGGCGCACACTCAAGAACCGCCATATACAGCTGATTGCGCTCGGAGGCGCCATAGGCACAGGTTTGTTCTATGGGTCAAGCGAATCGATTTCGCTGGCGGGGCCGTCGATTCTTCTGGCCTATCTGATTGGCGGAGGCATCATCTTCCTAATCGTGCGGGCGCTTGGGGAGATGAGCGTTGAGGATCCGAAGGCCGGGGCATTCAGCTACTATGCCAGCCGGTATTGGTCACAACGGGCGGGCTTCATTTCGGGATGGAACTACTGGTTCAACTATGTCCTGGTGTCGATGGTCGAGCTCTCCGTGGTCGGCTCATTCGTGAACTACTGGTTCCCCTCGATTCCGGCATGGCTTTCCGCCGCGGTCTTCCTCGTCGTCATCACAGGCGTCAACCTGCTGGGGGTCAGCCGTTTCGGCGAATTCGAATTCTGGTTCGCCATCATCAAAATCGTCGCGGTTCTGGCCATGATCGCCGGGGGCGTAGCGGTGCTGCTGCTGGGTTTACACACTCTTAGCGGCGTTCCCGCATCCTTCGCCAACTGGTTCACGGTGGACGGCGGGGTGTTGCCGCATGGTCTGCTCAGCCGGACAGGCGACGGCCAGTGGTCAGGCCTGCTGATGGCGCTCACGGTCGTCATGTTCAGCTTCGGCGGCACCGAACTCATCGGGATCACCGCAGGTGAGGCAGCCGATCCGCGGCGCAGCATCCCGAAAGCCACCAACGACATCATCTGGCGCATCTTGCTGTTTTACATCGGGGCGCTCGGCATCATCATGGCCGTCGTGCCGTGGAACAGCATCGGGGTGCCCAATGCCCACGGGGTCGTGGTCAGCCCATTCGTACAGATCTTTGATTCCGTGGGGATCCATGCGGCCGCAGGAATCCTCAACATCGTCTGCCTGACGGCTGTGATGAGCGTGTATAACTCAGGGCTGTACGCCAATTCCCGCATGCTGTTCTCGCTCGCACGACAGGGGAACGCCCCAACCTACCTCGCACGTCTCTCCCGCAACGGCGTCCCGACCGCAGGAGTCCTGACCTCGGCGGCGATAACCGCGGTCGCGGTGGTGATCGTATTCCTCTGGCCGGATTTCGCATTCAATTATCTGATGTCCATCGCGACGATTGCGGGAATCATCAACTGGTCCATCATCATGATTACCGAAAGCAAGTTCCGCAGACATGTATCCGCCGGTGAAGGACCGGGCGAACTGGCCGGAATCCGGGGAGAGGACGCCTTGGGGCGCATCCGATTCAAACTCCCCTGGCCGCGGATCACGCCTTGGATCGTGTTGGTATTTCTGGCTCTGGTGGTGGTACTGATGTGCTTCTCGCCAAGTTATCGCGTAGCCGTGATCATCGGCCCGTTATGGCTGCTCTCATTGCTCTGCGCATTCGAGTTTCGACGGCGCCGCCACTCCATGCGCACCCCGAAGATCTGAGGGGGCATGGCCGGGAATGATCGTGCCCCGCCTTGCATGAATTTGCCGTCAAACGTTTGACGCAATAGAGTTCCCCTTGATGCCGAAAGCGCATCTGCAACAACGCTGTTGCATTTCTTCGGGAGACCCATATATGAACACCATGCCGTCAAACACAGATACGGGGCGAAAGCCCCTAGACACGAACCTTCCGGCGGGAGCAGCCATTGCCGCACCGGCTACGATGGCCGGCACCGCAAGGGCCCTAGCCATACGAAGGATCATCGCAAGCGTCCTATGCCTGATGACCGCTCTGGGCATGGGCATCGCATCGGCTCCACGGGCAGTCGCGAGCGAGAGCAATGGAGGAGGCGAGGCGACGATGACGCAGAACACCGTGGCATCAGGGCTCACCAGCAGCCAATTCGACCAGTTCTACCATTACAACACCCCACAAGGCTTTTTGAATGATATTCAGAGCATCTGGAAGGGCGATGACGGGTACTACCACTTCATGTACATCCAGAACCCAATGTACAAGCACGATGGCGACGGAACCGTGTGGTACCACGTCAAGACCAAGGACTTCGTGCATTACACCGATGTGGGCGTCTCCATACCGAAGTTCAACGGGGTGTGGTTCTCGATGGCCACAGGCACCATCATCGACAACAGGCAGGGCTTCTTCGCTGATCTGCCCGAAGACGCCCTCGTCGCTTACTTCACCAGCTATATTGAGGGTGTCCAGAAGCAATTCGTGGCGTACTCGACGGACGGGGGGATGAGTTTCGAGCCCTACCGCGACTCGGCGATCATGAGCGCCCCAAATGACCACACCGATTTCCGCGACCCATACATGCTCTATGATTCCGAATCCCGGACCATGATGATGTACCTCGCCGAAGGAGATAAAATCGGCACCTACGCCAGCAAGGACGGCATCACGTTTGCATACGTGGGCGCTACGATACTGAACGCCGGCGCTCTCAACGGCAAGGATCTCGGAAGCATCGAATGCCCGAACATCAAAACGCTCAAAGATCCGATCACCGGCGAGGAGAAAACCCTGCTCTTCTTCGGTGCCAATGGCTATCAGTACGGAAGCACCACGGGAACGTACTATATGGTCGGGCATCTGGATGCGGATCACGTCTTCGTGGGCGAGCAGCAGCCCAAACGGGTTGATGACGGTTCCGACTATTACGGCGCCAATTTCATCCAGGACAGCGAAACACAGATCACCTCACTGGCGTGGATGGGCAACTGGGGATATTCCGCCAAAGACATCAGCGACGATAACGGCATCACCTACAAACTCGGTTCGATAAGCCTGGCCCGCCGTCTGACATTAAGCGGCGTCTCCGGAGATTACACACTCGCCAGCACTTTCGTGGAGCCGACAGCACTGTTCGACACAGCCTTGACCGGCAATGCCAGCAGCGCCGCAGGAAGCCAGGAACTGCTGAACATCACGCGTCCATCCTGGCAGAAGGCGGAACTGACCTTCACCAATACCGATGAGGATACCTCCGTGGATGGTCACATCACCGTGAACCTGGTGCAGGCGGACTCATCGGCGACCATCGTCTATGATGCCGACACCGCCACCTATACCGTCACCCGCTCGACCAGCAGGCTGACGGATGGCGATGGCGTATACGAATACACCAAGGTCATCGCCGCGTCCGCCGGGAACGCCTCACCCCGCTCACTCACCATGCAGATCCTGCAGGATCAGAGCAGCGTGGAATTCACGGTACAGGGCAGCGGACGGACCTACACCATGCTCCGCCTGTCCACGGATAAGCAATCCACCATTCAGGTGAGCACCGATGGTCACAACGCATTGGCGTATACGCTGAACACCATCAACGGCGCGGATGCGCAACCCTCCCCCACCCCGGACCCAGGTACCAGCCCGACCCAGACGGGTTCCGCAGGCAATATCGCCGGACAGGGTGACGGCACCGGCAGCTCCGCATCGGATACGACGCCTTCGTCAGGAACATCCGACGCCAAGCAAGCCACGGTGCGGGCCGCAGGGCAAAAGACACATTCGACCCCGGCGGGGAGACTGAGCGATACCGGAAGCGGCATTGTCTGGCCGCTGGCGATCGGGAGCCTGCTTATGGCTGCTGGAATCATGATCCTTTGCGCGGCGCGCCAATTATCGCGCAGCGGCGTACGGGCCCTGCATGGCATACCCCATGCGAAGCCCCAGTTGCAAGGACATCCACATCTTCGGCCATCCGAGAGATGAAGCATGTCGCAGGGGCGCGGGCGACTCCCTTGTCGTATGGCAGAGGACGGCGCTTCACATCTCCGGCATCGTCTCGCATCAGAGGTAGGCCGTGCATCATGTAAAACACATGTAGGCCACAACCCTGGGGTTGTGGCCTACATGCTACGAGAGCCAGATGGATCGAACCATCTGCGAATGGGATCCTGCCTTGTCGGGAATCGGCTACAGCCCATTCCCGACATCCGCCGGATCAGATATTACTGAACCTGTGCGCGTGCGATCTTGCCGGTGAAGGACTGAGCCTCATCAGCATCCGCAGCCTCACCCTTGTTCCAGGAGAACATGGCGCGCAGTTTCGGTCCGACTTCCTCGATCTTCTCGTGGGAGTACTTCTCCTGCAGTTCCTTGAACTTGGGAGCACCCGCATCCTGATCGTCGATGAATTCCTTGGCGAAGGAGCCGTCCTGGATGCGTCCCAGCTGGTAGCGCATACGATCCTTGGTGGAATCGTCGACGACCTTGGAGATGTAATCACCATACTGGGCGGTGTCGGAGCAGCTCCAACGAGCCTTGTTCAGGCCACCCTCGTTCATCAGGTCAACGAGCATCTTCAGCTCGTGGCAGACCTCGAAGTAGGCGATCTCCGGCTGGTATCCAGCCTCGGTCAGCACTTCGAAGCCGCACTCGACCAGATGGTTGATGCCACCCATGAGCACGTCCTGCTCGCCGAAGAGATCGGTCTCGGTCTCTTCCTTGAAGGTCGTTTTGATCGCACCTGCGCGCAGAGCGCCCAGAGCCTTGGCATAAGCCAGGGTGATGTCCCAGCCGTCCCCACGTGGATCCTGCTCCACGGCGACGACCACAGGCACGCCGCGTCCCGCAGCGTACTCACGACGGACGATATGGCCCGGGCCCTTAGGCGCGACCATGAAGACGGGATGATCCGCTGATGGCTTGATATAGCCGTAGTGGATGTTGAAGCCGTGGGCAAAGGCGACTGCTGCGCCTTCCTTGATGTTCGGCTCGATGTCGTTCGTCCAGATCGTACGCTGGTACTGATCAGGCGCCAGAATCATGATCACATCAGCCTCGGCGCTAGCTTCGGGAACGGACTTGACCTCAAGGCCCTGCTCCTTGGCGAACTCAACGGACTTCGAGTTCGGGCGTAGTCCGACGACCACATCCACACCGGAATCCCTGAGGTTCAGCGCGTGGGCGTGACCCTGCGAGCCGTAGCCGATGATGGCCACTTTCTTGCCCTGAAGCACCGAAAGATCGCCATCCTGTTCATACCAGATTTGTGCTGCCATTATGAATGCACTACTCCTTATTTATTTTTACCGGCAGAAATACGGTTGCTGCCATGCCGTTTGTTGTTGTGTACTTACAGTCGCTGTTGATCGGTGGAAACCCCGAGATTTTGTCTCGTTCGACTCCACCGAAATAAAGTCTTTGATGGTAGCCGTAGTCGATTCTACCTGACTCACCGCCATGCACCCGCCCAGGTTCATTGTGTGGACTATTACGGGTCGACTGTATTGCGCGGATTTCGTGCTTTGTGCTGCATGTTGTTCCTCTTCACACTGATTTACATTGGCGAACCCCATTCCCTAAACGCCGGCGGCGTTCATGATCGATGACATCTAACGACTGAAATCGACATCCTTGGTCTCACGGCAGCTGAGCACCGCAACGAGGCAGCAGAGCGCCATGAAGGCCAGATACAGGCCGACCGAGCGCACACCCCAATGCGAGGACAGCCAGGTGGCTATCGTCGGCACGAAGGCGGCGCCCACGATGGCGGCGAGGTTATAGCCGATCCCGGCTCCCGAATACCGCACATTCGTCGGGAAGAGTTCGGGAAGCATGGCACCGATGGGCCCGAAGGCCACACCCATCAGCGCGAAACCGACGCAGAGGAAGACCATGACCTGGAAGAAATTGCGATATCCCATCAGCAGGTAGGGGAACAGCAGGCTGAACACCACCAAGGCCACCGAGCTGGCAACCAGCACCCTGCGGCGCCCCAGACGATCCGCGTACACGCAGGAGAGCACGATGAACGCGGCGAACACCACGATGGACACCATCAGCATCAGCAGATACTCCTGAGTGGTGAAGCCCAGACCACCGCCGCCCTGTCCCTTGGCTTTGGTGCCGAAGGCAAGCGACCAGGTCGCCAGGGTATAGAACAGCGTATACGTCACCGCGACCAGGAAGGTCGCCTGCAGCACCTGTTTCCAGCTTCTGCGGAAGACTTCGGCCAGAGGAGCCTTCACGGCCTTCTGCTGCTCAAGCGCCATACGGAATATCGGGGTCTCCTCCATATGCACACGGATCGTCAGACCGACGACGACCAGCACCGCCGAAAGCAGGAACGGCACGCGCCACCCCCAGCTCAGCATCTGCTGTGGCGTGCAGAACATCTCCAGCAGGAAGAAGGTGCCATTCGACAGGAAGAAGCCGATCGGCGCTCCAAGCTCGGGGAAGGAACCATAGAGCGCTCGGCGATCGGCCGGGGCGTTCTCGGTGGCGACCAGGGCCGCGCCCGACCATTCACCGCCCAATCCGATGCCCTGCACGAAGCGGCAGGCGCACAACAGCACCACAGACAACAGACCCCAGGTGCCGTATGTCGGCAGACAGCCGATCAGCACGGTCGCGCAGCCCATCAAGAGCAAAGAGACCACCAGCGTGGTCTTCCGCCCCATGCGATCCCCGAAATGTCCGAACAGCAGGGATCCCAGGGGCCTGGCTATGAAGGCTATGGCGAAGGTCAGCAATGAGGCCAGCAATCCCACGGTGGGGTTGGCTTCAGGGAAGAAGATCTTGGGGAAGTAATTCGCCGAGGCGGTGCCATACGCATAGAAGTCATAGAATTCGATGGCCGTGCCCACCATCGAAGCGCCGATCACGGTTTTCACCGAATCACGGGCCAGCGTGGACATCTTCGCACGGAATGCCGGGCCGCCTTCAACACGGCCTGCCGCCTTCGGCGCCTTTTCCGCGGTGGCCTCGCCGGCCTGCGGAAGGCTCGTGTCAGCCGAAACGTCGACTGTTGTCATCCTTGTCATCTCCTCATCAGTTACCGCATGCCGTATTCCGACTTGCGATACAACAAAACCCCGCTTGCAAAGCGGGGTTTCAATCTGAGAATGATGACGGACACGCCAATGACATGCATGCACATGTGAATGAAATGAATCGTCCGGTCTGCTCAGAACCCCGCTCTTCGTGGTGGGGTCGAACAGTATGGAATGCTGTTTCAGTCCGCCAACGAAGACGGGCTAATAATTCGCAGCTCTTCACCATGAACGTTCGCGACGGTGCTATCCACATGCTGGAGATATGCCCTCATCATGTCAACACCTCGCTTTCGTTCATAACCGGATGTCTCTCAACCGGACTGAGACAGACCTTAGGTCCGGGTCGCCCGACAAGCACCGAGCTCGTCCACATAGTGGACATAGCCGTCAGTCGAGGCGGGGAGGCCGAAGCCCCCTACTTCACATTTCTGATGCGCATGATCAGCAATGCGGCAAGAAGCACCACGATGATCGCGGTCGGGAAGATCCACATGTAGTTGCGCCCGGAAAGCAGGACCACGCCCGAAGCCAGCAGCGAACCGAGCACCGTGCACAGGGTGTTCGCCAGATTGAGGATACCCAGGTCCTTGCCTGCCTCCTCCGGATTCGGCAGCACCGCGACATTCAGCGCCTGGTCTATGGCGTTATAGACCCCGTAGCCGAAGCCTGCGATTCCTGCGAAAAGATACATCCCGAACTGATTGGGCATGACCCAGGGCATCGCCACGCCGACCGCGAAGAGACAGCTTGCCAAGGAAATCGGCACCTTGCGCATTCCCATCCTGTCGGAGATGGGGCCCGCCACCATTGCCGCCACCAGAGACACGACCAGGGTGATGATCGACATCGTCGCGATGATCGAGGCCGCATGGCCTGCGAGATCGGATTCGTCGAATCCCGAATCCTTCAGCACATAGTATTTGACGATATAGAGCTGGTACATGGTGACCATGTTGTATCCGGCCATCATCAACGTCCGCCCGAACAAGGCGTAGTAGAAGTCGGGGGCATGGCGCGGGGGGCGGAAGCTGTTCATCAGCATCCGCCAACTGAAAGGCTCGCGGGCCACATCCACGCTTGAACGTTCACGGGGCCACACCAGTACGGTGACTATGCCGATAACGGCGAAAACCGCTGCACCCATGAAGAAGCCACCCTGGATATGCCCGATGAGCTGTGAACCGATCAGCGAGCCCAAGGTCTGTCCGATCGCGATGCCCGCACCATAGAATCCCGAAACCGTCCCGCGAACCTTATCCGGCACGCGATCGGACATCGTGGCCACAAAAGGCGCCAGCATCATGTTGTATCCGATTTGCGCGGTGCACCAGAGCACCAGGATCATGGTCTGGGAATCGGTGAATCCGATGCCGAAAATGCATAGACCCGTGAGCAGGCCACCGCCGATGATCCACGGCGAACGTCTGCCGAAGCGCGAACGCGTCAGATCCGAAAGGGTGCCGAACACCACATTGGAGAGCAGCGCGACGACGGAACCGACCGCATTGATCGTGCCGATCATCGCCTCACGGGTGCTGGGATCGATCTGATCGAGGAGCTGCGGCAGGATCAGCGAACTCAGGGCCACCCACGGAATCGCGCATGCTATGGCGCTCAAGGTGAATCCGATGGTCAGCCGGATGATCTCACGACTGTTGGGACGATGCCCATCCGCGCTCACCATGGGATCGCGCATATCCACGAAGGCCGAGTTTGCATCGGGAATGGCGGAATCCACCGAGTGCGATGGGGATACGGCTCCTGCGGCCGCCACGACCGGGGCCGTCTCGGCAAACATCCGTATCCCTTGGGTCTCGGCTTGGGCCGAGGCCTTGTCCGCAGGGCCACGCCTGTGCGATGCGTCGCCCTCCTTGTCGTTATTGTTCCATGTTCCGCGTGACACGATACCCCCTACACTTGCAAAACAATGGCGCCACCGTCTTCACGGTGACGCCTTGACATCAATCTATCTGTGGTGGATCCGCCAAGAGATCACTGCTGCTGTGGTCCGCGGAACCGTCGTTCCATTCGAGTCTGGACATCGCGTCCGCGTTGCCAGGAGCAAAAACCAGCTTCGCCGAGGTGTGTGCACCCGACCACGCGAGTTCGATGGATTCGCCCTTCACCTCATATGAGAAGCTTCCGTCGAAGGCATCCAGCGTGTTGCGCAATCGGCACAGGGCGTTGAGGGCCTGCACGACCGGCCGCTGAAGATTCTCGTCGATTTCGGCCGAGGTGTAATAATGACGGTTGATATCACGACCGTTATTCGTCTTCTTCAACAGATCCATATCATTCTCGCCCGCAAGCGCACCGACATAGTAGACCTGCGGAACTCCCGGAAGGAAGAACTGCACGGCCCGGGCGGCCAGGTATTCCTGATCATTCGCTCCCAAGGCGGAGTAGAAGGTTGAGTTGACCTGGTACAGATCGAGATTCGATGCCGCCGCACCGGTGGCCTCGGCACTTTGCCCATGCGTCCGCTCATGAATCGTTTCGACGAGTTGGTCGACGGCTTCGTTGCTGATGAGACCCTGCTTGGAACGGTCCATCTGGTCAGGGCCGATATCAATCACACCGATGCCATCATGGGTGTCAAGCACGGTGACGGCATTGGTGGGACGGATACGCACCCACTCGGCCAGGGGCTTGACCGTTCCCGTGAAGAGCGAATGCAGGAGCAGGGGCGGCAGTGCGAAGTCATACACCCAATCGACCTTGCTGGCTATCTCAACCTGCTTTTTGTAATAGGAATGAACTTCGATGAGTATTTCGAGCCCTCGTTTGGCCGCCTCCTCACGAAGACGCCCGATCAGCGCAAAGGTCTTCGGAGTCATGAAGCAGCTTGTACCCGCCTCCTTGGCACCGTACCCAACCGCATCGAGGCGAAGGGAGGAGACATGGGATTGAGCCATCTTATCGAGGATCGACATCAGATATGACCAACCTGCGTCGGAATCCGTATCGACATCCACCTGCTGCGGGGTGAAGGTCGTCCACACCAGTCTGGTCGTGCCATTGAAATCGTAGTGGGTGAAGGGCAGACCCGGGCGGGGGCGGTATATGCTCGTCAGCTCCTCTTCGCTCGCGCCATCCGGGAAGATGGAGCTCATCGTGAGGAACATCGGGTAGTACGGCGAATCCTCGCCCTTGGCGAGTACATCCTGGAATTGGGCAGACTTCCAACTCACGTGGTTCACGATGGCATCGACCATGATGCTGTGTGACTGCGAAAGTTCCGCTACGTCGTCCCAGGAGCCCAGGCGCGGATCCACCGCGGTGTGATCCATCGGGTCGAAACCGGCGTCCGCACCGTCGAACGGGGTGAAGAAGGGAAGGATGTGCACACCCTCGTATGCTCCTGCGAATTTGCCGCGCAATTCCTTCGTCATCGACTCGATCGTTCCTTCGCCCAATCGATTGGCATAGGTGATGAGCTGTACTTTGTTCAGCATCGGACCTCCTTGTTCGTTCGCGAAACGGTCACATCTTCGTGTATGACTTCTATGCGGAAAAG
Organism: Bifidobacterium psychraerophilum; assembly: GCF_000741705.1. GTDB lineage: Bacteria > Actinomycetota > Actinomycetes > Actinomycetales > Bifidobacteriaceae > Bombiscardovia > Bombiscardovia psychraerophila. The sequence goes on along the minus strand of NZ_JGZI01000008.1, from coordinate 271,691 downwards.
TGTATCGAACCGGTTCGACAGCAGAGATGAAAAGCCCAGCCCGCTATGAGCCATTCAGCATAGCGGGGTTCAGTCGGTCTGAGGATGAGAACCGAGCAGCAGCTCGCGGATGGCCTCGTTCCAGCGCGTGGTCTGCCCGATCTTGACCTTCATGGGAATCGTGTGGCTGAGGTTTCCCACCATGCTGGCCTCCTCATCCGTCACATGCCCTTCGCGGAGGACCTCCGGATTCGTATCAGACGCGTCCCCGTCCACCTCGACGCCGGCATCCTTGCTGATCGTTTCGAGCATGCAGTCCGACAGACTGCGGGCGATGCTTGGGAAGTCCTGAAGGATGCTGGTGATCTTCATCCCGGCGGCATCGGTGACGTATGTTCCGTCATAGGCGAGGATCTGCAGCGAATCAGGAATCCTGATCCCCCTGCGCAAAGCCTCCTGCACGCAGAACGACGCCGCAAGGTCCGGGGCCATGATGGCGTCCGCATCCGGGAAGCGCTCGAAGGCCCTCCGCGCCACCCTCTCGAATTCCGAGAGATCGGCCACAGAGGGGATCTCCATGTAGTCGTACCGTATGCCCGCGGCGCTGAGAACGGATTCGAAGGAAAGCTGGTACCTGACAGGCGGAAAGGTGGTATGGCTTCCAAGCACCTCGGCTTTGTCGGCTTCGGCTGCCACCCCGGCAGCGCCGCCATCCGCGACGTCATGGAAGCGTGAGCGTGCGCCGCCGATCTCCACCACATGGCGCACACCCGTCAATGCGAAGATCGTGGCCGCGAGCTCTCCTCCCTGCTCGTGATCCGACCCCACCGATTTGATCTCGGGCCCGATGAAGCGGTCGAAGGCCACGACGGGACGCTCGATGGAGGTCCAGAAATGAGCGGGGTAATCGGTGTGCGCTCCCATGATGATGCCGTCCATCATTCGCCGTCGAAGCATATCGACGTATGTGGCCTCCCCCTCACCGACATCGAATGTGGAGCACAGCATCGTATACAGACCACGCTTGGCGAACACCTGTTGCAGGTGCGCGGTCAGGGTGGAGAAGAAGGGATGCTCGATGGTTGGAACGATCACACCGATGATATGGGAACGGCCGTGGTACAGGTTGCGTGCCAGCTCATTGGGGATATAGTCCAGCTCCCGCATGGCGCTTTCGACGCGCCGTCTCATCTGTTCGGACACATACCCGCTCTGGTTGACGACCAGGGACACCGTGCTGAGCGCGACACCCGCCTTTTTGGCCACATCACGCATTCCAACCATGCACACATCTCCCTGGTAATTATCGCCTTGGCCTGTATTGAGCCGCCACGCCTTGACCCGTCAACCGTCATCCATCCACAACAAAGTCTAATCCAGCGCCACAAGGCCGGGCAATGCCACCGCCGAAGGCAAGGCTCACCGGAAGGGCTGCCGGCCCCTCGGCCATACGCCCACATATAAGTGATGGCCGAATCAAGGGGAACGCACCCCATCGATTCGGCCATCCGGTCATGCCCCGAGGCTTCGGCCCCGCCAGACCCAGGTGTGCTGCGGACGGGAGTTCCTGTCCGCAGCACACCCCTTGAGTCGGGGATTATGCCTGGTGTGCGGCTCCGTCCTCATCGTCATGACCCCTGCGCATCTTGAGGGTTATCATGATTCCCGCACCGACCGCCAGGCAGAATGCAGCCGCGACCACCAGCCATGTCACAGCCGCCCCGGTCTTGGAGAGAATATTGCCGTCGTCACCGCCCGCCTGTGTGGGCTTCGCATTGAAGACGTTGGTGATGGTCACCACGTTCTTCGATGTCTGGTCGCTCACCACAAGGGTGCCGTCAGCCGGATCCATGCTGGTGGAGTCGGCACCGCCATCCTTGGTTTCGGCAATCTTGCACTGCGCCCCCAGAAGGAGATCATCGACGGTCGCACGGTATCCGTTCGCCTGCGAAAGAGTCACCTTGCCACCGTTGGGCAATGTGATCTTCGCCTGCTCGCCGTCACTGAGGTAGGTGCAGATCACCTGGGCTTCGAAGGGTCCTTTGCCCCGGGTCTCAGCCCCGGCGCCGGTGCGCTTCTTGACGATGGTGATGCTGCCGACGTCGTAGGTGTTGGTGGCTGTCACCGTCACGTTGGAGGGCACACCCTGCGTCTCCTGCTTGGCGATGGTCACCACTCCACCCTCCGGGTCCAAAGCCGAGGTGCTCGCGCCCGCCGACTTCGTCTCCTTCACGGTGCACTGCGTTCCGCTGGGGTACACGCCGAAGACCTTGCTCCCACCCGCCGCGAGGGTGAAACTTTCATCCAGCAGCTGTTGGTCGCCTGTTTTCCCGGCATAGGTGCAGGAGGCGTGGAAGGTGAATTCACCGGTGCCGTACTTGGCTGCGCCGGCTCCATCGACCTTCTTGGTGACGGTCAAGGTCCCACCATCATAATGGTTGGTGACCACGCTTGAGACGACCGTGGCAGGATCGGAAGCTACGGTGATCCGCGCTGTCGTATCTCCCGTCTGCAGGACGTTCTCTCCTGTGAATGCAGTCGATTCGGCATCTGCCGGATCGGATTCCTCCAACATACAGATGGAGTTGGCGGGAATCGTGTTCTCGGGAGCGCTCCATGTCTCGCCAGCTTTCAGTGTGAACGCGACGGAATCCGCCTGACCGAAACTGACCGTCTTATCACCTGTGGTCCTGCATGTGAGCGTGAAGTCGAAAGGCCCCAACTCGCCCTTGTCGACCAGCGAGTCGATCTTCTTCGTAACCGAAAGACCCGAATACTGGTAGTCGTTCGTCATGGTGGCGACCTGACCCTCCGACACCGTATTCGTCGCATCACCGCTTTCCTGGACACTGGTGTTCATCGTGTTGGTGGTCAATGCGTAGTCATCAGCCGCCTCGATGCTCACCGTGGTCGGGGAGTTCAGACGCGTGGTCTCACCGTAGCTTCCGGTTTCGCCATCCTCCGCAACCTTGCATGTTGCGCCGACGGGGATTCCGGAGACCCGCTGTGATTGATACGAGCCGTCCTCCTGCTTCTTCAGGGTGATCTTCAGGGAATCGGCACCCTTGAATGTCACCGCCGTGGGATCGGAGTCGTCACCCGAGGGAATCGTGCAGGTGACCGTCGCATCGATGCTGTCGGCGGCATACTGCTCGGCAGCCTTGCCGCTGACTTTCTTGACCACCTCCAGGGAGCCGGTCCTCAGATGGACGCCCACCCTGTTCGGCGCTATGGTTTTGCTGCCGCTCGCGCCGGTGTAGAGCATACCGAACTGGTTCCATGCGAACTCGTCGGTGGCCGGTGCATCCACACTGGCACCGGAAGCGTCGCTTGAACTCTTGGCCTGGTTCTTGCTGGAATAGGTGACATCGGTTGCAGTACCAGGGGTCAGCGATCCCACTGTGGATGTGGTGAAATCGAGGCTCACACGCAATCCCGTGACCTTCGACCAATCGGTCGACGCATTCGCCACCGTCCAGGTGTTGGCACCGCATGCAGTCCCCGCGGACGCCACCGTGGACCATGTTCCGGCGCAGGCATTGGCATCCGTGGTGACCTCGATCTTCTGGGTCGTGCCGGAAGGCGCTCCCCATACTTTGAGGTCATCAAGCATCTGGGGATGATAGGCCGATCCTCTGCTATCGCCGGCCACCAGATACTGGTCACCGTTCACCGGGAGCTGCTCGAAGAACTGCGCGGATTTGATGTTTGTGGTTCCGGCGTTGACCAGATGCAGAATCCACTGATCGGTGCCATTGACCGTGCTGTTGGCCGCGCATGGCGTGCGATAGTAGGACTTCCCATCGGCACCGCTAAGCGTTGTGGCGCATGCCTGTGTCTGATCCGTCGTATTGACCGCACCGGGGAGTGAACCGATGACACCCTTGCTGACCACCAGGTTCTCACCTGAAGTCGGGGAGATGTAATCGCTTGTCTTCGCCCCATCGGTACCGTCACGACTTATGGCACCCGCTCCGTTGCCTTCGCGTGCGTCACCCACACCGTCCAAAGTCTGCTTGGTGTGCACAGTCACCGTGTTGGTGACCTTATCGCCTGCCTGCGGACCAGGCTGCAATTCAAGCCAGACCCGGATCACCGCGGTCTCCCCCGGTTTCATCCTCGCCTGCCCTTCAGGCCAGGTGAAGGTGAGCTTACCCGCAGCACTGGAATCGACGGTTGGCGCGGCGGTCAGCAAACCAGCCGAACCATCAGACATCGTCCCTGCGGTGAACTGCACCGCTTTGGCCGGGTCGGCAGCACTGCCCTGGCCTGTGTACGCCAGTGCGGCAGGCAAGGTGTCCACCACATCGACCAGGTCAAGATATCCCGTTCCCGCATTCTTGATGGTGATATCCCAGGGAACCATGCTCCCTGTGCTCGCGGAGCGGACGCCGTCATTCGCCAGTTTGTCGATATCCAAGACGGCCGTACCGCTGTTCCAGGTGGCATCGGCTGTGGTGGTCGCGACTTTCGAAGACACCGCACCGCTGTGGCTCTGTGCCGTGACCTTATTCGTCGCGCTCCCCGGGAAGGTCACCTTATCGGTGCCGCCGCGCAGGGTGTCTCTCAGCACCGCGGTGAACACGGCACCGGCGTTCCATGAAGGTGACGAGATCGAGAACAGCGTACCGTCCGTCTTGGTGAAGGTGAACTTCAGACCTTGAATATCCGAATACTGGGAGGAATCGACCGGCAGCACATAGGCCGATGCATCCGATTGCTTCGTCTGGGCCGATCCGTCCTTCCAGGCCAAGGCCCCGCTGCTACCGAAAGGCCCGTACGCGGAGATCACAACATTATCGGCTCCGGCCGGGAATGTGATCGACTTCAAGGCTGTCAGATCGAAACTGGTCCAGAAATTCGCCGACCCCTCATTCCCATCGGCTTCGTCACTCAAGGTGACCGTGGTCGGCGCCACTGTTGACGCACCCGAATTCGCACCGAGCGTGACCGTCTGCTCGGCCTTCGGGTTGACGTTCGTGATGAGTCCAGGTGTGATCGTCTTCGAGGTGGCTACATCAAGGCTGCCCTCGGCGTAGTTGACCGAAGCGGAATCCACATCACCGGCCTTGCTGTCGGCTGTGGCGGTAACCGGATCGTAGGACTGTGCGTATACACGGTTCTTGGAGCTTTGCGTGGTGGCCGTGCTCGGATCGAATACCGCGCCTGTGGTTCTCAGCGTGGTACGCACGATGGTGCTGATCTTGACCTTCACCGCATTGTCATGCGCGGGATTGTCCTGCAGGATGGTGCCGCCGTCAGTCCCGGGGTTCGTGCTCTGGAAGGTCACCGAGACACCGACGACATCCTTGAGATCCTCGGCCGTCATCGCATTGACTGCGGTGATGTTGGATTTCACGTAGGAATACGTACCGACTCCATCATTACCTGCCGCATACTTCAACAACCAGACCACGGATGCCGTCGCATCGATATTGTCCGAGGCAGGGGCGCTGATGGCGATATTCGTGATGTCCTGCCGGTTGAAGGGATTGGGCGTTCCCGGATCGGTGTCCAACTGGCCGCTCTGTACATCGGCGTTGGACACGAAGGGGTTGGCCACCGCGGCCGCGGCCGTGTTCTCCGTCGCGCAACCACCGAGATGCGTGTCATCACAGACCGTGGGATCGGTCACCCTCAGGTAGGAGGCAGGTGAGACCGAACTGTTCCATGCCGTCAGGGTGTATGCATTCGTCGGATAGTCCGATGCACCCACCGATGAGGTGACCGGGACGACGACGTTGCTGTGATCAGCGGTTTTACTGACCCTGACCGAAGGAAGCTGGTTGACTATATTGATGGTGTCGTTTGATCCATCCTTGACTGTCGCTCCGGTGGCGGCGACGGTTCCCTCAACGAGAAGTGTATTGTCTACCACGCCTTTCCCACCGTTGAGAATTGTATTCTCGGTGATGAATGCACCGGTCGAACGGGTTTTATCCCGCAGTTGCCACACCAGATCGAAGTTTCGGTTCCCACTGGATTCCGCAACCCCTGATCCGGGAGCGGGTGCATAAGGATCGGCGGCACTGTTCAAAGCAGCGGTGCGGGCGGCGTCATTCGGAACGACGGTGATGCGCACGCCGGTGGCGTTGGCCTGCTCGGCAGCCGTAAGCGTATGGCCCTTGAAACTGCCGCCATTATCCTGCCAGGCTCCGTCGGGAGCACTGACCGTCTGCCAGGCTCCGTTGACATAGAGCTCAACGGATTGGACCGTGTCGTATTTGAGGTACCACCCGTTGCTGTAAGTCTCCGCGGAGACGGATACCGGACTGATGCTCTTCAGGTTGAATGCGTTGAACACCGTGGACTCCGGGGTGTCTGCGCCGCTCTGGGGATCCGACAGCTGCACCTGACTCAGACCTTCGTTGACCCTCCATCCGAGATGGCTTGTTGCCGTATCCTCGGTCTGCGCGGAGACACTGTCGCGGTCCCAGGCCTTGCTCGCCTTCGTCGCGGGTCCGGTGCCCGTGCCGCCTGGATAGCTGATCACGCCGGTTTGAGCGCTGTCGGTGTCGGTGGCCGAAAGCTTGCCACCATCATTGGCATCCACATCCACATTATTGGTGTACTTGGTCGATGACTGCGGTGAGCTGGCAGTATCGCCATCGGTGGGATCGGTCACCCCTGATCCGTCGCGCAGCTGTGATCTGGCCACGAAACCAACATATGGCATCACCGCGGTGGCCGTCGGGAAATTGCTGCCGTTGACGGCGTCGAAGGTGAAACGGATACCGGTCAGGCTGTCGACGGTCACACCATCGGGGAGCTTATCGGCCAAATCCGCAGCGTTGAGTTGATACACAAAGGAAGTGCTTTTGGCGGCGGCCGTATCGAGTGTGATCCAACTGCCATCCGACTTCTGCACCATCACGGTGAGACTTGCATTCGCGGGCACCTGTGTGGGCTGGATGGTGCTGAGGTTGAAGGCGTTCCAGAATCCCGTAGCCGATTTTGCACTGCCCCAGGAGTCCTCCACCACGATCTGCTTCGTCTTGACGTAATCGGAGGTCGCGGTCGACTGTGTTTTGAAGGCGGCCACGGCGCTCTGCCCTGGTTGGACGTTATCGGCAGGTTTCACCGTCTTATCCACGGTGACGGTTATGCCGGGCTTCACGACGGCCAGGTTCGCGTCGCTTTCCTTCGTCGCCGAAACACCATTCGCCGCGGTGACCTTGGACGTCGCGGTGTTCTTCAATGTCGCCTGCGTCGATCCATCGGCGATCACAGCCTCGGATGTCTGCACACCGAAGGAGATCGAGGTATTCGCGTTTGGCGCGATGGTGTTGCCCGGCGCACTGAAGGTGATATCGAAACCGGAGATGGCGGCGCTTGGTGCGGCAGGGGTGTCCCCATCATTGAATGGAACCGTCTGGGTGCCGCCTGCAAGCAGGTGGTACACGACCACACCGCTCGTCGCACCGCTTGGGTATGCGATGCCCGCTGTGAACGTCGTGAAGGTGGTGTTGGCATCAAAGAAGCCCGAGGTGTCCGAGACCGTCATCGTTTTGACCGCGGAGCCGGTGTTGGCGGCTTTGATCGTGGAGGTTGAGGTCTCACCGGCCGATACGCGGTTCGGCGTGATGGATTTCGTCGCGCTGGTGCTGATGTTCGCCGGATTCACGGTATAGTTCGCATTCGCGGTCGCCACAGGGCTCTTGTCATCGGCTTTGGCCGTCTGGGCTTGAGCGACGTTCTTGATGGTTTGCGAGGCGCTTGAGAGATCGCTTCCCGTGTTTCTGTCGTTTCCTCGCTGCGCGACATTCAGTGTTACGGCATCCGCCGCACCCGGCGCCATGGCGCCGGTGTAGGTGAAGCGCAGACCGCCGACAGCCGAGGCCGCGACACCGTCAGGGAGGGCGTAACTCGTTCCCGTCGCACCGCTGACCCACTGCCAGACACCCTCCTTGAGTACGTAGGCGTCAACCTTGACACCCGTCGCACCAGCAGGCATGGTCGCGGTGCCGAAATCCGTGAAATCCACGATGCGGAAGGGATTGTTCGCATCCAGCTGGGCCGCGTTATCGGCGGCTGTCTGCGGTTCCTGCACCGTCAGCGTATCCACTGTCGCGTTTGACGTATTCGTGGACTTCAGCGTGATGGCCGATGCTGCCCCCTCCTCGAAGGTATTGGTGGCCGGGGTCCACGCTTTGCTGATCGATGCGGCGAGGTTCTGGGTGGCCGTCACTTTGATGTCGGCGGAATCGGAAGCCTGGGAGGAGTTATCCGCCTTGCTGGTCGCCGTATTGCTGATCGTCTTGCCGTTGTTCGCATTGTCAGGGGAGAAATCATTCGGTACCTGCAAGGTGATGTTGACATGGAATGTGGTACCCACCGCCAGACCTTTGCCGCCTGAGAAGGCCTGGTTCATGGCGACGGTCACTGATGTGTCCGCCCCGACGGTCTTGGGTTGGCTGACACTGCTACCGCCTTCGGTCCAGCTCGCCACGCCGCCTATGCTCTGCGGAGTCATCTCCACACCGGTGATGGTGAAGCCCTGCAATGCTGCCGGCAACGCATCCGTGACCGTGGCGTTCACACAGTTCTGCTCCGAGCAGTTCAGCTGCAGCTGGTAGGTGAAGGACTGCCCCGGTTCCAGATCCTTCTCCTTCGCCCCATCAACGGTTTTGGAAACCGTGAGGAAGTCCTGCGATGCATCGGCGGCAGTGGCGACGCCGGCTGGCACGAAGCCACCGATCATCATCGCCACAACGCCGATCACGGCGAAGAACAGATGGCTGATTGTTCGTGTACCTAATCTTTGTGCTGATAACTTTTCGTTGTCATGCTTCCCAGCATGTGAATATAATTTCCCCATCCGATTTCCCCCGCTCGGACCAGTGTTTTCCAGCATCCCCAACACATTAGAGTGAATCTTCGCCGAAACACATGGTAGCTCTACATCAATGCCTTCCCAGTATAGATTATTAGTAGAGCTCTTTTTTCACAATGTCCTCGGATTTGGGCAAAAATTAGAGACATTGCCGACATTTTTATAGGATCGATCGCCCGAACATGACGCCGGAAGGGATTCGACCCTGGTCATAGGGTCGCCGAACAACACATTCGCGGGTGCCCAGAAGGACGCCCGCGAATGTGTTCATGTGATCAGAGGCCGCTCAATTCATCGACCCCGTCGATGGACGAACCTGCTCACCCCAAAGGTCTTCCCATCGTTTCAGCAGCAGTTCAGCTCTTCGGCACCTCACCTTCCTGCGATTCGCTATACACCGGTTTATTCGATGAATCGAATTTGTAGATGCCTATCGATGCGGAGCTGGGGTCGTTATTGCTGTTGAAAGCGCCAATGCCCGATTGCCCCACGTATTGAATATCCTTCTTGTCCTTCAACAGCGCCAGGCAGTCCTTGTAACTGCTGCATTTCGTCCCACCATCGGCACCGGAGACCGCCGCCAGATTCTTCTGAATGGTCTCCCCATCGACCGCACCGCCCTTTTGAGCGGCCAAAGCAGAAAGGATCACGCCATCATAGGTTTCGGCCGAATACGTGAAGTCGCTCAGATCGGATTTGACGGACTTCAGCCGCTTCTGGAAAGCGTCACTCGGGTGGGCTCCGGGAATCGTACCCTGTGCGCCTTCGAGGAACCCGGCGTCGAAGTCCTTGGAATAATCGGCGGTATTGCCATCGCAGAGATAGAGCTTGGTCTTCGTATCAAGACCCTGGCTGCTCATCTCCTTGAGCAGCTGCTTGCTCTGGTCGAATGCGATGACCAGCACCGCATCAGGCTTCGTGGCCTTGATCGAGGTGACCAGTGAGGAGAAGTTGGTTTCCGTCGGATCGAACGAGTCCTTTTCTCCATAGACCACATTCACACCGGCCGCTTCGGCCGATTTGACCACCGCGCTCCGCAGATTGGTGCCGTACTCGTCATTGAACACTGCAATGGCAAGATTCTGCACCCCGTCGCCTGCGATCAGATTGCCCAACACCGCACCTTGCACGGAATCGGGCGGCACGGTACGGAAGAAATAGGGGCTTATGCCGGAAAGCGATGGCGACGTGGCTCCCATGGAGATCATCGGCACCTTGGATTCGGCCACCACCTTGTAGGTATTCTTGACCACGGAGCTGGAGGCTGGCCCCAGGATCACGGAGGGCTTCTTCGACAGCACGGATTGGGCGCCCGCCGTATTCTGATCGGCATGATCGGCATCGGATACATCGGCGCTGACTTTGCTTATCTTGTTCCCCAGCACACCACCCGCGGCGTCGATATCGTTGGCCGCCAAGGTCCACGCCGAGGTCTCAGCCGGGCCGAGATAGGCCAGGGAACCCGTTTCCGGGAACAGACCACCAAGCACGAAGGTATCCGATGAACCACCTGAACTGCTTGAGCTGCTGCTTGAACCACCGCAGGCCGACAGCCCCATAACGATGACCGCGGCAGCTGCCGTCGCCGACATCAGCATGGACTTTCTTTGTCTTTGCATAACAACGTCCTTCCCTCATCAGCGCCGTGAAGCGACTGATCTCTCTTCCCATTACCGGTGCCGTCAAGCCTTGGGGCCCCCTGCGCCCAAGGCGTCTCAATCCCTGCCGGAGACAGTGGGCCAGGCGAGTATATGAAGCACATCAGAAGGCCTTCTCGTCCGCCCATAATGGATACGCTATAAGCCTCTTGCAACAGTTCTATGTACCAAATATTTCATTTCTATAAAGCCCGAAAACTGTTGGAAACACAAGGAAAGACAGAGTTTCCCCAAGATTTGGCACCGTAGCCAAAAGCGGCGATCGACCGCACTCACACGGGATCGAACACCCTCAGCGACCCTCCTCCTCCACGGTCTCTTCCAGATTGCCCAGATACAGGGAAACAACCTTCGGGTCATTGAGCAACTCGCGCCCACGACCCGAGTACGCGTTCCTCCCCTGGTCGAGCACATAACCCCGATCGCAGATCTGCAGGCATCGACGTGCGTTCTGTTCAACGATGATGACGCTGACACCCGCCCGATTGACCTGCCTGACCCGAATGAAGGTCTCATCCTGGAGCATCGGACTCAGACCTGCGGAAGGTTCGTCGAGGAGCAGCACGGAAGGCTGCATCATCAAAGCCCTGCCCATCGCGACCATCTGCCTTTCACCTCCGGAGAGGGACCCTGCGGTCTGGTCCTTACGCTCGCCCAGGCGAGGAAATATGGAGGTGACGTAGGAGAAACGATCGGCGAAGAGCTTCGGGCTCTGATACGCGCCCATCTGCATGTTTTCACGCACCGTCAGACTCGGAAACACATTCTCCGTCTGGGGCACGAATCCCACGCCCATCGAGACCAGCCTGTCCGCGCGCAGATTCGTGATGTCCTTGCCCTTGAGCTGCAGCCTTCCTGACGAGATGTGCACCAGACCGAACAGGGCTTTGAGCAATGTCGATTTCCCCGCACCATTCGGCCCTATGATGCCGACTATCTCCCCGTCGTGCAGGGTCAGGGAAGCCCCATTGAGAATATTCACACCCGGCAGATATCCTGCTATGAGCTCATCGGCTTCGAGCAGGGCCTCACCCTCCGGCTCACCCACGTGAATCGTCGAGCGGTCGAGCCGCGCCACCATGGTTTCCGTCATTCTTCCGCCCTCCTATTCCACATCCTGCAGCACGCTGTCATCACCCAAATCGATATTCGCGTGAGCACCCAGATACGCATCCACAACGGCCGGATCGTTCATCACGTCCCGGGGCGGCCCCTCGGCGACGATCTTTCCTTCCGCCATCACCGTCACCCAATCGGCGATATGACGGACCATATTCATATCATGCTCAACGAACAGCACCGAGGTTCCTTCATCCCTCAAGGCGACGATATGGTCGAGCAGCGATTGCTTCAACGCAGGGTTGACGCCCGCCATCGGCTCATCGAGCATCACCAGTTGAGGATTGCTCATCAGCGCCCTGGCCATCTCCAGGAGCTTGCGCTGCCCGCCCGAGAGGGAGCCCGCGTAATCGTCTTTTTTCTTCAGCAACAGGAAACGGTCAAGAAGCGACTCGGCCTGTGTGATGATCTCCTTCTCCCTCGATTTCCAGAGCATCGGGAACAGGGACCTGAGCATGCCCTCACCCGGCTGATCCGGTGCACCGATCAGCATGTTGTCGAGCACCGTAAGACGGTTCATGACTTTGGTCAGTTGGAAGGTGCGCACCATACCCATACGCGCCACCTTTTCGGAGGATACGCTCGCGAGGTCGTTGCCATCGAACTGCCAGGTGCCGGTATCCGGCTTGTCAAAGCCCGTCATCAGATTGAAGAAGGTGGTTTTCCCTGCACCGTTCGGTCCGATCAAAGCGGTGATGCCATGCCGTTCGATTTCGAAATGCCCGACATCCACAGCCGCTATGCCACCGAAGCGTCGGGTGACATTGTCCGCCACCAGAATCGGATCGGGCTTATGCACACCCGGCTCATGCTCTACGTATGCCAGGTCCTTGGCCACGGTCCCTGAATAATCGACTGCGGCCGACTGCGGATCCTCCGACCGTGCGGCCCGGGCCGCGGGTAGGTCTTGGAAAGGAGTCCCGGTTTGTACTGTTGTATCAGGCATTGAACGCCAACTCCCTTCGGTCTCCGATCAAACCCTGCGGTCTGAAAATCACCAGGCACATCAGCGCCACGCCGACGATCACCCATCCAAGGGACTCGATCTGATTCGAAGAGATCAGATTCGAGGAGATGCCTTCGCGCATGGATTCCTTGACGACGGTCAACAACACCCACAGCAGGCAGGAACCGAGCACAGGGCCCAGGATGGACGCCGCCCCACCGAGCAAGAGGATCGTCCACACATAGAAGGTGACCTGCCTGCCCAGGGAATCGGGCTGAACGGAGCGCGGAAGAACGAAGATGATGCCCGAAAGCGCGCCGAATGCGCCACCGAGGAACAAGGATTGCAGCTTGAACTTCGTCACCGATTTGCCCAGGGAACGAATCACGTTCTCATCTTCCCGAATGCCCTTGAGCACCCTGCCCCAAGGTGATCGGTACCAACGCCAGGTCAGCAGCACGGCAATCAGCACCAAAGCCCACGCCACGATTCTCAACCACCACGAATCGGCGATGTTATTCGAATACGACCATAGAAGGATCGTGGAATTCCCCTCGGGCAGCGGGGAGAGATTCTCGAACTGCGTGGTGAAATCCTGCGGGGATATGCCGCCGGAACCGCCCGTAATGCTGGTCAAGGATGTGGATCGACCGATGATGCGAATGATTTCGGCCGATGCCAAGGTAACCATAGCCAGATAATCGGGTCCGAGTTTCAGGGTCGGGATGCCAAGCAGCACCGCGTACACGGCGGCCAACGTCAGTGCCGCCAGCACGGAGGCGAAGAGATTCCACCCCATGCTCTGTGTGATGGCAAAACCATACGCACCCAGCAGCATGAATCCTGCCTGGCCCATATTCATCAGACCCGTCATGCCGAAGTGGATGTTGAGCCCGATCGCCGCCAACACGTATGCCGCGGTCGTCGGAGCTATCAGCTGCGCGAAGGAATTCGTGAAAATCGTCATCAGATCCATTGCATATCCCCTTCCTGATGCCCTGCCCGCGCTCTCGGGCAGGGCGAAGTCCCCGATGCACCCGTGCGATCACTATGAGAATTGATATTCATATCAGCCCACTCTCTGCTGCTTGCCGAAAATGCCTTGAGGCCGGATCAGCAGCACAACAATCAGAATCGCCAAAGCGCTCACATACCGCATGTCGTCGGGGATGACCAGCGAACTCATATCCGCGACGACTCCGATGACCAATGAACCGACCAAAGCGCCGTTGGCGGTTCCCAGACCCCCCAGGGTGACTGCGGAGAACATCAGCAACAGCATCAAGGCACCGGTGTTCCATGCGATGCCATTGAGATAGATGCCGATCAACACACCGGAGAGCGCTGCGAGCGCTGTGGAGATAATCCACACCACACGGACCACCTGCTCCACATTGATTCCCGAGGCAGAGGCGAGGGCCGGATTATCCGAGACGGCTCGCGTCGCCCGGCCCAGACGGGTGCCATAGAGGAACAGGGTAAACGCGATGATGACCACCAGTGCGATGCCCGCAAGCATCAGCGTGGTGAAATCCGTGGTGATCGGCCCCATCTGGAAACCTTGCGGTACGGATGTGGTGATCCCTTTCACGTCTCCCCCGAAGAAGAACTGGAAGACGTATTGCAATGCCATCGAAAGACCGATCGTCACGATCATCTGCTGCATCGGACCAATATGCCTGCGCCTTAGGGGCTTCCATACCAGCTCATTCTGCAGCAGGCCCGTTGCCGCCCCGACGGCAACCGCCAGTATCGCGGAAAGTACCAATGGCCAGTGCAGTATCTGCGTGCCCACATAAGCCATCAGGCCACCGAGGGAAACCTGCTCACCGTGCGAGAAAGAACTCAGCTTGGTCGTTCCGTAGACCAGATTCATACCGACCGACATCAGGCCAAGCATCAGGCCGAATATCACACCACTGAACAGCTGCTGCCAGAATCTGGACATGAAATTGGAGAATGCGCTCTCCTCCTGGCCTGATGACGCCTGGGTCGAAGCCTTCGTATCGCTGGATTCAGGGGATGCCGAGCTTCCTGACTGCGCCCCGTCCGATTCCTGCGCCTCATCGAATCTCACCACCTGCCGGGCCTTGGAGAAATCGCCTTTCTTCACGGTTACCGTGGCCTTATCCGATTTCAGACCATGGTTCTTCATCACATCGGATGGCAGGGAAACCGTGTATTCCCCATCGGCCGTGACCGAAAAGGCCCACTTGCCGGACGAATCGGTGGTGGTTGTGGCACTTTCCTCACCGCCAAGCGTCACCTGCACCCCTGCTATCGCCTGTTTCGACGAGTCCTGCAGAATACCGTTGACACAGGCATTCGAGCTTGTCGGATTGCATGTCGTCACAGCCTCGGCTGCGGAGGCCGTGGCCGGAGGAACGGCCAACAGCGCAAGGATAATGATCAAAGCGGCTCCGGCGAACACCATGACAGACCGCAAAGCTCTCTTCTTCGATAACAAGGCAACCATATGTCTCCCCCCAATGCGCCTAACCTAAGAGACCGAAGTCCACAAATGGTTGCGCGCATATTTCTCGCACATTACGTAGGGGACGAAGCCGAAACATCGATTCTGGAGGATTCGCGGCCAGGCATGCCATCTGATCGACGGCATCGGAGGGCCTGTTCCCGGCATCTGGGACACCGGCATATGAAGAAGCCCCGGCGCGTGAACGCCGGGACTTTCAGGAAGGCAGCAGGCGGATCCCATAGCGGGAAGCGCCTGATCACAAGGAAAAACTCAGTCTATCAACGAGTGCACCGAAACGATCTGGTCTCTGCCGGGACCGGTACCGATCGCGGAGATGCGGCATGCGGAGAGCTCCTCGAGCCTGTGCACATAATCCTGCGTCGTCTGTGGGAAATCTTCGAAGCTCCGCGCCCCGGAAATATCCTCACTCCACCCGGGCATCTCCTCATAAATCGGAGTCGCGGAGGCGAATTCGGCCTGATCGGTGGGCATATCGCTGACCTTCGCATGGGATCCATCGGCGAGGGTGACGTCATAACCGGTGCAGATCGGAATCGACTCAAGTCCGGTGAGCACATCCAGCTTGGTCAGCACGATATCGGTCAATCCATTGATCTGGGCCGCATAGCGGTTCACCAAGGCATCGAACCAGCCGCAGCGACGCGGTCTTCCTGTGGTCACGCCGAATTCATGCCCCTGCTGGCGCAGCCATTCGCCGGACTCATCATTCAACTCGGTCGGGAAGGGGCCTTCACCAACGCGAGTGATGTAGGCTTTGGAGACCCCTATGACGCGGTTGATCTTGGTCGGCCCCACACCTGTTCCGGTGCATGCGCCGCCCGCCGTGCAGTTGGAGGATGTCACAAAGGGATAGGTGCCATGATCGACATCGAGCATGGTGGCCTGCCCGCCCTCGAAGAGCACCGTCTTGTCCTCGTCCAGGGCCCTGTTCAAGATCAGCGAGGTATTGGCCACATAAGGCTTGAGTCTTTCGGCGACACCCAGCAGTTCATCGACGATCGCATCGACTTCGATCGTCCTGCGATTGTAAAGCTTGACCAGCATCTGGTTCTTCTGGTGGAGGCTGGCCTCCACCTTGTCCCGCAGATGCTCGGGATTGAACAGATCGTGCACCCGTATGCCGACACGGTTCACCTTGTCCGCATAGGCCGGGCCGATGCCTCGTCCCGTCGTGCCGATTTTGCGCTTCCCCAGGAAACGCTCGGTGACCTTGTCGAGCGTGCGGTGGTACGGCGCGATGATGTGTGCGGATTCACTGACCAGCAGCCGGCTGCAATCAACGCCACGCGACTCCAGTCCGTCGATTTCGGCGAACAAGGCCTCCGGATCCACGACGACCCCGTTGCCCACAACAGGCGTCACATTGGGATGGATGATGCCGGATGGCAGCAGATGCAAGGCATAGGTCTGATCACCGACCACAACGGTATGTCCTGCGTTGTTGCCGCCGTTGAAGCGGGCGACGTAATCCACCTTGTCTCCGATAAGATCCGTGGCCTTGCCTTTGCCCTCGTCACCCCACTGGGCTCCGATAAGAACGATTCCGGGCATAATGCACCTCCATTCGAGCGGCGGGGACACCCCATCCGCCACAACGAGACTACCCCGATGCATGGAGCTAACCATCAGCCCGGCGGTCAAAGCCCACATCGTGCGATGGAGCGCATGTAAAGGCTTGCGGAAGCGGGTGATGCCCGCTACTTCAATGCACGACCCGCGCTCCCGAGCTGCTGGCAGGCCTCGACCACCCGACCGGCCATGGCCGCTTCGGCCTCGGCGCCCCAGCTTCTTGGGTCGTATTGTTTCTTTTCGCCCACTTCGCCATCGACTTTCAGCACTTTGTCGTAATTGGCGAACATATGACCGGCGACCGCACGCGTAAACGCATACTGGGTGTCGGTGTCGATATTCATCTTCACCACGCCGTTGCGCACGGCAAGGGCTATATCCTCGGGAGAGGATCCCGAACCTCCGTGGAACACGAGCAGGAAGGGCTTGTCCTCCGGGAAATCCGCCGTGGAGTCGATGACACCGTCCTGCAGGGCCTGCGCGGTCGCCTGCTGAATATCCCCGAGCAGATCAGGGCGCAACTTCACGAAACCGGGCTTGTACGCCCCATGCACATTGCCGAAGGTGAACGCGGCCATATAGCGGCCATCATCCCCGAGTCCCAGTTCACGGGCCACACGCAAGGCATCGTCGGGTGTGGAGTAGAGCTTTGCATTGGGAGAGGCACGATGCCCGTCCTCCTCACCTCCGACGGCTCCTATCTCGATTTCGAGGACCGTATGGGCCGCCTGTGATGCGTCGAGCAGCTCCCTGGCGATTTCAAGGTTCTTGCCCAGCTCAACCGTGGAACCGTCCCACATATGGGATTGAAACGCGGGTTCCTGACCGTGCGCCACCTGGTCCGCCTCGTAGGCCAAAAGCGGACGCACCCACCCGTCGAGGTATTGCACGGCGCAATGATCGGTATGCAGGGCGACGGTGATCTTCGGGTAGCGTTTCGCCACCTCCCGTGCGAATGCGGCGAGCGCAAGCGAACCGGTAACGCGCTCGCCCACGGCCTGCCCGGAAAGATAGGATGCACCACCGACCGAGACCTGGATGATGCCGTCCGACTCCGCCTCCGCGAATCCCTGCAGCGCGGCATTCAGGGTCTGGGTGCTGGTCACATTGATTGCGGGGTATGCGTATCCACCGCTTCTGGCGGCATCCAGCATGTGAGCGTAACGCTCCGGTGTTGCGATAGTCATACCTTCATTATCCGCTTCGAGGGATACGACGCCTCGGTACAGCTGAATATGGGCTTCGAGTGTGGGCGGATTCACATCCTGGGGAGCGCTCCGCCCACCCGGTCAGCGAGTCTTTCAGTGATTGGCGCTGTCCTGAAGCTCAAGCCTGTACCCCATGCCGGTTTCGGTTTTGAGGAACTGGGGCTTGGCGGGGTCCTGCTCGATCTTCTTGCGCAGCTGTGACACATAGAGACGCAGGTTACCGGAATCGTTCACGTGTTCGCTGCCCCATATCTCGGTCAGCAGATCCTGGCGGGTCACCAGCCTGCCGACGTTCCTCACCAACATCTGCAGCACCTTCCACTCCGTCGGAGTCAGCTGCACACGGATCTGGCGCCCGCGGTACTGACGGAACACGGAATGAGTGGACAGATCGATGGTCACATGCCCCATGGTGATAAGCGGCGCGCCATGCTCGTGGGGAACGCGTCGGATCAGCGCACGCACGCGCGCAAGCAGCTCATCCAGCGTTATCGGTTTCGTCACATATTCATCGGCTCCGGCATCCAGGGCCGAGATTATCCGCGTCGTCTCCGTCCGGCCGGAAACCACCATGATGGGCACATCACTCCACCGTCGCACACCACGTATGACCGTGATGCCGTCGATGTCCGGCAAACCCATATCCAGCAATATCAGATCCGGCTTCTCCTCGGACACCGAAGCGAGGCAGCTATCGCCCGCTGATGCCACAGAGACCTCATACCCTTGCATCAGCAGGGCGGCACGCAACATTTCGATGAATGTACGATCGTCGTCCGCAACAAGGATTTTCATCCGTCCTCCCAGTGTCGCTTCCTGCTGCCGATCACCGGGTCCGCCCGGATGATGTCTGCAACAGACAGATCTCGCAGTTCAAAAGACCTGAAACTACCATCCTACTAGTGATGGCAGAGCAGGGGTTCATTCCCGGCGTAGCCGATATGCAGCTGCCGACGCGTACACCGCTACGCCGCTTTCCCCTGCGTCCGGTACTGCCGAATCCGTGGAGGCCGATACTGCCCGACCCATTCGTCGATGGCGTCAAAGGATTGGGTGAAGAGCAATTTGCCGCGGTCCTCCTCGGTCAGGAACCCGTCAGCCACCATGCGGTCATACATGTCCGCCGTGGACCGCCAGAACCCGTCAACGTCGAAGAATATGCAGGGATTGGGATTCAACCCCAGGCGAGACCACGAAAACGCCTCGCTGATCTCCTCCAAGGTTCCCGGCCCGCCCGGCAAGGCCAGACACACATCACCCAGTTCAAGCATCATCCGCTTCCGCGCGGGCATGTCTTCGACAACGCTCAGCTCGGTGATTCCCTCCAAGGCGGTGCCACGTTCCTTCAGGATCCGGGGAATCACACCATGCACCTTTCCCCCTTTGGCGAGCACCCGTCTGGCGACGATACCCATCAGCCCCACATTGCCCCCGCCATAGATGAGCGTGTCGCCCTTCGCGGCGATCCAGTCGGCCACCTTGACCGCCGCCTCTTCGAAGCGCCCGCCGTTGCCACTGGAGGCTCCGCAATACACCACGATGTTTCTGGACAATTCCGCTCCCCTGTCTATAGTGTTCGATGCCGTACGGATATCTCCCAACAAAGGTCGGTCGTCATGGATATCAATACACATGCCAGTTGGCTCAAGGATTTCTATATCAGCCGACAATGGTACCCCTACCCTCCCTTCATCAGGCTTGCATTCCTGACCGAGGAGATGGGAGAGTTGGCACAGGCCGTTCGCACCCATGAAATCGGACGCGACCACCCGGATGAGCAACGGCAGTCCGTCGAGAAACAACAGGAGCACATTCTCGAGGAGCTCGCCGACGTATTCGACAATGTGCTTATCCTCGCCGATAAATACGGGTATTCACCCGAGGATCTGATGCGGGCAAGCGAATCAAAGCTGCGGGCCCGCTTCGGGACTCAGGAATCGTCAGAGCCTGATTCGGGTGAAGTACTCTGACTCGTTCTCGTGATCAATCCGAGCACCGTCACGTATCCCCGTGTCCTATCGGCTTTCCACATCTCCATGAGTTGCATGCTTCGAGATGCCAGCACCGGCTTCCACCGGATGCTCCTTGCCGTGCCCCGGAAGGGTGGTGAGCAGAACGCCGACGATGATCGCCAGTCCTCCCACAATCTGCGAGACGGAGATGGTCTCGCCGGTAGCCAGGGCCCAGATTGCGGTGAACAGGGTGATGAGGTTCAGGAACACACCGGCCTTCCCCGGCGATATCTCGTCTAGCGCGGTGTTCCAAAGCACATAGGACAGGCAGGACGGGAAAATCGCTATGAACAGCAGGGAAGCCACGCCGGGGGCGTCCTTGGGGATCGTCACCCCCACAAAGGGCGCGACCGCCGCAAGACCGGCCACCACGAAGGCCGCCTGCACGGTCACCGCGGTGACCGGCGGGAGTTTGGGCCCCATCCGACCGGCAATGCTATAGACCGTCCACACCGCGATGGCACCGAGCATCAGCCATGTCCCCGATCCGAAGGCACTCGTGGTCAGCGTGCCTATGTCACCACGGGTGAGCACCACGAGCACCCCCAGCAATGCAAGGGCTATTCCCACCGCACCACGCCAACCGATGCGCTCATGCAACACCACAAGCGCCACCAGAGCGATAAGCGCCGGGTTCGCCGCATTAATCAGCGATGCAGCGAAGGCGGTGGATACATGCAATGCCGCGTACAGCAGAAAGTTGTATGCGAACATGCCAAGAACACCTTGGAACAGCAGAAAGCGCCAATGTCCGATGACCATACGCCAGTCAGGGTGCTCAGCAAGCTGTGCGATCAGGACCAGCGGGATCAATGCGATGGCCCAGCGGAGGAACACGATGCTGAAGGGTGACATGCTCTCGACGGCCACATGCCCGAATACATAATTGCCCGCCCAGAATGCCGCCGCAACGACAAGGGAGAGAATGGCGCGATTCCGTCTACTCATCCCCGCGCCTCCATAAGCCTGTCGTATTTGGCGATCTTCTTCTGGATCGAGGCTATCGAGGCATCGATGTCCTGGCGCCGACGCTCCAACTCTTCAAGATGATCGAGCAGTAGCGCACGCCTACCCCTGAGCGTCTGGCGTCCTTGGTCCCGCAAGGTGTCGAATTGCCGGATGGTAGACAACGGCACCCCGGCCTCGCGCAACCAATGGGCACAGACTATCTTCTCCAGATCGAGCTCGCTGTAGCGTCGCAGACCGCCCGATGTCCTGCCGGCGGGAGACATGATGCCTTCACGCTCGTAGTACCGCAGGGTGTCGGCCGAGACCCCCGTTCGCTGTGCCGCCTGACCGATCGACCAACGCGGCGCCGACCATTCCTCAGGTGCGCCATCCGCTTCCCCAAGCAGCCTCAAGGCTTGTTCTTCTTGCTTCGTCATAATGGCGATTCTAGGACTTGGAGTTAACTCCAAGTCAAGGCCGACACACGCTGTGCGCTCAGTCGCCTTGCAGAAGGTCCTGCAAGGCATGCAGATAAGCGTCGAAGGCTTTGCGCCCCGTTGCGGTTATCGAGACGAATGTGGCCGGCTTCTTCCCCTCGAAGGTTTTTTCGATATGCACATAGTCGACCTGTTCCAGTTTGCTCAGATGCACGGATAGGTTGCCATGCGTCATGCCCAACAGATTGGCCAACCTCGGGAAGGCCAGGGCGTCATCGCCCCCCAACTTGTACAGGGTCGTCATGATCTTCAACCGTGAGGTCGCATGGATCATCGGATCGAGTTCATCGCTCATATCAGGCCGCTTCCGTCTTCCCGGCCCGGATGCCGTCGGCGAAGCCGCCCTTGCGGGATGCGAAGAGGGCCCAGACCGCCTCGAGTATCATGCCACCGCCTCCGAGCACGCCCATGATGATGTATCCGGTCGATCCCTCGAACATCGGAAGCACCAGTGTAAGCATCAGCATCCAGACGCCTACGACGAACTGGGACTTATCACCCCAGAGAGCCCCGCCGATCATGTAGAGGGCACCGACGAGCAGGGCCGTGACGACGCAATACAAGGACGCCGTGGCATTGGCGTTCAATTCGTATCGCTGGGAGATCATACCCAGCGCGCTCATTCCCAGGCTGAAGGCAAGGAACCAGGTCCACCCATAGATGACCCCCTGACTGCTCTCCCTGCGGCTACGCTCCGAGGAAGCCCTGTAGCCAGACAGCCCTCTGAAAGCAACCACGATCGATAGCACGACCGCACACAGCAGCATCCCCGCCCCGCAGATCCAGGCCCATATGGGCGTGACCCCGGCATTCGCCGAAGTCGCCAGCCCGAGCACCAGATACCCGATCAGCCAAGCCACGCCCCAGATCAGGCAGAAGCTCCAGCTGAAGACGTTGAACATGCGATCAACGCGTTGCGACTGGCGCTCGATCAGACCTGCGGCCACGCGAGCTTCCATGATGACCTCCTCCTGCCCGGCTTCCCCGTCCGGAGACTGGGTCGCCCGATTCCCTGAGATGTCATATTCCCTGTTGTTCTTCCCCATCGCAACCATCCCCTTCTTTCAGCTTCCGTCCATTGCTTGTCTTTAGTTTATAACGCAAACTACTTTGCGTCAATCTTTACAATCCACTCTCATCCGCAGCCCTACAATGGCCGGGGGAGCGAGACGGGAAGGGAAGAACATGAAGGGTGACAGCACTGACAGCACTGACAGCACTGACAGCAGCATGCAGGCATCGATCGAAAACGAAGCCGACGTGGAGGTCCTCTCCATATCCAAAACACCCAAAAACCGCAGAAGAACCGCGATCGCGATGCTGGCGCTGGCGCTCATCATCATCGCGGGAGCCTTCGCCGGCTGGTATTGGTGGAACAACTATCGTCATTTCACGGTCGAGGTGAACCATTCCGCCATACAGACGACAGGAAGGCAGACCCTACGGGACGTACTCGGCGAGCATGGGAATTTCGGGAAAAAACCGGGGAAGCTCTTATCCTTCAGCGGAAAGACGCTTGAGAGCACAGGAGGATCCGCAATATCGGTCCGTCAGAACGATGTGGCGATCAGCGATGCGGGACTGGACACCACACACCTGCGGCAGGGCGACACGATCACGGTCGAAAACGGCAAGGACACCACCGAATCGCACACGGTCCACGAGAAGGACATTCCCTTCGACGCATCCATAACCACCGGAGGGGCGATCCAATTCGTCGCGCAGCAGGGGCGGGTGGGGAGACAGGAATACTGGGTCGGCGTCACATCCGGGGAAAAGGTCGATAAGAAGGTCATCAGGCCGGCAAGCGAATTGAAGATTGATTCCATCAGTCCCAAGGTGCCAGCCGACAAGAAGGTCATAGCGCTGACCTTCGATGATGGCCCCAGCAGCTTCAGCGCACCCATCCTTCAGATCCTCAAGGACAAGGGAGCCAAAGCGACCTTCTTCGACATCGGCAAGCAATCCGCCGAACTTCCCCAGATGGAGCGGCAGATGATAGCCGACGGCAACCAGGTGGCCAGTCACAGCAACACGCATCCCGACCTGTCGACGCTCGGACGAGACGCATTGCGCGCGGAACTCAGTGCGGGATTCAGCGCCATCAGCTCGGCATCGGACACCCAGTCACGCATGCTGAGGGCCCCTTACGGCGCGTTCAGCAAACAGAATTGGATTGACTGCTCCGATATGGTCAGCTCCAACCTCCTGTGGACCATCGACACCCTGGACTGGAAGCGCCCGGGCGAACAGGAGATCAAGCAACAGGTGCTCGACCACGCCTATTCGGGAGCCATCGTGCTGATGCATGACGGCGGAGGGGACCGCACCGAGGACGTCAAGGTGCTGCCGAGCATCATCGATGCCCTGCACCAGCAGGGCTACCAGTTCGTCACGATCAACGAGCTGATGAAGATGGATGGCCGCTTCCCCGACTGGGTCCTCAACAATCAGATCGCGCCCGAAAGCAAATAGCGCCAACGCCCGAACGGCACAATACCGCAGGCCGTGCGATGGCCCGATCCACGATCCGGCCATCGCACGGCCTCCGACCCGTCAGACGACGGAGGGGTGCCCATCACGATTCGCCGATGCGGCCGTCGGCCCGGACGTCATCTCATGGCCCTTCAGCAGCACCGACATATCGTCAACGGCCAGCTGGATCCTGGTGTAGATGCCGGGATTGAGCAGCACCGTTTTATCGAAGTCAGCCGAACATGCATATACTCCGACCGGAGCCACAAACGCATGGAAAAAGGCGAAGAGCGGACGCAGGGCATGGTCGATGACCAACGCGTGTTTCTCGCCGCCTCCTGTGGCCATAAGCATCACAGGGGTCGTCGCCAAGGCATACTGATCGATCAGATCCATGAAATGCTTGAACATACCCGGATACGAACCCCGGTAGACGGGCACCGCCACAAGCAGCAGATCAGCCCCCTCGACGGTTTGCAGCGCCTCCTCGGCCCGTTCATCGACATCCGAGCGCATAATCGCCGAAGTAAGGCCGGTCCCGATACCGTAGACGTTCACCGTACTCAGCGATATCGAATACCGTTCCTCGATGATGGACACGGCGATGCCGGCCAAGGACGCAGTCTTCGACTCGGCGTTCGGGCTCGCTTCCAATACGACGACCTTGAGTGGTGAAGCTCCAAGTGGCGAATTCACTGTTCCTCCTCGATTCCGGCATCCATCCTGGTCTCCCTGCGAAGCACGGGAGCCACCTGCGTCCCCAGCAGCTCGATGGCCTGCAGATGCTCCTTCTGGGGAACACCGCCAAACCCCATCTGCATCATGATCCTGTCGATCCCATACAGCTCCCTGTAGGTCATGATCTTGTCGATGACCTCCTGGGGGCTGCCCACCACAGGCATCCCTCCGGGCGTCGCCTGGGCGTCGAAAGCAGGCCTCGGAATCTCAAAGCCCGCGCCCCGCTGATGATTGTTCTCCTTCATCCCCTTGGAGAAGTAAGGAAACATGGTGTCTCGCGCCGATTGGCTGCTTGTGCCGACGAATCCATGAACACTGGCGCCCACACGCACCGACTGGGGTGAGACATCCGATTGTGCGGCGGCGCTGCGGTAGTAATCGACCATATGCACATGTGCGCCGATCGGCCCCGCCAGAAAGGCGATCATCATCGGCAGGCCGAGATGCCCTGCATGAACCGCCGAAGACGGCGTGCCACCGACCGCCTGCCAGATGGGAAGCTCCGACTGGGCCCTCGGGGCTATGTCCGCATGCTTCAGTGCGGCGCGGAAGCGCCCTGACCAGTCCACCGGGTTGTGGTCTCGTATGCGCAACAACAGATCCAGCTTCTCATCGAAGAGATCCGCATAATCCCGGAGATCATAGCCGAACAGAGGGAAGGACTCCGTATAGGACCCCCTACCTGCCATGATCTCGGCGCGTCCATCGGAGAGCAGATCCAATGTTGCGTACTGCTCATACACACGCACCGGGTCATCGCTGGACAGCACCGTCACCGCACTGGTCAGTGTGATGTTTCGGGTGACGGAAGCCGCGGCCGCCAGAATCATCGAAGGGGCCGAGGCGACGAAATCGCTGCGGTGATGCTCCCCCACTCCGAAGACATCCAGCCCCACCTCATCAGCCAATGTGATCTGCTCTATCGTGTCATGCAAACGACGGTTCGCCGAAGGGCTTCGCCCCGTTCGGGGATCCGTGGTCACCTCACCGAAGGTGAGCGCACCTATTTCCATGGTCATGCTTCTTCTTTCCCGTGTGCCCCGTGGCCCGTCAAGCCTCGGATGCGTTCGAATGCAGGCTTTTCGCCAGCCTTTCCTTGCCCGATGAGGTCTTTATCCCTCCTCGGGCGCAGTGGCATACTGCTCTCCCCAGCTGGTGAGCATATCCAGCACCGGAGCGAGCGCGACACCGGCTTCGGTGAGGCTGTATCGGACTTTCACCGGACGCTCGTCCAGCACGGAACGAATGATCAGGCCATCATCTTCGAGCTCCTTGAGCCGACGGGACAAAGACGCGTCACTGAGTTTTTCGGCGAATGTTGAAATCTCGGTGAAGGATGTGCATCCTTTTGCCATCGCCTGGATGATCAACCCGCTCCAACGCCTCCCGATAATGGCCATGGCCCTCACGAAGGACGGGCACGCCTCCACGGGGGTATGTGCGTTCCCAACAGAGGCATCCTCCTTCGGAGCCTGATTCCGGACCGCACCCAGAGATGCGGTTTCGGCGGTGGCGCTTCCCCTCAGACCGGTCACTGTCAATCCTCTCCATTCTTCCCGCAGGCGCGAGCGTTTTTCAGATCATTAACTATCAACAGTGAAGCAACTAATAAAATGTGAGTCAATGCTCCTACGCTCACAACGAAAGGCCCGATGCTCACGGGCTGGGATGGCCGCATAGCCATGCAGCCGGTCGCATCGAAATGGCCGATCACGACAGCCCGCACTCCCCGCCCTCTGCCCGGAGCTCCGCTTGCATCGGTCTCATCACGCATGTAAACTGTCAGTACATTTGTACTTAATTGTTTTCGAGCATGTCAGGGGTTCTGTATGGACGGAAGAAAGGAACGTGGCGCGCTTCGCCGCAACGCGCTGATGTCCGCCGCAACCGACCTGGCCGCGCAGAAGGGTGTCAGCGCGGTGACCCACAGGGCCGTGGCACTCTCCTCAAGCGTCTCCCTGGCGTCGGTAACCTACCATTACCCGACAATCGCCGCGTTGAGGGATGCGATGTTCGAATGGATCGGCGACCAGGTCATCTCGGTCATGGAGAACGCCGTCCGCCATGGGGACGAAGAACACCGTTCCCCCGAAGGCACCGCGGGAGCTCTCGCCTACGAGCTGTGCCAGAACCATAGGGAACTGGTGCTGATGCTGCTGCAACTCCTGATAGCCGCGCAATCGGATCCACAACTTCGTCCCGTTTCCGAAAGGCTCAATAACCGAGCGGAGGCGATCGTGGAGGCGGCGGTCGGAACAGCCAGCGCACCGGCAGTCGTCGCCGCGATGCAAGGGGTGATGCTCAGGGCGCTCTCCCGGGAGGACGGGCAGGCCGAGTGGGCAAGAGAAACCGTTCACACGCTCATCAGGCGCTACACACATCCCGAGCCATAACCCAATCATCATCAGGTACCTTCCATCAACATCTCAGGAGCATTCACCCATGCAGGAACCCGCAGTACTGGCGTCATCCCCCAGGTTTTTCCAAAAACTGGGACTCACGCACGACATCCGGCAGTTCGAGGATGGCTTGCATACCGATCCCAACGAAAGCGGCAGCTACGAATGGTGGTATTTCGACAGCCATCTGGACAACGGCAGCAAACTGGTCATCACCTTTTTCACCAAGGATGCGGCGTCACCCAAGGGAGGCCTCGCGCCTCAAATCGCGATGGATCTCGACCTGCCCGATGGAAGAAGCATCAACAAGTCCATGCTCTTCTCCCCCGACCTGTTCTCAGCCTCCAAGGAATCCTGCGACGTGCGCATAGGAAGCAACGCTTTCAGAGGCGATCTGCATAGCAACCACATCACGGCCACCATCGAGGAACTCACCGTCGACGTGACGCTCACCGGGGAGGTCGAATCCTGGCGCCCCGGTACCGGATACATCTATTACGGACGCGAAGAAGAACGGTATTTCGCATGGCTGCCCGCGGTGCCGAAGGGCAAGGTCATGGCGACATACAGCGTGAACGGCGAATCCACAAGCGCGGAGGGCCATGGCTACCATGACCACAACTGGGGCAATGTGTCCATGCCCTCAGTCGTCAACAACTGGTACTGGGGCCGCGGTTCCGCGGGGCCATACACCTTCATCACCTCCCACATCACCTCAGAGAAGCGATACGGGTACAGCGAGACCAATCCTTTCATGATCGCCAAGGATGGCAAAGTCCTTGCGGACGATGACCGCAAAGTCAGCTTCAGCAAATCCGGCATCCATATTGATGAGCAAACGCACAAGCCGGTTGCCGATATTCACAGCTACACCTATCGTGACGGAGACAGCGAATACACCATCGCCTACCATCGCGAGCACACCATACTGCGCAACTATTTCATCGACAGTGTTCCCGGTTTCAAAAAACTTCTGGCACGTCTCATGGGTTTTGACGGCTGCTATCTGCGCTTCGACGGTACGGTCACCCTCAGCCATAAGGAGCGGGGTGAGGTCATTGAGGAGATAACGGAACCGGCACTGTGGGAACTCATGTATTTCGGCAAACACGCCCATGAGATCCGGAACTGACGGCTTTCAGCGGCGCAACCGCGGCGGGACGGGCACCTAGTCCAGCAACTGGGCGTGGACTCGTTCCGCATCGAGGAAAGGGTAGTCTTCGGGGTCACCGCGCAGCGCCGTAAACGGCACCAACTGCACACCCGACTCCTCCGCCCGGTCGATCAGGAAAGCCCGCAACACCCACGCGTCTTCGAGATGCCGCACAAGCTCCAAGCTCATAATCCCCTCAATGCGCGCATCGTCAACCCCCAGCGCCCTCGCGGCATCGCCGGGCGCAAGGTCCAGCAACTGGAAATTCCTTCTGAACTCGGCTCGGGTCGCGTTCCGCTGTGCACCATTCAAAGACATCGTCTCTCCTTCTCTTCGCAGGCGGTCTTCACCGGGACCTCTCTGAGAGGTCGTATCAACAATCCGGCTCGGATTCGAAGGCATCTCCCACGGCAACGGCGGGCACCGAAACAGACTGGAATACATAAGGGATAGGGCACATGGTGCCGCGAAGCGTACCGCATACACCGCACACAACAGGTTCATACCACTTCCAACAAATGGGAAGGAGTCCGAACCCCAGTGGAGCGGGCGACGGGAATCGAACCCGCCTCTGAAGCTTGGGAAGCTTCCATTCTACCGATGAACTACGCCCGCATGACGCTCCGAGAACTCGGATACACGCACGAGCACTCAGTTTAGCATCTGATCTTTCCAACGCAACGCACCTTCACCCGACACTCCCAGGCACACACCCAGGCACACTCCGGCGACACCGTTTATGCGGTCAAAGCGGCAGATTGGGAGTATCCGCGCGATCGCGGTCCACCACCATGATGCAATGGTGGAGAGACCCGTACACAGCAGTACCCGTAACAGCAGCGCGAACGGCTTCCGGTACATGGTGACATCGAGGGACACGGTGACATCGCAATGCACAGTGACATCGCAATGCACTGTGACATCGGCGCATCATCCGCCCGATACCGCTGATGCCCGGAAGAGGAAGCGCTGCATACCGTTCGAAGGAGAAGCGAGGTCGTCATGGTGCTGAGCATTAACCGTCATATGCGACAGGGGAATTCACAAGAAGCGGTCTGCCGATTCACAGTTTTCTCCCTTCCGACGTTGATAGGCTTCTCGAAGAGACATACCACGCACATGACGCCAATGAGCGCAGCATGCGGCGGTCGACGATGAACAGGCAGGGCGCTGTTATGACAGAAACGGTAGACCACTACGTCACCCATGCACCGATAACGCTTTCCTTTATCGTCCCGGCATACAATGTCGCCGAGTACGTCGGACGCTGCATCTCCTCACTGCTCTCCTCCCAGGCCCCGGACGTCGAGATCATCGTCGTCAACGACGGTTCCACGGACGAGACCGGGCTTATCGCCGATGAGTATGCGCTCGCGAACCCCGGTCTGCTGAAGGTCATCCATCAATCGAATCGGGGTCATGGGGGCGCCATCAATACCGGCATGGCCCATGCGGGCGGCGCATACATCAAAGTCATCGATGCCGACGACTGGGTTGACCCCTCCTCCCTCATCACCGTGCTGACAACGCTGCGGGAGCAGCTCCGCCAAAGCTCGGCCGTGGACCTCGTGGTCACCAACTATGTGTATGAGAAGCAGAACAAGCATTTCAAGCATGTGGTCCGTTACGACAATGTGATGCCGACGGGCAGAACGCTGTCCTGGGACGATATCGGGACATTCAGAACGAATCAGTATCTGATCATGCATTCGCTGATTTTCAAGGCCTCGGTGCTCCGCCAATCGCATATGCAGCTACCCGACCACATGTTCTATGTGGATTTCATTTTCTCATATCAGCCGCTGCCCCACACCTCGACACTGCTTTACGTCGACACGAATTTCTACCGCTACTTCACAGGCAGACAGGGCCAATCGGTGGAAACCAAAACCATGGTGTCGCGGGTCAGCCAACTCATGCTGGTGAACCGGATCATGACGCAGCTGACTCCCGAGCCGGACTCCGTGCCCACGGGCCTCTACCGCTATATGATCCACTATCTGTCGATCAATTGCGTCATCACTTCCACCTTCCTGATTCTTTCCAAGAAACAGGAGAACTACCAGATGAAGCAGCATCTATGGCAGCAGCTGGAGAACAGGTCATCCATCATCGCCGAGGATGTGCGGTCTGCCACACTGTGCAGACTCATCAACATACCGGGGCAGACCGGGCGTCTGGTGGTTCGCTTTGGATATCGCATAGCCGAAGCGGCAATCGGATTCAACTAGATACCGCCGACGAAAGCCCTGTCACACAACGGCATCCAGATCGAGGCGCCAATCTCATTCCGGAAGCAGAATCGCGAGTATGAACCAGTGATCCTTCGTCCTGACCGAGATCTCGCCACCATACTGTTGCGCAACATGCCTGATGGATTTCATGCCGTAACCGTGATTGCCCTTATCGCGTTTCGTGGTCCTGAGGTTCCCCGCCGTATCGGTCTGCAGACTGGATGCAAAGTAGTTCTCCACACGGATGACCACGAAGCGGTTCTGGGAGTAGAGGGCGAGACGGATCAGTCTTGACTCGGGATCGGCGAGTTTGGATGTCGCCTCGATCGCGTTATCCAAGGCATTGCCGAAGAGGGTGGCTATATCCATGGAAGACATCGTGCCCAGCAGTTTGCCATCGGCGACAGCGGTGAGTGTGATCCCACGATCCATGCATGTGCGTGTCTTACTGGTTAGGATGACGTCCAGCACAGGGTTCCCGGAATGCTGTTGGGCGCTGTACTGCTGCACCGAGGCTTCCAGCTGTTCGAAACCCTGTGCCAGATGCGAAGGATCGACTTCCACCCGTAGGGCCGAGATCTGATGCTTGAGATCATGCGCGAGCCTTCCCAATGATTCAAGATTGGCCTTCGACTGCAGATACTCCTGATGCTGGCTCTGCAACTGCGCATCGATTGATGCGAGCTCCGCGTTCATGGCGAGCCTGCGGGACTGCTCCTGCTGGGCAAAGAGTATGACGAAACCACAGAAATCGACCAGTGTGCGAATGTAGAACACCTCCTGCCCGACCGTGCCGGAAAAGGGTGTGTTCGTCGAGACGAAACTCAGATTGCTCATGGCGAAGGTCACGATGGTGATGCCCACCGTGCCGACCGTGGTCGACCTGCTGGGAACGGTCGGCGCGCTCTGACTGAAATTATTGCGTTCCACCAACCATGCGAGCGAGAAGCACGCCGCATAGGTCACCACCAGCATGCCGACGGACAGCAATCTGTTTCCCTCACCCTGCCATCCGATATTCAGGAATGTGACCAGCTGCCAGTGAAGGGAGGCCACCAGCTCAGCCAGCACAAAAGCCCTGGCCGTAAGATACAGGGCCTCCCGCTTACCGAGCTTGCCGGCCAATATGATGATCAGATACATGCCCGAGAAGGCGAGCAGCATACCCAAGGTCCACAGTTTCTTCGGCATGATCCCGCCCAGATACTGCAGGGCGATCATCATCGGCAATCCCAGTGTTACGACCGCCACGCTCCATATCCTCTTGGCGCGACGATAGACGACGGCCAGATACACCAGACATGCAAGCCACTCGCACAGCGCCGTGTACAGCCTGGGGATATCCGGCAGGGCATTCATGATGGTGGCGTTCATCGCGGCATGGCTCCGAGGTAATCGGCCAATGCGGCGAGGAAGGCCTTTTTCCTTGGTCGGCTGATCCGCAGACGCTCGTCATTCGACATCAGGCAATCCTGGTCCTCCACAGCCGTGACGTGGCCGAGATTCACCAGATAACAGGCGTTCGACCTGAAGAAATCATGGCTTTTCAATTCCTCCTCCAGCTCCTTGAGAGTGCTGGATATCGATAGCTTCCCACTCAAGGTGTGAATGATGATGGTATGACGAATCGACTCGATGTAGACGACGTGGGACAGCTCCAACCGCAACTGCTGCGACCGTGTTTCGACCAGCATGGACTCGCCCGCCCGCCGCCGGACCATATCGATGGAGCGTTTCAGCTCCTGCTTGAACGCAAACCACGGTACGGGTTTGAGCAGGTAGGAAAGCGCCTGGACCTCGTACCCGCTTATCGCGTACTGTGGCGCCGCCGTGATGAACACGATGACGACGCTTTCATCGCGTTCCCTGATACGCCGCGCGGCCTCCATGCCGTCCATATTGGCCATTTCGATATCAAGCAGGAGGATGTCATACACCGGCGTATAACGCTCCACGATCTGGGCACCATCCTCGAAGACCGAGATGGTAAAACGCTCACCGCTCTCCTTGGCGAAACGCTCGACATAATCGAGAACCGATCGTCTCGCCAGCGGATCATCCTCGACGACGCCAATACGAATATTCTCCATGCCGTGGCCTACTTCCATATACGGATTGCGCTTCCTTCCCCCTCACCGCGGCGACCAGCACCTGTCAACGAGCCTGGTGCGGACGGCCCTGCGCACAAGGACCGCCCGCACCGAACAACGCTGGCACAGCTGAGACCCTCAGCCCTCATCTCCGGATCGTGCATCATGTTTCGGCATGATCCAGAACTTGAGCAGGGGATAGCTGACCACCACCGCAAGCAACGTGTTCACCACCGATGCCACCGTGGCGGCGATCCCTGAATTCATACCCCAGGAGACGCACAGAGCGGTCACATATCCCGGGAGCACCAGATTGACCACGACGATGAGCACTGCGAGAATCGCATATTTCCAGGCTGCATCGGCGAAGGCGGAATCGGATTTGAACACCCACTTCATCTGTACCACAAAATTCACTATCTGTGCCAGCACTTCGGCCGCAAGAAATGTCAGGAAACCACCGATACCGTTCGAGCCTTCAGATGTGTAATTGAACAGCAGGAAGCTGAAGGGTTCGGTAAGCCCCAGGGCCGAGACGAAAACAGCGGTCCCGATCCATGCGACGACGAATCTCGTGATGGTCGAGATATTCGAAAGCACGTTGAACAGGATGAACTCCCACACATTCGGATGGTCCGAGATCCACTTGCGCACCACGCCCATCGATTCCCGACCGCCGTCATCACGCGCATTGCGAGACGTATCGCTCCTCTTGTCATCAGCCATGTTGAAGCTCCTTCGCAATGTTCCTATTGGCTTTCCTGTTTCGGATATAAGCCGCGATGAATGATCCCATGCCCCGGCAGGCATGACCGTTCGCGATGGCAACCACCGCATCCACCATGTCGGCATTGATCTGCCCCCGGGTCATCTTGCACATCACACGCGGCGGCATATTGAGCACGAACAGAGCATTGAGATCCGGGGAACCGGTTTTCTCACGCGTTTTGCGCTCGTGCCGCAGCAGTATCCTGACCATCGTCCGGGCGAGGAACCCCGGTGAATCCTGCCAGGCGAGAATCGGATCGTTCGCGCCGAACACCGCAGCTTTCTTCGGTGCCGGTACGGGCCGACCGAACAACACGGCGAGTTCCGCATCCCCCGCTTCCTTCACCCGTCCTTTCAGATAGGCGCCGAGTTCGGGGTCGGCGGGTACCGGCTCCATATCACCGACCACCTCATGCTCGGCCTGCAACATGACGCTTTCGCAGTGCTCTGCGACCATCACGGTCCAGCGACCCGTTTCGACCTTCCATGACTGGCTTGTCTGATCGAAATGCCTGAATGTATAGCGATCAAAGTCGATGCGGACCCTGCTGCTCTCATGCCCCCGCAAGGCGACCTTGACGAAGGCCTTGAGCTCGCGGTCAGGACGAAGCACGCCATTCGCCGGCCCTCGCACATACAGCTGCACGACGCTTTCACCTGCGACATCCGACGTGTTGCTGACGCTGAACGCGATGCCCTGCTCATCCACATGCAGATCCGAATAGCTGAATCTCGAATACGTCAATCCGTATCCGAAGGGGAATCGCACGGGTACATCCGCCGTCTCGTAATAGCGGTAACCGACGAAAGGTCCCTCACGATAGACCGCATCACGCTCCGCGACCGGGAAGCACTGCGAATTCGGACAGTCGTCATACGAGACCGGCCAGCTTTCAGCAAGGTGGCCCGAGGGGTTCACCGCTCCGGTCAGGACGCGCAGCGAAGCCGAGGCGCCCGCCTGCCCTGCAAGCCCGACGTACAGCAAGGCATCCACATCATCGATCCAAGGCAGTTCAACCGGCGACCCGGCGATCAGCACGACGACGATCGGTTTGCCAACGGCCTTCAGGGCTTTCATCAGATCATTCTGGACGGCAGGCAGCTTCATATGCTCGCGATCAAGGCCCTCCGATTCGCTTCGTTCATCGAGCCCGAGCACCGCAACCACGACCTCGGTGCCGTCCCCGGATGCCAAGGCGACGGCATCCTCGATCAGCGCCGGATTGGCATCGCCCTGACGTTCATATCCCTGGCGGTATCCCGCGACCGTGACATCCGCCGAATGCATGAATTCATCCAGCAGACTCTCCTCCCTTGTCGAATTGACCTTGGAAGAGCCGGTTCCCTGGAAGCGTGGGGTCTTCGCCATGTCACCGATCACGGCGACCCTGCTTTGCGGTGCCAGCGGAAGAACGGTCCGGCCCGCGACGACGTCATTCTTCAGCAACACCTGACACGATTCCGCGACTCGACGGGCCAACTGGTGGTGGGCATCGATGCTCGCCGCATCCAGCAGTGCGTCACGCTGCACACCCGTCGTCCGGGTTCGGGAGGCGATCCGCGCGACCTCGGCGGCCCTGCGGTCGATATCGCTTTTGGAGAGCCGCCCTGCCGCCACGGCATCGACAATCTCCTTCACGGAGGTGTACCCCGGGGAGGGCATCTCCAAGGAGCCACCGGCCTTCACCGCATCCACGGCCGAATTGGATCCTCCCCAATCGGATACCACCATGCCGTCGAAACCCCATTCGTCACGGAGGATATCCTGCAACAGGTGATGGTTCTCATGCGCGTAGACCCCGTTGATCTGATTGTAGGAGGTCATGATGCTCCAGGGTTTCGCCTCACGCACGGCGATCTCGAAGGCGGTCAGGTACACTTCACGCATCGTCCGCTCATCGATCACGGAATTCGACGCCTGCCTGCGCAATTCCTGGCTGTTGACCGCGAAATGCTTGGGACAGGCCGAAACACCATTCTCCTGAATCCCTCTGATCAGACCGGCCGCCATCCGGCCCGCAAGGATCGGGTCTTCCGAGTAGTACTCGAAGTTGCGTCCGCACAGGGGATTGCGTTTGATGTTGAGGCCCGGCCCCAGCAACACATTCACATCAAGCTTTCTGGCCTCTTCACCCAGGGCCTTCCCCATCTCTTCCGCAAGATCGGGGTCCCATGAATTCGCCAGGGCGCTTGCCGTCGGGAAACACGTGGCCGGCTTGGACTCACCGATGCCAAGGTGATCGCCGGAACCCAGCTGCCGGCGCACGCCATGAGGGCCGTCGCTCATCACGAAACTGGGTATCCCCGCTTTCGCGATGCCCCGCGAATCCCATTCCGAGGCCCCGGAGAGCAGTGACGCCTCTTCCAAAACCGATAGATTCTCAAGTTCCATTGTTCTTCCTCGCACTCTTCATTCACTGACCGGGCAATGCATGTCTTCGCCTATGCTCCATCGCACATCGCTGTCGCTGCTTCGATTCAATCAGGAGACGGAAACCCATGCGCCACTTTCGCGTAAGCTGTCGGATTGCTCGCATACTTGGTGTTGTTCCGCTGCGCTTCCTGGTGTGGAAGGGCGGCACCGGGCAATCGCATCCCGGCACCGCCCGAATAGAGCAGCGAGCGCATCCGGACGAACATCGCGTGCAGGTGGGCTCAGCCGCCTTGCTTCTACTCCTCCGGAGTCTTGGCGACCACGGCGAGCTTGACGGCTTTTCTGCGGTCAAGGTAACGCTTGATGGCCAGAATCTCCAGGCCGATCACCAGCAACGCGACAACACCCCAGGTCACATAGAGGGCGGTGCGCCAGATAGGTGTCGAGACCTCCGGTTCACCATCCTCGTATTGCCAACCGTTCACAGTCGTGTACAGGATGTTCTTGGTCGCCTGACGAAGCGCCTTCACCGAGGTGGCGGACTTATCCGTCACGTGGTTGGTGATGCTTGTCGTCGCCAGCATCGCGTCATTGCCATTGCGGATCTCCTGATCGGCGTTCTGGTATCCGTAGCCCCCGAAGTAATCGGTCAGTACGAAGCCCCTGAAACCCCACTCATCACGGAGGATGGTGTTCAGCAAAGCCGGGTTCGCCCCTGCGTAGACCGGTCCGATGTAGTTGAACGCGCTCATCGCGGCCTGCGCTCCCCCTTCTTTCACGCTCATCTCGAAGGGTTTGAGGTAGGTTTCACGAATCGACTGCTCGTTCGCCCAGGTGCACAGCATATTCAGACGATTGCTTTCCTGGTCGTTGAGCGCGAAGTGCTTCATGAAGGAGTAAACGCCCTTCTCCTTGGCTCCAGCGACCTGATTCGAGGCCATTGCGCCGGACAGCAGCGAATCCTCGGAGAAATACTCGAAGGTGCGGCCGGAGAACGCATTGCGGTGGATGTTCATGGCCGGCGCATACCATCCGGCCACATGCATGTCGTGCGCCATGGTGCCGATCATCTCGCCGAACTTCGTGGCCAGATCCTTGTTCCACGTGCATGCGAATGCCGTCGAAGCCGGGAATCCGATTGATCCGACCCCCGTGAAGTTATTGTTCAGTGACGCCGGGCCGTCCGCATCGGTCAGCTGGATCTTGCCGATCGATGAAATGGCCTGTGTACCGTACCCCGCCATCGCCGTGAGATTGTCCATCTCGCTGAAGGTCAGTTGGTCGAGGAGTTTGTCCCACTCCTCATCCGTGTAATCCTTTCCACGAAGATCGGCCAGACGCAGATCGTTATCCGCCCCTGTGGTCGGCATCTCATCGGCATCGTTATTATGGTCTGCGGGATCGTAATTGCCGTTGTTGAAGAATTCGGCCTTCACCTCATCACTCATCGAGAAATTCGTCGGCGCAGCCGTGGCCGCATCATAATTGGCGAATTTGTTCGCGCGTGAGAGGTATTCGACGTCCCCTGCCGCATTATCGAACTGGTTGGTGGCCACCTGCTGGTCGCCATCATGGGTCTCATCCTCGGAATCGTAGGTCACCGTGTTGTCCAGAGAGATCGTCTTCTCATCGATGACGGTATGCGAATCCGACTGGATCGAGATGCCGTAGTCGCCCTTCTCCAGCACGTAGGCCTTGGCATTGTGCGAATCGTATGAGGCCATGTCGTCCTCATCGAATTCGATGGTGACGGTTTCCGATGAGCCCGGTTGCAGCTCCTTGGTCTTCTCGAATGCGATGAGATTGGTGGATGCCTTCTCGATGCCGCCATTGGTGTACGGCGGATCGTAATATGTTTCGACGACGTCCTTGCCTGCGACGTCACCGGTGTTGGTCACCGTCACATCGAATGACACCTTGCCGTCCTGGTGACTGATATTCCCCATGCTCTGCGTGAATGAGGTGTAGCTCAGGCCGTAACCGAATGGGTAGAGCACCTGTTCATCGTAATTGATCAGGCCTTCGGCTGCGGCCGTCTCGTAGAACTTGTACCCCACGTAGATGCCTTCGCTGTAGTTGACGAAGGTGGGTGTCACATCGCTGGTCTCGCCGGTGAAGCCGGTGACGCTCTGCGCGAACTCATCGACATTGTCGTACGCGAATGAACCCGAGTTGTTATAGGTGTTGGACTTCTTCAGATCCTTGATGAAGGTGTCTGAAGTCTTGCCCGATGGGTTGACGTCACCCGTAAGCACGCCACCGAGCGCGCTGAAACCGGTCTGTCCGGCTGGCGGGCACCAGAGCACCGACTTGATTTGCGGATATGAGCTGAGGAAATCGAATTGGAAGGTGTTCGCACCGTTGTATACCAGGGTGACATCGTCGAAGTTCTTGCTGACGAGGTCGATCATGTCCTTTTCGGTCTTGCTGAGCTGCAGGAAGTGCTCACCGTCCTGGAAGTCCTCGTAGTCCTTTGAGTTATTGGTATAGGTGATTCCCTCCGCCTTCATATTGGTCGGCAGATCGGCCCCCTCGCCGCCAACTCGTGTGATGACCACGACGGCCCGGTCGGAATAGTCCTTCGCCTCCTGGATGAGGCTGTCGCTGTACTGGGCGGCAGGCACCTCGGGGAGGGTCCAATCCTGTGCGAACATGCCGACCTCGGGACGGTCCTCGCGATAATCGGTATACAACTTGGTCAGACTCGCATTGGTCTGCAGACCGCTTTCCTTAAGACCGTCCAGTAATGACACCGTCGGATACTGGTCGGACATGGATCCCGAACCCGTTCCGCCATACACCGGATTGGTCGAGCCCCATCCGAATACGTTGATCTTCGTGTCGCTCAGTGGAAGGCTGTTGTCCTTGTTCTGCAGCAGGGTGATCGCCTCGGACTGCACGTCCTTCGCCAGCTCGTTCGCCTGGGACACCGTGCTGTCGGCGAGTGTGTATTTGGTGATTGTGGCATTGTTCAGCAGCGTCGCCATAGGACCGGTCAGCATCATGGATATCGCGATGACGATACCCACCACGGCCACAATCCATGATTGCGAATGAATGAGTTTTCTTGCCCCAACGCCTTTCACCGTTCTCTTGTTGACGGCGAAAGTGATGATAATCGCCAGCACAAGAAGCACGCCCGCCACAATAAGATACGGCAACAGCGAATTCAGTACGGCGACGACGTCGGCCATGTTGATCTGCAGCATGGTTCTGTCTCCTCCTTGTTATCGTCACGAACAACGGCGCGACAACAGATGTGGTTCCCCCAACCGGCAACGACACCTACGTTGAGAACTGCATCGTCCTGGGCCGTTCGTCGGATATATCCATCGTTCACCGTCTCCGGATCACGTTCGGCACTTCCCCGTGTCGATAACTCCATTCAACAGGGAAGACGCCGCCCCCGCTGGCGCTCTTCCCAACCTGTCATTTCCTTGGCATAACCTGCGGCAACGCTCCATGACACTGCCGCGGCACGCTTCGTCGCGCGTCGCAAGAGGACGCCGTCGGAACGACCCGACGGATGTGAAGACGACTACCTGATCTCCGAGCGCTGCTGATATCCGGGCTCCAGGGTCTCCCCGCCCATTTCCTCACTCATCTTCATCAGGCGGGCGATGCGATCGCTTGTCGGCGGATGGGTCGAGAAGAGGCGACTCATGCCTTTGGCGCTGAAGGGGTTGGCGATCATCATCGATGACACGCTCTGCGTTCCCGCGGTTTGCGCGAGCGGCTCCTGCTGGACGCCCGACTCTATCCTGTTGAGTGCGGATGCCAAAGCTTCCGGGTCACCTGTCAGACGACTTCCATCCTCATCGGCATCGTATTCCCTGGTACGCGAAATGGCCATTTGGATCAGCGAGGCTCCGATCGGTGCCAGAACCATGCTCAGCAGCACCCCGATCATGCCGATACCGCCGGAATCCCTGCCGTTGCGGTCCCGTCCCCCACCCATGTACATCAGCGAGTAACCAAGGTAGGTGATCACCGTGGCCATGGCCGATGCCACTGCGGAGGTCAGGATGTCGTGATTGTAGACATGCATCAGCTCGTGCCCCAGCACCCCGCGTATCTCACGCTCGTTGAGTATCTGAAGGATCCCCTGGGTGCAGCACACCGCCGCATGCCGCTCGTTGCGCCCGGTGGCGAAGGCATTCGGAGAGCTCGTCGGGGCGATGTATATCTTCGGCATCGGCTTGCCGGCCTTCATCGAGAGCTCACGAACGATGCGATAGAGTTCAGGCGCCTCCTGCTCACTGACGTGTTTGGCCCTCATCGAGGCGATGGCCAGCTTGTCGGAGAACCAATAGGACATGAAGGTCGTAGCCAGGCCAATGCAGATGAAAATCCCCAAGGTACCTTGGGTGCCCCCTGTGAACCACCAGATCGCCATGATGATCGCCCACATCAAGCCAAAGAGCAGGGTCGTTTTAAGACCGTTAAAGTGCCCGTGAACCTTCATTGTGCCTGCCATGACTCATAGAATAACGAAATTCGCTGGTTTTTTTCTGAATACACGCTGGACACTCTCTTGCCATCAGGCAATAGGAGACTCGGAGTGGGCGATACGGCGCATCTCGTCGGAATCGGTCACCTTGATATGCTCACGGCCTGCCTTCGCACCCTCGGAACGTTCGAAGGCATCGATTTTCATCCAGCCTTCGAAATCGATGGGATGCACGCCCCTGCTCTCCAACAGTTCGTCGATCGCGGATTCCGATCGCACTTCGGCCAAACGTCCGTGCTGCGGTGTCTCCGCCAGGTCCTCGATCATATTGCTCACGGTCTCCAGGGCATCGGATTTGGTGGAGCCGATCAGCCCCACCGGACCGCGCTTCGCCCAGCCTGTGGCGTACAGGCTAGGTATGACTTCGCCACCTTCGCTTTGCGGGGCGGTGAACACCCTTCCCCCCGCATTGGCGAGGGTGAAACGGCTCTGATCGTAGGGAATGCCTGGAACCTGGGCCGGACGGTACCCGATGGCGTGGTAGACGGCCTGAACAGGGTAGTCAATGCTCTCAC
This sequence comes from Bifidobacterium psychraerophilum, assembly GCF_000741705.1. Classification (GTDB taxonomy): domain Bacteria; phylum Actinomycetota; class Actinomycetes; order Actinomycetales; family Bifidobacteriaceae; genus Bombiscardovia; species Bombiscardovia psychraerophila. The sequence goes on along the minus strand of NZ_JGZI01000008.1, from coordinate 231,169 downwards.
CCGTTCCTGAAAGGTGTCCCTCCGCATCGACTTCGGTACGTTCAACACGGATGGCGATGACCTTGCCATCCTCACCGAGGATTTCGGTCGGCGATGAGAAGAAATGGATGTGATAGCGGCGCTGCGCCGGATTCCCCTCGAAATCGGCGTCCCCGTCATCTTCCATGTCCTCCGCCATCTCACGGATGGTGTACAGCTCCTCGAGCATCTGGCGTGTCAGTTTGTTCTCACTCGCCTTCTGCAGCGTCTCATCGTCCAGCTCGAAGTCATCCTCATCGATGATGAGCTGAACGCCGGGGAGCTTCTCCATCTCACGCAGCTCCTGCACCGAGAATTTAGCCTGTGCCGGACCTCTGCGAATGAAGAGATGAAGGTCACGCGTCCTGTTGCGCTGGAGTCCTTCGTACACATTCGCCGGGATATCGGTGCCCAGCAGATCGTCAGCGTTGCGCATCAGAATCCTGGCCACATCCATCGCGACATTGCCGCCGCCTATGACCGCCACTTCCTCGGCCTCCAAAGGCCAGACCTCAACACCTGTCGGGTAGCCGTCGTACCACTCCACGAATCTCGCCGCCCCATGCACACCTTCGAATTGATGGCCGGGAATATCAAGCAGGCGATCGTCAGTCGCACCGGTGGCGAAAAGCACCGCATCGTAGTGCCTACGCAGGTCGTCAAGCGTCACATCCTTGCCGAACTCAACATCGGCGTAGAGATGGATGTCCGGATTGTCGAGTGTTTTCTGCAAAGCCCCGGCAATGAATTTGATGCTCGGATGATCGGGCGCAACGCCGTACCTGACCAGACCGAAGGGAACCGGGAGCTTCTCGAATATGTCAATGCGCGCCTGCGTTCCCAGACCGCGTTCATCACCAAGCTGTCCGAGCTGCCTGAGGAAGATATCGGAGGCATACACACCGGCAGGCCCCGCACCGATCACTGCGATCCGCAGAGGCTCGCCCGTATGGGTCGGCAAGGCTCCGATGGATTCCCCGGCAGGGGTTTCAGTGGGCTTCTGGGCAACAGTCTTGGCAGGGTTTGCATCACCGGATCGCATTGTTTCATTCACGAGTAATAGGGTATCTCATCCATACCGACGGCAACAGAGCCCCACCCGACAGCGAAGCGCATCATGCGGTCCGTGCACAGCGGATACCTTCCGCGGCCGCCATGCCCCAGACGGAGTTTCCCGTCTCCGCATCCAACAGGCACCCTCCTGCTGACGTGCAGCAGTCCCCCGAACGACGCAAAGGCCGTGGCACAGGGGATGCCCCCTGTGCCACGGCCTTGAAGCGCAATGACGGTGTTTGAATCTAGTTGCCGAACAATCCGTAAGGATCGGTCAGGCCACCATCATCCGAACCGCCGCTGGAACCCGATCCATCGGAGTTGCCGCTGTCATCGGAATCCGACTTCGACGAGCCTGAAACAGCCGCCTCCTTCTGATCCAAGGTCACGCTTAGATCCAAGGTCTTCCCGTTACGTACGACCGTCAGCGTCACCTTGTCTCCCAACGCCGATGCGCGTACATATCCGAGGAGTGCGTAATTGCTGTTCACCGCGTTGCCGTTGAAGGCGACAATCGTGTCTCCCGCCTTCACCCCGCCATTCGCCGCGGCGCTTCCGGAAGTCACCTTGGTCACCTGTGCACCCGCACGGGTCACACCATCGGCTTCAGCGGTCGCACTCTGGATGGTGATGCCGAGGACCACATGCTGCACCGAACCGTTCTTGATGATCTCGTTGGAGACGCGTTTGACCAGGTTGGAGGGGATGGCGAATCCGATGCCGATCGATCCTGCGCTTGAGCTCGTGGTCGCCGTCGATGCGATCGAGGAATTGATGCCGATCACCTGCCCGGCGGCGTTGAAGGTAGGCCCACCGGAGTTACCGGGGTTGATGGCCGCATCGATCTGCACCGCATTGGTCACGATCGTGGTGTTGGTGTCATCCATTACCGAAACGGGCCTGTTCAGTGCGGAGACGATGCCCGTGGTGGCGGTGTTGTCGTATCCCAGAGGATTGCCGATGGCCATCACGCTCTCACCGACGGCCAGACTGTCGGAATCCGCGAAAGTCACAGGTTTCAGATCGCTCGGGGGATTCTCGATCTTGATCACGGCCAGATCGGTCGTGGTGTCGGTGCCGACGACCTTCGCCGAGTAGATCTGCCCGCTGGACAGCGTCACCTGAATCTTCGTGGCGCCTTCGACGACATGATTGTTGGTGACCACGTCACCGGAGGTATCGAGAATCGCGCCGGAACCCTTGGCCGTTCCACCGGAAACCACGGTGTCAATAGCCACAACCGAGTTGGAGACGCTCTTGCTCACGGACTCCCAGTCAGCCGCCTCGCCGGACTTGGCCGTCGCGCTGCCCGACCCGGAGGAATTCGAATTGATGCTTGAAAGCGAGGAGGTCGTAGGGGTCGAAATCAAACCATTGGAGATGGCGGCCCATCCGAGGCCGAGCATCAACGCGGCACTGAGCACAGCTGCGATCACGGCGACCAAAATCATGTTGAGTGATTTGCTCTTGCCTTTGCCCTGACCTTGACCGCCTTGCTGCGCTCCGCCCTGGCCGGGAGTTCCCGGACCCTGTGGAGGCAGCTGCGATCCGCCGAAGCCCTGCTGACTCGAATGCTCATTGCCGTATCCGCCTGCGAAGGGATTGTATTGCCCCTGCTGCTGTGGATCGTACTGAGGACGGTTCGCATCATCGCCTTGCGTCTGATTCTGTTGCGGATCATATGCGCCATACTGCGGGGCCGCGCTTTGTCCGTTCTGCGCCGCATCCACCGGATTCTGCCCGGCGCCCTGCTGTCCATCGCCGCCTTCCGGAGCATACGCACCATACTGCGGTGCGGGACGATACAGAGGCACGGATGGCTGGCCCTCCTGCACGCCCATCGGCGTTTGCGGATAAGCATCGCCCGTATGCTTAGCGTACTGATCAGAGCCGGTACCGGAGTCGGATGAGGTTTGGCCATAGGCAGCGGTATCGGCATTAGCCGAATCGTCAGCCGTCTGCTCCTGCTGAGCCGGCTGTGAGAGTTCCTCACTTGAGGAACGTGGCTCGACGAAGGACCCATACTGTTGTGTGTCGGTGTTCAGGTCACCGAAGGAGAAGGTGTCCTGGTTGTCGGCAGGAGGAATGATCTGGGTCTGCTGAGAGGCCTCATCGTGATCCTCGGCTCCGCCGTTCCCATGAACCGTAGGAATCGGAGTGGTGGCCTGCGTCTCCTGCGAGCCTGAAATCTGCTGGGTCTCAGCAGAGGTGTCGTTCTGTGAATCCGTCGCATCCTTGTCGGATCCGGCATCCTTGTCGATGTGGCTGGGCTGCCATGACGAGTCATCGCCCTGCCCCTCCCAGGGATGCACATTGTGTTCTTCTGCCATTGCTGCTCCTTACACTTCCTGCGGTACGCATACCAGCCGCACCGCAGCGACTCCACCCGGAGCCGCTTCGTGCCGCCTTCATTCAACTGCTATATAGAAGTAAAGATAGCGGTACTGGAAGTTTTCTGAGTGTTTGTTGTAAGAAGTGGGCGAATTCTCCACTGAACCCCTTAGGATAGCTGCATTATCCACACATTTCACTGCTCGAAGCACCTCTTTCACCTTCGTTGCGCTCTTGGCTGACAGCTTGGACCCAGCAGGCACCCGACATTCATGCACCATCCACCAAGCATGTTCCGGCAGAGGCGTCCTAGTCATCCGAGTGCGGACCGCGTGATGTCCGCAGCCGGGAAGTCAGACACCGACAGCTAGAGTTAGGCTCATGACATTGACCTTGAATCCCCTCGGATGCGAAGAGGGCAAGCCCGCGGATCGGAGCGCATTCAGCTTCGAGACCACCACACGTCTACCGGATTCGGCGGCCGGCCTGGGCCGAGGAGGGAAACGCTACGGGCGAACGGGCATCATCCATACCCCGCATGGGGATATCCGCACACCGGCCTTCGTCCCGGTCGCCACCCAGAGCGCCATGAAGGCGGTTCTGCCCGAACAGATGAAGGATCTCGGAGCGCAGTGCCTGCTCTCCAACGCCTTCCACCTCTTCGAACGCCCAGGCGAGGATGTGCTTGACGAGGCCGGCGGACTGGCCCAGTTCATGAACTGGGACGGGCCCACCTACACCGATTCCGGCGGGTTCCAGGTGCTCTCGCTCGGGGCGGGATTCAAGAAAACGCTGGCCATGGATGTGCAAGGGATGAAATCCGATGACGTGATCGCCGATGGCAAGGAGCGCATGGCCTTCGTCGATGAAGATGGCGTCACCTTCAAGTCACCGCTGAACGGCTCCCTGCACCGCTTCTCCGCGGAAATCTCGATGAGGATCCAACACAAACTGGGCGCCGATATCATGTTCGCCTTCGACGAGCTGACCACGCTGATGAACACCCGCTCGTACCAGGAGCAATCGGTCGAACGCACTTTCCGCTGGGCCAAACGTTGCGTCGCGGAGCACCAGCAGCTCACCCAGACGAGGCTCGGGAAGCCCTACCAGGCCCTGTTCGGCGTCGTTCAAGGCGCCAATTATGAGGATCTGCGGCGCCTTGCCGCCTCACAGATCGCGTCCCTGGACTTCGACGGTGTGGGCATCGGCGGGGCCATAGAGAAGCAGCTGCTCGGACAGACCTGCGCCTGGATCTGCGATGAGATGCCCGAATCAAGACCAAGGCATGTGCTGGGCATCGCCGCCGTCAACGACATCTTCGACGCGGTGGAGAACGGTGGGGATACTTTCGACTGCGTCGCACCGGCGCGCAACGGCCGTAATGGCGCCATATTCACACGTGACGGACGATGGAACGTCAAACGCGCCGAGTTCAAGCATGATTTCAGACCTCTTGAGGAGGACTGCGACTGCTACACCTGCCGCAACTACTCGCGCGCCTATGTCGATCATCTGCTCAGGGCACGGGAATTCAACGGCTTCACGCTGGCCACCATCCATAACGAGCATTTCTTCGTCAAACTGCTTGATGACATTCGAGCCGCGATCGACGCAGGATACTTCGATGAGTTCAAACGGGAGACGCTGGCACGCTTCTACGCCCACGGTTCACGCGGCTGAAAGCACCGCTAGCCGCAAGGTGGCCAGGCACAGCGGGATGTGCCTGGCCACAGTACCGAACACGCGGAGTTGCGCTGCATGCCTAAGAGGTGCTATTTTTGACGTTTGTCTGCGCGCGTGGCGGAATGGTAGACGCGCTGGCTTCAGGTGCCAGTGATCGCAAGGTCGTGGGGGTTCAACTCCCCCCGCGCGCACGGAGTGAAACCCTCGAACTGTTGTGAAGCAACGGTCCGAGGGTTTTTCTTTGCCCGTACACATCGCCCGGCGCACCGGCGGCGCATCCGGGAATGTGCCTTGAATACCGTGACCGTCCATCGGCGGAGAACATCCGAAAGCCTTTATACTGGCTTTATGGGGAGCCGGAGAACAGAGCCAACAGGGCCGAAGCAGGCCACCGGCATCTCCGGCCGGCCGGGTGACGCAAGACGGCCATTGACCTGGGTTGTGGCAGCCTTCGCGCAGGTGACCGTGTCCTCCTCGAAGAAATTCAGTGCCGCTCAACTTGATGCCCTTGTCAATGCCGAGCGAAGGACGCATCTCTTCGCCTCGTGCTGGACCCAGCAGCTTTCCTACGATGAAGGCTTCTCCGACAATTACATCGCCACGGAGATAAAGAGCGATACGCCGGTCTCCCACGGTTCGACCCTGGCCTCTCTGGTGAGGGACGGAAAGACGGACAAACGGCATCTCGCAATCACCTCCATCACCTACGCTTGCCTGCCCGGCGCCCAGATCGACGACAGCGCGAGAAACAACCAGTACTCCTTGGACCCGGATGGCGGCACCTGGCACTTAATCGGTGGCGGCAACGGCTGATACCCCGCACAGCGGGGCGCACTAGTCCCTGACTTCATGGAGGATGGCAGATATGACAGAAACCATAGCTCTTGTAGTTTTTTACTTCGGACTGATGATCTTCGCCGTGTTGTTCATCGTCAGCTGGGCGATTTACCACCGGCCCAAGGACCATTCCCTGACCCTGGCCAAGCGCAATCTCAGCAAGAGAAGGCAGGGAGAGGATCTCTTCTCCGAACATGCGGTCAGCGAAGAAGAGGCTTCGGCCGTACTTGAGGTCATCGACGTGATAACGAAATGCCGCAGGGCATACGGCACACTGGTGAAAAGAGCCCTGTACCTGGGCATCGTCGGCATCGCGCTGCTGTTCGCCGTCTTCGCGCCGAACCCCGTCTGGGTGCGCCTTGGCATCGTCCTGGCGATAATCGTCATCGTGCTGCTGATGGTATACGTCGCATTCAAACCGCTGCGGAAAATCCGTAACACCGACAAGGAGCTGACGGCGCGTTTCGAGGCCTGGGCGGACGCGCATCCCGAACTATCCGAGAAGGCCCCGAAAGCTGGGCGATCCCGGCAATCCCCTGCACAAAGCTATGTGCCTTCCGACTCTTCCGTCTCCTATATCTCCAAGCCGTCATCCGGCCGCCGGACGGGCAGGGCCAGCACGCGAGCGGAATCGGATGAGGTACAGAAGCCCTGGCAGTGACGTTCTCTGGCCCCTCGGAGGCAGCATAGCGGCCCCGCGACGGACCATCGGCACGGCACCGACGCCCCGGAGCAGCATCACAATCTTCACAGAACCTTCGAACGTTGTTAATAATATACATCATAAATAGTTAACACTGTGAGATAACATGTGGCATGTGCGAAAGGAGGAGCGATGACATTCGCAGACGAGGCGTATCAGGAGCTCATGCATGCCGCCGCCGAGAAACGCTCCGAGATGACGAAGCGTATGAGCAGGGATATGAAGGGGGAACCTTTTGTTCTCGCCCAGCTCGGGCATCACGGCACGATGACCCCCTCGGAGCTGGCCGACTCGACGAAAAGCAGCTCTGCGCGGATCAGCGCAGTGCTTGCCTCACTTGAGAAGAAAGGGTATATCACCCGCGACATCGATCACAATGATCGACGCAACATCCTGGTCTCGCTTACCGAGGAGGGACGCGCCCAAGGCCAGAAACGGCACGAGGAAATGCACTCGGCCATCTGCTGGGTATTCGAGCAGATGGGAGAAGACAAAACCCGTCAGTTCATCACATTGCTCAAGGAATTCGCCGCTTACACCACGATATGCGAACCAGGCAAGCCGCGCCCGACCCCCGAAGAGGTCGCTGAAGCCCTAGAGGCGAATGCCTCCAGCGCGCCATCACAGCCCTCATAACGTCAAGGCCCCACCGAGGCATGCCCCATCCACGCAGCATCGGGCTGCGAGCGCAGGCATGCACTGTCGGTGGCCATCCCCAAGGAATCGCACACCACCGAGCCGAGACGGGCAACGTCATCGGCTTCGGCGCACCATGCGTCATATGGGTTCACATCCCATTGAAAGGAACAATCCGTGATCCGTATATGTAAATATCTCTCCAAGTCAGAGATAGGCCAGCTCGTTCTCGCGCTGGTATTCATCGTTGCTCAGGTCTGGTTTGACCTGAAGCTTCCCGACTATATGTCGGACATCACCCAGATGGTGGAGCAGCCCGGCACGCAGATCTCATCCGTCTGGAGCGCCGGCGGCAAAATGCTCATGGTGTCCCTCGGCTCGGTGGTCTGCACCGTCATCACCGGTTTCATCGTCGCCCGGGTGGCGGCATCCTTCACCCAACGAATCCGCTCCATGCAATTCGCGAAGGTGGAATCCTTCTCGACCGCCGAACTCAACAAGTTCTCCACGCCGAGCCTGATCACACGTTCGACCAATGACATCACACAGATCCAGATGTTCATCACGATGGGTCTGATGATGCTCGTCAGGGCGCCGATCATGGCCGTGTGGGCGGTACTGAAAATCGCGGGCAAAGGTTTCGAGTGGACTCTGGCCACCGGTGTCGCGGTCGCCGTGCTGATGGTCACCATCGGCGTACTGATGGTGCTGGTCATCCCCAAATTCCGCAGCATGCAGAAGCTGACCGACAACATCAACCTCGTCGCACGCGAGAACCTCGTCGGGGTTCGGGTGGTGCGCGCCTACAACGCCGAGGACTATCAGGAGCGCAAATTCGAACAGGCGAACGACGACCTGACCGACACCCAACTCTTCACCACACGCTCGATGGCCCTGCTCATGCCGCTGATGAACACCGTGATGAACGGGCTGATGCTTGCCGTCTATTGGATAGGCGCCTACCTGATCGAATCGGCGGCCATGGGGGACAAACTCACCGTCTTCTCCAATATGGTGGTCTTCTCCAGCTATTCCGTGCAGGTCATCATGGCCTTCCTGCTGATGAGCATGGTCTTCGTGCTGCTGCCGCGCGCCGATGTGTCCGCCCAGCGCATCCTTGAAGTGCTGGACACCAAGCCGAGCATCATCGATGGCACACGCAGCGAAGGATTGGATGGGCAAAGCGGTCTCGTGGAGTTCCGCGATGTGAGCTTCGCCTACCCCGACGCTCAGGACAAGGTGTTGGAGAACGTCAATTTCACCGTATCCAAAGGGCAGACCATGGCCTTCATCGGTTCAACCGGATCGGGTAAAACCACACTGGTGAATCTGCTGATGCGCTTCTACGACCCGAGTTCCGGCGAGATTCTGGTCGACGGCGTGAACATCCGTGACTACCGGCTCAAATCGCTGCGTGGCAAGATCGGCTACGTCCCTCAGCAGTCGGTGATGTTCAGAGGAACCGTGACATCGAATGTGGCGTATGGGGACAAAGCCATCAATGCGGCATCCACCGAGCAGACACTCGAGGACGTCAAGCATGCGTCATCCGTCGCCCAGGCCACGGAATTCATCGAAGGCCTGCCCGAGTCATACGATGCGCCGATCGCACAAGGCGGCTCAAACCTTTCGGGCGGGCAGAAGCAGCGTCTCTCGATCGCACGAGCGGTCTGGAGCAAACCGGAGATCCTGGTCTTCGACGACTCCTTCTCGGCACTGGATTTCAAAACCGACCGGGAGGTACGCGATGCGCTGGCGAAGGAGACCGCGGGAAGCACGATGCTGATCGTGGCCCAACGCATCGGCACCATCATGAATGCGGACCAGATCATGGTGCTCGATGAAGGGAAGGTCGTTGGACTCGGCACCCATCAGGAACTGCTGAAAAGCTGCGAAGTGTATAGGCAGATCGCGGAGAGCCAGCTGAGCGAGAAGGAGCTGACTGCATGAGGATGCGATCGCACACGGTGTACGAACACGGCTTAAGGGAGCACATATGGCATACAGCATGCCAACAAGAGGATCGGAGGATCGATGACTGATACGAACGCGAATGCGCAGTCACGAAGCCGCATGCCACGTCAGGGCGGGCATGGCCCCGGCCGCGGACCGGGTGCGGGCGGACCTGTGGAGAAGCCTCAGAATTTCAAGGATGTATTGGGTAAACTGCTTCATTTCACCCGCAGCTACATCCCTGCGGTCGTCATCGCACTGGTGCTGGGTGCCGTCGGCACGATTTTCCAGATCATCGGACCGGACAAACTCAAGGACATCACCAATCTCGTCATGAAAGGCCTGCCTGCCTTGGTGAAGGGCAAGCCGGTCGCCGGATCGATTGATTTCACCCAGGTGGAACGCATCGCCTTCACCCTGGTGGCCCTCTACGTCGGTTATGCGGTACTCACATACCTGCAAAGCTGGATCATGGCGAACATCACGCAGGAAACCGCCAGGAAGATGCGTGATGCCATCTCCAAGAAAATCAACAAGCTGCCTCTGCGGTATTTCGATCGCGTGAGCTATGGCGATGTGCTCAGCCGCATCACCAACGATGTCGACACCATCGGTCAGACACTCGGACAAAGCATCGGCGCATTGATCACCTCGATCACGCTTTTCGTGGGCTCATTGATCATGATGTTCGCGAACAACGTCATCATGACGCTCTCGGCAATAGGGTCGAGCCTCATCGGCATCGTGCTCATGCTTGTGGTGATGAAGTATTCGCAGAGCTACTTCGTCCGCCAACAGGTGGCCCTTGGCGATGTGAACGGGCATGTCGAGGAGAAGTATGCCGGTCACGTCATCGTCAAGTCCTACAACGGCGAGGAATCCTCCATCAGGCAATTCGAGGAGTACAACCAGGACCTCTACGAATCGGGATGGAAGTCGCAATTCCTTTCCGGGCTGATGATGCCTCTGATGAACTTCGTCGGCAATCTTGGCTACGTCGTGGTCTGTGTGGTCGGTGCGGCCCTGGTCATCAACGGTTCCATCACCTTCGGCGTGATCGTGGCTTTCATGATGTACGTGCGACTGTTCACCCAACCCTTGAGCCAATTCGCGCAGGCCTTCCAGAACCTGCAGCGCACAGCCGCCGCTTCGGAACGAGTGTTCGACTTCCTTGACGAGGAGGAGATGCCCGACGAAAGCGAGAAGCAGGCCCTGCTCGGGGAGCATGCGGACGGCACCAGTAAGCAGCTCAACGGCGATGTCGAATTCGACCATGTCAGCTTCGGGTATTCCCCTGAGAAAGCCATCATCCACGATTTCAGCGCCAAGGTCAGCGCCGGCCAGAAGATAGCCATCGTCGGACCGACAGGTGCGGGCAAGACCACGATGGTGAACCTGCTCATGCGTTTCTATGACGTCACTTCAGGGGATATCCGCATCGACGGGATATCCACGACGAGCGTCCCCCGGTGGAATGTTCATGACCAGTTCTCGATGGTCCTTCAGGACACCTGGATCTTCCGTGGAACGATACGTGAGAACATCGCCTACGCCAGAACGGGGGTGAGTGACGAACAGGTCATCGAAGCCTGCAAGGCGGTGGGTCTGGACCATTTCATCCGCACCCTCCCCAAGGGCTATGACACGATGCTTGACGACAAGACCACGCTTTCACAAGGTCAGCGGCAGTTGGTCACCATCGCACGGGCGATGGTCAAGGATGCCCCCATTCTGATACTCGATGAAGCCACCAGCTCTGTGGACACCCGAACCGAGGAGCTGATCCAGCAGGCGATGGACGCCCTGACCGTGGGCCGCACCAGCTTCGTGATCGCGCACCGTCTTTCCACCATCAAGAATGCGGATATGATTCTGGTGATGCGGGACGGGGACATCGTCGAACGCGGTACGCATACGGCCTTGCTCGGTAAGGGCGGCTTCTACGCAGACCTCTATAACAGCCAGTTCGCGAATAACGGGCTCGCGGCCTGAGAAGCACCGCATCAGGCAATCGGATGGCTCGGCTTGGGATTCGGCAGGTATGAATCCCAAGCCGAGCCTTTCATCATGAGAAGCGTTCAGCCGCTTCGCGGAACTTCCTGGCCCCCTCTGCCAGACTCCCGGATGCATGAAGCGCACCGCCGATGAGGAACATCGTGTCATTGCCATAGAAATCGACAAGCTCCGGGATACGCTCCACGGACATGCCGCCGCCAGGCGAAGGCAGGGACCGGTTGAGACCGGCGAAAGTGTCCCGTGCCTTGCGCGCGATCAGACCGCACTGTTCCTTGCTGAAAGTGAAACGGCCTCCGAAGCTCGGGAAGATCACGGAGTCCGCACCGGCCAGGCGCAGGAGATGGCCGAAAAGCAGGTCTTCACGAATGCCATGGTCCGGCGAAGCCGTCCACCCGCCGAGGAAGGCGGGATGCGCGTAGATGATGAAATCCTCAGGCGTATTGTCGCGAAGGTATCCGATGACATCGAATCCGGTGATCCCAGGAACCGCGAGACATCCACCCACATGGTTGCGCAGCAGGATATCCACATGCTCCTGGATATGACCGATCGGCGGGTTGAAGCAGGGCAGGTACACACTATGCCCCCCGCTGCGTTCATTGGCCTCGCGTATGGCCTGCGACACGGCCGGGACCCGTTGCGCGAAGGGCGACCATCGTTGGTTGCCGAGTCCCTGATCGTCCTTGATGACATCCACACCACCGAATGCGCAATCATAGGCATCCTTGGCGATGTCCTCGGTATCGAGACCCACCGGCTTGAGCGCCGTCGCCAATAACGGCCTGCTCGGCACCCCGAGGACTCTTCTGATTCCATCGATACCCAGTTTCGGCCCTCCCCCGATCCCCTGCGCGAAGGCATCGCTGATGCGGATATCCGTCAGGCGCACACCTGGCAGCAGCGAGGCATTGCCCAGCAGCACCACCAGCAGCTGGGGGAATTCGAATGCGGTGAGATCCTCCGGATATGAGATAACCGCCCTGGCGCGGTTGTCATCGATATTCTCCAGACTGCTGAGGCGTCCAAGCGAACGATCCGCTTTCGCGGGTGCGTATTCCCGGGGAAACTCATGACTCTGCTCAACAGCGATCGATTCGGCTCGCTGCCGCGCCTCCCGGACATCACCGAGGATCTCGTATTCGACCTCGATGCTTGCTGATGATGACATCATCCCTTCACCTTTCCTTCCTGTCCACTGCAGACAGGAACACGACTATCCACATACATCACTGTGCGATGCGCCGCTAAGCGCGATCGCCATCGCCCGAACGCGCCGTCCCGGGCGCCAGGACCTTGGCGATTGAATCCACGAAAGGCGGTCGGAGCACACCTTCGGGCGTGATGATTCCGGAGATCAGCTTCGCCGGGGTGACGTCGAAGGCGGGATTCCATGTGTCCAGGTTCTGATTCACACCGGGCGCATCAAGCACCTCTTCGCCCGAACGAAACTCAACCGGGATGTCCTCTGCGGAAGCGGCGTTTCGGTCGATCGCGGACAATGGCGCCGCGATGTAGAACGGGATTCCATTCTCCTTGGCGGCCACCGCCAGGCTGTATGTGCCGATTTTATTGGCGGTATCGCCATTGACCGCTATCCGGTCGGCACCGACGATGACGGCATCGATAATCCCCTGGTGCAGTGCGGCAGGACCGGCCCCGTCCACCAGAGCGGTCACGGCCACACCGTTGCGGCCCAACTCCCAGGCCGTCAATCGCAGACCCTGACGGAGGGGACGCGTTTCGGTCGAATACGCGTGCACCTTCTGCCCTTTGGCATGTTTGGTGTAGATCACCCCGAGTGCCGTGCCGATACCTGCAGTCGCCAGGATGCCCGTATTGCAATGTGTGAGGATATTGGTGGCATCGGCGAGCTCACGGGATCCGATTTCGCCGATGCGTCTGCATTCATCGGCATCGGCGGCGATGATATCGTCTCCGGCCCGTAAGGCATCACGCCAATCCCCATTCTTCTCATAACGCTCAGCAGCCAATTGCACGCCATGTCTGAGTGTCACGGCCGTGGGGCGAGCGCCCACCACCTTGTCGAAGGCCTCATCCGCGGCTATGCCGTCGCGCACCGCGAAACCGTATGCGAAGGCACCCGCGGCGCCTATCGAATTCGCACCGCGAACAGCCAGGGTGCGGATGGATTCTATGACCTCATCAACCGTGGTCAGATTCCTGTACTCAAGCGATGCGGGCAGACGCCGCTGATCGATGATGCGCAATGCACCGCCTTGATCGGTATCGACCCAGCGCAGCGACCTCAATGCTTCCGAAGGGCGTGCTTGCGGACTCTTGCCGCTTCCGGGAATGCCCGGGCCGTCAGACAGCGCTCCATCGCTGCTTCGCACCTGGATACTCGCAGCCGTTTCCCGCACGATGGCGGCGACATCCGATGAGGACACGATGTGTTCGAAGCCTTCAAGAAGCCTTCGCGAGGCGGCCAGCACGATGCGCACGGCCCTGTCCTTCTCCTCACCTTCGAGGGTCTCGATATCACTCACCTTCGCCCAGCCGATGGTGCGACGCACGCCCTCAGCTCCGGCGAAGCCCACGGCATGACGCAGGGTGCGGGCAATCCACTGATTGACGAAATCCTCGGTGAAGATCCTGTTGCTGGTGTGCGTTGCCAGACGTCGGAACTCGCCCTCGAAGCCCCTCCATGACTCCTCGTATAAGGACAACAGCCATTCGAGAAACTCGCCCTCCGCTCCCGCATGCCGACGATCGGCTGGTAGCGTGGCGAATTCACGTGCCTGGGCGATCAGGAAATTCCCCCACAGGATGCCGATATCGAATGCGACCGGGCCATAGAAACCGAATTCGTAGTCGAATATTTTGACATGCGCGCCTTCATCGGGGGTCTGCGCAGCATCCCGCCCATCATCTCTTACGAATATGGAATTGGTATGCAGATCACCGTGGATCAGCGCTTCGCCATTGGTCAGGAATTCATATTTCAATTTTGCGACCTGTGTTCTCACCTCGTCGTTACGCAAGGCGGATACCGCGTCGTCGACGTTGGCGTCCCAGGAGTTATGCACATGCTCGTAGTAGGGCTCGGTGAAGATCAGGTCTTCGGTGATCTGCTCCAATTCAGGATTGGCCGCCTGGGCAGCGGCCCGCTGCACATCCTGCTCGCTTTGGCCGAAGTATGAGGTGTGATACGCCAGCTCGGCCACGAAACGGCCGGTGTCACGGGCCGCCAGAGGCGTGATCTTCCCCGCGCTGAGAGCCGGTCGCCAGACCTGCCAATCCGACAGATCCTCCTCCACGATCAGACGCCGCTCGGCATCGAGGCCGTAGTATTCAGGCGCGTAGGCGCCGGCGTAGCGTGATGCCGCATCCAGTCCGCGCGCCTCCGCGAAGATGCTGTCCTCCGTCACCTTCCATGAATGGTCGGAACGCACATAGGGCAGGGTCTGTTTGATCGCCAGACCATGCGTGCCGTCCTGCACGAGGAAGAGCAGATTGAGGTTGCCGTCACCGACTTCACGGACCGTGGCCTTGCGCACATCGACAACCGCATTCAGATCGTCACGCCCGGATATGTAATCAAGAACCGTTTCTTCATTCAGCAACTGCGTCGACATCGTCTAATCCTCCTGCTGTCTCGTATTGAATATCTTCGAGAAACTGACTATCAGCGCCACCACCAGCAGAGCGCCTTTGATGAAATCCTGCGTGAAATACGGCACGTTGAACATCGTCAGGCCATTGACCACCACACCCACGAATAAGGCGCCGACAGCAGTGCCGAGCGGATTCGGACGGTTGGCGCCAAGGACCGCGTATCCGATCAGCGTCGCGGCGACCGCCTCAAGCAGATAGCTGCTGCCCACGTTGATGTCACCCCTGCCGACGCGCGCCACCAGAACGATGCCCCCCAGTGCTGAGAGCAGGCCTGAGATCATGTAGGCCAGAATCCGGTATCGCCCGGTACGCACGCCGGCCAGACGCGCGGCCCTCGGGTTGTTGCCGACCGCTTCGAGAATGCGACCCGTGCGCGTCCTGCCGAGGAAGAGCACCACGACGATTGTGGCCACAACGGCCAGGATGATGGAGAAGGGGATGCTGAAAACCGTTCCGGTGCCGATCCACAGCAACTTGGGATCCCAGTTTCCCTTGGCGGCCTGACCGTTGTATCCGTTCCCGGTGGAAACCGATTTTCCTGCCGTCAGGATCAGCGACAATCCCGAATACACGAACATCGACCCCAAGGTGGCCAGCATGTCGGGGATCCTTGCATAGACGATAAGCGCCCCGCTGGTGAATCCGACCAAAAGCCCGGCGGCGAGGCCGAGCACCACAGCCCAGACGATGCCGAGGCCGTGATAGATCTGCGCGGCCGCAACGACCATGACCGAGAGCGAAACCGTGGAGCCGACAGCCAGGTCGAAACCACCGACGGTCATCGAGACCGTGACTCCAAGGGCAACGATCGCAGTGACGGCGACCGATTGGAGAATCACATACAGATTCTGCAATGTGCCGAACGCCGGCAAGGCCGTGAAGAAGAACACGATGATCAACGCGAATAAAGCCAGAAGACCATATTTATAGATGACGGTTCTGATATCTGCCATGGTGCTTCAAGCTCCTGTCGCTATAAGTTCGGAAAGTTCACCACTCGTCATGCCGACGGCGCTGGTTTCGGCAACGATCGCTCCATGTGACAGCACGATGATGCGGTCGGCCACCTGGAGGATTTCATCGGGGTCGCTGGATGCGACGATCGCCGTCCCCGCAGCCCGCAGTTGCGTCGCTATGTCTGATCTGGCACCGATATCGACGCCTCTGAAGGGCTCATCCATGACCAGAAGCTTCGACCCGGCGGCGAACCACCTCCCGATCATGACCTTCTGGCGATTGCCGCCTGAGAGCGATTCGATACGGGCATCCGAGGAGCCCACGATACCCATCCGCGCGATGATGGCTTCACTGCTCCGACGTATCGCCGAAGGATTGATGAAGCCGGAACGGGAACGGTAGCGTTTCAGATCCGGAAACACCAGATTGTCCTCGACCGACCACAGGGGTATCTCCGCGTCACTCTGGCGGTTTTCGGGTACATATCCGATTCCCGCGGCGATCGCCTCGCCGGTATCGCGTGGATTGAAGGATTCATTCCGCCATGTGATCGTCCCGCCGATCAGGGGCGAAGCTCCGACGATCTGCGAGAGCAGTTCGGTCTTCCCGGCGCCGATCAAGCCCGTGATTCCCAGGGTCTCCCCCTCACGCAGATCGAGGTTGACCGATTCGCCGTCCGTGAATATGCGGAAGTCCCTCAGCTTCAGCACGATGTCTCCATCCGCTTCGGGCTGGCCCTGGGCCCGTCCGCCATCCTGCGCCGCGGGACCATGTGTGCCGTCCTGGGTCACCTCGACGCTTTTGCCCAGCATCGCCCGGATGATCTGGGCGATGTCCAGGGGCGCACGGTATTCCCCCACCTTCGCGCCATCCCGCAGGACCACGGCCCTGTCGCAGATATCCGCCACTTCCTTCATGTGATGGGAGATGTAGATGATCGCGGTGCCCGAATCGGCGAGTGCCCGGATACGCTCATGCAGCCTTCTGCTCTCCCCGATATCCAAGGAGGCCGTGGGCTCATCGAGTATGAGTATTTTCGGGCGCGTGAACAGCGCACGCGCGATAAGCACCCGCTGCCTTTCGGAGGCATCGAGTTCCCTCATCGCCGTATTGAGCGGGATGTCGATCACCCCTTTGGCGACTTCGGCCGCCGCCCGTCTGATGGCCTGGGGACCGGGGAAGGCACCGAGCTTGTGCTGCACCAACATGGGGAACGCAAGATTGTCGCCCACGGTCTGCCCCGGGAACAGCGCCTCATCGAAGGATTGGACGATCGTTTCGATACCGGCCTGCGAGGCATCGAGAATCGAGGTGAGCCTGACCTCCCTGCCTTCGACGACGAGGCGCCCTTCGCTGGCTTCGACGATTCCCGAGAGTATCGAGGTCAGCGTCGACTTCCCCGCGCCATTGGCACCCACGAGCGCCAGGATCTCACCGCTGTTCAGCGTGAAATCAACGCCGCGAAGCGCCTTCGTGGCACCGAAATGCTTCACGATGCCTTCGACTCTCAGCACCTCATGCCCGGTGCCGGGTGTGCCGTCCGGAGCGGGAGTCTCCACCTTCCGGACGCTTCCGACGCCCGTCCCCCCATGCAATGCATCCGACATATGCTGTATGCGCCGTCCTTACTTCGCTTCGGCGACGGGAGAGATATCGTCCGTCACCAGACTCGGGAAGTACTTCACCAACTGGGACACACTGCTGATCTTGTTCTTACGGATCTCTTCGGCTGTTACCAAGGCGGGAGGCACCAACACATCCTTGGTGGTCTGCTTGCCTTCACCCGCCCGGAATGCCGTGCGAATGGCGACGGCCCCCACATTGGACGGATCGGTCGTCGCGGTCAGCACCCACGGGCTATCGGTCTTACCCAGCACCGCTATATCGGCATCGGAGATATCCACGCCATACACCTTGACCTTGCCGGTGAGTCCAAGTTCCTCGACCGCCTGCGTGGCACCCTTCGCGAATTCGTCATAGGGGGCGAACACCACCGTCGTATCCGGGTGGGCCTGCAAGGAGGCCTTGACCTGCTCCGCGGTCTGCTGCGCCGTGGAATCATTGACGACGCCTACCTGCGCGACCTGTTTGATGCCGGGATTCGCCTTCTTGACGCTCTCCCACACCTTGTTACGCGCATCCAGTGGTGCGAAGCCCGCCACATAGGCGTAGATGACCGTCGCCTTGCCGTCGGTGTCCTTGACCAGACGATCGGTGGCCAATTTCGACAGCTTCTCGTCCGACTGGGATACGGAGATCGCCCTACTGTCGCTGATGACCGAATCGAAGCCCACAACCGGGATTCCCGCATCAAGAGCCTTCTTCACATTCGGCTCGATTCCCTCCAGACCGTGATCGACCAGGATCGCCGCCGGTTTAAGTGCCGTCGCGGATTCGATGTCGAGGATCTGCTGACTGTCGTCGCCGTTGGCATCATAGATCTTCAAGGTCGCGCCGATTCTCGCGGCTTCCTTTTTCACCCCGTTGAGCCATTGCACGTAATAATCGGAGTCGGTGGTTCTGGCCGAAACCGCGATCACGGGTTTGGCCGCCCCGGTCGTGCCTTCGGCCGATGCGGTGGATTGACGGTTCTTCACGAACCAGCCCACTCCTGCCACAATCGCCAGCACCACCAGCACCGCCACCACCGTGGCGATAACGCGGCCTGCGCCCTTCTTCCCACCGGGTTGCTTCCCATCTGGCTGCCCCACACCCTGTGGACCGCCCGGGACCCCGTTAACCGTAGGCGTCGATGAATCCGTCATGTCTGTCTCCCCCAACCTGTTTCAAGCTCTCTCAAGAAATCGCTGTATCGAACATCCGAACCTCATGCGCTGCTCCGACGGATGTATGGAAAATCAAGTTCCCGTTGTATTCGGGTTCAGCGTTTCTTCACTGTAAGAAGTTGCGGGAGGAGTGACAAGCCGCCTGATATATGAGTCTTTTATAGCGTGCTATCGTCCCCTAGTGCCGTCTATCGCGCCCTTCTGGAGGAGATGACACCCGTGTTGAATCCGAAGAGATGCAGGCCCTGGTGGAAACGTGCATGCTCGATTTTTATGCATCGGTCCATAACGACTTCCAGACCCAGCGATTCCGAGTACTCGGCCACATCGTCATCCCAGATCCCCAGTTGGATCCACAACACCGGCGCACCGACCGCCGCGGCGTCATCGGCGACCGACTTGATGGCCGAGCTCCGGCGGAACACATCGACGATATCCGGCACTTCCGGCAGGGATGCGAGATCCTTGTACACCGGGTGACCGAGTATTTCGCTTTCCTTGGGATTGATGAAATACACCGTGTAATTGGTGCTTTGGAGCAGATATGTGGCCACGAAATAGCTGGCTCTGGAGGGATTGGCGGAGGCTCCGACAATCGCGATCGAGCGGGCCTTTTCCAGGATGCCGTTACGCTCGGCGGCATCCGGCCCCTGCCAGCGTCGCTCCGATTCCGGTGTGGCGACGGTACAGGCCACCCCCGAGGGCCCGGAGGCCCCGTTCAACGAGATCTGCCGTGTTGCTGCGGCCAGAGGCAATGATTGTTCGGTCATGGTCTTTCCATCCCTTCCCTATCGTTGTTCGACGGAGTGCGGGGCATCCCCCTGCGTACTCGTTTCAAGCGCCTGGGCGATATCGGCGATCAGATCCTTCGCGCTTTCAATCCCTATGCTCAGACGTATCGTGCCCTCTTCTATCCCGGCCTCGCGCAGCTGCTCAGCGCTCAACTGGGCATGGGTGGTCGATGCCGGATGAATCGCCAGGCTCTTCACATCACCGATGTTGGCGACATGGCTCAGCAGATTGAGGGAATCGATGAAGATTTTCCCGGCGGCGCGCCCGCCTTTGATGGTGAAGGAGAAGACCGAACCCGAATTTGCGTTCGGGAAGTATTTCAGGGCGCGATCATGCTGTGCATGCGTTTCCAGCCCGGCCCAGTTCACCGATTCGACCTGGGGGTGTTGCTCCAGCCACTCGGCGATCTCACGGGTGTTCTCCACCTGCCTTTGCACACGCAGCGGCAGGGTTTCTATACCCTGGGCGATCAGAAAAGCCGAATGCGCCGACAGCGCGGGCCCGACGTCCCGCAGCTGTTCGGCACGCAGACGCGTCAGGAAGGAGTATTCATTGAAATTGCCCGACCATGTGAGATTGTTGTAGGCCGCCACGGGCTTGAAGAACTCCGGAAAACGCTCCTGACCCCAGTGGAAGGTGCCCGAATCGACCACCACACCACCAAGCACGGTTCCCGACCCTGAGAGGAACTTCGTGGCCGAATGCACAACGATGTCAGCACCGTGCTCGATGGGGCGCAGCAGGTAGGGTGTCGCCACGGTCGAATCGACCACCAGCGGTATTCCCGCCGCATGCGCGACCGCGGCCAGACCCTCGATATCGGCGATATGACCAGATGGGTTGGCCACGGCTTCGACGAATATGAATCGTGTTCTCTCGGTGATCGCCGCCGCGTAGTCCTGCGGGTCGTCGCTGTCGATGAACTTGGTGTCGATGCCCAGTCTGCGCAGGGTGATGTCCAGCTGAGTGATCGAACCACCATAGAGCTCGGAGGATGCAAGCACCTCGTCCCCCTGCGAGGCCAGCGCGATGAAGGTGATGAACTGCGCCGAGAGTCCACTGGCGGTTGCCACCGCCCCGAGCCCGCCTTCCAGACTCGCCACACGTTCCTCCAGGGCCGCCACCGTCGGATTCACGATCCTTGAATAGATTTCGCCGTATTTCCTCAAGGCGAAGCGGGCTGCGGCATCATCGGAGTTGTCGAAGACATAGGCCGCCGATTCATAGATCGGCAGCGCGCGCGCACCAGTGGCCTTGTCCGGGATCAGCCCTGCGTGGACGGCACGAGTCGCAAAATCGAATGTTTGCTTATCCAATCTCTCCCCAATTCTTCTCTGACTTCAGAACCACGCACACCGTGCTGTCGGGATGAGGGCCGAAGTACCCGTATGTTGCCGTTGACTATAGGCATCCGGTCAGATGAACGGCGCAGGGCCCGTATTGGGGGAATGGGGATTTATGACCGCCGATAGATTATTGGTATAACGACATGCGGCCTTCCGCGTTGTATCCCATCGCCGAGGTATGCATGATGTGGGGTATGACACAGGCAGCCGAAACTCAGGAACAGACACAGGACAGCTATCACACACCGAGCCACGTGGTGAAGGAGCTGACCCCATTTCGCAAGCGTACGCAACCCGGGGCCTGGCAGGATGTGGACCAACTGATATACAAGGAATCGGGTTACGGTTCGGCGTTCAAGTCGATCACGCGGAGAATCCTCTTCGATTCCAATGCGGGGCAGAACAACCAGGTTCGATACTTCGAGGTGGCCTCTGGCGGATGGAGCACATTCGAGCATCATCGTCACACCCATCAGGTCATCATCTACAGGGGAAGCGGCACGGCGGTGGTGGGATACCGCAGCCAGCATGTGAGCGAGGGGGATCTGGTGTTCGTGGACTCGAACGAATGGCATCAGTTCATCGCCACGGATGACGGACCCTTGGGATTCATCTGCATCGTCAAGGAGGACAGGGACCACCCTGTTCGACCAAGCGCATCCGAACTACAGGAAATTTACGCCGAGCACCCTGAATTGAAGGGGCTCATCCACGCATAGCCCGGGCAGCATGCGGCCACACGCTAGAAGAGGAACCGGACTCCCTCCGCGGCTTTTCTCTCTATCATCGGGAAGCGAAGAGTGAAACCGTTGGAAGGGGAATCATCATGTATTGGATATGGACGCTTATCGTCGGCGCGATCATCGGCATCATCGCCGGAGCCATCACCAGCAAGGGCAAGTCGATGGGCTGGATCAGCAATATCATCGCAGGCCTGGTCGGATCGGCCGTGGGTCAGGCGCTGTTCGGATCCTGGGGACCCCAGCTTGCGGGAATGGCACTGATCCCTTCGATCATCGGTGCGGTCATCGTCGTGGCCGTAGTCTCCTTCTTCGTCAGCAAATCGAATAACTGAACGCGCTGACGACAGCATATAGAGCACTGCGGCCCCCGGTTCTCCGGGGGCCGCAGTGCTCTATATGCACCCGTGTTGCGGCCCTATTCGGCTTGACCGGCGATCACATATTCAACCTGAGCGTGCCCGTAACGCCTGTTCAGGGCTTTGCTGATCGAGGTCGCCGCCTGCGCCCAATGAGCCGCATGCACCGTGGCATGCTCCTCAACCGGAATCGCCACCCTGAGCCCTTTGCCCTGCCGGAATACCATGCATTCATTTCCGATGGCACCTTCGGGGGACAGCTTCTGCACGATCTCACGAATCCTCTGGCTGGTATTGCCTGATTTCAGTGTTCCGTTGGACAGCTCAGACCATGCCTGCACGCACATCACCACGGGATCCTTGATGGTGAACACCGTCAGGATCGCGGTGATGAAGAAGTCGCCCGTGTAGAGCAGGAAGGAGAACGGTGAGTCGTGAGGTATCTGCGAAACCACGATTGCGGCCACACCGATGCCACCTGACATCAATGCGTCGATGCGCGCATTGGTCGACTCCACCCGAAGCAGTGAACTGGTGTTGTTCATCTGACGGTTGCGGAAGCGGAAGAAGGCGTACAGGCAGAAGCCGCAGCTGACCATCACGATTTCATAGATGATGACCGGACCGACGTTCATCGCCTCTCCGGTGCCGGAACGCAGGTACGCATAGGCCTTGACACTGACCTTCCACAGGGTGAGTCCCATCAGGGCAATGATCAAAGCCGATTTGGCAAGCATATACAAGGATTCAAGGGCGAATCTGCCGTAAGGGTACCTTGCGCTGCGTCGCGAACTGGTTCTGGACACCAGGATCGAGACGATTCCCGACACCACCGAGATGATCGTGAAGGCGGCGTCCAGCAGCAGCGCCTGGATATCGGTGATCAGATATACCGCGAGCCCCGCCAACCCCATGCCCGCGTTGACGAAGGTGCCCAGCAGCAGGGCATTCGATTCCGGGTTACGCGTCCTGGTGCCGGCGATCATACCCGACCTCCCTGCTTCTGCCCGAGGGATGTTGTCTGCGCGTCGAGCGCCTTGGCGACGCTGCTCAGCATCGCGCATCCGATAAGGATCTCCTTCTCGTTGTATTCCTTGCTGAGGCTCTGCACGGCCTCGCGGATCGAAGTGTCGATCGCGCTGACATCATCGATCGCATCGGGTGCAATCCCGACATGGCTGATGCGCGCGTCATGCTCATCCTTATGCCTGACCACCAGCCCTTTGCTCTCCAACTCGCTGATTCGCTGGGACACCGAGGACTTTGCCACGCCCAGAGTCTGCGCGATGCTGCTGACGGTCGCATCCGGCATATGCCGGATCAGATCCATATAGAGCAGCCCGTTATATGAGACTCCTCGGTACAAACCGTTGCTTCTCATGCGTTGCAGCTCGTTGGTCACCATGCTGAAATACACCTGCTCCACGCATGCGATGAGGTCCATATCCGCTCCTTCGTATTCTTCTTCGATGATTGCTGACGCATCGGCTCGCCACGGGAATCCCGTCATGACAATTAGTTCTATTTGCCTAACCATTATCAGAACACAAGGCCCGGATCCACGCAAGTGGTCTTCACGGTGTGCACACCATCGGCTAGATTGAGGGCGTGCATCCAGAAACGTCAGGGGTTCAGGAACGGGTACCGTCCCGATGGCGCCGGCCCGCATTCCTGCTGGTATCGACGGTTATCCTCGGCCTTGCCGCAGGATTCTCCTCCGGATTGCTGGCATTGCTGCTCGAGGCGGTGGAATCCCTGTTCCTCGATTTCAATGAGAGCCCCCTGCTTCCCGGACCTTTTGACACCCCTTGGATTCGACGGGCGTTATCCGTCCTGATCGGAGGCTGCATCGCCGCGGTGATCTGGTGGCTGCTGCGCAACCGGACCGCCAAAGTTCCCACAGTCGGCAAAGCGGTCAAAGGCGAGAGCATGCCGGTCTGGCAGACCATCGTCCACGTGTGCACGCAGATATTCTTCGTCGGCACCGGCGGGTCAATCGGCAGGGAGGTCGCGCCGCGCGAGGCGGGCGCGATGCTTGCGGGGGTCTGGCTCCGGATCAGCAGATACGCCCGCGTCAGCACGGAGGATCGCCAACTGCTGGTCGCCGCCGCCGCGGGAGCGGGATTCGCCGGGATCTATCTCTCCCCGCTCACCGGCGCGCTGTTCTGCCTGGAGATACTGCTCAAACGCATCAATGCGACGACCGTGGCCGTGAGCTTCTCGATGTCCGTAATCGCCGCGACGCTCGGCGGTCTGATCCGAGGCACCGATCCATATTATGCCGTCGGCACCGAGGGCTTCACTCCGAAACTCCTGGCATTCGCGGTCGTGGCGGCACCCATCACGGGGATCATCGGAGGCCTGTTCGCCAAAGCGACCTCATGGGCGGAACGACGAAAAAGCACCACAATCCATATCCTCTGGCAGCTGCCCCTGATCGCCGGTGCCACAGGTCTCGTGGCGATCTGGGCACCTCAGGTGATGGGCAACGGCAGGGCACTGGCCCAGGTCTCGATGGACTCCCCGATCACCCCTGCCATCCTTTTCCTTCTGGCTTTCGGCCTCGCCAAAGCCGTGCTCACCATACTCACCATACGAGCCGGCGCATCCGGCGGGACCCTGACCCCGTCCATCGCCGTCGGCGCCAGCGTGGGCGCTGCACTCGGCGCACTATGGAGTCTGATGCTTCCCGGTATCCCCATCTGGCAGTGTGCGATTGTCGGCGCGGTCGCCATGCTCTCCGCCTCGCAGCAGGCACCGCTTATGGCCTTGATGATGCTGATGGAAATCAGCCATCTTCCCATCACCGCACTCGGACCGCTTGGATTGGCCACCTGTCTTGGCGTGGTGGCCTCACGACTGGTGTTGGCCTCCCCTCTCACAGGAGACTCCCAGCGAACTCCTGCACCGTTTTTATCCAAATCCAACGACTCCCTCAGATAGGGCGGCTTTACTAAACAGTGTCGAAAGCAGTTGACGGTCCGACCAGACGTACTTGCATATCACCGATGGTCAGCCCGCCAGCTACCGAGGCCAGGAAGCAGATTCCCCTTCTGCAGACTTCCCGATAACCATAATTGAATCCTTCTTCTCTCTTCCTCAACAGTTCAGGCCGGCGCCCCCTACGCCGGCCTGATTGCATATCCGGACCCCTATCAGCGCATGCGCCGGATCGACAGTGCGGATACCACCGAAACAACAGTCATCAGTATCGCCACCGGGAACACCCAGAAATAACCACCCGTCACCGCGACGACGCTTGAAGTCACCGAAGATCCGATGGCCTGCCCGGCGCATGTGGCGATGTTCAGGAAGCCCAGATCCTTGCCCGCTGTTTTCTCATCCGGGAGCACATCAACGTTGATGGCCTGATCGACCGCCATGTACATGCCGTAACCGAAACCCGAGATACCCGCGAAGAGGAACATGCCCATCCGGGATGGCATCAGCCACGGCATCGCGATACCGACCGCATACAGCACCCCTGCGATGAAGATCGAAGGCTTGCGCCGGCCGATTTTATCCGTAACAGGCCCTGATGAGAAGGTCGCTACCAGGGAGACGATCATCGTGATAATCGACATCACCGAAATCGCGGTCGCCGATGTCTGACGGGATTCACCGATGTAATCCTGAAGGATGTACAGCTGGTAGGAGGTCACCATCTGATAGGCGATGATCAGACCGGTCCTGCATACGAAGGCCTTCCAGAAATCACCGGCACCCCGTATGGGCGGGGTGAAGGACCAACGAAGGACCTGCCACAGGCTTCCCTGTTCACGAGGATCGTCACGGTTGCTTCCCTCACGCGGGAATACGGTAACCGCCAGTATGCCGGAAAGGATCAGCAGCACGGATGCCACGCCGAAACCGAGAAGCACATGCATGATGAAAGCCGCGGCAACCAGATTGCCGATGGCCTGCCCGACCACGGCTCCGCCACCGAAGGCCGCGGAAATCGTGGCGCGACGGGATTCCGGGATGCGATCGGAAAGCACCGCAGTGATAGGGGCCACCATCATATTGAGGCCTATCAGAGACACACAGTAGGCAATACCGACGCCCACCCAGGTCGCAGGCAGGCTGATGATGAAGAAACCTAGACCCGTCAGCAGAGCACCGACGACTATCCAGGGGGAACGTTTGCCGAATCGGGTTCGCGTCCGGTCGGAAAGGGCACCCAGGAATACGTTGATGAACATGGAGAGCACGGCCCCGACCGCACTGATGGTGCCGAGGGCTGAACTGTAATCCGCAATACCGAGATCCTTGAGCTTCTGAGGCATCAATATGCCGGTCACCATCGTGAAACCCGCATAGATCAAGGTATTGAAGACGAAGAAACCAATCATGAAGCGCCAGAAGGCACTTGTGCTGAGGGATGTGGGGCGTTTCGACGCCGCGGTCCTGACCTGTGTACTCATGGTGATGTTCCTCACCGCCCGTTACCGCAAACGCATCCACACGCTGGTGTCCTGCGGCAGCATGCCGTCCGCAGTCAGCTCTCCCGAGCACAGCAGCACATCGCCCTCAGGCAGGGCGGCTGGCGTGGCACCGAAGTTCGTCAGATTCGCCCAGCCGTTGCTGCGACGATAGGCGATCACACCGCCCGCATTGCCGTCCGCTCCGTCTTTGCTTCCGGATTCCGCATCCTGCTCCAACCATTCGAGCTCGGTGTCATACAGCTTCAACTCATGGCGTAAGGCGAGCGCCTGACAATACAGGTTGAGCATCGAGTTACGGTCCGCCCGCTCTCGGTCAACGGCGAAATCACGGAACCACAAGGGCTGAGGGAGATGCGGCCGGGCCGGGGTCTTCCCGTCCTGCGCACGTTCAGGCGAAAAACCGAAGGACCCCGTCTGTGCGAAAGCACTCCCACCATCACGAACACCGGCATCCGCCGCGACCCAAGGCAGGGGCACACGGCACCCATCACGGCCTTTGCTCATACCGGAACGGGCGGTGCGCAAGGCAGTCGGGTCTTCGAGCCGGTCCCAGGGGATATCGGCCACTTCGAACAGGCCCAGCTCCTCACCCTGATAGATGTATGCGGAACCGGGGAGTGCAAGTTCCAGCAGAATGGCGGCCCTGGCACGTTTGGTGCCGAGCGCGCGATCCTCGACATAGGTCTTGCCATCACGCAGCAGCCAATCCAAAGCGAGCTGATGCTGATGCCCCGGTACGGAAACCTGGGGCAAGGCGTATCTGCTGGCATTGCGCGGCACATCGTGGTTACTCATCACCCATGTCGAGGTCGAGCCGGACTGCTTCGCCGATGCGATGCCTTCGGCAATGGCCTCGTGCATCTCGTCGCGGATCCAGTTCTTCTTCGCGAATTCGAAGTTGAATACCTGTCCGAGCTCTTTGGGGCTGGCGTACAGATGCTGCCTGTCAGGGTTCACCCAGGCCTCCGCAACCGCGAAACGCGGAGGATTGTACTGGTTGAACAGCTTCCTCCATTCACGGTAGATCTCATGCACCTCATCGCGGTCATAGGTCGGGTGCGAGCCATCGGAGGGAATGGGCTTGAATACGTCAACATCCCACTGGTCAAGGTCGTCCCGGTCCAGGTCCTTGGCCAAACCGTGTGCGACATCCACGCGGAAACCGTCCACACCACGGTCACACCAGAACCGCAGCGTCTTGAGGAAGTCATCACGCACCTCCCTGTTATCCCAGTTGAGATCGGGCTGATCGGGCGTGAAGAGATGCAGATACCATTGGCCGTCGGCCACACGCTTCCAGGCGGGACCGCCGAAGTTGGCGATCCAGTTCGTCGGCGGCAACTCGCCATGCTCGCCCCGCCCCTCGCGGAAGATATACCGTTCTCTCGCCGCGGAACCCGGTTCCGAATTAAGGGCCTGCTGGAACCACGGATGATGGCTGGAGGTATGGTTCGGCACGATGTCCACCACGACCTTGATATCGCGGGAGTGCGCGGCCTCGACCATCTCACTGAAATCATCCATCGTGCCCAGACGGCTGTCCACATTCCGGTAATCGTCCACATCGTATCCGCCATCGAGCAGATGGGAGGGGTAGAAAGGGCTGAGCCAGATTGCGTCGATGCCCAGATCGCTCAGATAGTCCATTCTTGAGGTGATGCCCTTGATATCACCCAAACCCGATCCGGTGCTGTCGCTGAATGACCTCGGGTAGATCTGATAGACCGAAGCCTGTTTCCACCAGAGCGCGTCCTTCAGCGCGTCGGATTCCTGCGCATCGGGTTCGAATACGCCACTCACGGCCGTTGTGTCATCCTGGGATACTTTGAGGTTCAATGAATCTGCACTCATAGTCAGCTCTGACTTTCTTCCAATCGTCATTGATAGTTTCTGGAACAACAATCGTTATGCTAGCGCTTGCACAACATTTATGCAAGCGCTAGCAATAAATAGTCACTGAACTTCGCTCCCCACGTCCCGCCGATGGGATAGCGGGCGGCCGATGGCCCTTCACAGTACAATTGCAGCAGTAAGCAGGAGATTCCAGGCGGGACAGAGAAGAATGTTGTTGAAGGATATAGCCGAAATGGCTTCCGTATCACTTTCGACGGTTTCCCGCGCCCTGCACAACGATGAACGCATCAGCGAGGCCACCCGGCTACGCATCCAGGCCATAGCCGAACGTGAGCATTTCGTGCTGTCGAAAAGCGCTTCCGCGCTGGCTTCCCGCAAATCCTTCCGTATCAGTGCGCTCTTCGTCGACCGCTTCAACACCTGGTTCACCTCCACGTCATTTGAAGGTCTGTATACGACCATCGCAGGAAGCGGATACGATCTCTTTCCCATCGTCTTGCACACCCCGGAACAGATGGACAGCTATTTCCGCAGCATCTCAGAGAACAAGAACACCGACGGCATCATCATCGCCTCGATTCTGCTCAGCCCCGAGCAATCCTCCCAGTTGGCGGATGCCAACATCCCCATCGTCGGCCTTGACTCGCAGGACACCGAAGGCTACGACGCCGCGGTGCTCCTCGATAACACCGCATCCATGCGGGACGCCGCCGAGCACATACGCGATCTCGGGCACCCGCAGGTCGGCCTCGTCGAATTCCCCCAACCAGGGTCATTCAGGCGATACAGCTTTACCGAACGCATCCCCACCTTCGAACTGGCGTTGGGCGCCGCAGGCTACGATCCGCGGAACGTTCAGCGTTTCCGCAGCGAGAACAACCGCGCCGATGCCCAGGGCGTCGCCTCTTTGTGCGCACAGATACTGTCCGCCCAGACCCGGCCCACCGTGCTCTTCGTAGAGACCGACGACTTCGCCATCACACTGATCGCGGCACTGCAACAACGCGGCATCCAGGTGCCGCGGGACATCTCGGTCATCGGATTCGATGATAATGCGGCCTCCGAACTGGTGGGCCTGGCAACCTTCCATCAGGATGCACTCGACGACGCGCGCCTTGCGGCCTCGAAGCTGCTGGACATACTCAACGGCAGACAGCTGGCCGAAGCATATTCATACAGCCGCACCACCTTCATCGCCCGGTCCAGTCTCGGCCCGGCATTTCCCGACGTATAAACACCGATCAACGGATGCGTAACGTGCGGAAACAACACGCGCGCACCTCGTTCACCGGCGGCTGAACCCCAATCCCGCATCAGCACCCACGTATCCGCGGCCGGGCAAGCATCCCCACCGTTCGCGGCACACCAGCGCCCAGGCGCGAAACAGTTGCATATACAACAGTTGTATATGCAACATATTAGAGTATCCGTGTGTTTCTCAGCGATGGAAAGAGGCTCTTGGGTGACAGGTACATCTACACGGACAGCACCGGCATACGACCCGGATGCCGAAGGCGCCGGGAACGGGAAGGAAATCGGGACCGAGAGCGAGGGGCGACCGGCCCATCTCGGCATCGAGATCCGTTCATTGAGCAATATGATCAACCGCTATCTCGGTGTGACCATGCCCGAGGACGCCCGTAACGCAACGGGTGGCAATGCGCGCATCATCATGTTCCTGGCCAAGAACCAGACTCGCAACATATTCCAGTACGACATCGAGGAACGCTTCTCGATAACCCGATCCACGGCATCGCGTGTGCTCAGCCTGATGGAGAAAAAGGGGCTCATCGAACGTCATGCCGTCGAGAGGGATGCCCGTTTGCGCAAAATCGTGCTTACCAAAGCGGCTTTGGACATCGCCGACTCACTCAGAGCAAACGCGATGCGTATGGAGGACATGCTCTTCGAAGGTTTCCAACAGGAGGACAGAGATAACCTCTCCCGCTATTTTGCACGCATGAGAAGCAATCTCCTGAGCACGGGACTGGTGGGCAGCAATTGTCCCGGAGCCCCGAACCCGGAGAGCAGGGACACACAAGGGACCACCGGGGACAGCGGTGAGTCGGAGGATGAGAAGAAAGGGACAAACAGGTAATGACAACAACCACCACGGGTGCCAAGGCTACGCGGCACCAGTCAAGCGGGGGCATCTCCACAGTGAGGATCCTGCTGAAGAGCCTGCGCGAATACCGCAGGGCCAGTCTTCTTGCACCGGCCTTCGTCGCAGTCGAAAGCGTACTGGAGATCATCATCCCCACGGTGATGGCGCTGCTGATCGACCGCGGCATCTCCGGACGCAGCATGCCGAATATCTGGCGTTTCGGACTGATGCTTATCGCATGCTCCGCGGTTTCGCTGAGCTGCGGTTTCCTCGCAGGCAGGTATGCCGCCATCGCTTCCTCAGGCATCGCCAAGAACCTGCGGCATGACCTCTTCGATAAGGTGCAGTCCTTCAGCTTCACGAATATCGATCGCTTCTCGACGGGTTCGATCATCACACGTCTGACCACGGATATCACGAATCTTCAGAACGCCTTCCAGATGCTGATTCGCCTGGGTGTGCGGGCGCCGATCATGGTGATCATCTCCTGGATATTCGCCTTCCGCATCAGCCCATCGATCTCCATGGTGTTCGTGGCGACCATTCCCATACTCGGAATCGGATTGTGCGCCTTGGCGGTTATCGTCCATCCGGTGTTCGAGAAGGTCTTCCACACCTATGACGAACTGAATAACGTCGTGGATGAGAATCTGCAGGGCATCCGCGTGGTGAAATCCTATAATCGCGAAAACCACGAGGTGGGCAAATTCGCCGGCATCTCGGAACGCATCTACAAGTACTTCGTCAAGGCGGAGAAAACGATGAGCTTCAACATGCCGCTGATGCAGCTGTGCATGTATGTCTCGATGATCGTCATCGCCTGGCTCGGCGCCAAGCAGATCGTCGCGTCCGGCAACAACAGCGCCCTGGGTCTCAGCACGGGCGATCTGACCGCCCTGGTCACCTACGCGATGCAGATCCTGATGAGCATGATGATGCTCTCGATGATCTTCGTCATGGTCATCATCTCGAGGGCCTCAGCCGAGCGCATACGCCAGGTCCTCACCGAGGTCAGCACCTTGAGCAACCCTTCGGAACCGGTCGTCGACGTTCCAGATGGCTCGGTCACCTTCGAAAACGTCACCTTCCGTTATGCGGACAGTTCGGAAAAACCGGTTCTGGATTCAATCGATCTGAATATCGAATCCGGCCAGACAATCGGCATCGTCGGAGGCACAGGCTCTTCGAAATCCAGTCTGGTGCAACTGATCCCGCGCCTCTACGATGTCGCCTCCGGCTCACTGAGGGTGGGGGGACACGATGTGCGTGAATATGATCTCGAGACGCTGCGCGATCAGGTCGCGATGGTGTTGCAGAAGAACGTGCTGTTCAGCGGAACGATCAAGGAGAACCTTCGTTGGGGCAACCCGCAGGCCAGCGATGACGAGCTCAGGCACGCCTGCCAACTCGCCCAGGCCGACGACTTCATCCGTGAATTCCCGGATGGCTACGACACCCACATCGAGCAGGGCGGCAGCAATGTCTCGGGCGGCCAACGCCAACGACTGTGCATCGCACGAGCCCTGCTGAAACGCCCACGCATCCTGATACTCGATGATTCCACGAGCGCCGTGGACACCAAAACCGATCAGCTGATACGCGATGCCTTCCGCAACGAGATCCCGGACACCACGAAGATCATCATCGCGCAGCGCGTCGCCTCGGTGCAGGAATCGGACAACATCATCGTGATGCACGAGGGGCGGATACTCGACCAGGGCACGCATCAGGAACTGTTGCTGCACTGCGAGGAATACCGGGAAATCTACGAGTCGCAGACCCGGGCCCCTGGGGATGATGCCCCGATTGGCATGGAGGAAGAGACGCAAAGGAGGGCAAGAGTATGAGCACGGCAACAGCATCGGGAACCACGACCGGCAAAGACCGCAAGGACAGCGGTTTCGGGAATCGCAAACCCCGTGGCCCCCAGAAAGCACAGCCCGGAACCACCAAACGCATATTCGGATACATCTTCGCTTACAGATGGCGGGTGGCGGTGATTCTGCTCTGCATCGTGGTTTCCGCCGCGGCACAGGCAGGATCGGCACTCTTCCTGCAGACGCTTATCGACACCTATATCCTGCCTCTGGTAGGAGCCAGCAATGCCGATTGGATGCCTCTGGTCGAGGCCCTCACACTGATGGGCTGCCTGTATGCGGTGGGGACGCTGTGCACCTGGCTGTACAACTGGCTGCTCGTCGGAATCGAACAAGGCACCCTGAAACAGATCCGCGACCAGATGTTCGCCCATCAGCAGGAGCTGCCGATCCGCTACTTCGACACCCATGAGCACGGCGATGTGATGAGCCGATACACGAATGACACCGACACCCTGCGCCAGGCGATCAGCCAGTCATTCCCCCAGATGTTCTCCTCGGCCGTCTCCGCGCTGGCGGCCCTGATCGCGATGCTCTGGCTGTCGATACCCTTCACCGCCTTCACGCTGCTGTTCACGGCCGTACTGATCGTCGTGGTCCGCGTGCTGGTGACCCGCAGCGGCATGTTCTTCGTACGCCAACAGCAGTCGCTCGGCGATGTCAACGGCTTCGTCGAGGAGGCGGTGAATGGGCAGAAGGTCATCAAGATCTTCAACCACGAAGCAGCCACGGCGGACACCTTCGCCGAGAAGAACGAGAAGCTCTTCGACGCGAGCACCCAGGCGAATATCTACGGCAATGTCACGATGCCCGTGGTGGGCAATATGGGCTATCTGCTCTATGTGCTGCTCGCGATCCTGGGTGGTATCGCGGGTATCGCGGGCTGGGGCAATGTGGGTCTCTCCGGTGCGGGTACGCTCACCCTCGGCACCATCGTCTCCCTGCTTACGCTGTCCAGAGCCTTCATCAACCCCATCGGGCAGGTCTCGATGCAGTTCAACATGGTGATGATGGCCCTTGCCGGTGCTTCTCGGATATTCTCCCTGATGGATGAACCCGTGGAGCAGGACAACGGCACCGTGGTCCTGGTGAATGCCAGCATCGACGCGGACGGTACCGTACGCGAGTCCGCGGAAGCCACCCAGCATTGGGCATGGAAGCGCGAAGCGGGCGACGATGGCTCCCGCTCGCTGCAGGCAGCGGGAAACCTCAGCGGACAGGCGGCCGAAGTGGCGCTCAAAGCCAAACAGAGCGCCGTCACCTCGGCTGACGGACGTCTGACGCTGCTTCGCGGCGATGTCCGTTTCACCGATGTGACCTTCGGCTACGACCCCGACAAACCCGTTCTGCACGACATCACCTGGTTCGCCAAACCCGGGCAGAAGATAGCTCTGGTCGGAGCCACCGGCGCGGGCAAAACGACGGTCACCAACCTGATCAACCGTTTCTACGACATTCAGCAGGGGCAGATTCTCTATGACGGCATCGATGTCAGCCATATCCGCAAACCCGATCTCAGGCATTCCCTCGGCATAGTCCTTCAGGATGTAAACCTCTTCACCGGGACGGTGATGGACAATATCCGTTACGGCCGTCTGAACGCCAGTGACGAGGAATGCATTGACGCGGCCCGACTGACCAATGCCGACAGCTTCATCCGGATGCTACCCGACGGATACCAAACCGTTCTCGAAGGTGACGGCAGCGGCCTGTCACAAGGCCAACGGCAGCTGATCTCCATCGCCCGGGCCGCCGTCGCCGACCCACCGGCGATGATTCTGGACGAGGCGACCTCCTCAATAGATACGCGAACCGAGTCCGTGGTGCAGGCAGGTATGGACGCGCTGATGAAGAACCGCACGGTCTTCGTCATCGCACACCGTCTGTCGACGGTACGCAACGCGGATGTCATCATGGTTCTCGATCATGGAAGAATCATCGAACGCGGAACGCATAACGAGCTGATCGCCCAACACGGCCAGTACTACCAGCTGTACACGGGGGCTGTGGAACTCGAATAACGGCATCGCCGTCCATCTCATTGCGGATCCCGATTCCGCGGCAGGCACATCCCGACTGCCCCGCCGGCTTTCAACAGCACCGTGTGTTGAAAACCGGCGGGGCAGTTGGCGTGCTGCTCCTGGAACTGGTAGATTCGCCTGTGTTTGCTCAACGATAGACCACTTCGGCGATATCCCACCACAGCGTATCGCCAGGATCGTCAATTGGCACCGTCGTCAATCGATGATCCGGTCACTCGCCCACGGGGACGGGCAGACATCCCGACTCCTCCGCTGTTTGCGGTACCGGACAGAACAAGGCGACACATGAAGGCGACACAACAGCACCCGAATCCGGCACATGCCTCACTCGGCGGCCGGAGCACCCGATCGGACCGGGGCGGCCAGGGGTACACGCGTACCATCGTCGCCTGTTTCAATGGGTACGTCACCCAGGCGGTCATCAACAATTTCATGCCCCTGCTCTTCGTCACCTTCTCAACGACCTTGGGGATCGGACTGGGCAAGCTGGCCTCGCTGATCACGTTGAACTTCGTGACGCAGCTTATCGTGGATGTGCTTGCGGGCAAGTACGTGGACCGTATCGGGTACAAACCCTGCATCATCGCAGCACATGTCTTCGCAGCCGCAGGTCTTCTGGTGCTGGGCATCGTACCCCCTCAGGTCACGGAGCCATACCCCTTCCTGGTGTTGGCCATCGTGCTGTATGCCCTTGGCGGCGGCCTTATCGAAGTGCTGGTCTCACCGATCGTGCAAGGCTGCCCCACCGCCCACAAGGCGAAGATGATGAGCCTGCTGCATTCCTTCTACTGCTGGGGCCAAGTGGCGACGGTCGCGCTTTCGACCTTGGCGCTCTGGGTCTTCGGCATCGGCACATGGCCTGCCCTGGCTTGTCTGTGGGCGCTGGTTCCGATTGCCGGAGTGCTGCTGTTCCTTGGCGCACCGATACCGGCGATCATCCCCGAAGGCAGCGAACGCTTCGACTTCAGGCAACTGCTGCGTCGTCCCGCCTTCATCGTCTTCTTCATCATGATGCTCTGCGCAGGAGCCGCGGAACAGGGCATGGCTCAGTGGGCGAGCGCCTTCGCCGAAACGGGTCTGGGCGTGACCAAGGTGATCGGCGACCTTGCCGGGCCCGCTGCATTCGCTGTAATGATGGGCGTCAGCCGCACCATATACGGTGTTCTCGGCCATCGCATCAACCTCAGGTTCTTCATAGCGTCGAGCGCCGGACTATGCATCATCACCTATCTGGTGGCCGGGCTGGCACCATCCCCGGTGTTGGGGCTGATCGCTTGCGCCCTCACCGGTTTGTCGGTAGGCATCATGTGGCCCGGCACATTCTCCCTGGCCGTTGAGAACATGCCGGGAGGCGGCACTCTGATGTTCGCGCTCTTCGCCGTCGCGGGGGACATCGGATGTGCGGTGGGCCCCGCGCTGGTGGGCACGGTATCCGCCATGCAGGACGACAATCTGCGTGCGGGTCTTCTCGCCGGGACTGTTTTCGCCGTAATCCTTCTTATCGCGACGATCCTGCCCGGACTCACCCGTTCACGGGATGCTGCTCCTTCCGGTGAGGCACGCTGATTCGGCGACCTTCCCGGTTCCTGACGACGTGGTTTTCACCGGAGCGTTCTTCATCCGCACCGGCATGGATTTGTTCAGGTCGTATTAAGAAGATGTGCGTCTTCGAAGCCCTGGGCTCCATATTCGCGATCAACAGTCCCTACGCTGCTAAGCTGTAGCCGCAAAGAGAGCACTATCAAGGGGGAATATCATGTTGGCACTATTCATCATTCTTATGCTGCTGTGGATCATCGGCGGCATCGCGGGCCTGGCCGTCAAGGGCCTGATCTGGCTGTTCTTCGTTTCGCTGGTGCTGTTCATCATCACAGCGGTCTGGGGCTTCGTAAAGGGTCTGTTCTCCAAGAAGAACTGAGATTCTTCGCATATCATCCGGCAACCGCCCCGGTCCTACCGATAGCTGCTTTGCATCACGCAGATAATCGATACGGCCGGGGCGGTCGTCATCCATCGGCCGATCGTCTAGTCGTTCACGCTGATGTGGACGGTGGCATCGAAAAAGTCGATGACACTCTTCACATAGGGGGCCATGGCCTCATTCGGCATGCCAAAGAGCTCATGCCGGCTGTCTTCAACACGTACCAGTTCGGCATAGCAGCCGCCCGCCTGCACCTGCTGCACGAATTGGCTTTCCGGCTTCTCCAATACGTAATCGTCGTTCGTGGCCTGGAACACCATCATCGGCGTCTCCACACGATCGCACATCGACTGCCGCAGCAGACTACGGGACATCCGCAGAGCCTGGTTCACCCAGGAGAACGTGGCTGCGCTGGTCTGATATTCGACATGTCGTTTGCGCAAGGATTGGAACCATTCGATACGCGGTGCACTGGCCCTCTGATAGTCGCGTTCCGCGATCTGCGGCGCGAAGGGAGCGTGCCCGGGAACGATGCGCCGCGACATACCGACTTTGCAGGCCCCTCCTATGATCATCGGGGCGAGCCACAACGGCAGACCCGTGCGGGGTGCGATCATCGGCGACGACAGCACGGCTTTATCGAAAATCGTAGGATACTGTTCAAGCACGGCCGCTCCGATGGCGCCTCCCATCGAATGCCCGAACAGGAACACCGGCGAGCCTCCGGCGTATTCCTGTGCCACATCGGTGCAGAAGTGCGACAGGTCCTCGACATACCGATGCCAGTCGTCGATCCACACCAGGCTCGGATCGGAGATATCCCTGGCCGACAGGCCATGCCCCCGGTGCTCGAGTATGCATACCGAGTATCCGGCAAGCAGGAAATACCAAACCATCTCATCGTATTTCTCCGCGAATTCCGTGAATCCATGGGCGATCACGATCGCACCGCGGAAACGCGCGGAGGCCTCGTTGAGGTGCAGTCCATCGAATCGCTCAGCGTCATAACACACATAGTGCAATTTCCCGGCGGTCTCACTCTGCTGATTTCCCGAAATGCCACCACCGGCCGCGTTGCGGCCATGTGCCTTGCCCCCGGCGGGCGCTGATGCCTCCATCCATCCTTCGTCACGGCATGACCGCAACGCGGGCAGCACGATGTTGTGCATGGATTCGGCATAGTGGTGCTCATCAAGCAGATCGAACGGCATAAGTCCACGCTACAACAATCCCGCAACCGTACAAACGAACATCTGGGCGACGCTTGCATATAC
This sequence comes from Bifidobacterium psychraerophilum, assembly GCF_000741705.1. GTDB lineage: Bacteria > Actinomycetota > Actinomycetes > Actinomycetales > Bifidobacteriaceae > Bombiscardovia > Bombiscardovia psychraerophila. The sequence goes on along the minus strand of NZ_JGZI01000008.1, from coordinate 193,806 downwards.
CGCGGGCGAGCCTCTTCATCAGGAACCTCAGCAGCATCTCATGCACCCCGCATCACATCAGTTTCGTGCTTTCGAGCGAACGCACGACCCAGGCGTTGAAGCGGATCATCGGCCGACGCAGCACCAGACCCAACAGCAGGACCGGCACCAGGAACAAGGCCAGGGCACCCATGGCATTCCAGTATTCCATTCCGTAGGAATCGGTCATCGCGGCATGCATCGCGTCGATCGCATGCGGGAATGGGAGGAATGGATACACGGCCCTGAAGAATCCCGGCAGCATCTCGATAGGGAAGGTGCCTCCCGATCCCGCGACCTGCATCACCAGCAGGACGACACACAAGGCCTTCCCCACATCGCCGAACGACAGCGTCAGGGTATACATGATGCTGGAGAACACCAGCGCGCACAGCCACGCCACCAGCATGAACCTGAAGGCATGGTTCGCCTGAACCCGAAGATAGAACAGGTCGCCCAGAGCAACGAGCCCGGCCTGGCACAGCGCGATCGACAGGAAGACCAGATATCTGCCGAAATACTGCTGGTGCAACATCAGCACCGGGACCCGTCCCTTGGTTCCTGCGCGCGCATGCACGTCATCCGGAATCGGATCAAGGCCCAGCACCGCCCTGCGCTGTTTCTCAGAGATACTGACCTTGACCATGGCAACGAGGATCACGCTGCCGACCCAGATGGACAACACCGTGTAGAAGGGCGTCATGGCTGAGCCGTAATTCGCTATCGGATAGACCGCCGTGCGGTTCAGGGAGACCGGGGATGACAGCAGCGCCGCGAGCGCATCGGGATCGGAGGAGCTGAGCTGATCCAGATCCTCAGGGTTGCCGTTGTTGTATGCGGCCGTCAGCCTGTTGCCGAAATCCGTGAGTTTCCCCGAGGCATCGTCCAAGGAGTCGGCGGCGCCGTCCAGATCCTTGCGTATGGACCCCACACTGCTGAGCAAAGACCCCGACATCTGTTGCACACCGCCGACAGTGCTGCCCAGTCCATCGATCACCGCATCCGTCTGGGAGACCAGATCGCTGACCGAAGCGTTCAGAGACTGCAACTTGGGTTTGAGATTGCTCTGATAATCGTCAGACAGTCCGTCGATGGATGCCTTTGCGGTGGCAATACGCTCTGTGATCTGCTTCTGGCTTGCGGCCATATCGCTCTGGCCCTGGCTCACATTGGCAGCCGCCGACCCCAGACTCCGTGCAACGTCATTCAGGGCGGATTGCGTGTCACGGGCCCGCTTTGAGGCATCCTGAAGCGCTTTCTTCACATCCTCCTGGGTGGCGGACTCGGCCTGTTCGTCCAGATCGTCCGCCAGACCGCCGAAGCCCGACGCTCCCGTGGTGACCGCGTGCTGCAAGGACGTCATCTGCGAGGCAAGGGCCGTCGACTGCTTTCCGGTGCCGGAAAGCGCGGTATCGACCTCGGAGGATACCTGGGTGTAGGCCTTATCGGCCTGTGCCAGCGCCGCGGTCAGGGCGTTGCCGCTGGCATTGAGTGTGCTCTCGAATGCTCCCATGCCGTCGGAGCCCTGTTTCAGCGCTGTTTTCGCACCTGTGGCGGCTGTGGCGCTCTGGCCCAGCAGCGTGTTCGTCGAAGCGATGATGGACTCGGAAGCGCCCAAAAGCTTGGAATATGCACGCACCTGCTCGCTGGCGGTATGCAGCTGATCGGCCAGATCGCCCACATGGCCGGTGGCGGTTGTCACATACTGCTGCATTTCGGGGCTTTTGGCGTATTTCAGCAGACTTGAGGCGATATCGAGCCCGACGGTACCGATGGTTCTGGCAAAGCTCTGGTCGATTGTGGTCGCCAAGGTATCCGCACCCTTGCCGGTGATATGCGGGGCGATGGCATTCGTCTTCTCGTTGATGACGTACTCCAGCTTCGCATGCTTGACCTCGGAGGAGAAGAGGGTCATCATGTCGGTGCTGAATTGCTTGGGGATGATGATGGCGGCATAGTATTCACCGGAGGACACGCCATCCATCGCGTCGGCACTGCTGGTGAACTGCCAGTCCAATTGGTCGTCGGCCCGCAGCTTATTGACCACCGTCTCCCCCACGTTGATCTTGATCGGCATCAGATCCGATTGATAGCCCTTGTCCTCGTTGGCGACGGCGACTTTGAGCGCCTTGGTGTTCCCATATGGGTTCCAACTGGCGGCGATGTTGAACCACGCATACAGGGCAGGCACCACGATAAGGCCGATCAGCACGATGACACCGATCACATTCCGCGTCAGATTGCGCAGATCGTGGGTGTATATCCTCCAGATGTTCCTCATCCTTGACCACCCTGCTTCGTCGATGACGCAGGGGGCTCCCCATGCCCGTCTGCACTGTGTTCATGCTGGACGTGTTCATGCTGGACGTGTTCATCCTGGACGTGTTCGGCGATGCCGACTTCGGCTTCGGCGGTGATGCCCTCCACACCCGAGCCGCTGTATCCGAGCTGTCTGACGAAACTGTCACGCAGGTATTCGATGACGATCAGGTAGAAATCGATGAGGATGATCGACACGATCCACAGGATGAGCATGACGATCTTCGCTTCGACGCTGAACAGCAGCACAAGGAATATGATCGGCAGCACGACGACCATCACCAGACCCGTGCGCACCAGACCCGGATACATAGCCAGGAAACGATGGGCGCGCTGCGTGATCCGCTTGCGGTACTCCTGGGTGCTCGCGGCGGCCCGGATGAGCGAGTTCACGCCGATCAGGTCATGGCTGCCCTGGCTCTGTTCGGTGATCAGCAGATCGGTGGCGGCAAGACGACGGTCGAACATCGCATTGAGGTTGGTCAGCACCCTGCGCCCGACGATGCCGATGAACAGGGCGAGCGGCAGATACCAGAACAGGGCGAGCATATTCCCCCAGTAATGGCTGTGATACATGCCGCCTATGGTCTCCCTCATCGCGTTGATGCCGTAGGTGAACGGCAGCCACGGACTGAGATTACGGAAGAACTGGGGCATCAGCTCGATCGGATACATACCCGATGATCCAGGGATCTGCAGGATCAGCACGATGACCGCGATGGCCTTGCCGATATGTCTCATGGATGTCGCCAAGGCGTAGATGATGTTGACGTATACCAGCGAGATGAACACCCCTGCGAGCACGAACAGTGCAGGATGTTCGTTCTGCACGCCTATGACCAGATCGCCTATCGTCACGATCAGCGCCTGCATGATGCCGATGACGCTCAGCAGCAGCCCCCTGCCCAGATAGGCCTGGATGGTATGCATGCGCTTGAGCCCCTCGCGGTCGACCTCAAGCTTGTAAATGGCGATGATGACGAAACCGCCGACCCACAGGGCGAGATTCGTATAGAAGGGGGTCACCGCCGAACCATAGTTCTTGATGGGGTACACGGTTCTGGTGCTCAGATTCACCGGTGAGGCCATGAATGCCCCGATGCCCTGGCTGTCGAGGTCCAGCGCCTTGGAGATTTTCTGCATCAGCGCGGAGCTGCCGAGCGCGGCGACATCATCGCGGACGGAAATCAGGCCGGTGTTCACGGAGGAGAGCGCTGCGCTGGTCGAAGCCATCGTCGATCGGGTCTCATCGATGGTGCCGATCAGCTGGCCCATCAGGCTTTTCGACTGCGCCACCGTTGAGGACAGCCCCGTAAGGGTGCCGGAAAGGGTGCCCGTCATGGCCGAAAAACCATCCATGCTGTTGAGCAGTCCGGGAACGATGGTGCCCGAAAGCGTTGAACTGGCATCGTTGAATGCCGCTATGCCGCTGTTGGTGGAATCCGAAACCGCCTTGGAAAGGCTGGTCGCCGTCGATTTGCCCGAATCGATGATCGTGGAGGAGGAGCTTTTGAAATCGGAGAGTTGCTGCTGCTGGGTCTTGTTCGCCTGTTGGAGATCCTGTATCCGCTCCTCGATGGCCTGGTATGCGGGATCATCCTTATCCAGGCCTGATTCGTCCAAAGCCGTCTGCAGCTTGGTGATGGCTTGCGCATTGGCATCGACGACGCCGCCGATGCTGCTGGTGACCTGATCGACCGTCCGCCCCGCCTCATTGAAGGAGGTGATGACATTGCCGGAGAGCGAGTTCGCGTCCACGGCTATGCCCGCAAGCCCCGAGGCACCGCCGTTGAGCCCTGTGAGCAGGCTGTTGGAGAAGGTCAGCGAGCTGCTTCTGGCCTGTTTCAGAGCGCTCTGGGTGTTCCCGAGAGAGCGCTGCGCGGCCGTGATCTGAGCGGCGAGCGTGTCGGATTCCTGTTGGGAGGCGACGATGTTCTGCCGCGCCTGCTGCATGGTGTTCGAAACACCGTCGAGGGTGGATCGCACATGATTGATGTTGCTGATGGTGGTGTTGAGATCGGCTGCGACGGATGCCTTCGCCCTTTCGGTGGAGGAATCGATCCCGCCCGCCGTATCCGTGATCTTCTTGACCACCACATCGCTGACCGTGGAGATGAACGTGGAATCGATCTGCTCTTCTATCGTGCTGGCCCCGGTGTCGGTCACCTTGGGCGCGATCGCGTTCTTCTTCTCGTTCACGTAATAATCGAGGGAGGCGCGCTTCGATGTGCCGTCGATTGAAGTGATCAGGCTGCGGCTGAAATCTTTGGGGATGACGATCGCCGCGTAGTATTCACCCGATCGAACCCCTTCGATGGCCGCGGTGCGATTCACGAAGGTCCACCCGAGGTCGTCGTTCTTCTTGAGATTCTTGACGACCTGCCCGCCGGCGTCAAGATGGCCCGCAAGATCCGAGTCGTATCCCTCATCGGCATTCGCCACCGCGACCTTGATATTGCCGGTGTTCGAGTACGGATCCCAATTCGCGACGATATTGAACCACGCATAGAGCGAGGGGATGATGGCCACGCCGAGCGTGATCACAATCGCCACGGGATTGCGGAGCAGACGGATGGCGTCACGGATGAAGATACGCAGAACAGTCCTCACTCGTTTGCCTCCTCATCGGCAGATTCTTCACGAAAGAGTATATCCGCCCGTCATACCCCGCCGCCGCTGACGGCGAACTTCACCGCAGACCCAGGGCCTGGTACAGGAAATCACGCTGAGCGATCAGCAGGTTCTCGGCGACGGTTTCATCGTTGGTCATATGGGTGATGCCATTCAGTGGCAGCACCGCATGATCCTTCCCCTCCGCCAACAGGGCCTGCGAGAGCCGCAGTGTGTTGGCGACCGAAACGTTATCGTCCGCGAAACCGTGAATCAGCAACAGAGGACGGCGGAGTCCCTTGGCATCGTCGAGCAGGCTGTTGCTGCGATACACATCAGGGTCGAGTCCGAGATAGCGCTCGGTGTAATGGGTGTCGTACAAGGTCCAATCGGTGGGCGGGGCACCCGCGCATGCGGCGTGAACCGCGTCGGGGGCCCTCAACACGGCGAGGGCCGAAAGGAAACCGCCGTATGACCATCCGATCATCGCCACATGGTGCAGATCGGCTTCCGGCGCATATTCCGGCAAGGCTTGGAGGGCCTCGATCTGATCATCGAGGGTCACCTGTGCCATGTTCTTGAAAATCGCACGGTCCCATGCGGGTCCTCGCCCGGTCGTGCCATGCCCATCGGCGGTGAGCACGATGAAGCCCTGATCGGCCCACCACTGGGCTTCCCAATACATCGCCTGGTTGAACACGGCCTGCTGGAATCCCGGTCCGCCATACGGCTTCAGCAGCACCGGCAGACTGTCCGCATCCGCATACGGGCTGTTCTGCGATGGCCGGATGATGGCCGCCTGCAAGCGGTGCGCGCCAAGCTGCGCGAATTCCACACGTGGGGCGAAGCCCGGCTCGGCGGAGTGGTTCTCTATATTCGCCTGATAGACCTTGCCATCCGACGCCCAGGTATGGGTCATATGACTCTGCGCCGATGCCATGCCCCTGCCGTTCAGTACCAATCCCGCGCCCGCGCGCGAGGCGCCCCACACACCGGGCTCCTCGTTGAGGGTTTGCACCGAGCCGTCGAATCCGAAGGCCACCACGTCGAAACTTCTCGGATCGCGTGATGCGACCGCAAGCACGCCGCTGTCATCCACATCGATCACTTCGCGCAACTGCCAGCCGGCAGGGGTGAAGGCCCTGCCGTCAAGAGCCAAGCGATTGCTGTCGCATGTCCCGTCGGCGACGGCGGACAGGAGATGACCGTCGGGTGTTCTGCACGGGCACCCGGGGAAAAGATCCAGCCAGGTATCGCTGCTGTGCTCCTCCACGACCTCAACCTGCACGACCGGACGGGGAGCCGAAGCGGCATCATCCTGCTCGGCATCCTGCCTGTATGCGGCACTCCTGGAGAGCGGGACAAGCACCACCTGGTCCTTGTTCTGCAAACGGTTCTGCACCAGCGCCACAGGATCCTGACCCGCTTCCCAGCGCAAGGCTGCCAGATACTCGTAATGCTCATGATCCCAGCGGATATCGGCCACGGCCCGCACCACGATTCCGCCATTCCCACCCTGCGTATCGCCGTGTGTGAACCGTAGCGCGATAAGGCTGACCTCCGCATTCCGGGTGAGCGCACGCGGGTATCTCCGACCTTCGGCGGGCCGTCCGGGATTCGCCGGATCGCTGATGTACCACATCGTCTCTTTGGATTCATCAGCCCGTTCCACCACCAAGGCCCTGGAATCGGGCGACCACCAGAATCCTTCGTAGCGGTCCATTTCCTCTCCCGCCACGAATTCCGCGAGGCCGAGGGTGACGTCCGTCCCCTCATCCGGACCGACACCGAGCACGGTCGTCGCAGCGCCCCTGCCATCGGTGGGAACAATGATGATTCGGGTCCCTGTCGAGTACGCGATAAGAGAGGCATCCGGGCTTATCCGCGGGTTGATGACCGGCCCTGGGAGCTGCCCCTGTTGCGAGCCCGCATCCCGCATCCCTATTTCGCGGGTCTCCGCTTCCTCGCCTTCGGCGGTGATGCTGGTGATCCACAACCGTCCACCGAGCGCAAACACCGCGTACTTTCCAGCCGCATCGACGCTGAAGGTCACAATGCCCTGCGCACCCTCACGTGCACGTTCCCTGCGGGCCCGTTCCTGTGCAGGAACCTCCTCTTCACCCGCATCGGCGAGCAGCACGCGGGGATCGGCCAGAAGACGCTCAGCGTGGCCGCCATCCCGGTCGAAAACGCTGAGCCACAGGCTCGTGACCAGATCCTCCGGCCCGTCGGAGCGCAGGAACAGTGCCCTGCTGCCGTCTCCCACCACCTGTGCCGAACGTGGCGCCCCGAGGCTGAAACGTAATGTTCTGGCCCGCTTTCGCGGAAAATCGGATATCACACCGTCACTGACTGTATGCTTGGATTCGCCCATGCAACTCACGCTAGCACCAGGTGCGACGCGGTCAGAGAACGGCACGGCTTGAAGACTTTGCAAGTATTGCCCCTGCAAAGCCCTCCTGCTGCCCGCACTGCGTAGGATAATGTGGGTATACAGAAAGGGATGACTATGAGCGTTCTCGACCGTTTTGAGAAAAGCGTTGAAAGTGCCGTAAACGGCGTGTTCTCAAAGTTCGGCTCAAAGGATCTTCAGCCCGTCGATTTGTCCAGCGCTTTGGAGCGTGAAATCGACGCGCAGGCGATGCCTATGGGACGTGACCGTACGGTCGCGCCTAACGAATACCGCTTCAAGCTGTCCACTCCCGACTTCGACCGCATTGAGCAGTGGGGCTCGGAGGCCCTCGCCAATGAACTGGCCGACAACCTCACCAAGTACGCCGAAAGCCAGCATTACGCTTTCGTCGGACCGGTCGTGGTCATTTTCGAGGAAGACCTGAATCTCAGCAAGGGCGATTTCCATCTCACCTCGGAATCGGTGCAGGGCAATGCGGCTCCTGTAACGGCGCCAAGCGAGACGAAGGACTGCCCCGTTCTGGAGATCAACGGCAGGCAGTATCTGCTCACAGCACCCAAAACGGTGCTTGGCAGAGGATCCAATTGCGATATCGTCATCGACGATCCCGGGATCTCCCGCAGGCATCTTGAAATTGATATCACCGAAAAAGGCGTGATCGCACGCGATCTGGGTTCCACCAACGGCACCTATGTCGAAGGGCACCAGGTCCCTGCGGCAACACTGCTTGACGGCAACACTGTCACCATCGGACGTACCCGAATCCTGTACTGGGCATCATCGCAGGAACAGGGGTAGGTCCCGCATAGGCGTAAGGTCGAAGCATGACGGAACTTACATTCGCCATCCTTAAGTATGGGTTCCTGGCTCTGCTATGGGTGTTTGTGTGGCTGGTCATACGCTCTTTGCATAAGGAGATCACAGCCTTTTCACCTCGGCCTTCGAGAGCTCGCAGGAGGCGCGAGAAAGCGGCGCGTGCCGCGGTATCAGCATCGGCGCAGTCGACTTCTGAACCCCGCTCCGCACACGGCAATGCATCCCGTGAGAGCGCGTCGAGGGACAACGGACCGACTTTGCTCGTGGTCATCGACGGACCCCTTGCAGGTGTTTCGGTCCCTCTCGGACGGCAGGCGATCACTTTGGGTCGTGCGGCATCCAACACCATGGTCCTTGATGATGAGTTCGTATCCTCACACCATGCCAGCGTGGCGCCTGATCCGGAGCAGGGCCGCTGGATCATCCACGATCTGCACAGCACCAACGGCACAGTGGTCAACGACCAACGGATCACCGAACCCACGGTGCTGGAACCACGAGTCCCGGTGCGCATAGGCGCAACCACTTTCGAGTTGAGGTAACGCGGCATGAACGATAATCGGTCGGCGCGCTCACTCTTCCTATACTCCACGGCGGTATCGGATGTTGGCTATGTTCGTAGCAACAACCAGGATTCGGCATTCGCAGGGGAGAGACTGGTCGCGATATGCGACGGCATGGGAGGACATGCAGGAGGAGACACCGCATCGACGATCGCGATACGCTCGCTGGCGCATATAGAACGCGACGATACCGACGACGATGTGCAGGATGTCGCGGAGATGATGGAGACCTCCGTCATGGCCGCCCACGATGCCATCGTCGGCAAGGCCAAACGCGAACGCCGGCTTTCCGGAATGGGCACCACGGTCACCGCCGTGGCTTTGGTCGCCGGATACTGGGTGCTCGCCCATATCGGTGATTCCCGCGCCTATCTGCTGAGGGATGGGCACATCATCCGCATGACGCAGGATCACAGCTACGTGCAGCATCTGATCAATACCGGCAGGATCAGCGAAGCGGAAGCGAAGAACCATCCGCAGCGCAATGTCGTGATGCGTGTGCTCGGTGATTTCGACATCGACCCCCGTCCCGACATCTCCATACGTTCGGCCAAGCCCGCTGACCGTTGGCTGCTGTGCTCGGATGGCCTGTGCGGCGTGCTCGAGGACTCGACCATCGAAGAGACGCTGATCTCGGTCTCGGATCAGGAGGAATGCGCGCAACGCCTGGTGACGATGGCCCTCAAGGCCGGCAGCACGGACAATGTGACCGCTGTGGTCGCCGATGCCACCCTCTCCCTTGACGCCAGCGCCTTCGACCTCCCCCACCAGAACCCTGTGGTCGCAGGAGCCGCCAGCGCAAGCCTCGAACCGATTGCAGACATCGTCGAAGGGCCGGTGACCACCGCCCCGAAGTTGCGCGCGGGCGACCGCTCCCCCGCTCAACGTGCCGCCGCGCTGTCATCGACCGAATCGAATCAGCGCGCCCACCAGCAGGCTGCAGATGATGGCGTCAGGATGGCTCAGCCTTCGGCCACACGCGAGGATCGGGGGGAACGTCAGGTGCCCGACACCGGTGAGATTCCGGTCGTGCACAAGAAGGACGGCAGCGCAAGCGCCGATCCGAACGATCCCGCCGTGGCCAGGGCCATACATCATGAACACGTCACACAGCGCAACCAAAGCCGTTCACGCAAACGCCGCATGCGGATATCCATCGCGGCAATCACGGCTGTGCTGCTGGCGATCGTGGGAGCCGGCGTCTTCGCGTCGTACCGGTGGAGCCAGACGCAGTACTATCTCGGTGAAAGCGACAATGTTGTGGCCATCTATCAAGGTGTCCCCACGAATGTCTTCGGCCTGAACCTGTCCCATGAGGTCGAACGGACGACGATTACGGTCAGCTCCCTGCCTCAGTCATGGAGGGAGCAACTGAGCGAAGGCATCAGCGTCGCCAATCTGCAGGAGGGCCGTGAACACGCGATGCTGATTCGCAGCGAGGCCAAGAACCTCAAAACGCAGGAGGATTCAACATCATCCCCGAGCGCCTCTGCCTCAGACACGGCATCGTCCTCCCCAAGCGGAGGTAAGACGTCATGACCGTTCGTATGAGGCTGAAACAGATCAGTCTGCTGCTTCTGGCCATGGCGATCAGCGCCATAGGCTTCTTCCAGATGTTCCGCCGCACCACAGGCGACGCTTCGACCACCTTCCTGGTACTGCTCCTGGTCGTCGGGGCGCTCTTCGTGCTGCTGTGGGCCCTGATCGCACGCTACCAGCCCTATGCCAGCCAGGCGATCCTGCCCTGTGTGCTGTTGCTCAGCGCCATCGGCACGATGATGATCGCCCGTATAGATAACGCCAATACCGCACTTGGCAAGCCCTCGGATGTGGCGACCCGACAACTGGTCTGGCTGGCCACGGCATTGGTGCTCAGCTGCGTGCTTATCGTGTGCCTTCGCGACTACAGGGTGCTCAGACGCTTCTCATACGTCAGCATGGTCGTCGGCATAGGACTGCTGCTCTCCCCGATGATCCCGGGTCTGGGAAAGGAGATCGGCGGCGCCAGAATCTGGATCGGCATCGGCAGCCACAGCCTGCAGCCCGGCGAGTTCGCAAAACTCTTCCTGGCCTTCTTCTTCGCCTCGTACCTCTTCGATCACCGTGACCAGCTGGCCGTCGGCGGCAGCAAGTTCCTGGGGGTCAGACTGCCCCGCATACGTGACCTCGGACCGATCATCGTGGTCTGGGTGGCCTCGATGGGCGTGCTGGTCCTTCAGCATGACCTCGGCACCTCATTGATGTTCTTCGCCATGTTCGTCTCGATGCTGTATGTGGCCACCGGCAGACGCAGCTGGATATTCCTCGGAGCGGTTTTCTTCATCATCGGGGCCTTTCTGGCGACCCTGGTGTTCAGCCATGTCGATGCCCGCATCGATGCCTGGCTGCATCCCTTCAGCGACGCCGAGTACAACAAGACCTACGGGGGCTCCGGGCAGCTGGTTCGTGGCGTCTTCGGACTCGCCACCGGCGGACTGCTTGGTACGGGCCTCGGCCAGGGGCATCCCTGGTTCACCCCTCTGGCCAATTCGGACTTCATCTACTCATCCGTGGGTGAGGAACTCGGCCTCGTCGGGCTGCTCACGGTGCTGATGCTGTATTTGATCATCATCGCCTCCGGCATGATCACCGCGATGAAGGTCAAGGACGGTTTCGGCAAGCTGCTCGCATCCGGCCTGGTCTTCACGATGGCCTTCCAGGTCTTCACCGTGGTGGGCGGGATCACCCTTGTCATCCCGCTGACCGGCCTCACCATGCCTTTCATGGCGGCGGGAGGTTCCAGCCTTGTGGCGAATTCGATACTCGCCTCGCTGCTCATCGTGATCTCGAACCAGGCCAACAAGCCCGAGCCTGAAGTGTCCTCGGACACCTTCCAATACGAGGCCCTGGCCGCGTTGCGCGATCATGAGATCAGGACGCGCCAGGAAGCGAAGGATGCGGAGTCGGGGGCTTCCACGAACACCTCCCAGTTCCCCCAGACCACCGAACAGCCACGCACAGTGAAAGGAGAGGCGAGATGAATAAATCCCTCCGTCAACTCTTCACCGCGGTGATCGTGCTTTTCGTCATTCTGGGAATGTCCACAACCGTGCTGATGACCTTCAGGGCGGGATCGCTGAATGCGGATTCCAGGAACAGCCGCGCGCTGTATCACGAATTCGGCGTACCCCGTGGTTCCATCCTGGCCTCCGATGGCACCGTGCTGGCCGAATCCGACCCATCCAACGATTCACTCGAATACCAGCGCAAGTACTCCAACGGCACCGTCTACGCCCCGGTCACCGGCTACTATTCCATCACCGCCCGCGCCGACCGCGGTGTGGAGGCCTCGCGCAACGAGCTGCTGAGCGGGCAATCGGACAGCCTGTGGTGGAACAAATTCAAATCCCTGTTGTCTGGCAGCCAGAACCGTGGTGCCTCGATTGAGACCTCAATCAATCCCAAGCTGCAATCACTCGCCTATTCACTGCTGGGCAACAGAACAGGCTCGGTTGTGGCCATCGAACCCAGCACAGGTCGCATTCTGGCGATGGCGAGCACACCAAGCTATGATCCGAATACGCTAGCCGTGCACGATTCCACAAAAGCCAACGCGGCATACAGTTCGCTGGTCCAGGATGCCAGTAACCCGATGCTCAACCGGGCGATCTCCGAACACTACCCCCCTGGATCCACCTTCAAGGTCGTTGTCGCGGCAGCCGCTCTGGAATCTGGGAAGTACAAGGAAGACACCCAACTGCCGGCAGGCAGCTCATACACGCTGCCCAACACCAATACGCAACTGACGAACACCACATCGGCGGCCAACGGTTCCAACGGGAAAATCTCGATGAGCGACGCCCTCGCCTACTCCTCCAATACCGCGTTCGCGCAGCTGGGTGTGGCTCTCGGCAACAAGACGATCAGCGACCAGGCCACCAAACTTGGATTCGGAAGCTCGATCACCGTTGACGGGACCTCAACGACAGGCGTGCCGATGAAGGCCACCGCGTCGAGTTTCCCCGACACCGCAACCGCCGATAAGCTGGCCCTCGCTTCGATCGGTCAGGGGGACACCGTCGAGACACCGCTGCAGAACGCGATGATCGCGGCGGCGGTGGCGAATGACGGCAAATTGATGCAGCCGACCATAGTCGACCGGGTGCGTTCCAGTGATCTCAGCGTCATATCCCAGACCAGCCCTTCCGAATACTCCCAGGCCTTCTCCTCGGATACCGCGAAGTCACTGACGAATATGATGAAAAGCATGGTCACCAAGGATGCACCGAGTCTGCAGCTGACGAATGCGCAGGTCGCCGCGAAGAGCGGAACCGCGCAAACGGGCAACAACACCTCCATTGATGCATGGATGATCGGCTTCGCACCGGCAGACAACCCGAAGATCGCGGTCGCCGTGGTGGTGCGCGACGCCGAATCGGCCGGATCCGTGACCGCCGGGCCGATTATGAAGCAGATCATGCAGGAGGCCCTCCAATGAGACTGATCGAAGGCCAACTCATCCACAGACGCTACCGTTTGGACCAGCGTCTGGCGCAAGGCGGCATGGGCGAAGTCTGGAAAGGCTACGACATCGAGCTGGGTCGCACGGTGGCGATCAAAGCCCTCCGTGGCGATGTGCGCAACGAAGAGGCGAAACTGCGCAGGCTCCGCGCTGAAGCCCACAATTCAGCCAATCTTGCGCACCCGAATATCGCCGCGCTTTTTGAATACTACGAACACGCCGGCATCGGCTTCCTGATCATGGAATATGTGCCCAGCAAATCGCTGGCGGAGATACTGCAGGACCACGGCAAGATGGACGCCGTCGACCTGCTGCCGATACTCATCCAGACGGCACGCGGTCTTTTCGTCGCGCATTCCCACGGTGTCATCCACCGGGATGTGAAACCGGCGAATATCATGGTTTCCGATACGGGCGAGGTCAAGATCACCGATTTCGGTGTCTCCTACTCGACCAACCAGGGCCAGATCACGCAGGACGGCATGGTCGTCGGCACGGCCCAATACATATCTCCCGAGCAGGCACAGGGGTTGAAGGCCACGCCGCAGTCGGACATATACTCGCTCGGCGTCGTCGCATATGAGGGCCTGTGCGGGCACAGACCCTTCACCGGGGCCACGGCGGTCGATATCGCCGCCGCACACGTCAACGAACCCGTTCCTCCGCTGCCTGATCTGGTCGACACCCAGCTGGCGGCCTTCATCATGTCCATGCTGTCGAAGGATCCGCTTGACCGTCCGCCCGATGCGATGATGGTCTCCAAGACCCTGGCACGCATCGAACGCCGGCTGCTCGATCAGCAGACACACGACACCGAGCTGATCCTTGAACCGAACAGGCGGATGCCCAGACGCGTGGTGAGTGCGCCACACGCCGTGCATAATATGCTGCAGGCTGCATGGCGCGCTTCGCGTAAGCTGACCACGGCAGATCTGGACGCAGCCGCGCGAATAGTGCAGAACTTGAACACCGAATCAGAGATGTTGAGCAGAGAGGATTCGATATGAGCACCACGTTGCCGTCATCATTGGCGAATGGGCGCTATGAGCTGGGACAGCTCATCGGACGCGGAGGGATGGCCGAGGTCCATGTGGCTCAGGATGCACGTCTCGGGCGCACCGTCGCCATCAAGATCATGCGTTCCGACCTGACCAATGACGAGATATTCCTTTCCCGCTTCCGCCGCGAGGCGCATTCCGTCGCGCAGCTGAACAACCCGAATATCGTGTCGATCTACGATTCCGGCGAGGAGACCCTCGAGGACGAGAACGGCAACCATGAGCGGGTGCCGTATCTGGTGATGGAATACGTGAAGGGCCAGACCCTGCGCGACATCATCAAATCCAACGGGCCGCTCAGCCAACGGGACGCCGAACAGGTCATGCTCGGCGTGCTCAACGCTTTGGAGTACTCGCACAGGATGGGGATCATCCACCGCGACATCAAGCCCGGCAACATCATGATCAGCGACCAGGGCATGGTCAAGGTGATGGACTTCGGCATCGCCCGCGCCTTGGACGACTCCGCAGCCACGATGACGCAATCCCAGGGGGTTGTGGGCACCGCGCAGTATCTGAGCCCCGAGCAGGCGCGTGGTGAAAGCGTAGATATGCGTTCCGACCTGTATTCCGCAGGCTGCGTGCTCTACGAAATGCTCACCGGACGTCCTCCTTTCAAGGGGGACTCCGCCGTGGCCATCGCATACCAGCACGTCTCCGAGGTCGCCACACCTCCCAGCGCCATCATTCCCGGCCTGCCGAAGATGTGGGATTCGATCTGCGCCAAGGCCATGGCCAAGGACCGGCAGAACCGCTACGGCACGGCCGCGGACTTCAAAAACGATGTGCTCACCTTCATGAACGGTGGCACGCCTCTTGCGGCCGCCTTCAACCCTTTGACCGATCTGTCGAATATGAAGGCGCGCAAGGACGCCGAGCAGGATGCCACCACGGTGGCGATGAACTCGCCTACCGAGACCTTGGCTGCGACGCAGGCCTTCAATCCCGCCATGGGCCAGAGCGGGCCCGCCACCGGGAACATCGCGACTGCGACACGAGCCGAGCAGCGCGCGGCGGACAACAAAAAAAGCCGTCGCAAGAAGATAATCCTCTGGTCGATCGTGGGAGCGCTGGTTCTGGCCGCTGCGGTTGCGGCGATCTGGTTCCTGAACAAGCCCGCCAGCGTCGAAACCGTTACCGTGCCTGAGATCACATCCCAGATGTCCGCCGCCAGGGCGCAGGAGAAGATAGAAAGCGCCGGTCTGGTGTTCCAGGAGAAGCAGGATACTGATTCGACCGAGCCCCAGGGTACTTTCACCAAGCAGAGCCCGAAGGGTGGCGCGAAGGTCGACAAGGGTTCGACCGTCACCGTCTGGTTCTCCACAGGGCCGCAATCCGTGAAGGTTCCCGACGTCACCGGCAAATCGCAGGATGAGGCGCGCCAGGAGCTGGAGAGCGCCGGATTCACCGTCGGTTCCACGGCATCGGTGGAAGACAGCGGCACCGTCGAGAAGGACCATGTGACGCGCACCGATCCCGCCGCAGGGCAGGCCCTGTCCAAGGGGAGCAGCGTGCTGCTCTACATCTCATCGGGCATGACCAAGGTGCCTGACGTCACCGGCAAATCACAGGCCGATGCCTTGCAGACCTTGAACGATCAAGGCTTCAACACCAACACCACCCAGGAGAATTCCGATACGGTTCCGACCGGCTCGGTCACGCGGAGCAATCCCGCCGCAGGCACTTCGGTCGAGCAGGGAACCGCCATAACGGTCTACGTCTCCAAGGGCAAGGAGCAGGTGACCGTTCCGAATGTGGTGGGCATGACCTTGAAGGATGCGAAGTCGACCATCGGCAGTTCCCTTTCGGTCACGACCAAGGGGTCATCCGATGACTCCGCGACGGTGACGAGCACCGATCCCGCCGCAGGCTCCTCCGTGGATAAAGGTTCGACGATCACCTTGACGACGAGCGCCCCATCCGCAACATTCGATCCGAATAGCGTGGTCGGGATGAGTCAGTCCGATGCGACCACAGAGTTGCAATCCAACGGATACACCGTCAAGAAGAACGACAGCAGCAGCGATGACTCGGCGACGGTCACCAAAATCACCGTCAGCAACAAGCAGGTGACTTTGTACGTCGATTCGAACTGATCGCCACCGGACTTGGGGATGACGGCGGATACGGATGAACAACCCGGAACGGGTCTCAAGGCTCAGTTCTTCGCGGACACCTTGGGCTTCAACCCTGCTGAACGCCGCACCGCGTCATCCTGCCCACAGATCAGCAGCCAATTCGCAAGCAGGCGGTAACCGCCCTCGGTGAGCACGGATTCAGGGTGGAACTGCACGGCGTACAGCGGCAGTTCCCTGTGCTTGAGACCCTGGATGATGTGATCCTGCTGCGTCCATGCGCTGACCACAAGCTCTTCCGGAACGGTCGACGGCTCCACGGCAAGCGAATGGTATCTCGTCGCGGTCATCGGATTCGCAATGCCCTCGAAAATCTCGTCGTCCACATGCTCGACGGCGCTGGTCTTCCCATGCATAATCGTCGGAGCATGATCCACCGTGCAGCCGTAGACCTCGGCCAGGGCCTGCAGACCGAGGCATACGCCGAACATCGGCGTACGGGTCTGCGCGCACAGCCTGATCATCGCCTCGCTCGCCCCTGATTCGGCCGGGGTGCCTGGGCCTGGTGAGATCAGCACACCATCGTATTCGGCGAGCGCGGTCGCATCCTGCGCGCTGATGGCGTCATTGCGCACCACGCTGACCGTTGCCCCAAGGGTCTTCAGATACCCCACGATCGTGTAAACGAATGAGTCGTAGTTGTCGATCACCAGTATCTTCGCGCTGTCTGTCATCATGCTCCCCGAACCGTGCCGTCTCATCGATTGATGCGCCATGTCCTGTGACACGGCGCCATCTACTTTCATTATTGCGCATCCGCACGCCCAGCGCGCTCAGCTGAAGATGATGCGGACTACTGAACCGAAACGTAATTCGACATGATTTGCAGATATGGCACGTTTGAGGCCAGCCAGGGGAATCCCCATTGGAATAGTGCCGCGGCGGCCGCAAGGATCAGCAGCAGCACCAGCAACAGGCGTATCGGCTTGATTCCGGGCTGATGGCGTGTGAGCCAACCGTAGATGCTGGGTTCGGGGCGTGCGATCTCCCCGTTGCGGATGGCCCTGAGCACCGGATAACGCCATGCGATGCCCGCCGCGACGGCGATCACCGCATACGCGATCAGAAGCCACATCACGACGGGGGCGAGTGAGGTGAGCCTGTCCAACAGCGATGCGTTGGACTGTTTGGAGAAGGTTGTGGCTCCGGTCGAAGCGCCGTCCGAAATCTCCTTGGGCACCCCATCGGAGACTTTGGCCCAATAGTCGAGTTCCCCCCAACTGATCCAACGATGGGTCGCCGAAGTATAGCGAGGCTCGCATGTGGTCAGCGTGATCATCCATTTCGTCGCCTCGGCGGAAGGCTGTTCAGGGTTGGCTGCGATCACATCGGTCTGCGTCGGCAGCACGATCTCCTTGCCGGTGTAGTGGTATACATACCAGTAATCCTTGGTACGCACCACGATGGCATCGCCCTTCTGCAACTCATCCACATGCGCGAGGGGTTCGCCATATCCCGAGCGGTGTCCGGCAACCGCGAAATTCCCAAGTTGCCCCGGCATCTGCGTTTCGGTGTAATGCCCCAGACCATGCTTGGCCAACTGTTCGCTGCTCGTGCCTTCGACGATGTTGCGCTGCCATTGCGAGCCGAAACGAGGCACATAGAGTTCGGCCACGAGATCACCGTCTTTGGCGCTCGTCGGCTGCACGGGCGGATCGCCTTGTTGGGCGGCCGCGATCTTGGTGCTTCCACTCTCACTGGCAGGTTCCGACCAGGACACCGACTCCCGCTGCCGCAACTGGCTCTGGGAGGACTCCACACCCGTCCACCACAACTGCCACACGATATACAGGGCGCATACCACAGCCAAGCTAAGCAGCACCTCTCCGAGGATCCCCAGGGCCGCGAAGAAGGCGCTGCGTTTGACGGCCGGTCTTCCCGCACCCGTGCCCTGACCTATGTTTCGACCAGTGTGCTCATCATGGGAGTGACGTGCCATCTCAGCTCAGTCCTTCTTGTATTCGGTGGCGTAGTGCAAAGGCTGTAACACGGCCGTCGTTTTCGCGAATCTCAGATTATCCGAAGTCTCAACGGACCAACCCAATCCTATCGAAGTCACATATCCCTTGTAAATCTGAATGGTTCTCGAATCGTCAAGGGCATCGGTCATCTGCTGGGTGGGTCCTATCGCGGAGACCTTGTATGGTGGCGAGTATTTTTTACCCTGCAGCAGCAGGACGTTGCCGACGCATCGCACTGCGGTGGTCGGCAGCACGCGCTGCCCCTGGATCTGCATGGATTCGGCGCCACCGGCCCAGAGCGCATTGACCACACCCTCGATATCCTGCTGATGAACGACATAATCGTTGATCGTGGCCGAGGAGCCGGACTGATCGACCTGCTGCTCCCAGAGCGGGGAGTCGTCCAAGGTGACGGTCAGGCCGGGCCCTTCAATCGCGGGCAGCACGGTTCCCGAGCCCACATCCTCCGTGTCCGCCGAGCTGCTTGACGTGCTGGTGAGGTCCTTCAGGGTGTTGATCTGTTCGCTGAGATTGCTGATTTGTGAGCTGAGCTTGCTGACCAGCTCCTCACGCTCGGCCACCAGGCCCGCGGTATCGGATGTGACGGTGACCGAGCGGTTCACGCGTATGTTGGTCACCAGGAGGAATCCGGTCAATGCCATGATCAGGGCGACGCTGAACAGACCGGCAGTGCTATGCCGTGCGCTGTGACGAGCGTGATGCCGAGCCATGAACACCCTTTCTCGACGACCGATGTGGTCGCTTTCGAGTCTAACCATTACTATGACTTATAGCCTATCGAAGGAGAACACACCCATGGCTGAGCAAGAGCTGCACGAAACCGACGCGCAAGCGCGGGGATCCAAGCAGGGCAACGAGTCCGGGGCAGATGTGGCAATCGAAACGTCGGCCAATGACCATACTGAGAGCGAAATCCGGGAGGACGCGTCGGTGGACGCCCCTGCGGAGGACGCAGCCCATGAGGGCGACGATGCTTCGGATCAATCAGAGCCAGCCACACAGGCCGATGAAGCGGAGAAGACCGAGGACGACGAGAGCTACGGCGTATCCATCGACAAAGTCGAAGCCGTGCTGAACGCCACGGTGGATAAGTCTGCACTCACCCCGCAGATGAAGCGCATGATGCAGCGTCAGGATGACAACACCAAGCGCGTCGAGGAATCCATCAAGGGCACCAAGGCGAACCCCGGCTGGTTCGTGCCGCTCTTCTGCACGCTGATGGTCATCGGACTGATCTGGTGCGTAGTCTACTACATCACAGGGTCCTATCCGATCCCGAATATCAGCGCATGGAATCTGGCCATCGGCTTCGCTTTCATCATGCTCGGCTTCATCATGACGATGTGGTGGAGATAAGCCTTGGCATAGGCTGCCGCAGAGCAGGTGACCGGATAGTTATCCACAGCTAGGTGGGTGGTTATCCACACTGTTGTGCACAGCATGTGGATAGATTACACGCGTGTAATTTGCCACTGTGGCCCCGCTCCCCGGAGTGGGGCCACAGTGTTAGAACACCAATGCCCGCAAGGGATTCTGGGTATCACACAGGATGGCCACCACTACCAGCAGCGCGAATACGGCCGAGCCATATATCCACATTCTCTGTGTAAAACTGCGCTGCCGCAATGCGGGAAGGCCTGAGACCAGCAACCAAGTCAACAAGGCACCGGTAATGAAGCCGCCCACATGGGCCTGCCATGCTATGCCCTTGATCACGAAGGGCATCAGGAAATTGATGCCTATCCACACCGTCATCGAGCGGATATCGGCACCGACCCGCCTGGCCACGATCAGCACCGAGGCGAACAGTCCGAACAATGCACCGGATGCGCCATAGGAGGCGGTTATCCACCCCTGCCCGTTGGGGGAGACCACACCCCACACCATCATGCCTATGCCGCCACCCACTCCGGCAATCAGGTAGAAGGCCAGGAAGCGCCAATGCCCCATCATGCGCTCCAGAACCGGGCCGATCGACCAGAGCGTCAGCATATTGAACAAGACATGGAAGAGATTGGTCGCATGCAGGAACATGGCGGTGATGAAGATCCAGGGATGGGCCACCGCGTATACCGGCACGAATACCGTTTCGTTGAGCACCGCGCTCAGTGCGCTCGGCGCGACGAGATTCAGCACGATTTCAACGAGCCAGATAGCCACACAGGCGACGATGATCCCGCCTGTTACGACGGCTCCCCCGTTACGCCATGAAGCCGCTATCCGTCTGCGGGAGAAGAGTGTCGAGAGGGAAGGTCCTGAGCCAAAACCGAAAGCACCACGATTGAATCGATTGTTCATGCGCTCCACTCTATCGAAGACCCGACCGTGAATTCCCTGAGAACTCAGCCTGAAAGCCGATGAAGGAATCTTCAGCACGCAATTCACACGCAATCACCACAAAATGAGAATTATGATAGTGACTAGCGGTGGCTTGGATGGGCAAGTTGCCTTATCACGGTGAAAGGAGCCAACATGAAGAACAAGTCTTCGAACGGCTGGAAGTTTTTCGCGTTGCTGTTTGGCGCATTGCTTGCAGGAGTAGTGGGTTTGTATATCTACAAGCAGCAGAACCCAGACTATGACCCTTGGGAAGAGCCTTGGGAGAACAGCTCGTCGCCGGTTGATCTGGGCATTGCCGAGAAATCGGAATCCGATGAGGACGCCGACGAGGAGTCCACGGATGATGCGGCGGATGACGGCGAGAAGTCCGAAGCCGACGATGACGCAGCAGCCGAGGAAAGCGCCGAAGAGGCCAAGTAGTTCCGTCGGGAGTGACGTTCTCACAGAACGGCATCCCGCGATACTAGTGCTGTCGGTGCACAGCCAAGCCTAGGAGCTTCACCTCCAATAGCTTCAGTTCAGTGGCCGGGGGATCTGCATGATTCAATCATGCAGATCCCCCGGCCACTGTTTGTTGCGCCGGCACCTACCCCTGAAACTATCCCGCTGAGACTCCTGTCGTCGTGCCGGCCACATGCTCACTCATTCCGCGTCTTATGGAGCCCGCAGCTTTCGGTATGCCCCCACTCAAAGGCGATGAGTGGGGGCATACCGTGCGAGATGTGGCGGCGCTTTGCGGAGCGCGCCCTCAGATCGAGGATGGGGAGGGGCTGGTGTGCCAGATGCGCTCCAGGTAATCCTTGATCGAACGGTCCGAGCTGAAGTATCCGCTGTTCGCCACGTTCAGAATCGCGCTGCGGTTCCAACGTGCCTGATCGCGATACGCATCTTCGACCTCCTGCTGAATATCCATGTAGGCCGTGAAGTCCGCCATCGTCATGAAGTAGTCCTTGGTGAGCCAGTCGGAGACCAAAGAGGCGTACACATCGCGGTCGCCCTCGGAGAATACGCCGCCCGCAACCATGTCAACGGCCTTCCTCAGCCTCGGATCGGCCTGCACATAGGACAGGGGATCGTATCCTTCGGCATACAAGCGATCGACATCCTCGACTTCAAGTCCGAAGAGGAAGAAGTTCTCGGCTCCTACGCGCTCCCGAATCTCAACGTTCGCTCCGTCCAGTGTGCCGACGGTCAAGGCGCCGTTCAAAGCGAACTTCATATTGCCGGTCCCGGAGGCCTCCTTGCCTGCCTGCGAGATCTGTTCGTCAAGTTCGGTGGCGGGAATCAGATGCTCCGCGAGCTCGATATTGTAATTCTCCGGGAAGCGGACCTGCAGGCGTCCTGCAACGTCAGGATCGGCATCAATCACACGCGCCACATTGTTGATGAGACGGATCGTGAGCTTCGCCATCGCATACCCCGGTGCCGCCTTGGCACCGAAGAACACCGTGCGCGGCAGCATGTCGCCCGCCGTGCCGTCCTTGATGGCGGCGTATTGGGCGATAACCGCGAGGATCTTCAGGGACTGGCGCTTGTACTCATGCAGACGCTTGACCATCGAATCGAACATGGTGCCCGGATCGACCTCGAAGCCGTAGCGCTGCTGCGCGAAGACCGAGAAATCACGTTTATTGGCCCGCTTGACCTCCGCGAAGCGCTCCACGAAGGATGCATCATCAGCCAACGGAGCCAGGCCCTGAAGCCGCTCAAGATCGGACATCCAACGGTCGGTGCCCAGACCTTCGGAGATGAGCGCGGACAGACGCGGATTGGCCAGGCGCACAAACCGACGTGGCGTCACGCCATTGGTGACGTTGGTGAACCTTTCGGGGAACACATCACTGAAATCCTTCAGGGTGACATCGCGCAGGAGCTGCGAGTGGAGCTCCGCGACGCCGTTCACATGCAGGCCACCGACCGTGGCCAGGAAGGCCATACGCACCTGGGGATTGCCGTCACGCGTGAGGATGCGCATGCGGTCGATCCTCTCACCATCAAGACCTTTGTTCTCAAGCCCTTCGACGAACTGCGCGTCGATTCGATCTATGATCTGCAGATGCCTTGGCAGCAATTCACCGATCAATTGCGCGGACCAGACCTCCAAAGCCTCAGGGAGCAGGGTGTGGCAGGTGTAATTGAATGTTCTTGTGGTGATGTCCCACGCGGTATCCCAGTCATAGCCGTATTCATCGAGCAAAACGCGCATCAGCTCGGGGATGCCGATCACAGGATGCGTGTCATTCAATTGGAAGCATATCTTCTCGGGGAAGGTGCGCAGATCCGGATGCTCCTGACCCGGGTAGAAGGTCGCGATGGCATCGTGGATGGATGCCGCCACGAAGAAGTACTGCTGTTCCAAACGAAGGCGCTTGCCCTGCGGGGTGGAATCCTCCGGGTACAGGATCTTCGTGATGTTCTCGGCCTCAACCTGCGGCACCACGGCGCCCATGTAATCAGAGTCGTTGAAGGCGGAGAGATCGAACTCATCGTATGATCGCGACTCCCAGAGTCGCAGGGTGTTGACCCGGCCCGACTCATATCCCGGAACCGGATAGTCGACGGGGACCGCGCGCACGGACCACGCCGGCTCCCAGACCTTCGCCCCGTCGTGTTCCTGCACCGTGCCACCGAAGCCGACCCGCTGCGAACGATGATAGTCAACGTGTCCCCAAGGCTCTTCCTGCGTCAGCCAGTAATCCGGCTTCTCGACCTGGCGGCCGGCCTTGTCGAATTCCTGACGGAAGATGCCGTAACGATAACGAATGCCGTATCCGAATGCGGGTACGCCCAGCGATGCCAGGGAATCCACATAGCAGGCAGCCAGACGGCCCAAACCACCATTGCCAAGCCCCGGCTCCGCTTCGGCTGCGATCACCTCGTCCTGGTCGAATCCCAGCTCCTTCATCGCCAGGGCGAACTGTTCGTCCAAACCGACATTGAGCAGGGCATTCGAGAGCTGCCTGCCGATCAGGAACTCGGCGCTGAGATACCCGACCGCTTTGGTGTTCCCCTGCACCATCTCGGCGCGGGTCCGCATCCATGAATCAGACAGATGGTCACGCACCGCAGATGCAACAGCCACATACACATCGGACGCCTTGGCTGATGATTCGTCAACGCCAAGCTGATATTTCAATTTGCTACGAATCTCGCCCGCGAACTCAGAACCCGACAGCGATGCCTTCGGCGCAGTAACTTCAGTCATGAAGAATCCTCTTTCCTGATCGAACCGTGCCTCTCATTATGCCTGCTTTTCCATCCCGAGTCAGGCCAGCGGGCATGAACATCAGGTAACGCTGGCCGATCAGCACGCACATTGACCACCGGAAGAGCGAGAATACCCCTATGAGCGTCATCAGGAATCAGGATCTGGAGAGCGGGAGAGCGGCCTTGGAACGATGGCACGGTCTTGCCCTGCATCAGGCCGCGGCCGGGGACGCAAAGGCCCATGTGGATCTGCCACGCAAGGACTACGCGATGGCCGTTCGCTATTCCCTGTATCTGCTGACCCTGCGCGCGCCAGGCGGAGCGGTCGAGGTGCGCGTGGCACCCTGGGGCGCGGTGAAGATTCTTGACGGTCCCAGTTCCGACCCCCATAATCTGACTCCTCCGGACACCATCGAGCTCGATCCGGATGTCTGGCTTCGTGTGGCCTGCGGGATCACCAGCTGGTCGTCCGAGCGGGACTCCGGACATATCAGCGCAATGGGTGAGCGCGACGATCTGAGCCGCCTGTTGCCCTTGCTCTCCGCCGAGCATCCACAGGCCTAAGGCCTTACGGCGATCAGCCGGAGTCGGCGAAAGGGCGTGGATGCCAAAACAAGTCAGCCCGGAACACCATGGTGTTCCGGGCTGACCGTTAAGGAGGGGAGGCTCAAGACCCTTGGGCCGACACCGCCGGGGCTATGCCTTCTTCGTGCTTTTCGCACTCGTGGAGGATCGCGTGGACGCAGGCTTCCTGGTGCTTGCGCGGCGGGTCTTCGCCGTATCTGAGCTTGATGTGCCGCTGGCCGCCGTGCTGCTCGTTCCCGAGACGCTCGTCTTCCTGGCTGCGGTCTTTCGAACCGTGGTCTTCTTGCCGGCGGTGCCACTCTCAGTGGCGCTTTTCCTGACCGATGCCTGTGTGGCGGAAGTCTTTGCGGTGGAAGTCTTTTTCGCGGAGGTCTTTGCAGTACCGGCCTTCGCGGCACTCGCCTTCGCAGTCCCCTTCTTCGCAGGGCTCCGCTTCACGGTCTTCTTAGGAGCTGTCGCGTGCCCACTTGTCGCTGCAGTCGCGTCCGCCTCGTCATCAACGGCCCCCGAGCCGTCGGATTGGCTTGCACGCTTGGCTTTGACCTTCTCCAACTTCGGCTTCAACGCACTCGGCACCGGAATCGGGATTGGGCGATGTCGCACGACTGGTGCAGCCGGCGCTTCGGATGCGGTGGCCTTGGCTGCGGCTTGGGCCGCCCACTTGGCATAATCATCCAAATCATCATTCATCGCAGGAGCCGACTCCTCGGCATCCGTGTGTGAGCTCACTGATTCAACAGGACCGAACTCATCCCCCACAACCGCCGCTTCCTGTTCGTTGGAAGCTTCCTGGTTGTTCAACTCTTTTGCGAGTTCGTCATAATCGGTATCAGTTGTCAGATATTTGAGCTTACGGGCTATTTTCGTCTGCTTAGCCTTCTGACGTCCGCGGCCCATCCGACCCCCTTCGCCAGTTCAAGTGCCCACGCAATAGGCAACACGATTCTAAATTTGCATCACATAAGAGGTTACCACCAGTTACGTTGTCTGCTGAGACTTTTACGATAAAAGCAAGATTTCGACTCTATGCAGAATACTGGCACAGGCACTCAAGGGACAACAGAATGACGGATGAACGGCAGCTGACGGCGGCAGGCAACGAAGTAAGCGCGAGCTTCCTCACGGCAAAGAAGCTTTCCGATGCAACATTGACCAAGCTTGAAGCCAATCCCGGCGCATATACCATGCTCACCGGTGACCGGCCGACCGGCCGTCTGCACCTGGGCCACTACTTCGGCTCGCTCCTGGGACGCGTCCAGATGCAGGAGCGGGGTGTACACACCAATATCATCATCGCCGATTACCAGGTCATCACCGACCGTGACACCACCGACCGCATCGGCGACAATGTGCTGAATCTGGTACTGGACTATCTGGCGGCGGGTATAGATCCCAAACGCACGATGATGTACACGCATTCGGCCGTCCCCGCGGAAAACCAGCTGCTGCTTCCTTTCCTGTCCCTGGTCACGGAGGCGGAGCTGCACCGCAATCCAACGGTGAAGTCGGAGATGGAGGCCAGCGGGCATGCACTGACCGGTCTGCTGCTGACCTACCCCGTTCATCAGGCCTGCGATATCCTCTTCTGCAAGGCGAATGTGGTCCCGATCGGCAAGGACAACCTGCCCCATGTGGAAATAACCCGCACCATCGCACGTCGTTTCAATGAACGCTATGCCTCGAAGAAGCCGATCTTCCCGGAACCTGCCGCGATTCTTTCCGATGCACCGGAGATCCCGGGACTCGACGGACGCAAAATGAGCAAATCCTACGGCAATTCGATCATGCTGAGCGCCACCGCCGAGGAAACCGCCAAACTCATCAAGAAATCACCCACCGATTCGCAACGTCGCATCACTTTTGATCCGGTGAACCGCCCCCAGGTCTCCGCGCTGCTGACCACGGCGGCTCTGGTGACCGGACGCGATCCCGTTGAGATCGCCGAGGAGATCGGAGAATCCGGTTCCGGCGCGCTCAAACAGTATGTGACCAGTGCGGTGAACGAATTCCTCGCGCCTCATCGCGAGCGCAGGGCGGAGCTTGCCAAGGATATGGATTCGGTGCGCGATGTGTTGCACGACGGCAACGCGCAGGCCAACGCCATAGCCGAGGAGACTCTTGACGAGGTCCGCGCCGCGATGGGTATGAAGTACTGAGGCGTTTGAAACCGGGATCGTACGGTTCCAGGCCCTCAGAGAGCTTCCTTCATCAGGCTCCCCACTGCGGGTTCAATGGATGCACGAGCCCTGCGGAGGGCTATACGTCATAACGCCATGACTTATCGGTGATCACACGTGCCATCGCCAGTCCGACCGGCAGACAGATGATCACCATGAACGCGCGGAAGGCCCAGTCGAGCGCATTCAGCGTTGAGAACTGGCCGAGGTAGAACATCGCCCGGTACATATACAGACCGGGGACCATGATCACGATCGAGGGAACCGTCAGACATATGCGCGGGTACCCCAGATGTGGAGGCAGCCACCCTCGTCTGACGGCCGAACGCCAGGCGGTTGCGAGCAGGCCTGCGGCGAAAGCCCCGAAGAAGGCAGCGGCCTCCGGTGGCACGTTGAGCAGGTCCTGGATTTCAAGACGCATGGTATCGGTTATCGCACCGATCAAAGCGGCCGTGAAGGCCATACGCTGCGGTGAGTTGAAGAGGACGGAGAAGCCCCATACACCGGCGAAGGCCGCGAAGAATCTGAGAACGCCGTTCAGCATCGGATCAAGTCCGAGCGGTTCGAAACCCTGAGGATTCAAGGAAACAGCACGGGCGACGGCCCAACCGGCAAAAGTCGCCATCAGGATGATCGACAAGGCGTACATCAGCCGCTGCAGCCCGGATGGGAAATCGATCTTGGCGATATCCAGACCACCGGTGACCAATGGGAAACCGGGAATGACGAAGAGCATCGCGCCTATATATGCGGTGTCATGCTCCAAGGCGATGGGATTGAAGATACCGATGAACCTGAGCATGCCCACGCATGCCAAGGCGGCGACCGCAACGGAGACGAAGGTCACGAAGAACTGGTTGAGGTGCTTGGCGAGCATCAGCCTGCGTACGAAATGACCGATTCCGGCTCCCACAAAGGCACCGGCCATATCGAAGGGACCGCCGCCGAGCAGAAACACGAAGGCCGCGCAGGCGACAGCGGAGCCGAACGCGGCGAACCACGCGGGGTACAAGGGTTTGCGCTTCTCTATGACGTCAAGCCGTGCATGGGCCTTACGAACGGTCAGCCCCTTGAAATCGCCATCCTCCTCTTTCTTTCTGGCGATCACCTGCTTGACGCGGCCCAATGCCCTCAACGCCGAAAGGGCGGATGACGGGCTGCCTAGCTTATCCACCAGTGCCTCTGAGATTTCGGCTTCATGATGGTATACGCTGCTTAACCCGCAGCTCACGCTGAACCAGTCCGCGAAATGCTCGAGCAGCCAGATGCGCTCGGTGTTCACACCCGTCGAAGGCAGGTCGATCACCTCCGTGATCCGCTCCTTGCCATCGGTGCATGTCGCTTCGATATCGGTCAGGTTGACGTCGGCGCGCACATGCACTCCAAGGGGATACGCTATGCGGTGCATCATCTCGCGCACCCTGAAGCTTCCCGTTCCCGAAGACAGGTCCAGGGCCCCGACGCGCACGATCAGGCTGGCTTTGGCCGCAATACCCGCCTCGGTGACCGGCTTGTCCAGATCCCTGACGATATCCTCCATATCCAAAGGGATGGAGTGCGTGTGAAAGGCGCTGATCTTCTCCTGGCCGGATTCACTCTGGTGTGTGGCGCGCTGCGCCTTCTGACTGTTGTCTCTGAATCTTTTTGCGAAGCCCACAGCTTCATGTTTACTCCACACCCTGCACCGAAAGCACCTTTTCGTTATGTACTTCACAGACCATTGGCAGACCAATGTAATACAACTGGGCGAAAGAGGACTTACAATGTTGCACGCAAGAGCTGAACTGAAGGCTGTGGGCTTGGAACGATCAGCTATCACAACCACGGAGGAGCCGTGGAAAGCTGGTAGATCGAGCAACCGGACGTTTGGCACAAGGAGGCCACATGGCAGATAATAATGACCAGATCAAAGCTGCTGATGCCGGAATCGTAAGTTCCGGCACGGGGACCAAAGGTCCCGAGGAGCGTGATCTTCCCGAATCGTTGAAGTATGACATGGATTTGTGTCTGCGCATTCTTCGCGATGTCCTGGGAGAATTCAACCCGCAATTACTCGAATCATTCGATGCACTCCGTCAGAATGCGGTCGAGGCGAGCGCCGAGCATTTCAGCGACATACTCACCGATCCGCATCCCGATGAGGATGGGCTCGCGAAAGCCGTGGCCCTCATCGACGGGACCTCGATGCACGACTCGCAGTTGCTGGCACGCGCATTCACCACATACTTCCACCTCGCGAATCTGTGCGAGGAGAATTACCGCGTCGCCGCTCTGCATAAGCGTGAGTCCGAAGTGGATCTCAACGCCGCAACGGATCCCGTGAACGAGATGACCGGGGCCTACCATCAGCTGATCGATGAGATGGGTCCGGCCAAGGCGCAGGAACTGCTCGAGAAGCTTGAATTCCACCCGGTGTTCACCGCCCATCCCACGGAGGCCCGCCGCAAGGCGGTCGAGGGCAAGATCCGTCGCGTGGCTGAACTGCTTGAGGAACGCCCCAAGCTCGGTGGATCCGATCTGGAAGAGAATGAGCGCCGTCTCTACAATGAGATCGATGCGCTCTTCCGTACTTCGCCAATCGGCCTGAAAAAGCCGACCCCTGTTGAAGAGTCCGACACGATTATCGACATCTTCGACAACACGCTCTTCGACACCATTCCCAAGGTCTACAGGCGCTTCGACGATTGGATCCTCGGCAAGAAGGCCGGAAGAGTCGAACCCGTGTGCCCCGCCTTCTTCCACCCCGGCAGCTGGATCGGTTCCGACCGTGACGGCAACCCGAACGTCACCGCCAAGGTCAGCCGCATGGTCGCTCGCAAGTTCACCGATCATGTGATCTTCAAACTTGAGCAGTCGACCCGCACGGTTGGCAAGAACCTGACGGTGGAAAGCGAGACGACCCCCCCGAGCTCGGAGCTGCTGAGCCTTTGGAGCCATCAGAAGGAAATGAGCGAGCGCCTTACCGACAAGGCCTCCTTCATCTCGAGCCAGGAGCCGCATCGTTCGGTGGTGCTCGTCATCGCCGACCGTCTGCACGCTTCGATTCTGCGCGATGCGGATCTGATGTACAAGAGCTGCGATGAATTCATCGAGGACCTCAAGGTCGTGCAGCGTTCACTGGCCGCCGCCAATGCTCCACGCCACGCGTATGGTCCTCTGCAGGATCTGATCTGGCAGGCGCAGACCTTCGGATTCCATCTGGTCGAGATGGAGTTCCGTCAGCATTCCGTGGTGCATGCCCGAGCGCTTGAGGACATCCGCGAACACGGTCTGCACGGTGAGCGCGGAGCGCTTCAGCCGATGACGCACGAGGTGCTCGACACCTTCCGTGCGCTGGGTTCGATCCAGCGCCGCAACGGCATCAAAGCCGCCAGACGCTACATCATCTCCTTCACCAAGTCGGCGCAGCACGTCAAGGACGTCTTCGAACTGAACCGTTTGGCCTTCGCGCATCCCAAGGATGTGCCGACGATCGACGTCATCCCCCTCTTCGAGCAGCTTGAGGATCTGGAGAACTCGGTCGACACCCTCGAAGAGATCATCAAGATTCCTGAGGTGCAGGCACGTCTGAAGGCGACCGGCAACAAGATGGAAGTCATGCTGGGATACTCGGATTCCTCGAAGGATGCCGGCCCGACTTCGGCAACGCTGGCCTTGCACTCCGCACAGGAGCGCATCGCCAAGTGGGCGCTGAGCCACGATATCGACCTGACCCTCTTCCACGGTCGCGGCGGTGCCGTCGGTCGCGGCGGCGGTCCCGCGAACCGCGCCGTGCTTGCACAGCCGGTCGGCTCCGTGAACTGCCGCTTCAAGCTCACCGAGCAGGGCGAGGTCATCTTCGCCCGTTACGGCAATCCGATCCTGGCCATTCGCCACATCGAGTCCGTTGCGGCGGCGACCTTGCTGCAGTCGGCTCCGAGCGTGGAGAAGCGCAACACCGAGATGACCCAGAAGTACTCGCAGATGGCCACGGCTCTGAACGAGGCATCGCATAACCGCTTCCTGGATCTGCTGGGAACACCCGATTTCGCCCCGTGGTTCTCCATTGTGACGCCACTGACCGAAGTCGGTCTGCTCCCCATCGGATCACGTCCGGCGAAGCGCGGCATCGGCGCGAAATCACTGGATGATCTGCGAACGATCCCCTGGGTGTTCTCCTGGGCGCAGGCCCGCATCAATCTGGCCGCCTGGTACGGCCTGGGGACCGCCTGCGAACAGTTCAACGATCTGGAAACCATGCGTTTGGCATACGAAGAGTGGCCGCTGTTCAGCACTTTCATCGACAACATCGAGATGTCGATCGCCAAGACGGACGAGCGCATCGCCAAGATGTACCTCGCGCTCGGCGACCGTGACGATCTGGCGAAGAAGGTCCTTGACGAGATGGAGCTCACACGCAAGTGGGTGCTCAAGATCGTTGGCGACAAGTGGCCGCTGCAGCACAGGCACGTGCTTGGCCAGGCCATCCGCATCCGTTCGCCCTATGTTGACGCACTTTCGGTCACCCAGGTCCGCGCGCTGCGCTCACTGCGTCGTCGCAACGACAAGGAAGAACTCAGCACCAGCCAACAGGCCGACTTCATCTATCTGATTCTCTGCACCGTGTCCGGAGTAGCCGCCGGCCTGCAGAACACCGGATGATCTGAGTCCCGCTCCTTCAACGAGAATCCCGCACACCCGAGCTGTCGTGTGCGGGATTTTCGTATGCACAACCAGATGCCGCGACGATCCGCCCGCATCGTCGCGACCGCATCACCATCCGGTGCAGTCATGGCTCCGCATTGTCATTGAGCCTGAGCAAGGTACGACCTTTATGCGGATCCCGCTTCACATGCCATTGGGCCTCACGCACCTCCCGCAAGGGGTAGATGGAGTCGATCACCGCCGTAATCGAAGCATCGGCGAGTCGCGCCAGCAGCCAGTTGTATCCTTTCGGACCGATCGGCCTGTTGCGGAAGACGGCCTTGATGTCGTTTCTTGAGGCCCGGTGATCAGGCGTCGCCGCCATCACCAGGGTGCCCCCGCTCTTCAGCTGGCTCTCCAGGATCCGCAGCACACTCCCTTCGCCTGTCAGGTCAAAACCCGCGGCATAGGCGTGGGAGGCCAGCTGCGCCGGATCGTCAGTGACGTGCTTGCCGGGGAAGAGCTCCGCATTGCCCCCGAGACTTCGTGAAGAACTGAGGATATCCGTCCTGACACCCATCAGATCGAGTATCTGCACCAGCCATGTCCCCACACCCCCGTTCGCGCCGGAGACCACAACCCGATCACCCGGATTCAACTCCGGGACCTTCGACAGCATCAGGGCCGCATCGCCACCACCGATAACGCTTGCCGCCTGAGCCATACCCACGTTGTCGGGAACCGTAAAGACGAAGGGGGCCAGAGGCGCCACACCGCGTTGCGCATTCGACCCCTCGGGAACAAGCGATATGACGCGTCTTCCTACGGCGTTGCGCAGTCCAAGGGGTCCGGCGCCGATGACGGTTCCACTGAGCGCATATCCGATGACCGAGGGCAGACGCCTCCCGCCGATGGTTCCCTCCCCCGCCTTGATGTCCCACGGCATGACCGGGGCGTAGGCACCTTCGATAAGCGTTCCTCCCATTCCCGCGGCGACTTCATCAAGCTCCTCGACCGCGATGGCAGCGATTCCCGACCCATTCCTCTGCACTGCTGCAAGCATGAGTGATTTCCTCTTCTCCGTGATGCACAGCCTTCACACGCATCCTATTAGGTGACATGTCATGTAAAAGAGTAGCACATAGATGACATATCATGTATATTGGTACGGGCCAAGGAAGGGAACATATATGGGACAACCGCAATATCTCGGCTTCATCAGGCAGCTCCGATCCCTCAATCACGAGCTCGACGAGCAACTGATGTCGGGGCTGCGCCCCATCGGCCTCTCCTGCGTGCAGGCGGATGCCCTGATGGCATTGAGCGACCTGCAACCGTGCAGTCTCAAGACGCTTTCCGAACATCTGATCGCCGAATCGGGGCACCCGAGCAGGCTCATCTCACGAATGAAAGAACGCGGGCTCGTGGACGTAAAGGCCTCGGACGAGGACCGCAGGGCAATGCTCATCAGTCTCACGCCCGAAGGCACCATGCTGGCCAAGGAATCCTTCCGGATCAGGGAGGGAATCATGCGGGGTCTCCATCTCGAAAGCGATGAGCTTTCGGAGGCGACCGACTTCCTGATCTCCATCAGAAAGCAGCTGGCATCCTGAAGCCCATGTCCCTCACCCAATGGCGGCACGCCGCCAAGCACCACCGGGCATCCCCGAGCCGCCGTACCCTATTCGGCTGATATTGCGCCGGGCCGCGGCAGAATACCGCCAAAAGGCCTAAGCTGACGTTGAAGGGACTCGGCAAAGACGCAATGCCTTGAGGCACGCAGACACGACGCGCTCCGCAGGAGGGGTACCGCACCACATAGGCCGCGCATGCCGTGAGCTGACGGCCGGGGCTCGTATGGATGCCGCACGGGAAGGACACAGAAGATGTGGTTGATGATTATCCTGGGGATCACCGTGGTTGCGCTGATAGCCATAGCCTCCTTTTTCGGCGTGCAGAACCACTTGAGCAGCCAAGCCGAGAAGCTCCAACACGGTGATGAGATCGACCGCGAAACCGCCAAGGCACTTCGTGACATCTCATCAAAGATGGATCAGGGCAAATACCTCTACCGCTGATGGCGGGTTGCGGCCATCGTGCAGCGATCATAAGATAACAGTGTTATCCTTTTGTTTGGGGGGATAACCATGAATCGAAACGACACCAAACGAAGGCTTGTGGAGTATGCAGCCGAAACAATCGGCCTGCAGGGCTGGGAACAGGTCTCCATACGCAATCTGATGCAGGGGCTCGGATTGACGACAGGATCCTTTTACAAGCATTTCAGCAGCAAGGAATCGCTTTTCGCCGCGGTGGCGAAAGAGATGTCCCGCGATCTGTACGAAGAGATATCCCCCGCCGTACAAGGCCTGATACCGGACCAGGCAGAACAGGCACTGCTCGCCATAGGCAAGGCACTGTCGGAACACTCACTGCACGATCCAAAACGGATTGAATTCCTGTTTTTCAGCCCGTGGACCAGAAGCGCCCTGGAAGACGGCACCCACGTGTTCCCCCTGCTTGAACTCACGAAAACCGTGATCGGAAGCATCGTGAAGGACCGTGATCTGGATGTTCCTCCGCAGATACTGTTCCTGCAAGTGTGGGCATTCCTGCAAGGTTTCGTTCAGTTGCTTCGGCAAGGCGTCATCACCGAGGGTGACGACCTGATGCAACGCACCCTCACCGCACTCATCGCATCACAGGAAAAGAGAGTCTGATGAGCAGAGTAACCATCATCTATTGCCATCCGTACACGAAAAGTTTCAACCATGCGGTTCTTGAATCGGTAATCGCCAACATGAACGGCAGCTCGACGACATTCGAGCTGCTGGATCTGCACGCGGACCAGTTCCAACCGTATTACGACGCGGAGGAACTGCGACTCTTCCACACCGGGGAAACCCACGACCCACTGGTACGCCGATACCTCGCCGCATTGCAGCACTCCGACGGGTTGATCATCATCACCCCGATCTGGTGGAACGGCATCCCCGGTATGCTCAAAGGCTTCATCGACAAAGTGATGAAAGAGGGTGAAGGGCTGAGCCATACGGTGACCAAGACGGGCATCCACGGCTGCCTGACCAATCTGAAGCACGCCTATGTACTGACCACATCCACCTCGCCGACCGCGTACTACCGATTCTTGCTCGGCAACGGCATACGTCGCATCTTCATCAATAAGACACTGAAGCAAATCGGCGTCAGGCGCGGCACGTGGATCAATCTCGGAGGCATCAGCAGCTCGTCCACACAGAAACGCCTTCGTCATCTCGAACGCATTCGAACGATGCGATTCAAGTTCTAGACCGCATCCAACGTTCCAGCCAACATCCCCGGGCAATTCCCCATATCCTCGTTGCGGCGATTCACCCGGCAGGCAACCCTTGTCCCAGAAAACAAGGTTTCGGCCATATCGGACATCGTTGTGTACCCTCTTCGGCTGAGATCCATCCTCTTGCGCGTTTTCGCCCTGCCGCCCGATTATTCTCGTGACCAGGCAGGCCGTAACGGAGATCTTCAACGAAGGATACGGATGATAGCATCAGCAATTATAGGAGTCGTATTCCTCCTCATCGTCGCCGCAGCAATCGGAACCGGTGTCTACTTTCTCGTCAGATACCTCAAGCACCGCAAAGGGCGGGAAGAGGCGGCCGATACACCCTTCAGGAAGTGAAGCCTCTTCCGTCTTCCCAGGGCCCGATTCCAGCGGCGGGTACGGGATGCTCCGGCGATGACACCGACACCCCTTTGCTCCCATATTGACATTGACCTTGCGTCAACTTGTAGCTTGGAAGCATGAAAGCACCAAAGAAGCCGGAAATTGACCGGTCAATATATGCGATGCCGATGTTCGTCACCTTCCCGACCAGTGATTTCGCCCTGGCCCAGGAGATTTACGGTGCCGCGGGTTTCGTGACGCTCGCCACCATTCCAGGACCGGGCGGCGCCCCGTCACTGCTTCATCTGCGCCGAGAACGGTATCAGGATATCCTGTTGGTCCCCGGACGCGCAGGGGATGCGCCACGGCATCAGGTCTCGATTGCGGCGGATGGCATCGATCTCAGTGACATTGCGAGCGCGATGGAGGATCTCGATGTGGAGGTCGCCGGCCCGAGAGATACCCCGTGGTTCACCACCGATCTGTCCTTCACCGATCCGGATGGCAATACGGTGACGTTGACGGCACCGCGCGCATCCGAATACCAGACGGCCGCGGCCTGGGCGAGCGAACACATCTCCGGGGACTACGAAACAGCAGAAGGTCTCGATAATGCTTCGAAAAGCGCTGTGGACGGAAAGGATCACTGAGCCATGGAGGAGACAAGGCAGTGGACCATCGCCGAAGTATCCAGATCGGCGGGCGTGACGAGCAGAACACTGCGCTACTACGAAAGCATCGCTCTGCTGAAACCCAGTCGTGTCGGGGCGAATGGGCTCCGCTTCTACGGCATGGCCGAACTGGCCCGCCTGCACAGAATCCTGTCGCTCCGTGAACTCGGCCTGTCCTTGAACGCCATCAAAACAACCCTTGATGACGGGCTGACACTTGAGGATGCGATTCGGGCGCATGTGGCACAGCTTGAGGAGGATCGGCGGCTCACCACACAACGGATAGACGCGGCGAAGCGCACACTGGCCGCAATCAGGGAAGGGGAGACGATGAGCGTGGAGGAACTATTCGCAGGATTCGATCGTGACAGCCATGAGCAGGAAGTCAGGCGGCGCTGGGGGGATGCGGCGTGGGAGCGCAGCATCGCACACGACGCGGCCCTCAACGAAAGCGAAAGAACAGCCATGCGACAACGGGACGTACGCATCAACCAGGCGCTGCGCGATGCGGCCGAATCCGGGATTCCGGCTGATGCAGCAGCGTTCCAGGAACTCATCGGGGAGCATTACCTCTGGGTGAAGGCTTATTGGGGAGGTCGGGCGCCCACATCCGATCAGTATCGCGGCCTTGCGGAACTCTACGTCGCGGATGCGCGATTCTCCGACGTCTACGGCGGTCAGGCGAACGCGAACACCATACGCACCGCGATAAGCTTATGGACCCGGACCCATCTCACCTGAACAACACGACAGGGCATCCGAGGGTATGACGCACCCAGCCCTGAGGCTGCGTAGGATTGGGGGGATATCCGAACAGAGGAGGACGGTCGTGCGCCCATTCAAATCCGTACCCAAAGCCAGACGGGGAGATCGCGTTGCGGTGATATCGCCGGCTTTCGCGGCTCCGGCCATTTCACCCGCCATACACGAACAGGCCCTGCGCAGACTATCCGAGTCGACCGGTCTCATCCCGGTGGAATACCCCACCACGCGACAACTTGGTGCCAGTGCCGAAGCACGCGCCGCCGATATCGAGGCGGCATTCGCGGATCCCGGTATTCGTGCGGTGATGGCCACAATCGGCGGTGATGATCAGGTCACGGTCATTCCGCACATCGACCCCTCCATCATCGCCGCCAATCCAAAGCCCTTCCTCGGCTACAGCGACAACACCAATCTCCATAATCTGCTGTGGAATTTAGGGGTCCCGAGTTTCTATGGCGGTTCAACGCAGATCCATCTTGGCGCGGGACCGGGAGTGGACGACATCCATCTGCGTTCCCTGCGGGCCGCGCTCCTTGAGGGCGGCAGCATCGAACTCACCCAAACGAGTGAATCCGAGGATTTCGGGATCCCATGGGAGGATCCCCGGGCACTGACCTCATTCGGCAACCGTGAGGCCACCGAAGCGTGGGAGTGGGCCGGCCCGCGGAAGGCCGTCACAGCTCGTACGTGGGGCGGCTGCATCGAAGTGATAGACGAGATAGCGATGGCCGGACGGATGCCTCCGCTCGCCGACCTTGAGGGGGTGATCCTCCTGCTGGAGAGCAGCGAGGAACTCCCCTCCGCCCTTGCGGTGAAGCGCTGGCTTCGTTCCCTGGGGGAACGCGGCCTGCTGCAAGCCGCCGCCGGTGTGCTTGTCGCCCGGCCGCCAGTCAGCGAGCTATCCGCGCCCGTACCCTCGGCCGGGGAACGCGCGGCCCTGCGTCATGAGCAACGCGATGCGATTCTCGGGCAAATGGCCTTATACAATCCTCAGGCCGTGGTGTGCGTCGGCGTGCCATTCGGGCACACCCGACCGCAGTGGATCATCCCGCATGGCGGAAGCATCACACTCGACGGCACAAGCCGGACCGTCATCGCCGACTACGCGGGGTAGCCGAGCGATCCGGCATCATGTCGTGCGCCCACGCCCACGTGGCTTCTGGGTGCAGTATCGAATAGACACGCTGACCGTTTGACCTAGAGCTCACTCCAGGTCGTACCTTCTTCATATGCAACATTTGGCAACAGACAAGGGCATTCCGAGCAGAGCCGAACTGGCGGCGATGGCGGAGCTGCTGAATGTGCCCGCCTCTCAGGTCATTCCGGAGTATTCCGTCGGCGAGGTATCCATGCGTACCGGTCTGAGCATCGATACGCTCCGGTATTACGAAAAGCTGGGTCTGATCGACCAGATCGCCCGTGACATGAGCGGCCGCCGCATATATAGCGATCTGGACATAGAGCGAATCAGATTCGTCCGTCGCCTCCGGGCAACGGGAATGCCGGTGGAGACCATCGCCCATTATGTGCATCTACGTTCCGAAGGGCTGGAGACCGCCGGCAGAAGGCTTGAATTGCTGCTGACACACCGCAGGGAATTACTGCGCCAACAGCAGGAGCTTGCCGACAGCCTCGCATTGCTGGACAGCAAAATCGCATACTACCAAGGGATCACCGAGTCGAAACAAGCGAACGATCCCGCAGCGCACC
This sequence comes from Bifidobacterium psychraerophilum, assembly GCF_000741705.1. GTDB lineage: Bacteria > Actinomycetota > Actinomycetes > Actinomycetales > Bifidobacteriaceae > Bombiscardovia > Bombiscardovia psychraerophila. The sequence goes on along the minus strand of NZ_JGZI01000008.1, from coordinate 155,649 downwards.
CAACGACCGCCGGGCCTCGCGAAGAACGGCATGCCTAGTCATCGCCCTGGTCCGCATCAGTCGCTCCCCCCCTTCCCTACCACGCCAACGACACACGAAGGATCACAGCAGTTGAACACAGGACATGCATCGCACTGGGGCCGTCGTTCGGTGTTGTTCGCCGCCGGTATCAATGTGCTGGCCATAGGGACGGCGCTGTTCGCCTGTTGCGGTCTGGGCGTCAGCGCACTCGTGGCCGTACCTGAAGTGCTCTCGCTATTACTACCCGTCACCTTGGGGCAGATGACTACGGTCTTCTTCATCATTCTGGTCATCATCGAACTGTGCCTGCTGCGCTCTTTTCGCTGGCGTGTGATCGCCCAGATGGGAGTGGCCCTGGTATTCGGTTGGATTGTCGATTTCTATGGCCTGACCATCGGTTTGGGAACCGCCCTGGCGGTACTGCTGGTGGGGGAGCTTATTAGCGTATGGGAGAAGCTGTTCGGGCCACGCCGCCCGGCTTCGGAAGCGTCCTAACCGAACTGGCGGAATATATTAGGCATGGTGTATAAATATTCAGGAGGCGGAGCCTCCCACGCCTGCGATGTGGCAGGCTCCGACGATTCGACCAGCACACGTGAGGATCCACCTGCATGAACACGCCCAAGCACACATCAATAATGTTATCTATCTCATAATCATCCTTGGATTCGCAAGGGACGCCAGTAAAAAAAGATGTTAGTTTGAACAAGCAGAGGACCACAGTCGCCGTGATTCCCATGTGCACGCCCCTCTGCGGAGAGGGAAAACCAGAATGACATTGTTGCCAGACAACCGCTGGACACGTGCTGTTGCACCCGCTTTGTTACTTCATATTTCCATAGGAACCGTGTACTGCTGGAGCGTGTTCAAGCAGCTCATCGCAGATGAGCTGCACGTTTCATCGGGAACCATCGAGTGGGGATTTTCGCTCGCCATCTTCTTCCTCGGCATGTCTGCGGCATTCCTTGGGCCGATGGTCGAGAAGGACATCAAGAAATCCGCGCTTATCGCCACGGTCTGCTTCGTGGTGGGGTTCGCCGGAACCGGAGCGAGCATCGCATTGCACTTCACACCGGGCGTATTCATCTTCTACGGCGTCATCATGGGGATAGGCCTCGGTATCGGATATCTCACCCCTGTGAAGAATCTGATGCTCTGGTTCTCGGATAACAAGGGCATGGCAACCGGGATCGCCGTCGCGGGCTTCGGACTGGCCAAGGCGATCGCGAGTCCCGTGATGGAATTCCTCATCGAAGGCGTCGGACTGGTCAATATGTTCTACGTGCTGGCCGCCGTCTACACCGTGATGATGCTGGGTGGGTTCCTGCTCATCAAAAGGCCTTCGGGGTATGTGTACGAGAAGCCCTCAGCCGAATACCGACGCGGCGCGCTGCTCAAGAAGCCCCTTTTCTGGGGAATCTGGATCGCCTTCTACCTCAATATCACCTGCGGTCTGGCACTGATCTCCCAGGAGAAAGACATCCTCAAGGATCTGCTGCATCAGATTCCACGGTATGCCAGCATGTCCTCCTCGGAGTTCTCGATTGCCATCGCGGGCATCATCGGCACGATTCTCGCCGTGGACGCCCTCTTCAACGCCCTCGGGCGCGTTGGTTTCGCCACGCTCTCCGATCATTTGAAACGACGCGAAAGCAGCTACAAGATCATCTTCGTCATGTCCATCGCGGTGTGTGTGTTGCAGCTCCTGACCAACAGCATCGGCAATGCGCTGCTCTGGGCCGTGCTCGCCATGCTTTTCCTCATCAATGCGGGGTATGGCGGCGGATTCTCCACACTGCCCGTGCTGCTGGATCAGCATTTTGGCATCAAAGCGGTTTCGACAACCCACGGGCTGACGCTGAGCGCCTGGGCCATCGCCGGGCTTTCCGGCAATCAGCTCGCCTCCTTCGTGGTGTCGCACGCCTCAGACCAGGCGCATAGGTACGCGGCGGTGATTCCGGTGATCACCGTGCTGTATGCGATTGCGCTGCTCTCCATATGGCTGGTTTCCCGGGTCAAACTCCCCCAGACGGCGGTCGCGAAACAGTAGCGTGCGCCCGGAGCGACGAGCCGCAAGCCGCATGTAAAGCAACGAGTAATGCAACAGTGCCCCGTGACCCCCTGCAACAGTTCAACAGGGGGCCACGGGGCACTTGCGGAAGCAGATGCGAGCTTCGCCGCTTCTGGACTCAGCCAATGCCGCCCGGGGCTAGGCTCCGATCAGGTCGAGCATCTGGGGAACGCTCTTCTTACCGAACTCCACGGTCTGCTGTCCATCGTCGTGATTGATGACGATGCAGGGGACGCTCATCACACCGTACTGCTCCTTGAGTTCGGGGAAGTGCGAGACATCGTAGGCTTCCGCGCGGACCTTCGGATTGGCGGCGGCGATGCGTTGCGACGAAAGCACCGTCTCCGGGCACATCGTGCAGGTCAGCGACACCAGCAGCATCACATCGACCGGCTTCGACAGCCCGTCGATCCGTTCCTTGACGTCGTCCTCAAGCGCCTGACCCGGGCCTGCGGCGTTGTAGATGCCGAGCACGAAGGAATTGAACTCGTGCCCGCTCGGGACACCGTGGAAGGCCAGACCGGTCGGGACCAAATCACCTTGTTCATTCGCCGTGCAGATGCGCACACAAGGACGGGCGACAGGCAATACCCCGGCGGGATCAAAGCGTGCCTTGCCTTCGTCATCGACTTCGGCGGTATCGTCACTGACCACACTGCTGAGCTTGCCTCCACTCAAGGCCACAACCTCGCCGACGAAGCCACGCAGCTCCTTGGACAATGGCGTGCCATCGAGTTCAAGCCGCAAAACGGCGGGTTTAACCAAGCGTGAGAACACCATGCTCAACTGGGCCTTCACATCGGCCGAGAACAGGGCCGACGCGCTCTGCGAAGCCTTCGCGGAGTCGGCGGATTGCGGTGTTGGCGCCGGGGCGGGCGAAGTGCCCGCGGGTGTGGTGGTGGTCTCCTTGTTGCTGGTGGAGCCTGTTGGTCTCACCGGCAGCAGGCCGGTCTTATCCGAAAGCTGCGAAGCGTAGCGTTCCAACTCCACTGCGGCGGATGCACCGTCAGCCGTGGCCGTGACCACCTGACGCAGATGCTTCTGGCATAGGTCACCCGCCGCGTAAATGCCTTCGACGGAGGTTTGCAGGTGAGAGTCCGTGATCACGTAGCCGTAATCATCAAGATCGACGAGCCCTTTGACCACAGCGGTCTGGGGCACATAGCCCGCGAAGACGAACACACCGAATGTGTCGCTGGTGGTGGGCTTCCAGAGCTTGGATTCGCCGGTATGCACATCGTGGATCGTCGCCTCGCTCAACCCGCCCTGACCGGCCGAAACCTCATCGAGCTCCGTGTGGTAGTGGATTTCGATATTGGGATCGTCCTTCGCCTCCTGAGCCACACCGGCATCACAGGTGAAGTCCTCCTCACGCACGAGCAGCGTCACCTTGCTGGCGTATTTGGTCAGGAACACCGATTCCTCGGCCGCGGCGAAACCGCCACCCACAACGAGGACCTCTTTGCCTGTGAAGAACTCACCGTCGCAGGTCGCGCAATAGGCCACACCCCGGCCCGCGTACTCGTTCTCCCCCTGGAAGCCAAGCTTGCGCGGGCTGGCCCCGCTGGCGATCAGCACACCGAAGGTCCGTATATCCCCACGATTGGTGTGCACGACCTTGATGTCGCCCTCGGCGTCGATGCCGGTGGCTTCCGCACTCTTGAACTCGGCGCCGAAATCCTTCGCCTGGGCGTGCATCGTATCGGTAAGCGCCTTACCTGTCGTTTTGGCGATACCGGGATAATTCACCACTTCGGCGGTGATGGTGATCTGCCCGCCGAAATCCTCTTTTTCCAGAATCAGGGTGCGGTATCGCGCACGTGCAAGGTACAGCCCAGCCGTCAAACCTGCGGGCCCTCCACCGATCACCACCACATCGTAGAGATCAGGATCTGTTGTCTTCGCCGCTGTAGTCGCAGCACTTCCTTGTGTCATCAACGCTCCTTCAACGCTTCGAAATCATCTTGCGACGACCCTGGAACTCTCGTCCGAGCCGAGGCGGGACCGACCTGCGCCTTGCATATGCATTGGCCGCGGGAAACCATATGGAGGATCTCGCGGCCAAAGAAGCAATTACAGGTACGGACTCGCCCTCCCCCTCAGGGTCGACGACATCCCGTCTGATCAGAGCTGTCCGACCAGATCAAGGCTCGGGGCGATGGTCTCGTCCCCGGGCTCCCACTTCGCGGGGCAGACCTGATCGCCGTGCGCATACACGAACTGAGAGGCCTGAACCCTGCGCAGGATCTCTTCGGCGTTACGGCCCACGTTCGAGGAGATGACCTCGTATGCCACGACCTTGCCCTCGGGGCTGATGATGAAGTCGCCACGCTCCGCGGTGCCATCGGCCTCGTTGTAGGTGTCGAGATCCTTGGCCAGCGTTGCGGTCGGGTCGGCCAGCATCGGGTAGGTGATCTTCGCGATCTTCTCGTTGGCATCGTGCCATGCCTTATGCACAAAATGCGTGTCACATGAAACGGAGTAGACCTCGCACCCTGCCTTTTGGAAGTCCGCATACTTCTCGGCGAGATCCTCCAGCTCGGTTGGGCAGACGAAGGTGAAGTCCGCAGGATAGAAGAAGAACACGGACCAATGCCCGAGCACATCCTCCTTGGTCACCTCATGAAACTCGTTGTTCTGGTATGACTGCACAGTGAAATCTGTCAGCTCATGCTGCAGCAGCGTCATTGCTATCCCCTTTCGACGAAATACCTTCCTGCACCCCTTGAGCGAGCCTCCGTAATCCGGACACTCCGCGGAAGGTCTGGTTGCCATCAATGCTATCCCGTCGCCCTGTGCCGATGCACGCGCTTCCCGCCCCCAGCTATGTGAGCTTGCACACACAGGCAGGCCTGCGCATACCCAAAAGCCCGGAAAACCGAGCTTGTGGGGCATCATCGGTGGATCCCTGCACGAAGGCAGCCGGGAGTAGGATAAGGTGACCGTCACAAGGAGGCAGGCACAATGCAGCAGGAAGACAAGGCAACGGCACTCGAACGCCCCGATGGGGATCTGGCCACCAGCACATGGAGTCGCATGCTTGCCGGAAACCGTCGTTTCTCTCAAGGCGAAGCCGAACATCCCTGGCAGGATGCGGAAACACGGGAACAGCTCATCGACGGTCAGCATCCTTTCGCCACGGTGCTTTCCTGCTCCGATTCACGCGTGCCACCCGAGATCGTATTCGACCAGGGTCTCGGTGATCTGTTCACCATCCGGACGGCCGGAGAAATCCTTGACGAGGCCGTGGTGGCATCACTGGAATTCTCGGTTCAGGCGCTTCATGTGAATCTCATCGTCGTCATGGGGCATGAGCATTGCGGTGCCGTGCAATCCGCGCTGAAGGGCCTCAGCCTCGGAAAGGCCGAAGATTCCGATTCCATCGTGGTGCGCCAGGTCGGCGCCTCGATTCAGACGGCCAGGGAGTCCGAACTCGACAGCAGCGATGACTACGAGCGCGTGCATGTGGCCCGCACCATCGAAAACCTCGTCGAACGGTCCACGGTGCTGCGCGAAGCCGTGGCATCGGGACAGATCATGATCGTGGGATCACGCTACCTGCTGACCACCGGCAAGGTCGAGGTTCTCTCCTTCTGACCCCGCCCGTATAGGGATAATGCGTGGGTTTACATACTATTAGCGCAAGTCGCATGGGCTCACGTATGTTAGAGGTATGTCATTGTGGCTTAACATTGTCCTTATTGTTGTTTTTCTGGTGATCGGCGCCGTTTTCTCGGGTACCGAGCTGGCATTGGTCTCACTGCGCGGTTCGCAGGTCGAGCGCATGGAACAGGAGGATGCCCGGGGCGCAAGGGTCGGCAAGATCGCCAGGGATCCCAACACCTTCCTGTCCACAGTGCAGATCGGCGTCACACTGTCGGGTTTCCTCTCCTCGTCAGTTGGCGCATCCTCGATAGCACCCTTCCTGATTCCCGTATTCGAACGCTGGGGAGTGCCCACCAATCTGGCCTCCCCGCTGGTGACCGTCGTACTCACCATTGTGATCGCATACTTCTCGATCGTGATCTCGGAACTGGTGCCCAAGCGCATAGCGATGCAGCGGGCGGAACAGATCGCACGAGCCGCAGTGCCTGCAATCGACATATTCTCACGCATCTGCCGTCCCCTGATCTGGCTGATCGGCAAAAACACCAATGGCATAGTGCGACTGCTCGGCTTCGATCCCCAGCAGGCCGAAACACAGGTCAGCGATGATGAGCTGCGCGTGCTGGTCTCCTCGAACACCCGGCTCAGCAAAGACGAACGCACCATTCTGGATGACGTATTCGACGCTTCCGAAACCATCGTCGCCGAGGTGATGCGCCCGAGGGCCGATGTGGTGTTCCTCGACGGCGATATGCCCCTCGCTGAGGCGGCGGCCTTCGTGCGCAACGAGCCTTACTCCCGATACCCTGTCAGCGGCAAGGACTTCGACGATGTACTCGGTTTCGTCCACGTCCGTGATCTGCTTGATATCCGCGACCCCGAAGCCAGCACGGTTCGCGATGTGGTGCGTGAGGGCATAGAGCTACCGGGCACCTCCAAATTGCTGCCGAGCCTGGAACTGCTGCGCAAACGCGGCATCCATCTGGCGGTGGTCATCGATGAGTACGGCGGCACCGATGGCATCGTCACACTTGAGGACATGACCGAGGAGCTGGTCGGGGATATACGCGATGAATACGATCTTCCCGATGACCATCCCGCGAAACAGGAACCGCAGCAGGCTTTCGTCAACGGCGCGGTAAGCGTGGAAGGCGGCATGACGCTTCAGGATTTCGCCGACTTGACCGGCATCGAACTTGAGGACGGCCCTTACGAGACGGTGGCCGGGTACTTCCTGGCACATACCGGACGGATGGGCGAGATCGGCGAGGTGCTCCGTTCCGACGGTGGCTACGAGATGAAGGTCACCAAGGTCGATGGTCGACGTATCGGCACCATCGAGGTCAAGCGCCGCACCGATGACGAACATGTCGAAGAGCTGCTCAAAACAGAGTGATGACGCTCACAGAACAAGTGTTATTTTGAGATACGTCTGCCGCCACCTACAGTTGGAAGCAAGGCCCGTTGAAGGCGATGAACGCAAGTGATCGCCATCAGGGCGGAACGAACGCTGTTAGCAGTGAGGGAGACATTATGGCATTGAAATTCACAGTCCCGGGACTGGATGAAGCCGCTTCAGAGAAAATCATTTCGATTCTGCAGAACCGTCTGAGCCAGGAGCAGGAAGCTGCCCTCGTGCTCAAGCACGCTCACTGGAATGTGACCGGCCCGAACTTCATCGCCGTTCACGAGATGATCGATCCCGAGGTCGAAGCCGTTCTCGCACAGGCCGATGAGACGGCGGAGCGCATCGCCACACTCGGCGGCTCACCCGATGGTCGTCCTGACGCGATCATCCGCAACCGTTCGTGGAAGGGCATCGACCTGACCGGCCGTCACTCCACCGAAAGCTTCCTGAAGGCCTTGGTCGAGTACTACGATTCATTCATCGCCGATGACCGCAAGGCGATCGCCGAACTGGACGAACTGGATGTGATCAGCTCGAACATCGTGCAGGATCACGTGCAGGAGCTCGAGAAGTTCCAGTGGTTCATGCGTTCACACCTGGTGTGAGCACAGAGGCAAGAATATGGGCGGCTGCCCGGAATGCATCCTGCATTCGGGCAGCCGCCCATATTCGTATCCCGAGCAGATGCGCCCGGGGTGGATCAGAAGAGTTCGACGCGGATGGCTTCGCTTAGATCTCGACTGTTCGGCCCGACCATCACATCGAACTGCCCCGGATCGCTTTCCAGACGATCGCCGAGATGCACATAGCGCACATCCTGCTCGCTCAGCGTGAAACTCACCCTTCGGCTCTCCCCCGCTTCCAGGGTCACACGCTGATAGCCCTTGAGCTGCTTGATCGGGCGCACCACCTCGCCCACAAGATCGTGGACGTAGAGCTGCACGATCTCCGTTCCTGCACGCTCCGAAGTGTTCCTGAGCGTCAGGCTGATCTCCAAAGGATGCTCGGCATCGAAGCTGCTGTCGGAGACTTCGACCTGACCGTATTCGAATGAGCTGTAGCTCAGTCCGAAACCGAAGGGGTAGGCGGCGTAATTCGAGACATCCAGATACTTCGATACGTATTTGCCTTCAGGATCGTTCTCATAGGGGCGACCGGTGTTGTCCACATTGTAGTAGAGCGGCACCTGTCCGACACTAACGGGGAAGGACATCGTCAGTTTGGCCGAAGGATTCACCTTGCCGAGCAACACATCCGCCAAGGCACGGCCTCCCTCGGTGCCTGGGAACCAAGCCTCAACGATCGCCTTGGCTGGCTGGACATCGCTCAAATCGAGGGGACGTCCGTTGAACAGTGTGACGATCACGTTCTGGTTCACCGCCTGGACGGCTTTGAACAGCTCGATCTGCGCCTGAGGCAGACGGATGTCGGAACGGCTGGAAGCCTCTCCACTCATGAAGGAGGGCTCCCCGAGGGCAAGGACCACCACATCGACCTTGCCCGCCAACTGCACCGCGGCATCGATCGCCTGCTGTGAAGGGTCGAGATAGTCGAAGATCTCATCCGTGGTCTGCACCTGGAAGCCGGCTTCGTTCAGGGAGGCATCCAGAGCAGTCACATCCTGCTCCTCGCCCTTCCATGACCATGCTCCGAGAAGATCGGTGGAGCGGGCACCGGGGCCCAGCAGCGCGACCGTGTTCGCGGCATCCAGAGGCAGCGCGGCATCCTCGTTCTTGAGCAGCACGATGGATTCCTCGCTGACACGACGTGCGGCATTGCGGTGCTTCTGGCTCATCACCACCTTGCGCTCCTCCGCCTCATCGGCGCCACGCAGTGGGTTCTCGAAAAGACCGAGGTCGTTCTTCAACTGCAGGATGCGCATGACGCTTTCATCAAGCACCTGCTCCGGGATCTCCCCGGATTCGATGAGATCGCCGAGGTTGCGCAGATAGCAGACCGTCATCATCTCGATATCAACGCCGGCCTTGATGGCCAGTTTCGCGGCATCACGCTCATCTCCGGCAACACCGTGCGAGATCATCTCCTTCACCGCGCCGAAGTCGGAGATGACGACGCCATTGAAGCCCCATTCGCGGCGAAGGATGTCGCGGAAGAGGTGACGGTTGCCCGAAGCCGGTATACCGTCAACGGTATTGAAGGATGTCATCACCAGTTTTGCGCCCGCGTCGATCGCCGTCTTGTACCCCGGCAGATACATGTCGCGGAGCTGGCGTTCGGACATATCAACGGTGTTGTAATCACGTCCTGCGACCGCTGCGCCATAGGCAGCGAAATGCTTCACGCATGCGGCTACACGACTGGTGTCGCCACGGAGGTCATCACCCTGGTAGCCATGGACCATAGCCGCGGCGAGTTTGCCGTTGAGGTAAGGATCCTCTCCCGTAGCCTCCATCACACGGCCCCAGCGGGGGTCGCGCACCAGATCGACCATCGGGGAGAAGGTCACGAACAGACCCGAGACCGAAGCCTCATGGCCGGACACACGCGCCATCGTTTCGGCGGCCTCATCGTCCCATGACGATGCCAGGCCGAGCGGAATCGGGAAGATCGTACGGAATCCGTGGATCACATCGCCCATGAACAAGGTCGGGATATGCAGACGGTTGCGCTTCATGTACGCGGTCTGTATCTTGCGGCATTCTTCCGCACCGGTAACGCCCAGCACCGTGCCCGCATTCGCCAGATCGTCCTCGTTCAGTCCGAGCTGGGTCATCGGGCCGGTACGTTCCTCGGCCTTATCGGAATAGAAGTCGCCTGTGATCTGCAGCAACTGCCCGATCTTCTCATCGAGAGTCATCTGACCGAGCAGATCCGTCAACTGTGATTGTTCCATGATTCTCTCCTACCGAGGTCCCGCAACCGTGGCTGCGGGACCCTTGCTTATCGGATGCTTGTATCAGATCTTCGCGCGGTGCACGCCCACGCTGATGTCGATGACCTTGGCGTCAGCGATCGCCTCTGCACTGAGCACCAGACCTCCTGGGCGATATGGCAGGTCATAGCGGTTGCCGTCCAGCTCCCTGCCGTCGACCGATGCCACAACGGGTGCGTCATCGTCGCTGAGGTGGTAGCGCAGCGTGCGCTTGGCCCCGAAGAGTCCGAGGTCAACGCTGGTACCGTCATCCTGCATCTGCAGGATCGGGTCGATCGCCACGCTGTCCGTATGGATCTGCAGGCCGAAGACATGCTGGATCACCTGGCGCAGGTAGATGCCGGGGCCTGAGGAATAGACACGCCATCCTCCACGAACGCCAACCGGATCCTTGGCATCCGCACGCAGGCGGTCCCACTGCTCAGCGGCGGTATAGCGATCCGGGAAGTCGGCGTCCGACGAAGCGAAGTAGCAATTCCGCTGACGGATCTCACTGGTCGCGAGCCGCTGGAACTGATCCACGGGGCTGATGCGCAGCAGTTCGTCAGCCACCGAATCGCGACCGAGCTGTGCGAGCGCCTCGGTGTATCGGATATGCGCGTGCGTATACATCAGACCGATTTCGCGGCCGATATTCGCAGCCTGCTCACCACGCTTGAAGTAGGTGGTGACGCCATCGTGATAGTTGGCCGGGTGGTTCATCAGACGCACACCATCCGGATAGTGCAGATTCTCCTCGATCAGCTGCTCGTGGCTGCGCGCACCTTCCGGTGGCAGCAGACCCGCGATGATGGAGCGGGTCATGGGAATCAGGCGGTAGTGCAGGCCGGTTCGCGTATCTTCAGGATGGATGACCGGAACAGGCCCATCCTCGGTGAAGACCACATAGCCCGCGAGCACGTCGTCGTAGATGAAGTTCTTGGCGAACTGGCGCTTGATGCCATCGGCCTCGGCACCGAACTCCTGTGCCAGTTCCTCGCAACCAGCCTCGTTGAGGAGGCGCTGCAATGCGGTTGTCGCCTGGAAGAGCAGGGCGATGGTCCATGTGGAGGCCATCTCCTTCTTCATCGACTGCTGTGCGGGTTGCAGGGTGTCATCCCAATCGCCCTCGCCGTAGCAGAAGAGCTCGGTGCCGGGCACCCGATGCGTGCGGATGTATTCCAGGGTCTGCTCAAGGTGATCGGCCACGGTGGGTTTGTCACCCGTGCGCGCCGCGTCATCCCAGAAATCGACCTGCTCCTCGAGCAGGGAACGGTCGCCACCCACCTCAAGGTACTGGTAGACCGCCATCAGAGGCCAAACCGGGATATCACCGTGTGAATCATGCTGGAACATCTCGGCGTATTCGTCGAACATGAACCATTGGGGCAGTGAACCGTCCGGGTTCTGATGCCCGAAGACCTTGAGGATGATGTCTTTCGCGATGTCGAAGTGGCCGAAGGCCAATGCCATTTCGAAAGGCCCCTGGCACACGTCACGGGTGCCCCATGCCGCGCCCGAGTATTGCTCAAGACCGTGAGGGGACAGGAAGTGCACCAGGGCGTTCTGCACGAACCACGGTGCGCCCTCGTTCCATTCCTTGAGCCTGCCCTCGGTGGAGATGCTGAAGTCGTCCATGAAGGCGCTGATGTAGGCGTACTGCGCGACGAGCTGCTCTTCGGTGGTCTTCGCGTCGTCGAGTGCCTGGGCGGCGCTCTCGACGGCCTTGTCGGCGTCATCCATGCTTGCGGTGACGACCACCTTCAGAGATGTCGTCTGTCGCTCCGAGAAGCTCAGCAGCGCGGTGCCTTCGGATCGCGTACCATCCTGCTGACCGAAGAGGGGCGCGTCATTGGAGATCACGGCACCGTCGGCTGCGAACACATAGCCCAATCCGGGGCAGTGGCCCGCGACCGAGGTACCGGCCTCTGGTGTGAGCGCAATCGCCTGGTCGTGTCCTGGTATCCCGGCATTCCGGATCTTCCAGTTCTCCGGGAACTCCACGTCGGCGGTCATCAGAACGTCCACGGCTTCGCTTGCCTGGAGTTCGACGCTCATGCCGTCGCGGTCGGCATATGCCGTTGTGGTCACGGTGATGGTCTGCTCACCGAAGCGATACACCCACCGTGAAGCACCCAATTCCATGATGTATGCGGAGGGAACGCCGAGAACGGACCACTGCCCGTCCTTGCGGATCAGGATGCGCACACCCTCGGAACGCAGCAGGTTCAGACTGGTGCGCTGTACCGAAACCAGACGGTTCATATTCGTATTGCCGAATACGATATGCGAGGCGAAAACGCCGGGGGCATAGGTGGTTGTTGCGAAAACCGGGTGTTCGGACGTGTTCACGCTTCCGGCGAGAAGCACCTGTCCATGTGAGCGGCTTACCAGCAGTTCCTTGCTCTTCGCCACCACATGGGCTGCCCGGTCGGCGAAGTATGAGAGCACATGCCCTTCGTCGTCGCGTTCCAGATCCCGGGCCTGGCCTGAGGCAAGGCGTACCAACTCCTCGTCAGCGAGGTCATCACCGTTGATCACCGGTGCGACCGCGAGCAGGGATGGCGCGTGGGCGTCGGCCGACCTGGACGAACCGGCTTCGCTCAACTGCAACGACGCCGCCTGGCGAAGCGCCTCGGGGAGGAATGCCTCCGTGCGTTCCAGGGCCTTCTTGGAGTAATCCTCACAGGCATCGGGAAGTTCGCCGCGGAAATCAGGGTCGAAGGTGAGGACCTCGGTCCATTCGAGACCCTCCTGACTTGCCTTCTCGGAATTCGACAGCAGAGCGATCATGCCGAACTCGTATTGATTGGTTCTGCCACCATCCCAGGTGGCATCGTCCAGCATCTGCGGTCGTGAACCGAGGCGTGCCTGCTTGCCGTAGAAGTCGAAGCCGTCAGTGAGATGTGCCTGGGCACCCTCCTTGATGGCGCTGACCAGCAGCGGCATCTTCGGTGCGCTGGACATGGTCTGCCGTGCGGCGACCACTCGGCCCAGTCCCGGAAGATCGGCGCTTCTGTACGCGATGTACTGGGAGATGTACGGTTCGCTGGTGAGTGCCTGGGCACGCGGAGCCAGTGCGAGATCCTGATCGGTGACGATATCCCACGATGCGGTATCGGATGCCGCAGCATCCACACTCACATGCCATGCCCATGTGGGGCTTTCGGGATCGATCGCCAAGGTGACGGTCCATGAAGCGCCCAGATCCGAGCCCTTCCAGACCGCGGTGCCGCCTTCCGCGCCCCAGTTCGAATTGGAGTAGACACCGATCAGCGGCGTGCTGGTGATGCCGTTCCCATCGTGCCGCCTGAGCCAAAGCCCCGCGATACCAGCGTCATGTTGACCTGGACGGTACTGGGAGATCTGGAGTTCTCCCGAACTGATGCTGGCGATATCACCGAATTCGGTGAATGCGATCTCCACATCGCCGTTCGTGATCACAGGATCGGTTTCCTTGCCCTGCTTCCAAACACTCCAGTCGACAGACTGCTTGTCGGGAATGGTTGATCCTTTGGTGTCAACAGTCATGATGGTGTCCTTCGTTCTATCTCGTTCTTGCGGCGGCATGCACGGCATTCCTCGTGCACGCAACCGTCAAATGCTGTATTCGCGTGATGCCTGGGCTCGGGGTCTTGAGGTCTCGGTGTTCAGAGATCCCACGACCGGCCGATCAGTGCTTCGACCAGAAATCGTCAAGCAGATCGGCTGTTGGCACCGGGTTCTCACCGTTCGGGCAGTGGGCCGCATCGGGGATGATTTCATATCTGGCCCCCAGCAGGATCGCCATGCGGTGCTGCCACTCCTGCGGCCAGGCATAGATGTCGTCGATGCCGTGGAAGACCAGGGCCGGAAGACCGGTGTCCTTCACCTCGAAGGTGGTGTCGTGCACATTCGCGAGCTGATCGATGGCTCCGATGAGCTGATCCGTGCTGGTGCGTTCCGAACGCTCACGCAGGAAGCGCTGCAAGGGATCGAGCCTGTCATCGGGCCAATCGGCCTTATCCGGGTTATCCAGACGCCAGAGGTCCACACCGCCGCTGTTCAGCAGGCGTTCGCGGATATCCGCCTTGCGGCCGGGCCATCCGTGGGGGCCTGAGCTCATCAGGGTCAGACTTCTGAACGGGCTGGGATCCTTGATGACCGTGGCCTGGGCCACCAGTCCACCGAAGCTGTGTCCTAGCAGGTGTATGCCATCGCAGGCCGTGGCCTGCGTGATGATGGCGGCGACTTCCAAGGCGTCAGAGGCGGTCTGATCCCTTCCGTAGGACTCGATGCCGCTAGGCGCGACCGAGTCGCCCTGGCCACGCTGGGAATATGCCCATACATCCCAACCCCGCTGAGGCAGCAGCGCGAAGAGCTCATAGAAATCTTCCTTGCTGCCGGTGAAACCGGGTATGAAGAGCGCGGTGCCCTTGCCCTTCACCCCTTCCGCAACGGGTGCATGGATGGCCGTCAGCGGCCCGACCGAGGCCTCGATAACAAGTGCCTCGACACCCTCAGGCATCGGCAGCGAGCTGAATACCCGACCGCTGTGGATCTTCTCCGAGGCCTTCTGTGATTGTTGCTCAAAACTCATTGCAACCCCTTTGTGGATCGATACGCGAAACTACGCTTCGGTGTGTGCTTCAAGCTTCGGAATGGCGTCAAGCAAACGAACCGTGTAATCATCGCTCGGATGCTGCAGCACTTCAGCCGTCTGCCCTCGTTCGACGATCTGACCGTGGTTGAGCACCATGATGCGATCGGTGATCAGTCGTGCACTGAGCAGGTCGTGGGTGATGTACAGCATGCTCACGTTCAGACGCACACGCAGATCATCGAGCAGGGCGAGAATGCCCGCGCGAAGTGTCATATCCAGCATGGAAACCGGTTCATCCGCCACCAGCACCTTGGGATCGCTCGCCAGGGCCCTTGCGATCACGACGCGCTGCCGCTGCCCACCCGAAAGCTGATGGGGAAGCTTCGCGGCGAATTGCTCGACTGGCGTCAGACCGACGGTCTCCAGCAATTCGAGCATCCGCTTGCGCGCATCCTCACCACGCAGCTTGGTGTAATTCACGATCGGCCGGGTCAGGATGTATTCCACATTGTGCAGTGGGTTCAGGGCCGCGTACGGATCCTGGAACACCATCTGGATATCCGAATGCAGTTTGCGCAGATCGCGTTTGCTGTGCATACGCTCAACATGCGTGTTACCGAGCGTGATGCTGCCTTCGGTCGGATTCTCGACGCCCGTTATCATCTTGGCGATGGTGGATTTGCCCGAGCCCGAAGCGCCCACCAGTGCCAGGGATTCTCCCGGCTTCAATGTGAAGCTCACATTGCTGACGGCCTTGACTGGCTGCTCGCCACGCTTGCGCGCAGGGTAGGTCTTGGAGATGTCCTTGACGGTGATGGTCAGGCTATCGAGATCCTGGGCCGCACCTTCGTACTTGGCGGTTCCGCGAGGGCTCAGCCCCGGGACGGAAACCTCCTCCGCACGGGGGTCGCCGTAATGGCTCAACAGCATCTTCGTGTAGTCATCCTTGGGATGGCTGAGAATGTCCGCATTTGAGGCATCCTCGACGATATGGCCGTTGTGCATCACCAGGACGCGCTGCGTCGATTCGAGCACCACACCCAGATCATGGCTGATAAGCACGGCCGTGAAGCCTTCCGACTTCTGCAGCTCGCGGATCGTGCGCATCACATCATGCTGGACCAGCACGTCAAGCGCGGTGGTGGGCTCATCGAAGACCATCAGTTTCGGGTCGAGTGACAGTGCGAGGGCGATGGAAACGCGCTGACGCATGCCTCCGGAAAGCTCCCCGGGGTACCTCGAAAGCGTGCTCTTCGGGAGACCGACCTTGCCTATCAGCTCCTCGCTGCGCGCTTCCCAACGGTCCTTCGCCACATGCTTATGCGCTTTGAAGATGTCCTGGAAATGCTTGCGGATGGTACGAACCGGGTTGAGCGCGTTCATACCTGACTGCAGCACCATGGCGAAACCGCCCTGGCGCTGGCGGCGCAGCTCTTCGTCACTGAGGGTCGTGATGTCCTTGCCGTTGAACAGCACACTTCCTTCGGAAATGCGTGCCGGCGGCTTGGAGAGCCTGGTGATGGCGAAACCGAGCGTTGACTTACCCGATCCCGATTCACCGACAAGTCCGACGAACTCGCCCTGCTCCAACTCGAAGTTGACATCGGTCACAGCTTTGACCGCTTCGATACCAGGGGTGTCGTATTCGATCGAAAGGTTCTGGACTTTCAGCAGGCTCATCGTGAGCTCCCTTCACGCAGACGCGGGTTGCTCAAACGGTCGACGCCGAAGTTGATGAACGTCATCGAGACCGCGAGCAGTGCAATCATCAGGCCGGGCGCCAGCAGCAGTGCCCATTGGCCGGTAAGCAGGACATTGTTGTTCTGTGCCCAATAAATCATCGTGCCCCAGCTGACCGTGGTGGAATCCCCGAGACCCAGGAACTCCAGACCCGCTTCAGCCAACGCGGCGGCCGTGGCAGCCCCGAAGAAGTTGTTGATGATCAGCGACAGCATATTGGGGAAGATCTCATGGAAGATCACGCGAGGCGAGCTGTCCCCACTGAAGGAGGCGGCCGTCACGAAATCGCGCGAACGCAGGGACTGCGTCTGGCTTCTCAGGACTCGTGAGCCCCAGGCCCAACCAGTCAGGACGATCACCAGGATGATGACCCCCATGCCGCCGTTCTGGAGATATGCGGCCACAACGATCATCAGAGGCAGGGAAGGGATCACGAGGAACAGGTTCACGATGAATCCGATGAACTCACCGAAGAAGGACCGGATATAGCCCCAGCTCAGACCGACGATGACTGCGATGCATGTGGAAAGCAGACCACCGACGAGTGCGACGAGCACGGAGATGCGTCCGCCCCAGATCAACTGGGAAAGCACATCCTGTCCGTTGGCCGTGGTTCCCAGCCAATGGTCCATGGTGGGGTTGGCGCCTGCCTCAAAACCCGTCGCCTTGGGATCATAAGGGCTGATGAGCGGTGCGAATATGGCGCTCAGAATGATCAGGGAGAGCAGAATGATGCCGAAGCGTGCCTTCGGTACGCTCCAGACGGTCGCGATGCCGCGTCCCGCCACCTTGAGACCGCGCACCAGGGCGTTATCGCTGTTGTGCTTGGCGATCTTCTGTGGTTTGTTGCCGTGCTTCGGAGCGTCCGAAGCTGGTGTTTGTGAAGTCGATGTCATGGAACTCACCTTCTTGTCCTTGGATCGAGCACGCCGTAGAGCAAATCAACGATGAAGTTGGCGATAAGCACGCTCACCGTAATCATCAGGAACAGCGCCTGCATCAGCGGGTAATCCTGGTTGGTCACCGCTTGGAAGAGCAGCAGACCCACGCCCGGGTAGTTGAAGACCTGCTCGACGAGCAGTGATCCTCCGACCACGCCTCCGAGCACCAGTCCGAAAGAGGTAAGGTTCGGGAGCAGCGCGTTTCGGGCCGCATACTTGAGCATGACCGTGCCTTGGTGCAGGCCGTTGGCCTCCGCGAAGGTGACGTAGTCATCGCCGAGTGTGCTGATCATCGTATTGCGCATACCCATGATCCATCCGCCGAGGGATGTGATCAGAATCGTCAGGCCTGGCAGGATCGCGTGGTACAACGCGTCGCCGAAGAATGAGGCGCTGAATTCCGGAACGGCGCTTGCCGAGTAGGAGCCGGAAGTCGGGAAGAGTCCCGTGACGTATCCCAGGAAGTAGAGCAGCATGAGAGCGAGCCAGAATGGGGGGAATGCGGAGAGGAAGGAGCTGCCGACGCTGCCGGTGGCATCCACTGCACTGCCGCGCTTCCAGGCCATCACGGCGCCGAGCACGGTGCCGATGACGAAGGAAAGAATGGTGACGACGCCAACCAGGGTGATCGTCCAGGGAAGGGCGGCACCGACAAGGTCAGATACGTTCGCAGGGAAGTTGCTGTATGACACACCGAAATTGAGGTGGATCACATTGTTGAGGTATTGGAAGTACTGGCTCAGGAGGTTGCCCTTGGGCACACCGAGCTGGGCTTCGATGGAAGCACGCAGCGCCGGAGTCACCGGGCCATTCTGTGCGAGTTTCGCTATTGCTGCATCAGCAGGCGAACCAGGCATCATCCTCGGAAGTATGAAATTGACCGTCACTGCAGCCCACAGTGTCAGCAGGAATAAACCTATTTTCCCTAGAAAGTAACGCACGAGATGACCTTTCGCGTATTGGCATTAAAACACGGGCGGTGAGCGATGGTTCCGAAGCGGCTGACCATCATCACCACCCGTCTGCATCCAATGGTGCCCGCCCATCACATCATCGTGCGGGCACCGAGGATCGGGGGACCTGGTATCAGGCCTTCTTGAGGTTGGTGACGATCAAGAGGTTGGCCTGGGTCCATGTGCTCGGAGGAGCGTATGGGTTGTCGGCACTTGGCCAACCGGTGAACTTCTTGGTGCTGTAGAGGCCCCAGAGTCCGCCGTAGAACATGCTGACCACAGGTACCTGGTCGTAGACCACGTTCTGCAACTCGTCGACGATCTTCTTCTGATCGGTCTCGGAGGTGGCCACCTTGAGCTCGGCGAGCAGCTTATCCGTGTCGGTGTTCTTGTAACGCTGGAAGTTAGCCGTTGTGGACTGTCCGACAGGAAGAGCGAACTCACTGTTGAGCAAGTTGTTGTAATCCTGGAAGATGCTGCCGCTGCCACCGAAGGAGGAAACGATCAGATCGAAGTCGCCGTTGTTCTGGGCCTGTGTGTAGGCGGCAGGCTGCGGCTGGGTCAGCTTGACCGAGATGCCGAGGGCGGAGAGCTGCGACTGCAGGGTCTGCACGCCACGGAGCCAGTCGGTGTAGCCGTTCGGAACGGTGATGTTCAGCACAAGCTGGGTACCTGAGGAGTCGACGAGCTTGCCGTCCTTCTCGGTGTAGCCGGCCTTGGCGAAGTACTCAAGCGCCTTGCTCTTGCTCTGATCGATATTGCCCTTGTTGGCGATGGAGGTGTTGACCCACTTCTCCTGGTTGGGGAGGAGCAGACCGGTCTGCGTGGCGCCTTCGACGTAGCCTTCTTCAGCATCCTTTGCGATCTTGCTGCGGTCGATGGCGTAGCTCAGGCCCTTGCGGAAGTTCACGTCGTTGTAAGGAGCCTTGGTGAGGTTCGGGAAGAGCGAAACGGTGCCGCCCGGAGGGAACCAGTAGTGGTTGTGTTGCTTGTCGGCGCCAACCCAGGTCTTGTCGACATTGGTCATGTATGAATATGCCCAGTCATAGCCTTTGTTGACCAAGTCGAGCTGCTTGTTGGATGCCGGCAGCACGATCTTCTCTGCGGCTACCTTGTCCTTCTGCCAGTACGTGGTGTTCTTCTTAAGCGTGTACTGGTTCGGGGTGAAGGTGTCGAGGCTGTATGGGCCGGTGGCCACAGGGTTCTCGTTGGTCCACTTGACGGGATCGCTGACCTTTTCCCAGATGTGCTTGGGGACGATCAGCTGCTGGTTGATGATGGTCACGGCGGGAACATCGGCGGTCTTCAGGTGGAAGGTCACGGTATCGCCTGAGGATTCGACCGAATCGACGTGCTGCCAGACACCCAGGGTGTCCAGAGCGGCGTTCTTCTTGATCAGGTTGAAGGTGTACACGACGTCATCCGCGGTGAATGCGGTTCCGTCCGACCACTTCACACCGTCACGAACCGTGTATTGGATGGTCTTGGCATCCACGATCTTGTGGCCGGTGGCCAGGAATGGTGTTGAGGTGCCGTCGATGGCGTTGACGACTTCGAGCGGCTCGTACATGAAGTTGATGCCGATTCGCTTGCTGGTCGAGAATGGGTTGAAGTTGCGTACGAAGGTTGGGCTTCCGCTGTCTCCACCAAAGAGCAGCTCGGAGCTCGAACTTGCGTCGCCTGAACTATTTGCGGTGCTGTTTCCGCAAGCTGCGACGCCGAACAAAGTTGCGGCGGCGACGAGCGCTGCGGAGATCCGCATTGCGATTCTCTTCTTCATCATTGATAATCTTTCTGTCCTCGTTGACAAGGATGCGCGGATGTGGTTACCCCCACGCGCGTCTACCAGCTCCCCGGAATGACCCAGGTCACTAGCCTTGACTTGCAACAACTGTATGCGCTTACATTGACTTACGCAAGTTCGCGTTTTTACATTTTCTTACATGACTAAAAACATTGATATTTCAACGTTTCTGGACGATACGCAATTCGACACGCCGAATGATAGCGCTCTCAAGAATGTGAAAATAGCGCTACAGTTATGCCTTATCGTGAAAGAAATGTATGAAAACAGGTTTTGGAGGGCAACGTGGCCAAGAAACCGACAGTCTATGACGTCGCCGAGCAGGCGGGTGTATCCATAGCAACCGTCTCCCGGGCGCTCCGCAAGCCGGAGAGCGTACGGCAGGCAACGCGGGAGTCCATCGAAACGGCAGTGCAGCAGCTCGGATATGTGCCCAGCGGCAGCGCCCGCAGCCTTGCCGCGCGCAAAACAGGGATCATCGGTCTCTTCCTGCCGAATGTCGATGAGCTGGAGACGCTCAGCGACTTCGAACTGACCGACCATGACACCGCCGAGATACATGTGGACCGTCCCGTCACCGGCAGAATACATCGCGACTCCCTGTACTTCGACCATGTGCTCCGTGGATGCGAATTGGAGGCATGGAGCCAGGGGCTTTCCCTGATGGTCAGCATCGGCCAGGGAAGAGGCGAATCCGATGTGAATCAGATGGTGCACGACATGATCGGCAAGGTCGATGGGGTCATCATCCTCGCCCGAAGCGTTCCAGACCGACTCATCGAATCCCTGGTCAAGCGGATTCCCCTGGTCATGGTCGCCGACGCTCCGATCGGCGGTGAGAAGAGCATGGACCTCGTCCGCGTGAGCAACAGAAAAGGCATGTGCACACTCGTCGAGCATCTGGTCGACGCCCATCAGATCCGAAGCTTCATCTATATGGCAGGGCCCGACGACTCACCCGATAACCACAAGCGATACGTGGGCTTCCAGGAAGGCTTGGCCGCGCGCGGCATCAGCCCGGAATCGATACCTATCTATAGGGGCAAATTCTCGCGTCCCACGGCGAAGAAAATCACCCAGGACCTCATCGAGCGAGGCGACCTGCCACAGGCCCTGGTCTGCGCCAATGATCAGATGGCACTCGGCGCGCTGGACGCACTCACCCAAGCCGGACTTCGCGTGCCGGATGATGTGATCGTCACCGGATTCGATGGCATCGAGGAGTCCGACACATCCCATCCCCGTCTGACCACGGTCAGGCAGCCGATGGTCAATCTTGGACGTGCGGCGGTGAGCACCGTGGTCAAACGCATCGAACACCCGGACGACCCGCCATACTCCACCGAGATGCCCGTGAGCGTGCTGCTGCGTGAAAGCTGTGAGGGGGTTCTGGAAGCGATTCCGGCCGCGTAGGGCCATCAGGAATGATCGGGATCCGCATGCCTGGGCGGATATCCCCGTTCTCCGGACCGCCCGTGCTCGAACCTGGCATAGGCGAGGGGCATCATCACCGTACCCGCGGTTCGGTTGAGGCGAACGGTCGGATTTCAGACGATGACATGCGTATTGAGTTCTTTTCTCAGCGCCTTCCATCCCGGCAGATAGAGATCCATGCGCCGGCGGAATTCCGGCCCATGCCCATGCACGTAGAGATGCGTCAGCTCGTGGACGAGCACATACTCCAGGAATCTGGGATCAAGGCGGGCCAGTTCAAGGTTCAGCCGGATGCGGCGGGTGGCCGGGGTGCAGGATCCCCAACGCGAGGACATCAATCTGAGCGAGATCGCCGAAGGCGCCCGTCCGACCACAGGCACCCAGTGGTCGAGCAGGGCCGATAGCTGCCTCTGCATGCTCTGTCTGGCCAAGGCAAGATCCTCATCGCTCCACGACGTCGGAGAACCGCCTTGCGATCCTGCGCTGATCGATGCGGACAGCCTGCTTCTCGCATGGGAGATCCAGGAGCCTTTGGATGTGACGAAATCCAGGATCATACCGTCCGAAACACGCTGCGGCGCAGTGACCTCTATATGCCCATCGGGAGGCTTGACCCGCAGGTAGAGATTCTTGACCGCACCCCGCTTCACCTGGATCGTCTCTTCCCCGCAGCGGAGCACGGATGTCCTCATACGTCTGCGCCTGGTGGAGGTACCTGCCCTGGGTAGCGTGGATGGCATAGCGCTATCTTCGCGCAAGCACTGGATACCGCCACACCACCCGCTTCGACCATTCCGCGCAGGCAACACACCGATTTCAAAAACCGGACGGCCTAAATTGACTTCTCCAGCGAGTACCACTATTGTGGGCAGTCGTGTGATTTTCCAGTCATGCGTGAATGGGCCCGTAGCTCAGGTGGTTAGAGCGCATCCCTGATAAGGATGAGGTCGGAGGTTCAAGTCCTCCCGGGCCCACGCGAGATTTTCCGCAATTCAGTATTTCGGGGCTATGGCGCAGCTGGTAGCGCATCTGCTTTGCAAGCAGAGGGTCGCCGGTTCGAACCCGGCTAGCTCCACAGTTCTTCCCTTGGAAACAGTAGCTTTCCGAGGGTTTTCTTATTTCTGTCCATCCCAATTCTGCACACGATTAGACACGATTGCGGCAGACCTCTCGTTATTTACAGCACTTGCTACCTCACCCAATCGCTCGGGCCACGGTGCGCTGTAGACGTTCAATGTCTCGGTGGCGATGGCATGCCCCAACTGGGCTTGCGGGATCTTGACGTCGGCACCGTTGGCTATCGCTATGCGCCCGCATACGTGTATCCCAACATGTAGACACAAAGCCCAGTTACGCCCCTCTCACAGGCCCCACACGGTACCCGGTATCCAACACCGATCCCAGCACACCTTCTCGAACATGCAGACCGGGGGCCGGCTACAGCTTCATGCTCGGTCACCGCTTCGCCTGCTGGGACTTCGACCACTGCCTGCACGACGGACAACTCACCAGCCTCCTCGCCCGACAGGTCATCGACGGCATCAGCGAACAATGGACCTACCAGGAAATCAGCATCTCCAGGGAAGGCACGCACATCTTCGCGCACTCCACCAGAGCCCAGCTACAAAACAAAAACATCGAATTCTTCAACCACGGCAGATACATCAAAACCACCGGAAACACCTGGAACATGAGTCAGGCTACGATCAAGAAACCACTTACCTCACTTTGATATCTTCAAACTGTTTTTTGCTGAAACGATAAGGATCGTTCCCAAAAAATTGCCACACAAAGTAGACAATCATTTCCACGAGAATAAGCAACAAAAAGAACAGATACAACACCAATCCAACACCCATGATGGTTGAAAACCTACCACCACCCGCCTTCGCGAAAGCGACAAGAATAACAGCAACTACAAAACTCGTCCCCGTCAATAAACCGGGAATCCTATAGACCCAAGCATGCCTTTTATGATCGATGCAATACCGCTCCAACTGCTCGAAGGCTTTTCTGTCATACAAAACGCTACCCGTCCGCTCAGGATTGCTTAGATTAACCTGAGCCGCAATGAACTTATCAAAACCTAACCTAATGACCTTCTCCTGCCACAACAAATTAACAAAAGTGCTTGAGAAAACTAAGAGGAACGATGAACCGGCCAGCAGAAAAAGCACTTTGATGCCCCCCGTCTCCGGAAAGTTGCCAGGACCCTGAGATATGTCAGCCAATAGAGGGAAAATACTCATAAAGGGTATCGGGACAAAGAACCCAACGACCAACCACCACATAAAATCGAGTGACCGCTGCTGCACTCTCAACTCTTTATTTGCCTCTGATATATGCTTTCTAAAATAGATTTTAAATTGTCTATAGGCGAAACCCTGGGCAATTTCATCTTCCAATCGTGAGCGTTCCCGATCGACGACTATCCGCTTCTTCCCTTGGAAGAGAGCGGCATCGACTTTATCCAAATCGCCCAGCTCCTTCACCGCCTCACACGCGCGGGCTCCTAGGCTCTTAGATACATGCCCTTTTAGCGCTAGTCTCAATGCCGTACCCACGCTCAACAGGGCAATAAATAAATTAAGGAAGCTCGTGAGTAGCCCTGAATAATCTTTCATAAACTGCAGCATGATGAACCTGTCTCGATTTAACAAAAGCACACAAAGGAGTACTCAGTAACCCCTGTCCTGGAAAACCCAGACAAAGCAATCTCTCAATGATCCGGACAAAGGTAACAATGACCTGCAGAGAATGCTAGATTGTGTAATCCAAAACCCTCTATCTATAATTTCTACACTCCCAAACAGACATCCCCACACACACGATCCAGACACGATGACCTCAAGTTTTCGCATGTTTCTGCCAATTCCACTAGGTGTCACGCTTGCGTAGATTTACTTATATCTCAACGCTTTCAGTATCATCCGTTAGCTATCGGATCCATCCACAATCCGGTTAAACAAAGCAGAGTGTCGCCGGTTCGAACCCGGCTAGCTCCACCAGATGATCGTTGCTCAAACCCCTGGCCTGATTGGTTTGATTTCCCTTTTCTTCAGTCTGCTGCCGCATATGCGCTTCCACTCCATATAGAACCCCGTGACTTCGTTGGGAGTCAGCGGCGATGCTGGCGGCCCGGAATGACGGTGATAAGTGCGTTGACTGCAACGATTACAGCGATACCCGCCCATTCGTTGGCCGCAAGCCGCTGATGGAGGATGATAAGTCCTACGAGGGCAGCATAGACGGGGTTGATGCTCATGAGCACGCCGAACAAGGCAGGCGGCAGTCGGCGCAAGGTGATGAGATCGGCAATGTATGGGACGGCGGAGGAGAGCACTCCGCAGGCGAGGCCGAGCAGCAACGAGGAAACTGATGCGACCCAGTTGATTGACACTAGGACGACCAAAGCTATGGGTGTCCATAGTATGGCAGAGACGGTGGCCGCTGCGGACGTGCCTCTCAACCCCGGTACCCGAGCGCCGACGACGCGGTTAAGAAGGATATAGGCCGCCCACGCACCGGCGGCAGCCAATCCGAGTGCGATACCGGTGAAATCGCTCGACGGTTGGGGGTCGGTCAGCAGCACCACGCCAGCGAGGGCGATGATGCCACAGACGGCGTCGAGCCACCGCCTCGACATGGCCATAGCTACGCCGAGAGGACCGAGGAATTCGAGGGTGACGGCCAAGGCGAGGCCGAGTCGGTCGATAGCGGCGTACAGGCAGATGTTCATCATTCCGAACACCGCTCCCAACAAGAGTATCGGCCACCACTGCGCCCGAGTTAGGGTACGGAATCGCGGTCTCGCGATGCCAACAAGCACTCCGGCAGCGATGAGTTGGCGTATTGATACCACACCGAGCGTGCCGATCACAGGGAAGGCAAGTGCACCGAGGGCTGCGCCGACCTGGTTGGAGAGCGCACTCGCCAGCAGCGTGGATACGCCGATGAGTTTGTGCTTGGTGGACGGATTCCGGATTTCTGCAGTCATACAAGCGACGCTACTGAGCGCACTCTGATACGCAAAATGCATATTGTGGCACTGCGATACCATTTGGTTATGGCATTTGATCTCGCGCAGCTTCGCGCCTTGGTTGCGGTCGCAGACACCGGGACGTTCACCGATGCGGCCATCGAACTACGAATGTCTCAGGCGGCGGTTTCGCGCAGCGTCAAGGCCTTGGAACATGATCTCGGTCTCACGCTAATGCGACGTGGACCGCGCAGCAGCGTACCGACTCGGGTGGGCCAGTCCATCGTCACACAGGCGCGCCGGGTGCTGGAGGATGCCGATGCGATCATCGCGATCGCGGCCACCGGCAAGACAACTATCCGCGTCGGCTACGCATGGGCGGCGATCGGCGCCCGCACCGTGCCTCTTCAACGTCAGTGGGCGGCGGAACATCCCGACATCCATCTCACTCTGGTGCGCTGCAACACGCACACTTCGGGACTTGCCGAGGGCTTTTGCGATGTGGCGATCCTGCGAGTGCCCGTCAACAACATCGATTTCGACTCTGCCGTGGTAGGCCTCGAACGTAGATTGGTAGCTTTCGCCGCCGACGACTCTTGGAGACGGCGGCGCAGCCTGCGCATGGCCGAAATCACCGAACGTACGGTGCTCATCGATGCTCGTACCGGTACCACCCAGACCAGCCTATGGCCCGCGGAACACCAACCGCGGGCGACTCGACAGACCGGCGATGTGGACGAATGGCTTGACGCCATCGCAGCCGGCGACGGTGTCGGCACCACCGCTGAAGCAACCGCGGCCCACTACCCGAGACCGGGCGTCGTCTACCGACCCATCAGCGACGGCCCACGAATCCCGGTCGCCCTCGCCTGGCACAAAGACGATCCGCATCCGGCCATTCCCACCCTTGTGGATCTGTGCACCGATCTCTACCAGAACCCGGGGCAGTGATTGATGCCCATCATGGCGAGTCGGCTTCACTGCTTCAGCTATGGCCGTTATCGGGCGGCGGACCTTCTCATTGCAGCGTCTCGTCACCGGTGAAAAGCTCCCATTGGGCAAGATGGGTGCTCGCGTCCTTACCGATTTTCGCGTATACATCCCCAAGCAGTATCTCGATGATGGTGGTCGCGGTGGAAAGACCGCTCATCGGCAGAAAACTCGTTGTGGAGACCGGCAGCACTATCGAAGCGTCCGCGCTGATCGGAGAAATATCCCCATCCGAAATGAGGACGATCGTGGCGCCTTTCTGCCTGGCCACGTGCGCGGCTTTGATAACCGACTTCTGGTAGCGATAGAAGTCGAAGACCACCAGCACCGACTTGCGGTTCATATCGAGCAGGATGCCCTTGTCGCGTTGGTCCAGATCATCGAGCAGGATCACCCCGGGCCGCAGCAGCTGAAGATTCAGTGCAAGGATGCGCGCCACGGCGGTGCTGAAGCGTCCACCAGCCACGAATATGTTCTTCCCGGTGTCGGCGAGCATCGTGGCGAGACCGTCCCATTCAGTGTCGGGTATCGCTGCGAGATTACGTGTGGCCGTGGAGAGCAGGATCTCCATCTTCTCCCGTACTCGCGGGAGGTCGCCATCCACCTTCAACTGTCGTGCACGGTCGAGCGGTCCTTTGCTCTGTTGTGCGAGCTCCGAAAGAACGGCATCCCTGAATTCGATATATGAGGAGTATCCCAGCGATTTCGCGAAGCGCACCACTGAAGGTGCGGAGACACCGGCGTTCTTGGCGATTACGGCTACAGGCCCCAGACAGGAGGCCGGGTAATCGGACAGGATGCTGCGGGCGACAAGACGTTCGGCGTTGGACAATCCGGAGAACGCCGACTTGATGCTTTCCACCACCGTTGATGTGCTGCTGGGGTCGTTCATTACCCTTCCCAAATGGTTCGGATCGAAGGTGCTTCATCTTCCTTATTGAGCTTAAAGATACTCTCCTCGGGCAGTTTTTCCCATTCACCATGGCGCATTCCGGTTGAGGCCACGGCGATCGATCCCTCTTTGCGGGAGACCAGCAGGTCGAGATAGTGGGTCTCATCGTGCTGCCAGGGCGTATGCCCCACCCGCTCCGGATAAGCGCTGAGATCGAGGTGCGCGCCCGCGTGGCAGTTGATGACATAGATGCTGCCGTCGTGCATCAGGAAGGAGTTGAGGCTGCGCCCCGGGAAGGCCTCACGGATGTCTTTGACCGCCGCGATGATGCCCTGCTCGACGGAGGAGGAGTTCCGGCAGCATTGCATGATGTATGCGAAGAAGCGCTCGGAGTCGGTGCCGCCACGGACCCCCGCGCGCGAATCCTCGTCGAGCAGTTCGTCAAGAAGCCGGGGAGCCGCGATGTTGCCGTTATGCATGAATGCGTAGCCCTCACGCCTGAACGGGTGCGAATTCCTGGCGACCGTCCCCATCCCGGCGCTTGCCCAGCGAAGGTGCAGCAGGTGTTCGGTGGCGCGGTCGCTCGTGGTGTATCGTTCGAAGTCAGGATCGGCGTCCGCCTTCGTTATGGATGTGCGCGTCTCGATGTCCCCTCGCTCATCAAGCCGCGCCGCGCCCCAACCATCGTCGTGGAATTCACTGAGTCGGCTGAATTCCCGCAACCCGGTATCCCCGAGAACCTCTTCGATGGTTGTTGCCCTGGCGGACACAGTAGCTAACAGACGGCACATAAGAACGCTTCACTTCCTCTTGAATATGACGGATCCCCCGAGAACCCGATAATTATAAGCATTACAAAAAACAATATATTCGAATTTCTGTAACAAATCTGACACACGGTGGGGTCACAGTATGGGTATGGAAAACACAACATTGCTCGGAACAGGCAAACCACAAAGTGCGGGACGCATGCTGCTCGGCAGCTTCGTCGGACTGGATGGGGTCGTCCGTTCGAAGGCGGTGCCGGCGTCACGCGAATCGACCTTCGCCCGATCCGGGATGGGCGCATCGCCAACCTGGACGGTCTTCTGCCCGGACAGCCAGATCGCGTTCACCCCATCGATCAGCGTCGTCGGCGATTGGCGGTTGCACATAGATCCGGCGATGAAGCGTCCGCTGGACGACATCGCCATCTGGGCACCGACCATCCTGACCTCGCAGGACGGCGAGATCTCCCCCTTCTGTCCACGTTCCCTGTTGATGAGACTGGAACGCAGAGCCCACGAATCGGGGTATCAGGCGCTGTTCGGCTGCGAATTCGAGTTCTACCTGCTCGACGCTTCCGTCAAGGACGCACCGGATTCCTCGTCCCTCGCGAATATGCCCTGGGATGCCTATGGCACCGAAAGCTTCATGGAACGTGAACGCTTCTTCGCAATGGTCCAAAGGCAATGCGCCGAATCCGGGATCCCCCTTGAACAGATGCACTGCGAATACGACAAATGCCAGCTTGAGGTGTCGACCGCACCGGTATCCCCCACACAGGCGGCCGATCAGGCGGTGCTGACCAAGCTCATCATCAAAAGCGTCGCACGTCAGCTGGGGATGTCGGTAAGCTTCTCTCCCAAACCCTTCGTGGACCTCACCGGCAATGGGGGCCACATACACTTCTCAATGACGCATTTCAGCGACGGCACCCCTATCTTCTCCGGTGGCGATGGCCCTCACGGCCTCACACAGGAAGGGGCCCAGGCCATCGCCGGCATCCACGAGCACATCGTGGAGCTCAGCGCCATATACTCCGGGTCGCCGGTCTCGCAACTCCGACTCTCCCCTGATTCATGGTCCGGAGCCGCCGCATGCTGGGGCCTTGAAAACAGGGAGGCTGCGATCCGTTTCTGCGCCGCGACGCGCGGCAACCCCCTGGGCGCGAATGTCGAGCTGAAATGTGCGGATCTTTCGGCCAAT
This sequence comes from Bifidobacterium psychraerophilum, assembly GCF_000741705.1. Classification (GTDB taxonomy): domain Bacteria; phylum Actinomycetota; class Actinomycetes; order Actinomycetales; family Bifidobacteriaceae; genus Bombiscardovia; species Bombiscardovia psychraerophila. The sequence continues at coordinate 126,388 of NZ_JGZI01000008.1, read as the reverse complement.
CCGTATTACGCGATGTCCTGCATCCTCGCTTCTGCCCTGGACGGCATCGATCATCGATTCGAACTCGCGAAGGAGACGACCGTCGATCCCGCTCTGCTCAGCGACTCCGAACTTGAGGAACGACGGGTCAAGGCTTTGCCGGGCACCTACGACGCCGTCACCGATTCACTGCGCTCCTCGCGATTCGCAGTGGAGCTACTGGGGCAGGAAGTGGTGGACGCAGCCTTGTCCATCAGGAATCTGATGTCATCGACCTATAAGGACAGCACACCCGAGGAGATCGCCAGAACGATGCGATTCGTCTGGTGACGATTCGCGGTCGCGCAGGCTCCGGGACAGACCACGGAAGGAATGATCATGACGGCTTCGGCGGATGAACTGATCGCACGGGACACGCGTGACATCGCGGCGGCGCAGAAGGTTCGCTTCTTCACCCAGGCGATGAGCGGAGGACGCGGGTCCATACTGTTCGGCCCCCAAGGCGAGGAGTTCATCGACCTCTCCGCTACCTGGACGGCTGCGGCCATCGGATATTCGGATCCCCGCATCCAACGGGCGGTCCATGATTGTCTCGGCAACTGCCCCGGTATGGGAATCGGTTCCATCATCAACGAACAGACCCTGCTCGCCGCGGAACGGCTCCTCGAGCTCACGGACTCCGTGGGGTATGGCACCACGAACGATGACCGTCGCGTCTATTTCGGCCACAGCGGCTCCGATGCCAACGACATCGCGCTGAGACTGTGCCGCAGGGCGAGCGAAGAGCACGGAGGAGGACGCCGCGTCCTGGCCTTCGAACACAGCTATCATGGTGGGCTCGGCGAGGCCTTGGGTCTTTCCGGAGTACAGGTCGAAGGCGGCGCACGACCCGATTCCTGTGTCACCTTCCTTCCGTACCCTGATGCCGGTCATCCGCATGCCGACTTGGCCACGCCGGAGGAGGAGCTTGCGTATTGCATCGAGAGCGCGCGGCAGGCCTTGGGCAAGGGGGATGTCTGCTGTCTTATCGTCGAGGCCATTCTTTCGGATGGAGGCATGATCATCCCACCGCTCGGATTCCTGTCCGGGCTTCGGGAGCTGTGCGACCGCTTCGATGTACCGATGATCTGTGACGAGGTGAAGGTCGGCCTCGGCCGTTCGGGCATGCTCCATGCCTACCAGTACGAGGGCATCCATCCGGATATCGTGACATTCGGCAAGGCCCTCGGAGGGGGTCTGCCTATCTCCGCAATCGTCGGGCCTGCTGCGATACTCGATTGCGTACCTGGATCGTCCCTGCTCACCATGGGAGGAAATCCCGTCTGCTCGGCCGCGGCCGTGTGTCTGCTTGACATTCTGACCGAGGAAGGGCTGGCCGAACAAGCGCTGAGGAAAGGTGAGGAGGCACGGCGATATTGCGATGAATCCGTACGCAACGGGGATGCAGCCGTGAAGAATCACATCGTCGAGGTGCGTGGGCGGGGTTTGAGCATGGCGATCGAACTCAGCGATGGCACGCGGCAGGACTCCGAACGATTCGCGGAGAAGGTCTGTTTCAGGGCACATCAGCTCGGTGTGGTTGTGTACTATGTCGGCGGACACGTCCTGGAGATCACGCCGGCGCTGAACATCGACGAGCAGACCTTGCGACTCGGTCTCTCAGGGGTGCTTCAGGCGATAGGGGACGTCAGCGCGGGCATGGTCGGCGATGACGACATCGCCGGCTTCGGCGGTTGGTGAAGGGAGAAGACTGTGGCACGGCACTCATTGGAAGTCATTCGCGAACACATCGACTCGATGCCGCTCATCGACCATCATGTTCACAGCTGTCTGGCCGAAAAACCATCGTATGAACGTCTTGAAAAGCTTATCTGCGAATCAGCCGGACCTCTGGGCGAGGGTCAGAGCCGTTTCGACAGCCAGGCCGGTTTCTCGCTGCTTCGTCACTGCTCCCCGTTGCTCTTCGGCTCCCGATGCCGGATCGACGAGTACGTGAAGCTGCGTGAGCACATGCCGGAAGCCGAAATCGACGCACGGATGCTTGGGAACGCCGGGGTGAGCGATTGGATCATCGACCCCGGTTGGGGCGGGAAGGAACTCATCTCCCTTGACGAGTTCTCGCACCGCTCACAGGGCAGGGTCCGGCGACTGCTCCGCCTCGAGAGCCTAGCGGAGACGGTGTTGGCGAGCACCGCGGAGGCGGGGGGTTTCCCGGAGACTTTCCGCTCCGAACTGGCCGTGCAGTCGGTGGGCTGCGTCGGCTTCAAATCAATCTGTGCATACCGCTGCGGTTTCGACATCGATTGGCAGGCGCCTTCGGATACCGACGTAGCCGATGCGGTTATGGCCATGGATGCCACCGCACGCTCCCATGTGCAGAATCCCATCATCACCAGTTTCATCATCCATGAGGCCATGCGATACGAACTGCCCATCCAGTTCCACGTCGGCATCGGCGACAGGGACGTCGATCTGCGTCATAGCAATCCCCTTGATCTGCGTTCCCTGCTCATCGAGGCCGAGCGACGCAGGGTGCCGATCGCCCTGCTGCATTGCTGGCCCTTTGAGCGGGAATGCGGCTACCTGTGCCAGAACTTCACCAACGTCTATATGGATGTTGGGTTGACCATGTATCTCACCGGCATCCAGGCCGTTGACTCCCTGCGCCGGGCCATGGAGCTCTGTCCGTTTTCCCGTCTGCTGTATTCCTCCGATGCCTGGGGGCTGCCCGAACTCCATTACCTCGGCGCCGTGGTTTTCCGCGAAGCCCTGTGCTCTTTGCTGTGCACATGGGTCGAATCCGATTCATGGCTTCCTGATGACGCCTTACGGGTGGCCGATATGATCGCATCCGGGAATGCATCACGCCTGTACGGTCTCAGCACACAGGATATGTAACAAATCTAATTTTTAATATTTATTTACTCAATACGTAACAAATATGACATATTTGCTCGGCATGCTGTTCATTAGCCTGCTCACCCACATGTGAGGCCGCGCAACGTCACCGCGCTCATCAAGGCCAGGCCCTCGGAACCAGTGAATGGAGAAGTAATGGACACTCAACCCACCGTGAAGGAAGACAGTTCCGGCAACGGCCTGGCAAAGGATCTCAAAAGCCGTCACGTCACCATGCTCGCGGTCGGCGGAGTCATCGGAGCGGGATTCTTTCTGGGAGCCGGATCCACAGTAAACACCGCAGGCCCCGCAGTCGTGCTCTCGTACCTCTTCGGAGGCATCATCACCTTCCTGGTCATGGTGCTGCTTACCGAAATGGCTGTAAGCACACCCGTGGCAGGATCCTTCCAGAAATACGCGCATATGTCGCTCGGGCCTCTGCCCGGATTCCTGACGGGCTGGACGTACTGGCTGGCCTTCCTGATCGGCCCGGCCTCGGAAAGCATCGCGGCAGGCACCTTCCTGAACGTCTGGTTCCCGCAGGTTCCGATCTGGGGCTTTGCGCTGGCGGTCGCCGCCCTGATGACGGTGGTCAACCTGATCGGGGTGAAGTTCTTCGGCGAGCTGGAATTCTGGCTCTCACTCATCAAGGTCATCGCCTTGGCTGTCTTCATCGTCGGCGGCTGCGTGGTGCTATTCGGTTTCACGCCCGTCCATAATGTCTCATTCTCGAATCTCACCTCGCAGGGTGGATTCGCCCCCACCGGAATAGCGGGAATCGTCACCGCGATGATGATCGTGATGTTCTCCTTCGGCGGTACCGAAGCGATCGGAACGGCAGCCGAGGAATCCGAGAAACCAGAGCGCGATCTTCCGAAGGCCCTGCGTTCCACCCTTATCCGCATACTCGTCCTCTTCGTTCTGTCCATCTTCGTGCTCGTCTGCATCCTCCCCTGGCAGAAGGCCGGTGTCTCCTCCAGCCCCTTCGTCGACGCCACCAGCCTTATCGCCGGCCCCACCGCGGCGAACATCATGAACTTCGTGGTCCTCATCGCGGCGCTTTCATGCATCGACGCCGGCATCTACGCGACAAGCCGCATGATGTTCTCCATGAGCAGGGATGGCTTCTTCCCGAAGGCCTTCGCCAAAACCGACGCCAAAAGCAAGGCCCCGGTAAACGCCATCCTGGTCAGCTGCCTGATGCTTTTCGTGGGAGCCCTGCTCTATTACTTCTTCCAGGATTTCGCGTACACCTGGCTCGCCTCGGTCTCCGGATTCGGCTTCCTCTTCGCCTGGCTGATGATCTGCCTTTCCCAGCCCGGTATGCGGAAGATCGCGCTCAAGCGTGACGGCAAACTCAAGTGGAGAAGCCCCGGTGGCCGCGTACTGCAGATCGTCGCGGTCGTACTCATCATCGGGATCTACGTCGGCCAGCTCTTCAGCGAGTCAGGACGCAACACCCTCATCGCAGGTGTGATCTGGCTGATCATCGCAACGGCGTACTATTTTGCCGTCGGAAAGAAATCCTATGCGAAAACGGCATCCATCCAGGAGACCTTGGTGGAGTAGCCGACACACGATGCGATAGATAAGCCTGCTGGCCCAGGCACCGGACGAAGGTGCGCGACACCACCGCCGATGCCTGGGCCACCTGCTGCGCCCGCACATTCCACCGGGCAAACGGAAAGGACCATCATGGCAATCACTTCGAAAACCGTGGTGGCGGTCGGTGCCCTCGGCGGCACGATCGCCATGACGACGAACACCGATGACGAGGGGGCAATCCCCACCCAGGGCGTGGAGTCCCAGACCGGGGACCTGGCAGAGAAATACGGTATCAGCACGCGCACACGGGATATAGCCTTGGTGGGATCGCCATCCATGACCATACCGACTCTGCTGGATGCTCTGGATTTCGCCCGTCACGAAGTGGATGACGGGGCTTGTGGTGTAGTCCTGACGCATGGTTCGGACACCATGGCGGAAGCGGCGTTTTTCCTCAGTCTGCTCTGGGACCGTGAAGAGCCACTGATTTTCACCGGAGCCATGCGGCCCTCGGATGTGGCCGGTTCGGATGGTCCCGGAAATCTCGCAGGTGCGATACGTTGCGCCGCGGAAAGCTCTCTCCGCGGACTCGGCACACTCATCTATTTCGCCGATCATGTGCATAGCGCGACGCTCTGCGAAAAAACCGACTCAACCTGGGTGAACGCCTTCACCTCCCCCGGCTGGGGACCGCTCGCACGCGTGGATGCAGAAAGCGTCACCAAGGTGCTCACACCGGCCTTTCACTTCCCGCCTCTTCCCGCGCCCGACCGGAATGTGCAGGTACGCATCCCCGTCATCACCGCCACGCTGGATGACGACGGCTGCGCGATCGAAGCCTTCGCCACACAGGGAACACCGCAGGTCGAGGCGATCGTCATCGCAGGTGCCGGGGCCGGACGGCTGTCCGAGCGTGCGGCGAAGAGTGCGAAGAGACTCGCAAGCCAGGGAACGGTCGTCGCATTCGTGCGCAAACCGGTGCACGGTGTCACCACGACCGGAAGTTATGCCTATCCGGGATCCGAATCGGATCTGATCGAAGGCGGGCTGATTCCGGGAGGACTGCTCTCGCCGGAGAAGACCAGAATACTGCTGCATGTGCTTATCCAGGCCGGCTACCACGGCGAATCGTTGGCCCACGAACTGCGCAGACGCTGCCTGGCATAAACACCCATGCCCTTCACCGCAGGGATCGGACGCACCGGGGCGTGGAAGGCCCGGAGGGTTTCAGGCGCACGACCGGAAAGTGACCTGATGCTTCGGCTTCATATCTTCGCCACATAATTGCCAGCAAACTCCATGCCTTTCCACCCGTTCCATGGAGACACCGCCTGCATACTGTTATCAGGCCCCGGTTTCCCCTTCTTCTCTCTTCGCCGGGGCCATTCTCCCCCGCGATATTTCGAATCATCATCCATCCCAGGTTTTCGGATCGCCGTTTCCCCATGCCCGTACATTCACACCATGCACGGAGAGCGCACCAATCCCAATGGAAGCATTCTCCTTGCAGGCGGATCAATCAACTATGCTGTTGTTGTGTGCACTGTAGGGGGAAGGTGTTCCAATGTGGGATCTTGATGTTTCGGATATTCGTCAGTATGCGGCCACTGGGAGGCTGCCCGCCGCATCGGAGGTGGACGGCATTCTCGAACGCGCCCGCGAGCGCGCATTCCGGCATCACGAAGGTAAGGTGGCGGACTACATCCCCGCCCTGGCCAACGCCGACCCGGAGGTCTTCGGCATCGCAATCACTGAAAGGAATGGCCGCGTCCATCAGCTTGGCTCGTATGACCACGCCTTCTCCATCCAATCCATCTCGAAGGTCTTCGTGTATGCCTTGGTTTGCGAGGTGATTGGTCATGAGGCCGCGCTCAAGACCATCGGCGTCAATGCGACCGGCCTCCCCTTCAACTCGGTTATGGCCCTTGAACTGAATGGCGGGCACCCCTTGAACCCGATGGTCAATGCCGGTGCCATAGCCACAACCTCATGCGTTCCCGGCAACAGCGCCGCTGAACGGTGGGAATTCATCCAGTCGGGGCTTTCGGCATTCGCAGGCCGTCCACTCGCTATGGACGAGGACGTCTACCGATCCGAGGCGCTCACCAATCAGCGCAACCAAGGCATCGCGAGGCTGCTCAACGCTTATGGGTATCTCAAGGGCGATAGCGACGAAACGGTGGATGTCTATACCCGGCAATGCTCTCTGCTGGTCGATGCCCACGATCTCTCGGTCATGGGAGCAACGCTTGCGGACGGCGGGGTGAATCCGGTCACCGGGAAACGTATTGTCGGCGAACAGGTCGCACGCGACGCCCTGGCCGTTATGGCCACTGCAGGATTGTACGAGCGCTCGGGGGAATGGCTGGTCCAAATAGGCTTACCGGGCAAATCCGGCGTCGCCGGTGGGCTGCTCACCGTGGCACCGGGCAAAGGGGCCGTGGGAAGCTACGCGCCACGTCTGGATGAAGCGGGCAACAGCGTACGAGGCCAGGTCGCGGCGGCATATCTGTCTCGTGCATTGGGGTTGAATCTCTTCGCCTCTTCACCCGGCGCCGCATCATCTGATGTGGACGAAGAGGGCGCCGAGAAACATGAGTAAGGAAAGACGTCTAAACACCGAATGGTCTTTGAAGGATCCATGGGAGGAACAATGACAGAAGCACGAACAACAGACGAGTCACCTGTGACAACGGAATTCGCGGCGACAACACGGAACTCGTGGGTGCCGATGGTCGGGCTATTCCTCGCTCAGGTGCTGATGTCCTTCAATGTGGCCGCTTTGCCCGTTTCCATGGGAGGCATGGTCGAGGACTTCGGCGTCCCGCCGACCAGCGTGTCCACGGCCATCGTGACATATGGCCTGGTGGTCGCGGCGCTGGTCATGGTCGGCGCCAAACTCGGTCAGCGCATCGGCTGGGTGCATATATTCCGCGTCGTGGTGGGCATCTTCGCCCTTTCCGCGCTGTGCATGGTGCTGGCACCATCAGTGGTGTGGGTTATCGTCGCCCAGGCTCTTGCGGGCGCCTCCGCCGCCATCATCGTGCCCTCCCTGGTCGCCTTGATCGCCGAGAACTATCATGGCGCCCAACAGGCGACGGCAATCGGCTCACTGGGCTCGGCACGGGCTCTTTCCGGTGTCAGCGCCTTCCTCATCGGCGGGACATTGGCGACTTTCGTCGGCTGGCGACCTGTGTTCGCCATCGTTCTGGTGCTCGCCCTCACCGTGTTCGCCTTCAGCTTCCGTCTGCGCGGCGACCATGGCGATGCGACGCTGGATATCGATCTGGTCGGAGCGCCTCTTATCGGTTTGGGTATCGTCATGCTCACCTTGGGTGTGAACAACCTCAATGGCTGGGGTCTGCTCAGGGCCACGGATTCGGCACCCTTCACGATTCTCGGGGCTTCACCGGCCCCTCTGCTCATCGTGATCGGCATCATCCTCGTTCAGCTCTTCGCCATGTGGACGCGCAGGCGTTCGGCAGAGGGCAAGGAGCCCCTGGTCGAGCTCGGCATTCTGAAGTCATCACGCGAACGCTCCGCGGTATTCGCGATGTTCGTCGTGGTGGCGTTGGAGGCCGCATTGAACTTCACCATCCCGCTGTACATTCAGATAGTCCAGGGCAGGAGTGCGTTCAGCACATCGATGGCCATGCTCCCATTCAATCTGACGGTGTTCTTCACCGCCATGCTGGTCGTCCGCGTATACAAACGCTTCACCCCACGCCAGATCGGGGTGTTCTCCTTCGGTCTCACCACCTTCGCGTTGCTCTGGCTCGCCTACGTGGTGAACAACAACTGGGAGACCTTCCCCACGATACTGGGCCTGTTCATCTTCGGCGTCGGACAAGGCTCATTGGTCACCCTGGTATTCAACGTGCTGGTCACCTCGGCCCCCAAGGAGTTGGCCGGTGATGTCGGCTCCATACGCGGCACCACCCAGAACCTGGCATCGGCAGTCGGCACGGCGCTTGCCGGAGCGCTTATGGTCGGCCTGCTGGCGGGGAACATCACGGTCGCCCTGAGTGACAGCGAGAATCTCTCCCTGCCGCAGGACCTGACCTCGCAGGTCGATCTGGACAATACCAACTTCGTCTCGAACGATCATCTCAAGGAGGTGCTGGCTGGCACGACGGCCACACCGGAGCAGGTCGATGCCGCGGTGTCGTTGAACGAACAGGCGCGTCTTTCCGCGCTGAAAACCGGCCTGCTGGTGCTGGCGGCCGTAAGCGCCATCGCGATTATTCCGGCCAGCAGGCTCCCGCGCTACAAGCCCGAGGAGATTCCCGACCCCGATCCCGTCGTGAAGGACGAGTAATCGGCCGATCCCATACGGCTCAGCCATTCGAGCACGAGCGCCCCGCTGAGATTCGGCTGTTCAAGATGCACGTTGTGACCGGCGGCATCAAGAACGCTGAATGTGGCTCTGGGATAATGTTCGATCCGTCTCCATGCGTCCGCATACCCCACCACCTGATCCTGACGACCGGTGATGAACAGGCTGGGCTGTGTGAAAGGCTCCGGATGCGCGTCCTCCGGCTCCTGCGGGAGTGAGTAGTCGGCGGATATACGCTGCAGCGCCCTTCTGTCCGCCGCTTCGATGCCGGGACGCACATACACGCTGAAATCCTTGGCATGGGCCGCGGTCTGCACCACGGCCATCTGCGCATAGTCCTCGCCTTCGTCACCGAGCGATGCGATCAGTTCAGGATCCTCATGCAGAACCGTTTGCGGTGGCACGTCTCGTTTGGAATGATCGGCCACGAACACGCCGGCCAATGTGGCCAGGCCGAGCACCTGGGAGCGCAGATCATGCGCGATGCACCGAGCGACCATGCCGCCGAAGGAGTTGCCGATCACCGCGAAGCGCTCACCTGCCAGATGCTCATGGATCCAATCCTCCACCTCATCAACAACATCCTGGGAGCTCTGCACATCGCCGATCGCGCTTTTGCCGTGCCCGGGAAGATCTATCAGTATCTGTCTCCATCCGCCGGATTCACCGATCGCGTCCCTCAACGAGTTGAGGATGTGATGATCCACACCGAAACCATGAATCAGCAGCAACGGCGTACCATTCCCCTGCTCCTCGACATACATCAAGCCGCACCCCCTGTGCTCGTCCATAATCAGAAGTCCCGGCGACGGTATGAACCGTTGCCGGGACTCTCAAACCCCATCCATCTTCGAACGAGCTACAGACCCAGAACCTCTTTGAGGGCCTCGGCAAGCGGTGTGAGCGGCTTACCGAGCACCTCTTCGAAGTCCTTGGATTCCACTTCAAGATCGCCTGCCTTGATCAGCTGCTGTATGCCGAGAATGCCCTGAGCAGCCTCAGCGGGAAGGCCCTGTTCGCCCAATGCCTTCACGAATTCTTCGTCATCCAGAGCGCGGGCCACGATCGTCTTGCCTGCAGCCTGCGACAGCGCCTCGGCCAACTGGGTGTAGGTCACCGCATTGCCGGAGAGCTCGACTATCTGAGCGTTGTGCTGCTTGCCCGAGAGCACCCGTGCCGCCGCCTCGCCGTATTCGCGCTTCAATGCCCATCCCACCGTCGCATCGCCTGCCGCGAAGTCGAGTTCACCGGAATGCAGCGCGGCCTTGAGCAGGGGCGTCTCGTTCTCCAAGTACCAGTTGTTGCGCAGCAGGGTGTAATCCAGTCCCGAGCGCTCGATCAGCTGTTCCGTGAACTGGTGATCGACCGACAGCATGTTGTCCACGTTGGTGGCGTTCGCAAAACTCGTGTAGGCGATGAAGGAGACACCGGCCTCTTTGGCGGCATTGACGACATTCGTGTGCTGTGCCTGCCTGTCCCCCGGGACTCCCGAGATGAAGAGCAGCCTGTCCACTCCTGCGAAGGCCTGCTTCAACGAAGCAGGATCGCCGTAGTCACCTACGCGCACCTCAATGCCCTGATCCTTCAGTGCCGTCGCCTTCCGCTCATCGCGTACCAACGCGACGATCTCGGATGCCGGGACCAGTTTCTTGAGATAGTGAAGCGCATAACCGCCCAGACCGCCGGTCGCTCCTGTAACCAAATATGTCATGGTGACTCCCTTTCATGCACGTCCCCTGCACCCTTGCGGTGCAAGGCTTTCATCCGTTCCCACCTGTTTCGTACATGCATGCGACTGCTTGGGGTCTCACACACCGGGAGACAAGTGTCCGGTTTTGCTGTATATTTTTAATGTACAGGTAGAGAATATATAATTTCCTCTGTCCAGTCAAGTTGGGATGGATGTGATCCAGTCCAGACGGAGCGAGCCGGATTCGGCCGGAACGCTCGGATTCAGCCGATGAGGGGTTTGCACAGGAGGCGTTTGCCATGAGGTATTCCACGCGATTCAGCGATGCGGTGCATATCCTTGCCTATATCGCCGTCTTCTCAGACACGGACTCCGTCACCAGCGACATTCTGGCGGCAAGCATTGAGACCAACCCCACGAACGTGCGCAAGATCATGGGTCTGCTCCGTCAGCACGGGCTGATCCGCACGGTCAACGGTCGTCCGAAACCAACGCTCAGCCGCCCCGTGGAAGACATCACGCTGTATGACGTCTTCACCAGCGTGCAGGGGGATACCCGGCTGATCGAGGTGGACGAGCATACGAATCCCCGCTGCATCATCGGAGCGAACATTCAGCAGGCGCTTGAGAAGCAATACGCACGCCTTCAGGAAGCGGCCGAAAACGAAATGAGGCATGTCACCCTCGCCGACATCCTTCGGAGCATCTCGTCCTCGGCCGTAAACGCCAATCCTGACGACAAGGAGCTTGTGAAGGCCTTCCTGTAACGCGGGGCGGTGGATCACCTTCACGGAGGCGGCCGCGGTTGACGATATGCGCTCCATGCCCGACCCGGTGCAAGCGCGGTCTTCCGATATGCCTCGCTATCTGCTGCGCAACAGGCCTTCCACCATATCCTCCATCGATTCCTGTACCGGCCGGTAGGAGATATGCAGTTCGCGACGGCTTTTGCCCGCATTCGCCCGAATCACATGGCCGACATTGCGCCGAACATACGCCCGACTGAGGCCTATCATCGGCGCCACGGCCAAAACCAGGGCCTTCGGAAGGGCGCGACCCGGCAAAGGCAGGCTGCTGCCGAAGCGTGGTCTCAGGCTTTGCGCGAGCGCGAGTGTATCCGTATCCTCGGCCGCGATGATGTGACGTCCGCTCGCCCCAGGCAGATAGGCCGCTGCGATATGGGCCTTCGCGACGTCCCGAACATCCGCGACCGTCACGCCGATCCGAGGCAGGCCCATGCGGCCGGTGCCCCCGATCATCTGCCGGACGATCGTGAAACTATCGCTCGTCGGATGGGGATTCAGCGCAGGGCCGATCACCAACGCCGGGTTGATGGTCACCAGCTTCCAGCGATCCTGCGACTGCACCATATGCCAGGCCTCGCGTTCAGCGAGCGTTTTAGAATAGGAGTAAGGCTCGCGATCGGTGGAGGAAGTGTCATTCCACTGCTCCTCGGTGATGATGCCGCCCGGCCGCTGCTCCACATCCACGGCATCGCCATAAATCGCGGCCACCGAACTCGTGAGCACCACCCTGCGCACATCGGGGACATCGCATACGGTACCGAGCACATTACGCGTCCCCTCAAGCGCGGGCTCCACCAGATCACGCATGGGATCGGAGACATCGCGCACAAATGGCGATGCCATGTGGAACACGATCGAGCATCCCTCCATCGCCGCGGCATAGGAACCGGAATCCAGCAGATCGGCCGCGAACAGCTCAAGGCGTCCGGGTGCCCCCTTGGCGATATCCAGCAGGTGACCCACTTTGTTGCGGTCCCCGGGATTGCGCACTGCGGCGTGCACACTCACACCCGCATCCAGCAGGCCTTTGACGACCCAACTCGCCACATAGCCGTTGGCTCCCGTCACCAGCACCGGTTTCGAAGTGTCCATTGGTATTCCCGATACGTCGATAGACGTGTCCATAATCGCTGATCCCATGCGCCCATCGTCACACACATGGGGATGCCCCACACAATTCGCCCGACAGCATAGCCCAGCCCGGACGAGGTTGCGGCACGGGGCTTCACAGAGCCTCCCCCGATCATCCCTTCGTCTCGGCGTGGCATGGGCTCCGGGCAGCTTAGACTCATAACCGTGGGGACCGCAGAACCTGAATTGATGCGCCTTTCACCATGGACCGCCAGGGGGATGCTTGTCATAGCGGCGGCCGCTTGGGGAGGCGGCTACACCTTTTCCAAAATCGCACTTGAATCGCTTTCGGTGCAGTGGATGATGTCCTGTCGTCTTTGCCTCAGCACCTTGATCATGGTCGCACTGCTCTGGCGGAGAATACGCAGAACACATCTTCCACATCTGATCGTCCCGGGCGTGCTGTTGGGCGTCTCCTACTGGGCCGCATTCATGTTCCAGATGCGAGGCCTGGAAGTCACCGAGCCCGGTCGCAACGCCTTCCTTACGGCGACGTATTGCGTATTCGTACCGTTCCTCGTGTGGATCGTCACCCGGCAGAGACCGGCCGCCCGACATATACTCGCGGCACTGATCTGTCTGTTCGGCGTGGGCTTCATCGCCATACCCAAACTCGGCGAGGGCCTGAGCCTGGGCCAGGGTGATGTGCTGAGTCTGATCGGTGCGGTGCTTTTCGCCGGGAATCTTGTGCTTTCAGGCATGTTCGCCAAAAAATTCGACATGCTGATGCTTACCCTGATCGAATTTCTCACGGCCGCCATGCTCTTCACCTCAGGCGCCCTCATCACCGATCCCCTGCCCGGAGCGGGCGATTTCACATGGACCACCATCGCCTCGCTCGCCTATCTGATCATCGCCTCGACGTTGATCGCGCAGAATTTCCAGAATCTCGCGTTCTCCAAAGTACCGGCGGCACAAGGTTCCCTCATCCTGTGCACGGAAAGTCTCTTCGGCCTGCTCTTCTCCGTCCTGCTGGTGCATGAGCAGGTCACCGCAACGAGCTTCGTGGGTTTCGCCCTGATCTTCTTAGCGATCGTGCTTTCGGAAATCCGTTTGCGCAGAAGGCCCCGGACCCCGAGGCCGATGACCGGACCCCGTGCGGACGTGCTGTAGACGACCATCCTCCCGATGTGCCCATCCCGAACACGCTCACATGCATGCCGGGCTGGGCCTCCGGCGTTCCTATCACATTCCCACCGCCTTCCCACCGCACGCTCATTACGCTCTCAAGAATCGTTGATTTCCCGGTGCTAATTTGTATATTCACCAGCAGCAAGTCATCGTATCGTTACATCACCAAAGCGTAGGGTGGTAGTCATGAGCACTGCATCGCGGGCAGTTCCCGTACAGATCGCACCGGCCAAAGCGGCTGGGTCGCTCGAATCCGGCCAAAAAAGGCCACAAGCACAAGCTCCCGCGACTCAGCAGGTCTCGGATCTCATCCGCAAACCACGGCTGCGTGGCATCCTCCACCTCATCGCATTCCCGATCAGCATCATCACCTCGATAGTGCTGATCTGCATCGCCCCCTGGGGCCCGATGAAAGCCGGTGCCGCCGTATATGCGGTCAGCACCGTCCTGCTATTCGGCAATAGCGCGCTGCTCCACGTAGGGCACTGGGGACGACGGATGAACATCATCCTGTGCCAAATCGACTACGCCAATATCTTTCTGATCATCGCAGGCACCAATACGGTGTTTCTCCTCGCACTGCAGACCCCGTTGCGGTGGCCGTACCTCATCATCGTATGGTCCGCCGCATTGCTCGGTTCCATCTGCCACGCGATCTGGCATGACAACCACGATTGGCTTTTCACCACGATATATGTGATTCTCGGACTTGCCGCGGTCGTCCTGTTCCCGCTGCTATGGAATGCTCCGAATCACGGGCATGCCGTGACGGTTCTCCTCGCCGCAGGCGGCGCCGCCTATATTGCGGGAGCCGTGTGTTTCGCCATACGCAAACCCAATCCCCTGCCGGGATGGTTCGAATACCACGAGGTCTTCCACGCAGGCACCATCATCGGTTATGCCTGCCATGCCGTGGCGGCCTTCATCACCGTGGCGTCCACCGCAGCGGTCTGAACACCCTGCGGCAGCGGCATCACCGCTCCCGCAGGCTTCTGCGCCTGGCAATCGCGATATGCAATACGACGATGCCACAGGCTATCAGCGTACCGATCCACGGCACCGCGAATCCGCTTTCAGGCCCATAGGAATCGAGCACCACGCCCGTGATCGCCGAACCAAGCGATGCCCCCAGCGCGCCCAGCGCATTCAGCCATGAAAGCCCCTCGGTGAGATGACGCGGTGGGACTCCGCGCTGCACGATCATATTGCATGTCGCGATCGTTGGCGCGATAAACAGTCCGGCCACAAACTGCAAGGCACCAAGCACCAGAAGATTGGCCAGTGTCAGATGGAAGGAGAAATAGCCCAGCGTGAGCATGAACAGCAATATGCCGTACCTGGCCCACAGAGTTCCCTTCCAATTACGAGACCCATACAGCAGCCCCCCAACCATCGATCCCGCGGCGAATACGGCAACCATCACACCCACCAGTCCGGCTTTGCCTTGGGCCTTGGTGAGGGCGACGATACTGACGTCATAGCCATTGAACGCGAGATTCAACAGCATGTAACTGAACATCACCGCGACGATGCCCGGAAACACCGGAAGGACCCTGCCGATGGCGGCCGCGATTCGCTTCCGCCCACCTCCGGGACGGCCGGGGGCTCCAGGGATCTCCTGCGTTTGCGGATCCGGAGCATCCGGCGAGATTCCCTCCCCGCCCCTTGCATCGCCGTGGCCGAGGGAGGTGTCCAATTCCGCGTTCTGGATGCGCGCGATGCCGGGCTGGGTGGAAACCAGGGCGAAGAAAGCGAATCCACCCACCAGCAATGCCAGTGCGGGGACAAACAACTGTGAAACAGGATGCACGGATGTCGCGAGGACGGTGGCGAAGATCGGACCGATGATGAAAATCAGTTCATCGACCGCGGATTCAAAGGCGTAGGCGGTTGTCAGCAATTCACCATGGCCGGAACGCTCCAGCACCCACGACCAACGTGTCCGCACCAAGGCGCCGAAGGAGAACTGTGTCGCTCCCATCACAAAAGCAAGGAAAAACAGCAGCCACAACGGAGCGGTCAACAGCACAGCTCCGGCGAACACCAGCATGCTGCTGATTGAGAGCACCAAGGCGATCCTGCCGACCGAACGCTGCCCGTAGCGGTCAAACAGCCGAGCAAACATCGGCGTTCCTGCTGCAATGCCAATCACATTGAGTGCGCTGACGATGCCCGAGCTGGTCCAATCCCCATAAATGCCATTGATCGCAAGCACCGTACCGAGTGGAATCATCGATATCGGCAACCTCGCCAAAGCTGCCGCTGCGGAAAATGATTTCGCTCCCGGAATCTCAAAGATTCTGGCATACAGACTGACGGCCTGCATCGTTCCACTCCCATTTCTTCCCAGACCGGCACGTTCCGGCCTGACCCATCGTATTACACCTCTGCCCCAAGCCCTCATAGCTTAGCTGTCATCCCGGGCGTAGTCGAGGGCCGGATCCTATCGGAACACAGATCCCTCGACTACGCCGGCCCGCACGGCCCAGCGGTCCTGACGCGCTCACGACGGTGTGCGCCCAATGGCCTTCAGTCCTTGGTGAGTTCGTGTGCCATCTCGTCGAAGCATTCGACATAGGCATCGATCGCGGCATCATCGTGGATGATGCTCAGCGTCCATTCCTCCTCGCGTCCGGGAGTCATGTACACGCCCCTGTTCATGTTGAACAACCAGGCCAGGTCGGCAAGGTCCTCACGCTGGTTCTGGCGGTATGTCAGATAATCGACCACCTTGTACTCGGAGAAGGTCACGCATCCCTTTGAGCCGATACCCACGGTGTATCCGGGAAGGTTGTACCGGCGGATCACATCATCGCAGCCCTCGATGATCCGGGCGTTGAGATGATCGAGATGGGCGTAGGCATCAGGGGTCAGTACATCCAGCAGGTTGGCGCGCGCGGCGGCAACGCACAGGGGATTGCCATTGTAGGTTCCGACCTGATAGACGGAGTGATCCTCCACAACGCTCATCACCTCCTCGGTGCCTCCTATGGCCCCCATCGGCAGTCCCGCGCCGAGGGCTTTGGACATCGTCACCATGTCCGGCAGCACGTCGAAACGTTCACGGGCGCCGCCTGCGGCTATGGTCAGGCCTGTTTTGACCTCGTCGAAAATCAATACGATGCCATACCGCGCCGTTATCTCACGAACCGCTTCCAGATATCCCGGCTCCGGCAACACCACGCCCAGATTCATCATCGCCGCTTCCATGATGACGCATGCGGGCAGCCTGTTTTCCGTCTGGAGCCGCTGGATCCTGCGTTCCATCGCAGCCGCATCGTTGAAGGGCACCGCCACTGTCATATCCACCGTCGCCTGGGGAACACCGGCTCCATACGGTATGGAGGTGAGGTTGTCGGCCGGACCGATGTCGTCATAGTCCTGGAAGCCGATGGAGACCATCACCGTGTCATGGTGACCGTGATAGGAGCCGAATATCTTCATGACCGTGTCGCGTCCCGTATACGCGCGGGCTATGCGGATCGCATCCATCGTCGCTTCCGAGCCCGAGTTGGTGTATCGCCATTTCGGCAGTCCCCAGCGCCGAGCCAACTCATCACCCACGACGATCGCGTCTTCGGTGGGGGCTGCGAAATGCGTACCCTTCGGGAAGCGCTCGGCTATGGCCTTGCCGATCAGAGGATGGGCGTGGCCTTGCACCATCGAGCCGAATCCGTTGTGGAAATCGTAGTATTCGGTGCCATCCACATCCCAGACCCTGGATCCTGAACCACCTTCCAGATAGATGGGCCAGGGGTCCCTGAGCTGATAGCTTGATGCCACACCACCGGAAAGATGATGGTGCGCCTGCTCATACATGGCTTTCGATGCGGTGGTGCGCGCATCCAGTCTGCTCTCCTCCCTGCCGATCAGCTCTTTGATGCGTGAGGAATCCAGCGTGACCGGGTGTGCATTGATCGTTGCGGTCGGGAAAGTCGTCGTCATTATTGTTCTCCATAGTGACCGGCCTGCGTCTGTTGGTTTTATATGCTGCTGTCCGGCCTGCGGCAGCGGCAATCACATCGGGTCAGCTTTTGAAGCTCTCCCAGATCTTGGTGTATTTATTGACCACGTCATTGGAACAGGTCTGGACCACCTCCGCCTTGTCGTAATCGGAGGGAGGCACGATCGCCGGATCGTTTTTCATCGAATCGCTCAGCAACTCGTCCACGCCGGTGATTCCCGAGTTGAAGCCCGTGTAATTCGAGGCTTCGGCCATATGCTCAGGTTCAAGCATCCAGTTGATGAAGGTTTTCGCCTGATCGACGTTCTTGGCACCCGAGGGAATCACCAGATTGTCTTCGAAACGGGTGAGGCCCTCCTCCGGATACACGTACACCATGCTTGACAGATTCTCTTTGACCCGGTGGGCATCGCCATTCCAGATCATGCCCATTGCCTCTTCGCCGGCGCTCAGGCGATCGACGATGTTATCCGAGCTGATGACCCCGACCTTGCTTTTGAATGAGGTGAGCAGATCCTGCACGGCCTGCAGCTCGGAGGGGTCGCTGGTGCAGGGTTCGGCACCTATGGAACGCAAAGCGGCGTTGATCACATCGGTCTGATCGGCAAGCAGCTGGATCGGCCCGGCCGAGGACGGAGGATTGAAGAAATCCTTCCACGAGGTCGGCGCATCGGCGGCATCTATTTTGCTCGAATCGTAGGCGAAACCGGTCGTTCCATACATATAGGGGACCGAATAGGCGTTCTTCTTGTCATAATATGGTTTTCTGAAGCTGGTTTCGATGTTCTTGAAATTAGGCAGTGAGGTTGCATCGAAATTCAGCAGCAGATGTTCATCGGCAAGCATCTGCACCATGTAATCGGATGGCACCACCACGTCATACCCGGCCCCTCCGGTCGCCTGCAACTTGCCTTGCAGGGTTTCGTTCGAGTCGAAGTAGTCGATGGAAAGGCTGATCCCCGTATCCTCCTTGAACTTCTTGGCCAGGGAGTCGGGGAAGTAGTCCGACCATGTATACAGGTGCACTTCTCCGCTGCTCGCCTCCACGTACTTTCCCGAAGCGGAGGAGGTTGAGGCCTCATCCACCGCCCCCACACCCCCCGAGCATGCCGCCAGCGGCAGTGCGAGCGCGATGACCGCCGCCATACCCCCGCCTCGTGCCAGCGCTTGATGTAATCGTCCACGGGCATTGTTCTTCATGCGTCCTCCTTGCGTTGCATCAGTGACGTACCGACCGCGATCACGATCGCCAGCATCAGCAGCAGTGTCGCCACAACATTGAGTGAAGGGTTGATTCCTTTTCGTATCAGTCCGAAGATGTAGATCGGCAAGGTCGTTGATCCTGCCGATGTGAGGAAATTCGAGATCATGAAATCGTCCAGGGATGTCACGAATGCCATCAATGCGCCGGAGAGGATCCCCGGCATCAGCAAGGGCAGCTGAATCCTGGCGATGATGGTGGCGTTGGATGCGCCAAGATCGGCGGCGGCCTCGGTAATGGCCGGGTCGAGATTCTGCAGTCTGGCGCGCAGCGGCATCAGCACGAAAGGAATGCAGAATGTCACATGTGCGAACACCAGCGGCCAGAAGCCCGGACTCATGCCCAGGAGCCGGATGAAGGAGAGCGTCGCAACGCCCATCACGATTTCAGGGATCACGATCGGGGCGTCCAGGAGCAGGGAGGCCATCGTATTGCCAGCACGGGAAAGTTTCTCCGCGGAGAGGACGAAGGCCAGTGCGAGCACCGTTGAGACGACCGTCGCGATGACAGCGACTTTAAGCGAGACCAGCGTGGCATCGATAATCGCCTCACTGGTGAAGACCTGGGCGTACCAGCGCAGCGAAAAGCCTTTCCACAGCAACGCCTGATTGCCGCCATTGAAGGAATAGACAACGACGATCAGCATCGGCAGATAGAGGAAAGCCATCACCATGACGCTGATGAAACCAAATCCCGGGAATCGTTTGAGTGGATCACGCCTGAACCACGGTTGCTTCGGCGCTGTTTGGGCAGGACGCGTTCCTGCGGGGACAGCCGTGGCAGACCGCCGTGGGGAGGCCTTTCGTGACGAATGTGCCGTAGCGGTGTCCCTCACCATATTCCTTGCGTTTTCACTCATATGGATAGACTCACTTTCTGGCTTGACCGCTTCGCCCATACCGTCACCAGCCCCGCCCCCAGCAGGGTGAGCAACAGCACGATCAGCGAGAGCACCGAGCCGAAGGGCCAGTTACGCGCCTCGGCATACTGCGAAGCGATGAGGTTGCCCGGCATCAGCACCTTTCCACCACCGAGCAGCACCGGTTGGATATAGGATCCAAAGGCCGGCACGAAGAGAAGCGCGATTGCGGAGAGCACCCCACCACTGACCGATGGCCACAGAATCCTGCGAATCACCACTCCTTTGGTCGCACCCAGATCGTAGGCGGCCTCCACCAAACGGAAATCGAATCCGGCGACCGCCGAATACAAGGGGAGTATGGCATAGGGAAGGAAGGTGTAGATCAGACCCACGGCTGAGGCGAAGGGCGTGTAGAGCAGTGTCTTCTTGCCGATTCCTATCGCCTCAAGCACGGTATTGACCGAACCGTTCTCGTTGAACATCAGAATCCAGGCATAGGTCCGCACCAGCAGGTTGGTCCAGAAGGGAATCATGATGAACAGCAGGAGGGCGCGCTGCGTTTTCTCGCTTTTCATCGCCATCCACACCGCGATCGGGAATGCCAGCGCGATGCACACCACCGTCGTCAGCAGAGCCTGCCACAGTCCGGTACCGAACACCTGCAGGTATCGGGAATCGAAACTCACATTGCCGAAGAAGTCCTCGGAGAAGAGGAACTGCTTCCACCCGGCGGTGGAGAAGGCGAACACCACGCCTCCGCCTTTTTCGGGCTGGGTCATGAAGGAGAACGCGGCGATGACCGCAATGGGACCGAGGGTGAAGACCAGGGAGACCAGCAAGGCCGGGAATGCGAAGATGCCCGAGATCCGTCCCGGTTTCGCGACGCCGGCTTTCGCTTTTCCGCCCCTTCGCTTGAGGGGCCGCGCAGTTGGTGCAGCCATAGGCTAGCCTTCCACGATCCGGGTGTGTTTGGGATCCACGGCTATCGACACCTGGGATCCCTCGGTGAAGCGGCCGTATTGCAGGGCCGGTGGGACGCGGAGCAGCACGTGCCCCCCGGAGGCGAGCCGCACGTGGCACCTGATGTCGGTCCCCATATACACCTTTGACGTCAACGTGCCTTGCAGCAGGCCTTCGCGTGGCTCTTCCAGACGCATATTCTCCGGCCGCACCGCAACTGTGACCGCACTGCCGACACCCACGGATGCGGCATCCTCACTGAGCTTCAGGCGCGCATTGTTGCTTTCCACCACGCCATCCTGCGCGAGCGTGCCCTCGAAAAAGTTGATGTCACCGATGAAATCGGCTACGAAGCGGGTCTTCGGGGCATCATAGATATCCTGTGCCGTACCGATCTGGGAAGGTTTGCCCTGGCTGAACACCGCGATGCGATCCCCCATCGACAAGGCTTCCTCCTGATCGTGGGTCACGAATATGAAAGTGATGCCGGTATGCCGCTGAATACTCTTGAGCTCATCCTGCATCTCGCGCCTGAGTTTGAAGTCCAGGGCCGAAAGCGATTCGTCAAGCAGCAACACCTTGGGGCTTTTCGCGAGTGCCCGGGCCAGGGCGATGCGTTGCTGCTGACCGCCGGAGAGCTCCGAGGGCCGGCTGCTGGCCTTCTGCGAGAGATGAACCAGATCAAGCATCTCGTGGACCCTGTCCGCCGTTTCCCGTTTCGACAATTTGTCCATTTGCAGCCCGAAGGCGACATTCTCCTCGACGCTCAGGTGCGGGAACAAGGCGTAGCTCTGAAACACCGTGTTCACCGGCCTCCGGTGAGGTGGGAGCACGTCCAGGCGCTGATCGCCCAGGTATATCTCCCCGCTGTCGAGTTCCTCAAGACCCGCGAGCGCACGAAGCAGGGTGGTCTTCCCACAGCCCGAAGGACCGAGCAGTATGAAGAATTCACCGGGCTGTATCTCGATGCTCACATTGTCGATGGCGTGAATGCTTTCGCCTGAACGTGTGGTGAAAGTCTTGTCCGCTGCATTGATGGTCAGTACTTCAGCATTAGGCATATCCACCCCCCTTTTGGACTTGCTGTTTAGAAAGCCTTTTTAAATATTTATGACTTAATTAGTGGTCATATACTAAATTTCTTTTGATTTCATGCGTGTAAATGAGATTAATTGAAGGTTTCCATAATGTATATAGCGATGGGGAAGAATCCGTATTCGGAGTATCCGATCTCGCAACCATCGGATTTCCCGGCAATCATGCCCGTACTGGCGTGTGGAAACCCTTCCGACCGCTTCAGATTGGTACGATATGCGCTATGGAATCACGAGGCGAGCGCCCACAGCTCGATGCAATCAATAAGAAGATCATGGTTCAACTGCAGGAGGATGGACGACGTTCGTATGTCTCCATCGGTAAGGCGGTTGGCCTTTCGGAGGCGGCCGTCAGGCTTCGTGTCCAGAAGATGATCGATGAAGGCCTGATGCAGATCGTCGCCGTCACGAACCCCCTGGAACTGGGGTACAAAAGACAGGCCATGGTCGGCATCACCGTTAATGGGGACATCGAATATGTGGCCAGACAGCTACGGGATATCCGCCAGATCGACTACATCGTCATCACGACGGGACGGTATGACATCCTCGCCGAGCTGTTCAGCGAGGATGACGAAAGCATGCTCGAAGTGGTGAACAGGCACATCCGTAAAATCGACGGCATCGCCAGAACCGAACTCTTCACCTACATGCGCCTGGAGATGCAGCGCTACGACTGGGGCGTGTGGTAAATCCGGGCACGCCTCGGCAGACCCCAGACCGGCCCCGATCAGAAGGCACGGTCCTCCCGGCTGGTCACCAGCTTCATATTGACGAATTCCGTGATTCCCAGCGATCCCATCTCACGTCCGAAACCTGAATTCTTGACCCCTCCGAAGGGCAGCTCCGCGGAATCAGCACCCGCTTCATTGATGTAGGTCATACCGGCCTCCAATGCATCAGCCACCCGCAAGGCCTGCTCGCGATCGGCGCTGAACACATAGGAACCAAGCCCGTAAGGGGTGTCGTTGGCAAGCTCGACAGCCTCCTGCTCCGAAGCCACCGAGTAGAACTGCGCCACCGGCCCGAAGAATTCCTCATACCGGACGGATGCCCCCTGAGGGATGTCCGTCAGAATCGTCGGCTGGAAGTATGCGCCGTCATTCTCGGCACTGCCGAGTTCGAGCTTCGCCCCTTCGTCCAAGGCATGGTGCACCTGTGCGCTGAGATGCTCGGCGGCGGCAAGGGAGCACATGGGGGCCAGCGTCACCTTGCTGGCGGCATCCTTGAATTTGCCGAGGAATTCCTGATACAGGGAGTCAAGGATGATGAATCGCTTGGCCCCATTGCATACCTGACCCACATTTTCGAAGCGGCCGACGACGGCGGCCTCGACGACATCGTCGAGATCCTCCGCACCCAGGACGATGAAGGGGTCGTTGCCCCCGAGTTCGCACACCACCTTCTTCAGATTCGCACCGGCCTCCTGCGCTATCTTCACGCCGGCCCGCTCGGAGCCGGTCAATGAGACGCCTCGGACACGCGGGTCCGCAATGATCGTGTTGACCTGCTCGAAACTGGCGAAGACATTCGTGTAGGCCCCGACCGGGAAGCCGGCCTCAAGGAATATCTCCCCCATGACCTTCGCCGACTTGGGGCACATCGAAGCATGTTTCAGCAGTATCGTGTTCCCCAACATCAGATTCGGCCCGGCAAAGCGCGCCACCTGGTAATAGGGGTAATTCCAGGGCATGACCCCCATCAGTACGCCGATCGGCATTTTGCGCAGCACGGCGGAGCCCTCCGAAACCCGATCTATAGGCTCGTCCTCAAGGAAGGCGACGCCATTGCGGGCATAGTAGCGATAGATCTCGCTGGCGAATTCGACCTCGCCACGGGATTCCTCCATGCTTTTGCCCATCTCGTGGTTGATAATCGTGGCCAGTTCCTCCTGACGATCCATGTAGATGTCCGCGACCTTCGCCAGCAGATCCGCACGTTCGCTTTTGGATGTCCGACGTCCCCACTGCGCATAGGCTTGGGCAGCGGCATCAAGTGCATTCTCGATATCCTGATCCGTGCATGATTCAAAAGTTTCCTCAACGAGGTTGGTCGCTGGATTGGTGACTGCATACTGAGACATCAGTGATCCCCTTATCTGAGTGCAATTCGGAATATTTGTTGTATATCGTATGAAAATCTATATTTTGCTTCGATAATCGTATGTCTTGGCATGCTATCCCTTGCTTATCACCGCCATGTTACACATGGGCGACCGGCGGGGCCTACGCCTCATCCGGTCTGGCGTACCTGCATGCGAACCATAACTCGGCCACAGTGCCGGGATCCTGCAGATCGACCGCGAGCAACCTGGCGATCCTGGTCATGTATTTGCTCATCGTATGTCTGTGAATCTCGAGTTTCCTGGCGGCTTCCTCCATCGTTCCACGCGCCTCGATCCATGCACGCAATACATCGATCGCCCCCACGCTCAACGTATCCGCGCCATCACCCGCTTCGCGGTTCGCATGCGGCCCGGTCGACAGATTGAAGACCACATTTCGAAGGGGTGCGAGTTTGAGGTCCGCGAACGCTCGGAGCAGGGAGGGCTCAAGCATGTTTTCCAGAGCCCCCGCACCACTGCCCTGCCCGTACTGCATGCTCGCCGCACCTGTCGTCTTCGCCTCCGCCGCGGCCTGGTACGCTTCGTGTCTGGCCCGCGCCATGTCATACCAGGTCGATCCGGAAGAGACACCAAGCACGACACCACTGTCCCTGCTGAGCTGATTCACCCATTCCGTCGCATTCGATTGCGAGACGATAACCCACAGATCGTCCTCGACCATGCCGAATACCACTGGATTGAGGTTCTTGACCAGTGATTTTCGGAAAGGCTCAACGAGCCGTTGCGCTGCCTCCAAGGCATTCATATCCCCGACCAGACGCATCGCGCACAGGGGCTCGGCAGGCATCCCGTCCCAGAGATCGTGGGCATATGGGCGCACTGAATTCGCACGGCCCTCAAGACATCTGCGGACCATCGAAGCCCTCAAGCGCGAGAGCACCCTGTTCGCGTCGGTCGAACGGCTGATCGCCAGTGACAGCAGGGATACCGCCGCCGCGACGGGGGTGTGGTTCAGGGAACCGGTGGACCCTTTCCTCCCGGCGACAAGATATCCCAAGGTATCACCCGCCGGTGATGCGACATGGAATACGGCGACGTCATATCCTTTGACATTCATGAATTTGGCCTCGCCCAGGACGCTGAAGGTCAGGGCATCGCCGAGGGCGCTGATCTCAACGGGAAGAAAACGATGCGAGGATTCGATCACCGTTCCTGCCGGATTGATCAGCGCCGCCCATCCGCCGACGATTTCGGCCAGTTTGGAAACGATCGAACTGACCGGATACAGGGTGTGCACGGAACGCATCAGCTGCCGCTGGTCATGATACGAGCGCGTGAAACCGCGCTGTCTTTCATCCGTGAGCTTTCTGGACACCGCTTTGGTGATGGCTATGAATGGCGTGGGCGCCGGCACGGCGAACAGCGGCAGTCCGTAGCGCTCACATTGCTCGATGAGCCATGCGGGAATTTCGCGGTGTCTGACCCCCACACCGAAGCCGATCCCCCGGACGCCCGCCTTCACCAATCTTCTGGCGTATTGGCGCTGATCCTCATCGGCCTCATTCCCCTTCATGGCCAACCCCGTGAGCAGGATCAGCTCTCCGCCTTCAAGATACGGGGTCGGGTCGGCGAGCTCGGTGGAGTGGACCCATGATATCGGCGCATCAACGGATTCGGGATGCCCTGCGACGACGACCTCCAGATGAAGATCGGATTGGCCCAGCAGACCCCGTAAGGAAATCGTCATATGTCCCCCAAAGATTCGACCATGTGAATCACATCCCAGGACGCAGGGCTTGGCACCACATCACGGGATGCATGCCACCGCAAGGATGAAACATGGACTATACGGACATATATTAGCCATATTTTATCCAAATAGGCCATATATCTTGCATTCGGGTACTTCTACGTTTAGAGCAACGCTTCAGATCGAAGCTTCTGGGACGATTTCAACACTTCACGGCAAAGGATATGAGATGGCAGCACGCGAGACAACGAACGCACGCACCTTGACCATCGCCTTGGCGCAATACGCGCAACTAGAGCTTTCCGATCCCTCGGCATTCGATCATTTCTGCCAGAGCGTGAGATCCATATGCGAGGCATCGGCCCGAGATGGGAAGAAGATCGATCTTCTGGCCTTCCCGGAAATGCATCTCTTCGGTACCGGGACAGCCGGCGAGGATGAGGCCAATCAGGCACAACTCGATGCCGCTGTCGATATTCCGCAATCCAATGGCGGCGAGACGGAGTTCATAGCGGATTCCCTGCCGGCACGATGCGCGGAACTGGCAAAGGAACTCGGCATATGGCTCATCCCGGGAACATTCTGCGAACGCAATCCCGAGGGTGGGATCTACAACACGGCCGCCGTGTTCTCCCCCTCGGGTGAACTCAGCGGAAGCTACCGCAAAATTTGCCCTTGGCGGCCATATGAGCGGTACACACCTGGCGACTCCTTCACCGTGATTGACATCCCGGGGAAAGGACGCCTTGGACTGACGGTCTGCTACGACGCATGGTTTCCTGAACTATCACGGCAGGTCGCCTGGCTCGGTGCCGACATCATCGTCAATCTGGTACGCACCACAACCCCGGATCGCAGGCAGGAGCTTGTGCTCGCCCGGGCCACGGCCATCACGAACCAGGTCTTCGTCGCCAGTGTGAACGCAGCCGCACCTCAGGGCGTAGGCCAATCCCTGCTCGTCGACCCGGAGGGGGAGATTCTGCACGACAGCGAAGGCAGCGATGAGGAACTCCTCATCGACACCATCGATCTTGATGCGGTCAGTCGCGTACGACGCATCGGCACCGCAGGGAGCAACCGGCTTTGGGAACAGTTCAGACCTGATGATCCCGAGATACCGCTGCCGCTCTATGAAGGGCATATCAAGCCTCTGCGCTGGCAGCCGCAACAACATTAACCACACTCCATCGAACCCACCCGCAGTATAGAAAGGAGCATCGAGATGACCGCAGAACCAGCAGCAACCGATGCGCATGCCGTCACGTCAGAGCACACGGCGGAACCCAGACTGAAAC
The DNA here is from genome assembly GCF_000741705.1 of Bifidobacterium psychraerophilum. Lineage (GTDB taxonomy): Bacteria > Actinomycetota > Actinomycetes > Actinomycetales > Bifidobacteriaceae > Bombiscardovia > Bombiscardovia psychraerophila. The sequence goes on along the minus strand of NZ_JGZI01000008.1, from coordinate 99,621 downwards.
GCACCATGGGACTACGCTCCGTCATGATGTTCGGATTGGCGTATATGACGCCGATCATCGTCCTTGGCACCTTCGGGGTCATCGCCGAACTCTCCCACGGCGCCACCGCGATGTCGTACACGGTCGCACTGGTCGCCATGCTGTTCACCGCGGGCAGCTATGGCCGCATGTCGGTGCTCTATCCCCAATCCGGTTCCGCCTATACCTACATCGGCAAATCGATCAACCCGAAACTGGGCTTCCTCGTGGGATGGGCGGTGCTGCTCGACTACCTGTTTCTCCCCATGGTCGTCTGGCTCATCGGAGCGTCGTATCTCAACGCCGAATTCCCGGGAGTACCCATCTGGGTATGGATTCTGGGCTTCGTCATCATCACCACGGCGCTGAACATCTTCGGTCTCAACGTGGCCGATAAGGTCAATTTCGCACTGATGAGCTTCCAGGCCCTGGTGATCGGCATATTCGTCGTGCTCTCCTTGCGCACGGTCATCATGGGTGGTGGCGTCGCTTCGGCCTTCAGCACACAGCCCTTCATCGGTTCGGGTTCAGGTGTTTCCGGAGTGGTTGCCGGCGCAGCCATTGCGGCGTATTCATTCCTCGGATTCGATGCCGTCACCACATTGTCCGAAGAGACCAAGGACCCGCGCAAGACCATGCCGAAGGCCATCATGCTTGTTGCAGCCGTGGGCGGATTGATCTTCATCATCGTGGCCTACACCACCCAGCTGGTACATCCGGGCGGCGTTTTCGACAACACCTCCTCGGCGGCCTTCGAGATCGCCGGGGAGATCGGCGGCAACCTCTTCACCGCGATCTTCATCGCCGGTCTGTGCTTCGGCCAGTTCACGTCGGGTATCGCCACACAGGCCAGCGCCTCGCGCCTGCTCTACGTCATGGGCCGCGACGGCGTTCTGCCGAAGAGGATCTTCGGACGCCTCAGCGCCAAATTCAACACACCGGTCCTCAGCATCCTGCTCGTGGGTATCGTCGGATTGATCTCGATGTTTCTTGACGTCGCCACTTCAACATCCTTCGTCAACTTCGGAGCCTTCACCGCATTCACATTGGTCAATGTCAGCGTTATCGCATCGTATGTCAAGGCGAAGCCGGAGACCAGAAACACCCTGATGAGCGGCGGCTGGTTGCGCAACATCGCCTTCCCGGTACTCGGGGCCATCTTCTGTGCGTATCTCCTGATCAATCTCGACAAGCAGGCGCTCGTCCTCGGCCTGTCATGGCTTGCCATCGGTATCGTCATCCTCGCCGTGCTCACCAAAGGATTCAAACACAATCCACCTGAATACGAAGCGGACTGAAGGACAGGTCCATACATCCGGTGCCCGGTCGATACCCATCGGGCACCGGTCAGCAATCGTTTGGAAGGAAAGCAATGAACATCACCGTATTAGGTACCGGCATCATGGGAAGCGGCATCGCGACAGTGGCCGCATCCAAGGGCTTCTCGGTAAGCGCATGGAACCGCACGATTGAACGCGCACAAGCACTCGAAGGCGATTCCCTCCATGCGGAATCCGACCTCGCTACCGCCGTGTCACAGGCCGACATCATCGCCATCGTGGTGTTCGATGCCGGAAGCGTCCTCGATGTGCTGCAGAAGGCATACCAGCACGCACCGGCCGACGCCGTATGGGTGCAGATGTCGACCATAGGCACCGAAGGCGCGAGGCAGGCGCGGGAATTCGCCGAGGCGCACGATCTGCATCTCATCGAAACGATGATGATGGGCAGCAAAGACCAGGCGAATTCCTCACAGCTCATTCTGATCGGGGGCGGTGATGAGGCCTTGTTCGGCAAAGCCAAACCCTTCCTGGATGCCATCTCGAAGAAACTCGTCCACTGCGGTGCCCAGGTCGGTGACGGAACCGCGGTGAAGCTGGCCTGCAATCTTTGGTTGGGTTGCATCACCGCGGCGGCCTGCCAATCCGTGAAGGTGCTGGAGCGTCAGCACGTCAACCCCCAGCTCTTCCTCGACGTGATCGCCGGTGGAACATCGGATTCCCCATATGCACACATCAAGGGAGGCAAGGCCATCAGCGAGGACTACAGCCCTCAATTCGAGGTCTCGGCACTGGAGAAGGACCTCGGTCTGATGAAATCAGTGATGGAGTCGGTCGGTTTCCGCAGCGATCTGCTCTCACTGGTCATGGACCTGTATGCCCAATCGGACGACAAGGGCCATGCCCACGACGACATCAGCGCGGTGGCGACCTCCTTCGAATAGCGGGAAACCCTCGCCCGGCATACGCAACACCATCAATCATCTCCACAGCATCCAACGATCATTGAAAAGAAAGAACAACAATCATGTCAGCAGATACCATCCAAGCAGCATCAGATGTTCCCCAGAAGGCCCGCAAGCTCCTCACCGAGATCCCGGGACCCAAATCGCAGGCGCTGACCGCCAGACATCACCAGTATGTGAGCGCGGGCGTCGGGGCCCATATGCCCATCTTCGCCGAAAGAGCCTCCGGTTCGACCATCACCGATGTTGACGGCAACCGTTTCATCGATCTCGCCGCGGGCATCGCCGTAACAGGAGTGGGCAATGCAGCGCCCGAGGTCGTCGAGGCCGTTCAGGGTGCCGTTGCCAAACTGACGCACACCAATTTTGCGACAACCCCGTATGAGAGCTACATCGATGTGTGCGAGAAGCTCGCGGAGCACACTCCCGGGGATTTCCCCAAGAAAAGCGTGCTGCTGAATTCCGGGGCCGAAGCGGTGGAGAACGCGGTGAAGATCGCCCGCAAATACACCGGTCGCTCCGCGGTGATCGTGATGGAGAACGCCTTCCACGGCAGAACCAATCTCACCATGGCGATGACCACCAAATCCTCCCCGTACAAGCAGGGTTTCGGCGCCTTCGCGCCCGACATCTACCCGGTCCCATATTCATATCCACTTCGCGATGCCTTCGGAGCGGACGGTGTGGCAGCAGCAAAAGCCAGCATCGAGAAAATCGAGTTGCTCGTCGGCCATGACAACGTCGCCGCGATCATCGCCGAACCGCTGCAAGGAGAGGGTGGCTTCGTCGTTCCGGCCGAAGGCTTCCTCAAAACGCTGTCCGAATGGGCCCACGAGCACGGGGTGCTCTACGTATCCGATGAGATCCAGTCGGGATTCTGCCGTACCGGCGAATGGTTCGCATCGGATCATTTCGGTGTGGTCCCTGACCTCATCACCACAGCGAAGGCCTTGGGCGGCGGCATGCCCATCTCGGCGGTCACAGGACGCGCTGAAATCATGGACAGCGTTCAGCCCGGAGGCATCGGCGGCACCTATGGCGGGAACCCCGTCTCCTGCGCCGCGGCACTTGCGGCCATCTCGATGATGGAGAGCAAGGATCTCAATGCACGCTCGAGGCATATTGCCGAGCTGGTCGACTCATCATTGCGGCCTCTCGTCGAAACCTTGGATACGGTCGCCGAGGTCCGTGGTCTGGGTGCCATGCAGGCCATCGAATTCGTCAAGCCAGGCAGCATGGAACCCAACAAGCCTCTTGTCGCCGCGATCGTCAAGAAGGCCATGCAGGCCGGACTGATCATCCTGACGTGCGGTATCAACGGCAATGTCATCAGACTCCTGCCCCCGCTGGTTATCAGCGACGAAGAGCTCAATGAAGCCCTGGATGTGCTCAAGGCCATCATCACGGAGGAAAGCGCCCGTTAAGAGGGTCGCTGATCGTTGCCGCAGGGATCGTTCACCGAACAGGACGTGCGGAAAAGCCATGTGACGCCAATGTGGGAGCCCGCGTTGGCGTCACATGCCATAGGTGGACGATCCCGGTGGCAATGCCGCTGATCATTCGATCAGATGAGATCGTAGATCATCTGGCGTTTCACCAGCCAAAATACCAGCAGTATCAATATCAGGCCGAGTGAGAGCATCGGAACTCCCCACGGGCCGATCACGGCGGCGAGCGTAATGGTGCGCCCGGCGTAAAAAGCCGCACGCCTTTTCCCGCTACGCGGCTTCCCCTCCACCGTCATATGCGTGAATCGTCCACCTAGGGTCTGCCCCCGGCTCAGTACCGGGAGCACCAGTTCAAAGAGCAGAAACGCCAGACCGGTGATAGCGAGCACCGTCATCCGCAGACACTGTGAGGTCACCGTCATTCCGGCGAATGCGTATGTGCCGTTCAACTCGTATGTTCCCGCCTTCACCACCAGAACGACGAATCCCAGACCAAGGGTGAAGGAGACACCGTAGATGCACACCACGTCGATCGCCAAAGCCACCAGACGATGAATGAATCCGGGTTGGGTCACCACAGCGTCGGAGGCCCTTGAGCGCATGGGAACCCATTTGGCAAAAGCCAGGGCAATCAGAAAACCGATGACGCCACCCAAGGTATTCCACAGCAGATCGTCCACATCGAATAATCGATACGAGCAGGGGAAGAACCCGAATACCCCGGTAAGCTGCGCGCTTTCGATCAGCAGGGAGCAGGCGAAGCTCATCGGCAGCACCACGATGAAGCTCCAACGGAATACCCGCGACATGATGAAGCCCAAAGGGACGAAGAACAGCACGTTCATCACAATCTGCAGCACAGCCGACAGCCCGCCATAGGAGAGGTCATTGAGGAATTCCAAGGGATTCAGTTGTGCATGCAGATGGTGGCTCGCACAGAATGCGGCGGGATTGTCGGGCATAGGCCACAGGGTGAAGCAGACCAGAGCCAGAAGGTACAACACCACCAGATACGCTGAGAATGCCGAGGTGAAATGCAAGGCATGGTACCGGTGATAGATCAGCGCGAGTATGGGAACCGTCAGTAGCAATGACGCGAAAGGCCATACAGCCACCGCGGTGATGAATGACACACTGAAATATCCAAGGAATCCAAGCATGGTTTTCAGACTATTCCGGACTCTTCATCGGCACCATCGTCCTGGCGAAGGACTTGTGCAGCCGCAGGTCCGGAATCCGAAGCCGTCCAGGGAACCCCCGCGTCGCTGACGGCATCGAGGGCATCATGAAGCCCCGCATCGTCGAACTCGCGATTCCATGCATTATCGGCAGCCCATTTGGCGATCATGGAGAAGTATTCACGTCTCGGCTTCGCGAAAGACATCGAAAGATCATGGATCCCATGCTTGATCCTGGCCAGCGTGACCAAATCCCCCAGCCTGATGGCGGCTTCGCGTATCGCGACCACGTCAAGGACCGTGTCCGCCTCGCGCATCTTCTCATCCCAGGTCAGCTGCATCATCGAACGATCCGACGTACTGACCAGAACCGGCACCGAGATATCCAGACCTCCGGAGATCTCCGACTGTGCACGGTATATCGCCTCCAGCCAGCCTGCCCGCGGCACGAATTGCTGTTCGCCTTCGAAGGGGTAGGCATCGTATTCCCATTCGCCGCCGAGGGCGTGCAATATGGTCTTCTGATAGAAACCGGGATCGGGAATCGGCAGCACCGACCGCCCTCCTCTGAGCAGCAGCCCTTTCAGCACGGGAGTGGAGACGATGCGCAGCATGCGGTTGCCCTGCAGCTCAAGCCACGGAGAATTCAATGCCAGGGCCGTCACATGATCGGGGTGTTCGGCATTCATCCACAATGACGAGATAAGCCCGCCCTGGGAGTGCGCCACGAGCATGATCTGAACCCGATCACCCAGATCATCGACGATCTCATCACGCAGAGCATTGAGTTCGACACTGTATTCGTGCAGGTCCTCGATATATCCGGGCGTCTCATCCGGGCGGAGGCTGCGCCCGTAACGACGCAGATCGACGGCATAGAAACGGACGCCCAGGCTCTCCCAGAACTCGGCGACATGGGTGCGGTAAAAATAATCGTTCCACCCGTGCACATACATGATCGCCCGTGGAGCTGGCGCCTGCTCCTGTTGTCCTGAGTCTTTGCCCGAAATCGCCGATCGTAGGCGATGCATCCAGCGGCCCGGAGCCTTGTCGTCCCGAATCGGCTCGATGACCTGTTTGCGGACGAAGGTCGCAATGGCGTCGTTTTCGATCCGGCTCGCCAGTGCCACCGTCTTGCATTCATAGCCCGGTATGACGGTATCAGGATGCCATCCATCCCGCCCGGGTATCCTGACGGAATCATCCCCCTGATCCGCTGTCCCGGTCCTGATCATCGCCCGCCCTCCTCGGTCGTTCCCTCATATCATCCTATGCACAGACCATCACATGATGGCATCCCGGCACTGCACTGCAGGATTCCCGATCGGCTGTGCATATAACAACGCAGGCACACCGCCGTGAATGCGGTGTGCCTGCGTCTCATGAAAGCTGCAATAAATCTCAGTCGTCACCCAGCGTCACATGAACGCCACCGACGAGAGCACTGACGATGTTGTACAGGAAGGCCACGATGGTAGCCAGCACCACCACCAGAACAACCTCGAATATGGAGAAGATCGTGACGGCACTCAGCACGGTGCTCAGGCTCAGCACGCTGCTCAGATCGAATCCTCCGGCATCCAAACCCGTTTTGGAAATAAGCTGGGTCACATTGTCGAAGAGTCCGATGGAATTGAGCAAGAGCCAGATCAGGGCCACGGCGACGATCTGGATGATGGCACCGGCAATCGCCAGAAGGAACGAGACCTTGGTAATCGACCATGGATCGATCCTGGTCAAAGACAGGCGCATACGCCTGGCTCTGGGAACCGAGGGCCTTTTGTTGGCCGACAATGACGGGCTCTGTTTGAAGGACCCCATCTGGATGGGCTTGCTGCCACCTGATTCAGCCTCATGCTCCTTGGCTGCTTCGGTACTGATCAACGGTTTCGATGAGAAGGAGCGAGCGGTGCGTCCTGGTTGCTCCTGGTGCTCGTCGTTCCCCTCATGTGAGTCGATCGGCTCACCTGTATTCTGGCTCATCGCTTCTCCTTGTTCGATTTGCCTTTGGCGTCTGTTGCGAGGCTATCAGTCTTGGCTGACCTGACGGTCTATTCGGCCGCCTTTTGCACAATCTCAGCAGATTCCGTACTTGTTCCCTCCGTCACCGGCTGCCCATCGTTCTCCTGAGGATCGTCCTCACTCTCCTCGTTGCGTGCGATCGAGAGGATCTCATCACCCTTATCGGGCTTGGCGAGTGTGACGCCCTGGGTCGTTCGGCCTGTGCGCTTGACCTCATTCACATTGGAACGAATGACCTTGCCGGACTTCATGATGGCGAGGACCTGGTCCTCCTCACCGACCACCAGTGCACCGACAAGGGATCCACGTCCTTCGACCAGCTGAATCGCCTTCACACCGTAGCCGTTACGCCCCTGCAAGCGGTATTCCGCCAATGCGGTTCGCTTCGCGTAGCCTTCGTTCGTCACGACGAAGAGATCCTCGTCCGACTCCTCAGGAACCACATCCATGCTCAGCAGTGAATCGCCTTCACGGAAACGCATCCCCTGCACGCCGGCCGTCTGGCGCCCCATAGGACGAAGCGTGTCGTCCTGCGCAGGGAATTTGACGCTCATGCCGAGCCGGGAGACGAGAATGATGTCATCCTGGGCATTGCACAACGCAGCGCCCACCAGCTCATCCTGCACGCCGTCGGGTGAATCCTCGAGATCCATCAGACGCACGGCGATGAGGCCGCCTTGTCGCGGGGAATCGTATTCGTTCAAGCGGGTCTTCTTGACCTTGCCCGTACGGGTGGCAAGCACCAGGTACTGCGCTTCGTCATAATCGTGGATCGAGAGCACCTGCTGGATCTTTTCCTCAGGTCCGAACTGCAGCAGGTTGGCGACATGCTGGCCCTTCGAATCACGCGAACCTTCCGGAATCTCATAGGCCTTGATCCGGTAGACCCGCCCCTTGTTGGTGAAGAACAGCAACCAGTTATGCGTGCTGGTCAGGAAGAAGTGATCGACCACATCATCCTCACGCAGCTTCGCCCCCTTGATGCCCTTGCCTCCGCGGTGCTGTGCACGGTATTCGTCGGCCTTGGTCCTCTTGATGAAGCCCGAATGCGTGACGGTGACGACCACATGCTCTTCGGCGATGAGATCCTCGACGTTCATTTCTCCGGAGTACGGCAGGATCTTGGTACGGCGGTCATCGCTGTACTTCGCGACGATTTCATCCAGCTCATCACCGACTATGACACGCTGGCGATCGGGTTTGGAAAGAATATCATCATAATCGGCGATGCGACGCATGAGTTCCTCATGCTCGTCGATGATCTTCTGCCGCTCCAAAGCCGCAAGACGACGCAGCTGCATGGCCAGAATGGCGTCGGCCTGCACGGTATCCACATCCAGAAGACCCATCAGGCCGCTACGGGCCGACTCGACGTCTGGGGACCTGCGAATAAGCGCGATGACTTCGTCGATCATGTCCAAAGCCTTCAGATAGCCCTGAAGGATATGGTCGCGTTCCTCGGCCTCCCGCTTGAGATACCTGGTGCGCCGTTCCACGACGTCCAACTGATGCGCCACCCAGTGCCGGAGGAATGCATCGAGCGAAAGCGTGCGGGGTACGCCATCCACCAGGGCCAGCATGTTCGCACCGAAGGTCTGCTGCAGTTGCGAATGCTTGTACAGGTTGTTGAGCACGACCTTGGGCACCGCATCACGCTTGAGCACCAGGACGAGGCGCTGTCCCGTGCGTCCCGAGGTCTCATCGCGCATATCCGCGATGCCCTGGATCTTGCCGTCTCTCACACCCTCGCGAATCGAGGAGGCCAGACGATCGGGGTTCACCTGATATGGCAGTTCGGTCACCACCAGGCACATACGCCCCTTGATCTCCTCTGTATTGACCACAGCACGCATCGTGATCAGGCCGCGACCTGTTCGATACGCCTGTTCGATACCCTTATGGCCGAGGATCGTCGCACCGGTGGGGAAATCAGGACCCTTGATGATGCCGAGCAATGCTTCGAGCAGCTCTTCGCGCGATGCCTGGGGATGATCAAGCGCCCAATGGACGCCTTCGGCGACCTCACGCATGTTGTGCGGGGGGATGTTGGTCGCCATACCGACCGCGATGCCGGCCGATCCGTTGACAAGCAGATTCGGGAAGCGGGCGGGGAGCACTGTGGGCTCCTGCGTCTTGCCATCGTAATTGGGAGCGAAATCGACGGTGTCCTTATCGATGTCGCGAACCATCTCCATTGCCAAGGAGGCCATGCGGCACTCGGTATAACGCATGGCGGCAGCGGGATCATCGCCGGGGGATCCGAAATTGCCCTGCCCGTCGACGAGCATATACCGCATCGACCAGGACTGCGCCATACGCACCAAGGTGTCGTAGATCGCCGAATCGCCATGAGGATGGTACTTTCCCATCACATCGCCGACCACACGCGAGCACTTGTTGTATCCACGATCGGGACGGTATCCTCCGTCGTACATCGCGTAGATCACACGACGGTGCACCGGCTTCATGCCATCACGCACATCAGGCAAGGCACGCTCCACAATCACCGAGAGCGCATAGGCCAGATATGATTCACGCATCTCCTGCTGCAAATCCATCGATTGGATTCTCTCACCGCTCAGCAGGCCGTAATCCGTATTGTCGAGCTCCTGCGGACTCAATGGTTCAAGCGAGCCATCAGGCTCACGCGGCTGCCCCTCATCGGGATTCTGTGAATGGGTATCATCTGCCACTGTAATTCCTCAACTTCTCTTCGTTTCGATGTCTCATACGACGCATCCGCAATACGGGAGCGTCATTGGCAGCGCCGGCTCAGGCGTCGATGAAACGCGCGTCGTGCGCGTTGCGCTGGATGAACAGACGACGGGGCTCGACGTCCTCACCCATCAGCATCGTGAAGGTCTCATCAGCCTGGGCGGCGTCTTCGATGTGTATCTTCTTGAGGATGCGGTGCTCCGGATCCATCGTCGTCTCCCACAGCTCCTGATAGCTCATCTCTCCAAGGCCCTTGTACCGCTGGATGCCTTCACCCTTGGGCAGCTGCCTTCCGGAGGATTTGCCTTGCGCCAGCACGCGGTCACGCTCGGCATCGGTGTAGACGAAGTCATGCGCCCCTTTGGTCCACTTCAGACGGTACAGGGGAGGCATGGCCACATACACATATCCGGCGGTAACCATCGGCCTCATGTAGCGGAAGAACAGCGTCAGGTTCAACGTCGCGATATGCGCGCCATCAACATCGGCATCAGCCATGATGATGACTTTGTGGTAACGCACCTTATCGAGATCGAAATCCTCGCCGTATCCTCCGCCGACGGCGGTGATCAGGGATTCGATGGTATCCGACTTCATCATGCGGTCGATGCTCGCACGCTCGGTGTTGAGGATCTTGCCGCGCAGCGGAAGGATCGCCTGCGTCAGCGGATCGCGGCCCTGGATGGCCGAACCACCTGCGGAGTCACCCTCCACGATGAAGAGTTCCGACTCTCGTGGGTCGTTCGACTGGCAGTCCTTGAGCTTGTCCGGCATGCCCGCCGTTTCGAATATGGACTTGCGTCGCGTATTCTCCCTGGCCTTTTTGGCGGCGATACGTGCGCGTGAGGCCTCGATGGACTTCTGGATGATCATCTTCGCATCGCTCGGGTGGGAGTCGAACCAATCCTTGAGCTTGTCGTTCATCACCCGCTGAACGAATGTCTTCGCCTCCGAATTGCCGAGCTTGGTCTTGGTCTGCCCTTCGAACTGCGGATTGGTGAGCTTGACCGAAACCACGGCGGTCAAGCCTTCACGAACGTCGTCACCTGAAAGGTTCTCGTCCTTCTCCTTGAGGATGTTCTTCTCGCGGGCATAACGATTCACCATCGTGGTCAGAGCTGCGCGGAAACCCTCTTCGTGGGTTCCGCCCTCGGTTGTGGAAATCGTGTTGGCGAAGGTGTGGACGGATTCCGAGTAGGCAGTCGTCCATTGCATCGATATCTCGGCGGAAATACCGAGATCGATATCCTCGGATTCGATGTCGATGACATCGGGCTCCACCGGATTCGCCTTCCTCGACTTCACCAGGTATGCGACGTAGTCCTTGATGCCGTTCGCATATTGGTATGTCACCGTCTGGTGCAGTTCCTCGGTGACGTTGTCGCCGTCCCCGGTGACCTCGTCCCCTGCTGAATCGACATGACGCAGATCCGTAAGGGATATCTTCAGACCCTTGTTCAGGAAGGCCATCTGTTGGAAGCGGCTGCGAAGGGTTTCGAAATCATATTTCGTGGTTTCGAAAATCGCGGGATCGGCCCAGAAGGTCACCGAAGTACCCGTATGCTCGTCCTCACCCATCGCCGCGCCCTGTTTCAACGGTGCTTCGGCTCGCTGACTGACGAAGCTCTGCGTCCAGTGATAATCCTGCCTGCGCACTTCGATGTCCACCCGAGTGGACAGGGCATTCACCACTGAAATACCGACTCCGTGAAGACCGCCTGACACCGCGTAGCCGCCTCCGCCGAATTTTCCGCCGGCATGGAGCTTGGTCATCACAACCTCGACGCCGCTGACACCTTCTCCGGGAACGTCATCGACGGGGATGCCTCGACCATCATCGACGACCCGGATCGCATTGTCCGCCATGATCGTCACCTCGATGTGACTTGCATATCCGGCGAGGGCCTCATCCACCGAGTTGTCGACGATTTCGTAGACCAGATGATGCAATCCGCGTGGACCCGTGGACCCGATGTACATACCTGGCCTGATGCGAACCGCCTCGAGTCCCTCGAGCACCCTCAGGTCGCTGGCATCGTAATGCTCCGGCGACAGCGAATCTTCAAGTTGGGCCTCATCCACCCCACTGGCATCGATAACGCCCTTGTCTTCCTCGGAATTGTTAGGCGAATCTGAACTGAGTTCTGCCACAGATGTTCCTTCCTGCGTCTGTGAACGTTCTATCAACGTTCCACAAACGGTCGATGCACTCTAAAACGCAAAAAATGAGCCCTTCTGGGCTCCAAACCCTATAGGGCTAGGTTACCACCGGATAGGGACTATCGGGGCATGAGAAGTGCCTATCACGGCTTTTTCAGCTATGGGATCCGAAGCGCTTGTTCCGGAAGGATTGGGAGTGCGGACCGGTCACCGTTATGCGTTCCACGGGTAGGTCTCCCAGGCGCTGGGAAATGGTGTTTTTCAGTTGCGGCACCAGATACGTCAGTTGCGTCGCCCATACGGTGGATTCGGTTCTGATGGTCAATTCGCCATGCTCATAGCCCACCACGGAGGAGTGCTGGGCTATCGCCGTCCCGACTATGCTGTCCCAGTGATTGCGCAACTGGGCGATCTTCAGATGAGGCGTCCAATCCTCCTGCTGCACGATACCCGTGACCACACCAGCCAGGGAATTCGGATCACGCCCCGGTTTGCCGAAATTGAACCAGGCTCTTTCAGAACGTTCGCGGAGCAGCCGCAACGACAGCGAACGCTTGGTGAAGCGTTCGAATGTACGTGCAGGCAGTTTCCGCACGTCCAATTGAAGGCGTTGGTCGATGGGGATGCTCATTGTTCAGCGATGCCTTCGGATGCGGGATGCATATACGCCTGGAGCGGATCCTCATGTTGGACATCAACCAGGCTCTGCACATCGATACGCCTTGCGACCGCGGATTCGGGTATATCCCCCTGTGCGGCGACCGTTACCAACACCTGCTCCTGTTTCGATGCGAAATCCAGGATCTGCGCCCTTCTGGACTCATCGAGCTGGGCGAACACATCATCGAGGATCACGATGGGCTCGATATCCAGCTCCTCCCTCAGCAATGAGAACAAGGCCAGCTTCAGGGCCAGGGCGAGCGTCCACATCTCACCATTGGAGGCGTACTCCTTGGCGTTCATGCCATTGAGCATGAATACGAGATCATCACGGTGAGGACCTATCAGATTCTGCCCACGCGCGACCTCACCCGCGTACAAGCGCTGGTAGTGCTCACTGATCGCCGCTTCCGGGCTCTCACCGGACAGCACCTCCTCGAATGAGGGTTGATAGACCAGACTGGCCTGGTTCCCATCACCGGCCAGTTGCGAGTATGTCTTGGAAAACTCCTCATTCAAGGCAGCTACCAGAGCCGATCTCGCCTTGGTCAGTGCAACGCCCACCTCGATGAACTGGCCCGTCCATATCTCCAGGCCGCTCAGGGCTGCGGACTGCTGGATCGCTTCCGGTCGTTGGGACAGCTGTTTAAGCAATGCGACGCGCTGTTTGCCTATGTGACGGGATTTCTGCAAGAGTTCGTAATACGAAGGCTGCAGCTGGATGCAGGACTGATCGATGAAGGTCCGTCGCTGATTCGGGTCCCCGGAAACCAGACGTTGATCCTCCGGTGAGAACAGGACACAGCTCACCTTGCCGATGATGTCACGGGCATAGAGCGAGGGACCGGAATCGATGCGTGCACGGTTGGCTCCGCGCAGCGGAATCGTCAGTTCAAGAAGCTGCTGCCCTTGCCCGGCATGAACATTCGCGCGGATCGTTGCCGATGCATCACCGACATGCACCAAAGGGGCCGAGGACGAAACCCTGTAGCTTGATCCGGTGGACAGCACCTCCACGGCTTCGACCAGATTCGTTTTCCCGAGGCCGTTCCTCCCCTGCAGGATATTGACGCCGGGTTCCAGATCAAGGATGCAGCTATCCCAGGATCGGTAGTGATCCAAAACCAGACGTGAGATATACAAGATTCGTTCCCCAAACGATTCGGTATTGCAGTCAGTGCCTCAATGCATCATGCGGTGAAACGCATCGGGACGAGCAGATACCGGTAATCCAATGATTCCTCCGAATCGGCCTCCTGCTGCCCGTTGAATTCGACGGCTTTGACGGCCGTTGTCATTTTCATGCGCACAAAGGGCTCGGTTATGGCGCTCAGGCCCTCGATCAGATATCCGGGGTTGAATGCCACTGTGATGTCTTCGCCATCCATATCGATGTCCAGTGTTTCCGAGGCCTGGGATTCGTCTGCCGCACCGGCGGACAGCGCGAGCTCCTGGCCGGAGAACACCATGCGGATGGGCGCGTTGCGCTCCGTGACGAGCGATACACGCTTGATCGCATCGATGAGATCCTGCTTGGAGATGATCGCGTGGATTGGATACTCGTCCGAGAACAGGCGATCCACCGAGGGAAACTCACCGTCGATGAGCTGCGAGGTCGATACGCGCCCTGCATTCTCGAAACCGAGCAGCGTCGGTGTATCAGGGGAGAAATCGATGATGACGTTTTGATGCTCGTCCACGGCGCGAGCCGTATCCCGCAACAGCGATCCACGAACGAGGGTGATCGTCGAGACATCCGCCTGCTGGGGTGTCCAGGAAAAACTCGAACGGGAAAGACGGAAACGGTCCGTCGCCGTCATGACCACGCGGCTGCCCGAGAAATCGATTTTGACTCCGGTGAGAACCGGTCGGTTCTCCTCACGGGATACGGCCACCGTCGCCTGGGAGATCGCTTGGGAGAAGGTCTGCGCATCCACCTGGCCAAGTGGTGCCGGCACCACCGGGAGATCCGGGTATTCGGCTTCGGGCATCAGTTGAAGCGAGAAGGTTGATTTTCCTGAAGTGATCGTCATCTTCGAATCATCAGTGGACAGATACGTCTTCTCCGAAGGCAGGGATTTCGTGATGTCGGCGAGCAGTTTGCCAAGGACGAGGGCGGAACCTGATTCGTCGATGCCTGCTTCGATGTGATGTCGTGCCGAAACCTCGTAATCGAAGGCGGAAAGCTGGAGCGTGCCGTCGATGGCCTCCAGCCTGATGCCGGACAGAATCGGTGTTGCAGGACGGGCTGGGATCACTCGGGTAGCCCAGGCCACTGCATCGGCAAGAGCCGTGGAATTGATTTCAACTTTCATGATGCGCTTTCGTCGTCGTTAATGCTCAAACCATTCTAGCTAAATGGATGTGTTATGGGAGCACATTGCTGATGGCTTGTTGTGAGCGGTGTGAATTGGTGTAAGTGGGTAAGTAATCATATTCATAAGGCCTGTGGATAGTGTGGATAACTTCTCTCAGCCTTATGGGGACAAGCTTGCGAGACAAGCAACACTTGTGGATAACTAGTAGCGATTATGTGGAAAACAACCCGACTTATCCACAGAAAAGAGAAAGCGTCTGAGATATCCACATTGAAAAGTGAAAAATTCACTTTCAGTCCACCAGTAATCCACCGTATTTGGTGAGTTATTCCCCGACTTTACCCACATCTGTGTATAAGACTGTGGATAACTTAGGCGATTTTTATCCACATACGGGCGTGTTGCCGCCCGCTCTACTCCCCTGTATGCTGCTTCAACCTCACCGTGAGCTCCATCACGTAGTTGTAGATTTCACGCCGTTCCTGCATCTCCCCGGAGATACGGGTATAGGCGTGCATCACCGTCGTGTGGTCGCGTCCGCCGAAGACCTCGCCGATATCGACCAGCGACATGCTGGTCATCTCTCTCGCCAGATACATGGCCGTCTGGCGGGCCAGGGCGATGTTCTTCGTACGGGTCCGGCCCACGATGTCATCGAAGGTGAGGTGGAAATACTTCGCCACCTGGGTGATGATATCTGTCGGTCGGATCTCCACATCGCTGGTGAAGAAATCCTGCAAGGTCTGTTCCGCCAGGGCGCAGGTCACCTGCTGGTTATTCAGGCTTGCGACCGCCGTGACGCGGGTGAGTGCCCCTTCCAGCTCACGTATGTTCTCCGTGAAGCGCTCCGCGATCAGATCCAGTACGTCATTGGGTATGTTCACACCGTTCATCGAGGCCATCATGCGCAGAATGGCAACACGGGTCTCCCTGTCCGGGGGCTTGACGTCCACGGTCAGCCCGGAATCGAAGCGTGAGATGAGTCGCTGTTCGAAACCTTTGAGATTCTTCGGTGCCACATCGGATGCGATCACGATGCGTTTATTGGCATCATGCAATGCATTGAAGGTGTGGAAGAACTGATCGAGTGTGGCCTCCTTGCCACCGAGGAACTGGATGTCATCGATCAGCAGCACATCGACGGCCCTGTATCGACGGTTGAATTCGGCGATCTGACCCGTTCCCTGTGTGGAGTTCTGCAAGGCGTCGATGAATTCGTTGGTGAATTCCTCCGAATTGACGTATTTGACTTTCAACGAAGGGTCTTTGACCAAGGCGTAATTGCCGATCGCATTCAGCAGATGCGTTTTGCCCAATCCGGAGCTGCCATAGATACAGAGAGGGTTGAAGTCCCTGCCGGAACCTTCCGCGACGGCCAGGGCAACCGTTCTGGCAAAGCGATTGGAGTCGCCCGGAACGAATTTGTCGAAGGTGGCGTTTCTGTTCAGATGGGTCTGAGGGTCCCTGTCGACCTTCTGCTGAACCATCTGGAACTGGGGGATGTTGAAGCCTTGTGTCTGGCTGAAGCCCTGCGTCTGGGGCGATGCGGCAGTCGCGGGAGAGAAGGGTTTCGGATTGGCCTCTTCATAGGGCATATCTATCGGAAGAGGCTGCGGGTAGGCCTGGTCGGAGAGATCGGCGAGGGTCGGAGCCTTGTCCCTGGTGGATTCCCTGGCCGCCTCCCCACCCGATTGACCGCCGAAGGGCGTATTCGTGGATGCGACGGGTGTCTTGGACGCAGTCGTCGGCGAAAGGACCTCCTCCGCCGGCAGGGTTGCCTCCACCACGGTGGGGCGAACGATTTTGACGGCGGGGAACATGTCGGTGCCGGTCACCAGTTTCAACGCCTGGAGCAATGGCCTGTTGAGGTTGCTTTGAATGGCTTCCTGAGCCGCCGTATTACTGACGCACAACACGATGGTCGTGCCGAACACGGCCTCCGGGGTTATATCCTCCAACCATCCCTTATCCCTTGGGGTCAGGGAACTGCTTTGTTTCAGCAGATCGAGCACGGAATCCCATATTCTCGCAGCCTCGGCTGTGGCATCGAGCGGATTCTGTGTCATGTCTGCTTTCCCCTTCTGATATCTCTTGCACCCTCAAGCAGTAACAGTAGGTCATGTTTACACCGTATCCGTTAAGTTATCCACAGCATCGCGTGTTGTGGAGACTGGAATGTGAATAACATGGGTGTTATTTGTGGATAACTTTGACCCCTATATACACCGACATAGCAGCGTTTTGGAGCACCGTCATCCCTTCACTTTCACATAACGGACGCATTTCCTTACGATTTCGTTTTGACTGGATGACTCCCGATGTGTACCGTAGTATAGCCTGACTCATCACGAGCCGTGATTTCGTATGGCTAAAAACCGGGAGCATTAATTATGAAGAGAACATTCCAGCCGAACAACCGCCGTCGTCACATGAAGCATGGATTCCGCCTGCGCATGCGCACACGTTCCGGCCGCGCTGTGATCAACCGTCGCCGCAACAAGGGACGCAAGTCACTTTCAGCCTGACACCAAGAATCCTGTCCGGCGAAGCGTGGAACGGCTCAGAAGCCATAGTGATTTCGTGGCCGTCTTGAAGCACAGGAACAAGGTCGTCAGTAGGGACCTTGTTGTGCATTACTATGCCCGCACGCAGGACAAGGATGAGAATTACACAGGGAAAAGCCAACGCAGGCTTGGGCTTGCCGTATCCAAGTCGGTTGGCAACGCCGTGGTGAGGAACCACGTCAAGCGGCGCTTCCGACAGCTTGCCAACGAGCAGGAAGACCTGCTTCCCCAGTGCTGCGACATCGTTATGAGGGCCAGGCCCCATGCCAGTCGCGCACCATTCGAAGGTCTGCGCAAACAGGTGGGTGAGCTGTTTGCGGACATCGACAATCGTTCGCATGCCGAGAAGCGGCATTCAGGGGCAGATGACGATTGCACTCAGCGGGGGCGGCAGTCGTGAGAAATCCAGTCAAACAGGGCATCCTGGTCTCAATAGCCTGGTACCGCAGAGCCGTCTCACCGCTATTCCCACCACGATGCAAGTACCTACCCACATGCTCGGAGTACGCACAGGAGGCGGTCGAACGCTTCGGTGCGATCAGAGGCTTGAGCCTTGCCGTGCTGCGGCTGTTGCGGTGCAGGCCATGGAGTGATGGCGGCATCGACGATGTCCCCCAACGTTTTTCGTTGTTCTACCGATTCAGATGGTCTAAGGCCCATGAAGAGCCACGGCTTACGTCGTCGGCACCAGAGAAGGAGATGGCCTGACGATGGTCACAGATACGTTTACCTTTGACACAGGTATTTTCGGATTTTTCTATAGGATCCTCAGACCTGTCGAATGGGTTGTCACCTATGTCATGGTGTGGTGCCACAAATTCCTTACGCTGATTGGCTTCCCCAGCGGCCCAGGTGTCGCCTGGGCGATATCGGTCGTGATGCTGGTCGTTCTGGTCCGTCTGTGCATCCTGCCGCTATTCATCAAGCAGATGCGCTCGATGCGTAGATTGCAGTCCCTGCAGCCACAGCTCAAGAAGATACAGAACAAGTACAAAGGCAAAAAGGATCCGGCGAGCAAAGAGGCGGCAAGCCGGGAGACCATGAAGCTGTATCAGGACAACCACGCGAATCCTGCCGGATCCTGCCTCCCCATGCTGATCCAGAGCCCGGTCTTCATGACGATGTTCTATGTGCTTTCCGCCGTCCCCTTCATCGCGCGGGGTAAAAGGGAGCCGCTTGGCGCCTTTACCCAGAGCGTGGCAAAGGAGTTCGAACAGACCAGAATCTTCGGTGTGAACATCTCGGACAATCTGACGACGACCGAAGGACCCGGAAAGATCGTCATCATCATCTTCATAGCTCTGATGTGTCTGACGATGTTCTATTCGCAGTTCCATAACACCAGAAAGAACACACCGCGGGCCTCGATGGAGGGTACACAATATCGTATGCAGAAGATGATGGCCTATATCTTCCCGGTCATGTACATCTTCTCCGGTATCGCCTTCCCATTCGCCGTACTGATTTACTGGTTGACCAACAACACATGGAATCTTGGCCAGACCTTGTGGCAGGTCAGGCAAATGCCGACGCCAGGGTCTCCTGCAGCAGAGGAGAAGGAACTGCGCGATCATTCTCGTGAGAACGAGCGTCGCTCAAAGGCCGGCGAGATGTCGCTTGAGGAAGAGGCTCTGGTTGTGGCCAAGGCCGAGCAGGAGCAGAAGTCGCAGCAGGGAACGCATCAGCGTTTCCAGCCAAGCAAGAAGAAGAACAAGAAGAAGCACTGAGAGGTGGATTGCCATTCGATCCACCTTGCAGTGGCTGATCCGGTTCTTGGCGTTCCCTGGACTGAGGATGCGGACGAATAATTGAATATGATCCTGATGGACGGTGGCAGGCTCTTCTCGGTGGAGCACCTGCATGCCATATTCCACCAGGCTTGATGGTTTGAGTCGGAACAGCGGATTCAGGGCTTACACTTAAGACCAGTACCCGAGTAAGGAGCGAATATGTCGCAAGAGGATTCACGCACTGTTGAACAGCTCAATGAAGAAGCTGACATTGCGGCCGATTATCTTGAAGGTCTTCTTGATGTAGCGGATTATGACGGCGATATCGAGATGGGCATCAGGAACAACCGGCCAGTGATACAGATTGTCGCAGAAGAGAACGACCAGATCAAGAACCTGATCGGTAAAAACGGTGAAGTCGTGGATGCCCTGCAGCAACTCACCAGGCTTGCGGTCCAGCAGAAGACCGGTGAGCGCTCTCATCTGATTCTGGATGTCGATGGTTTTCTGAAGAGGAAACGGAAGCATTTGAGCGATATCGCGCTGGATGCGATCGACGATGTACGCGAGTCCGGCGAAGCCGTTGATCTTGAGCCGATGAACTCATTTGAGAGGAAAGTCGTCCATGACGTCGTCAGGGAAGAGGGCTTCAAATCGCGGTCGCATGGCGAGGAACCAAAACGCTATGTGACGGTGTATATGAAATCAGCGACGTCCGAGCTCTCGGATGAGGATGATCCGCAAGGCTTCGAAGCCGGAAGCGAAGGCGAAGACTGAGTGATTCAAAAGCAAGCTGACTATTGCGATCGAATACCGGAGCTTGATGCCGAGGAGTGTGACGAATGACCTCTTCCGCAGCAGAGGGACCTGGGTCTTCCATGAAGGATGAATCCAAAGCAATCCTGTCGGGCATGGTGGCGTCGGCGGATGTCACTGGAACAATAGGATCTGCCGAAGAAGCGCTTTCGGATCGCCTGGATGGTAGCGATCTTCCACGGCAACTGCTGGGAGATGCATATCCGCGCCTCAGCATCTTCCACGATAAACTGCTACGCGAAGGTGTGCTGAAAGGGATCATAGGTCCGAGGGACCAGGAAATCCTATGGGAGCGGCACATCCTCAATTCGGCGGCGATCCTCCCCTTCATAGAAGAGGCCCTCAATGAAGGTGCACAGGATAGCGTAGCGGATCTTGGCTCAGGTGGAGGCTTCCCCGGCATAATCATCGCTTCCTGCCTCCATGAAGCGCATATAACATTGATTGAACCTATGGAACGCAGAGTTCAGTGGTTGTCAGAGGTAATCGACGACTTGAAGTTGGACAATGTCACTATATTGCGTTCACGTGCTGAAGATCTGGTTGACCAACCTACAGGGCAACGACCTGGTCACAAAGCTTCCGATAAACAGCGTCATGCCAGTGCAGCACGACATACTCAATATCAAGTGCTCACATGCCGGGCAGTTGCCCCGATGAGGAAGTTGGCACCGATGGCGCTTCCCCTGATCCTTCCTGGTGGAAGATTGGTGGCACTGAAAGGCAAGTCAGCTCCTCAGGAGTTGGAGAAGGCAAAACAAGTCATCGCGAAGTCCCACGGAATCAACTCGCAGGTATTCGAAGCTCCGGTTGGCGATGGTCTTGAACCCACTCATGTTGTTGTGGTTGAGAAACGTAAGTAGATTGTTTCACGTGAAACATTCAGTATGGTGTTTCACGTGAAACAATTCAGGTATCACTGCTTGAAGGCATCGTTCTGAAGAGTCAGCTGTGAACAGCAGGCGTCTGAATGTTCGGTGTTGCTCTACAGGCACTGTAAAAAGTGCTGGAGAATATGCAGGGCTTGATAAGTCGTAACAGTGTGCAATGAGTGACTTGAGTGTGTGACCTGCGGTGAAAGGTTGCTGTGAAAGGCTTGCGTGCAGCGCATCGTTCCCGATAATGACCACGCTGCCTGATTGCAGCAGCCGTACGGGTCGCATTGAGCTATCTCCTGATACAGGGATGTGGTGGTGTTTTACATTAACCAGAGTTCTTAGTGTGCCATCTCATCACGCTTCTGATCGCATGTTGTGCCTCTCGTTCGCGTGAAGTCACTTGCTGAGATTACTCGTTGCGAATCAAACTGTTCAAAGAACTGTGTGGACGGACCAGTGTGGACGGACCAGTGTGGATGGACACTGCGTAGATAAGGCCAGGTAGATGAACCCTGTGTAGATCAACCCTGTGTAGATCGACACTGTTTATACACTTGGTAGGTAAACCCCGGTAGTTAACGCCGGTAGTTAAACCCATGTAGATCGACCCGAATGGATTGACGACTGGACACCCATAAGGAGAGATATGTCCAGGGATCCTGACATCCATGAACTGTTGTGGGATACGCAGCTGTGTTGTACATACCGTTTCTACTCATCTGTTTCTATTAACCCCATGTTTAAGCGTCAATGTTTACGCGTCAATGTTTACGCGCTACTGTTTACGCTCCACTGTTTACCCATCTGTGTTTACGCAAGTGTGTTTTCGAACCTGAGTTTATGAAACCTGTGTTGAAGAAACCTGTGTTGATGAAACCTGGGTTGATGAACTTGTTGTTACCCAAGCGTGTACGCATCTTGGTAACTATTCCTGACGATGCTCTTCATGAGAGAATGTCGAGAGCCATGCGGAAGGCGCACGTTGTGGAAGGCACTGCGTTGTGGGGGGAGCAGCGTTGTGGAAGGCGGACGTTGTAGAAAGCACTGCGTTGTGGAAAGTGCTGCGTTGCAGAAAGTACCGCATTGTAGAGAGTTTAGCGTGAAGCTTCGGGATGGTCATTGCACATTGCTTCGCTGTGGGTGTGAGCTGCTCGCTCTGGTTATTTGTGCACCGCTCATCAATGAAGTGGAGATTTCTGCGGGAGGGTGTTGAATCTCTTGGCGGCCTTAGATAATGTGGAGCACCATCCCATCCTGTGGTGATTTCAGAGGACGCTGGCGAGACCGCAGTTGTATCGTTCTCTCACGGAGCTGATGGCGAACATAGGGGAGTTGCGAATGGAAGCAGCACAGACGCAAGCAGCACTGATGTCGATATCGGGTGCGTGGATGTGCACGATAGGCGTCGGTGGGGTGGGCATCAATGAGTGAGTTGAGAATCGAGTTATACACATTTTTCGTGACTTGTGCACATTCTGGATAACCGCATATTCGCGTGAGTGTGTTGTAGCTTGCTCGGTAGAAAAGCCTTGATAGGATTGAGTTCTTGAAGTATTCGAGATAAGACGAATAAGGACTTGAACGTGGTTGTTATCCACAGTTATCCACAATGAAGGGTCCACCGATGGTGGAGACGAAGGTGGGGTATTGTCGTGATGTAAGTGCTTCACGGTATGAACCGTGAATTGTTGTTTGGGTCGGAAGTCCCGACGGACCAGCCGGAATTGGGTGGGGTTCGCAGATCGATGTAAGTAATGTGAGGAGGGATCAATGGAGTCAGCTTCTGACGTATTGAAGCGTATCTTCGGTACATCTCAGCAGAGTTCCATGGGAGCTGAAATTGTTGATCAGAACCAACGATATCGGATAGTGGAATCGGCAATATTTCCAACACCGCTTGAAACCAGGATCATAGCTGTCGCCAATCAGAAGGGCGGTGTCGGGAAAACCACAACAACAGTGAATCTGGCATCAGCTCTGGCTTCGAAGCATGCCAAGGTTCTTGTTATTGATATGGATCCACAAGGCAATGCTTCTACTGCTTTGGGAATCAGACACGGATCGGGTGATCCCTCGGTTTACGATGTCATCGAATCCAGGCTCGAAATCTCACAGGCGATACAGCAGTGCCCTGATTTCGATTCTCTGAAAGTGCTTCCTGCCTCCATAGATCTCAGTGGCGCGGAACTTGAACTTGCTGATGTACACGAACGGCACTATGTGTTGAAGCACAAGGTGGATGCTTATATCAATGAGCATTCGTCGGAATTCGACTATGTCTTCATCGATTGCCCGCCAAGCTTGGGGCTGTTGGTATTGAATTCATTATGCGCGGCCAAAGAGGTGCTGATACCGATTCAAGCAGAATACTATGCTTTGGAAGGATTGGGGCAACTTCTGCACACCATTGGTCTGGTTCAGAAGAACTTCAATCGGAAACTTGTCGTTTCTACGATGTTGGTCACGATGTTTGATAGAAGAACACTGCTCAGCCGTGAGGTGTTTGAAGAAATCCAAAAGCACTATCCGAATATCGTTTTGAATGCGACAATACCACGGGCTGTCAAGATCTCTGAAGCCCCGAGCTTCGGCAAGAGCATCATTTCATATGATCCCCGGGGAGCCGGATCGATTTCGTACCTAGAAGCAGCGTTGGAGTTTGCTGAACGGGGTAAATCCTTGAAAGAACAAGGGAGCAGTAGAGCTGACATGGAACATGAGGGGAATGAGGACTGATATGGCTACACGTTCACGTCTTGGTAAAGGACTCGGAGCCTTGTTTCCACTACTCCCAGGTGAAGAAGACGAACAAGAGGAGCAACATGACATTGAAGCGGCAAACAATTCTGCGATAGCCGACGCCTCTTCAAGCAATGTCTCCCAAGGTGTCCCTGCTGAAGATGGTCATCAGGATAATGACGAAGCAAGTAGCGAAAAGCATGCAGCTGAGGCCGCTAATAAGCAGGATGTTTCACGTGAAACATCAACGAAGACCGTACGCTCTCGGCAATCGAAACAAGCCGGAAAGAGCGATGCGTCATCAGCAAAGGCTTCTGCGCGAAAAGCACCTCAGACACGTAAGAAACAATCATCAGGAACCAGATCGCATGAGCATGTCCCATCCGAGCTGCATGATGATACGACAGCTCCTTCGCATGGGAAGAAGAGTAACGCTTCAAAACGTGGGATGATGCCCGGTTTTGAAGAGTTATCAAGTCCATCTGATTTGTTTTTTGGTGTTTCACGTGAAATATCAAGCGACGGGAGCGGGAAAAAGGAAGAGCAGTCACCCCAAAAGTCGGCTTCCGAGGCTAGTGAGCCGACACAGCAATCGAATGCGACAATAGTGCAGGAAAGTGACGGCTCGGACGGGGCTCAGCCGACACTGATGCCGGTTTCCGGAGGCTATCTTGCCGAGCTCAAAGTTGAAAGCATCGCCCCGAATGCGCAGCAGCCACGTTCTGTCTTCGATGAGGAGGAGTTGCTTGAGTTATCCCGGTCTATAGCCGAAGTCGGGGTGCTGCAACCCATTGTGGTACGGAAAAAAGTGCAGCCCGCGGATGAAGTTGAATACGAACTCATCATGGGTGAGCGGAGATGGAGGGCTTCGCAGCTTGCCGGTATTTCGGATATTCCCGCCATAGTGAGGACAACAGCCGACAATGATATGCTCCGCGATGCTTTGTTGGAGAACCTCCACCGAGTGGCCCTCAATCCGCTCGAAGAAGCTGCAGCGTACCAGCAGATGATCGACGAGTTCGGTCTGACTCAGTCCGAGCTTTCTCAGTCGGTTTCCAAATCAAGGCCTCAGATTGCCAATATGCTGCGTTTACTGCAACTTCCGGCGAATGTGCAGAAAAAGGTTGCTTCTGGAGTCTTATCCGCCGGCCACGCGAGGGCATTATTGGGCCTTCAGACACCTGAAGAGATGGATATCGTCGCGAATCGGATCATTTCCGAGGGTCTATCGGTGCGATCGACTGAGGAAATCGTGGCTCTTAAAACCCGTGATATAGGTAAGAGCAAGCACAAACAGCATAAGACCGCCAGTGTGTGGGCTGACTCGCCGGTGATGAAAAATCTGGAGAATCGTTTTGAAACAAAGGTCAACATCAAAGGCAGCGAAAAGCAGGGAAAGATTGAAATAACCTTCTCTTCTCCTGAGGACATGACTCGAATCGTGGATTTGCTCTTGCATAGTGAGCAGACTGCTGAGGGAACGCAGACCGACTGGGTCTAGATTGACTGGGTCTAGATCGAGACCCGGTCTAGACCGATCGGGTCTGAAGACCAAGTCCAGCCGCTGCGGTGTGGCATAAGCATCATGACAGGCAGCTACCAGGGTCTCGACGTGATGGCAGCACCCTATACCTGGAAGATGCGGCGGCAAGTGAATATGGGCCTATCTGAACAGGTACCGAGTGATCAGCATCTCTGATGGGTGTGCTGTAGACCTTATATATGAAGCTGCCGGCACGTGCGAGGCGTGCCAGCAGGTTTACGAAGCGCTTGCCTGGAGCTGCTCTTCGCTCTGCAGGGCACCAAGAAAGGCCTGGGCATCGAGGGCCGCCTTGCACCCGGATCCTGCCGCGGAGATCGCCTGCCTGTATACACGATCGACGGCATCACCGGCTGCGAAAACGCCGGGGACGGAAGTACTGGTCGCATCAGGGGATGTCAAGATGTAGCCGTCCTGGTCCAGTTTCACGGACTGTCCCAGGAACGAGGTCTGCGGGGTGTATCCGATCGCTACGAAGACCCCATTGGCTTCGATGGCGGTGCGTTCACCGGTCACCGTATCTTCGAGCTCGATGCTGGTGGCGCCACCGCTGTCGCCTCGAACCGCGGTCACCACGGAGTTGAGTCTCAAGGAAATATTCGGGTTCGCCTCAACCCTGTCCACCATGATCTTTGAAGCCCTGAATTGATCACGGCGATGAATCAGGGTCACCGAGGAGCCATACCTCGAGAGGAAATCCGCCTCCTCCATGGCCGAGTCGCCGCCGCCGATAACCACGATCGGCTTGTTCTTGAAGAAGAAACCATCGCATGTCGCGCAGTAGGAGACACCACGGCCTGAATATTCCTGTTCTCCCGGAACACCGAGTTTACGGTATTCGGAGCCGGTGGTTATCACTACGGAGTGAGCCTGGTAGGTGGTGCCCGAATCCGTCACCACACTTTTTACAGGCTGTGAAAAATCGACGGATGTCACATCGTCATATTCGATTTCCGCACCGAACTTTTCGGCCTGCGCACGCATGTTCTCCATCAGATCGGGCCCTAGGATGCCCTCCGGGAAGCCCGGGAAGTTCTCAACCTCGGTGGTATTGACCAGCTGGCCGCCGGGCGTGAGCGCCCCCGCGATAATCAGAGGCCTGTATCCTGCCCTGCCAAGGTAGATGGCCGCAGTGTATCCTGCGGGGCCTGAACCGATAATGATTGCATCCCGAACATCTTGAGTCATGAACTCACCATATCCAACTTCGCTGACTTACGTCCGGGTTAAGCACTGAGCAATAAACAACAGGGGACAGCGAGGCGTACCTCATGGTGATGAGACAGCGACCGGGCCGTTTCATCACCATGAGGATGAAACGGCCCGGTCGGCATGCCTTCCGAGAGGTGAAGCGGTGGTGTCAGCGCCTTGGACCATCCGCGCGGTGCTGGGCCAGTACGGATTCGGCCAGCGAGGAATACAGGGTCGCGAGACTCAGACCGGCTGCAACCGCTGATTGCGGCAGCAGGGAGGTATCCGTCATACCGGGTGTGACGTTCGATTCCAGGAATTGCGGCTGACCGTCATGATCGACGATGAAATCAGAGCGCGAGATATCACGTAGGCCCAGAGAACGGTGCGCGGTGAGGGCGGCGTCCTGTACCTTGCGCAGCACCTTCGGGTCAAGGCGTGCAGGAACATAGAATTCGGTGGGTCCTGGGGTGTATCTGGCCTCGTAGTCGTATGTTCCGTTCGGTGTTTCGATTTCGAGAGGGGGCAGTATGGTCGGCTCACCGTCGATGTCCAATACGGATACGGAGACCTCTGTCCCCTCGACGGCCTGTTCCACCAGTGCGACGCTGCCATATGCAAAGCAGCTCACCATGGCCTGAGGCAGCTGATCGGCTGAGGTGACCAAAGAGCATCCAAGCGCCGAACCCCCCATCGTGGGCTTGACGAATAAGGGGAGTCCCAAGGAACTCACCAGCAGGTCGATGACCTTACCCGCGCCGAGTTCACGGAACATGGACTCGGGGAGTGTGACCGAGTGCGGGGTGCTGATCCCGGCCTTGCGAACAACATTCTTCGCGATTGGTTTGCTCCATGCCGTTCGGGAGGCCTTGGCGCGGGAACCGACATATGGGAGTCCCGCCATCTCCAGGACATCACGGATGGAACCATCTTCGCCGTTCGCTCCATGCAACAGAGGCCAGACGAGATCAGGACGGGTATCCTCCGATGACAGGTAATCAAGCAGGTCGCTGTCCATGTCGTGAACATCAACATTCCACCCCGCATCTTCGAGGAATCCCTCCACGCGGTGCCCCGAGCTGAGTGAGATATCGCGTTCGTGGCTGAGGCCGCCGCATACCACCAATATCTTCGTGTGCTCCCTGGGCTTCAAGTCGGGAACGCTGTGTTCCGCATGGGACCGTGAGTGTTCGGTCTCCGTGGCGCCAGTGTCCGTAACTGCGCCTGATGATGCCGCAGCATCTGCACGCTGATCTGCCATGATTGTTGCCCTTCCTGTGTGCTTGCTGTTTGCCATGTGTATCGTCCCCTTCGCGCCTTTGGCTTCGTGCTTAGTTCGCCGAAGGATCCGGATATTCTACGTCGGTGGGATCCGGATCTGGTCTGCCCGTGGTGCCGAAGAGTTCGGCCGTCTCCCTCTCCGCATCGATCACCGTCGACAGTCTCCGGATGCCCTCATGAATGCGTTCCGGTGTCGGATAGCAGAAGGACAGACGCATATGATCGGTGCCCTGGCCGTTGTTATAGAAGGCCGTGCCTGCCACGTAGGCGACCTTTGCCGTGATTGCACGGGGCAGCATGGCTCTGGAGTCGAGACCATCTGGAATCTGCAACCATATGTAGAAGCCCCCCTCCGGTTTATGCCAGGAGCAATAGGGTAGATATTCGCGCAGGGCGGCATCCATGGTGTCGCATCGTTCCTTGTACATACCGCGATAATCGTTGATCTGGGACTTCCAATCAAAATTATCGAGATACGTGGTCACGGTCATCTGGCTCATATTGGAAGGACACAATATGGCTGATTCATTGGCAAGCACAAGCTTATGACGGATCCCGGGAGGCGCCACCATCCAAGCCACGCGCATACCGGGAGCGATGATCTTGGAGAAGCTGCTCAGGTACACGACGTTCTCAGCATCGAGAGAGCGCAGCGCGGGGTATGTCTTTCCTTTGAAACTCAGCAATCCGTAAGGATTGTCCTCGACTATCAGCACATGGTAGCGCTGTGCGATCTCCAGGATTTTCGGGCGGCGTTCCTCGCTCATCGTCGCACCGGCAGGATTATGGAAGTTCGGCACCGTATACAGGAATTTGACCTGTTTGCCGAGCTTGTGCTGTTCGATGATCGCCTGTTCGAAGGCTTCGGGAATCAATCCGTCCTTGTCGAGCAGCACATTCACCACATCGACCTGGAATGATTGGAACACGCCAAGCGCACCCACATAATTCGGAGCCTCGGCCAATACCACGTCACCGGGGTTGCACATGATGCGGGTAATAAGGTCAAGGCCTGACTGGGAGCCATTGACGATCACGACATCATCGGGTTGCACATCCTTGATGTTCTCAAGCTCCATGATCTGCAGCACATCTTCGCGGAGATGCTGATCGCCCTGGGCGGAGCCGTACTGCCAGGCCACATCACCTTTGTCCACCATCATCTTGGCGATAAGTTCGGAAAGCTCGCCGAAAGGCATGCGCTCAAGGTATGGCATGCCGCCCGCAAGGGAGACGACCTCAGGCCGGTTCGCCACTGCAAAAAGTGCTCGGATCTCCGAAGCTCGCATGGATTCGGCGCGGCTTGCGTAGCTGCCGAACCACGGGTCGTTCTTGATGACCTTGGATGCGGTATTCGGTTTTTCCGACATAATCATTGCCTTTCTGCGGAGATGATTCAGGCGTGAGGTGCGCGGGCGGAGTCGATCTTCGCACGCACGTTACCGCACACTGTATTACAAAGAGTGCGACTGTAGTCGCACAAGTCCGAAGGCGTCACGAC
The DNA here is from genome assembly GCF_000741705.1 of Bifidobacterium psychraerophilum. Classification (GTDB taxonomy): domain Bacteria; phylum Actinomycetota; class Actinomycetes; order Actinomycetales; family Bifidobacteriaceae; genus Bombiscardovia; species Bombiscardovia psychraerophila. Next base: position 70,617 of record NZ_JGZI01000008.1, on the reverse strand, counting down.
TTCGGTACACTTCACCGGGGATTGCGACGCGTATGCACGTCAGTGGAGGATCCCGCGCTTGGGACCCCATACGGCCCTTCAGGGGGCGGGCATGGGATCCTCCGGGGTGGTGATCAGAAGACCTGAACCGAGTTGAAGTACAGCCCACCGGAAGGGGTGGTGTCCAACGGCACCCATACCACCAGATCCTGCGTCGACACGGGTTTGCTGAGCGTCACGGTTGTGGTGCCGCTGGCATCGAAGGCGAATTGTGCCACGGGATCGCCCTGGTTCGGCGAGCTTGCAGTCGAGTTGGCATATATCTGGCCCTGGCCGCCGGACTGACGGATCGAAATCACCAGTCTGGTGACCTGCTGAGGCTCCGTGAGGTGGACGTACCAGCCGCGTCCCTGGAGACCGGCAGGCTGATTCAGGAATGTCTGTGTTCCGGTGGCGAAGGCGGTCGTGTTCTGTGTGGCGGTTGGTGTCGGTGATGGGCTGGGAGCCGCACTGGCGTTTTTGTCGGCGTGCGTGACCTTTGCGCCGCTCGCCTTCGTGCTCGAGCTCGTTGCGGAATGCGACGATGAACTGGCCGCCGAGGAGGATGCCGAGGCATCGGCACTGGTGGAGCCGGGGAAGGGCACATTGGTCATTTCAGGCCATGCGCTTTTGCTGGTATCGGAGGTCGAGGATCCTGTGGCCGCTCCAAGCAGACCATTGACGGCCCAGGCCATCGCTGCCACAAGCAGGACGACACCGATCAGTATCGCCAGCGAACGCCCGGTGAAGAGGCCGAACAGCTTGCCGCTCTTCTCCTCGTTCTCCTCGTCCTCGTCGTCATACAGCGATTCGTTGTTTCGATAAGCATCCGAGGTGGCCTGATGCGGACGTGGCTTGGGAGTGAAACTGGGAGGAAGAGGCTGCATCGTGGCGGTCATCTCCTGATTCAGGGCCTCCTGCTGCTCTTCCGCCTCCTCCTGCTTCTCCTTGGCTATCCGCTCATTGAGAGCCGCCACAGGCACTGCCGCGGTCGTGGCGGGCATCTCCCCTGTGTTCGTGGAAAGCTCCCCGGAATCGACCGCTTTGGCTGCGCGCAGACGACTGACATCGATTGCGCTGGTCTCGTTCTCCGGATAGCTGGAGCCGACGGGATTGATGTATGGGAAATCCTCGAACGCTGCGAACAGATCGCCGTCCTTCGCGGTGGGACGGACGATTTGCACTTCATTGCTTTCAGGGAAGAGCAACTGGTTGGTCGCCCATTGAGGTTCGGCGGCCTCGGTCTTCTTCGCTTCGGAAGCGAAGGAAGCGGGCACATCCCGTACCGCATGGCTGTCCGTGGGGCGGATGTCGACCTTCTCGATGGAACAGGCACCCTCATGATCCGGCCAGGAGATATCGGCATCCGAGAGTTCCTCAGGAGGTGTCCAGACGCCCAACAGAGCTTCGAATTCGGCCAATGTTCTGAGTGGCACCGACGGTGAGCCGTCGGCACTGGCCAAGCCCAGGGCCCGTGTGCAGATGATCCTGAACTCTTCCGGGACATCAGGGGGCAGGGTCTGCTCGTCAAAGTCCATGCCTTTGACATCGGGTGTGCGTGTGAGCATGGCGTAGAGTACCGCCGAAAGCTGTTTGGTGACCATCTCCTCGCTGACCGCACGGCTGTTGCCGGTGCCAAGGGGGTTGATCAGCATGGTGCTGACGGGGGCATCGGCAACGGTCACACCTGTGGAGGATAGACGTATGGTGTCGGTGCAGATCGAAGGATTCGTCAGATCGGCGTTTTTCAGGGTCAGCAGAGCCTCGGCGATCTCGCCCACGATGGTGCGCATCGCCTCGTTGCTCAACGTGCCGACCGTCGGGCCGGCAAGATAGTCGGACAGGGATATGCCCGCATCCAGAGCCGTGATGATCAGCGCGACGCCGGATGACTCACTGAAATGATAGATGGGTGTGAAGTGCCGGTTACGGGACAATGCAATGCCCGAGGCCAGTGTGCTGCACTGCGAGGCGACGGCACCGTCGGTGACGAAGAACAACTGGCATTCGCGTGCCAGCACCGAATCATGGGCACGCCAGGCCTGCAACCCTGCTTCATTGCGTAACGAAGCCACCAGTGAATAACGGTTGATGATGGTGTCTCCGAGTTGCGGTGTCATGCTGTGTTTGCTACTTTCACGATCAAAAGCCTTCGCTGTGAACCCTTGTTGTGTTGCCAGTCTACCCGTCTTGGCACCTGAAGAGGTAGTCGTTCTCGGTGTTTTCACAACGTTCGGGGGAAAACTTGGTGCTATTGGGGTTTCTGGTGCGGACTGTTCGGGAACCTGCTCGGAGTCGCCCGTCGAAGCGTGCCCCGAAAGGCCTTTGGATACTCTCGTCAGTCGAGCCATCGCAGCTCTGAATGCGCTGAGCAGTTCCTCGGTTTTCATCAGATACAGCAGACCGCAATAGATCACGGCGATGATGACGGACAGCACGATGCAGGCCACGATGGCCTGCATCCAGCTCATCTGTTCATGGCCACTTTGCAGGGATGCCCCTATAAGCCCGATGACGGGCGTTGACAGCAGCCGGCCGCCGAGCAGCGCACAGATGGAGGCAATGAGGATTTTGATGTATGTGGTCCCGATCCTGCGGCCGTCCATCGTCCCGCCGAGCTTCTTGCGCAACATCCACACCAGAACCGGGAAGGAGATGATGTTGCCCAGGGTCATCGAAAAACCGACCCAACCCGTCCATTCCGACGGGGGAAGCAGCTTCGTCGCCGCGAGCACGATGCCGACCTGCAGGATATTGGTCATCGCGGCGAAGATAAAGGGATGCAAACCATCTTCAAGGGCATAGAAGGTGCGTTGCACCAGCAGGAAGGCCCCGGAGATCACAAGTCCGAAGGACAGTCCCACAAGGGGCTGGGATATCAGCACCGCCTCGTGAACGTTCACCGAGGGCAGCAGCGCCCTCGTGATGGGTACCGGCATCACGATCATCGCCACGGAGAAGAAGGCCATCAGCAGGCCGACATTGCGTAAGGCCTGGCTCAGCCCGAGCCGGGCGAGATGGATGTGGTGATCGGCGATGGCCTTGGAGAGCCTGGGGAACATCGCTGTGGTGACGGAGACCGCGATCAGTGAGTACGGCAGAATGTAGATGGCAAAGGCATTCTGGTACGAACCGTTGCCGGCTATGCCGAAGGTGTCGTTCCCCGCCAGAGGTGCGCCGTTGGTGATGCGGGCATTGACGACATTGGCCAGCTGATTGACGACGACGACACCGATGCTCCAAGCAGCCACCGGTCCCATCGAGCGCAACCCTATGCCGCGGATCCCCCAGCGCCAGTGAAAGCGGAAGCCGGTGCGCATCAGGGGGAAGAACAGGATGATCGCCTGGAATGCGACACCTACGGTCCAGGTACCGGCGGTCAGTGCGATGGTAAGAGGCGTCCAGAACTCAAGAGGCTGACGCTGTGCATTGCCGAAAAGCACGATGAAGACGATGAAGCCCGCACAACTGATGATGTTGGCTCCGACCGAACTCCACGCGTATGTGGCGAACTTGCCCTTCGCGGCCAGTATCTGACCGAGTATGGTGTACAGGCCATAGAAGAATATCTGCGGCATGCACCATAGGGTGAAGGCATTGACCAAGGCTCTCTGCTGGCCGGTCCATCGGGCATCCAGATAGATCGAGGTGAGCACCGAGGTCCCCATCATCAGGATGAAGGTGATCAGCAGCAGCAGCACGACGCTCGAGGTGATGAGTTTGTTGAGGTGATCCTCGGCGTGCTTCGACTTCAGGGTACGTACGATCTGGGGCACCAGGACGGCATTGAACACCCCACCGGAAATCAGGGTGAACATCACTTGCGGGATCATGGCCCCGGTCTGGTAGGCGTTGATCGCTGTGCCTGTGGTACCCAGTGCGGCGGCGAGCAGGATGGTGCGTATCTGCCCGGTTATTCGCGAAGCGGCGGTGCCGGAGGCCATGATGACGGAGTTACGTCCGACAGAGTTCATTCGTCTGGATCCTTTTTGCGGTTGAATTGTCGCCAAAGTCCAAGAGCCCCGAAGAGGATGGCGGCACCGAGAATAAGAAGGCCACTCATATCGCTCAATTGCAGACTGCTGGTGATGGTCGTCGATTGCGCGGAGCCGAAGGTGGCGCCATTGCGGTCGAGGAGGTTGAGACGTGCCGTCGCCTTACCGGATGTGGCGACACGTATGGTGAAGGTGACCTGCACCTCCGAATTCGCGGGAATCGTGGTTTCCACCAGGCGCGATGTGGCAATGATCGTGGAATCTGTCTGCGAGCTGACGCTGACCTTGACCGGGAAGGGATGGTCGTTACTGATCGTCACCGGCATGCTGGCGGTTTCACTGACCACCGAAATCGATTCGGAGGGGGTGATGGTAACGCCGCCGAGCAGCTGCTCGGACAAGGATGAGGAGGCCTTCACCAGGCCCCCTTGCATGCCGTTGCCGGCGAAGGTGTGCAAGGCCAGATCGGCCTGCGTCAACTTGAGTTCGCTCAGCCAGCTGGCTGCATCGTTGCGCTGCTGATCGACCGATTGGGAGGCCTGCCCTCGCGCCAACGCCTGGGTGTCCGACGCCGCGGAGGAGTCCGTCCCGTCATCCGCGCCTGTTTTTTTCTGTATCAGAATGGCGGAACCAAAGCGGTCGATATCGTTCTGGTTGCTTGCCAGAGTGTCCAGATAGCTGCTGATCTGCGAGAGTTTGTGCGAGGTGATTCCCGAGGATGTCGGTACCGATTGGGCCGCTTCGGAGCCCTCCTGATAGGCGGATGCGGCATCGAGTGTCTTCATGTCCGTCAGCTTCAACCATGACGCATGTTCCATGGCCGACATCAGCTCATCCGCATACTGGATGTCCTGCGACCCCGAGAAGGCCACCATGAGAACCCTGTTGGCATACGGCTGTTCCATTTGGTACAGCGCGCTTTGCGCCATGAAGCGTGCGAGACGGCCCGCGTCGGTGCTTTCGCCGTCCGCGTCGTTGCTTGTGGATTTGCCTTGGGCGAGGCGGCTGAGTTCGCGCTGGGCGGCCAGCACGGTAACCGCGCCCTCTTTCGTGGTGACCACATATTTGCCGGTATGCGCGACCGAGGAGTTGTTGGCTTCATACTCGCTGTCGGCGATGACGGTGGAATACCCCGCCTGTTTGGCGCTCTGCAGCGCGGAGAGGGTCCATGTACCCTGGCCTTGCCATGCATAGGAGGAGGCCGTTGACTGCTCGTCCCCCGTTGCGGAACGCAGGGCCGCGAGCCCGGCGGCACTGTTCCACTGGCTGGTGCTGATACCGGCCTTTTCGTATGCTTCGGCATCCCCCTGCGCATATGCGGTGATGTCGAAATCCGAGGGTTGCATAATCGCGGTGGTCTGAGGCGGTATCGCGAAGCTGGAAAGATAATCGGGATCCGCTATGGATTGCAGTTCCGGATGTTTGTCGAGCAGTTGCAGTTGCTGCTGTTGCCTCTGCGTGGCCTCTTTGCTCAGTTTGAGCACAGAGGTAGCGGGTGCTGACCGTTGTTCGGTGTCCGCTGCGGGTGATGCCGTCGCATCCGTCGAGGTGGTGGCGTCCTTGGTCACCAGATTCTTCAGGGCGTCCTGATCGGCGCTCCACGAAGTGGTGGTCAGTGGGAGCACGGCGGTTATGGACAGGGCCGGCGTCTGGGCGGTTGAAAGACCGTCGGTGGAACGTGTGAGGAAGGAATGCAGACGGACCGGTGCGGTGTTGCCGGATGTGAAGCTGAACAGCAGCGGCTTCGGGCCCCAGTTGCTGATCGATTTGAGCACATCGTTATCGGCGGGCAGATGAATCGAGACCCTCGTCGTCGCACCCGGTTCCAACGCTGCGACCGAGCTGCTGTTGAGCTTGTTCGGCGTGGGGATATGGGTGCCGCCCTCTGCCCAACCTTGCATATCGACCCGTGATGTGAAGGGGTACAGGGCATTGGTGGAGGTGACGAAAGTGCCGCTTTCCAACGTTTCATCGGTGTTGTTCGTAATCGAGACCTCAGCCGAGTAACCCGATGCGTTCGTCACCACCGGAGTGGTGGAGAGCAGACAGATGCTGATATCCGTTGTGGAGCACGACGTGCTTGAGGAATCGTCGCCTTCCGCCGCTTTGGCGGTAGAGACATGCGGTGAAACCGTAATGGCCAGAGCCAACAGCAGCAAGATGATATGACTGAGGAAGCGCTGGGCGTGCATACGCCGAGCAGCGCTGTTTCGGGCGGAATCCAGCCCGGTCCGGTGGTTGCGAATCATACCTGCTTCTTGAGTTTCCTGGCGTATAGCCATGCTATCTTGCGCTCATTAGGATAGCTCAGCACACTGTCCAGGTCATCAAAATTGACCCAGATCGCATCTTCGGCCTCATGGTCGGGGTCTCCTTCCACCGTGAGGTGTCCGCCCACTTGACGCAGCACAAAATGATGAACCAGTTTGTGCACGCGCTGCGTGGTGCCTGTGAACCAATAGTCTATCGTTGCGATGGAATCCACGACTTCGCCGAGTATCCCCGTTTCCTCACGTACCTCTCTGACCGCCGTCTCCTCCGGGGTCTCGCCTTTCTCGATATGCCCCTTCGGCAGGCACCACTCCAGGTGTCCGGAACGGGAATGACGTGCGATGATCGCCACACGACCGGCATCGTCGAAGATCAGACCACCGGCGGAGTACTCCCTGACGACCGGAAGCTCCTGCGCATCCAGAGATGCGAAGGTGGAGGGCCGGAAATTGATTCTGCGTGCAGGCATCATCGCCGGCGTGGGCTTGGAGTCATCGGCATCCTCACCGACGATGAAGTCCTGGGAATCCGATTCCGATGTGAAACGAAGCCCCTCGTCATCTGACTCCGCATAGGCATGTCTGTCCGCAGCATCGGCGGCATGGGCGAGCATGCGCGCGAGATCTCCGGGCGTAATCATGTCTCCACTTTACGTAAGTTATTGTGCAGGTGGGGTAACGGTATGCTTGTAGGCGCATGTGAGACTTCCTTGAAAGGGTGTACGTGGATTTTGAAGTCTGGCCTGAGGCCATTGAATTAGGGCATCTGTTCGCAGAGCGTCATTATGAACTCTCGCTGGTGGGAGGTCCCGTCCGTGACCTGTTGCTCCACAGACCATCACACGATCTGGATTTCTGCACATCGGCGCGTCCCGAGGAGTTTGAACCGATCCTGAGGCAATGGGGCCAGGGATTCTGGGATATGGGACGCAAATTCGGCACCTTGGGTGCTGTGCGCCGCAGAGCCGACGGCACCGAAGTCAAAGTCGAGGTGACGACGTACCGGAGTGACAGCTACACACCTGATTCGCGCAAACCCGATGTCAATTACGGATCGAGTCTGCAGGGCGACCTGTCCAGAAGGGATTTCACGATCAACGCGATGGCGTTGAGGGTGCCCGAGCTTGAATTCGTGGATCCTTTTTCAGGAGCCGCCGATCTGGCGAAGGGCGTGCTGCGCACGCCGGTCAATCCTTTTCAATCCTTCGACGATGATCCTTTGCGCATGATGAGGGCCGTTCGTTTCGTCGCCCAACTTGGGTTCACGATCACTCCTGACACGGCCGCCGCCATAACGGAAATGACCGATCGGATCGCCATCGTGTCCGCCGAGCGGGTACGTGATGAGCTGGTCAAGCTCCTGCTTTCCGAACACCCGCATGAGGGTGTGGAGGCCTTGGTGGATTCCGGAATCGCTGATGTGGTCTTCCCCGAGATCCCGGCTTTGCAGTTGGAAATCGACGAGCATCACCGCCATAAGGATGTCTTCGAACATTCCCTGATTGTGTTGGATCGGGCTATGGCGCTGGAGACGGGGCCCGATGGTCCGGTTCCGGCCCCTGATCTCACCCTGCGTCTGGCGGCCTTGGTCCATGACATCGGCAAGCCCAAAACCCGACGCTTCGAAAGCGGCGGGAAGGTGAGCTTCCACCACCACGATATCGTCGGGGCCAAAATGACACGTAAACGGCTCAAGGCGCTTCGCTTCGATCACAGGCTCACAGAGGATGTAAGCGATCTGGTCGCCCTGCATCTGCGTTTCCACGGATACGTGGACGAGCCCTGGACCGATGCCGCGGTGCGGAGATACGTGAAGGATGCCGGCAGCCTGTATGAGAGGTTGAATCGTCTGACCCGCGCCGATGCCACCACGCAGAACAAACACAAGGCCTATGTGTTCTCCCATGCAATGGATGAGATGGAGGCCCGCGTCGATGAATTGAAGAAGAAAGAGGATTTCGACGCGATCCGTCCTGATCTGGACGGCACGCAGATCATGGAAATACTTGGCATCGAGGCGGGACCCCTGGTTGGCAAGGCGTACAAGCATATGCTGGAATTCCGTCTCGACAACGGTCCGGTCGAAGAGGATGAGGCCAGGAGCGAGCTCATCAGATGGTGGTCTGAGCAGCGATAAGGCGGTTCCCCCGCATTCTGGACCGGGATGGATGCGGGCCGGGATATAGGTGATGCCCCGAACTGAGTCTTAGCTTCGGGGCATCACGCTGTCTGCTCGCTTATTCACTCCCACGTCCACATCCGTGTTTGGGGAGATCAGACCGCGTCGTGTTGAGGGGCCTTGGGCAGGTTCTTGATCGTGCTGACATCCGACTTGCAGCCCTCGATCGAGGTTATGGCCTTGCCTGCCGGTGTGATCGATTTCTCGGTGTTGAGATTATTGAATGTGGAGCCGATGACGACATCCACAAGCTGGTCGCTGCGGTCGTCCATCCTCATGATCGCGTCGTTGAACTGCGCGGCCACGGTGTACGCCTTGGCGATGTTGTTTTTCCCGAAGAGGATCTCGGTGCGTTGCACCTCAACCGTGCTGGGATAATCGCCGCTGCCCTTCATGCTGAATCCGCGATTGCTCAGCGCCTCCATCACCGCGGTGCCCAGTCCGGACTTATCGGTTCCGTTCAGCACACGGACCGCAACGTCCGGGTGGTTGGAATAGGTGGAATTCGCCGGGGCGCACGGCACTTCGACGCCATAGTTCGGCAGCTGGGCGGCCGTTTTCTGCGAGGTCTTCCCGAGCGCACCCAAAATCAGGAGCGCGCTGAACGCCACGGCTATGACCAGCGCCGCTACGGCGATGGTGAATACCAGCTTCTGACGCCTGCGTACAAACTGTCTGCGCGCCTCACGTTCGTCGAACGGCTCAGGACTCGTCATACTCCAACCTTCCGCAATCTTTCTGAATACACCTTATCCTCACTGTCTGACGCTGGCATTCGCAATCGCCCCGGCTGCCCGGAGCACCGGTCCCACCGGGCTCAGCGCCCGGATGCTCCGGTCCACGGCACCATGCCGATGCCATGCCTCCTGTACGGCGGCAGAGACATCCCCATCCTTCACGCAGGCGATTACGGAAGGGCCGGAACCCGAGACAAAGGCATGCGTGGCACCCGCCGACAGCGCAAGAGCGATGGCCGCGCCCGAGCGCGGATGCAATTGCAACGCCGCCCGCTGCAGATCGTTGACGTCACCGGGATCTGAACCCAAGCGATCGAACACCCCATAAACCTCAGCAGTGGACAGTTGCGTCCTGTAAGCACCTACCAGTGTCTCACCAAGAAAGCCTTCGGCTCTCAGTTTGTTCCCGAGCTCAGACGATTCCTCCACGATTCGCAGCCGTTGCCCGAAGCCGGTTCCGATGGCAAGACCTCCGTGCAGGCAGAAGGGCATATCCGCTCCGAGTTGGGACGCTATGGGCTCGAGGATGGAGGTCGGACCTGCCAGACCCCACATATGTTTCAAGCCGAGCAAGGTTCCGGCGGCATCCGCCGATCCACCCCCCAGGCCGGCCCCGACGGGAATGCCTTTCGATATGGTTATCGCGATGTCGGGTGGGATCGCATATGCATCGGACATGGCGAGCAGAGCCCGAACGGCATGGTTCTCAATGGCGTGGGCAGGGTCCACCGTCGGCTTGGCACCGCCGGGGCCGGCGCCTCTTCCCGCCTCTGCCAGATCACCGAGATGCTCACCTTCCAGCGTCAGTGTGTACCCGCTGCCGGGTCTGCGTGGCCGGAGTGTGACGGTGTCGTAGACTCCGATGCCGCAGTACAGCGTTTCCAGACGGTGTCTGTTGCCCGCCTCCGTGCGTTCCCGTCCGACCCGCAGCATCATATTGGTTTTTGCGGGGCAATCGATCCGTACGCTCGCCGCATCGGGCAAGGACGTGGTGGTCGAGGCCGGGAACCCGGCAGTGGGGTCGGGCATGGATGGTCGAGTCTGTTGCCTGTTTGGACTCACGCCTGTTCCTGACGTGCGGCCTGCTCCAGCATCAGGAATTCCTCTATGGTGAGGGTTTCGCCCCTTCGTGTGGGGTCGATGCCGGATATCTGATACGCATAGTCACCGATTCGCCCTCGCAAGGCGGCGTGAAGCGTCTTCCTGCGCTGTTGGAAAGCCGCATCGACGAGTGCGAAGACCGAATCCCTGTGATCGCTTATGCGATCCTCACGGTGTCGACGTTCAAAGGAGACCAGTGCGGAATCCACATTGGGGGCCGGCCAGAAGACGTTGCGTCCAATATGCCCCGCGGGTGCCGCTTTGCCGTACCAGGCTATCTTGGCGCTGGGGGCGCCGTAGATCTTGCTTCCGGGAGCAGCCACCAGTCGGTCGGCGACCTCCTTCTGAACCATCACGAGGAAGCGGTCGAGATGGCTGAAGCGCTGCAGAAGGGTCAGCAGGATGGGTGTGGCGACGTTATACGGGAGATTCGCCACCAGTGTGAAATCGCGTTCGGAATACTCGTCGGGAAGGTCCGCCGGCTTGATGGCAAGCGCATCCTGATTGATGATGTGTATCCGAGAAGCGCCGGTCTCGCTGTATGCGGCCACGGTCTGCGGCAGACGTCGGGCGAGGGATCGATCGATTTCGACGGCGGTCAGTTCCGCATCGCATTCAAGTATGCCCAGCGTCAAGGAACCGAGGCCAGGGCCCACTTCGAGCACCAGATCGTCCGCCTCTATGCCCGCTTCACGGACGATGCGACGGACGGTTCCCGGATCGATCACAAAATTCTGCCCGAGTTTTTTCGTGGGGCTGATACCTGCCTCCGCGGCGATACGACGAATATCCGAAGCGCCCAGCAGGGTCGTCGATGAATCTAGTTGGGTCATTGGCTCCCGATCAGTACCACTTGTATTTCAACCACCAGACCTTGGCCTGGCTTGGACTGCCATAGCGCGATGCTATATAGCCGAGTCCCCAATCTATCTGCACAGCGCCGTCATCCTGCCAGCCGCTTCCCATCTTCGAACCCGGCAGGGCCTGTGGGATGCCGTAAGCATCCGAGCTGGGGTTATCGGCACTCCAACTCCATCCGGATTCCTTGTTCCAGATCCAGACCAGATCCGTCCACTGCGATCCGGTCCAACCACGCTGCGCGGCGGCACCAGCGGCATAGGTCTGAGCCTGGGCGACGGTCGGATGCCACAAGCGGCCGGAGGAGGAACCGGAAGAACCGGAGGAGGAACCGCTGCTGGAGCTGCTTTGGCTTTTGCTTGGCGTGCTCGTCGCGGTTTTGCTCGGTGTCCTGGTCGGTGCGGGCGTGCTGGTGGCGGTGCTTGAAGAAGCCGTTTTGCTGGGAGTCGCGGATGGACTTGCGGAGCTCGAAGTTGCGCTTGGTGTGGCGGATGAACTCGAAGATGACGGGCTTTCGCTCTGCGAAGGCGATGAGGATTGCGAACTGCTGTCCTCATCGGATGGGCTTGATGAGGTCTCGGCAGGGCCAACAGCCACGATCGTGTCCAATGGGACGCTGACCGTTTCCGATTTGATGAGGGTGGAGCTTTCCGCCACACCATCGACGAAGGTGGTGTTGTAGGTCTGCCTGTCCTCCCCGTCCCGGCCCTCCTGCCGGATAACAGTGGCCCCGGGGGCGAGGGATTCGTCCACAACCGTCTGCGTGCCATGCGCCGTGGCCACGGTTTTGGTGGTCTGGCTCTCCGTGACGCGCTTCACCCGAAGCACCGTCGCACCACCATCGGTCTCGATGCTCACACGATCCTTTTTGCCAAGCACAATACCTTTGGAGTCGAGTATGGATGCCGCAGGAAGCTTGCCATCAGGCGCAACCGAAGACTTGCCGTCGGCAATCACCGTGACCGGCCCTGAACGGTTGATCACCATGCCACCGGTCAGCTGGTTGTATACATTCTTGATATCGACGGTGACCTTTGCGGCCGCGTGTTCGTTTTGTTCGAAGAAACCAAGCAGCTGCTCCGCGCTGGTCGCAACCGTCCAGAACGGGACCTCGGTGCCGTCGATATTGATCGTGGTCTGATAGGCGCTGCGAACCGTCACCACTGCGTGGTTCGTCAGCATGTCGCCCGAGGAGGAATCAACGAAATCGTGGGTTTTGACATCCACACCCTGCTGTTCCAACAGACGGTCAACGCTCATCGCATAGGTCTGCACGGTTCTGGTCTCGCCGTTCACGGTCAGAGCAACCGCCTTGCGGGCTGCGATGCCGAAGGACAGCATGGACGACAGGGCGACGATGGCTGCGCATGCCACGACCCTGACGCGTCGTCGTGTGACAAAACGATCAGGTGTCCAGCGTTTAGCCATTCGCCCAGCTCCTCCCTCATGCCCCGGTGTGATCTACCCGGTGCACCCTAACTGTTGCGATTGTAGCTGTTCACGGCCCTCGACGGAACGTTCTGCGAGTATAGGCGAAGAAACTTCCACAATTGGACCCGACAGCCCCGGAGCATGATGATGAACGTGCCGTGCCACTGTCAGCGCACCGAAGTGGAGCGCGTTCCCGGTAAAGAAAAAAAGGGGGGGCGGGATTGAAGGGGATGCTCCCGCCCCCCAGAGGATGAACCAAGCAGGTTGGGGGAAGCTCGGTTCATCCCTACGGAAGCCATTGTTTGGGGGAAGGGCTTCCGTTTGCTTACTCAAGAAACAGATGGTGATGTTCCCCAGCAACCATCTACCATCATACTGCACATACTGTATAAAATCCAACAGTGTGTGTTCCGTATCGCGATATGCGGCCGATCAGGGGTCGGGATATGGAATCCGGATGAGGAGGGGGCATCAGCAACGTGATGGAATTCAGTGAATATGAGGGGGAAGAAAGCCCTGAACAGTAAAGGAGCCTCCTGTCAGAGTCGAACTGACGACCTGCCGCTTACAAGGCGGCTGCTCTGGCCAGCTGAGCTAAGGAGGCCTGTCCCATTCATCGGCGTCATGCGCACTCGCTGAACGGACAAGTGATAAGCATAGCAGTACCCATTGAATGCTTCGACCCGCGCAGCCGAAGCGGTGAATAGCGGCTTGCGCGGGTCGAAACAGGTGTTCGCGACGGTCGGCGAAGGACGGTCAGCTCAGGGATACCGGCTTGCCGGATGCACCGATCGAAGGAAGGACGCCTTCCTGACCGACATCCGATGATGAGATTCCCAAAGCCTTGAGCAGCGCCGAGGCGGTGTCAAGACCGGAGGAACTGACGCTGTTCATATCCCAATAATTGTCGTTGATGCGCACCGTAGGCGTGGTCATCTGTCCCTTGTTGCTGCCCGAAACATTCCAGAGTTCCTGGCGCAGGGGGGAGTATGCCGAGACCTTGGAGATCCAGGTCTTGTACGTGCCATCCGTGGATTTCTTGGCAACGGATTCACTGACGCCGGCCTTTATCGCCACCTGTTGGATCTGTTCATCGCTGACGGCCTTGTAGTTTGATTCGCTTGGCTGGAAATCCTCGGCGAACATGTCCGCGATGAATGCAAGCAGATGGTCGGGATCGTTCTGCGCGATGTACGCAGCGGCGCTTGCGGCCCTGGTCGAGTATTCGTCGGTGGAGAGGCTGTCGAGGAAGGCGTTGGGGTACACCACGAGGTTGATCTGCCCGGCCGCGACCATCTTCTGCAGGGACTCGTCCACGGAGCGGTTGAAGGAACCGCATCCCGGGCAGAGGAAGTCCATGTATTCCTCGACGGTGGGCACATCGGCGATCTTCTTGTTCAGACCGTCCTTGGAGATCAGGAAGCCGCCCTTACTGTTGGCATCCGCGGGCTTGGTTTTGACTGATTGCACGGTCTCGTACGCCTTCTCGGCATCCGCGGTGCTGACCGGTCGCGTAGCGCGCCAGATGGCGAATCCCGCGACGGCGACCAGGGCCACCACCACGATGACCACGATGAGACCGATGAGCGTCTGTTGCTTGTGTTCTTTGGCAAGTCTCGCCTGTTGAGCTTGCTGTTCAGCGAGTTCCGCGGCCTTACGCCGTTCGCGGGCGGACCGTTTGCCGCTTTCCTGCTGGCTTGGGCCCTTTTTCGCGTTCTGAGACATTAACGGTCCTTTCGAAGAATCCGGCACAAATGTAAGTGTATCCATATCATGGGCTGCTAGGGAATCCTCTCAGCTCGCAGCTATTGTTCCAGCAGTGGGACCGGCGCCCAATCTATTGACTGTTTGCTTGCCGCGACGACCAAAGCCGCCACCAGCATGGCACCCCAGATAATCGCGAGCGTGAGGCGTCGCCTGTTCCGGGACTCGCGGCTTTGCTGATCCTCGCCGTCGGCATTGAAAACGTCTTGGTAGGAGTTCAAGAGTCTTCCTGCTCCGACCCGCAGTGTCTGCGAGGCCGGTCCGACCGCGCAGACCAGCCAGCCGGCCACCAGAGCCACACCCAAGGTGATGCCGGATATGCCGAAGGGAACACCGCCGATCAGTGGTATATGAATCTGTATGCCGAATGCGGCGAATGATCCGGTCATATCCGGCAGGTCCCACAGAATCGCCACGCACGTCGCGATGATGACCACCAGCAGTAGGGAGATCAGCAGCCGGGGCAGCACCAGCAGCAGGCTTTTGACCAGATACCAAGGCAGTGCGGTCAGGCTCAGCGCACCATCGGACCTCTTGTATGCCCCGTCGCGACGGGACTGCCGATTCAGACGGGATTCGGCCACCAGACCCTGGGTGAACAGAGCCCACAGGGTCATGCCGGCGATGATGGCGCTCACGGTGGGCAGCGACATGGCGATCACCGCCAGCAGTGCCGCGATCCCGAAGATAACGACACCTCCTTGGGCACGGTAAGTGGATAGCACCTCGCCGAGCGAACGTGCTTGCGGTGGTTCGGGCTCTCCGGGATACGGCTGTGGTGGCGCCAGACTCTGCGGGGCCGCCTCAGGCACCGGGTAGACGATGGTTTCCGGAGCCTGAGGCCGGTCCTCCACCTGCACGGCCCGGAGCAACGCCGTCTGGTCGGGCATGACCTCGTCGATCGCCGTGGTTGGAGGGTCGAATATCCGGGTCTCCTCGGCTTCATCGTCCCCCGTGCCGATGTCGGCGGCATCACGCCAAAGGCTGCGCGGATTGCTCGGATCGGCATCGGGTCGCATCACCTGCGTGCCGTCTTCCCCGTCGTCGGCTCCCAGATGCAGAAGTGCTGTGTTGCCCGTCAAAGCAGGCATCGTTTCAGTGCCTGAAGAGGCGTTGCCAAAAGGGCGCACCACCTCCGAAGAGGGCTGAGCCTGTGCGATCTGGGGATCTTCCTGCGCTGACGTACCCTCCAGCGGTTTTCCTCCCGGAGACATGGCTGTCGCCTGGGGCAGCCAGAGTTCCGGAATCATCGCGTCAAGAGCGATGGCATGCAGCAGCTCATCGGGTGAGCACCGTTCGCTGCGCTTCGGGTTCAGGGCTTTGCGGAATGCGGCGAGGGTGCCGGTCGGCAGACCACTGAGATCGGCATTCCCCGAAGCGGCTCGTTCAAGGACGGCCATCATCGGTTTCGTGCCGAAAACCGCCTTGCCGGTGGCGGCGAATCCCAGAACCGCCGCGGTGCTCCACCAGTCGGCATCATCATCGGATTCCTCGCCATCAATGATCTCGGGGGCTATGAAGCCCGGGGTGCCCATAACCAGTCCGGTGCGGGTCACATGGCTTTCCCCCGCGCCCATGGCGATTCCGAAATCGACCAGCACGGGACCACGCGAGGCGATCATGACGTTGGTGGGTTTGATGTCCCTGTGCACGATGCCGGCCGCATGCACCGCACGCACGGCATCAATGAGCTTGCGGGACAGGCGTTCAAGATCATCACCGACATATCTGCCATTGCTGGCCACATCGTCGCGAAGGGTCTTCCCCTCGATCAGTTCGGTGACGATGAAGGCCAGGGCGTCGTCGAGTTCCATATCAACGATGTTGCATACGCCCGGATGGTCGATCTTTCGCAGTGCCAGCGCCTCCCTGCGCAGGCGCTCGCGTGCGTTGACCCTTTCCCGTATCTGCGGGCTGGTGGGGTCGTCGGCATCCGAATCGCCCTCCTGGTCGCTTAAGGAGTCGCGGAGTATCTTCATCGCATACTCCTGACCGCCGTCGTCCTGCACGCGCCAGACCGAGCCCATGGCACCGCCCCCCAGGCGGGCCACAAGCGTATAGCCGCCGACCTGTTGCCCCGGAGACAGATTCAATACGCTCACATCGCTCATAAGGTCTATTGTGCCCCTCAATATGGAAGGAATCTTCCGGGATGCGAAACCTTTGCGTGATCCAGACTCACACAGCGGGGTTTCCGGCATGTTCCGGCCCTTGATAGCACCGTGCGCCGCCGCAGCCTCCGGAGCCTGTGCGCCCAAGGATTCACCGTGCGCCGCGCCGCCGCAATACACGTAGTGTATAGTTGGCCGTGGCTCAAGGGAGAGTTTTCTTCGGCGAACCACCAATAACCAAATGATGTTGCGCGGAATCCTCATAGTTGTCGAAACCGTCTCGACGTCAAACAGTGAAACCCTTCACTACGGATCGTTCGGCACGTACCTGCCGATGAAAGGATGAACAACATGGCTGAAGTGGTATTCGAGCATGTTACACGTATCTACCCGGGCAACGATAAGCCTTCGGTGGATGATCTCAATCTGGAAATCAAAGATGGCGAGTTCCTTGTCCTCGTCGGACCCTCTGGCTGCGGAAAGTCAACCACGCTTCGCATGCTTGCAGGCCTCGAAGAGGTGAACAAGGGCCGTATCCTCATCGGTGGCAAGGACGTCACCACGATGCAGCCCAAGGACCGCGACATCGCAATGGTCTTCCAGAACTACGCACTGTACCCACATATGACGGTTGCGGACAACATGGGCTTCGCGCTCAAGATTGCCGGCACCCCGAAGGACGAGATTCGCAAGCGCGTCGAGAAGGCGGCCGAGATTCTGGATTTGGCCGAGTACCTTGATCGCAAGCCGAAGGCTCTGTCTGGTGGGCAGCGACAGCGCGTCGCGATGGGTCGCGCAATCGTTCGTGAGCCGAAGGTATTCCTCATGGACGAGCCGCTTTCCAACTTGGATGCAAAGCTTCGTGTCCAGACGCGTACCCAGATCGCCGCCTTGCAGCGTCAGCTGGGTGTCACCACCCTGTACGTTACCCACGATCAGACCGAGGCCCTGACGATGGGCGATCGCATCGCCGTCATCAAGCTTGGTCTGCTGCAGCAGGTCGGTCGCCCGACCGAGCTGTACGATCGCCCGGCAAACGTCTTCGTGGCCGGCTTCATTGGCTCCCCCTCGATGAACCTGAACGTTCATCCTGTGGTCAATGGACAGGCCAAGATCGGTGACGACACCATCAGCCTTCCTGCTGACGCGGTGAACAAGCTGACCGCGGAGGACAACGGCAAGATCGTTCTCGGATTCCGTCCCGAGGACGCCTCGCTCGCGACCCCAACGGATGCGGACGCCTTCTCGCTGAAGGTCGTCAACGTCGAGGATCTCGGCTCGGATGGATACATCTACGGCCACATCCTTACGGACGACAGCAGCGCCGAGCAGTCCACGATGATGTCGGATCAGAACAAGATGACCACGGTTCGTGTGTCTCCTCGCGAGTTGCCTGGTGTTGGCGACACGGTGAAGATCCACATCGATCCGGCCAAGATGCACCTCTTCGCTCCTTCGAGCGAACTGCGTCTGAACTAATTCGATATCAGGGGTTGTGGAGATCCCTGATCGAATAGACGGTCGGCGCTCTTTTCCTCTCTGCGCCGGCCGGCGTGAACCCCCGCTTATCACGGGGGTTTTCATTTGCCCTCTCCGGTCAAGCGTGCATATGTATGATGTTCGGAAAGCGAGGACATTTCGGCGCCGTGCTGATGGGAGACATCGGTGACCACTGAGCAGGATAGGTTTGAGGTTATGGATGAAGTGAAACTGTCACAAATGGATCCGCGTGCGTTGAAAGCAACCTCTGTGCAGGCGAGCGATGAGGATTCCTCGGCAACCCCTCAGGCCTTGCGTATTACCGCGGCCAGTTCCAATCCCGCCATGTTCACACTCCCCTGGCACAAACCACTGGTGCAATGGCCCGCGGAGCTCCTGGCCAACCTGCCCCGTGGCATTTCCCGGCACGTCGTGCGTTTCGTGCATGTGGGCGACGAGGTCTACGCGATGAAGGAGATCACGCAGTCGGTCGCCGAGCGCGAATACGAGCTGCTGAGGCGTCTGCAGAAGCTGGAGCTTCCGACGGTCTCCCCCGTTGCGGTGGTCACCGGTCGGCGTTCCCCCGCCGGCGAGCCCTTGGAGGCCATCCTGGTGACGCGTCATCTGAAGTTCTCTCTGCCCTACCGTGCCCTGTTCGCGCGTAATCTCCGTCCGGACACCGCTGAGCGGCTGATCGATGCACTCGCCGTGCTGATGGTCCGGCTGCATCTGATGGGCTTCTACTGGGGTGATGTGTCACTGTCCAATGTGCTGTTCCTCAGGGACGCCGACTCATTCGCGGCCTTTCTGGTCGATGCCGAGACCGGTGACCTCCACGCCAATCTGACCAACGGGCAGCGTGAGTATGATATCGACCTCGCCCGTACCAATATCATCGGTGAGCTGATGGATCTGAACTCCGGCAATCTTCTTCCCGCCGAGGTCGATGAGGTCGAGGTCGGCAACAGACTCGCGGAGCGTTACCACTCACTGTGGAGCGCACTCACGGATGTGGACAGCTTCAGCCCCAATGAGATGTGGAAGATCGAGCAGCGTGTCAACAAACTGAACGAGCTCGGCTTCGATGTGGATGAGCTCGAGATGAAAACCGACACCGATGGCAACCGGGTTCTGGTACGGCCGCGCGTTGTGGATGCGGGATACGCCTCACGCAAGCTGTTGAGGCTCACGGGTCTGGATGTACAGGAGAACCAGGCGCGACGCCTGCTCAATGACCTTGACGCCTACCGTGCTTCGACGTGGAGGCAGGGCGAGGACCTGGAGATCGTCGCCACGGACTGGATGCGTGAGATGTTCGAGCCGACGGCCCGGATGATCCCCCAGGAATACCGGTCGCAGATCCAGCCGGCGCAGTTCTTCCACGAGATACTGACCCACCGGTGGTATCTGGCGGAGAAGGCAGGACACGACATCCCTATGGCCGAAGCCGTGGAAAGCTACATCGAAAAGGTGCTGCCGCAGTACAAGCTGGATGCCCAGGCGATGGAGGACATCAATTCCGAGGCCGATGCCGGTGTGGTCGATGATGATGCCACCTATTACAACCCCGAGGACGACCCGGACGCCGCTGTGTGGTCGAGCTGATTCGTTATCGCCGCGTGACGGGAGCCACGGCCTGAGCCGGATGGCGGCCTTCAAGCGCGAGGTCATGTAGCGCGAAGCCGCCCGCAAGGGCGCGTGAGACTGTCATCTTCGGTGTCTCACAAGCCCTTGCGGTGCCGGCTCCCCGGAGGAAGCCACGGGTTTACAGCTCCGCCGCGGCCTTACGGCGTGCATTGGCAACGGCGTACAGGCTGATGCCGGCCGCCACTGAAGCATTCAGCGACTCGACCATATTGGTGATCGGGATCCCCGCGATGGCATCGCAGTTCTCGCGCACCAAACGGCTCAGACCGCTGCCTTCGGAACCCAATACGATGACCAGCGCGTCCTTCTCGAAACCGGTTTCCCCGACCATCGCATCGCCGCCGCCGTCGAGGCCGACCACGTAATACCCGTTCTCCTTGAGCCCCTGAAGGGCCTTGGTCAGATTCACGACCCGTGCCACCGGCATATGGGCAGCCGCTCCTGCGGAGACCTTCCACGCCGTTGATGTGACCGACGCGCTGCGACGCTCGGGGAGGATCACACCGGAGGCTCCGAATGCCGCCGCCGAACGGATGACTGCACCGAGGTTCTGTGGATCGGTAACCCCATCGAGCGCTATGAACAGCGGTTTCGCCGCGATACGTGCCGCCGGTGAAGCCGCCTCCATCGCCCGGGCGCGTTTGGCTGACTGTTCAAGCAGGGTCTGTACCGAGGAATACTGGTACGGCTGCACTTTCAACACAACGCCCTGATGGTTCCCGGAGCGTGCGATGCGATCCATCTCCAGCCGGTCCGCTTCAAGCAGATGGAGACCCGCGCCTCCCGCCAGCTTCACGATCTCGCGCGTACGGTCGTCGTGCTCGATGCGCGTTGCCAGATACAGCTGAACCGAAGGGACGCCTACCCTCAACGCCTCGAGAACCGCGTTGCGCCCGATGACGAGATCATCGGAGTCGGAGGAGAACTTGGCCACGCGCCGCCTGGCTGCCAGACGTGGATCGGAAGCCTTGCGTCGTTCGGCTGTTTTCTTGGCCTTGTACGCCTTGTGATATACGCGATCCTCAGCCTTCGGCGTCGGACCTTTGCCGCGGAGCTTGCTGCGGTGCTTACCGCCCGAACCTTTTGTCGGGCCCTTTTTCATTGCCATACCCACCATTCTCTCATCAGTCGGGGATACTCCGGGAGCAGACCTCGCCGTCGATGTTCTCCTCGGTCTATCATGCGGCATCCGATCACGGCATCCGCGGACAAGGAACACCCACCTTTTCCTTGCGCTGAGAAACCATGTCATCGATTCGCCGTGTGCAATAATAGACGTGCTAAGAACCGATGCATAAGCGTCGGTCACACAACCGCGCAGTTTGGGCAAGCGTTGTTACCGTTGCCGAACCAGACTGAATACTCCGCGGCTGATCTAGGAGTTCGATAATGACTGGACCTTCCAGTAATCACATCGTCCAACGCTCAGGAGGTCTGCCGACAGATAGCGACCCGTCTCTGATTGAATCCACAGAGGTCGCCCAGGCATTGGACGTCGATATTGCAACCGGTTTGAGTAGTGATGAGGCGAAGCGTCGCCTTGAGGAGTTCGGAGCCAATGAATTGGCCAGCGCTCCACCGGTTCCAAAATGGAAGAAGTTCCTTGAGCAGTTCAAGGATCCCCTGGTGTACCTGCTGCTTGCGGCCACATTGATTTCACTGGTGGCCTGGTTCATCGAGCGATCGCACGCGCAAGCGGGGGCCGAGGGTGCTGAGGCCCTGCCTTTCGATTCGATCGTCATCGTACTCATTCTGGTGCTTAACGCGGTGCTCGGGTATCTTCAGGAGGTCAAGGCCGAGAAGGCGGTTGATGCTCTGGCGCAGATGACAGCCCCGCAGACATCGGTGCTGCGCGACGGCAGGGTGACGCGCATCAACACCAGCGACGTCGTTCCCGGTGATGTGGTGGTCCTGGGCGAGGGCGACACCGTTTCCGCCGATGGCCGTCTGGTCGCGTCCGCGAGCCTGCGTATAGCCGAGGCCTCGCTGACCGGAGAGTCGGTGCCCGTCGGCAAACGCCCGGATAAGCTGGACAGCGCGAAAGCCCTGGGCGATCGCGCCAACATGGTGTTCAACGGCACTTCGGTGACGCAAGGAACAGGCCGCGTGATCGTGACCGGCACCGGTATGAACACACAGGTCGGCAAGATCGCGGATATGCTTTCCCAGACCGAGGACGATACCACGCCGCTGCAGAAGGAAATGGCCCATGTCTCCAAGGTGCTGGGCATCGCGGTGTGCATTATCGCCGTGCTGGTGCTGGTGGCGCTCGCTGTTATGGAAGGCTTCCACAGTACGCAGGACGTGATCGATTCCCTGCTGTTGGCCGTCTCCCTCGCCGTAGCCGCGGTTCCCGAGGGCCTTGCCGCAATCCTCACCGTTGTTTTGGCTCTCGGCGTGCAGCGTATGGCCCAACATCACGCAATCGTCAAGAAGCTGAGTTCCGTCGAGACACTGGGATCCGCTTCGGTGATCTGCTCCGACAAGACAGGTACGCTGACCCGCAACGAGATGACGGTCGAACGTGTGCTGACCCCGAGTGGCCAGGTGGAGATCACCGGCACGGGATACGCACCGGTCGGTCAGATGACGGGCATCAACGGTGGCGATCTTCAGGGCGATAACCCTGCACGCGCCGAAGCCATGCTCACTCTTGCGGTGGGCTCCCTGGCGAACGACGGCGAGTTGCGTAAATCGGATGCCGGCGACAAGTGGGAGATCGTGGGCGACCCGACCGAGGTGTCCTTGGTGGTTGCCGCGAGGAAGATTCGCGCCAACAAGGCCTACGAGAATTTCCAGCGGGTCGCCGAGCTGCCCTTCACCTCCGAACGCAAGCGCATGTCGATCATCGCCGAGGACCGCTCCGATGCGCGCAGATTGAGCGTTTTCGCCAAAGGCGCGCCCGATGTGCTCCTGGGATACTGCTCGCGGATCAGTGTCAACGGCCAGGTTCGCCCGCTTACCGAAGGCGACCGCCAGACCATCCTGCAGAGTGTCGAGGAGCTGTCCTCTCAGGCATACAGAACGCTCGGCCAGGCATACCGTCCTCTGAACACCCCCTCGCTGTCCGAGGTCCCCGGAGTGCAGGCGAATGCGGCCGGGCAGGTACGTGACATCGCAGAGCAAAGCGAAGTCATCGAGAAGGATCTGATCTGGACCGGGATGGTCGGCATCATCGATCCACCACGTACCGAGGTTCGTGACTCCGTCGCCGAGGCGCATCGTGCGGGTATCCGCACGGTGATGATCACCGGCGACCACCCGCTGACCGCGGCCCGTATCGCCAGTGATCTGGGCATCATCAAGCCCGGTGACGAGGCGCGTACAGGCGAAGAACTGGATGCGATGAGCCAGGAGGAGTTCGACAAGACGACCAGCAAGATCTCGGTATATGCCCGTGTGGCACCCGAGCACAAGCTCAAGATCGTCGATTCCCTGCAACGCCAGCAGAACATCGTGGCCATGACGGGTGACGGCGTGAACGACGCCCCCGCCGTCAAAACCTCCGATATCGGCGTGGCCATGGGCATCACCGGTACCGAGGTGACGAAGGAATCCGCGAAGATGATTCTCGCGGACGACAATTTCTCCACCATCGTCGCTGCGGTGCGTGAGGGCCGGGTGATCTTCGACAACATCCGCAAGTTCCTGCGCTACCTGCTGAGTTCGAATGTGGGCGAGGTCTTCACCGTCTTCGGTGGTGTGATGCTTGCAGGTTTCCTCGGTATCACGCAGCCCGAATCCCAAGGCGTCACGCTTCCGCTGCTCGCCACCCAGCTGCTGTGGATCAATCTGCTCACCGATGCCGCTCCGGCGTTGGCCATGGGTATCGATCCGCAGACGGATGATGTGATGGGACGGAGCCCGCGCAGGCTGAACGATCGCGTCATCGACAAATCGATGTGGGGCGACATCATCTTCATCGGCATCATCATGGCCATCGTGACGCTGATCGGCATGGATATGCATCTGAGTGGCGGTTTGTTCACCGATCGTTCCGTTGCGGCGCTCGGACACGAGGAGCAGATGGTCGAGGCACGTACGATGGGCTTCACCATTCTGGTGTTCGCACAGCTCTTCAACGCCGTGGCGTCCCGCTCCGCCCTGCAATCAGCCTTCGTTGGACTGTTCAGCAACAAGTGGCTGTGGGGGGCCATCGGCATCTCGATCGCCTTGCAGGTGTTGGTTATCTACGTGCCATTCCTGAACACGGCATTCGGAACAACCCCATTGGGCGCCTTGGCGTGGTTCGAGTGCATCGGACTGGCCGCCTTCGTGCTGGTCGCTTCCGAATTACGCAAGGTGGTACTCAGGGCGATCGAAAAGAGACGCGCCTGATCGCCGCCGCCGCGCATCATGCGATGAAGCCCGTGTGATGCGCAGCCCGGGATGAATGCATATGGGGGTGGGTTGCCGAATGTATCGGCAGCCCACCCCCATATCGTGCATCTTGTTTGGGGACCGCTGGCGAAACGGGCGGCTACGTACTCCGTCCGCATACGGGCCGGCAAGAGCTACTCCGCCTCGGCCTCGGACTGGGGAACCTCAGTGTCGGAGACATCGGCACGGTAGAAGTTGACGAATGATCGCGAAGGCGTCGGTCCTCGCTGACCCTGATAGTGCGAACCGGTTCCGGTGCTGCCGTATGGATGCTCGGCGGGCGAGGAGAGCTCGAAGAAGCACATCTGTCCGATCTTCATGCCAGGCCAGAGCTTCACGGGCAGCGTGCTCACATTGGAGAGCTCAAGCGTGATATGCCCCTCAAAGCCGGGATCAATGAATCCTGCGGTCGAATGTGTCAGTATGCCAAGTCGGCCCAGGGAGCTTTTCCCCTCAAGGCGGGCGGCTATCGAGCCATCGAGTTTGACGTATTCCCACGTCGAGCCAAGAACGAACTCCCCTGGATGCAGGATCCAAGGTTCTCCAGCCGCGACCTCGAATTGTTCGGTGAGCGCGCCCTGATCCTCGGCGGGATCGACGTAGGTGTATTCATGATTGTTGAACAGGCGGAAGAAGCGATCCAGGCGCACGTCAACGCTGGCGGGCTGGACCATCTCGGGTGTCCAAGGTGTCAAGGATATTCCACCCTGGGTTTGTGCGGCAATGATGTCGCGGTCGCTCAACAGCATGATTCGCTCCTTAATAATGCTTTCTCAGCATAGTCTAGCGACCCCCGTAAGACCGGCGGTCCTTCCCCGTGCAGGGAATATCGATCGGAGAGGGGCGAGGCCTGCGACCGCTTGAGGATGGCGCGGTGCGGAGGTGCGAATCCCGCAGGGTGGCGATGGGCTCCATCTTCGCTGTGGATGCCGCCGCGGGATTCAGGTTCACAGAATATTTTCAGAAAACACCAAATATCTGTCAAGGTTTCGATGGTCTACTTGATGTTGTCATCAAGATGCAGCATCGATTGATGATCGGGGATGCAAACAGTTCCCGATAACTGAATCCTTCTTCTCTCTCCTTTCTCTCCCGGCGGCCAACCCCGCCGGGTTTCTCTTTTTCGGCGTCAATGGCAGACGGCCGATTGCACGCTCCTTTCCGGTATTGCGTAGACTGTCCCGTAGGGAAATCCCTGAAGTGGACGGGAACCGGAGGGATGGCGCATGGCAGACGATCTCGATTTTCTGGATGAGTACGGATACCCAAGGAATGATGATGGCGGCGAGGCCGGGCATCATCGTGGCGGTGGCAGGCATGCACCGCAGGTGCGCAGCTCGACGCCCCTGAGCAGGGTGGCGGTCGTATTAGGGCTTCTTGCGGTGGGCACGGCTGGCCTGTGGCTGGCATATGCGGTCGCCCCTACCAAGATGCCGGCCTTCACGGCTGTTTTCGCCGATGAACGGAGCGGTATCGCCGCGGCTGCGTTTGCGATCCTCTCCCTGATTCTGGGAATCACGGCGCGTCTGCTGGTGCCTCGTGAGATCAGAAGCCACTCGATCGGTTCATGGAGCATCGTCTGCTTCTTCGCCACCCTGGTGCTGATCGGCTGCACCCTCGTGGTGCAGAATCTCTTTCCGAACGGCATCATTCAGGAGACAGTCAGGGATGAGGCGCCGTCCTCAAGTGTCAGCGGCATGGAGCAGGGCATGGAGCAGACGGCCGGTACCTGCGTGGATGGCTGGACGGCAATCGGGGTCAGTGAATATCCCGGTGTGAGCAGCATCAAGGTGTGTAAAAATCCGAGGATGGCCTTCATCGTTTTCAGCAACGCTTCCGCGGCATCCTTGGGCAGGGGCATAGCCGAACAGAAGATAGCGAGCCTGCTTGAGCAATACCAGGATAATTCGCAGACCCAGGGGGATTGGCGCATACTCAACGGCAAGCAATGGATGGCCGTGGCGCAGGCATCCCAGATCGAGGCCCTTCAGAAGAAGTGGGGTGGCACGGTGGGCACGATCGAATAGACGGCCGTCTGCATCCGAAGGGCGTGGGAATGCTACGTGATGCGCGCAGTGGGAAGGTATGGTGTTGCAGTATGAGCGAAGAACACGAGCCGCACACCATGACGGGACGTAGATCCGAAGTCATTGCAGGGAGTTTCGGCGAGGATCTGTCGGTCTCCCATGCGCTGTTGTCGAAAGGCCAGGCTCAGGCGAATACCAGACTCCCGATGTTCCTCCTGCTTCATGGATGGGGATCGAATGAGCAGGATCTGGCTGATTTGATGCGTTATGTGGCTCCCTACAACGATTATGCAGCCCTGCGTGCCCCGCTGGACATGCCTGCCGCATATGCGGGTGCCAGCGGCCCGAAAGGGTACAGCTGGTTCCACGATTGCGTCCCCACCGGTGAGGATCTGGACCGGGACGCCTATGCGGCGGCCAAAGCCATCGACCGCTGGGTCTCCGAGCACATCGCTGCAGACCGTGATATCGTCCCGCTGGGATTCTCACAGGGAGGTGTGCTTGCCATCCATCTCCTGCGCTTGCATCCTGAGCGGTACAGGGCCGCGGTGAGTCTTTCCGGATTCATGGCCCCCGGTCTGGTGAAGGAGGCGGTGCCCGCGGATTCCCGGCTGGCTTCTTTGGACATCCCGGTGTTCTACGGATACGGCAGTGCCGATAATGTGATTCCCAGGTACGAGCTCTATGCCACCGCCGCATGGCTCGAGGAGCACACATGGTTGAATTCCCATGAATACCACGGCTTGGATCATGCGGTGAGCCTGGAGGAATTCAGCGATATCCGCCAGTGGCTCATCCAGAATGATATTTCCTCCGGAATGATGTGAGCGGCCATACGACAGGGCTTGCGCAGGGGCGTGATTCGACGCGCTCAGATGCCTGAATCGGCATCGACCTGCATCACGTACACATTGCGGCGCAGCAGTCGGGCCTCGGGCCGTGAGATATCACCGGCTTCAAGCATGTCCTGGATGATGCTGAGTTCAATGGCGTAGCCCTCGCGTTTGATCTCCTGAACGGACACCAGGGTCTTGGTGGTGTCTCCCATCGTCGTGCGCGCACGCAGGGCGTTCTCCGCCCGCTGATGCTCGATGATCAGCGATAGCACGTCTTCGGTGTTGAACCGGTCGGAGCCGAGTTCGTCGTAGAGTTTCCCGATGACGTAGCGATTCACATCGCTTTGCAGGGTCCTGGTGACGGCGAAAAGCGTGTCTCCGTTCACCAGCGGGGAAGAGTGCCTGATACGACTGCTCAGATGCTTCACCAGACCATGGGAACGGCGTCGGATATTGCGTAGGCGCCAGCGCATTTCGCTGGATTCGTCGATGTGGCTGAGCGAGCGGGATATCTGGTCGAGCAGGCGTGAAGCGGCCCTGCGTTCATACTCCTGACGGGCATCCTCATCAAGTGAGGCGGTAAGCTCATCGGGAGTGGTGTTGTGCTGCGCGGGGTCGGCATCCATGCCGTCGGTGTTGCCGCTGCGTTCGGCATCGCTACGCTCGTCAAGTCCTGCGAGGCGCTGCTCGATGAAGTCCTGCTCCCAGGTCAATGCTTCGATTTGCAGGCGTTCGAACTCCTTCGGATCCCTTTGCCCGATCCTGGCTTTCAAACGGGCGATGCGCTGGTTGTATGAGGACAGCACGATCTGGACGGCCCGGCGGTTCTCGGCGGTCACGCGTGAGGAAAGCTCCTCGACGGTTCTGCGAAGCACGTCGATGACGGTTTCGAAATGCCTGGTCGGAATGCTGTGAGTGCTAACCGGCGCGAGCAGCGGAAGTGCGAAATTGGCCATGACCAGGGTCACGATGATCACCCCGGCAGCCACGAATATCAGCTCATCGCGCATCGGGAAAGGTTTGCCGGACGCCAGCACATAAGGGATCGTCAATACCAAGGAGAGCGTGATGGTCCCCTTGGGACCCCCAAAGGTCATGACCGCAGCCGAACGCCAGCGCTCAGCCGTCATAGGACGGCGTTGGCGGGTTACCGCGTCCTTGGCGATTGCCAGCATCCCGGATACCCAGATGAATCGTATGAGCACCACAACCGCCGAGACCAGAGCGATGATGCCGATGAGCGCCCAGTTGTTCACGGTGTGGTCGGACCAACTGGTCTGCATCGCCTCGGGCAGCAGCATGCCGAGCAGTACGAACACCGCGCCGTTCAGACTGAAGGACAGTACGGTCCACACGCTTGAGGAGACGATATTCGTCCGTGAGACATTCGGTCCGATGCCGCTGCGGTCGAATCGGATCAGCAGTCCTGCCGTGACGACGGCCAGGATGCCTGAAATGTGGGCGATGTCCTCGGCGACAAGATACAGCAGGAAGGGGAAGAATATCTCCATCAGGATCCGGGTCGTCGTGGTCTCCCAGCCGAGTTCACGGCTTGTCTCGAAGAGCCAGTTGAGCACCATGCCTGAAACGAGGCCGAGCAGAACGCCTCCGATGAAGGAGAACGCGAAGGTGCCGATCGCCTGGGGTGCCGAGAATGATCCGGTGACCGCCGCCAGGATGGAGAACTGAAAACCTATGACGCCGGTGGCATCGTTGAACAGCGATTCACCCTTGAGTATGGCCCGCTGCCTTATGCTCAGGCTGGCCTCCTTGCCGAGCGAGGAAACGGCGACGGCGTCGGTGGGACCGAGTGCCGCGCCCAAGGCGAAAGCCGCCGCAAGCGGTATGGTCGCCCAGACGGCGTTGAGCGCATAGCCGACGACCAGCATCGTCGCGGTGGCCAGCCCGATCGCGAGTGAGAGGGAGATACCGAGATTCTTGAGCAGCGAGGACTTATCGATGCTGTGCGCCTCGTGGTACAGCAGCGGTGCGATGAACAACACCATGAAGAGTTCCGGATCCAGATGCACCTGCGGGAAGAAAGGGAATTGCGTGATGAGCACGCCGAGCAGTATCTGGACCAGGGGGGTTGAGATCTTCGGTATGAAGCGGCTGAGGAATGACGATATGAGTACGGCGGCGACGATGCACAGTATAAGAGTGAATACCTCCACGCTGCCCTCTTTCCACGCACGAATGCCTTGTTACCGCATATCGGTCTTGATCGGTCTCTCAGTCCGGGTTCTGCCCTTGGTGTGTTGTCTGTGACGGGGCTCGGGAAAGTCGTCGCCGCTCTTGCCTTTCCATTATCGAGGACAAGGAAAGCAAACACCACCAGCTTCCCATTGTTATGCAATGAGCTTGCTCCATGCCGCCAGAAGCATAATGTTTCCAATTATTACAAATTCGGTTGTTAGTAACATGTTAGTGTTGAGTCAGGTTTTTGTTAACGGTCTGATTGATGTGCGCCATCGAGGTTTTCCACCTGGTTGTCCGGGTTCGCGCGCTAACCGGTCTGGACTTGCAGCGACCTCTCCGGTGATTGAATCATTCACGAGAAAGGCCCAGTGATGACCGAGCTATTGAATACACCACAGGACGCGACGGAGCGGGCGGACGCGGTTGTCCCTGCCCGTGAAGAAACGTCATGGCACTCGACGGATGTGAATCAGGCGTTGGATGCGCTTGAGACCGCGCCTCGAGGACTGTCCCCAAAGGAAGCGGAACGACGGCTGGCGCTGTTCGGGGCGAACGCCCTTTCGGCCGAAGCGCCGGTGCCGAAGTGGAAGATGTTCCTCGTCCAATTCAAGAGTCCGCTTATTGCGGTGCTCATTGGATGCGGCATCATCACCATCGCATTGGAGCATTTCGTCGACGCGATCGCGATTTTTGTTGTGCTGCTGCTCAACGCGATAATCGGCTACTACCAGGAGTCCAAAGCCGATAAGGCCGTCGAGGCGCTCGCATCGCTGTCGTCACCGACCTCGCGGGTCCTGCGCGATGGGACGATGACGCGAATCGAGGCGGCCGATCTGGTGCCGGGAGACATCGTGGTGCTGGAGAGCGGGGATCGTGTTCCGGCCGATCTCAGGCTTATCGAAACGAGTCGTTTGCGCATCAACGAATCCATGCTGACCGGTGAAAGCACTGACGCGCAGAAGAACACCGAAGCCGTTGACGAGGATGCGTCGCTGGGAGATCGCAAATGCGTCGCATTCTCAGGAACCCTGGTGACCAGTGGACGAGGCCGCGGCATGGTCGTGGCCACCGGTTCGGATACCGAGCTTGGAGAGATCAACGACCTCGTCAACTCCGCCAAGGCGAACACCCCGCTGCAGCAGATCATGCAGCGTACGGAACGCGGCATCTCCATCGCGGTGCTGATCGTTGCCGTATTCGTATTCATGGGTGGCGTGTTCATCAACAAGGATGCGACCGGGGCATTCCTGTCCTCGGTTTCCCTGGTGGTGGCATCCATGCCCGAGGCCCTGCCGATCGTGCTGACGGTCGCGATGGCACTCGGCATCTCCCGTATGGCGAAGCGCAATGCGATCGTCCGCACCTTGCCGGCAGTCGAGACACTCGGATCGACGACTGTGATCGGTTCGGACAAAACGGGGACGCTCACGCAGAACCGGATGACGGTGGAGCAGTTCTCAGTCGGCAACGGCAAGCCCACACTGTGCGACGCCGAATCTCGTGACGGGCTTGAGGACCGGCAGGCGGAGAGCCTGAAACAACTGCTCAAAGCCGCTGCCCTCACCAATGAGGCATACAGAAACACCGAAGACGACGGCACGATGACATACAACGGTGACGCCGTGGATGTGGCGATGGCGAGAATCGCCGACGAGGCGGGAGCGGTGAGCGCATCGGAACTGGCGTATCCGATCGAGGTGGAGACGCCCTATGAACCCGATCTGCGCTATTCGATGACCATCCGCCGCAACCCCGATGGCAGCTACACCCAATATGTGAAGGGTGCGCCCGACAAAATCGCCACGATGAGCGCCACGATGGATGACGGCAACGGCCAGGAGGTCCGGATGGACACCCAGGTCCTGCACCAGACATACGAGAGCATGGGCAGGGAAGGCCTGCGCGTCATCGGCGTGGCCAGCAAGCATCTGGATGCGGACGTCGATCTTTCCGAGCATCGTGAGCCCCACGGCATGAAGTTCCTCGGACTCGAAGGCATGCTTGACCCACCCCGTCCCGGAGTGAAGGAAGCGATCAAACGCTGCGCGGACGCGGGTATCGAAGTCAAGATGATAACCGGCGACCACCCGCTGACAGCCGCGGCGATCGGCGAGCGTCTGGGCCTGCGGCATACCGAGGACGCGCTTACCGGCAGTGAGATGCTTGATATGAGCGATGAGGTTCTGAAGGCAAGGCTCCGGGAGACCTCGATCGCCGCCCGCGTCTCCCCCCAGGACAAGCTTCGCATCGTCGAGGTGCTTCAGGATGAGGGTGAGGTCGTTGCGGTCACCGGTGACGGTGTGAACGATGCGCCCGCGCTCAAAGCGGCATCGGTCGGCATCTCGATGGGTAAATCGGGGACCGACGTGGCACGTGAGGCCAGCGACGTCGTCCTGACCGACGATAACTTCGTCACCATCACCGACGCGGTGCGCGAGGGCAGGGTGACCTTCAAAGCGATACGTGGCTCGGCCTTCTTCCTGCTGTCCACCGCGGTGGCGGCGATGATCGCCGTCGGCGTGAACGTCATAGCCGAAATGCCGCTGCTGTTCCTACCTCTGCAGATGCTGTGGATCAATTTCGTCACGAACGGCGTTCAGGACATCGCACTCGGCTTCGAGCCGGGCAGCGGCGATGAATTGACGCGCCCACCGCGTGAGAAGAAAGAGGGTCTGCTGTCGGCCGCCTTGTGGGCGAGAACAGCCGTGTGCGGTCTGTGGATGGCCATGTGCATTCTGGTGATGTTCCGCATGCTGCTCGACAACGGTACGGCGGTGATAGAGGCCAGGACCATGGCATTGACGTTGCTCGTGCTGTTCAATCTGTTCATGTCCATGTCGGCGCGATCGGAAACGCTGCTGATCGTGCAGCTGAACCCCCTGCGCAATAAATTCCTGCTCATCGCATCTCTTGTGGCTTTGCTGATCCATATAGCCGCGATGTACATCGCTCCCGTCGCATCGGTCCTCGGCATGACCCCGATGTCGGCCGATCAATGGCTGCTGTGCTTCCTGGTGTCCATCACGGTCCTCTTCTTCTGTGAGGGAGACAAGATCATCAGGGCCTGGCTCGCCAGGCACGGGCATGGTCCGAAGTCAGGTCTGCGTGCGATGGGACGCCGGGCCCGCCGTGGCATCATCACCATGCTGAAGTCGAGCCGGTGACAGGCCG
Organism: Bifidobacterium psychraerophilum; assembly: GCF_000741705.1. GTDB lineage: Bacteria > Actinomycetota > Actinomycetes > Actinomycetales > Bifidobacteriaceae > Bombiscardovia > Bombiscardovia psychraerophila. Next base: position 38,414 of record NZ_JGZI01000008.1, on the reverse strand, counting down.
GTCTCTTCGACTGTCGGCGCAGGGCACCCCGGGCGTTTTCACCCGGGGCTTGCGCCAGATGTGATGGTACTAATTGACTGTATGCATACACAGTCGCACGGTATAGGGCCACGAGGCGACCGGGCACACGGCACCCCTTGGGATGATGCCATGTGCGCGGCATTGGATCTCGCCACTCAGGCGGCGGAGGATGGGGATGTCCCCGTGGGTGCGGTTGTACTTGATGGCCGCGGTGAGATCATCGGCAGCGGACGCAATCAGAGGGAAGCATTGGGCGACCCACTGGCCCACGCCGAGGTCGTTGCGCTCAGACAGGCTGCCGGGCAGGGGAGGGACTCGGGCTGGAATCTGTCGGATATGACTCTGGTCGTCACTCTTGAACCCTGTCCGATGTGCGCCGGGGCCGCGCTCGCGACGCATATCGGCCGGATCGTGTTCGGGGCCTGGGATCCGAAGATGGGTGCATGCGGCTCGGTCTGGGATCTGCCGAGAGATCCCCATACCGGCCCGATGCCGGAGGTCATCGGGGGAGTGCAGGAAACACCTTGCATGGATATACTCAATAATTTCTTTCGTGGATTAAGATAATTATCCGGCCGGTCGGTGCCGGTGGTGTGTGATGCCGGAATCGCAGGCTCCGGGATGCGCTTTTGGGCACTTCCGCAGCTATCGGTGGAACAGTGTCGGGTTTTTTCTTTCCATACGTGAATGACACGCAGAATCAAGACAAGCAATCGCGGTCTTCATACGATAATTCCTTAGACGGAGGGCTGCACAGCCGATCGGATAACACGAATCCTGATTCGATGACGAAAGGGTTGAAGAGGAACATCATGAGCTATACACAAACATCTGAGAAGGCCGTATGGTCTCGTTTCGAGGGAGAATCCTCTCTTGGCGCCCATGTCGCGGCATTCTATGGGGAGCGGACCCAGGCTGGGGTCGGTTTCGCCTTTGTGGTCGCGGACGACCAGATGCCACGCATCGTCTATTGGGGCAAGCCGCTGAGTCATCCAGAGCAGCTGGCCAATGCCTATGACGCATTGCGCCCCCAACGGGTGTCTGGTGCGCTTGACGACACGAACTGGCCCAGTGTGCTTCCTACACAGGCGGAGGCCTGGTCCGGCGTCTCGCGTTTCGTCGTCAGGCGCAAGGGCATTGAGTTGTTCTGCAGCTTTGTGGTCGCCAACGTCTCCTTCGGAGCCGATGCACAGACGGTGACGGTCCAAGCCCTTGACGAGGAACAGCATGTGGGTATCGAGTGGCAGTGCGCATTGACCCCATCCGGACTGGTGCGCCAGAGGGCCGTCGTAAGCAACCTGCAGGGTGCCCAGGGTGACCTGGCGGTCGACAAGGTCGAGCTTGCGTTCCCGGTGCCGGAGGTCGACAGCGAGATTCTGACCACAACAGGGCATCACCTGCGTGAACGCTCCCCGCAGCGTCAACCCTTCAACCTCGGACGTCTTGAGAAGGCGAGTACGGTCGGACGTCCCGATTTCGACGCCTCGCTGCTGCTGTCCGCAGGTGTTCCGGGATTCGGCTTCACCCAGGGTGAGGTCTACTCGGTGCACGTCGCCTGGAGCGGCAACTCACTGTTGTCTGCGGAGCGTCTGAGCTACACCCAGGGGCTGATCGGCGGTGCGGAGACCCTTGCCGGCGGTGAAATCGAATTGGATGAGTCCCAGACCTATACGACTCCTTGGATCTACGGTTCCTATGGCATCGGGCTGAACCAGGTGGCCTCGCGATTCCACGAGTATCTGCGTGCCTTGCACCCGCAATTCGCCGAACGCCCCCGCCCGGTCATCCTGAACACATGGGAGGCCGTGTACTTCGATCATTCCTTCGACACGCTCAAAGCGCTCGCCGACAAGGCCAAGGAATCGGGTGTGGAACGTTTCGTGGTCGATGATGGATGGTTCATGCACCGTCGCGACGACACCGCCGGTCTTGGAGACTGGCAGATCGATCCCGCCGTGTGGCCTGCCGGTCCTAAGAGCCTCGATGCGCTCGCGGATTATGTGCACGAGCTCGGTATGGAGTTCGGCCTCTGGTTCGAGCCGGAGATGGTGAACCAGGATTCCGATATCGCGCGAGCCCATCCGGATTGGATCGTGAGACCGACCAGGAACAGACTGCCGATGACCGGTCGCAGTCAACAGGTGCTCGATCTGACGAATCCCGATGCGTACGACTATGTGTTCTCCGCGATGGATGGTCTGGTCACGCGATTGAACATCGACTACATCAAATGGGATCATAACCGTCTGGTCACCGAGGCGGTGTCCCTCAGAAGCGGACGTCCGTGCGTGCATCGGCAGACCGAGGCCGTATACCGTATCTTCAGGGATCTCAAAAGCAAACATGGCGGCTTGGAAATCGAGTCCTGCAGCTCGGGCGGTGGGCGTGTGGATCTGGGCATCCTCGAGGTCGCCGATCGCATCTGGGCTTCCGATTGCGTCGATCCCGTCGAACGCGCCGATATCCAGCGCTACACATCGCTGCTGGTGCCGCCGGAAATGATCGGTGAGCATGTGGGCGCCTCACCGGCCCATTCGACAAGACGTTCGACCAGCCAGGAGTTGCGTATGGCCACGGCGTTCTTCGGTCATATGGGCATTGAATGGAATCTGTTGAAAGAACCCCAGGACGCCTTGCAGACCCTCGCCGGATGGGTCAAGGCATTCAAAGAGCGCAGAGGGATCTTCGCCACCGGAAGCGCGGTCCATGGTGATTCCAGCGATCCCGGAATACGTCTGGACGGGGTGGTGAGTGAGGACCGTTCACACGGCGTATACCGTTTCACGCAACTGACGACATCCAAGATTTATCCCAGCTCGCCGGTACGTCTGCCGGGGCTGAAAGCCGACGCACTGTACCGCGTGAAACCATTGTCCGTCAGTGAGGACATCACGCAGATAGGCAATGCCCAGTCGGATTCGGCATGGTGGAATGCCGATGGGGTTGTGCTCCCTGGTGAGCTTCTGATGTCGTCAGGACTGCGGACGCCATCGCTCCACCCCGCGCAGGCCGTGCTGTTCGAAGCGGAACTCGTATAACAGGACTGTGGGATCGCGGATCATGATATTCATACGATGAGTATCCTCTGAGCGGCGATCGTCAAAGACAGGATGAGGCGGACGTTGGAATATCAGCGTCCGCCTCTGCCGTTCCTCAGTGAGGTCGTGGAATTCCCGCGCCGCCGCGCCTCCGGTGGCGTCAGCCCAGTATGTATCGTTCGATGGCGCTTGATGCCGCCGATCTGCCCCAATTGATCCAGGTGTCATCGAGGATTTCGATGGGCACAGGTGCGGCCTGGCTGTGCCGGTAGGTTTCCACGCCTTTGCGCAGGGACTCCATGCTCATTTCGGCCAGGAAGGAGGACTCCCCGCCGATCAGCACCTTCTGCGGCATGGCGGCGTTGGCGATGGTGGCGATAAGCACTCCCAGACGGAAGCATGTGCGATTGAGCAATTGGGTCGCCTGTCGCAGGCCTTTGCGCGCATCGGTGACGAAATCCTCGAAGGAGCACGTCTTCGACATCATCTCCGAATATTGTTCGGCGATGGAATCATTCGTCAGACTGTCGGCGCATCCGATGTGCCCCTGATAGCATCGTGGACCTTCCGGATCGACGATGATATGGGTCGCCGTGCCGTAGCTGGTTTCCGAACCGCTCAGAGGCTCCCCGTCCTGTGCGATGGAGTAGCCGATTCCTGCCCCGATGGTGATCAGGGCGAAGCGGGAGACACCAACCCCCACGCCGAACCAGCATTCGTGCCTCAGCGCCGATTCCAAATCGTTGAAGACCAGCGTCGGTATGCCACAGCGCTGGGTCAGCAGCTCAGCGAGATTCGCATTGCCGTTCCAGTGGAGGAATGGCGCCGCGGTGACCGTCGCATTATCGACGATATGCCCGCCCAGACTCAGCCCCAGCAATGACGGTTCAGGCAAGGCGGCACGTTTCGCATCCTTGACGCACTCCGCGACGACCTTGGCAAGCGATACGGCCAGCTCTTCGGGCGACTGGTAGGTGAAGGCAAGGGTGTGCGGTTCGCCGAGCGGCTCGCATAAGGCGTTGACGGCGACCGCCAGGGCGCTGTTGCCGCGCACATTGATACCGATGAATGAGCGTTCGTCCTTGTTGATGCGCAAGGCGGTCAACGGGCGCCCGCGCTTCTCGGAGCTTTCGCTCTGTTTCTGGGAGAAGCCGAAAGGCAGACGTCCCGCATCCTGGGCCAGGCGCGCATCAGGCAGCTCCTCGATCACGCCGAGGTGCAACAGATCGCCGGTGATACGGGACAAAGCACCCTGGGACAGCTTCAGTATCTGTGCGAGTGTCGTACGGGCGATCGGGCCGTAACGGACGATGTCGGCGGCGACCTGATGGGTGTACGGAGATGCGTCGAACCATTGCGGGATTGGTGCGCTTTCAGCCTTCTGCTTGCTTGAAGATGAATCGACCGGGATGCCGTTGAGCGGGTCCAGATCCGAAGACGTTGTCATTGGGCCTTTCCTCCAAGCTTCTGGTCTCCGTCTGCCGCAACGTCTATCACAGGGTGGAGAGACGGAATCGAGTTTTTTTCTTTCCTAGTTTATAAAATTAGCTCGATTTTGTTGTCAACTACAACTGACGCGCCAGAGATAGGAATGATAATTGCTGCTGGATATGATGCAGGATGAAGGAAAGCTCTGTACGCGATGACGCGCCGAGCCACGACAATAAGGAGTCGAAATGAAGTCTGATTCCATTTTTCGTCCTAAGGGGAGCGGAATGCTTTCTGGTTGGTCGGGACGAATGAAAACAGTTTTGGGCCGCGCTTGCGCTGCTCTTTTGGCCGCTGCCATAGGTGTGGCGATCAGCGGCTGCAGCTCCACGACCGCACAGGTCGTGACACTTGATTTCTTCCAGTTCAAGTCGGAAGCGGCGGATCAGTTCAAGGCGATGGCCAAGGAGTTCGAGTCCGAGAATCCGAACATCCGCATCAACATCAACAATTCGGCAAGCGCGCAGACCGATCTGCGCACACGCCTGGTGAAGAACCGCATACCGGATGTCATCACCTTCAATGGTGATATCAGCTTCGGCATGTTCGCCGCCTCGGGTGTGTTCCACGATTTCACTGATGACCCGATCGTGAAGACGCTGAACCCAGGCATGGTCACCATTGCCAAGAACCTCGTGCAAACGACGGATACCGCGAAGAAGAGGCTGTACGGTCTGCCCTTCGCAGGCAATGCCAGCGGTTACATCTACAACAAGACCCTGTGGAGGCAGGCCGGTGTGGATCCGGACAACCCTCCTCAGACCTGGTCCGAATTCATCGCCATGCTCCAGAAATTCAAGGCGGCAGGCATCACACCGGTTCAGGCCACGACGGCTGACTCCTGGACGCTTCAGGCTCCTTTGGCTTCTCTGAACGGCACCCTGGTGCCGGAAAGCAAGTACACGGCCTTGAAGAAGGGCGAGACGACCTTCAAGGATATCTGGACCGATGCCGGCAACAAGGTCGTCGAATTGATGAAGTACTCGCAGGCCGATCAGGGTGTGACCTATCAGCAGGGTACGCAGGACTTCGCCAACGGCAAGGCCGCAATCATCCCTCTGGGCACCTACGCGATTCCGCAGATCAGGCTGGTCAACGCGAAGGTGGACCTCGGCTTCGCCCAGATGCCCGCCACGGACAACGCCGATGAACAGATCCTGACCGCAGGCAACGATGTCATGCTCACGATGGGTGCCGATACCAAGCATCCCGAGGAAGCGATGAAATTCATCAAATTCCTGATGAGCAAGCCGCAACTTGAGGCGTATGCGAAAGCACAGTCCGCATTCACCCCGCTGAAGGACACCACCGTCGGTGACGATGCGCTGAAGGGCGTTCTGCCGTTCTTCAAGGAGAACAGGCTCGCCGACTTCTGCGATCATTACATCCCGTCATCCATCAACATCGGTGGTTACCTCCAGACGATGGTATCCAGCGGGAATGTGGAGAACTTCACCTCGTCGATGCAGACCGAGTGGGACAAGATCCAAGCCAGGACCTTCGAGTAGGCCGAGGAAGGATAGAGAGATCATCATGTCACATGTACAAACCGCGCAGGTCGCAGCTGTGAAACGACCCAAGAAGCGCAGTGCCTTCTCCAACCGCAAGGTTGATCGAGCCTATTACTGGATGGTCGTTCCGGCGGCCGTGATATTCGGACTGTTCCTGTATGTGCCGTTCATCCAGGGTGTCGCGTATTCATTCACGAACTCGCAGGGTTTCGGCGATTACAAGTGGATCGGTTTCAAGAACTACGCCGCATTGTTCTCGGATGACCGCGTCGGGCACGCATACCTGTTCACCTTCCTGATCGCTATCGCCATCACGATTCTGATCAACGTGCTGTCGATGTTCCTTGCGGTGGCGCTCAACGGCAACCTGATGTTCAAGAACGGTTTCAGGGCCATCTACTTCATTCCGTACACCCTTGGTGTGCTGGTCATCGGCTATGTCTTCAAGTACATCTTCATGACGCCGTTACCGGCCCTGGGACGTGCCCTGAACATAGGTTGGCTATCCGAATCCTTGCTGACGAGCGAGCACTACGCCTGGGTCCCCATCGTCTTCCTTGCCGTATGGCAGGGCATCGCGTACTCCACATTGATTTACCTCGCGGGTCTTCAGACCATCGACGGCGAAATCTATGAGGCCGCTTCGATCGATGGCGTGAACGGATGGCAGCGCTTCAGCAAGATCACCTTCCCGCTGATCGGGCCCTTCTTCACCATCAATCTGGTGCTGAGCATGAAGAATGCTCTCGGCACCTTCGATCAGGTTGTCGCTTTGACAAACGGCGGTCCTGATTCCAAGACGGAAACGGTGACGTATCTGATCTATTCGGGTGGTCTGACCGGTGGCGAATACGCCTACCAGACTGCAAACGCCGTGTTGTTCTTCATTGTTTTGGCAATCATCGCGTTTGTCCAGTTGAAGTTCTTTGGGAACAAGGAGAAGATCTGAAATGAGTTCCGCAACTTTGCAAAGGGCCAACGCTCACGACTCCGGGTCCAAGAAGATCAGGAAGGGCCACTCCCGCCGTATCAACTGGTGGCTGACCGCAGTCATCGCAGTATTGTCGCTGACGATTCTCATCCCCTTGTACTTCACGGTCATCACCGCACTGAAGACACCCGCCGAGGCGGGCACCTTCAGTCTGCCGACCACCTGGGAATGGCATAACTTCGCCGACGCCTGGAATAAGGTCGACTACCCGAAGGCGGCGCTCAACTCGGCGTTGATCACCGTTGCCGCCGTGGTGCTGACCCTGCTGACGAACACCTTCGTGGCATATGCTGTGGCCAGGAACATGGATAAGCGCTTCTTCCGCTTCATGTACTACTTCTTCATCGCCGCGATGTTCGTTCCCTTCCCGGTCATCATGCTGCCGATCGCCAAGCAGTTCGGCAGCTGGCATCTGGACAACCAGCTTGGTCTGGTGCTGTTGTACATGGTGCTCGGCCTTGGAACGAATCTGTTCATCGCAACGGGCTTCATTCGATCGATTCCTGTCTCCTTGGAAGAGGCGGCGCGAATCGACGGTGCCGGTACCTGGCGCATCTTCTGGAAGATCATCTTCCCGCTGATGGGCCCGATCAATGCGACCATCGCCATTCTTACCGCGCTATGGGCATGGAACGACTTCCTGCTGCCCTTGATCATCCTGACCGATCAGTCGAATCAGACGATTCCGCTGGCGCAGTATGTCTTCAGCTCACAGTTCGCCACGAATTACCCGATGGCCTTCTCCAGCTACCTGATGGCCATGGCCCCAATCCTCATCGTCTACATCTTCGCCCAGAAGTGGGTCATCTCCGGCGTAATGAGGGGCGCCGTCAAGTAGCAAACAGCCCTGTGGGCTGTTTGCTGACGGCGCCGAGCGCCCCCCAACGGGGCGCGAGGAGTTGTGAGGTCCGCTCGGAAGAGCGGTCCGATATTGCAGGATCCCGTCAAGTAGTAAACAGCCCTGTGGGCTGTTTGCTGACGGCGCCGAGCGCCCCCCAACGGGGCGTGAGGAAATGTTCCAGGGTCCGCTCGAACGAGCGTCCCAACATTGCAGGATCCCGTCGTCAAATAACCAGGTCATACGGTATTCAGGACTCCAGGGTCGCCTCCTCATAGATAGGGTGGGTAGCCGCAAAGGATACGAAGGCAGTTCGATATCGTGATGTAACGCAGTTCAGAGCCCCGCTCAGTAATAGAGCGGGGCTTTTTGCTTGCTGCTCGAAGGCAGCGAATCGGCTTTCCGGCAGCCAGGGGTCGGTCGAATCGTTAGGCTTTCCGGATCGGCCCGGTGGTTTCTCTGGGCTCGAGTGTCGTCGGCACTGTGGTGTGTGCTTCGTCAAGGTCTTCACCTGCTATGAGATGCAGGGCTTTTTTGGCCGCGATTCTGCCTATGTCGCGTGCGGGTTGTGCGATGGTCGACAATCCTGTGGCAGCGGAGATATCGGAGCCGTCGAAGCCGATGACGGACATGTCCTGTGGAATTCTGATTCCCGCTTTGGTGAGTTCGTGGACGATGCTGAGTGCGTGAAAATCTGACCAGACGCATATTGCCGTTGGCCGTTGGGGGAGCGACAGAATGCTCGCAACTGCCTGCCGTGAGCTTCGTGGGGTGTCCGAGTCGATATGGAATGCCCCGCAGTCGATCAGGCCCAGATCTTCAATGACATTCTGATACCCGCGGATCCTGACGTCAAAGCCCCAGGTTTTGCTGGTGAGAGGATCGACGCGTCCTACGTAGCAGAAGCGGTGGTGCCCTAAAGCGGCCAGGTATCGGACTGCCGATGCCTCGCCATCCTCATCGTCCACTGCAACCGAACCCTGTGAGAAACCGGTGTCCTTGGAGTTGACCAGTACTATCGGCATGCCCATGTCGGTCAGTGCGCTTTGTTCCTGTTCGGTCACTGAGAAGCCGGTGAGGATGATTGCATCGGCATTGCTGTTTGCGGGAAGTCGCGTGAAGAACTGTTTGCGCTGGCGGGTATCTCCTGCCCGATACACGGTGATGTCGTAACTCAGTGGTGAGAGGACGTCGTACAGGCCGTCCATGAGCTCGCCCATGAACCAGCCCGCGATTCGCTCCCGACAGAGTAACGCGATCCTGCTGGTTTGCCCGCTGGCAAGAGCTGCCGCCGACTTCGATGCGGTGTATTGAAGTTCCTCGGCCGCTTTCAGCACTTTTTCCTTGGTGGCTGGTGCGACGTGCTGCATATCCCGTAATGCCCGCGAGACGGTGAAGGTGGATACCCCCGCCGCTCGTGCTACATCCTCGACGGTTGCCTTCTTCATTGTGGCTCCTTCGAGTGTGGTGTGATGCCGGACGGCATCATGTCTGTGCATATTCCCGTTATGGTGAGGTCTATTCATGCGGGAATGGTTTCCTATTGTATCCGTGACGGTTCGAAATTGCGTCGAGCTGCCCTCCTTGGCTCTCCGAGGGGCCGGAGGCAGCCGGATCGCATATCAGCGTATCAAGTAAGACAATAAGCGCTTATTAAATTTTTATAGCAATAATCAATGAAGCGACAAGATGCTTTGACAAAACAAACAACTCTTGATTATTATGATACATAAGCGCTTAGTATTTCACTGCGATTATTAATGAGGATTACCAGTGGAGCACAAGGAAGGAAAATCAATGAAGATTGGAACATATATGTCGTCACGCGTTTTGAAGGCAACCGCCGCAATGCTCGGAGTCGCCTGCGTCGCTTCGTTGGCCGCCTGCGGTCCGGGGTCGTCGGGTCAGAACACCTCAAGTGCCGAAGCGGTGAGTACCGATTTGGGAGATACTAAATATGAGTTGACCCTTTGGGACGGAGCCGGGCTGAAAACGTATGATGACGCCCTGATCGCGGCTTTTGAGAAGAAGAATCCCAATATCACCATCAAGGCGACGTATGACCCCGATAACGTGTCCCAGCAGAATGGGCCCAGGATCATCTCATCGGCTGATGCCCCTGACATCGCCAGGATCACCGACATCAACTCCGCAGTGCGTGGCAAGCATCTGACCAACCTCGACGACTACAGCAAAGCGTATGGCTGGAACCTTCCTGATTCGCAGACCGAAGTGTACAGAGTCGACGATTCCGGCAAAATCGGTTCCGGTAGCCTCTACGCAATACCCAGTGGTATCTCGATGACCGGTATGTATTGGAACTCGGCAGTCGCCAAGAAGCTCGGCATCACCGAGGCGCCAAAGACCGTAAGCGAGCTTGAGAAGGATATGGCGAAGGCCAAAAGCGCTGGTGTGCTGCCAATGGTGATGCCCGCAAAAGAAGGTGGCACATCGTACATCTACCAGTCATTGTTGGTCAACAACGAAGGCCGGGACAGCGTCCAGAAGTGGATACTCCAGGCGGAGGGCGCCACATTCGACACAGCAGGTGCGGTGCAGGCGGCGCAGACCATCCAGAGTTGGCAGGAGAAGGGATACTTCTCGGATGATGCCTTGGCGTTGGATGGATCAACCGCAGTATCGCGTTTCGCGAAGGGTGATGGCCTCTTCTTCCCTTCAGGCAGCTGGTATTCGGCGACATTGAACGAGTCCTTGGGTTCGGATGTCGGGTTCTTCGCTTATCCGGGCAATGCCAGTGGTGACGAGGCTTCCGCGGCGGCCAATGCGGTTTCGGCATTTGGAATACCGGCCAATGCCAAGCATAAGAATGCGGCGGCCGCGTTCCTGAACTTCCTGACCACTGACGAGGCGCGACAGATCGCGGTGGATCATGGCTATCCGCCAATCGGTTCGGGAACCGCGCCCAGCACGGATAACGCGCTGCTGACACAGATACTGGCGGCTTACCAGGATTTGGTCAAATCAGGCAATACCACCGATTTCATCAATAATGCGACGGCCGGTATGCAGGCAAGCGCCATCATTCCGAACTTCCAACAGCTTCTCGACGGCAGCATGAAGCCTGAGGCATTCGCCAAGGCCATACAGGCCCAGTACGAGAAGGAAGTCAAGTAGCTTCACCTTCAACAATTGATGTTCATGCGTCCTGCAGCTCTCCGTGAGATGCAGGACGCGAATCCAAGTCACGGTCAGCGAAAGAGACAGGAACATGAGCAATATACAGGTTGATGCCGGGAGGCTGAACCCCAAGGCGACATCAAAGCGGCATCGCACACAAGCCGGGGGAAGGGCTTCTCTGGCACTGGTCAGTCTGCTGTTTCTGACGCCGGCGCTGCTGTTCTACGGCGTATTCGAACTGTGGCCGATCATTCAGACCATCTGGTACTCGCTGTATGAGTGGAACGGCATTGATGCAAGCACCTTTGTCGGATTGCAAAACTATGTCACAGTATTCACGGATCCTGATCTGTATGGCAGCATTCTGCATTCCTTCATCCTTATCCTGTTCTTCTCGGTGATTCCTATTGCTTTGGGTCTGGTCATCGCCGCCTTGATCAAGGAGATCAAATCGAAAACAGCCAGCACGTTTGCACAGGTATGTCTCTTTCTGCCTCGTGTCATTCCGGGGGCCGCGGCTGCTGTTGCCTGGACGTGGATGCTGGCGGACAAAGGCACTGTAAACCAGATGCTCCGTGCGATCGGTCTTGGAGATCTCGCCCATGTATGGCTCGGAGATCAAAGCACCGCGTTGGCCGCAGTCGGCGTTATCGGTTTCTGGTTGCAGCTTGGTTTCTGCATCGTATTGCTGCTGTCGGGTATGGGTTCGATTGATCAGTCCTTGTATGAGGCCGCCTCTCTGGACGGGGCGGGCTGGTGGAGGCAGTTGTTCTCGATCACCATCCCAGGTCTGCGAGGACAGATCGGAGTGTGCCTGACCATGACCATCGTCGCCGCTCTGGCGAGCTTCGACGTGGTGTACATGTCGACGCAAGGTGGGCCCGGGCGTTCGACCATGGTCCCCGGTGTCGCGGTATACCGGCTTGCATTTACCGAGCAGAGCGTCGGTCTCGCGTCGGCTTTGGCGGTCGCATTGATGATTCTGGTGCTGTTGGTTGTAGGACCGTTGCAGCGTTTGGTTAATGGAAAGAGGGGCTGATCGCCATGAAGCAATCAGTATCGGTTCGTACCGCCGGCAATGTGGTGCTGGCGCTCACCATCATCTTCTCCGTGCTGCCCTTCCTGAGTATGCTGTCCGCTGCGCTGCAGCCTCAGGGATCCATGCCGGAGGGCATCCAATTCACCGCGCATCCGCAGTGGTCTAACTTCGTTGACGCATGGAATATGGCGGACATCACTCCCCTGCTGTGGTCAAGTACTTTGCTGGTCATCGTCGTGGTGCCACTCGTGGTACTCTTTTCCGCTCTCGGAGGTTATGCCTTCGCGCAACTGAAGGTTCCCTTCGGACGTCTGCTCTACATGCTGTTTATCGTGGGGCTCACGATCCCGTTCGAAACCCTCGTGACGCCGTTGTATTACGAAATCAGCGGTATGGGACTGCTGAATACCCGGCTCGCTTTGATGTTGCCGCTCATCGGGCTGAATCTGCCGTTCGGCATTGTGTGGATGAGGTCGTGTTTTGAACAGATGCCCAGAGACCTGATTGAGGCTGCGAGCATAGATGGCGCCGGACATGTGCGGACATTTCGGTCCATTCAGCTTCCACTGGCGCTGCCCGCTGTGTCTTCGCTAGGCATTCTCACCTTTCTGGCGACCTGGAACCAGTTCCTGTTGGCGGTTGTACTCGTGAATGATCCAAACAAACGAACGATGGCGGGAGCATTGCAGGCCTTCGTAGGCCAATACCAGACGGACACGGTCCTCCTCAACGCCGGGGCGTTGCTCATCATGGCTCCGACGATGCTGCTGTTCATCATCCTGCAGCGATACTTCATCCGTGCGATGCTGGCTGGTTCCGTCAAAGGATAACATCATGACTGTTGTACATACTCAGGACCGGCGGGCGCCCGCGGGATTCCCGGAGGTCGCGGGATCCGGTCACGCGGCTCAAGACTGGTGGAAAGGCGCATGCATCTATCAGATATATCCGCGTTCCTTCAAAGACGCGAATGGTGATGGCGAAGGTGATCTTCGTGGTGTCATCGGCAAACTTGACTACCTGCTTGAGCTTGGTGTGGACGCCATATGGCTGTCGCCGTTCTATCCATCGCCAATGGCGGACGGTGGCTACGATGTTTCCGATTACTGCGATGTGGATGGCCGGTTCGGGACATTGGAGGATTTCGATGATCTCCTCACGCAGGCCCATGACAGAGGGATCAGAGTTGTTATCGACATCGTTCCGAACCATACCTCAAATCAGCACCCCTGGTTCAGGCGCGCTCTTGAGGCGGCCCCCGGATCGCCGGAACGCGAACGTTATGTATTTGCCAAGGGAAAGGGCCCGGAGGGTTGTGAGCCACCCACCAATTGGCTGAGCAACTTTGGCGGGAGCGCTTGGGAGCCCTGTTCCGACGGGTGGTACTATCTGCACCTTTTCGCCAAGGAGCAGCCCGATCTGAATTGGGACGCACCGCAGGTACGGGCGGATTTTCTCAGAATCCTCAAGTTCTGGTGCGACAGGGAAGTCGACGGTTTCAGAATCGATGTGTCACATGGTTTGGCTAAGGATCTGCGCGAACCTCTGCGTGACCGGATCGATCCGTCGTTGATGGCTCCGGAGAGCGATGACGGTTCGGATCCTCTCTGGGATCGGGATCAGGTTCATGCGATTTATCGCGAGTGGCGACGGTTGTTCGATTCCTATGACCCGCCAAAGTATGCGATTGGTGAGACCTGGACGCCTTTCAACCCACGTGTGTACCGATACTCGCAGCAGGACGAGCTTGGAGCTGTGTTTGATTTCTCCCTGTTGAAATGTCCCTGGGATGCAAAGGCTTACGCGCGGATCATCGACAGGACCCTTCGGAACGCGGCGGCATCAGCTTCTTCGCCGACTTGGGTGCTTTCGAACCATGACGTGCCGCGGCATGCATCACGATTGGGGCTGCCCTGCGACGCCGATGTGGAACAGTGGGTTACGTCGAACGGGACTGAGCCAAGAATCGACGGCCTCAAAGCCCTGCGGCGGGCCCGCGCGGCGACACTGATGCTTTTGGGGCTTCCGGGAACGGTATTCCTGTATCAGGGTGAGGAACTCGGCCTTCCGGAAGATCTGGAACTCACCATTGACGAAATACAGGATCCGAACTGGGAACGAAGCGGGCACCGTTTCAAAGGGCGCGACGGCTGCCGTATCCCAATACCGTGGAGGAGCACGGGAGGCAGTTTCGGCTTCAGCGATTCCGGGCATTCGTGGTTGACGCAACCTGAATATTTTGCGGCGTCCAGCGTTGAAAGAGAGTCCGCGGAAGCGGGATCAACCTTGCAGATGTATCGCGTCGCGTTGAGGCTCAGAGCTCTGTGGAATACGGACAACCCGACGCTGGCATACGAGCCCTTGGACGCTCCTGAGCCCGTCGGGCATGATGAGGGGGGAGTCGCGGCGGGAAGCCTTCATGCGCTCCACTGGCGGCTTCCATCCGGCTTGTATGTGATCGTGAATTTTAGTGATTCCATAAGTCTCCCTTTGCCATGCGACGCCCGGGTTCTGATCTCCTCCGATGCCCGGTGGGAGCCGGGCGCAAGCGTTGAATCCGTCGCGCCTGACACGACGATCTGGTACCTGAGGGAAGCGTTTGCGGGCTAAGCGGAGATTGCATGAAAGCAGCGCACGAAGCCCATACCGTCGTTAACAACGCACATCGTCGTCCTATGCCGAAAGAGGAGTGCCGTAGATGAACAACAAGAGTTCGATTCCCACCTGCCCTGTTGAAGTACGCAGCCTTAGCGCCCATGTCAGGCCTGCCGACAACCCGGCGTGGTCAGGAGAGAGGCTTTCAGCGATTCAGGAACGGTCTCTGACGGTGGAATCCCTGCAGGTCGTCGCCTCCGATGAGCATGCGGACTCTCACGGTGTTTGGTCGTTCGGCATTGATGCTGCTTTGGCTGGATACGACGGTGAACGATTCCAGCAGGAAGCGAGTTTTGACGCTGATTGTGGCCTCACGATTGAGCTTGGGGCGGTGCGGGCTCCACAAGGGTCGATGCTGTGCCTGTATCAGCATAAGGAATGGTGGATGAGGCCATGCTGGGCGGAGTCATACCGGCAGATTCCGCAACGGACACAGCTGCTGCTGTGGCGCTCATCGGGACGATACCCTGATGGCTGCGGCGAAGGGTATATGTGGAATGCGGCGCTCGCAGTCTGCGGGCAGTCATTGCGGGCGGATATCAGCGGTACCGAAAACGGGTTTCGTGTATCGGTGTGCTCCAACGTGCCGGGACATACCGCCATGACGGACATGGTGCTGGTCTGTGCAAGTGCATCTGAACCTTATGCGTGCATTGAGGCATGCGTGAAACAAGGTGCGCAGATGCAGGGCATCATGCTGCGCGATCAACGCCCTTTCCCGCGGCAGTGCGAAGGCCTTGGCTGGTGTACCTGGGATTCATTGGGACAGGAGGTGAATGAATCGGACATCCTGCTCAAAATGGATGAGTTCAGGAGACAAGGGATTCCCCTTTCCTGGGTGTTGATCGATGACGGCTGGTCTCAGGTGGACCGTGAAAGGAAGCTGCTGCAGGGATGGCACGCAGATCGTGAGCGCTTCCCAGAGGGGCTCGGGCACACGGTCCGCATCCTGAAACAACGGTATGGCGTGAAATATGTCGGGGTGTGGCAGGCTTACCAGGGCTATTGGAACGGGGTGGACCCGGCGTCAGGAATCGCCATGGAGGCAAAGGGTTTCCTGCAGAGGATGCCCAACGGTTGCATGGTT
Source organism: Bifidobacterium psychraerophilum (assembly GCF_000741705.1). Classification (GTDB taxonomy): domain Bacteria; phylum Actinomycetota; class Actinomycetes; order Actinomycetales; family Bifidobacteriaceae; genus Bombiscardovia; species Bombiscardovia psychraerophila. The sequence goes on along the minus strand of NZ_JGZI01000008.1, from coordinate 22,608 downwards.
CCCGGCGGTGAACCACAGCAGTCCTTCGGCTGGTGGCACGCGTGGGACGGTTACCTGAGAGGCGCAGGTGTTGATTTCGTTAAGGTCGATTCCCAAAGTTCCATGTCCGTAATGTCCAGAAGCCTCGAGAGCTACGGTGCGACGGCCACAGGTCGTCACACGGGTCTGGACGCTGCAGTGGCCATGCATTTTCACGGTGCCCTTATTAATTGCATGGGGATGGCCCCTGAGGATTATTGGCATCGGCCATCATCCCCCATTGTTCGCACCAGTGACGATTTTCTGCCGAGAGATGTGTCGTCCCTGACGGAGCATGTGATGCAGAATGTATACGTATCGGCCATGATGAGGGAGTTGTACCACTGCGATTGGGATATGTTCTGGACTGAGCATCCGCATGCGCGTACCCATGCCCTGCTCAGGATGATGAGTGCCGGGCCCTTGTATTGCTCCGATGCGCTGGGCCACACATGCCCTGACGAACTGCGCCCGCTGCTTGCGCAGGATGGCTTCCTTCCTCGGTGTGACGCCGCCGGCGTGCCTGATGTGAGTGATCTGATCGACGATCCCAGACGGCATCAGGGCGCGCTGATCATCAACAGCAGCGTGGCTTCGGTCGGTGTTCACGCGGTTATCGGATTGGCGGACGGCTCCCAAGAGCATGGTCATGGGAGTGAGCCTTGCCTTGCAGCCATTCGGGCCCAGGATGAGGCCTTGTGGTTGTACTCCTGGGATTCTCGCGCTGCGGTGAGATTGGGGCCCGGAGAGCAGATGCCGGTCGCTGTGGATTATGGTGAGGCGTCGTTGTATCTGTCCGTCGCTCAGAAGGATGCCTCACGCTATGGCGGGATCATTCCCATCGGGGTGGTGGAAAAGTATCTATCGCCCGCCTTCGTCACGCATGTGGTGAGGACCGAGCAAGGGGTCTGTGTGGAACTGAGGGAGCCGGGGACATTCGCATATCTTGACCCATCGCAGCTCACCAGTCGTGTCACGCAAGGAAATACTGATCGCACTTTCGAACGCAACGATGTGGTGGTCACCGTCGAATCCGATGGTTCCCCGCTCTTCATCGACTTCAATCGGCAATGATGGGGCTCGTTGCACGGACGTAGCCGATTCGGCTCTCGTATCCGAAGGCTCCTGGGCCATTTACTTGCCCCGGCGCATGGACGCGCCGGGGCATCCCAAGTTATTCAATCGTTGTCATACTGGGAGACGAAAATCGAAGGACCTTGGGGTTCGCGGGTGCACGACAGCGGCGTCGAATCGCTTTTGCGTCGCATTGGAGCAAGCGCTTGTATCGTTTGGGTCGGCCCCGTCGGTGCTGATCGGAGCGTGAGGCGCGAACGGCAGGGTTCAGGAAACTTGTGGGAACTCAAGGAGGAACAAAGCAATGACGACACAACAACGAGTCCCAATCGCGGACTCCATCCGCACGAACGGGGCGACGCCGAATCCTTGGTGGACGAATGCGGTGGTCTATCAGATATACCCAAGAAGCTTCCAGGATTCGAACGGCGACGGCTTCGGCGATCTTCAGGGCATCACATCACGCCTGGATTATCTGGCCGATCTCGGAGTGGATGTTATCTGGTTGAGCCCTGTATACAAATCCCCGCAGGATGACAATGGCTATGATATTTCCGACTACCAGGACATCGATCCGCTGTTCGGCACGCTTGAGGACATGGACGAGTTGCTGGCCCAAGCGCATGCGCGCGGCATCAAGGTCGTCATGGATCTTGTCGTGAACCATACCTCTGACGAGCACGCATGGTTCCAAGCATCCCGGGATCCCGAGGATGAGCACGCCGACTGGTACTGGTGGCGTCCGGCACGTCCCGGGTTCGAGCCGGGCACCCCGGGCGCGGAGCCGAACCGTTGGGGCTCCTGCTTCGGTGGTTCCGCCTGGGAGTACGATCCCAAGCGCGGAGAGTACTTCATGCACAACTTCTCCAGGAAGCAGCCCGAACTGAATTGGGAGAGCAAGGGACTGCGCCAGGCCGTGTACTCGATGATGAACTGGTGGATGGATCGTGGCATCGATGGTTTCCGCATGGATGTCATTGTGATGATTTCCAAGGTCATGGACGAGAATGGTCTGCTGCCCGGTGAGGCGGGTTGCCTGTTGGAGGATACCCCGGTAGGCCCGGAAGGGTACTCGAATCCGGGACCCTTCTGCACCGATGGCCCGAGGCTTGAGGAGTTCCTCAAGGAAATGCGCGCAGCCGTGTTTGAAGGGCGTGAAGGTGTGATCACCGTCGGAGAGGCACCGGGGTTGTCACCGGAGCGCACGGGTGTTATTTCCGATCCGGCGAATCATGAGCTCGACATGCTGTTCCTCTTCGATCACGTGAGCATCGACCAGGAGGGCACGAAGTGGAATGTGCTGCCATTCGAGGCACCCAAGCTGAAGGACATCATGTCCCGCGAGCAGGAGGCCGTGCGTGACGCCGGATGGGCGAGCCTGTACTTCGACAATCATGATCAGCCTCGCATCGTTTCGCGTTGGGGGGACACCTCGAGTGAAGAGCTGCGCTCGCTGTCCGCCAAGGCGCTCGGCCTGCTGCTGCATATGCATCGTGGCACCCCGTATATCTATCAGGGTGAGGAACTGGGGATGACCAATGCGGGATTCACCAGTCTCGACCAGTATCGCGACCTCGAATCCATCAATATGTACCATCAGCGTGTGGAAGAGGCGAAGGTGCAGGATGCCGCTTCGATGCTGCACGGTATGGCAGTGATGAGCCGCGATAACGCACGCACCCCGATGCAGTGGGATTCGAGCACATACGCGGGATTCACGGCGTCCTATGCCCCGAAGGAACCCTGGATCTCGGTGAATCCGAACCACGCGACCATTAACGCCGCGGCGGAGAAACGGGATCAGGACTCCGTCCTGGCCTTCTATCGCAAGCTGATCGCGTTGCGTCACGAGAACCCGGTGGTTGCCGCAGGCTCATGGCACCTGCTTGATAAGGATGACCGACAGGTCTACGCCTTCACCCGTGAGCTCGAATCCACGCAGGAGCGGTTGCTGGTTATCGTCAACCTCTCCTCCGATCACGCGAGGATCCCCGAGCAGACCGCGCAGCTCCTGGGCATCGACCATGCCGGCATGATGACCGCGACGCTGGGGGCGGTGGATCCCAGCAAGGTGGTCATCAGCAATTATCCGGATGAGGACACTGCGGCTTCGTTGCTGACAGGCAAGCTCTCCCCCTGGGAGGCCTTCGCCTACACGCTGTGATCTGATCCAACGCCGAGCTCCTTCGCGTCGTCGTGCATGTGATGCGCTCATCCGAAGCTCCGGCGATACCGGGGAGTCCGGGTCGGCTTTCCTGCGCGAATCGCGTAATCGAGACTCGGCGTGCAGCCCTTGTCCTGCCTTGGCGGACAAGGGCTGCACGCCGTTCTGTGGGCATCCGGCTGGAAGGCTGCCGTAGTCTGTCCGTGAAGCGGGTGTGCTATAGCTTGGAGTAGATAGAGAGTGCCCAAATGATGCAGGGCGGTGCCCTGTTTGCAGAAACGAGGGAACGTGGGACGACTGATAATCGTATCGAACAGATTGCCGATGTCGCTTGACGTCAGTGACGACGGATCGTATTCCCTGCGGCAGAATGTTGGTGGTTTGGCGACGGCGATCGGCCCCTATCACAAGACCCATAAGGACAGCGTGTGGGTCGGGTGGAGCGGTGTGGATCCCGGGCAGTATTCGGATGAGGAAATAGATCTGATCCGTGAACAATACGAATCGCGGCGTTGCGTACCTATCTTCCTGAGCAAGGAGGAAGTCGACGGATATTATGCCGGTTTCTCCAATGACACCATGTGGCCGTTGCTCCATGACTTCGCGCACGAGGCGAATTTCGATCCCGAAACGTGGCGGGTCTATCAGGAGGTCAACGAGCATTTCCTCGAAACGCTGGTTCCTCTGCTACGCAAGGGCGATAAGGTCTGGATCCAGGACTATCACCTGATGCTGCTGCCTCAGATGCTTCGGGAACGCTTCCCTGAAGCCTCGATCGGCTGGTTCCTGCACGTGCCTTTCCCCAGTCCCGAGATCTTCCGTTCCCTGCCTTGGAGCAGGGAGATACTCGAAGGTATTCTGGGTGCGGATCTCGTGGGTTTCCATACGGTGGATTACGCGAAGAATTTCGAGGGTTCCGTCGAACTGCTGCTGGATAAGCACAGTGATGACGAAGGGCGCTTCACGATGCCCGACGGTCATGAGGCGGCTGTTGACGCCTTCCCGATAGGCATCGATTACAACCTGTACCGCCGTACTTCGCGCTCGAATCTTGCCAGGATGATGCGCAGGGGTATTGAGGAGGCCGCAGGCAAGCGTCCGCACAGCCGTTACCTGAGCTCCCTGACTGCAGAGAGCAATGCAGCCGCGGAGGCCTCCGCCAAGGAGGGGAACTGGTGGAGCCATTATGCGCATGAGGAGCTTCCCGAGCTGCATCTGGCGAAATCGGCTGCCGAGGGTTCGCCGAAGCCGAACAAGGTCATCGTTTCCGTAGACAGGCTCGATTACACCAAGGGCATCCCGGAACGCCTGCGTGCGTATCAGCGCATGCTTGAGAAATACCCCGAGTGGGCTGGCCACGTGACGTATTATCTGCTGGCGACGCCTTCACGTGAGAACGTTGACACCTATAAGCGCCTGAAAGAGCAGGTCGACCAACTGGTCGGCCAGATCAACGGAAAGTACTCCTTGCTGGCGTGGTCGCCGATCCATTACATCACGCGATCGCTTCCGATCAAGCCGGTGTGCGGCATCTATGCCGCAGGTGATGTGGCTTTGGTGACACCTTTGCGTGACGGTATGAACCTCGTGGCCAAAGAGTATCTGGCCTGTCATGATGGTCGTGACGGCTCTTTGGTGCTGTCGGATATGTGCGGCGCGGCCGCAGAGCTTTCGGAAGCCTTCATCGTGAACCCCTATGACACCGAAGCGGTGTGCGAGGCGCTTCACGACGCTTTGGAAACCAGCTCAGAAGAGTCCGCGAAACGCAATATCGCGATGCAGGCACGGTTGAAGTCGCGGACGGCGGCCACATGGTGCGCCGGTTTCGTTTCCGCTTTGGAACAGGTTGCGGATGTGAGCTCCTCGGACAAGCGTCTGCGGATGGAACAGCGCAATGAGCTGATGGAGCAGTGGGGCAAGGCAGGACGCCGTTTGGTGCTGTGCGATTACGACGGCACCTTGACTCCATTGGCACGCACCCCTGAGCATGCCAAGCCGACGCGTGCCCTGAAGGAGATGCTGCGCAACATCGCTTCGCATCCGGGTGTGGATCTGGTCATCGTCTCCGGACGTAGTCATGAAACGATGAATGACTGGTTCTCGGACCTGCCCGTCGGGCTGATCGCGGAGCACGGGGTCTGGTTCTACAGATACCCGCAGGTCGGTGCCAGCCCCGAGGGCGTCGATGCCGCGGCAACCTGGGAGCACGGATGGCAGCGGGCCTCCAATCTTCCGGATGCGACGGCATGGAAGCAGGTCATACAGCCGATTCTTGAGAAGGCCGTGGCCCAGGTGCCGAAATCCTTCATCGAGCATAAGGATGATGCGATCGCCTGGCATTATCGTCTGAGCGACCAGCATGCTGCCGCCGAGGAGAAGTCCGCCTTGCTGGAGGAGCTGCGGATGGTGACCGGCAAGCTCGGTCTGATGGTTATGGAGAACGCGAAGGTCGTGGAGATCTGCCCGGTCTCCACGAGCAAGGGCCAGGCGGTCAGGCCTTTGGTGACGAGCGACGCCTACGACTTCATGCTTGCCGTCGGCGATGACACCACCGACGAGACCATGTTCGCGGTCATGCCCGAGGATTCGTGGACGATCAAGATCGGCCCGGGATTGACCAAGGCCCACACGCGCTTGCAGAATCCCGCTGCCTTGCATCGTCTGCTCGCCTATCTGGATGCCGAATCAGAGGTGTCGGATCTGGACAGGTCCAAGTAGAGGCGATGGGGTCGGCGGTGCGGAAAACCCTTTCTATCGGGCGATCACGGTAGGGGCGAGCAGCACATGCTGCTTGTCCTCCGGTGCCAGCCCGTCTTCCGCATATTTGATTCTTTCGATGGCTATGCGCACCAGTTCGCGAGCGATGTTCCGGGTCGGTTGCTCCAATGAGGGGAATCCGAGGGATTCCGCTGACGAGGTGTTGTCGAATCCTGTGATGACGAGGGTATGGTCATGCGGCAGCGATGTGCGGGCGCCCGTCGCCAAGGTGTCACTGACACAGATGATCGCATCGAGATCGGGGTGTCTGCGAAGCAGACGGGTGCATGCGATCTGACCGGCCCGGATATTGTCTTCGGACTCTTCGCGCAGTGAGGCGGTCTCCTCTTGGGAGCACAATTTCGCTGTGACCAGGGCCTCCTCCCATCCGGCGCGCCGATCCGATCCGGTTCCCGACGGGTCAGGCCAGCCGAGGAAACCGATGCGGCGATGACCTGTCACGATGAGATGACGGGTCATGTCAGCCATTCCCTGTTTGCCGTCGACGTCGACCCAGGCGACTTCCTGGTCGTGCAGATTCGTATGGCCCCAGGGACGTCCGAACAGCACGAAGGCCTGGTGATGCTTGATCAGCCACGAGACACGGGGATCCTGGTGATCGGTGTCCGCAAGGATGAAGCAATCGACGTCGCCACCGGCAACGAGCGAGGCGAATTGTTGAATCTCCTCCGATTTCGAATCCGTTTTGTAGAGCATGATGCGCAGGCCATGCGCGTCGGCCTCGCTGACCAAAGCATGAAGGAGCGGATCGTAGATCTGTGAATACCCCGAAGGCGCTATGCCTATCGCTATGGTGTTGCTGCGTTGCGTTCTGAGCCTGCGTGCCGAGGCATTGGGTGTGTATCCGAGCCTGCTGACCGACTCCTCCACCTTGAGCCTTGTGCTGGCCGTGACGATCGAAGGTCTGTTGAAATAGTTGGAGACTGTCTGTGGTGATACGCCCGCATCCTTTGCGACGTCCTTAATGCTGGCCATCCTCGCCTTTCGTCCCGGTGGTCAAGTGGAAAGCTCGGCTGTCGGCGGCTTGACACTTTCGCTATTGGTATCTTAGTATAGTCCTGATTAGAACGTAACAATTCCTACCGTGATGTGGTTCAGAGTTGAACAGACTTGAGTGAAAAGGCGATTCCAATGCAAAGCGAAGATGACAGCTAGTTCTGTCTGCTGTTTTTTTGTAACGTTAAAATAAATAACCAACAATGAGGTTTGCTATGCAACTAGAGGGGGATTCATGATGAGGGGAAGAACTGCAATGGCCACCGCGATCACCGCGGTCGCGGCAATGGTGCTGACGGCGTGCGGTGGCGGAGGGTTCAGCAGCGAGGATTCGGCCAGTGCCGGCTCGCTGACATCGGATTCGTCAAAGGAACTGAACGTGCTCATCGCCTCGTCCGGAGATCCTGAGACCACGGCGGTCAAGGCGGCTGTGGCCGCCTGGGCGAAGAAGAACAACAGGAAGGCCACGGTCTCCGTGGCCAGCGACATCAATCAACAGCTGTCCCAGGGTTTTGCGTCGGGTTCTCCGGCCGATGTGTTCTATCTGGCCCCTGAGCAGCTTGCGGGATATGCGGCCAACGGGTCTCTGCTCGCCTACGGAGATCAGATATCGAATAAGGACGATTACTACCAGAGCTTGTTGCAGAGTCTCAGCTATGACGGGAAGCTCTATGCGATCCCGAAGGACGTCTCGACCTTGCAACTCGTCATCAACACCGATATGTGGTCCGCAGCAGGTCTGAGCGCCTCCGATTATCCCAAGACCTGGTCCGATTTGGAGTCGGTCACCGCGAAACTGACATCGGCCGGACATGTAGGGCTCAGCTTCTCGCCCGAATATGCACGGGTGGGCGCATTCATGGCCCAAGCCGGCGGTGGTTTGGTCAACAAGGATGGGAACAAAGCCACCGCCAATTCCGCGGCGAGCGTCAAGGGACTGACCGAGGTGAAGAAACTGCTGACGTCGGGAAGCGCCGCATACGCATCAGATCTGGGTGCCGGATGGGGCGGAGAGGCCCTCGGAACCGGCAAGGCGGCCATGACGATAGAGGGGAACTGGATCTCAGGATCATTCTCCGCCGACTACCCCGATCTCAAATACAAGGTTATCGACCTTCCTGAAGGGCCTGCAGGAAAAGGAACGATGCAATTCACCAACGGTTGGGGCATCGCAGCCGACAGCGCCGATCAGCAGGGTGCGGTCAGCCTGGTGAACTATCTCGCGAGCAACGACGTGGTGATGGGCTTCGCGAAGGCCTTCGGCATCATGCCGGGCAACAAGACACTCGCCACGCAGTGGAAGGATGACTACCCCGCACTGTCTCCCTTCATGGACGGATTGAAGTATGCAATCGGTGTGCCGACAGCGAAGGGTGCCAGCACGGTCGTATCCGATTTCAACTCCCAGCTCGCGCAACTCAAGACGACCGAGCCCAAGACGATTCTCGATAAGACGCAGACGAATCTGGAAGCCATCATCAAGTAGCCATCCGCGCGACTGGGTTGCGGCCACAGACGCCTTGCGCGCCAGTGGCCGCAGCCGCCGATCAGGCGGAGGAAGGGGGCCGGTGTGAGTAGGAGTGAACGCGGTATGGATGTCACAGGCACGCAATCGCACGGCGCAACAAGAATCAAACACGGCAACGAGCGGCTTTCCGGATGGCTGTTCTGCATGCCGATGCTGGTGATTCTTGGTGTGTTTCTGGTGATACCGATCACGATGGCGTTGTGGGTGAGTTTTTCGGATTGGTCGGGGCGGGGGAGCCCCTTCTCATCACATGTCAATTTCGCGGGCTTCAGCAACTACGCCGCCGTGTTGACCAAACCGGGCCTGGCACAGAGCGATTTCGGCACGGCGATCAGAAACAATGCGTGGTACACGCTGCTGGTGGTTCCTCTGCAGACCCTGCTGAGCCTGCTGCTTGCGGTGATGCTGAACCGAAGAATCCTCAAAGCCAGGGGATTCTTCAGAACCGCTTTCTACTTCCCCTCGGTGACGAGTTCGGTGGCGATTACGGTGCTCTGGATGTTCCTGTTCGGCGCCAGCGGGTCGATCAACGCGATGCTGTCATGGGTCGGGATCAACGGTCCGAACTGGTTCAACGACCCCAGGGGTTTGATACAGATCCTTCTTGGAAGCATCGGAATCAGTAAAGGCCCAAGCGTGCTGACGCAGCACGGGCTGCTGGGCTTGAGTTGGTGGGAATGGCTTGCAGGTCCTTCGGTGGCGATGTTCGCAATCATGCTGATGGTGATCTTCACGACCTCTGGAACCTTCATGCTGATGTTCATCGCAGCATTGCAGAGCATCGGCGAGGGCACGGAGGAGGCGGCCATCATGGATGGTACGAACGCCTGGCAGCGTCTATGGCACATCACCGTCCCGCAGTTGAAGCCGACCATCTTTACCGTGGTGACGCTTGGCATCATAGGCACCTGGCAGGTCTTCGACCAGATATACACAGGTACCAAAGGAGGGCCCTCCAAGACCACGCTCACGCCCGCCTACCTGTCCTACAGCGCCGCATTCGACAATCAGGAATGGGGACAAGGTGCGGCGATCTCCTTCGTGCTGTTCGTCATCATCATCGTGATGACCTGGATACAGCGCCAGCTGATGAAGGACAGGAAGATGTCTCGGCGTAAGACCGCCTACTACGCGGCGATGAAAGCGGAGACCTTGGCGTCTGCGCAATCCGCTTCCGGACTCGGCACTGGCCAGGGGTCGGCGCGCAGCACAAGCACAGGAGATGCCGAACATGTCTGAGACACATACAAGCCTTACGCCGGTGACCCTTCGCCAGACGGACGAGGGCAGATTCCGGAGGGCCCTGCATTCCCTGATTCACGGGCGGGTGCTGCTGTACCTGGCGCTCGCTGTGATCGCGCTGATATACATTCTGCCCTTTGTCATACAGATCGCCACCTCGTTCAAAAGCGATGCCGATGCCGCCGCGAACCCCGTGTCCTTGATCCCCGAGGTTTGGACGACGGCGGCTTACCGGCGCCTGTTCCTCAACTCCGATTTCCCGGTCTGGTTCAAGAATTCCGTGATCGTCACGCTTGTGGTCACGGCGGGGCGCGTCTTCTTCGACTCGATGGCCGGCTACGCACTGTCGAGACTGAGGTTCCCGGGAAGGAACCTGATATTCACGCTGCTGGTGGCCGTGATGAGCGTGCCCATGGTGGTGCTGTTGATCCCGAAGTTCCTGATCATCAAGACTCTTGGTATCTATGACAGCTATCTGGGCATGATTCTCCCATTGCTCATCGATGCGAGTGGCGTGTTCATCATGAAGAACTTCTTCGAATCGATACCACGCAGCGTCGAGGAACAGGCGATGATCGACCGCGCCGGTACCTTCCGCATCTTCTGGTCCATTGTGCTGCCGATGGCCCGTCCGGCGCTGGTCACCATCACGATCCTCTCTTTTCAGGGATCCTGGAACGAACTCTCCCACTTCATCGTCTCCACGCAATCGCCTGCTCTCACCACCCTGACGAAGGGTGTCGCATCGCTGGCGAGCGGACAGCTCAGCGCAGGCAGCCAATACCCGATCAAACTCGCCGCGGCCGCGGTGATGACCATTCCGGTGGCCGTGCTGTTCTTCGCCTTCCAGAAACGGATCATGAACACCAGCGAAGGCTCGGTCAAGGAATAACGCCCAAGAGGATGGATATATTGAATATGACGACTACGATCCCGGCTTCCGAACAGATGGGTCAGCCATGGATTTATCAACAGCAGGTCATCGTTTCGGCCCCGGCGCAACTCTGGTCGGCGGCCGGGGGCAGGGTGGACGGCTCCGGAGCGAGTGGTTTCTATGTAGGAGACACCCGTGTGATCTCCGCGCTGCAACTCAAAATCAACGGTGTCGAACCGGAGTTGGTGCGATCCACACGCTCGGGTGCCGATCGCACGGAGAATGTGTATCTCGCGAGGAACATCACCGGGGCAACCGTTGATCCGATGGTCCGCGTCAACGAGCGGCGCGTGGTGGATCACGACTCCTTGTCCCTTGAAGCATGTGTCGTCAACGGATTGGATCGTGACGTACGGATGACCGTCGAGATGTCGGTATATCTGGATGACTCGGATATGCAAAGCATCAAGGGCGGTGCCGCCGGTGATGGGCAGAACAGGCCGGGCGGGCTGCGGATATCCCTTGGGCGGAGTGGTGTCGAGGCGCACTCGAGATCAGGCCGCACGGTCGTCACGCCACATGCCGGTGCCGCAATCACCCGGCATGGCACGCGGTGCTCCTTTGCATGGGAGATGACTGTGCCCGCGCACGGTAACTGTGATGTTGGTTTCGTATGCTCCGTCGAAGCCCCGCAGAACGTGGTCGTCGCGGCCAAGGGCGAGGCGCCGTGGAGCGGTGTGCACCTGGATTCGGGTGATCCTCGGCTTGATGCATGGGTGAAACGCTCCTTGCAGGATCTGGCGGGTTTGCGCATGTCCGTTCCCGGCATGCCAGAGGATGAATTCCTTGCGGCAGGCGCACCCTGGTTCTTCACACTCTTCGGCAGGGACTCACTGTGGGCGGCACGCTTCCTCCTCCCCCTTACGGACAAGCCCACCATCGGCACCTTGCGCATCCTGGCGCGCTTCCAGGCGAGCACGCACGATCCCCACACCAATGCGGAACCCGGCAAGATTCCCCACGAACTGCGATCCGAGACCTTGGAGTCCTCAGGAGTGTTCTCATCAAGCCATATGCGTCTGCCTCCCCTGTATTACGGGACCGTGGACGCAACGGCACTATGGGTGATCCTGCTCGGTGAACTTGCCCGGGGCGGGGTATCGCCTTCGGTGGTCGAGGAGCTGATCCCCAATCTTGAACGCGCCCTGGCATGGATCGTCGAATGGGGGGATGCCGATGGTGATGGGTTCCTGGAATACATTGACCGATCAGGGCACGGTCTGAGCAACCAGGGCTGGAAGGATTCCGGGGATTCCGTGCGTTGGCGCGACGGCAGCATCGCGGAGGGTCCGATAGCCCTGTGCGAGGTGCAGGCCTATGCCTATCAGGCGGCCATCGAGGGCGCACGTATTCTTGATGATTTCGGTCGTCCCGGCGCCCCGGCTTTGCGCACCTGGGCCGCTGGTCTGAAAAGCAGGTTCAACCAGTGCTTCTGGGCCCATGATGAGATGGGCAGGTATCCGGTGATCGCGCTCGATGGACAAAAACGACAGGTGGATTCGGTCACCAGCAATATCGGTCATCTCCTGGGAACTGGCATTCTTGATGAGGATGGGGCCAGGGATGTGGCACACCGACTGATGTCCCCCCAGCTGAACTCAGGGTACGGCATTCGTACCCTGAGCCGTGATTCGGGCGGATACTGGCCGCTGAGTTACCACTGCGGCTCGGTCTGGGCCCATGACAGCGCCATAGCGATGCTCGGCCTCAGTCATGAAGGTTTCGTCAACGAGGCGAAGGAAATCGCCAATGGGCTTATCGAAGCCGCTGCATCCTTCGGGTACCAGATGCCCGAGCTGTACTCCGGCGACGCCGCCCCCGAAGCCCCGGTACCGTATCCTGCGGCGTGTCATCCGCAGGCATGGTCGGCGGCCGCGGCTATTGTCGTTTTTTCCGTTGTGAATGACCTATCATCTCAGCAGGGAGACACTGCGCTACTGCCGTAGGTGAAGGCACAGCACATGGCGTATACCCAAATGCAGTGTCAAGTGTGAGTGAGATGAGAGGGCATGACAGTACAGCAGCGTGAGCTTTTGCCGGATTCGATCCGTACGAACGGTGCCACGGTGAATCCCTGGTGGGCGAATGCGGTGGTCTATCAGATCTACCCGCGCAGTTTCCAGGATTCGAACAACGACGGCATCGGCGATCTGCGGGGGATCATCAGTCGTTTGGACTATCTGGCGAATCTTGGCGTGGATGTGATCTGGCTCAGCCCGGTCTACAAGTCCCCCCAGGATGACAACGGCTATGACATTTCGGATTATCAGGATATCGATCCGATGTTCGGCACCTTGTATGACATGGATGATCTGATCGCAGCCGTGCACGAGCGGGGCATGCGCATCATCATCGATCTGGTGGTCAACCATACCTCCGACGAACACGCGTGGTTCGAGGCCTCCCGTGAGGGATCCGCGCAATACGCGGATTGGTATTGGTGGAGGCCCACGAAGGAGGGGCACACACCTGGGGCGCCGGGGTCGGAGCCGAATAACTGGGGCTCCGATTTCGGGGGCTCGGCCTGGGAGTATTCACCGGATCGCGGCGAGTATTACCTGCATTCCTTCTCACCCAAGCAACCTGATCTGAATTGGGAGAATCCGGCCGTCAGGCAGGCGGTGTACGACATGATGAACTGGTGGATGGACCGCGGTATCGACGGTTTCCGCATGGACGTCATCACCTTGATCTCAAAACCGCTGACGGCCGATGGTGACCTGCCCGACGGTGTTCCGGGTGAAGACGGTTACGCCAACGCCCAGATCGTCATGGCGGACGGGCCTCGTCTGGACGAATTCCTTTCGGAGATGAGGCATGCGGTTTTCGAAGGCCGGGAGGGTTTCCTCACGGTGGGCGAAGCGCCGGGCATCACACCCGACCGCAACAGGGAGATCACCGACCCGTCGAACCATGAGCTGGATATGTTGTTCCTGTTCCATCATGTTGAATTCGATGCGCGTGGGAGCAAGTGGAATCCTCTGCCCCTCGACATCGTGCCGCTGAAACGAATCATGGCGAGCGAGCAGGAGGCCGTGGAGGACTCGGGTTGGGCCAGCCTGTTCTTCAATAATCATGACCAACCCCGTGTGGTCTCACGCTGGGGAGATACGACGAGCGAGGAGTCGCGCACCTTATCGGCCAAGGCCCTGGGTCTGGTGTTGCACATGCACCGAGGCACGCCATACATCTATCAGGGTGAGGAACTCGGCATGACGAACGCCGGTTTCACGGCGCTTGACCAATACCGCGACATTGAATCCCTCGATCTGTATCGCCTGCGCGTGTTGGCGATGAAGCTCTCCACCCACGACCAGATGCTTGAGGCGTTGGGCCGGCGCAGCCGTGACAACGCAAGGACCCCGATGCAATGGGATTCGAGTGCATTCGCCGGGTTCACCGATGCGGATTCTCCGACCGAGCCGTGGCTTCCTGTGAATCCCAACAAAGAGATGATCAATGCTTCGGATGAGGAACACGACCCCAACTCCGTTCTGGCCTTCTATAGGGAGCTGATCCACCTGCGTCACAGCAATCCGGTGATCGCCGCCGGAAGATGGTCCTTGCTCGACGGCGAAGACAAGCGTGTATACGCCTTTGTGCGTTCCCTGGAGGGCTTCGACCTGTCGGACACCATCGAACATCAGCAGGTGGTGGTCGTGGCGAACCTCACCGGGCGAAGCGCCCAAATACCACCTGAGGCGGCGGCCGCCCTCGGTCTGGATCCGGTCGCGTTCCCGGTGGATTCAGGCATGACAATCGATGAGGACAATGTGCTGATCAGCAACTATCCCAGATCACAGACGCTCAGCGCCTTGTTCACGGGGAGGCTGTCCCCTTGGGAGGCTTTCGTCTACCAACCCTGATGCGCTTCACATCTCCGATTTGCCCGCACGCCAATACCCCATGAAAGCGACGTTGCTTCGGTCGACGCCGTGGTCGCGGACGAGGATCCTGCGCAGGGCCCGCATCGTCGCGGCCTCGCCGGCCATCCAGGCATAGAAGGCGCGAGGTTTCTGCTCTTCGGGAACCTCCCAGAGCAGATCCCTATCGACATTGATATCGGTGAACTCCGAGCCCGACCTTCCATGCGGATGAGACCCGCCATCCATGAGCATATCGGCGTGCTGCGCCGCATAGCGCTCCACGCGCGCAATCAGTGACGCGCCATGCTCTGATGAAGGGCCGTCCTCGGCCGAGGACCGGCTGACCCAGTCGATGCCGAATCCGGGTATCCGGGGGAGTGCCAGGGTTGTATCCGCTGCATCGGGTACTTCCAGAACCGCAAGTCCCTCACCCTCCCAGCCCGATGCGGCAAGACCGTCCAGTATGGCGCCGATCGCAGGCACCGCGGTTTCATCACCCACCAGCAGCATGTTGCGGGTGTATCCCGGATGAAAGTCGATGCCGATGGCGGAATCCTTCGAACGGCGGTCCGGCCCCACGATAACCGCCTCATCACCCGGTACGGCATGCTGGGCGAACGCCCCTGCCGGGCCGGGATTGTCATGCAGTACGAAATCAATGGTCAGATTGCGTTGCACGGGGTCCGCCGCACGGATCGTGTATGTCCGGATGGGATTGCGGTCCTGCGGTGCCAGTGCGCGCCACTGTTCCCACCATGCTCCCCGTGACAAGGACTCCTCGTCGAAGAGCTTCGGGTCCCCCCACCTGTTCCCGTCAAGCGGGAGCAGGACCTTGATGCGCTGGTCGTATCCATCCGTCCCGATGTATCGCAGGTCATCGCCGGTGAATATGATGCGCTGGAAACTAGGGGAGATTCGGGTAGTGCGCAGCACCCGCACCCGGTATGGGCGAAATGCGGGGTACTGCTCGCCGCTGTGCTCGGATTCCCGTGCTCCTTGCCGCTCACTTGTGCTCATGGTGTGCATCCCTTTCCGTCTTCGGCGCCGTTCGGGCACCGGAGTTGCCGCCGACTGTTGTTTCGTGCAGTGCGCGCCGTGCACGCAAGGAGTGCCTACGATCGGCGATCATCATCGGCATACCGCTCGCGGGGTCATCGACGATCGTCGCCTCCACTCCGAAGACCCGGTGCACCAGTTCTTCGGTGAGGATTTCGTCGGGAGTCCCCAAAGCCTCCTGATGGCCGTCGCATAATGCGAGCATCCAATCCGCATAGCGGGCCGCCAGATTCACATCATGAAGAACCATCACAATGGTGGTCCCCTCGGTCGCGTTCAGGTCACTGAGCAGATCGAGCACCTCGAGCTGGTACGACACGTCAAGAAAGGTGGTCGGCTCATCGAGGAGCACAATGCCGGTCTGCTGGGCCAAGGTCAGTGCGATCCATGCACGTTGCCGCTGCCCTCCCGAGAGTTCATCCACGGGTCTGTCGGCGAAGCCCTCCATGCCTGTCGCCCGAAGGGCATGGTCCACCGCCGTCTGGTCCTCGGCATTCCATGCGGAGCCGAAGCGGTGATAGGGGTACCGTCCTCGTGACACCAGATCGCTGACCGTGATGCCCTCGGGAGCGATGGAGGACTGCGGCAGCAGCCCGACTTGGGTGGCGACACGTTTGGTGGGCATTGACGCGATGTCGGCGCCGTTGAGCAGCACGGTACCGTTTACCGGTTTGAGCAAGCGTGCCAGGGCGCGCAGGAAAGTGGATTTGCCGCATCCGTTCGGGCCGATTATGGCACCGATGGTGCCGACTGGAATATCCAGGTCGATATTGTTGATGACCAGATGCTCCCCGTAGCCAACACTCAGGCCCGTGGTCTCAAGATGCGGGTCCCGTGTGATCGAGGACGTCGGCCCGGGGCGCCCAGTCGCAGCCGGAGTGGAATCCGGGCCCTTGCTGTCCTGTGTCTTCATCATTCCAGATGCCCCTTTCGTGTTGAGATGTACATCAGCAGCATCAGCACAGGGCCGCCGATGACGCTGGTGACCACACCGACGGGCATCTGTTCGGTCAGCAGATGCTGGGCGATGATATCCGATCCCAGCACCAGGCATGCACCGACCAGTGTGGATTCGGCAAGTGCCGAAGATCCATAGCCACTGATTCTGCGGGCGATCGGACCGGACAGGAAGGACACGAAGGCGATCGGGCCCACCGCGGATGTGGCTATCGAAAGCATCGTCACGGATACGCATATGATCGCAATCTGCGAAGCGCCAACCCGCACGCCCAGACTGGCCGCGATCTCGTCGCCCAGACGGAGCATATCCAGCCTTTTGGAAAGAGGGGCGATTGCTATGCATCCGATTGACAAGGCGATGCCGGAAAGCAAGACGTCGCTCCATTGGGTATCGGCAAGGCTGCCGGTAAGCCATCGTGAGGCCGACTGGATATCCCACTGATCCGCATGAACCAGTATCCACGAACTCGCTGCGTCAAGCATGGCCCCGAAAGCGATGCCGACCAGGATGAGCCGTCCCAGGGAGAGGCCGCGTTTCCAGGTGAATGCTGCGATCACCGCCGTCGTGAGCAGCCCACCGGCAACCGAAATGGCGCTGAGCTCCAGACCGGATGCCCCAAGCACGACGATGCCGAACACCGCAGCGGCATTCGCACCCGAGGTGATGCCGATGATATCCGGGCTGGCCAGAGGATTACGCAGCAGATGCTGGAAACATGAACCCGCGATGCCGAAGGCGGCACCGCAGGCCAGCGCGGTCAGTGATCGCGGAATCCGCAGCTCCCCGAGCGCGAAGGAGATACCGGGGATCTGTTCGCCCGAAACGACGCGAAGGAGATCGTTGAAGCTGTAGATGACCGTCCCGAAGGTGATATCGGTGTAGAGCAGCACGGCCGCCAACGCGACGAGTATTGAACAGACCAAGGTCTTACGCCGCAAACGACGTGTCCTGAATTGCGCCGAGGGCGTTTGGTGCTCATACGATGCCGGCAATACGGAAGCCCCCTTCATATCTGTTGCAGATTCCGACGACGGGCCAGGACGATGAAGCAGGGAGCCCCGATGAGTGCGGTGACAATGCCGACCTCCACATCGGTGGGGCGTGTGAGCACACGTCCGATGAGATCCGAGGCGAGCAGAAGAATCGGGCCGAATACCAGGGATAAGGTGAATATGCGCTTATAGTTCGATCCCACGATCAACCTCGCCGCGTGGGGGACCACCAGACCGACGAATCCGATCGGGCCCGCAAGCGCCGTGGTGGTTGCGGAGAGGATAACGGATGCCCCCCATGCGCCCATCCGCACCAGACGGACCCGGCTGCCCAGACCACGTGCCAGATCGTCACCCATCGCAAGCGCATTCAGGCCGGGAAGGCACCACACGGCCATCACCTCTCCAATCACGAACAGCGGCAGCAGTGGGACGATCAACGAGAATCGCGCGCCCGAAAGACCACCGACCTGCCAGAAACGGAAGGAGGAGATAACGTCGATTCTCGGGAGCAGCACCGCCGAGGTGAGCGATGAGAGCATTGCGGCGACCACCGCACCGGCAAGTGTCATCTTCAACGGGGAGGGACCCTTCGCCCCGAGGGAGCCCAGAGCCCAGACCCCGAGGGCGGCGATGCATGAGCCGAGCATGCCGACCCAAACGTATTGGATCGGTGCGCTCAACCCCACCGTCGCCATGGAGAGAACGATGGCGAATGCCGCACCGCCGTTAAGACCGAGAATGGATGGGTCCGCCAGAGGATTGCGCGTCATGCCCTGCATCAATGTGCCCGCGCTCGCAAGAGCCATCCCGGCAAGGACGCCCAGCACCATACGTGGTATGCGCAGCCTGACGGCTTCGGCGGCCACTCCCGAGGCACCGGGGTCGCCGAGTACGGCGATCACTTCGGACAGTGGGACGGGACGCGACCCGATGGCGATCGAGCAAAGGGCCAGCACCACGAGCAGCACCAAGGAGACGACGAAGCATATGACGCCGAGTCGGGTTCTCGGATTCTTCGTGCCTGAGCGCGATGTGTGTGCGTGCATGCTAGTCGATCTTGTATTGCCGGGGTGGTCGTGACGTCTTGGAATCGCTCATGGTGCGTTGTGTGGGGTCAGTCGACCTTGGCCGCTGCTTCGGCGAGCTTGTCCGCGTAGTCGCCGACCGTTGAAGGAATTGACAGGGCGGAAGGAGCGATGGCACTGCCAAGCTTGGAATTGAGATCGATGACCACGACGGATCCACGTTTGATTGCCGGGATCTGGGATATCAAAGGATCTTTCTGCAATGTGCTGAGTGTGGTGTCATCTCCATACGTCACGATGATGTCCACATCATCGAACTGATCGACATTCTCCGCCGCGATGTCCTTGTAGAAGGAATCCGTGGACTTCGAGATCTTCTCGACCGATTTCGGTGTACTCAGGCCAAGGTCCTCAAGGAAGGCGGGTCGGGTATCCGCCGTGGTGTAGACGCTGATGGTGGAGAGCTTGGTGGTGTCGAAATACATCACCGACGCGTTCTTGCCCTTGAGATCGGGATGAGCCGCCACGGCTTTGCTGATCGCTGCCTCATCATCGGCGATCACCTGCTTGCCTTTGCTTTCCTTGCCCAGCGCCTTGGCGCTCAACTCGACCACCTGACGCCATTGCGCCGCCCAGGCCTCTCCCGGGTATGCGATGGTGGGTGCGATCTTGCTCATGGTCTGGTATTGCGATTTGCTGATTCCCGACTGCACGCCGATGATGACGTCAGGGCTGGTGGCCGCGATGGCCTCAGTATCTATATCGTCGCTTTCATCGTGGAGCTTCGGTGCCTTGTCGCCGGTCGCACCGAGTTTTTTCAAGGCGGCTTCGGTCCAGGGGAGTATGCCGCTGTCCCCTGCCGCGCCATCCGTTATTTTCGGCATATCGACAGGAACGACACCCAAGGCGATAACCGCGTCCTGGTTCGTCCAGCCGATGGTGGAAACACGTGTTGGCTGGCTTTCTATCGTCGTGGTGCCGTATGCGTGGCTGATGCTGACCGGGAAGGCCCCGTTCGAAGAGGAGGAAGCGTCTGTGGAAGCGGAGGACTGTGACGCCCCGGAGCACGCCGTCAAGGCGATGACGCTTATCCCGGCCAGCGCGGCGGCGGCCAGGCGCTTGCCCATGATTGAGCCCCGTCGTGTACGCGCGTTCATAGTCATATCGGATTCTCCTCGTTCATGGATGCTTCGGCCCAAGAGTGCTGCCGCATATGGCAGTGGGCGCCCCCAATCTAACAGAATGACAGCTGTATGAACAGGTCTTGACTTTTGATTATCTTGCGGGTAATACCGGCACTCATGTGGCGTACAACGAAGCTCCTACGTCCACGTGGTGAACATGGCACGGCGCAGCGGGGCGCTTCGTCATGCATGGGCGTGATAATGATGTCATGCAAAGCGATGAAGTCCAGAAGTATCTCTCATATGACCACAAAGCTGAACTCCAGGCTGCCGCGGATCGACTACGCGGAACCGTGCGGCATACCCGAATCGAGGAATCAGGCATCCTCAGTGAACGCAGCGGGCATCGTGTGCTGCTGAAACCGGAGAACCTTCAGCTGACGGGATCATTCAAACTACGCGGCGCATACAACAAGATCGCCTCCCTGTCGCAGGCCGATCTGGACAGGGGCATCGTCACGGCCTCGGCAGGCAACCACGCCCAAGGCGTCGCCTTCGCAGCACGCGAACGCGAAGCCCAGGCGACCATCGTCATGCCGCAGATCACCCCTCCTCTCAAGGTGGATGCCACACGTGCGTACGGGGCCGAAGTCGTTCTCCAAGGCAACGTGTTCGATGAAAGCTTCGCCTATGCGCAGCAACTCGCCCAGGAACGGCATATGACCTTCGTGCATCCCTTTGATGATTACGAGGTGCTGTGCGGCCAAGGCACCATTGCGATGGAGATACTCCAGGATGTACCCGACGTGACGGATATCGTGGTCCCCATGGGTGGCGGTGGTCTTGCCGCTGGCATCGCGCTGGCCGTCAAGACCTTCCGGCCCGAGGTCAATGTCATAGGTGCGACTCCCGTCGGCTCGCCCGCCTGGAGGGAGTCATTCGCCGCAGGGCATGTCGTCGAGGCCGCTCAGGTCAACACGGCCGCCGAAGGCGTGGCCGTCAAACGTCCCGGTGACCTCACTTTCGCCCTGCTGCAGCAGGATCTCGACGATATAGTGCAGGTGACCGAGCGCGATATATCCGAAATGATCCTGTTGATGCTGGAAAAGCACAAGCTTGTCGTCGAAGCCGCCGGAGCCGTGCCGCTTGCCGCGCTGTCGCAGCTGGATCTCCAATCGAAGGTCTTCCAATCGGAAACGGGCCCCCATGTGATCGTGCCGATCGTCTCGGGCGGCAATATAGATACCGTCACCATCGGCGCCGTCATCCAGCGCGGCATGATCTCGCGTGGCCGCATCATGCAATTCGGTGTCGAATTACCTGATGTTCCGGGTCAACTAGCGAAAATAGCGACGCTGTTGGCGGATCTGCGAGCCAACGTGATCGAACTCAACCACGACCAGTTCAAGGCCTCCGGGCACTACCGCAACGGCGTGCTCCTCGAGGTCACCGTGGAGACCAATGGGCCGGATCACATCGCCCATGTCCTTGACACCCTGCGTGGCGAGGGTTTCCGTGTGGAGCAGGTCTACTAGTAGTTGACGGCATCGGGGAAACCCGGTGTGGGAGGCATTCCCGCTTGTGGCAATAGGTCCGGGATCCATGACCTACCGGGCTGTCATGACGACAGCGTCATATCGAGGGATACGGCCGTCATGACAGCCCAGCCGCAGCTGACGCCCAGGCCGCTCAGGCTGATGCGATCGTGTTCTCCACCAGGCGTGGCAGGGCATCCTGGATCGGTTCTGTGATAAGAGTCCTGGCCAGGGAATCGTATTGGGTGCGTCCCATGTTCATAATCGTGATCGGTACGCCGGCCTGAGCGGCGACCGGTACCAGCGAAGCGGCCGGATAGACTTCCAGCGTGCTGCCGATAACCCAGAACTCATCGGCGGAGGAGGCCAATCTCATGCTTTTCTCCATCGCGCCTTCAGGCAGGGCCTCGCCGAAATACACCACATCCGTTTTCAGTATGCCGCCGCAGGTCATATTCGACTTATAGGGGAGTCTGCGGTGGCAATGCGGGTCGGGTTCTTCGTCGAGACGCCCCATAATCGCCGCGGTGTCGTATTCCGCTCCACATCGCAGGCAGTGGGATGTGCCGATGGAACCATGAAGATTGACGATCACGTCGGATGAATTGCCGGCCTTTTCGTGCAGCGCATCGAAGTTCTGCGTCGCGAGCAAGCTGAGCAGACCGGCCTGCTCCAGCTTGACCAAGGCCTTATGCGCGACACCGGGTTGTGCGTTCCACACCGGTGACTCCTTCTGCCAGCGCCAGGAGTACTCGCGTTCCTCCTGATCGCTCATGAAGGCGTCGATGTCGTAGACGCTCATCTGTTCCGGATGCTTGGTCCAGACACCGTCAGGTCCGCGAAAATCCGGGATTCCCGCTGAAGTCGAAATGCCTGCGCCGGTGAGTATCGCTATCTTCTTGCTCATAGTGCCGTATTACCACCAGCCCGGCGATCGCACTACCGTCTCTTCCACATGACGCGGAGGAATGTCCCGATGCCGCATACCCCTCCCACCTGTCGCACCTCATCCTCCGTCTCCGAAATACCCCTCACACCCATCCCACACCGCCGTATTTCCCGGCCGAAGTACCGGCAGGCTCGCGACACGCCGTATGAAGGTATTCGATAATCCATTTTTCCTTGGGAACGGGCGCTAATCTGGTGTTATCGAGTTTTGTTGATGAAAACCGACACGCCGATGGAAGCTTGGAATACCAAGGTTTCCAAGCTCAAGCGCGCCCTTCGGTTTGCATATCAGGCCCCATCGGGGTAAATTCTTTATTCGCTGCTCAGCACGGCGGACTTCTTCCTGAGGGAGTTGGAAAGCTTG
>NZ_JGZI01000007.1 GCF_000741705.1 Bifidobacterium psychraerophilum | reverse complement strand
GGGTTTCGATTCTGGCTCAGGATGAACGCTGGCGGCGTGCTTAACACATGCAAGTCGAACGGGATCCATCAAGCTTGCTTGATGGTGAGAGTGGCGAACGGGTGAGTAATACGTGACTAACCTGCCTCATACACCGGAATAGCTCCTGGAAACGGGTGGTAATGCCGGATGCTCCAACATTTCACATGTTTTGTTGGGAAAGCGTTAGCGGTATGAGATGGGGTCGCGTCCTATCAGCTTGTTGGTGAGGTAATGGCTCACCAAGGCTTCGACGGGTAGCCGGCCTGAGAGGGCGACCGGCCACATTGGGACTGAGATACGGCCCAGACTCCTACGGGAGGCAGCAGTGGGGAATATTGCACAATGGGCGAAAGCCTGATGCAGCGACGCCGCGTGCGGGATGAAGGCCTTCGGGTTGTAAACCGCTTTTAATTGGGAGCAAGCGAGAGTGAGTGTACCTTTTGAATAAGCACCGGCTAACTACGTGCCAGCAGCCGCGGTAATACGTAGGGTGCAAGCGTTATCCGGAATTATTGGGCGTAAAGAGCTCGTAGGCGGTTTGTCACGCCTGGTGTGAAAGTCCATCGCTTAACGGTGGATCTGCGCCGGGTACGGGCAGGCTAGAGTGCAGTAGGGGAGATTGGAATTCCCGGTGTAACGGTGGAATGTGTAGATATCGGGAAGAACACCAATGGCGAAGGCAGATCTCTGGGCTGTTACTGACGCTGAGGAGCGAAAGCATGGGGAGCGAACAGGATTAGATACCCTGGTAGTCCATGCCGTAAACGGTGGATGCTGGATGTGGGGCCCTTCCACGGGCTCCGTGTCGGAGCTAACGCGTTAAGCATCCCGCCTGGGGAGTACGGCCGCAAGGCTAAAACTCAAAGAAATTGACGGGGGCCCGCACAAGCGGCGGAGCATGCGGATTAATTCGATGCAACGCGAAGAACCTTACCTAGGCTTGACATGTTTCGGACAGCCCCAGAGATGGGGTCTCCCTTCGGGGCCGATTCACAGGTGGTGCATGGTCGTCGTCAGCTCGTGTCGTGAGATGTTGGGTTAAGTCCCGCAACGAGCGCAACCCTCGCCTTGTGTTGCCAGCACGTTATGGTGGGAACTCACAAGGGACCGCCGGGGTTAACTCGGAGGAAGGTGGGGATGACGTCAGATCATCATGCCCCTTACGTCTAGGGCTTCACGCATGCTACAATGGCCGGTACAACGAGATGCGACATGGCGACATGAAGCGAATCTCTTAAAACCGGTCTCAGTTCGGATTGGAGCCTGCAACTCGGCTCCATGAAGGCGGAGTCGCTAGTAATCGCGAATCAGCAACGTCGCGGTGAATGCGTTCCCGGGCCTTGTACACACCGCCCGTCAAGTCATGAAAGTGGGTAGCACCCGAAGCCGGTGGCCTAACCTTTTTGGAGGGAGCCGTCTAAGGTGAGACTCGTGATTGGGACTAAGTCGTAACAAGGTAGCCGTACCGGAAGGTGCGGCTGGATCACCTCCTTTCTACGGAGAATTTAAGCCACGGTTTGTGGCGAACAGGTCATCAGCGCGGCAGGTTGTCGTGTGTGGTGGCGTACTGGTGTGGATCGGTTAATCAGACTTTTGCGGTACGGATACGCTTTTGGGCTCCCGGATTGCCACTCGGCGATTCGACGCCCTGTCGTTGATGCCTTCCCTTCGTGGTTGGTTGACGCGCCTGGTGCGGTGGCGGCTTGAGAACTGGATAGTGGACGCGAGCAAGCAGTTTTACTGCTTGCTTCAATTTCAGACCGAACTCTCTGATGAGAGTTTGTGTCGATCGTTTATGATCAATTAGTGTGATGATTTGTTGTCTAGGAATTTGCTAGTAAAGGCTTGCGGCAGGACATATTGTTTGTTGGTATGTGTTGCTTGCAAGGGCACATGGTGGATGCCTTGGCAGATTGAACCGATGAAAGACGTATGAGGCTGCGATAAGCCTCGGGGAGCCGCCAACAGGGCTTCGATCCGAGGATTTCTGAATGGGGAAACCCACCGCCCGTTATGGGGCGGTACCGCTTGATGCGGGGGGTACGCAGGGAAGTGAAACATCTCAGTACCTGCAGGAAAAGATATTCCGTGAGTAGTGGCGAGCGAAAGCGGATCAGGCTAAACCGGTTGCGTGTGATAGCTGTCAGGCGTTGCGCAGTCGGTGTCGTGGGAAAGTGTGTCCGGTCGCTGATGAGGCCGGCAACAGTAAGAAAACAATGTGTGAGACGAACAGGATTGAAAACCTGGCCGAAGAGGGTGATGGCCCCGTAGTCGAACGCGCGTTGTCTGTTGATCGCTTCTCCCAAGTAGTACGGGACTCGAGGAATCCCGTGCGAATCCGTCCAGACCGTTGGATAAGCCTAAATATTTCAATCTGACCGATAGCGTACAAGTACCGTGAGGGAAAGGTGAAAAGTACCCCGGGAGGGGAGTGAAATAGTTTCTGAAACCATGTGCTTACAAACCGTCGGAGCCTTTCGGGGTGACGGCGTGCCTATCGAAAAATGAGTCTGCGAGTCAGTGATATGTGGCAAGGTTAACCCGGGTGGGGGATCCGTAGCGAAAGCGAGTCTTAAAAGGCGTTTTAGTCGCATGTCCTGGACCCGAAGCGGGATGATCTAGCCCTGAGCAGGTTGAAGCGCGGGTAAGACCGCGTGGAGGACCGAACCCACTTAGGTTGAAAACTGAGGGGATGACTTGGGGTTAGGGGTGAAAGGCCAATCAAATTCCGTGATAGCTGGTTCTCTCCGAAATGCATTTAGGTGCAGCGTCGTTTCATTGCTTCCAGGGGGTAGAGCTACTGGATGCTTGCGGGCCCATATCGGGTACCAACAGCAGCCAAACTCCGAATACCTGTGAAGTTTACAACGGCAGTGAGTCTGCGGGGGATAAGCTTCGTAGTCAAAAGGGAAACAGCCCAGATCGTCGTCTAAGGTCCCTAAGCGTGTGCTAAGTGGGAAAGGATGTGGAGTCGCATAGACAGCCAGGAGGTTGGCTCAGAAGCAGCCACCCTTGAAAGAGTGCGTAACAGCTCACTGGTCTAGTGGTTCCGCGCCGACAATGTAGCGGGGCTCAAGCACACCACCGAAGACGCGACATTAGCCTTATGGCTGATGGGTAGGAGAGCGTTCTGTACGGGGCGAAGCGGCGAGGGAACTCAGCCGTGGACTGTACAGAAGTGAGAATGCAGACATGAGTAGCGAAATGGGAGTGACAATCTCCCACGCTGGATGACTAAGGGTTCCAGGGCCACGTTCATCGTCCCTGGGTTAGTCGGGTCCTAAGGCGAGGCCGACAGGCGTAGTCGAATGGATGAAGGAGTTGATATTCTCCTACCGGCTTCTAACCGCAAAATCCGAGATTTGGAGTACTAACCTCCTTGTTGATGTGATTCGGCCTTCGGGTCGTTGATCGTCTTCACGTTGGGACCTCTCCTTACAGTAGGACAGCACAGGAGTGACACAGAATGGTAACCGGCTGCGGAGGTGGTTTTCCGTGGTTAAGCACGCAGGGTGCCTGGTAGGCAAATCCGCCAGGTGTTAGCCCGAGGTGTGATGATGGGGGCTTTTTAGCCCGAACTCGGCGATCCAGGCTGTCAAGAAAAACTTCGGTGTTAGGTTTTTAGCCGCCCGTACCCTAAACCAACACAGGTGGTCAGGTAGAGAATACCAAAGCGATCGAGCGAATCCTGGTCAAGGAACTCGGCAAATTACTCCCGTGCCTTCGGTATAAGGGAGACCCGTCGGGGTGGACTTCTTCACGGAGCGAGCTTCAGCGGGTGGCACAGACCAGGGGGTAGCGACTGTTTACCAAAAACACAGGTGCATGCGAAGACGAAAGTCGCTGTATATGCACTGACGCCTGCCCGGTGCCGGAAGGTTAAGAGGATCCGTCAGCTTCGGCGAAGCGGTGAATTTAAGCCCCGGTAAACGGCGGTGGTAACTATAACCATCCTAAGGTAGCGAAATTCCTTGTCGGGTAAGTTCCGACCTGCACGAATGGCGTAACGACTTCCCCACTGTCTCGACCAGGAGCTCGGCGAAATTGCAGTACGAGTAAAGATGCTCGTTAAGCGCAGAAGGACGAAAAGACCCCGGGACCTTTACTATACCTTGGTATTGGTATTAGGTGCGAACTGTGTAGCATAGGCGGGAGACTTTGAAGCTTGGGTGCCAACTCAGGTGGAGTCAACAATTGAAATACCGCTCTGTTCTCATTTGATATCTAACCTCGATGTGTTATCCACATCAGGGACAGTGCCTGGCGGGTAGTTTAACTGGGGCGGTTGCCTCCTAAAGAGTAACGGAGGCGCTCAAAGGTTCCCTCAGCCCGGTTGGCAATCGGGTGTTGAGTGTAATTGCACAAGGGAGCTTGACTGTGAGACTGACAGGTCGAGCAGGGACGAAAGTCGGAAATAGTGATCCGGTGCCGGTGTACGGACGCGGCATCGCTCAACGGATAAAAGGTACCCCGGGGATAACAGGCTGATCATTCCCAAGAGTCCATATCGACGGGATGGTTTGGCACCTCGATGTCGGCTCGTCGCATCCTGGGGCTGTAGCAGGTCCCAAGGGTTCGGCTGTTCGCCGATTAAAGCGGCACGCGAGCTGGGTTCAGAACGTCGTGAGACAGTTTGGTCTCTATCCTCTGCGCTCGTTGGAATTTTGAGAAGACCTGCCCATAGTACGAGAGGACCTGGGTGGACGAACCTCTGGTATGCCAGTTGTCGCGCCAGCGGCACCGCTGGTTAGCTACGTTCGGAAGGGATAACCGCTGAAAGCATCTAAGCGGGAAGCCTGCTTCGAGATAAGAATTCCGTGAGGCCTCGAGCCTCTGAAGACTCCATGTAGAACACATGGTTGATAGGCCGGACGTGGAAGCCCCGTAAGGGGTGGAGCTGACCGGTACTAACAGTCGAAAGGCAATCATACTTCATCCAACCTCAGGGTTGGGTGGATACCGTAAGTCCTTCTAGCAATATGACTTCAACAAGGAGCACTTGTTGGTCATGAACGATATGAATATCGCGTCCACTGTCCGGTTCCCATGCCGTCACATACCACTCCCCTCACCGGGGGTGACAACTCAAGATTTGCGGCGACCATAGCCTAGGGGAAACGCCCAGCTCCATTCCGAACCTGGAAGCTAAGACCTAGCACGGCGATGGTACTGCACTCGTTAGGGTGTGGGAGAGTAGCACGTCGTCGCTTTACACGTGAAGGACCCCGGACAGGAACACCTGCCCGGGGTCCAACCATATCCACACCCACCACACCCACCACACCAACAACGATTTGTCTGGGTGTATTTGATACGCTCAGTGCTGTTTCTGCTTGGGTCAGTCAGCGGCTTGCATGCCGTCTCTTATCAACCAATTATCTGGTACTGATGAAACCCGAGCCCCAGAAAGGTTCGGCCGGGGACGGCCTTGTACTGTCATGACCCATAATGATGACACCAGACATGATTCCATATCTGCCACCGCAGAGCACAGGCAAGCCGAGAGGATCCCGGGGAGGCTGCTCGGATCGGTCATAGCGACCGGCGTCCTCACCTTCATAGGCATCCTGACGGAAACAGTGATGAATGTGCTGTTCCCCGAGCTGATGTCGGAATTCTCGGTTGGCACCTCCACCGTGCAATGGCTGACAACCGGTTACCTGCTTGTGGTGTCGCTCACGGTGACGCTCTCATCCTATTTCAAACGCCGCTACACCTTGCGTCTCCAGTTCATCGTCGCCGTCACACTCTGTCTGCTGGGCGCGATCGTCGCCCTCTGCGAGTTGAACTTCCCGATGCTGCTGATCGCCAGGATCCTGCAGGGGATGGGGACAGGCATCGCGCTGCCGCTGATGTTCAACATCATTCTGGAGCAATCGCCGCGCTCCAAGATCGGCCAATTGATGGGTGTCGGCAATCTGGTATGTGCCTGTGCGCCTGCATTGGGACCGACCTTCGGCGGTGTCGTGGCATCGATGGCATCCTGGCGTTGGGTTTTCGTCCTGGTCATTCCCTTCCTGCTGGTGGCCCTGGTATTGGGCTTGAAATGCATTCAACAGTCCGAACCCACCACCGAGGCCAGACTGAGCGTGCTGCAACTCCTATGCATCGCGATTGCCTTCGTGTCCATCCTCTTCGCCATCGAACAAGGCGGATCGGCGATATCGGCGCTTTCGACAGGTGATGATGCCGCAGTCCCCACGATGGTCCTGGCCGCCGTACTGCTGGTGGTCGGTATAGGCGCACTATTCGCCTTCGCGCGGATATCACGCAGGTCGTTCTCCCCCCTGATACGTCTGGGCGTCCTCACCAGTGTGAGCTTCCGCTGGCATCTCCTGTCGTATGTGCTCTTCCCCTTCATCACCATCGGCCTGGGCTTCCTGCTGCCTAATCTGATCCAGCTGGGATTGGGGAAGAGCTCACTGGTCGCAGGGATCGCGGTGCTGCCGGGTGCGCTTCTGGGTGCGGTCATGGCACCGCTCGGAGGCATGCTGCTCGACAGAATAGGGGCCGCGACTCCTATCCTGGCCGGTTTCGTGGTGGCGCTGCTGGGCCTGCTGATGTTCAGCATATTCGGTGTTGGAGCAGGATTGATCGGGCTGAGCTGTTTCTATTTCGTCTACATGCTGGGTTTCTCGACGGCCTATTCGAATATCATGACCGATGCGCTCAACGAGCTTCCCGGAGAGTTGAAGGCTGATGGTAACGCCTTGTTCAGCACCTTGCAGCAGCTCATGGGGGCGGTCGGGACCACGGTGATGTCGGTGTTCGTCGCCGTCGCGCAGGCGGGGCATGGTAGCGCCGGCAGCGACGAATACGCCCAGGCCACCATTTCGGGCTCCCGTGCGGCCTTCGTCTGCGTCACGGTGGTGCTCCTGATCTCCGCGCTGGCGATGTTGAGGGCATTGGCCGTGCGGCACGCGGAGGCGTCACACGAGCGACTGCCAGGCTGATGGCATCGCATACCTCCGCTGGGGCATTCATACGGCGGATAAGAGGAATCCACACACGGGCCGGCGGGAGCGCGAGGATGGCTCCCGTATATTCGCTGAGTGCCTACCGCCTGCTTGCTCTGCGCCAGCCGCGTTAGAATTCATAGAGTGACGTTGTTGATGCGATCACGATGAACAGTGGTGTCAAGGCATGCCTATGCGGCCACATTGGCATTCGACGAACAGATCGAGCGGGGAGTTGCGAATATGAGATATGCACGGCTGGGAACATCTGGGGTTAATGCTTCGCGTGTGGCGCTCGGGGTGATGCGCATCGCCGATAAAAGCGGTGAGGAGGCCGCGGAGGTGGTGAGAACCGCCCTCGACTCGGGAATAAACTTCTTTGATAGCGCTGATGGCTATGCGGGAGGGGAAAGCTCCAGACGCTTCGGAACCGCACTCAAGGATCTGCACGTACAGCGCGAGAACATATTCATCCAGACGAAATTCGGCATCTATCGTGATGAGGAAAGCGGGGAGATCACCCGATACGACTTTTCCAAGGATCACCTGATCGCCGCTCTTGACGGCGAGCTGGAGCGTTTGCAGACCGACTACGTCGATTTCGTCTTGCTGCATCGCCCCGATACCTTGGTCGAGCTCGATCAGCTCGCCGAGGCCTTCAACGAGCTGCAGAGTTCCGGGAAGGTCAGGCACTTCGGCGTCAGTAATGTGAATCCGATGCAGGTCGAATTGCTGCAAAGCGCGGTCAGCCAAAAACTTGAAGTGAACCAATTGCAATTCGGCCTGGGACATACCGGCATGGTCCAGCAGGAATTCCATGTCAATATGATCGACAAACCGAGTATCGACCATGACGGTGGCCTGATTTCATACAGCAGGCTGAAGCATATGACGATACAGGCATGGAGCCCCTTCCAATATGGTTTCTTCGAGGGAGTGTTCCTGGACAATCCCAAGTTCCCGGAACTCAATGAGGCTTTGGATCGTTTGGCCGAGGAATACCACGTGACCAAGAGCGCGATCGCGGTTGCTTGGATTCTCAGGCATCCTGCGCATATGCAGGTATTGCTGGGTTCGATGACACCTTCGCGTATCTCGGATATGGCTGCAGGTGCCGAGGTGGAGCTCAGCGCTTCACAGTGGTACGGCCTGTATTGCGCCGCCGGCAACGACTTGCCGTAACCGGGGCTGAGAACAGTGCATTATTTTGTTCCTCGTCGGTGCAACGCCAGTTCAAAGATCATGTATCAGGATCAGGGCGCTGCAAGACGGGCTGCTGAGGAAAGCAGAATTCAACGCGGCGTTGAGCTGTGGGTATACCGATGCGATCTCTGCGGTTCATGGCATCTGACCAGCAGACAGCCGGGCGAGGGCGTCACGGCTCGCTTCGGCGGCGCCTCCAAGCCGCATTCGCGCAAGCGAGGGTACAAACCCAGAAGACGCTGAGCTCGCACAGGCCGCCTGCGCGCAAGGCCGGCGTTATCGGCCGGGGGTGAAGCCCTGACGGATCGCAGGGGGTTCCAGAGGCTTGGCCAAAGGCGACGAGGCCTGCGATTTTGCCGCGATCTGTTCGCTGAAGGTTGCCAGAGGTCGGCTCGGATCACGCAGATCATAGTAGTGATGCACTGCTGAATCGAAGTCTTCAAGAGCCTGATCCGGAAGGTCGAGGGTCGCATCGTCGGGATAGGTGTTCTCGAAGACCTGCATCGTTTTGGACAGACGGGGTTTGAGCGCCGGGTGCTCGTCGGGCTCGCCGATCGCCAGCCCGAGGACGGGGTAGGTGAGCGCGGGTAGCTTGAGCAGATCGATGAGTCCATCGATGTCGTTAAGCACGGAGCCGAGAATCACGCATCCCAGGCCAAGGGCGTAGGCGGCGGTCTCCATCGCGTGCAGCGCCAGCACGGCATCGTTCTGTGACTGAGCGAATATGTAGCTGCTGTTGAGCGTGAAGTCTTCGGATGCGGTATCAACGCCTTGTCGCTCAGCCAGTCGCGCGTTTCGATGCTGATCGATGATGAAGACATAGAGCAAGGGGGCTTCGGCAATATACGGCTGTCTGCCGATTCGCGCCAGAGCCTGCTTCAGATCCTCATCTTCGACACGGAGCATCGACCATGAATTCAGGTATTGGCTTGTCGCCGCATGTTGGGCGACCGTCTCCAAGGTGTCGACGACCTTGGGTGGCACCGGGGAGGGCTTGAAATGACGGATGGAGCGCCTGTTGAGCAGACTGGCGATCGTCGGATGCTGTTCGCTGTCATGCGATGAGCTTTCGGCCGGTGCCTGGTGGGATGTATCTGACATATCACTTATTATCATGCCCGTACGTGGGCATGATGGAATCTTATGCCCAGCACGTAGAGATGATTCCTGCCGGCACCACGCTGTGCGACGGCGATGCCTCAGGACTGTCGTTGCCGCTTTGCCGCTTTGTTATGACGATGATCCACGAAGGCTTTGGACCCACGATCGGAGAGTTGGGAGACGACTGCGGTGACGGCTGCGGACAGGGCGGCGAATACGAGGCTCATGAAAAAGCCCTCCTGTCGCTCTTCGTCGTCAAGGCCATCCTTGCCGCGTTGTTTGTTCCAGATCATTTTGAAGATCTGTCCGGCAAGCATTCCGGTGAGTGCCGGGAGTGCCAGCTTGATGATTTTGTCACTGAATGAATCAGGATCGCTTTCGATATCGGAGCGCATGTCGTCCACCTTTGCATTGACGGAATCGAATTGGGCCGTCAACCGGTCCGCGGTATCGGTTAGGTCGCTTTCACGTTCTTGGGTCACCTGCCCATTATCCCACATGATGACGCACTGCTATCGGTGCGCTCAGCGAAGAAGCGGCCTGTAGACGGATCGGGCCAGATAGGGGCCTGATTGCTTTCTGGCGGTAACGGGCGCGATACACCGGGGCGTGGTGCGAATTCGGTTATGCCAATGCCAGTGAGTACAGTGTAGATATGGTTCATTCTCATAGCAACGCAAGCAACGACGCTTCGCGGCAAGGACTCATCGTGCTGTTGAGGCACGGACAGACCGCTTGGAGCGTTTCAGGCCAGCACACAGGCCGAACGGATATTCCGCTTACCAGTACCGGTGAGCAGCAGGCGGTGCAGGCCAGATCGCGCCTTGACCAGGCCTTCCCGGGGGGCTTTGCACCGGATGCCGTCTATTCCAGCCCGTTGAAACGGGCGAGGTCCACTGCTGAGCTCGCAGGATTCACGGCGCCGACGCTACTGCAGGGGCTTGCGGAGTGGGACTATGGCAGGGCGGAAGGTCGAACCCGGGATGAGGTCTCGGATGCGAACGGCCATGACTGGACACTGTGGAGGGACGGACCGGAGTCCCTTTCGCCGAGGCTCGCCGGAGACTGGGACACCACGCTCCCCTCCGGAGAAACCATCACGGTGCATAACGGTCCCGGTGAGATGCTGGACGATGCCGCGAACCGTGCGGGGGATGTACTGGAGCAGCTGACGCCTCTGCTGGATGAAGGGAAAACGGTTCTGCTCGTGGCCCACGCCCATATCCTGCGCATCCTGACAACACGATGGCTCGGTCTCGATCCGCACACGGCCAGGTTGTTCCGTCTTGACACGGCCCACTTCTCCATGCTTTCCCGCTACCGTGGCGATAACGTCATCCAGCATTGGAACTGCTAGCCCCAATAATATGATGATGGTGAAGCAGTACTGACATATAGGGTTTGTTTGAGGATTTGATGCTGATCCCGAATGACAACGTTAGCAATATTGTGCTATATTGTTCTCCATAGTGCTGGGATATAGATGGCATATGTTTGCAACAAATGGTGAACATAGATTTCTGAAGTTTCCGCACATTGACTCACTCGAGGAAGAGAGGGACGGGCTGGCATGATCAGCATGACTGGAAAATCGATTCGACGTTGGTGGGTGCTTTTTACCCTGCCGACGTGCGCTGCCTTTTTCATAGGATTCATAGCACCATTCATCATCGGGGTCTACCTCAGCTTCACCTCATTCACAACCGTTACGGATTCGCAGTGGGTGGGACTGAAGAATTTTCAGCAGGCAATAACTGATCCCGAGTTCATGCATGCCTTATGGCTAACCGTTTTGTTCACTGTTGTGACGACGGTTTTTACGAATATCGCTGCATTCTTTATCGCTTACATGTTTACACGGGCCATGCATGGCGCGAATCTGTTCAGATCCGTTTTCTTCCTACCAAACCTGATAGGTGGCATTGTTCTGGGCTATATCTGGCAGTTGTTGCTCAACGGGGTTCTGTCCCATTGGAACCGGTCCATCACATTTTCCGGTGTCTATGGTTTTTGGGGAATGGTGATGTTGGTGTGCTGGCAACAAATCGGCTACATGATGGTCATCTACATCGCGGGGCTTCAGACCATGCCCTCCGATGTTCTCGAAGCGGCACAGGTTGACGGTGCATCCTCGAGACAAACGCTCTTCAGCATCATCATCCCGTTGATGATGCCGAGCATCACCGTTTGTACATTCCTGACCATCACTGGCGGCTTCAAGATGTTCGATCAGAACCTTGCGCTTACGAATGGTGCACCCTCGAATACCAGCGAGATGTTGGCATTGAATATATACCGGACCTTCTATGGAAGGATAGGCTTCGAAGGAGTGGGGCAGGCGAAGGCGGTCGTGTTCTTCCTTATCGTTGCGACGATCGCAATTGTGCAGAACCGCCTGACGACGCGTAAAGAGGTGGCGGCATGAACAACAAAATGAAGCATGAGGGCCTGTGGGTCACTCTTTTCGCTGCGGTTTCCTTGGCGTGGTTGTTCCCGATTTTTCTTGTCGTCATCAATTCCTTTAAGCAGAAGACGAGTATCTCGCTTGAGACCTTCTCTCTGCCTATTGGAAGAGCTTTCGTAGGTTTTGACAACTACGCGCGTGGTATAGAGCAGACCGATATGATTTCCAGTTTCGGTTGGACCGTAGTGGTAACCGTGGGAGCTGTATTTCTGATTTTGCTGTGTACATCCATGTGCGCCTGGTGGATTGTCCGTGTCAACAACGTGGTTGCCAAGTCTATGTATCTGATGTTTTTGCTGAATATGATTGTTCCATTCCAAATGGTCATGTTCCCACTCTCCAAAATAGCCGATACGCTTGGACTCAATACGCCTTGGGGTCTTTGGGTCATTTATCTTGGCTTCGGTGCTGGGCTGAGTGTGTTTATGTTCACCGGTATCATCAAGTCATTGCCGCAGGAGATCGAAGAGGCCGCCATGATTGATGGTGCCTCGGTTCCACGCACGTTTTTTGGTATCGTACTGCCTATGATGAAGCCTTCGTTGGTTTCGGTGGCCATACTGCAGACGATGTGGATTTGGAATGACTTCTTGTTGCCTTACCTCACCCTCGACCTGCGTAAGTACAAGACCATGAGTATCGCTGTGCAGTATCTCAAGGGTGGGTATGGTTCAGTGGATATGGGTGCCTTGATGGGTTGCCTTGTATTGGCGATTATCCCGGTAATCGTGTTTTATGTACTTTGCCAGAAATACATCGTTCAGGGGATCACCGCCGGAGCCGTAAAAGGTTGATCTTCAGGCTCAGGAGGTAGATGATGAGTTTTGGCGCATTGTTCGATCAGGACTCTCTCTTGTGGAGATCGCTGTCCTTCGCTGTTGACGTGTTGTGGTTAAGCGTGCTTGTCGTCGTCGCATGCATTCCGCTGATTACGGTAGGGGCGGCGCTTGTGGCGGGTGTGGATATGGCCCGTCATCTATTGCGTGGTGAGGGGCATCTGACCGGTAGATTTGTGCGAACGTTCTTCTCGCAACTGCGTCAGTCAACAATCTCCTGGCTGATCCTTGGCTTTTCGGGAGTGTTACTTCTGGCGTCGCTTTATGTGCAGGCAACGCCACTGATGGTGGCGAAGATCGGTCTTGGTGTTGTCTGGAGTGTTCTGATGCTATGGGTCTGGCCTCTGCAAGCTATGTTCAGCAATACAATTCTACGTACTTGGCGGAATGCACTCATTTTTGGAATTGGTAAACCCGGTGTCACTCTTATCATGGCGGCCACCGATGTTGCCTGGGGCGCCCTCCTCTACATTTCATTCAGGTATATGCCGCAAGGATTGCCTCTGGTGATGTTTTTCGGGCCTGGGCTCGTACTCGTAGTGAAAGTTCAACTACTGCAAAGGGCTCTTGCGCCATACCTTGTCCACTGATATTCGTCGTATTTGAACATACTGAGAGTCATACATCCCGGTAGAAGGCCCCGGACGGTGTGGATACACCGTCCGGGGCCTTCTACCGATTAGTGTGCCGAGGTAATTGCGATTCTAGGAAATCCAGACCGAGGCATCGGTGGGCAGCATGCCATTAGTGGTTAACGGTGTGGAAGTAAGAAGGACTTTCGCTCCTTGCGGTAGTTGAATCGCAGACCCGCCAAAATTGGTAATACACGACCATCCTGAGGCACGATCAAATGCTAGGACATGCTCATCGTTGTAGTCACGCCGCCAGGAAAAGGCAAAGTCGTTACTCTGGAGTCCTGCGCGGAGATGCAAGGCAGCCTTATACAGATTCAGCATCGAGTCGTTCGAGTTCGCTTCAGCTTCGACCGAGAAATCCTTGAACCACTGAGGTTGTGGTAGGTGAGGTTTCGCTTCTGATCCCGAGGGGCTGAAACCGAAGCCATCATTGGCGTTGCGGGACCATGGGATCGGGACCCTGCAACCGTCACGGCCCTTACGGATACTCTCTTTACCGCAATCGTCTGAATGAGCCGCTGTTGGGTCTTCGAGGGCGTTCCACGGTATGTCGGGTACCTCGAACAAACCCAGTTCCTCACCTTGGTAGACATATGCGGATCCTGGAAGGGCAAGCTCGAGGAGAATCGCAGCCCGAGAGCGTCGTGTGCCTAATTCCCGGTCCTCTATATAGGTTTTGCCGTCTCTGAGGATCCAGTCTTGGGCAAGCTGGTGATAGGAATGTCCGGCGACCTGTGGCAGAGCATATCGGGTTGCATGACGGGGTACGTCATGATTCGACATTACCCATGTTGTTGTGGAGTGTGAGCGATTAGCCGATTCCAACCCCTTCTCGATTGATCGGCGCATCTCACCGGCCGTCCAGTTTGCCTTGGCGAACTCAAAATTAAACACCTGACCAAGCTCGTCTGCCGAAGCGTACAGGTACTGTCTCTTCGGATTAACCCAAGCCTCGGCAATGGCGAATCTGTGGGGGTTGTACTCATTGAATACTTTGCGCCAGCTGCGGTATATGTCATGGAGTTCATTGCGATCGTATAGAGGATGACTACCGTCCTGAGGAAGCACGTCGTATTGCATGCTCCAAGAATTTAGATCATCGCGATCCATGTCTTTGACAAGACTTTGGGCGGCATCGACTCTGAATCCATCTACGCCTTTGTCGCTCCAGAACCTTATGGTGTGAAGGAAATCCTCTCTGACTTCCTCATTTTTCCAATTCAGATCTGGTTGTCCTACTGACCACATGTGCAAGTACCACTGCCCGTCCGGAACTCGCTCCCAGGCTGGTCCACCGAAACCGCAAATCCAATCCGTCGGCGGCTGATTCCCATTGGGGCCCCGACCGTCGCGGAAGATATATCGATCACGCTCGGCGGATCCCGGACGTGCGTTCAGGGCGTCAATAAACCACGGGTGTGCGGATGAGGTGTGGTTCGGCACCAGATCAACCACAATTCTGATGCTATGGTGATGAGCAACTTGAATAAGGTTGTCGAAGTCAGTGAGTGTACCGAGAAGCGGATCGACATTCCTGTAATCGGCGACATCATACCCCCCATCCTCTTGGGGCGAGGGATAGAACGGGCTTATCCATATTGCATCAATACCTAGGTCATGCAGATATGGAATCTCCTCTGTAATGCCGTTAATATCTCCGATGCCGTCACCTGTGGTGTCTTTGAACGAGCGTGGATATATCTGATATACCACGGCTCCCTTCCACCATGGAGTTGTGTCATCACCCTCTGTTGTCATAATCAGGCTTTCTCTGGCTGGTGGTGGTACGTGTTGTGATGATGTGTCCTGCATGCTGGACATGGTTCCCTCTCTTATTCGGTGGTGACATAAGAGAGTTCCGCACACAGCCAATAGTTGTGCGCGGAACTCTCCTTCTCGACAACAATCTGTGTTGTCAGTCAGTGGTGTCTTTGAACGTTCCGGCCTCCGGCAGGACTCCCGAAGTGTCCTTCACGCTCTTCCATTCGGTAGCCCAGTTCTTGACGTATGCAGTCTTAACGGCTGACCAGCTGCCCCCGCTCTGCGTGTAGTTCAGTAGTGCATTCGACAGATCGCTCTGCCACTGACCGCTTGGCAATGCGAAGGACTGCACGAAGGGAATCTTATCCTTCTTGTATTCAAGCGCTGCTGTAACAAGTGGGTTGTCGGATTTGGCGTTTACGTCCATACTGGTGAACGGTGCGGAAAAGCCCATATCCGTAGTGAGTGCCTGCTTGCCTTCCTTTGAACTGACAAGCCATTTCATGAAGTCAAGTGTGGCCTTCTGGTCCTGCTCACTCGAGTTTTTGTTGATGGCCCAGGAAGCATCGTAAATGGATGCTGGCCCATAGGAAGATTCGTCTTTCGCGCCGATGTAAATCGGCAACATTCCTAAGTCGCTATCCTTGACTGCATTACCTTGGATCTGTGTATAGGACCATGTACCGTTCTGATAGAAAGCAACTTTTCCGGTTGCGAACTCGCTGGTGGTGTCTTCATAGGTCTTGCTACTGAGCAGACTGTGTTGCGTGGTTGAATCCGTGAGGTAAAGATCCCAGATGTTCTTGAACTGTTCCATATAAGTACCCTTGATTTTGGGCATAAAGGTGGTGTTGGCATCCTTGTATTCGTAGAACAAAGGAATACGTGCGAGATGGGATGTGAAGCGATAGGTGTCCGACGCGTCCATGCCAGCGTTCGAGATGGCTCCGTCAAGTCCCAGATCGGACTTATGGGCTTGAATTGAATCGCATACCTGCTTGAACACGTCGAAATTCTTGATCTCGTCGACGGACTTGATGACGGCATAATCCTTGCTTATATACTTGGCA
Organism: Bifidobacterium psychraerophilum; assembly: GCF_000741705.1. Classification (GTDB taxonomy): domain Bacteria; phylum Actinomycetota; class Actinomycetes; order Actinomycetales; family Bifidobacteriaceae; genus Bombiscardovia; species Bombiscardovia psychraerophila. The sequence goes on along the minus strand of NZ_JGZI01000007.1, from coordinate 209,119 downwards.
AGAATCGCTTTGTTGTAAATCATGCCATACCACTCGGCAGCGAAGGGAACGGAGTATGCCTTGGTTCCCTCCGTGAAGCTGTAGGCTTTTCCTTCGTTGTTCAGCAGCTTGTATACGGCGGAGTCACTCACGTCGGCTAGGTATTGTTTGTATTTCGAATATGAATCGTAACCATTGAGGGTGAACATGGTCGGTGCCTCGCTCTTGGCAAGTTCGCTGGCCATGGTCTGATCCAACGTGCCTGCCGCGGCGGTTTGCACGGTCACTTCAACGCCGGTTTCCTTTGTGTATTCACTGGCTACCTTTTTCCAAATCGAGGCAACCTCTGGTTTGGAATTGATGTAATAGACCTGTCCTTTGGATGAATCCGCGCTTTCGCCGCCGCATGAGGCCAAGGTGGGGATTAGCAGGGTTAGTGCAAGTGCCGCAGTTGCTTTGCGTCGTATATCCGATGAGCTCATTCTCATTGATCGCTCCTTTGCGTTCCGTATGAGTAAACAAACATTTGCATCAATGTTTTCAATATCACAAGACAAATAGTAGCATAATTATTGCAAACGATGTCATTATCGTTAACTTGTTGCAAGGGTCTTGGAGAGAGGGTCTTCAACGCTTCGATTACGATGAAGCGGACACTTTGGCTGTGCTTTCACGCGCAATCAGGTGGACCGGTACCAGCTGGTGTGTCTGAAAGGACGAGTCGCCGGCCATCAGGCGAAGGGTCTTTTCCGCTGCCGCCTGTCCGGTTTTTTGGGGGTCCTGCCGAATGGTGGTCAGCGAGATATCTTTTGCGTAAGTGCTGTCATCGAAGCCGCAGATTGAAATGTCATGTGGGCATTCCATTCCATATTTACGCAGCGATGTCCACAAGCGAATCGCCATTGAATCGTGTTGGAAGCACACTGCAGTAGGCATCTGCGCGAGGTTGAGCAAGGCCGTCATGACGTTGCTCACCAGTTCGTCGTCATCTTCAACGTGTATGACGGACGGGGTGATGGAGGTTGCCAAACAGGTATCAACGAATGCACGTTCCCTTTTATGTGCGCTGAAATGAATCTTCGAGTCTTGGGGAACTCCAACAAAAGCGATTTGACGATGCCCGAGTGTAATCAGATGTTGTGCGAGCAGCTGCATTCCTGCTGCGTCATCGATGCTTATTGATGCCGTATACGAGGTGGTGGTGGGTACGTTGATGCCTATGATGGGGACCTTTGCAGTGTTCAGTCGACCGGTTTCTGTGGGGTCTATGTCGAAAGAAGAGACGATGACGGCATCCGCATTGCGTTGCACCGGCAGTATGGAGAAAAAATCATGACGTTTTTCGGGGGTATCTATCTGATATAGAGAAATGTCGTATCCGGCCTGTTGCAGCACCGAATTCATTCCTTCAAAGACATGTGCATTGAACCAAGTGGCGAGGGGGTCGCTGGTGAGAAATGCAACTCTCAGGGATTGACCGGTTTTTAGAGCCGTAGCGGATCGAGAGATGCGAAAATCAAGATTGTCGGCGATGGCAAGTATGCGGTCTCGTGTTTTTCGTGCAACGAGATCGGGTTTGGTGAATGCACGGGACACGGTAGACACCGATACGCCCGCCTCTTCAGCCACGTGTTGTATGGTCGCCTTCATTGTGTCTCCAGTCGTCAGCCTTCGTCAAAAGCCTGTATTCATACTAGACAAGAAAAGCCATAGTTTTTCCAACAAACGGGAATAATGGTTTGCCTTCAGAAGTTGAGTGATGTAGGCTCAAGTTTCGAGAGCGGTGATGTGCATGTCGTATTTCACCGCCCAAAGAACGTGAGCGGGAAACCGTGAAAGGTGCGAGGTCTGCGAAAGCCCCGCATTCATATCAACCAGGAGGAACAGTTATGGCACGAGCAGTCGGCATCGATTTGGGAACCACGAATTCATGCATTGCCACGCTTGAGGGCGGCGAGCCAACCGTCATCGTGAATGCGGAAGGTATGCGTACGACGCCATCCGTGGTGGCGTTCAGCAAGTCCGGGGAGATCCTCGTAGGAGAGGTCGCCAAGCGGCAGGCGGTCACCAACGTCGATCGCACCATCAGCTCGGTAAAGCGTCACATGGGAACGGATTGGACCGTTGACATCGACGGCAAGGGATGGACTCCCCAGGAGATTTCCGCACAGATCCTGATGAAGCTCAAGAGGGACGCGGAAGCCTACCTCGGTGGTCCCGTGACCGATGCGGTCATCACCTGCCCCGCCTACTTCAACGATGCCCAGCGTCAGGCGACCAAAGATGCAGGAAAGATCGCCGGACTGAACGTCCTGCGCATCATCAACGAGCCAACTGCAGCCGCGCTGGCCTACGGACTCGAAAAGGGCAAGGAAGACGAACGCATTCTGGTCTTCGATCTCGGTGGCGGCACCTTCGATGTCTCGCTGCTGGAAATCGGCAAGGATGATGATGGCTTCTCGACCATTCAGGTCCAGGCCACCAATGGAGACAACCGTCTGGGCGGCGATGATTGGGATCAGAAGATCATCGACTGGCTCGTGGGCGAAGTCAAGAACAAGTATGGTGTGGATCTGGCCAAGGACAAGATCGCGCTGCAGCGTCTGAAGGAAGCCGCCGAGCAGGCCAAGAAGGAACTCAGCTCCTCCAGCTCGACCAACATCTCCATGCAGTACCTGGCCATGACACCTGACGGCACGCCGGTGCATCTGGATGAGACCCTGACCCGTGCACACTTCGAGGAGATGTCATCTGACCTGCTCGGACGCTGCCGCACGCCGTTCAACAACGTGCTCTCCGATGCGAACATCTCGGTCAACGAAATCGACCACGTGGTGCTGGTCGGTGGATCCACCCGTATGCCTGCCGTGCAGGAACTGGTGAAGGACCTGACCGGAGGCAAGGAAGCGAACAAGTCGGTCAACCCCGACGAGGTCGTGGCCGTCGGCGCTGCCGTGCAGTCGGGCGTCATCAAGGGCGACCGCAAGGACGTGCTGCTGATCGACGTGACGCCATTGAGCCTCGGTATCGAGACCAAGGGCGGCATCATGACCAAGCTCATCGACCGCAACACCGCGATCCCGACGAAGCGCTCCGAGGTGTTCTCGACCGCCGAGGACAACCAGCCCAGCGTGCTGATCCAGGTGTACCAAGGTGAGCGTGAGTTCGCCCGCGACAACAAGCCGCTCGGCACCTTCGAGCTGACGGGTATCGCGCCGGCACCGCGTGGCGTCCCCCAGGTCGAGGTCACCTTCGACATCGACGCCAACGGCATCGTGCATGTGTCCGCAAAGGACAAGGGGACCGGCAAGGAACAGTCGATGACCATCACCGGTGGTTCCGGCCTGCAGAAGGACGAAATCGACAAGATGGTCAAAGAGGCCGAAGCCCACGAGTCCGAGGACAAGCAGCGTCGTGAGGACGCTGAGACCCGGAACCAGGCGGAGTCCTTCGCGTACCAGACGGAGAAGCTCGTCACCGACAACAAGGACAAGCTCTCCGACGATGTCTCCAAGGAGGTCACCGAGAAGGTCGAAGCCCTCAAGGAGGCCCTTAAGGGTGATGACATCGAGAAGATCAAGTCCGCTCAGACCGAGCTGACCACTTCCGCACAGAAGATCGGCGAAGCCCTGTACTCACAGCAGCAGGCCGAAGGCGCGGCTGGTGCCGCCGGTGCACCGGGTGCACAGGGAGCCGCCCCTTCCTCCGAGGACGACGTGGTCGACGCCGAGGTCGTGGACGATGACGACAAGAAGAAGGACGGCGAGTGATGTCCGACTTCGACAAGGATGAATACCTGCGTGGTATGTCCGATGCCGAGTCGTTGGCTGGATCCTCTGACAACGATTCGGCTCCCTCCGGGGAGCGGAAGCCGTCGCAGGGAGCAGACGCATCCTCTGCAAAGCGGAAGCCGTCCCCCAAGCCATCCGAAGACAAGGAGCAGACCTCCGACACGTCTTCCGAAAGCCCGGTCACTGGGCAGTCACAGCAGTCGGGTGATGCTTCAGATGAGTCCGACCAGGGTCAGCAGGAAGGATTGACAGCCTTGGGCAAAGCCAAGCAGGAGGCCGCAGGGTACCTGGAGGCATTGCAGCGCGAGCGGGCCGAGTTCATCAACTTCCGCAACCGTTCGGTCAAGGAGCAGGATCGATTCCGGCAGCACGGCATCATCGATGTGTTGACCGCGCTGCTGCCCGCCTTGGATGATATCGACAGAATCCGTCAACATGACGAGCTGGGTGAGTCGTTCCAAGCGGTGAGCGCCAAAATCGACAAGACCTTCGAGAAATTCGGGGTCGAGAAGTTCGGTGAGGTCGGTGAGGAATTCGATCCGACCAAGCACGAGGCAATCCTGCACAAGCCCGACGCCTCCGCCGAGAAGGAGACCGTTGATACGGTCGTTGAATCGGGGTATCGCATCGGCGATCGTGTGATTCGTGCGGCACGCGTTGTGGTTGCATCTCCACAGGGGACGCCATCGCAGGGCTGAGCGGCGAGCGGTGGATAAGGCCTATGGAAAGGGAAGCACGTACGTACAAAGCCAAGCGGGGAGGCATACATGGCTGAGAATGAATGGCTGAACAAGGACTTTTACAAGGTCCTCGGTGTCTCGAAGGACGCCAGTGAAGCGGAGATCACCAAGGCATACCGCAAACTGGCACGTCAATACCATCCTGATTTGAACAAGGGTGCCGCTGCCGAGGAGAAGTTCAAAGACATCTCCGAGGCGTACGACGTGCTTCGCAACAAGGAGCAGCGCCAGAAATACGATGCCATCCGTCAGTTCGGCATGGGCGGAGCCCGTTTCGCGGGAGGTTCGGGGCAATCCGGATTCGACGCGAACAGCTTCCAGGACATCTTCGGTTCGATGTTCGGTGGTGCGTCCGAGGGGCAGGGCGGTTCACGAGTCCGCTTCTCGACCTCATCGGGTGGGCAGCCCGACTTCTCCGACATCTTCTCGTCCTTCTCAGGAGCGGGAAACGGCTCTTCGAGGGCGGGATTCCAGAGGTCTCAGGAGCAGCCCAAGGCGATGAAGGGCGAGGACCGAAGCTCCTCGATCACACTCACCTTCCGGCAGGCGGTGAAAGGCGCCACCGTATCGCTCAGCGTCGGAGGCACCAAGTTCAAGACGCATATTCCTGCGGGCGTCCGTGACGGGCAGAAGATCCGTCTCTCCGGCAAAGGCCATAAGGGACGCTTCGGCGGTGCGAACGGTGATCTCTATCTCTCCGTGAAGGTCAAGGAGAGCGAACGCTTCACGCTTGACGGCTTGGACCTGGTCATGGATTTGCCTGTTACCGTTGCGGAGGCTGGGGCGGGAGCCAAGGTCGAGGCATTGGATATTGATGGGGAGAACATCTCCATCAAAGTACCGGCAGGCACCAGCAGCGGCACGCGGATACGCGTCTCCGGAAAGGGAGTCCACGGAGCCAAAGGCAAAGGCGATCTGGTGGCGCGTGTGCAGATCATGCTGCCGCACAAGCTCACGCTCAAGCAGAAGAAACTGCTGCACGAGTTCGACAATGACAGCGAGGACTTCTCCGCGCAGATCAGAGAGAACCGTCTGCAATCATAATCAGGAATGATCCGCCGGGCGGTGGTCTCGGGCCCGGCGGATGCACGCCGAATACGGATAGGGGTGATCGTCGATGGCCACAATAGCCAGAGAGATCAGGCAGATGTACCTGATTTGCGCCCGTTCCCTGGTCGAGGGACGAATCGATTTGGACGGAGCGGACGATGCCGGTCTCGATATAGATCTTCCGGTGCTCACCGTCGGGCAGGTGGCGACCCTGGCGGATATCCATCCCCAGACGCTGAGGCAATACGACCGTCTGCGCATCATCGTCCCCAAACGTACGGAGGGCGGTGCCCGCAGGTACTCGGTCCGTGATCTGGATCGTCTGTGCCAGGCGCAGCATATGAGTCAGCATGAGTCGATCAACCTTGCCGGCATCACCAGGATCCTCGAATTGGCGGAAGAGAACAGACAGCTCAGACGTGAATTACGTCGGATGAGAACCCCTGAGGGATCGAGTATTTTTGCCGCGGCGACGGATGGGGAGGTCATCGAAGTCCAGCGTTCGGAGCGTGCACGGTTGTGGCGTCGCGACGTTCACCAGCATCTTCGTGAAATGGCCCAGGAGTTGCAGGAAGCCGATGCCCGCGCAAATGACCACGCGCGTGATGACACGGATGATGAGTCGGACGAGCGTTTCTCACCGTCGAAATCACTCATCATCTGGGGTCTGCGATAGCGGTGGCGAATCATCGGCGGCAGTATCGGCATAGAGCATGTTCCTTCGGTGTGTGACCGTTCGGCCTCGCCGCCTGGCATGATCGTGTGAGGCCTTTTCGCTTGATCCATCGCGCGAAACGCATGGAAGCAGGCTAGGCTCAGGGCTTCATACTGCTCCAGATCGTTGTATTCGCAAGGAATACAGACCTTGAAGGCATGGGATTCGGACGGCTGCCCGGCCGCTTATGGACACCGTCATGCTATAGTCGATGTTTGCTCGGGATTCGTCCGAATCCCACTATGTCGCTTGAACGCTTCGGTTATCGGGAATTCTTCCACGAAATCATTGGCCTTGCTTGCGGCCGCGCGGCGTGCACATCACAGCCGCTGGAATCATTCCTTAATGAAAGGTAACCGGTGTCAGACACCACTGCTGTATCGCATATTGCTTCTTCAACCACTGAGCCAACGACCTCCTTCGCGGAGTTGGGCGTACCCCATATCCTCGTCGCGGCGCTCGCCGCCGATGGGAAAAGCACCGCTTTCCCCATCCAGGTGGACACGATCCCGGACGCCCTTGCCGGTCGGGATATTCTCGGACGCGGGAAAACCGGTTCGGGAAAGACCCTGGCATTCACCATCCCGCTGATCACACGCCTGAGCACTCAGAGCCCGGCCGCGATGGATCGTGAAATCCAGGATTACGAACATGAACTCATCAGACACGGCGGGAAAGACGACGCCAGACGAGGCAAGGGCCGCAACAACCGGGGTGGCGGGCGTTCCCGTGGCCCACTGCCAAGCCCTCGTGCCCTCGTCCTCGCTCCCACCCGCGAGCTGGCGAACCAGATCAATGAGGTCATTGAACCATTGGCTGCCACATGCAGGCTGAGCACCACCACCATCTACGGCGGCGTGCGACAGAACCGGCAGGTCGACGCCCTGCGTGCAGGTGCGGATATCGTCGTCGCATGCCCGGGACGTCTTGAGGATCTGCTCAGGCAGCGACTGCTGACTTTGGAGAATGTCGAGATCACCGTGCTCGATGAGGCGGATGAGATGGCCGACATGGGCTTTTTGCCTGCCGTTGAGCGTCTGCTGGATCAGGTTTCCGCCGATGGACAGCGTATGCTCTTCTCCGCGACGCTTGACCATGGTGTTGATGCCCTGGTGAACCGATTCCTCCACGATCCCAAGGTGCACACCGTCGACTCGGCCACTGCGCATGTGACCCAGATGACGCATCACATCTTCGAAACCACCTTGGCACAGAAGCACCAGTTGGTCAGGGTCCTGGCCTCCGGCTCAGGCAAGCGCATACTCTTCACCAGAACCAAGCACCAGGCGAAGAAACTCGCCCAGAATCTGACCGATAACGGTATTCCCGCAGCGGAGCTGCACGGCAATCTTTCGCAGAACCAGCGCGACAGGAACCTCAGTGCATTCAGCGAAGGTGATGTGCGCGTCCTCGTCGCGACCGACGTGGCCGCACGCGGTGTCGACGTCAGCGGTGTCGAGCTTGTGGTGCAGGTCGACCCACCGGCAGACGCGAAGTCCTTCCTCCATCGTTCGGGCCGAACCGCACGAGCCGGACACGAGGGCGATGTGGTCACTCTGGTGCTCCCGGATCAGCGTCGTGATGTGCGTCGTCTGTTGCGTATCGCGGGCATCGAGGCCAAAGCCGTTTCGGTCACCAGCGATTCCCCCGCGGTCGAGAAACTCGTCGGCAACCATGCACCGTTGATCAGCGGATGGACCTTGCCCGAATCACGTCCTGCGCGTCAGGGACGCGGCGGACACGGTTCACGTGGTTCACAGGGATCGCGGTCACGTGGTTCACGCACGCAGGGTTCCCGCTCACGTGACGCTCGTTTCGACGGTCCACGCCCTGAGCGCACACGTTCTTCCAAAGCCTCCGATTCAAGGCGGCGTACGGATAAGCAATCATCCGCGAACGCTTCGGGATCCAAGCATGGGTATCGTCACTCCCGCGGGCATGGCGGCAAGGCCCCGTTCCGCACGGCAGGTCGCTGATATCCTGTCGCTTTCTCCGGTGACCACCTCGGTGGATCTGTGCGCAGACCCTGCTCTCCTCGGTGCTTGATAGCCTGAGATGAGCAGGGGAAGCGGATGGAAGGCGATGGTATGACGTTGCGCGCAGTGTTCTGGGATATGGATGGCACGCTTATTGATTCCGAACCCTATTGGCATGAGGGTGAGATGGAGATCGCCCGTCGGCATGGTGGGATCTGGAATGAGGATCTCGGCTGGCAGATGTCCGGTAAGGCCTTGGCGCTATGCGCCGAAAAAATGCGCGAAATGGGTACCCAGCTGCCCGAAGCGCGCATCGCCGAACTCATGGTCAGCTATGTGGCCGAGCGCGAACGCCAAAGCATGCCTTGGACCCCAGGGGTTCTTGACGTGTTGCGTTCTTTGGTGGGTGCAGGCATCCCCTCGGTGCTGGTGACCGCTTCACCCCGTTCGATGGCCCAGGTGGTTGTCGATCAAGCGCCTACGGGGGCGTTCAGTGCATTCGTATGTGGAGATGATGGTCTGGCATCCAAACCCGACCCCGCTCCTTACCTGCACGCTGCCCAGCTGCTCGGCATCGAGGGCAAGGATATCGCCTCCTGCATCGCACTTGAGGATTCCCCCACGGGATTGCGGTCGGCGGTGGCATCGGGTGCCACGACGATAGCCGTGACGGGGTTCACCAGGGCCGAGGTGTCCGGGCAGGGCCAATTCCGTTCAATCCGTGATTATCAAGGCATCGATGCCGAGGCCTTGGCGACCTATGCCACGGAGAGGGTCGGACAAGCGTTCTGATCCCCGTCCTGCCGATTGCATGGCGGAGGAAATACACTCAGCCTCGGAATTTCAGTGTCAGGTGCGCGCCATTGTTCAGCATCCAGAAGTGAAAGTCGCATACCGGAATCGGGACGTAGGTATGGGCATCGGCGGCGCAGCCGCGCACCGTATCCCATTCGGCAGTTGCGTGGTGCTCACATTCCGGTACGCCGCAAACAACTCCGATCACGTCGCACCGTCCTTCCTATGAGAATCCTGAATCAGGTCTCAGCATATCCAAAGTGGAATCCAAATGGATGCGTGTCCATAAATGCAAGCCGGAATGTTACAAAGCGGACATCTTGGCATAAGCCGATTCTTCCGGAATCGCGCATCGTTGATATGTCGGAAGCATCCCCGAAGCCGATCGAATCAGCGGTGCCCGTTCTGCACCTGGGGAACACCATTGTTACGTGATGTCCGTTTTTTCGGTATAGTACAACAGGTTGGGTCAATGAGTGGAGATATCCATCGGCATGGGCACGTTGCTGTTGCGACTTATCGCATACGCGGCGGGGTCCGTGAAGTCGAGCCGTCACACGGCTCCAGCTCAGCATCAGAATAGCGCAGACGCAGGCTTTCGCCTGCGATCTTGCGACAAATCCTGTCTACCAGCCATGTCGTCCGTCATGCCCCGTCACCGGGTCCTTGCACTATGAAAGGGTGCCATGAGCCTCAACATGAATCCGTCCGAGCGACGATGTCCGATTGTGTTGATCCCTTCATTGGAACCTGAAACGGCACTCATCACATATGTGGAGCGACTCAGGCAACAGGGATTCGAACACATCATCATCATCGACGACGGATCGGGTGATGATTACCGTCATATCTTCTCCGCCCTCGAACAGGGCGGAGCCACACTCCTGGTGCACGAGCACAACCAGGGCAAGGGTGCGGCCATCAAGACGGGATTGCGCTGGATCAAGGAGCACGCACCACAGTCCTTCAGCATCATCACCGTGGATTCGGATGGGCAGCACACGGTACCGGATGTCGTCAATATGGCGCGGGCCGCCGCTGAAAACCCCGAGGCCCTGGTGTTGGGGCAGCGTGATTTCTCTTCGACGGAAACCCCCTGGAAATCCTCATTCGGCAACAAGGTGGCCACGGTCGCATTCGCCGTGCTGCATCATGTGCACCTGGCGGATACCCAGACCGGTCTGAGGGCCTTCGGGCAGGAGCTGCTCGATGACATGCTGACGCTTCCCGGCAACGGTTTCGAGTATGAGACCCAGATGTTGGTGATGGCCGTGAAAAGGCAGGTGCCGATGGTGCCCGTAGCGATCAGCACCGTATACGAGAACGACAACGGGGGAACACACTTCCACCCGGTGCGTGACAGCATCTCCGTCATCAAGGCGCTGGTCGGTACCTTGTTCTCGTTTTCGCTCTCCTCGTTGGTATGCGCGGGTGTTGATCTGGGGCTTGCCTGGGCGCTGTTCGCAGTGCCTTTGGTCGGTCTGCCCATGCATGGATATACGCACATCCTGGTTGCCACCGGTCTGGCCAGGGTGATCTCCATAGCGTTGAATTTTCTGATCAACCGCACGCTGATCTTCAGACACCAAGCTTCCGTCTGGCCCAGTCTGGTGAAATATCTGGCGCTCAGCGCCACACTCATAGTGCTTTCCTCGACCGGGGTCTACCTGCTGAGTCTCGTGGGTGTCGCGGTCGCATTGGGGAAGGCGATCTGTGACTGTGTGTTGTTCTTCCTCAGTTATCGCGTCCAACAGAGTTGGGTGTTCGCTTCGCCTAGGAGGTCCCGATGAAATCCAAAGTCGTGCGGCAGAATGTCGTGTTCGTGCTGGCCATGATACTCACCACGATCTATCTGTTCTGGAGGCTCTTCTTCACCCTGCCCTTGCATGACGGGGTATGGAATGTGGTCGCCGGTGTGCTCCTGCTCGTCGCCGAGACCGTGACCATAGCGACGACCTTCGATCTCTTCCTGCAACGCATACGCATGAAGCGTTTTCATCTGGAACTGCCCGAGATCGCCGCCGAGGACTACCCGGATGTGGATGTGCTGATCGCCACGCATAACGAGGAGATCGATCTGCTGTACAAAACCGTATCCGCGTGCACCTTCATGGACTACCCCGACAAACACAAGGTGCATATCTTCGTTTGCGACGATGGGAACAGGCCTGAAGTCGCCGAAATGGCGGCCGGACTCGGGGTGGGCTATATCGGACTCGAAAACAACACCGAGGCGAAGTCGGGAAACTACAACAATGCCTTGAAGCATACCGGCAGCGCCATCTTCGCCACATTTGACACGGATATGATTCCACGGCATGACTTCCTGATGAAAACGGTTCCTTACTTCCTGCTGCCCGAGTACGTGAAGGAGGGCGGCGTATGGCGCAGGAGGGAACCCGATGAGATGGACGGCGACACCGCGATCGGCCTGGTGCAGACGCCGCAAAGCTTCTACAACCCGGACCTGTTCCAGTTCAATCTGTATGCGGAGCATATCGTCCCCAATGAACAGGATTTCTTCTCCCGCCAGGTCAACGTGATGCGCAACACCTCCAATAGCGTCGCATATACCGGAAGCAACGCCGTGCTTTCCAGAAAAGCGATGGAGGATATCGGCGGCTTCCCCTTGAACACGATCACCGAGGACTTCGAGACCAGCCTGCGCATGCAGCAGCTGGGATACACCACCTATGCAAGCGATGAGGTCGTCTCCTCGGGGCTCAGCACCACGACGATTCCCGCCATGATCAAGCAACGGACCAGATGGGCGCGTGGCATCATCCAGAGCATGCAGAACGCGCACCCCTTCCGCAGGGGAAAACTATCCGTCACCGGCAAGATATCCTATCTGGGAACCTTCCTGTATTGGTGGTCCTTCGCCAACAGACTCATTTTCATCCTCGCACCGATTCTGTTCGCATTATTCGATTTCCGCATCGTGGTCGCGGGTATCGAGCCTCTGCTGCTCATCTGGCTTCCCGCATACGCCTTCTACGCCGGTGCGATGCGTTATCTTTCGGGTGATATGCGCAACCAACGCTGGAGCCAGGTCATCGACACGATCCTCATGCCCTACCTCATCGTCCCGGTCCTGCTGGAAACCCTTGCACATCCACCAGCGCACCTTCCATGTGACTGAGAAGAGCAGGGAGAACACCTCTTCGAAACGTGGCTCCTCATTGCTGCTGGCCGTGCCGAATGCCGCGCTGCTGCTGCTGACCGTAGCCGCCCTTGTGCGCTTCATGTGGGGTAAGTATGGCTGGGAGGTCTTCTACGGGTCGATTATCATCTTCTGGCTCGCATACAACATGGTTTCGTTGATCTATGCGCTCTTCTTCATGCTGGGGCGGCCCGCCTACCGCCGCAGCGAACGTTTTCCCGCTGACGAGGCGGTTTCGATCAGCGTGGGCGGCGAGCAATACGATCTGAGAACGGTTGATGTCTCCGAGGAGGGCATGGCGGTGGTCTCCGACATCTCCCGGTACTTCAACGAGTCGGTCGGGCTGTCGATGACCATTCACAACGACCGTTATCGTGCCAAGCTGCATGGGAAGATGATCTATGCCCGGAGAACGGATCAGGGATGGCGATACTCCTTCACCGTGGAGCCTTTCAGTGAAGATGACCGCAGGCAGTTCATGCAGATCATCTACGACCGGGGCCACCCCCTGCCACTGCAGATGGATATGTGGGATACCGTCTACGATGATCTGCTCCGGAATGTCAAAAGGCGTCTGGAAAAGCCGAAACGTCCCTTCGGCGCCTTCTCCGAGATGCCGGTTCCGCGACACGTCGTATTCGACGACGGCAGTGTCTGCACGAAAGCCACCGTTGGGTACAGGACGTGGACCGTGGCCGGTCTGGAACCGCAGGCGGCGGATGGGGTGCGGCTTGCACGGAATCTGGTGTTCACCACGGATTCAGGCGTGAGCATCCAGTTAAGCTCCTCGGGGCAGATAGATGGTGATAAGGAAGTGCTGTTGGTGAGCAATCTCAAGGAATTGGCGGAGAAGGGCAATATGAGCGGGCTGTTGGAGGAGGTTGCAGCCACCGTAGCGCATCGTGCCGAGCGGTCCGCGGCGGTGGGAAGCACCCGTGACGAGCGGACGGAGGAGGTGTTCGCATGATGGCGGTGCTTACATTCCTCGCTTTGGCATTGTCCTTCGCGGGTTACGCCGCATCCGCCCTGTGGATTGGGATGCGCAGGGAATTCATTCCTGTGGTGGTGTGCTCGAGCATTGGCTGTGTGATTTACATATGCGGGATATTCGGCGTTTTACGAGCGGGTGCGTATGTGGTCCTGTCGCTGGGCATCGCATTGCTGCTCGCCAGATGTGTGGTCTGGCTGATCCACACCCTTCGCGAGCGTTCCAAGGCTGATTATGAACGCAGCCCTTGGCGATGGAAGCCCCAGTTGTTCGATGTGCTGTTCCTGGCCGGGGTGCTTGTATTCGTCGCTTTGCTGTCGTTCAGTCATCTCGAACATTACGACAACTACTCCCATTGGGCCGTGGCCCTCAAACAGATGCTGCTGACCGATTCGTTCCCCCAGGTGGGTTCGGATCTGATCAGTTTCAAGAACTACCCGCTTGGTACCACCTCCTTCCTGTACTACGTATGCCTGTTTGCGGGGCACAGCCAGGCGATGATGATCATCGGGCAGAGCCTGTTGATTTTCTCCTGCATATACGCCTTGTTCGGCATCATCTCAGAGCGTGGAAGATTTTTGCTCTACGCCTTTCTGGCTTTTGGATGCTCGGTGTTGTCCTTCTTCAACCTCACCATCAGAATCAACAACCTACTGGTGGATTTTCTGCTGCCGCTATTCGCTTTGGCGATCATCGCCATCGCTTATGGTTGCCGTGACCGTCTCGTCGCAGCGTCATTCATGATCCTGCCGGTGGCTGCTTTCCTGATGACTGTGAAACTCACCGGTGTCATATTCGCTGCGATAGGACTGCTGTATCTGATATACGTCTGGTTCACGCAACATGGTTGGCGGCGATGGCCCGATGTCCTCGCCGTATTCGGCATATCCGTGGCATCCTTCGGCACTTACGCATTGTGGCAGTGGCATATGGCGGTGACCGGTATCGCCGAGCTGAGCAACAAATTCAATATCGGCACGTCGGGCGCGGCCACGACGGATTCCGCGAAGAGCCAGGAGCAGATCGCCCATATCGTCTCCGCATTCGTGCGGGCGGCTGTTGATTTCGGCACGCGCCCGGTGTGGGGACTGCTGATAGGCAACGTCGCAGTGATCGTGACGAGTCTGGCGATAGCCTTCTTCAGCAAGTGGAAGTGGCAGCTGTGGAAGGCGCTGATCGCACTGGACCTGGTGGTGGTGCTGTACTATATCGGCATCCTCGGCATGTATGTGTATTCGATGCCGGAATCAGAGGCATCCAGCCTCGCCGGATTCGATCGCTACGCCAACAGCATCGTCGTGCTGTTCGTCGGTGCGCTGATGATGTGCGCGACGACGGATATCCAGGGCACCTTCCACTACCGCGTCGGCGACACCAAGGCATACCAGTCGTACAAGAGCGTCATCACGAAGGACATCTATCAGAAAAGCGTCGTCGCCTGCGTGATGCTGTCGCTGGCCATTCTGCTTTCCGAGTTCAACGGGCTGAATACCATCATCCGTGAATATCCCAGTAGCATGCCGGCACAGGTAGAGAGGGTGGTGGGGGACAACTGGCCGAAGCATGGCACGGAAGACACGCACCGCTATCTGTTGTATGGCCAGGACTCCAATGGGCAGGTCACTGATTACTACATGCAGTATGTGGCGAAATACTATCTGTACGCGCCCCATGTGGATGCCATCGTGAGCTTCTATGAAGCCAATATGGATCATCTCATCTCTTCATATGATTATCTGGTGGTCATAGAGCCGGATGCCCGTGAGCAGGCGCTACTCAGCAAACACTACGGTGTGAGCGGGGATGAGGGTTTCTACCGCGTCGTGAAATCCTCGGATGGCGGCATCGCTTTGCTGCCGGCGACATCACGATGACCGCTCGTCCCGTTCTGTGCGGAAGACGGGGATAAGGGCCATTCCTGATCGGCTTGCATGCTCAGCCCGGAGGTTTGCAGCCGTATGCTCGTCTCCATTGCGTTGATCGGACGTCCATACAGGAATCCCTGAACCAGGCGGCCTCCGAATTCCCTGATGGCCTTTTCCTGCTCAGGGGTTTCGATGCCCTCGAACACGACCTCGATATTGAGCTTGTCGCAGGTCGATACGAAGCCCATCATCAAAGCCGAAACCCTGGCACTGGGCAAACGGTCGACGATGCTTTTATCTATCTTGACGACTCTGACAGGTAGCCGGACAAGTACTGCCAGTTCCGAATACAGGGTGCCGGCATCGTCCAGGGCCAGATCGATATGACGCTTCTTGACGAATTGCTCGACGGATTTCAGCTCCGCCTCAGTCGTTGTGGAAAGCGAATCCTCGGTGATCTCGATGATGATATGCAGATCCGGATTGGATTCGACGGTCTGCTGCAGATGGGCTCGGAACTGCGGATTCAGCAGATCGGCCATCGTCACATTGACGTTCACCAGTACGAGTTCGGGCTCGATCTCATGAAAGATCGCGGTATCCGCCACCGCATGCATCAGCATCGACTCCGATATGGCCCCTGTGAGGTCATGCTCGCTGGCCACACGCAGAATGTCCGCAACCGGGATGTCTCCAAATTCCGGATCGTGATAGCGGACCAGGGCCTCCAGCGCCAACAGCCGGCGTGTATTGAGATTGATGATCGGTTGATAGTAGATTTCTATCGCGTCGCGTTGAATCGCCAGAGCAACGGCATCATCCCGGTCCTGTGAATGCTGATGCGATGTGCGGGGTTCTGGCGGGAAATCATCTTCAAGACCGAATACCGAGGGTTGCAGCAGGGGTGCAGGAGGCATGAGCGCCGAGAAATCTATCGTCGAGACAGGCGGGCTGACCTTCTGGGAGGAGGCCTGCTTCCTTCGGGAGGCGTACATGCGCACGTCGGCCTCATCGAGCAGACTCTGGTAATCCTTGCCGCTCCTGGTGAAGGACAGCCCATGGGATATGTGCAGAGGAATGGGTCCGGCACCTGTCATGACAGGACGGTTGACTGATTCCTCCACCCGTTTGATATAGGGCTTGGCCTCCTTATGTGTGTGGACGCCGCTGATGACGATGGCGAATTCGTCACCGCCAAGCCGGGCGATGAGCTTGTCCTGCCCGACGGCTTCGGTCAGTCGGCGCGCCAAGGCCTGCAGGACCTCGTTGCCTGCCTGATGCCCATAGGAATCGTTGATCGATTTGAACTGGTCCACATCGATGAAGATCGCTGCCGCGCCGTCGGGGTTGCCAAGAATATCCTGCTGCGCCAGAGCCGTCTCGAAGCCTCGGAAATTGGATACGCCGGTGAGCGGATCGGTGTTGGCTGCCACGGTCAGACGGCTCGTTTCCAGACGGACGCGATAGATGATGCGCAGCATCGAAGCGATGAGATTCACCGCCAGACGGTCGACCTCATCGAAGGGTTTGTTCCAGACCGTCCGCACCACGATAATGCGCAAGGGGCCATCGGTACTTGAAATCGTTCCGGATAGCAGGGTGCTGGAATACGGGCCTGTTCTGGGTGGTTTGACCGCGAGGCTGACCCGCATGCGCGGGTATATGGAGGAGAGCAGCACCGTGGCGCTGCTGAGTATCCGCTGGGTCGAGAGTGACAGGGAGTCGGTGGCCTTCTCCAGTTGCAACAGACGGTTGCGTTTGGAGAGACCGGAGACGAGCTCCTCGATGATGCGGAACGTTCCCGAGGACATCACCAGCACCGTGAGCACGTTGAAGGCTTCGTTCCATTGCGCATCGGCGACGATACGCGGCAACGAACGCATGGTGACCAGTATCGTCGGCACAACGCAATAGATGAGGGGCATCACCAGTACCTGCGTCCAATTCAGATGACGCAGCGTACCCGGGAAGGTGCGCTCGGTGTACATGGTGATCAGGGTCGCCAGACATAAACGGACCGCCGTGAAGGTGAGGCAGAGCAGCAGCAACAGTGACAGGGAGGATAGGGCGTGCTGGTTCCTCTGCCCGTCGAAGGCGGTGATCCCCCCTATGCTTTCGCTGATGATCCAACCGGGAAGGGCCGCGACCATTGTGGATGTGATGCCCAGCAGGGCGCGGCGAACGCTTTTGGACCAGATGAAGTAGTGGAAGGTCAGGGCGCACATGATCAGCAGCCAGAGGAGTCCGCGTTCGGGAAGTATCAGCGTGGCGCTGAGCAGCATCAGATCAGGGCCGAATCCGATAAGCAGGTTTCTTCCGGCGATGTGGGGACACCACCATGCCGCGATCATGAATCCGGCAAACCAGAAGGTCCACAGCAGGGGGCGGGCGATCAGATCGGGGGAGGACATATAGATTCCGAAGGAGATTATCGACAACAGCATCGTGGCCGCGAGTATCTGAACCGCGACGGCAGGCTCGCGCATACGGGGCGAATAATCTTTGAACACACGCATCATGCAAATCCCCATTCCTCCACGAAGTGGGGTGTGACCTCCGTCCCCCGGCGGTTCCCCCGACGTCCGCCTCTGTGTTCAGACCGGACGACTGAAACTTACTATATACGGGCCGTCATCAGTGGTGCACGCGTGAAATGGCGGAAGGGGCGCCTCCGTAGACGGAGACACCCCTTCCCAAATGCCAGAACGAAATTCGTGCGAGCCCGGACCATACATCAAATCGATGCCTGCAAGGGCGGCACGCTATTTCGGATTCAGGTCAGCGAAGCTTGTCCTTCGCGGCGTTCTTGGCCTCGGTTGCAGCCTTCTCGGCTTCCGCACCCGCGACCTTGCCGCTGGCTTTGGCTTCATCCAGCTTGTCTGAAGCCTTGTCCGACGCTTTATCGGTAGCCTCTGAGAGCTTCTCGGAAACGGCATCCTTCACATCGGACGCTGCCTCGGCGACCTTATCGCCCGCATCCTTCGCGGCCTTCTTTGCATCGTCAAATAATCCCATAACGAACCCCCTTCGGTAGTAGGAACATTGGGAACAACTATAGTCGACCGCTTACGCCGGAGCCAATCAATATGCACAAGGGTGAATTAAGTCACACTAGCTTTTGCTGCTGCAGGGTATCAACACGGTTTCCCGGGGAAGGGCATCGCGGCTGAGATGAGATATCCCAGAAGCCGGAGATGTTGCCATCGCTCATCTTCCAGCAGGCAATACCGTGCGCTCGCGATGATGATCCAGTGAGCCGACGGTGGGATCTCCGGACTCTCCCCGTTGCGGTGCGATATGCCCCGAGTGGACATAGGATGGTGAGCCTTAGGGATGGCGGTATGCAGGTGCCTGGCGGCGGCCAGGGCTCCGTTTACGTCTTCGGGCGTGCACGCCCGAAGACGGATGCGTCATCCACGGATAGCGATCAATCCGATAGGGGAATCATGAGAATGTGGAGTCTGAGTCCGAAGGTGCTGGATGCAAAGGGCATCGTCGCCTGCTGGAGGGAATCACTGCTGGCGCAGGCCGTGCTGGCCGGCCAGACCAAAGGGTATACGCACCATCCCCAGCTCGACCGCTTTCGTTCCTGCAAGGATCCGCTTGTGGCGGTCGCCGGATATCTGGGGCCGCTTGCCGATGAAGCCGACCGTCGTGGATATCATTTCGATCGTGGCAAGATTCTGCGCACGGCCGACGAAGGCCTGCGCATCGATGTCAACGACCAGCAGCTCGCCTATGAGTGGCGATTACTGTTGAAGAAACTGGAGAACAGGGACAGTGCGCGATATGAGCTGATGCGTGGTCTGCAGGAGGAGGCGCATCCGCTCTTCAACGTGGTCCCGGGGCCTATCGCATCCTGGGAAAAGGTGCTTCCCGATGTGTGAGCCGATCCCGTCATAGCTCCTGGTGACGGAAGCAGGCGGTTTCGTGGTCGTTCACCAGGCCTGCGGCCTCCATGAAGGAATATGCCACTACCGGTCCCACGAAACTGAATCCGTCCTCTTTCATGCGTTTGCTCATCTTGTCGGACAGCGGCGTTCTGCAGGGGGATTGGGAGTGGTCCGGGAAATGGTTGGTGATGGGTTTCCCATCCACGAATTGCCAGACGTAGGTGGCGAATGACGTACCGGTGTCTTCCAGATGCGCCACCGCATTGGCGTTGGTGATGATCGCCTGGATCTTGCGTCGGTTCCTGATGATGCCGGCATCAAGCAGGAGCAGGTCGATGTGTGAGTCCATATCCATGACGGTATGCACATCAAAGTTATGAAAGGCCTTGATGAATGCGGGACGTTTGTGCAGAACCGTTTGCCAACTCAGACCTGATTGCATGAGCTCCAGCGATAGCAGTTCGAAGAGGCTGCGGCTGTCGTGGTTGGGTGTGCCCCACTCCGTGTCGTGGTATTGCCTCATTGCCTCATCGGGGCCTGTCGCCCATGAGCAACGGCGCAGCGCGGCATCGCGCCTGGAGGTTCGCCCTGTTTCTCCCATCAGATGATGCTCCTTATTCGTAGAGGGACGCGCGCTTCGGCAGCCTGTGCGCTCCCGTATGTGCAACGGTCTTGCATGCTTCCTTCAAGCTAGCACCAGCAGAGGCGGGCTCGGCGGCAGTGGATGAGGTGCGGCCTCTCATCGGCAGGATATGTCGGTTCATGTGGGTGGCAGAAGGTCCCAACACCCCGCCGCGGTGTCTCCGTTGTGCGCACCCGCATGTTCCATGGCCAAAAGTTCCTTCGTTGTTCATGCTCATACGCGCGATTGTTCAGCATCCGTTCAATCGCCGAATCGTATTCTTTCTGCTGTTAAGTGCTTCAAGATGCGGTGAACCATGCGGCAAAGAGGATTTTGCCTGCCTAATTGGGGGATTGTGGCGAACCGTGCTTATTGAGAGGGCAACAGTAATGCACACGTCAGGGAACACCCCTTTGACACGGCAATGGCATTCACATAAGTCACAACAACATATGCGGCGTTTCGCCGCGGCATTCCTTGTGACGGCGAGTCTGTGCGCCTTGACATTGTCGACGAATACGAACACGGCCCATGCAGCCACAACAGTGCAGCAGAACGCGCCCACGGCCGTTCAGAGCCTGGTGACCACGGTCCAGTCGAATCAGCCGAATTCGGCTTCGAACGAGGCGGTGGACTATGCTGCCGATCAGAATCCTCAGACCAAATGGTATGAAGGAAGCGGATCCGTTCCCAGCACGGATTCACCGGTGTATGCAATCTACACCTTGTCCCAGGCGGCGCCCTCGATCGGGTACATCATCACCTCGGCCAATGATTCCCAGGAACGTGATCCGAAAAACTGGACGGTTCTGGGGAGCAATGACGAGTCCGCGGTCAGCGATCCGCAAGGTTCTGCCTGGACGAAGCTGGACAGCCGCAGCGATGTGAGCTTCGCCTCGCGCAAACTGTCAAAGACCTTTACGATTTCGGACACCACAGCCTACCGTTACTATCAGCTTCGCGTGACGGCGGACAAAGGCGCCACGAACAAATTCCAGATCGCCGATTGGACCCTGGTCGGAACGCTGTCCGGGCAATCGGCAAACCTCAATGCGGATGATACCTGGCAGTATTGGGATACGACCGATGCCAAGAACGCCGCAAGCGATCCGACAGGGGGATCCGAGGACAGAACATCATGGACCCAGCTTGCCTCCCTCAGCAATACCGCGGGTTGGAAGTCCGGAAGCGGCAGTTTCGGTGTGAAGTCAACCGGCTCCGCAGCCACTGATGGCAAGGATCTGGGGAACGGTTTCGTGGCCAACACCCTCCTCAAAAGGAATCTTGGCACTGACGGCATCGTCCCTGCATATTTCTTCAGGAAGGCCTTCACGCTGACGCAGGATCAGCTCAACTCCTATGGTGGCCTCATCGCTTCCTTAAGCGTTGACGATACCGCCACGGTTTACGTCAACGGTACCCAGGTGACAGGTTTCGACGATTCCACGGTCACCTCGAATACGACGCCGTTGAATTACGGCGGGAATTCGGATCCTCAGTCGATGTTGTTCTCCGTTCCGGCCAGTCTGCTGAAAGCCGGACAGAACGTGATAGCCGTCGAGGTCCACCAATGCAACTCGAGCAGTTCCGATGCCTACTTCGATATGCCTGCGCTGTATTACACCTCCGAATACCTGTCCCTGCCCTACACCGACAGCCAGCAGTCCGCCACCTATGCTTCGAACGCATGGCCCGCCACCTCAGATGGCAACAACTACTTCGTGGATATGCTCAGCGGGTACACCGCGCTCGGCGATCACTCGGAGATCTGGGGAGGGAATTCAACCCTTGCCTCAGGAAGCGCATTGACGGCGGCGAATGACAAGAAGCTCGTCGAGATCAACAATACGGCGAGCGACGCGCAGATCAGCAAAGCCATCACCGATGCGAACAATTCGCCTGCGGTCACGATGTACGACAGTCTCGGTTCCACACTCGGTGAGCTGTACATCAACGCCTACAACGCGGGCAAGCTCCCGAAGACCTCGGCCCTGGTCAACACGATGATCACCAACGGCATCGATGGGCATGATGCGGCCAAAGGCGTGTACACCGAAACCAGACCTTATGACAGGCTCGGATTCACCACCAGCGGCGGTTACATCAAGGCCGCAAACATCGGTTACGGCTTTCATAACGACTCCTTCCCCAGCGGACACACGACCGCGGGATATGAGGTCGGAACCACTCTGGCCACCTTGCTCCCGCAACTGGCACCGCAGATTCTCGAACGTGCTTCGGAGTATGGGAACAACAGGATCGTGCTTGGATTCCATTACCCGATTGATGTGATCGGCGGACGCATGGGCGGGCAGTCGATGGTCGGATACCGATGGAGTGACGCACAGTTCAGGAGCCTGTTGATCGAGGCCCATCAGGAGCTGGAAACCGTGCTCCTCGGACAGTGCATCTCATCCGGGGCGGGCAGCACTCTGGAGGCATGCTCCTCGGGCGCTTCAAGCACGAGTGAGGCGGTCTCCACATACACCGAGAGGCTCACCTACGGTTTGCCCCAACTTACCGAGAGCAAGGCAGCCACTGCGAGCGAGGGATTCACGGTTCCGACGGGTGCGGAAGACCTGTTGCTGACCAAGTATCCGAATCTGAGCGATAATCAGCGCAAACAACTCATCGAGCAGACGGCGCTGGCAGCCGGGTATCCGCTTGATAACGCGGATGTGGAATCCAGCAACTGGCAGCGTGTGAATCTGAGCGCCGCGTTGACCGCAAGCTACACCATCGACAACAACGGTGACCTGCACGTCGGGTCGGGCTCCGATGCCGGCGGCGACAACGGTTCCGGAAACGACAACGGTTCCGGGAATGATGGGGGCTCCGGATCCGGCAACGGCAGCACCCCGGGCTCGAACGCTTCGACACCGGGCAGTGGTTCGCAGGCCACAAAGCCTTCCACGGGCGGCAACTCAAGCGATGCGTCGAAGTCTCCGACAAAGGGCACCGCCGCTGACGCGGACACGAAGGGCTCCGGGGCCAGCGTGAAAACGGGCGGTGCGGTGGTCACGGCCAATCAGGGATCACGATGGGTCTGGGCTCTCTGTGCGTTGAGCGTTCTGGCACTGATCGCACTGGCGGTGGCGGGTGTCATTGTGGTCAGGCGCAGACGACAGTAAGGGTGAGGAGATGCGAGGTATGCGACGGCGGGCATCCCACAGCCAACGGCCTCGTGTCGGGGCAGACACCAAACGTCCACTGGGGCTGATCGTTCTGGCCGTGGTGTTCGTCCTCATGGCTGCGCTTGCGGTGGCTTCCCTACTGATGGCGCTGCTGCAACAAGGGTCGATGTCGTCGGCAGCCGGTGGCGCCAAGGATCTTGCGGGCAACACCGTCGTCCTCGACGACGGTCAGCAGCCCACCAAACAGCAGGTCGCCGCCATGAAGCCCCAACAGGAATCGGGGATGCGATTCACGGTTCCCAGCGTGGGTTTGGATGTCGGCATGCAGTCGTTAAGCGTTGTCGACGGGGTCATCGTGCCTCCCGGATTCCGGGATGCCTATCTGGTCCGCAACCTCGGGGTGGGTCTTGACCAGGCCAAGGACGGAACGGTGTTTGTGGTTATGCATTCGGTTCAGGGGGGTCTGGCCCCAGGTAACTATCTGACGAATGTGGAGCAGGGGAGCATCAAGCTCGCCAAGGGTGCACGCATACAGGTGGGTGAACGCAGCTATCAGGTAACAGGTGGCGAGTTGCTTCCCAAGAGTTCATTGCAGGATGAAAGCCGGGTATGGCAGAACACTCCGGGCAGGCTGGTGGTCATCACCTGCCTTGAGCGCGTAAGTGGCAGATCCCTGCAGAATGCCGTCATATACGCCACATTGCAGTCATGAATGCGATGTGGCCGTCACGGATGGCGGCAACGGGATGAAGAGTCGGCCCTATACGGCCATCGCGCTTCACATGAGGGCATTCGGCACGGGCGAGTGCCGTACAGAGGAAATCAGTATGAGGAAAGCACAATCAGCAGGAAGGTTCATGTTCATGGTTCCGAACACAGGAAAGGGCGCACGCGCGGGCAGATCGGCACGTCGCATGTTCGTCCGGACGGCCGCCTTCATGGCGAGTGTCGTCTTGGTGTCTGGCATAGGCATCGCTGCGGCAGGCACCGCTCAGGCCGCGACGCAAAGCGACACCGACGTGTCCCAATACGTCAATCCCTTCGTTTCCACGGCGGATGACGATGGACAGGATCTGCCGGGCGCGCAGTCCCCGCATGGCATCGTCAAAGTCAATCCGATGACCAGTCAGAATCGCACGCATAGCGGGTACAACTATTCGGATACGAAGATTTCCGGTTTCACGCATACGAATCTTGATGGTGTCGGCGGTTCGGGCGGTGGCGGCGACATCCTTGTGGTTCCCACCTCCGTCAACTATTCGAAGCGTCCGGACACCTCCTCATATGCGCACACCTTCTCGCACAGTGATGAAAGCGCCAAGCCGGGCTACTATCAGGTCGGTCTGAGCCAAACGACAGGTCAGGATTCATCGATCAGCACAGGTACCGGCAGTATCGAAGCGAAAATGACGGCATCGGTCCGAACGGGTTTGGATCGTTTCACCTTCCCCAGCGGCCAAGCGCAATCGCTGGTGTTCGACATGAAGAACAACTTCACCGAACGCATCTCCTCGAGCCTGAGCGTCAGCGATCTCTCAGACGGGCGTAAGGCGATCTCAGGGAGTTTCGCGGGACAGTTCAACGGTGCCAAATACACGATGTACTACTACGCGACAACCAGCAGTGCGGTAAAGACCCTCAGCACGTGGGGCGATGCGGGCACATTGTCCTCCGCGCTCAACCAGTCAGGTACCGATACCGGTGCCGTGCTGACATTCGATCCGAGTGCGGGGCAGACCATAGGACTGGACGTAACGGTTTCCCCTATCAGCGCCGAGCAGGCGAAAATCGATCAGAGCGCCGAAATCGCCTCGAAGAGTTTCGCCGACATCCAGCAGCAGGCGTATGACAGCTGGAACGACGTGCTCGGGCGAGTGCAGGTCACGGCATCCGCCGAGAACGATCCGGACGGTTCGATGAAGAAGCTCTTCTACACGCATCTGTATCGTCTGATGGCCCTTCCGACCAATGCCACGAGCACTTCCGGCACCTACCGGGGAGTCGACGGTGTGGTCCACAGCACGGATGGGGCCGTCCATTATGACGGTTGGGCGACCTGGGATGATTGGCATAAATTCGGTGTGATCGCGATGCTCTATCCCGATATGTACAAGGATATGGCGCAATCATTGGTCGATACCTTCGCCGACAGTCAGGCGGCCAGCACGACGGCCAGTATGTCCTCACTGATGCAGTCGGTGCCGAATGTTCGTTGGGAGCGTTCGGCGGAGATCATCGCGGATGCATTGAACAAAGGATTCTCGCTCAAGCGCGTGAGCAAGGCGTACCCGGCTCTGCAACGGCTGGTGGGTTCGTATTCGAGCGAAAATGATGCCAGGGGATACATCCCGGACAATCCGGGAAGCAGCGTGCAGCTTGGTTATGACGACTGGGCGCTGTCCATAATCGCCACATCAATCGGCAACAGCACGGATGCGGCCACCTATGAGAAGCAGGCCGCATACCCATTCGCCACGCAATACAAACCCTCCGCTTGGACGGCCAAGGACGGCACCGCGGTCAGCGTGCTCTCCTCCAGGGACAGCAGTGGGAATTGGGGCAATGACAGCCTTGAATCATTCCAGGCTGCCAATCTGTACCAGGGCACATTATGGCAGTACAACTGGTACGACACCTACGATATGGAAGCCATGATCAAGGCCATGGGAGGCACAACGGCCACCAGGCTGGCGCTGCAGCACATGTTCGGTGAGGACGGTGCCGACGACGGCACCGGTATGCTGCACTCCAACGCCAACGAAGTGGAGCTCCAAACCCCTTATCTCTTCAATTATGTGGGGATGCCGAGCCAAACACAGAAGTGGGTCCGTCAGATATACGCCGGGGAGTCCTGGAACCGTTACATCGCGACCGGCAGCACCGATGAGTACTCAAGTTCGAACGGTGAATTCACCCCTCCGATCAAGACGAAGGTGTACAAGCTGGATCCGAAGGGTTTCCTGCCCACCATGGATAACGATGCGGGCACGATGTCCTCGATGTATGTTGCCGCAGCGGTCGGGCTGTTCCCGGTGACCATGGGATCCAGCCAGTACCAGGTCGGTTCGCCCTTCTTCGACTCCGTCAGCGTCAGCTATCCCAGTGGGCGCAACTTCACGGTGAACGCCTCCGGTGCGTCATCCACGAATTACTACATAGCTTCGGCTTCTCTGAACGGGAAGAGCTATGCGAACACCTGGGTGGATTATTCGGATATGACCAGTGGAGGCACACTCGACTTCGGTATGCAGTCCACCGCCTCCGATTGGGGTGAACATTCGGCGGCGGCCTATTCCATGAGCAACGCCGCCAGCCACGGCGGCACCACGGAAAGCCAGTGGTCCGCCATACTGGACAGGGCCAGCGTGGATGCCGATGGCGAGGGCAAGGTCAGGGGCACCTACACCTTCACCTTCAAAGGGGCGACCCTGAAACAGGGTGCCGCAGGCAGCGATCCGATTGCCGAGGGCGCGATCAGAATGAACGATCTGCCATCCACGCTCACCGCCACGGCGAGGGTCACCGGGGCGTCCACCCTCGAAGTGAGTATTGAGGGCACCGCGACGCAAAGCGCGCATCCATATCTCAGCCTGGGTGACGCTCTCTTCGAGAAGGTGGATGGCGTATCGGTCGACGCATCCAAGGTAAGCGGAAAGGGGTTGTCCGAGCAATTGCCTCTTACCGTGAGTGTGACGAAACTCAAAGCGGCGAAGTTGAGCTCGCTGGTCGATGGGGTTCAAATCCTGCAACAGAAGCATTACTCATCGGCATCGTATCAGCGACTGAGCACGGCTCTGGCCTCGGCCAAGCAGGCGCTGTCCGCAAGCACATTGAACGACGACGATATTTCGGCGGCGCAGGATGATCTCTCCGCGGCGACTGCGGCCCTCGCCATCGTCGCCGGCCCATACCGGACTCTTCAGGCGGAGCAGAGCGACTCATGGTCCGGTGGTGATCTGAAGAACGAAAGCTACCAGTCCGCCGGTGATCTGGGAGGCGTATCGGAGGGCTCATGGGTCAGCTATCAGGATATGGACTTCTCCTCGTCGTCGGATCCGCAGAACCTGACCATACGGTACGCCACGAGTTACGGAGCTTCGGATGAGGCCAGTACCGTCGAGGTGCATGCCGGTGATGCGAGCGGCACCGTTATCGCAACGGTGGATCTTTCCGGGACCAGCGGTTTCGGCAATTACACCACGTCGACCGTCTCCTTGGACGCCAGCGCCGTCAAGGCCCTGAAAGCCGCATCAGGAGTTACCTTCGTGTTCCACAAGCCTTCGTCAAGGCAGTGGGTCGGCAACTTCGACTGGTTCAGATTCGGTTCGGACGAGCTGAGCTATCCAACCCTTCAGGCAAGCAATCTGAGCGCGAAAGGGGATGGCGCCAAAGCGATCAATACCTCCAACGGCATGTTCGAGAATCTCACCACGGGGGCATGGGTCGAATGGGACTCGCAGGATTTCGGCAGCGGCGTGGACAAGGTCAGCGTGCTGTATGACAAGCCGACCTCCAGAGCTGCTTCGGATTCCCATATCGAACTGCATCTTGCTTCGAAGGACGGTCCTGTTGTGGCCAGCATCCCACTCGCCTATACCGGTAGCTCGTGGGGAAGCTATGCGACCGCGACCGCGAGTGTGGATCCTACGGTGTTCAAGGGCGTCCAGACCGTTTTCGCGAGCTTCGTATCCACCACCGAGACCAGCAGTCTGCCATATGTGGCGAATGTGAAGACGATCTCCTTCAGCGCCACCGCATCGTCACTGGTCGTCAAAGCGGCATCACGGAATGCGGATAGCGGCGGTTCCCTGGGGGACGAGCAGTCAAGCTGGAACGATGGGACGGGTGTTCGTAACCTCAAGGGGACTTCGAACGGCGATTGGCTTCGCTACGACGATATCGATTTCTCCGATGTGGCCAGAACCGACATCAGCGTGCATTACGTCAATAACAGCAGCCGCGACGGTTTGAATTCACGAATCGCCGTCTACCTCGATCCGTCTTCCTCCTCGGATCTTGGAACGCCATACACGACGATCGCCTTGCCGTTCACGGGCAGCAATTGGAGTTCGGCGGGAAACACCACCGTACATCTGCCGACGGCGATCACCGGGAAGCACACGGTGTATCTGCAACTGCTGACCGAGGCCTATGACGGGCATCCCTACGTCTCGAACATTGATTCCCTGACGTTCCTGTCAGGTGTCGATACCACCGAACTGGCGGCCGCGTACAAGAAGTATGCGGATATCAATAATGATGCCCGGCAATACAACAGCATCTATTACTCCACCTTTGCGGCTCAGATGCAATCCTCATACGCCATGCTCGAATCGCAGCCGGACAGCCAGTCGGATGTGGACGAGCAGACCAGATCCTTGGCATTGGCTGCGGACCAGCTTGTCTCTGATGCCCGGCTCCAATTGGAATACCAACTTGCGAATGCCGCGGCATTGGATGAGAGCGCATATACCGTCGAGAGCTGGTCGGCGGTACGGGATGCGATCAGCGCCGGAAAGCAGGTGGATGAGGACGCATCATCGACGGACGAGCAGATGAATTCGGCCGCGAAAGCGCTCAATACGGCGATTGAAGCGCTTGTCACCACCCCGAAGGCAACGGCTCCTTCCTCGCCCGCCAATGTGACGATGAGTGCCGAAGGCCAGGATGTGACGGTTTCCTGGTCGGCTCCGGAGAGTGACGGTGGATCATCCATCACCGCCTACACCGTGGTGCTTTCGGATGGCAGCACCGCGCAAAGCGACAAGCTGAGCTACACCTTCACAGCGAAGCAGCGCGGCACCAGCTATTCGGCGACCGTTGCGGCAAGCAACGGTGTGGGGAATTCAGAAGCCGCGAAGAGCGTGAACAGCGTTACGGTTGGCGCAGTGGTGCCCGAGACTCCGGGCATGCCTAAGGTGAGCGTCGATAAGACGGTGCTTCACATCAGTTGGGATGCGCCTGATAACGGGGGAAGCCCGATCATCTCCTACCAGGTGCTCGTCGATGGCAAGGCGAGAGGCGTCTTCACGGATACCTCCGCCACCATCGATCTGGGCGCGACGGGTGCCGGAAAGCACACGGTTGCCGTCATTGCCAGCAATCAGATCGGTGATTCCAAGGCGTCCGCAGCAACAAGCGTGCTGGTTTCGAAAAGCGATGGCTCGGCATCGGGGACCGTTGACCTGCCGAAGCCACCTGCGGCGACGGGAAACAATGCGGGCAGCACTCATGGTGCAGCCTCGGCCACCGGCGGCGATCAGGGAGCTTCAGCCGCAGGGGCGAGTGTGGGCACGGGTGGAGCGGTCGAATCTCACCGGATGACGGCAGGGGTCGCCGCTCTGTCGCTGCTGGTCATGCTGCTGGCGCTTGGCGGTGCCAAGGTGACCATCAGCCGTTTCCTGAAGCGACGCCTGTAGCGTGCGCCAGCGAAGGGGACAATGCCGGGTGTGAGGATGGTGCCGCTTGCGCCCATCCGCACACCCGGCATGATATTCCCTGGAATGCTGACGGGACTATGATGTGTGCGCAAGGCAGTTCGGAACGGGGGCACTGATGGCTAAACAAGAGAAGGAATCCAAGGGCGTCGAGGTGTTGTGGAAGTCGATGCCGCAGGAACATGACTATCCCGCGGCCCGGTCGTATCTGACCTTATTGGACGATGCGGATGAGGCCGATCGCGTGATTACGGCCATGCATGAAGTGAATGAGTTGGAGCGTTTCAAGGCCAAGGATATTCTGCGTGCGGCGAGATTGCCGCTGCTGACGGAGGATAATCCGCATGTGCTCTCTGATCTGAAGAAGATTCGATCCGGTGAGGAGATCTCTCCGATTCTCCTGCTTCGTGGCGATCTGCATGGGGCCAGGCCTTTGCAGATCGCCGATGGATATCATCGCGTTTGCGCCTGCTATCACAATGATGAGAATACCGATATCCCGTGCGTGCTGGTTGATCTATGAGTTTTGCATTGCTGGCGCTGTTATGCGCGGTTGCGATGCTCGGTCCCGTGCTCAGTCTGAACCGCGTGGTGCATATCCCTGTGGTCATCGGCGAACTGCTTGTCGGCATGGTGCTCGGACGTTCGGGATTCCAGGTCATCGACTCGAATAACACGATTCTCGCCTTCCTGGCGCAGATTGGCTTCGCGCTTGTGATGTTCGTTGCAGGCACCCACGTACCGCTGCGCCAGGCGTCGATGGTGAGGGGACTGGCACGGGGCATACTGCGGGCGATCGCTGTCTCCGTCCTCGCGATTCCCCTTGGCCTGCTCGTCGCATCCCTGTTCGGTACGGGGCATGGGGCCGTCTATGCGGTGGTTATCGCATCCTCATCGGCAAGTATCGTGATGCCCGCTCTCGGGGGAGTACGGGTGAGCAGCCCGGCGGGTATCGAAATGCTGGTGCAGCTCGCGGTTGCGGATGCGTCGTCCATCATCATTCTGCCTTTGGTTCTGGAACCGCAGCGGGCGGGTGTGACCGCGTTGGGTGCCGCCGCCGTCCTGCTGGTCGCAGCGGTGTTTAGCATGGTGCTGATGTGGGCGCGCAGAACGGGCTACTGGCATCGCGTGCATCACCTCAGTGAGGAGCGTGGGCTCGCAATCGAGTTGAGGATGACCCTCACGATGTTGTTCGCGCTCGCGGCCATAGCCGTCTCGATGGGCGTTTCTGTGATGCTGGCCGGATTCGCCATGGGTCTTGCTATGGCCGCGGCACATGAACCCCACAGGGTCGCCAATCAGACTTTCGCCATCACACAAGGCTTCTTCGAGCCGATCTTCTTCGTCTGGGTCGGCAGTTCCCTGGATCTGCACAGTCTGATCGCCGATCCGCAGGCCATACTGCTCGGTATATGCCTTGCCGTGGCATCGCTGGTGGCTCACGGCCTGCTCGCCGTGAGCCACCAGCCCTGGCCCATCGCCTTGGCCACGTCGGCCCAACTCGGTGTTCCGGTCGGGGCTGTGGCCATGGGCAAGACGCTCGGTGTTTTCTCCAGCGGTGAGGCGACGGCGCTGCTGCTCGGCGCCCTGATCACCATCCTGGTGGTGACGGTGCTGAGCGGCCGTCTGCTGGATGCGGTGACCGGTGGCCCTGCGGGTGAGACTGCGCGCGTGGATTCCGCTTCGTCCCCGAAAGACCAGTAGGCGCCTGCGCCCGGGCATGGTGTGATGGCGGGTGCGCCCAGCGAAGGTCGGTACGGATGTGTCTGGCGCCCCGCGGTGTGTTTCATCCACCGAAGAATTAGCGTCGGCCGAGTATTGTCGTGTGGTGCTATCGGATCAAGGGCAAGGTAGGGTTTGGCATTGGATTGGCACTCGCCGGTATATGGATCGAGAACAGGGCGACTTGGCGGCAACTCCCGTTTGGGTCTCGCTGACGATGATGATCAGGGCTTCGGTGACGGGGTGACCTATGGCCAATGGCAGGCGGTTCCGGACGCCACGTTGAAGAAGCGCGGAGGGTCGGCATATTTTCGCGCCTATCAGGTCATCAGCAGCGGACGCCTGCACCATGTGAGCGTCGCTTCGATGGATGACACCCTGCTGCTGTCGGCTTCCGTGGATGGGGTCGAGGGAATCAGCTCCGATTATCAGGTCTCCGCAAGAATCGATCAGAGTGCGGGGGACATCACGGAAGCCTCGTGTACGTGCCCGGCCTTTGGCAGATTCGGAGCCTTGTGCAAGCATGTGATCGCTTTGGTGATGCATTACAACGACTCTCCTGAGGATTTCCACCAGCGTGAGGGCGATGGCCCACGGGAGCCTGTGCGGCGTACATCGAGGCAGCTTCAGGCATTCATGCTGCAGGAGGACGCCGATCAGCAGCAACGGGCCAAAGCGCGCCAGCTGGAATTACTTAAGGAGGTGGGCAGCCTTGCCGATTCCGGCGGGGCCGGTGTGGCCTCCCAACCGAACCGTCGCATGGGCATCGCCACGGTCGGGCTGCGTCCGAGCGTCGAGTGCATGGCACAGGGGTGGCAGATACGTCTGCACATCATAGTTGCCGCACATGGCATCAATTATGTGGTCAAGGACGTGCAGGAACTCGTGCGTGCGGTCAGATGGCAGCAGTACGCAGCCTATGGCAAGAAACTTGGCTTCGTGCATACACGTGACGCTTTCGATGAACGGGCCAGAGGTGTGCTTGACATCCTTGACAGGGCCTTGGAGATTCGTGAAAGCGTCGGCGACCGCAACATCAATACATACAGGCGTACGAGGAAAGCGGCATCAAGCGCCATGCCCCTTTCCGAGGATGAGATCGCAGAGTTGCTCGATCTGTACGTCGATTCCGGCATCTCGGTTGATTATGCTCCGCCTGAGCAGTATTTCATGGCTTCGATGCCTGCGTTGGTCGTTGATGGCAATCCGGACCTGGGCCTGACCATCGAAGCCAAACGAACGGATGCCGGCGATGATTCGACCGTCGGCGAGGCGGGGGATGGCGGCAGCGCGGTGAAGGGTTTCACCATCCATGCGGATGCCTGTGTCGAGCGTTTCGTCAAAGGACACCGTTCCTCCTTCGTCATGGTGCGGCCCGCGGGAGGGAAATCGCTCGAAGGATCGGAATACCCGCGTATCTATCGTTGTTCCGATGCCTTCATCCGCAACCGCAAACTCCTGGAAGTGCTCTGCGGCAGCGGCGAGGGCGAATCCTTGTATCTCGGCAAGCAGGACGTCGACGCTTTCGTGCGCACGGTTCTACCGGCATTGCAGGCGACGGCGGCCAAGGTCGGCGGCGACCCGGATGACCCTGCGGCGCATGGTGACCCACCGGTGCATGACGCTTCGGCGGCATCGGGGATACCCGCGGCATTGCCGGAGGAGTTGCTACGTCTGCGCAGACTTCCCTGCGTCATCGAAAGCTTCCTGGACCGGGACCGCGACGGTGTCACCTGCGATCTGCAGGCGAGATACGGAGATGACCATTTTCATGTCTTCAACGGTATGGATCCCGACTCGGGTGTTTTGCGGGACAAGGAAAGCGAGCGTTTGGCCGTTGAAGCCCTCCGCCATTACTTCCCACGTCCTGATGGATATGTGGCCCGGATCCCTGAATCCGATGACGATGCCATCTACAAGCTGCTGAATGAGGGGCTCGCGGTCCTGAGAGGGCTTGGTGAGGTGTTCTCCACCCCTGCCTTCGATGGTCTTAGCGCAGTGAGTCATCCGGTCATCAAGCTGGGGCTTTCGGTGCGATCCGGTCTGGTCGAGATATCCCCGATAGCCGATGAGATCGCCCCCGAGGATGTTCCGGAGCTGCTGAACAGCTACCGCAAACGCAAGCGTTACCATCGTCTGCGCAACGGAGCATTCGTCGATGTGCGTGATCTGGATGTTTCGGCGTTGGACGAGGTATCGGCCGATCTGGGGCTTTCAGTCGCCGACGTGGACAAGGGCTCGGTGCAGGTGCCGGCTTTCGAAGCCTACTATCTGGACAGCCAGGTTGAGGATGAGGACAAGGACGACAGTTTCCTGGCATATCTGCAGGATGTGAAGGCAGTCGATCCTCGGACCTATGAGTTGCCCAAGAACTTCGAGGGGGTGCTCAGGCCGTATCAGACGGAGGGCTTCCGCTGGCTGAATGCACTATGCGACAAAGGTTTCGGCGGGATCCTCGCGGATGAGATGGGTCTGGGCAAAACCGTGCAGCTGCTTTCCTTCCTGTGCGGGAGGATCGAGGAATCCCGAAAGGTCGGACCGAATCTGATCGTATGCCCGGCTTCGCTGGTCTACAACTGGGCCGCAGAATGTTCGAAATTCGCCCCGGATCTCAGGGTTTCGGTGGTGGCGGGGAGCAAAGCCGAACGCAGGGCCATGCTGCGCAGCCCCCAGGAGGCGGATGTGCTGATCACTTCATATGACCTGCTGCGCCGTGACGTTGAGGATTATACGGGTATCGAATGCTTCTCCATGGTGCTGGACGAGGCCCAATACATCAAGAACCATGCGACACTGTCATCCCGTGCCGTCCGGGCGATAAGCGCACGCCACCGTTATGCCCTGACGGGCACGCCGATCGAGAACCGCCTGTCGGAACTCTGGAGCATCTTCGATGTGCTGATGCCCGGGATCCTCGGCAGCTACAGGCATTTCCGCGAGCGTTTCGAGATGCCCATCCTCAGTGAGGATGAGCATGCGCAGCGTAAACTGCAGGCTTTCGTCGGTCCCTTCATGCTCAGAAGGTTGAAGTCACAGGTCCTGAAGGATCTTCCCGACAAAATCGAGAATGTGGTCACCGTGAGGCTCGAAGGGGAACAGCGCAAACTCTACGCGGCCCTTGAACAACAGCTCCGCGCCAGCCTGAACAAGCAGCGGGATATCGAATTCGCGCAGGGTAAGATCCAGATCCTCGCCCAATTGATGCGCCTGAGACAGGTCTGCTGCGATCCTCGCCTGATCTATGCGAACAGCGATGCGACGCCTCCCAAGGGCAAAGCCGGGACCTCGGCGAAACTTGACGCCATCGAGGAACTGGTGTCGAACTGCCGTGATGCGGGTCGCAAGATGCTGATCTTCTCCCAGTTCACCAGTTACCTCGATCTGATAGCCGAACGCCTGCGCACCCAGGGTGTGCAGTATGACGTCATCACCGGAGCCACACCGAAGAAGCGCAGGCTCGATCTGGTCGAGCAGTTCAATCGTGACCAGACCCCGGTTTTCCTGATCTCCTTGAAGGCGGGCAATACCGGACTGAACCTCACGGGCGCATGCGTCGTGGTCCACGCCGACCCCTGGTGGAACGCGGCGGCTCAGGATCAGGCGACGGATCGCGCGCATCGCATCGGTCAGACGCAGGATGTGAATGTGTACCAGGTCGTGGCCAAAGACACCATAGAGGAACGCATCCTGAACCTGCAGCATTCCAAAACCGATCTGGCCGCGCGCTTTGTGGATGATGCCTCGACGGCCACCGGGAGTTCGCTTTCCGCACTTACCAAGGACGATCTGCTTGCATTGCTCGGCTAGATGCGAGGCCGGACACCGAAGAGATTGCATGACTTCGTTATGCTGGGAAGGTCAGTAAGGCATTCGAATATCGAGGGAAGACGGAAGGTATGAACAGTTCCTTGCCGAGCGGCTTGGCACCAATGCAAGCGCTGGCCATCAACGGGCGGATCTCCGAGAGGACGGCGCTGTGAAGGGCGCAGGCACGAAGGATGCCTCCGCGCAGCACGCCGCGGACGGCCCAGGCCGCAGGCGCAGCGTCATCCATCCCAAAGAGGGGTCCAAAGGCGCTCGCACCAAAGACCATATTCTCGATGCGGCGCTCAGTCTCTTCGCGCAAAGCGGGTCCAACGCGGTTTCGATCCGTGCGATCGCGAACGAAGCGGGCATATCCCATCCCGGAGTGCTTCGGTACTTCGCCAACAAGGACGATCTGGTGATGGCCGCCATCCGTCGACGCGATATGAAGGCGGAAACCTCGAGATTCGCTCTGGAACAGCTCGGCAAGGCCAGTTCGCAGGCCGTGATCAGGGTCATGCTCGATTCGATACGCAGCAATACGCAGGCCAAAGGCATGGTCGCGACCTATGTGAAGATAGCCGCCGAAGCAACTGATGCCCACCATCCCGGCCATGACTATTTCGAACATAGGTACCGCGTCGTCGTCGATCTGATGTGCAACAGCATCCATGATCTGACCTCCAAGGACATGGATGAGTCCAGACGCTGCGCGCAGGAGTTCGTGGCCTTCGTGGACGGCATACAGACGCAATGGCTCCTGAAGCCGGAATCCGTCGACATGCTTGATCTGGCGATGAATATGATGATCCGAATGGGAATCGATCGGGCCGTGGTGGAGGCCGCAGCCGCGCCGGTCCCCGCCACGGGGGTCGGCGCGTAAGACTTCGTCCTCTCCGTCTGCTGTGGGCGTCTATTGTCTCCCTGACGCACAATCAGCATGCGGGTGCCCTACTTATCCACTGCTGGCCTTGCCGTCCGCGGCGCTGCGGAGCCGTCGAACACGGATGATGAGCGGTAATAGTCGTCATATCCGAAACGTTCCCATGCGCCTGCGCTGTTCGCGAGTTGACGGCGGATCCTGGTGAGTACCTGCTCCCGCTTCGACGTCCCCGGTGCATCCGAATGACGCAGCGGTGTTGTCCGCCAAGACAGGCTCGACACCATAGACAGTCGGGGCAGCAGCAGCATGGTCATATCACTCAGTGAGCGCACGGTCTCCGTCCATAATGCCGCCTCGATACCGTCCGTGTGGCCGGCGATGCCTCCCTGCGCGACTTCGCTCCGTTCAAGAGGGGACCATTGCAGCACTTCCATCGAATCCTTCGCTTCATAGCCGGGGAAGCCCAGTGACCGCAGGCGGATGTTCTGCCCTTCGCGGCCGCTTCTCTCCGCATATCTGCGATCCAGATACAGGTAGGACTGGCGTGAATCGATAAGCGCCGCACCCTTGCTGCGTATGCGCTCCAGATCATCACGACACTGTGCATACATGACCGCGGCCTGATGGGCGACGGATGCGAATTCGTCCGGCCACTCCTTCAGCAGGCTCTCCTCACTGGGAATGTCCTCATCGGCCATCCAGTACTGATAGGCATCGGCGGTGAAAGTGGCTCTGCATGCTTCCTGCCACGCCATGACTTTGCACCCACGATGATGGGCATGATCCCCCATGATGGTGATGGCTTTGTCGTAATCCTGCTCCGGCATGCCCAGCACCTCATCACCGCCGATGTGGATGTATGGTCCTGTGGCGATTCGCGCCAAGCTGTCCACGCAGGATTCAAGAAAGCGGCGTGAGCGTTGCTGATGCACATCGATGTATGAGACGAAGGGGTGTGCAAAGGAGCTCCGCCCGGACAGCTCGGGATATGTCCGCAACAGTGACGCGCAATGACCCGGCATGTCGATTTCGGGGATGATGGTGATGTACCGGCGGCGGGCATATTCGCCAAGCTCTTCCAGATCGGCCCATGAGAAGGCACCGCCTTCGGACAGCGCTTCGAAGCCTTCGACCGGTACCCGCCAGGATTGGTGGTCGCTCAGATGCAGGTGCAGAGCGGAAAGACCCTGCAACGCCGCCAGATCGATTACGCTTTCGATCTCGGACGGTGATGCCTGGTATCGCGCGACATCGAGCGACAACGCCCGCCAGGGGTATACGGGGATGTGCGTGCCGATCAGTCCCGAAGCGGGGCCGGGATTCATGGCGATCGCGCATAATGCCCTGAACACGCCGTTTTCGGTGCTGGCGAGGATCTCGAGTGTCTGAGCTTCCTCCTCGCCGGTGATTGTGTAACTTTCATCGGTGTGTGCATGCTGCGGGTGGATGCCGTCATCCAGATGCGGCGAAGAGCCTCGGGTCTCCTGATCCACACGTCTGATCCGCAACTCCCGTCCGTCGCCCAAGGGTGAGGAATCGCATCCCCGCGAGGCACACAGATCCAGAAAACGTTCATATGCCGCCGATCCAAAATCGTCGGACATCTTCAACACGGTCATTTCACTGTTCATGGCTTGTCCTTGCTCTTGGTGTGTCTAGTATGGGTCTGGTTCCTCGACGGCTTCCTGATGGAGGACGCCGAATGTATGTCATGCCACATGATGCGGGTGCGGGGTCGATGACGAGCTGCATCCGCCAGGGGAGGATCGCAATGCGATATACGGGAAATGAGACCATAGGGTTTCTTGACAATGTTGCCGACTCGGTACCGGGGCCCCTTGGGGGAGTCATGCCGCATCGTATCGCCGAAAGGCTGCGCACGCAGATTCCGGATCCGTGGTTTGTCTGGAATGAGTTCTGCCCGGTAGGCACCCATGTCGGTGTGTCCATCACGGCACCATGCACGGTGTACCTGACCGGATACACACTCGATGATGCGCCCCAATGGATGTCGCTGAACAGCGTCGTCGATGGCAGGCAGGTCAGACGGGATATCGCCATGCAGGATCTGGGCAGGGCGGTACCGGATCTGGTATCCCGCACCCTGGAGCTGCGACCGGGAAAGCCGATGCGGATCGATCTCGACCCTGCCCAGAGCGACGACGGGAATTTCACGCTCACTCTTTCGCATACATGCCTTGCGGAAATCATCGGCATCGACTCCGATGAGGATGTGCTGCCCTGGCATGGGCCTGAATCGAGACGCCGATGGACGCATTACGGCAGCTCCATCAGCCACAGCGGCCAGTCCGTCAACCCTGCCGACCGATGGATGTCCCAGGTCGCCCGAGAGCTTGACCTGCGCACCAGGGACTTTTCCCTGTCCGGTAACGCACAACTCGACCAATGTCTCGCGCGCGCCATCGCCAATGAGCCTGCCGACTTCATCAGCTGCGCGGTGGGAATCAACCTCGTCAACGCCGATTCCATGCGTGAACGGGCCTTCGTCCCGGCCCTGCATGGCTTCCTTGACACCATACGCGAAGGCCAGCCGGATACCCCGCTGATCATGATAACGGCATGCTCGTGTCCGATGCAGGAGAATACCCCGGGGCCGGTGATCTGTGGGGCGGACGGTGTCTTCAACGTCGTAGGCAGGCACGTCGACTATGACGAGGGGGCGTTGACGCTTTCCCGCACTAGGGTACTGGTCGAAGAGGCGCTCGCGAAGCGTGCGGATCCGAAGATCGGCCTGATCGACGGCAGATCCCTGCTGGGTGAGGAAGACACCGGATACCTGGATGATAATCTGCATCCGAACCAGCAGGGGATCGACCTCATCGCGCGTCGATTCGCAGTCGCCTTGCCGGAAGCGCTGGCAAAGCTCGAGCGCCAGGGTTAAGCGACGCCACTCCGTGGCTGGGGACCTGCCGTGTCGCATGGCCCTCAGCCCTGCTGCGCCGATCTGAGCGCATTCGCCTTGGCGACCATCCTCTCGACTGCCGCCGTATCCAGACCGATATTCCATGAGGCGAGCTTGATCAGCGGCATCTGATTGAACATCGCGGTCATTTCAGGAGACGGGTCCGGGACGGAATCGTGGATTCGATTCACCAGGGGGGAGAGCACTGCCGCCCCGTACGGACTCGCCATCCACTCCTCGATGGTCGACATATCCTCCAAGGGGGGAACGGAACCGTCCCCTGCGATGGTGATGGTGCTTTCGTCCACGATGGTTCTGCTTGAGGTGGCCAGCTCCACGGTGTAGTTTCCTTCGTACGCACGCCAGCGATGGTCGCGGGTATCCCAGACGGAGAATGCCCGTTGATCCAGATGGATGGTCACGTCATGGCTTTCGCCGGCTTCAAGGTCGATGCGGTCAAAACCTTTGAGCTCATGCTTCGGGCGGTCGGGCATACCGTTCCGGACGTATATCTGGGGTACGGCGGCCCCCTTGCGGCGGCCCGTGTTGCTCACTGTGAAATGCACATCGGCTTCGCAGGCGCCGCGCGGCTCGACCTTCAGATTCGAATATTCGAATGTGGTGTAGCTCAGTCCGAATCCGAAAGGATAGGCGACGTCGACATTGGCCGTGTCGTAGTAACGGTATCCGACGTAGAGGCCTTCGCCGTAGCAGACCACGCCGTTGGAGCCGGGGAAATGCAGGTAGCTGGGAGTGTCTTCCAGACGTAGGGGGATGCTCTCGGTCAGTTTTCCGCTGGGAGACACCTTGCCGGTGAGGATGTCGGCCAGGGCCGCACCTCCGGCCTGACCAGGGAGCCAGGCCTCCACAATCGCGCTTGAGGATTGTGCCCATTGACCGAGTCTGATCACCCCGCCACCATAGATCACGAGGATGATCGGAGTGCCGGTGCCTTGTACGGCCCGGAGCACCGCCTGCTGGTCGTCGCCCAATTCGATGTCGTGTTTGTCGGAGCCCTCGGATTCATCGGACTGCGCATAGCCGACATTGACGATGACCGCGGATGACCGTTCAGCGACAGACACCGCCTCGGCGATGAGATCGTCCCTGGTGCTATGGTCGCCGGCCTGTAGGGAATAAGCGGGCGCGAAGTCCAGCCTGCGCTGCGGCATCGCCTTGCCGAGCTCATCAAGGAGATTGTGCAGCAGGATAGGTGTCACATGCGATGATCCGCCTCCCTGATACCGTGGCGTACGGGCCAGTTCGCCGATGACGCCGATGACTCCCTCTCCACTCGGGTCCAAGGGGAGGATGCCGTCATTCTTCAACATGACCACGGACTCCTGAGCGGCTTCGCGCGCGATTGCGTCATGCTCCTGTGCGCAGGATTCCAGCGACTGCATATCGCCTGATCGCGACGGTTTGCTTCGCTCGGCCAGGGTGGCGACGCGGGACACCAGTGTGTCGAGCGTCTCCCGCGAACAGTCGCCGGATTCGACGGCGTGCACGATCTGATCGTCGGTGTTGGAGGGCGGCATCTCTATATCCAGCCCGGCGTTGAGCGCCGCGACCCTGTTCACCACAGCACCCCAATCGGATACGACAACGCCATCGAATCCCCACTCCTCACGGAGGATGTCGGTGAGGAGTTCGCGATTCTCGCTGGCATATACGCCGTTCACCTTGTTGTAGGAGCACATCAGTGCCCACGGTCGCGCCTGTTTGACCGTCATCTCGAAGGCGGTGAGATATATTTCCCGCAGGCTCCGTTCATCGACCTGTGCGCTGATGCGGAATCTGTCCGTCTCCTGGTTGTTGACGGCGAAGTGTTTCGGTACCGCGCTCACCCCTTGGGACTGGACGCCTTTGACGAAAGCGGAACCGTACGAACCCGAGAGGAACGGGTCCTCCGAGGCATACTCGAAGTTGCGTCCCCCCAGCGCGGAGCGTCTGATGTTGAGCCCCGGTCCAAGCAGCATGCTGACGTTGAGCATGCGGGCTTCTTCCCCAAGGGCCTTGCCGACGGCGAAGATCATATTCCGATCCCATGTGGATGCCATGCCCGAGGCGGTGGGGAAGCAGGTGGCCGGGGTGCTGCTTCCCAGTCCGAGCGAATCCCCTTCGCTCCCTTGGTACCGCAGTCCATGAGGGCCGTCGCTCATATGCATCGATTCGATGTCTCCTGCGGGCTGGCTGGTCCAGGTGCTGGCACCTGAGCTCAGTGATGCTTGTTGTTCCAGTGAAAGTTCGTGCATGCTTCCATTCCTTGCTGCATTCATATACATGTTGTCGTGTTATTGCCTGCCGGCTGTGCGATGCGTGACCGTGTGCCTCAGTTCTTCCGGACCTTCGGCAGGCAGCCCTTGGACGCCCAGCCGCCCAGCCAGGCGAGCGAGGGTTTGGGTGTCCGCTCGTAATGCCCGCTATGCCTATCGACCGCGATAAGGCCGAAGGTCGGCTCCCAGCTACCCCACTCGTAGTTGTCCAGCAGGGACCAGTGGAAGTAGCCGCGAATAGGCAGGCCATCGTCGAGCAGATCCGCGATGCAGCTCAAGGCTGTTTCGGTGTAGCGGATACGCAGAGCGTCATCCTTGGTCGAAATGCCGTTCTCCGTCACGATGAGTGGTGTCTGCGGAGCCATCTGGTGCGTGAGCCTGAGCGCACCCGCCACCGCCTGGGGATAATATTCCCAGCCATTCGAGGTCAGATCGCCGGGGTCGGCTTCGACTTTTCTGCCTCCCTCGCCGAAAACGGTGCGGGTATAGGACTGGATGCCGATGAAATCATCGCTGCGGGCCGGGAGGATGAACTGCTCCTCGACGGTTCGGGAGTATTCGACGGCCCTCGCCTCACCGCCGTCCAGATATTCAACGCATTGGTTGGCCACGCTCCAGCCCACGGGAGTGCCGGGCAGCTCCTGGTGCAGGAATGCCACGGCCCTCAGATGCGATTCGATGAGATTGGCGGTGATTCCCGCATCCGGTTCCGGAAGCACACCCGGTTCGAGATCGGAGAAGCTGACCTCCCCGGCGCGGATACGGCCCATGATCGCGACCATATTCGGCTCGTTGATGGTGACGATTCCCGAGACCCCGAGTCTGAGTATCGGCAGGATCGCGTCCACATAGGAGAGGAAGGACTGCACGCAGTCCTTCGAGGCCCAGCCGCCTTTGTCGCTGAACCATTCAGGTGAGGTGAAGTGGTGGAGCGTGACGAAAGGACGTATGCCGAGCCGGTGCGCGGTGCTGACCATATCCGCGTAATGGCGTATCGCGGATTCGTCGAACTTGCCTTCCTCGGGTTCTATGCGAGACCATTCGATGCCGAAACGGTAGGCATTAAGGCCGGATGCCGCCAGCAGATCCATATCCTCCTGCCAGCGGTGATAGGAGTCGCAGGCCATGCCCGACTGCTCGCGCATCGATGAGTCTTCGGCGTGCTCAAGTTGCCACCAATCGCTGTGGATGTTGCCGCCT
Organism: Bifidobacterium psychraerophilum; assembly: GCF_000741705.1. Classification (GTDB taxonomy): domain Bacteria; phylum Actinomycetota; class Actinomycetes; order Actinomycetales; family Bifidobacteriaceae; genus Bombiscardovia; species Bombiscardovia psychraerophila. Next base: position 167,163 of record NZ_JGZI01000007.1, on the reverse strand, counting down.
TCGGTCTGATGGGGCGAGGTTGCCGCTCCGAAGAGGAATCCTGACGGCAGGGCCCGGTGAGGGGTGTCATTGATACCGACATTCATGGTCGATGTTCCTTTCTGCAATGTTGACGACGATTCCACGGCGGTGAACCGTACTGATGATCAGGGTCTACCCCAGCTCCCAAAAGCGCTGCAGGGCCCGGCTCAGGGCTATTGGTCGGTCCAGCTGGGCACTGTGGCCTGCACCCGGGATGATCAGCGGTGTGACTGCCAGCCGATCGGCCTCCCAACGGTAGAGTTCCTGAGGCCACACGTCATCCTCACTGCCATACATGATGGCGATGGGGAGGCCGAGTGCGGACAATGCGTCGCTGGCATCCGGATAGTCCTTGAGGAGTGCCGAGATGCCGAGGATACCGGCCAAGGAACTGGCGTGCGCGCGCAGGCGGTACATTTCGGTATAGGGGTCGGCTTGCCGCTCGTCGGGTAGATCCGGATAGGCGGCCTGGAAGAGGAGAGAGGTGCCGTACCTCCGCAGGGCTTCGATTCCCGCCTTCTGCTCGGGCCTTTCCTGCAGGGATTTGGCGCCGCTTGAAATCAGCGTCAGCGAGCGGATGAGCTCCGGTCGGGCGATGGCGATTCGACGTGCGACCACGCCCCCGAAGCTGTGTCCGACGAGATCCACCGGGCGTGCGTCCGCTCCGAATTGGAGCAGCGCCTCGATTCCGTCGCTCACAAAGTCTGCAAGCGCATATGATTCCGTCTCCTGCGGGGCGGCTGAATCGGCCTGTCCCCTCTGGCTGTAAGCGGCATAGGCTCTGCCTTGGGAGCCTGAGCCCAGCAGACCGGGAAAGAACCCGAGGAAATCCTCTTTTGAACCGGTGAACCCGGGGATGAATACCGAGAGGTGTTCCGCATGGGCATAATGCTCTGTTACGGCCCCCGTAAGGGTGCCGCATGAACAGTGAATGGCGACGCCTCTTGCGGTGCCTGCACTCAGATCCGGCCCGAACAACGGGATGGGCTTGAGCGTGGGCGCCGCATGTGCACCCTTGGAGTCGATGGAAGACAAGGGTATCCCCTACTTGACGCGACGGATGGGGATGAAGATGAGGATTCCCACGAATGCCAGGACGGCCGCCAGCAGGAACATCGTCTCGTAGCCGAGAACCGCGATGAGCAGGGCGCCGAGGCCTCCGGCCACGACTCCGGTCAGGGTGTTCGTGGTGCCGAGCATGCCCATATCCTGCGCGACATGTTCCTTGTCGGGAAGCACCTCAACCATCAGCGCTTGGTCGATGGCCTGGAAACTGCCGTAGGAGAGCGCCGCGAAAACCGTATAGGCATAGTACATGGTGATGTTTTTGCTGAAGATCAGCAGCAGGGTGCCGATGATGAACAGTCCGACGGTGACGGCGATCAGGGGCTTGCGCTTGCCGATCTTGTCGGAGATGAAACCGGCGAGCAGTGAGGAGACGGCACCGGCACCGGCCATCAGCAGACCCGCAATAGCGCCGACTCCGGCCGCCTGTGCAACCGTGAGACCGTAGTGGTAGCGCAATATCTGGGTCGCGGTCTGCAGAATGAGCATGATGCCGAGGACTATCGAGAAGCGGCCGAAATACGCAAGCCAGAAATCGCGATCACGTGGGATGCGGAACTTGGACTTGGCCTCCTCACCGATGTCACCCTGTCCCTCAACGGCTTTCTTCTTGCGCATATCAGCACCGGGTAGCACGATGACGATGACGATCGAAATGATGATCATCAGCCAGGGCAGTGTATAGAAGCCGTCTTTCAGGTTCTCTGCGCCGAAGACGCTGACCAGCAGCTGCGTGAGTATCGAGCCGAGCGCCGTGCCTGCCAGGCTGCCGAAACCCGAATATGCGGATGCGCGGCCGAGCAGTGATGAATGCACGCGATCAGGCAGCAGTGCGGTGTATGCGGCATAGAACATGTTGAGCCCCGCCTGGAAGAGGCAGAAGAAGATGATGACGGCCCAGACCGCGGAGTAGCTGACCGCGCCCAATCCAAGCAGACCGAGGGCCGACAGCGCCGTGCCGGTGAGTATCCAGGGATTCCTCCTTCCCAGGCGGCTGCGCGTCCTATCGGAGAGGAATCCGATGAGGACTGCGAAGACGGCCCCGGTCATGGCGCCTGAAACATTCGTCAACCCGATGGCGGTGTTCGCTGCGGACTCCGGCAGCACGACCGTATACATGAATGAGAACAGTGACGCGGCGGCTGCTGTCGGAATGGTGAAGGCGAGGATGGTGACGAGGTTCAGCGGGCCGAACCAGCTGAGTTTGTTGACGAAGCGACGTTCGCCGAAGTCGTTGAAGGGCGACGAATCCGCAGAGAAATTGCTCGCCGCCACCTCGGCGGTCTCCTCCTGCACCGGCAGCGATTGGTCGGCAGGTATGGCATGGACCAGGGCATCCGGATCGGGGATGGGTGTGGGCGTGTGTTGTTCGGACATAAGAATCCTCCTTGTTTCACAACGTTGTGACGCAATTAAGTTACCACATGGTTTCTTTTTTGGGGAAATGCGTGAATTCGCGCGTTTCGCATGAGGGAGGAGACTGTCGGTCTAGGGAAACGTCAATCGTTTGACATCACGTTCTTGACACGATAGTCTCGACTGCGAAAGGTTGGTCAGCGAAGATCAGAAGCATTCGGTTCTGCAAGGAAGCACCGGTGCCATGAGGGGGAACTATGGATATTCTCGGATTGGGAGGAAGCGCTCTCGACACCATCAAGGTCGTAGATCATCTGCCCATTCGCGATGGCTTTTGCACAGTGCTTTCAACCCGGCGGATGCTGGGCGGCAGCGGGACGAACGTCCTCGTCCAGGCCCAACGGCTCGGTGCCCGAAGCGCGACGATTTCGAAAGTCGCCCAGGATGCCGACAGCGACCTCATCATCTCAAGCCTGCAGGAACTTGGTGTGGACACCCGCGGGGTCATCCGGCAAAGCGGAGGTTATCAGGCCCCGCATTGTCTGATCTACGTCGATGAAAACGGCGAAAAGGCATTGGTGCTCGATTCGGACGGCGGTAAAAGCCTTCCTGCCGTCGAGGAAGCCGAGGCGTCGCTTCAGCTGATCGATGAGGCATCTATTGTGTATCTGGATCTGAACCCGGCGCGGTTGTCGCTTACCGCCGCAATTCGTGCGAAGGAACAAGGCAAGCTTGTGGTGTTCAACATGCAGGAGGATTTCGCAACGGTGCTCTCCAAAGGCGTGGACAGGGATTTCCTCATTGAATTCTTGAATCACGTCGATGTGTTCGCCCCCTGCCAGGAGGGCATCGGACCATTTTCGGGCAGTTACCAGACTGATGAGCAGATCGATTTCATCCGTGGATTCTTCAGTGGCCTGATCGTGCTGACGAAAGGCGGCAGAGGGGTTACCGCCGTGGATGAGCTCGGTTCTCGCTACGATATCCCCGCCTTCAGCATCGCAGCGAAGGACACCACAGGAGCCGGCGATTCCTTCATCGGGGCACTGATGACCGAACATCTGCTGCGCGATCAGCCCCTCGAATCATCATTGCGTTTCGCCTCGGCATGCGCCGCGTTGACCTGTATGGAATATGGAGCCCTGTCTTCTCCAACCAGGGAGGAAGCGGAGACCTTCCTTTCCGAACACATGCAAGGAGATCGCATATGAAAACAACCGCAGATCGCGTGCTCGATACGTTGCTGTCCATCGCCTACGGTGATGCGATGGGGATGCCGACCGAGAACCTCACGAAGGAGCAGATCGAAAAGCGATATGGCGAAATCACGACTTTCGAGCCGAGCCCTGACGATCTGGGCACCTTCATCCGCCATCTGGATGCGGGAACCGTCACGGATGATACGGAAAACGCCGTATTCCTGTGCGACATGCTCATCGAGAGCGGCGGGAAGGTCGAAGCGGAGATCTTTGTCAGATATCTGATTGACTGGCTCGATCATGACGAGAAAAGCGCCGTCGTCGCGGGGCCGAGCACCAAACGCGCGGTGGAGGAGATCAAGAATGGCACTCCGCTGAGCGAATCTGGGATCTGGGGAACCACGAACGGCGCGGCCATGAAGATCGCCCCGATCGGTCTGATCTCCAGCTGCGACGATATGGAGCGACTGGTGAGCAATGTATCCGCCATATGCCTGCCCACGCACAATACGCAGATCGCGATTCAGGGGGCATCCGTGGTCGCCGCAGCGGTCAGCTATCTCTTCGCCAATGACGATGTCGATTGGGATGAATACTACGACGTCATCGCGCGAAGCGCCTCGATCGCGTCGCGCTATGGGAACAAACTCCCAACGCCGGATATTCTCAAGCGAATCGAATACGGTCGCGGCATCGCCGGGATCCCTGACGAAGAAGAGTTCAGGAATGAACTGTATTACTTCCTGGGAACGGGCCTGGACACCATCCAAACGGTTCCTGCCGCGATCTCGATGGTCTATCGCTACCGGGGCAACACCCGGCAATGCGTGCGCACATGCGCAGGCATAGGCGGTGATACGGATACCCTGGGCGCCATCTGCGGAGGAATCTGCGGAGGGTACGACTGCAATCTCGGCGAGGATGAGATCGCGGTGCTGCGCAAAGCCAACACCATCGATTTCGATAGGGTCGCCAGGGAGATGGCACCTCTGGTCGATCAGGCGCGTCACTGAACGACGGATATGCGATAAGAGAAGCAGAGCTTATGAAACAGCAGAGATACGAGGGAGAAAGGTAGGCGCCATGTCATCATCAAGGAAACGGCCGATGCTGGTACGAGCGGCAACCGGCCTGGTCATACTCGGCATCGTGGCGATGTCGGGCTGTGGGGAGGCCGCACGCGCGGCGGCCAGCGCGAATGCGGATGAGATAACCGTATGGTCCCATCTGGCCGGGAACGATGGGGAACTGGCGGTCGTCAAGCAGATCGTCAAGGACTACAACGCCAGCCCCGACAAAAAGGCCACCATCAAGCTGGAAACCTTCCCGCAGGCCTCATACAACACATCCGTGATCTCTGCGGCCACCGGGGGCTCATTGCCTTGTGTGGTCGATGTGGATCAGCCGAACGTCCCGTACTGGGCCTGGGCGAACATCATCACACCCTTCACCGAGAAACAGCTACTGGCCAGAGGCGATCAGCTGCTGCCCTCGTCATCGGGAAAGTGGAACGGCAAGGTCTATGGATTCAGTAATTACGATGCGACGGTGGGCCTATTCGCCAGACGCTCGGTTCTGAAGAAACTCGGCATTCGCGTGGCTACCATCGACCGGCCCTGGAGCAAATCCGAGATGGAGGACGCGCTCGCCAAACTCAAAGACAGCGGCGAGTGGCGCTATCCCTTCGAAATGGGGACGGCGGACACCACCAGCGAATGGTACGCCTATGGATTCGGCCCGATCCTGCAATCCTTCGGCGGCGATCTGATCAATCGGAATGGTTACCAGAGCGCGGACGGCGAGCTCAACGGCAAGAAAGCCGTGGAATTCTCCCAGTGGATGCGCAATCTGGTGCAGCAGGGCTACATCACCACCAAAGGCGCTTCGGATACCGGACTGGATTTCGCCAATAACAAATCAGGACTGCTCTATGGCGGCATGTGGGTCTGGTCCACATTCCAGAAGTACGCGAAGGATATCGACGATATCGTAGCCATGCCCATGACTGATTTCGGGCAGGGCTCGATCAGCCCAGGTGGGTCATGGGAGATCGCCCTCTCCAAGACCTGCGCCAACAAAGCCGCCGCGCAGGACTACATTCGCTTCTCCCTGCAGGACAAGTACATGGCTCCGATCTCCAAGGCCGGGATGAATATTCCCGCCAGCCAGGCCGCGCGCGAGATGGTTCCAGAATTCTCCGCAGGCGGGGTGATGGAGATCTTTGTGGAGATCTCGAAACGTAATGTGAAGATGCGTCCCGAGACGCCCGCGTACAGTTTCATCTCCGTGGAATTCGCCAAAACCATGAACGACATCATCAACGGCGCCGACATCCAGGCCTCCCTCGATAAGGCGGTCAACCATATCGACGGCAACATCAAGGGTGCCGACGGATACCAGGCGAGCACCGATGCCACCGCCGAGGACAAGGACCAATCATGAGCACCTCAAGCATGAATATCGCAAGTGGCAGCAGCAGCGTCGGCGGCAGTGGACATGCCGGTGTGAACACCGTGCGGACGGGGAAGACTCATACCGCCAAACATGGCAGCGGTGAGCTACGAAACGAAAGCCGTGTCGGTTGGGCCATGCTGGCCCCGGCATCGCTGCTCCTGCTGCTGTTCGTGGCGATTCCTGTCGTGCTCTCCTTCGTGCTGGCCTTCACGAATTCGCGTTCGGTCTCACCTGTGCCCATGCGCTTCATCGGAGTCGACAATTTCACGAGGATGTTCTCGGATCCGACCTTCTGGGCCGCATTGAGGAATGTGACGATCTTCACCGTGGCGGTGGTGCCGCTTCAGGCGGGTCTGGGCCTGCTGCTTGCCGTACTGGTCAATAAGAAGGTCAGAAGTTCGGTGTTCTTCCGGACCGTGTACTTTCTGCCGGTCGTCACCTCGATGGTCGTCGTCTCGCTGCTCTGGCTGTTCATCTACCAGAACGACGGCATGCTCAATGTGGTGATCGAGAAGATCACCTTCGGCCATTTCCACGGTGTGGATTGGCTCAACAATCCCAAAACGGCCTTGGGTGCGATCATCTTCATGTCGATCTGGCAGGCTGTCGGCAACCATATGCTGATCTGGTTGTCGGGTCTGCAGACCGTGCCGGAGGAGTTGTACGAGGCTTCGGAGCTGGACGGCTGCTCTCCTTGGGAGCAGTTCAAGAACGTGACCTGGCCATGCCTGATCAACACGCGCAACATGATCCTGATCACCATCACCATCGCTGCGACCAGCGTGTTCACCCAGGTGAACGTCATGACTTCGGGCGGTCCCAGGGATTCGACGACGACGGTCGTCTACGAAGCCATCCGCTCCGGATTCCAACAGCAGGAAACCGGCTACGCCTCCGCGATCACCTTGGTGTACTTCATCATCATCATGGTTATCACTGGAATTCTGCGCTATCTGACGCGTGAGAAATAACAGTACCTGAGCTTTTGAGAAAGAGATCGATATGACGGATTCAACTCATGCCATTGCCGATGTGACCAAGCATGATGTGCGCAGCAGAGGAAAACGCCAAGCCAGGAACGGGCATGTGGGTTTGGGCGGATGGATCGTGCGCATCCTCTTCGCATGCCTCTTCGCATTCCCCCTGCTGTTCATGGTGGTGTCATCGTTCAAACCGGACGACCAGATCATGTCCGATATCGGCTCGTGGAAGGCCTTCCTGCCCGTCGGGCAGATGTCCTTCTACAACTACGAGCAGGTATTCGAACGTGTACCGGCCGCCACCTTCCTGATGAATTCGGTAATCATCACCGTGGTGACCGTCGTCCTGGGCGTCATCATCAACTCGATGGCGGCCTTTGCGATAAGCCGCCTGCGGGTGAGGGGCAAGCAGATCATCTTCATGTTCATCCTGGCGACCTTGATGGTTCCTTTTGAGACCTACGCGATTCCGCTGCTGTGGTGGGTGAACCAGCTCCCTAACGTCGCATTCGACCAGTTCGGCATCTACTTCACCCAGGGGTGGGTGGATACCCTGCATGTGCAGATCGTTCCCTTCATCGCGAACGCCTTCTCGGTATACCTGTATATGCAGTACTTCGAGTCGATACCCCGTGACCTGGATGAGGCGGCCCGTGTCGACGGCGCCGGATGGTTCCGCATCTATTCGCGCATTGTAATGCCGCTTTCCGGCCCCGCGACCGCGACCGTGGTGATCCTGAGCTTCCTGCCGATGTGGAACCAATATGTCTGGCCGCTGATGGTGGTCCAATCGGAGAATCTTCGTCCGGTTATGGTCGGCGTCCAGTATTTCAAGCAGATGACGACATCCTGGGGGCAGATCATGGCATACTCCTCACTGATAACGGTGCCGATCATCCTCGTTTTCGTGATCTTCCAGAAGCAGTTCGTGAATTCGGTGGCATCGTCGGGAGTCAAAGGCTGACTCATCGCGGAGGCCGGAGCAGGTGAAAACCCTTGTGAGGTTCATCTGTTGCGGCTGAGACCGGGTCGCAACGAGTGTAACGTTTGACGTATGATTGCTCGCCATATCGGATGAATTCCAATGCGAGCACGGGCAGAGTGAGGGGAAGTTCAGGATGGCAGCTGTCACGATGAAGGAGATAGCCGAGCGCACAGGCGTCTCCGTTTCGTCCGTTTCGCTCGTTCTCAACAACAGGGATATGGGTCGGATCAAGCCTGACATAGCCAGCCGGATCCGCGAGGAGGCCAAACGTCTGGGGTACAGGCCCAACCGTATCGCCAGCAGCATGCGGACGAACCGGACCCGCATACTCGGCTTCATCAGTGATGAGATCGCCACAACGCCATTCGCCGGGCGCCTGATCCTCGGGGCCCAGGATGCCGCACGTGCCTTCGGGTACACCTTGCTCACCGTCAACACCAACGGTGAGAAGGCCTTGGAATCCAGCGAGATCGAAACGCTCAAGCAATACGGTGTTGATGGTTTCCTGTATGCACGGATGTTCAACCAAAGGACATCCGTACCGGGCACGCTGCGTGATTACCCCCTGGTATTGGTGGACGCAACGGATGTGGAGGGCGAGCTGCCATCGATCGTGCCGGATGAGGTGAAGATCGGCAAAGACATCACCGAGCGTCTGATCGACGCAGGATGCCGACGCATCGCATACATCGGTTTGGATGACGATATCGCCGCTCAGGTCGGTCGTTTCAAAGGCTATCGTCAGGCGCTGGCGGAACGCGGACTTGCATTCGACGAGCGTTTGGTTACGAATCCCGTGATCGGTGCCGAAGCGATGGCATCGACGGAACGTCTGATGGATGATCTGCATCCGGACGGATTCTTCTGTTTCAACGATGCCCGGGCATGGGGCGTGTATCAGGCCGCCGCATGGCACAAGCTGGCGGTGGGCAAGGATCTCTCGGTTATCGGGGTGGATAACCACCAGGTCCTCGCGGAGACCCTTTCGCCCTATCTGACGACGGTTGAATTGCCTCACTATGAGATGGGTTGCTGGGGGACGCGCAAGCTGATATCGCTGATCGAGGATCGGGATGTGTCGGATGTGCTGCCACCACCCACGAGGGCGGTTCTGCCCTCTTTGGAGGATTCTGAGGTAAAAATCGCCTGTGCCTTGGTGGAGAAGGAATCGGTGGTCGGTTCGGAATCCATGCAGACGGACAAGTAATTTCCTTGACACGATGAGGAGGTCACCGAGTGAGCAATGACGCCAACAATCCCGAACTCAGCGGAGCCCGAATTCCAGGGCACGCAGTTGTTTCGGATGACGCAGGCAAAGCGGCTGGACCGGCGGCCGTCTCCCTGCGGCCTGCCTATCATCTGACGGTTCCCGAGCAATGGCTCAACGATCCGCAACGGGCAATATACGTCAACGGGTCATTCAGCCTGTATTACCTATACAGCACCACGTATTACCTGCCGGGGGAATGGCGACGGGTGCAGAGCAAGGACTGCGTGAGCTTTGAGGACAAAGGCATTGCCATCCCCCTGGATGGTGACTTCGCCGCGTGGTCCGGCTCGGCTGTGGTCGACACCGGCGACACCGCAGGCTTCGGTGCCGGAACGGTTATCGCCCTGGTGACGCAGCCCACCGACGGGGACGGTCATCGACAGGAGCAGTATCTCTGGTACTCGCATGATGGGGGTGCGAGTTTCGAGCCATACGGCAAGCCCGTCATCCCGAATACAACGGCTTCGGATTGGTTCAGGGATCCCAAGGTCGCATGGGATGCGAAGGAGGGCCGTTGGATCGCGGCCATAGGGTGCAAGCACGCAGTCGCATTCTATGAATCCCATAATCTCAAGGATTGGTGGGAGTTGCCGCCATTTACTTATGAGGGGCAGAACATCGGCGGAGCGGAGTGCCCTGACCTGTTCGAGATGCGGGCCGACGACGGCACATCGCACTGGGTGTTGGGCATCAGTGTGCAAGGTACGCTGGCGGGCAAAGTGAATACCTATGCGTACTGGACGGGTTCATGGCAGGGTGGGCGGTTCCTCGCCGACGATCCTGAACCACAATGGCTGGATTACGGCTGGGATTGGTATGCGGCGGTGACGTGGGAGGATCCCGATGATCCGGGGCAGCGTTACGGGATGGGCTGGATGAACAATTGGGATTACGCGGCCCGAAGCGTGCCGAGCGATGCCAGTGACGGCTTCAACGGCATGATGTCGCTTGTTCGCCAGATACGGCTGCATGCTCATGATGGCCGGTACACCCTGCGTTCCCGACCGGTTGATGCCCTGGAACGGTATGCCAGTGACAGACTCGAAATCCCGGACGCTCTCGTGCGGGCGGGTGATGGGATCGATGAGGGCATCAGACTGCCCTTCTGTGCGCGGTCCTACCGCATGGATGCATGCATATCGATGAAATCCGCACAAGGGGCGAGCATCCGAATCGGTGAGTCCGCCGACGGGAGCAGATACACGGAGTTTGGTGTGGATTCGCAGGGCTTCTATCTCGATCGCACCCATGCGGAGCTTGAGCATTTCCTCTTCGCGCCGCATCTGGTCACCCGCTCGCCTTTGCCCCCGGATGCCGTGGATGTCCGGGTGACGGTGCTGGTGGATACGCAATCGGTGGAGGTCTTCGTCAATGACGGCGAATGCGTTCATTCCGATCAGGTGTATTTTCAGCAGGGTGATACCGGGGTGTCAGTGCATGCGCAATCGGGCGAGGCATGCTTCGGCGCGATCAGTTTCAGCACCATAGCCGTATAGCCGGTGTCGTCATGGGTGGGATCGACTATACGGCCGCGAAGGGATCCTCTTCGGACTTGTCGTTCCAGACATATTCGATGACTGTGCTGAGCGATTGGGCGAATGCCCTGCCATAGCTGCGGGCCGTGACATCCAGGGCCATGTCGATTCCGGCGCTCACGCCGGAAGACGACACCAGATCACCGTCGATGACCCAACGCGCGTGGCCGATCCAGTGCACCTCTTCGCGCACGCTTGTCACCCAGGTGAAGGAGCGCTTATTGGACGTGGCCCGTCTGCCGTCGATCGCGCCTGTGGCCGCGAGCACCGCTGAACCGGTGCATACGGTGAGCAATTGTGAGAAGCGCGGAAGCTGTTGCCTCAAGGTGCGCAGGAACTCCTGATCCTTTACCAGCACACGGGTGCCCGGCCCACCGGGAATGAGCATCGTCACGCCGTCCTGCACCGCCGACAGCGCGATGGTCTGAACATCGGTGTTGAAGGAACCATGCACGATGCCACCCTCGAGTGAGCAGTAAATGACATGTGGGGCTTTGCCCGAGGTGTCCAGGCGCTCGATGCAGCCGAACACCTCGGCAGGGCCGTACACATCCAGCGGTTCGAATCCATCGAACAGCAGTATCGCAATGTCCTTCATGCTTTCCCCCTCCGTGTCCTCTGATGGCGTCAACAGCACACACCATTTCGGGAAACATCTGGGAACAGTGTATCCCCCTGCGGCTTGACATGGTCTGCGCTCCAGGTCGTATCTTCTTCGTGTGAAAGAACTGATTCGTGTGAAAGAACCGAGGAGTGATGCCGCCGGTGTTCCCGGCCGGTCCGCAATGGCTGGGGTGGCGACGGCATTCGAAACGATCGGAACGGCAGTCGGGACGATATGGGTGGTCAGAGAGGAGGGTGGTCGTGCATCAGCGTGAGCATGGCGTATCTGCAAGGAATCCCTGGGCAGCGGCCTGGTGTTTTTTCGTTGTCATGTCGTCGGTCACCATCACCACGCCGTTGTGGGGGTATTACGAGGTCAGATATGACTTTGGAAGCACCGGGGTCAGCATTGCCTTCGGTGCCATGGCCTTGGGTGTTTTCGTGGCCCTGCCGCTGTTCGGTGGCCTTTCGGATTCGTGGGGGAGGTTCAAGGTAATGACCCTGGCCATCATCGTCTCCCTGCTGGCTGTCGGCATCCTGCTGTTGCCGGGAGTGGCGGCATTGCTTGTCGCGAGAGTGATGCAGGGTTTCGCCGTGGCCCTGACCGTATCCTCGGTGCCTCCTGCGATAAGCGAGGGGCTCGCACGGGGTGGGGAAGCGCGCACCGCACTGGCCGCGGCAGTGTCAACATTGGCGAATCTGGGAGGTCTGGGCATGGGGAGCATGCTCTCGGCAGGTGTGGTGCGTACGGTGGGGCATCCCTTCAGCGCGCCCTACATATCGATTGCGGTGCTCCTCTGCACCGCCTTGGTGCCGTGTGGCAGAGGTGCCGCCGAGGACAGGGCCTGGTCCGGATTCGCCGTACGTCTGCCCCGGGTTCCTGACGGTGGGTTGATGAGATACGTCGGAGCCGGTGTTTCCGCTTTGGCCGCTTTCGCGGCATTCTCCGTCTACGCCTCTTTGGGGCCCGGTGTCCTGGCGGATGTGTTCTCCGTCAGGACACCGATCGCGGGGCCTGCGTTGTATTGCGCGGTTATGGCTTTCAGCGCGGTCGGGCAATTGACGGTGCTGCATATCCGCACCGGATGGAGGCAATGGATCGGCATCGCACTGTTCATTGGTGGTTTTGGCGTTGTCACCGCCGCCGTGATTCGGGTGATTCTGCCTGAATTCGAAGTCGGTGGCATCGTACTGGGGCTTGGTTCCGGGATACTGTTCGCCGAAGCCTTGCGATCGGTCACATCGAGCTCTCATCCGGATACGGCCGCCGCTTCGCAAGCCGGCTTTTTCATGATGGCTTATGTGGGCATGATCGTTCCCATCATCGCTCTTGCATCATTGATTCGCCTGCTGGGTACGCCCGCGGCTTTCGGGCTGACCGGCGTCATCCTGTCCCTTCTTGCCATCCTGGGTGCGGTGGCATCACGTCCCCGTCGTTATCGGGGCGGTGACATCGGCGTGTAAGCGGGTGGTCGGATTCGGCATGATGCCAATGGCCCGTGGTGTCTCCCGGCTTGCCGATCGGGCTGGTGAGGGTGCAGGGGGTCTGTGGAGACTCGACGCTACGCCCCGGTGGAAACGTTGAAGGCCAGGCCGACGAGCCAGGCGAAGAGCATGGTACCCAGGCCCATCCCGGCGTTTCTGATGACGGCTTTCCTCCAGTCGGCCCCTCCGAGTTTGGCCGAGATGAATCCGGTGAGGCAGAGTGCGATCGCTGCGGCGAAGACAATGCCGACGATTTTCCCGACCGTGGGGATCGGCAGCAGCGCGAAGAGCAGGGGAATCAAACCGCCTGCGGTGAAGGAAACGAAGGAGGAGAAGGCCGCGCTCCACGGGTTGATGAGTTCGTTCGGGTCGAGCCCCAGCTCATCAGTGGCATGTGCGTACAGGGCATCGGTGTGCATCGCCTCCAATGCGGCAGTCCTTGCCGTGGTTGGCGAGATGCCCTTGGTCTCGTAGATCTGCGCGAGTTCGTCGACCTCATCGTCCCAGCAGTTCTCGAGTTCCCATCGTTCCTTGTCGAGCATCGCCCGTTCCGTGTCCCGCTGCGTGCTTACGGAAACGTATTCGCCTCCTGCCATTGAGAAGGCGCCTGCTGCCAGCGCTGCGAAACCGGCGACAAGCAGCGCCCGCACATCCGACCCCGCGCCTGCGACACCGATGATGGTGCCGGCCACCGAGACGATGCCGTCATTCGCGCCGAGGACCCCGGCGCGAAGCCAATTGAGTTTTGATTGTTCACCTCCCAATTGATGTTGTTCGCCTGGATGGGGTGTTACCGTCTGCCGCAGTCTATTCGCCATACTGTTCAATCTAGTAATGAGATACGCCAAAACGAATTCGGCCTGTTGAGGCTCCGACGGTGGGCGGGATTTCTCCTGCATGCCGGCCTGGCAGTGGGCTGGGGAATGGCCTGATGTTCCGAGAGTGGAGCTGGAGTAATCGCTAACTGTACTATGTGATATAGTACAGTTAGTTCGCTTGTTGCTGTGGCTGTTGTCGCCAAACGCCGTGGCTGGGCATCGGTCATTGGGTCTCGCCGTTGCCGCGAGCTCCGATACATTGGCGCAACGACACATGCAGGAGGCGGTAGATGATTGAAATAGATCTTAAAAGCCGCAAATCCATTTATGAGCAGGTGGTGGCGGGTATCAAGGAACAGATCCTTACGGGGCTCATCGCCGCCGAAGCGAAGCTCCCATCCGTACGTGAACTGTCCAAAGAGCTCACCGTCAACCCGAACACGATACAAAAGGCCTTCCACAAGCTTGAAGAGCAGGGATATATATACAGTGTCACCGGCGTGGGCAGTTTCGCGCATGCGCCACAGGATATACGTCCGGATCACAGGCTCCTGCTTGAAGCCCAGTCCCGTCTTCGGGACGACCTGCGGGAACTTCGTCTTCTCATTCCGGACGATGCGGTCTTCAATGATGTCGTCGCACAGGCTTTGGAGGAGATGGGTGTTTCGGAACTCTCACCACGGGAGGATCGAAGGGGGAACAATGATTGAAATACGGTCCGTTACCAAGACTTTCGGGTCTTATACCGCGGTGTCGAATATTGATATGACGATCCCGTCGGGTTCGATATATGGCCTTGTCGGCACTAACGGTTCGGGTAAAACCACCATCCTGAACCTGCTGGCAGGTGTGCTCAGACCGGATGGTGGCACTATCGCATACGATGGGCGAGAGGTGTATGAGAACGCCGCCGTCAAAAGAGACTTGGCGTTCATTCCGGACGATCTCTCCTTCTTCAACGGATTCACGCTGCGGGAGGCAGGCAGATTGTTCAGCGGCCTGTACGACGGTGTCTGGAACAAGGATCTGTTTGACGTTTCGGTTACCCATTTCAAACTTGACAGGACCATGCAGATTTCACGCATGTCCAAAGGTATGCGCAAACAGGCGGTGTTCTGCCTGTCATTCGCGCGTCAACCCGCCTTCATGCTGTTGGACGAACCGTTGGATGGTCTTGATCCCATCGTGCGTCGGAGCATATGGGAGCTGATCGTTGATGCGGCGGCGGATAGGGGTATGACCAGTGTCGTGTCCTCGCATAATCTACGCGAGTTGGAAGGCTACTGCGACAGCATCTGCGCCATCAACACAGGAAGCGTTGTGATCGAGAAGGATCTGGACGATCTCAAATCCGACATCCATAAACTCCAGGTTTCTTATGGCCCAGGGAAGCAACAGGCTCCTGACCTCTATGATTCCCTGAACGTTTTGGATCGACGCGACAGCGGTTCAGTCGATTACCTGGTCGTACGCAACTCCGCGGAAGAGCTTGACGACTTCGTACGGCGTACCCGTCCGATTCTGTTCGACAGGATTCCACTGACCCTTGAGGAAGTATTCATGTATCAACTGGGAGGCGAAGGCAATGAACATGGCAGCATCCTCTGAGGTGACGACGGGCGGCCCTATCGTGATCCAGGCGAAGGGCAAGCGCAGCGGAACCAGAAGCACCGGAAGTTTCGTCTCTTGGCCCATGGTGAGGCACAATATCAAACGTCTGTGGCCGATGTCGGTGGTTGGAAGCGCCGTTCTGCTGATATCGGGACCGGTTGTGGCGATGCTCTCGAATACTGCGCAGGATGCGAGAGTGTATGCCATCCAATCGATGCTGAACGACGAGAATATCGGCTTTCTGGCGTATCAGATACTCGCCCCGATGCTTATGGCCATCGCCGTCTTCTCCTATCTTGATTCGACGGGCCGGGTCGCCGTGGTCCATTCCATGCCGCTGACCCGCGGGAGCCTGTTCCGCAGCAATGTGATTGCAGGCTTCATATTGCTCTTCATCCCGCAGCTGCTGTTGACGATAACGCTATTGCCTTTCGTGCGCGGTGGTTTCAAAGGTTTCCTGGGATCGGGCACTGGATACGGCAATGTGGTTCCGGTCGGGAGCTCACCTGTTTCCGCGGAAGTCGGTCTGGCCGGTGGGTCGACGAGCGCACGACAGCGTATCCCCGATATGGGGGACCTGCTGCGTTGGTTCATCCTCGCCTCGGTCATCATGCTGTTCGTCTACTCCCTCTCGGTGCTCGCCGCGATCCTCACCGGCAACATAGGCATCGCGGCGCTGGTGTCCGTTCTGCTCAACGCCATAGTCCCTGCACTGTATGCACTGACACTGCTTGTGCTCAGCATGTTTCTGTATGGCTTCTCATACGGGACGGTCGATGGCATCGCCTGGATGCACCCCCTGCTTGACCTGGCAAGGAACGGCGCCCGTCTGTCCCCATGGCCGATGGTGGTGTTCATCGGGGTGAGCGCTTTGATCCTCTACGCTTCGATGGCGCTGTATCGTCGTTTCCAGTCGGAGCATGCGGGGAACCACGTCACCTTCAGTGGATTCAACCTGATAGCCACCGTGTTGACCACTTTCGTGGGCGCATGTCTGATCGGATTGCTGATCGAATCCATCGCATCGACATATGAGCCGGTCAGGCCGCATCATGCGTTCTTCTTCCTCGGCGTCGCGCTTGGCGCACCCGTGATCTTCGTCGTGGTTTCGATGATCCTATGCGGAACCATCAAGGTGTTCACGATGGGCAGCCTGAAGCGTTTCGGAGCTTTCCTGGTTTTGGCGGCGGTGTTCTTCTCCTTGACATGCACCGACATCACCGGGTATGAGAGTCGTCTGCCGGAGGAGAAGGACATAGCGGAGGCCACGCTCCCCGTCATGGATCTGATGACTCTGCCGTATGCCGGTACATATGGAGGCGAGCTGGAGCTCACTGACGCGAAATCGCTCGCCGCGGTACGTGAGTTGCATGCGGAGATAGTCGACAGGGCCAAGGACCCGCAATATGATTCCCTCTTTACTCCGGGCAGTGCCTCGAGTGCCAGTGGGGATTCCACGGAGAATGCATCCTCGGCGAACTGCCCGGGGTGCTCTTCGGACGGGGATAATACCTGGTTCATGAACTTCCATTACCGGATGCGCTCGGGATCCTCGATGGATCGCAGCTACACCCTGTATCAGAAGTACATCGGCAGCAGTCCCGCATATCAGCGCCTGATCAATGATCCGGGATTCCGCAAAGCCACCAGCCTGCAGCATCTGGGATATGGCAACATACAGTCGTCATCGTTAAGTGATCTCTATGGCAACACCGCCTTCCCGAACGGCTTGGAAGACCTGAATGGTCCTGATACCTCGATGGGTGCGTCCGATGCCCAGACCTTTGCGAGGTTGCTTGACGAGGATTATGAATCGATGCCGGACACGGATTTCGCCTCTACGATGCTGAGTTCGGATCCGGATGCCAGTACCACCAACCCGGCCAGGGAGCGCCTGCTGATAGGGGTCTCCTTCCAGCTGTCCGGCGGGGGAGACCTGTCCTCCGGATCGGTGTTCTACGGCATCACCAAAGAGTACACACGCACCATCCAGTGGCTGAAGGACAAAGGGCTGTATGACACGATGGTCTCCGATACCCGGAAACTGATGAATCAGTAGTGCCGGCTATGGCGGCGGACCGTGCCGTCATAGCCGATGCGCAGAAGGCCACAGGGTCGGCAACGGTGCGGTACGGAAGGCAGAAAGCGCTACTTGCCAACGATCCGCGGTATGTAGCGTTGCATCATGAAGGCCCCGAAGAGGCCGCAACAGCCCATCAGCAATGCCGCCGAAGACAGCCCCGCGACTGCCGTCATGGCGGATATGGCCAGCGGTCCGAGCGCCGACCCGGAGTCTGTGGAGGTACGCCATCCTCCCAGGAAGCTGGGCATGTCATCCGGCGCGTAACGTGAGGCAAGGTCCGATCCCAGTGTCATCACGATGCCGCTGCCAAGGCCGTTGGCTACCGATATGACGATGGCGACGAGGATATATCCCCATTCCGCGGTTGCGAAGGGCATCGCCAAGTGCCCTATGCTCATACCCGCCAGAACGGGCACCGCAGCCCAGCGTCGTCCAAAGCGATCCATTACCTGTCCGGAGGTATAGAACAGCGAGAGGTCCACCGCCCCGGCGATGCCCATGATCAGTGCGATATGAGGTGAGGATATGCCGAGTTGCACGCCCCAAAGAGGGAGGATCACCTGACGCGACGCCCTCATCATCTGCAGGATGCCAGCTGCCGTACCCATCCTGATGAGGACGGGGAAGTAGGTGATGATAGGCAAGCGGTGACGGTGCCTCGTCGTGGGGCTGAGTGATGCGGCGAGTGGGGTTGGGGAAGGGGCAGATGCGCCTGGCAGGGTCTGCGGCCTGTGTGATTCGGCGCTTGCGCGATTGTGGGCGAGTGCTTTCTCGGGGTCCGGCATCACCTGAAGCACGATGAGAACCGTGACGCATGCGAACACATGGATCCAATACACGCTTTGCGCGCCGGCGAACGCGATCACAGGGGATGCGAGGAAGGGGCCGACGAAATATCCGATTCGGGAGGTGCCTCCGAGTAGCGACATGGCCCTGGCCCGATACCACGGTGGGGTCCATGTGGTCAGAAAGGCGTGGCGCGCAAGATTGAAGGTGGCGGATGCGATGCCGATCATGAGCACGCCCACGGCAAGAACCGTGAGATTGGGCGCCTTCCAACACACGATGGCGGAGATGATGGCGATGATGGCGGCACCCCGCATCGCGAAGGTCTCACCCCATCGGGAGACGGCGAAACCGCTGGGGATGTCGCCGAGTACGACCCCGATCATCAGAAGGCCCGATATGATGCCGGAGGTCGCCAGATCGGCACCGAGCGCTCTGGCGGTCAGGGGAACCACAGGGATAAGGGCGCCTTCACCGGTGGCGAAGAGTATCGCCGGCATATAGACCGGCACGAAGAGATGATGCAGAAAATCCGTCTGTTCCGATTTCGCCGTCTGCTCCGTGCCTTCGACCATTGCGGGTGATGACCTCCTGCCATCTCTCTTCGGGGGACTCAGGCCTGAGTGCTGCTGCCGATGTCCCCACTCTCCATGCTGCCTAGCAGTATAGCGTCGGTTGCCCGCTTGCGAGGGGCTTGGCTTGGGAATTGGTCTGATGCATGCCGTTGCAGTGAGGAAAGGAACACCGTGTAGGCATGGGACGGCTCATCGAGGGCCTATAACGGATATATACAGGTGCAGTGGGATGCGGATGGCCGATCGGAGCGGAGACGACAGCATGTTGAATTCTGAATTTGATTTCCTGGAGCGGTCTGCTGATGATGCCGCCATCGGGCTCCTGGGATGCGTGTTGTCGAGTGGTCTGCATGGTGACCGGGTGAGCGTGCGCATCGTCGAGACCGAGGCCTATGACCAGGATGATCCGGCAAGCCATGCTTTCCACGGCATCAGTAATCGCAACCGGGCGTTGTTCGGACGTGCCGGATGCACATACATCTATGTCTCCCACGGTATATACCACTGCTGCAACATCACTGCCGGTGCCGAGGGCTTCGGGGCTGGTGCGCTGCTGCGTGCCGTCGAGCCGATCGAGGGGATCGAGGCATTGCGGTCAAGGCGGGACAAGCGGTCGGTCGAGCTGACGAATGGGCCGGCCAAACTCTGCCAGGCGCTCGGTATCGATATGCGTTTGTACGGTCACCACTTGGAAGAGGCTCCCCTGATCCTGCAATATGCCCCGCTTCGGCCAGGGGAGCGCATCCTTCGCACGCCTCGCATCGGTATATCCAAAGCAGCTGATCGCCTACGACGTTTCGTGATCGAGGGCAATCTCTATGTTTCCAAGGCCTCTCCCGCGATCCGATCCAAGGCGGAGCCTGTGCAGTCGAGAGGTGGTGTCGGAGGCCAAGGGGTGCCTGACCATGCACGGGTCTGCTGACCGGATGGGAGACATCGGGTATGGGCATGGACCGATCTCTCCGGCCCGCATACGGACACAGGAAAGCCGTGGAGGAAAATAAGAGTAAGGTTTTCCACGTCCATGGAGTCGAGAAGCCGAACGGTCAATCCCGTGGCTCGGAAAGCACATCGCCGGTGAAACCTCAGAAAACCCTGATCACAGTATCGCAAATGTCAATCATGACGATCATCACGATTGCAGGCCTGCGTGGTTTGCCCGCTATGGCGGTTATGGGGTGGCAGTCCATCATCCTGTATCTGATTCCTGCCGTCATGTTCTTCGTGCCCACTGCACTGGTTTCCGCCGAGCTCGGAGCGACCTACGAGGGCGGTGTGTATGAATGGGTCAAGGAAGGCCTGGGGAGACGCTTCGGATTCATAGCCGTCTGGATGCAATGGATACACAATGTGGTGTGGTACCCAGCTCAGCTCGCATTCGTCGCCGCTGCCGGCGCCTCTGCTTTCGGCCTCAACTCCTTGCCTGATTCCGGCATCTATATCACCATCGTCATCATCGTGGTTTTCTGGTGGGCCGTATGGCTTACGCTCAAGGGCGGGAATCTGTTCGCCAAGGTCGCGTCGGGTGCCGGGCTGATCGGCACGATCATCCCCGCCTGCCTGCTGCTGGTGCTGGGTGTGGCCTGGCTGGCGACTGGTCAGCATATCTCGGGAACGCTCACCGAGAGCTCCGTGATGCCGGACTTCACCAACATCGCGGGCATCGCGTTGGTCGTGCAGAATGTCCTGGCCTTCGGCGGCATGGAGGTCAACGCGGTCCACGCCCAGCATATGGAGCATCCCAAGCGTTACACCCATGTGGTCGGTATCGCTTTCGTCAGTGCGCTCGCGATTTTCATTGTCCCCACACTGATCCTTTCGATGGTGCTGCCCAAGGATGTCAATCTTTCCGATGGCACGGTCAAGGCATTCCAAACGATGTTCAGTACCTTCCACATCGGATTCATGGGCAGTGTCGTCGGACTGGCGATCGTCTTCGGTGCGATCGCCTCTATCATCAGTTGGATTTCCGGTCCTTCCCGCGGCCTTTTCAATGCCGCCGAGGATGGCTGCCTGCCTGACTATTTCCGAAAGACCAACAGGAACGGGGCCCAGTCGGGGATTCTGCTGCTGATGGGTGTGATCGTCACGGTTCTGGCCTGCCTGTACATCGTCTTCCCCAAGAGCGTCTCCATGGTGTTCTCGCTGCTGATCGGCATGGCCGTCGCCTTGTATGTGATGATGTACATCCTGATGTTCGTCGCCAGCATCAACCTGCGTCGTCTGCATAAAACAGGAAACAGCGGATATCGCGCCCCCGCGCTCTACCTGATGGCGGGTATGGGCATCGTGGCATGCATCTGCGCCTTCGTCATGACCTTCATTCCCGCCGCAGGGCAGTCCGGCATCCCGACCTCGCTGTATCCGGTGATTGCTGCGGTCGTGGTCATCGCACTTGCCGCACCGAGCCTGATCCTCTACCGTCGCGGGAAGACCCGGGACGTCGACGCTCATCGATCCTGAGGGTCAGCACGCCGAGAAGGCATGCGATCAATGACCCGACGAGCACCGCGAAACGAGCCGTGTCGACGATGGATTGTTCGTTGAACGCCAGCCCCGACATCAGGAACGACACGGTGAAACCGATGCCGCATAGCTGACTGACACCGAACAGCTGCATGGGGCGCGTGGCATTGCCGACTCTGAGTCCTGCGAACCCGCACAATTTCACTGCGATCATGATGCCAAGAGGTTTGCCGACGACAAGCCCGGTGACCACACCCAGGAAGACCGGGCTGGCGATGGTATTGATGCTGATTTCACTCAGGGGGATCCCCATGGCGAAGAAGGCGAAGAGCGGCAGTGCGATCAGGGCGGAGAGGGGCGAAAGCTTTCGTCTGTACCGCTCCGCCCGTGGGGAGTCTTCCTGGTGGATGGGCAGCGCAGGCGTGAGCAGTCCGATGGCGACCCCGGAGAGCGTGGGGTGGATGCCGGCCACGATCATCGCGTACCATGCACCGACACCGACGAGGATAAGCAGTGGCCAGAAGGGTCTGCGCATCCGGATGAGCAGAAACCAGGCCGACAGACAGATCGCCAATGCCAGCAGCGCCCAAGCCGATGAGGGATGCGAATACACGACTGCGATCAGGAGGATGCCTATCACGTCGTCGACTGTGGCCAGCGTGAGCAGAAAGGCCCTGACCGCCGGTTGCACGTGCTTCGAAGCCAGGGAGAGCACCGTTACGGAGAACGCGATATCCGTGGCTGTGGGAATGGTCCACCCATGGGAGGTTGATGGCGAGGATAGGTTGATGGCGAGGAACAGCAGGGAGGGGATGATGACCCCGCCGATCGCACCGAATATGGGGGTGGCGGCGTTGCGTGGATTCTTGAGGAATCCGCTCGCCATCTCCTGTCGCAGATCAAGGCCTATGACCAGGAAGAACAATGTCAGCAGCCCGTCCTGCACCCATTGCGATACGGAGAGATCGAGATGCGGCAGCGGAAGATTCGTGGTGGCGTCAGAGACGAGCCGGTAGATCTGCGATGCCCCGGGGATATTCGAAGCGAGGAGCCCTGCCAGCGCCATGACCAGCATGAGCAGGCCGGTCTGTCTCTCGTTCCTTGCGAAGCTGCCCATGCGTTTCATCATGCCCATACCTGTTTGACGGACTGAACGCATGCTTGCCTGTCTTTCGATGATGTGCAGGGAAGGGCCAGCTTATCATCGCCCGACGGCTATCGGGCGGCGCCTCCCGCGTGCCTGACCGTGCGGCCGTATGGGGTTATGGGCACATGGCGGATTGACGTAGGGCGTGAGGATCATCGATCCCCGCCGTATCGGCAGTCGCGGCGGATCGGTCCGGGGCAGGTGGCGGCGGTCGGAGGGGTATGCGGATAGGGCACATGCCGAGTCTTCGGCGTGCTGATGTGTGGATTCTTTTTCCCGTGTTGTCGTGCTTCCCAGTGGGGCGGATCCATGATGATTCGTATCAGCTCACTAAGCAGAAAACAGGTATTTGACATTTTGGTACACCGGAGTATCGTTTGTATTGGTACACAGCAGTACCATCGGGACATCCAAGTGATTGAGGGTCATATTCGGACGGCAATGCACAACAACGACGGTTGGGCATCGTTACTCCTGAAAGGTGGAAAGAGGACATCATGCGTAATTCCAAAAAGACGCTTGCGGCGATTGTGGCAGCCGCATCGCTTGTCGGCTTCGCCGCATGCGGCAGCTCGGCAGATAGCACCGATGCCAGCACCGAGAACGCGACGGGTCAGATCGTGTTCTGGGGTTGGGACTCGGGCAATTCGATGAAGGACATCATCAAACAATTCGAAAAGGCGAACCCGGGCATCACCGTTAAGTTCAATAACACCGGAACGGCCAACGACACGTCGACGGCCTTGTCGAACGCGATCGCCGCGGGCAACGGGGCCCCGGACGTGGTGATGCTGGAAGACCCCACGGTGACGCAGTTCGCGGTCACCGGAGGATTGGTCGACCTCAGCAAATTCGGGGCCGATTCGTACAAGAGCGATTTCGCGCAGGGCCCATGGAACAAAGTGCAGTACGACAGCAAGCCATACGCCCTTCCCATCGATTCCGGACCGGAAATGTTCTTCTACAACAAGGCCGTCTTCGACAAGGCGGGGGTCGATGCCGCACAGATCAAGACATGGGACGACTATTATGCGGCGGCCAAGAAGATCCGTGCCACAGGTTCGTATATCACCAACGTCTCGGGTGGCGCGAACGACTACCAGCCCTTCACCGCACAGGCATGGCAGGCGGGCGCCCAGCCGTGGAAGGTCAATGGCGATAACATCACCATCAATATGACCAAGGATGCTGGAATGCAGAAGTACATCGCCTTCCAACAGAAACTGATCGACGAGGATCTGATCGATACCAAAACCACGAATTGGTCGGATGACTGGAATAGGGAGCTGAATGACGGCACGCTGGCGTCCTTGACCATAGGGGCATGGATGCCGGTCAACCTCATCAGCGGCGCTCCCGATCAGGCCGGCAACTGGCGTGTGGCCCAGCTGCCCCAATGGAAATCGGGCGAGGAAGTCTCCGCCGAAGACGGCGGCTCTGCGCTGTCGATCGTCTCGCAGTCCAAGAACCAGGCTGCCGCCTACAAATTCATAGATTATCTGACGCATGGTGATGGCGCGCAGATCATGGCGGATACCGGTACCTTCCCGAGTCTGAAGTCGATTCTGTCTTCGAAGGAATTCGTCGATCCGACCAC
This sequence comes from Bifidobacterium psychraerophilum, assembly GCF_000741705.1. Classification (GTDB taxonomy): domain Bacteria; phylum Actinomycetota; class Actinomycetes; order Actinomycetales; family Bifidobacteriaceae; genus Bombiscardovia; species Bombiscardovia psychraerophila. The sequence continues at coordinate 143,127 of NZ_JGZI01000007.1, read as the reverse complement.
GGCCTCCAACAAGAAGACGAATGACTACTTTGGCGGGCAGAACGTGAACAAAGTGCTCTCCGAGGCCGCCCAGCGCCCGGTAACCGCATTCCAGTATCTCCCCTATAACCCGTATGCCCAGAATGCCTATGGCGATGAGATCGCAAAAGCCTATACGAAGGAGATCTCACTTGAGCAGGCCATGCAGAACTATGCCAAGAATCTTGCCGAGCACGGCAAGCAGCAAGGTTACACGGTGACGCTCAAGTAGGCGCATGCACACGCATATCACGCAGCAGGCCGGGGTCCGCATCGGACCCTTGCCTCGCCGCTTCATGAGGTTATATCCGGCGCGCCTGGCACGCGCCAGTATCTAAGGAACAATCATGTCTGAACAAATGGTAGACAGATCCGCTGTCGCCGCACAGCAGCCGTCGACGACGGCCTCGCCTCGAAAGGAGGCCGGATATGTGCATAGGCATCGAGCGGATTGGCGTGGATGGAAATTCATGTGGCCCTTCGCGCTGGTGTTTGTATTCGTATTCGTTGTCCCCATCGTCTACGCGGTGTGGATATCCTTCTTCCAGAACAGGATGATAGGCGGCACGAGTTTTGTCGGACTGCAGAACTATTCCCGTCTGTTTGTTGATGCGCAGTTCTGGAGCAGCGTGGGGAGGGTCGCCCTGTTCACCGTGGTGCAGGTGCCGATCATGTTGTTCCTCGCGGGCGTCATGGCACTCGCCCTGGATAGTCTGAAGCTTCACGGAACGAAGTTCTTCCGTATCTCGACCTTCCTGCCGTATGCGGTGCCTGCCGTCGTCTCCACCATGATCTGGGGTTTCGTATACGGGTCGAAATACGGTCTGGTCGGTTCCTTGAACGATGTGTTCGGGACGAATATCGATGTGCTCAAACCTTCTGTGCTGCTTGCGGCGATCGGCAACATCAACACCTGGGAATTCACCGGGTACAACATGCTGATCTTCTACAGCTCCCTCTCCACGATTCCCCATGCCCTCTACGAGGCGGCCAGCATCGACGGGGCATCCGAGTGGCAGACGATCAGAAGGATCAAAATACCGGAGTTGCGGGGTTCTCTGGCGATAACGGTGATTTTCAGCATCATCGGCAGCTTCCAGCTGTTCAACGAACCGTCCGTGCTGCAGAACATGGTTCCAGGCAATGCCATCACGACGTATTACACGCCGAATATGTATGCATACAATCTCAGCTTCGCCGGCGGCCAATCGAATTATGCGGCGGCATTGGCCATTGTGATGGCCGTGATGACGATGGCCATCGCCTATATGGTGCAGCTGAAGAGCATGAAGGAGCAGATGAAGTGAAGAGGATGCAGGAAGCCCAACGATCTGTCGAATTCAAAGAGGAGATGCGCAAAGCCAGGAAAGCCGAGGCCGATCGCGCGCGAAGAACCATCAGCGACGAGAAGGCCGAACGACGGCGCGCGGCGAAAAACGGCTTCAGCAACCCCGCGAACCCGAGCCGGAGCATCGCCCTCACCTTCGTCTGCGCCCTCTTCGTCATCTATTGCCTTTTCCCCTTCCTGTACCTCCTGGTGAATTCGACGAAAACACAGGCCGATTTCACATCGACATTCGGTCTGGGTTTCGGAAAGAGCTTTGCGCTGTGGGACAATCTGGTCACCGTTTTCACCTATCAGGACGGCATCTTCGGACGCTGGCTGCTGAACACCGTCCTTTATGTGGTGCTGGGTGCGGGAGGTGCGACGCTGCTGGCGATCATGGGTGGGTACGCGCTCGCGAAGTTCCGCTTCCCCGGCCGTAGGCTCTGCTTCGCGATCATCATCGGCTCGATTTCGGTTCCCGGAATCGCCTTGGCCGTGCCGCAATTCCTGCTCTTCGCCAAGGTAGGGCTGACCAACACGCCTTGGAGCATGATCATCCCCAGTCTGGTGAGCACCTTCGGCTTGTATCTGATGTGGATATTCTCGGATCAGGCCGTACCGGATGAACTGCTGGAGGCCGCGAGGGTGGATGGCGCGGGTGAGATGCGCACCTTCTTCCAGATCTCTCTGCCTTTGCTGGCCCCGGGAATCGTCACAACCGCCTTGTTCACGATTGTCGCAACGTGGAACAACTATTTTCTGCCTCTGATCATGCTCAAGGATTCCAACTGGTACCCATTGACCATCGGGCTGAACCAGTGGAAGGACCAGGCATCCACCGCAGGCGGCCAGGCCATACAGAATCTGGTGATCACGGGTTCTTTGGTCACCATCATCCCGCTCGTGGTCGCCTTCCTGCTCCTGCAGAAGTACTGGCAGTCCGGTCTCGCCGCAGGTGCTGTCAAGGAATAGCCAAGCAGCTGTTTTCACGTTCGAAACGAGAGGGGAATGCATAATGGCATCGCTGCAAGGTGACATGCTTGGTCATGATCAGAGTCGGCAACAGGGTTCCCGACGACGGGATTTCCGATGGCCCGCATTGCTGACGCCCACGGGCGGTGGCATCGCTTATGGTGGGGATTACAATCCTGACCAGTGGCCTGAGGATGTTTGGGATGATGACATCAGGCTGATGCGCAAGGCCGGCGTCAACACCGTGGCCATCGCCATATTCAGTTGGGACAGAATCCAACCGGAGGAGCAGCGCTGGGATTTCGCTTGGCTGGATCGGATCATCACCAAGCTCGGTGAGGCCGGTATCGCCGTGGATCTGGCGACGGCCACCGCATCAGCACCTTTGTGGCTGTATGAGAAGCATCCCGAGGTGCTCCCGCTTGAGCGTAACGGTGATGTGGTGAATCCGGGTTCACGTCAATCCTGGCGCCCCACGAGCGGGATATTCAAGTCCTACGCCCTTGAGGTATGCCGTCGTCTGGCACGCCGCTACGGGCACAACCCCTATGTCACCGCTTGGCATGTGAACAACGAGTATGGCTGGAACAATCGTCACGACTACTCCGCGGATGCGCTGCAGTCCTTCCGCCAATGGTGCAGGCAGCGCTACGGTTCCGTATCCGCGCTCAACGAGGCCTGGGGAACTTCATTCTGGTCACAGGAGGTGCAATCCTTCGATGAGGTGCTGCTGCCATGCCACATGGGTAACGATGCGATGGCGAATCCCAGCCAGCAACTCGATTTCGAACGTTTCTGCTCGGATGCGTTGAAGGCCTTCTACAAGGCTGAGCGTGACGAGCTGGAACGCATCTGTCCGGATAAGCCCTTCACGACCAATTTCATGGTGTCCACCGATCAATGCGCGATGGATTATGCGGATTGGAGCGATGAGGTTGATTTTGTATCGAATGACCACTACTTCACACCAGGCGAGTCCCATGTGGATGAACTGCTCTGTTCCGATTCGCTGGTAGGCTCCCTGGCCTTGGGCAAGCCCTGGTATCTGATGGAGCATTCGACATCCGCAGTGCAGTGGAAACCGCTGAACAGCAGGAAACGGTCCGGAGAGCTGATGCGTGATGCGCTCGCACATGTGGCTATGGGCGCCGATGCGATCAATTTCTTCCAATGGAGGCAATCACGTTTCGGCGCGGAGGCGTTCCATTCATCGATGCTTCCGCATGCAGGTGAGGATTCCAAGGTGTTCAGGGAGGTCTGCGAGCTCGGCGGTATCCTGGGCAGACTCGCCGAGAGTGGCGTGCAGGGCAGCGAACTGGTGCGCTCGCGATCAGCGATTCTCTTCGATGCGGATTGCGAGTGGGCCACCCAATGCAGGACCCTGCCCACCACGAAGTTGAGTCATTGGCATGATGTGCGGGAATGGTACCGTGCATTCCTTGATGTCTCGCAGCGCGCGGATGTCGTATCGCTCAGATCCGATTGGAGCGGCTATGACACCATCGTTCTGCCGACCATGCTGGTGCTGAGTGAGCATGCGGTGAAGCGTATCGCAGCCTTCGCCGAGGAAGGCGGACGGGTGGTCATCGGATATGCCACGGGTCTGGCCGATGAGAACTATCACATCGCTGTGGGTGGATACCCCGGCATGCTCCGGGACATCGCCGGCGTTCGCAGCGAAGAGTTCAATGTTCTGGGTGAGCTTCCCGGCGAACCCGAGACGATTGCTCTTTCGAACGGTTATGTATCGCGCCTGTGGGCGAACGAGGTCACTGGGATCGGTGAGCATGCCGAGGTGCTGGCCACGTATTCCGGAGGGGATGCCCGTGAATGGGATCTGGATGGGGTTCCGGCCATTGTGCGAAACCGCTACGGCAGAGGCGAGGTCTATTATGTGGGATGCGATCTGGGCAGGGAGGATATCGCCGCTTTCCTGCGGGAGGGAATGAAGCTGTCTGCGGATGAAGACCCTGGCGTCGTGCACATGCGCCGGCGTTCCGCCGACTCCTGTTTCGATTTCTATCTGAACCGCTCGAGGGAGACCGTGCTGCTTTCGGAGATATCCGGTTCCCCGATAGCGGGCAAAGGTGTCCAGAGGATTCAAACGCCGGCTTCATACCGGCTTTCCCGCGATGGTTTCCTGGTGATGAAGTCGCCGTGTTGAACCATTGAGGGCCACCTCCGAAGCCGCCGGCTCCGGGCAGCCAAAGGTATCCTCTCTTGGGTGCTGAGCGATTCCAGAGAGGATACGATTGAGGAGGCCGGTTAATGGAGAGGTGAACTCAATGACGACAGCGGAAACGGCGGATGGCGATGTGTCCGCCCAGAGTGGCGCAGATCCTCGGATCGAACATGCCACTGCGGTGAAGCGGCGATCGACCTTGCGTGATGTGGCGAGGGAAGCCGGTGTGTCGTTGAAAACCGCTTCCAATGTCATCAACGGCACCGGTCGCATGACCGCGCTCACCAGGGAACGGGTCGAAGCGGTCATCAAGAGCACCGGATACCGTGTCAACGTTGCGGCGCGCAACCTCAACCGTGACCATACGGGTTTCATCACCCTTGCTGTTCCCTCGCTGACCCCGCCCTATCTTGCGGAGCTCGCCAATCGCACCATCGATGCGGCCCGGCAGCTGGGCTTCTCCGTCTACGTCACCACCTATGCGGAAGGTTCCGCCAAAGGTGCCCGTGATCTGCTGCAATCATTCAATTCAACGGTTTCCGATGGCATGATTCTTTCCATGAGCGAGGTGGAGGACATCACCGCGGATGATCTGACCGTGGATTTCCCCCTTGTGGTCGTCGGAGCGCGCACGACCTGGGGGCGTGCCGACCATGTGACCCCCGATGACGTCCAGGCGGCATCCACGGCCGCGGCCTATCTCTTCGATCACGGCAGCCGCTCCCTGGCGGTTATCGGGGCTCGTGAGGTCTTCGACCAGGACAAACTGCTTCGGACCGTCGAAGGCAACGCCGAGTTGCGTCTGCGTGGGATCGTCGAGGAGTGCATGCGCCGGGGAGTGCTGCTCAACGCGGACTGCGTCGGGGTGACCAGGAAGGACTGGACCATCGGTTCGGGGGCACGCACCACGCAGCAGCTCATTGATGCCGCCGTTCCTTTTGACGGTATCGTGGCGCTGAACGACCAGTTGGCGATTGGCGCACTCTTCGCCCTGCAGACGAACGGCATCAACGTTCCCCGGGATGTGCAGGTCATCGGTTTCGACAATATCGAGGAGTCGGCATATATGCAGATTCCGCTCACCACCATGGATTCGCGTCTGGATTGGACTGCACCTACGGCTGTTGAGAGGATATTGGGACGCATACGCGGAGAGATCACGCATCCTGATCTGCTGATGACCAGTTCCAGGGTTATCGAAAGGCAAAGCACCCGGTGACGAGCGGGGGAGGGCGTTCGGAGCGGAGTGAATGCGAAGGGCGTCAGCATCGCGACGTCCGCATCCGATGAAGGTCTGCTTCCTGTCAGCGCGCTGCGCCGCTGACAGGAAGCAGACCTTCGGGAGCCGGTCAGGTCATCATCTACGATGCGGATGAGGACAGATCATATATGGTCACACCATCGACTGTTTTTGCCGTGTAGTGTTTCGCGACCCACGCCGATATCTCTGAAGCCGTATCCGATCCACCCATCTGGGTCCCTCCCATCGAGCTCCCGGCGATGTAATAGTGGATGAGCCCCTGCTTGACGTAAGCCTTGAACTGTTTGAGCGTGGGGGCGGGGTCGGATCCGTTGAAGCCGCCGATCGCCATAACGGCCTTCTCGGATGCCAATTGGTAACTCGCGGCGTTCTGGGAGCCGGTGGTTGCCGCGGCCCATCGATATGAGCTGGATGACTGCTTCAGCAGGGCCACGATACTTGAACTTGTTGAGCTTCCGCCTCCCATGCCCATGCCACCGCCTTGTCCCGGCGTCCCGCCGTCCGAGCCTGACTCGCCCGTGGAGGATGAGCCGTTCTGGGGAGTTGACCCCTGTTCCGAATCCGATTGCGGAGGTGTGCCTCCTTCGGCAGGCGCCGAGCCGCCCTCGCCGCTCGGCGGTTGGCCCATGCCGCTCATGCCCTCTGGTGGGGTTCCGGCATTGCCTTCGCCATCGCTGCCTCCCGGGCCGCCGCCCATACCGTATCCTTCTGCTGATCCGGAAGTGCCGCCTTCGCTGCCGCTTCCTTCATTGCCGCTGTTCGTTTCACTGTTTGATCCCATACCGCCGCCTATGCCGCCTCCGGGGCCGCCTCCCGCACCTCCTCCCATTCCGGTTGAGGAGGTGACACTGGGGCCGGCCAGCACGATGGAACCGGTGTGGCCTGTGCTGATCGTGTATGCGGTCCAGGCGAAGGGGCCGGTGAGCAGAGAGGCCGCCGAGAGCGCCATCCCGGCCAGGGCGATCCGTTTGGAGGACGCCAGTCCCGCGACTATCAGCGTCAGGCCGCCCACGATCCCAACCGCCAACACGCACCATTTCAGCCATGGAAGCCAGCTGCTGCGTCCCATAAGAGTGAAAGCCCAATACGCCGAGGCGATGACCAGCACTGGTGACACGATTCTCGACCATATGGATTTGCGCGAGACCCATAGGCTGACGACGGCGATGGCTGCAAGAACCGCTATTGCGGGGGCCAATGCCACCGTATAGTACTGATGGAATATGCCGGCCATGAAACTGAATGTCACCCAGGTCACAACGAGCCATCCACCGAATATCACGATGCTCGCCCGGCGCAGATCAATGCGTGCCGCCCTGCCGACGGCAACCAGCCCGATGATGATTCCGGCGAATGCGAGCGGGGCCAGCCAGGCGATCTGAGTGCCGTATTCACCTGCGAACAGACGTGTCCAACCGGTTTCGCCCCACATGCCGCCGCTGGTGCCACCGGTGGAGGAGCCACCCGGGACGACCGATCCCTCCTCGCTGCCGGTCAGTCTGCCGAAACCGTTGTAACCGAAAGTCAGTTCCAGGAAGGAGTTGTTTTGCGAACCACCGATGTAGGGCCTTGAATCGGCTGGAACGACCACGGTGAGCAGAACCCACCATCCCGCGGACACCACGATGGCCCCCATCGCAGCCAGACCATCGCCGATACGACGCAGCAAGCCGGTTGGCGAAGCGATGAGGAATGCGATGGCGAATCCGGGGAGTACCAGGAAGACCTGCATCTGTTTGGTGAGAAAACCGAAGCCGATGAGGACTCCAGCCAGCACCATCCACCAGCTGCGACGTCGGTTGCCCCGTGCCGTGGCTGAGTATTCCAAGGAGCGGAGCACGGCGTGCGCGGCTCCCACCATCAGCAGAATCAGCAGCGCATCAGGGTTGTTGAAGCGGAACATCAGGGCGGCCACAGGGGTGAGCGCGAATACGACGCCAGTCGCGAGTCCGGCGCTATTCCCCCAATATCGACGTACCGTCGCATACAGGAGATAGGTGGTGGCCACACCCATAAGCGCCTGTGGAAGCAGTATCGCGAAGGAACTCAAGCCGAATATGCGTATCGAAAGGGCCATCAGCCAGATGGATGCCGGTGGTTTATCCACGGTGATCGCGTTCCCTGAATCCAGTGACCCCCATAGGAAGGATTCCCAATTGACCGATCCGGCCTGGGCCGCCGCAGAATAGAATTCATTGGCGTATCCGGAGGCGGTGAGATTGATGAAGAAGATCGCGCAGGATGCGGCCAACAGCAACCCGAGCAGCACCCAATCGGACAACTTCCTTTTGGGCAGCCGATAGATGGTGACGCCTTCACGCTGTCTGTCGTGGTCGCTTGAGGCATGTGATCTGATCCTCTGCGACCTGGTGCCGTGTGTGCTACGGCCGCGTGATCTGCCGATCCGGGGTTCCGCCCCGGCAAAGCCTTCGCTCGATGAGGTCATTATGCACCCACTTTCACATTCGCAAGCTCGATGAGTGAGCCGCGTAATTCGTGTTGACCTTGGGCGTCCCATCCGATGGATGAGTACGCGCTCGATAGTTGATAGCGCTGCCGCGAATATTTGTCAGCCGTCGAGCGTGGTCTCGAATGTCCTGTCTCAAGTCCGCTTCTCTCCATCCTGAGTGTCCGTCGCATGCGTCGCATCCCGGTCAGGTCCTTGCTTACCGTGTCCGGAATGTTCACCCTGCTGTCGCTGTCCTCAACCCAGGTGACCGGAATCTCATAGATGTTCATATGCCGCATTTCCGCCAGTACCAGGAGCTCCGTGTCGAAGAACCATTCGTTGTCCTCGACCTTCGGCAGCAGAATATGGGCGGCGCGTGCGGTGAGGGCTTTGAAGCCGCACTGGGCATCATGGAATGTGACCCCCAGATAGGTGCGGAGCATAAGGTTGTAGGTCCGTGAGATGAACTCGCGTTTTGTGGAACGGGTGACATCCGATTCGGAGAGAAGGCGTGAGCCTATCGCGACGTCAGCCCCACCGGCAAGCAGTGAGCCGATGAGTGCGCCGGTGTAATTGATGTCCGTGGAAAGATCCACATCCATATAGGCGACCACGCGAGCCAGGGATTCCGACCAGCTCGCCTTCAGGGCGGCGCCACGCCCTTTGCGGTCGATGCGTACGGCCCGCAGAAAAGCGGGATGCATGGCGCAAAGTCGCTCCGCCACTTTCCACGTATCATCGGTGCTCGCATTATCTGCGATGATGATATTCCACGTGAATGCCTTGGGTGATTCCAGATGCCCTGCCAGCATCCCGCCGAGCTTCTGTATGCATGCATCCAGTGTGTGTTCTTCGTTGTAAACAGGAATTACGATATCCGCGTCCACATGTTTGGGATACCCAAGGCGCTCAGCTATCCCGATATGCGATGACGTGGGTTGATCGTCCTGCGATGTGCGGTGTTGCTCTGTTGTAATACTGTCCATGATTCAATCGAACAGCAGCTATCTTGCCCTTTTCTTGAGCAGCCATCACAGTGAGGTGTGTTCTCTGGTGGAAAGGTCTGGATGCCTGCTGAACGTCTTCTGTGCGGATGATGCCCAATGTGTGTTGTACCGATGTGTGCGGCATCGAATGTGTGCAGTGTCGCATGGGCGTGCCACAGAGGGGCGGATGAGGGTCGGCATATGCCGAACCGGGAGCTTTATGCGGTTGCGCACCAGTGTTCGGGCTGCTGCGAGGCCGTGATGTGGCTGTGGTCGGCGCCTGTCTCGCACAGCAGGGTCTCACCCACGCAGCACTCCAGACCGAGTTCCCTCAATTCCCTGGCGAAGGATTGCGCGTACTGATCGCCCTCAAAGCCTTGAAGCACGTCAAAGGTGATGACGTTCCCCGCCGCGACCATGTTGAGGGTGAGACCTTTGATGCCGCCACTGTACATATGCACCGATTCCACGTATCGCGCGAAATCGTTGAATTGCATCCGTCCCACATAGCTCAGCACATAGGTATTGAGCAGCAGGTGTTCGAAAATCGACATCATCGCCCGCTTGTCCTCAAGCGTCTCCATACCGTCAAGCCTCTGGAAAAGCGATACCTGCATATTGATCGACTGCTTTGACGCATCCTCGGAACGCTGTTCGGCGATGAGTGCGCGGTAGGCGGATGACACCTCGCTGAGCCCTGCGTCTTGCTCCGCTGTCGAATAGGGCAGATAGATGGAGCCCGTACAGTTCCTGCGGGTGGGTGATCCGCCGACTGCGAATCGCATATCCGCCGCCATATTGCAGAGCACCGCCTTATCCGCATCGGGGTGCAGTTTCATCACCGACTCGGAGAATAACGCTGCGGCCAGGATGCCGGGTGTCGCACCGTAGCGCTTGGCAAGTGTTACGAAGTCATGCTGTTCCACGCTGATTGACGTGCGATAGCTGTGCCGCGCGCCGGCTGTGCTTTCAGGTAGCGCGTAACCATCCTTGTCGACTGCTTTCAGCGCCTCCTGATCCACCTCATACGGAGCGCCAGGTAGCGGCTCCTCGAATTCTCGGGGATCGATCGCCGTATCGAGCGTGAGGATTCCACTGTGGTCGAAGTCCTGCTCGTAGCGCTCGCAGCAGTAGTAGTAGATCAAGGTCTCCATAAAGGGCTTCACGCCTCTGCCGTCACACAACGAGTGGTGGAAGGCGACCCTGATGAGTTTGCCGGTATATGTGACGTCGATCAGATGGTAGCCGGTCTCAAGGCCTCCCAAGGTGCGGAATCTGTCCGTGTTGGCCGCATGCAGTGACAGCGGGTTGGGATGGAGGTAGTAGCTGCCATCGCGCTCCACCAGCTTTTGGGTCATGTCCGGGAAACGTCGTGCTGTTTTCGACAGTGCGACATCCATGCAGTCCCCACGTACCCGCTCCGTCATGCGTGTTTCCAGAACCGTGCTTTTATAGCCGTTATTGCGATACAAGAATGATTGTCCCGATTGGATCTTCTGCATGGATTGCCATACCTCTCACTGGGTGATGTCGAAGGTCCGAATGCGCTTGGGCCTTGCCTGGTACTCAGGAGCGTATGGAACGGGCGTTAGCCGACGGTTCGAGATTTGTTGGGATTCCATTAAAGGTGCTTCGGCGCGAACATGCGAGTGGATGCGGGATCGCCGCCCGTCATACTGGAAACGCGCGGGCTACGCATGTCGAGAGGCTGCTGATGCGGTGCGCGGCTATCTATTGTGAGGCGCCCGTGGATTGCCCGCTGACCAGATACTCGATGATGTCGTCGGATGGGCGTGGATAGTCCAGTGCGGACAGTGTGATCGAAAGCATGCCGGTGGCGAGTATGCGCCTGACCTCTTCGATCGGCAGCTTCAGATCGTCGTGCAGCAGGTGGCACATCCTGAGGAATCCCTCACGGGCGAGGGGCCCGATCTCCTCGTCGCCACCGCATGCGAAGAGCTGCGCGAGCAGCCGCATGTTGCCGACCGGCAACGTGGTGAGAGCGGTATTGTCCGCATCCTATTTCGAGGGTGTCGGACAGTTGGCCGGCTACCTGGTCCCATTCATCTGGGTTGCCGCGGGTGTACTCGTGCTGGTGGTGCTCAACCGGAAAAGGGACGCTCATCGAACATTGGGATGACCTCAGGGGTGATGCGTCTAGCGTCGGGGTGACAGCACTGGGCGCAAATAGCGGCCGGTTATTGAATGGGGGTTGTCGGCGACCTGCGACGGTGTGCCGGTGGCTACGATGCGACCGCCCTGCTCTCCTCCGCCGGGTCCCATATCGATGATGTAATCGGCGTTGGCGATGATGTCGAGGTCATGCTCGATGACCAGAACCGTGGCACCTCGCTCGGTCAATTGATCGAGGGTATGGAGCAATATGCGTACATCCAGAGGGTGCAGACCGACGCTCGGCTCATCGAGTACGAATACCGCATCCGATTGATCGCGGTGCAGCTGGTTGACGAGTTTGAGCCGTTGGGCTTCACCACCGGATAATGAGGGAGTGGCTTCGCCCAGGGTCAGATACCCGAGCCCCAACTGGTCGAAGGCATGCAGCTTGCGAGCTACGCGAGGCAGGCCGGACAATCGGTCGATGGCTTCATGAATGGTCAGACCGAGTACTTCAGGCAGAGAAATTCCATCAAGGAGATAGCGGCGCGCCTGCGCCTGGAATCTTGAAGCATGGCAGTCGGGGCAGGGAATGACCACATCGGGCAGGAATTGCACATCGAGTGAGATTTCGCCCGTTCCCTCGCAGCGTGTGCAGGCGAGGGATCCGGTGTTATAGGAGAAGTCCGATGCCGTCAGCCCATCGGCCTGTGCCGTGGGTGTCTGGGCATATGCCTTGCGTAGTTCATCCATAACCCCTGAATAGGTGGCCACCGTCGAGCGGACATTGATGCCGATCGGTGTGGCGTCCACTTCGTGGGCAGTGGTGATGCCGACAGGATCGATGCTCCGAAGGTGTTCGGGCATCAGATGCCCGTTCCTGCCGGCATTGATGGCGGGAACAAGCGATTCGAGGAGCATGGTGGTTTTCCCTGAACCGGATACGCCCGTTATGGCGGTAAGTCTGCCTTTGGGGATGCTGATGTCCAGAGGGTGCACGGTGTGGATCGCATCGGTGGACATGCTGATGCGTCCGTCGTCAAACATCTGAGCGGATGGAATGCGCTCTCGTATGACGATGTCCTCGGTCCCCGCCAGGAATCCGGCCAGCTTAGAACCGTCCGGGTGGGATTTCACCCCTTGCCGTTTCTCCTCGGCAGACTGTTGCGACGCGATCAGATCGTGAATCCTTCCCTCGGCGATGACCCGGCCTCCCTGCCTGCCCGAATCGGGGCCGATTTCTATAAGCCAGGAGGCCTGACGCAGCACCTGGACGTCATGGTCCACGAACACCACGGAATTGCCGTCCCTCAGCAGGTCCTGCATCACCCCGATCAGGCCTTCGACATTGGCCGGATGCAGACCGACCGATGGCTCGTCAAGAACATACAGCACGCCTGTGGTCTCATTGCGCACCGCACGCGCCAGCTGGACCCGTTGCCGCTCGCCCGTGGAGAGTGTCGAACCGGCCCTGTCCAGGGTCAGATAGCCCAGTCCTAGTTCCACCAGGCGACGTGCCATGGACTCCAGGGTGTCCACCAGTCCCAGGGCCATCGATCGCATATCCTCCGGCAGGGTGGGCGCCACGGTCGGAGCCCAGGCAAGCACATCATCAAGGGTCATGGCACTGACATCGGCCAGGTTGAGTCCGTTGATCCGTGGGGCGCGTGCGGCCTCGCTCAGCCGTGTGCCCTTGCACTCGGGGCAGGTGCCTTCGCTGAGGAATCGTGCGACGCGTTTGAGTCTGCGTTCGTTGTCCGCACGCTCGAGCTCCTTGGTGACGGTGAGCCGTGCGTTGCGGAAGGTGAAATCAAGTTTGTGCACGCCTTTGACGCTGGTGAGTGTGATGTGTTTCTTCTCTTCGGGGCCGGAGAATACGATATCGCGCTCGTGCTCGCTCAGCTCGTTCCAGGGGACATCGGTGCGCACGCCGAATTCTCGTACGATATCGGGTTGGACGTTGAATCCGAACATCTGCCAGGGGAGCACCGCGCCTTCGTCAATGGTCTTTGACGGGTCGGGCACCAACGTGCGATCGTCCACATCGCGCACGAGTCCGGTGCCTTGGCATCGTGGACAGGCGCCGACGGAGTTGAAGGCAAGGGCCTCGGCACCTGGAGCGTCGACGCTTGCCCCACAGGTGGGGCAGATGATGGGTCGTTCCGCTGCGACGTTGATGGTGGGTGGCACGTGGTGCCCGTTCGGGCAGACGTGGCTGGAGAGACGTGAAAACATCAGGCGCAACACGTTGAGCAGTTCGCTGGATGTGCCGAAGGTCGACCGGATGCCGGGCACCCCGGGGCGTTGGCGCAGTGCGAGCGCGGCCGGTACGTGTCGCACCTCATCAACGTCGGCCCGTGGAGCCAGCGACATCCGTCTGCGGGTGTATGTCGACAGGGCTTCGATGTATCGACGTGATCCCTCGGCATAGAGCACGCCGAGTGCCAGTGAGGATTTGCCGCTTCCTGATACGCCGCCGATACCGACCAGCTGGTGCAGGGGGATGTCGACATCGACATTCTTCAGATTGTTCACCCGTGCCCCGCGCACACTGATGTGATCCGGTTCGGCACTGTTCCCGGTGCTCATGGTGTTCCGTTCGGCTGCGATATTCGTGGTTCCGGCATCATAGTTCACGATTCATAACGGTACTAGCAGCGCTCTTCGGGAGGCTTGTCATTTCGCTCTGCCCGCAATCGTCGGTGATGGTGGCCCATACATTGGGGCGCTATGTTCCGTCGATTGTTTCGCCGGGCTTCCCTCGGCGTGCGAATGTTCGTTGCTGGCATAAGCCACGCGGGTATCCGTTGACAACGTATGTCACCGGATGCATGATTATCCGTGGATAAAGTTTGTCACTGGATTGGTGTGTTGATATGAAGATCAAGAAAAGCCTTGAACAGGCGGCCTGTGTGTTGCTCATGCTGGCCTTGCAAAAGGAGCATAAACCCGTCAAGAGCGCTGTCATCAGCAAGCGCCTCGATGTCTCCTCCTCATATCTGAAGAAGATCATGCCTCGTCTGGTCGCCGAAGGCCTGGTCGCATCGGACGCCAGCAAAGGTGGTGGATACACGCTTGCCCGCCCGATCGGTGAGATCACGATGTTGGATGCGTTCTATGCGATAGAGGGTCATGGTCATTTCTATGCCATATCGCATTTCGCACAGAAGATCTTCCACCACGGTGACCGCGTGCTGCAGAGCGAAAACGAGATCATGGACGTTCTCGCACGGGCTGAGAACCTCTTTCTCAAAGAGCTGGGCGGATATCCGTTTTCGAACTTCTTGGAAGGGATCGATTACTCGGATGGGGTCGTCGACTGGGCCTCGCTTGGTCTGAACGATCCCAAGTGCCCAGCACGCAAGGAGGCTGTCGTTGAAGAACACTAAGAATGCGGGTCGCATATTCCTGATACTGGTCGTCATCGCGGTGAGCTTGATCCCGGCTTTATACAACCTGATCTTCCTCAGTTCGATGTGGGATCCGTATGGGAATGTGGAGAATCTTCCCGTTGCCGTGGTCAACGAGGATGAGCCCGCCACCGTTTCTGGCAATTCGCTGTCACTGGGCAAGCAGATAGTCACGAGCCTCAAGAAGCAGGATGGGCTTGACTACCATTTCGTCTCCGCCGAGCAAGGTGATGCCGGTATCGCGGACGGTACCTATTACATGGAGGTGACGCTGCCCAGCACGCTTTCGAAGCAGGCGGGGACGCTGCTCGGAGATTCGCCGACCGTACCGACCATCACCTACACCATTTCCGAGGGTCGCAACTACACCGCTTCAAAGATGGTCACCAGTGCGGCCACCTCCTTGAAAAACAGCGTCTCCCAGCAGATAACCGAAATCTATGTGAAAACCCTTCTTGCCAAGTTCTCCGATACCGGAAGCGCTTTGCAGACCGCGCAACAGGGGACGGCCAAGCTCCAGGACGGCACCGTGCAGATCGCCGCGGGAAGCGATAAGCTTTCCGCCAATCTCCTCAAACTCTCCAAGGGCGCTGTGGAATTCTCGGATGGTGCCAATACGCTGACCGTAGGCATCAAGGCATACACCGGTGGGGTTTCCTCGGTCAATACCGGTGTGGGCAAACTCTCCACGGGCAGCGCGGCATTATCGAGTGGAGCGTCGCAGCTCGTTGCGAAGGGCAACGAGCTGGTATCGGGATTATCCACTCTGTCTTCCTCCAGCCGGAGCGGAGCGCAGCAACTCACCCAGGCGAGCAACAGTCTGACATCCGGGGTGAAGCAATTGTCGTCCTCCATGACGATGAGTGACGCGCAAACCGCGCAGATCCAGCAACTCACCGCAGGCCTGCCAAAACTCAATACGGCCATACAACAGCTCAATGCCGCCATTCAGCAGCTCGATACCAGCAGTCAGATGAATGCCCTAGCCGAAGCGGCAAACACCAGCAAGAAGATTGAAGAGGAGTCCCAGGCTCTGAGCAGTGAATTCGATACGCTACTCAGCTCCCAGGAGGATTCAGCCGACCAGAACGTCAAGAACACTGCTGCCTTCCAGCAGCTGGGAAGCGCGGAGCAGCAGCAGATTCTCGATGCTATCGATTCGGGCATCAGCCAGACAAAGCAGGTGACGAGTCTGAAGACGCATATCGTCACGCTGAAAACCTACTCAACTGCTCTGTATCAGAAGTTGTCCGCGGTCAGCAGCCCGGAGGCGAGCAGCAAGGCGGTGGAGGATACGGCCGCATTGAAGCAGGCTTCGGCCGCCATCGCCGCGCAATCCACCCAAGCTCTACCGGGTGCGGCACAGGCCATCAACACCCTCGATTCCGGACTGAGCAGTGCGAAGAAGGCCATTGACTCCCAACTCCTGCCAGGGACGCAACAACTCAGCAGTGGTATCAGCACCTACGGCAATGCGGTTTCAGGAGGTGCCACCAAGCTTGGCAGTGCTTCGCGTACCTATGTGGATGCGGTCGGAACCCTGGGATCGGGCATCAACACACTGGGATCCGGCATCACGACACTCGCACAGGGAACGGGGAAGCTGTTATCCCAAAGCGACGCGCTGATTGTGGGCTCGCAGAAACTTGCAAGCGCATCATCGAGCATCGCGGATGGTTCGGCACAGTTGAAAAGCGGCGAGGACACGGTCGGGACCGCATTGACCCAGGTGTCTTCTGGTTTGTCGACGATGTCTACGAAATTCGGGAAGGCGACAAGTGCCATTCGCGCTCTTAACACCACACCCTCTGGTGCTGCCGCGGTTTCCGCACCGCTGAAGCTGAATAAAACGGTGGAGGCCTCCGTGCCCAACAACGGCACGGCGATGGCCCCATACATGATGTCCGTGGCATTATTCGTCGGTGCCCTTTCCTTCAATATGATGTTCGAGGCCGGTGTGCCGAGGTACCGCCCACGTTCGGGCTGGCATTGGTGGCGCCAGAAGATGCCGTTGTTCCTGCTGGTGTCGATCGCGCAGGCAAGCCTGGTCTTCGCTGCGGTCACGCTTCTGGGGCTTCATCCTCTGAACCCTGCCCTCACACTGCTGATGTTGATCTTCGAAGCCCTGGGTTATATGTCGCTGATCACGGTGGTCAATGTCATCTTCGGCAAGGTGGGCGCATTCCTGATGCTGCTCTTCCTGATGGTCCAGTTGGCGGGGTCGGGAGGAACCTACCCGGTGGTGTTGTCGAACAGCTTCTTCAAAGCCGTCAATCCGTGGCTCCCTATGACCCACGCCATTGACGGACTGCGTAAAGCCATCTCCATCGGAGGCAGCATCAATGGCCAATTGGCCTTGTTCCTCGTGATGTTCCTGGTGACCAACCTCATCATGCTCCTGACCTTCAGTCTTCGCAGACGCAGCATCCTCGTGAAACCCTCCGACTCCGTCGGATCACGGGACTATGCCGCCGATGCGCCGACAGGTGCTTCCGGGGCGACGGCAACGATAGCGCCAGCAGTACCGGCATAACGAAACAACAAGGAGAAGCAGCATGAACATCGTCATCGTAGGGGCAACGGGCAATGTCGGCTCACGAACCATGAAGTACGCTTTGGAAGCCGGTCATCAGGTCATCGCCTATGCTCGTCGACCCGAATCCGTGAGCAACGCAGACAAGGTTCAGGTAATCAAAGGGGATGCACAGGATCCGGTAGCGCTTGCGCGCGCCGCGAAGGCTGCGGATGCCATCATCGTCGCGATAACCGGAGCGGTGAGTGATGGCACCTTCATGCAACGGACGGTTCCCAGCATCATCACAGCCGCGAAGGCCGCTGATGTGAGGCGCATCGTCATGGTCTCCGCATTCGGCGCGGGCGATACCGCGGATAAGGCGGCATGGTTCATGAAGTTCGCCTATCGCACGGTGTTGGGTAAGTTCTTCCGTGACAAAGCGGCCAGCGATGCCTTGCTTGAACAATCAGGATTGGATTACACCATCGCGTATCCCGTCAATCTCAAGGATGCCCCGGCGAGCATCAATGCGGTGGCGAAGCCACTGGAGCAAGTGGATAAGGTCCCCGGCATGCCGACGCTGCCATTCACCAATGTGGCGCAGGAACTCGTGCGGATCGTGGCCGATCCTGCAAGCATCGGCCAACGCATCCTGCTCACCACCGCGAAGGGTTGGAAAGCAAAGCGCAAATAGTTTATGTTCTTTTGCGTGGACCGAAGGGCTGGGTATCGTTCTGCATGGAATGAGAATCAGCCCTCGGATGGGCTATGCCTTGTCTTCGCATCATCTTGATGCAATACCTAGGTGACGAGGCGCAGGCGACCGCATATACGGCGGTGCTGGGCGGCTCCAAGAATATGCGGCAAGTAGCCGGATAGCATAACGGCTTTATGGCGGCTGGCCCGAGCACCACAGGCGAATACGGAAACACCCCTTTGAATGTCTGCTATCCGGTGCTCGCGTGCGTGCGCATTCATATGTTGTGATATTATTACTTCAACGATGAAGTTAATATTTGTATTTATGCCTTAAGAAGTACCAATAATCTATATATTTTATTGATTTCTCGTACTACAACGATGTATGAATTTTGAGGAGTTGCTATGACAGAACAGCATCCGGAAAATCCTCGGCCGCGTGGTGAAGCTCTTACCGCCGAGGATACCTTCGTCAGGAAGCACAGGCGCAACTGGCGAGGCTGGAAGTTTGTGGGTCCCTTCGCTGTGGTGTTTACCTTTGTCTTCGTGGTACCCATCTGTTATGCGCTATATATCAGTTTCTTCCAGAAGAAGATGATTGGTGGTGAACAGTATGTGGGTTTTGATAACTATTCCCGGTTGTTCGCGGATGAACAGTTTTGGAGCGCCGTCGGTCGCGTGACGATTTTCACGTGTGTACAGGTGCCGATCATGCTGGCACTGGCGGCATTGATGGCGTTGGCGATAGATTCTATGAAATTGCATGGTACAAAATTCTTCAGGATCGCGACATTCCTTCCATACGCTGTTCCAGCTGTCGTCTCGACTCTCATGTGGGGGTTCATCTATGGATCTAAATATGGTTTGGTCGGTAGCCTCAACAGCGTGTTGGGAACTGCCTTTGACGTTCTGAGTCCCGATACCCTTCTCGCCGCCATAGGCAATATTGTGACCTGGGAATTCGTCGGATACAACATGTTGATCTTTTACAGCTCGTTATCGACGATTCCACACAGTCTTTACGAAGCAGCTGCGATTGATGGTGCCACCGAGTGGCAGATAGTAAAGAAAATCAAACTTCCTGAGATGAAGGGTTCCCTGGCGATAACCGTTATCTTCAGCATCATCGGCAGTTTTCAGCTCTTCAATGAGCCATCGGTGTTGCAGTCCATTGTTCCGGGCAACGCCATAACCACCTATTTCACGCCCAACATGTACGCCTACAACCTCAGTTTCATGGGAGGACAGAGCAATTATGCCGCGGCTTTGGCCATCGTTATGGCCATCATCACCATGGCCATCGCATACATCGTTCAGCTCAATAGCATGAAGGAGCAGATGAAGTGAGCATCTCAACCATTATTAGAGGTGACGCCGAGCGACGAC
This sequence comes from Bifidobacterium psychraerophilum, assembly GCF_000741705.1. Classification (GTDB taxonomy): domain Bacteria; phylum Actinomycetota; class Actinomycetes; order Actinomycetales; family Bifidobacteriaceae; genus Bombiscardovia; species Bombiscardovia psychraerophila. Next base: position 123,807 of record NZ_JGZI01000007.1, on the reverse strand, counting down.
AAAGCAGACGCGCGCAGAAGTCCAGAATGAAAAAAGTATCGCGCGATGAAGCTCGAGAGCGCAAGCGTTATCGACGTATGGGATTCAGCAATCCCGCCAATCCAAGCAGAAGCGTGCTGCTGACTGTGCTGTCGGCACTCATGGCTGTATATTGCCTGTTTCCCCTGGTGTGGCTGCTTATCAATGTCACTAAAACGCAAGGCGATTTCGTGACGACCTTCGGATTGGGGTTCGGAAGTACGTTTGCGCTATTCGATAATATCGCACGTGTCTTTCAGTACCAGGATGGGATTTTCTTCAGATGGTTCGTGAACACCATCCTGTATGTCGTCGCAGGTGCAGGCGGTGCGACCTTACTTGCCATCCTCGGTGGATACGGATTATCTAAATTCAGATTTCCGGGCCGGAAAGCCGTCTTCGCGGTCGTTATCGGAGCCATTTCGGTGCCTGGAATAGCCCTCGCCGTGCCGCAGTTCCTCCTGTTCGCAAAACTGGGTCTGACCAATACACCCTGGAGTATGATCATCCCAAGTCTCATCTCCCCCTTCGGGTTATACCTGATGTGGATATTCTCCGATCAAGCTGTTCCTGACGAGTTATTGGAAGCGGCACGAATGGACGGCGCATCTGAATTCCGTACGTTTTTTACTATAAGCCTGCCGTTGTTGGCTCCGGGGATCGTCACTACAGCACTGTTCACGATTGTCGCTACATGGAATAATTACTTTCTCCCACTCATAATGCTCAAGGACTCGGATTGGTATCCCCTGACCATCGGACTCAATCAGTGGAACAAACAGGCAAGCACCGCGGGTGGCGAAGCCATTCAGAATCTCGTGGTGACTGGCTCATTGATCACCATCATTCCGCTTATCCTCGCTTTCTTGCTCCTGCAACGTTACTGGCAGTCGGGTCTGGCAGCGGGGGCAGTAAAGGAGTAGCCGGGCTGAATACCGAAATAGCGTATAGGACGATCCGATAGACACAAGAACATAGAACACACCAACAATGAAGGAGATAAGACAATGAAGTCGCTCACGAAAATGATTGCCGGAGGACTAAGCGCTGTCATGCTGTTTTCCGCAGCTGCATGCGGCGGATCAAGTGGTGAAGCTGCCGATGGATCCTCGGGGCAGAAAGTGACACTCAACGTTTGGGGGTGGGAACCTCTACTCAAGGATGTCGCCGATGCTTTCGAAAAGGAAAATCCAAACATCACCATCAAAATCACCAACGCGGGAACCGCCACCGATCAATATACCGCTCTGAACAATGCGATATCGGCCGGATCAGGTGCTCCGGATGTGGCGCAGGTTGAATATTATGCAACCGCGCAATACGCGTTGAGTGATTCGCTCAAAGACCTCTCGGAATTCGGTGCAAAAGACTACTCCGACTTCTACACACCCGGCCCGTGGAGTTCCGTCAACATCAACGATAAAATTTACGGCCTTCCGCTGGATTCGGGTCCTATGGCGATGTTCTACAACAAGGAGATCTTCGATAAAGCAGGGGTGACGAGTGCTCCGACAACGATGGAGGAGTACTACGAGGCTGCGAAAAAGATCCACGCGCTGGGCAGTGATTATTACATCACCGCTGATTCAGGTGAGCCGGCTCCCGAGGAGTTGATGATTTGGGCTGCAGGAGGCACGCCATTCAAGGTCGATGGTGAGAATCTGACCATCAATCTGACAGATGATGCGGGAACGCAGGAATTTGCGAAGTGGTGGCAAAAACTTGTTGATGAAGGTCTTATCGATACTAAGACTAAGAGGTGGAGTGACGATTGGTCACGTAAGCTCAACGAAGGCAACATAGCCTCACTGACCATCGGTGCATGGATGGCGTCCATGCTTGATGACCAGGCTCCGGATGGCAGTGGCAAATGGCGTGTGGCGAATACGCCGACATTCGATACCAAGGCCACAAACGGTGAGGATGGCGGATCGACACTGGCTATCATGTCCAGCACCGATAAAGCGGAAGCCGCATGGAAGTTTATTGATTTTGCAGCGCACGGTAAGGGTGTGAAAATACGAGTCGACAAGGGGCAATTCCCTGCTGACAAGGCCTCGCTTTCCGATTCCTCCTTCCTGACCAAGACGGACCCGTATTTCGGCGATCAGAAGTACAACGAGGTGTTGTCAAAAGCGGCGGACGATGTCAATACCAAATGGCAATTCCTCCCATACGACGTCTATGCGCGGTCCATTTTCTCCGATACCGCGGGCCAAGCGACACTCGGCAAAATCACCTTCAAAGAAGCGTTGAAGAACTGGCAGGACCAGCTTGTCGAATACGGCAAACAACAGGGATACAAAGTCAATGAATAACTGACACGCATCGGATTATGACGAAGTCCGCCGTGACGACGATGTGGAGTGCGCGGCGGGCTTTCAACAATCTAGGTACAGATTTCATAGCGGCGAAGACGACCAGCCGCCTAGCAACTGGAGAGACACCATGACACAACAGCATTCCATTCTTTTCGGAGCGGCCTATTACGACGAATACATGCCGTATGATCGGCTCGACGAGGATGTCAAAATGCTCAAAGCGGCTCACATGAACACTGTGCGCATTGCGGAATCGACGTGGAGCACTATGGAGCCGAGGTCTGGAGAATTTGATTTCTCTCATGTTGACCGTGTACTCGATGCGATGGAAAAAGCAGGGATATCGGTAATCATCGGCACTCCTACCTATGCGATTCCGGTTTGGCTGGCACATCGTAGCCCTGAGATACTTGTGCGCCAGCATGCGGGCCAACGCCGATACGGTCCCCGGCAGATCATCGATATTCTCAACACTGATTTCCGCGTGTGCGCAGAGCGCATCATACGTGAGTTGATTGGGCACGTGGCACATCGAAAGTGCGTGATTGGATTCCAGATAGATAACGAGACGAAATATTACGATGCGCTCAACGAAGATGTGCAACATGCCTTCGCCAAGCAGCTGAGGCAGCGTTTCGATGGCGACTTGGAAGCCATGAACAATGCTTTCGGTCTGGCATATTGGTCGAATAGGATTACCGACTGGGACGAGTTCCCGGATCTGACCGAAACCATCAATGCCTCTCTCTCCGGAGCTTTCGACCGTTTCAGACGTTCTGTCGTCAGTGACTATCTCGCATGGCAATCCGACATCGTGCGCGAATACGCTCGTGATGATCAGTTCGTGACGCATAACCACGATCTCGAGTGGCGTGGATACAGCTACGGAGTGCAACCCTGGGCCGATCATTTCAAGAATGCTCAAGCCCTGGATTACGCAGGTGTCGATATCTATCATCCAACCGAAGACCATCTGACTGGAAGGGAAATTGCCTTTGGCGGTGATCTGACCCGTTCACTCAAGCACGGCAAGAACTATCTGGTGCTCGAAACGCAGGCGCAGGGGCAGAATGGTTGGTTACCCTACCCTGGGCAGTTGCGTTTACAGGCATACAGCCATCTGGCCTCCGGATCCAACTCGGTTATGTATTGGCATTGGCACTCGATTCATCATTCCTTTGAGAGCTATTGGAAAGGTGTGCTTTCTCATGATTTCGAGGCGAACCCGGTATACGAAGAGGCAAAAAACTTCGGTGAGGAAATAAGCAGGATCGGTGACCATCTGGTGAATCTGCACAAGAGGAACAAGGTTGCGATCATCATCAGCAACGAAGCCTTATCCGCGCTCAACCGATTCGCAATATCTACAGGTTTCCCCAAGCCCTCACCATATGAGGAGGGCGATAGTTCCGGTCTGGTGGCCTATAACGATGTGGTCAGGTGGATGTACGATGCCTTCTTCGATCTGAACATAGAAGTGGACTTTCTGCCTGCGGACTGTTCTATTTCGACTCTGGAACGATACGAATTGCTGGTTGCTCCGGCATTGTATTGCACGTCCCAAGTGCTGATCGATGGTTTGAAGACCTACGTCGAACATGGCGGCCATCTGTTGGCCACTTTCAAGTCCTTCTTTACGGACGAGGACGTAAGCATTTGGAATGATTTGCAGCCACACGGGCTGACAGACGTGTTCGGTATGGATTACGGGGAGTTTACATTGCCCGAAGATGTGCCGTTGGTGTTCGGCCGGGGTCTGGAGCATCTCAGGGGTAAGGCGCAGACATTCATGGAACTCGTCCGTGTGCATGAAGGTGCCGATGTCTTGGCGAAATACCAGCACGATGGGTGGAAGGAGTATGCGGCCATCACGCGCAATGCGTTTGGGAAAGGTTGGGCGCAATGGATTGGTACCATGACTTCCCCCGAGGTCATCCGGGAGATCATCAGAGATGCGGCATTTGCATCCGGTGTGAATGTTCGTGGCATGAAGTCGAATACAGACATCGCCATCAGGAGGGGAAGCAATGATTCGGGACGCACAGTGACGTACCTGTTTAATTATTCATCCCGTCAACAGACATTTGCCTCTCCGTATGGGGGAACTGATCTGTTGGAGTCAGCTCCGAATGCCGAGGCGGCAGCCATTCGGGAAGGAGAAGAGATCACGCTTGCACCATGGGGCCTTAAGATTCTGGAATCCTGATCGGCATGGGATTCCGGGAAACCTGCAGGACGGCATAATGCGCGTCTTACTTACCGCAACGAAGAGATAAGAGGTTTCACCTGATGAATAAACACATACAACAACGAGTGACAGGTGTCCTGTCACTGGTCGCGATGCTAGTGGCGATGGTGCTTGTCGTTCCCGATGCAAGAGCATATACGCCGGCAGCACAGACGATGTACCAGATGGATGGCACGACCGAACGGTGCAACAAAGGGGGGAATTACAGCGGATGCATCGTATACCCCAAGGCTGCTCAGCTCACCGATGGCCGTATCGTCGCGACATTCGAACGTTCGGTCGGTGACCCTGTCGGGGAGACGCTGCCTGTGTATGCCAGCGACGATGAGGGAGCAACATGGAGCAAAATCTCCGAGGTCAAATCACCTCATGAGCTTGAGCCCGGTAATGCCGATTATGACGACTATGTCAGCAATTGGACCAATCCATATCTCTATACCCTTCCTGAACGGGTTGGAGATCTTTCCGCGGGAACCTTGTTGCTGGCGAGTGTCGTCACAGGAGATGACGAATATTACAAAGAGCAGAAGGCCGTGAAAGGAGACAGTTGGTATAACAGCTCCGATGGAGACCGGAAGAACACGGCGATTGCTCTCTTCTCCAGTACCGATGGCGGTGTGCACTGGGAAGTCCAAGGCATCGTCACGCAAGGTGGCTGGCAAGGGGGCAGTGCACGAAGTGCAGGCAACATCATTTCAACCCAGAACACGTATAGCCAGGTCGATCCTGTCTGGGAACCGTATCTTATGGTGTATGACGGCAAACTCATATGCTATTACTCTGATGAGCGCGATTATTCAGGGTATGACCCTGAAACGGGAGTAGTCAGACTGGCCGATGATGACGAAACAGGTGCAGATAACAAAGGTCAGATACTTGCTCACAGAACGTGGAGCGGGGAAGAGGGCGACGCTTGGAGCGATGCGGTTTTGGATGCGTCGGGGAAGAGCTTCAGTGACGGGAAAATTGGAGATGGCAGACCCGGCATGACCAATGTCGTACCTACTACTGATGGTAAATGGCTGATGACCTATGAGGATTGGGGTGGGGACGGGAGCACCAAGTACAAAATCTCCGACAATCCGCTGGAATTCTATAAGATCACTGGTCAAGGGTCGAATACCAATAATTTACCGGTCGCGGGGTCGGGGAACCTGGCGCAGGGCGGCAGCCCGGTTACGGTGGCTCTTCCTGACGGATCAATACTGTACAACGCCTCAGGTAGCGGCGATGTCTGGATCAACAGAACGGGAAAGTCCGATGGTGAGTGGGCTAGGTATAAGACCACGCTGGGTGGTGGGTACAGCAGGAATCTCACCTACCTGTCATCAGGGCGTGTGCTCATCCTTCATACGGGTTTCAGCGGTTCGCAAATTCAATATGCCGATGTCGATTTCGGAAATACCACAGGTGATTATTTCACGGTGACCAACAAGTCGAAGGGGCTGGTAATCGGGACAGGTGGGAAGACTCAGGACGCCGCCTATACCGGTGACATACCGGACATCACGATGGAACAGCCGTCTGCCGGTGATGGCGATGCAGCGAAGACGCAGCAGTGGCATATGCAAAGTAAATCATCCTCATCCATCACCTTCCTGAATAGATCGGGAGGGCGCGCAATCGTACCGTGGGGATCGGCGAGAAACAACGTCCGAGTGGCTCAATGGGTCGATGAAGGGTCCAGTAAGTATGAATGGAAACGGATCGATGCCGGTGATGGATACTACCGTTTGCAAAGTGTCGCCAACGAAGCGCTGTATCTGACGGCTTCCGGAGACGACAGCGTGAGGTTGAACACATTGTCGGATTCGGATGATGCTCAGCTGTGGAGCTTCGAGAAGGTCGAAACATCCTCCGTCTCTGTCGATAAGACCGAGTTGCGGTCCTTGGTTACGCGTGCCTTGGATCTGGAAAAAGACAAGTTCACACCTCTCTCATGGGCGCGGTTCGCTGCTCGCTTGGATGATGCGCAGAAACTTTTGGATGATCCTTCGGCCCTGCAAAGCGCTGTTGACTCCGCGCGGCAATCGTTGGACGAGGCATTATCGGCTTTGGTGAGCATAGCCGAGGACAGGTACCTCGATGGTGGACGGATCATGGTTGCATCCAATGGCGGTGAGATTACATTTACGGAGCCTGACGAAGTCAGCGCCTATACTTCACGGGTCGTCACCTCGGCGCCAAAGGCGGGCAAAGTGCGTCTGAACTCCGTGCATTACGATCCGCAGGATGCGTCGCCGGGAACCTATCCATTTGTCGTGACCTATGTCCTGGCGGACAGCTCTCAGATCCACGTTAGGTATACGGCCGTGGTCGTTGCGAATTCCGTGCAGCAAAACGTTGTACAGAACGATTCGGGAAAACAGACAATGCGACACCAGGAGATGCAGGCGCGTTCGTCGCTTGCCGATACGGGGAGCTATGTGAGTATGGCCCTGTTGCTTGTCATCGTCGCGGTTCTTGGGGGTTTACCGTTGGTGAGACTTCATCGTCGCGGTGATGCCTAGGCAACGCAGCTAAATCGACAAGGTTGCATGGGTGAGGGATGCGCCTGGATTGATTGCATCGATCCAGGCGCATCCCTTTCATGACTCATCGTCGCAGCGTCTCGTGTGCACGCGATGGAGGTATGAATAACGCAATCGGTAATGTTGAACCGCATGGTGGCATTGCCCCGAATGTATATAATGAGGGGCGTTGCCGATGCGGTGGTAAGGAGACCAAACGATGGAAACGCGAAAGGTGACGATGAAGGATGTGGCACTGGAATCAGGCATCTCCATCAAAACGGTGTCGAACGTCATTAACAACAATGACAGTCAGATGCGTCCACAGACAAAAAGCCGTGTTAACAAGGCGATAGAAAAACTTGGTTACAGCATCAATCATTCCGCTCAGGCACTCAAAAAGGGGCGTACGGGGATTCTTGGTCTTGCCATCCCGAATTTTGACCAGCCTTTTTTCGGTTACTTCGTTGATTTGCTCACCAAAAGCGCACGTGCACATGGGTATGCGATCATCATTAGCACATTTGGGGAATTCACAGGTCGTATTGACGAATTCGCGACGGCTGCGCGTAGGCTCAACGCAGATGGTTGGATCATGTTTGCAGACGCTCCGGTTTCATCTTCTTCCCCATTGTTCGACCAAGATTATCCACTGGTGATTACCGGTGATTATTCTGCGCATGGGCTGTGCGACATGGTCACGATGCCCAATGCGGAAGCCGTGAGATACGTCACCGACTGGCTGTTGTCCGGAGGCGCGCAGCAGGTGGGATTCATCGGTGCTCCTCAGGAACTCGGCGACCACTGCCATATCGGGGACGACGGATATGAAAAGGAAGTGTTGAAGGCGACAGAGGGTAACTCATCCCTGCGTCTTCAGGGGTATATCCAAGCGCTCCGTAACCGGGACCGTACCATTGTCTGGCGGAATGTGGTTGCCTGTGATCGTCTCACCGGAGGTGAAGGGGCGAAAGCGGCATTCGAACTCATACGACGGGGAAAACTGCCTGACGCACTGGTCTGCGCGAATGATGCAGTGGCAGTCGGTGTCATATCGGTCCTGACAAAGGCGAATATCGATGTTCCGCTTGATGTGCAAGTAACTGGTGTCGATAATCTTCCTGATGGCGAATTCTCGATTCCGCCATTAACGACGATCGACCCGAGGGTCGATCAATATGCCGAGTTGGCCGTAGAGGCGCTCACTAGAAGAATCGAAGATGGAGAATCCAAACCGAGCATATTCTCTTCGGGTTTCAGGCTACTGGAAAGATCCTCCACTCGGCCTGTGGGATCCGGGCCGAATGGACGGTGAAGATGTCGGGTGATGCATCTTCAAGAGAACTCGATAGGTAGATGCAGAAGAACGCTTACCAAGTGTCCGGACCCAATGAGGTGGGGTGAAGTGACCTTAGCCGACAGCGGGCGTCTCTGCAACACGGGGCTTTCTGAAGGCGATTATGGCGAGTATCAGGCCGACCACTGACAGTACGGTCATCGCCGCGAAGGAGATATCCAGGCCTGCGATGGCGTGCGGAATGGGTATGTCCAGACTCCGCAGTGCGGGAGAGCCGGCTGCCCCCACCATTGCCGCGACGAAGATCGCTGAGCCGAAGGCTCCTGCCAAGGTTCGTAACGAGGTCAGCAGCGCGCTGGCATCGGAGGTGTAACGCTGCTCGACTGAGGCGATTCCCCACGTGGTGATCGGCATCATCATCAACCCCACAGCGATCAGGCGAATCATGAAGATGATGATCACATACAAGGGATTGGTCGAGTCGGTGAGCAGGCTGAACCCGACGGAGCTGATCACCAGAGCCGCCATCCCGCCGATGGCCAGTGGCCGGGGCCCGACCTTATCGAACAGTCTGCCTGCGAAGGGGTTGATTACAGCCATCACCAGGGATCCCGGCAGCATGATGAGTGCGGACTCGGTGACGGGGAATCCGCGCATCTCTTGCAGATAGATCGGGATGATGGTCGAGCCGGCGATCATGATCGCATACAGTATGCAGATCAGCACCACGGCCATCGAGAATGAGCGCTTGCGGAAGAGTCTGAGATTGAGGAAGGGCTCCTGCACACGCCGTTGTCGCATGACGAAGGCGAGCAGCGACATGGCTGCCAGTATGAATGTCCCCAGGACTTCCGGGCTCAGGAAGGCGCTGGTGCCAAGATTGCTCAAACCAAGCTGCATGCCCGCGAAACCGAAGCCGCACAGGAGGAAGGATGTGATATCCATATGTATCGCTTCGTTCTCGAGCACGTCGTCCATGACGAAGAAGGTGAGAAGCAGCACAAGGCCCGCTATGATCGCGGAGATCCAGAAAATGGGCCTCCATCCCAGCGAGTCGACAATCAATCCGGTCAATGTCGGGGCTATCACGGGTGCCGCACCGACGGCGAGACCATAGACACCCATCGCGGTGCCTTGTGAGGAGATCGGGAAAATCGCCAGAATGATGACCTGGGTCATTGACAGCGAGATGCCGCACCCGATTGCCTGTATGACCCGGGCAAGCATCAGGATGTTGAATGTGGGGGCCATCGCAGCCATGAACAGACCTATCGCGAAAATCGCAATGCCGGCGATGAACAGAGGCTTGGTGCGGAAGCGCTTCATCAGAAAAGCGGTCGCGGGCACGATGATCGCCATGGCAAGTGAGAACCCGCTGGTGAGCCAGTTGCCGACCACGGCGTTAATATTCAGATCGTGCATTACCGAGGGCAGTGCCGTCGTCAATGAGGTCTGCGCGAAACCGCCGGCTATTGAAGCCGCCAGCATCACGGCAAAGATGAGGTTGCGCCGTATCTTGTTTTCGATGGTCATGATCGCTTTGTTGCTTCCAATGTCAGATCGGCGGGGTGCCCGGTCGTTTTCAGTGCGCCGGTGTTTGCCGAGTGCGTGTCCGTGAACTCTTCGCTTTCCTCGATCGCCTTCTGCTTGAAGTCATCCCCGATTTTTCGACGAAGGAACATGATGAGTCCAGCGACGATTACCGCGATTCCGAGTCCCATGCCGAGCATGCCTGAACTTTCACTCGCATGCTCCGACCTTTGGGACTGCAGCATGACGTTCTGCACGACGACCAGGGAGAGCAGGGCGTCGGTGAAGGTGATGAATTTGATTGCGGAATCCATCGGGTTGCGTTCCCTTTTGGCAACAACCAGCCCGCGAATTGCAACACCGATTTTGACCGCGGTGATGGTGGCGACGGTGATCGCGACAATCTGCGTGTAACGGGTCGGTGTCGCCACAAAGAACATGAAGCCGGAGAACACGGCATAGGAGATTCCGATGAAGCAGAGAAGCAATCCGGTTCGGTGGTAAACGTTCATTTCCCGTTCGAGCCTTTTCAGCGAATCGCTGATGCCTCTGATACGTCGATGTTGTTGGACGATGGCCAGACGGGATAAGCACAAGGCCACGTAGTAGACGGCATTGACGATGAACAGCAGGGAATGGGTCATCACGCCCAGGGCAATTTTGACGACTGCCATGCCGATGCCACTCGCAACCGAGCCGGCGGCGGCCAGTACCGTCCTGTCGACCACGGCCATTGCTCGATAGCTTTTCCACGTCGCAAGGATGCGATTACCCATCATCGACCTTTCTGCTTGCTGCTCCGGATAGGAAAGTGATCCCGGCGTGGACGTGCGTCGAATCGGTACCGCCAGTCTGGCCGCATTGCGGTATCCGTCGGCATGCAATGTCCGGAGGGATCGGAGGCAGGGGTCCTGAGTCAGCATTGCGACCAGGAACCCTGCCTCAGATGCATGAGACCTGTGCCCTCAGGCCGGTGAATCCTCTTTGCTGGCCTTCCACAGGATGAATCCTGCTCCTGCGCAGATGACTGTGATGATAGCGATGAATACTTTCATGATGTTGCCTCCTGGTTGTTGTGTGCTTCGGTTGAATTATGGTGGTTAGTGGATGAGGCGCGCCGCTTGTTCGCCGGTTTCGAAGATCACGGTCTGTTCCTGGTCGATCAGCGGATCGAGTCGCGCGGTGCGGGCGGATTTGATGCCGAAGTACGCGATTGCACCGCCGACCCAGGCGACCAGACCAATGGCTCCGAGGATGATGGCCCCGGTGCTCACGGCTCCTATGAACATCGATACCGCGAGGAATCCCGCGCCGATGATGCCCAGAACCGCTGCGACGAGTACTGCCGTACTCTTCTTCGAACGCTCCATGCGGGCTATTGACGCCAGAGAGACATTGACCTTGTGCTGCAGGTCCTGCATCATCGGCTGACGCTTGATGTTCCGATCTCGTTTGAAGCTCAGCGTCGCGGTATTCGAGCGTATGGCAGGCAGCAGGGGGAGTGGCCTGATTGGCGGGCGAACTTCCGAACGTTCGAAATTCCAACCGAAATTTCGGTACGCGTCACGATAAAGATTCTCAAGCTGCCGGGGGGCCCGGATCGTGGTGTATTCATACCCCGCATAGTCGGCGGTCTTCCCGTCCGTTGTTGATGTATCAGCGTTCATGGTGTACTCCTAGTGTTGTTATGGTTGAACCGTCATGCGCCAAGGTGTTTCACCCACCGGCGGTTTGTATGACTATCTTCATCCGATACTCGGGAAAGTGAATCCTCCTGACAGACCGACCGCACTACTGCACATGCAGTAGAAGGTCATCCACCATTCGTGTGAGAGGGTAGATCTCGTGGCAAGGCGCAGCAGTGGACAACATGGTGAACATGCACCGATGTGGCTGCTTATGCCTCGTATCCTTGAGGTGGCTCTCGTATCCATCGTGCTGCTCGCCTCACTGGTCGTCTTTTACACCGTTGCCTCCTCGGGCAGTGCATGGCAGGCGTATCTGCCGCCGAGCGTCTTACTGCTGGGGGTGCTGCTCAGCTACCGTTTTCCTTGGGCGGGGCTTGTCGTCATTGCGATCGCTCCTGTACTGACGCTGTTGTCGGATACCGCCGCTGTCGGAACCTGGTCAATGGTCTGTTTCGCGGCATTCCTGCTGACGCTGCGAGGGCTCACACCCATCGCGGTCGCACCGGTTCTGGCAATCAGCGTTTTCGTATCGTCGGCGCTTTCCATTGGCACCATCGATATCTCCGTTGATGCCACCTCCTCGATCTTCGCGTTTTCGGTTATTGTGGCAGCTGTGTTTGGCGGGGCCACCCGTGGCAATGGGCAATACCGGCAGGAAGTGCAGTTGAGGATCCGCGAGGAGCAGACGGCGCGGAGGGCGGCGGTGGACCGCGGTATCGCCCAGGAGAGACTGCGTATCGCACGCGACCTGCATGACAGCGTCGGGCATCAGGTAGCGATGATCAATATGCATCTGGGTGCCGCCGAGGTGTCGTTGCAGTCGGATGAAGACAGTGTGCGTAAAAGCCTTCAGGCTGCGCGCGGCTCGGTGCGTGAAGTGCTCAAGGAGACGCAGCAGATTATCGCCATACTGAATACGGGGCGGGACGAGAATGAACTTGAGGCGACTCCGGGTCATGAGCTCATCACGAATCTCATCGAGTCGTATCGGACCGGAGGGATGCATATCGATGCCACGATCAATGATCTGGGTGGCGGCATCGCTCCGCAGGTGAGCATCGCGGCCTACCGAATCGTCCAGGAGGGATTGACCAACGCTCACCGTTATGGGGATGGCGTAGCCTCTATCAGCGTGGAGCGAGGGACCGGGGGCGAAGAGCTCAGGATAGAGATCGTCAATAGGCACGGTTCGCGCAAGCACTCTTCGGAACCAGGAGGTGGGAACGGATTGGTGGGTATGCGTGAGCGTGCCGAATCGGTCGGAGGATCGCTGGAAATACAATCCGAGTTCCCGTTGTTCTGGGTGGTGGCAACCTTGCCGGTGGCAGGAGGGAAGTGAACGATGGTACGTGTCATGCTTGTTGACGATCAGGAGATGCTCCGGGCAGGGCTCCGGGTCATTCTCAACGCCCATCAGGATATCGAAATCGTCGCCGAGGCGGGGGACGGCATCAGCGCGGTGAAGATCCTGTCGAACACCCGGGTCGACGTGGTGCTGATGGATCTGAATATGCCTGGTATCGATGGGGTCGAGACCACCAGAAGGATACGGCAGCTTCCGGCTTCGGAGGATATACGGATTCTGGTGCTGACGACCTTTGATGCGGATGACAATGTTCTTGCCGCGTTGAAAGCGGGCGCTGACGGTTTCCTGGGCAAGGGCGCGAGCCCGAGCGAACTCACCGAAGGGATCCTGCGCAGCGCCGCCGGTGAGCATGCCTTGTCGGAGCGCGCCTTGCACGCTCTCGTCGATAACGTCAGCGACCCCAAAGCCGTCGTTCTTGATTCCGACAAAGCCGCCTTGTTCAAACAGCTGACACCCCGTGAGCTTGAAATCGTGCAGCTCATCGTGGATGGTCTGAGCAATCTGCAGATCAGCCGAAAGATCTTCATCTCCCCCTTCACCGTGAAAACGCATGCCAATCGAGCCATGATGAAAGTCGATGCGCGTGACAGGGCCCAACTCGTCTCCTTCGCCATACAGGCGGGAATGATGCCCGATAGCGACTGAACACCATAGTGGGTGTTCCCGGCTTGCCGCCTACTGCGGGTGGAGTAGTCAAGCCGATTCATGTGCACGATTCATGATTGTCTTCACCATTCCACAATGAAGGCATGCACATTACAGCGAATAATCTCAGCAAACACTATGGCAGGAAGCTGGTTGTCGATAACGCCAGCTTCACGGTTCACGACGGGAAGGTGACAGGATTCCTGGGACCCAACGGGGCGGGAAAATCCACCACGATGAGAATGCTGCTCGGGCTGCACAGGCCGGACAGCGGCGATGTCCTTTTCGATGGCAGGTCCCTGACCTCCTTCGAAAACCCCTTGCAGGTCGTCGGGAGCCTTCTCGACGCGAAGGCTTTCAACCCCCACAACACCCCGAGCCAGTACCTGCTTGCCCAAGCCGCGACGCACGGTCTGGGAGCCAAACGTGTCGATGAGATCCTTCATCTGACGGGGCTCGCCAAGGTCGCCGACAAGAAGATGGGCGGATTCTCGCTTGGGATGGGGCAACGCTTGGGTATCGCCAACGCACTTCTGGCGGACCCTCAGGTGCTCATCCTTGACGAGCCGATCAACGGTCTGGACCCCGAAGGGGTGAGATGGGTGCGCGACACCTTGAAATCCCTGGCCGCAGAAGGTCGAACGATTCTGATTTCGAGCCACCTGATGGCGGAGATGTCCCAGACGGCCGATCACATCATCGTGATAGGCAAAGGGAAGATCCTTGCTGATGCTCCGGTTGATGACATCGTCTCCGGGAAGGGATCCGTTCGAGTACGCAGCCCGCAACTGCCGCAACTGCTTGAACTGCTTGCGAGCAGAAGCGTGGAGGCGAAATCGCGTGAAGGCGACACAGCCGTGCTCACAGGAATCGCAATCGAGGAGATCGGGCAGATCGCCGCTGAACGCCGTTTCACGCTGTTCGAACTCGCGTCGGTCGGGTCCTCTCTCGAAGACGCATATCTCAACCTGACCGCTGATGCGGTCGAATACAAGACCGGAGAATAGCCATGAGCATCGCAGCAGTCACTTCGCACGATATGACACCACAGGGCACGGCTTCGAAGAACGGCATATCGCATGTGCTGCCCCCGATAGGAAAGACCAGGCTGACGTGGTCGGGACTGTTGGGCAGTGAGTGGATCAAGATGAGGACCCGGGTCTCAACATACTGGCTTGGTGGAATCGGTGTCATCATGATGATAGCCATGGCTATCGCATCAGCCATCCAGGGGTCGAACGGCGATGTCAGCGCCGACTCCGTCATGGTCATGGCGACGGGAGGTGTCGTCGGAGCGCAGTTCTGCGCCATGCTTCTGGGAGTGTTCACCATCACGAACGAATACCGAACAGGGCAGATCCGCAGCACCTTCAATGCCGTTCCGAAACGCTTGCAAAGTCTTGCCGCGAAGGCTGCCGTTGCCGCCATCGCGAGTTTTGTCGTCACCGCCGCATCCATAGTCGTCTCGCTCATCATCGCGCATGTGCTTTCCGGACGTGGTCTGGCGTTCGGGTACTTCAGCCCGGAGGGGCTCAGGATGCTTATCGGCGCGCCGCTTTATATGGCGTTCATAGCCGTGCTGTCGTTGATGGTCGGGGCGATCCTGCGCAAAAGCGCGGGTGCTGTCAGCATCGTACTGCTGATGTTCTGGGCGCTTCCGGGATCCATGGTGATACTTCCACCGTCCATATCGGGGATCGTGGCCGCGTTCCTCCCATCCACAGCCGGAGCCGCATTGTACGGATTGTCTTCTGGAGCGGGGGATCAGGTTTTCAGCGCGATTACGCCTCAGAGTGCGTTTTCCCTGCCGGTTTGGGGCGCATTCCTGGTGCTTGTCGCATACGTCGCACTGTTCGCCGCCATCGCCTCAGTGGTGACGAAAAGAAGAGATGTGTGAATGCTTGTTGACCAACCAGAGTGTGCGATGAGCAGGATGAATGACCATCCGGGAAGGCGCTCGGTTTCAGGGGCTGCGGGAGACGAGCCGACACGGTGTCATACACGGGAACGCGGAGGGCGATGCCGTTTCACCGCCGGGCGCTCTCGTTGTTCTCAAGGGACATGCCAACCCAGCACTTGATACCACGTCCATAATCGCAGGGGAAAGAAGCAATATGAGGGAGTTTCTATGAAAAGAGCAACAGCGCTGGCCTTGGCGGCGGCGGCAGCGTCCATGGCCCTGGCCTTATCGGCATGCGCTTCGATCGGTGAGGGTGCTGGCGGGGCTTTCGATGAGCATTACACCCCGGACTTCCCGGCTGAATATTCCATAACGTATTCAGTGCAGGATCCGGAGGGAGATACAACGGAGGTTTCAAAAACGCAGGATCCCCAAGGCAACATCAGATATGTCTCGGGAAATACGGATGCGTTGTTCATCGCGTCCGGAAAAGGGGAGTGGGAGCGTTATGAGCACAACAAGGAAGGCGCTTACGTACCCACCGGCGGTGAGTTGTATGGTGAGGATCAGATCAACACGATCACCAAGGACTTCGACACTTACGCCAAGACGTCTTCGCAAAAGAACATGCCAGGAACCAAACAGGAGGGTTCGGTGACCGTTCTTGGCCGTGCCGCCGCATTATTCAGCAATCGAGTCGGCACATCCACAACAGGGGTGACCTATACCCTGACGGTCGATGATGAGACGGGTCTGTGCATCGGCTGGATCGAAAGCAAGAAGGTCGATGGGACGACGCAACAACCCGATGCCGCAGTGTTCCACGCCACCAAGTTCCTGACCAGTAACATCGGCTCGCTGGCCTCATTGATATCCTGACGGATCCTTCGTCGCTGTTCCGTGAGCGATAGCGTTACCGGGCCCTTGGCGAGATGTACTGGCCGAGTTCGGTGAAGCACCTTTGATACAGCAGCAAGGTGATGAGGGCATCACCCAGCATGGTGATGGCGCTCAAAGCGGCCAGCACCACAAACTGGTATTCCGCCGCTTCCAGCGGATCACCGCCGGTCATGATCTGGCCTGCCATCATACCCGGAATAAGGACGACGCCACTGGACGCCAGTTGGGCGATCGTCGGGATGAGGCCCAGTCTGATGGCCGCGAGAATCGAAGGTTTGGCGGCTTCGAAAGGGCTCGCCCCAAGACTCAGATAGGCCTCGATCTCATGGCGCCGGGCTTCCATATCAGAGAAGAACCTGCTCATGGCAACGGCCAAGGCCGCCACCAGATTGCCGAGCATCATGCCCTCCATCGGGATGAGGACCTGGGGCGAATACCATGGCGTCGGACGAATGGCGATAGCGTGCGTAGACGATTCGTCCGGCAGTGGTGTTTGACCTTCGGGTGCGGGGCTCCCTAGAGCAGATCCCTGACGGCTGGATCGGCCATCGAAATCACGGCGTCGCGGGCTTGGGCGGCTGTGGAGGAGTCCAGGGCCGCTTGTGCCATCTCTTGGCAGCGTGAGCAATCATGCATCGCCAGGGATGCCCTGACGGCGGCGACTTTCTTCGGTGCCATCGACAGTGAGGTGACGCCCAGACCGACCAGAACCAAGGCGAGCAGAGGATCGCCGCCGGCTTCTCCGCATACGCCGATATGACTGTGCGTCGTGGCTCCGCCTTTGCAGGCGAAGGAGATCATCTCCAGCACCGCAGGTTGCCAAGGGCTGAGCAGTCCGGCAAGCTCCCCGTTGAGACGATCCGCCGCCATGGTGTATTGGGCGAGGTCATTCGTGCCTATCGAGGCGAAATCCACTTCGCGCAGTACCCGGGAGGCCCGTAACGCGGCCGCTGGGACTTCGATCATCACGCCGACCTTGGGAAGTCCGAGGGCCCGGACCTTCTGGGCGAAGTAGTGCGCCTCATCCACATCAGCGACCATCGGCGCCATCACCCACAGGTCGCCGTGCGTGGCCCGATATGCACGTGAGAGCGCTTCGAGCTGAGTGTCGAGGAGCTCCTGTTTGCGCATCCCCAGACGCAGCCCGCGGATGCCCAACGCCGGATTCTCCTCCTCGGGCATTTGCGTGAAGGCCAGCGGTTTGTCAGCTCCGGCATCCAGGGTGCGTACCACGACTCTGCGGTTCCCGAAGGACTCGATCACACGTGTGTAGGTGTCGGTCTGCTCCTCCACGCTCGGAGCATCCTGCCTGTCGAGGAACATGAATTCGGTGCGGAAGAGCCCCGATCCCTCAAGATCAAGTGCGGCGGCCTTGGTGGCATCCGCGGCGCTCCCGATGTTGGCCAGCAGGGCGATATGCCTGCCATCCTTGGTCAGGCCTTGCCCGTGCGAGCCTGACAGCAGGACGGTCCTGCGGGCTGAACGCTCGCCGAGTTCGGTGATCTCCGTTGCTGAAGGGTCGACGAGCACCATTCCCGCACCACCATCCAAGGCCAGTTCGTCAGAGGTATGCGCGGCTTGGACGATTCCCGAGACCTTCACCGCGGCGGGGATTCCCAGTTGCGCCGCCAGGATGGCGGTATGGCTTGTGGGCCCTCCCTCCTCGGTGATGATGCCCAACACGATCGCCGGGTCCAATGTCGCGGTTTCCGCAGGCGCCAGGTCTTTGGCGACCAGGATGCTGGGCTCGCTCAATTCGGGGACGCCGGGTGCGTCCTCACCACGAAGCTCGCAGATCACTCTATCCCGCACATCGTGGAGGTCGGCGACGCGTTCGGCCATGTAGCCGCCGAGCCGCTGCAGTTTCTCCGCGTACTCGCCAACCGCATTGTGCACAGCTGACGTGATGCCTTCGCCATTCCGCAGATGTCCGGTCACGGTTTTGAGCAGGCCCCGGTCGGAAGCGAGCTGGGCGGTTGCTGACAGCACATCCTTCGCATTTCCGGAGCTGCGTTCCGCGCGCGCTCTGAGTTGCTCGGCCACTCGTTGCATCGCCAGCTGCACCGTGGCGCTGTCACCTTCCGGATCATGCGATGGCGCTTCACTGCTGTCCACGCCGATGGCCGTGCCTACGATGGACACCGGTCCGTGGACGGTTCCCGCACTGACACCGATGCCATGAAGAACATGCTGACCGCTTGTGCTTGGTGCTTCACTCCGCATCGAGATCACTGGCAAGCAATGCCACAAGCTCGTCGAGGGTCGACGCATCGGCATCGTTCGCGGTGCTGAGGGTCACTTCATCGCCGCTTCCCACACCCAGCGTCATGACTTCCAGTACGCTCGACGCATCGACGCCGGTGCCTTGGAAGGTGATGTCGACATCAATGCCGGAATCGGCGACCGCCTGTGAGAAACGGGCGGCCGGACGAGCGTGCAGACCCGATGACGCACCGACTATGGCTGTTTTTGAAATCATGAGAGTTCCTTTCTGAACGATCACACAGCAATCGCTGCGGATCAATCGCCGTCACATACCGTGTGACAGGCAAGTACTGCTTGTGATGGATTGCCTTCGCCATCGCCTGAGATGGATGCACCTTCTGTTGTGGACACGGCGAAGCTAGTCCGTGTTGGTGTTGCCCACCTTGGGTTGCTGGGCCACCCGGTACACATGGAGCGCGAGGTAGGCGATCTCGTCGTCGGTGAGATTCACATCGAATCGCAGCTCAACGATTGTGGCCAACTGCTCCGCGCAATCCATCGCATCGGGATAGCTCTGCATGATTGCGGTGGCGATGGGTGAGCGTTCATCCCCTTCGAGCTGTTTATGCTGGTGTATGCGCACAAAGAGGTAGCGCAGATGGGTGATGAACCTGCCCACATTGATCGAACTGGACTCAAGTCGGACTTTGCACCTGCTTTCAACAACCGCGAGCATCTGTTGGATGATGCCGGTCATCGTGTAGGTATACGTCAGGTCACCGGTTGAGAATCCTGCGTTCACCAGATGCAATGCGAGGGCGATCGCCTCGGCATCGGGCAGGACATTGTTCAAACGGGCGTTGAGGGCTTCGAGCAGTTGCAGACCTTTGGCATATTCCTCCGGATAGAGGTGCTGGACTTCCGCCTGGATCGGGTACTCGACCGCTATTCCCGTTTTGATTCTTTGCAGGGCGAAACTGACGTGGTCCGACAGGGCCATGACCAGCATCGGCTTATTCTCGGAAAGGTCGAGAAGACCCGCCGCGCGCATCGCATCGCTTACGACCTGGATCACATCAGGCGATATGCAAGACAGCATCTCCGCCAGATGATCGGGGTCTCGCCCGTCCGAGGGGACAAAGGTCCTGACGACTTTCTTGGGATCGACCCGTGCGCCTGGCCTCGCCTGGAAGCCAAGTCCCCGACCGGTGAGAATCACTTCCCCGGCATGTTCATCCTTCGCCAATACGACATTGTTGTTGAATACCCGAAGGATTTCCATGATGACCTCCCTTCATGACGAAGTCCCGACACACGCAGCGCCCGTTCCCGAATCTAATGCTCCACTGCAATGATGGGATCGCCTACTTTCACGGTAACATCCGTTATCGGTTCAACGGCATGCAAACGCAGGGTGTTGGTGACGGTGACGAGCGTGGTGGTGCTGTAACCGGCCGCGCGGATGGCGTCGAAGTCGACAGTGGCCAGGAGGTCGCCGGCGTTCACATGATTTCCCTTGGTCACATCCACGCTGAACCCTTCCCCTTTCATCTTCACCGTATCGATGCCGATGTGGACCAGCACCTCGATGCCGTCGTCCGTTTTGATACCGAAAGCATGACCGGTTTTGGCGACACTGAGGAGTGTCCCCGTGACCGGGGCGACCACCGAGCCTCCCTCGGGAATGATGCCGACGCCTTCGCCCAGAGCCTTGGTGGCGAAGACGGGGTCTCCGCTCTCATCCAAAGCAATCACATGCCCTGCTATGGGGGCATGCACAACCGAAACGGGTGGAGCCGTCGTTGCTGCCGAATCCGGTGTCGCGTCCACTGCCATCGCCGGTCCTGAAGCATCGGCAGGCACCGCCTGTGAGGTATGGGCGTCTGCGCTTTCCCCATGCTGCGTTGGGGATCCGCCAGCCTGGGCATCCTCCTTCGCCTGTGCCGCGGCCAGAGCGGCTTCCGCCTCCGCCTTCTGTTCGGGGGTCCGGTAGTCACTGACGATGATCAGTACCATCGCCACGACGAAAGCGACGGCGACGGAAATGGCGTATACCCACATCGGGCTGAATACCGGGATGGTCAGGAGTGAAGTGAATGCGAATGCCCTGGTCGTCACGCCGCCGTAAGGAAGACTCAGAATGGCGAGGGTGAGTCCACCGGCAAAGCAGCCGACGAGCATACGAGGGTAGATTCTCTTGAAACGCAGGTGGATGCCATACAGGGAAGGTTCCGAAACGCCTCCGAACAGTCCGGCGACCAAAGCCCCGGTAGCGGTCTGTCTCATGAGTTTATCCTTATTGCGCCAGGCCAGAACGAGCACGCCCGCCGTCGCGCCGAAGCAGGCGAAATTCCATGCACCCATAGGACCTTGGATGAAGTCGTAACCCAGGGTCTGGATGTTGACCAACATGAGCGCATTCAACGGCCAGTGCAGACCGAGAGGCACCAGGAATGGGTAGATCATCGGGATTAGGATCGCGAATATGAACGGAGCCGTGGTATTCAGCCATGCGAGTCCGGCGCCTATGCCGTTGCCGAGCCAGATTCCCAGCGGGCCGATGAGGAATGCGGTCAGTGGGATGACGATGATCATGGACAGGAATGGCAGAAACACCATCTGCACACTGCTGGGGATGACCTTTTTGAACCCGTGGTAGATCAGCGCGAGTATGGCTACCATCATCAGGGGTACGAACACGTTGCCGCCGTAGTCGTTCAGCTGCATGGTCAGACCGAAGATCTTGGTGGTGCAGGAACTCGACCCCAAGGTCTGGTTGACCACGCAGAGGGTCTCGTTCGGAAAGGCCTTGGCATCGGAAAGACTGAGGAAATTCGGTGTCATCAGTGCCGCCATGACCGTGGCTCCCAGCCAGGGGTCCACCTTCAGTTTCTTGGCGGCGTTGTAGGCGATCATGATGGGCAGGAAGTAGAACACGCCACGCCACATCGCGTCTATGAACACCCATCCGGCGGCTTTCGTGGAGGAGCGGAAGTCCACGATGCCCAGCGCATCCATGACGGATGCGAAGGCGATGATCAGCGAAGCGCCGAGCAGAACGCCGAGAATCGGGCGGAACGAATCGGAAAGATACTCGAAGAAGGAGTCCAACCAGGCTATCTTCCCGCGGGCCTTGCTCCTCGCTGCCGCCTTGACCTCCGCATTGGATGAGGCCGCAGTGTCCGCGGCGCCTGTGCCGTCGTTATCGTCATCCTCGCCGTGGGCCACATTCGACATGCTGGGAAGTGAGATGATGGCGTTGTACACACCTTCGACGCCACCTCCGATCACGACCTGATAGCGGTTGCCGCTCTGCGGGACGGCCCCGAGCACTTCCGGAGTGGCTTCGAGCGCCGCCTGATCGACCTTGCCATTGTCTTTGAGTTCAAAACGCAGACGTGTCGCGCAATGCGTCATACTGCGCACATTCCCTACACCACCAACGCCGGAGATGATTCTCTCGGCGGACTCCTGTGTATCTGACATCGTTGTCTCCTTCTTCACGAAACCCGCGATAAGAACAAAAAAAGACCTGAGACAGATGTATTCTGTCTCAGGTCTTGCCTCATTCAACGAGTAGCAACCCTGCTTGTACCGCGATTGCTGGTAACCGTATCACCGAACAAGACAAGGTGCAACATGGGTGCCGGAGAGTCGCCCTCCGTTGTTGTCGCCAATCGGACCCTCATGCCGGAATGGGGTGCTGCCTGTGGGCACCGCATCGGGTCGGTGATGTGCCGAGGCGGAAAGTCGATGAGGATGCCGCGCTACCGGGGGCACAGACGCGGGGATTGGTCCCCGCGCGACCTTGCGGTATCGATGTGGACCATGGCGGGTTGATGCGTCCAGTGTTCTTCGTCCTGCGGCGCTGTCATGGGTTCGGGAGATGCCTTACAAAACGATTTGTGCCCCCATATGAACCATCTCATATGGGGGCACAAACGCAACGGAAGCGAGATCTATCGCTCGGTATGCATCTTCCGGCGCTTAATCGTGATCAGTGCAGCACTAAGAACCGCAAGCGATGCCACGGCTACAGCCAAGGTGCCGACGGCTGCACCCGTCTTCGCGAGATGCGCCTTGCCGGCTGTCGCTGACTGGGCGGGTGTCCCCGATGCGCCCGGCGTCACTGGTGGAGTCTTGGTGTCGGTGGCGTCTTTGGATTTCCACTGGGCGTATAACGTCAGATCCTTGACGATGGGAGTATCAAAGTTGAAAACATTGCTACCGCCCTCCTTGCTGGTGCTCCAACCGCTGAACGTGTATCCGTCTCGTGTGGGAGCGGCGGGTGCCTTCGCTGAATCACCGGCTTTGATCTGCTGAGGGGAGACCGAAGACCCACCCTGGGAGTCGAAAGCAACGGTGAACACACTTACCGGTGCGGCTTCAACCCTCACATACCCGGTATAGGACACCCCGTCCGGAACGTACGTATAGGTAATCGGATAGCGTCCCGGCTTGGTGTTGTCGACCTTGGAGGTATCGATTGTCACGTCGTTGAGCGCAGGCAGGACATTCTGTTCCGAATGATTCAGGATTTCCTTCACGGGCACGGTTTCGACGGATTTCACAGAACCGCCCTGCTGTATTACGGCATCCTTACCACTGGGAACGATGACGGGGCGCAGCTGGACATAGATGGTGCCGATACCGTTCTGATCGAGCTTGGCGGGGCTGCCATCAGCATTGACGATCTGTGTTGTGCCCGCAGCGGTGTATACGTAGCTGTCGAGCTCCTTCAGTGTAGTTTGGTTGACGGCCACGGAATATCCGACGTTTTTGACGCTGTCCTTGATCCTCTGGAGGTTGACCTCATACCTGCCGAGAGTGTACAAAACCGGGTCAACAGATGCGTTCGTCCACTGGCCAATACCGAAATTATCGACCTTGATGTCAGAGACATCCTGTTTCGCGATGGCATCCTGCACGTATTCGGGAACCGCGGTATATGTATTGCTTTTCTTGTCGTAAGTCGCGCCGAAGTAGCTTCCGGTATTTGCCAACGCCGGTTTGCCCGACTTGTCCAGAGACTTATGCCTGAATGCAAAGCTCAGAGCGGTGTTTGAGGTGGTCGGCGAATACAGGTAATCATATATTGCTGGAAGCCCCGCGGTTTCGGTAACATCAACCGTGCTTGGATTCGTCAAGCTCAGCGGAATCGTCAGGGTGAAACCCTCTCCGGGCTTCAGTGTGCCCAGGAACTGCAGGGCCATCAGATCATCGATCTTGTTCGCGCTTTTGTAGGAGGCATACGAATTGTACGCGCCGGCGGCCGGGGAATACATCATAGTGATGTTTGATGCGTTTGATCCACTGTTAAATTCAAAGCCGCTTGCCGAAAGCTTCGCCCTGGAAGGATCGACTTTGACCACGGGAGAACCTGGCTTCAACAAGGCCTTGTTGTATTGCGGCAAGGTCAGGACCGCATTCAGGCTCTTGTCGCTGCTGCTCGTGTTCGTCACCGTATAGGTTTCGGAAAGGTTTGAATAATTGTCAATATCGATTATCGAATAAGCGCTGCCGGTCTTTCGGGATTGATAATTGCCCGAGCCCGAAGCGTCCGATACGCCGATCCACGCACCATGACTTATCCCATCGGAATCGATCAAAGTGTCATTCGAATTCGCATTCAAGATGGGCGAACTGCCCGATGCTTCCGCGCTCGCCTGTGGAACCAGTGCGGCAAGCAAACAAACCGAAGTTCCAACAACGGTTAAGCTAAAAAGCTTAGAGAGCAAGGTTTTTTTCATTATAATTTTCCCCTACTGTAGAGTCTCTCCCTCTGACGTAAAGCGGCCCAACTGGATGGCCACCAGACACAATGGTAGTCGAAAATGCTTCTCGAACAGAATCGAATGCTGCGGTAATCCCGCTTGAAGCACGAATCTGGTTTGGAAATCGTCGATTTTTCCGGTCAAAACGAAGAGATACGTTTCCTGCGGTATGAGGGCTCAAGTCGGGTGCGACAGCTCACAGACATCGCGCACGGGGTGTTTTCGGACAGCCGTCTGCCATGCCTGTCGAGCGCTTCGCATCGCAGATTCAAACAATGTTCCGCACACGCGCTTTTTCCGATGCCGTCGTCTTCGAAGATATCGCTCCGTGGATACGATTCACGGTCCAATTCCTGTTGTCGGAAGGGTTCCGGCCATTCGCATCCATGGCGGTGGCGGGCGAAACGACATTCGGAGGGAGTTCGGCGCGATGCCGTCAATGGGCGCTCCCGATCCCGTGATCGGGATGCATGACGTGTCGAATACCGGATTCGAAAGTGCGCTTGATGGTGATCCCCGCAATCCTCAGATGAGGGTCTTCCGTCGACAGGATTGTGCAAGTTCGATCACTGAATGAGGTCGACGTCGTTTGTCCTCGACAATATCCCTGGCGATCATCCTGTGATCGCGACACTCCGACACGAAAGCCATGATGTCTGGTGAGAAGACTCCCCCGATACCCGGATATCAGCCTCATCGTCGTTGAGTGAAAACCGGGGTATGGATTGCACTGGGTGCCGTGCGATAAGGGATATTCGACTGTGTAAGTAACACTCGGTTTTTGTGCCGTGATCGGCCACTCACTGTCACTGGGGCGACGAAATATCACTGCCGTGGGCGCCTCGGCGGTGCATCATCCTCGGGTATCCGCTGTTCCGACACGGCATGAATGTGGGTGAGGCCAAAAGGACCGGGTCCTTCGCATATCCTCCGTCATCTGCCTCGCCGTTTGCTGTTATGAGAGAATATTTTCCCGCTGCCCTGCAGCGGCGTCTTTCGTGATGCTTCCGTGGATTCGCGCACGATCATCGGACACTCGACCGTGGTGATGCCGTGATGCGGATGCCCGTGTATGGCATCAATCAGGTATTGCGCCGAGATCTTGCCTATGGTCTCGATGTTGTTGTCAAAGGTGGTGAGTGTGGGATGCGAATTCGTACTGAAGACGAACCAGTTGTCATGCCCGATCACGGCGACGTCTTTCGGCACCGACAAGCCACGCTGCATGATTCCATGTATCGCGCCCCGGGCGATCTCATCGCTCAAACAGTACAGGGCGTCCACATCCCCGAATCGATCGAGCAGCGACAATGCCGCGTGTTCGCCCCATTCCTCACTCCAGATGTCATACATGATGTCAACGGCTTGCTCGTCGTAGTATCTGAAAGCTCGCAGGGCTCCCTCGACGCGGTCCTTCGAAGCCTGGAAGCTCTCGGTGCCTGCGATGACGGCTATGCGTCTGCGGCCAAGACTGAGCAAATACTCAATCGCCTGGAACCCGGCTCCGACGTTATCGCAGATGATGCTGCAATCATCCTCGTCGGAGGAAGGGGCATACGCATAGATGACCGGCAAGCCCCTGGTTTCGGAGAGGCTCAGGGCATCTCTGGGACCGGTGGTGTCCTGAATCATGATCAGCCCATCCACGCCTTGGGCAGCAAGCTGGTCGATATGGCTCTTTTCGAGTGATGGGCTACCTCTGGAGCTCATGAGCAGAGCGGCGTGATTCGATGCCCCAAGGGTGGATTCCGCCCCGTTCAGCATCGGAAGCGCGAAGCGTCCGTTGTAGTCGGATGTCACCAGACCGATCAGGCCGGAGTGCGCTCGCGTCGGTCTTCCCTCGTTGGATTTCCGGTATCCGATGCTCTCCGCCGCGGCGAATACGATCCGCTGCGTCCTCGCGGATATGCGTTCGGTGTGATGCAATGCTTTGGAGGCGGTGGAGACGGACACGTTTGCAAGCGCAGCCACATCCTTCAGTGTGGGTTTTGAATCCATAATGCATAGACTAGTGAAAATTTTCGCATTCATGAAACCTCTTCATGCCCGCATGGGCCGCTCCTTACGATGTGTTCAAGAAGGCCGGGGCGGGCGATCTTCGCGGATTTCCTGCCGGCTCAAAGCAGAGCAGGGACGGTTCTTCGTAACAGGTGGAAAGGACGCTACTCGTGAGCATGCATGTGACCGTGACCTCCCCGTTCTGGGAACGTTACCGTGGCAAAGTCGTGGACAAAGTTATCCCTTATCAGTGGGAGGTCATCAATGACGAGAGGGAGATAGAGATTCCGGATGACCCTTCAGGGTCGGTGCAGGACATTGACAGCACATGGAGCCATGCCGTGCGCAACCTCCGTGTGGCGGCAGGTGATATCCAGTCCGATTTCAAAGGTTTCGTCTTTCAGGACTCCGATGTGTACAAATGGCTTGAGGAGGCTGCCTACTCCCTTGTCTACAAAGCCGACGAGGGCTTGCAAGAGCTGTGCGACCGTCTGATTGATCTGATCGCAAGGGCCCAACGCTCTGATGGTTATCTGGATACGCCATACCTGATCGGATCCGGTGCATTCGCCGGACGCCGGCCTTTCACCCAGCTTCAGCAGTCCCACGAGATGTACGTGATGGGTCACTACATCGAGGCGGGTGTCGCCTATTACGAAGCGACGGGAAACGAACAGGCCTTGGAGATCGCCAAAAGAATGGGTGACTGCCTGGACCGGCATTTCGGCGAGGAAGAGGGCAAGATCCACGGTGCGGATGGGCATCCTGAGATCGAGTTGGCTCTGGCGAGGCTGTATGAGGTGACCCGTGATGACAGATACCTGAAATTGGCGGTGTTCTTCATCAAGGTGCGTGGCCAGGATCCGGATTTCTACGATAAACAGAATGCGGAAATCGGTGACGGCTCAACGGATATATTCCCGCAGATGCGCGCTTGGACACACGAGTACACCCAGACGGCACGTCCGATCAACGAACAGAACACTGCCGAAGGGCATGCGGTTCGAGCGGTCTATCTGCTGACCGGCATAGCCCATGTGGCCCGACTGACGCATGATGAGAAACTCAAGGCGACGGCGGAGCGTCTGTGGGCGGATATCGTTCGCCGGCGCATGTATGTGACGGGAGGAATCGGCTCGACTCATGTGGGGGAGGCCTTCACCTACGACTACGATCTGCCGAACGACACGCTTTACGCCGAGTCCTGCGCTTCGGTGGGGCTCTGCTTCGCGGCCCGGCAGATGCTGGAGATCGAGAGCAGAGGTGAATACGGCGATATTCTGGAACGGGAGATATTCAACGGTGCCATTTCAGGGATGGCGCTTGACGGGCAGCACTTCTTTTATGTGAATCCCCTGGAGGCGGACCCGCAGGCCTCGCGCAACAATCCGGACCGGGCACACGTGCTGATGCGTCGCGCCGAATGGTTCGGCTGCGCCTGCTGCCCCGCGAATATAGCCCGTCTCATAGCGTCGATAGATCGCTACATCTACGCGGTCCACGAGGACAGGCGTGAAATCGTGGCCCATCAGTTCATCGCCAATGACGCCGAGTTCTTTGACGGTATCAGGATCAAGCAGGAATCGAATTTTCCGTGGGATGGGCACATCCACTTCACCGTCACCGTTCCCGATGGCGTCGCCCCTGCGAAACTTCTGATCCGTATCCCGGAGTGGTCCTCTGATGGTTATGGCATCACCATCAACGGGTCTGAATCCTCCCAGCCTGCGGTGAGGGATGGGTTTGCGTCCATCGGCATCCGTCCGGGCTCGACGAGCATCGCATTGAGTCTGGATATGTCGGTCAGGGCTGTTCGAGCCAATAGTGCCGTACGTCATGATGTGCGGAAAGTCGCCATCATGCGTGGCCCGGTGGTGTTCTGCGCGGAGGAATCGGATAACGTGGCGCCGCTCTGGAACTACAGGGTACCGAGTGGCACGGCCCCGCAGTCTCATGTCGAGTACTCGGCCAATGAGCTTGAGGGCGTGGTCGTGATCAAAGCCCCGGCGTTCAGGCTTGACGATGACGGGACTGAGGCTCCCCTGTATATGAATGCGAGCAGGCACGCACCTGCTGAGAATGCGGAAGAGCTGAAGATGATCCCATACTATGCCTGGGCGAACCGCACGGTTGACCGCATGCAGGTCTGGTTCGACTCCGACATCTGATTTTCACCGATATACCCGCTGCGTGGAACAGCGGCAGACACAACAGGGCGCCCAGAAACGGCAGCGTTCACGCTGGCGTATTGCCAAGTGCGCCTCTTACAAGATGGCAAAGAAGGAATAATGAGTGCAACAAGCAAAGACGCTTCAGCGGTAAGACTGCCGTTAAAAGAGAAAATCGCCTACTCTTTCACTGATATGGCGGGCAATCTGCTATACGTGACGATTTCGTCATACATCATGTATTTTTACACGGATGTCTTCGGACTTCCGGCGGAATCGGCGCTTGGCGCAGGCACGATTCTATTGGTGGCCCGTTTTGCGGATGCCATCAGCGCTCCGATCTGGGGGTCGATCGTTGACCATACGCAGACCAAATGGGGCAGAGCCGAACCCTGGTTCCTGTGGCTCGCCGTCCCCTTCGCCGTCACCGTCTGGTTGGCCTTCACCGCCCCGGATCTTCCCGACGGCTCCCCGAAATTCATCTACGCCCTGATCACCTATATCCTGGCCGCCGGCGCGGTGTACACCGGAATCCAAACCCCGATAACCGCTATCCTGCCGAATCTCACTTCCGATCCGACGGAACGTATCAGCGCCAATACCTTCCGTATGGCAGGTGGCTCCATCGGTTCATTCATCACCTCGGCGTTCTGCATCCCTCTGGTGGGTTTCTTCGGCACCTTGGTGGGTGGCGGAACGGCCAATGACAAAGCGGGCTTCATGATTGTCACCGCCTTGTTCGGCGTCGTGGCGATTGTCCTGCTGATATTCGCCTTCAGGAACCTCAATGAACGAAACTATCATCCAGAGGTGCAGAAACCGATTCCTTTCAAGGATTCGCTGAAGGCGGCGAAGGGCAACTGGCCGTGGATCATCCTTGTCGTCTCTTTCATGATCTACTGGGTCGCGCAATCGACTCGGAACGGTGTGGCCGTATATTACGCCAAATACAATCTGGGTAATGAGAACCTCACCTCATGGTTCAACGGGGTTCAGGTGCTTGGACTTCTGGCCACCTTCTGCATGCCTGTTCTGGTGAAGAAGACCAACAACAAAACGCTCACCATGCTCATCGGCTTGGGAATAGGCATCGTCGGCCAGGCCCTCATGCCCTTGGCGGGTTCGGATGTGGTGCTGGCCGTCATTTTCTGGACCATAGGTGTTTTCGGTGCGGCCATCGCCGTCGGCATGCCATTCGCGATGCTGTCGGATACGGTCGATTACGGCGAGTGGAAGACCGGCGTTCACGCGGCCGGGTTCCTGACAGCGGTGGGGTCGGCCTTCTGCATCCAAGTGGGATCGGGCTTCGGCGCCTTCGTGCCTCTGAGGATCATGAGCGGCGCGGGGTATGTGGCGAACGCCAGGCAAAGCCAGGCCTCGCTCGATGCCATCAGTTTCTGCTTCATCTGGCTTCCGATCATCGTCTATGTGGTTGTGGGCATCCTTATGCTCTTCTATCGGAGATTCGAAAAAATGGAACCACAGATCAAAGCCGAGCTGGCGGAACGCCGTGCGCGCGAGGCCGAGCTGCAGTCGGCTGATCTGCAATAAGGCTGCCGTTCGTGCGGGACGATTCCATCCATGATGCTTCTTGCATGCTTCCTCAATAGCGATTGAGCCCTGCTCGGCGAATATGATGTTGGCCGGGCAGGGCACAATGACGATGAACAGGTGGCGCTCTATTGCTCGACGGCCTTCTTCTCCGCCTTCCGTGAGCGCAGCGCGATGACGAATGCTCCGATGGTGACGGCAATCAGAATCGCACCGAGGAGCACGAACATGCGGTTGCCCACGCTGTCCCCGATCAGGGCGCTCAGCCCGGCAACGCCGTACGGCGCCAGCAGCGCGCCGCAGTTGGTGCCGATCAGCATGACGGATGCGGTCAACGTCTCCGAGTTCGGTGAGGAGACCGTCGATACTTTGTTGAACATATCCGCTGCGATGAGCGGGTAAGCGACGCCGAAGACCAGGGCACCCGCAAAGGTCATGACGTAGCCGTTTGCCAATCCCATGATCAGGACGCCTATCGCCAGGCAGACCATGCCTATCGGAATGATGTACTGCCTGAGTACGTCATAGATCTGGCCGTAGAAAATCGCGGCTATCACGCCGAGAATCGTCATGGAGCTGGTGATCACCCCGGCTTGGGCCGCGGTGCCGAATCCGTTCTCGGTCACGACGAAGGGCAGATGGACGATGATGGCGATATGGATCATCACCAGGAAGAAGAAGAACACGGCAAGGCCGATAACCTTGATGTTGATGTGCTGATGCACATCCGCCTTGCCCTTTTCCTTCACCTCAACGTCGCGACGGGTATCCGGAACACCGAAATAGAAGATCGGAAGGATGACGAAGGCCAGTGCATACACCCAGAATGTGGCGTGCCAGCTGACGGTGAGCAGGAATCCTGCCACGAAGATCAGGAAGGATTGTCCGAGATTCTCGAAGGCCGAGCGCAGACCCATCAGGGAGGCCTTGGTCTTGCCCTCATAGAGGAAGCCGATCATCGATACGGCAAGCGAGTTGAACAGGCCGAGACCGGCTCCAAGTACCAGACGGGAGGCGAAAATCACGCCGTAGCTGGTGGCGAAGACCGGAACGATACCCGCCAGACCCACGATGATGAGGCCGAGGGCCACGGTTTTCTTGTTGCCGATCTTCTCCGTCATCCATCCACTGATCAGCACGAAGATCATCACGGTGAATGCCGGGAGGGTCGAAAGCAGCTCGACGGAACTCGTGGACATCCCAGTGAAGGTCTTCTTCATGTCCGGAAGACTCACCGAAATGACATAGGAACTGGTGAGGACCAGAGATATGGACAGTACTGCGAATTTTTGGAATATTGATTTTGCGGAATTCATGACGTCTATTACCTTTCTACCGATTCGACGATGAACATGCGTGAGGTGAAATCGAAGGTGCGATCAAGTTGTTTGCGCACTCCGAAGAGTTGATCCAGCACGATTCCGGCATGCATCAGTTCGGAACCTGCGAAGTGCTCGTCCGATTCGTTCACGGTGTATGACTTATCGGGGTCGAGCCCTTTGAATATGAAGCGATGGTAGCGGTCATTCGGTTTGGCGAGGACCTGGTACAGCGCGAAGATACCCATATCACGCTGCGGATCGACGACGCCCCAGGATGTGATGTTCCCATCGCCTTCATATGGTGAGGTGATCCTGATGAAGTCGCCGTATTGGAACAGGGCCCGGTGGCTTTTGTAGAACGTCACTTGATCGGATATCGCCGCGCGCTCCTCCTCATCCAGCTTGGTGATGTCCAACTCATATCCCAGCAGACCGAAGAAGGCGGTGTCTCCACGGGTTTTGAGTGGCGTGATCCGATTGACCTGGTGGTTCGGCACGGCGGACACGTGGGAGCCCATCGTGCACAAGGGGTAGGCAAGTGAGGTGCCCCACTGGATCTTCAACCGTTCGACAGCGTCGGTATCATCACTGGTCCAGGCCTGGGGCGCGTATGCGAGCATGCCCGGGTCGAAGCGTCCACCACCGCTTGAACAGGATTCGAACAGCACATGTGGATATTGCTTCGTCAGACGGTCGTACAGCTGGTACACACCCATGATGTAGCGGTGCCCCAACTCCAGCTGGCGCTCGGGAGGCAATGCGTTTGAGAACGATTCGGTGATATGCCGGTTCATATCCCACTTGATGTAGTCCAGATTCGTCTGATCGATGGCATCCGCGATACGGTCGAAGAGATAGTCGACGATCTCCTGACGGGACATATCCAGAACGAACTGCGATCTGCTCGGGCTCCTGCGCCTTCCGGGCACGGCTATGGCCCAGTCGGGGTGGGCTTTGAAGAGTTCGCTTTCTTCGGAGACCATCTCGGGTTCGAACCACAGTCCGAATTTCATGCCTTCGGAGTGGATCTCCTGTGCGAGGTGTCCAAGTCCTTCCGGGAGCTTTGATGTGTCGACATGCCAATCGCCGACCGAGGTGGTGGAGTCGTTGCGGTGTCCGAACCAACCGTCATCCAGTACGAGCATTTCAATGCCGAGTTGTTTCGCCTGCCGTGCGAGGGTGACGAGCTTCTTCTCATCGAAGTTGAAATACGTGGCCTCCCAGTTGTTGATCAGTATCGGACGTTCGGTGCCTCGCCAAGCGGGGTTGATCAGATGCTCCGAGAGGAAGTGGTGGAGGTTGGCGGACATACCGCCGAGTCCAGATTCGCTGAAGGTCAGTATCGACTCCGGTGTATCGAATCGTTCGCCCGGATCGAGGGTCCAGGAGAATTCGAAGGGGTTGATGCCCATCCCGACCCTGGCCACGTCATAATCGTCGACTTCCACTTGGGCGATGAAACTTCCCGAATACACCAGGCTGAAGCCGTAGACGTCGCCGGTATCCTCGGTGGTGCCAGGGCGCAGCAGCGCGAGGAAGGGGTTGTGCTGCGCCGAGCTCGCGCCACGCGTACTGCTGATGCTTTGGATTCCGGGCTTGAGCCTGCGTGTGAACAGGTGCCGCTCCCTCGCCCAGGAACCGGACATCTGCAACATCTCGTATTCGGAATCCGGAAGGTCGATTGACATGCTCAGGGCATTCTCGATATTGAGGGTGTCATGCCCGGTGTTCGCGAAATGGGCGCTTCGCACGATCACGTCATCAGCGGGGAAGACCGAATACTCCAGGAGCAGACGAAGACCGGACTGCTGTTCTGCCAGTCTGATGGTCAGCACATCGCATTCGCCGGTGGTGCCATATGACGCGGGCATCGGGGTTGTCCGTTGCTTGCCTTGTTCTATGCCGTATCCCTCATATACGAATTCCGTGATTCGTGACCCATCGGGATATGCGATCTGGAATGCGGGCATCCGGAAATCACCGTGCCCGAATCCCGGATACTCCTGTTTCAGGGTGTTCAGACTGAAGTCCTTATGGGTCTCACTCAGCCAGGGTTGGATCATTCTGAATTCGTATTTACTCAGTGACTGGTGCGAGACCTTATCGGGAATGCGAGCTCCATAGTAAAGCTGCCCCAAGGTACCGTCCTCCATGACCCGGAACAGATAACTCGTATTCTTCGTTTGCAGGTGGAATTCCTGCGATTCCTCGTGCACGATAACCGGCATAACCCAATCCTCCTTGATTTGAGAGCGATCCGCGACTGCTTCAACGCCGTCGAGAAAGGAGATGGCGAAGCATTTCGCAATGATTGACGCTGCTGTTTGCCACATCTTTTCTTGATGAAAAATACTAACACATATTTTCACGAAGAAAATACCTGTTTTGTTTTTCAGGCTTGATCCGACCGATGCGTGCATTGCTGCAGAAAGCCTGCCGGTGATTCGTGAAGACCGGATATCGGCACAGAGCCGGGGCCGCAGAATCTGCGGAGTCTACAGCGCCTCTTGGGTCCAACGCTCCATCGCGACTGCGGCACCCCCTCGCGCCCAGGCCGAGAATTCCATCTTCTGCAGCAGGACGTCGACCTTTTCCCCCGCCCAGTGACGGTATGTGGAGATGGCTTTCCTGAATTCCGATTCGAATGCCATCACCATGCTGATGCCATCCCCGGAAACGACAACCGTATTCGGGTCGAGGAATCCGATGGCGCCGGAAACCAATTGCGCCACCGCCTCCACCGCAGCGACACCGATCGCGCGTTCGGGGGAGAAGCCCGCCGTGGCTCGGGTGACGAAGTTATCGTAGGATTCGCTTATCCCATATTGCTTTTCCAGATACCTGAGGATGCAGGTGCTTGAAGCGTATGCGCGCGCGCATCCCACATGCCCCATCTCGCATGTCGGCCCTCCGTCGCCTACCCGCAGATGTCCGATCATTCCAGCGGAGCCATGTTCCCCTTCGAAGACATTCCCGTCCATAACCGTGCAGCAGCCGATGCCGGAACCAACGCTGATCAGAACGAAACTGCGTTGGCCGCCTGCGAATCCCCACCAGGACTCGGCCTGCGCGAATGCCTGAACGTCATTTGCGACGGTTACGGTGACATCCAGTCTGCGCTCCAGGATGTTTTCGAGTTCAACATTCGTCCAGCCCAGAAAACCCGAGGAGATGACCTTGCCGGAGTTCACCCGGCCTCCGATGCCTATGCCGACACCGGATATCGTGAAATCAGCGGAAAGGGCGGACACCAGGTCCACAACCGTATCGACCACGGCCGGAACCGTCGTATCGGAAAGAGCCCTTTCGTCATGGGCCAGCACGGACCCACCCATATCGACCACGGCGCCGTATATCGAGGAATCAGTTATCTTGAGACCCACGAATGTGGTGTAGGACTCCACGATGCCCACCTGATAGGCCGGTTTCCCCGAGAGCGGTTCCGCTCCGATCCGTTCGAGCGGACGGATCATGCCGCGTTCCAGAAGCGGTTGCAGCACCCGGGTCACGGTCGGGGCGCTGATCTCCAGCTCCGCACCCAATACGCCGCGTGTGGCCGGCCCCAGGGCGATCAGGCGATGCAGCGTTTTGGAAGAGTTCGATCTTGACACAGGCTCATTTTAGGCACAGAGCGATCTTTAACGACAACGTGGAAAATTGGACGAGACCGCTCTGAGCTCTCGCCGTGAACGATCGGAGAAGACTGATCCTGACGGCCCATGCTGTCAGTGATGTTGGCAAACAAATGGGACAACCATACTATTACAGTAAAGATGGTTTCTTAGAGTATCTTGAATAAGGTCAGAAAGATATAAGGGAATGATGTGTATGAGAGCACGTGGCAGTGGCACATTGACCCATGAAGAGGAACTTTTTGACCACGGGGGAGAGGAGCCGTTCGTGCTAGAAGAGACATCTGCGATCCATGTACCGCAGGCAGGGGCTGATGATCATCCTGATGACCCGGCAAAACCTCAGCGAACAATGATGTTCAGCAACTCAGTCTTCTCCGATTCCTTCAAACCTTCTGAAACCAGGCGGTATTTCAATAAGACACCTGTATGGCGTTACTGGTTCGTCCTTGCCCTTGTCGCCACGGATCTAGTGTCGATGCTGCTATCCCTGGTCATCTGCCTGTCGATCAGGCCGCATTCTTATATGAAACTCGAAGACTCGATGCCGGTCGGTGTGTTCCTTGCGCTTCAGTGTGGTATCTGGTTGCTCTGCCTGCTGTTCTGCGGTACTTATCAGCGCCATGTTGTAGCCGATGGATACGCGTTGTACACGAAGATATTCAATGCGACCATAATAGCTGTTGTGCTGACCAGCTGCCTGGTATATATGCTGCAACTCAATCTTCCCCGAACAGCGATCATCGCCGCGCCAACTCTGGCAGGCGTGCTTGAGGGCATATCACGCTGGTTGATGCGTAGGTCTTTGCATCAGAAAAGGGCGAAGGGGCGCTGCAGATATTCCACCGTGCTACTGGGTTCCTCGGATGGGATCAATGAGACACTGCACAGTCTCGTCGCCAGCAGTGCGCTTGGTTATGAAGCAGTCGCTGTATGCCCGATTACCGTCGAAACGGAACGCGGGCGTGAGGAGATTGTCGCCTCTCGGTATATTGCTGATCCGTCGGTTGCCGGATCCGATGATCTGAAAGTCATACCATTCACCAACCATCTGCCAAGAACCGTCATGCATATGGGAGTTCAGACGGTGCTGGTCACAGATACACTGGAACGCGACTCCGTCACTTTGCATGCTCTTTCGTTGGCGATCGAATCCCTCGGCATCGAACTGGCGGTGTCGGTGTCGGTTGCGGATTTGAGCGGGCACAAGCTTTATCTGAGGGATTCGGCCCAGCAGCAGGTTCTGACGGCGAGTCTTCCCCAATATTCCCTGGCAATCAGACTGGTCAAACGGCTTATCGATATCGTAGGTTCATTCTTTGCCCTTGTGATCAGCGTTCCTTTGGTGATGCTTCCGGTGGCTCTGGCCATCAAGCATGAGGACGGCGGCCCCGTGCTGTACAAGCAGGAACGGATAGGCCAGAATGGAGTTCCGTTTGACTGCTACAAATTCAGGTCTATGGTGCTTAACGCCGATCAACTCGATGCGAAACTCGCGGCTCAAAGCGGTCAGGAATATGGAGCGTTGTTCAAGCTGAAAGAGGACCCTCGCGTTACCAAAGTGGGGCGGATCATTCGAAAATTCTCACTTGATGAGTTTCCCCAGTTCTTCAATGTGCTGAAGGGGGATATGTCGCTGGTAGGGCCTCGTCCACAACGCAAATACGAGGTGGAGAAGTATGACATGCTCTACTCCACCCGTCTGCTCGTGAAACCGGGCATTACCGGGCCATGGCAGATATCCGGTCGCTCAAATCTCAGCAAGGAGGAGGCTGAGCGCTTGGATGTTACCTACATTGAGAACTGGTCACTTACCAGTGATCTGGTCATTCTGCTGAAAACGGTTCTTGTGGTTTTCCGCGCTGTCGGGTCATACTGAGATTTGCCTCCAACTCGAGTCACCCTCAGTCTGCTGTGGCTTCCAGAGTCGCCAGTAGCGCTTTGTGGTCGCTGCCCGCTATTTCGACGGTCTTCATATCTCCCACTACAACGCCCTTGTCATGCACGATGTGATCGATCTCGATAACCGATGGGAGGTCCGAATTGGCGGGGTATGTCATATGGAAACCCTCGCCGGCCTGTTCAGAGGAGTCTACGAAGCGGCTTCCGAGAAGCGATCGGAATATCGAATGATCCCATGTGGAGTTATAGTCGCCCATCAGTACATAGGTGTGATCGTAGTTCTTGAGCGAACTGATTGAGTCGAGTCCTGAGCTCCAGACGCTCTGTTTGCCTCGGGTGGAGGGTGAGGTGTTCGGTAGTATTACTGTTCAATGGCATGAATTCTCGGGCAGGTATTTAGCAAAGTACTGCACTGTCAATACAATTCTAATATCCTCTTATCTTTTTGAAATGAACTTCCCGCGTATCAACCCAAGTTTATTTCCTGCAAACCTTGCAAAGCAGTCCAAGAAGAACCATGGCAATTCGAAAAATTGTTTCGTTGAAAATAGTTCAGCCACGACATATTTGACAAGTGATAAGCCCTCTGATGTGAGCGAGACATTCGACAAGAGTTCAGAGTGACGTGCAATTTCGACACCTTCTAGATAGTTTCGTCTGAATTGCTGGCGGAATGAGAGATTATGCGAGTGAATCACCGTGGCAGAAGGCTGGTATGCGATAGCATAATCTGATTGTAAAAACTTGGCGGCTATGAGCATGTCCTCATTCGTCAATACTGATTGTTCGAAGCCTCCGACCGCAGAATAGAACTCTCTCCTGTAAGCGGCACAGACATCGGAAACAAAGAAAGCTTTGATGCCAAGCATTGGGACATCGGATAAATGAGTAACCCTCGGTTTGTTTGGGTAATTGCGTTGTCGGATCAGTCGTTCGAAGGGTCTTGCGTCGTCACGCGGTAGTTGCCGTCCGGAAGTCATTGCGACTAATCCATCTGAGAAGGGTTGGAGAAGACGGGCAACATAGTAATTGTCGCTCGGCATGGCATCTTGTGTGAGAAACAAGACGAAATCTCCTTTGCTGTGACGCAAAGCCCAATCTCGTGTGCCGCCGTGGTTAAACTGGGAACGGGGGATTTGAAACAGCGTGATACCGGGAACTTTTCGCACCTCATGAATTGTGTTATCCGAAGAGCTTGAATCGACAACAATGATTTCATCAGGTCGTTGAGTTTGTTGTTGCAGTCTGAGCAATAATTGCTGGATACACTCCTGGGCATCAAGTGTTGGTATTATTACTGAAACGATAAAGTCATCCATTTTTCCGTGTCAATCTTCGTGTTTTTGAAATGAACCGCTGATTTGTTTATACAACTGCATGACCTGCTGCAAATATGAATCCTTGGTTTGATAATGATTGTGGCATCTTTCTACCAAAATATTTTCTTGCAGTTCGGCAATCAGGCTGTCGTTATGTGAGGTATTGAGCGTTTCGATAAGCGACTCGAGGTTTCCAGTTTGAAAGAATAGGCCATTTTTGCCGGGGTGAATGTACTCACTGGCTGCAGTTCGGTCAGAAACGATAAATGGAATTGCCGAGCTGCGCATTATTTCTAATGGCACAAGCCCAGCGTTTTCATACCAGAGTGACGGGAATACGCAGCAGCGAACATCTTGAAGGTGCAAATGCAACTCAGATTGTGGCACCCAGCCATGAAACTGAATATTGGGATATCGATCAGACAGCTCATCAATCTGGTCTCCAGTTCCTATAACCCTTGCAGAAAGGTGGAGATCTGTTACTGCTCTACAGAACAATTCCACGCCTTTTTCTTGATCCACGCGACCGATATATGCATAAACTCGGTTCTTGGGACAGTCGACTTTGGCTAGCTTGGAGACACTAATCGGATTATGAATTACCGGCCCATTGGCAGCGGGTATCGTCTGAGAAAGAATTTTTCGGGAAAACTCTGAAACATGCACGACCGTAGGATACGATTTCGTCAACACGTGGCGCTGAATCAAGGATCTGACAACGCGATAGTATTTCTGGGCCACGTTTCTTCTATCACAATTACATTTGATACATGCGCCCGATAGCGGTTGCAGCGTGCATATGGTCTTCGTTTTATAATTGTAAAAGCCCCCGTTTGGGCAAGAAAGAAAATAATCATGTGCCGTGATTATGGTAGGAATTCCACAGGAGCGCAGCACATCAAAGATGGAAGATGACAATCCTTTTGTCCACGAATGGACATGTGCAACTTTGATATCCGGGTTTTGTTTTAGCAATATTCGCAGTTGAAGAGCTACTTGTCGGTTGTACAGTCCTCGAATGGCTCCGCGAATTCGGTTAGAGTCATCGAGGAATAATGGTTGATTGGATACTACGACATCGATGCGTGGGTTATTTGAGATGGATGAATCGATTGGTCCACTCGCTGCAAAAAAACAAACATCAACCCCAGCATGTGCAAGTATCCGGGCCGTGGCAAGAGCTACAGATGCGGCTCCTCCGATAACAGATGCCGTGTCATTAATGATGAGAATCTTCATATCATATCTCGCATGATCTGGTTGTGCTGTGAGCCCTGGTATAAATTATTTTCTCCTTAAAAAGATAAATATACAGCATCGCTGTTATCGCTTCTTATACAATAAGAATCTGTTGTGCACGGTGGATAGTAGGTGAATAAAGGTGCGTCGATTCGACATGTAATACATGCTAAGCGTAAAAGTTGTAGCCAAGAAACCGGCGACACCATGACCGACACAAATGGTCAGTAGAATCACAATAATAGTGATGGCTACCTCTCCAAGAATAATTCTTCCCTTAAAGGGCGCATCCATGATCCTGCACAACAATAATTCAGATACTATGCTGCGCAGCACTATGCCGAAAACTGCTGAGGCAAGAATTACGTGAATGGAATGGAAGTAATGCACACCAAGTAAAGCTCCACCCGAACTAATGACTACGGTGAGCAGGTTAATCAACAATAGCCAATTCTCACGACGTAACACTTTGAGATATGTCGTACAACAGATATCCATTCGGCACTCAAATACGCAAATGGGAAGGAGCAGTGCTAGATAATTGAGTGCATCTTGATAATTCGGCAACCATAAGTCCATCAACCAAACCATCGGATAATACAGTAAATAGATCAACGGCAGCAACAAACTCATAAGGTCTCTGATGTTTGAGAAAAAGCGTTCCAACTCTGTCTTGCCGCTCTGCCGCAAAGCCGGGAAAAGAACTAGACTGCCCTGTGAAATAAAAGTGAGGAAGAATATTACCAGCGAAAGAGCGAATGAGATTTTCCCAAAGACTCGAATACCAAAATTCGCATCAATAAGGAAACGCGTAATACCCAATATCAGCATGCTTGATATATTTGCAAGCATAAGTTTAAAACCAGCACGAATATTTACGGCAGTATCGTGTACCCCAGTCTTAGGCGAATTCAATCCTGCAGTGAGTATGTCGCGTGCATTGTAGCAACAATAGGCTAAACAAAGTGTTTTCGAAATGACATATGCCGCGATGTATGACTCAAAATTTTGCTCTGCTGAGAACAGGAAGTATACCAGTGGCACCAAGAAACTGAGACGATCAACAATAACAGAAAATGAATACAGTTTTGTCTCATTCATAGCTTGAAACAGAAAACCAAGAAAATTAGATAAATTATTGAGCACAAAGAAAACAGCAGTCGCTTGAAGGACGAAAACGCGTTCGTGCACGAATGATTCTTGTCCTGCCGCGAAAAACAGAATAAGGGCCAGGAAAGTCTGAAATACGGACACAATGATGAATTGGGTGTTGATCGCACGTTTATTGAGCTTGGAACGAGGCGTGCCTCCGTTAATAAGATAAATTCCATCATTAACCCCAAAATGGAAGAAGCCGACGTAGCTGGAGTAGAACATGAAGAGTTGCCAGTAACCAAATTCGTCAATTCCCAATACCCTGGGTACAAGGAGTGCCGTCATGGCACTTAGCAGCATACTGATCCCTTGAGAAAAGAACGCTACAAATGCGTTGCTGGCTATCGAACGGTAATTTAACGGCATAATTATTGTTGATTCCCGCTGCTATGAAAAAGACCACGGAAATCAACAATTCCCCGATTCATTTCAGTTATGTTTTGGAATTTGTGGGGTTCAAAGAAAACCGAGTGAATATAATATTTAATCGCGGATGGTAACTGTACTCCGTGCTGTTGCAGGACTGAATTGTATTGCTTCCGCAAATACAGCAAATTTCGAATCTGATAATAGTGACGAAGAGGTGTGTGTCCACTATCAAAAGCGCGCCTGAGCATCCATCTCCCCTTTTCATAATGAGGGAACGGTATGCCTGCGGCTTTCAAATGCCCGACTTCATGGTACAAGGTTGCCGTATTAACTCGAAGACTTTCATAACCTGCTAGAAATGCCCTAATGGCATATTCATCATCTACGAAATCAATAAACAGATCCTCGTTAAAATAACCGAGTTCCCTGCATATACCGATATTGAGTAAAGAACCGGATGTAATTGGCCACATACAGTGTTCTACATTCGTGTTGGTCTTTTGGGGGTGAGGTCGGTTAATGTCAACGACTAGGGGAGAGAGGATTGCAGTTGTGGGAGATCGGTAGCGGGCTAAAGTGTCGAACATCCCAGGTGAGGCGACACTATCTTGATCTAGTAAAAGAACCCAATCTTCATCTGTATCGCTAGCGAGGTTCACTATGCGGTTTAATGCATTTGCCACTCCTAAGTTTGCGGAATTCATGCACATTGATACCACTTCGCCATATTCGGTCGTAAGGCTTGAAATTGAATCAATATTGGAAGAACCATTGTCGACAATGATGATTCTGTCAACTTGGGCGGCAATGCTATTGAGGTTCTCTCTCAGCCTGTTGAGATTTGGCTCGAAAGTGGTTATTCCTGCGATTGACATGATTCCTCAGTTCAGCTTGTAACGGGGATCTGCTGCCGTCAGATAACGGGTCGGAGCGTGTTGGTTGATGAATCTGAAGAGCAGAATTAGACAGATTATGGTGAGTGGAAGACTTATCCTCAAGAAGTATGTGAAGAAAGACTCGCTGCGACTTTGATCAATGAGTGTGCTGAAGCACATGGCAT
The DNA here is from genome assembly GCF_000741705.1 of Bifidobacterium psychraerophilum. Classification (GTDB taxonomy): domain Bacteria; phylum Actinomycetota; class Actinomycetes; order Actinomycetales; family Bifidobacteriaceae; genus Bombiscardovia; species Bombiscardovia psychraerophila. The sequence goes on along the minus strand of NZ_JGZI01000007.1, from coordinate 81,690 downwards.
AGAACACGCACCAAAGTGGTTGTCCTTCATCCCTGGCTTTGAAATAAAATATTGTAATAACAATGCTGAAGATTGACATACCTAGTAGCACGCCCAGAAGTCCGGCATCCGCATAATATCGCTGTACGCCTGTATAAACGTTACTCGAAATTCCGCCTCGGTAATGAACCCAAACGTTTGGAATTTCTGAATATGTATTGGCGAAACCCAGAGTATGTGCGATCTTGGCTAAACCGTTGAGGGTTTGCCCTGGCCAAGTGATAGGGCCAGAAAGGAATGTGTTGAGATTTGTTATAGAAGACCCGAAGTAGAAAGAAATATAATCAACGAAACCTAGGTTCACGTTACGAGCGAGGACCGAATTGAGTATGAATAACAAACAGAGCAGAAAGGCGCCACATGAAATTACCTTTACGATTACTCTGGTATCGAATTTCTTCTTTTTTACCCGGGCAAGATAGAAATAAATTATGATCCCTCCGAGCAAATATGATAGGAGGAGTGCCCGCCCTGTCGATAGGAAGCTTGAAGTGAGTCCCGCGAGCAAAGCTAGTAGCACAGCAATGTTGGTTTTACCGAGAAACAGTCTCTCTCTGAAGAATTCGAAGAATAATAGGGGGACCAATACGTCAATGATGTTTCGTAGTTGTTGAACAATAAGGCTAATACCACCAGTGTTACCTTCATCATTTGTCAATAAGACGGTCCCACGATAGGCATTTAACTTTTCGGCGACGGAATAACCTGTATATCCCATTGAGTTCATCAGTGAGATAAGCTGCTTTAAATAGATAAAGGAAATCAAAAGAATGAATACGGTTACAATCGCGAGTTTCCATAGACTTATTGTGGGATTGAGCGCCCACAATACATGTGCATCTTCTTGATGATTAGTTTGTGTTCTATGTAGACTGAGTGAAATTATTATCGAAATTATGCAAAAAGTATATACGCCAACGCACAACACAAGAATGGTCAACGGCGACAATGTATTGTTGTGCCATCTTCCATAACCAACTGTTGCAGAAAAAGATGCGAACAAAAAGCTCAGTGATAGTACGACACCCGGGTTACCAATATCCTTGGTGTAAGAAAAGGTCACAATTGCAGGGATGATGAGTAAGGCAATCAATATATAAAAACTACTCATTCCAGTGAGCCCAATCCCTTCTTTCTTGGTATTCTGTCGCACCATCTCTGATACCACGAATGATATGCTTCCAGTTAGCCAGTCTGTTTTGCTCAAGCAGTGAATCGTGGATGAGATTTTTCATGAAAAGCAGGCATTCGTGGCGAAATGAATTTCTGGAAATGCCATAACGACGAAGAAAATACAGATTATTCCGAAATCGATAATAGTAACGTTCAGGACGGTAATTGTATCGGTATGGATGTTTGAAACATAATTTGCCTGATGAGTTTCTTGTTATACCGCTGATGATCCTGCAAGGTTCTGCGTGACCGCCTTCTTGAAGCAGTGTTGTGGTATTTACCCTGAGAACCTTATAGCCTGATTCAATACAACGTTCCGCGTACTCGTAATCAATAAACTCAATGAAGAACGTACTGTCAAAGCCGCCTAGTTCAATCCATATCGACGTATTGATAAGTGAACCTGATGTTATCGGTCTAGTTACTGATTCTGAAGGAGTCTTAGGTTGAACAATTCGTTCGAGCTTGTTTCTGTCGATTATAAGAGGTGACAAGATGGCACACATCTCGTCAATATACCGAGAGAACTCCGCAAGGATGTTAGGGGATACGAGACTATCTTGGTCAAGGAGCAGTACATGTGTATAGCCGAGTTCAACAGAGCGTCTGACAATCTGATTTAAAGCTACGGCGAGCCCCACGTTTTCGGTGTTTTGCATAAGTTGGATATCAGGAAATTGATTTGCTAATGATTTAACCTCGCTTGAGTTGGTCGAATTATTATCAACTAGGATAACAAGGGGTACTTGTCCTCTGACTGCTCTGAGGTTTTCCTGAAAGCTCGCTAACTCGGGGTTATAAGAAACAATACCTGCGCAAATCTTTGTGGGTATCACATTATCCCTCTCCTCGAAGCGGATACTAAACTCTACCTTCCGACAGCCTAATACAAAGCACGAAGTTGAGCTAACTGATTCGAACTGGGAAGGTTAGGGTTTCGTAAGGACGGTAGAAGCGCCGGAGTATAAAGCGGACATTTGAGATCATTTGCCTGGATGTTAACTTCAGCCTATTGTCGTTAAACGCAAACTATCACGTAATGCTGTGGAAGGTAAAGACAGGTCATTCAGATCGGGGGTGAGTAACGGCACCGAGTTCGTCGGTCTCGTAGCGCTGCTCGAGTCCTTTGGCATGCTCCCTGTGTCATTGACACGTACATCTCGTGGCAGAGACCAACAGACGACCCGCTGCGCTCAGCCTCATTGACAACGGGCAAACTCCAAATTGTGATGTACTTGGTATGATGGGAAACATCAACTTAGCGCGAAGGAGAGATGCGTGTCTTCTTTAGGTAATGAGGCGGACTCTGACAATAAGGCCAGAAAAGTCGATACACATGAATCTCCGAGGAGCGGATTCACAGTCGTGGAGCTTGTATCCGTTATTAGAAAACACTTATCAATCGTAGCTGCTGGATTTGCATCAATCATATTTGTTGTTGCTGTGTATTCGCTGACTGCCACTCCCCGCTATATTGCAGCATCAGAGCTTTTTGTGAGTTATGATGTTTCCTCGACAGCTTCGCAAGATATTGCGTCGATTAATACTGCTGGTGCATATATTGCTACACAGATACAAACCTACCCGAAGCTCGCATCAACAGCCGCTGTCCTCGAGCCAGTCATTAGTGATCTGAATCTAGACACATCGGTTGTGGATCTGGGCAAATCCATCACGGTCACCAACCCATCCAATACGATGCTCATAGACATCTCAGTCGAGACGGATAACCCGGCGCAATCACAGAAGATTGCCAACGCGGTTGCCGAGTCACTGAGCAATACCGTCAAATCATCCCTGTATTCTTCATCCAATTCACCTGTGAAGCTTGCTGTGGTGCAGAAAGCGACTCTGCCGGAAAGCCCGAGCTCTCCAAATATCAAACTCAACCTGATTATTGGTGCGCTACTTGGCCTCATCGTCGGGGTTCTCGCGGCACTCGTCCGCAATATGATGGACACTCGTCTGGGCTCATTGCGGGATTTGCAGAGCATCACCAATGCTCCTCTGCTCGGCTCGATCCCATCGAATGATGCCGTGAAGAAGACCTCGTCCGTAATAGCTTCGGCGCCGAGCTCGCTTGTGGCTGAGGAGTATAGGCGTGTTCGTTCGAACCTCTCCTTCATTGCACCGGTGGAGGGTTTGAATTCCCGGCTGATCGTGGTCACCTCCACCGAACCGGGCGAGGGCAAGACGACCACGTCGGTCAATATCGCCGCGGCTTTTGCGGAGAACGGTAGTAGGGTGCTGCTGATTGACGCCGATCTGCGTCATCCATCCGTTGCGGACAAAGTCGGTTTGGAAGGGGCTGTCGGACTCTCCCATGTCCTTTCCGGTCAGGCGAATGTTGCAGATGTGGTGCAGCGGTATTGGAAAGCCAACCTGCACGTTATGCCGGCAGGCCCGAAGCCGCCGAATGCTTCCATACTCCTGAACTCTACGACCATGGAAGCCATGGTTGCCCAGGCGTTGAAACAATATGACTATGTCATTATCGATACCACCCCAATGACCATTGCTGCCGATGCCGCTATGTTCGGGCGAATGGGGAACGGGGTCGTCATGGTGGTAGGCCGCGGTGTATGTGACAAAAAAGATCTGAGCAGTACCTTGTCCCAATTGAAGAACGTTGAAGTGCCTGTGATTGGTACGATCCTCAATTATGCCGAACAATCCAAGAAGCACCACGGCAACTACTATTATTACGATACAGAGGGCAAGCGCCAACAGCGCCATACATCGTAATCGTAGAGGAGATCGTCAACAGGATGAGCAGCGATCCACAGGTGAACCAAGAAGGGCAGCCGAGTCTGATGTTTCCGGTTGTCGGAGCGGACGGGCGTGGAGCCGACAATCCTGAGCTCATCGATCACAGTGCATTCTCTGACGGTCGGGCCATGGTCTCGGGCGACGTAGTCGATACCAACTGGGATATTCCCAAGATTGAGTTTTCTGAGGATTGGCCATCTGCACAGAGCGATGTGCCGCTGCCCCCGGCATTCCCGCCGGAATTGACTGAATATAAGCGACAGGTGCCCGAGAAAGATGCCGTGTGGGATACCGGACTCGATCTCGAGCCTGTACAGGACGAGGAGCCCAAGGCCATTGTGCCGCTGTTCGCCGAGCAAAATATAGGTCCTCGTGAAATCCGACGGCAAGAGGACAATGTGAGTCGGCGCAGGTCGGCCATTACTTTCACTCAAGACAGTGAATTCATGGATATTCTTAGTGGTGCAGCTTCAGGAGAAGTGAATCTTCCTCACCAGCGAGGACTTCATATGCGTGGCTCATACGAACGGGCAGGTGGGCGACGCAGGACCTATTACGTGGCATGTGCCGTCCTGATGGTGATCGTTGTCGGTGTGATCGTTATCGCAGGTATGCAGCTATAACGGTGTTCGAATCCGGATGCGGGCCTATGGGATCTGCAGCTCAGGCACATTTGCCGGATGCTTTTTCAAGCTGAGAAAAATGGTGCGCAGTGCATCATTGGTTTGCTCTGCAGCGTGCTCGAAGACCTCGAAGGACTTGCGATGAGGGTCCTCGATGTCGTGGGCCGGTGGCAGCAGACCCTGGACCAATGGTGCGGTGGCAATCACCGATTCCAAACGGTCCGCGACCGTAAGCCCACGAACCGTATTGCTCCGGGCGCAGTATGCGGCGATATTCGCAAAGTCCCCAAGCAAAAAGATTCGTTTGGACATCGAGGGGGCAAGCAGAGCGATCTCCTGACGTTGAACTTTTTCGAAGCAAAAGATCAGATCAGCTGACAGTGCCATTTCTGCTGTTAAACGTTTGGAGCGGAATGTGTGGGAATCAATACCTGCACGAGCCAACAACCGCTCGCTTGAAGGATCAATCGGATGGCTGGGCAGACCATGTGTGCCGGCGCTGGATATCTGGATCGAAGATGATGCCAGATACCGTTTCGTTAGCAGTTCGCCAAGGGGGGAACGGCAGATATTGCCTGTGCATACGAACAGAATCAGCATTATGCTCCTCGAAGTGTGGTGTGCCCTTTTGGCCGTGCGGATACGCACAGGTGTTTGTTGGCGCCTGCGGTCTTATTTGATGACGCAGGCCTGGGTGTTGTAGGTGACGCCCTCATCCGTCCACCCCATCGGTGTCTGATCGAGTTTCAGATCCGATGTGGCCTTGGATGACGTGCTCACGTCATATGCGTAGGTGACTGACTTGCCGGGTGCAATGGTTGCGATGCTGGTCCATAGTTTCTTACCGTCCATGCTGGCTTGTCCTGGCTTGTCAGCTTCGCCGGTCACGGTGAAATTCGAAATCGCGCCGCCCTTCGGTGAGTAGAACAGAATCTTCTCCACCGGAGTTCCCGATGCTCCGATACCGTTCACCCCGCCGAGAATGTAAGCATTGCCGCTGGCCATCTCGCTTTGTGTCAACGTGTTGGTCGCGGTGAACTCCACGTGATAGCTCTGCGAACCATCGGCATTGCAACTCTTCCTTGTGATAACGGTTTTGCGATGCAGATACCAATCCAGTTTGGATGGGTTGTTCTGATTGAGATAGATGCCGATCTCTGGTTCGGCTTCGCTTTCCGGCGTTCCTTTGGACAGGCCTGCGCCCTGGAAGTATTTCGCGTCATCCTCGTGGAAGGAGTAAAGGTAAAGGTGCCTTTGATTGGCAAGCGTAGTGAATGATTGCGTCATGCTGATCATTTTCTCGGCTGTGAGATTCGAGAAGAGGTTGTTCATCGCGGTCGACGCTGCATATTCGAAGTAGGCATCCTGTTGCGCGACCGGCACGGTTTTGTAGATGCCGTTCAGCAGGAACTCGGCAGTATTCTCGCCTGTGAGCTGCTGTCCGTTGGGTAAGGTCACGTTGCCACCGAGCTTGATCATCTCCTGCACGAAAACAGGATCGATCATCATCACGCCATCAATGGTGCTGGCATATGGGGACTTCTGCCATATGGCATTCACTGTGGTGGTTGTTCTTGAAGAGTCCGGGAAAGCTGCCAGATCTCGGATATCGAAGGCGAGGTCCAGGGGGCTTTTGAAGACGGATTCTTCTTCGGCGTTGGCTTGAGACCCTCCTAATGAGATGAACTCAGTATTGGGATGGAAGTCACCGACGGATATCACTCCGTTATTGGTGGAGAAGGTACCCAATGATCCGATCAGACCTCCGCTTGAACGGGCCTCTGAGGTCGTCTGCGCCACGATCAGATAGTTCCGAGCACCGTCTGCGCCGAGGAACTTTGGCATCATCTGAATGAGATCATTGACCTGGTCGATTTTTCCGGCAACTGAAGTGAATTGCTCGACCGCCAGATCGTACGGTTCCTTAACCTGGTTCAGGTGCGGATCCGGGAGTGCTTTCAAGGTCTTGAGTTCCGATTGCAAAGAAGCGTTGGCGGATTTGAACCCGCTCTGTGCCTCGACGATGGGCTGCAGGTTCACCTTCCCGTTCCCTGCGCTGAGAGAGGAGGAAAGCATGGTCTGCACTGTCGTGGAAAGCTTCGGAAGAGCGGTATTGGCGAGCGAATCAACCGCAGTGGTCATACCCCGAACCGTGGTGATGTCGTTGCCGTATACCGGTACCACGGAAGCGACCCTCCAGAGTGTACCGTCCGTGATCGTTCTGGCTGCTGAGGTCTCAGATTGCAGCTTGGGCAGAATCGTGCTGATAGCGTTCGAATCCTTGAGTTGATCTACGCTCTGCACACTGGACAGCAGAGTCATGGCCTGCTGTTCATGCTCCTTGACCTGCTGCGCCTCTCTATATAGCTTGTAACCGAGTATGGCTGATACCCCGGCCAACACCAGCAGAACCAGCACCACAGAGATTACGATATTGCGTAGCAGGTGCCGGGGCTTCCCACCCCTTCCGTGCTGACCAGAGTTCCGCCTGGTGCGCCTATTGTGTGCACCCGAATCGACATCATATGCGGCATCGCTCATATCTGGTCTCCTCAGCTTCGTATCCAACATCTTAATTCTGGGCATAGGAACAAGGTGTGGTTGCCTTTGTTGGCTTTCTCCACACAATCTGCGTTGGATTTCACAGAAAATTATCAGAAAATCTCAGTGAATCATTAAGATTCGATTGGTCTAATGAATGTTGTCGACGGAGCTCAGCACATGCAGGAGACCAGGAACACAAGTTCCCGATAACTGAACCCTTCTCTCTTTTCTCTCTTCCTCGCCCGGCGGACAACCCCGCCGGGCTTCACTTTTTATCGGCCATTATCGTGTGGGTTTTTTCTCAAGTATGGAAATAGGTATGTGGGTGAGGCCAGATTTCTCTCTGGCTCCACCCACGTATCTATTGAGAACCGTCAATCCAGGATGTTTGATCTGAAGAATGTGATCTATTTACCAGTGCAATAGCAAGGTTCTGTTTTGGTGAGAGGGTGACTCATATACTAGTTATCATCTCACTTTCTTGATGAAGACGATGAGCACCGCACCTATCAGCGAGCAAACCGCCGCCAAGGGGAAGAGCGCATGATATCCGACCCAGGTAATGAGCGACGCTGCAAGTACGGGACCGAAAACCTGTCCTCCGGTATTGGATAAGTTGAGGATTCCGAGATCCTTGGCCGCAGTATCCTTGTTAGGCAGGACTTCGATATTCAGCGCTTGATCAACGGAGTTGTATGCCCCCATGCCGGTGCCGGCTATCAAGGCATATACAATCATCATTCTTGGATCATTCCAGAAGAAGGGGATCGCGGATCCGATTGCCACCAGTAGTGATGACACGATTACCGGGATCTTCCTGCTCTTGATTTTGTCTGATATCGGTCCCGCTATAACCGTCATCACGATGGCGGTTACCATCATGCACAGGGAGATCAGTGAGACGTAATAGGCCGCGCCACTTTGGTTCTGCTTCATGTAGTCGGTAAGGATGTACAGCATGAATCCTGAGATGGAGAATTTTGCTGCAACAATCAGGAACTTACCGAAAAGGGCAAGATAGTAATCCTTGGCTCCTTTGGTCGGGAATGAGAAGTGATCGATGAACGTTCGCCAGGTAAAGCTTTTCCGGGGCATGCCCAGGCTTGATTGCTCGCGCATCAGAACTGCCGCAAGAGGACCTGCGAGAAGTGTCAAAGCGGCGAGCACATAATAACCTGTCGAGATGTTCCCGAGGAATCTAGCTCCGATCATTTGCCCTCCATAGATGCCGACCGAATATCCCAGAGCGTACATGGACGTGATGGTGCCTCTGAACTTCGGTGCGGTTCTATCTGCGAGCACGGCGATCAAGGGTGCGACTATGGCATTGAGAAAACATTGGTACACGCACCAGGAGATGATGAGCATCATGGTGTTTGGCGCCATGCTGACCAAAACCAACGATGCCGCGGCCAGTACCGATCCGCAGACGATCCATGGAGTGCGTCGTCCCCATCGTGAACGGGTGAGGTCAGACAGAGCTCCGAAAATGATGTTCGCAATCGCTGCGACGATCATTGCGCTGGTGGAAAGAACCGCAACTATCGCAGCCTTCGAATCAGGGTCTATCACTGCTGCCTTGGCGGGCAGCAGCACCACATTGACACCCATATAGGGTCCCATCCATAGGAATGTGCCGAGAACGAGGGCAACCCCTACAATCCAGGGCGCCTTCTTCTGACTGGTGTCATTCTCCGTTCCGGACCACGAGTCGGCACCGTTGCCGACTTCAGGACTACTGTTCACAGTGTTACCTCCATTGTTTTGGCATCGGGGTCACCCCAATACGAAGAGACCTCGATGCGGATTTTTCCTTGAATATGACGCTTGCTTTGTTGTTGGGCATCCCATGTCGAAAGCGGTGTGAAGTCGATTGGGATATGGATACGGTTTGATCCGTCTGCGGGGATCGAAGCTACTGAGAACCCAAGCAATTCACGCGTTTCGCGTGCATCCGCCTGATCGCAACGACCATATATCTGAACCACCAGGTGACCGTCAAATTCACCATGATTGCTGGCCGCAACGCTGATTGTCGCTGTCTGTCGATCCTGATCGAGGTCTTCGAGCGTAGCGTCCTCGATATGGTAGCTGTTGTAAGACAGGCCGAACCCTAATGGGAACAATGCTTCGGAGCCGCGTTTCTCAATCAGGCGCTGCCCATACCAACCGTCGTAGCGGACTTGTGTGGCATCTCGGTCGAAATCGGGAAGGTCTTCCTCACTGAACGGTATGGCATAGGGAAGGCGGCCGGATGGGTCGCGTCTGCCGGAAAGGATATCGCCGAGAGCATGCCCTCCCTCCATCCCCGGATACCAAGACATGAGAATGGCTGCAGGGTCGTCGACCCAGTCATCCATCAGGACGGCGCCCGCGTTCATCATGACGACGATCGTGTTGTCATGATGCTGCGAAACCTGTTGGATGAGCGCCACATCGTTATCATTCAGACGGGTGCTGCGTCTGTCTCCACCGACGGCATTCCCTCCAAAGGTGCTTTTCCCCTCGCCCATGTGTCTGAAACAGTCGTCTTTCGCACTCTGTTCCTCTTCGCTTGCCGGTTCCGGCAGGAGCGGCAGCATATCAGGAGCGATCACACTTTTGAGGTACTCGCCTTCATCATTTGCCGTATATCCGACTACGACGATTACAGCATCGGCACTCTCCGCCAGCAATGGGTTTTCGCATAACCGATCCTCATCAACATAACGAACCTGCGAATTCTCGAAGCTGTCCTCAATTCCCTGAAGTGGAGTTACTGCGTAGGGATATCTCACTTTCGAGGAGCCTTCATCCCCGGTGTTCTCGGACAACGCAAGTTTTCCGGTGACCAGCACACGCTTTGTCTGTTGAGGGATCAAAGGCAATACGGTCGAGGTGTCTGAGCGGCGATTTTTCAGCAGTACCATCGACCTGCCTGCAACCTCTCTGGCGAGCTGAATGTGTTCGATGCGCGAGATCGTGTTTTTCCGTTGCTTGACGGCGCGTTGAGCATAGAATCGTAGCTGCGTCTCTATGATCCTCATTCCCAAAGGTCGGATATCGTTTCTTGAAAGATCTCCCTTATCGAGCAACTGTCTGAGTGTTGAGTGCCTTTGCTGCATGAACGGTTCTTCAATGTCGAGACCGGCCCTGATCGATTTGGCGACGTCTCTGATTCCCCAGACGAAATCAGACACGACAATGCCGGTGAAACCCCACTCCTTACGGAGCACATCCTTGATGAGGTGGGGATTCTGTCCGCAGAATTCGCCGTTTACCGAGTTGTATGCCGTCATGACAGCATCGGCTCCCGCGTCGATGGCTTGTTTGAAGTGAGGGGCATAGAAATCATGGAAATCTTGATCCGATACGGATACGTCGACTTTGAATCGAGCGTTCTCCATCGAGTTGCAGGCGAAGTGTTTAACGCAAGCCATGACATGGTGTCGAACGCCGGTCACCAGGGCTGCACCCATAGATCCAAGCACAAGTGACTGGTCCGAATATGTCTCCTGTATCCTTCCCCATTGTGGGTTTCTCGGGAGGTTGATGCAGACACCACCGAAGAGATTCCCGCCTTCCGCGCGAATTTCAGCTCCGATGGCTTCGCCGACGCGTTCTTCGAGATCGGCATCCCATGTGGCGCCGCGTGCCATGGCAACCGGGAATGCGGTGCCGTTCCCGCTCACGCATCCGCGTGGCCCGTCAACAAAACGAATACCGGGGATGCCCACGCGTTCGATCTGCCCCATCACAAAAGGCACGCGATTGTACCCATGCTCAATTATGGACAGTCGACCTATCCAAAAGGGAATATCGCCATCCAGCAACTGCAATTGCTCATCCTCGGTGAGCTGGTCATACAGATATTCTGCTTGGTTTTCGGCTGTGTCGCCTTCATTCACCGCCTGCGTGGCAGCGTCAAACAGATTAGGGTTCACGTCATTGTCCGATTGATGCATGCGTCTCACCTTCGAGAGTCGAATTTGATTAACCACCTAGTTAATTAAACAATTTAACTATATATCAAAAACCAGGACTGTCAAAGCAGAGGGGGAATAATATGGCACATTGCATCTCCGTGCAGTGTGTTATGCGGTGTTGATTGATGACCTAAGGGATCGGGAACTTCCGCGAAGTGCGAAAGATGTGTGGGAAGGGCTTACGATTTGGCGCCCCAACGTTCGTTGGCGAATCTTTCCCACTCGCTGCAGAGATCAACGGAATCCGGATTCAGCAGCCATCGTACTTGCAGCCCATCCATGACGGAGAGTACAAACAGTGCCTCCTCCTTCGGATTCTCTATGCCGTCATGTGCCGCAGCCGCTGTGAATTGCCGAAGCACGCGCTGCTCCCGGGCCATGTAGTAATCGTGGGCGGGGTGGTTGGCATTCAAGGCTTCGCCTTGAAGGACCGTATATAGACGAACGATCTCAGGCTGTAAGGCATTATGCTGTACCAATGCGGCGCAGACATCCCGTAACCCGAATCGCGCCCGTCCTCCCCACACATCCTCAACGGAGCAGCCTAAAGTCGATGCGAAATTCTGCATATCTAATCTGTCGCGATGTTCCAATACGGCGATTAACAGTCCTGCCTTGCTCGTGAAGTGATAGATGACGGCAGGCTCGGTGAGGTTGCACTCCTCCGCAACGCGGCGCATGGAGAGGCCCCAGAAACCGTGGCATGAGATGAGACGGGTTGATACGGCAATGATCTGCTCACGCCTTGCGGCGGCGGCTGCCTTCCTTGTGCCCGGACCGGATTTCTCCCCGGCTGTCTTTCCCCTCACTTGCTGCCTGCTTTCCATGATGTTCCATTAGGCAATACGCGTACAACGTTACATGGTATGGAATGTTCGCTTCCTCGGCATCCAGATCGATGTATCCCGAAGCGGAAGATGGCGGTGAGCGACACGGCATGTTGCCGAGTATTACGGTATTGAATCGCTTTGTTTCCCGAGAGGCCGGCCGTAATCACCGATCCGGATATTGGGCCAGTTTTTCGGACTGCCTTCTGCCTGGTGTGATTGGGGTGTCCGCAGGCTTGCTCAACGATATCCGTCCCACATCGGGGAAGGGAAGAGAATGCCATCGGCCCTGTTCCACAATTGCATCAGGCTTTCATCGGGGTTGGTCATCGCTTGTATCTGAACGCCATCCATGGCGAAGAATGCTGTGACGATGAGGTCTCGCAGTCGCTGGGGGTCCTGGTATGGCTCAGGTACCCGCCATGAATGGGCCATCAGATTGGTGATGACGGTGTGGTGGCGTTTTGCATAGAATTCGTGGGCGGGATGATTGGGATCCTCGGCTTCGATGGCGAGACGCATAAAAACCGTAACCAGTTGCGGCCGTGCGGTGTTGCGCTCCACGATCAGTCGTAAGGACCTCGGCAGGCTCAGCATCCCCTTGTCGTTGGCATCATCTTGCCCTGGTATCCGCACATAGATGGAATCTACCGAATCATCGTAAAAAGTCTGTATCACCAGCGCCAGGAGTTCTTCGCGGTTCTTCACATAATGCCGCAGGCCGGGCAGCGTCAATCTGACGGCGTCGGCCAGTGTCTGCATGGAGAATCCATAGGAGCCGTATTTGGCGATGAGCGTCGAGGCCTCGCTGGCGATCTGGGCACGTCGCTCCTGCGGTGAATGCCGCTCGCGACGGTTTATCGGATGAAAATCACTCGTCTCGGATGCCATGTCTTCCCCTGTTCTTCTACCATTACAGAGCCTATCATCCCCGTATTCGACGGTTTCAGCGATGGCTGCGTGCATTGGAGATCGCTGTGGCGAATGTTAAAGAAACAGCGGTGATTTGTCTTTATCTTATATCTTTAAGGTGTAAGATAAGACCCTGAAGACTTGCACACGAGTCTTCGCGAATGCCGGATTGCGGTGGCCCTGTGAGTTCGTATCGGGTCGCTGGGAATGTTCGGCTCGGGTTAATGAACACCTGTTGGAAAGAATCAAAGGAGATCTTCCATGTCTCAGACACAATCAGTTGGGGGCCAGCAGTCGCTCTCAAAATCGCAAACAATAAGATTCGGAGCGGCCTTCTTTATCTTCTCCCTGTGTTGGATGCTCGCTCTGCAGGTCGTCGCCGCCGTGCTGTTGCCGCAGCGGCTTACGGAAATCGCACCGGATTCCAAGGAAGCGATTTTCGCGGTGCTCAATTCCGCGACGGCGCTTGCCTCGCTGGTCTCCAATCTGCTGGTGGGGAATCTGTCGGATCGAACGCGTTCCATATTCGGACGTCGAACACCCTGGATCGCAGCCGGTGGCATCATCGCAGGCATCTCGCTGTTCCTGATCGGTATCCTCCCCAACGGTCTCACCATAGGCATCAGCTACTGCTTCTCCATGGTCGGACTCAATATGATGATCGCTCCGCTGATCGCATCGCTGTCTGATCGCATCCCCGAAAGCATGCGAGGAACGATGTCCGCCTTCATGTCAGGCGGCACACTGCTGGGGTCGGCACTCGGGCAGATCATCGGAGCGCAATTCATCAGCTTCGAGCTGCCGGGATTCATCATCTCCGGTGTGGTTATGGGTATCTCCGGTGTGATCACCATCATCCTGTGGCCGAAGGAGAAATCGAGTAAGGATCTGCCTGCGGTCAAGGCTGATTTCAAGGGCATCATCATGAGTTACCGTCCGCCGATCAAAGGTGCACGCGATTTCTGGCTGGCTTTCGTCGGTCGCTCATTGCTGTTGTTCAGCTATTACATGATCCTCAATTACCAGCTGTACATCCTTCAGGACTACATCGGCCAGAGCACGAAGGACTCCGCCGTCACCATCTCCACGATGAGTGTTGTTCTGATGGTGGTCTCGCTGATCTCCTCACTGTCGGCAGGGCCGATCTCGGATAAAATAGGTCGCCGTAAGATTCCGGTCGTCATCGCAAGCCTGCTTTTGGCGATCGGCTATGCGCTGCCCTGGCTGTTGCACAGCCCGATGGGCATGATCCTCTTTGCGGCTGTGGGTGGTTTCGGCTATGGCATGTACGGTTCGGTTGACCAGGCTCTGAACGTCGACGTGTTGCCGAATGCCGAGGAAGCGGGCAAGGATCTGGGCATACTCAATATCGCCACCACCTTGGGTCAGATGGTCGGGCCCATCGTCACCTCGGTTCTGGTGGCAATGACCGGTTCCTATGGGCTGGTGTTCCCGACCGCAATAGTGATGGTGATTCTCGCCTGCATTTTCATCATGCTGATCAAAAAAGTCAAATAAAACCGCGATCTGGGATGCGGATATTGCCGCCGTCCTCCGGTGCGGGGGATCGAAGCCTTGTTTTCGGTGATGTCACCGGGCACTTCGCTTTCCCGCACCACATATCGTAAGTACGGATAACGAAAGGAACACCTATGTCTATTCTGATTGATCCGAAGCGGAGCATAGGCCGTATTGATCCGAAGCTCCACGGCCAGTTCATAGAATTCCTTGGTGAATGCATCGACGAGGGCCTGTGGGTGGGAGAGGATTCACCGATTGAGAACGAGGGTGGATACAGGTCGGACACCTTGCGCGCATTGCGTATGTTGAAGCCGCCGCTGCTGCGCTGGCCAGGAGGGTGCTACGCCGACACCTATCACTGGCGCGACGGCATCGGTCCACGCGCCGATCGCCCCACGACATTCAATGAGAATTTCGCAACCTACGAGCTTGACCATCATGGTTTCGGTACCGATGAATTCCTGCGCCTCAGCGAAATGGTGGGGGCGGAGCCTTGGATCAATGTCAATATGATGTCGGGAAGCGTCCACGAGATGCGCGACTGGATGGAATACTGCAATCGCTCCCAGCCTACCGATGTGGCTAAAGAGCGCGCCGCCAACGGCCATCCGGCTCCATACGGTGTGAGGAAATGGGGTTTGGGCAATGAGGTCTGGGCCGGGGGCGGCACAATGACGCCGGGCATGTATCTGGATGAATACAGACGGTACAGCTCTTCGATTCCTTCCTTTACGACCGATGTCTTCGCGCAGTCGGATATTTACGCCATCGCCTCGGGCCCGGACGGGAACAAAGCGATGGAACGGGTGAAGTGGACGCGGGATTTCTTCGCTGGTCTCGCCGAGTACCGCCAGCCCAAAATCAACGGTTATGATCTGCATTTCTACAATTGGAACATCGACAACGATGCGGATACCCCGACGAACTTCGACGAGCAGGGCTGGGATCAGGTCATCGATGGTTGTTTGGAACTTGAGGATATCATCGGTGAGCAATGGGCCCTGATGAAGGAGGGTCTCGCCGGAATCCCGGAACCGGAAGGACCGTTGGATTCGAAGCTCACACACGTCGACCTCATCGTCGGTGAGTGGGGCAACTGGCATAAGCAAGCCTTCTTCGCACGTCCCGCACTCAAGCAGCAAGTCACCATGCGTGATGCGATCACGACGGCCCTGACCCTTGACCTGCTGCAGCGCAACTGTGACAAGGTGACCATGGCCTGCAACGCGCAGACCATCAATGTCCTGAACTCCTTGATCCTCACCGAGGGCGACAGCATGACGCTCACCCCGAACTTCGATGTGTTCATGATGTATCAAGCCCATAGAGGCGCCACGGCCCTGGACGTGAAACGCCAGGATTCGCAGGACGATGATATCTTCGCCTTCGCCTCGAAGTCAGCGGATGGGAAGACGCTCACCGTGAACCTGACCAATGCGCATATGAGCGACTGCGCCAATGTATGCCTGCGCCTGACGCAGCCCGCACATGTGGAGTCCATCAGCGAACTCGCCGGTGCCGATCCGCATCTGTGCAATACCGTCGACAATCCGAACACCTTACGCGCTCATCCGGTGGACGTAGATCTGGCTGTGACGGAAGGCAGCTACGCGGATGGAACCGAGTTGAACATCGCCGTCGCACCGGCTTCCGTGAATGTGCTGAGCATACGGTTGGAGTAGTCCGGACGGGTGACTGAAGTGGGATCGCGCCACAATCGTCACCGCCCCCGTGACGGATCACCCCATACCCTTGGGTGGGAGCAATCCGTCACGGCTCACTTCAGGCAGTGGCTTCAGTCGTCAGGACTGTGTGGCGCGAAATCTTTTGGGTGCACCGAATGTCTGCACAGGGTGCGCGGACTCGATATCAGTCGCTCGAAAGAGGATTCGTCGACGTGGCCCATCCTTCGATCACACGTGCGCCGATGGGTTGTGCATTGTCCTTGAAATGGACGAATTCGAAGGACATCTGCTCGAATTCGGTGCCTGTCGCCTTGTCGAGAATGTAGGTGCGGTACCTGATGGCGCACCAATCGTCCTCAACCAGCATGTTGAAGAACTCACCCATGCGGATATCGTATTTCTCGAAGAATTCGCCCATCATATGCTTGTACTCTTCGAGGGTGAGACGTTTGCCGTACACGTTGTAGTGCGCATCGGGTTCATAGAGGGTGTTGCACCATTCCAGCCATTGGTCGTAACCGCCGTTCCAGTTCTTGAAGCCTGTTTCGAGTCTGTTCTTGATGGCTTGTTCCAGTTCGCTGCTCATTGCGATATTCCTTTCGTCGGACCATTCCGGCCTCTGTGTTGTGGACAACACGGCCAAGGTATCGAAATCTTGTATGAGCTGTGTTCGTGGATTGTTTGAGTATGCTTAGTGACCCGGCCAAGCCGAAATCACGGCGATCGCCCTGCTCCTCAATAGGCACCGCACGGTTACCCAGGCACTGCGAAGTGCCTTTTATCCCCGCTTCAAGAGTTCTTTATACTGTGGGTGACCTGGGTTACAGGTAGATGATCCCACGAAAGGAACAGGCGACAATGAAGTATGCCATAACCGGTGTTGACGGGCAATTGTCCGGAAAAATCACCGCCCTCATGTTCGATGAGGTCGACGCTGACCAGCTGATTCTTATCACTCCATTTCCTGAACGTATACCGAAGGAGAACATCGCGGCATGGGAATCCGCCGGCGCCGTGGTGAGGAAAGCCGACTACTCGAATCCCGATGAGCTCGCCAAAGCCCTGCAGGGGGCCGATGCCGGGTTCATGGTTTCGGCCATGACGGTTGGTGAGGTTCGGCAGCAGCAGCACCGCAACGCCGTTGACGCATTCAAGAACGCGGGAGTTGGGCGCATCGTCTATTCATCCGGTTTCAAGGCCGATGAGGAGGTGCCTGCCTCCGTGGTGATCGTCGATCATCATGCCACCGAGCTCTACATCAAGCAGTCCGGTCTTTCGTGGAATGTATTCCGCGACAATCTCTATCTGGAGAACTACCTCTACGCCTTTGCCCAGATCGCGCTTGACGAGGGTACATGGCGGACTTGTGCGGGGGATACGCCGGCCTACCTCGTGGCGAAGGACGATTGCGCGGCCGCCGGTGCGCAGCTGTTGCTCGGCCACGGCGAACGGAACCGGGGATACAACATCACCGGCAGTGAGGCGGTGAGTGTCAGGCAACTATGCGAGCTGGTCTCGAAACATGCCGGTATCGACATCGTCTATGATTCCATGACCGAAGAGGAACTGTACTCGTATTATGACTCCCTGCATGTGCCGCGCCAGGCGACCGGCGACTTCTCCCAATCGCCGTACCTCTGGTGCAGCGATGACATCGTCACGAACGAGGCCGCCATCCGTGATGCTTTTCTCGACAACAAATCAGATGACGTGGAGTTGCTGACCGGACGGGTCGCGCGCACCGCGGCCGATCTGATCGAGGGGGCCGCGCGTAGCTGGAATCTGAACAAGGCCTGAACGATGATCGTGGGTCTGCGTCACCGAGTGCCGGAGCTGCCGTGATGCCGCTCGTCGTAAGCCCGGCGGGCCTCGCGTACCTCGTCCATGTAGGCTTCTGACCATTCGCAGAGGACGTCAATCGGACCGAGGGACGCGATGCCGAGCTCTGTGGCCGTGTAATCGACGCGCGGCGGGATCTCCGCATGCGTGGTGCGCACGATCATGCCGTCGCGTTCGATGGCGCGCAGGGTCTGCGTCAGCATCTTGCGGGATATCCCGGGTATCGCGCGTTCCAACTCCGTGTACCGCACGCTTCCGCGCTCCTGAAGAATGCGCATGATACGAATGGACCACCGATCGCCTATGCGGTTCAACACATCACGAGACGGAAAGCGCGCGGACCGCTCTTCTTCGCCACTGGTGGCGCCACCAGGATTCCCGTTTATATCGTTTGCTCCCATACATCCCTATTATCCGACAGCATGCTCTTCTTCGAAAGCCGCTTCATGATGTTTGGGCAGGTGGGAAGCGGGATTGCATGAATCCCCGGATGATGCGTCGTGCCGGCATACCAGGGTACGCCCTAGAATATGCAACAGGCGATCCTGCGCGGATTGTTCGTGACGGGGGAGAGCGGGTCGATGAATGACTGAGTTTGTGGTGGAGACTGATAAGGGCACCTATGCGAATCACGAGATAACGCTTGCGTTGTTTCATGACCTGGTGGGGCGGCTGAGCCGCAATGACGTCGACTTCATGGTTCTGCAGCCCGATGAGCCGATACGGGGGAGTGCCTATCTGCAGGTGCTCGGGGCCTTCATGGTGGAAACCCGACTGCTGGTTGAGGGCGGGGGCTTCATGCAATACTCCTATGAGACCGATGACGCGGACGAAGTCCTGTCAATGTTCCTCGGATACTGGCAGCGCGGCGAGCTGCCTGCTGTGGACCAGTGGGAGGACATTACCAGATCCTTGCAGAAGCCTTCGTCGAAGGGTCTGTTCGAAAGAATGCGACGCATCTTTCACAAAGACGACAGGCCTGCGCAAGTGCCGATCGACGATGCGATGCGTCCATAGGCAGGCAGCAGAAGCTTTGAGGCGGTAAAGGCCGCAACCCTGTCGGCTGCCCAATGCGGATGAGCCTGGGCTGGTAGCGCCACAGGAGTATGGGCTGAGACGAGTCCCAGAATGGGCGCGAGTTGTCCCAGCCCATGAGTGCGGCTTATAGGTGGACGAGGATCTTCACCTGTCTGTCGGCATGGTCACGCAATTCCTCGTATCCTTTCGCGACGATATCCCGGGCATCAATCTTTCCTGTGATCAAAGGAGCCAGATTGACTTTGCCCTCCTGCACCAGTTTGATCGCCGGCGCATGGTCGTGGGCGTAGCCGATACTGCCTTGGATGCGGAGCTCCTTGAAAAGGATGGTGTTGATGTCGTAGACGGGAGCCGAGCCGTACAGGGCAACAAGCTGTAGGGTCCCGCGAACCTTCAGGGCCTTGCACAGGGTGTCCAACACCGCTTGGACCCCTGCGGCATCTATGGCGACGTCCACGCCTTTCCCGCCTGTGAGTTCCATGACCTTGGCGACGGCATCGTCATACGCGGGGTCAAGTACATGGTCCGCAACCCCCGTATCCAAGGCTTTCTGCCTTCGGGCCGCGCTGAGTTCCGAGATGATCACCGTGGCGCCGAATGCGCTCGCCACCGCTGCGGCGAATAGGCCGATCGGCCCCGCCCCGCCGATCAGCACAGTGTCGCCCTGCTTCACTCCGGCATATTTCACCGCATGGTATGAGACGGAAAGAGGTTCGATCATCGCCGCCTGATCCAGCGGTATATCCCCTACGGGGTGCGCCCATCGGGATTCCACTACGATGTATTCACCAAGGCCCCCGCCGCCTCCTGAGATGCCGATGAAGCCCATTTGGGCGCAGCAGTTGTACTCGCCCTGTTTGCATGCCTCACAGCTATCGTCCACGATCATCGGTTCAACCGCGACGTTGTCGCCGACGGCGAGGCCGTCCACACCCGTGCCGACCTCGACGACCGTTCCTGAGAATTCGTGACCGAAAACCACAGGAAGCCCCTCATGGGTGAGTGGGTGGACCTGCCCAGGTCCCGGCATGGGAGGGATGGGTCCTTCGAAAAAGAGATGGAGATCGGATCCGCAGATGCCGTTCCATGCGAGTTTGATTTTGACCGTACCGGGTCGGAGCTCCGGTTGAGGTATCTCGTCGATTCGTACATCCTGCGTTCCGTGGTATCGCAAAGCCTTCATGTTGCTTATTCCCCCATTCGACATTGAATATCTGGAAGAGAACCATGCGGCCAGTGGGTGGATGCTTCAGCTTGCGAACGCCGCCCATGCCTGCCTCATCGAATCGCTATGCGCGGACGATGCCCCATTCGGCCATGAATGTCGTCATCGGCGCGGTGATTCTCAACGAAAGTCCTCTTATTGATAATGATAGTTTTCCTTCTGCCGCGAGTCAACGGAGCGGCATGAGCCGCACACAGGCCGGTCACTTGTTCTGGGACAGGCCGCGCTGCAGGAAGGTCACGATATCCTCCGTGGCCTGTTCCATATCGATCGGAATCTGGTCATCATCACCCATCAGGACGGCGGGCAAGGCATGGCTGATGATCGCGGCGGCCGTGTACCGCACGATACGCAGAGCCGGCCAATCCACCAACTGCCCGGTCTCTTGGAAATAAGAGAAGGTCTCCGACAGTTTCTTCTCGGCTCCCTGCGCGGCCTGTGTGATCCTGGACAGCAAGGATTCTGCCTCATCCTGGTTGTTGAACACCCCCGCGAGCAGAATACGCACCAACTTGCGATTGGTGATGACCAATTCAAGGCGGTCTCGTACCACGAAGGTCAGGTAATCGCCGAAATCACGAAGACGTGTGGCGTGGATCGTCTCGGTGAATTCAATGGCGAGGCGAGGGATGATCTCGTTGATGAAAGGTGTGATCAGGGCCTCGAGAATATCGTGCTTCGTGGCGTATCTCTTGTATACGGTGCCCTGCGAGACATGCGCCAATTCGGCTATCTCCTGCGTGCTCGTGCGATCGTATCCCTGCCGTGAGAAAAGCGTGAGGCTGGCCTGCAACACCACCTTCTGCTTTTGCGAGAGTTCGGACGACTCCAGGGTCTGGGCGAACAGATCCTCGACTGAGCTGCCTGCATCCATGAATGCTCCTGCCTTCCTGCCTGCTATACCCGACGATATTTGCGCATGACCAGTACATTCAGTACCAGGAACACCACAATGAAGGCTGCGAGCACACCAAGATCGGGAGCGATCTGGCTGAGCCCCGCACCCTTTTCGACGACGTCACTCATGGCGTGCGATCCCCAGAACAGCGGCATGGCGTGAGCCACCGCCTGGAGCCATCGGGGCATCGAATCCACTGAGATGATTCCGGAGAAGAAGATCTGCGGAATGACAATGATGGGAATGAACTGCATCATCTGGAATTCGGTCCTTGCGAAGGTCGATATCAACAGGCCAAGGGTGAGGGCGCAGGCCGCCACCATGAGATTGATGAGCATCACGGTCCAAAGACTGCCGAGGATTTCCGTCTTGAATACGAGAAGGGTGTAGGACACCACCACGACTGTTTGGATGATTGCCACGATGCCGTACCCGAAGAGGTATCCGTTGACGATCTCCCTTCTGCGGATCGGCGTGGCCAGCAGGCGGGCGAGGGTGCCGGTTGTGCGTTCATGCAGCAGCGCTATGCCCGAGATCAGGAAGACGAAGAAGAAGATGACGAAACCCATCATGATCGGAACAAGAGTGTCGAAGAATGTGGAATCGGCATCCCCATAAAGATATGTGACCGTCACCGTGGTGGAAGGGTTGCGTTGCGATTGCTGGCCCGAGGACGAGGTGGACGGGGAAGCCGACTGCGAGGAGGATGCCGTCTGTTTCCCGGCGTTTAGGGCGAGGAGTTGTGCCGAGAGTTCCGTGACCTTCTGCTCAAGTTGCTTGAGGGATGCGGCCTGCGAGGCGATGGTGGCGGATGCGGCCTTCGCCGAGAGTGTGGTCTGCGCGGATTTCAGGCTTTGCAGAATCAGCCCGCTTTTCGTCTGGTCAGTACCGGCGAGGGTCAGAGTGAGCGAGTCACCGCTCTGCTCCAGATAGCCGTCATAGTCCTGGTCTCGTATCACTTGCCGGGCTGTGCCGCCGTCGGCATCTGATCCCTTGGAGGCGGTGACGTCATGGATATGCATCCCATCGATCTGCATCGCGGACACCAGATCGGCATCGACCGAGCGGACCGCCAGATCGGCGTTGGTGTTGTTGGCTCCTTGGAACAGGAAGTACATCAGCGTGAGGATCAGCAGCGGGGCTGCGAACATCAGGGCCAGCGTTCGTTTGTCCCTCAGCAGTTCCGTCAGCACTCTTCTAGTCATTGCCCAGGTGCGCATCTTGATCCCTTCCTGCCTGGACGAAAGCATCCTCGATGCTCGTCGCCCGATACTGTTCCTTGACCTCTTCCGGTGAGCCTTTGGCGATGGCTTCGCCCTGTCGGATCATCAGCAGCGTGTCCGCCTGTGCGGCGTCCGCCATGACGTGGGTGGTCAGCATGATGGTGTGCCCTTGATCGGCGATGCGATGCAATTCGCTCCAAATCTCCCTGCGCAGTTCGGGATCAATGCCCACCGTGGGCTCGTCGAGGATAAGAATCTCGGGGTCGCCGATGAGCGCTATGGCCAACGATAAGCGTCGCTTCATTCCTCCTGAGTAACCCGCGACCCTGCGGTTCAGCGCGTTCTCGAGATGGACGATCTTCG
Source organism: Bifidobacterium psychraerophilum (assembly GCF_000741705.1). Taxonomy (GTDB): domain Bacteria; phylum Actinomycetota; class Actinomycetes; order Actinomycetales; family Bifidobacteriaceae; genus Bombiscardovia; species Bombiscardovia psychraerophila. The sequence continues at coordinate 59,046 of NZ_JGZI01000007.1, read as the reverse complement.
CCGCATGCATCGCTGATTCTGCAAAACGTCGTTTGTCGACGTTTTGCAGAGAGGCGAAGAACTTGAGGTTCTCCATGCCGCTGAGATTGGTGTACAGGGCATCCGTCTGCGCCATGAATCCGATGTTGCCAAGTTGTTCGCGATTCGGCATGCGTACCCCGAGTACATGTACACTTCCCGATTTGGGAGGCATCATACCCATGATGGTGCTGATCAGCGTGGTCTTTCCGGAGCCGCTTGGGCCGATCAGGGCGAGGATCTCTCCTCCCTGCATTTCGAAATCGACGTCCCGCAGCACCATGGTTCTGCCATATCCCTGGAACAATCGCGACACCTGAACCGTGGCGGAACCGCGGTCTGTGCCTGTGGTGTCTTCCATCTGCTCCCCCTTGCTCTCACCGCAGCCAGCTGATGGCGGACGCCGTGTTTCGCGTCCATCGTTCCTAAGTCAGTCTCAAAGGAAACGATTAAGTGAGTGACTGCTCACTCATTATTGCTTATCTGGTGTGCTCCGTCAAATGACGGAATGGGGGGTGTTGGATCTTCCCGAGCTCATACGGTCCTGCTGGTACCGCTGATGCTTCTGCGGCGGCTATCGCCTGCGGGCAGTTGTTTTCAGTGGGCCGCCGGTGATTGAAGCGGGATATCGCAAGGCTGCGATTCAACAACGTGCCTGCACCGTTGAGCGGTGCTGCGGTGATGAGAATCTTCAGGGCCGGGGGATTGGTTGCATCGGTGCACGTCCGGGTTCTCATTTCGGCGTGCCGTGTATGCGTGTGCACGGTTTGGGGATTGTTCGCTATCGCTTCTGTTCAGTCGTGGAGTGAGGCGTCGGCATCAGTGATCTTCCATGAGAGGAAGTCTATGGTGAAAGCGGCGCGTGTGGGCGCGCAAATATAAGGTCCTGCCTCGACTCCCTTCCTGTCGTCAAAGGGGAGGACCCTGACCAGTCGGTATTCCTCGTCATCCGCTTTCGCGCGGAGAGTGATGGCATCGTGGGACCAGCTGGCGCGGAGTGTGATGATGCGATGGTTCCATTCCGGGGTGCGTGAGACCGACCAGTCCGAGCGGCCGTCGGTGACCACTGCTCCTAATTGGAGTATGCCGTCGGATTGCTCCAATCCTGCTTTGACCCAGTGCTCCCCGTCGGCTCGGATGAACAGCCCCGCCTGATCGAACTGCTGGGACATGTCCGTTCTGAACGTGACTTCCATGGCGCTACCGCTGTTGAAAGGCCTGATAAGGGCGTGTTCGGAATCGTGTATGAAGCCGTACGAAGTGATGCGCCAGGCGTCCGAGCCCTTTGAGGCGGTTACCCGCAGTGTGCCGTCATGTTCCTCGACGCGCTCGGGATCGTGCGTCCAGCGACCTTCGTCCCAGTGAATCTCTTCTTGCATGGTCTGCATCCCTTCTGAGGATTTGTGAGGGCTTGGCTTGACGCGCGCCGTGGGCTCTGCTGATACGGAATCTCGCGCCGTTGCTTCCCGGGCGGTGAAGTCATCGCAGTACCGTATACCGAGTATTGTACATATGTACAAGTCAATGACAACACGGCTGTGTGTCCTTCGCTAAGGTGGTCGAAACATGGGGAATCGGACCTCTTCCGCCGCGCAAGGCAATCAGGGATCCAGACAGCCGGACAGACGCCGGCGGATTGTTGTGGCCTGTCTTTCCGTCGTCGCGCAATACGGCGTCGCTGCGACCACTCATCGTAAAATAGCGGCCGCTGCGGGGGTTCCTCTGGGGCTGACCACGTATTACTTCGCCCGCTTGGACGATCTGCTCTATGCGGCTTTCGCCGAATTCGCGTCCGACGGCAGCGCGTCTTTCGCCGACGATCTGAGAGCGGCCGCTTCCCCGGAGGATGCCGTTACGGTGCTTGTCGCATTCATTCTCGCGGGCCAGAAACGAGGGAATGCCGAATCCGTGATCACCCATGAGCTGTACACCCTGGCTGCCAGGGAGGAACGGTTCAGAGGCATCACCCAGCAGTGGATGCATGCCAACCGTGCTGCCCTGGGACGTTTGTTTGATGAGGATACCGTTCGTATGCTCGATCCGCTGATAGAGGGACTCACCATCCACGGACTGCTGGGCGTCTCCGAGCCTGATGCGGATCTGGTGGAACGGGCGATAAGGCGTATCGTCCGGCTGTGAGCGTTCCGATCGGTGTGGGGGCGCGACGGGTTTGGATAGGGCTGGTGGAATTGCCAGGTGGTTACGGGGTATGCCCTCCTTGGCTGTTGACGAAGCGAAATGGAAGGTTTTCTTCTGCGTATCCGGCGATATTCGATGGCGGGTGCTGGAAATGGGCAAGGAAGATTTATGCTCCTGGGTTTGCAGGAGCATGTATGCTATATTGAAAAGTCCTAAATAGGACTATATTACAAAGTTTAGGTTTGGCTGCCGGGGCACATCCCGTTTGTTGCCATAACGGGGACACCGCAAGGAAGAGAGTGGGCAGATGGATGTGAAAGAAGTGATCGACCGCAGTTATGATGTCTGGTTCGGCATGAATCACTTCTATGAGGAATGGGCGAAATCGCACGGGATGACCGACAATACCCTGATGATCTTCTACGTGATTTCAAGTATCGGGCCGGATGTCACACCAAGAATGATTATTGATAAGCTCCACCTGCCCAAACAGACCGTTACATCGACATTGAATGTGATGGAAGGCAAGGGCTATATCACGCGCGAAACGAGTCCACATAGCGGGCGGGAAAAGGTCATACGACTTACCGACTATGGTCAGGGAATCTCGGACAGTGTTCTGGCGCAGCTATACGAAATGGAATCTGGGGCATATTCGCAGCTCAGTCCTGAGGAACGCGACGAATTCACAAGAATCAATCAAAAACTTCTGGACCTACTTCATCTCGACTAAATCTCAATCAAGGAAACGTATGCATCTACTGCAACAATTCGCAGCACGCAACAAAACATTACTTGGACTCAGCGTCGTATTCATTGCCATCAACACCTTCGCGATGCTGGCTATCCCGTTTTTTGTGGCCGAACTCATCAATCAGGGCATCCTGAGGAAGGACGGAGGGGCCGTCAATGCCGTCGTCGGCTGGATGGTGCTGGTGCTCTTCATAGGAACGGTCGCGGGGATAATGGGCAGTTATTCATCGGCCCGTTTCGCAGCGGCATTCGCGCGCGATAACAGAAAAAGGATCATCCGTACCGTGGAAGACATCACGGTTGATCAGAGTGACGCATTCGGTATCGCATCATTGGTGACCAGAATGACCAACGACAACCAGAACGCTCAACAGATTGTGCTGACTGTTCTCCAGATGGTTCTTCCGAGCCCGATTATGGCGGTTTTCTCCATTGCCTTGACCCTGCATATCTATCCCCTGCTTGCCATCGTCCCGTTGATGGCAATCGTGGTTTTCGGTGCGGCGACGATGGTCGTATTGACCAGATCACTTCCGAGCATTCAAAGGATTCAACAGAAGGTCGATCATATGACCCTGGTGTTGAGGGAGTCCTTCGTCGGCGTGAGAATCATTCGTGCTTTCGATAATTCGCATCGGGAGGAGACTCGGGTCAACAAAGCCTTTAAGAGCTACGCAGACAACAATATCCGGATCAACCGGAATTTCGCTCTACTGAGTCCGGTCGCATACTGCCTGATGGATATATCCATGATAGTGATTATTTGGGTGGGGTCATCGTTGGTCGCCAACAGCACTCTGGAGATCGGCTCTGTGACGGCGATTGTGGAATACAGCACGACGACGATAGGCACTCTGATCATGTCGGCACTGGTGCTCTTCCAACTCCCGAGAGGATTGGCGTCGTTGAGACGTGTGCAAGATGTCACGGATACCGTGAGCGATATCAGTGATGGCCATGCCGAGCTTCTACCCGATGAAACGAGTGGCGCGCGGGAACTGCCGGTCACTCTCAGCTATCGTCATGTGGATTTCCGCTACCAAGGTGCGGAGAAAAAGGTGCTTGACGATATCAATTTCTCGGTGAGCTCCGGGCAGACTCTGGCGATTGTTGGGGGAACCGGTGCGGGCAAAAGCTCCATCGCGAAAACCTTGTTGAGATTGAACGATATCGAGTCGGGTGAAATAAGCATCGGTGATGTGGATATAAGGCGAATGAGTTTATCGGATCTACGCAGCCGGATCAGTTACGTACCGCAGAAGGCGTTTCTCTTCAGTGGGACGATCGCGGATAATTTCCGCTTCGCCAATGAGGGTATGTCAGCAGCCGAGATGGAAAGGGTGTCGTGTATCGCTCAGGCACAGGAGTTCGTCGCTTCCCGGCCGAAGGGCTTTGAATCCGAGGTGGCTCAAGGTGGCAGCAATCTCTCCGGTGGACAGAAACAGAGATTGGCCATAGCCAGGGCGCTGGCGAAGCCTGCGGATGTTTATGTATTTGATGACAGTTTCTCCGCACTCGACTACGCAACCGATGCGCGTCTGCGCAAGGAACTGAAAACATACCTCCGGGAGTCCATAACCGTCATCATCGCGCAACGCTTGGCGACCATAGCGGCGGCGGACAATATCCTCGTACTCCACGACGGCGGCATCGTCGGGCAGGGGACGCACGATGAACTACTCGAAGGTAACAGGTATTACCGTGATCTCGCCCGCACGCAAGGGCTATTGGAGGAAGAGAAGGAATGAGGAAGAAGAGGAACCGGGGCGATCAGGCCACGATCGAAAGGCCGCAGTCGTATCGTCAGGCGATCACTCATTTTCTTGCCCTGCTTGGTCGTGAGCGCACGCCGATGATTCTGACGGTGCTCACCAACGTCTTGTCGACGATTCTTTTTGCCATGGTGCCATGGATCACCGCAGTGGTCATCGACGACGTCGTAGAGGTGATGTCGCATCAGGAAGGAGGAGATCTGTGGAATCGCATGCAGACTGTGATTCTGTGGCCAATCCTGACGATATTGTTCATCGCCGTGGTGAATTTTGCGCTGAACTATTACCAGGAGCGTCAGATGGCCCGTATCGGTGAGAGCGTCAGTCTGGGACTCAGGGAGCGGCTGAGCAGCAAAATGACCAAGCTTCCACTGAGCTTCTTCGATAACACCCAGGTGGGGGAGATACTGAGCAAGGCGACATCCGATATCGATAAGATATCCGAAGTGCTGATCACCGGCTTCAACCAATTCGTCTATTCCGTGCTGACGATCGGTATCGGAATCATCCTGCTGTTTGTGATCAATACGCCTATGGCACTCATGGTGGTATCCATCCTGTTGCTTGGAAGCATATTGACCGGATACGTATCGGTGCTGAACCAGCGTTTGTTCCACAACAGCATGTCAACCTTAAGCTCCCTGAGCAATGCCACCGAAGAAGCTCTTGCGGGGAATCTCGTAATCAAATCCTTTGGTAGGGAGGATCGTTTCATAAAGAAGATAGACGGCTTGATAGATGAGCAATTCGAGGCGGGCAGCAGATCGCAATTCGTCAATTTCGCGATCTATCCAAGTATCCGTTTCGTGAATCAATGTGCGTTCATCCTGGCCGCCTTTTTCGGTGGTCACTATGCGATCCAGGGTGTAATCACCATTGGGTTGGTTCAGGCTTTCCTGCAATATGTGGTGCAGATTTCCGAACCCATCAGCAATGCTGCATACATCTACAACTCCTTCCAGGGTGCGTTGGCCTCGATTGAGAGAATTCATGCGATTCTGCAACTCGATGAAGATGACAACACAGTGCATGCACGCAGTCTCCCCAGCGAGACACAGGGCGGCATAAGCTTCCGCAACGTATCGTTCGGATATGGCGCAGCGCCGTTATTGATGCATGATGTCACTTTCGAAGCCAAAGCCCATCAGACGGTCGCTATCGTCGGCCCGACGGGTGCGGGGAAAACGACGCTGGTGAATCTGCTGATGCGTTTCTACGAGGTCAATGCCGGAACGATAGCATTCGACGGAATACCCACCAATACCATTCCACGAGAGGAGCTGCGTAAAGCATTCGGCATGGTTCTGCAGGACACCTGGCTATTCAAGGGCACCGTTGCCGACAACATCGCCTATGGGAGAGCTGACGCATCCAAGGATGAGATCATCGGTGCCGCAAAGGTGGCTCAATGCGACAGCTTCATCAGGAAACTACCTCAGGGATATCAAACCGTAATCTCAAGTGATGATGGGATCCTGTCCCAAGGTGAGCAGCAATTGCTGACCATCGCACGAGCGGTACTCACGAATCCGAAGGTCATGATCCTGGACGAGGCCACTTCGAGCATCGATACCAAAACCGAGAAGGACATCCAGACTGCCATAGCCGGTGTGATGAAAGGGCGGACGAGCTTCGTGATAGCCCACCGTCTATCAACGATACGGAACGCCGACCTCATACTCGTGATGGACCATGGTGACATCATTGAACAAGGGAGTCATGCGGAGTTGTTGGCTCGTGATTCCTTCTATGCCCGTCTGTATCGCACCCAGTTCAGCTAATACCCGCCCAGGCGATCCGACGGCATTCGATTTCGATGTTGGCGCCTTCATCCGATGGGGGTTTGATGGTGTCATAATCATTCCTGAAAACCGTTGTGGTTGGACGTCGGCATCTCGACGGTCGGCTATCGCGTCTCTGCCTGTGCGGCCAGTCACTCACGACCGTGGCCGCCATCAAAGTGGGGTTCGTCCCTGCCGGACGTGACATATGTGGCGGCCGGTAGCACGCCGTTGGGGCTGCGCTTGCGGAGCGAAGGAATTCGGGAACTCCTATCCGCAGGCCGGTACCCCTATGCGGGTTGTTGCGCCAAAGCGCTTGTGATCATGAGTTGAACGGTGCGTTCCCAATCGCTTGGAGCGTTGGGATCACATATGCCCTTGCTGAAGAGCCAGAGTATGTTGAACAGATCCTGTCTACGGAAATCTGCTGAGAGGACCCCGGTCGCGTGGCACTGATCAAGGAGTTGGTAGCCGATCGCCAATAACTCGTCGCATCCTTCGGTGTTCGTGGAATCCGGCGTTACGGAGAGGGCGTGCAACGCGGCATTAAGCATGGAATCGGTGCGTTGAAGGTCCATCATGGTGTTCAGGAACAGCTCCAGACCTTCCTTCGGGTCGGTGGAGTTCTCGACCGCCGCGGTGAGTGTCGATGTCGCCTGTGCGATCGCATCGGGCATCAGCGCTTCCAGCAATTCTTCGCGTGTGGCATAACGGTTGTATAACGTGCCGATGCTGACGCCCGCTTCTTTCGCGATCACTTCGAGAGGTGCGTTGACGCCAAGACGAGCGAATACGGCCAGCGCTGCTGAATGCAACTTGGCCGTGTTGTCCCTGGCATCCTTCCGTGAATTCGCAGTGCGCGCCATGTGTTCTCCTGTCCAGGAGCCGAGCTTACTCCATGATGATATGCTAGCCTTAACTTGAGGTTGTACTCAACTTATGTGAAAGGCATCAGGAACCATGACCAACAACGAAGGCCAGGCAGGTAAGCAGCTCGTCATCGATGTGTGGGCGGATGTACTGTGCCCTTGGTGCTATATCGGTGAGCATCGACTCTCCAAGGCGATTGAAGCTTCACCGCACAGTGACCGCATCAAGCTCAATGTGCATACCTTCCAGATAGATCCACATGCTCCGCAGAAGGCCATCTCCACATTGGAGTTCCTGTCGCATAAGGTCGGTATGTCTGTGGAACAGGTGCGACCCAATGAGGAGATGATTGCTCGCCAAGCCCGGCAGGACGGACTCGTGTATCACGTGGACAGACCGATGAAAAACTCCTTCGACATGCTGCGATTGGTGCAACTGGGGAATGAGTTCGGTCTTGGATGGGAATATCTGCAGGCAATGCAATCGGAAGTGTTCGGAGGCAATGCACAGGCATTCGAGGCTGATGTATTGCTGCGGACCGGCATGGCTGTGGGCTTGCCCAAGGACCGGATTGCCGCCGTAATCGCCGGTGACGAGTTTGGCGACGCGGTGCGTGAGGACAGGCGGTCGGCCCTAGACCTGGGTGTCACCGGCGTTCCCTTTACGCTGTTGAATAGGAGATTCGGAATTCCGGGTGCCGTCGGCACCCGGCAATACTCAGAAGCCATCGAAGAAGCGTGGAGGGATTCATCTCATGAGTGAAGAAGGCGCGGGGCATACCGACAGAGCGCGGCCCGACAAGATTATTATGCTGAGTCACTATCCCACATCAGGATGGTGCGATCCGGTCACGGGATCATGTATTTCGGCTTCCGGGGATGAGGGCCCGGCCGAAGGCCGGGATACTGGCGATCGTCAGCAGGCGGGCATGTAATGCCCATATCGGTAGTGATATGGGTTTCATGGATGTGGATGAGGAAAGGGGCATAAATGAAGATAGTGGTTATCGGGGCATACGGTCATATCGGGTCGTATCTCGTTCCCAAACTGGTGAGGAGCGGAAACGAAGTAATCGCGGTAAGCCGTGGTCGAAGCAAGCCCTATGTGGAGGGCGCTGAATGGGGACGTGTCGGTCAACTCAGTCTTGACAGGGTCAAAGATCCCGAATTCAACCGGAAAATAGCGGAACTCGGTGCTGACGTGGTCGTCGACTTGATCAGCTTCAGCCTCGACGATACCAAAGGCATCGTCGAGGCTCTGGAGGGCACCGAACTGTCCCATTACCTCTTCTGTTCGTCGATATGGGCGCATGGGCGGGCCGAAACTCTGCCGGTCGAAGCAAATGCGGTGAAAGCTCCACTCGATGACTATGGCATCAATAAATACAAGAGTGAACTGTATTTGCAGGAGGAGTTCAGGAAGAGAGGATTCCCCTCCACAGTAATTATGCCCGGACAGATATCGGGACCCGGGTGGACCATCATCAATCCTCAGGGCAACACGGATATCGGGGTCTTCCAGGACATCGCTGACGGGCGGGCCATCGCCTTACCGAATTTCGGGATGGAAACGCTGCACCATGTGCACGCGGACGATGTGGCGCAGATGTTCTTCAAGGCAATTGCGCACCGGAACCAGGCCTTGGGGGAGAGCTTCCATGCCGTCGCAGCTGAATCCATGACCTTGTATGGGTATGCGAAGGCGATGTACCGTTTCTTTGGACAGGAGCCCGACATAGAGTTCATGCCCTGGCCACAGTGGGTTGAACACATCGACGACGCGTCACTCAGCGAGCATACTTACTACCACATCGCGAGAAGCGGCCAGTACAGCATCGAGAACGCGCGCACCCTGATCGGGTACTCCCCGAAATACGGCACACTCGAAACCGTCGAGCAGGCAGTGCGTAGCTATATTGACAGAGGTCTGGTGTCGGTAACGCCGGTGCGCTGAATGCGAAGGCCCGTGCGATATTCCCGGTTGTGATCGCATGGGCCTTTCGATCATGGTTCAATGCCGCTTATTGTTTTTTCCTGAAATCCTTGAGCAGGAAGATCGCCGAGATGAAGATTGCCAGACTGCCCGCGAACTCCAGGCCGCTGGTGAGACCTATGCCACGAATCAGCAGATTACTGGCGAAATGAAATGACATGATCGTTGCGATCACCAATATGCAGATGATGGATACGAGAGCGTGCTTCCACGGTTGTGTATTCATGATTTCGACCAAAGTGTGTCGGTGTTGATCGCTCGGGTGAAACGGTGGGTCGGCAGGTCAATGCGGAATCTTCGGCCCGAGGATTCTCCGCCGTATGCTGTGATACCGTATGCCGCGATACAGGTGTGGAATCCGCTACGTGTCCGTACCGTGGCGCTGCTTGCTTGTGGAACCATACCCATACCAACCCCCTCGTCTTGTATGTGAAGTTCCAGATCATTCGATTCTATCAAGATTGATGTTCGGCCCGGAAGATCGAAGCACGCCGTCGGCGGGCGCCTGCACCACCCAGGGGGTGTGCTTTTCGAGAAGATCCGTGCATGATTTCTTTGTACAATTGTCATATGACTGTTGAATTGTTCTCTGCTGCCGACGACCAACTCGTGAAGGTGTTCAAAGCCCTTTCGGACCAGACGCGGATCGCGATTCTTCGGTATCTCAAAGACGCGGGCCGTGGCGTCACCTGCGGCGAGGTCAGTGCGGTGATCGATATGAGCAAATCGACCGGCTCTTATCATTTCAAACTGTTGCGTGAGGCGGGGCTGACTGTCACCCGCAAGGTGGCGCGTGAGAAGTACGTCTCCATCAACAAGGATGCCTTCGACACCTTCGTCTCAGGCTTCTACGACAGTCTCTGATTGATTGCTGGTGTTGGAAGAGCGGGTTGTCGGACGTGATATAGTTTGAATGTTTTAGAACTATAGAACAGTTTGGAGATGTGCGATGTCCGGAATTTCAACAGAAGCCACTGCGAACAAATCGGGTGAGAGGTGGCTGCTCGCCTTGACTTCGCTTGGCTTCTTCATGTCGATGATGGATTCGATGATCGTGTCCACTGCCACCACCGCGATTCGGGAGGATTTCTCCGTGTCGGTCGGTCAGTTGCAATGGGTGCTGAACGCCTATAACATCACGATCGCCGCGCTGCTGCTGGTCGGTGTCGCTTATGGCGCATCCATAGGTCATCGGAGGATGTATGTCATCGGCCTGCTGGTGTTCACCATCGGCTCCGCCTGTTGCGCCTTGTCGCTCACTTACCCTTTGCTGGTAGGGTCTCGGGTGTTGCAAGGTGTCGGGGCATCGGTGATGACCCCTATGTCGATGGCGATTCTCAGTGCATCGATCCCGCCTGAACGGCGAGGCAGGGCTTTGGGAATCTGGAGCGCCATCGGCGGATTGGCGCTGATAGCAGGACCGTCTCTGGGTGGTCTCATCGTGTCGACGCTGTCGTGGCAGTGGATATTCTGGATCAACATCCCGATCGGACTGGCCACAGCCTATCTCGTGCTGAAGCGGCTGCCAGCCGATGCGGGCAAGGGTAAGAGGCCTCATCCACTCGACGCGATTCTTGTCATCATTGCACCTGCGGCCTTCATGTATATGCTTTCGCAAAGCGCTGTCGGGTCAATCAGCCTGGTGACATGTTTCGTCGGTGTGCTCGGTGTGGCATGCGCGCTTGCGTTCATTGCTCTGCAGCGATTGAGAAGGAATCCGCTGATGCCTTTGCACATGTTCAGGTCGAGGAGATTCGATGTCGCTTTCGTCGGAACGTTTCTTCTGTACGCCGCCATGTATGGAACCGTGTTCTTCCTTCCCCAATTCCTTCAAGTGGCGCAGGGCGCGACTGCATTGAAGGCGGGGTTGGAGATATTGCCGTGGACGGGGACGCTCGTCGTGGTATCGCCTTTCGCGGGGAAGATGGCCGACATCCATGGCGAGAAACGAGTGGCGCTGGCTGGATTCGCCCTTCAGATGTTCGGCTATGCGTGGATTGCCTTCGCTGCATGGAGGGGCGCATCATATCTCCCGGTGGCCGTGGCGCTGGCAGTATGCGGGGCTGGCATATCAATGGCAGGTCCTGCTCTGCAGAAGGCCATGCTCGGCTCGGTGGAAGCAACATATATCGGCAACGCGTCAGGACTGTTCAACATATCAAGACAACTCGGCGGCGCTGTTGGAACGGCCATATCCGTCATGGTGTTCTACCGCTTTGGAACGATGGTCTCAAGCACCGGGTTCACGCAAGGCTTCACCGCGGTGATGTCGGTTTCTGCACTCGTCTGCCTTGCCGCCACTTTGCTGACTTCATTGACCGTCGATGCCTAACGGCGCGACCGGTTGCTGGTCTCGAACCGATTCTGAAACGATTGGATGCGGGAGGCGAATCTTCTTCACGATCCTGAATATGCAGACGTATGCCACGGAGTGCTTCGGCGCCAAGGTGAATCTGGGTCTGGTGAGATGCATTGCGTCATCCCGCGGTGACTTGCCGACAGCAGTCAATCCAGGAGTATTGGCATCATGAGATGTTGTCTCGGGCAAGAGCGGGTTGGTGGTCTGTGCGGAGGGGTGTGCAGGTTATGCGTTCATGCTGAATGAAACATTGTCTGTCTCTGTCACCTTACGGTTCTGTTAGGCAGAGCTGTGCGCCCTGCCCGCAAACCATTGAGGATGACGAATACTTCGGCGATCTCATGTATCAGCACCACCGAGGCAAGTCCAAGGATTCCAAACAGTGCCAAGGGGAACAGTGCTGCGATGAGAGCAAGGGCGAGTACGATGTTCCCGGTCATGATCGCACGGGCCTTTCGAGCGTGTTCCAGCGCCGCTGGTAGCAAACGCAGGTCGTTGCCTGTGAGTGCGACATCCGCTGACTCGATGGCTGCGGCACTGCCGGTGGCGCCCATGGCGATGCCTACGGTGGCTGCAGCTAATGCCGGTGTGTCGTTGATGCCGTCCCCCAGCATGACTGTTGGTACCTGGGATGATGAACGCTGCAAGTATTCGGCTTTATCCTCGGGAAGTTGTTCGGCATGAACTTCGGTAATGCCCGTTTCGCTGGCGATTGCCTCGGCGGTACGGGTGTTGTCGCCAGTGAGCATCACCGTCTCGATACCCAGGTCGTTCAGACGTCTGATCGCCTCGCGGGCCTCAGTGCGTGGCTCATCTCTGATGCCGATGATTCCCGCTACTTGCCCGTCTGCTTCTACGATGATGAGGCTCATGCCTCGAAGCGACAACTTACCGGCATCCTCGGTGAGTTCCCGCGGATCAATCCAACGAGGACTCCCGGCGCGTATCTGGTGGCCGTTGACAAGTCCTGATACGCCACATCCCGGGATTTCCTCGGTATCTGCAGCACCTGGTGCATTCTCTACGGAGGTGATGACGGCATGTGCCAATGGATGACTGCTTGCAGCTTCGAGTGCCGCAGCCCACTCCAGTATCTCGGTTTGGGAGCGTCCGGCCGTTGTGACTGTGGTGATGACCCGTGGTTGGTTGCGGGTGAGGGTGCCTGTCTTGTCGAATGCCACACGGCGAATGGTTCCCAGCTGTTCAAATGCGACGCCGGATTTGATGATCACCCCGGCTTTGGATGCTGAAGCTATTGCTGAGATTACCGTTACGGGTACTGCGATGGCTAGGGCGCAAGGTGATGCAGCGACCAGAACGACAAGGGCGCGTTCGACCCACATGGCAGGGTTGCCGATGATGAAGCCAAAGATGATGACGAGTACAGCGGTGATGAGCACCGCCGGTACCAGGGGACTTGCGATGCGATCGGCCAGGCGCGCACGGGTGCCTTTATTCGCCTGGGCTTGCTCTACCAGCTGCACAATCTTTGTCAAGGAGTTGTCGCGACCATCCGCGGTGGCCCGGACGTAGAGTGTTCCTGTCCCATTGACTGAACCTGCAAGTATTTCGTCACTGGGTGTGGCTTCGACTGGAATCGACTCTCCCGTAACGGCTGAAGTGTCCAGCCAGGAGTGGCCGCTGGAAACCACGCCATCAGTGGACACGCGTTCACCTGCTCCCACAATGAGAATGTCATCTCGGCGAATTTGGGCCGCTGGGATGACCCGCTCTCCTGTCGCGCTGGAGATGTGTGCCGTCTCAGGTATTAGTGAAAGCAATGCACGCAACCCTTGTTTGGCTCGATCCATCGATCGGTCTTCCAGCGTTTCTGAAATTGAAAACAGGAAGGCCAGGGCTGCGGCCTCTTCGACATGACCGAGAAGCACTGCGCCGATACCGGATATGGTCATCAGCAGGCCCACTCCCAGACGCTCGCGCCCGCGATTGGCGAACAGTTGCTTGAAAGTGCCCGGAACGAAAGTCGATGCGCCGGCGAGCAATCCAATAGAAAACATAATCCATGAAGAGACTATGAATCCGCGCAGTCGCAGAGCGAGGCCAATAGCCCACAACAGGCCGGATGCAATAGGCAGTAGCAATGTTTGGTCACGCCACCATGGGGTTGCTTCTTCGGGTAGATCGTCATGAATGATAGAGGGGCTCTTCTGCTCTTGGGGGGATACAGGCTCCGCCCGGTTCATCGAGCCTCCTGGTTTGTCTGTGTCTGATTGACCCCGGGGCCGCAGCACAATGGCACATCAGCATTCGAATCTAGGCAGGGCGCTCCATCGTCGACAGCGAGCACAACGTCCACTAAATCCTTCAGTGCATGTGTCAGGTGTGCATCAGCAATCTCATAGCGGGTTCTGCGACCCTCGGGTACTGCGACGACGATGCCACAACCTCTGAGACACGCCAGATGATTGGAAACATTGGTGCGGGATATCCCGAGTTCGCGAGAAAGCTGGGCCGGATATCCTGGATTGTCCAACAATGACAGCAGAATCCGTGACCGGGTCGCATCGGCCATCGCACGGCCCAATCGGTTCATAGCATCAACACGAGAAGCAATAGTCAGCATATGATGACTATACATCGAATGCTGACCTATTGATGATTTGAGACACCGCCAAAGATGCCGATCCTGTCAGTATTCATCGAAGGATACTGTTATATCGTTGCATTCATGACTAGCAACTCAGGAGAGCGCATCTCCTGGGAGCAAGCTCGTGTGGTTCGGGGCAGGAGCAGCAGTGCGCAGCTTCATTCTTTGAATGATGATGCGTAGGGCATGGTGATGGTGACGGTGTCTGTGCCTCTGTCGACGGTGATCTTGAATGATTTGCTCACGGTAGTCTCGCCAGTCTCCGGCGTCACCAAGGGGCAGGAGACGGTCAGGTGGTATGTGCCGGTTTCATTGCCCATCCCTATCTCGCCGAGCCCGTCTGTGTTGTGAAGCATCAGGGTGTCCGCATACCCGTCCTTCGTTTTCTGCGCGTCGTGCCAATCGACGGAGCATCCTTGATACCCCAAGCCTCTGCTGTTGAGTACGCGCAGCTTGCGTTCCGGTGTCTGCTGCTGCGAGGATGCAGCGCCGACATCGGTGGAAGAGCTGTTGCCTGTATGCCTAGCCTGGGATCGCCAGAAGAGCACGCCTGCCAGGCAAGCCACTACGAGCAATACGACCAGGGCCACGGTCCAGACCGCTCCATGAGATCTTCGGTTGTGAGTCACAGGCCATCCTCTCATATTGTTCATATTGTTTCAGCGGTACGGGCTCCCTGCGGGAGAGGTATGAGCGCCATCCCCCGATCCATACAGCTGATCGCACCCTATCGGAAGCTCCCCTGCGCAGAGTTCAATCATCCGGGAATCCCGTATGCCACCAGTGCTGTCCTGCCTAAGACTGTGCGCATCTTCTTAAGTCACAGTCAGATTAGCAATCGTCGAAGGTGATCCCGGGCTGGTCGTCCTGTTTCATCCAAAGAGGGTACACATCCTGAGAGTGGATACATCCGGTCCGAGGCGTCTGCACTGTTGTGTTGCAGTGACTGGGCGCAATGGATCGTGACGGTGGTGTTGTTATCAGAAAGTATGAGGATGGTCTTAACGGCTGTTGGTGTTGCCGTTTCGTGATACAGCTAGGATGATGCCATGAGCAATGATGCGAATGATGTCACAGTAGTGATTACGTGTTGTAACCAGGCCGATTACATAGTCGAGGCGGTCGATTCGGTGCATGCGCAGACGCTCCAGACTCCAAGCATCATCGTCGTGGATGACGGTTCGGACGACCCGAGGACAATCCGCGTTCTGGTCGAATTATCGGATAGTGGTGTGCGGGTCATTCATCAGCGGAATGCCGGGGTTTCCTCCGCGCGGAACAGAGGCATCAGGGCTGCATCGAGCACCTTCGTGGCCGTGCTCGATGGCGACGACCGTTTCAAACCGCACTTCCTTGAATCAGCAGTAGACCTGCTTCATCACGATGACGGCCTTGTCGCTGCGTCCTCTTGGATGAGCACCTTCGGGGTGCTCGAATCCACTGTGAAACCCCTCGGCGGGGATATCGGCGCTTTTCTGGCCCGTAACAACTGTCCTGCAGCATGTGTGTTTCGGCGTGATCTCGCACTGTCTGCGGGTGGATACGATGAGGATATGCGAGCGGGATTCGAGGACTGGGATTTCTACCTGACGATTCTGGAACATATGGAACAAGCCTATTCCACACACGGCCGGATCGGCATCATCCCTGAACCCCTCATCGAGTATCGAACGAGTTCAACTTCCTCGAATATCGCCAGTATGGGCAAGCGACTCGAACTGATGCGGCTGATTATTCGCAAACATCAGCAAAGCTACCAGGCACATCTCTGCGATGCGATCCTCGGTATCGAGACCGTCTCGATGCAACGGCTCGAACTTTGGGAGCGCACGGTACGGCATCATCCAGAGCTCCTCAGCGGAAACTCTCCGAGTGCGCTCTTCATGCAGGAACCCAGTTACGGCGATGGCGGCATGGCTGCGGCGGTTCGTATACGCTCCGGCATCGAGGCGCTGGCTGAAAAGGGAAAGCCCGAGGTCGTGTAGAGCAGGGTTTCACTGGGTGATGATGTTGATGCGCCAGGCTCTTTGCTGCTCGATGGTCGGTGCGGGCTGGTCTGAATTGATGTACACGTCGAGGTTGAATATGCGCGTGGGCGAGTTGAGTTGGGAATAGTCGGTGACGGCGGTGCCATTGAGCCTTAATAGCATGAGGCGGTTGAGTCCGCGGATTGGCGTGAGATCCTGCAAATGTTCGAGATCGTCGAGGTCGAGTGTCTGGATGTTGCTGAAGTGTTCGATGCCTGAGAGGCTGGTGAGATCCTTCAGGGCGATGCCGCAGTAGGGGTGTTGTGTGTCGGGCAGTGCGTAACCGTTCGCGACGCCTATCCCGCCGATGCCGGTGAGGTCTTCGGCTGTTGTGCGGGTGAGCTGGTCGTCGACGTGCTGATCCATGATTTCCGCCATGCATTGCGCAAGGGTCGGGTCTGTGAACAGTTGGCGGTAGCTTCCCAGGTTGTCCGGTGCATTGGAGGGGCCCGTCGTGCTGGCGTTTGATGATGTATTGCCTGAAGGCGAAGAGGACTCGGCCTTGCCGGTGGTCGTTATCGATGCGGAGGAGGTTGGTGTCGGCAGCTGTGCTGTTGAATCGGAGCTCGCGCATGCCGACATGGTGGCAAGTGCCAGCGCTGCGGTACCTGTTGCCGCGATCAGGTGAAGGAATCTCGCCGTTCTTCGATGCATGTGCTGTCCTTGTTCCGGTCAAGCTGCCTTCTTTGGCTGCTGTTGTTCACGTCGATCCTCGAAGCTGAACGATGCTGCAGGCCGATGATCGATCCGGTGTGACATCAGTTATTGTACGCTTTGCATGCCTTGGAAGCTCCTTGTTGTGGAAGGGCGAAACCTTGAAATCAAGCGTCCACCTCCTTCCATCTCTTGCCTCCCGCTCTTTAATACGAGCTGATGATCGGCCTTTCTCAGTGTTGTGGGCACCCTGGTGAAAGCTTGCAGGGCGATGGATCATTCTGATAGCGCAGGCGCAGGCGCAGGCGCAGGCGCAGGCACGGGCACGGGTATCGCGGGGTTCATGTTGGCATCGCTTGGAAGTGCTAGCTTGTGTTCATGGAAGAGATATCAACGCGGCCGGCGACGATCGATCGTTGGCACGACCTTCAGGACGTGCTCAACGGCGGTGGCGACGGGAAAAGTTGCCAGTGCATGTGGCCGGTGATGCAGGGGACACAGTGGCGCACATGTTCCGTCGAGGAACGCAGATCCGCTTTGCATGATGAGGTCGCATCGGGCCCAGCCCCGGGGATCATCGCGTATGTTGACGGCGTCCCCGCCGGATGGGTGCGAGTGGGGCCGCGTCCGCATCAACGGCGTCTGGAGAAATCGCGGATCGTGAAGGCCGGATCCAGAGAGCCTTTCGAGGAGGCGGGCGTCTGGGCCATCACGTGTTTTTCGATACGCAGGGAGTACAGGCGAACAGGGCTTACCGCCACGCTGATTCGAGCAGCCGTCGAATATGCGAAGAACGGCCATGCCGCAACCATCGAAGCCTACCCGGTTGATAACAGGGAGGCGAAGACTTCAAGTGCCAGTCTCTTCGTGGGGCCGGCCACCACCTTTCTGCATGAGGGTTTCTCGATAGTGGCCCACCCCACGCCCAATCGTGTCGTGGTGTCACTGGCCTGCCTGTGACAGGGGATGACCGCCGAGCGTGATATTCGCTCCCATTGTCTCGTCTGTCAGAAGGAGCAGGTCATGCCGTCGTAGCTGACTACGAAATGCTCGCTTTCGGCTCTGGAGTAGAAGTCTTCATATCCTTCGAAGCCGTGGTGCGAGAAATGGTTCGCGACGAAGATGGTGGAGCTGTCCGCCAGTCCCATGCGGCACATGCTTTCACGCACTTTGAGGTTCTGGTCGAAGTTCATGTGGGGCACCCCGACCTCGGGTAGAGGGGTCATCGCCAATGTGCAGTCCAAAGAGACATAGTCGTATTTCAGTCCGGCCTTCCGGATCTGCTCCCATGTCGCTTCAGGAAAATAGCCCGTGTCGTGGGCGTAGAGCAGGGACTTCGTGCCGTCGCTGATCGCATAGAACACGCAGTCGCCGCTGTATTGGCCGTGCGCCGCCGCGAAAACGTGGATCGTGTATTTGCCCTCCTCGACGTCGAAGGATTGACCGGGGGCGACGGTGTGGAAGGACAGCATGTCATCATCATGATGCTGTTCGAGGAAGAAGGCCCTGTCGTAGAATCCTCTGACTGTCTGGGAACCATAGACGTCCATATGAGAGTCGTTGCAATCGGCGTACATGCCCTTGCCCATGCGGTAGGCCAGATCCTCGCCATAGAAGTGGTCCGAATGCCAGTGGGTGATGAGCAGTGTGCGGATATCCGGCAGGGGGAAGTTGTCGCGGATATAGTGCAGGTAGGTGTCTCCGGGGAAATCCAGAAGCACGGTGTTGTCCACAACGGCCTGGGATTGGGTCCGTATGGCCCGTCCTCCCATCTTTCTGGCATTGATGCATGTGTCGCATTTGCAGAATATGCCGGGGATCCGTTCGGCGGCGGCCGTCCCGAGGTGTTGAATTCTCATCCCATATCCATCCTGTTTGCTGCCTCAGTGGGCGCTTCTTTCGATGCTCGTACCAATGAATTGTATGTCGTGAATCCCCATGCAAAAGCTTTCCTGCAAAACGCCGCGAAACTGACTGAGAAGCCTGACGCCAGTGGCGCTTCTCGAACCTGTCCATGGCGGTGCTGGCGGTACTGATATTCCTCTCATTCGCAGTCACGCAGCATGCGTATGGCGACATCGCTTCATTGCCGGCGGTGAGAACGCTTTGGTTGGGTATTCTCATCTCAGTCGCATTGCATTTCTTCATGTTCATACCGGTGCATGGCAAGATGATGGCCATTCTGGGTGTGGTGCTTCTTGTCAATGCTGGTGCCGGGCTGCTGCTCCCCGCAATGCCGCTGGATGTCGTCTTCGTTCTTGATGGGATCATCAAAATAGTCGTGGGAGCGATTCTGATAAGAATCAGCCCCACCGACTTCTGACCCCACTCATGCCACTTCAAACCACGATCGTGAGTTGGGTGGCTTGCAGCGATCGTTGTTGCTCCTATGCTTCACAAGATGACAGCCGATGTGATCGCGAATCCGAGTCGCTCACGTAGTCTGTCTGGCAGAATGGTCTGTTATGTATGATTTTTTCCAGCGGCACAGATTCATAGAAGGTCTGTGCGGCTGGGCGGTGCTTATGATCCTCGTGGGAGTGTTCGCTGCCCTCGTTGGAGGCAACGTCCTATTCCCGATATGGCGTGTGCCATTATTCCTTAACTTTTTTGCTCTGGGTGGTTTCGCTTATGTCAATGTCACAGGCGAGCCCGCGGACAATCGGATGGGCATCGCTGACTGGCTCAATCGTATCCAGTGGATCAATGGGCTTGGTCTGCTGCTGCATGGCACCATCGGCTTCTACGCGCGCAATGGGACGCGGCAGATTGTCCCATCCCTGTGGAGAGCTCCTGTCGGCGATGTGGTGATTACCTTGGGTATATACATACTCTTATTCACTGGCGCTACTGCTCTTGCGTGGATTGTGAAGCATAACCGTAATCATTGATGGGCAGCTGTTGTACCGGTGGGCCGATGCAACGGCCATGAATCAGCATGCGCCTGCCCAATCAGCACATGCATCGCAGCCGAGTATCGGCAGAGCGACCATCGGTATCAGAAGACCGCTTTCAAGGGTGAATGCGGCCCCGACGTACGCGGACGTGTGCTCGTAGCCGACGAAAGCGCTGTCGTGCAACACCTTCCCGGCATTTAATGAAACACCAACAAAACGCTAACAATTATCCCCAGAAGTGCCCATAGCTTATGAAGCGTCAACTTCAACAGCGGTTTCGAAGGGAAGAAGGGTTGTCGTCATGACAAAGAAAAACTTCGTATCAATGATTCTGGGCACCATCGGTGGCATCCTGTTCGCCCTGGGCATGTGTATGGGGCTGCTGCCCCAATGGCAGGCCTTCGAGCAAGGTGTGGCCGTGGGGGCCGTCGGGCTGGTCGTATTGCTGATCACGGTGCTCGTCAGACGCAAGATGGGAGGTAAGCCGATGCTGGTGCCGATCAGCGGCAAATCAGTCGGTATTACCTTGCTGGCCATTGTCGGGACTTTGGCACTGGGGGTCGGCATGAACCTGGTTATGGTGTGGAGTCATCTGGTCCCGGGCATCATCGTCGGGATGCTCGGCATCATCATCCTGCTCATGCTCATCCCATTGTGCAAAGGCCTGAAGGATTGAGAACACCATGACCAAGCTCATCCGCGCAGTCACAAGCACCGCACTCATAGTCTCCATGCTGCTCCTCGGAGCGGTCAGATGGCTCAGGCTCTGAACAGCGACACCTCCACAAAGACATTCACAAGCACCATCATCGAACACAGGAGCACATCATGGCAAAATCGCCACTCATCAAAGCAAACAAGAAGATCGCCGAGAAACTCTACGGTGCACACCACGCCGTCGCCGATACCGTCGTATCAGGATTCAACTCCGTCGCGGATAAGTTCGTCGACGAATTCCTCACGAAGGATGACGAAAGCGTCGAAGAGGCCAGGAAGCGCCTCTCAGAGGAAGAAAGGACCCGCAAAGAGGAGTCAAAACAGAGACTCGAGGAACAACAAGAAAGGCAGAAAGACATCATCGAGCACACCCATGTCCCGGAAATGCCACATCACCCCCATACACATCGCTAAGATCCTGGAGCGCTTTGTCGACATAGCGGCAAAGGCGCCCATATTCACCCTTACACAGCAAATACTCCATACACAGCATTATCAACAGGAAAGCAGAACATCATGATCACCGGAGTCATCATCGCAGTCGTCGTCGTTGCCGTCATCATCATCGCGGGCATCGTCATCTACAAAAAACGACACTAAAACCAGCACAAACACAAAGCAACGGTGGCAGCGAGATTGGCGATATGCCGGTCTCGCTGCCACCGCTTTATGCGTTCCGCCATACGAATCGCAGTCTGCTTTTCATCATCGATTGCTTCTTATGCAAGTGCGTCCGGAGCATGTCGTCACCGACGAGCTCCGTGAGATAAAACAAATGAGGGTGCTGAACTCTATGTTCAGTGCCCCCTTTGGGGGAGCTGATTGGGCGCGTGTTGAACTTTGCGTGGTCAGGGATCACCTGTTGATGGTGACGGTGTTTCGGGCGGCTTAAGAATTGTAAGAACGGTTG
Source organism: Bifidobacterium psychraerophilum (assembly GCF_000741705.1). Classification (GTDB taxonomy): domain Bacteria; phylum Actinomycetota; class Actinomycetes; order Actinomycetales; family Bifidobacteriaceae; genus Bombiscardovia; species Bombiscardovia psychraerophila. Next base: position 37,549 of record NZ_JGZI01000007.1, on the reverse strand, counting down.
GTTGTGGTTGTATGGGATTGGAGACTTTTTGGTTTGACGGCATCGCTTTGGTTAACGCACGGACAATCCTCTATCGCTTCGGAATGCTCATAATTGGGTTCGGTGCCTTTTTTACGATCACTTTTCTTCAGATCGCATTAGCGGTGGTGAGGGCCGGTCCTACGCTTTGTCGGACTTTCAGACAAGGTCGTTGTGGTTGCGGATCTTCGCTCGGGTTTTGGATAATGGCTGGTTACTGATCTGGTAGTGCAAGCCCTGTTGGAAGGTCCTCCAGCAAAGTGGACCGTTTGGGATGATTCCGGTTTTGCTTTGTTGGAGGTGTTATGTCCGCTGGGAAACCACTTATCTCTCGGATTGGAACGGTTGATCCCTGAGCTGTCGTTCTTCGTCCAGATCCGATGGGTCGAAGGGGTGCCCGTGATTGTAGTTGTTGAGGTCGTCAGGGCCGATCTCGCGGAGTACTCTGCATGGGTTGCCGACCGCTACGACGTTTGCAGGGATGTCTTTGGTAACTACGCTTCCGGCACCGATTGTGGTTCCGGCTCCTATGGTCACTCCTGGGCAGATCGTCACTCCGGCTCCTATCCAGCAGTCGTTGCCGATAGTGACGGGGCTGGCGTACATGTAGCCTCGCATGGCTGGGTTGATGGGGTGGCTGACGGTTGCGATGTTGACATTTGGTCCGAACATGACATGGTCGCCGATGGTCAGTGTTCCGTCGTCAATGAAATTGCAACTCGCGTTGATGTATGTGCCACTGCCAACCTTGATGTGGGTGCCGTACGCAAAGCAGAACGGTGGTTCCACCCAGAATGTGGCAGCTTGTTGCGCGCTGATGCCAAACATTTGGGAGATAAGCGTCGTGCGTCCCTTGATGTCGGCAGGGTCGCTGTTGTTGAACAGGTACATCAGCCGCTTCGCGGCGGTCCGCTCTTCGGGAAGGCCTTCGCAGTTGTCGGTGAACAGTAGCCCTTCGTTGATTCGTTCGCGCATGGTTCTCATGTCAATCCGCTCCTTTGCATTGCTTTCGTGGTCTGTAATTATTGTGGCCGATGCCTGGCAGGGCATCGGATGGATGAGTCGGTTGTCGCCCGAGTGACGTTGCGCAGCCAACGGTATCGCCGGTAGTGGGCGAATACTGCAGGCAGTTTGATGATTTCGTCGACGTTGAGCAGCGCATATACCCATAGCACCGGCAGTTTCCAGGTGAAGGCCGCCATGATGCCGAGTGGGATCACGATGATCCACATGGTCACACTGTCGCACAACAGTCCGAAGCGTGCGTCCCCTCCTGCGGGGAAGATGCCCGCGACGGTTGTGGAGTTGATGGATTTGCCGATCACGTAATACGAGCAGATGATGAGCATCCCTGATAGGTACTCTTTGGCGCGCGGCGAGAGATTGGTGGCGTGCAGGATGAATGGGCGTAACAGCAGGATGATGCCACCGGTGAGCGCACCGACCGCTATTGCTAGATGGCAGAGTCTTCGGGCAGTCTCCTTGGCATTTGACAGCCTGTTTTGACCGAGCAGGTTTCCGATGTAGATACCTCCTCCGTTGCCCAAGCCCAAACAGAAACAGACCAAGAGATCCTTGACGATGTTCGCGATGGAGTTCGCGGCAATCGCGTCGGTATTGAGGTGCCCCATGATGACGGTGTACATCATGAAACCGCCGCCCCAGACGATTTCATTGCCGAGCACCGGCAGGCAGTATCTCCAGTAATCACGTTCCAGCACTCGTTGCGTGCGCAGCATCAGGGTTGGTTGCACGCGGATTCGACCTCTGCGTAGTGAATGCAAAAGAGGCCAGATACATTCGAACGCTCGAGAGACAATTGATGACAAGGCGGCGCCGAGGATGCCTAAAGCAGGGAATCCGAAGTGACCATAAATGAGCATTGCATTCACAATGATGTGTATGAGCACGCCAACAGAGCTGACCGCCGTGCTCATGACCACGAATCCCGTGTTCTTCATCAGGCATAGATAGATCTGGGATATTCCCAGGAACACGTATGACACCGCGGACACCCGAAGGTACTGCGCACCGAGCGTGATCAGCGTGGGATCGTTGGTCATTACCTGCATGAGTGTCCGGGGAATCGTGACGAGCACTGCGCAGAATATGAGAGACAACAGCACGGCGTATCTCATGACGCATGCCAGAATCGACTCGATGGCATGCGTATTACCTGCACCCCAGTATTGGGCTACGAGGATACTCATGCCCAACGTCAGGGCGGCGAGGAAAAGGCTGAAGAAAAATTGGTATTGCGCGGCAAGCGAGGCCGCAGCAAGCTCCTCCTGACCTATCCTTGCCAGCATCAATGAATCCGCGGATGAGGACAGCGCAAGCATGAATTGCTGAAATGCTATCGGTCCAGCCAAAGGCAGCACCGAGCTCAGAAAGAGGTGCCATTGCGTCGGTTGCCTACCGTTACGATCCCGGAGTTCGGTCCGGTCTCGGGGCGGCGACGTCGGGTTCTTACTCATCGCCGCTTTTGCTGCGTCGGTATGCCTTGGCTTTGTCCATCCAATATCTCCGGTCTTCGTCGGAGATCCGGCGGATCACGCGGCAGGGATTACCAACTGCCACTGAATGCGGGGGAATGTCCTTGACCACCACAGAACCGGCTCCGATAACGACATCGGAACCGATGGTGATGCCTGGTCCCACCACTACATTGCCTCCAAACCAGACATCGTCCCCGATGGTGATCGGCAGCGCGCCTTCCATCTGTGCGTTGCGAACCGTCGCGTCTATCGGATGATAGGGGGTGTACAGGCCCACTCGCGGTCCGAAAAAAACGTTGTCGCCTATGGTGATGCGTGCTACATCAAGGAATATGCAATCCATGTTGGCATAGAAGTTCTTGCCGATAACAATGTTCGAACCGTAATCGCAGTTGAACGGCGGCTCCAGCCAGGCATTCTCGCCCAGAGCTCCGAAGAGTTCATCGAACAGTTTCATGCGTTCATCGGATGCATCCCAAGCGGAGGTGTTGATTGCCCAAACCAATCGTCGTTTGCGCCTGTTGTCTCGTGTCAGCTCAGGATCCTGGGCGATGTACAACTCGCCGGAGAGCATGCGTTCTTTCTCTGTTTCAGGTGTTGATTTTGTATCCACGCGACCACTGTAATGGTAGAAGCATCCAATAAAGCGTGGAATATCGACAATTGCTGCTCAGAAAATAGTAATATTTACCAAATTCATGTACTCTCAGACTCTGTGGACGCACATGCACATGCAAGCAGTATGGAAGAGGCTTGCCGCAATTCCGCGATGGCATTGAATTGTCCCAGTGCCATCACGGTGAGGCCTGACGGGTCCGAGTCAGTGCGGTACAGGTATCCGACCACATTCCTGTATCTTCAGCAAGGTCGCCTCAGTCTGTACCCAAGGATGAGGGCAATCTGTCACTGGCATATGGATCTGGAATTCACCAGGGTCCTCAAAGGTCACATGATGTATTTCGTGAACGGGGAGATCGTTCGCGTCGATGAAGGCGAGGCCATCTTCATCAATTCCAGAGCGCTACATTATGGTTTCTCCGATGACGGTGAGGAATGTGATTTCTATTGCGCACTGATACATCCGATACGGGTCGGTGCCCCGCCTGAAGTATATCGGCACTTCATCCTGCCTTTTATAGAAGACAAGGACATTCCGTTTGCTTTGTTGAGGCCCGATGATTCGACCGGACGAGACATCGTTCACCAACTCGATCGATTATTCGAAGCATCCGACGACAGGACGTTAGCCATCACGGCGCTCAGCGCCTTCTTCTCCATCATCGCGGACCTGGTCGAACGAGAGGAACCCCGTGCGCAGAATAACACGGCATCTACGCATCAAGATACGACGCTCTCGGCAATGCGGGCAATGACGGATTATATCCAAGGTCATTACATGGAAAACATCACGCTCCGCGATATAGCGCGTGCAGGTGCCGTGGGACGCAGCACCTGTGGGTCAATCTTCCGACACAACCTCGCTCAGACGCCGATGCAATATACCGTCAGCATGAGAGTCCATGCAGCAGCCGGACTGCTCAGGGACACCGAACTCCCAATGGCGTCAGTGGCAAAGAACACAGGCTTCTCATCAGCTAGTTACTTTGCTAAAACCTTTAATAAAGTCATGGGATGCACGCCGAAAGCGTTCCGCAACACACATGATTAACCTGATGGTTGTTTTACGGCAGGGGCAAGTTCCGAAATGGCACTTGATTAGTGTGACGGTCCTTGTGGTTTCATGACCGCTCAACAATCTCCGGGAAAGAAGATTCGCTTCCTGGAAGGTGCATGGAATCTTCCCTACGATCTCGCCACTTCCGTGGCAGTTATGGCCGTCTGAGTGCAATGTATATGATCTGGATCAACGCCTCTTTTGAATCTTCCAAATCTGTTTCTGAAGCCTCAGACCATGGTTTCGCCATGGGTCTGCCAGAACTGCCGGTTATGCTGTCGGCCGCATATGAAGAGAACGGTGGTAACTGTTTGACCTGGTACCGATATTGGGCATGACATCGTGTAACAAGGACTCGGGCTTGTCGATGCAGGGACAGTCCCACGTGAAACATGTCGCCGAATTTCCGCATTGCCAAAATTGCGTCGGTATCCGTTGCGATAGCAATAGCCTGCACACCTGATTGTCAACGTTCGCTGTTACGAAGTGACACGCCGTTGAAGACCTTTACTCTGGGGCTATTTCGGAGAACCATTCGAATACTCCGTCGACAAGATCTTCGTGGGGAACAAAACACTGACGATCGCATCGTGGTACTTCAACGGTGGACAGGCGATCGTCCCCGGCGAGCTCCCCGGGGCAAAACAAATGGGGGCGCTGAACTCTATGTTCAGTGCCCCCTCGGGTGGAGCTAGGGAGAATGCAAAAGATGACAGAGAACTACTGGGATCATTGAAGACATAAGTAATGCTACATTTTTTACCACACTATTTACCACTTCATTGAAGAGAACCAACTTACGGTTCCGGCAATATAATGAGTGCAGGAATGTCTATGCTGATGGACATAATTTAGAAAACGTTCGAATCAATTTCGAGTGAAATGCGCAATATCTGGAGTATGATCTCAACGAATTGGGTCTCGATCGCTTACCTCTTATTTAATGAGTGAGTTGAGTGCCTGGAGAGTTATTTTACTCAATTTGATACTAGAGTGATGATGCGTTCGACGAATACTTAACAGTGTGGTGGACAAGAGTATTAGAGATTCTTCGGAGGCATGTAATGATTAGACCACCATTTGTTTGCACATCACTTACCATGTTGCATACGGGGAGTTGGTTGGCAGACAGATCGTCGTGGTGGACAGGAGTCTTTCGTATCGTCCCTACGAGATCTAATTATCTTCAGGTTGCCGTTGTGCATCGAAAACATTCATCGATTCAGAGTCTTCCTATTTCGTTCATGTCGGAGTATCGACTGACCCGTTGCATTGATTGGGAGGATTTGCAGTAAAGCATCGACGGTGTGGTTTCTTTCCTTCCGTCGGCGCATCGCCGAGAGTTTTGGACTACTCGCGTATGAGGAGAGAAGAAGCCTCTATCTGCATGTAGGCAGGTACTGCAAATTCAAGGTGGAATCGGTAAGTTCATGACGAGAGTTATCGAGGAACAGATTGATTCTTAGACCAAAGATTAAACACTGATGCAATAAAGACATAAAACAATAAACTATTTCTTAATAAAGAGGTTGTTATGGTTTTTATATCTGGTGATTTTGAGTATGTGACGGATAACCTCGACGATCAAGGTTCGTGTGCAATGGCTTGCATTTGCTGAGGGCATATATGACGATGTGGTGTGGGTAACCGCAGCGGTGACTCATATGGACACTGACACGGAGTACGTGGAGTCGGATGCCAGAGGCAGAAAGATGGGGTATGGAAAAATCTGATCGTCTCATCCGTGCATCCTATCGCAAGTGGTCGTTCATTATTGCTGACGGCAATCCGACAGGTAAATACAAGTTTAAGCTTGTGGTGTTTGATATTGAGACAAGTCTGAGATATGACGTACCGAACTGGGATAGCATGCATAAGGATGGCACGAATATATCATGGCCTACATCGGTGCGGAGCAGGCCACAGACGGTGCCCTGTGGGTGGTTTCTAGTGGTGGTTGCAACGGTTGATGGTGTGTTAGTGGTTTCAATTATGCTGCTTGGTTGATGAGTTAGATGATTTTTTCGTGGGGTTTCATGTAATCGAGGGTTTTTCTGAGTCGGTCGTTGAGTTCTTCAGCGACGGTGCCTAGGTAAGCCTCGGGGTAGATGCTCAGGTCTGTGCTTTTGGGAAAGTATTGGCGTAGCAGTCCGTTGGCGTTTTCGTTGGTGCCGCGCTGCCCTGGACTGTGCGAGTCGGGAGAAGTAGACCCAACAGTCCAGGGCAGCGCTGATCTTCTTGTGCAGGGCGAGTTCGCTGCCCTGATCCCAGGTCTGGGTGGCGCGCATGAGTTTGGGTAGGAACTGACGAACCCGTCGATTTTGTTTGCACAATCTTGTAGTGGCCGTTGCAAGATTTCAACGACGCCATACTGCAATAGGCAATTGCATAGGGCGGGATACGATTGATGGGGGAAGACGCTTGAAATCAGGTAGTGCAGTTTTAGATTTCTGCCTATGAATAAGACCCTCAGTGTTGTTGTGCTGAAACAGGCGAGGGACATGTTCATCATAATTACCGTTTCGTTCAGCCATTTCTTTAACCTCCGTGATGGGTCTGAGAAAAAACATGCATGTGTTTTATGTGATTCATGACTATGTTGGCGTCACCAATTCTGGGTTAAGGAAGACTCAACACTAATGAGGGCAACTATCTTTGCAAGGTAGTCGGTCAGGAGGTCGTTTTTCCCTTCCAGCTCGAGGCCAGGAATATCAGTCGGAAAAGCAACCAATTGATCAGCGCTTGGTTAAAGACGGTTCGAGTCATCGGTGGTTGAGAATTAGCATGTCTCTGATGCTCTCGATGCACGAGGAACGAACTAACTTCTTCCCTGCGAAGATGCAAGACACGCTCGGATTCGACGATTCCGCCGAATGCTGTCCATTGCCGTGATGATGAGGATACTTCCAATGACCCAGAGAACGGGGATAAGATAGGATGCTCCCACATCCTTTCCTGAGAAGGCAGCCAGTCCAAGCAGACCGCGCACGACATTATCTGTAGGCAGGATTTCGGTACTCGTAGCATTTCCAAAAACAGTGAACAGCAACGCGGCAGTGAATATTCCCATCTCGCCAAAAAGATCGATCAGAGCCGCACTGTCGGCGATACTGGACAAGCACAGCAGGGTCAAGGTGGACCACGTCTGCTCCACCGGTTGAGAGATTACTTTGTACCATGGTCCGAGGATAAGAGCGGCGATCAGCCCGGCGAATATCGAGACGAAAGCATCATCACGATCCTGATGTATATCGATGACAGCTCGAACGTCCTGGTCACTGAGGCAAGTGCCTGGGTAAACATGAAGCCAACCAGGGCGGCGCCAAATGCGGCGAAGAATGGGCTACGTCCAGCTGCCGCGCTTGCCGGGGCATTAGGGGGGTGATGTTCGTCAGCCGCAGTGGCAGATGGGGCACATCAGCGATTCGACCGACTGGATGTAAGCGAGGACTGAAGATCCTTCCACACTTGCGTAGGAGAGATTGATCAGTCCTCGTGCTGAGTCGATCTGGATGACTGCGTATACGGTGCGGTGTTTGAAATCGTGCATGGACGTGTTGATGCTGCGGGTACCGTAAACCATGTATCGGGCGCCTACTGTAGTCTGCGCGGTGTCAGCATCTATTCCCACGACGGCGATAGACAAGTTCCTGGGCTCAGGTGTACCGAAGATGCTGACGAATAAGACGGCGAAGAATCCGACAATAACGAGGGCTGAGAACGCTTGGCGGCCAACGAGGTGAGGAAACGAAGTTGGTTGTTTCTCTGAGGTGGTGCAAGCACGGCTGTGGTCGGAGAGGCGGATAAGTTGGCGGATACTGTGGTTGAGTTGTCATGTATTTTCCTTAGTTATCATCGAATGATTACTTATCAACTGATAAGAATCATATGATGGCTATATCTCTATTTATTTGTAACCCGGAGCAGCTCATTCATTCACCGCGCGTGAGCGTATCCTTGATGCCGCGTTGACGTTGTTTAGCCGATACGGTTTCGATCAGACCACGACTGACCGAATCGCTCGTTCGGCTGGGGTGAGCCAGGCGTTGTAGTCCGATCGTTCGGTGATAAGGCAGAACTGATCGAGGCGGTATGTTCGCGGTCGTTGGATCGGGTCGTGGATTTATTCGAAAGCAGCAGCGCCGCCACTAAAGACCAGCACAACGATTTCGGAGAGCATTTTCGTCAGATAGCCTTCGGTGGCGAAGATATGCGTCTACTCAGCCAGGTGTTCGCATGTGGGCATGACGAGCATCTCGGCGAACTCGGTCGCGAAGGGTTCCTGCAGGTGTGCCGTGTCGTTCACGAGGAACTTGGTATAGGCCTGAAGGAGACCCGCAGCTTCGTTGCACAGGGAATGCTTGCAATGACGCTCGCGCTTCTCGACTCTCCGCATCCGGCCGATCCGCTCATCGATTACCTTGTCACTGGCAGCGAGTCCAACCTCAACGGAGCAAACCTAGGTGATGATGAAGTGTTTGGAGGACGGCAGGATATGTCGTGATTCATGTTCGTGCTCCATGTACGTGTCATCTTTGCCCGATCGCCGGTTATATATTCGATGGAATGGGAATGTGTGTTCTTTCGTTCCTTCCCGGCCTGGGGTTTTGTTGAGATTCCACGTTTGCGTAGTTGGTATGGTGAGCGTGAATGTCGAACCTTTTCCCAAGCCTTTGCTGGTGGCAGACAGTGTTCCACGGTGTGCCACCATGATCTGCCGAGATATCGCAAGGCCTATTCCCGATCCGCCATCCTGCCTGCTGCGGGAGCCTTCAATCCGGTAGAGACGTTCGAAGATTGGGGCAATCTGATCGGCGGTCATGCCCTTGCCTGTGTCGGTGACTGATAGTGAGGCAAATCCCTTACTTTGCGTGACGCATACCTGCACGTCATCGCCTTCGGTGGTAGCGTGCAACGCATTGTTCAACAGATTGGCAAGCACTTGGAGCAGCCGTTGTCTGTCAGCGACAACAGATATGGCAGTTGAAGGCGTGTCCAGCTTCAGATAGACATGGCGCGTGGAAAAGGCCACAGTCATGGAATCGACCGCGGTGCGTGCAATGTCAACCAAGTCGAGTCGGTGCATGTGGTATGGCAGGCTTCCTTCTTCAGCTCGCGAAAGCAGACTCAGATCGTCCGAAAGTGCCACAAGTCTCTCGGCTTGTGCTTGAAAGATGGAACTGGAGTTCTGAATCGAGACTATGCCGTCTTCAATTGCTTCAGCCTGTGCCCTGATGACGGACACGGGGGTGCGTATCTCATGCGCAAGGTCAGAGAATAAACGCCGACGGTGCATCTCGGTTGTTTTGAGCCGTTCGACCATGGCGTTGAAGGAATCGACGACTATAGCCATTTCTTCACCTAAAGAAACCTGCTCGACATGCGTGTCATAGTTGCCGCCGGCTATCTCTTTTGAAGCGCGGACGATGCCAGATACGCCCGCGTTCATCTGATGTGAGAGATACAGCGACGAGCCGATGGCCGCGCCGAGTCCGATCAGCAGCGATATGCCGAGTGCGATGGCGTTGGCGGTGCGCGCGGCGATCTCGACGTGCTTCATAACCTGCGCATCTATGGCAGCCTGGTGAACGCCTGGCAATTGAGCATCACGAATGTGTGTGCCGAGTAGCCAGGGGCTCACCGCAAGGTTGACGATGACGGTGGTGGATACGGTAAGACCAACCACGATGAGCATCGATAGAAGAAAAACGCCTCCGAATGATCGTGGCTGGAACCGCGGAAAGCTCGCTCGAGACTTTTCAGTGTTCGCAGTGCGGCGCGATTCCTTCATGCTGCTCATATTGTCATGCTTGCTGACCACGGCTTATCCTTTCATGGCGTACCCCACGCCTCGAACCGTCTGGATGATTTCTTCAACGGAGTCATTCCCCTCCTTGAGCTTCTTGCGAAGATGACCGACGTGTACATCCACGAGCTGGTCATCGCCGACGAGAGGACCTCCCCATACTGCCTGTACCAGTTGTTCTCTGGTGAAAACCCTGCCCGGTTGACTCGCAAGGTGGCACAGCAAATCGAATTCGATTTTGGTCAGCGGTATCTGATGACTGCCAAGAATCGTGGTGCGGGAGCGAGGATCGATAGTAATCTTCCCCACGGTAATGGGTAGGTCGTTACCTGCCTGTGTTGTTTCCGTCGCCGAACGTGTACGTCGCAGCAGCGCCTTCACTCGTGCAACCAGCACTCGAGGGCTGAAGGGCTTGGTCAGATAGTCATCCGCACCGACGGACAAGCCTATCAACTCATCAACTTCCTCAACACGCGCGGTAAGCATCAGAATGTAGGCGTCACTGAAGGTTCTTATCCGTCGACATGCCTCGATTCCGTCGATTCCCGGCAGTCCGAGATCAAGCACAATCACCGAAACCGGCATTGCTCTCGCCATCTGTACGGCATGAAGTCCATTGCCAGTGACTTTGACAGTGAATCCTTCCTTCGTAAAGTATCCCGCGATTATAGTGGCGAGACTGCTCTCATCCTCAACGATGAGAACACTCTCACCTGGAGGCGAGGATATATCCGAATCGCTGCCAGGCATGTAATCCCCCTTCCGATCAGCACGAATCAAATCCCATTGTATGAGCGACAGCAACAGGTGCGAACCGCTAGAAGAGTCATGGCATTGATCTTCATACAAACTTTATGAGGCTGCCATGCAGTCTCGATATACGTTATATAAATTCACCTATGGTTATGGAGGGGGTGTTCTTCGGTGTATGCCATCTCTGGATTCTCAATATCGGAAGGAAAAATTCATGACAAGCGTAGTGATAGTGGAACGTGAGGGTTGTTCGGATTGCGCCAATGCTAATGATCTCCTCGAACGAATTCAACAGGAACGTAGGGATTTGACCGTGCGACATGTGCAGGCAGCCGATCCTTTGGGCAGAACGATTATCGCTGAACTTTCAGCAGTTGAAGTGCCAGTTGTGCTTGTCAACGGCCATTATGTGGCGCAAGGTGCGATCAGTGAATCATTGCTCCGTGAACGAATAGGGTCAACAGGTCATGCTGTTGATGACAGGACTCCCGAATACCGGAGCAAGCGACCGCACGATCAAGACCATCATTGCGATGCATGTAATGAGATGAGCTGAACGTGGGCTCGTTGCTTTCAACTGGGGGGTTGATCGCTGCCTTCTTTGCAGGTGCTGTAGCTTTGTTTGCGCCATGTTGCGTTGTCTTTCTTCTTCCTGGGTATCTTGCCGCTGCGGTGAAAAACCGCAAGTGGAGACTGATTCCACTCACCTTGGTGTTCTCCGCCGGATTGGCGCTGGTCGTTGTCCCAATCACTGCCGGAGTAACCATGATTTCATCATTCATCGCTGCGAATCATACGATTCTCTTCGCACTTGGAGCGTTGTTAATGCTGGTGTTCGCAGCATTATCAGTGTCTGGGCATATGTGGGCGATGCCGTCATTCATGAGATCGCCCAACTTAACGAAGGCCAATTACCCCGGATTCTTCGCGTTCGGCATTTTTTCAGGCATCGCATCCAGCTGCTGCGCACCAGTTCTTGCGGGAATTCTCACACTTTCAGCGATTTCCCGATCCCCCATACATGCAGTAGCTATGGGATTGGCTTACGTCTTCGGCATGGTATTTCCCCTATTGGTTATCGCGCTGTGTTGGGATGTCTTCGACCTAGGACGCCGGTCATTCACTCCGAAACCCCTGAGGCTGCGAGTATTTGGAAGAAGCTTGCATACTAATATCATCAATGTGTTTGTGGCGCTTGGATTTCTCATCATGGCCATACTCATCGGCATCGTAGCCTTCACCGGCGAGATGCCTTCATCGCATCAGCAGCCTTTGTGGGTTGTAGGCACTTGGATCGGTTCAACACTTGCGCCTGTTGCACAGTTGTTAGCTTTCATTCCAGCGCTCGTTCAAGGTCTGATCCTCCTTGCACTTGCTGTGGTCGTGATTGTTGTTGGAACGGTTCTGCTGCCTCGCCTCGCAGATCATAAGCACGACATTGATGCATCACTTGCCCACATGCTCGCGGATGAGCAGGATAGCGCCGCCGCTTCGACGCAACATTCTACGCAGCATTCGGCACAACACGATGAGATGTCTGAAGAACACCATCTCAGAACTTCGACTGGAGAGATTCGAAATGAGTCATGATAGACACGAGAAAAAGACCGTGTCACAGCGTTCATACCACCCCAAGGCAAACCGGCCGCAACCGTCGCCCTCTTCACGGGATACCGCCTCGGCCCGTGGCAGCGCCGGCACTACGCTTATCGGTATTGTCACAGTATTGGCAGTGGTGATCATTGCCGGTATTATCTTTGCCATCGTTCTCAACACGCATCGCAATGCCTCAGCGAAAGAGGATGGAACATCGTTGATCGGAACGCAGGCACCTGGCTTTTCATTGAAATCTACCGACGGTCAACGTGTATCCCTGAAGGATTTCAAAGGCAAGAAGCCTGTACTGCTTTACTTCAGTGAAGGAGCCGGATGCCAGGCGTGCATAGTGCAAATGGCGAGCATCGAGCAGGAAGCCGCTCAGTTCAAGCAGGCAAATATTACGGTTGTTCCTATCGTGATGGATTCACGCGAGACAATCAAGCAGGCCATGAAGCAATATGGTGTCGTTACACCGTTTCTGCTGGACGACGGCACTGTTTCGAGTGCTTACAAGACGCTAGGGAAGGGGATGCATAGCGACTTGCCGGGCCACGAGTTCATACTAGTAGACAAACAGGGTGTAATTCGATGGGACAAAAACTATCAAAACATGTGGGCACAACCCGCTGATCTACTCAAACAGTTACGCACCGCACTCAAATCCGATGACTGACTCATGTGCAGAGAGATTTCGATCGTGGAAGTTTTTCTGCTGGCGGGGGTTTCTCACCTTTCGTTAGACCGCGTATCGTAAAAGGCTTTCTCCTTCTCGTTGCGATTCTTGGCGTGTTCGCTAATAACAGCGTGAATCTGAACGATGATCTGACAGATAGACATACAGTGGCCGGATGGAACGAAATCATGAAGACTGCGACGATGTACTCTACAAGAGATTATCCATCCTCATGAACATGAACTGTCAACAGAGAGGACACTCAGCCTCGAAGATTTGGAAACGGCGGCCTATCGTTGCCAACACGTCATTCAATAATGAATGCTTTCATGCACTGCTCGTAAGTATTCGGTAGAAGCGGGTGCTTTGCGCGCTTTCGGTATACAGTTCTGGCAGGGTTTTCGGTTCACTTATTCTATGATGTTGTGAGGTCGGAAAACGTTCCACTCAAACCGTCTCAGGCAGTGGCAGGGTACTTGAAAAACCTGACGTTATTCAGTATTGCCATTAATGACCTTGAATAACGTCAAAACAACAATTGCACAGATTTGACTATCGATAAGCCCTTTCAGTGGTGCATATGAGAATGTTGTGCATCATCGATTGACATGGGGGCATGCAGTTCGTGAGAGTTGTCCCCATCTTCCTCTTTTTTGTTGCTATGGTTCATCGACTTTCCCATGGCAAACATCATGCCAAGCATTCCAAGTGGACATGCCAGCGATATAGCGACAGGCAGTGCCGCGATGAAATTAAAACGAAGAAAACCAACGAGGATGACGAGTCCCAGTATCGTTGCGCCAACCATCCAAAGGATATGGCTTTTCATTGATCCATGGTTCATGTGATTCATAGTTGTATCCTATTCTCGAGTCATACGGCATCAGTAAATAAACCGAATACAATGATCGTCCCCCTTTGCCATAAACGATGAATGGCGACATCATAAAAACTCTATAAACAATATGCTCATCACCTGCAATCAGATCGGATACACGCACGCATCAAGTTGGGGCGCAGAAGCTGTTTTGGCTGATCTTGGATTAGGACGTGCCGTGAGACGCCGTGCATTCGCCATTGTTGGAGAGCGCCCCGAGTCTTTCGATGAAGCCAGGCTCATCATGCCGCTGACATTAAAGCTTAGTCGTCTGTTGAGTACTCCTGTCAAAATTGCAGTAACTAATTGAGATGCGCAATACCTGAACAAACTGTATTAAGGACACGAGTTATTAAGGACACGAGCCGTGCTCATTTTAACAGTCTGATGTAGCACTTGAATTGAAAGTCACACATCAATTGAAGGTCACATATCAATTGCAAACTTCGTTAGGTTTGACTCGAAGATAGTATTGTGAAACATTTCGAAATGCAAACTCATAGTCTGCTCCGCCCGTTCTTCAATGAACAAAGCCTAACTTCAGGGAACAGTGCGCAATCGTGAGAAAGCGCGACGAAGAGCATCGCTGAATAAGGTGCTATAGAAAATTTGAATAATCTGATACGTCTGTCGCATTTGAGAAAGACATGTTTCGCTCTTACTATTCGAGGCTATAGTGCATTTGAATTAAGTTCACAATCGAATGCGCTCTTCTGATTCCATCATGTATCTCCCCAACAAGAAGGCCGATAATAATATGACTGACATTAATTCCATAGATCGTGAAAAGTCACGATCTGATGAGCCTATTTTTGATTCAAATCTTAAAAAACGGCTTATTCCATCATCCGTTACGAAAACGTTGGAAACTCATGACGGAGAACTGACGTACACGGCAACGGCTGGGTATCTTGACTTATTCGAGGAGAACATTGGTCATGAGATAGCACAGGAGGCAACCGTCAAAGCGCGTGTTTTCTTGACAACATATGTCGCGCAGAATACATCTCATGAATCGAGCGACGAGGGTTCAGCATCTCGACCGGTCATCTTTCTCTTCAACGGTGGTCCAGGATCGAGCTCCGCGTGGTTGCATTTAGGCCTATTTGGCCCAAGAATCGTTAATCCTGTTGAAAAAGATGGCACCACGCCTCTTGCGCCTCCTTATCATCTGCGGGATAACCCGAATTCGCCATTGGCATATGCGGATTTGGTTGTTATTGATGCCATATCTACTGGATATTCAAGAGTTGTTCCAAACGAACGCGAAAATCAATATCATGATGCAGACGCAGACATTGAGGCTACTGCCGAAATTATTCGCCTATGGATCACACAGCATCGGCGGTGGAATTCGCCTTTGTACATTGCGGGTGAATCATATGGCGTGCTCCGTGGTTCCGCAGTGTCTGCACGTCTTGCCATTCGACATGGAATCTATTTGAATGGATTGATTCTGATTTCTTCTCCGATCACCACGGGCAGGATGGGATTCGAAGCAGGCTCGATTCTTGGCTATCAGGCATTCTTCCCGACATATGCTGCTGTCAGCCACTATCACGGTCATTACAGGGGTCGCAGCCTAGCAGATGTGATCGCGGAGGCAGAAGAATTCACAGATACAGTTCTGTTGCAGGCATTGCACCAAGGCAATCGCCTACGCGGAGATAAGCGGAAGCAGGTTGTGTCTCGTTATGCCGAGTTGACCGGATTGCGCGAAGAATTCGTCGATCGTGCAAACTTGCGTATTACCCCTCCCCAATTCCGCGCAGAATTACTCAGAACTCGTGGTCTCGTGCTTGGACGAAACGACGGGCGTTTTACAGGCTGGGATGCTGATCCACTTGCCTCGGTTCCCGAAGTAGATCCCTCAGAGCAGGTGCTTCATGGCGCATTCGCTGCGGGTATTAATTCGTATCTACGTGAGGAACTGGGTTATGAGAACGATCTGAGCTATGAACTTAACACTGACAGAGTGCTGCCGTGGCGAATCCCTCAGGGTTTTCACCGTAGCCCATTCAATGCCCTTCCTGCGCTGTCCGAAGCATTAAGAACTAATCGGACTCTGAAGGTTCTCTACCAGGTCGGGCATTACGATCTATGCACGCCGTTCTGGGGCGCCATCAGCGACGTGGCGCTGTTGGAAATTCCGCAGGAATTGCGTCATAACATTCGGCTCAGCGAATTTGATTCTGGACACATGATCTATGTGGATGAAGCAAGCCGGATTAAAGAATCTGAAGATATCAGGCAATTCATCAACGAAAGTCAACACCTGTGAGCCATCGGCACGCTGATGCTTCCATACGACCTAGCATGTTGATTCCCCAGCGTTCGTTGGCATAGGCCACCATTATAGCGACATACAAGCAAAGGCTATGGCGCTCAGCTTGCTTGAAATGCTTGGTGTGACGCATACTTTTGTTTGTTGCGTTAGGGGTATCACACAATAGAGTTTCATTTCAACAGGGATGCAAAGGAGGAATGCAGCGATGTCATTGAGTGCAAGGATTTTCAGGAAACCGTTCAAGGCATTCGCTGAGTCTCTCTTAAATATACGAATGTGCGTGCAACGTTTTTAGGGTTGTAACAAGCATTTTCGATTACGCACCAATATCGCATCAGTATTTTGCTGGACTGCTGTATCTTGATAAGTTTCCCAGAATGAAAGCGAAGTGGGATTCATTACCTTAATTGATGCGCAAACAATATAAGTAGAATGTAGCGAAAGGTGTCTGTTGAATATTCAACGCGTGTCTAACATTGGCCAATTTGATAAAAGCTTTGGTCCTCATCGGCTGAGCGCAAATATCCATTCCAGAGGGCTTAAGGACAATTTTCGTGCAGTGTTTCCTTTCCTACGGTTTTTGGGGGCACGCATTGTCCAAGCTGCATTTGTTGTGTGGTTCGTGGTTACTTTTACCTTTGCTGCAGTTCATTTGGCTCCCGGCGACGTCATCGACTCGTTGCTCACAGACACTGAGCGTTCAAATATAGAATTGAGACTTCAGGCAATCAAGGAATGGGGATTGGACAGGCCCGTTTTTGTTCAGTACTTAGGCTATTTCGGTAGGCTGCTTCGTGGTGATTTAGGTGTATCGTATGTTCAGAAAAAGAGTGTTAATGCTATTTTTGCTGAACAATTCCCTTACACGCTCTCTCTTACGGCAACCGCTATCGTGATTGCAATATTGGTTGCGCTGGTAGGTTCCTTAGCGATATCTCAGCGCTCGAATCGCTTTGTGAAGACCCTTTATGAAGGCGCCGAGCTGACTCTTCTTTCAACACCGCCATTCTGGTTTGGCATCTTGCTCTTGGCATTCTTCTCATTCAAGCTTGGATGGTTCCCCGTTGCGGGGGATGAGCAAAGTTGGCGATCCTTAGTCCTTCCAGCGGTAGCAATCGGAATTCCTGAAGGTGGGTACTTGTCGCAGATACTGAGGCAGGGAATAGCGAAAAATACCAGTCAGCCTTTTGTGGTTACCGCAAGGTCGTGGGGTTTGTCCTGGCCTCAGATAACGCGGAGAAATCTGTTGAAGCATTCCAGCATTCCCGCCATTACAGTCGGAGCAATGATGGTAGGCGAATTGCTGGGAGGTGCGGTCATAACAGAAAAAGTTTTTGGACGTCCCGGTCTTGGGCAAATTGCAGTTGATGCGATTACTTCTAAAGATATTCCGGTGATTCTTGCAGTGGCTTTCGTGACGTCAATAGTTTTTGTCGTCGCATCGACAGTCATTGATGTGCTCTATTACCTTATTGATCCGCGCATTCGTCTTGTGAAGGAAGAGGCACGTTGATGACAACGATTCAAGAACCCACGATTGGAACATCGACACCTCATGATTCGAGGTCCGAAGGTGCAGCAGAACGTCGTTCCGTGACAGATGAGTCCGAACATTCTCATGGTGGTAAGACTTCCGCAGCGGATATTCCTGGCAAAGCGGCACCGGAACAGGGGCATGGCACGGGGGTACCAGAATATTCTCCCATCCATCTGGTGCAAACTTCGGTGGCAAAACTCACTTCCGTTATCCCGCTCTATCTCGTTGCACCCATTTTATATCTACTGGTGGTTTTGACAGCGGTTGTGTTCCCACGATGGTTTACGAGTCGAGACCCGATCGCAACGGATTTGCTCAACGTGAATAGGCCCCCGTCATCTCAACATTGGGCTGGAACTGATTATTTGGGTCGGGACGTGTTTACTCGAATTATCTATGGAGCTCGGTATTCAATCGGAATTGGACTCGCAGTGGTTGCAATCTCGTTGATATTCGGTGTTCTTCTTGGTGTCTTGGCGGGCGCCGCGCACAGCAGAATAGTTGACGCAGTTGTTATGAGGGCAATTGACGCACTCTCATCATTCCCATCAATTCTTTTGGCACTGGTGATTGTCGGGTTAACGGGGTCGGGTATTCCCAATCTTATCGCTGCTCTCGGTATTGGCGGTATTGCGGGGTTTGCTCGTATTGTTCGAGCTGAGACGAAACGAGTGATAATTTCCGAATACGTTGAACAAAGCAGAACTTTCGGTGTCAATCGGGTAACGACGCTCATACGCCATGTAATTCCGAACTCCCTTGGCGTTGTCCCCTATATGGCGACCATTGGCGTGGGTGGAGCGATTATGGGAGTTTCAGGTCTGAGTTTTCTCGGAATTGGGCCACAGGCACCAACGCCAGAATGGGGGTCGATTCTCTCAGAGTCACGAGATTATCTGAATACGGCGTGGTGGACTGGAGTCATTCCTGGAATTGTTCTCGTGCTTACGATTATTTCTTTTACTGTTATCGGTCGGGCTTGGCAGTCCTCATTTGAAAGAAGAGACGTATGAGCAATGTTGTGACTTCTGATTTGAGGTCAACGAATGCTAGTGCTCGGGGACAGTACCTGGAGCAGCGGAAACCCTCGTCTGACAAGCTTACAGCCAGTGAACAGATTGTTTCAGTTCGAGGCTTGAGTATTTCGTTTGATGAATCTGGAGTGAGTAAGACGGTGGTCGACCATCTTTCCTTCCATATTCATCGTGGTGAAAGTGTTGGAATTGTTGGGGAATCAGGATCTGGCAAGTCGGTGACGGTAAGGACGTTGTTAGGTTTGCGCGATTCTCACGAGTCAGTCACATCAGATGAATACACGCTTTTCGGTCGCAACGTACAGGGATTTTCTGACGCCGAGTGACGTTCGATTCGTGGCACTCGAATTGGTTTCGTTCTTCAAGATGCTCTAGAATCTTTGGATCCGTTGCAGACAGTTGGATATCAGCTCAGACAGGCTCGTGGCAAACACCGTGAGAATCATGATGTAGAACAGCAAGAACTTATCCAGCTGCTGTCGGATGTTGGTGTTCCTGAACCTGAGGTGAGGTTGCGTCAGTATCCTCATGAGCTTTCTGGAGGACTTCGTCAGAGAGCATTGATAGCGAGTGCCCTTGCGAAAACCCTTGATCTCCTGATAGCTGATGAACCGACAACCGCTTTGGACGTTACCGTCCAATCCCAGATTCTCGATTTGTTGCGCGAAAAGAAAAAATTAGGGTCGGCTTTGCTTCTGGTCTCTCATGATTTAGCAGTCGTGGGATCGGTCTGCGATCGAATTCTGGTGATGAAGCAGGGAAAGGTCGTGGAGGAGGGTCTCAGCTCCGAAATTCTTTCCAATCCACAAACGGAATATACGAAACTCCTGATTGCTGCGGTTCCTTCGGTTGAAACTCGTGGATATCGGCTTTCTTCAATTAAACGAGAAAAACTCCCAGAGAGACCACAAACGTTTGGAAAGCTTCTTATCGAAGCGAAAGATATTTCCAAAACCTTCGATGGACGTCACGGTTCAGTTGTTCGGGCGGTTGATCACGCCGATTTTGAACTTCGGGCGGGTCAGACTTTGGGGATTGTCGGAGAATCAGGGTCGGGGAAAAGTACCTTAGCTAGAATCGCTGCCGCACTGATCGATCCAGATGACGGCGAAGTGCTTCTGGAAGGGGACAAATGGTCGGGAATCAAAGAAGTGGCGCGCAGAAAACGCCGTCATCTGATTCAGGTTGTCTCACAAGACCCTCTTGCATCATTTGATCCGCGTTACACTGTTTCCCGAATCGTGGAGGAACCACTGCTTTCTGAGTTGTCTCGCCGCGAGCGCCGAAAACGTGTTCAGCATGCCCTGGATCTCGTTCGGTTGCCACAGTCGGTTTATGACTTGTCCCCTCGGCAACTGTCGGGAGGGCAAAGCCAGAGGATTGCAATTGCACGTGCAATCGTCACACAACCGCATGTTCTGGTTGCCGATGAGGCAGTATCCTCTCTGGATGTTTCCATTCAGGCTCAGATACTGGATTTATTTGCCGATATTCAGGCTGAAACAAACATTGGGATTCTTTTTATATCGCATGATCTTGGGGTCATCTATCACATCTCCGATTTTGTTCTTGTTATGAAAGACGGTCGGATTGTGGAAAAAGGAACTCCGCAAAAGGTTTTGGTTCATCCTGAACACGAATATACGGCCTCGTTATTGGCCGCACTTCCCAAGCTTCCTCGGAGTTCTGTACTCCAGGGATCAAATAATTAGAAAAGGAATTAATATGGGTTCAATAACCAAACGTATCACGGCTCTTGCCGTGGTTGCCGCATTGGGAATTTCTCTGGCTGCTTGTTCAGGAACCGCTTCAAGCAGTTCTTCCCAATCATCTGCATCGATGCCTGTCAAAGGTCAGACGATTACGTGGAGTATTGAAAAGGATTTGACCACGCTCAATCCACAAATCAATGCGCAGGACGCGTATACGTTTGTTTTGCGCAATATTGCAGACAGCTACTTATATCTTGATAATAATGGCGATTACCAGCCTTGGCTTGCTAAGAAGTATATGGAGAGCGCGGATCGCCTTACTATTACACTTGATTTGCGTCAGGGTGTGACATTCAGTGATGGCGAAGCTTTCAATGCTGATGCCGTTATTGCGAATTTCAAGAACCAATTGTCTGATAGCAATTCAAATCCTCCTGTGTGGAAGTCAGTTTTGAAGAGCTTTGAGAAGACTGGTGACTACCAGGTCCAGTTCAAGCTGAAAGCAATGTCTCCCAAGTTTATCGAGGCCCTGTCATCAACTGGTACATCGCCAATTTCACCGAACTCTCTGAAGGATAGTAAGAATTTGGAAACCGGTGGCAGCGCAATATCCTTGATTGGCCCATACAAAATTGGTGAATACACTAAGGGAAGCGAACTTACCTTGGTCAAGAATGATTCGTATCGATGGGACAAATGAGAACCTAGCGAGTTGGTGAAGAAATATCCCGGCGCTCCATACGCTGCAAAGCAAGTGTTCAGAATATTGCCCGAGGCTTCTACAAGAACAGGAGCGCTGACATCCAACCAAACCGATGTGCTGTATGGTGTTCCCTCACAAGATATCTCGACATTTACCTCGAATTCGAAATACAAATATGATCAGGTTCTTAATTCTGGAACAGCCTATTCATTGTATTTCAATACTACGAAGGCACCATTCAACGACATTCGAGTCCGTAAAGCCGTGCAAGAGGGCTTTGACCTCAATGAGGTTGTGAAGAGCGTGTATTACGGCACTGGTACCACTGCCAAGGAATGGATAACACCTGCCAGTATCTTCTTCGATAAGTCATTCAAAAGCAACGTCAAATATAACAAGAGCGCTGCAGGAAAACTGCTTGATTCTGCGGGTTGGACGAGACGCGATTCACAAGGATATCGAACGAATGATTCAGGAAAACGTCTGACAATCAATGTGTATTCCGACGCACCATACATTCGTGATTCGCGTGAAGTCCTGTTCCAAGCAATTTCTGCGGAATTGAAAAAGAATCTGGGCGTAGATTTCCAGTTCAAAGCTTTGGATGTAGGTTCGGTGAGCACCAAGTGGAAAGAGAATCAGAACGACGCGTTCGATAACTCGATGGGTTCGGCGGATGTGTCTGGGTCGCTTGATCTTCTTCTGGTTCCTTGGGATCCGCCTCGGATTTTCTTGTCGAATGACACAAAGGTTACTGATTTGGCAGCGAAAGCTAAAACCGCGGCCAGCAAGGATGCACGAAAGGAATATTATACACAGTTGCAGGATTACGTAATCAATGAAAAGGCATATGTCTTGCCTCTATACGTTCCTCGTGACAACTGGGCTTCAAAGACAAGCGTCCACGGTATCCAAATAAGCAAGACCGCAGGCCATTTGTTCAATACAGCTACCGTCTGGAAAGATAAGTGAAAATATGAGCGATGAACATCCACATGGGGATTCAACCAGAGTAATAAGCGCTGGGAAAATCATAACGGGCAAGCCAGGAGAGGTAAAGGAACGAGCTTCGGTAGTCATTGGCAACGGGAATATCAAGTGGGTAGGTAGTACAGACGATATTCCAGTTGAGTATGCAGACGTTACGCAAGAACGATATCCGTCCTCGACGATTTTGCCCGGGCTCATTGAAACTCATGCGCATTTTGGTGCACGTAACGGTTCACAACCGAACGTGCCGAATCCCGAGCTGCATGTTCAAGGTTGGAATGCCTTATATTCTGCGAAAGTTCTTCACCAATTGGCTTCCATTGGAATCACTTCAGTTCAATCCCTGGGATCAAAATTCTACACCGATGTTGCGGTAAGTCAGGCCGTTGAACAGGGATTGATTGAAGGGCCGCGAGTAGTTCCTGCTGAGCCTATGATTACCACGACCGGAGGCCACGATTGGAAAGATGGTTCGGAAGTTGACTCTCTTGATGATATTCGGCATGCGGTACGCGAACATCACAAGGCGGGCGCAGCCGTCATCAAAGTCGCTGCTACAGGCGGATTCATGACACCCGGAACTGCGCAGTGGAATGCGCAGTTCACCACAGAAGAATTACGAGTGTTTGTTGACGAGGCGCATCGATTAGGCAAACATTTGGCTGTCCACGCACATGGTACGCAAGGCATTCGTCGTGCGGTAGATGCTGGAGTGGACTACATAGCTCACGCAACATTCATCGATGAAGACGGCATCACTCGTTTTGATGGTTCACTTGCAGATCGGATTGCAGATGCGGGTATCTATGTCGATGTTGCATCACCGCCTTCATACCCTCCCGTTGCTCACGAAACCATTGCGCCCCGCGCCTTCGATCTCTTTTCTCACGGTGTGCGCATTGTGACCGGTCATGATATTGGAGCGGTTATACCTCCTTATGGATATCTCTATGGTCTTGAGCAGCTTGAACTGGCTGGAATTCCACGTTCTGAAATTCTCATTGCCGCTACCTCCAGGGCAGCTGCTGCCATCGGTCTTGCGGGGGTGGCTGGAGTCATTGAACGTGATTATTCCGCCGATCTACTGGTGGTTGACGGAGATCCTCTTAAGGATTTGAAAGCGTTGCATAACAGGCAACTCATCGTAATCCGAGGAAAAAACTTCATCCCAGAGAAACTTCCCACATATGAGGGAAGAAAGGTACCTTCACAGGCAGGCCCAGTGAGCGTTCTCGGAAGGAGGAGCGAGGCGTTGAGGAGACAACAATTGCAACAATGGTAGAGCTTCCCACAGGTAGTTGAGATTCAGCTCGTTATGTCCTGATTGTTGGACTATGGATTTGAACTTATGTATACACACAAACAATGAATGAAAGGAAATCTGATGGGTTTGGAACAAGAATCATCAACACAAACATTGCACGCAACGGCTGCCGATGCCTGTGCTGTGCCTGAACCGGCGCAACAACAAAGGAGGGGCCCGTTTGAAGAGACGACAATTGAGCAGACTCCCGATGGAGCATTCAGAAGGCAGCGAAATGCCTTCACTAAGCATTTTGGGAACGACGAGGGAGATGCGCCTGTTGAGGCAGGTCGCTATCATATCTTAGGCGCTCTTGGATGCGGATGGAACCGCCGTCAGCGCATCGTCATCAGACTGCTTGGTTTGCAAGATGTCTTTGTGCCGGAGGTCATCTTTGGCCGAGATGATGATGGGTGGAAACTTACTCATGGCGAGGGGAGCGTAGCCGACTTGTTCGGTTACGACAGGTTGAACGACTTCTATCGCAGAACTACGACACACTTTACGGGACGAGGCACGTCCCCCACGGTCATCGATCTGAAAACAGGGAAAGTTGTAACCAACAACTATCATGCCATTAGCAATGAGTTAGAAACAGCCTGGAAGCCTTTCCACAAAGAG
Organism: Bifidobacterium psychraerophilum; assembly: GCF_000741705.1. Classification (GTDB taxonomy): domain Bacteria; phylum Actinomycetota; class Actinomycetes; order Actinomycetales; family Bifidobacteriaceae; genus Bombiscardovia; species Bombiscardovia psychraerophila. The sequence goes on along the minus strand of NZ_JGZI01000007.1, from coordinate 13,463 downwards.
GGGGCGCCAGATCTGTATCCTGAGCAGCTGCGTCAGGAAATCGACCTGCTGAATCAGCAGATTTTCGATGATATCAACAATGGCACCTACAAGGTTATATTTGCCACGACTCGCGGTGCTGCTCAGGCCGCCTATACGATTTTCAAGGCCAGATTGGCAGATTATGATTTCAGACTGGCTTCACGGCGCTATCTATTTGGCAGCAACCTCAGTGACAGTGATGTGCGTCTGTTCCAGACCTTGGAATCTTATGAGAACGGATATCGACCCGGCATTATCAAGCAGCTGGGGACAGAAGACATCGTGCACCTCTGGGACTTCCCCAATATCTGGGGATATGCGCGCGATCTCTTCCAGACTCCTGGATTCATTGATGATGCTGAATTGTTTGAGCTTGGATATGTTCCGAATGAAGAAGGGGAATATTCACACGGTTTTGCAGACAAGGACAATCCGTTTGGCAAGGCAGATATCGGACATCGCGAGGAATAATATGCGGCTTGGCAAGAGAATCCTCACCGTGAGAGCATAGGAGGTTCGCCTTTGTATTCTGGACCCGGAGGTGGCGGTTCCTTTGAACTTTGGGATTTCAACGAGTAAGGATCGTTGATGGCTGTTCCGACAGTTTCTTGTCATGGATGAGATTTCAAATAGAACAGTTCATTTCCAGCAGAACGGCGGTTTATCACACATGAGCCGCCGTTCTGCCTTTGTAGTAACACAAACTTTGAGAGGATGGTGTAGGTGTGACTTTTCTTCAGCCAAGAATTCCCACACGCGCTCGTAATGACTTGCATGGTCGAAAAGTCGCAGAGATTCCACAAGCCTTGAAGCATAAGGATTTGGATGATGGTTATAAACTGCGCCTTGCTCAGGTCAGCGAATATGAAGAGGTTGGTAATGCCCTGGCAGCAGCCTTCAAGGTTGGATGCTGGATTACTGCGCAATACGAAGCTGGATTGCACGCGATTGAGCAGCGTGCGAAGACCGCTGACGTTTGGGTGATTTCTGACGGTTCCAATCGGATTGTTGCGGCGGTCCTGACACCTAAGCCTGCTTTGTATGATGAGCAATATTATACTTTCAATATTCTTGGAGTCGCTCCGTGGGGAAGAGGGCACGGGTTTGGTTCCGTGCTGGTCAGTCATAGCATCGAGTTGGCTGGAAGCTACGGGTATGAGGGCATAGAGCTGCATTCCAGCCCTCAAATGGTTCACGCTCATCGACTGTATTACTCCTTCGGCTTTCATCGCCGAATCGATTGGGAAACCATGATAGTTGACAGTGGGCAGCGTCTTTTGGCGTTGACTCGCGACTTGTCGTGGAAAAAGAAACACTACGTTCGGAAAGAAGAAGTCATGCATGGCAGTCACGAAGGCAGTCACGAAGAGGTCGATTCCGACCAGTTCACACCGAAGGCAAGCTCTCACGTGTATGACGATATTGTTGCCTGTCTTTCACACAGGAACCCGCAGTCGTTGCCGGTGAATATCAGCCTTTCTGCCCTCGACCCTAGAGCCTGGGGAACCCTGTTCACGCTGCGTTTGGGGCAATTGCGCACAGAAGCAATAGATCAGCTTTCGACCGATCTGGAACATGTACCTTCTGGACATGAAGCAAACCCTGTGCGGCTTATCACGGCCAATGGCAAGAAGTTAGTTGAAGACTGGCGTTTTGCAAGCAGAGCTTTGAATATTGCGTTCTCTGAAAACAACGGTGGCAATGGTGGTCTATACAATCGCTCACTCAGCAATGAGATCGATGAACTTGACGCGATCATCGATAATGAATTGATTGATGGATTGTTCGCAGTGATCAATGCGAACAGCGATCTGCAGCGAGATGCCTACCGTCGAGTTTTCTATGCCAGACTTGGGTGGTTTGATTATCTTCTTTCACACAAAAAATTTCTGTTGGGAAACTCCATCAGCGAATCGGACGGGCACTTGTTTGGCGTGTTGCTCACATTCGATGTTGGGTATCGCAATCTTTTTCCCCCTGCAGATGCCGCAGTCGTGGATTACCCTCACCTTTGGGATTATGCGCGAAGCCTGTATGCCATCGATGGGCTGGTGACTCACGATGAGAAGCAAGCGCTCGGTCTTTTGTCTCATACGGACGGAAATGTGACTTTGCCTTGGGGCAAACCGGCCTACACGGAGACGGTCGAAGATATCGCTCAAGCATGGAGTGAATAGAGTCAGGCATGGAGTGAATAGAGTATTGTAGGGGTGCCGAAAGGGAGACGACCATCGGATTTCAGGGATTCGCGGCCTTTACTGCCGTGGCCTTATAATACTGTGATGGAAGCGGCGTCTTTTCTCAATCGTCAGGCAATCGAGGCACATATGGATTCGACCTATCTTACTGATATCTTCAATCAGTATATGGAGAAGTCGAGTCTGTTGTATCAGACTTGGTTCATTCACAGTGAAGACCGGCTTCATGCCTTCGCCCAGGTGCGCAAGGGGTCGAGGAACGTCGTGAAAACCATCCGGGAGGGAACGTTTCCGCGTGATCTTCACGGTTCCGCACTGGAAGAGGTCATGGATGTGATTGCTTCGCAGACTGAAATATTCAAGGGCGCGAAGCATGCGTTCATGTGGAAGCCGAAGCTTCGCATTCCTGACATTTATGAAAATCGCGGCAATCAGATGGCCTTTGCCGACATGCTTGCGAGCGTGCTCGAAACGGGTAGTAGCGTGAAGAAGCTCATGGCGCTGAACGCTCTTGCCAGCAAGAACATCAAGGGACTCGGACCTTCGGTATCGAATATCCTGTATTTTCTAGAGCCAAGTGTCTTCCCGCCTTTCAATACGAAAATAGTTGAGGGATACAATCTGCTGAGCCACGCGAAGATACGGCTGGGCAGATGGGATGACTATTTCACATTGAGAGACGGCATGATCGCCCTGAACGAGAAGGGCAGCCTGTTCTCGAAGGATTTGGGAGCTATCAGTGCATTCTTGTTTGATATCGGGGCTCTGAATTATGTGGTTCCGGAGAATTCAGACCAATATCTCATCGCCGAGCAGCGGCACACTACCAGAAAGGCACTGGAAAAGCGGGGAAGATTGCAACTTCACAAGGATCTGCATTATAGGATCCAGTATTTGCTGGCAGACGTGGGCAATGCCATTGGCTATCGGTCGTGGATTGCAGGCAACGATCACAATCGCACTGCTGGGGGCAAGAGACTTGGTGACATATCGATTCCGCGACTGCCATCATCCATTGAGGCGCTCAGCGAGCATGATCGAAAGATCGTAGGTCTGATTGATGTTCTGTGGTTTAATCCCGATGGGAGTCCTGCTTGCGCCTTCGAGGTGGAGAAGTCAACGTCAATAATGTCAGGCATGAATCGCATGGATGACTTGTATGAGTCACTGAAAACGGACATGACGCTCTATATCGTGGCTCCGGACAATCGTGAGAGGGAGGTTCTGGCACAATTCAATAGGCCCCATTACATGCATCAGCACGATCTTCATGACCACATACGTTACATCCTGTTCAAGGATTTGAGTGATAACTACGAGTCGTTGAAACGGTTTGGACAGGACTTTTCCATTCTCGGACCAATCTCCCATTTCCCAGATGGACGGTTAGTGTCATGATGAGCTAAGGAGCGAAAGCATCATCGTGCCATACGCCGAGCAGCGTGTGGGCATGCAGATGCAAGTCGACCATAGACTGCATTTATCACTTGTTGTTTGAAATGCGCATAGCCATGACCGAGTGTCGCCTGTAGAACATTGATACGGTCACTTGAGGGTAGGAACGCGAGGAATGTGTTGGGATGCATTCTGATAATGGCAATGAAGGGCTAAACGTTGTGACAGAAAATAGTAGGCATCAATTGGATATCACCAGGGAACTGGATAACGGATTAGACAGCGAACTTGTCAGATATTACACATGGTTTCACATCCACCCTGAACTTTCCTATCACGAAGTGGGCACTACGGCAAGAATCCGAAAGATCTTGGAAAGCAAGAACGTTGAAATCCTCGATACCGGACTCAACACTGGTCTTATTGCAGTCATAAGAGGTGAAGAGTCCGGTCCTGTGATTGCGCTGCGTGGAGACATTGATGGTTTGCCCATTCAAGAGCAGACGGGTCTTGAATACGCTTCCCAAAACGCTGGGGTCATGCATGCCTGCGGTCATGACTTCAATCTCAGCGTAGCTCTTGGCGCAGCGATACTGCTCAACGCGCATCGTGACATCATATCGGGAACCATCAAGGTTATATTCCAGCCTGCTGAAGAGGGTAGAGCCACAAAAGACCAACCGACTGGGGGAGTGCAGGTTATTGAGACCGGAGTGCTGGATGACGTCCAAGCATTCTTTGGAACGCATGACGGTTCAAGGGCCTCTAGGTTCGATCCTCTTGCGCGAGGGAAGCACCACTGGCGCTGTTGATAAATTTCAAGTCACGATCAACGGTCGGGGCACGCATGCCGCAAGTCCACAACATGGTGCTGATCCGGTAGTGGCAACCACTGCAATTATCCAGAGTCTTCAAAGCGTTGTTGGAAGAAATCTTGATCCTGTCCTTCCCCGAGTTCTTTCGGTGACACATATCGACGCCGGAACCACATGGAACGCTATTCCGCAATCAGCTTTCTTTGAAGGAACGGTTCGAACTGCGTTGGCCGATGACCGGACCCTTGCAAAAACCGTTGCCGAACGCCTGATACACGATATTGCAGCGGCATATGGAACTACCGCTGAGATCAACTGGTTCTTCGGATCTCCTGCAGTCATCAATGATGAACATTGGACCCAAGTCGCAGAAAAAGTAGTTTCAAACCTTGGCCTGAAACACATCAAACCTGACCCCGGAATAGGAGGAGAAGATTTTTCCTATTATTTGCAGAAAGCTCCGGGAGTTTTCGCTCACATTGGAGCGGGCGACGCTGGAGCTGGGCACAGCCCGCAATTCGCACCGGATCCAGCGGGCATTCATTATGGCGTTGCATTTTTAACATCGATTGCGCTTGCTGCGCTTGATGAGCTGCATGACTGATCGTTCCAAGGTGCACAATCACGTTCATTGATGGCTATATCACTATTTTGTGGTGTAGCACGGTTGTTGTGTCCTTGTTTCGGTTTTCCCCGAGTATCGCCTTTTGGAATCCTTGTAATTTCAAGGATTCCAAATTGGCATACTCGGGTAGTTGACAATCGGGATAATTGAAAAGAAGGACACAAAGAACGGTTTCGTCCTGCGATTGGGAGTGAGAAGGTGTGGAATGAGTGTCATTTCATGAACTGTTCACCCGATCCAACAACGAATTGAACTCGCTTCGATGCTGAATGATGGAACATCTGGAACTCAGGGCACAAACTCTGTAGATCCGCGAATGATCACCTCTGTGGGGAGCTGAACGATCTCCTTGCCGATCGCTTCGCCTGCAAGTTGCCGCCGAAGAGGTTCTGCCAAGACTGTACCGTGTTTGGTGGAATTCTGACGTACGGTGGCGAGTTTGCATCTTGCCATCATCGCAATAGGAGAATCATCAAAGCCGGTGACGGCAATGTCTTGCGTACCCGATAGCCCATGCATACGAGCTGATTCATGAATTCGGCAGCGATGCTGTGGTTCGCACATACAATTCCATCGAGAGTATTGAAATAAGGTTGGAATGTCAGCACGGCGAGTCCGTCGCTTGGAATCTCCCAGTCATCGGCATAGAACAATAGTTTCGAGTTGAAATAGAACCCCATTCCCTTTCGAAAGCCACTGAGTCGATTGGATTGCACTTGGGGAACAGCCAGGTTCGCAGACGTATGCTAAATGCTTGCGGCCATTGCTCAACATATATCTAGTATATCTAGTAGTCCGTTCCTACCTAGCGCTGAAATTAGATAATAAAAGCGATCTTCTCGCTATGAACCTATCGCGTTGCATCTCGCTGTTCGTTAGCTTGTTCGCGTGCCTGTCCTTTGCTATGACGATTTGTTTCTCCCTGTCAGTTTGAGATTCTGGCGGTCTTCTCCACCTTCCCGCTTCTTCCACGGTCCACGGCAATGTTCCTTGCCTTTTCGAAAGCCTGTTCCAAATCTGAGAGAAGGTCCTGAACATCTTCGATGCCGATGGACAATCTCACCAGTTCATCGGTGATCCCAACTGCAAGGCGTTTGTCACGAGGAATTTCAAAATGAGTCATCCCACAACGATTTACTGCCTTTATGGACAAAACACTGATACACTCCGAAGACTTGCAATATCTGATGAAGAGCAAGGTGATGTCAGACGATGTTAAAAACGCCGTGATGAACGGTCTGAGTTCATACATTGCAGATGCAGGCCCAGCAGTTGCCGGAATAGTGGCAAGACATGCGATTTCCAAAGAATATAAGTGTGATCAGCTTGATTTCCTCATACTGGTTGAAGAGGGAATGCAGTCGTCCACGACCGTAAAACTGATCTGTTAGAATGCTGAAGATCTGGGCATTGAGTTTATTCACTCGATACTCAACCAATTACCAGACAATTTCGGACAGCTTACAAGCCGTGGACCGGATCGTCCACAGATTCCGATGTCCAAGGAAAACCTTGAACTTGTGGAATACCTGAAGCACCACGGTTCAGCGGTCGGCAGCTTTAAGACGGCTGATGACTGCATTACTGTGTACAAACATCATTGATTCTCTATGAGACGACAATGAAACATGATCGAACGTATAAGAGGCCAATACTGAGACCACTTAGTTCCGACGTGATTATGTTCGATACCGTTATCACATCTTCAGGGCCGCTACCAGTGACTGAAAAGTCTCTGAATAATACTGGAGTAGTCTCAGATAATATGCGATGTCTTCCCAGTCGATCATGCACAATTGGTAAATACTTATGAAGAGATATATTCGACTCGAAGGACTGTATTCAATGAGTTGAATTCGAGAAGATAAGAGGTCCGGTATGAAAACCCTGCTGTACGCAATAGTGAAGGTGATTTATACCCCGTACAGGATTCTATGTGGAATTCTGTCAATCATCCTTACCATCGGTTTCTTTATTGTTCTCCTGAATAAACAAAACATCTTTCAAAACGGAAAGCCTTGGATCCTGGTGCTGATCGTTGGTATTCTCGTCCTCCTGCAGCTCATCAGGGTCTTGCTGGTAAAACTGCTGGCATATCTCTTGAACGGTGATACCGTCATCGTAGGCGTATAGGTATTGATTCTTTCTTGTAGGCGCTATCGGCAATCTTAGATCATTGGGCAAATGACCATATTCTGATAACCAGGTGTTTTGTGAAGGAGACTCAGCGGCGCATGTTGGTGAGGGGGCGCATGGTTTGATCTCGAAGCATCGTTTTGGAAATGGGCAGTATCGAAGGGAACAACGCCTGGCTGCTGCTCGCCTGAAGTTGTAACTGAGGTAATCAATCGTAATGTTCAGTTGGTGAACAGTGGTAGGAGAATCCAGAGGCAATGTAGCGGGTAGAAGCGGCGTCACGGACACAAAGTGTTCATGATGTTGCTGACTGTACCGAGGCAGAACCATGCATATAACGGGAAAGAGATCAATGGCTGGATTATTTTGCGCGTGCTCTCGGCACGGTGTTGATGGATGATATTGTGCGTTGACGTAACGGTTCTCGGTCGTTGAAAACGGCATGAATACCACGTGATTCGGAGAGGGAGCTTGGTGAATCGAGAAATTTCAGTGTTGCAGACACAGTCAGGTAAAATGCTCTGATGAAACTTATCGGGCACATATGTTGGCCAAATCAACGATCCCGCTGATGATATGTTGTGAGTTGAGCTGTGAAGTGTTGTCAAATTGTCTTTACGCTGAGTGTTCACATGTTTTTACAATCGCCCTGAACGAAAAATGATGCTGAGCAATCATAACTTGACGTGAACTTATCAACTCTGGAAACTGACAATTTTATATATCACCAGTCCGTTGAGTAAAAGCTTTGCGCCTGATCGGAAATATTTTTTATGTCATAATTCCAATTTAATCCCTCCAGTTTTGTTGTATGCATATATCTGATGATGCGGGTAGAGAAGGACTACTACCAATGGATTCATCGTATCCGTGCACCTGTCGATTACGTATTTTCCTCCAGGGTCTTGTCGGTTTGGAAAGGATGACTGCCGTAACAGTGTACTGCCTGTTGTAGCTTCTGATATTTGTAAAGAGATTTCCACGAAGCCTCAAGCTAAACTACAATAGGTCGGACCTGATAAAACTTAAGAAGTCCCGTTCGAAGTGATGAAACAGCTGATGGTACAGTTAGGTCGACAAATGTCTGGAAAATTCGAAATGATCGAACTCATCCGAATCGACACTGCACAAAGTGCAGAAAGATTTGCAAAGCTGATCCAATCGAATAACACATTCTTTTTGGATGTAAATGGGGGAGTGGAAAGACTGAGTTTATCAAACAGGCAGAGCAGTTTGTGGATAAAAGAATAGTCACTGTTGGTTTGTGGAGAATGACAGATAACAGGTCGGTGATTGAGCTCGCTTTTTCACGGATGCACAGGGTCTCTTATTTCTTTATCAGGTATGGTATTTTCCTGTTAATTGCTCTGTCGATTCTTTGTTCGGGCAAGGTCAATCTGGGCTGGACGTTCGGCCATCAGCTTCTTGATATCATAGCGAGAATATTCATCTAGACGCTTACTGCTTCCGTCGCGTGGTTTCAGTTTCTAGGACGCAAATTGGATGACCTGTATCAACACTTGCTTAAGCGTCATACGGGCGGCAGAATATTGGTTTTCGATGATTTCGATAGGGTAAAGCCGGAGAGACAGGAGGAAGCATACAAGGTTTTCAATATCCCGAATCGGTCTCTTCCAATTGTGTTTGTTGGTGATTATGACAAGCTGGCGAGGAATGAAGATAATTATCTCCAGAAAATCATTGATCAGAAAGTAGTCTTGCCTTATGTTCTCCATTCTTCGGAAATAGCCAAGAATGTTGATTTACCTCAATCAATCAAAGATCTGTTCGAGTCTGAGCACCGTGTGATTAGGGAGTTGGAACATTTCCTTACTATTGCAACTGAGCAGTTGGCCGAAAAATTTGGCCAAGTGCAGTATGAGCAGCAACTCTTAATTATCTGCTTGTAACTCTTTCATCCTCACTTCTATAACTATATAGAGACTGGATGGCGACCAGATTCCGTTGTGGATGCGGCTGACAGAGATACGCAGTACTCTCAAGGTGGAACCGGTATGGGACATCTGATGGTGAATCAGAGAACATTCATGAAGTTCTCTTACGCGGTCTGGCAACAAATCATGGGAAGGTCAAGGATTTTCGTTCGAATCCACAAGCATATTTACTCTTTGAACATGCCACAAACCTTAGCGTTGGTGAATTGTCAGCCGTTTTCGAGGACGATGATGAGTTGCAAAAGATGCTGGCGCTGTCGGATGAGAGCATTGATGCCTATAAGGAGTTCGTCTACTATATTGAGGGCATACCGCTCGATGCTTGGCAAGGGTCTGCTGATCGGATTGAATCTTTTGCCATTCAACAACTCGAGTATAGAGGTCATCCGAATTCATTGACAAAATATGTGTTTCAACAGAAATTGAATTTACTTGAACAGGATATTAATGATGGCAGAAGGTATATCGATGTGCGATTCGGCGAAGCCAACGGTTTTGTCCACTTTGCGAAAACGCGTGGCGTCGAACCAAGAGCAGATATCCCCTCGCGCCCAGTTGGCGGACGGACTGATGTGGAGGAACTTGGAGCGCCATACATATTCAGTAAACTGGATGAACTCTTCAACGAACAGCGCATTGATCTTTCGCAACAGATTTATTTCTACCATGAGTTTTACACATTTGCAGTAGAGTGGCCAACAGCTCCCAAGGGATCGCGGCCCTATCAATCCCAAGAATTAATGAACAAGAGATCATCAAGAGAAAATCAGTGGAGGTCGAACGACTGCTCAAAGACGATTCGTACTCGGAGCAGCACTTCCCGGAGCAAATATTGATTGCAAAACTCGGGTTTGAATACGATGAACTCGACAAAGACAAGTTGCAAGAGCTCAAAGACCGGATTCTGAAACTGTCAGATGCTGAATTTCAATGTTTCTGGAACTATTACGGAATACGTTCTTATGAAGAAAACCATAATGTCAAACTTCAAGGTGGGACAATGCTGGATTTTGATAGGGATTTCCGTGACGGGGTTCTTGCAAGATTGATTGAAATCGGAAGACTTGGATCCCACTGATTTCGTCGGCGGGCCATTATGTATATTCAAGGTAAACAACAACTCGGCATAAGAACATTGATGTTGTCAGTACACTCAACCAGTTCAATAAGGCTGATTTGATTCGTTTTTTCCCCTTGAGCCAGGCTACGATGAGTAACTGTGGTCCTAAGTTTTACATTATTATGTTGAAAACCACAGATTGCCTGTTTCCTTTGTACTTGTACTACGGCTGCAGAAAGATTGCTCACTTTAGCCAGGAGGTTCAAATGTCGAATGAGGAAGATGCCCAGAAACAGTTTGAAGAAATTCCTGATGCTGCAGTTGAATTCGGTAACTCAATCATGAGGGAGCCTTGGGGTTCCATCTTCCGGGCTCATTTGAATTCTCTTATTTTTCGTTTACTCGTAAGACTTGGCAAAATTGATCTCGCGCAGTCAGGTGCAGAGCCAGGGGGAGAGCGTATAGGGTGTCTGAAAATCAATGAAAACAATGCGTAGGTTATTGATTTCGTGCAATTTACCACACCTTTACCACTTCACTGAAGAGAGCTGATTTGCGGATGTGGCAATCGGATGGAAGTAGGTTTTCTGCCAAGATATCAAGCTATTATTCGAGGTGGATGGATAGATCGGTGCTTTTGGTGAAGAATTGTGTAACAGTCGGTCTGTGCTTCGCTGCAAGGATCTTTGCGGTTCGCAGAACCAGATTTGTTCTCTAGTGTGGTATTTACTTTCTGGAACTGAATTGTTCTGGGTTCTGTTCCTGTTAGGTTTCGTGGTTGGCGGTTGCTGTCATGAGGTCTTGGTTGTTTGATTGATGTTCGGTCTCGATTTCTATCGGGGTGCCGTAGCTGAGTTCCGTGTGCAATCGCTGGGTGTTTCGTCAGGACACCCGTTCCAGTGTTGTCAGTTCAACGGTTTCGAAGCCTCGCCATGGCCCGGTCTGTAGATCAACTCTGTCTTTAAGCTGTTCGAGACGCTTCAGCCGACAATTCTGCGCGAACAGACATTGGTGACGAACCCGCAATCTGTTTGGCCAAACACCCAACAGATGGACTCGACCCCGAAATGATCCCAGTTCATGTCAACGAACCTGATCATTTCGGCGCGGGACGGTCAATTGTGCGCCAGCAAACGCCGACGCGCCCCGCAGAATCTCGTTCGCCTAGCGTGGCTCAGCGTTCTCGCGCTTAAATCGTTTTACGTTGGCGTGATCTTCACCGCTCGTGCCAGGACGATTACCAGCGTCGATCTCGGTACGACGTTGTCATGTGCGTAACGTCTTCTGACTCACGCCAGGATTCGAAGCGACGTGACGAATTGCCTCAAATTCAGTCTCAGAGGCCGGGCTGGCCTTACCAAGCATCTGGACAGCTCTGTGCAGGAACTTTGGCTGATACGCACGTGGCATAATCCCGTCCTCCTAAAAGCAGAACAAGAGCCATTGCAATTCAGAGCTGTGGAGTGCGTATTTTTCTTAGAATTCCGTGCATCTCCAATGGCACTTTGGCGAAATCAGAAAAGTATGTTTTTACGTCAAAGAAACAACATAATTCGCCCGTTTCCTCAACGAAAATTGAAATGTCAACAACCCTGAAGAGGGAGAGTCGCAAAGCTTGGGGAGACATACAACGGAGTGTCCTTAACCCCTTGAACATTGAAGGCACCATACCCAAGGTATCCAGTTTTGATTATGAGGAGGAACTCAGTGACGGAAACAAAAAAACAACAGGCACAGAAGAAAACGACGGCTGAAGTCAGTATCGATGCCGAGAACGAGGTTGATGCTCTGGTTTCCAGGGGTCTGGTGGCGTTGAAGAAGTTCGAGCGTTTGAATCAGGAGCAGGTTGATCGCATTGTGGCGAAGGCTTCGATTGCGGCGTTGAACCAGCATCTGGTGCTGGCGAAGCTGGCGGTCGAGGAGACTGGCCGTGGTCTGGTGGAGGACAAGGCCACGAAGAACATTTTCGTGTGTGAGCATGTGACGAACCATCTGGTCAAGCAGCGCACGGTGGGTGTGATCAGTGAGGACGACATCAACGGCATCGTTGAGATCGCGGAGCCGGTTGGTGTGGTCGCGGGTGTGACTCCGGTGACGAACCCGACGTCCACGGCGATTTTTAAGTCCTTGATCGCGTTGAAGACGCGCTGCCCGATCGTGTTCGGTTTCCACCCCTTCGTGCAGAAGTGTTCGGTCGAGGCTGCGCGCATCGTGCGTGATGCAGCCATCGCGGCTGGGGCTCCTGAGGATTGCATCCAGTGGATTGAGCACCCCTCGATTGACGCGACGAGCGCGTTGATGAAGCACCCGGGTATCGCCACGATCCTCGCGACGGGCGGTCCGGGCATGGTCAAGGCGGCGTATTCCTCTGGCAAGCCGGCCTTGGGTGTGGGCGCGGGCAATGCTCCGGCGTATGTCGACAAGAATGTCAACGTGAAGCGTGCGGTCAATGATCTGATTCTGTCGAAGCATTTTGATTACGGTATGATCTGCGCGACCGAGCAGGCCATCATCGCGCACACGGATATTTATGATCGTCTGATTGCCGAGATGAAGCGTCGCAAGGCCTATTTTGTGACTAGCGACGAGAAGGCGAAGCTTGAGTAGTACATGTTTGGCTGCACCTCATATTCCGGGGAAAAGCCGAAGCTGAACTCGGTGGTGCCGGGCAAGTCCCCACAGTACATCGCGAAGCAGGCCGGGTTCACGATTCCCGAGGATGCCACGATCCTGGCGGCCGAATGCCAGGAAGTCGGCGAGATGGAACCGCTGACAATGGAGAAGCTTGCTCCGGTGCAGGCCGTGCTCAAGGCCAAGGACAAGGATCACGCCTTCATCATGTGCGAGGAAATGCTGGTGCACGGCGCAGGGCACACCGCCGCGATCCACACCGACGACGAGGAGCTGGTGCGCGAGTATGGTCTGCGTATGCATGCCTGCCGCATCATCTGGAACCAGCCGAGTTCGCTGGGTGGCATTGGCGACATCTACAACGCGATCGCCCCGTCCCTGACCTTGGGTTGCGGCTCGTACGGTGGCAACTCGGTCTCGGGCAACGTGCAGGCCGTGAACCTGATTAACGTGAAGCGTATCGCTCGGAGGAATAATAATATGCAGTGGTTCAAGATTCCCTCGAAGACCTACTTCGAAGCGAATGCAGTCAGGTATTTGCGTGATATGTACGGTATTCGTAAGGCCGTGATTGTGTGTGACAAGGTCATGGAGCAGCTCGGCATCGTCGACAAGGTCATCGACCAG
>NZ_JGZI01000006.1 GCF_000741705.1 Bifidobacterium psychraerophilum | reverse complement strand
AATGTGAACAAAAACCAGTCCACTTCAGTCGAGATATTTCTCGGGGTAGATGCTCAGGTCGGTGCCTTTGGGAAAGTATTGGCGTAGTAGTCCGTTGGTGTTCTCGTTGGTGCCGCGCTGCCAGGGGCTGTGCAGGTCGGGAGAAGTAGACCTGCATGCCCAGGCTGGTGCTGATTGTGCGGTGCAGGGCGAGTTCGCCCCAGGTGTCAGGGTGTTGCGCAGGAGCTTGGGCAGGTGACGCATCTTGGCGATACTGGCGTGCTGCACGCTCTGGGCGTCATGGCGGTCGGGCTGGTCCATGTCATGACGATACCAGTCGACCCGGGGCCGTTCGTTCCTGTCAGTGCTTCTGGCTCGCCCCTTGCGCCAAGCTTTCCCAGTGCGTTTGGACACCCCGACCATGCGGGCAGCCTGGGTGAAGTTCATACCCTGATTCAACAGCTCAACATAGTGGGCGCGTCTTGCCTGGCACATCGCACGTCGGGGCGGATAGACCGAGCCCCGATACTCGTATTGCGACATCCATTCCTCCCAGAAAGACAGATGCCGCAACCACCACTAGAACCAAACCGATCTTTTAAGCCATTTGAAGTGGACTGGATTTTGTTAACATTGTTTTATTGGTTTTTGGGGTGATTGGTATCACTTGTGATTTATAGTAACGTGCTTCCACTTCGGCTGGTGTCAGGTAGTTCAGAGTTTCATGAAAACGTTTCTGGCTCCACCAGAACGCCCACTGGAAGGTGGCTTGTTCCAGTGCCTTCACGCGGTCGATGGGTCTGCCGCGATGGATCTGCTCGGTCTTGTACGCACTGTTGACAGTTTCCCCGAGGGCGTTGTCGTAGGAGTCACCCACGCTGCCGGTGGACGCGAGGATGTCATGCTCGTTAAGGTGCGAGCCGTAGAGAACACTGATGTACTGGGTGCCGTGATTCGAGTGATGCACGAGTCCAAGCGTATCACCGTGCCGGGCTGCCCAGCCGATGGACTGGTCCAACGTGAGCAGGGGCAGATCCTTGGTGGGCTGGCTCGCGCTCACGGCCCAGCCCACAATCCTTCTGGCGTAAGCGTCGGTCACGAACGCCACATAAGCGAAACTTCCATCGCTCAGATGCACGTAGGTGATATCGGCCACATGCAGACGACCGGGAGCGGCTGCGCTGAACCGGCGCTCCACTAGGTCCGGGCGCCCGCCCGTACTCCTCACGGACCGCGTGGGGATAGGGATCCGACCCCGACGTATGCCTTGAATCCCAAGGGAGAGTATGACATGCAGCACCTGGTCGCGCCCGATTCCACTCCAACCCTGACGGATCAGCTGACGATGCACTTTCCTGTACCCGTACACCGCCATGAACCGGTGCGCGTGCATGCCCGCCAATGCCACGCGCCAGTGTCTCGTGACGAGCCCTTACCGGTGGAGACGGTATGTGCCTTCGTCTGCCAGTACGCGCGAGACGTGATGAACCCGCCATCCAACGAGACCCTCAACGTCCAGCAGATTGGCCCGACCCCGAACCGTGCGCGATGACGGTCGATGTACGCTACCATCAACGCCGTGTAGGGTCGAGCCTTGAGGCGAAAAAACCGAGGCCGAGGAAAGTATCTCGTTGCTGTGACGTAGCTCCGCATTCTCCCAGCGCAGCCGTTTCAACTCCGCAGACTCGCCAGGACCGGCCGCACCGTTCGCATCGGCCTGTTCCTGCCAGCGGCGCAGCGACTGCGTGGCGACCCAGAGGCTCCTGGCCACACCCTGCAGCGCCTTCGTCTGCAACGAATAATTCTCCCACGACTCGGCCAACAATCTCACGGCCCGATCCTTGAACTCATCGCTAAATTGTATGCTCATAATCCCATCATTCCCTATCTAGGGGAAATCAGGAACAAAAACCAGTCCATATCACATTTGGCAGTGATCATGACTATTACTATGGCTTTGTTCTGGCAACAGGGAAAGCCACCGTCGCCTGGTTTCCTGATGCCAGTTCTTCCTCTCACAGGATTGGTCAGAACTCATACACGAGGAATCCAGAGCAATTCACCAGATGTTACCAATGAGGGCATCACCACGTTGGAAAACAGATTGGTCCACTCAAAAACAATGGAAGATGAAGAATAAAGAGAATATTGATACTAAGAAATATGAGATAGCCAGTTCTGAGTACGATGGTGAACCATTCCGAAAGATGGGTGGAAAAGAGCAGTGAGAACCACTGACGCCCGTAAGAAGCTGGCAGGCAGAAATAGCGCACTTGAGTAAAGTAAGGAGTCGAATCAGCCAAGATTCAGACCCAGATATCCCTGTTCTTAATGTCTGGTAAACAGCAGCCAGCGGATCCAACGGCTACATGTGGATTTGCATCGAACCTCATCATCCAGATTCGATTTAGAAGCGGGGGATGAAACATATCAAGAATGCATGTAGGTTATACGTAGTTAATTTGAATTCCGCTTTGGCTGGATACGATTATCACCGTATAATGTACTACTCTGTTAGTTTCACCTGAGATCTTAAGATAATTTTGTTGGTTGTGTCGTTTTATCCATCGATATTAATGCAGTGGACCTGCCATTATCTCTTGTTGTGTTATGACTCCCATGCTTGCTGCCAGCAGGGCGTTGAGAATCAGAGAAGCCACTACGTCGCTGGGATAGTGGACGCCCAATATCAGTCTGGAGACTGCGGTCATCACTGGAATGAGCATCAGAATCACCGATACGGCGAGCCTCAGAAAATATCTGTTCCCTCTTGACGATTCGCGGACATGACGCAACTGCATGATCAGAAACAGCAGCGCCACGCAGCTTATCGAAGCCGCGACATGTCCGCTTGGAAAGCTTGGATCGTTCTCCAGATTCCCGAGGGATGTTCCTGGACGGCTACGATTGACGATAACCTTTACCACGAGCGTCACCATCATTGGAGTGACGGCGATTATGGCACCCCTCAAAGGTTGGACCCAGCCACGCTGGGTCCAAACCAAATAGAGCAGAGAAAGTGAAACTATCAGTGCAGTCCCTGCGATCGAGAAAGCCTGTCCAAAGCCTGTTGAGATAGCCAGCAACAAATGTGGAGCTTTTTGGAATTGTTCAAGTATCTTCATCTCGTGATTCGTGATAGACTGACTTCTTTTCAATGCGTCTCCGATAGGAATGATGCAAATGAGAGCCAATGCTGTCACTAAGAGGAGCAGCCGCCTGGTCCAAGGCAGCCGAGACAACGACATGACGAAAGGATTATTCATGCGTTCAAGTGTTGCATTGAAATACCAAGAATTCTCCAAGAATCATTTCTGTACGTGTCTGCGCTGTCTGGCATTCAATTCTTAGCGTTTGCTTAGCTCCATACTGGGATTATGTGGGTGACAGTATGAAAGGTACTCAAGAAGGACTTGAACATGCTTTCTTTTCTTAGCCCGGCATTCGTTATTGCAGCAGCAGGGCCTTGGGCACTTGCAGCCTGCTCATTCATCATCTTCGCAGAATCCGGTCTGCTGATAGGATTTTTTCTTCCCGGAGATTCCCTAGTTTTCCTGCTTGGCATGGTTTCCGCGTCAATGACGCTGGCTGACTCACCCGTATCAGGAATGCCATTGTGGATCATCTGTCTCATAGTATCGGTGGCTGCCTTCATCGGAGACCAAGCCGGGTATGAGACCGGGAAGCACAGCGGAAACATTCGCCGGATTAAATCCTGGGTGCAGGGGAAAAATAGAAATCGCATCAAGCGAGCACAGCGCTTCTTCGATGATTACGGCAGCCGGGCGATCATCCTGGCGAGATTCGTGCCCATATTGAGAACCTTTGTTCCCTTCATCATAGGCATGACGCATTTCAATCATCGCCGTTTCATCATCGCGAACCTTGTCGGGGCAGTTATCTGGGGCGTTGCACTTCCAAGCATGGGGTATGCTCTTGGTCATATCCCGCTGATATCGAATCATATCGATATAGTGTGCTTGTGCATCGTGCTCATTTCGATTCTTCCATTGGCATTCAAGGCTTTTACGTCTTGGCCGTCAAGAAGTGAAGAAATCGAAACGAAGTAATACCGTCATCGGTGGAGGGCTGAAATATGAATGAACTTGATGATAGTCACAGCCGGTACGCATTGTCAGACCCGATCAAGCTGCTCCAACCCAGCCTTCTGCTCATTGAGGACGATCCGCAGATGGGAGGGATTCTCATGGAACTCCTTGAGGACGATTACCGTGCGCATTGGGTTACAACGGGAAAGGCAGCCATCCACGAGTTTGGCATGAATCCCTATGATGCAGTGATTGTCGATCGACGACTGCCTGATATGGATGGGTTGGATTTTGTGCGTTCGGCACGGAGGGAAGGCATCACCGTTCCCATGCTGATGCTCACCGCTCTTTCAAGTACGGAAGAGATCGTCTCAGGATTGGATGCAGGTGCCAATGATTATCTTTCCAAACCATTCCGTTTCGAGGAACTCAACGCACGCACACGATCATTGCTGCGCGGATATCAGGCACAGCAGCAGAGTCACGCGATTGGCGATTGGACATTCAAGGAGCACCGAGGGCTCATCGAGTCGCCGTCGGGAATAAACATCCAGTTATCTCCTGCGGAAGCTTCATTGCTGAAGGCGCTGTGCATCAATCCTGACCGGGTCTTCACAAGAAAAGAATTGCTCATGGCTGCTTTCAGCCGTGATGCTGGGGAGGGAACCATTGATACCTATGTTTCCTATATCAGACGGAAGACAGTCAAAGGATTGATCATGACAGTTCGAGGAAAGGGATATTGCCTCGGCAATCCCATGGAAAGCGACCCCATATGAGATTTAATAACGAATCAGATGCACAGGTCGAGCGCAAGACATCCGGGATGAAAGCCATACGATCAATCAGCATACGGATGATGCTGGCAATGAGTGCAATTGCGATTCTCGGAGCACTTCTGCTGGTCATTGGCGTCATTCTAGGTTCGCGACATGAACTCAGCGAACGCGGCTTCAGCCCCAACGACGTAACCTCGGGAGCTCTCTTCCACGGCAGCTTGATCATAGACTCCGAAAAGGCAATAATCTTCATCATTCTCTTTGTCGCTGGAATCATCATCACCACAGGGATGGTTGCATGGTTTCTATCCCGCGAAGAGATCAGGCCGTTGGATCAGGCCATACGGCTGCAACGTAACTTCGTAGCAGACGCGAGTCACGAATTGAAAACGCCACTTGCAATAATCAACGCTCGTAGCGAACTCATCGAGCGTCGCCTGCGACTCGGAAAACCCATCGATCCTCTGCTGAAGGAATTGACAAATGACGTGTCACGAATGGACATCATCATCAACGACCTATTGCTGGCGGCACGCGGCGCTACCAGCCCGCACGCAGTGAATCTATCCCAGGCAATCACACACGCCCTAGAGTCAATCGATGTGCTTGCTGAGCAGCGTGAGGTTGCGATCCATTTCGCATCACCCTCAGCCACCGTTCTCGTCTTGTGCGAAGAAACGGGAATCGAACGTTGTCTTGTCGCCGTGCTTGACAATGCAATCGTCCATTCACCGCATCACACGAACATAGAAGTGACACTGCATGCTGCACAAGACAAAGCAGTCGTGACGGTTCGGGACCAGGGAACGGGAATGGAAGGAAATCCCGAACAGTGGTTCGCGCGCTTTGCACGTTCCGATGTGGAATCCGAACACCAAGGGTATGGTCTGGGACTGGCCCTGACGCGCGATATCTTGTCCCGCTACCAAGGAACCATTCGTGTTCTTTCAACATCATCATCCGGAACGACGATGGAGATTACGCTGCGATTGACAGTCGATCCGACCGAATCGAAAGGAAACAACAAGTGAGCTACTTCTCGGCGCATGCCCTGTCGTGCGTGTTTAAACAGGATTCATCACAACAGAACGGGAAAACTCTGTTCTCCAACCTGTCTCTTCATCTTGAGCGAGGCGAGATCGTCGATCTCACGGGACCCTCTGGTTCGGGCAAATCACATGTGCTCATGGCATTGGCACTGCTTGACCCACATGCTTCAGCGAAGCTGACACTCGAGGGGAGAGACAGCAGCAGCTTCACACCCGAAAGCTGGAGGCGCAATGTCGTATATCTCCCCCAAAGGCCTGTGCTGACTTCTGATACCGTTCTTGATGCGGTGCTGCTTCCCTTCGGCTTTTCAATCAACAGGAACGCTAAAGGCTTGAGACCGCAAACGGCAAAGCCTGTTGCCAAGCAGATCAGAAATGGGTTGGACGAACTGGGGTTGGATGATGTGGAGCTTGTCCGCAACCCCGCAATGCTATCCGTTGGGCAGCAGGCACGGGTGTGTCTGCTGCGCAGCCTGATGCTCCAGCCGAAAGTCCTGCTCAGTGACGAGGTGGATGCGGGGTTAGATCCAGATAGTTCCGACAAGGTCGGCGCCATGCTGCAAAACGCGGCAACTCACATGGGAATGGCGGTGTTGCGAGTCCGGCACAGAAATTCAGATGGACGGGCCTCCAGGATTCTTAGCCTCGCACATGGCAGGCTGTCACGACAGGAGATGGAATGATTATCGCTTCGCATACTGCAGGCGCCGTGTATGACATCAACATATTCGGACTCTCCGTGACTTTTCTGCTGGTTGCCCTGGCTGCCATCCTGACCGTCGTCATGAGACTGGGAATGGCGAAATCCATGATCTGGTCGACCCTGCGCTCACTACTGCAGCTACTGGCCATGGGCTACATCATCAAATACGTCATCGAAGCCAACAACCCGTGGATTGTCCTGGCACTGATGGTTTTCATGGTCATCGCCGCCGTGCAGATCACGCTCACCCGTGCAGATGGAATTCCGCGAGGCCTGGTGATGCCAGTGCTACTGACCTTGATGGTGAGTGTGCTCATCGTCGACAGCGTCGTCAGCGAACTCATCATCGCGCCATCGCCATGGTACGCCCCTCAGATTCTGATTCCTGTGACCGGCATGATGCTTGGCAATCTCGTCGCCGCAATCGCCGTTGCTATGAGCCGATTCTTCTCCGATATGAAAGCCCGGGAATATGAGGTTGAGGTCTACCTCAGCATGGGTGCGACCCCCTTCGAGGCAGCGAAACCATCAATCATCGCCTCGGCGAAACTGGGCCTCATCCCTACGATCGCACAGCTTGCTTCAAGCGGCATCGTACTCATACCGGGAATGATGGCGGGCCAGATCATGGCAGGAGGAGATCCACTCGAAGCGGCAAAATACCAGTTCGTCGTCCTTGCCGCACTCAGCTCGATCACCATAATCGGAGACACCCTGATCATGATACTGATATACAGACGCTGCTTCACCGAACTTGACCAGTTCGAGCCACACACGGTCTAAACAGTCAATCCTGCCCCCAAACCAACATTATGCCGGAACAATGTCAACGGCCAAGTTGCAAGCCGCGTCGAGGACCTCGATCAATTCTCCAAGAATCCCTAAAGCAATAAATACTCATCAATCTTTGACTGAGCGCCCCTCCTCTCCAATAATGGAACATGCTGAGCTCAATGCATCTAAGATCAGGGTTGAACATCTCGATCAGGATGAAATTGACAAATCAGTCAACAACCATATGACCATTAAAAATTGGCTAAAACCATTCTTAAACAATATTGATATGCTAAGGAGATTGCCCATAAAGTATCACCGAACATTCGCCGTGATTAATAATGGTCAAGCATTGTTTATGAATGATACCGTTTCGAAACATTTATAACGCAACTTCGATGCCGAGAACAATACCGCTCGTGCACTACATAAGTTTCGACTATCGTACATTCTGGACGTTTTCTTAATCTGATAGCAATAGACGCCGCTAATTAGTTATTGAAAGTACTTCCAATTCTGTTCAGTATCGGCAGCAACAAGCCGCCGCCCTGTATATGGGTCAACATCCGCTGTGTTCCAGATCCACGATGTGCTGCGCATATTTTCTAATCACGTTGAAAATCCATGAACTGCATCAAAGATGTAACAACAAGGTGTACATCGTGATATCCCAGCGGTGGTGTCTGAATTCAATCCCTGCACGGCAATATCAGTGTGCGACCTAGTAAAATATCGGCAGATTTTTCAAGCTGCTAGAATGCTTGTAGTTTGAATTGTGGCTTCCTTGCATAAGGACAGTTACAACATCAGAGGGCGTATGTCTGAAAAATGACCAGTCTTTGGTCTGTCGCTTCTTTTACCAGGAGAAGGGTTCGGCGTATATGTCATCTGCCGAAATGCCCTGGGAACACAAATACTTGGACCACATACGCTGCATGGGCATAGGGCCGGCTATGAGATAGATCGCGTGTCGGACAATCACCTCATTCCTTATTCGCGATGGCGGTATCCGATGCTCGGAGATGATTGAACGCATGTGACTCGTCTCGGCCCAGTATCGCAGATAACTGGTATACGGCAGCATCTGACCTCGCCTGGCCGTGTACACGAAGGTCGAAACACGCGGCCCATAGTGCTCAAGCACAGCAATCAGTGGCGTGATGCCAATACCACCCGCAATAATAATCATGGGGGCATTGTGTGCATGCTCTTCAACGAAGCGTCGGTAGCGCCCGTATGGCGGCAACATGCCAACAACCGTTCCTGGTGGCAACGCACCCAATCGACGTGTGAAATCGCCATCTTCACGAATAGCAAAAAATAGTGTCACTGCATTGGGAAGATTGCGTCTTGCCACCCCATGGTTCCGGTGATCGAGCGGTGCGTTCACTATCGAGAACGGATGGTATTCCCGCAAGCCGTCACTATCGGGAAAACGGATGAATGCGAAGTCTCCGGCTTCCCAATCCATACCATGCTGACGTGGAATCGCAACTGCTATTTCATGAACCTTGTGAGCTATCATGCGAGTTCCAGTGATCCGTCCCGTTATGGAAATGAAATGAAGACGCATTTTTTCAAGAACATATAGTGTGAATACCAGTATGGTAACAGTATCGAACACTGCCATGAAAATTCGTTGTGATGCTATGTAGTTGATGAGCTGAACGTGGATGAACACGAGGACTACGGCTATGAGATTAAGCCGGTGAAGCCATACTGAAAGTTCATGCCTTGCGAGGTGTTCGAGCCAATGTTTCAACAGTTCGAGCCACCGTAAGCGTGAAGTAAGCCAACCTGCCATGAACACGCATGACCAGACTGCAAGTGCGATGAACAGTATAAGTGCCCAATCGCCAGTTCTCTTGATCCACCCCGACGAAGGGGAAAGTTGGCGATGCAGGACTGCGAGGGTAATCGCCATAAGTCCCATCACCCCATGAACCACATATACATGTGGTAACCCGACACTTCTGTCCACCCATCGAGGACGAGTGCCAAGATACATGGCGGCAAGCATCCATGAGTATGCAATGACACCAAGTTGGATGCCGACCATATTGTGTAAATACAACGTTGGCAAGGTCGTCGAAAGCATCAGCACCATGGGCGCGGGCACAATAAACAGTAGGATCATCCATGTTAGGAGTATGCGTGTCGATAGGTGTTTCATCGCCAGAACTCCTTATCATGACTGGATATTGACGATGCGTCTACGAGCGTGCCATGTGAATAATTTTGATACTGTCCTGAATCAGTGACGAGAAAGGCCGTAAGCGTATGCTCCGCTATGAGATGGGGGATGTCGTCACGAGAGGCTGCAAACAGGGCGGTGGTCCAAACGTCGGCATCGACCAATGAATCGGCAATGACCGTCGACTGTACGATGTCATGAAGTGCACGTTTGATATGTTCGCCTCGTTTGCTGCTTCCTGATGTGGCGACAGCTCCAGAACGCAGTGGGAATGCTGCCACATAGTGGTGGGTGTCACATGGATTCTCAATGCCTACTGTCCAGGCAGTCTGAAATGCATTGGCGGAAACGATCATGTCTCCTCCCGCATTGATGGCCGCGGCCGTGACCTGACCAGTACGCAACAAAGGCTCCAGAACCTGATTGAACGCAGTTTCAACGATCCATCCCTTCACCACTCCAGTAGGGTCATACACGCCTGAGTAGAATGGGTCGAAAAGTCCATCTGTTTCAACCTGTGCCAAAAGAGTCTTGAGATACACTTCTTGAAAATCCTCGTCTGACAGCACGTCATGGTCACCATGTTGGAAGCGGCTTACCATAGAGTTTGCCTTGAACGGGGAGAAGCGTCGATCTGCATCGATCAGAAGGCCGTGGATGGTCTTGACCGTCTTCTCAATTTTGAGATCTTTCGATATGGAATTAACCATAATGGTAAAGGGAAGGTTCATCACATTAAGAACGTACGTGTTCATTTTGAACCCTGGGCCTGATTGATGGCATCCTGCAGCGATCCGGTGAATCCATTGAAGGTTTCGGTTGCGCCAGAAACGAGTTGAATTTGAGCGCTCTGCGCTGCCAAGGCTTCTTTGACATACACTGGAATGGCTTGCTCGTTGATGGACTGGGATGTCGGATCCTGCGGATATTCCAAGACTTTGACATTGGTTACCTTCCCACCAGATACTGTCAAATCCACTTGGAAATCACCTCTATTGGTAGAGACAACCGTTCCCGAATATGTTCCATCCTTCAGACTCGAGGATACCGATGAACTTGAAGAGGGGGTCGAGCTGCTTGGTGAGCTATTCTCACCGCTTGAACTGCCTGCCTGCGTGGCAGTTTGCCCTGCGGCTTGCGTTGAAGTCAAAGACGCATCTGCATATCGCATGCGTAACTCTGGTACGACAAATATCGCCGCTACATCAACTGAAAGCGCCAACAACGATACTGCGGTTATTGCCATCTTACCTTGTCTTTTCATTGCATCCACTTTCTGCCATTGATACTCCGGTCCCGACCACTGCGAAAGTCATTCTCATCCGTGAGCGATCCGTATCGTGTACATCACATCATCCGCTGAGAGTATTCTGATTCGCTGACTTTCATGTTTCATGGGTGGTTTCTTAGCAGTGCCATCGGATTCCATGAACATCTTCTATATGTCACCGAGCAACAAACTACATGTTTCATACTCAGAAAAATCTAAGAATCAGGATGCTTGAGGCTGCAACTTACAGATTTAAGCGTCTTGACTCAATGTCATCCGCAGCCTGGCCCCGGACACTCTTTGCAATATGTCCGACACTAACCAAACGACACGAATGATGAATACGATGTTTTTAGTAGTGCAGGCGAAAACGTAGAAGACAAGACAGCGCAACCGCAGCTGTTCCATGATTGAATGGTGAACCCATGGATGACCATAAGGAAAATGCCGTCGATAAAGACGTTACGGAATCATTCCCGATTCCTGATAAGGATTACGGTGGGTGGATAAGTCAGCAACAGCCAAACAAGATGAGTGGCAAAACCGCTCTCTCTCACCCAGGTGAGTTGCATGATACCAGGGGTGCATCCAGCAAGTTGAATTGGCTTCGTGCCGGCGTCCTTGGCGCCAACGACGGCATCGTGTCCGTCGCCGGCACGATCATAGGCGTGGCCGGAGCAGACAGCAATCCCCGTTCGCTGCTCGTCGCAGGCCTTGCAGCCCTTGCGGCAGGCTCCTTCTCCATGGCCGGAGGAGAGTATGTATCCGTGAGCGCACAGCGTGATACAGAACGCGCACTCCTCGATAAGGAGCGCTGGGAGTTGGAAAACCTTCCAGATGAAGAACTTGACGAGCTGGCTCACATATATGAGGCTAAGGGCATCTCCGCCAACACATCCAGACGAGCGGCATTCGAAGCAATGCAATATGATGCCTTGCGTGCCCATGCTACCGACGAGTTAGGCATAAATCCGGATGAGCTGACGAGTCCCTGGCAGGCCGCATACTCATCTTTCCTGTCATTCGTCAGTGGCGGAATCATTCCCATGCTGTTTTCATTGATCCCGGTTTCTTTCCCGTTGAGGGTTTTCCTCATAGTGCTTTCCGTTGCCATAGCTCTTCTCATTACGGGTAGCATTTCAGCAAGAATTGGCGGGGCAGCACTAGGAAAGGCCATATTGCGCAACGTCCTCATGGGGCTATCGACTATGCTGTTCGCATGGCTGATTGGCATGGCATTCGGCATCCACGGATAAACAGCATTCATGAATGAATACCTGCATGATCGGACTACCTCAGCGTTTGAGGAAACAAGATATTTGAATGGGCTAGACGGCAGAGAATTCCACTCATTCGACCTGCAATATGTTCTCGACATAGCAGACATTAATGGTGAACCAGTTGCAGGGATTCAAAGACACTGCACGCGCATTCATTCCCGTCCCGTTTCCAGACCATATCAGGTCCCGCCGCGATGGCGCAGAATGCCTTGCTGTGCTCCTTACCCTTCCCCGCAAGCGTGAGAACTTGAATTATCCTACTGTATAAACACCTGACACATGCGAAGCACGACATTCGATTGGAACAGAACGCATCCAAGAAAAAGAAAAATATCGCATGACCCCTTCCAGCGGTGTTCTCAACCACTACTTCTCACTGTCAAACACCGCAGGCCAGGACGAGAGGGATTTCACGGAACCGGTACAGCTCTTTGCCCCAGATGCATCCTTCACCTCCGGACGAGGCGAAAGATCGACGGGAATCGACAAGACTTAAGATTTCTTCGACACCTACTTCGCCCGTAACGCAGAACTTCACCGTGTCTGGAGCATTCACCACGTCAAGTCAGCGCAATACGCCATTGAATGTGCGGTTGCAGGACGCAGCACAACAGGAAGACTCTTCGCCATCACAGGAGCAGACGCTGCGCTCCGCAACGACGACAGAAAAATCACATCGCTACATGTCAAATGTCCACTGACACTGCAAACACAATGGTCGCTGTCCGTAATCCAGTCCACCCAGGCACGTTCCTCTTACTATTACTATCTTTTGTATCCTGCGCCCGTGGCGAGACCCGACAGGAGCCATTGATTGCCAGGATTTTCTTAAGAAGCCCGAATGGGTGCTGGCATCGGCATATACACATGTGTCTGTTTGGCGAGTTCGGCCAGAGAGTGGCAGCCAAGACAGTGCTCAGGATTGTGCGCAGGTTTGGCCTGAAATGCCAATCTGACGGGCGAATCAGTGGAGGAACTATTCCTCCTTTCGGGGAGATTCGGGAAAATCCGTACCCAACCTGTTGAAACGGGACTCCCGCTCCACGATCCCTTTCTAGAAGATCGGCGAAATGGCCACCTGCACTGCGGTATTCACTGCACCATCTCACTAGCAGGCTTCCGTTCGAAAGACCATATTTCACGACCACTAGGACAGGGTCCTCCCACGGCCAACTTGATAGCGACAGGCCGAAAGCTTCGTCTTCGATCCATGCGATCATTCTCCGCTCATCGCCAGTTCTTCCATGCCATGGGTGCGATACGTCAAAATCAACTGTCACGCTACATCCTCGGAAATCTCAAGCTCTTAAGCAGTCGAACGTCTCCCCTATACCTTGACGATCAAGCTAAAAGCTGTCAACTTAAAGTCATAATCTTCTTTTCTTACACGATTCACAGGCATGAAAATCGCACTCCACTCATTGAATTGAATATTCCAATTCAACAATGGGGTACGGTTCACCGGAGCGAGCGGATTTCAAGGCACCCGATGACCTGCTGCCTTGTACAGATCCCACCAGTCCTGACGTTCGAGCTGAACGGTATCACCGTCGATCATCTGTGACAGCCGTTGCGGGTTCATCGATCCGAGGATGATCTGTATGTTTGCAGGGTGATACAGTACCCATGCCGTAGCGATTGCATTCAGTGTGGTGTTGTGTTTCTGTGCCTGTCGGTCAAGCTCATTGTTCAGTTCCGGGAAATGCGGATTTCCAATGAACGCGCCGTACTGGGTGTCGGATTGAAAGGGACTCCACGCCTGAATGGTGATGTTGCGTAGTCGTGAATATGGCAGGATGCCACCCTCGCGGCTGATTGCATCGTCGTCAGACATGTTCACGTGTATCCCGGCATCAATGATTGGCGTGTGCATCAGCCCAAACTGCAACTGGTCTACTTGAATATGGGTCTTCAAGGAAGACTGCAGATACTCGATCTGCCAGGGGTCCATGTTGCTCACGCCGACATGACGCACTTTGCCGGAGCTGATCAGTGTATCAATGACATTGGCGAACTCATCTGCGTCAACGAGTGGATCTGGGCGGTGCATGAGCACGCTGTCGACATAGTCGGTTCCCAATGCGACGAGTTCTCCATCCAGCGATTCCGTTAGATTCTTAACGGACGAGTCGTAGCGGCGGGCACTGCCATTGGAATAATCGATCAGTATGCCAAATTTCGTTTGAATGAAGACATCTGATCGCTCCACGCCGGTGTCTTTCAGTGCAGTTCCGAACACCTCAGAACTCGCATGGGCGTGACCCGCGCCGAATCCATAGATGTCGGCCGTATCGAAGAAATTCACGCCGCGCTTCAGCACGGTGTTCAGAACGTTCGCGGCATCGTATTTATTCAGTACGTCCATGCGCATCACGCCAAGAGCAATACGTGACGCGGCCATGTCGGCGGTTCCTATAGGTATGTTTTTCACTCAATATTCCTCATTTCTTGTGGATGCTGGTATGTTCGCCTGCAGTGATTTCCGCTGGCAGAAGCGTGCAAAGATATGAATTCAATGTGATGGGTGATTCCTTGAAATCATGGGAAGCCCACCAATCCACAGCAGTGGTGAAGCATCCTACGATGTGGTTGATGAGAAAGTCCTCGGGAACCTCATCACATAGATAGCAGTGCTGGTCGGCTCGAAGTTCGTCTTTCACCAGAGCATGCAGGTAGGGTTTAATCTTCTTGAGAAACAGTCCCGAACTGGTGCCTGTAAGCAATCCGCGAAGTCTGGCGTTGTCTTCACGAAGATGAAAAAGCAGGTGTGTGAGTGCGGGCATCAGTTCGCCGGGACGCTGCTCAAATCCATGATCCTGCAAGGTACTAGGTCGTGGCGAAGCGACATGGTGAAACATGTCGACGCACAGGTCGTCAAGCAGATCCTCCTTTGACTGGTAATGGTCATAGAAGGTGCTGCGGCCTATGTTCGCTTCGCGGATGATCTGCTGCACGGTGATATCAGAGTAGTTTTCCACTGCGAACAGCCCGGCGAAGGCATCGAAGATCGCCTGCTGTGTCCGTTGCCGACGCCTGTCCGGATCAAGTACGGTTCTTAACATGCTTCCCACCTTTATGCTCCCTGCATAGGGAGTTCCCCAGTTTGCACGACCGCATTTCCTGCAACCGTGCTTTCATCCCATACAACTACGCAGAAGTGTCCGATATCGAACAAACACACCACATTGTTTGTTGCGATCGCATAACCACACAATTAACAATTCAGTATAGAACAACCCATCCGGTAGTGAACACTCGCAATACAATTAATGAATTACTGAAGGCATGCGTAATGAACAACAATCGACGAGATGCACCGACACTTGCAGAACATGACCATATGACTTTGACAGACCTTCTCCTCCATGCAGGTGGATTGATTGCCCGTTACCCGGCTATGGCGGTAACTGCATTCGTCGGTGTGTGCAGTGCGGGGTTGTGGAATCCGGGCACACCTTGGCATCAGGGAGCGGTGTGGCTGATTGTGGCTCTAGTCGTCTATACAGCGATCGATACGATTCACGAGATGATCGTTGCTTTCAGAAAGGGCAGAGTTGGAGTCGATCTTCTTGCGTTGCTCTCTATCGCATCAACGGCAATGGTGGGAGAATACTGGGCTGCTTGGCTAGTATGCCTGATGATTCGTACCGGTGAGATGATCGAGATATATGCGCAGCGACGCGCACAGGAAAGCCTAACTGCCTTGGTCGATGCAGCACCCGCAACGGCAAACGTTGTCACGAGAACAGGGAATGATCTGCTGTCTTCTCCCTGGCAAGTGCGACAGATAGACCAGGTGAAGGTGGGCGATGTCCTCATCGTCCGACCTGGTGAAACAGTTCCTTCCGATGGTGAGCTTCTCAGCGATCGGGCCACCCTTGACATGTCCGCAATCAACGGGGAATCGATGCCTGTGCATGTCGGAAAGGCTGGGCACGTGCTTTCGGGATCCATCAACGGAGAGATGGCGCTTGCCATGCGCGTTGCGACTCCTCCAAACGAATCGCAGTACCAACGCATCCTTGACCTCGTGAAAACGGCAAGGGAGTCGCGCGCGCCAATAGTTCGAACAGCCGACACCCTTGCGATTCCATTCACGATTCTGTCACTGATCCTGGCAGGCGCGGCATGGGCTTTGACCGGCAATCCGGTCAGATTCCCACAAGTGCTTGTGCTGGCGACACCATGCCCATTGCTTATCGCGGCACCCGTTGCATATATGGGAGGAACCGGACGTTTGGCCCGGTCCTCCATCATTATCAAACGGCAGGAAATCCTGGAAGTGCTTGGGAAGGTGACCCACATCTTCTTTGATAAAACTGGAACCCTTACAAGCAAACAACCCCAGGTGACAAGGGTTGAACTGGCCGAGGGGTTTGAGCATACAGATTCGACATGGATACTTTGTGCTGCAGGGGCGTTGGAAAGCAATTCGGTGCATATTCTGGCCAAAGGCATTGTCTCGGCTGCCGAACGAACAGGGAAGGAGACATTGCTTGCAACGGATATTCGTGAGCAGCCAGGCCAAGGTGTACAGGGGGTTGTAGACGGAAAAACCGTTTGCGTTGGCAGAGCTGAATTCGTTGTGGGAAATGGCTTGTCGCTGCCAGGCAAATCAGATGAATGGAGCCAACAGAGCCGGAGTCAATGGAACAAGTGGGACAAAGCTGCATTGAATGAGATGGCTGCATATGTTTCCATCGATGGCACGCCTGCCGCGAGGATTATTCTGCGTGATGTACCGAGACCGGCTGCCCGAGCATCCATCGAGAGATTGCGCGTGCTGGGCATCCACAAGATAACGATGCTTACAGGCGACCATATGGATTCGGCACAGATCGTGGCCAAGGAGGTTGGCATCCAGGATGTGCGTGCGTCCCTGCTACCGGAGGATAAATTCGCTGCGGTTCATGCAAACCGTGCCGAACAATCGGAAACTGATGTAAAACATCATGCCGAGATAACGATGATGGTTGGTGACGGTGTCAACGATGCACCCGTACTTGCTGCTGCGAATGTAGGCATCGCCATGACTGACGGGTCATCCACGGCGGCATCGCAATCCTCCCAGGTGGTCATCATGAACGATGACATTGGCGGAGTGCCTTCGGCTGTTGAGATTGCCCGCATGACGCGTAAGATCATGTTACAGGCGGTTGTAGGAGGACTGGTTGTTGCAACAGCGTGTATGGTTCTTGCAGCATTCGGGCTTATTTCCGTTGTCCTTGGAGCGCTTATCCAGGAAGGCATCGATGCAGCCAGCATCCTATGGTCACTGCGCACCGCATTCATCTCACAAAAGACTCTCCAAGTAGTGCGCTGAGCTCCTAGCTACCGAAGTGACAAGTGTGCGAGGGGATTCCTCTCTTAGACTCTTCACGACCAGAAATATAACACTTGTTACTTTATGACAGCATGGGGAATGTCGCTTGATATAAGAATACAGCAAGTGATATATGTCATGATTTGATGCAGTGCGCGCCAACGCGAAAATACGAACGGTCAAATTGCAGCGTAGTCGCTTCAGAAGAAATCGATAGATTGATAACTGAAACAGATATGACGAATACCCATATTGCCGAGTTTATGAATGACTCAATCAGCTACAACAGAGTGCGAGATATCAGGAAAATGTTGACAGCTCCCGTTTGTCTAACCGAATTCTTAAATATTTGCAATGTTTGCAAGGCTGACCCAGTTCAGGTGCTTGAAGAAATAAATAGGGGAAGTCTCCCAACGTGGAAGGGAAGAGGTCATGTCTGGTAAAGATGAAATTTATCGTGCTTTTCATAACCAATTCTTCGTGTTAATGGCACGCTACATGCCCGTGTAATCCCATGCGGTAGTAGGGTTGAACTGGTGACTCGTATAGTTCCTTCATTAAGATAACACAAATTGAGCACACGAGATGATGCCAGCAAGAGTTTTTCTGATGCTGTCATGAGGAACTGACACACCCCCTACCTCGCCGAGCTGTTTCAGCTCGACCACGTCTTGACCTTGCAGCACGAATACGTAGTTAGTGACTGACAGTGACTGGTTTTCTTACGCGAATTTGTTGAGGATCTTTGGAGGAAGTTGAGCATGGCTTGTCACTTGTATACGATTTCAGTCGCTAAAAAACATTAACCGCTCTAGAAAGGCGGGTAACAGAAACATGTCCGATAAAATAATATAGGCCTTTCGCTGTTTGGTGTGGGTGGGGCTGGTTATATGGTGACGGTGGCTAGGTCGAGCTTGCCGCAGGTCAGGTAGATCATCGTGGAGAAGTAGTCCATGTTGCGGAAGCCGCGGGCTCGGGTTTTGATGTGTTGGATGATGCCGTTCAATCCCTCGAGGATCGCGTTGGTGCACCGGTGGTCGAAATACGTGAGGATGTCCTGCCAGTGACGACGGATCCGGCGGGCGAGGGTTTTCATGGGTTCCAGACGGG
This sequence comes from Bifidobacterium psychraerophilum, assembly GCF_000741705.1. GTDB lineage: Bacteria > Actinomycetota > Actinomycetes > Actinomycetales > Bifidobacteriaceae > Bombiscardovia > Bombiscardovia psychraerophila. The sequence continues at coordinate 66 of NZ_JGZI01000006.1, read as the reverse complement.
AGTGCATCATCCACGAGCACAATGTCTGGAACCCGGCTTTGAAGTGGACTGGTTTTTGTTCACGCT
>NZ_JGZI01000005.1 GCF_000741705.1 Bifidobacterium psychraerophilum | reverse complement strand
TCCTGCTGGCGGCACGGGCTTTGACCTGCCGGTATGCTCTGGCGGTGAGAAACCCGCCAGCCAGCGCAGCCCGCAGGACCGTGCAGATCGGCCCGACCCCGAACCGGTGGCGATGAGTGTCGATGTACTCGACCATCAACGTCGTGTCGGGTCGAGCCGTGAGGCGAACAAAGCCGACGCGCTCGACAGGATCTCGTTCGCCCGACGCAGCTGCGCATTCTCCCGACGCAGCCGCCTGAGCTCGCCGGACTCCTCGGGACCCGCCGTGCCTGCCGTATCAGCCTTGGCCTGCCAGCGGCGCAATGATTCCGCCGCCACACCCAGATCCTTCGCCACGCCCTGCAACGCCTTCGTCTCCGACGCGTGATTCTCCCGGGACTCGGCCAGCAGCCTGACGGCCCGGTCCCTGAACTCCTTGGCATATCCCGTACTCAACATCCCATCATTCCTTATCTGGGGGAAATCAGGAATAAAACCCAGTCCATATCATTACGTTGATCGGCGCCGTCTTCACACTAACCTACATGCCTGCTGCCAGCATGTATCCACTCATGACCATGAAATACTTTCAGGGAACCGTTAGTCAGGCTGGCTTAATTGAAGCCATTTATTCAACTGGCATGCTAATCGGCGGCACTATCATTGGCCTCTTTGGTAAGTGGCAGGACCGGATGAAGCCCGTAATCATCGCGTTTTTCCTGGTTGGCATTCCAACCGGTATTAGCGGCATTTTGCCAGGTAACCAAACCGGATTTTTATGGTTCGCAGCTTTAAACATCATTGAAGGAATTGCGACCCCATTTTTTACAACGCTTTTAATGGCAATGATTCAACAAAGTTATCCAGCAGAAGAGTTAGGGCGGATTCTAGGCGTTTTGAATTCTTTGTTGAATCTAGCTGGACCAATTGGCTTAATTTTTGCCGGTCCCCTAGCTGATGTGATTGGCATTGAACGCCTATTTGTGATTGCAGGAATCGGTGCTGCCATTTGCGGGGTGGTCGCGGTGTTAATGCCAATTACCAGGCAATATGACATTAGGCTGCATCAAAAATTGGCGAAATTAACTGAGCAACCAGATAAGTAATTAACATGATGATCAAAAAGAGGAGAAAGACCAGACTACCAGCTGATCTTTCTCCTCTTTTTGTCATCACTTAATTACACGTTTTTAATCTTTTCACCGGTCAATCCCATCGCATTAATTGCCACGATAATTGTCGACATCGCCATGACCGCAGCACCAACGGCTGGGTCTAGAATGATTCCAATAAATGACAACACACCGGCAGCGAGTGGAATTGCGAAAATATTGTAGCCTGCTCCCCACCAGAGATTTTGAACCATTTTCCGATTTGTGATTTTAGCCAAATCAAGAAAATGTAAAATATCGCTGGGTTCTGATTTAACCAACACAACATCAGCGGAATCAATGGCAACATCGGTTCCGGCGCCAATTGCAATTCCAATATCGGCCGCGGCAAGACTTGGTGCGTCATTTACGCCGTCACCAACCATGATGACGTGATTGCCCTTTGCTTGATAATCAGCAATAACCTTTTGCTTATCATCTGGTAATAGGCCTGCATGGAATTCAGTCAATCCTAGTAAGTTAGCAACGTGTTCCGCGGCTTTTGGATTATCGCCAGTGAGCATTACGGGGGTAATTCCTCGCCTCTGAAGACCACTAATTAATTCCTTAGCACCCGCTTTGATGGTGTCGCCTTCAGCAACCATTCCTTGGACTTGGGTGCCCTGCAATAAGAAGCTGACGGAATTACCCTTAGCAGCCCATTTATCAGCAGCGGCCTCGTCGAACCTGATCCCTTGCTTCGTTAAATAGTTACCATTAACAATCGTATAGTCAGTGCCATCAACATTACCGGAAATACCAACGCCCGGAATATTTTGAGACTTTTCAGCCGCAACGACTTCAATGTCCTTCGCTTGGGCTTCAGTAATGATTGCTTGGGCCAGCGGATGAGTCGAATTATTTTCAAGGGCGGCCAGTCGGCTTAATAACGTTGTTTCGTCAATCCCATCATTTGGAATCAATGCATTCACCGTAAATTTACCTTCTGTTAACGTGCCAGTTTTATCCAAGAGAACGTGGCTAACATGTTGACTTGCTTCAATGGCTTGGCGATTTCGAACTAATAGCCCATTTTGAGCGCCAATCGTAGTAGAACGAGAAACCACTAATGGAATCGCTAATCCTAATGCATGCGGGCAAGCAATCACGAAGACGGTCACCATGATCGTCATTGCAGTCGCCAATCCCTGGGGTAACCAGGCAAAGAAAGCAATAATCCCAACACCAAGTGCCGCGTAAAATAGATACTTGGCAACTAAATCAGCTTTATCTTCTGCTTTAGATTTAGCTTGCTGGGCATTTTGAACCATTTTCATTACTTGAGAAAGATAGCCGGAGTCACCAGTACCACTAATTTTAACCGTTAGCGTCCCGTTATTGTTGGTTGCACCACCAATGACCTTATCGCCAACGTTCTTGGTAACGGCAGCAGATTCACCGGTTACCAGTGCTTCATTCACGGTCGACTCCCCAGCCGTAATAACACCATCGGCTGGAATACTCTCACCTGAACGCACTTGGAAAGCTTGACCAACTTTTAAATCAGATACTGGCACTTCTTTTGTTTCACCATTATCTGTAACTAGATGGGCCGTCTTAGGCAACAGGGCCGCCATCTTTTGTAAGGCATCCCCAGCCCCCATCAATGCATTCATTTCAATCCAGTGTCCTAGAAGCATAATTAAAATCAGGGTTGCAAGTTCGAACGAAAAATTCATTACATGATTTTCCGGGTTCAAGAAGTTGTTGGCAATAAATGCGTACAAACTGTAGAAATACGAGACGGAAATTCCAAGGGTTACTAGCGTCATCATTTCAGGAGATTTATCCTGAATTTCCGCTTTAGCCCCCTTTAAAAATGGCATTCCGCCATAAAAGTAAAGTGCTGTATCAAACAAAACGATGATAATGCCAACAATTAGCGGTGAACTGAAACTAAGGATGGAAACGTTTAAACCCATGATTGGTGCTAACAGTAAAACTGGAATCGCTAAGACAACGGAGACCCAAAATTTAACTTTCAAATTCCCCATATGCATCATTGAGCCACCGTGCATCATCATGTCGGTCCCAGCCATATCCATATCACCGTGATTCATCCCACTCATATTCATAGTTTCGTGATTCATGTTCATTTGGCTGTGATCCATGTTCATTTGATTATGATCCGTTTCGGTCATATCGTGATCCATTTTCATGTCATCATGATCCATATGACTCATATTTGATTCATTATTTTCCATATTCTTAGCACTCATGTTTTTCATGTTCATATGGTCCTCTTTATTTGCCATGATTATCGACCCCCTAAAAATAAGTGTGCGTAGCAAAGCGGTTAGAAGCCGGAATATAAGTTCCTTGTGTGGAAATCCCCGGGCTCGGGATTTTTCCACCAGGTTCTTATATTTAGGCTTCTGCTTTGCGGAGCACCATGCCACTATATGAATGAGAATTACGACAAAAATTCATAAATTTCCGCCATCAGAAATCCCAGATTCTGGATTTTTGTGCAGCAATCCTAAAAGTAGACAGAACACCACAGTCTTAACACGTTTGATCACCTGGCAAGCAGTTACACTGAACTTCCTCGGGCGCTGTTTTGGCCTTTTCAGCTAGAATCGCCTGTAAGTTCGCAATATCCGCCCGTGAGAGTTCCCTTGACTGAATAACGCCGGCAATTGTTGAACCAGCCCGCATCGCACACATATGGTCAAACAAATCATCTGCCGCTGCCGCCATTGATTCCTTCTCGCCAACAACCGGCTTATACGTGAATGGTCGACTGCCGCCATGCTGCGCAACCGCCTGTTTTTGAATCAACCTGTGAAGTAGCGTTTTGGTTGTTGAAGCTGACCAGCCTTCTAATTCGTTCATAGCATCGATTAGTTCACGACTAGTCGCATGTCCCATTGTCCAAATTGCTCTCACAACCATCCATTCAGAATCGGTGATGGTTACATTCTTTGCATCCTTCAATTGGCTTCCTCCATTAATTGAATTCTAAGTTTACGTTTGTAGTCTCCTAACACTTATTAGTTTACAACCGTAGTCACAATAATGCGACCTTTCTGCCAGAAAATAGGCCTTTCGCTGTTTGGTGTGGGTGGGGCTGGTTATATGGTGACGGTGGCTAGGTCGAGCTTGCCGCAGGTCAGGTAGATCATCGTGGAGAAGTAGTCCATGTTGCGCAAGCCGCGGGCTCGGGTTTTGATGTGTTGGATGATGCCGTTCAATCCCTCGAGGATCGCGTTGGTGCACCGGTGGTCGAAATACGTGAGGATGTCCTGCCAGTGACGACGGATCCGGCGGGCGAGGGTTTTCATGGGTTCCAGACGGGAGTGCATCATCCACGAGCACAATGTCTGGAACCCGGCTTCGGCCTGCATCCGGCTCGTGCTGGTGGCGTGGATGTCCTGGAGGGTCTCGCGCATCTGGCAGGCGCGTCCGGTCCTGACCCGTTGTTTCTGCAGGTTATGCCTGGTCTCCAGCTGGAGCCCGGTCAGGCCCTCCTCGTTGCGCAGCCACAGGTATTTCGTGCGCCTGAGCAGGGGGTTGCGCCCGGCCTGCGTCTTGCGGACCTTGTCGACGGCCTCGTTGGCGTGCTTGATCACATGGAACTTGTCGATCACCTTGGCGGCGTTGGGCAGGTGTTCGCGGATGCCCTTGGCGAACCCCGGGCTCATGTCGCAGGTGACCGGTGTCACCCGGTTCGGGTCACCGTTGTGGTCCATGAAATCCAACGCGAACCGTTTGACGGTGTTCGCGTCCTTGCCGGGCACCACGCAGATCACGTTGCGCTCCGCCGGATCGGCGACCACGGTGATGTACCGGTGGCCTTTGCGGCTGGTCTCGTCGATGCCGATCGCCTCCACGCCCGTGTAATCCTCGTACAGGCGGGCCTGGTCCACATAATGTCTGATGAACCGCCACAATCTCGTGTCATGTTCGCCGACCTGCTCGGCTATGTCCGCGACCGGCTGGCTTTTCGCCAGCTCCACGACCATCGCCTCGAACAACAGCGTGAACCCGCTGCCTGGACGGGCCCACGGCACCGGCACCGCACGCACGCCGTGCTCGGGGCATGATACGCGCGGCACGCCCGCGTGGATGAACGCCTTGTACTGGAAGAAGTTCAAGTGCCGCCACACCCGGTTCCTGACATCATGCATCGGGCACGCCTCCCGCCCGCACTCCGCATGCGGGCAAGAAAAACGCGAGCCGGGCTCGAATCCGATCGTGATGTGCAATTCGCGTCTGCCGCCCTCCCCGTCACGCAACTCCACACCCGAAACCCTCCAGGGATCAAGCAACTGCAAGGCGGCGGTGAACAACAACGTGGTATCCATACCCCCAAACTACCCGCCAGCCACCTCCACCCGACCAGCCCACCCACACCAAACAGCGAAAAGCCTGTATTTCAGCCTTTCTTTCGTGGCGCTGTGCCTTATTTTCCTCGCCATCCAGATCGTGCGCGCACAGGTGAGCTTTGATCAGAAGGGCTATCTCCTTGGAATCTCACTGATCGCTGCCAGTCTCATCGTGATCTATGGGCTCACACCCCTCGCCACGCACCTGCTTGCGAACGCATTCACCGGAGCAGGCGGGGCATTCCGGGCAGTGGACACTCTCGTTGTCATCGCGGGCCTCGTATGGATTTCTTCCGCAGGCCACGGCGGGGAAAAGATACGTCACCATCAGTAATCCGACGCTCGCCCACAGGCGGTTCCCAAATATTTCTCGGTAATTTTCCGATTCTTGACTGCGGTCAACTTCTCCTGCTCTCTGCCCTCCTAGGTTTAAAGGCAGAACAAAGGAGAAAAGATGTTAACCCTACAGAAGTTTTTCGCAAACAATAAACGCACCATAGTCATCGGCATGACGGTTTTCGTCGCCGCCGCACTCCTGCTTCAATACGCGTTCGGCCTCGGATTCATCTCCAACTGGCTGTATGGAGCGGTTGGCGTGATAGGACTTGTACCGCTGATTATCAAGGCCATCAACTCGTTGAAGTTCAAAGTCGTCTCCATTGAGCTGTTGGTGAGTGTGGCGGTCATCGGCGCACTCATCATCGGCGAGTTCAGCGAGGCGGGAATCGTCACATGGCTCTTCCTGCTGGGTGAAGTCATTGAAGATGCGACTCTCGCCAAGACGCGCTCGGCCATCAAGGAGCTTACGGAACTCGCGCCGCAGACGGCCTGGCGCGTGGAGTCCCCCACCGATCGCAACGCCGAAGAGGTGGATGTGGACGAAATCGACGAGGACGACTACCTCCTGGTGAAAACGGGAAGTCAAGTACCGGTAGATGGCCGCATTGTTTTCGGCGATGGTCATCTTGACGAGGCAAGCGTCACCGGCGAGCCGCTCCCCCGCCATAAAAGCGCGGAGGGTAGCGACGAGGTATTCGCCGGCACCAATCTCACCGACGGAACCATTGTGGTGCAGGCCACCAAGGTGGGCGAGGACACCGTCTTCGGAAAGATTCTCGAACTCGTAGAAGAGGCCGAGGATTCCAAGACCGGCGCCCAGCGTTTTATCGATCGCTTCTCCAAGTACTACACGCCCGTCGTACTGCTCATCGCGCTCATCGTTGGCATCGTCACCCAAGACGTCCGCCTCGCCATTACCATCCTCGTGCTGGGTTGCCCTGGTGCGTTGGTGATCGGAGTTCCGGTTTCCAACGTCGCAGGTATCGGTCTCGGCGCACGGCACGGCGTGCTGGCAAAGGGCGCGCAAATGCTGCAGTCGCTCAGTGAGGTGGATACCGTCGTCTTCGATAAGACCGGCACCCTCACCACCGGTCACCCCGCGGTGGTGCACGCACAGACGCTTTCGGAGGACGTCCTCGCCTGGCATCTCGCCGCCAGCGCCGAACGCGAATCCTCTCACCCATTGGCCGCCGCCATCGTCGAATATGCACGCACCACACACTCCATCGACATCGCGAACCTCCCGGCAGTCTCGGAAACCCATGTCATCGCCGGCAAGGGAATCGTCGCAAGCGTCGAAGGGCACCACGTCGCCATCGGAAACGAAGCGCTACTGGCCGCCGAGAACATCGCCCTCACCACCGGCGACAACGACACTAACGAGTGGAAGCACCAAGGGCTTTCGCTGGTGTACGTGGCAGTGGATGGCCAACTGCGCATCATCGCAGGAATCGGTGACGCACTGCACCCAACTACCATTACCGCACTCTCCCAACTGAGAGAACGTGGCATCAAGCATCTCGTCATGCTTTCGGGAGATGGACAAGCAACCGTCGACGCCATCGCCGGAGAGCTTGGCTTGGACGAAGCGCACGGAGGCCTCCTCCCACAAGACAAGGCGGACTTCATCAAGCAACTGCAAACCCAAGGACGTAAGGTGGCCTTCGTCGGTGACGGAATCAACGACAGCCCGGCTCTGGTGGCCGCGGATCTCGGCATCGCCATGGGCAACGGCACCGCGACGGCCGTCGAAATCTCGGATGTGGTGCTTCTCAACTCCGACATCTCCAAGCTGCCCACCGCCTACTCCATCGCACGCTCGACGGTTGCGAACACACGCGAGAACATCGGCATCGCCCTGGCGACCGTGCTCTTCCTCTTCATCGGTCTCTTCGCCGGATTCATCTATATGGCATCGGGCATGTTGGTCCACGAGGCGAGCATTCTCATCGTGGTTGTCAACGCGCTTCGTCTGCTTCGCAAAAAACTTGACGGAGGTCAAGTGCGAAAGAACTAGCCGCACTTAAAGTAAAAATCACAAGGAAACAAGTACGGAAACGTACGGAAACGAGGACATCATGCATAAAGCAATTCTGAAGGTCAACGGGATGACATGCCCGTCCTGCCTCACCACCATCCAAACGGCATTAACAAAGCAAAACGGCGTCGGAGAGGTCAACGTGCTCTTCAACGCAGGTAAGGTCAAGGCAGCCTTCGACGAGAACGCGACCGACGCACAGACTCTCGCCAACGTCGTCAGCGAGCTGGGTTATTCAGTAGAAAAAGTAACAGTAAAGGAGCAGAAATAATGACAAACACCACGAGCGCACAGCCCCTCACCCCACAGGAACGCTACGAGCAGGAAGCCGCGCAATCCGACAAGGACCACCACACCCCCACCGCTGGCGCGATGACCGGCCACATCATCTCGAATCTCTTCCTCGACATCCTCAAGATTCGTCAAGCGAAGTTGTTCGCGAAGGGCACCACACGCCTCTTCCTCGAGCAGCACGCCGCACAGTGGATCGCCGTTGAGACGGAAACGATTGAACGCCTCGACTCGGTGCTGGTCAGCGACAACGAGATGGTGCCGACCACGACTGAACAGCTCAATGAATACGGCAAGCTCACCGAGGACCCGGTACGCAAATACGCAGCGGGCGAGGATCAGCTGACCGACCTCATTCACGACTTCGACTGGCAGCTCATCTTCGTCGGCAAGGCCATTGCCCTGGCGGATAATGAGGGTAAGACCGCGCTTAGCTCGGTTCTAAGCGACTTCCGCTTCTGGGCCAAGCAGCAGATTCTCGAGGCGCAGCTCTTCCTCGGCAACGATCCGACCGACGGTCTGTATAAGGAAGTCGATGATGATGACGACGACGATGACGACGAGTGAGCCGTCAGCAAACAGGTAAATGAATGAGCCGAGGGTGAACTGGCCGGCGCGGCAGAGTGGTGAAAGGATGGGTATCGTGGAAAACATGGATAAGACGGTTAAAGATCCGAGTCATGCACATCACGTAAGCCCCACACACGACCACCGCTGCGCCGGACTTGTGCCGCTCTTCTCCGAACTGCCGCAAAACGACCAGGACTTCATCGACAGCCAACTGCATCACCGCATCTTCGAAAAGGGCGATCAGGTGTTCATGCCCGGCGACGAGCTGAAGCTTCTCATCGTTGCCAGAGGCTCCATGAAGGTCTACCGCATGAGCCGCAGCGGGCGCGAACAACTGCTCCGCGTGCAGAAGCCCGGCGGGTACGAAGGCGAGGCGTGGCTGCTCGGTCAACCCAACGACTCTCTCTACGGACAGGCCCTTGAAACCACTGAAGTGTGCCTTCTCTCCCACTCCGCCTTCCACAAAGTACTTCTTGAGCAGCCCCTCCTCAGTGTTCGGTTGCTGGAGCTCAACGCCGCGAAGCTCGTCTCGTTGGAGCAGCTCAACGGGTTCCTCGGCATGGACCGTGTGGAGGAGCGTCTGGCCACCTATCTCCTCGATATCGCCAAGGCGTCAGGCTCGTTGCGTTTCAGCCTTCCGATCCGCATGAAAGAGCTGGCGCACCTTCTCGGCACCACACCCGAGACACTGTCGCGCAAGCTGAAGGTGCTGGAGGACGATGGGCTCATTGCACGGCGGCGGCGCGAGATTCAGATTCTCAACCAGGATGAGCTGGAAGATATCTGACGCCCTCTACCTGCACATCTGACGAAAAGTTCAGATGTGCAGGTACACGAAGGAAACGTTTAACCCGTTGTGACACAAGACCTAAGCCGACATTTCTGACTACCTGCACATCTGAAAAAAGTGTCAGATGTGCAGGTAGAGTCTGAGTTCACTCATCCCCGACGAGCCAGGGCGCCGAGATCTGAGTGAAGATTGTGGCGAGAAGCTCATTCATCTTGCGTTCTTTTTTCATATCTTCTGCCTTCACCCCGAACACATACATATTCTGACGAAAAAGAAACCTCACTTTATCGATATCGTGCGTCCACGTCTCATGAAGGCCGTGTTGCCGACCGTGATATTCGAGCGCAAAGCCGTACTGCGGATAGGCGATGTCAAAATAAGAGACCTTGCCACTCACCGGATCACACGTCTTCATATTGACAACCGCACCCGTCAATCCGTGACGTTCCATCAGCAGACGGAGCCTGGTCTCCTGCGAGGAATCCGTTCCGGAACGGGGCATCGACACGGCCTTCATGCGCGCCTTTCGACCGCGAAAATTCAGGTCAGTTTCGAGAATTTCCTCAAATCTCCGCACACCCCCTGGAACGAAACTGCGCTGACGACGCATCAGCGAATCACCGAGCACCACCAGCTCCTCGAGTGATATCCACTCCGCCATCTGCTCCCACGCAACCAGCGGGTGAACGCACATAAACCTTCCATCGACGAGAACCGATCTCAACGGCCGAGACCATACGTGTGCCTGCACATTTTTCGGCCTTTCGCTGTTTGGTGTGGGTGGGGCTGGTTTGCTCTGAGTTCAAGAAGCCCCGTTCGGGTGAGCATGCATATCAGAGTGTGGTTGCATCGAACTCAAGCCTCGATGACCGGCACGAGACCAGGATGGGTGGTGTTTGACTGGGCACAACGGTGTGCGTGTGATGCCATAAATTGGAGCGCCGATGATGACGCACGAGCAGGTATCTGGTTCCGGAATAATAGAATTCTCCACGGCACTGTCCCATATCGTGATTTGAAGCCAACTTAAGATCCTAGTCTGTATTGGATTACCTGATATCGGTCGGAATCTTCAAAGCAGGTAAGCAGAGGGCTAATATTCAATGGGTTTGCGTTATTATGGTCGTTTCAATCGGGTCATTGGTGTCTACTTCCCAGACAATGGTATCTCTTAGTACTGAGGATGGTCCTGAAGGATGTACTGATATGGGACGCGGTATCTGCTCACACGATAAAACAACGGTTTCGCAAGGTAAAACGATGAGTACGCTCTTGTACGATTGTGCAACCGTAACACCATGGCTTGGGCAATCTTCTGTGAAGGTATTAAAGGAAGCGATCTGAGGCACATGCCGTTAGGAGCATAGGGAATTGCAAGTTCCGCCCATGTTATTGGGGGAATGCCCTTCGGATGTCCGGACACAAGCCAGCAGCAGTGGACGGTCGATCAGAATGCCACTCGTGGCACCCCAGCTAAAGCGCCTGGCAACCAGGTAACGCTTTTACCTGTTATGCGGGCGGGCGCAGTGTGGAGTTCATAAGGGATCCCTGGGCTAGCTCGGCAAACCAAAAGCTCGGGTGATTCTGTCGAGCCAAGTGCAATTAATGAGGGGTTCGAAATAGAGGCGATTGAAAGTGGAATAGAGGGAAGCCTGGGTCGTCTGAACACTGGTTGTCGTGATCTGTATATACTGCATCGTTTCGGCTATGGCACCACGATCGAGGAAACCGTGCAGGCTCTCGACGCATTGGTGAAACCGGCAAAGTCCGTGCTCCTGGTGCCAGCGAGATGTATGGATACCAGTATTTACAATCTTCAGGAGAATTTTCGAGGCGACGGGCGGACAGCGCTTTCTGGCTCGCGGCGGCCCTGCAATCTGTTGTGATGCGTGGATGAGTGTGAGCTCATTCCTGTTGCATGTCTGCATCAGGCAGTGTCCGCACCATACAATACAGCCCATTGGCATCAGAGCATTTTCCGCGCAAGATGTGGGAGTCCGATTCTCTGCGTGGCATAACGGGTGCAAGCATGCATGAAAAAACGCTGCTGTTAAGAATTGAGAACAGCTAATCGTCGATCGTGTAGCTGAAATGTCGGGGAAAAGCATGGTGTGGGTATGTCACATATTGCGTTCTCTCGACATTGGCTGCACGGGCCGTCCTCTCCGATAGATGGTGCTCTATTCCTGAGCGTGTTGCATAAGCCGTTGGGGCGAGGCGTGCGTCGGGAACAAGGCGACGTCGAATATCTTGAGGCTCCTCATGTCGCGCGCGAACTCTTCTGGTCGCGGTCCAGGCAGGGAGAAAACAATTGTCGGGGAATGGTGTTGCCTCTGGGAAGAGCATAGGATATCAGGGCGGATACACTCGTGTCTCCAGCACGCATCAGGGCGACGCCGGCGCTTTGTGGCGAGATTCGTGAAATCCATCGTGCGGTAAAGCGGTTACTGCCGATACCGTATCTGGACGCGCTTAATCAGATAGACACCTCTTTATGAGGGGAGGGTGGGGTCTTGTGGACAAGGTGGCGTTCTCCCTGTATATGAAGGACTGAGCACGGGAAAGATCAGCGCCCACACGCGCTTCGCTGTGACATGAACCCATCTTTATACGGCCGTCATTCCTGTCCCTGCCGAGTGTGCGCGTGGCATGATGCTCGAACACTGGGTAAGCAAGCATCCCGTAATCAAAGACTCGGGCGGAACGTGTGTGTTAACGGATCATCCCGTTCTCGACTATGAGGTGGGGATCTACCGGGTCATCTGCCCTACCAGCATGATCGATATCCTTTCCGCCGATTCATACAGGCTCGCGGGCGATTCCTTGGGTGAAAGGCAGCATACCGCTACCCGGAACATGCGGTCGCTAGAATCTACAGGCAAAGTAGGTTGCGATGTGCCGCAAGATGGGAACTTGTATTGAACGAATTCGCGTTTCTGCTTCGCCGACCGCTGGACGGACGGCAAGGAACAGTAATGAGGACCTCCAGATACACTCGCAACGAGAAAGACCCGCATGCGGATAAAGCGCACCTACGCATATCGCGTGTTCCTACAAGAATACTTGGATTGAGGTTTAGGCGCTGGTAGCTGGCGGTTTCGACGATCTCTTTCACATGCCCAATAACCTTTGTGGTTGGTGTTTCTCCTGTTGTGGCACTCCGATCTTCTCGTTAGAGTGGCCAGCCACTCGCAGGGGGTAGCACGAAAGTTAGAGGGAACACGGAGTACGGTGTCAATCACTGCGAATATCACGCTGAGCCAGACCATCGGTGGATGCGGATCAGATGCACGACGGTTGCATTCAAACAGGACGAAGTTCTCTGCGGCAACATCCCCATGAGTGACGTATGGACATGGGGCGGGACGTAGACGCCATCGGCGTGTCCCCACCGCGCGCCCCTCGGCTGTCAGAGGAGTTCCATGGTCTGATCGGCAATCATGCAATCGCCTCGGCGATCGATCATGGTTTAAACAACAAGCAGAATTTGCTGGACCATAGTTGGCTTTGTCTTCCTCTTGTGCTTTCAAGATCTCGCCGCCAGGCTTTGTGCTGGGACGGACCGTGTTCCTAGGCTAGAGGATTTATATAGCCTTTAGCAAGGCCGTCTATCAGAAGACGATCGTAATGATTAGGTTCATTCGGTGATCTCGTCCCAGCTAGCGCTTCCCGGTTTAAGAAAGTCGTTCCCGGATGAAAAGATTCTCTACTGGATGTGGCCATGTGAAAGTAGCGAGGTTATGTGAGGTTCTTCTATGATATCGGCTAACGGAACATCATTGCTTTCTAGATTTGTGCGCAATGATAAGCAGGCTGGGCTTGTCATGGTGGTGTTTGGGTTTCTCGGATTTGGAGCTGTGAATTTTCCAGGCACTTCAGCTGCCTACCTGGCTATCGCAGAATTTCGCATAAGGTTACCCCTTCCCCATCTTGATATGACTGTTTCCGAGTGGAGCCAAGAAGGTTTACTCACCCTATTCTTCTTCATTATTGGCCTTGATCTTCGCCAAGAAATGGCGACAGGATTCTTGAAGAATCCACGTAATGCCGTAGCTCCGATCTTTGGGGCCATAGGTGGAGTGGTGCTTCCTGTAATCATGTTCATGTTAATAAACTTGTCGTCTCCATCCACGATGGGTGGGTGGGCAATTCCCACAGCGACTGACATAGCTTTTCGCTGACCATTCTTTCAATGGTTTCTTCACGGACTCTACCTAGGCTCAAAGCGTTTCTTCTCACCCTCGCCACAGTTGATGACGTCATTGGAATAATTCTCATTGCCTTCGTCTATTCACACCCCTCATCGATTCTTCCGCTGCTGATCCTATGTGCTTGTTTGGGAATTTGGTTTGTTGCTTCCCGCATGCGAGCTAGCAGCTCGATACTCTTGATATTCATAGCATTCGGATCGTGGTACGCTATGCTCAGCGCCGGGATTCATCCCACACTCTCTGGTGTGGCAATCGGATTACTCGTACCAGCCAAACCCCTGCACGAAGAGACCACCGCCAGAGCGGGACGCTACCGAGATTTACTATCACCCTTGTCAGCTCTGATCGCGTTGCCCATTTTTGCGTTCTTCGCCATGGGAATACCTCTAGGTGATGTGGGAGGCAGCACGTTAAAGAGACCGCTGTTCCTTGGCATTGTCGTCGGACTGGTCATTGGCAAACCATTAGGGGTCTTGATCATGACCGGACTCTGCGGACTCGCCGGTTTCAACATAGGCGGGGGAACGCATCTCAGTGACATCGTCGGAGTCGCGCAACTGTGCGGCATCGGCTTCACGGTATCCTTCCTTATATCCAGTCTTGCTTTTTATGACCAGAACAGCATAGATCTGGCTCGGCTTGCCGTGCTCGTAGGTTCATTACTCTCGTGTCTGTTGGGGTCTATAACCATCAAAATCGGAGATTTACGGAATGCCTCCAACTGATATGAATAGCGTCTGCATGTACCGACATCGTTTTGATTCCGTTCTTCCTTTGAGGGAAAATGGGGGGCCGTTATCCACAACAGGTGAAGGATCGGCCAATGAAGATGATGCAAGGTTATTTGGACGAATATGAGTCCGTGCATCTGGCTGCGTTTGGGATCGAGGCGTGGTCGGCAAGTTGCAGGCGTACCAGTGGCTGTGCATCCGCAGACGTCAGAGGAGAAGACCGGTTGCTCAGCTTGAGTTGTAGCGGATCAGAGAAATGGAACATGAGGTTTGCCATCTGGTGGAGGGGAACGAGATTGTGAAGGGGATATCGAGCCTCTTCGAGGGAGGCGAGGACTCGCAACACGCGGTAGTGTGCTCATCGGCCCTATACTTGCTTGAGATTTTGGCGGCCGATCCAGTCTGTCGTGTCCTGTGCGGAACGGTGCACAACGGTTGTCGACCAATCAAGCGTTCAACCGTGGTACCACGTCATCATGCACGCTTAGAAGAGCTCGGGTGGTTGAGGTGATGCGTGTGAGCTGCGCGAGCGTGTCAATGCTCATGGGAGGATGCAACGTTCCCCGAACGTGACGATGCTGTTGGCGGTGCCGAGGCTGATGCGCATGCGAACCATACTGGGATGTCATGTCTCATGCGTTTTGAATGCATGCGCGGCTTGGTGCGTGGACGTGTTATCGTCGCGACAAGAAAGAAGATGCGCTGTCATTGGTTGACGTGCGTCGCCGCGTGTACGCTTGCGAACGCTCCGAACATGGCGTGGGTCACGGATCCGTCATATGCACGTATCCACCCTGCATGACGCAATGTCTCGGTCATGATCGATATGTTCTCTCGGTGGGTCCCTACAACGCAGAGTGCGGTAAAGCCTACGGAAGTAGATGTCGAAAGGATCGATTCACCAATAAGGCAGTCAGCACGCCGACCTCCGACACTGGCAAAAGGTGCGGTCGGCTGGTACTGACGTCATCGGTTAATGCTCTAGGCGCCCATATGGCAGCGTGCTGGTCGAAAGCATCAATGGGAGACGATGGCCTAATGCGGGAGTCAAGACGCCCCTACGACTCGCTCGAATATGTAGCGGAGTCGATCGGCCGGCTGCGTCTGATGTTTTCACTACATTGTCTGGCCATCAGACTGATGGCTCCCTTGAGTGGCTATCACTATCATCATGCTCGTGTCAGACTTCGGATGTCCTGCGTGTGAGCGTGCTGTTCAAGGATGCTTCCTTGCGTTATGGGTGTCGTCGCTATCACCGCGCTTTGGACCTGCGCGTATCAGAGAAGATCGTCACTGCACCACTGGTCTGCATCGGAACGCCCAATTGGCCAATGCCATGCTTGTGCAAGTCATCGCATCTTTGTCCGGCAATAATGGTCGCGGCGTGTACTCGGGTCACGGCTACCCTTACCGGAGGTCCCCGTGGATCAGCCTTGCATCAAGCATGTCATCATCCAGGAGCGAGAAGGGCTGTTCCCCGACAGGGACTCAGCCGCAGAGGGTTCTATGACCGTATGAAGGCTGAAGTTATCTACCCAGAACACTGGGAATAATTGATCTGCGGACAGATCATGAAAACGCCGACGAGTGCTTACACCGGAGCAACCGTCAACGTGCCAAACAATCTCTGAGATGAAATGGTGGCATATGGAGCAGGGGGAAACAAGGGGCGGTGGCCTAGACCATTTTCGAGAAAACGTCCGCAGCCTCCTGCCGTTGGTGGGCTCGCATAATAAAATTTGGTGTCGACACTGGCGGTGCAGAACATGGTGGAGAAACCATCACTTCGCTGGTCCCAACGGAAGGAGGTCGAGGGGTCCACGGATTGCAAGGAATATAATAAACGACGCAAAAAAGACGATGAGCCTCTCCGGTCCGTCACCAGCGGGCAACTGACGAGACGCCTGCCATCACTGATTCATCGTCTAAGATACCATCCAGGAGCCAGACACCCTCTCCACCGTATGATGACAACCAGCGCATCACCAGTCTGTATGATACACGACCGGGAAAGGCTGGCGTAAGTCGGAGTTGGAACCCCGTGGGCCAGCTCCAGACGGCACCCGTCGCCGAATAAGCTGAGCAGTAAAACCACCCGGCTTAAACTGCAGCAAAGAAGTGATGGGGTCGTTTTTGGTGTTTTGTGACGGTGTCGAATCCCTGTGGTGGAATATTGACGTTCATCATGTTGTAGAGGTTGGGCTTTCATAAGCTTCAAGGAAATCATTCTCCGAGGGCGCGGAGAACGGTGCCGTGCACCGAAGAAGGGTCTCCTTTGATAGACAATTTTATCTCCAGCCAGTCAAGTTTCCTCGTCGTGGTTGTTCTGCTGCTGGCATTGGCCTTGGTCGTGTTCAGCGCCGACAAGTTGATCGACGGGGCCGTCATCGTGTCAGCAGAGTTGGGCATTCCAAGAATAGTCGTCGGTGCGACCGTCATATCCTTGGGCACGACTTTGCCCGAACTGGCAACCTCAATCGTGGCTGTCGCTCAGGGATCCTCGGATCTGGCCGTCGGCAACGCCACCGGTTCGGTCATTACGAATACCACCCTCGTTCTAGGCGCAGGTGCTTTGTTCGGTTCGATACCCGTTCTGCGGGAAACCGCATCGAAACTACGGATATTCACCATCGTCATGATTCTGCTGATCGGTCTGTGCCTGCTTGATAACGGTATATCAAGCTTCTCCGTAGGGGGTTTGCTGCCACAGTGGGCCGGAATACTACTGCTGGCGGTTGTGCCTGTATACCTCTTCATGATGTTCAAGGGTTCATCGCGACTCAAGACGTCCCACAGTTCCTCAAGCGAGGATGGAGCGGTTGCCGACGATGGTGGCCGCAGTAAGAGCATACGCTTGATCGCAGTGAACTTATGCGTGATCATCGTTTTCGCGGCCCTGCTGGCGTTTGGTTCCGATGCCGTCGTGTCCAGCGCATCGACCCTTGCCGCAAGGGCTGGGCTCTCCGAAGTGCTCATCGCCTCAACAATCATCGCTTTGGGAACGAGTCTTCCTGAACTCGTGACGACGATCAATGCTGCCAGAAAAGGCCGTGGCGATCTCGCCGTCGGCAACGTTCTGGGAGCGAACATACTGAATATGACCCTGGTCCTTGGATACTCCGCGACTTTCAACCCAGGTGGCGTTGGTATCGCACGTGATATCTTCACTACACACTTTCCCGTCATGGTCGCGATTGTCGCTATCTTCAGTTATTTCGTTTACAACACCAGAAAACACAGCATCTCGCGTATCGAGGGGATGGGGCTGGTCGTCCTGTACGTCGTGTATCTGACTTCACTCATCATCTGAGAGAAGAACGCGGGGCAGCAGCGCCTGTGGCACGTGTATCGGTACCGCATGTCTGACGAAGCGGATGTCGAATGTTGCACATATGGTGCTTGGATGGGTCGAAATGGGATGAAGGCTGCTGGCGGGGTTCATAACCGGTGGAGAACATTGAAGAGTCTGTCGCGGCATACGGTTTCTCCCCGTCTGGCTGGCTGGTCCGTTCTCGTTGGCTTGCTCTCCGGTATTGTAGTCAGTTCGTTCCGTTGGATACTGGAGCATTCACTCCGGCTGGCGACCCGCTTCTACAGTGTGGTTCTACCGGCGCACGTCATGCTGCTCATCCCTTTGATACTCGGGTTGCTGGCGGCTTCCCTCATCATCGGCAAGCTGGTCGTTTCACAACCTCTCATCCAAGGTTCCGGTATTCCAGATATAGAGAGCAGGCTACGCAAGCAGTCATCTCCGAGTTTCCCCTGGTGGAGCGTTTTGTGGAAGAAGTTCATCGGCGGCGTCCTGTACATAGGCTCTGGGCTGTTCGCGGGACGTGAAGGCCCGTGCATACAGATGGGGGCATGCGTCGGCATGGGATTGTCCGGCAGCACTATGACCACCAAAACATACAAAAGGGAACTCGTCGCCGCAGGTGCCGCGGCGGGACTCTCGGCAGCATTCAACGCGCCAATAGCAGCGATCCTCTTCGTGACGGAAGAAGTCTACGGCAAATTCAATGTCCGCATAGGCATCGCCGCGTTCACCGCGGCGCTAAGCGCGAACGCGGTCTCCACAATGCTCTTCGGGACGGCACCGGTGTTCATTCTTCCACGTGTCGAAACCCCGCATTTTGGTCAGTACTGGCAGATGGCGGTATTGGCGGTGCTCCTGGGATTGATCGCCTGGGTATATGAGATCACCCTTTTACGATCCCACTCGCTATTCACCCTGATGAGGATTCCACGCGGGCTGCGTTCACTGCTGCCGATGCTGCTCACGGCACTGATTGGGATTTCCGCCCCCCAGCTCTTGGGCGGAGGAAACGCACTGGTAACCCTCATCGGCAACCATCACTATACGTTTGGGTTGCTTACGGCTTTTCTTCTCATCCGTTTCGTCTTGTCGCAAATAACATACGGCTCGGGTAGCCCGGGGGGAATATTCCTTCCAATCCTGACACTTGGGGCATTGGCCGGAGCCGCATGGGGATCGCTTCTTACCACAGCACCGTTCACATCTGCGGGTACAGATGGCAGCGGGATCATCACACTCATGCTCATTCTGGGAATGAGCGGATTGTTCGGAGCAGTCAGCAAGGCACCGATCACGTCCATCATCCTCGTTACCGAGATGACTTCTTACGACCTTCTGATGCCGTTGGGGTTCGTCACGCTGATCTCCTATCTCACCTTTGACATTTTAGGCGGGAAACCCATCTATGATGCCCTTGCGCAATCGCATGAATAACCATGATCGTCCATGGCGGAAAACGCAGGAAAACACCGTACCTGGCGCGATTGCTGCAGCATTTGTCCTTCCGGGAAAGGTGGATGATGCAATACGATTAACTGGGCATTGTCTACCCTGCCGGACATGCGATGTGCTGCTCTGGTTTGCTGCCGCAATGATCATGGGCTCACGTTGGTCGTTGCTCATCGTCGGTCTGATCCTATATCCGTTGTGGGTTGCTGGAACGTATGTGATACGCCCGTCCATACCAGAGGGTGTTGCGTTTCAGCGAACGTGGGAAGGCTTCTATCACGGACACTACCGATTTCCGATACCGGTATCGGTGCGGAACCAGGATTGCGTATGACCACTTGGGGTGCCGTCGTTCGGCCTGGATTTTTCTTGACCACTGCTGTGGGAGCACCGCGGCGTGTGTCATTTTCTCGCGCT
Organism: Bifidobacterium psychraerophilum; assembly: GCF_000741705.1. Taxonomy (GTDB): domain Bacteria; phylum Actinomycetota; class Actinomycetes; order Actinomycetales; family Bifidobacteriaceae; genus Bombiscardovia; species Bombiscardovia psychraerophila. Next base: position 10,986 of record NZ_JGZI01000005.1, on the reverse strand, counting down.
CATGGGTAAAGAGCCATAAAGCCCATGCGGTAAAAGTCGTGCGTGTCCTTATGCTTGTCCCTGTAGCGCTGGAGGTCTGGTTGCGTGGACTATCCATAGCAAATGGGCGAGATCGGAGCGGTTCATCCCGATGCGCGACAATGTTGAACAATCCGGTGGTGTCGTCTGCTCATCTGAAGGCGAAAGGGTTAGGCAAAACCGCTAAGTTAGCTATGTTCAGTCCGCGCTGGTGTGGATGCCGCAGGCAGAAACGCATGACGATCACGGCAAGCACCACGGATCTGTCTTCCTGCCGAAAACTCTTTCACCGTAGAAAGCTCCAGCCTATGGTGGGATCTTAGCGACCAGGGGAGGAGCATGATTCCCCATGCCCCTGCCGCCGTGATCGAATCGACGAGCGACGCGATCACTATGAAAAATAGTGTCTATAGTGATCCATCCGATATGATGCGAGCCATCGTCGAGAATAAACTGCCTGAACTCTACTCCACTGATGCTGCAAGGACGCTGTTCCAACGGAATGTTCTGCACGGAGGAGCGAGCGGATACATTCTTGGGCAAGTGCCCACGGCCATGCGGGCTACGGGCTGTGGGAGTATGCCTGCGGGACTATCTTCCCAATATTATGTCGACTGCTCTTCTGATGAGACGATCAAGATTCGCGGTACCGTTGACGACTAGGTGTCGTAGGGTTTCATTCACCTCGACGCAAAGGAGATCGGCAAGTGTCCGCTCACCCGAGAAGCAGTCGAAACGATCCCTCTTGCAAAGGGCCTGCAATGACTGCGTGTCGTCCCCAAGTAATCACATGAAACCATGGACAGTGCCGTGGACAGAAGGTCGACACGGCACGGCAACCACATTGAGGCCTTGCTGGGTTCGGTTGTCTGTGCATAGTTGGGTGTTGTGCGTCTACCTACAGGTCGCGGTGGTACGGCGATCGAATTTGTTTCCCTGACCCGGCAACCATCCACTGTGGAGGATGCGTTATATACCGGTTACCCTGGTGTAACTATTCAGGGCCAAAGGATTGTTCCAGTGAGTGAAATTCTCTGAGGCGGCGGGATAGGTGCATCACGGGTCATCTTTTTTCGCCACTGCTGCCATGTTGTAAGGGATTTTATCGGCATCGAGCCTTCGCTGGCTATGCGATCGCCGTGGTGTGGTCGTTCATCCTGCAAATAGAATCAGTGCTTCTTACAAGTACTCATTCAGCACTTCATCCAGCGCTACTAGCATGTTCATTACCGTAGGTAACGTCTTCATCGATTCCTCATTCGTGCCCACCGGGATGATTCTGCTAGGCAAATTCTATGGACTGGGTCGGGGAATGCTATTCGTCGTGGATAACCTGCTGAGTCAAAACCTGCAAACCCCTCCGGCTTTGCCTTCAGATTGGATTCATCTCAGTAAGCAGACGCCATCAAATCAACAAAAAGCGCGGTTATGATCCTTGCTTTCCTCATCAGCCTATTGACGATCTGTGTTTGGTCATACGCTGGTGAGCGAGGAATCTTGCATAGACCGATAAAGTATTGAACGCAATTTACCGCACCACTGGTTAGGGTGGTGCGCTGCCGTACTACGTTGATGATTTGTGGCGTGAGCGTATTCCTGGGTGGGCGTTGCGCGGAACCGGATGTTTTTAGGCTGGTTGTGTGAGTGTTTCAGCGTTGTGTAGATTACTGTGTGCTGTGTTTCCATAGCAGGGCTGATCCGATGGTGGTGATGGTTGCGAGGATGCTGATTGACCAGAATCCTGGCAGCGTCGAGAGGAGTGGTCCTCCGATGATGCCGGCTATGGTTGAGCCGAGGTACATGAGCACGTTCGCCAGTGCGGACACGGTTCCCCGTGCCGTCGTGGTCAGCGACTGCAGGAGGTTCATGAATACGGGGAACAGCACGCCTCCGATGAAGTAGGTGCAAGTGAGTATCATGACCGGAATGGCCAGGACCGTACCTAGGGGAAGCAGCAGGTATGCAATCACGTATCCACCCATGGAGAGGAAGAGCACGGGCCATTGTCCGATGTGGCCCACGATTCGCGGTCCGATGAGTGCGCCCAACGTGTTGCCTGCGCCGAGTGCGATCATGACCATGCCGATGCCTTGCGTGTTCAGTTGGAAGTCCTTGGAGAGCCATGTGGCGATGAATGACATGACGGCGAAGTTGCCCGTTTGGAATACCAGGTATGCCGCGAAGCGGGGAAGCGCATGCCGTGTATGAAGCAAGGTCATATATTGCTGTGACAGATGACTGTGCTCTCCTGTTGGCTTGACGCTCGGGAACCATATGCTCAGGGCGATGGTTGCCAATAATGACACCGTTCCGACTGCGTAGAAGGGATCTGATGTTGACCGTGTTGCGAGAAAGCTGCCGATGGGAACTCCTGCGATTTGCGCCACGGTCAGGCCAAGAGTCGGGGCTGCCATTGCCTTGACCACATAGTTCTTCGGCACGAGCTGTGGAATCGCCGCCCAGACTTGCGGCGAACCGATGGCTGCCATCACCCCCGCAAGAAATCGCAATGCGATCATGGAGGGGAATGACCATGCGATTCCACAGGCGGTGGTGGCGAGTGAGAATCCGAGCATGCCGATGCAGAGTACGTGCTTGCGGTCGAATCGATCGGACATTGGGCCGGAAAAGAGAGCCGTGACGCAGTAGCCGATGGCGTAGGCGGATATCATCCACCCACACGGTTGCCGGGGTTCCCGAAGCGTTCGGTCAGCAGGGGGAAGCAAGGGCGCCACGAGGAAGGTGTCCGTTCCGATCAGAAACTGCACAACGAAGGTGAGTGGATTGAGTCGTTTCATATGATGAGGTCCTTCTTGATTGATCGGCCTGAATGTCAGACACCTCGGTATGCTAAACCTTGACACTAGTGTGAAAGTCAAGTCGGAGGCGTTGGATGCGTATTGGTCGTTTCGCACGTGAGGCTGGTCTGACCACCAGGCAGGTTCGCTATTACAGCGACAAGGACCTGCTTCCTGTGATGAAAACAGCGAATGGCTACCGAGAATATGATTCCGGGCAGATTCCTCGGGCCAAGCGGCTGCATTGCCTGCTGGCAGCAGGAATACCAAGCGAACAATTATGGAAGATAAGCGGCTGCCTGGATAGCGACAGTCCGGTCGCCTGCAAGGAACTGCAAGAAGCAATGAGAGCACAGATCGATTCGCTTGAGCGGCGAATCCGGTAGTGCCCGGTTGTTTGCGCACTTTGGTTTTGGTTCGTCGTTGTGACGGTGTTCAGTTCGCTTCCTGTATGGTGTCGCCCAGCCGGGACATGTCCAGGTAGCGTCGGGTGGATCAGTCGTTGCCGGTGACGTATCTGATTCTCGCGCTGATGAGCATCAACGCCGATCTGCCATCCGGGAACGCACCCACCACGCGGGTCCTGCGGCGGATCTCCCGGTTGAGTCGTTCGATCATGTTGTTCGTGCGGAGGCGCCGGCGGTGCTCTCTGGGGTAGTCGGCCAGCAGGTAGGTGGTGGTCTCGCCGATGCCCTCCCGCAGACACCTGGCGGCCTCCTTGAGCTTCCTCGCTTCCATTTCGGTGGCCACCGTCTCGGCCTTGGCCAGCGCCGCCTCGCGCGACTCCATCGCGAAGATCGCTTTGAGCGCGTCGCCGGCCCATCGGGTGTGACGCGGACTGACCCTGGCCAGCACGTTGCGCATGAAGTGGACCATGCACCGCTGGTAACGGGCCTCCGGCAGCAGCTCACCGATGGCTGAGACGAGTCCGGCGCACCGGTCGCCGGTCACCATGCGCACGCCGGTAAGCCCGCGCGAGATGAGCGAGGAGACGAAGGAGCGCCAAGATTGCGTGTCTTCCTCCATGCCCTCGGCCACCCCGATCACCTCACGATGCCCATCCATACCGATGCCGATCGCCACGAGCACACTGACGTTCTCCACGGCGCCGCCCCATGAGCGTTTATGCCAGACCCCGTCCATGAACACGTACGGGTAGGACTGGGATAGCGGGCGCTCACGCCACTGGTCGATCTGCGCATACACCTTCTTCAACTGATCCGACAGGGTCTGGGACGGCATCCTTTCACCCCACAGGGCCTGGCTGATGTCGTCGACCCGACGGGTGGAGACACCCGCCAGATACATGTCGATGAGCGCCTCCTCGACCGACTCCTCGCGGCGACGGTAGCGTTCGATGACCGCCGACTCGAAAACCGCCCCTTGAGCTTGGGCACCCTCACCGCCATTTTCCCGGCCTTTGAGTGTCAGGTCCCGTTCGTAATGGCCGGCACGGTACGCCTTCCTGGAACCGGAGCGCTCGTAGCGTGCGGCACCGGTGATCTCGTCTGCCTGAAGCGTCAGCATCCGGTTGAGGATCTCGGTGACCTTCTGGGTGACCATGCGATCCTAGCCGGGTTCGGAATGAGTGTTTAAAAGGCCTTGCTATCGTTGGGGAATTGATTTCTTATCTCTTTTTACCACATTATTTACCACGTCAATGGAGGCAGGACGAGACCGTTTGTAAGTCGCTGGGGTGGATGTTGGAGAGCGTGCTCCCGGTGAACAGTTCGGATGGATTTGGAGGGCAGGATGTTGTACTGTCCCGGAACGTATGATTGCTGAAACTGTATATCTGTTGGGAAAATGGAAGAGCGGCGGGGCGACGTGGACAATATAGAGCAGGACGATGAATTCATCGGGGAATGGGGTCTTCGCCCATTGACTCCGAGGTATCAGGAGAGTCATCACTCGCCGTATGTTGAGGCACTGAATGCCTGTTTGAAGAACACAAACATCCACAACATCGCTTTGGCCGGTGGCTATGGGGTGGGCAAGAGCAGTATCTTATCCCGGTTTGCGGATGAGCATGAGGGGGATGTCGTACGGGTATCGTTGCTGACACTCACTCCCGTGGATAAGAGCCAGATAGATGATTCGGTGCCCAAGCAGGCCACCACAAAGACAAACCTCATCCAACAGGAAATCGTGAAACAACTGCTCTACAGCGCCGAGCCGAAAGATATGTCGCAGTCCCGGTTCAGACGTATTGGCAAGCCGAGTCGATTGCGTGAAGCGATTATTGCAGCATATTGCGGAGTTGTATTTCTTGGCATCATGTTCATTACCGGCTGGTTTGGAAAAATAGGAAGTGCGGTATCGTCAACTTTCAAGATGGATTGGAATCCGGTCGCGAACGTGGTGGTTTTGTTCTTGGTGGGCGCGGTGTTGGCACTGGTCCTTATCGAACTGTCACGTGGCAGGGTTCACCTGCGGCAATTATCTGCCGGTCCCGCGACTGTGACCCTTGATGAGGAGTCTGTTTCCTTCTTCGACCAGTACCTTGATGAAATCGTTTATTTCTTCGAGCGGTCTCGTTGCACCATAGTGATTTTCGAGGACCTGGACCGGTTCGATGACTTCCACATTTTCGAGACGCTAAGGGCGCTGAACTTACTGCTGAATAGTCCGGGGAAACGTCTGAGAAACCCCATTCGTTTCATCTATGCGCTCAAGGACAGCGTATTCGATGAAGCATCATTGCCCAAGGCCAAACCGTCCGAAGCGAAAGAGGGGACAGAAGCAAAGAACATTCCAGAAGCATATGACCCGGAGAAGGTCGAATCAATCCGTGCGAATAGGACCAAGTTCTTCGACATCGTGATTCCGGTCGTGCCGTTCATTTCGCACACGACCGCCGGCAGTCTGATCCTCAAACTCTTGGAGAGGTCCGAATCCCGTGTGTCGCCATGGATTGCCGATGTTGCAGGACGCTATGTGACTGATATGCGTTTGCTGAAGAACGTCTGCAACGAATTCATCGTTTTCCATGATCGTCTCAACGCCGGTGACGGGGTCGATGTGAAATACGAAGCCGATCAGATCTTCGCGATGATGCTTTACAAGAACACGCGCATCCGCCAGTTCGAGCTGATGAAGACCGGGGAAAGCGATATGGACGGCCTGTACGTGGATTACCGCCGACTGGTCTCCCGTAATATCAGCGTCCTGCGACAGGAGAATCGAGAACTGGTACAGCAGCAAACCGACCTCACCCTGACCAGTGAGCGAAGTGCAAAGTATGGTGCAGCACTGCGAACATTCTTGCAGAGAGAGATGAAATCGTTGAACTCTGCGAATAGTTCCTACAGCATTAACTTGCAGAATCGCTCGTTCAGCCCTGCCGATTTTGACAAGCAGTCCTTCTGGGCAGCTGCAGCGGAATCATCTGAACAAGACGTTTTTACAATTAACATTCGAGACCGAAACGGGTACAGTCACACGGCACGATTCGCCACGGTCGACCTTGCCGATATCACCGGTGCTTCGTTGCAATTCGACGAGTGGAATGTTGAAAGACTCGGGTCGATCGAAGAGGCGATACGCCATAATACGGATCAGATCAAGATTCTTCGAGCTGCATCCATGTCGGATCTATTCGAATACCAGAACTTCATGCTACCTCCAGAGTCAAGAGGCAGGTCTGCGACTGAGACGGACCATGAAGGTGCGCACGGAGAATCATTCGAAGCCATTACGAAACGGCATCTTGGCGGGGGATTGGCCTTCGAACTGGTCAGACGAGGCGCCCTAACACGTGATTATGCGATATATGCGCAGACGTTTTATGGCAACCGGGTGAGCGCGGCGGCAACGAACTTCATCCATCACCAGGTCGGACCCAACGAGATGGATACCCAACTTCCACTCATGGACAGGGACGTCCAGGGTATATTACGCGAAAGCACGGGAGGTGATCTCGGTGAACGGGCCTACTATAACGCGTGCATTCTCGACTACATACTAGGACCCGGTTACAAGGAAAACACAATGGACGCTTCGGGGAACAGGGTGGAAACCGGCAGGCTGATAACCGCGATAGCCGACTTGGGGGATGACGAACAGAGTTTCTTGCAATCGTATTTCGAATCGGGAAGGAATACCGCCAAGGATGCGCTCCTGGTCCTGCTGTTGGAGCGTAATCCCGGTGTACTGGGATATTTCATTTCCGGCATTGATCTTTCCGATGATGACCGGAGGCATTGGGTCAGCCTCGCCCTGGAGAACATCTCCGCCCAGCAGGAGTATCTCATTGATGACACGGCGGCCACGTACCTGTGTGATCGATTTGGAGGGCTGGAAGTGCTCCATAAGACAGACATGTCCCAAGACACGGTGACATCCATAAGCGGGATACTGCAGAAGGCGGGAGCGTCAGCGGAGGGGTTGGGGCAATTCTCGGCGCCGTTCATCGATGAATTCATATCGAGATCCATGTATGAAATCAACCGTATGAACCTGACGGTCATCACGGGTTCCGAAGACATCTCGCTCAACAGCCTCAAATTGCTGGAGAAGGACATGGCATACAACCATATCCTGTCGCATCTCGACGAGTATCTCACGACCCTCTCCACTGACGACCACAGCGTAACGGCACCGGGCTCCTTCGCTGGAATCCTCAACGATATCGCCAGACAGGGGCGCTACGATGAAGGGGTTCTCGATCGTATCGTCACACTGGCGACAGAGGACTGCCGGATCACTGAACTGTCCACGGTCGATGCCAACGTCTGGAATCCGCTGGTCGAATATTCACGCGTGCCACCAAGCTACGCAAACGTGGCTGCCTTCACCAACGACTCGGACACCATCAGCCAGGACATGGCGAACCTACTCGCCGGTGAACGAACGATCGGTGACATTCCGGACAACGAGGAATCCGCGCAAGGCCGGGAAATGCTGGCAGAGAGAATCCTCAACTCACCGGATACACTGCCGGACATCGATCTTCGCATCGACTTAGTCGAATCGTTGGATTTGGGAAAGCAACTGGATGCTGACCATATTGGCATCCAGGCGGACGAGCTGTTCGCGAAGCTCATCGGGCACAACCTTATCGCCGATGACGAAACCACGTTTCTCAAGATCGTCCAGGCCGGTTGGCCCGCGATGGAGCCGGCGATCGCCTCGTCTACAGGATTCGTGGACTTCATGAGTCCGGAGATACTACCTCCCGCGATGCTCAGCCGGCTTTTCTTGAGCACACGGGTTCCTGACGCCGTCAGGGAGCGGGTCCTCAAGAAGATCGTCGACTACGCAAAGGATGCCGACGCGCCGACTATGGAAGACGCCATCCGCTACGCCTTGAGCAAGGACTACACGTTCGCCGATGAGGACTTCCGGCTCTTCATCGACGCGCATGTCGACGTGGCACTGGTGATCGACGCGCTGGGCCCGAGTTGCGAGAGCATGGGTATATCCAAGGTCGAGACGATCCTGAACATGCTCCCCGACGAGTATGCGAGCCTGACAGTGGCAGGCAGGGACCATCCGAAACTGTCGGATACACGAGGCAACCTTATCCTCCTAGAGTATCTAAAAAAACATGGGAAAGTGACCTCATTCACCACAAAGGGGAATATGACACGTGTGAACAAGCACTATCCCTCCCAGTGAGAAAAACAGTGGACGACCGTTCCCTGGACCGCAACTCTCTTGCATGGCCCGGATGAGTCTTCCTCAACATCGGAGAGCCACGGGCCCATACTCTTGTCATATGGCCTTGCAGGTAAATAGGGTGGTATGCGCGGCGGTAGGTCGTTGCATGCACATGGCCAACGCGAAATGTTCGTTGATTATTACATTCTTAGTATGTTGCGATATCATTACACTTATACGATGTTAGGATCTTGAAACATTCTAAGGGAATACGGGAGAGAGGCCTTATGGAACAGTTTTCCTCGCGGATCTTCAGCATCCATCAGATCGCCACGGTCATCAAGGACGCGCGGAACGCCCGTGGATGGACGCAGGAGGAGCTGGCGGCGCAAACCGGTTTTTCCAGGGTCTGGATCAACCGTTTTGAGCAATCCGTTATCTCCGACCCCAGTTTCCGTCGCATTCTTGCGATGTGCGATGTGCTGAGCATCGATCTGTCCGCGTCATATGCGCCGGGGAAGCAGGTGCTTCCCACTAGACGACACAGTCGACAACGTGCCAAAGGCAGCGCGTCAAAAGCCTTGGAGGGTGACGAGCGAACTATACGGCCGCAGACCGTCAGGGAGGCAGCTGCGATTCTTGAGTCCCTCGCGCGGGGTACCGAGAATGGCACTGTGACTGCCAATGAGGAGAATAGTTTATGAAGCCCAAGGAGCTTGTGGTGTTCCTCGAAGGCAGACGCATCGGTGTGCTGAGCGAGGATAGCTATGGAAAGCATATTTTCACCTATGACACGGATGCCGAGATTGATGCGCCACTGTCGCTGTCCCTGCCTCGCCGCGTGGCGCCCTGGAGGGGAAAGCCGGTGGAGGCGTTCATCGATGGCGTGCTACCAGACGATCAGGTTATGCGGCAACGCATCGCCCGCCGGTATGATGTCAATGCCGGCAATCCGTTCTCCCTGCTGACCGCCATCGGCCTTGACTGTGCCGGCGGAGCGCAATTCGTGCCGCCGTCGGACGTGGATTCTTTTAGCGAGCAAGCTTCATTGCGGCCGATAACGGAAGCTGAGATCAGGCAGCGACTGGTATCGATTTCCGACGTTCGGCAGGCGAGCTGGCAGGGCGTTGACGAGCACTGGTCGTTGAACGGCGCCCAGGACAAGATCGCGCTGCGCTTCCAGGACGGCCAATGGTACGAGGCGCACGGTTCGGCCGCTACCACGCACATCATCAAACCGGGCATCCTCAAAATGCACGAACAGGCGTTCAACGAGTACGTGTGTCTGAAGGCGATAGCAGCACTGCACGTGCCGGTATCGAATTGCGAGTTCCGGGAGTTCGATGGGCTCCCAGCATTGGTCAGTGAGCGGTGGGACCGGAAATGGGTGATGAACCAGGACGGTGATACGGAGGTCATCCGCATCCATCAGGAGGATCTCTGCCAGGCGACCGGGCATCCGACGGCTGAGAAATACCAGTCCGATGGTGGCCCGGGAGCCACTGAAATTCTCTCGTGCCTGCGCATCAACGGGTTGGATGCGACCAGTGTCGGCCTGTTCTACATTGCATTGATACTGAATTTCCTGATGGCTGGCACCGATGCCCATGCCAAGAACTACGCAATCGAGGAGCCGGTCGGAGAACGCCCGAGACTGGCACCACTGTATGACATCGCTTCCATGTTTGCCTATGCTACGCAGCGCAACCAACGCAAGCTTGCAATGAGTATCGGCGGGGAATACAACTGGGAGCGCGTCGAGTTAAGACACTGGCGAAAACTCGCCGACATCGACGGTTCCGGTGACTCCGAACTTGTGGAACTGCTCCTGGCACGGTATGCTGCCACGTTGCCCGATGCCTTCGCCGACGCGGCGAAAACCGCCCGCGAACTGTCCAGCGGAATCCTACACGCGGACAGGGAAACACAGAACAATCGAGACAGACTCCTCACCCGCATCCAGGACGGCATCGCCGCACAGTGCACGCGTGTGCTGCACTGGTTCTCATAAGACGTGACAGACGCGGTGAACCCTACTAGCGGAAGAACGCGCACACCGGCAGAACGGTCTGGTGGGATGTTGGAAAGCCGGGTTCGGAGTGAATCTTTGAAGGTCTAGTATTAGGGAATTGATTTCATATTTCGTGTTGCCACATTATTTACCACGTCAATGGGGACGGAGTGATATGGATTTGTTTTTGGTTCTGATGTTTTTGGGCGATGGGTGCCGCTTGGTTTGATGATATAGGGGCTGGTATTGGTTGGTCCCTGTGCTCGTGCAGACGGCGGTTTCTAGTGGTGATTTTGCCGGGGCGTCGGAATGTTCTGTTCCAATGTGTGTATGGTCCGCATATCGCGTACCCTGGTCTATCGGTAGGCCCTCGGCATGAGTAACCTGCGGCCCGACGGCACCTTGAACGTTCGTCGGATAGGTCCGACTCTGGATCGGGCGCGATGATGACTCATTTGCATGGTCATCAACGCCGTGTCGGTTCGGGCTGAGGATAACGTCCGGGAAACTTCGAAGAAGATTTCATTGTGATATAATTTTTAGCTGGATAATGGGTAG
>NZ_JGZI01000004.1 GCF_000741705.1 Bifidobacterium psychraerophilum | reverse complement strand
ATCCGATTGGAACGGATACAACAATTCGAACCTCGCCCAAACCGGCGTAGCCGTGCAGGGGTTGATTGAGGTTGCGATCATCCTGCTGCTTCTCAGTATCGGACTCATCGCTAGTCGCAAACTGCGTCGGAATAATGACAGTGAAGACGAAGGACCTTATTCGAATGCTCCAGAACTCAATGATGGCACTAGCAGAATAATGTAAACAGTGGTGGTCTCATAAGTCGGTTTGCCCTCTACTTTTCCCGTCAATCTCTCTCTTGTACGCCTAACTGGAATCTGCAGGAACGGCTCAATCCGACGTTATCGTGAATAGCTACTCTGTGGATGCGTATAGGAAATGTTTGTGAACTGTCCGCTTTTGTCAGAAGTTCCGGCCAATGGTGAGGGTTCAACTGCACGGATGGCTAAGGCTGGCGAGACGCTGCCCAATATCGTTGAGAGCTTCAGGTCTAATAGTGTAGTGAGCCCACTTTCCTTGCTGTTCTCGAGTTACGAAACCGGATTCGGCTAAGAGCTTCATATGGTGGGAGACGGTGGGTTGGGTAACTCCAAGCGGTTCCGTGAGGTCGCAGATGCAGGCTCTTCCTCCTGGGTGTGCGGCGACAAGTTGGAGTAACTGTAATCGGGTGGGGTCAGAGAGTGCTTTGAGCCTGCGGGCAAGGTCCCGGCTCTCGGCTGGGCGAGGTATCGTCGTCTCTGTCGGCGTGCAACAGGTGGACTGCTGGCGACTCGTGGGGTTCGGCAGTGTAATGGTCATGTCCTCCAGTCTCTCACTTGCATTGACAATTGTCTATATGTTGATAAACTATTAGTCATATAGATATTCGTCTATGTGAGGAGAATGTAGTGAACGTTAGTATGCGGGCTAGGCGAGGGCTTTACATGGGGTGCACTGCTGGAGCACTTTTCCGTGCTGAATATCTCGACGGTCTCAACCGAACCGGATTCCCGGATACATGTATTGAGTTCACTCAGGAGGTCGCACGATGAGAGCACAATCCCAGACACACGCACGACTCGGAACGGCTGACCGGTTGTTGCCTCTCTTGATTCTGATGGCGATGATTGTCGGGGTGGGCGCGGGGCGACTGTGGCCTGGGCTGGCGGGACTTATTGACTCGGTGAAGTTGGGTTCTACAAGTTTGCCGATTGCCGTGGGGCTCCTCCTCATGATGTATCCGCCGTTGGCGAAAGTTCGCTATGACCGGCTGGGCCGCGTGACCCACGATCGTAGATTACTGGTCGCCTCTCTGATTCTCAATTGGGTGGTCGGCCCAGCTCTCATGTTCACGCTGGCTTGGCTGTTGCTACCCGACCTGCCCGAGTATCGCACAGGCATCATTATCGTGGGTTTGGCCCGCTGTATCGCAATGGTGCTCATCTGGAATGACCTGGCGGGTGGTGACCGGGAGGCTGCCGCCGTTCTTGTCGCTCTCAATGCGATCTTTCAGATTGTGGCATTCGCCGGTCTCGGTTGGTTCTATTTGCAAATATTGCCTGGTTGGCTTGGCCTGTCTACCACTTCGGTCGGGTTCTCGTTTTGGGCAATCGTCGAGTCCGTGCTGGTATTTCTTGGTGTGCCACTGCTGGCCGGATGGGCCAGTCGGGTGCTCGGAGAGCGTATGAAGGGCCGTGAATGGTACGAACACCGGTTCCTTCCGAGAATCAGTCCTTTGGCCACCTGGGGGCTCCTCTTCACTGTGGTTGTACTGTTTGCCCTGCAAGGCGGACGCATTTCACGTGAGCCGTGGGATGTAGCTCGTATCGCGGCACCACTTATCATATATTTCGCGATTATGTTCACTCTCGGGTTCGTTCTTGGCCACGCTCTGCATCTTGGCTATGAGAAGACCGCTACTCTTGCGTTCACTGGTGCGGGTAACAATTTTGAGCTCGCGATCGCCGTATGTGTGGGCACGTTCGGTGTCGCTTCCGGCCAAGCCCTAGCCGGCACCGTCGGCCCGCTGGTCGAAGTGCCGGTACTGCTCGGCCTCGTCTATGTCGCCTTGTGGCTACGGCCTCACCTGTTCCCACTCCACGACCGGACCGGCGACGACTTAGAACCGGTCAGGATTCAGTAAACACAACAAATAGTCAAGCCATTAACAAACAAGAAAGTAAGGAGCATCTCATCATGCAAAATACAACATCACACCAAGCGACTCAACTCCCTCGCATTGACGTTTATGAACCGGCAATGTGCTGCAGTTCCGGGGTTTGTGGCAGTGACCCGGATGCCACACTGATCGCGTTCACCGCCGACTGTGCGGCCATCACGGGCAATGGGATCTCGATAACGCGCCACAACCTTGCCAGCGAGCCGGAAAACTTCGTCGCAAACTCTCAGGTCCGCAACGCACTCGACAGTATCGGCTCACAGGCGCTGCCCATCGTCCAGGTCGACGGGCAGACGGTCCTTACCGGCACATACCCGACACGCGACCAACTATTCCGCATGGCAGGTATCGACGCGCCCTCGACAAACCCTGTCTCCGAGAACACAGCCGAACAGTCCGGATGCTGCTGCGGGGCAAGCGGATGCTGCTGAACCACGCCGCAGAATAGGAGACCAGAAACCATGAACCAACCCACCTTTCTTGACCACCTTCCCAAGTTCGCGTTCTTTACCGGCAAAGGTGGCGTCGGTAAGACGTCGGCCACCTGTGCGACGGCGTTGGCTCTGGCCGACCAAGGCAAGTCAGTGCTGCTCGTGAGCACGGACCCGGCTTCGAACATCGGGCAGGTCTTTGACCAGCACATTGGCAACCAGATTACGACCTTGAACACCGCTCCCGGTATCGACGCTCTGGAGATTGACCCCGAAGCGGCCGCCGCCACATACCGCGAATCAATAATAAAACCGGTACGCGGCCTCCTGCCGAAGACGGAAATCCAAGCAATGACCGAGCAACTGTCAGGGGCATGTACGACCGAGATTGCTTCCTTCAACGAGTTCGCCGACCTCATCGCCGATCCCGACCTCACTAGTGATTACGACCATGTGCTGCTCGATACCGCACCCACGGGGCATACCATCCGTCTGTTGGAGTTGCCCGGCGACTGGAACCAGTTCATTGACGAGGGCAAGGGTGACGCTTCCTGTTTAGGTCCCATGGCCGGCCTTGAATCCCGCCGTAGCGTCTATCAGGCCGCAGTCAACGCGCTCTCAGATCCAGCCCGCACCGTGCTCGTGCTCGTCGCCCGCGCCCAACGCTCAGCGATTCAGGAAGCCGATCGCACCAGCCGAGAACTTGCAGCTCTCGGTATGGGTAATCAGCACCTACTGATCAACGCACTCATGCCTGATCTCGACGGTGATTCTCTGGCGGCGGCGATCCGAGATCAGGAACATAAGGAGCTTGCTTCTCTCCCCAGTGGACTCGCTCGACTGCCATACGACACGACAACGTTGCACTCACGTAACGTAGTTGGCATCAACAGTCTTCGCGAGTTCTTCACTGCTACTCCCACACAATCGGAACAGGCCGCCAACCATGTCCGTGAAGTTGCCGGGAAGTATCCGCCGCTGGCAGACCTCGTGGACCAGTTAGCGGAGCAGACTCACGGACTGTTCATGACGCTTGGGAAGGGCGGTGTCGGTAAGACAACGGTGGCCACGGCGATCGCCGTGGCTCTTGCCGAACGCGGTCGCGACGTGCTGCTCACCACAACCGATCCGGCGGGAAATCTCACTGACGTGCTCGATGGTACTATCGCAAACCTCACCATCGCGAAAATTGATCCTGACGAGGCCCTACGCGAGTACCAAAACGAGATTCTGACTACCAAGGGGGCTCGTCTCGACGCGACGGGTCGTGCCCAACTCATGGAAGATCTGCAGTCACCCTGCACACAAGAAGTAGCCGTCTTCCGCAAATTCTCCGAAGCCATACGGGAGGCACAGAACCGTATCGTCATCATCGACACCGCGCCCAGTGGGCACACGCTCCTCTTGCTTGATGCCACGGGATCCTACCACCGCGAGATGCTCCACCAGATGGGAGATAATCTCGCTGCCACGCCGATGACACGGCTTCAGGATCCTGAATATACGAAGATGATTATCGTCACGCTGCCCGAGATAACTCCCATCCTCGAAGCCGAACAACTCCAACATGATCTCAAACGGGCATCCATCACTCCATGGGCATGGGTCGTCAACCGTTCGGTCGCCGCAGCACACCCTGTTTCCGGATTCCTCCAAACCATCGCAGACGGAGAACTTTCCAAGATCGAACACGTCCAACAGTCCACCGAAGGCATGGCCGTCGTTCCCATCCTGCCCAAACCCCCCATTGGACGCAACAGTCTACACGACATCACTCAGCCCCTGTCCGTGGCAGACTCCACCACTCCTCGCTGATTGCACCATCAAAGGATTACCTACTTATGCGACTGCTCATCATCGGCGGCTCCGACGCCGGCATCATGGCCGGTCTACGCGCCCGACAGCTCGACCCGCACACTGACGTCACGATTATCGTCGCCGATAACTACCCGAACTATTCCATCTGCGGCATCCCCTATCACGTTGCCGGGGAGGTGCCCGATTGGCACGACCTTGCCCACCGCACCAGCAACGATCTCGAGGCTGCCGGACTCAGCTTACGCCTTGACACCCGTGCCACCAGTATTGATGCTACCGGCCACACCGTCACCGTACGCACTCCCGCAGGCACTGTTGAGACAATCGGCTATGACCAACTAGTAGTCGCCACCGGTGCCGGACCAACCAGCACCACAATCAGTGGGCTGAGCGGCCCCAAGGCGCTTGGCCCAGATGACGGCGTACACGTCCTGCACACCATCGACAACATGCACGCCGTGCAACACGACCTCAAGACGCGACAGCCCACAACAGCCGTCATCATCGGGGCTGGATATATCGGACTGGAAATGGCCGAAGCGCTCACTCGACGCGGGATTGCTGTCACCATGATCCAACGTGGACCAGAGATACTTTCCACACTCGATCCAGACCTTGCCCGGATACTCCACAACGAACTCGACCGCCACGGCGTCACCGTCATCACCGGCACCACCGTAGAGCGCATCAAACGTCATACCAGCCATCTCATCGTCACGGTAACCAACTCAGCCGGCATCCAGCGAATCGAAACAGAGTTCGTGCTCACCGTCGTCGGCGTGCAACCCAACACGGGCCTGCTCACCAAGGCCGGAGCCAAAACCGGTCCAGGGAATGCGATCGTCGTCGACGACCACATGCGTACCGGTCTACCCGATATCTACGCGGCCGGTGACTGTGTGATCACCAAACACCGTTTACTCGGCAATACATGGATGCCATTAGGCACCACAGCCCACAAACAAGGCCGCATTGCCGGAGAGAATGCCGCCGGCGGCGATGCCACCTTCAAGGGCGTCCTCGGCACGCAAGCGGTCAAGGTCTTCGATCTCGTCGCCGCAAGTACCGGACTGCGCCAGACCGACGCCCAAAGTGCCAGACTTCCCGCACGCTCGGTGACAGCCACGGTCGACGACCACAAAGCCTACTACCCAGGCTCACACCCAATCACCATCCGACTCACCGCAGACCCCACCACCGGCCAATTACTCGGAGGCCAACTCGTAGGAACCTACGGCAGTGAAGTCTCCAAACGTGCCGACGTGATCGCAACCGCCATATTCGCAGGACTCACCATCCAGCAGTTATCCGACCTCGATCTCTCCTACACACCACCCCTCGCCGCACCATGGGACGCCATTCAGACAACCGCACAACACTGGCAATAATCCTCAGAAAACAATTCCTATGTGCTGAGACGATTTGCTCTCACATCAAAATTCCATCTGAACCAAGATTCTTGTCGGTAAACTCATAGAGAATGCGTTGTCTCGCAGGACTCCGTGCACTTGCATCGTAAGAACGTTTGCCTGAGTAGGGCAAGTGTTTCCGCTCAACGTGACCACTCCACCGGCTGTCGCCGATCCGCTACACGGCCATATAACTAGGCGGGGTCAGAGTTTTCACTGTGGAGTTCATGACGAGATTTCTTGCCTACAGAACGTGATGCAATTATTGATTGCACTTCATCCGCGTTGCAAAATTTGTGTCAATTCTTTGACGTGCGCTACCCGATTTATGGACTTCGTTAGTGCCTGATTTCCGTAGCTGCCTACTACCTGATGTCCGGACTTGACAACAGTACATCATCTAATGTATAGTCATCGCATGCTGACTATTACGAATCGACTTGATGTAATGAACCGGCTAGGTCGGGCCATGGCAGACCCGACCCGTTCACGGATTCTGATGGCGCTGTTAGATGGGCCCAGTTACCCTGCCGTTCTCTCTCGAGAACTGGGGCTGTCTCGTTCGAACGTGTCAAACCATTTGACGTGTTTGCGCGGGTGCGGCATCGTGGTGGCTGAACCCGAGGGCAGGAAGACCCGTTACGAAATCGCCGACCCCCATCTAGCCCATGCGCTGACTGCCCTTATTGATGTGACACTTGCAGTTGATGAGAGCGTGCCATGCATGGACTCCGACTGCAATGTTAGGGGCTGCGAGGCACGGGAGGTGCGAGCGTGAGTACGGTAACAAATTCGCAGGTTGAGCATCCTGACTTCGATGACGATGATGATGACGATCGGCCGTGGTATCGCAGTCCGAGCGTTCTGATTCCGATTGCATCGGGTATTGCATTCGCTGCTGGCCTAGTGTGTGATTTGACCGGCGCAAAGACCGCAGGTCTAGTGATGTTCTGGATCGGCCTGCTTTTGGGCGCGTACACTTTTGTTCCGGGTGCGCTGCGAGGGTTGTTTACGAAAGGCAAGCTTGGTATCGGTCTGCTGATGACGATCAGCGCGACTGGTGCTGTGATTCTTGGATACGTTGAGGAAGCAGCAGCGCTGGCGTTCCTCTACTCAATTTCGGAAGCGCTTGAGGACAAGGCAATGGATCGTGCTCGCGCTGGACTGCGGGCATTGTTGAAACTCGTGCCAAAGACCGCACTGGTTAAACGTGGCGATGCAACGGTTGAGGTCGAGGCAAAGGATCTGCGCGTTGGTGACGTGCTGGTGGTTCGGGCGGGCGAGCGGATTGCCACTGATGGCATCGTGCGTGCCGGGCGGAGCAGCCTGGACACATCCGCGATCACCGGCGAGTCAATCCCAGTCGAAGTTGAACCTGGCATGGATGTCTCGGCAGGGTCCATTAACACCACGGGCACGCTCGACGTTGAGGCCACGGCCGCTGGCACCGATAACTCGCTTACCACAATTGTGGAGCTTGTCGAGAAGGCCCAGAGCGAGAAAGGTGAGCGTGCCCGACTAGCTGATCGGATCGCACGTCCGCTTGTGCCCGGAGTAATGATTCTCGCAGTACTGGTCGGCCTACTCGGGTCACTGCTCAGTGGGAACGTTGAGCTATGGATTACGCGCGCACTGGTTGTGCTCGTCGCAGCATCCCCGTGTTCTTTGGCAATAGCTGTCCCGGTCACCGTCGTCTCTGCTATTGGTGCGGCTTCCGCGTTCGGGGTGGTCGTCAAATCCGGTGCGGCGTTTGAACGTTTTGGTGGCATCCGACATCTCGCAGTCGATAAGACTGGCACTCTGACAGGGAATAACCCCACCGTGACCCGCGTAGTGACGGACGATGGTGTGAGTGAAAACGAGGTTCTGAAGTGGGCGGCAAGTTTGGAAGGTCACAGTACGCATCCGCTTGCCACTGCAATCGCAAGCGCAGTGAGTGACGCTCCACAGGCCGATGATGTCACGGAAACGGCGGGTCGCGGTATTTCTGGGGTAATCGATGGTGTCTGTGTCAGCGTCGGGAGTCCTCGATGGCTCGATGCTGACCCCCTGGCTGATGAGGTGCGAGCGATGGAGATGGAGGGAATGACCGTCGTCATCGTGCATAGCGACGGCAGACCCGTTGGGGCAGTAGGAGTGCGCGACGAACTGCGTCCCGAAGTGCCCGAGGTAATACGCACGCTGAACGAACGCGGAATCGGCGTAACCATGTTGACTGGCGACAATCCACGCACAGCGCGAGCCTTGGCTGCACAGGCCGGTATTACCGACGTCCGGTCCGAACTGCGCCCAGAAGATAAGGCCGCCGCTGTCGCAGAACTATGCAGAACGCAGCCCACGGCGATGATCGGCGACGGCATTAACGACGCACCCGCCCTAGCGGCCGCAGACGTAGGAATCGCGATGGGAGTCAAAGGTGCCGATGCTGCGATTGAATCAGCGGACGTCGCATTTACTGGGAACGACCTGCGTCTCATCCCTCAAGCTCTTGCGCACGCACACCGCGGGCGCACGATCATGAACGAGAACGTGGTTTTGTCAATACTCATCATTGCGATTCTGCTCCCGCTGGCCATTACCGGAGTTCTTGGCCTGGCCGCTGTGGTACTTGTTCACGAAGGCGCCGAGGTCATCGTCATCCTCAACGGACTGCGCGCAGCACAACGACGGAGCAGCACATGAGATTCCCAACGTACGACAAGAAAAAATACCACTATCGGCGCTCAGTTCTGATCGAAAGTACCGTTAGTATTGATTACAGTGCTGAGTATCTACTCTATAATCGAAAAAAGGCAGTGATTGCTGTTACACAATGAAAAACATAGCCATCCAGATCGGAGAAATAATAGTCCACCTCATAGGTGGAACTTCCTACCACCATTACTGGACACACTGCTTTAATGGAATGGATACTTTGAGTGCTCTCATTACCGCCTACATACGGAGCAAGAACCTCAATATTCGCCTATGACGCGGGTAGTGCCCGGGTTCTTGCGCACTTTGGTTTTTGTTTCCTGTGTGCGTTGTCAGTTCGCTTCTTGTATGGTGTCGTGGAGTCGGGACATGTCCAGGTAGCGGCGGGTCGACCACTGGTTGCCGGTGACGTAGCGGATTCTCGCAGTGATGAGCATGAATGCGCTCCTGCCGTCGGGGAACGCTCCCACGACGCGAGTTCTGCGGCGTATTTCGCGGTTGAGTCGTTCGATCATGTTGTTGGTGCGGATACGCCGACGATGCTCGACCGGGTAGTCGTCCAGCAGGTAGGTCGTGGTCTCGCCGATGCCCTCCCGCAGGCACTTGGCGGCCTCTTTGAGTTTCCTTGCGTCCATCTGCGTGGCGATGCTCTCGGCCTTCTCCAGGGCGGCCTGGCGGGTTTCCGACGCGAAGATCGCTTTCAGCGCGTCGGCGGCCCACCGGGTGTGACGAGGGGAAACCTTGGCGAGCACGTTGCGCATGAAGTGCACCATGCACCGCTGGTAGCGGGCCTGTGGCAGGAGTCCACTGACGGTGTTCACCAGTCCGGCGCACCGGTCGCCGGTCACCAGGCGCACGCCGGTAAGCCCACGCGAGATGAGCGAGGAGACGAAGCTGTTCCAGCTCGTCGAATCCTCCTTCATGCCTTCCGCCACGCCGATCACCTCCCGGTGCCCGTCCGACCCGATGCCGATCGCGACCAGTATGCTCACGTTCTCCACGGCGCCACCCCACGAACGCTTGTGCCACACGCCATCCATGAACACATACGGGTAGGGCTGGGATAGCGGGCGTTCACGCCACTGGTCGATACCCGCATACACCTTCTTGAGCTGGTCTGACAGGGTCTGCGACGGCATCCGCTCGCCCCACAGGGCCTGGCTGATGTCGTCCACCCGCCTCGTGGAGACACCGGCCAGGTACATGTCGATCAGCGCCTCCTCCACGCTCTCCTCCCGGCGACGATACCGTTCGATCACCGCCGACTCGAACAGGGCGCCCTTCAACTTCGGCACCCTCACTGCCATTTTCCCGGCCTTGACGGTCAGATCACGCTCGTAATGACCAGCCCGATACGCCTTCCTGCCATCGGAGCGCTCGTAGCGGGCCGCGCCGGCGATCTCGTCGGCCTCGGCGTCCAGCATCCGGCCCACGGATCTCGGTGACCTTCTGGGTGACCATGCGATCCAATTGGGTCTCGAACATGGGTTGGTTGACTTGTATGATTTTCTCGGGCATGGTTCTGTCGCCTGCTTTTCTAGAGCGGTTAATGGTCTGGCGACTGAAATCGTACACAGGCGACAAGCCATGCTCCACCACTTCAACAAGCACCAGCAAATTTGCGCAAGAAACCGGGCGTTA
>NZ_JGZI01000003.1 GCF_000741705.1 Bifidobacterium psychraerophilum | reverse complement strand
ATACCATCGAATTTTGCGAAAGTTGACATGATTTGGTGCATTGAATTCCACATAAATCCCGGTCGATCATTGTCATATGCGAAACGAAGGTCATGCCATAAAGAAGCATAAGCGGAATCTATATCTTGATCTTTGGAAGTGATTTGTTGAATGGAAGTTTTATTGGTGACTTTGCAAAGATGGAAGCCCCGATATGGGTTCTTCTTTTTAATAGAGTAGCCGAGGGTATATGGTCTGACGTTCAGATAAAAAAGGAGTTGTGCGTGAGGACGATCAATGTGTCATTGTCATTCATTTTCATGGCAGAAGCCCTGCTGGAAGGCTCATAGTATTGCCTGATTACTCCCATCATCAGGAACTGGACAGTGTCATCATTGCTGTTCATTGGGTCGTCAAGAACTACAAGCTTGGGCTTGTCCACATTTTCCCGAGTCTGTAGTTTTCCATAAAATAGAGAAATGCGATGATGTTTTTCTCTCCGGTGCTCAGATCTGTGATGGTTCGTATTTTACCGTCAGGGCCTTGAATAGAGTCATTACCTGTCCCTTGTCCGGGAGTTTTCTCGAGTATCAGTTTGAATGATGAATTGCTAAGGCTCTTCAAAAGAGTATTAATGATTTCGGCGGACTTGCTTTCGCTTTGTGTCTGTGCAAGCAAGGCAGTTTTCTCGCCTTCAAGACGGGTGACCTGTCGTTTACAGAAACCGGTTGAAGATAGATGCGTTACGTTGCTCACTTCTGTTCGAAGACTATTCAATATTTGAATTTCGGATTTGAGATCAGCTTTTAGGGTTTTTCTGCATTGCTGAAATAGTTGTCGAGCAAGGCCCAGCGTTCGGGTGTCAGTAAGCCACCGCAGAATGCACAGTGTTCATCAGGATTCCTACTATGGGTTTCCATGCCTTGACTGGCGAAGTTCCTCTTTGGCACATTATCTCCTATTTCCTTAATCGCCGCAGACTGGCTTATGGAACGCCTCATTAGTTCGTTGGTTGCCTTGGCATAACTGGAAATGTCAACCGTGGGGAATGTGGTTGTGCTTATTGGGGTAAGATCGCTGTCTTCCCTGAGAGTTTCATTCGCTTGTTTTATCTCTTCGGAATTCAATTGTTTGGCGGCAGGGATATCTCTCTTGAAATCGTTTCTGTCATAGGATGTAGGGGCTATCTGGGGATTACTAAAATCTTTGATTCGCTTTGCTGCTTTGGTGGTAACAGATTTGATATCGTTGTTGGCCGTCTTTACCATATTTTTCGATGTCTGGAGCTGCTTTTGCAAATTGTCAACTTCAGCATTTGGGGCCTATACCTGTCTGAAGGGTTTTGATCTGATTGTCCAATGCTGCAACCTGTTGTTGTATGGCAACGTTTTCGTCGCCTAATGCAAAAGCGTTCAGCGTCGGCCGGCCCGCAAGTAGCTTATCAAACCCCTGAAATATCCGAACATCATACTGATCATGAAATTCTGTCTGAATTGCATCACATATTGTGCTGTTGCCTGTGCCGTTTTCCATAGATGAAGTTGATACGATTCAAACCACTTATCTGAGTTGGTGCTTCAAACCGATCAGCATATTTTGATAGGTCTACAGCCAGAATGTTTGACATTGCTCACTCGCCTCACTTTATATTGACCGACGAACTGATGCTTTTTATCTTAAGCAGCGAAATGTATTCATTGACAAACCGTTTAATGCTTCGGGCATTGTGAAATTGACTTGCCTGGGATTTGAGTTTTTCTATTATCCTGTCTTTGCTCAGTTGCGTTGCATTTTCAGTTTGATTTTTTTCGAACCTCTCTTCGACCGCCGTTTCTATCATGCGTTTGATCACTGCCGTTGGCAGGGAGCCAAATGTTATAATCGCATCGAATCGTGAATAAATAGGAACTCCAAGTTTTTCTCTTGCATCATTGTTGGAGGCGTAGTTTGATGTGCAGATAATGATCGCCCGGCTAGTATTAACGGAGTAGTTGCGGTCTGTGAATTCGCCATCGTCAAACAGCTGGTAGAAGGCACTGTGGAAGATAGGATTGGCCTTGTCGAATTCATCAAGCAGGATGACGTTCGAGGTCCGGTCAAGCAAATCGTGTCCAAACGAGTTTTCACTGAGTCCGCCACCGAATAGGTATGAAGCAAATCGCTCATTCTGGAACATGGAGAACTGCTTTCGCATAAGTTTTCCGCCCATTATGCGACTGATCAGTTTCGCGGTTTCTGTTTTGCCCACGCCCGAAGGACCAATAAACAGTAGCACCAGAGGCTTCTCATTACCTAAGTCAAGCATGGTCTGGAAGGAAGCCAGCAAACTACTCATAGCTGCTTCTTGTCCAAGTACTGTAGTCGGAAAATCGGCCATGAGTCTGGTGATGTTCTCTTCACTGATTTTCGGATAGTCGTATGCCGAAATCTGAACATCATTAAAGGCTGACTTGATTTGTTCTCGGATATGTCTTGGTGGATTATGAAGATACAGTGACCGTGGTTCGATCTCATCAATGAATTCAGCGAAATTGAGCCGTACATGTTCGCTAATCGAAGCATAGTCATTGGATCGCGCGTAGACAATTTTGCCAGTTATTGACGAACGATCAACCTCGGGTATGTTACTGCCATCGGCGGGTTGTATTCTGAGTGTACGGTTGATTTCGTCAACCAATCTAGCGATGCGCGGCAAACTCGTGGGCTTTGAATCACCTCCAGGTAGTTGCTCGTCGAAGTAACTCCTTGGTCCATCAACTATCACAATCTGGATGTCACTTCTCATGTTCAACCCCGGCAAGAATCACATCGTAAACGGATAAACTATCGCCAGCCTTTGATGCCGTATCCGATTTGTCGTTAATCAGGTCAACAGGAGTGGTTTCACTATCGTGTGGAAGCTCATGGGTTATATCAAGTTCATCCTCCTTTGCTTTGCCGACTTTAACCGCGTAGTACACAAGATTCATTTTCGTTAAGTCTGCAAGTCCATAGCTGTTACGAAATGCTCGAATATTGAATCTGAGAATAGCCTTCTCTTGGCTTTGGATCTTCATTGCTAGAAGCTCGTAATAACCTTTTGCTGACAGAAGTGCAGCATCCAGCTTAGCGAGATCGATGCCTGTGTCCTTAGTGTTGGCAATCTGCATGTACGGTGTGAACACCTTGGCATAAGTGAAAGTGTTCAGGGGGATGGATACAGAATAATCGCGCATTTTCTCGATATTGCTGTCCTGATATGCCCGGGGCAAGTAATCAGTCAGGACCGTATTGGACAACGTTTGTCTGAGAAGACTTGAAGTGTTTCGTGAAATCTCAGCTTCTGCGGATGCGTCAGCTTGAACGCCGAAAAGAGGTATCCAACTTAGCCTGGCAGCTATCTTGGCGCCTGCGTGTGCCTGTAGCTCACTTGTTTTGTCCTTCTGACCCTCAGTCGATGTTTCTAATTTCCCGCCAGCGCTGATATCGAGATAATCAGATGCTGACTGCTCGTCAAAATACACGATTTTAATGAGTGATGCGGTTTCTCGTAGTTGTTTCTTTATCGGTTGTGTCATGGCGTTTATGCCCCGTATGGTCCCATGAATCTGCTGCCGTTGAAGTGGACCATGTGGTCGGGGGTGTCGGCGCACCAGGCTTCAGATTCCCAAGCCAGTTGAGACAGGAACCGGCGCATGACGCTACGGTCAGGGAAGCAGGATACGAGCACCGCCTGGTGGAATTGCCTAGGAAAAATGCGTTTCAGCTCTGCTTTTCTGGTCACGTCGATAGGACCGTGCGTGCTGGCTGCTTCGATGAGGAAGAGCCACTCGCGGGATGGATCCCAGATGATCACGTCAGGGGCTTTCTCCCGAGGTCCGAGTGTGATGCCGAGCGCATCCATGGTGCCACGGTCAATCACACCCATGCCATGATCGGTGTCATCGACGTACACGACGGTGCCGTTGGGTACGAATCGTGGCATGAAGTCCTCAATGATGTTTTTGATGAGCTTGTTCTGTCCGCCCGGTGAGAGACGAAGAACATGTCCTGATTGTAGCTGCACGTTAGTCTTGGGCAAATCTCGACGTTCCTCCGCAAGACTTTTGAAGAACACATGGTGCTGCACGTAATCGACCAAATGTGTTTCAAACACTGACTGAGGATACTCTCTGATGACGGCGAGAGCATCGTCACTTACGCGATAGTTCCATTTAGGCGAGTTGATCGGTCGCATCGGATCGTCCGTGTTCTCTTCCACCAGTTGTCCGATCACGAACTGGTGGAGAGTGAAACGTCGGATCGTCTCGCGCGTGTTTGGCTTGTATTTGACACCGAAGTTGTCCGCAATCCAGTCCATGATCGCTCGCGTTCCCAGCAGCGGGTTCCTTGCCTCGCTCCACGCATCACCATCCTTGAGCTGGAGCAAGGCGAGCAGCACCATGGCGGATCGTTCATTGGTCCGTTCGCTGTCGAATCCAAGTCGGACAAGCAAATCCTGCGCCCCTTGAATCAAGCTGTCCTGATCATTCACCGGTTCAACCTTTCCACTACAGTCGTGATCACGCGATCAACATCCTCATGCGAGGGCTTGTCTTCGATAGGAAGCCGCCGAGCGATATCGAGCAGGGCGTGCCTTGGAGGTATGGGCAATTCACGCAGATCGGTTGCGTTGACCTGCGTGCTGCCGGAGACCTCCCGATACCAGTTGTCCACCAGACTCGAGGACAACCACAAGGTCACGCCAGCGGCAAGCTCACGGTCAAGGGGAATCGTGTTACGTGACGTCCCCTGATGCACATAATTGAGTTTGTTATCCACCACGAACGGCACCGTGCTCGACAGCAACGATGGCATTACCCGGCGCGACTGCTCCTTGGAAGAGAACCGATTCACCAGACAGTAACTGCCCACGGGCAGCACCACATGCCTCTCGTAAGCCTTCGCATCAACCCACTGTTCACGGCGCGAACCCATCATCGGATGAGTGGCTTCAAGCGACGACGCATTATCTGACCAATACAACGGCAAAACATCCTTGACAGGTTCATTCAGCAATATATCGCGATTACGGAACCACACCAGTTTACCGGTCGACACCCATAAACCGGATTCCGCCAGCGTAGGCAGACCGGCCAACAGCGCATCCTGAACCTGGATGCGGAGAATACGGCTGGAACCCACCAACAGGTCATTCAACATGGCATCCCGATGCCCCTTGCTACGCAAATCATCAAGAGGAGCAATCCCGTTATATACCGAGACTATAGGGCACTGTCTGCGCTTCGATACCTTCAGCAGCATGATCTCCTGAAGAACGCTGGAATCCTTGAAATGATCCTGACGCGAACCATACACCGCAATCACATCAATCGAACAGACACTGAACAGCCACTGGCGAAACGGGGCGAAATACTCCCCATTCATCCACGAACGAGGAATAATCGCCACGCACTCGCCGCCAGGACGCAACGCGCACACCGCCCGCACCAGAAACGCCGTATACAGGTTGGACACTGACACATAACCCGATTCCGTAGCCAGACTGATCGGCGTTATCTTCTTATACGGCGGATTAAGAATTACCCGATCAAAAACCGGATCAAGCAACACCGACAACGCATTATCACAAACCACCTGATGTGTGACACCGACATGCTCGAAGGTCAGATGGGCAAGAGCAGCCAACTGGCCGTCAATCTCCACAGCGGTCAGCGAACTGCCTTGAGCTGAGAACGCAGCAGTCTCAGCCCCGAGAATACCCGTACCGGCACCAAGATCTAAAATCCGCACAGGATTCACAGCAGGCGTGAACAAACTCACCGCCTGACGCGCCACACTCTCAGGTGTCAGATACTGCTCAAACTCAGCCTTCCGAGCAGGAGGCAAGGATGCCAAGGCAGTATCACGAATCTCCGCCACTAAACCCATACAACCAATATACTGCACCTTCAACTGCAAAACAGCATTCATGAGAATCGTCATACCGATGAGAAAGGCTATGCCACTGCTTTAACACCCAAGGGGAAGATGATGACTTGTTTGCTTCGTTCGAGTGATTTCGTGTAATGGGTTTCGAGAGATATGGCATATTTCTGACGATTCCTCTCTGAATGGTTCAGCCGAAAGTGCCACGCAAGGTTTTCCTTCTTGATATGGTAAGTCAGCCTCTCCGGCCGGATACGTATCCTATCTCTACGTTTCCTGGCCTAATGAGGGTCATCATGCAACGTGGAACAATTGAGAACCACAACGAAAAACCATTGGAAATACTAGAGAAACTCAAAGAAAAGAGTTTTCGGCGTATCGCCAGAAACGCTGCGAGTGGAACCGACAATGTTTCGCATAAACGAGACCCCAGTCGAAGTGATCGGCTCCAAAGCCAGCGAACCCGGTGACTAAAATACGGAGGACGGGATCATTGGCGACTACTACGACATGTTCCAGTGCGAGCGGGACAGCGTTGTGGCAGATCACCGTAAGGAAGAGAACAGCACGAGGTGATCTACCAGAGGATGAGTTACCAAGATGAAGGATCCGTCGGGAAACGTCTGGAAAGGGGAGCGGAAACCTGATGTCTGGCCTGAACGGAGTGGAGAACCTGTATTCGATGCGCCTTGAAATCGAGGTGCGGGAAGTTGGGAGAGCCGGCCACCATTGAACGGCATGTGCTGGTGAACCATCTGATGGACATTCTCACCACGGAAAATCTGGACAGCCTCATCGAAAAACACGATGGCTACCTGAACATCAGCGACTACGACTACGACGATTCACATTGCGTATCATTCCCCAAATCGATTCTTTCGCCACGATACTTCCACGACTGAGCGTCACGCCCGCCGCACAACAACGGCGGGCATACCCCACCGTCGCCATCGCGCGATGCAGGGGGAATGGAGCAGCCCACGGCTGTGATGACCATCGAAAGGAGCGTCCGCCAAACGCGGATGCAAACACATGAAGGCGGCCGAAAGCGTGGCCGTGGCCTCGATGCCTCAGAGAAGAGGCGAGGCATCGAGCAGGAGACGGAGCAGCCTTACGGCTGTGCTTTTCTGTTTTCTTTTTGGCCGGTCGGCTATCGCCTTGGATCATATCGAAGTCGCGGAACCCGTCAACGCGACGCACGCGAGCAAGCTCGGAGCGTCGCTTATGACGGAACCCGCTTTGTTCGATAACGCTTCGCTTGACCAACCGGCCAAAAAGAAAAAACAAGGGGGGTAGAACTCATGAGCCGCACACTAAGAATCAGCATCGAGCAGCCATCAGAGAGCAACCATACATGGAACAAATGCGACACCTATGTGCATAGCGAGGGCATCGGCAACGATGACGCAGACCAAATTATCTCATGGATGAACACGATTGCGCCCGACGTGTGGCATCTGGAAAACGACTGCGGCGACGAGTGGGAAATCAGCACGGAACAATACGAACGACTGCAATCAGAGCATGAGAAATGCAGTCCATCACGGTTCACCCTTCCCGACTTGCCACAGACTTTCACCACCGATTACGTCACCGTCAGCATCAACTAGGGAGCAGCACATCATGACTACCATCATCAAAGCGAACAGTTTGGAACAGGCGAAGAGCAGACTCGAACGGGTCAGAAGCGAACGGGAATCGACCGAACAGGCGGCACGCGACGAGGCGCATGCGATTCCGTTCGGCCAGCCGAACATCGAGGGACGCGGCAACATCTACAAGCATGTGCAGCGGCAGTGGGACAGGACGCGCCGCCTTGCTGACGAGGAAGAGCGTGCAGCCGATCGCGTGGACATGCTCGAAATGGTCGAGAGCTTCAAGGAAGACAACGAACAGTTGCAGGATGTGCGCGTAGTGGGACGCACAGGCTGGGCAAGCGTGGGAGCCGCTACGAGCGTCAACAACCTTGACTATTTCAAAGGCGAGCTAGCCCAGATGATAGCCGACAACGAGGCAGCGAAAGCATGGAACAAGAACCACAGGGATGCGAAACGCTGCACGTTCGGCAGCAAGATAACCGCCCTGAGAAAAAAAGTCGCCTACCTCGAAGCAGTGAAAAGCAAGGCCGACAGCACGCCCGTCAGCGAGCACAGCCAGCAGCTCATCGACAGTGGCCAAGTCAGCCAGTGGAAGAAGAAACCAATCTACTATTTCGTGAACGGGCTGCGCAAAGTCGCGTTGACCCTTGACGATAACGGCGACTTCCAGGAATCGAAACGCTACCCAGCCTACGAGGACAGCGACCGTAAGACCGTGCAAAAACTCCTGGCACACTGAACCAGCCGGGCACTCCACAGTCAGCGTGGAGTGCCCAAGGCTCGCGTCCCGTGCGTTTCTCGCGCGCCACAGACAACGTGGCACACTCCAAACCGCTCTCGCCTACCGGCGGCAGATGGAGCGGGTTTCACCCGCGCATCGATGAGAGGAACGACCGCCGATAGGGCGGTCGCATTAGTGTCCTCATGATCGTGGCTGCGCTTCGCTGCGCGCCTTTTTCGTCCTTTCTTGACTCGGTTCCACTGTAGCGCCGGTGCTGCCTCATGCAACCCGGATGCGTCGGTAAATGCAGCCGCCGCACACGGGCCTTCGGGCCTGCACGCCACTCCGGTCACACGCCACAGGCGCGTTCTCTCGCGCCGCTCAGGCTTGCATTCGTGCGCTCCACCGCGTCGCGGAAATCGTTCAAGAAGTTCCAAAAAAATGATTGGAACCGCACAAGGGAAAGAAGCAACAATGCAATTCCTCAACGACAGTCAAGGACATGAACTGACCGGCACCAACGGCTTCGATGAACCGATAACCTACACGGTCTGCCGATTCCAGGCCGACAGATCACTGGCACTGATGACGGTGTGCAGAGACGAGAAGGGCAACATGGGAGCCGACCCGGTAAGCGTCAACCTCATGGCCTACGGCTACATTCCCATGCGCGGGCACACGTACATCAACGAAGAATACCTTGAACTCGTTCAACCCCTCATCGACGCCGAACAAGCAAGAATATGCGGCCACATTCATTACGGCCCCTACAATGCCTCGGCATTGGACATGGAAATACTCATCGACAACATCGAGGAAATCGCAGACCAAAACAGTCAAGAAGAATAGAAGCACAAGCCAATACCAGCATGAGAACAGTGCAGGCAACCACCCGTACTGAATAAGTAATGCCCCGCATTTGCGGGGCATTACTGTTTGCCAATGAGGGGCAAGTCACTCATCACGATTCTCGGAGAAGGGAGTTCTCTGGGTCGAAGGTTGCGAGTGAACCGCATCGTTATCCTTGATTCTTGATGTGGATTTGATAAGTCGCTGTACGTTTTTCGGCACGTTCGCGGACTCGAATATCTGTGATTCGCTGAGGTTCGGATTCGATCTGAGCCGTTCAAGGAGCTGGTGTGCCTCTTCTGCGCGTTGCTTGATCTCGCCGGTGATTTTGCGGAACTGGTCGAGGTTCTTCTTTGCCTCGTTCAGTTCGTTGTGCAGTTCCTTGATGGTTTCTTCCGCTGTTCTCGATGTCATCTCGGGCATGCTCCTTGTGGTGGGGATACTGCGTTGCGGTGGTGGCGGTCTACCGATCCGATTCATGCGGCTGTCGGTGGTGCTTTGAGTATCACTCTAGCCTATTATGACAATAATGGGCATTGTTATGATACTATTGGTCAGTAGCAAGCTAAGGTGAATGTGTACACATTCACGCTTGATCGCACCGTGGTGCGTGGCGATGGGATCCTGTCGGATCATCCACGGGCTTGCCTGTGGTCGCTGCGCTGGCTGTTGAGGGGATGGTGATTGGCATGGGTGATGAACTGGAGGACGATCTTGCCGAGGCCATCAGCGGTGCTGGTGGCGACGGGACCCAAGAACGTGGGCTGGACTTCCACATCCGGTTGAACGAGGTCGAGAAGATCCGTCTCGTCGAGCATGCCGCGGCCTGGGCTTTGAGATCCGGCCTGTCAGGTGGTTCGCAGCGGTTGAATCTTTCCGGGTATGCGCGTGAAACGTTGTTGGCTCCCCGTGTCGAGGATCAGGCGGTGACCAAGGGCGAGTTGGTCGACTTTCGGGAAAAGGCGACAAGGCTTGCCACTCAGATCGCGAAGGTGGGCACGAACATCAACCAGATCGCCCGGGTGGCGAACAGTCAGGGCGTCGTGCTTGACAGGCAGGTGCTCCGTCTGGTCGAGCAGATGCGCCCCTTGCTGCGTGACTCCCAGAGGCTGATCGACTTGATGATCGGGAAGTGCCTATGATTCCGAACATCACGCGCGGCAGTCGCATGCAGGGACTGGTCCGGTATCTGGCCGGCAGTGGCCGGCATAACGAGCATGTGGATCAGCATGTCGTTGCCGGCGACGATTGGAGTGAGCTGTCGTTCACCGGTGTCGAACTGGACGCGTCCGCAGTGAGCGAGCTTGGCTCGTATCTGGATAATGCGTCACGCCGGTTCGGTGAGCGGATGCGTGGCGGGAACGTGTGGCATTGCTCTCTGGCTATCAGCCGGGAGGATGGCGTGCTGTCCGATACGGAATGGCAGGCCATCGCCCACGAGTTCGTGGAGCGTATGGGATTCGGTGACGAGGACGGCACTAAGGCGCCATGCCGGTGGGTTGCGATACGACATGGACTGTCGGGTGAGAAGGGTGACGGTAACGACCACATCCACATCGCGGTGAACCAGATACGCACGGACGGCACCAAGGCTTGGGTGTGGCATGACTACGAGAAAGCGCAGCGGGTGTGCCGCCAGTTGGAGAGGGATCATGGTCTGGAGGAGCTGGGCAACGACAAGACCAGATGCGCCACCCGTGGATGGCAGCGCGGGGAGCGTGAGGCACAGGCGAGGCACCGGGCCCGGGCGAAGCTTGAATCCGAGTCACCCGAGATCTCATGGGGTTCGCTACCGGTGCAGGAACGGCGTCGGCTGATTGCCGAACAGATGAGAGCCGATCAGCCACGCCATGATCTCGCCAGCCGCATCAGAGCGGCCGCCGAGACATCCCGGGACGAAGCGTCGTTCATTCGACGTCTGCGCGGGCAAGGTGTTCTGATCCGTCCGCGATTCGCGGAGGGGACACATGATGTGGTCACCGGCTATTCGGTTGCGGAGAAGCCGATATATGGTGAGACGCCGGCCTGGTACGGGGGAGGAACCCTCGCCCGTGATCTGCGGCTGCCACGTCTTCGAGAGGTTTGGGGGGATGCCACGCTCCAAGCTTCGCAGGAGGCCACAGACGAGTGGGTGGCCGCCTTCAAGGGACGGCGTGTGGCGCACCCGCAGGCAGGCGAGGTACCACCGACCCCGCAGCGTGTGGCCGATGACATCGCGCGGATGAATCGCGCGTTGAGCAGCATCGACCCGAACGACCGTGATACCTGGTCGCAGGTGGCCAGGAGCACGGCGGGCGCGTTCGCTTCATGGTCGAGGGCGGTGGAACCGACGCCCGGACCTATCGCGGAGGCCGCTCGGCAGATCTCCAGGAGCGCGCAGACGTACCGGCCGCCGCGACAGCGAAGCCATGTGCCCAAGACAGTGATGATGCATGCGGCCCTGGCGTTGTCCACATTGCAATCGAACGGCAACCCCGTCATGGCGCAGGCCATCATGTACCGGCAGTTGTTCTCCACGGTCCTGGCGATCCAACAGGCCATGCGAGCCAGGGGCGACGCCTATCATGCGCGCGTCACCAAGGACGCCCTGCTCGGCGAATTGAGTGTCATAGCGAACGGCTTGCCCAGCCCAGGACAGACGTCCCAGCCCCAGGCACGGCAGCAGGTCGAACCACATGCGCCCTCTACCGGTACCGGCAAGGGCACGCTCACCGAGGAGCAGTTGCAGGATCTCGTGCGCATCACGCACCCGGAGACCTCGATGGCGGCCGGCGCGCTTAGCGGCATCAGGACCAGCCCACGGTCTCAGCAGCCCGGAATAGGCCGGGAACAGTCACACGGACGCTGAGACACAGCATAGGAAAGGACACGATCATGGACATGATGGAGAACGGCGCATCGGATGCGGAGATCGTCCAGGGGTCCACGGCTCCGGTTCGAGGGGGAGCCACGCTGGCCGGCACAGCACTGGAGGCCATGAACGCCATGCGGCGTCAACATGACGAGCAGGCCGCCGACAGCGACGGCAGGGACAGTCGGGAGATCGCTCAGAGGATCGAGGCGCTGCGCGTTTCAAGCCTAAGCGAGGTCGGGGCCGCGACGCCCGAAGGGTGGATCGACCAGGCATCACCGGAACGGATCGCGGACCTGGTGCAGATCACCGACACCTGGAAGGGCCGGGACGAACGGATGGAGGCGGCACGCCAGAGGATCGAGCAGGATGTGCTCGAACGCTACGGGGTGAGGATCGCGGATCATCCCGACAGGGCGTCGATCATCGACGCGATCAGCAAAAGCGACTCACTCAACGTGACGGCGGCCCTCCGTGACGGTCAGGCGGAGCAGCGGCGTGACGAGGCCGGGCAGAGCATGGCGCGCGTGGACGAGCTGGAATCGACGCTTGACACCGAACAATCCGACAAGCCTGGCGACGCGGTGCTGCGCGAACGTGACGAGAACGAGCTGGGCAGGTCCAGGACGATGCAGGCATGGTCTTCGACAGGCCGACCGGATCCAGGGTGAGGCCGACCGGATGCGCGCCGAGGGTGTTGGCGAGGATGAGATACAGGGGCGGATGCTGGTCGAGGTGTCGCACGGCCAGTCCGCCAGCCAGGCGCCGGTGGCCGGCAGGAACGCCGCCGCGAGGAAGGGAGGCAAGACGGCGTCCAAAGCCCGGGGTGTCAGGAAAGGGCGCGGGAACGTGCGTCAACAGGGTCTGTCCCGGTGAGTTTGGTTGGTGGCATCCTCCCGTCGGCGCGTTCGTCCCTGAACATGCCTTCGGGTGCTGGCGCGCAGGCCAGGGGTTCCTTCCCGTTGCTGCGGTCGCGGTCCTCGTCCCAGGTCGCTTTGAAGGGGCCGTCCTCGCTGAGGAGGATGCTCATGGTCGGGTCGCAGAAGTCCCGCCACCAGAAGGCCATGCCGATGGGGTCCTGCCGGTAGTATTCCCAGGTGCGCCAGAGTTCCGTGAGCCGTGATTCGGCTTCCTGGCTGTTCCACCAGGTGGCGTTCCAGTACGCGGATTTGCCGTTCACGTTGCGCCGGTACATGAACCGGAGCCATTGGGAGACGAATTCGTACACGTTGGCGTACACGAGCCGCGCCTCTGGCGCTTCGGGCGTCTCCTCCTGGGGTTCTGGCCCTTCGAACGCCGCGTCGAGCAGGTTGGCCGTCTCCTCACCCAAGCCCATGCTGGCGCTCCTTCTCCTGCTGTTCGATGACTTCCTTGGCGTCGGGCCTGTCCATCCAGGGTATGGTCCTCATGAGGACGGGACGGTTGCCCGATGACATGAGCAGTGCGCGGCCCCTGGGCAGGGCGGCGAGGTCGTCGATGTCGAGGATGTGGTCGCGGGTGATGCTCATGGTCGAGCTGCCCTCGCCACGGCTGTAGCCGACCTGTCGGGACACGTACTCGTATTCGCCGAGCAGGCCG
The DNA here is from genome assembly GCF_000741705.1 of Bifidobacterium psychraerophilum. Classification (GTDB taxonomy): domain Bacteria; phylum Actinomycetota; class Actinomycetes; order Actinomycetales; family Bifidobacteriaceae; genus Bombiscardovia; species Bombiscardovia psychraerophila. The sequence goes on along the minus strand of NZ_JGZI01000003.1, from coordinate 4,533 downwards.
CTCATGGATCTGAGGAACGGTTCCTCCTTGACACCGCCGATGTAGACGGCCATGTTGGCCGCGCTGTACATCTTCTCCATGCCCTTGTCCCCCCATGCCTGCTCGCCTTGGGACCAGGATTGCAGGAAGGTGAGGATGATGATGCCACGGCTGCCGTAGTGCGAGTACAGGTCGGGCAGTTCGCGCCACCGGCAGATGTTGGCCGCCTCGTCGAGGACCATGACCAGGGGGACGTGCAGCCGGCCGCCCTCGCGCCGTGCGCGTTCCTCGCCGGCCTCGGCGACGGCGGCCGTGATCGCGAGGGTGAGCGCACCGGCCGTGCCCACGCCCTCGCGGCTCATGAGGCACAGGGTGTCGTTCGATCCGACGAAGCGGTGCACGTCCAGGCAGGGCAGTCCCTCGCCGGTGTCGGTCACCCAGGCGGTGATCGTGGGGCTGGTGAGCACGCGGCACAGGTTCTGCGCGGAACCGTAGACGCCCTGTTTCTGCTTGTCGGGGTATTCGATGACCGCTTCCAGGCTGTCGGCGAGCAGCGGATAGCCGCCCTGGCGCAGGATGTCGACGGGACTGGTGTCGTTGGTGTTGGTCAGCCAATGCCATACCTGGGTGATCGGCTGGTCGGAGAGCGCGCAGGCGAGCAGCAGGTAGGAGAGCAGGCTTTCGGCCGCCGTGTCGAAGAACGCGTCCTTTTTCGCGTTGGGGTCGGTGGTGGCGGCCGCGAAGTATCCGGCCATCTGCAAGGCCTTCGTGTCGTCGGTGACGTAGCTGAGGGGATCCCACCACCAGGTGCGCGCCTCGTCGCTGATATGCTGCGGGTCGAACGCCCATACCGTGCCCTTCGCGGATCGTGGCGCGCGGATCGCCTGGATCACGTCGGGTTTGTTCGACGTGGCGACCACCGCGCCGGGGGCGTCGAGTATGGAGGGGATCACCAGGCAGGTGGTCTTGCCGGTCCTGGGGCCGGCGACCGTGAGCAGCGTGTCCTCCCAGGTCATGTACAGGGTCTTGCCGGAGGGGATGTGCCGGCCGAGCGTCAGGCCCACCGCATCACTGGTCACGCCGAGGCGCTTGGCGACCCGGGCGACCTGTTTCCTGGTGAGGCTGGCGATGTCCCTGCCACGGCCGAGATACCTGGCCTTGTCGTCGATGCGGGTACGGCCGCCCGTGTGTGCTGCCCGGATCATCAGGAACAGGGCGATCAGGGCGGTGTACACCGCGATCTGCACGGCGACCATGATCCATCCGGCGACGCCCGGCCAGGCGATGGTCCCGTGGAACAGGCCCGACAGGAGCGTGCCCATGCCCACGTGCGGCATGTGGCGGTCTTGTATCAGCATGCCCAGATGCCATGCCACCCAGATGGTCCAGGCGGCGGCCGCCGCGACGGCGAGGCCGCCCACTATGAGGATGGTGGTGTCGCTGTACGCCTGTGGCTGCGATCTGCGGTTATTCGATGCCATGTTCCGCCTCCTGGCCGTTCGTTCGCCGTGGCGCGTGCCACAGCAGGTTGGTGTCGTTCGGGTCGAGTTCCTGGCCGGTGAGCTTCAGGTGGAAGGGGATGCCGGGACGTCCGCCGACCTTGACGAGGAACTTGCCACGCCCGGGAGGGTCGGACTCGACGCCTGAGCGTTCGTCCCAGGCGCCCGGGTCGCTCCATGATTTCAGGAGGTCCATCTCCACGCGGGACACGCTGATCGCCTGGTTCAGCAAGGGCAGCTCACCTTCGGGAAGGCCGCCGCACAGCACCATGCCGGAGCGTTCCACGAAGCCCTTGGCCTTCATCCGGTCCTGTGGTTCGGCCAGGGATTCGAGGTCGCTCATGGTGTGGGTGATCAGGGCCTGGCCGACGCCGAAGGTGCGGTTGAGCCTGGTTACCTGGTCCACGCGGTCCACCATGCCCGACCCGGAGCGCAGCGCGCTCCACAGCTCGTCGAGTACCAGGAAGTAGTGGCGCAGCGGGGCCACGCCCTGCCTGGCGAGGTAGTGGTTCGCGTCCACGGCCGCGAAACCGGCGTCCCAGCAGGCCATGAGCGCGGCCGCGCGCAGGTTCTGGTCCACCTCGTTGATGGCGTGGATGTCGAACACCACGGGTCGTGTCGGGTCGATCTGCACGCTGGTGTGGTTGGAGAACATGTCGCCCATGTCGCCGCTGCCGGACAGGTCGATGAGCGAGGATTCCAGGTTCTCGGTGATGTCCCGGTAGCGGGCGTCGTCGCCACGGTCCAACGCCACGGCTCGCACCTCCTGGGGGGCTTCGCGGATGATGCCGAGCAGGTCGCTCATGAGCGGCGACCGGGTGGCGAACCGGTCGTCCAGCACGCGCAGCGCACGGTCCATGATGGTGCCCTCGCGCTGGGTGGGGCTGGTGCCACGGCTGATGGTGATCAGGGCGCGCAGCATGTTGCGCCGTCGCGTGTGGATCGCGTTGTGCAGCTCCTCGCGCAGCTTGCCGGTCAGACTGTCCAGCGCGTGCAGCGCCCCGCCGGGGTCGAGCACGTTGATGGAGCCGATGCCGGGTCCCAGGGTGATGACCTGGCCGCCGAGCGCCTTGATGATGGGCACGTGCTCGCCCTTGACGTCGCCCAGGAACATGGTGATGACGCCCTGGTGGGCGTAGCCCACGGCCCAGCGGCGGATCACGGTAGATTTGCCCAGGCCCGGCTTGCCCAACACGAACGCCGAGGGGTTGGAGATCAGATGGGCGCGCATGAACCAGTTGATCGGGTCGCAGCACAGCGTCGAGCCGGTGAACAGCTGCTGTCCCATCGGCACGCCGATCATGGGCGTGCCCGCCCCGACGGAGAAGGGCCACAGGCCGCATGACTGCGCGGTGCTGGCCCTCCACTCGTTGGGGGCCTGCACCACCGTGCTCCATCCTCCGGCCGGCCCCTTGAATCCCTTGAACCGTGCGGGTGCGTGCATGTCTGCCATGATGCCCTCCTTAGAGCATGTCCGAATATTTGGCCGGTACCGCCTGGTACTGCCTGAGCGACAGGCCCAGGGGCAGGGCGGCGGCGAACGCGGAGTCCTGTGAGCCGTACACCGGTCGCAGTCGCAGCCTGGCCGTGGCCCCCAGGTTCTCGATAGACGAGGCCACGTCGGCGCGGTCCTCGCCCTGGGCGTGACCGTTCAGGGTGACGGTGACCAGGCATGAGAAGTTCTCCAGGCCGGCCCCGCTGGATTCCTCCTCGGCGGTCTGGTTGACGGCCCTGGCGCGACGCCGGTCGCGCGCCTTCGCCTTCTTGGCGCTGTTGATCGCGTAGTCGGCCTGGTTGACGTCACGGTCCACGATGTCCGGCTTCCTCTCCGCCGGGATTGGTCGGAATATCCAGGTGACGCGTTTGCGCATGAGGTCCTGCTGTGCTGTCAGGAGCCGTTTGAGGATGGTGGCCTGGACCACGCCCTTGGGGGTCATGGTCATTTCCCAGGTCTCGGAGACTCCGCTGTCGTGCCGGTAGGAGTCCCAGGACGCCTGGGTGGCCATCGGTCCGCAGTTTCTCCAGGCGAGATCCACGTCGATGCCCTGCATGTCGGCGAGGTCGAACTGCTGGGCCTGTTCGGGATCGTAGGCGATGCGCACGTATCGGCACAGTTCCGCCGGTCCCATCGGTGTGCACGCCCCCGCTCCGGTCGCCTGGAGCTTGTGGATCAGGTAGGGCAGTCGCGAGGAGAGCTCCGTGAGCATGACGTCCCTGCCGCGCCGGCGTCCGCCGGCCCTGCGGTCGGAATAGGTGTACGCCACGTATGCGTTCGCCTGGCTGGATCCCTGCGGGTAGGTGTCCACGATGCTGGTCATGACCGACGCCGCGAAATCGGGTTCGTTCACGTCCGCTTGGCCGGTGACCTCCTGGCGCAGTTGCAGGGGGTTCGCCGGGGAGGTCTCCACGGTGACCGTGTACTGCAACAGGCCCTGCTCGTCGGCCATGTCGGCCTTGCTTTGCGCCCATTCGGCCACCCACCGGTCCATCTGCCCGGGATCGACGAGATCCTCGCCGTTCGGCGAGGTGCGGATCACCAGCGTGTAGGTGTGCTGCCTGGGGCAGTGGATCACGCCGAAATCGCCGTTGGCCGACGTGGCGTGCAGCAGTTGGGTCCTGGCCAGCAGGCCGGGAAGGATCATGGACCCTTCGGGTCCGTATCCGAGTATTCCGCCTCTGAACATGTGCTCTCTTTTCCATGTGGCCATCCACCAGCCGCATTTGACGATGACCTTCGTGGCGATGCTCTTGCCGTGCACGTCCTTCCTGCTGATCAGATACGCGAACACGCATGTCAGCAGGAATATCGTGATCGCCGGCACATACAGGTTGAGCATCATGAACGGCAGGGCGAGGAAGATGCCGGCGAACACCAGGGCGCTGCCGAGCAGGCCGAGTCCGGGGATGATGCCCGGCGTCCTGGGTTCGATCCAGTTGCCGTAGGTGCGTGGCTTGTGGATGGGATTGTCGTGTGCGCTCATGCCTGGTCACCTCCCGTGGTCCTGTCGGGCACGCTGGCGGCACCGGACGCCTGGGGTGCGGCCGCCGGGGCGGC
>NZ_JGZI01000002.1 GCF_000741705.1 Bifidobacterium psychraerophilum | reverse complement strand
CAGTGGCCGCACCGGAGGAGGATCCGCCGGCCGTCGACGCACCCGAAGGCGCGGACGTCGCGCCGGATGCCGGGGCTGGCGACGAGGAGGAGGATCCGGAGGACGCGGAGCCGCGGGCGAGCATCATCGCCCCGGTCGGGGCTGCCGCGGCTGCACCGCCGCCCCCCGAACCGGAACCCATCGCGCTGACGGCGGGCACGGCGAACTTCATCAATGCGGGAAGGGCCACTATCGAGCAGACCATGAACACGAACCCCACCATCGGCCCGGCGATGGTGCCCGACTGGTCGCCGAATGCGCCGCCGCTGATCATCCAGAAGCAGGTCGCGTAGATGATCGACGCTACCGGCTTGTACAGGACGAACGCCACGAGCCATCCCAGGCTCTTGTGGTACCAGTTCATCCCCCATTCCGTGTTGGTGTTGGCCGAAGCGAGCGGCAGGATCCCGACCAGCACGACCAGCAACCCCGAGCGCAGGATCATCAGCGCGATCTGCACCAGGCAGGCGATCAGGGACAGCAGGCCCAGGATGATGATGAGCAGCGCCCCTCCAGGCATCAGGCCGCTGATCTGCAGATCCTTGGTGATCGCCGTGTTGAAGTCGTGGTCGGTGGCCGCGTTGAGCAGCCATGTGGAGAACGCGTCGCCGGCGTTCAGGGCCAGTTGCACCAGGGTGGTGCCGGCACCGGCCACCACGATGAGCCGCACCAGCGATTTCAACGTGTCATCGGCCGGCCGCGTGTCCCTGGCTATCATGAGCCGGACCATGCCGACCATGACGCTGATGGCCGCCGCCACCAGCATGTAGAACCACAGGTGCGCCTGCAACTTGCCGACCACGCCACCGACCCTGCTCGGCCCGGTTTGCAACACCGTGATGACCAGGGCGGTCGCCGAGCAGATGCCGATGACGGCGGCGAGGATCACGCCGAGCCGTCCGAACGCGTTCTCACCATCGCCCCTCCTCGCCTTCATGGCCCAGCGGGCGGCGAGCAGGATGATGGCGAACACCGCCATGACCAGGCTGATCCACTTCACGTATCCCAACGCCTGCATGACGCCGGCGGTGTCGCTGGGATTGACGGCCTTCGCGTCACTGCCGGATATGGTCGGCGTGGGCACCTTCATCCACAGCGTGGCGAACGAGCTGACCGCGCCGCCGACCGCGTCGCTGACCAGGCCGGCGATGATGCTGAAGATGCCGCTGACGAGTTTCCCGATCGCCGTGCCGGCGATGTTCAACGGGTTGATGGCGGAGGCGACCTCGCCGATCTGATCGAGCCAATCCATCAGCCGGACACCTTCCACTCTGTGTAGCCGGTGAACGAGGGGATCACGGCCGACGTGATGGGGATGTCCTTCTCACAGCGCAGCTTCCAGTCACCGTCGGACCAGACGAGATGGTAGACGATGCTCAGATCCACGGACTGGCCGGCCGACGTGCCCACGAACCCCAGGTCCACGGTCGCCTCACTGTCCGTGAAGTCCAGAATCCGGAAGCCGGCCGACGTGCCACGCGAATCTGAGGCGCTGCCGACCGGGAAGGATCCGAGCTGGCGGATCTTCGCGGCCGTACGGTCATACTGCGAGCCTTTCCCGAACAGGCTGATCGCATGCTCCGGGTCGCTCATGAGGTTCTGGTCCGTGGTCATGGCCGCGATGTTGGCCGCCGCGAACAACGCGCCCTGCGGGTCATGGGAGAAGCAGCTGCGCATGCCATCGTCCTTGACGACGCCGGGACCGTAGCTCTTCGCATACGGGTACGGCCACAGGGTCTGGTTCTCGTAACGCCATTCATCCACATGCGGTGCCGTAGTGAGGGTGGTGGAGTCCCCGGAACCCGGCAAACCGCAGACGCTGGGCTGCACGCTCGTGGCATCCGTCGACGTCGAGGAATGCGATGCGCTGGTGGAGGAGCCGGTGGAAGGCGCGGCGGCCGGCCCTCCCCAGCCGCACCCGGAGGTCAGGGCGAGGGGGGCGAGCAGCAACAGCGCCGTGATGGTACGTCGCCTCATCCTAGAAACCTCCCAGCCAGCCGACGACACTCGCGGCGAACGAGATGATGATGACCGCGATCAGGGCGATCCCCACCTTGTTGATCCCATCGCTGTCATCGCCACGCCTGGCATGGATGGCCCACAGGGCCGCGCCCAGGATCATGGCGAACACGCAGATGATCATGGCGATCCACTTGCCCAGGCCGATCAGCGTCATGAACTTCTCGCTTCCCGGAGGGGCCTGCGGCGCGGGATTCTGGAGGGCGAGAATACGCACCCCGGTCTGTGCCTCGGCCTGCGCCGTCCAATGGATCACATGATCCGTGATGGTCTGTGTTACCTGCATGATGATGCTCCTTGCTGATTGATTGCTGCTGTCCGTATGGTTCGTGTGCCGCCGTGGCGACCGGCTGCCGGCCGTATGCCTCTACACCGCCTCACCTCCTTTCCCTGGGTGGATCCGTCGCGCCGTTCACAGTCCCGGATCCGAGCCGCCGATGTTGCCTTCATCACTGCCCGCTCCGGGCACGCTCCATGAAGGTGCCCCGCCCGACGAACCGGAGGAACCCGATCCCGTGGAGCCGGAGGTTCCGCGACGCGTCGAGGAACCCGAGGACGAGGACCCGGATCCCGATGTCTGGGAACGACGCTTCGACGGGGACGAACTTGAGGAGCCGGACGAAGAAGGGGCCTGCGCCTGTGCGGCAGCCGCGTCGGCGGCCGCTTTATCAGCCGCAGTCTTGTCGGCCGCAGCCTTAGCGGCCACGCTGTCGTTCACGCCCTTGACCGGACCGGCAAGCGACGATTGCGCATCCTGGTACCGCTTCGCAGTCTTCACGCCCTTGTCGTCAAGTACCTTGTTCGCCGCGTCGATGGCCTGCTGCAACTTCACACGCGTCGCGTTGTCCGCGACCTTGCCATGCGACGAATCAAGCGTGCCCTGGGCCGCCTTCACCGCATTTGCAAGCGACGTCTTCGCATCCGCCAACGCCTTCGCATCACGCGACGCCACCACCGCATCAGCAGCCACACCGATCGCCGATGTCCGGCCGTCGGCCGTGGCGGCCAGTGTGGTGAGTTTGCCTGCCAGAGCGGTGAGTTGTGCGGTGTCCATCCGTATGGCGCACGCGGGGGCGCTGCCGAGGTCCGCCTGGCTGCGAGCCTGGCGCAGTGCGGTGACGGTGGCCGGGTCCCTGACCTGGCCCGTGTCGATGCGTGAGGCTGCTGCACTGTCCGTGAGGCTCCGTCGCAACGCATTCCGGGAGGCGGCGAGATCCTTGGACGCGCTTTGGCATGAGGTGAATGCCGCATCGTGTCTGCCGGAGACATACCAGCGGGAGGCCATGACGCCCGCAGCCGTGAGCAGCAGCGTGCCGGCGGCGATGAAGGCCACGATGGCCTGGCGTCGGCCGAACCGTCGTGTCGCGGCCTCGGGTCTCACCGCCGGTGTATCCGCGCCGGTGGGGGCCGCCGTGTCGGCTATGGCGTCGAGAAGATCATCGGTATCGTCGTCTGGTGCCGTTTCCTGGATGGCAGTGTCCGCTGGCGTCTCTTCGACCGGGGTGGTGTCGGTGACGACGCCCTGCCGGTCGATGTCCAGCATGGTGGTGTCGCCGCTGCCGCTGATGGTCACCGTGAACGCGGTGCGTTGCAGCCTGGCGAGCAGGCGCAGTCTCGACACCGCCTGCTCGCGCTGCGCGTCCATGCCGGGGGCGTCGAGCGGGGAGTGCGTGCCGTTGATGCACAGATCGCCTTCCCGCTCGTCGATGCTCACCGTCACCGGGGTGGCCTGTTGGGTTGGCGTGCTCATTGCACGTCCTGTCTGGTCGAGGAGCCTTGCACCTGCCAGTGACCTGCGGCGGTCCTGTACAGCAGCACGTCATCGGTGCCGCTCAGGGCCTGCGCCCTGGTGTTGTCCCGCCGGTGCGGGGTCATCGTCCAGTTGACGGTGATGGCATCCTGGTCGGATGCGGAGGGCACCCCGTCACGGCCCGTCGAGGTGATCGCGGTGCTGGTCCAGGCGCGGTGGACCGCCTCCTGGTTGAAGTACGCCTGCCCCTTGGCCTGGTCGGCATCGTATGCGGCCTGCTCCTCTTGCAGTTGGCTCGTGCCCCACAGCGCGGCCCGCTGGCCGGCGTACGCGTCGGTCAGGTCGCTCGTGGTGTCCCAGGTGTGGACGGCTATCGTGTAGTCCCTGGCCACGGCCGTCGAATCGTCCCATGCCGTGGCGTTCGGATCCGGAAGGATGCTCAGCCATTTCGCCTTGCCGCCGGGGATGGTCAGGCCTGCCGGTGCGGGCACGACCGTCGGCGCCGCCACCCCCTTGGGAGAGGCCGTGGCCGTTGAGGGACTGGCCGAGGGTTGCGTGAACCCGCATCCCGACAGGGCGAGCAGCAGGGTGAGTGCCGTGGCTGTGCGAGTGGTGGTGTGTTTCATCGAAGCTCCTTTAGTAGATGAACCAGACGCTGGACGAGGCGACCTGGAGTTGCTGCGCGGTGAAGGTCCGCAATTGGGGGGCGCTCATGGACGACCCCGATTCGGACACCACGATGCCGCCGTCAGCGTTGATCTGCTCGACCAGCGCCACATGCCCGTAGATGCCCGACGAGCCGAACACCCCGGGCGCTATCGACATCGCCGCACCGAGTTTGGGTGAACGGCCGGTCGCGTACCCCAGGGCGCGTGCCCTGCTGATCCAGAAACCACCGTTGCCCATATGCGCATCCACGGGCCGGCCGATGCTGGCGCGACGGTTCGCCACCCACCAGGTGCACTGCCTGGGCGGGTAGCCGCTCGGCCCGCCGTAATACGTGTCAGTGATGCCCATGGCCGCGATGTTGACGTGCCGTCCGTCGGCTTTCATGCTCAGCGCCGGCTTCAACTGGCCGGCGGTCGCGCCACCCGCATCGCCCGCCGTGCCAGACGTGTCGGTGTACTTCGCCATCAGCGCGAGGATCTTCTGCACATACGCCCGCGTCTCCTGGAAGGCGGGTATGCCCTTGGCCCGCTGCACGGCACCGATGCCGGCGTTATAGGCCGCCAGGGCGAGTTGCAGGGTGTCGCCGGCGAACAGGCCCTTGGCCTTCATGCCGTCGATCTGCGCGGCCAGGCCGCACATGTAGTTGCCCTGGGTCCATATCGCGTCGTGCGCGTTGAGGATGTCCGCCTTGCCGTCACCGTCGCCGTCCTTGCCGACGGACGCCCAGGTCGAGGGCATGAACTGGGCGATGCCCCTGGCCCCGGCGGGACTGCCCGCACCGGGATTCCAGTTGCTTTCGGTCTCGATCTGCGCCGCGATCACGGGGGCGGTGACCGTCTGGCAGACACTTCCCGCCTTGCGCACATCGGCCAAATACTGGTCGGGAACGTTGGATACCGAATCGCCGGTCTGCGTCATGCCGCCGCCCATAAGCAGCGAGAACATCAGCAGAGGCATCAGGATCAGCACCGGGACGGCCAGAACCGCGACGATGGCGACGATTACCGCCCATGCGCCGTGCCCATCACTGGTATCCATGAGATCCTCGATCCTTGCTTGCTGAAAACTCTTGAAGATGAAGGATGCCCCGCCCGCTGGGGGGAAGCAGACGGGGCATCATATGGGCCGGCGAATGTTGGCTGCCGACCGTGGCGCTGACGGTTGGGGGAACCGTCAGTGCCCTGTATGAGGGTCGGTGCGGTGATTGACCGCATCGAGGTGTTCAAGCTGCCTGTCTCCTATCGCGGCAGCCCTGCACAGCGATAGCACCATAAGTAGGCCGAATGACACTGCGAGAATAGCCACGATCCACAGCATGATGGCTCCTTTCGAGACTGGATGAATGTTGGTTTGGGGGATGCCCCGTCCTAAGAAGAGAGAAGAGGACGGGGCAGGCATGATTACTCCTTGCTGTCCGTATCCTTGCCGGAAGCGTCGGAGAGGGCGAGGGAACGGCGGTAGAGGAACAGTCCCGCACCGCCACCAGCAAGCAGAACTACGACGGCAGCCAGCCAGAAGATGTCGGCACCGGTCTTCGCGAGGGCGTTCTTGGCGGCCGTGGGCTTGTTGTACCCGTTCCAGTCGTCGTGCGCGCTGATCGCAGTGTCGTAGCACACCTTGTCCGGGTCGGCCGTTGGGGTCTTGCCTTCGAACGGGTCGGTGTCGACGGCCGGGCAGTCGATGATCGGCTGCGCGGTGACCTTCGCACGATCCGTGTGGTGGTCGTTGCTCTTGATGCCCTTCAATGTGCCGGTGACGTCCACGGATGCTCCGGGCTTCAACACGAGCGTGTTCAAGTTGGCCGGATACTTGAGGTCCACGACCGTGCCGGAACCGGCGATGGTGGCGTCCTTCAAGTCGATCTTCGAGAGACTGGCCTTGCCGGTGTTGGTGATGTGGAACACGATCTCGGTGTCACCCGTCACATTCAAGGCTTCGGCCGGCGTATTGCGATCCCCGGCCTTCATGCCGCTCTTCGCATCGTATTTCTCGATGCTGATGGATGGCGTCTGGTCGGGCGTGTGGGTGGTGACCACGTTCGACGGGCGATCCTGGCCGTTCAGATTCTCGATGAACTGGTTCCTGACGTCGCCGGTCCTGGTGCGTTCCATCTGCACATAGGCACGCCAACCCTGCTCGGTCGTGTCGTTCGAGGATGCGATGGCCAGATAGCGTGCCGTGGCGGTTACCGTGAGCACACCATCCTTGTCGACGGCCGTGAACAGGTCTCCACCGAATTTCGTGGAGTCCACGCCACTGCCGGCGATGCGGTTGCCCTTCGCGGCCAGGGTCACGGCCTTGCCGTCCTGGTATTCGACCACATCCTTGGTGGCGTACACCGCCCACTGGCCGGTGTACCGGTCGTGCGACTGGTCGTAGCCGTCCGTGATCTTCCAGTCGGTGATCTCCTTGTACGCACGATTCGTGTGCAGCGTGGAGCTATCCAGCTGGTAGAGGAACAGGTGGTTCAGGTAGATGCTCTGACCGTCGGCCGAAGCGCCTCCCACGTTGACCGTCACATCCTTGGAGGGGTTGATCTCCTTCAACGGGTTGGACACGGTGTTGGTGAGCTTCTGCTCGTTGTCGGTGACCTGGATTGCAGTGTTCTTCACCGTGTAACCGTCCTTGACGGCCTTCACCGTCATCGGCAGCACGATCTTGTAGGTCTGGCCAAGCACCTTCTGGTCGATGGCGGGAGAGGTGAGCGGATCCAGCTTCTCGGTCGAATACGCCTTCAGGTCCGACGACTGCGGGTCGCCCAGCACGGTCTCGCCCGTGGCGGGAATGGTCGTGTCCACCGTCTTGAAGAAGGCATACACGATGCCGTCCTTCTCCTGGATGTTGAACTTGCCGGTCACGTCACTGCCCTGGGCGTCAAGCACCTGGATCCCCGTCGTGTCAAGCTTCAAGTACTGCTCGTCGTAGTCATCGACCATGCCCAAGCGCTGCACCACATACGCGGTGTTATCCAACTTCGAAGCATCGAGGTTGACACGGTAGAAGATCCTGTCACCCAATACGGCGGCCATGCCATCAATGTTGATCTTCGCATCCTTCTGAGTGTCCTGCTTGGAGGGGTTGTCATCGGGAGGCGTGTTCTCCACAATGTTCGACGGGGTGATGGAATTGTTCAAGGTCAACTTCCACTGGTTGTCGACCTTCGTGTTCGCGGGAGCGTCAGCGGAAACCGTGCCTTCGAAACGCACGATGATGCGAGGGTTCGATCCGGCCTTCCAATTGGCCTTCACCCAGGCATCGGAGAACGCGAGACGAACCGTGTGAGCACTGTCATCCCAAGTGCTGGTGTACTGGCTCTTGGGAATGATGTTGCCCGTATTCAGGTCGGTGACCTCCAAGGTCTGCTTGTCCACGTTCAGATACTGGTCGTAACTGTCCGTCACACCCACGTTCGTCACCTGATAGGCGAGGTTCGCGGGAAGTTTCGGCGTGGTCTCAAGCTTGTATTCGACCTTCTGGCCGGGGAACACGGTCTTGCCGTCCACGCTGGACTGGTCGCCGCCCTGTGAGGACTCGGCAAGCACATCCTTCGTCACCGGGGGCACATACCCGCAGATCTCAGGCTCGTTCGTATCCTCACTCTGCGTGTTCACCGTCTCGGAACCTGCATTCGTCAAACCCGCGCCAGCGGTACCAGTCGATAGCGAGGAATGCGTCACTGGCGATTCATCGCTGGGTGGATTTGTGCAGAACGTCAGCTCGTCGCCGGCGTTCTTGCCGAAGTCGGAGCGCACCTGCTCGGCGCCGCCACCGTTGGCGAAGTTCACGGTTCCCGGAATCAGCAGGGTAAGCTGCTGAGCCTTCGCCAGACCCTTCAACGAAGCAAGGTAATCTGCCTTAGCGGTTGCAGTGGCAACCGTACCGTTCACGGTGATGGTGAACTGGTCGGTGACGTCCTTTCCCGTGTTGGCGATATCCGCGACACTGGACTGCTTCTCACTGCTCGCATCAGCCGCATACACGCGGATCCTGGAAGCGTCAGCAGCATCGAAGATGTAGTCAGCCTTCGCCCAATCATCCGTCAAAGTCAACTTCTTAGGAGCCTGGATCAGGTTCGCGGCAACCGTCCCGTTGACCACGGAACCGACCGTATCCCCGTCAAGGAACGTTTCAGTGTCGGCACCGGTCTGGTTGCTCCTGGACGGGTCAATCACTGCCTGCCACTTGCCATCCACGTATTTGATCCAAGACTTGTCGGGGTTAGGACGCCAGGTCGGGAACGACTTGCCATCCGTGTTCACACTCGGCTCCTGATTCCACTTCACCGACGCCACATCATCGACCTTGGAGAAGTCAGGCTTGGCAACCGTCACGTCGAAGCTGAACGCATAGGTGTGATCCAACGGCATCTCGCCCTTGGCCTTCGTACGCACGGCGGTCACCGTGTTCGCGCTCTTATCCCAGGTGATCGTGAAATCACCGGAAACGTCGGCACCACTCGTGGTATCCACCAGCTTGCAGTTGTCGATGGAATAGTTCACGCCATTAGGCGTGATCCTGTCCTGAATCGTCATCTCATAGCCACCACGACCGGTACCGGTCGTGATCGTCGTACGATTCACCATCCGGTCGGCGGAAGTACCCTCTTCGATGCTCTTCGAAGGCTTCACGGGAGGCACCGCAGCAACCGAGAACGATTCAGACGCCTCACGATCCGTGGTATCCACGGCAGCCTGCATCTTCCCCTGCCTGGCAACCTGCACGTCAAACCAGTACGTGCCTTCCTGCCAATGCGACAAACCAAAATCTGACGGCATGAAATCAGGAGAGTTCTTCGAACCATCATTACTGATGGCCATGCTCTTCGTCACGCTTCTCGCGGCCACATACCCGTTCCTCTGCCCGTCATAGTGCATGATGACCTTCGCCGTCAGATTCTCACTCAGCGAGGAACCATTGTTCGACGTGGTGATCACATCATGCACCGCAGCGGTGGAACCCACCTTCATCGAGGCGGCAGACGCCTGCTTGGTGGACACGGAAAGCTTATAGGCGACCGGTGGTTCGTCACTGGAAAGGACGATGACAATAATTCCTGGTGTCTTCGCCGCTTCACGAGCAACCAGTCCATTGATCGTGGTCACACCATCCGAGAACGGAGTCGTCGTCTGATAGCCGACGCCCTCATACGAGTAGGTCTTCCCCTGAGTCACCGCATTCCAGGCAGAAGCCCATTGCGATGTAGTGAAGCCGCCTGTGCTGCCGGTGTACTTTCCGTCAGTGGAAACCGCACCAACGCTCACCAACCTGCAACCGGCATTCGTGTCACCGTTATGCTTGGCAGCATAACGAGACTGGCATTCACTCACCGCACTATTCAACGCTGTATTCGCTGACGCATCCGCAGGATGTGAAGCGTCGTTATAGGACGTCAAACCCATCGCGGCCAACGCGACATCCACATTCCCTAGTGTGGGAGCACCATAACTATCACGGTACGTGAAACTGATCTGGCCGTCACCACCGGAGCCTGTGCCACCGCCACCCGATCCGCCGCCACCATCAGCGTAGGCCAGTGGTGAAACGAGCGTGGAAAGCGCCGCGAACACGGCAGCGGCCACGGTCGCACCCTTCTTCCAATTCCTCATATTCTTCCCTTATCATTAAGGGGCAGCCCCTTATGGGTTGCCCTAACAGGCCCCTGCTATCGCGTTCATCCGGCAAAAGAGAACCGCGGTAACGGGGGCACAATTGGTGTCCGCCGTGCGTGCGGACACGTCACGGCGTGGACAGGTCATCGTCAGTCGGCAAACCCAACCGTTGCAGTGCCTGGATGCCGGTGATGCCCGTGTTCAACAGTTTGGCCAGGGTGACCGCGAGACCGTCGGGAGTGGCGTTCTCCTCGTCCCTGCGCAGCAAGGCGAGCACGTGCGTGCATTTCCAGGTGTGCGTGTGAACATGGCCGGATGGGTGGCGGGCCTTGACCGTGAGGTTGAGTTCAAGGCCGCGTCTGAGCCAGTTGCGGAAACTCGCGTCCCAGTCGGCACTGACCTGTGCCGAGGAGAGGCAACGGTCACGGAATTTCGCAAACTCCGCATCACAGTCCAGACCCAGCGTGGTGGCGAGAGCGTGGTGTGTAGCATCGGGTTGCCAGTCGCCGATCCCGCTCATTGTGGGTCGGCGGCGACGGTGTGGGAGTCTCTCACCCGGGTTATTGGTCGGGTTATATGGTTCGTGCGCACCGTGCTGCACGTCTACGGGGCTGTGATTGCACCCCTGGACAGCGCTTGCTGCATCCCTGTGAACATCCACGGGTGCAGGATCTGCACCCGTAACGGTCGTGTCCTCCACCCGGTGTCTCGTTGTTCGCAGGTTCAGGTCCCATACCGTGGGGCGATGATTGCCGGGCAGGTACGAGGCGAGCCGCTGGTTGCCATGGTGTATCGCTCCGGACCGTTCCAGCAGGCGCAGCTTGTACTGCACCGTGCGGCGTGACACCTCGGCGATCCGGGACAGCGTCGCCAGGCTGGGGTAGGCGCCGGTGCCGTCAGGATTGGCGTAATCACCCAAGGCGATCAGGATCACCTTCGCGGTCGCGTCCTTGCCCGTGGGCGCCTCGTTCAACGCCCACAGCATGCTGCGCAGACTCACGGGCGTCGCCTGCGATGGATCCTCGTGGTGCTGCGCACCTCGACGAGCCGTTCGTCCAGATGCTCGATGCTGTCCGTCGACACCCGATACTGGCGTGAGGGCTGGCATACGCGCAGCACACCCTCCCTGCCGAGCTTGAGGATCTGGCGACGATCCATGCCCAGCATGACCGACGCCTCACTCAGATTCACCCACTTCGGCACGAACCCGCCACCGCTACTCATGATCGGCCTCTCCGCTCGCAACCCCATGATGCGTGTCCGGCACTGGTAGGGCCGCCTCTTCGTCGGGGCTTACCAGGGTCTCGATGTCGACATGGAAGGCTCGCGCCAGCATCTCCAGCTCATGCACATCGAACGGTGACGTGGAGGGGAAGCGCAGCCGACGGATCAAAGTCACCCGAGGGATCCCCGTCAATTGCGAGGCACGCAGCACGGAAGCGCCCGACCGGGTGATGACCGCCGCGACATGGTGCGCGACGAGTGTCGCGAAACTTGAACTGTCCATGAAAGACATGGTAATGCCCAAACAGGCAGCATGTCAATATCGGAAGTGCCCATATAGGACTTGATAATGACTGTTCAGTGTTATAGAGTGTCCATATGGACATGAACGAAGCTACAGCGAAGACCATAGCATCCGAACGATCGGCGGCGGGGCTGACGATCAAACGCCTCGCGGAACGCTCGGGCGTCCCCGAACGCACCCTGATCCGCATCCTCAAGAACGAGCGTGACATCAAGGTCACCCAACTCGCCCAACTCGCCGAAGTGTTCGGCGTCTACCCCCACGAACTCATCCAATCCGCCGAAGCGTTCATCGAACGCGACCAGCGCGGACCCGTCACCCTGGGGGAGCCGCAGCCCAGCGAACTGTCCGAAACGGACAAAACAGCATACGTGCTCAACAAGATAGGCAACCATGACGTCAGGCTCGCGGCATCGCACGACCCCAACAAATGGGCTGAGGCGGCAGGCGGCGATGGACGATAACAAGCGCATCCTCCCCAATTTCCTGCACCGGACATACACGCAGATCATCAACGACACCGAGCACCTCGACGTGAGCGTCGTCAACACCCTGCTTCCGGGGGATCTCACCGGAATATACGATGAAGCAACGAAGCTCATCCTCATAGACCAGCGGCTCATCAGCGCCCAGCAACGCTGCACCCTGGCACACGAACTCGTGCACTGGGAGCACGCCGACGAAACCTGTTCGGGAACCCTGGGCTCGAAGATCGAGCGGCACACCCGCATGGAAACCGCATCCAAGCTCATACGGCCGTGCGAATACGCCCTCGCCGAGAACGAATACGACGGCGACACCTACGCCATCGCCTGCGAACTGGACGTCACCGTGCAAGTCATCGAAGACTTCCGCAACTACCTCGCAATGGTCCCTGCCATGACAGACCGTCGGCAACAGGCATTTTGCCAAAGCCGAAGATCGACGGGTGGCATCTGACAGCCAGGGGAGGAATCAGCCTTGCTTCTTCGCTTGTTTGCCCGTTTCATGCCGCATCATGGCGGTGGAGAGTTGTGATGACAGCTGTTCGTTCTGCTTTCTGAGTTCCTGTATGCGCTGATCATTATCCTCTATACGGGAGCGCAGCGACTCGACGGTATCATCACCGGGAATGAGCGAGCCTACCTGGCGGGCGAGGTACCTTGACCGCGACTGGACACTGTGCTGATAACGCATCGCGGTCTGCGGATCCGAATGACCAGCCGCATCCATGATCTCACGCACCGTCGCACCCTGCTGAGCAAGCAACGTCAACGCCGTATGACGCAAATCATGGAAACGAAGATCCTTGCGCCCTGCCTGGATTCTGGCCTTGTCATACCAGCCTCTGAGCGTGTTGGGGTGCAACGGGACTGAACGGTCAGCGACACCGGGGAAAATAAAAGCACCAGCTTCGGGACCAGTAAGGTCGACCAGCGTCTCCATCATAGGTTTCAATTGCGGAGGTATGCTCTCATCGCGTTCACTATGCTCGGTTTTGGTCCTGCCAATAAGCTCCGGTCCAATGGTCTTGCGGCTCGTACGAATATGAAGCACCATATGGTCCAGATCAATGCTGCTTCTGGTGAGCGCGCAGATCTCACCGATGCGCGGACCGTTGCAGAACACGGCGATGTACACCGCCGCGCGATACCGTTCGGGCATGGCCTCATAGATCATGCGTACCTGTGCGATCGTGGCGGGCACCGTCTCGGTGTTGCGACGCTGTGATGGTGTCATGATGGTGCAGGGATTCCTGGGAATCAGGGGGCTTTCCCCATCAGGTCCGGGACTGCTGGCGGATGCCAACACGCTCTTGAGCACTTTGAGTGCATTGATGCACATGCTGCGCTGCGAGTGATCCAACCCGTCCCACCACCGATCCACATCACGGCTCGTAATCTCGGCCAATCGGCGTTTGCCGAAAAACGGGAGGATATGGTTCGTCGCGTCCTTGCGTATCCTGTAGACCGTGCCTGCCTGGAGTTGGTCGCCCGACCGGGTACGCCGCAGACCCAGCCATTGTTCAAAGTATTGCGCGAAGGTCAACGAGCGACGCTGCTGTTCCCGAAGGATCTCCCTTTCAGGCTGCCATGAATGGGCGTCGATACGAAGCTTGGCGTCCCTGAGCCACACCAGTGCACCGGCCTCGTCTTCGATGTCGAAGCTGGCATACTGACGCTCCCTCAATCCAGGCCACTTATCAAAAGCCCAGAAGGGCGTCAGATAACTCGCCTCTATCCACGCGCTCGTCCGATTGCTCTTGTGCCGAAGCGTACCGAATCTCCGAGTCATAACATCCTCCTGCACCCGTGAACCATGCTGCTTTTACCACATGAATTACCACGCCAAACAGGAAACAGCAAGCGAAAACACGGCATTGCACGTCAAGACAGACCAACCGGGAAACCATGGAAGCACAAGGGGAAAACACTGAAATGGCAACAAAAAAGGCCGGTCACGACGGACCGGCCCTTTGATAACCGTGGAGCTAGGGAGAGTCGAACTCCCGACCTCTTCGATGCGAACGAAGCGCTCTACCAACTGAGCTATAGCCCCGATTGGGTGTTGTCTTGCTCGGCAGGACAACGGATGCCACTTTAGCGCAGGGGGTGCCCTTTCGCAATTCGGCGGCAGAAATACCGGGGCTTCTTCCTTGCCGCGCCGTGTGCCGAGTTACTCTGCGGACTCTGCATCAGGGTTGGCGGCGGCTTCTGCCGGGGTCTTCTTGTGCCCGAACTTCGCCTTGAACAGGCCGATCAGGGTGGGGAGCAGCGATACGAGCAGAATGATGACGATGACGACTTCGAAGTGATCCTGGACGAAGGGTATGCCGCCGAAGAAATATCCCATCAGGGTGAACAGCGTCGACCATACGATGCCACCGAGCACGCTGAAGGGGGTGAACCGCGCCCAGCGCATGCCTGAAATGCCTGAGATGAATGGCATGAAGGTGCGGATGAAGGGGAAGAAGCGCCCGAGGAACACGGCAAGTGCACCCCATTTCTCGATCATCTTCTCGGTCTTCGCCACGCGCTCAGGCGTCATGGCCTTGACCTTGCCGGACTGGATGATGCGTCGTCCGAAGAAATGGCCGATGAAATAGTTGCACTGGTCCCCGATCACGGCTGCGCACCAGACCACTGGCAGCAAAGCGACGAGGGGGAGTGCCGATTGCCCTGTCGAAGCACTCGGAGCCGCGAAGAAGCCGGCTGCGAACAGCAGCGAATCGCCCGGGAGGAAGGGGAAGAACACGACTCCTGTTTCCACGAAGATGATGATGAAGATGAAACCGAGGGTCGGGGCGACCCCCATGGTGATCCAGCCGGCTATGGCCGAGCGGGGATCCTTAAGCAGCTGAAGAAAAAAATTAACGAAAGCCATCAAAGTCCTGTCGTGTCGGAGCGTTCCCTGAACAAACGCAACCCAAGACTAACAGCGCTGGCCTAAATACCGCCCAAAATCGGGAGCTTGGCACCAAGCTTTCCAATTTTCCTCACATACAGGGCTCCCGTGAGGTGTTTGCGCAGTCCTTCCCCCCTCTGGCGTGCGCGCGGCCTTTCGTACGGCCCTTCGCCGGAGCGGATGGGTGCCTTACGCCGGATATCGCCACGCATGGATCCGTATGCCTGTGGTCGTTGACAGCGTGGATCTCATAGCGAGGCCGTGGGCAGGGTGTAGTCCGGAGCTTCCCTCTTCTTATGGGGATCAGTGCTGACCTGGTCGAAGATCTTCAGATAGATCAAGGATTTGGTATAGGCCAGCCAGGCGAAGCCGAGCAGCAGGAACGCGACCCTGAGATAGCCGGTGAACACGAATAGCGCGATTCCTGCCATATCTATCGCCAGCAGTGCCAGTGTCTTGGTGAAAACGGCCCAAGGCAGCATCAGGGAGTTCTTCCACGTGCCGGCGAAGGTGTTGTCGTACCGTGCCTGGAGAGGGAAGTGGTATTCGAAGGTCATGACGACCACGACGGTCGCGACGATCAGCACGGGCAGGGTGATGTTCGAAAGCGTGGTATCCGATGAATACCAGAAGATGATCGCGAAGGCTATTGCGGCTGCAAGCGCCACGAAGATGAGCGACGAGGCGATGGATCTCAGGAATTCGTCCTTGAAGCGTTTCAGGTATTCGCGCCCGAGATCGATCCCCTCATTGTCGGTGTAGGCGAACACCGTGCTGTAGAGGGCCGTGCGCGCGGGGCCGATGGTCACAATGGGAATGATCGTGATGACGAAGAGCACGTTGAGGATCAGGAAACGCGTGCATTGAGTGATGAATTGCCATACCGGGCCGTCGATGTTGAAACGCATGACAGCCTCCTTTCCGACCAATTCCAAGCCTACCCGAGATGAGTTGACACCAAAGTCAAACGAGTTTATTATCTTATTTATAAACCAATCAATAAGGATACAGCATTGAGCCATCAAAGGCGGGGCTCCTGATGTGAGATTGGTTGAGTGCCCTCTGTTTGGGCGCGTCACCGGGCCAAAGGAGGAATGGTGCATACTCGGAGGAAAGTTGTAGGGGTAGTCGCGCAAGCGCTGGAAGATGGGGGATCCGATGTGGCCTTGGCCATTTCGGAAACAAGCCGTCAGCGCAGGCGACGCAAGTCGGGACGACAGGCAGGCAGCAAGTCGCACGCCATACGGCTGTGGCTGCTCATACTGCCTTTTGTGATTCTCGCGGTTTTGTTCTGCTACCTGCCGCTATTCGGTTGGGTGTACGCATTCTTCGACTATCAGCCGCCCATACCGCTTTCGGAGAGCGAATTCGTCGGCTTGCAGTGGTTCAAGATGATGGTTCAGAACCCCGCCCAGCTGCAGACCATCGGCCAGGTGCTCATGAACACCTTCGCGATGAGCGGTCTGAATATCCTGACCTCCTTCTTCCCGCTGATATTCGCCATCGCACTGAACGAGATCAGGGCCAAGTGGTTCAAGAATCTCGTGCAGACCCTGACCACACTGCCGAACTTCATCAGCTGGGTACTCGTCTACGCCGTCGCCTTCGCCATGTTCTCATCGACCGGCATGGTCAATGAACTCCTGCAGAACATGAATGTGATCTCGGAGCCGATCAAATTCCTCGACTCGGATTCGCTCACATGGCTGAAGATGCTGCTCTGGGGCATATGGAAGGGTCTTGGCTGGGGCTCGATCCTCTATCTTGCCGGAATATCCGGCATCGACCAGGAACTGTACGAGGCCGCCCAGGTCGATGGAGCCAACCGCTTCCAACAGATCATTCATGTCACCGTTCCCCAGCTGATGCCCACGTACTTCGTGCTCCTGATGCTGTCGGTCTCGAACTTCCTGAACAACGGCATGGATCAGTACTTCGTATTCCAGAACGCCTTCAACATGCAGCACATCCAGGTGCTCGACCTCTATGTCTACAACGTCGGCATGGGCAATAACTCGCTGTCCCTGGCCACGGCGATATCGATGCTCAAATCCCTTGTGAGTGTGGGGCTGCTGGTGGTCGTCAACTGGATGTCCAAACGCACCCGCGGCGAATCAATCGTATGAGCAGGCACCGGTGAAAGGAACCATCATGAAATCAAGAGCATCCAGGAGCACCGCTCCGGTAATGCGCCGGAGCCGCGGAGAAGAAGTCTACAACGTATTCAACATTCTGTTCTTCATCGCCTTCGCCTTCGTCTGCGTCTATCCCTTCTACTATCTGATCGTCAATTCGATTTCAGACAACGCGGCCTCGGCAGCGGGGGATGTGAACTGGTGGCCGGCAGGCATCCATTGGGAGAACTACAAGCAGGTGTTCGCCCTCGACGGTCTGACGACGGCGGCCTTCATCTCCTTGGCCCGTACCGTGATCGGAACCGCGTTGACGGTGATCGCCAGCGCATTCCTGGGATACATGTTCACGCAGAAGAAGATGTGGCATCGTGCCTTCTGGTACCGCTTCATCGTGGTGACCATGTATTTCAACGCAGGTCTGATCCCCATGTTCATCACGATGAAGAACCTTGGTCTGACCAACAATTTCTGGGTGTATGTGCTCCCGGCGATCGTGCAGCCCTTCAACATCATCCTCGTGAAGACCTTCGTGGAATCCATCCCCGACAGTCTCCAGGAGGCGGCCCAGATGGACGGCGCCGGAACGCTCACCGTGTTCCGCAAGATCGTGCTTCCGATGTGCACGCCGATCCTGGCGACCGTGGCCATATTCTCGGCCGTGGGTCAATGGAACTCCTTCCAGGACACCCTGATCTACATGACCGATTCGAAACTGTATTCCCTGCAGTATCTGCTCTACACCTACATCAACCAGGCGAACGCATTGGCCGCCTCGGTCAAGGCCAGTTCAGGTACGGCCATGAACATGGCGGCACTCGCCACACAGCAGACACCCACCTCCATACGTATGACGGTTTCGGTGATCGTGGTGCTGCCGATCCTGTTCGTGTACCCATTTTTCCAGCGTTTCTTCGTCAAGGGCATGATGCTTGGCGCCGTCAAGGGCTGATTACCAACTACCAACGTGAGTTTCCGCAGTGCTGCGGAAACAGTATCAACAACAAGGAAGGAAGGACGACATGTCCATCAAGAAGAAGGCAACGGTCGGGGTGGCGCTGACGCTGTCCGCGATTCTGGCGCTCGCGGGATGCGGAGGGGACAAGACCGCGGCAGACGAGGACGACGGATCATTGATGACCGTCGAAGTCTACGATGATCTGGCGAATTACCAGGGCGAGCAGAAGGGTTGGTTCGCCAAAATCATCAAGGACAAGTTCAACATCAAACTCAACATCGTGGCTCCCAACGTGGCGGGCGGCGGCAGCACGCTCTTCGACACGCGTGCGGCGGCAGGCGATCTGGGAGACATCATCATCACCGGCTACGGTTCGGGACGAGGCGAAAAGCTGGTCAAGTCCAAGCTGATCGACGATATGACCCCTTACCTCGATGGCATGAGCAACATCAAGAAATACTCCGCGGCATCCAAGGCCCTGAACAAGGCCATCGGACAGGAATCCGGCGTCTGGGGCATTCCCGGTTCGGTGTCGTCCCGGCAGCCGACCGAGGCCGGCGAGGGGCTGGAGCCGACCTTCGGTCCTTATCTGCGCTGGGATTACTACAAGGAGATCGGATACCCGCAGATCGACACCCTCGAGGACCTGATCCCCGTGCTCAAGCAGATGCAGGACAAGGCGCGCGCGGATACCGGACAGAGCAACATCTACGCGATGAGCCTGTTCAAGGACTGGGACGGCAATATGATGAACAACGCCAAACAGCCCGCGACCTTCTACGGCTTCGACGAGATGGGCTTCGTGCTGGCCAAGGCCGATGGTTCCAGCTATGAATCGATCACCCAAAAAGACGGTATCTACGAGCGTGTGCTGAAGTTCTTCAACGCCGCGTACAAGGCGGGCCTGGTCGACCCTGAGTCCACCACCCAGAACTACGACACGATGAACACCAAATACAAGGAGGGCAAGGTGCTGTTCTCCTTCTGGCCATGGCTGGGTCAGGCCGCGTACAACACCACGGAGAACAAGGCCGCGGGCAAGGGCTTCATGATCGCGCCGCTCAAGGACCAGAAGATCTTCTCCTACGGGGCGACGCCCAACGGTGGCACCACGATGATCGCGCTGGGTTCGAAAGCCAAGAACAAGAAGCGTCTCGTCAAATTCATCGACTGGCTGTATTCATCTGAAGGCGTGTACAACTCCGGAGCTCAGACCGGTGGCGCCGCAGGTCCGAAGGGACTGAACTGGGAGATCAAGGACGGCAAACCCGTACTTACCGACTTCGGCGAGAAGGTGCTCAGCGGAGGCAGCGCGAACGTCCCTGCCGAATACGGTGGAGGTTCCTATTCCGATGGTGTGTCCGCACTCAACTACCCCACGGTTCTGGTGAGTGATACCGATCCGGATACCGGATATTCCTTCAACGCCTCCATGTGGCCGAGCGAGCTTGAGAAAGCGAATGCCAATCCACTCAACAAGGACTGGTCGGCGCATATGGGAGGGGCGAAGACGACCATGGAGTACCTCGAAAAGAACAATATGATCGAGGTGGCCCCAGGCGCGACCTACGTCCAGCCGGATGAGGACTCCCAGATCTCCACGCTTCGCGGATCGATCAAAACCGAGATAGTCAACTCCTCCTGGAAGGCCTCCTTCGCCAGCAGCAGCAGCGAGTTCGAGAAGATCCTCAGCAGTATGCGTTCGACCACCGACGGACTTGGCATGAGTCAGGTGCTGGCCGTCGATATGAAGAATGCCAAGGACCAGGAGAAGGCGCGCAAGGCGATCGTCAAGGAGTATGCGAACAAGTCCTCCGAGTCCTCCTCGGATTCCAAGTAAGCGGTCCATGGAGACCATAACCGAATGATGCACAGCCGGGCGCCTGAGCGTATCGAAGCAAGGCTTCGGGCGCCCGGCTCGTGCATGCACCGCCCTTTGCACCGTTGATGCGCGCATAGCTGCCGTGTCCCACTATCAGAACAAGGATTTTCATGCTGATTTTTCCCAGACGTTCCCGCATCGTATTCGTGGGTGACTCGATCACCGACGCCGATCGGGACAGAAGCGCTCTTCCCGGTGGCTGGGGCTTCGGACAGGGCTATGTCAATCATCTGCACAATATGCTGACCGCAGTCTACCCGGACAAAGATCTCATGACCGTCAACTCCGGCAACAGTGGCGATGACATCATGGAGATGGCACAGCGTTGGGAGGACGACGTCCTGGATCTTGAACCTGATTTCATATCGGTGATGATCGGTGTGAACGACGCCTGGCGACATTTCGACGGCACACTCCGACAGGCAGCGGTGCACGAGCCGGATGAGTTCGAGGAGGTCTATGACGGCCTGCTCGACCTGACGCGTGCCCGCCTGCCGAAGTTGCAGGGCATCATCGTGATGAGCCCCTTCATGTTCGAGGCGAACCGCGATGAGGCCATGCGGGTGAAGGTCGAAGCGTTCTCACGGGCTTCACAGCGCGTGGCCGAGAAACATCATGCGATCTTCGTGGACGTGCAGGCCGAGGTCGACCATTTTCTGACCCGTCAGCATCCCTGCATAGCCAGTGCAGATCGTGTCCATCCCAATGAACGGGGCGCTATGGTCGTCGCCCATTCGTGGCTGCGTTCAGTGGGTTTCGAATGGGAGAGGAGCGCTTTCGATGATTGATCTGGCAGGCATCGACGATGTGATCGCATCAGGTCCATACCAGGCCACCTGGCATTCGCTGAGCAGGCATGCGTCCCCAAGCTGGTTCGCCGACGCCAAATTCGGCATATTCACCCATTGGGGTCTGTATACCGTGCCCGAATTCCGCAATGAGTGGTATTCGCGCAATATGTATATCCAGGGCTACCCTGAATTCGAGCATCACCGGGCAACATACGGCCCGCAAAGCAGCTTCGGCTACAAGGATTTCATCCCGCTGTTCAACGCCGAGGCCTTCGACCCGGACGAGTGGCTCGACCTCTTCGAGCAGGCGGGTGCACGATACTACTTTCCGGTGAGCGAGCATCATGACGGATTCCAGATGTATGCGAGTGAGCTGTCGCACTGGAACACCGTGGATATGGGACCTCATCGCGATATCCTCGGTGAGCTGCGTGACGCCTGCATCCGTCACGGGATGCATTTCGCCACGTCGAATCATCGGGCCGAGCATTGGTGGTTCATGGGGCATGGCCGGGAGTTCGACTCGGATGTCCGGGAGCCGATGAACAAAGGTGACTTCTACTGGCCGGCCCAGCCGGAACCGGATAATCAGGATCTCTTCAGCGTGCCGCGACCGACGACGGCATTCCTTGAGGATTGGCTGTTGCGTGTCTGCGAGATCATCGACGCCTACCGTCCGGAGATGCTGTATTTCGACTGGTGGGTGCAGCATGAATCTTTCAAACCCTATCTCGCGAAACTCGCCGCATTCTATTACAATCGCGCAGCGGCTTGGGGCATCCCGGTGTCCATCTGCTACAAGGACGATGCCCTGGCCTGGGGCAGCGGTGTGGTCGATGTCGAGCGTGGCGGTTTCGCCGCTCCGCAGGCATTCGTATGGCAGACCGACACCTCGATCGCCCGCAACTCCTGGTGCTATACCGAAACCCTTGAATACAAAAGCCTGCAGGAGCTGTTGGTCTCCCTGCTGGACGCGGTCAGCAAGAACGGCAACCTGCTGCTTAACGTCGGCCCAAGAGCGGATGGTTCGATAGCCGAGCATGACAGGCGGCTGCTCGCCGGCATCGGGGCATGGATGAAGG
This sequence comes from Bifidobacterium psychraerophilum, assembly GCF_000741705.1. Lineage (GTDB taxonomy): Bacteria > Actinomycetota > Actinomycetes > Actinomycetales > Bifidobacteriaceae > Bombiscardovia > Bombiscardovia psychraerophila. The sequence continues at coordinate 175,736 of NZ_JGZI01000002.1, read as the reverse complement.
CCAATGCCGAGGGCATCTACGAGACACGGCCGTGGAAGCTTTCGCAGGAGGGCCCGACGAAGCCCGCTGAAGGAGCCTTCGCCGATCAGCAGGCAGTCGTCTGGACCGAAAAGGATTTCCGCTTCACCAGCAAGGACGGCAGCATCTACGCTTTCTGCCTGAATCCACAAGGAGCCGAAGAGCTCTCCATCAGCAGCTTCGCCGCCTACCACGATGGGCAGCGCGCGCCCTTCCACGGCATCATCAGCAGCGTCGAACAACTCGGCGTGGGCCCGGTGCCGTACGAGCGCAGGAATGAGGGTCTGCTGATCCGGCAGGCTCACAGGCAGGCGGATATGTCCGAAACCCCTGTCGGATTCAAAATCAGCGTCGCCTAGACCGGGCATATTGGGGCCGTCTGCGGGAAGCCTTGGGCGCGGGCGTTCCCCTGAAGACGCATATGACACCATCACAGCAAGAGCAAAGGAATATCGAATGACCGTCATCACCGAAGCCAACGCAGCAGTGGCGCAGGAGTTGCTGGCACAGCTGACTCTGGACGAGAAGATCGGCATGATTCACGGTGCCGGACTCTTCCGTACCGAAGGCGTTCCACGTCTCGGCATACCGGCGTTGAAGATGAGCGACGGGCCGATGGGCGTTCGGCGCGAATTCGACAATGACTCCTGGGATGCGATCTACGGATCGCGCGATTACGTGACCTATCTGCCCTGTGGCAGCGCCGTGGCCTCCACCTGGAACACGGAACTGGCCCATGACGCCGGACGGGTGCTGGGGGCCGAGGCGCGGGGGCGTGGGAAGGACGTGATCCTGGGGCCGAGCGTGAACATCAAACGCAGTCCGCTATGCGGCCGTAACTTCGAATACATGAGTGAGGATCCCTGCCTGACGACGGGCCAATGCGTGCCATTCATCGAGGGTGTCCAGGAATCAGACGTCGCCGCCTGCGTGAAGCACTTTGTCGCCAACAACCAGGAGACGGACCGTCTGCATGTGGATGAGATCATCGCGGATCGGGCCCTGCGCGAGCTCTACCTGCCGGCCTTCGAGGCATCGGTGAAGCAGGCGCATGTGCTGTCCGTCATGGGGGCCTACAACCTGGTGAATGGTGAACGCTGCTGTGAAAGCCCGACATTCCTGGGACGGGTGCTGCGTCAGGAATGGGATTTCGACGGGGTCGTCATCTCGGACTGGGGTGGGGTCTTCCGAAGCAAGGAGAGCGCGCAAAGCGGATTGGATGTCGAGATGTCGGTCACCGCCGACTTCGACGATTACAAATTCGCCCAGCCGCTCAAGGCGGCGATACAGCGGGGCGAGGTCGATGAACACGATGTGGACCGTAAGGTGCTGCACATCCTCTGTATGATGGACGCCCTGCATATGCTCGACCATGCGGGCACCCCGGAGCGTGAATCCGGATGCTATGCCAATGCCGAACATCGTGATGCCGCACTCGCCGTCGCACAGGAATCGGTGGTCCTGCTCAAGAACGAGGAGCATGCCTTGCCGCTGCGCAGGCAGGAGCTCACACGTCTGCTCGTCGTGGGCGCCAATGCCGATCGTGTGCATTCCAATGGCGGCGGCAGCGCGGAGATCAAGGCGCTCTATGAGGTCACGCCCCTGCTGGGACTTTGCGGCCAGCTTGGCGGCAATGTCGAAGTGCGCTATGTGCCGGGATACGAAGCCCTGCAGGCGCACGGGCAGACCGCCGATTGGCAGTCCGAAAGCCTGACGGATGGCACGCAGCGTGCGACGCAGGGCGATGCCTCGCGCAGTGAGGCCCTGCGTGATGAAGCAGTCCGTTTGGCAGGCGAGTACGAACATGTGATTTTCGTCGGTGGGCTGGATCACGACCATGACCTCGAAGGCATGGATCGTGCCGACATGCGTCTGCCCTACGGTCAGGACGAGCTCATCGAAGCCCTGCTCGCGGCCAATCCCGGCACCGTCATCTCCCTGGTGGCCGGTTCGCCGGTGGAGATGCCGTGGGCCGACCGGGCCAAGGCGATTGTATGGAGCTGGTATGGCGGCACCGAGGCTGGTACGGCTCTCGCACAGGTGCTCCTGGGTGATGTGAATCCCAGCGGGCATCTTCCTGAAAGCTTCCCCATGCGCCTTGAGGACAGCCCTGCACATAGCATCGGCAGTTTCGGGCTCAAAGGAAGCGTCGAGTATGCGGAGGACATCTACGTGGGATACCGCTACTACGACAGCAAAGAGGTGCCGGTGCGCTTCTGCTTCGGGCATGGCCTGTCATATACGAGCTTCGAATATGACGGTCTGGATGTGCACGAAGTCGGTGATGCCATCAGGCTGCGGTGCCAGGTTACGAACACGGGGAATGTCCGTGGCAAGGCCGTCGCGCAGGTGTACCTTGGGCTTGAGGGGACAGGTGAGGACCGTCCGGCAAAGGAGCTGAAGGGATACCGCAAAGTGGAACTCGAAGCGGGGGAGCATCGTGAGCTGATCATCGAGATCCCCGTCGACCAGGCATTACGGTACTACTCGTCCAGTCAGGGACGCTATGCGATAGCGCCGCGGGCGAAGGTATACGTGGGTCAGTCCGTTGAGGACATACGGCTCACCGGTGCCCTCGACTGACCCGGCGAGGGCACCCCGGAGCCCGCATACGCACGGTTCATGCAGTCATAAACACAGCAGCCATGAATACACAGTCATAAACATAACAGTCATCAACACGCGAATCTGATAACAAGGAATCCCACTGCACAGGGATTGCACTGCACACGAGAAGGTATCAAAGGAGACACAGTCATGAAATTCCTCAACGGCGGATGGATGGTCAAAGACGGTTTTGACGTCAGGTACGCAGCCAATGTGTATGAGGCGGATGTATCGGACGGCTCACTGACGCTCTACAGTCCTTTCGGTTCACCGATCCACCATCCCGGACAGACCTTGGATGGCGGGCTGCTGACCATCGAGGTGAGCAGCCCGCGCCCGGACGTGATCACCACCCGTTTGATCAATCATCGTGGTGGCCCGGATCGTCGGCCCGCCTTCATCCTTGACGAGTGCGACGCCCAGGTGGACATCAGCGAGGATGATGAGGCCTGGGTCTTCACCTCGGGCAGATTGTCCTTGTACATCGCCAAAGGCGAAGCGATGGATTTCAGTTACCGATATGACGGCAAGGAGATCGCCCATAGCGGGCCGCGCGCCAAAGGACTGGTGGACGATCCGGACGGGCTGCTGCACGTCTGCGAGCAACTCGATCTGGGCGTGGGCGAGAAAATCTACGGACTGGGCGAACGCTTCACCAATTTCGTGAAAAACGGCCAGAGCGTTGACATCTGGAACGAGGATGGCGGCACAGGAACCGAGCAGGCCTACAAAAACATCCCCTTCTACCTGAGCAACAAGCGCTATGGCCTGTTCGTGGACACCCCTGGACGGGTCGAATTCGAGATCGGCTCGGAAAAAGTCTCCCGCGTGCAGTTCTCCGTTCCCGGAGAGGAACTGAAATATTCGGTGATCGGCGGCGCCGATCTCAAAGCCATACTGAACACATACACCGATCTCACCGGGAAGCCGCCTCTGGTGCCCGATTGGAGCTATGGGCTCTGGCTTTCCACATCCTTCACCACCGACTACGACGAAGCAACCGTCATGAGTTTCGTGGATGGCATGGCTGAGAGGAATATCCCTCTGTCGGTGTTCCATTTCGACTGCCGTTGGATGAAAGAGCTTGAGTGGTGCAACTTCACGTGGGATGAACGCAAGTTCCCCGATCCTGAAGGGATGCTCGCCAAGCTGCATGAGCGCGGTCTCAAGGTCTGCGTCTGGATCAACCCCTACATCGGCCAGAAGTCACCACTATTCGCCGAAGGCGCGAGCAAGGGGTATTTCATCACCAACACCGATGGAAGCGTCTGGCAGTGGGACAAGTGGCAGGCCGGGATGGCCATCGTCGATTTCACCAATCCGGAGGCGGTCTCGTGGTACCAAGGCAAGCTCAGGCATCTGATGGACCAGGGGGTCGATTGCTTCAAAACCGACTTCGGCGAGAGAATTCCGACCGAAGGCGTGCGATACCACGATAATTCGGATCCCGAGTTGATGCATAACTATTACACCCAGCTGTATAACCAGGCTGTATACGACCTGGTGGCAGAGGTCAGGGGCAAGGACGAGGCGATTGTCTTCGCGCGTTCCGCAACGGCCGGTGGTCAGCAGTTCCCGGTCCATTGGGGAGGGGACTGTTCATCCAATTACGCCTCGATGGCCGAATCACTGAGGGCGGGTCTCTCATTCGGCATGTCAGGCTTCGGGTATTGGAGCCATGATATCGCCGGATTCGAGGACAAGGCTTCGCCGGACCTCTACAAACGCTGGACCCAATTCGGCCTGCTCTCATCCCACTCGCGTTATCACGGTTCGACCGAATACAAGGTGCCCTGGCTCTATGGCGACGAGGCGGTGGAGGTCACCCGCGAATTCACCGAGCTGAAGCTGCGTCTCATCCCGTATCTGCGCACGGTGGCACAGGAGGCGCATACGACCGGGGTCCCGATGATGCGGGCCATGGTGTTGGAGTTCCCCGATGATCCCTCCTGCGAGGACATCGACACGCAGTACATGCTTGGCGGCGATCTGTTGGTAGCGCCGGTTTTCAGCCCTGATGGCGTCGCACGCTTCTATGTGCCGCAGTCCGAGGACGGTGGATTGTGGAGGAATGCGCTGACCGGCAAGACATACGAAGCGGGATGGCACACCGAAGCTTTCGATTACCACACACTGCCCGTGTTGGTCCGTCCAGGAACCCGGCCGATCGAAGGCTAGTGCCGGCGTAGGACGCGATAAGCAAAGCGAGAGGATCACCGATGACTTTGTTCAACTGCAAGCCGGCACATCGCATAGTGTCCGGTTTCCACCCTGACCCGAGCATCTGCCGTACCCCTGAGGGACGGTATCTGATGGTCAACAGTTCCTTCGAATTCTTTCCGGGGCTACCGGTATTCGAAAGCGAGGATGGCGAGCACTGGACGAAGATCGGCGATGCGCTCGCCAGATCCAGCCAGTTCGTGTACGAGAGGATCGGCAACAGCCAGGGCATGTATGCGCCGACCATCAGGGTGCATGACGGTGTCTACTATCTCATCGTCACCAATGTGAACGCGGGGAATCTGATGCTGACCGCCTCCGACCCACATGCCGGTTGGTCCGACCCGGTATGGATCGACGGGTGGCCCGGGATAGACCCCAGTCTCTTCGTTGATGATGACGGCACGGCATACATCTGCGGCAATGAGGGTGCGCAGACGCAGGAGGATGGTGAAGCTGAGCCCGCCGGCATCTATATGTCGCGTATCGATCTGTCGACAGGCAGGGTTCTGGATGCGCGTCGACGCATCTGCGCGGGCATCACCGGTTCCAATCCCGAAGGTCCGCATATGTACAAACGCGCAGGCATGTATTACCTGATGTGGGCCGAAGGAGGGACGGAATCCGGTCATATGGAGAACATGGCCCGCGCTCGTGACCCTGAAGGGCCATATGAGATGTATCCGGGAAATCCCCTGATCACGAACCGCAGCACCCATCTGACCTTGCAGGCGATAGGGCACTGCGACTGTGCGGATTTCGAGGATGACCGGAGTTTGATGGTCTTTCATGGGACCAGGAACAACAACGAATACCCCGCACAGGGGTGGATCGGCCGTGAGCCATATGCCGTCCGTTTCACCTGGAAGGGTGGATGGCCCGATCTGAGCGACCAATCCTATGAGACGCAGCTGGAAGGGAAGGGTGATGCGCTGGAGCGCGCCGTTGCCTGGATCACTCCGGGAATCGATGTCGCCGGACGGCATAGGGTGCATCACCATGCCGACTCGACCTCGGTCGTCATAGCCGCGGGCCGTGCGACCTTCGACCCCGCTTATGGGGCACCGCTTATCGGTACCAGACAGACCGATATGATGTGCGACTTTTCGGCGGTACTGCTTGACCCAAGCCGGATCCTGGCCGGAGAGGCGGGAATCGTCATCTATGCGAATGCCGGGCACTACATGACCTTGTCCGTGCAGGCTCCGAGAGATGGCATGTCCCTCATCGAGTGCCGTGTGCACAACGTCGGCTTGGATAGCATCGTCGCCTCGGCACGTCTTTCCGACAGGTATCCGGTACGCGTTGGTGTGCGCGGTGACGATACAGGGTATTCCTTCCGCGCGAGCAGCGAACCCGGGAGCGGCATCGATCTGGGGCATGCTCCCGGCAAGGTGCTCAGCTTCACGAATGCCGGTGGTTTCACGGGGACGCTCCTCGGCTTCTACGCGCATGGGGAGGGGCTCACGGTGTTCGACGATGTGGAATACACGCTGGCGGAAGGTGTCACGGGCGCTGCGACGTCACATGAGGAAGGAAGGCATGATGAAGGCGATGTTTGACCGTTTTCTCTTCGGAGGGGATTGGAATCCCGAGCAGTGGGACGAATCGACATGGGAGCGCGACATCGTCATGCTGGAACACGCCCATATCAACGAAGCCACGATCAACGTGTTCTCATGGACCCAATTACAGCCTGAGAGCGGTCGATACGATTTCGCGACTTTGGACCGCATCATCGCGCTGCTTCAGGCACATCACTTCGGCATCGTACTGGCCACATCCACGGCCGCCGTGCCCGCATGGATGTCCCGGGAGTTCCCCGAGGTGATGCGAGCCGGTGCGGATGGCGTCAGACGGGTGTTCGGAGGCCGACATAACTTCTGTCCCAACTCCTCCGTCTTCCGCAAGTTCTCGCATGCCCTGGCGGGTGAGCTCTCACGACGGTATGCGGGTATGCCGGGACTGCTGGTGTGGCATATCGGCAACGAATACGGCGGCGGTGGAGGTATGTGTTACTGCGATCGCTGTGCCGAGGCCTTCAGGGAATGGCTCCGGGACAAGTACGGCAGCGTCGCTGCACTCAACGAAGCCTGGTGCGCGAACTTCTGGAGCCATACCGTCACGGACTGGAGGGACGTCGTTCCGCCCAGCGAATATGCGGACGGCATCGGTACCGAGAAGGCGGTCATATCCGGACTGCTGATGGATTACAGACGTTTCCAGAACGACTCACAGCTCGCATGCTTCATCAACGAGCGTGAGGCCATTCGGGAGTTCGATGCCACCACCCCGGTAACCACGAATCTTATGGGTGCTTTCAAGGACCTCGACTATTTCCAGTGGGGACGTGAGATGGATGTGGTCAGCTGGGACAACTATCCGGGTATGGATACCGAACCCAGCTATACCGCCATGTGCCATGACCTGATGCGCGGTGTGGGTGGTGGGAAGCCTTTTATGCTGATGGAGCAGACACCCAACCAGCAGAATTGGTTCCCCTACTGCAAGGTCAAACGGCCCGGTGAAGTGAGGGCGTTGAGCTGGCAGGCCGTCGCCCACGGCGCCGATACCGTCCAGTTCTTCCAACTCAAGCAGTCCCTCGGCGGATGCGAGCGATTCCATGGTGCGGTCATAGGGCATGACGGTAGCGAGGAGACCCGTGTATTCAGGCAGAGCGCCGCACTCGGTGAGGAGCTGAAGGATCTCGGAAGGGATGTGATGGGTGCGCAGACCAGATCGGCGGTTGCGGTCATATTCGATTGGGAAAGTTACTGGTCGCTTGAATCGTGTGTGGGACCGACCACGGGTTTCTCATACCCTCAGGAGGTGCACCGTTTCTACCGTGCGCTGCACAAGCTGAATATACCGGTCGACATCATCGCCAGCACCACACCACTGGAGGAGATGCGACGCTATGCGGTGGTGGTGGCGCCCGCACTGATTATGATCAAGCCCGGTGTGGCGCGGACATTGGAGGCCTTCGTCGACGAGGGCGGCCACCTGGTGACCGGCTATATGAGTGGTCTCCATGATGAGCATGATCTGGTGATTCCTGGCGGTTACCCGGGTCCGCTGCGCGAGCTGTGTGGCGTGTGGGTCGAGGAAATCGACGGTCTCGCCCCGGAGGAGTCGATTCCGGTGGTCTTCAACGGGGATGGGACGACGACGCAGGGAACAATCGTCGCCAGCATCATGCATCTGGAAGGTGCCGAGGCCGTGGCCGATTACGGTGGCGAGGATTTCTACGCCGGCACCCCTGCCGTGAGCGCCAATGCCTATGGCGATGGACGGGCCTACTATGTCGGCACGCCTCTGGATGAGCGGGGTATGGATATGCTGATCAAATCCGTGATCCGGCATGCCGGTGTCGAATCGATTGAGACGCCGGATGGGGTGGAGCTGTGCAGGCGGTACGGCGATGACGGACGTGTCTTCACCTTCACGATCAATCTGACCGGTGCGGTGCGGGGCGATATGCAAGCCTATGAGGTGAGGGTCACGTCGGACTCGGCCTGAAGGAGGCCGCGCGCCTTCCTCCTGATATAAGAGGTGGATTCCCGTATCGCCCGGCATCCCGGAAAGGATGATGCCGGGCGATACGCGAATCCGGAGGTCTCAGGACTTCTGGAACAGGCGGGACAGCCAATCCAAAGCCAGCTTGGGCCAGATCTGTATGCATGGGAAGATGTTGCCGGAGCCGCCCCATGCCGTTTCGGCTGTGCCCAGCGCCAGACCGTGGCCGCCTTCGGGGAAGAGGTGGGCCTCGACGCTCACCCCGGCATCCTTGCAGGCCTGAATGAGCATCAGCGAATTCTCGACGGGTACGGTGTCGTCGGTCATGGTGTGCCATACGAAAACAGGCGGGGTGCCGCCGTCGATATGCCTTTCGATCGAGAGATCATCCAGCAGGCCCTGATCGTCCCGATGATCTCCCAGCAGGTTATCGAAGCTGCCCTTGTGGGCCAGGGGACCCGATGTGATCACCGGGTAGGCCAGCATCAGGGCGTTCGGCCTGGTCAGCTCCGGGTCATAACCATGTTGGGACAAGGTCCCGTCCCCTGCACTGGTGGACAGGTTGGCGGCAAGATGACCGCCGGCCGAAAAGCCGAGAACCGCTATCGCAGCAGGGTTCACATGCCATTCATCGCTATGTTCGCGAATGAGCCGCATCGACTCCGCCGCCTGCAGCAGAGCCACGGGATAGGTGCTGGGCGCAACGGAATAGCGCAGCACGAATGCGTTGTATCCGGCACCGACGAAGGTCAGCGCGATGGGTTCCGCCTCCCTGTCGGAGGTCATCGCATAACCGCCTCCGGGGATGATGAGCACGGCGGGACGGTGCCGCTCCATGTCCACCTCGGGGCTGTTGTCTATGCAGTAACCGACTAAGCGGCCCTCGCTGCCGTCCGTGCCAGCGATGTCTGTTTCGAAATATCTCATGCCTGTACCTTTCCTAGCATGCCGTGTTGTTGTGGAGTATAGCCGCTTCGCATCAGGCCTTCATCGGATGCGAAGACATCCTCAGAAGGTGGAGAGCACATTCACCGTGGTGACGCCTTCATCGGGCAGTGGGACGGTGCTGCCGTCGACGCTCTGTCCGTCCACGCTCAGCGTGCGTTCGCCGCTTCTGCGCAAAGCGATGTGATAGGTCACGCCGCGGTACACCCGCGTGACCGACAGGTCGTCGAATCCGCCCGGGAGATGCGGCTCGACGGATAAGCCGTCCAGCGTCGGGCGGATACCGAGCAGGTATTGGGAGACATTGACGAAGGTCCACGCGGCGGTTCCGGTGAGCCAGGAGTTCTTCCCCTCTCCGGGATTCGCCGCCTCGGGGCCCGCAACCATCTGGGAATAGACATAGGGTTCCACTTTCCTGATGTCCGAATGCTCCTCCACGTAGGCCGGGCAGTTTCGACGGTAGATGGCGAAGGCCTCCTCGTCATCGCCGATAAGCGCATTGGCGATGGATATCCACGGATTGTTGTGGCAGAAGATGCCGCCATTCTCCTTGTATCCCGCAGGATATGTCGAGATCTCGCCGAGCTCGATGCGGTAGGTGGAATAAGCCGGGGCCAGAATCGCCGTCCCCCATTCGCTGGTGAGCCTGCTCGTGACGCTCTGCAGCGCGCGGGCCGCCTTGCCGTCCTGTACGCCGATGCCCGCCATGACGCACATCCCCTGTGGCTCGATGTAGATGCTGCCTTCCGGGTCCGCATGACTGCCGACCGGATGCGAGTAGGCGTCATAGGCCCGCAGGAACCACTGACCATCCCATCCGGCGGTTTCCACCGTCTCGCTCATCACCCGCACCGCCGTACGTACGGAGGCGGTCTCCTTCGTGATCTGCTCCGTGGACATCGAGCATGCGGATCCGTAGCGCTCGATGATGTCGGCATACTGGCCTCCATAGAGCACGAACATGCCTGCTATGAACACGGATTCGGCCACGTCGGTGTTGATGTTCTCCACGGTCTGGAAGCTTTCCCCCGGGTCCTTCGAGAAGCAGTTCAGATTCAGGCAATCATTCCAGTCCGCGCGGCCGATGAGCGGCAGCTTGTGCGGGCCTGTATGCGTGAGCGTGAAGGCGACCGATCTGCGCAGATGTTCCAGCAGCGGGGATTGCGTCCCTTCGGCATTGTTGAAGGGGACCTCTTCGGTGAGTATGGAGACGTCGCCCGTCTCCGCGAGATAGGCGTGGACGGCGGCGATGAGCCAGAGGGGGTCGTCGTTGAAGCCGCCGCCGATTTCGGCATTGCCCTGTTTGGTCAGCGGTTGGTACTGGTGCCACGCCGATCCGTCGTCCAGCTGTGTGGACGCGATGTCGATGATGCGTTCCCTGGCCCGCTCCGGGATCAGGTGGACGAAGCCGAGGATGTCCTGGTTCGAGTCCCGGAAACCCATGCCCCGGCCGGTTCCCGACTCGTAGTAGGAAGCAGATCTGGACATGTTGAAGGTGACCATGCACTGATACTGGTGCCATATGTTGACCATGCGGTCGAGTTTGGCATCCGTGCTGCTGACCTTGTATGTGCCCAGCAGCGTCGTCCAGTGTTCGCGGAGCTGCCGGAACGCCGCATCGACCTTTTCGACGGTGTTGAAACGGGCGAAGAGTTCGTGTGCCGGTCGCTTGTTGATGATTCCTGCCGAGGCGGGCCCGTCCCACTTCTCATCGGGATCCACCTCCACATATCCGAGTGTGAACACCAGGCTGCTGCGTTCGCCGGGCATCAGCCGGATGCGCACGCGGTTGGCGGCGATGGGGTACCAGCCATGCGCCACGGAATCATGCGCCCGTCCTTCCGTGATGGCCTGTGGGGTGTCCCAGCCGTTGAATATGCCGAGGAAAGAGTCCCGATCGGTGTCGAAACCGCTTGTGGCTGCGTTCACGCCGAAGAAGGCGTAGTGATCGCGACGCTCCTTGAATTCGGTTTTGTGATAGAGCAGTGTGCTGTCGTCGTTTCGCTCGATTTCGACCTCTCCGGTCGAGAGGTTGCGTTGGAAATTGGTGGAATCGTCCACAGCATTCCAGAGGCACCACTCAACCGATCCGGTGATGTCGAGAACGATCGGGAAATCGTTGGTATTCGTCACATCCAGGCGGTTGATTTCGGCATTCGCCTTCAGTGGGACGAAAGCGGTCAGTGAGCTGGCGACACCATGAAGGCTGCTTTCGAAAACCGAATATCCAAGACCGTGCCGGCATCGGTAGCTGTCCAAGGGGGTTTTGGCAGGCAGGAATGCAGGAGACCAGGTCTCGATGGGTGAAGCAGCCTCAGCGTCGCCGTCCATCAGGCTGATGTAATAGTTGCGCGCGCCGCTGTCCGCCGGCACATCGTTGTACCTGTACCTGGTGATGCGCCGTAATTTGGCGTCCTTGTAGAAGGAGTAGCCGCCCGCGGTGTTGGAGATGAGCGAGAAGAAATTCTCACTGCCGAGATAGTTGATCCAGGGCAACGGTGTGGCTGGGGTGTCGATTATATATTCGCGTGCCTCATCATCGAAGTGACCATACTGCATTGTGTGTTTCCTTTCCGAGCTGCATCGTTGCGGCTGGCGGCCTGAGCTGACGGGTTGAGGCCAGACTGCTTTGTTATTGACCACCTTATAGATAAGATAGCACTTATTTATAGACTTATAAATAAGATGTCATGGCTCGGTTACAATAGGAGTGAACAATCAGTGATACGCCTAGGCATCACAGGAGATGCCATCATCGTCGCGGCAGTCGCCGATCGTTCGAGCGCATGGCGTTGAGACGCGGGCGCCTTCAGGACAAGGAGCAGATATGGCGGTTAGAGGGTGGAGCAGATTCCGGGAGCAACAGCATCTTGAACACATTGACGCGGCGTCGGTTGATTCGACCTTCTCCAGCAATCCGCAGGCCAGGGAGGTATTCGGCACCAGCAGCTTCACACGCCGAAAACGTATGAGCCCTGCCGATCGACGGCGTCAGATCACCGTGGCCGCGGCTAAAATCATCGCGGCGAAAGGCTTCTGGGGCATGTCGCTTCAGGATATAGCGGACGAGATCGGGATCACCGAATCGGCCCTGTACCACTACATCAGCACCAAGAACGATCTGCTCGGCATGGTCATCGAGGAACTCTACGATTCATCGGCGGCCGACGAATACATCTACGGCAATGCGAGGGGGGAGGACCGGGACGGGCATGAGTTCTTCTATTTCCCGCGCTTCTGTCTGGACAACGTCCTGTTCAACATCAAGAGGCCCGAGATGGTGAAGCTCTTCTCGATACTCAACGCCGAAGCCCTGAATCCCGAGCATCCCGCCCATCTCTACTTCATCAACCGCCAGCAGAAATTCTGGCGGCAGATCTCCGCGATGAACTGGGTGCTGCCCGAGCCCTACCGCACCGACATCAACCGTTTCCGTCACCTCTGGAGTCTCTCGATGAGTGCGATGGACGGCCTGCAGTTGCGATGGCTGGCCGATTCGTCGGCGAATCTCGTCGAGGAGTGGTTCGCCTATTCGGAGGAGTTGTTCCCCGAGAATGTCTGGGAGGGGTTTTCGGACCCCAGCGAATACGGTTCCAAGGATGCGGCGTGCCTGCTCCCCAAAGGACTGCAAAGCTCCAAACGACCGTAAAGGCATCGCGTAGCGGTCACGGAATATTTATATCCAGCTGTTTATATCCAGCTGGGGAACCACATATGCCGAGCCGTTCAGTGTACAGTCCGGTGGACTGTACACAGGCGAGGTGAGAGCCTTGCGGGCTCGAGGGCTCATGTGTGGTTCCCCAGCTGCTTATATCCAGCTGGGGAACCACATATGAGCAAGCCAGAATTCGTAGGGCACCGGTATCGCGGTCCAGATCGGATAGAAGAACAACGAGACCAGGGCGATCAGGCCCAGAGCGGCGCCGACCGAGCTGCGATAGACGGTGGCTTTCACATTCTGCCGCAGCCAATCGGCCATGTAGCAGATCGCCAGCACGATCCAGGGCAGAATGACGATTGAGTAGAAGGTGAAGGTGGTGCGGTGTATGTACTGCGCCCATGGGAGCCAGCCGCCGATGAAACCTATCAGCACGGCCCACATCCGCCAGTCCCCTTTACGCAGGAGCACCGCCACGACGATGCCCACCAGCACGCATGCGGATCCGAGCCACCAGATGAGCGGATTGCCCAGTGACGTGACCGCGCTGATGCATTTGGAGTTCTGTGCTATCGCGCATAATCCGGGATGGTCGTTCAGCTCTTCCCAATAGAAGCTGGTCGGACGTGTCTGCAGGGGCCAGGTGAGTGGATTCGCCATATAGCTGTGCGGTGTTTCCAGCGTGGTGTGGAAGTCCCACATCTGCCGGTGGTATTCCACGAAGGAACGCAAGGTCTGGGGGAGCCATGTTATGCCTTCACCGGGGTTCTCAGCCGCCCAATTGTGCATATACGAGTCGGAGTGCATGAACCAGTTGGTCCAGGAAGCCAGATATGTTCCGGCCCAGATCGGTACCATCACCAGCGCGGTAGGAAGGCCGTCCTTCCAGATGCCGCTGAGCAGCCACATGCGATACCCGGCCTTATGTCTCTCCCATGCATCCAGCAGCACGGAGAACAAGGCGAAGGCCGCGAAGAAGTAGATGCCGGACCATTTGGTTCCGGTGGCCAGTCCGAGCAGGACCGCCGCGACGACCCGCCACCATGAGAAGAACACCGCTGGCCCGGGGGAATCGAGCATGAAGCGGGTGTGGCCTTTGTGCTTCCCCCATCTCGGGGTGACGGGTATGAAGCGCGCGGAGCGTTTTTGAGAGTCCGCCAGATAGGCGGCCTGCAGTCTCGATGCCGTGCGGTCACGGTGCGCCAGCAGACAGGCGAATGCGCACAGCACGAAGATCATGATGAAGTTGTCGAGCAGCGAGGTTCGGCTCATCGTGATGCCCAGGCCATCAACGGAGAGCAGGAATCCCGCCATCAGTGCTATCGGCAGGTTGTGGAACAGGCGGAGCGCCACACGGCAGAGCACCAGTATGGCCAGGGTGCCCACCAGGGCCGTTGAGAAACGCCAGGCGAATGCGCTGTCCGCGCCGCCGAAGAGTTTGAGCCCGATGGCGATCATCCATTTGCCTATCGGCGGATGAACCACGTACTCGGCTGTGGCGAGCCACTGATTCGTGTCGCCCTGAGCGAACAAGGTGTCGATCGGTATGTTCGCCGGCCCGATTTCCTTGGGCCAGTTTCGTGCCTCGCCGGTCATCAGCATGGTCCAGGCGTCTTTGACGTAGTATGTTTCGTCAAATACGATGGCATGCGGGGAACCAAGGCGGATGAAGCGCAAAGCGCCCCCGAAGGCCGCCATGAGCAGTGGCAGCAGCCAGCCCATCAGTCGTGGTCCGAGCCATCTCGGATGCAGTAGCAGCCGCCGGTCGCGTGCCGGGGTGTTTTTAGAATTAGTATTTGCAAAGCCCATCAATACTAAGATTAGGGGATACTGGAGCTATGCATACCGAGTCCGCCCAATCCACACAACAATTTGGAGAAAACGACACCCGACTTGACCGTGTCGATGATGTCGAATCCCTCCCCCCGCAGCACAGACAGGAACACGGAAGCCAGGATCATCAGGCCTCCCCGAATACTGATTCGGATGAGGGTTCGCTTGCCGCCGATCATGCTGCCGTTGCTGGCCGCAATCCGGTTCCCAAAGGGACCGTCGTGCTCGCCGCCACCCCGATCGGCAATGTGCTCGATGCATCGGCCCGACTGGTGGCGTTGCTGAAGGACGCCGATATCGTCGCCGCAGAAGACACGCGCAGACTGTATGATCTGGCGAATCGCCTGGGCGTGCATGTCAACGGCAAGGTCATCGCCTATCACGACCATAACGAGCAGGAGAAATCCAAGCGGCTGTTGGATCAGGTCGAAGAGGGCGCCTGCGTGCTGGTCGTCTCCGATGCGGGCATGCCGACGATTAATGATCCCGGTCTGGCGATTGTTCGCAGAGCCATCGAGCGTGGTATCCCGGTGACTTGCGCCCCAGGTCCCAGCGCGGTGCTCGATGCGCTCGCGCTTTCCGGGCTCCCCACCGATCGTTTCTGCTATGAGGGTTTTCTCCCGCGCAAGCATGCCGAACGCATGCAATATCTGCGAAGCATGCAATCTGAGCAGCGGACGATGGTCTTCTATGAAACCTTGCACCGCATCGACGATTCGATGAAGGATCTGTTGGAGACCTTCGGTCCCAACCGCCCTATGGCCTTGTGCCGCGAGTTGACGAAGGATTATGAGGAGATTCGCAGGGCGTCCATCGCCGAGGTGCTGCATTCGGTTCAGGAGAACCCGCCTCGCGGTGAGATGGTGCTGGTCGTCGCCGGCGCTTCCGATGATGAAGCCCTGGCTGCGGCACCGGCCGCCTTGCCGATCGAGGATCTTGCGGTTCTGGCGATTGACCGGGCTCTGGAAAACGGTTTGCGCATCAAGGAGGCGATCGGCCAGGTCATCGCCGAGCATCCGCTGCCGGATGGTTCCTTGCCCAGCAGGAAAGAGGTCTATTCGGCTGTGCTGACGCTGAAGCACTGAGCCGCGATCGCCAAGGCCCGACGCCGTTGTGTGCGTCGGGCCGTTCAGTCATCGCCATGTTCGATGGATTCCAACAGAATATCCAAAGCGTGCGCAACGCCGGGTCCTCCTGACTGGGCGATGTATTCCAGCAGTTCGGCGTCGGAGGCGGGATTGGCCACAAGCCACCGGCGGAGTTCGGGGTATGACCGGGCGAATTCCCACAATGTGCTCTGCGGCGTGCGGGGGTCGCATGCGTGGATCGGGGTGGGTTGCGGCGGTGGCGCCGGTGGGGCCGAGGGCGGTGCCTCCCGGCCTCGGCCCTGCCGCTGTTGCGTGCTGCCGTCCTCGTCGGCGGATGCTTTCATCCGGTCGAGCCGTGTGTTGCGCCGTCGGTTGTGGCGCCCATGCCGGTGAGGGTGCTCTCCTTGCGGGAATGGTCTCATCATGTACCGCTAAGAGTCGAAGTCATGTTTCATCGCGTTGAACAAGGCCACCCCTCTGGCGTGCCCGGGCCACCGTGGATTGCTTGCAAGCAGATGCAGGCAGGCGGAGGGTGTGAGCTGGTGCTGGTGGAGCACCGCGCTGATGATCCGGAGCAGTTCGGGGCCGCCGTGCCCATCGTCGCAGGCCAGATCGCATGCCGTCCGCTGCGGGGATGTGACCCATAGCCGCCCCATGCGCATCAGATGGTCCGGTGGGATGTTCCGGTTGTGCACCCTGATGAGATGCCCGTGGACAGGTGCCCGATAGTGTGACTGTGAAACGATGTCAATGGTTTCGGGGAATGGGCCGCCGGTCCAGATCCAAGCGGCCAGCAGTGTGCACGCCGCCGATCCGGTGGGCACCAGTGCCGATGCCACGGTGGCCCGCCCATACAGCGAGCCCGCATCATCGCTGAGGAACGCGCTTCCCTCATCAAGAGGGATCACGATACCCAGTTCATGCAGCCATCTCATGCTCAATGGCCCTGGAAGATCGTTTGCCAGTATCAGAGTCCGTCGTGTCCGTGATTGAAGCTGGGCGGGCCTTGCATCCGTGCGCTCCAATATGCCCTGTCGTGATGATGTTTCCATGAACGGACGGTATGCCATTACGGTGCCTACCGTGCTACGGGCGGCTCGATAATGTGGAAATGTGGACAATATGGGTGATTTTCGGGTCTTTCTGTGCATAACGGCAGCTTGCAACCGTGCGTATGTGCATAAGAGCAGGGGTGATATCAGGGTCCGCCGCCTCACAGGACGCAGTCACCGCTCCCAGAGCTGCTGAGCTGTCCTCGCCGCCGCCAATAATCGGAGATTATGAGTCATATCCTTGTTGCCGTCGCATGGCCTTATGCCAACGGACCACGTCATATCGGGCATGTTGCAGGTTTTGGTGTTCCTTCGGATGTCTACGCACGCTATGAGCGCATGAAGGGCAACGATGTCCTGATGGTGTCTGGCACCGATGAGCACGGCACACCCATTCTCGTGCAGGCCGAAGCCGAGGGCGTGAGCGCGCAGGAACTCGCGGATCGGTACAACAAGGTCATCGCCAAGGATCTGTGCGATCTGGGATTGAGCTACGACCTCTTCACCCGCACGACCACCGGCAACCACGAGCGCGTGGTGCAGGAAATGTTCAGGCAGTGCCTTGCCAATGGCTACATATACAAAGACAAGCAGCAGGTCGCCATTTCGCCTTCCACGGGGAGGACGCTGCCCGACCGCTACATCGAGGGCACCTGCCCGATCTGCGGCGCCGCGGGTGCTCGCGGCGACCAGTGCGACAACTGCGGCAATGAGCTCGATCCCGATGAGCTCATCAATCCCGTTTCCAAGATCAACGGCGAGACCCCCATTTTCGAGGAGACCGAGCATTTCTTCCTGGACCTGCCCGCACTCGCCGAAGCCAACCTCACCTGGCTCAAGGGCACCGAGGGATGGCGCACGAACGTCATCAACTTCTCGATCGGACTGTTCAAGGAAGTCAAGCCCCGCGCCATCACCAGAGACATCGATTGGGGCATTCCGGTCCCCGTGGACGGGTGGATCGATAACCCGAACAAGAAACTCTATGTATGGTTCGACGCCGTCATAGGCTATTTGTCGGCATCCATCGAGTGGGCACGGCGTCAGGGCGATCCCGATGCCTGGCGCCAATGGTGGAACGACCCCCAGGCCCCGGGCTACTACTTCATGGGCAAGGACAACATCACATTCCATTCCCAGATCTGGCCCTCGGAACTGTTGGGATACAACGGCGAAGGATCCAAAGGCGGGGAGCCGGGTGAATTCGGGAAGCTCAACCTGCCGAAGGAAGTGGTGGCCAGCGAGTTCCTGTCGATGGAAGGCAAGAAATTCAGCTCGTCACGCGGCATCGTCATCTATGTGAAGGACATCCTGGCCCGCTACCAGGTGGATGCCGTGCGTTATTACATCTCGATCGCAGGCCCCGAGACGTCCGACGCCGATTTCACATGGGCTGAATTCGTCCGTCACAACAATGAGGAACTGGCCGCAAGCTGGGGCAATCTGGTCAACCGTGTCGCCAATCTGCTGCACAAGGAGTTCGGCCGCATCCCCGAGGTGGATCCCGGTGATCTGCACGATGAGGACCGCACCCTGCTCGCACATATGAATGAGGCATTCGACACCGTCGGGAACCTGATCGAGCAGCATAAGCAGAAAGCCGCTTTGAACGAGGCCATGTCCTCGGTCGCCGCGATCAATCGCTACATCTCCGCGATGGAACCGTGGAAGATCAAGGATGATGACACACGTCTGGCCGTGGTGCTGCATACGGCCGCCCAGGCCGTCTCCGATGCCAACACCCTGCTTGCACCGTTCCTGCCACATTCGGCGCAGCGTGTGCACGAGACGATGGGTGGTACCGGCGTCTTCTCCCCGCTGCCCCATATCGAAGAGGTGGAGGATCTGGACAGGCCAGGATTCCGTTACCCGGTCATCACCGGGGAATACCGCCTTGGAGAGAATGTGCATCCGTGGAAGCGCGAAGCGATCAGGGATGGCGTTCCCATTGCGAAGCCGACCCCGATTTTCGCCAAAATCCCCAAGGAGGCCGTACAGGAGGAACTCGACCGTTTCCAGAGCGAACTCGATGCACGACGAGCGAAGGAGTCGGAGAGACTCGCTGCGGAGCAGGCGAAGTTGAAGCAGGGTGAGGACTGAGATCGGATCTGGCGCTGAAGCGGGAAGGATACCTGAATCGCCGATGCACACGATGCGATTACAAGATTCACAGAGTTCTTTGAGCTTACCGCATCACATTTCCAAGAAAGCGTTGCTTATATAAGAGATGTCAGCAGATAGCACGTTGGCGAGGTTCCACCCAGAACCCCATAATTGAACCCTTCTTCTCTCTTCTCTCAAGCCCGGCGGTTCCCTCCGCCGGGCTTATCCTTTTGTGGCGTGGCGTCCTGCACGCATCGATTGTTCCCACACATGCATCAGCGGAAGCCTTCGGATCGCACACCCATATGTCATGCCTGATTCGCGTGGAGCGAATATTGCATATCCGCCATACTCGATGAATCTTCCCAAGCCCTTGTGCGGTAACGAAGAGACGTCGTGACACGCCGAAGAACCGCCGGTTGAAAAGCGCTAGGTCTCGCATAGAATATTGCGAGCTTACGTATTCGACGGGGAATTTTGGGAACGGACATCACCATTCGAACTTCGTTATACGAGCGGGGAATCCCGGAGAGAACCGGGTAGGAGAGAGCAACAAGGAACGCGGGGGTTGTCCCTGATGTACGTCGATCCGAACAACAATCAACAAGCCAGCAACATGCGCTGGATACTGCCATACTGCAAACCAGATCTGCCGAGGATAATCGCCGTTTCCGTGCTATTCGTCATCGACAAGGTCCTGGTGATGATCATGCCGCTGTTGGCGGGGATGATCGTCGATCAAGTCATCACACAAGGTCATCATGACCGTCTGCCGCAATTCTGCTTCGCCATGATCGCGGTCACCCTGGTGAGGACCGTCGTTCGATACGGCTACCAGATGTTCATGGAGCGATTCGGACAGAACACCATCTATCGTCTGGTATCAGACGAATACGAGAAGCTCCACAGCCTGGACTTCACCTACTTCAACCACACCCGTATCGGCGACATCATGAGCCGCATGACCTCCGATACCGATGCCATACGCCATTTCCTGTCATGGGTAACCTACAACGTCGCGGACTGCGTGATCCTCTTCGTGGGCTCCCTGTGCGTCATGGTCACCATAGACTGGCGTCTGGCGCTCGCGCTGGCCTGCGTGACGCCTTTCCTCTTCTTCTTCACACGTGCGCTCGCCAGCCACGCGCACCCGCTGTTCTTCGACATCCGCAACTCCCTCGCCCGTCTGAACTCCATGGTCGAGGAGAACATCGAAGGCAACCGCGTCGTCAAGGCCTTCGTGCGTGAGCCCTTTGAAACGAAGAAATTCGACGAGCACAACGACGACTACATGCAGCGCAACATGAAGCTGGCCTACAACAGCCGTCGTTACATGCCCTGGCTCGATGGCTCATCCTTCATGCTGCAGCTGATCATCCTGGTCTTCGGTGGCTGGCTGGTGATCGAAGGCATGATGACCCTGGGTGACCTGGTGGCTTTTGACAGCTTCCTGTGGATGATCGATGGGCCGGTGCGCCAATCGGGATGGCTGATCAACGACATCCAACGATTCAACGCATCCTGCATCAAGATCAGGCGTCTGCTGACCTCGCATTCAAGAATCGTCGAGCGGCCGGATGCCGAGTCGTCGGTCGAACACGCCAATGCCTTGCTGGCGAAGATCAGCAACACCGAATCGAAGGCGCCCGAACGCATCGGTGGCGAAATACGTTTCGACCATGTCAGCTTCGCCTTCCCGGACGATCCCGAGACCCCGATCCTGAAGAATCTCGACTTCTTCGTGCCCGCGGGTTCCAAACTCGGCATCCTGGGCGAAACGGGATCAGGCAAATCCACCCTGGTGAGCATGATCTCACGTTTCTACGATCCGACGGTCGGCCATGTCTTGATTGACGGGATCGATGCCCGTGACTGGCCGCTTTCCACCTTGCGCTCCCAGGTCAGCATCGTCGCGCAGGACACCTTCCTGTTCTCAGACACCATCGGCGGCAATATAGCCTTCGGCGCCACCGCCAACGATGAGGATTTCGTCAGTCGTGTGGCTGCGATAGCAGGGGCCGATGGTTTCATCCGGAGCATGCCGGAGGGCTACAACACCGTCGTGGGAGAGCGCGGTGTGGGTCTTTCCGGAGGGCAGAAGCAACGTCTGAGTCTGGCTCGGGCTCTTGCGGACGATCCATCCATCCTGGTGATGGACGACACCACATCGGCCGTCGATATGGAGACCGAAGCGGAGATCCAGAGACATCTGAGCGAGTTGGAGACCAAGAAGACGATCATCACCATCGCCCACCGCATCTCCTCGGTGAAGGATGCGGATCTCATCCTGGTGCTGGAGCATGGTGCAATCGTCGAGCAGGGGACGCATCAGGATCTCGTTGAGGCCCACGGGCGCTATTGGGAGATATATCGCAAGCAGCTTGGCTTGCAGTCCGGTCAATCCGCCGGTTTCGAGGAGTAGGGGCATGCACATGGCAAGACGTAACGGTGCACAGAGAAAGAATGCACGGCGCAGCGCGGACGAGGCGGCGAAGGAAAGCGTGCGCAGCAACGGACAGCGACGCAACACCTTCCGTGAGGACGAGGAGCTCGAAGAGCAGATCAACCTCAGGGACATCATGCGTGTGGGGGTGTATCTCAAACCATACATCGGCGAGGTCGTGAGGATTCTCACGGTGGTCATCCTGATGAGCGGCATCCTGGTGGCGGTGCCGTACCTCATCAAAATCATCATCGATTCAGTGATCCCGAACAAGGACGTATCCCAACTGCTGCTGTTGGGTGGCGTCTTCCTCGTGGCGATCGTGATCTACGAACTCTGCCTGCGCTACCGCACGGTTTCGATCACGCGCGTCGGCCAGCTGATGCTCAAGGACATGCGACGTGATCTGTTCTCGCACATCCAGACGCTTCCCTTCTCGTATTTCGATTCGCGTCCTCACGGCAAGATCCTGATCCGCGTGGTCAACTACGTGAACACCCTGTCGGACACCCTGAGCTCCGGGCTGATCAACGTGATCTCCGACGTGTTCACCTTCATCATCACCCTGGTGGTCATGTCGGTCATCGACTGGAAGCTCACGCTCTGGTCGCTGATACTCTTCCCTGTGCTCATCATCTGGGTGCGGGTGCTGCAGTTCTTCCAACGCAAGGCGTATCAGAAGCTCTCCAACAAGCAGAGCAACCTCAACGCCTACATCCATGAGTCGATTGCAGGTGTGAAGACCACACAGACCTTCGCCCGTGAGCGCACGCAGTACGAGACCTTCCAGGAGCAGCAGGGCGAGGTCCGTAAATCGTGGATGACGGCTGTCCACATCCAGTTCCTCATGTGGCCGGGTGTGCAGAACATCTCCACGATGACGATCGCCTTCATCTACTACGTGGGCGTCATGGGATTCGGCGGCGTCAATGTGAGCACCGGTGTTCTGATCGCCTTCATCGGGTATGCCAATAACTTCTGGAACCCGGTCATCAACATCGGCAACTTCTACAACCAGCTCATCACCTGCTCGGCCTACCTGGAACGCATCTTCGAGACGCTTGACGTCGTGCCGGAGATCCAGGACAAACCGGGCGCCGCCACACTCCCTCAGATCCGTGGCAAGGTCGATTTCAACGATGTGGTGTTCCGGTACGAGGAAGGTGGGCGCAACATCCTGAATCTCGTGGACTTCCATGTGGAGCCGGGACGCACCATCGCATTGGTCGGCCCGACCGGGGCGGGCAAGACCACGATCATCAACCTGCTCTCACGCTTCTATGACGTCTCCGAGGGTTCGGTGACGATCGACGGCTACGATGTCCGCGATGTCACCCTGGAGTCCTTGCGTCGCCAGATGGGCGTCATGCTGCAGGACACCTTCATCTTCTCGGGCAACATCAGGGACAATATCCGATACGGCAACCTTGATGCGAGTGACGAGGAGATCGAATCCGCGGCCAAGGCCGTGCATGCGCATGAGTTCATCATGGAGATGCCCAATGGGTATGACACGGTGGTGGAGGAGAGGGGAGCCACGCTGTCGGCAGGACAGCGCCAGCTCATCGCCTTCGCCAGGGTGCTGCTGGCCGATCCACGGATCCTCATCCTCGATGAGGCTACGAGCAACATCGACACCAGAACCGAGGAGGCCCTCCAGGCGGGGCTGGACCATCTGCTCAAGGGAAGAACATCCTTCATCATCGCGCACAGGCTTTCGACGATCGAGAACGCCGATGAGATCTTCTACATCGACCATGGGCAGATCATGGAGCACGGATCGCATGATGAGTTGTTGGCGCTCAAGCAGGCCTACTTCAGGTTGTACGAGTCGCAATACGCGATGATCCGTGTGGCCAATGGCGGTGAGGCCTTGCAGGCCGAGCAGGCATGAGGGGGGGTTGGTGTTCGGGGCCGCTGCTGGTGTACTGTGCAGGAGCTATGAGCAAGCATCATCGCAAACGCAGTTGGGCACCGGCACCTGAAGCACTGCCGGAAGGCGTCGAAGTGGTGGATGACCATACGCATCTCGCATCGGTCATCCCCTTCGTGGCCGCCATGTCCGAAGAGGCGCAGGCCAAGGGGCAGGAGGCGGTTCCCGTCTACTCGGTGGACCAGATGCTTGATGCCTCCGCCCATGTGGGTGTCGGTGCGATCATCGATGTCGGGTGCGAACTGCCCCATCTGCAGACAGCCGTCGACATGTCCACCACCCATCCGGGCAGGGTGTGGGCGGCGCTGGCCATTCATCCGAATGAGGCGGTGCTGCACGGCCATCGTGGTGTCCCGGGCCCGGATGGTCTGCCGGTGCGCTATCAGGACTGGCATGAGACGGCTTTTGATGATGCATTGGCCGAAGTGCATCGGCTGGCCGTGGCGAATACCGACCAGGTTGTCGCCATCGGTGAGACCGGTATGGATCTCTTCCGCACAGGGGCCGCTGCCACGGAGATCCAGCGTCAGGCCTTTCGCGAGCATATAGCGCTCGCGAAGGAGCTCGACCTGCCGATGCAGATCCACGATCGTGATGCGCACCAACAGGTCATTGAAACGCTGCTGAAGGACGGTGCTCCTCGCAAGACCGTGTTCCATTCGTATTCGGGCGACGCCGAGATGGCGGAGATCGCGAAGGAACAGGGCTGGTACCTCAGTTTTTCCGGTACCGTTTCCTATAAAGGCAATGACGGCATACGCCAGTCCTTGGCGATCGTAGGTCTGGACCATGCGATGGTCGAGACGGATGCCCCGTACCTGACGCCGATGCCCTATCGGGGTCGAAGCAACGCACCCTACATGATTCCGTACACTTTGGCTGCGATGGCCGCCGCGGTTGACAAGCCGATCGAGGCCGTCGCCCGTGCGACCCGGGAGACCACCCATCAGGTATACGGCATCTGAGTACCTTGCCACGCTGCGCCGACAGCTCCGCTTGTTCATCCACACCTCACGGTACCCGCTTTCCCACGCCTCCTACGGGTATGCTCAGGCCGGTGTTTCCGGGGTGCATCGAGCGGGTGTGTCAGCCGACGGGCAAATACCAGGAAGCCAATGGGCACAGGGCTTGAGCACTACTGTGAAGTTTTCGGGTAGATAGTGGGCACCACAGGTGCTAACGTAATGCGGACGTGTGAAAAAACGCGTAGGCAGCGCGCTTGACCTGCCATTGGAGGGGTGTATGTCTGAGAAGCAGCATGAGTCACAGTCCGTTGACGGTGGCATCGGTGACGAGAAGGAGACCGGCGACGAGTCGGACCATAACTTATCGCGGCACCATATCGACGCCGGTACGGGGGATGACACCGGCGCGCAGCCTTCGGATGATGGCAGCGGTGTCGACAGTGCCAATGGCGACAAGACGGATGATGGCGGAAAAGCGGATGCCCAGAAAACCGTGAAGACCGGGGCCTCGGATGCTTCCGATGAACGCCAGAACAAGCAGCCCAAAGCGGTGATCGAGGATTCGATCCTGCCGCCCGAGAGCATCACCAAAGCGCCCAAGGTCTCGCATCAGGCCCGTACCCGCGAGGAGCGGATCGCGCTGAAGGCGGAGCGCAAGGCGGCGATGAAACTCGCCGCGCAGCGCAAGAAGGCATCAAGCCGTGGCCCCTTGGGCCGCCTGTGGATCAGGATCCAAAGTTCACCGGACAAGGTGAGTCTCGGGATGGCCATCGTCGCCCTCGGCGTGGTGTATGGCGATATCGGAACATCCCCGCTCTATATGTCGCAGACCTTCCTCAGCGGACAGGGCGGCATCGGGAACGCCGACCGTCCGGCCGTGCTCGGCATGCTTTCGCTGGTGTTCTGGTCGATCACCCTGATCACCACAATCAAATACGTATTCATCGCCCTGCGCATCGACAACAAGGGCGAAGGCGGCATCTTCGCGCTGTACAGCCTGGTCAGGCGTCATGCGAAGTGGCTGGTCATACCGGCCATGCTTGGTGGCGCGGCCTTCCTGGCCGATTCGGTGCTCACCCCGGCGGTGTCGATCTCATCAGCCGTCGAGGGTCTGAAGACCCTTCCCCTGCTGGAACCCGTTTTCAACGATAACGAGAACCTGACCCTGATGATCACCGTCGTGGTGATTCTCATCCTGTTCTCGGTGCAGTCGAGGGGGACCGAGCGCATCGGCAAGGTCTTCGGAACCGTGGTCATGATCTGGTTCGCCTTCCTCGCGGTCGTCGGGGTCGCCAATCTCGGCAACGATTGGACCGTCTTCGAGGCTCTGAACCCGATGTACGGTCTGCGGTTCCTCTTCAGTTCGGGGAACGTCGCGGGTCTGGCCATCATGGGGACGGTCTTCCTGTCCACAACCGGTGCCGAGGCACTGTATTCGGACATGGGTCATGTGGGACGTGGCAATATCTACATCACCTGGCCGTTCATCAAGATCGCGCTGGTGCTCAACTACTTCGGCCAGGGCGCCTGGATGCTCAACAATCAGAACAACCCTGATCTTAAGAACGTCCAGAATCTCAATCCTTTCTTCCAGATGATGAACCCGAATGTACGTTACGTGGCCGTCGCGCTTTCGGTGACGGCAGGCGTGATCGCCTCGCAGGCCCTGATCACCGGGGCGTTCACGATGGTCTCGGAGGCCACGGGCCTCAACTGGATGCCGCATCTGCAGGTGCGTTACCCCGCGAGGACCCGCGGCCAGCTGTATATCCCGGTCGTCAACATGGTGCTCTGCGCCGCGACGCTGATCGTGCTGGGCATCTTCCGGGATTCCGAACATATCGCGGCTGCGTATGGTCTGGCCCTGACCATCACGATGATCACCACAACCGTGCTGCTCGCCGTCTATATATGGTTCAAGGGCAGGAAGTTCTGGGCGGTGGTGTTCACGGTGGTGTTCCTCGCCATACAGATGCTCTTCTTCATGGCTTCGATGGCCAAGTTCCTGCATGGCGGCTGGTTCACGATGCTGCTGACCTTGGCGATCCTCTTCATCATGTACACATGGAACGAAGGCACGAAGGTAGAACGCTCCCAACGAAGGCATATGGCCCCGAAGGAGTGCCTGCCCGCGCTCGACATGCTGCACAACGACTTCCGGGTGCCGTATTACGCGGATAATCTGGTGTATCTCACCTCCGATACCGAGATGTGCCGCCTGGACACCGACATCTTCTTCTCGATCTTCGCCGATCACCCCAAGAGGGCCCGTGCCTGGTGGGCGGTTTCGGTGCAGACGACCGACGATCCCTTCACCCGTGACTACTCGGTCGAGAATTTCGGGACGAACTATCTCTTCCGCGTCAGGATGAGGCTCGGATTCAAAGTCGATCAGAATGTGGCGACCTATCTGCACCAGATCATGCATGAGCTGATCGACAGCGGTGAAATGCCCCAACAGACCTCGGTATATCCCAAGGTCGATGAGGATCCGCAGATCGGTACGATCAAGTACATCCTGATCCATAAGGCCCTGATGCCCGAGTCGAAGATCACCACCGGCAGGGCGCTTGCCTTGCAGGTCAAATATGCGATCAGGCATGTCGCCGGATCGCCGGTCAAATGGTTCGGACTGGCGCCCTACAACCCAATCGTCGAGGTGCAGCCGCTCTTCGTCACGACGCGCAGAGTGCCGCGTCTGCAGCGGGTGACCCTTCGCAGGACGAAACGTCAGCAGGCCATGTTGCAGGAGGCCAAGAAGGACAAGAAGGATTCGAAGGAAGCCAAAGACAACAAGGAATAGATTCGCTCGCGATCAGCATGATCTGAGATGAGCGGGCAAGCAGCTATTCCGATGCGTTAGAGTGAAGTGATATGTGCAGATTACTGGGGTATGCCACCAACGGAAGCAATATGAGTCTGAGCGATGTGATCGGGAAGAAGGATGTCGCCCAATTCCGTTCGATTTCGAGAATCCATAACGATGGTTGGGGAGCCTCACTGCTGGCACAGCCGCCCGAAGGCGCGCATAAGCGCGACGGTGGAGCCCCCACGCCCGAGACGGCGGCGAATTTCTATCGTTCGACCCTCGCCGCCCACTTCGACCCTGCTTTCGAAACCATGTCCGAGCAGGGTGCCCGCGGTGGATTGTTCCATTTGCGTCTGGCCTCATCGAATCTCCCGCTGATCATGGAGAACCAGCAGCCCTTCTTCGCGGATGGGCTGAGCTTCATCCACAACGGCGATATCAGCGATGACCGGGGAGTCAACATCATCGATAATCGTGATTTCGATTTCGATGAGAATCTGATGCTTGAAACCGGTGGCAAAAGCGATTCCGCCCTCTTCTTCTCACTGGTGCTCAGGCACGTCGGCGAGGGGTACGCATTGGCGCAGGCGGTGGCGCAGGCGGTCGCCGATCTGAGGAAAAGCTACCCGAAGTCCTCGTACAACTGCATCGTGCAGAGCCAGAACGAGCTCGTATGCTTGAGGGCCGCCGGACGCACCGATATCCCGCCCCGCATCGCCGATATCTATGAGCGTTACGACCAGTCGGAATACGTGGATGATTACCGTGTGATCAGATACCGGGAGATCCCCGATGACGCCAACAAGCCCGCGGGCGTCGTCGTGGCATCATCAGGCTTTGAGCAGCGTACCGAAGATGGCTGGAAAGATTTGAAGAACAACCAGATGCTCGTCGCGTCTAACCAAACAGGGGAGTATTCCTTGCGCGAGTTGTGAAAGCACAGCCTGCACACCTCGAAGGGCAATACACTGTTTGGGGAGTCCGCAGACGGTAGCTGGGACGAATATCGTAATTGAAAGGGTATGGGATGAGCGAAGAACAAGCGAATATCGGAGTGGTGGGCCTTGCCGCCATGGGAGCGAGCCTTTCAAGGAACCTGGCGCATCACGGCAACACCGTGGCTGTATACAACCGTCATTATTCACGCACGGAGGCGCTGATCGCGGAGCACGGTTCCGAAGGGGCGTTCATCCCGGCCAAAACCGTTGAGGAGTTCGTCTCCTCCCTGGCGAAGCCCCGCACCGCAATCATCATGGTCAAGGCCGGTGCGCCGACCGATGCCGTCATCAATGAACTCGCGGATGCGATGGAACCCGGAGACATCATCGTCGACGGCGGCAACGCATACTTCGAAGACACCATCCGCCGCGAGAAGGACATCCGCGCGCGCGGCCTGCACTTCGTCGGCTGCGGTATCTCCGGTGGCGAGGAGGGCGCCCTCAAGGGACCCTCGATGATGCCGGGTGGAACGGACGAGTCCTGGAAGACCCTGGGCCCGATTCTCAAGAGCATCGCCGCCGTGGCCGAAGGTGAGCCCTGCGTGACCCATATCGGCACCGATGGCGCCGGTCATTTCGTCAAGATGGTGCACAACGGCATCGAATACGCCGATATGCAGGTCATCGCGGAAAGCTACGATCTGCTCCGCCGAGGTCTTGGCATGGAGCCATCCGAGATCGCCGAAGTGTTCGCTGAGTGGAACAAGGGCGACCTGAACTCCTACCTCATCGAAATCACGGCCGAGGTCCTGGGGCATAAGGACGCCAAAACCGGCAAGCCTTTCGTCGATATCGTCGTCGATCAGGCGGGTATGAAGGGCACCGGCACATGGACGGTGCAGACCGCGCTGTCGCTCGGCACCCCGGTAACCGGTATCGGTGAGGCCGTATTCGCCCGTGGGCTCTCCTCGGAGGCCGCATTGCGTGATGAGGCTGCCAGCAAGGGGTTGGAAGGTCCGGATCCGGAGGGTGCATTCGCCGAGGCACTCAAGGATG
This sequence comes from Bifidobacterium psychraerophilum, assembly GCF_000741705.1. Lineage (GTDB taxonomy): Bacteria > Actinomycetota > Actinomycetes > Actinomycetales > Bifidobacteriaceae > Bombiscardovia > Bombiscardovia psychraerophila. The sequence continues at coordinate 146,552 of NZ_JGZI01000002.1, read as the reverse complement.
ATGAGTCGCGCAAGGCCTTCATCGAGGACGTTCGTCAGGCCCTGTACGCATCGAAGATCGTCGCCTATGCACAGGGATTCAACGAGATCGAAAAGGGTGCCAAGCAGTATGGTTGGGACATCGATTTGGGTGCGGTGGCTCGCATCTGGCGCGGTGGCTGCATCATCCGCGCGAAGTTCCTGAATCGTATTTCAGACGCCTATGATTCCTCCGAGACCTTCGGATCGCTGCTCTTCGATCCCTTCTTCAAGGATGCTGTCGCCAAAGCCCAGACCTCATGGCGCCGCGTGGTGTCGAAGGCCGCCGAAGCCGGGGTCCCTGTACCCATGTTCTCCAGCTCCCTGGCATACTACGACGGTCTGCGTTCGAAGCGTCTCCCCGCGGCCCTGATCCAAGGACAGCGCGATCTCTTCGGAGCTCACACCTACTTCCGCGTCGATGAATCCGGCGCATTCCATACCTTGTGGGCAGAACCGGGCCAGAAGGAAATCGAGCAGGGCTGATTTCCTTCGGGAGGCGGCAGTCCTGTGGACTGTCGTCAGGTTCTGTGTGAGCGGCCCTTGCGGGGCTGCGAGCAATTGTTGAGGCCGTGCGTCTGTGGCGCGGTCGTTTGTTGCTGGGTCAGAACCGGGCCAGAAGGAAATCGAGCAGGGCTGATTTCCTTGGGGAGGCGGCAGTCCTGTGGACTGCCGTCAGGTTCTGTGTGAGCGGTCCCTGCGGGGCTGCGAGCAATTGTTGGGACCGCGTCTTGCGGTCCTTGGTTGCGGGGTCAGAACCGGGCCAGAAGGAAATCGAGCAGGGCTGATCTCCATCAGCATCATGGCTGAGCCGTTAAACGGGAAGCCTGTGGGTTTCCCGTAGGCGAAGTGAGCACCTGCTAACGGCGCGAAGAATCACGTGGCGATTGCCGCGCGTCATACCCCTGACTTTTTCCTCTTACGTGGACACAGCAGGCCCACATTGGCCTTGCTGTGGCCCTTTCGTTATTCCTGACGACTTCGCGGTGCCCTGTTCCACGCCTCTCCCACACCCCTGGAATGGGGATGAGGCCATAACTGCACGGATAGGCCCGTCACAGGGTGGAGGCGGCGGCTTCCTCATCGAGGAGCCACAAGGTCTCCTGGGTGCCGCTGGCGAAGGAGCTTGGCACATGCGGGTTGTTCACCGAGGATAACGCGCTGCGCACTGCGGGTGCTTTGCGTGGTGAGGATGCGAGTATCCAGAGTTTTCTGCTGCGTCTGATGAAGGGCACGGTGAGGCTCAGACGCAATGGCGGCATTTTGGGCGAATCGCTGACACCGGTGACGAATACATCCGGATCGTTGATGACGACTTGCGGAAAGTCGGGGAAGAGCGATGCGAAATGACCATCGGGGCCCACGCCGAACATCGCCACATCGAATGCCGGGTTGTCACCGAGTTCACGGATGAGTTCCTGTTGGTAGGTGTTCGCGGCCTGGTCGAGGAGATGGTCGTTCTCCTCAGGGTTCGCCACGGCGATCTCCTGAGGCTTCCGCTGATCCGCAGGCATTTCGTGGATATGCGATTCTGGCAGCAGCCCTTGTGAGACCAGGTCCCCGAACCATGCCTCTCGTGCCTGTTTGGCGTTCCGGTCATCGCTGTCCGCCGGGACGAATCGTTCGTCGCCCCACCAGAGGTGCACGCAGCTCCAATCCACGGCTTCGTTCAGGGGGTTGCTGGCGATATGCCTGAGTACGGCATTGCCATCAGTGCCACCGGTCAGCGCGATGTCGGCCCTGTGCTGCGTGGCGATCCGGTCGCCGATCTCGATGAGAAGCCGAGATGCGATGGCGGTGTGCAGCAGCTCGGGATTCGGGTATGCAATGGCAAGTCGTTGAGGCAATGTGTCCTGATTCCTATCTGGTGGGTGTGCGTTCCTGCTTGGCCGGCTGTTTATTCGTGGTCGACCATACCCCAGCCTTTGGTGATGACCTCCGCATACACCTCATCCGGGTCAAGGCGTCGCATCTCCTCGCTGAGGCATTCCTCCAGCGTTCTCATGGGCATGGCCACGTCCTGCTGGGATTCCCCAGGCTGGCAGATGGTCGCCTGATCCTCGTAAGGACGCTCCATGCTGAGCACACCGTTCTCACGCTCGAAGAAGACGCCGGTGATGGCGTTCAGATCGTCGCTGCGTTCGATGGTGACCGGGACGTCCAGGCGGACGGCGAGCCACGCGGCGAGCAGATCCAGTGGGATGTAGTGGGACTGGCCTTGCACGCGTACCGATGTGATCGGCAGATGCGGTGGCTGGTCCAGCATGGATGCGAGCATCGCGCGCCAGACGGTCAGGCGCGTCCAGGACATATCGATATCGTGGCATGACCAATGGGCGCGCAGGGCGGTGAATGACGCGTCCGGGTTGGCTGAACGGATCGCATCGGTGATGCGGCTTCGAGCCATCTTCCCGATGGGGTCCTTCGAAGGATCTTCCGGCGCCTTGGAGGGCCACCAGGCGACGACGGGTGCATCCGGCACCAGCAGCGGGATGACGAGGGTGTCCAGGTGACGCTTCAAACCGTCGAAGGGCTTGAGCACCACGATTTCGCCTGCACCTGCATCCGCTCCGAAACGCACCTGGGCGTCGAGTTTGGAATGTTCGCCTGCATCCGAGCCGTCGGTCACGATGGCGATCACACGGCAGGGATGCTCCCTGCTGGCGGCGTTGGCCGTTTCCAGCGCTTCCTCAAGCTCCTCCTCGGAAGTGCTGATCAGCAGCGTGAGCACGCGGCCAAGTGCCGCTTCTCCGCGTTCTTCGTGCAGCGCATCGATTTTTCTTGAGATTTCCGCGGTGGCGGTATCCGGCATTTCGACGATCATGGCATCCTCCAGTGGTTTCCATCGCGTGCGAGCATCTCATCGGCCTGTGCCGGTCCCCAGGTTCCTGCCCGGTAGGGTTGCGGCTGTCCGAGTGTGCTCCAGTAATCTTCGATCGGATCGAGGATGTTCCAGGAAAGATTGACTTCTTCTGTGGTTGGGAACAATGGCGGATCGCCCAGCAGCACATCGAGGATCAAACGTTCGTATGCTTCGGGCGAGGCCTCGGTGAATGAGCGTCCATAGCTGAAGTCCATGCTCACATCGCGTACTTCCATGGCCGTTCCGGGCACTTTGGCGCCGAATCGTATGGTCACGCCTTCGTCTGGCTGCACCCGGATCACGACGGCGTTGGCGCCGAGTTCACGGGTCGCGGTCGTTTCGAAGGGAAGATGCGGCGCAGGCTTGAAGGCCACGGCTATTTCGGTGACGCGCTTGCCGAGTCTTTTGCCCGTTCGCAGATAGAAGGGTACCCCGGCCCAACGTCGTGTATCGACATCCAGGCGGATGGCGGCATAGGTCTCGGTCGTCGAATCCCGGCTGATGCCTTTTTCATCAAGATAGCCGAGCACCTTGTCGGAGCCTTGCCATCCTGCGGAGTATTGACCGCGAGCGGTGTGCTCGGCCAGGTTCTTGGGCAGCCTCACGGCGGAAAGCACTTTACGCTTTTCGGCGGTAAGATCCCCTGCGGAGAAGGAGACGGGCTCCTCCATGGCGGTAAGCGCCATCAACTGTATGAGGTGGTTCTGGATCACATCGCGGGCCGCGCCGATGCCATCGTAATATCCCGCTCGACCGCCGATGCCGATGTCCTCGGCCATGGTGATCTGCACGTGGCTGACGTAGTTCGCATTCCACACGGGCTCGAACATGGTGTTGGCGAAGCGCAGTGCCAGGAGGTTCTGCACGGTTTCCTTGCCGAGGTAATGGTCGATGCGGAATACGGAGTCCGGTTCGAAGACTTCGGACACCACGCGGTCAAGCTCTTTGGCGCTTGCCAGATCATGGCCGAAAGGTTTCTCGATGATCACTCGACGCCATGCGCCTTCGGTGGAGTGCGACAGGCCGGAATCGGCCAACTGCTTCGATACCAGAGGGAAGTCGCGCGGTGGTACCGACATGTAGAAGGCGTGGTTGCCGCGTGTGCCGCGGTCCCTATCCAATTCGGAAACCGTGTCCGAAAGGCGTGTGAAGGCTTCGGAGTCATCGAAGGTGCCGGTGACGAAACGCATGCCATCGTGCAGGTGCTCCCAGGTCTTCTCGTTGAAAGGCGTCCGGCAGTGCGCCTTCATGTTCTCCTTGGCGAAATTCGCGAATTCCTCATTGTCCCACTGACGGCGTCCGAAACCGATCAGGCCGAATCCAGCCGGCAACAGTCCGCGGTTGGCCAGATCGTACACGGCCGGTAGCAGTTTCTTCTTGGCCAGATCGCCGGTAACGCCGAAAATCACCAGTGAACACGGACCTGCGACGCGCGGCATGCGCAAATCTCTCGGATCCCGTAGCGGATTAGACCAGGCACTTGCCGTCTGCTGGTCGGCTGCAGTGCTGCGCTGGGCGGAATACTGTTCGTTCCCCGAAGTCCCCATGTCACCCCTTTTGCTTGTTGTACGCTCTGATTCTACTGTCTAAGTGCTTTCACCGACCGGATAAATTCGCATACAGCGAGTATCCGAATGGACGGCGCGAGGATTATGCCGCACTGCCCTCTCCTGCCAACATATGATGTCGGTATGAGCACAAGGCTTCCTGGAGTAGAAGAAATAGACCGTCTGCATCGTCGTCTGGCCCCTTCGGCAGCGGCATACGAATTGGTGCACACCCATTGCGTCATTGTGGCGGAGCTCTCACGGCAGATCCTGCAGAGCTACATCAGGGCTCATGGCGATGCGGCGGCCGATGACGACTCCGCTATCGATGTGGATGAGCATCTGATGGTGGTGGGCGCGCTGGTCCACGACATCGGGACCTATCGTGTATTCGCCGATGCCGGGGCAGACGGGGGTGAGGGTGACGCGAAGCAGGGGAGCGGTCTGCGCTTCGATTCGAAACGCTACATTCTGCATGGGATGATCGGATACCGGCTATTGCTGGATGAAGGTTATGGGCGCGATATCGCGGCCTTCGCGCGCAACCATACGGGGGTGGGCATCACCAGGCGGCAGGTGGTCGAACAGCATCTGCCCTTGCCGCCGGACGATTACGTGCCACGGACGCCCGAGCAGGAGATCGTGATGTATGCCGATAAATTCAACAGCAAATCGCAGCCGCCCGCCTTCGTGTCCGCGGAGACACAGGAGAAGCGCTGCGCACGTTTCGGCGCGGATAACCTGGAACGTTGGCATGCGCTTGTGCGGCGGTACGGCGTGCCGGATCTTCCGCCGATGGCCCGTCGCTATGCCATGCGCATCAAATAGGCTCCCGCATCATCGCCGGCATCGGCATCGGCGATGACGCGGGAGCGGCGTTCAGGCCTTAATCGATTGAAGGATCCATTCGATCTGTGTGCGGGCCACTTTGAGATAGTCAAGACCATAGAATTTGCTCAGCTCGTCCTTGTTCTTGAAGGTGAAGGACACCGTGCCGAGGAAGGCGTAGTAATACGACACCACAGTCGAGTCGGGATCAAGATCGGCTTTGACACTGCCGTCGTGGAAATGCTCCGTGAACATCCTGATGGTTTTCCCCGGGCGCCAGTTCGAGGTGTTGTAGGGATTGTCCCAGAAATCCTCGGGCTTCGCATTGGCCGTCGCGAAGATCGTATGGAAGAGGTCGAAGAAGATCGCGAACGTTGGGTCCTCGTTGTAGTACTCGTAATTCGCCTCGGCGTAGGCCCTCAATCGTTCGAAGGTGGTGTTGGCGTCTTTGAATTTCTCGTTCAGCCGCAGCAGCAGACCATCCATCTTGCCGAAGAAGATGGCCCAGAGGATATCCTCCTTGCATGAGAAATAGTTGTAGACCGTCGCACGGGTGATCTCCGCCCCGTCGGCGATGTCACCTATCGTGAAGCCTTCCATGCCGCGTTCCATGTAGAGTCGTTCCGTGATGCGGATGATCTTGTCCGCCTGCTTTTTCTGATGCTGTACATAGCCTTCAGCCATTGCGTATCCCCTTTGGTATTCAGTGGGGACGCCTCAGCGTCCCGTTGCCCCATAGACCAATAGTGTACAGACAATTGTCAAATTGGCCGACTTTGGACTTCGTGGCTAATGTCGGAAAGGCTAACAAATGTTGCTGAAGGGATGCTGATACCTTCCCTGCCGCGCTCGCCGCAGCTGCCCTTCCCGCATCGTTGCCGTTATTCCGGCGAATTCCCGCCATGGTGAGACTCATGGATGAAGCGCGCGCCGAAGCGTTCCTCCATCCAGGGGTCTGGTCGGTACAGGTGGGATTCCTCAACCTGCTGATTGTCAGGGGTGACAAGTCCGTCAGCACTCCGTGCTGTGCTTGCCGGTACGCGCAGTGAACATCCCGATATGCTCATCAGCAGCTGATCCGTCTGACTGCGGCTATATGCGTATGGAGGGGTGCACCACATCGGCAGCGCTTCAAGCACCAGGGCACTGGAATCCATACGAAAAGCGATGTTGAGAACGGTGCTCCTGACGGTCATCCGTGAAGCCGCACGTACCGCCAGCTCCTCGGCCGGCATCCTGTGTTCGTTGGCAAAGCGCGCGCCGTCAAACACCGATAGGACGCTCCTGCTGTCACTCGGATCGTGCACGCAGTATCCGCTGGATGCTATCGCGTGCCCGTCGTGTACGGCCACCATCCATTCCTCGGTGATGTCTGCCACATGTTCGCTGACGAGTATCAGGGAGTCTGCCGGGGCTTGCACCAGCGCCGATTGCAGATCCTCCAAGCTGCGTTGGGCCGCAGGGAAGGTGTCTACCCGGCCGTTCGCCAGCTGTGACCAGGGGCGTGCGCCCGCATTCACGGAGTCTCGATGCGGATCGCGTTCAGGGATCCCCGCTTCGCGGTAGGACACCCATTGCAGGATGGTTGAGGCACGGGCGGTGATGGCGGTTCGGCCCATCAGGCTCATCCCCAATATCCCGGGCCATCTCTGTGGCGGGGCGAGCATCAGCATCGGGTCCAGACCGCGGGATCGCATTCTGGCGTTCTGCGCGATGAGAAAGGCGGGCGGAGCCCATAGCGCATCACCGTTTCGCAGATCATCGATGGGCCAAAGCCCCAGGGATCTTCTCGGCTTTCGCGGATTCCGCATGGCTCCGCTTGGCTCGGCTGGAGCGCCATTGCCCGGGGTCATCCCCGCATCCGACGGGACGGTGAAGGCATCCCAAATCCAGTCCTGCTGACAGACGATGGTGCAATCAGTCATGGTGGAGCGCCGGCCTTTGCCTATGGGAACCGTCACGACAGCGACGGTGCCATTCGAGATGTGATATTGAACACAGGGTATTGTACATAGCTCACAGCTAACAATCTGTTATTTCCAATCTCCGCGTAATACGATGCCATCAAAGGTCGGGAAAACCCCAGACGCATACGGGGTGTATCAACGTCGATCAAGTGCAAGTCCTACAGGGAGGTAGCTGACAATGTCCGCAACAATCAATGCTGGCGATGCGGTTCTCAAGGTAATCGAGGAATGGGGGGTTCCACGAATCTACGGACTGCCCGGAGGCTCATTCGATTCGATGATGAACGCCTTGTACAACGAGCGTGAGCGCATCGATTTCGTCCAGGTCAGGCATGAGGAAGCGGGTGCAATCGCCGCTTCTGCCGAGGCGAAGCTTACCGGTCGCATCGGTGTCTGCTTCGGCTCGTCGGGCCCCGGTGCCGTGCATCTGCTCAACGGCTTGTATGATGCGCGCGAGGACCGTGTCCCTGTGCTCGCCCTGGTCGGCCAGGTGCCGCAGGCCTTCATGAATATGGACTTCTTCCAGGCCATGGACGAAGAGCCTATTTTCGAGGATGTCGCCGTCTTCAACCGCACCGCCACCAATGCTGAGGGACTTCCCGCGCTCATCGATGAGGCGATACGACAGGCATACAAGTACAACGGCGTGTCGGTTATCACAATCCCGAAGGATCTGGCCTGGACCCCCATCGAATGGCAGCCCGTCGCATCCGCGAAGAACTTCCGCAAGCCGCTTCCTCTGCAGCCGCATCACGATCTCATCGAAGAGGCGGTGGATCTGATTGCCGGCGCCAAGGCACCGTTGCTGTATTTCGGCAAGGGTGCAAGCACCGCCCATGACGAACTCATCGAGATGTCCGAGAAATTCAAGATGCCGATGGTCTCGACACATCCGAGCAAAGGCGTTGTCGAGGATACGCATCCGGCCTTCCTCGGTTCTTCGGGCAGGGTCGCAACCAAACCCGCCAGCGAAGCCAGCTATGCGGCGGATGTGATCGTCTGGGTCGGCAACGACAATCCTTTCGCCTCCAAACTGGTCGGCCCGCAGGCCCGGATCATCCAGATCGACAATGATTCCGAGAAGCTCGGCAAACGTCTGCAGGACCGCATGGCCGTGGCCATTCTCGCCGATGCCAAACTGACCTTGCGGGAGATGATCGACGCGGGTAAGGAACTGCCGGGAACGGCTTTCTACCGCGCGTGCCTGGCCAACAAACGCAATTGGGAGGATTGGATCGCATCCTTCAATGAGGATGATCGGGTGCCGCTGCGCCCCGAACCGATTTTCGACATCATCAACGCCCAGACGGATCCGGAAGACATCTTCATGATCGACGTCGGCAATGTGAATATCAATTTCGCGCGACTGTCGCATCTGGTACCCAGCAACAAGTGGGCCACCTCGGGCAAGCACGCGACGATGGGATTCGCCGTGCCCGCCGCCCTTGCCGCCAAGCTCGAATATCCCGATTCGACGGTCTACAGCCTGAGCGGGGACGGAGGTTTCGCGATGCTTTCCGAGGAGATACTTGCGCAGGTCAAATACAAGACCCCGGTCATCAATGTCGTGTTCTCCAACCAGACGCTAGGCTTCATCGAGGCGGAGCAGCGCGATGATTCACACCAGCCGCTTTCCGGCGTCGACCTCATCGACACCGATTGGGCGAAGGTGGGAGAAGGCTATGGTGCCCTCGGTTTCACCGTACGCACCAGGGAAGAGGCCAAGGAGGCCTTCGCGGCCGCCAAGGCCTCCGGCAGGCCTTCGGTCATCGATGTGAAGCTCACCGGTGAGATGCCTTTCACCACGATGTACATGCATCTTTCCGAACACGATGATCCCGAGGCGGTCCGCGAGTTCAAGGAACACTATGAGGCCCAGCCGCTGAAGGCCCTTGACTACTGGATCGAGCAGGAGCAGGACTGAGTGTGAAACGGTAGCCTTCCCCTCGGAGGGCTGTGGTTGCGGTAAGGGCCTGGTCGGATGACGACCGGGCCCTTACCATGCGCCGGGCAGCGCGTCGAAGGATCCCGTCGGTCACGGAATGCGCGGGAATTCCTCTCGCGTCCCTTGGATGAAGAGTTGGCTCGGATCACTGTCCGTGTTGCTTGGGCGGCGGGAGTGTGGATGCGAATGCTGCGGAGCGAATTGAAGTGAATTGAAGCAAAACCAAGCGTATGTCGTCTTCTGTTAGCGAAGTGTGAGCTCAGTCTCTGGCTGCCGTGAGTCCGGGGTGATACATTGCCCACAGTATGGAGTGCTGTAGCCGCAGGCAGTTGGCTTTTTCGGCATCCATTCGTCTTGGCCGCGCGGATAATCATGCGATGGCAGTATAGAGCGATCCGGGTCGGCAGGCCTGGGTCCGTCGAAGGAAACGGTGCGGAAGATGGCCGCATCAATAACGGAAGGAAATGCGACGATGGTTGATTCCATGGACGCAATCATTGAGGCGAACAAGCGACAGACCCCGCCTGCGCGTCCGGGGCCGATGGAATTCGGTGTCATGAGTGTCTCTGACGTCACCAAGGATCCGGTCAGCGGATATGTGCCTTCCGAGGCCGAGCGTCTGCAGGCCACGATGAAACAGGCTCTGACCGCTGAGCAGGCGGGTTTCGATGTATTCGCGATAGGGGAGCATCACAACCCACCGTTCTGGTCGTCGTCGCCGACCACATTCCTGGCGGCCGTGGCGGCACAGACCAAAAGGATCACGCTGTCCACCTCGACAAGTCTGATCACCACGAACGATCCGGTGAACCTGGCCGAACAATACGCGGTTCTTCAGCATGTTGCCGGTGGCCGGGTGGACCTGATGCTCGGACGCGGCAATACCGCACCGGTGTATCCCTGGTTCGGAAAAGACATCCGCCAGGGTCTGCCGCTGGCCCTGGAGAACTACAATCTTCTGCATCGCCTGTGGCATGAGGATGTGGTCGATTGGTCGGGGAAATTCCGTACCGCACTGCAGGGCTTCACCTCGATACCGCGTCCTTTGGATGACGTGCCGCCCTTTGTGTGGCATGGCTCGATACGCACACCGGAAATCGCGGAACAGGCCGCATACTACGGTAACGGCTTCTTCGCCAACGGCATCTTCTGGCCCGTCGACCATTTCCGTCGTCTGGTCGCGCTGTACCGCAACCGTTTCGTGCACTGGGGCCATGGAAGTGAGCAGCAGGCCGTGGTAGGTCTCGGCGCCCAGGTGTTCATCAGCAAGCATTCCCAGGATGCGTTGGACGGTTTCCGTCCCTACTTTGATTTCTCGCCGGTATACCGGGGCGGGCCAAGTCTGGAGACGATGGTCGAACAAACCCCGCTGATGGTCGGATCGCCGCAGCAGGTGATAGACCGTGTGCTTGAGCAGCGCGAGGTCTACGGGGATTACGCCCGTCAGATGTTCCTTGTCGATCATGGCGGTCTGCCCGCCGATATGGTGGAGCGGCAGCTTGATCTGCTGGGCGAATACGTGCTCCCGGTGCTCAGGCGCGAGCTGTCGGAGATCCGGGATCCCAACGCCGTGGCCACACCCTCGCATCAGGATATGGTCAAGGCACGTTATGGCGATCAGGAAGTGCGTCAGCCGAAGCCGAACGAGAACCGTGGCGATAATGTCACCGGAACCAGTCCGTATACGGATTCCAACCCGGAGCAGCGGGTCGAATTGCCTAAGGTGTACTAAAAGGATGAGGATGAATTCATGAATCATGCCGAAACGAACAGACGCCATATCACCGTGGTGAGTGCAGGTGTTGGAGAGCCTTCGACCACAACGAAACTGGCTGAGGGCATAGCCGAAAGAACGGTTGTGCGTCTGAGGGATCAGGGTATTGCGGCTCAGGTGAATGTGATTGAGCTGAAGAACCTCGCCCAAGACATCTCCACGGCGGCGGTCAGTTGGAAGATCACGCCGCAGTTGCAATCCGCCTTGGATATCGTGTCGCAAAGTGATGCCTTGGTCGCCGCAAGTCCGGTATTCAAGGCATCGTATTCAGGTCTGTTCAAATCATTCTGGGATATCGCTCAGCAGGATGCGGTGCTTGGTATGCCGGTCGCGGTTGTGGCCACGGGCGGCAGTGAACGCCATGCCCTGGTCCCCGACACCTCCATGCGTTCCCTCTTTGCGTTTCTCAGGGCTGTGATCGTGCCAACCGGTGTGATGGCGGCAACGGTCGATTGGGGGTCTCCTGGACTCGTCGATCGTCAGACGCGAGTAGCGGGGGAGCTCGCCAGTCTGGTGCAGGCCGATATACGCAGGACCTTGCTCGCTGCCGTCGGAGAGCATTACAGCAGCAGCGAGGATGGCCTCGCGTCCCAGCCCGTGAGCGATGACACCCATGCTGATGGCGAGGTCGATGACGTCTCGCAGGACTTCGATTTTGATAGCTCGCTGATGCGGCTCGCCGCAGGTGGGCGCTGACGGACCGAGGCATCGACAGGCGGAAAGGCCGGGGTGTTCCCGCCTGAATGACGGTGCTTCAGATCTCGATGCTCTCCAGTGTGGGTTCCTGCTGCTTCCCGGAGATGCGGGCCGCAAGCAAGGCGCAGATCAGACCGCATGCCGCCAGCACCGATAGCAGCAGGAAATCGCTCTGTCCACCATCCCGGACCGCGGATGTCGCATCCGGGTTCACTATCTGGGCATGGGTGATGACTGCGGAAAGCGCAGCCGTTCCCAGCGATCCGGCGAACTGCTGCAAGGTGTTGAACAAGGCGTTGATGTCGCCTTTTTCGTGAGCCTGAACATGTTTGGCGGCATCGGACATGGTGTTGCCGAAGCTGAAATTGAAGCCGAAGCGCACGAATACATACAGACACATCAGGCTTACCGCGGTCAGCGAGTGCGTGAAATACCAGAGCAGCAACGCGCCGATGAGCATGGACGCATTGCCGACGACCAAAGGTAGTGTAGCGCCCTTTCTGTCATAGATCTTTCCAGCGATGGGGGATACCAGCGATCCGACCAGGGAACCCGGCAGCACGATCAGACCGGCGCTCAGGGCATCCATATGCATGGCATTCTGAACGAAGATGGGAATCAGGAAGGACATGCCGATGTTGGTGAACTGCAGCAGGAAGAAATTCGTCGCGCGCAGTCCCAGGATCGGCCGTGCGAGCAGACGGAAGTCCAATATCCGTTGTTTGCCGTGAACCATGTGCCAGATGAACAGCGCGAGGCACAGCACCGCCGTAAGAACGAAGGCCCAGAGGCGGTAATCGGAGGCCTTGGCGTTCCCGAGACGGTCGCAGACCTCGATCAGGCTGTACATGAGTACACAGAGCGTGATGAAGCCATACAGATCGAAGCGTTTGTCCAATCGGCGCAGAGGGAGTCTGATGGCCACGATCCCCAAGGCCAATGAGGCGAGCACAACCGGGAGGATGAACCAGAAGATCATTCTCCAGGACATGGCGTGGGTGAGTATTCCTCCGTACGTGGGGCCGAGTGCCGGTGCGAAGGAGGTGACCATGCTGGCGATACCGACGTAGGTGCCCAGTTTATGCAGCGGTATCGTTTCGAAAACGATGTGGAACATCAGGGGAGTCGATATGCCGGTCGCCACGGCCTGCAGCAGGCGTCCCAGCAACAATGGCGTGAAGGACGGGGCGAGGGCGCACACCAGCGTACCTATCGTGCAGGCCAGGGCCGCGAAGACGAAGAGCGTCCGGGCGCGGAAACGCTGCACCAGGAATGAGGCCATGCTCATCACGAAGGTGACGGTGAGCAGATATCCGGAGGTCAGCCATTGGATCGTGCTCAACGGTTTGCCCAGTTCGGTGATCAGGGCGGGGAAGGCGACGGTAAGGGAGGTTTCCGTCAGAATCCCTATGAATGTCAGCGCACCTGCCGCCAGAATGGCGAGTTTTGCGCGTGTTGTGACCACTTCTTGAGACATGAAAAGCTCTCGCCCCCTGCAACTGTATGTGTAATGACGCACGTGCAGGGGCGGGCCCTATCAGTCGCGGATATCTCGATATGCGCTCAGGCTAATCACCTTGGGGCCGGTTCTGCACGGTGCTTTGGACCGCGTTGGTGATTGTACGCCGGATCAGTGATTCCGTTTCCTCACCCAGGCCCGTGATCGCATAGGCCACCGGCCAGGCCTCGGCCTCATCAAGCCGCGCGCTGTCTTCGAATCCCAGGGTCGCGTATCGGGTATGGAATTTCCCTGCGGGCAGAAGATGCATGATGACCTTGCCATTTTTGGTGAATGCGGGCATGCCGTACCACAGCCTGGCCTTCAGTTCCGGATCGACCTCATTGGCTATGCGTTGCACGGCGAGGGCGATGGTCCTGTCCAACTCGTCCAGGCCCGCGATGGATGTCGCAACCTCCTCGGCCTCGAGGGCCTCGCGTTCCGCCTTGCTGATGCGTTTTTTGCTTTGGCGCAGTTCGCGTGCACGGTCTTTGACCGCCTGTTGTTCTTCCTTGCTGAGACCAGATGCCGAAGAGCTTGATGATGCTGCCATGATCCTCCCCAAACCGTGATGTACGGTACCGGTCGGAGCAATTGCCTTGCGCCGCCGGACACTCGATTACATCAAGTATTGCAGCAATTGACCGACATCCTGAACCAGCAGCTGCACATTCAGCCCTGTAAGAACCACGACCACGATCCAGGCGATTGCGGCAAGCCACCACGGGTTGGCATATTCCTTACCCATGATCCGTTTGGACGAGGTGAACCAGACCAACGGCACCATCGAAATGGGCAGGGCGATGCAGAGAAACACCTGGGAATAGACCAGAAGACTATCCAACGAGGATTCCTTGCCGCCGAACAGGATCGCGCACAACAGGACGGGGATAATGGAGATCACACGCGTGACCAGACGACGGAGCCACATGGGGATGCGCATGCGGATGAAGCCTTCCATCACGATCTGTCCGGTCAGCGTTCCGGTAATCGTCGAATTCTGACCGGATGCGAGCAGCGCGACTGCGAAGAGGGTACTGAGCGCTCCACTGGCGACTGGGCCTGCGATTTTCTGATCACCCAAGGCATTGTAGAGGGAGGTGAAGGTGTCCAAGCCATCGCCATGTCCGAAGAAGAGGGCTGCGCCGAGCACCAGCAGCAGGCAGTTCACCAGGAAGGCAACGGTGAGTTGGATGTTTGAGTCCCAAGTGGCGAAGCGCAGCGCATGCTTCACCTGCGTATCGTCGCCGCGATCGAATTTTCGCGTCTGCACGATTGAGGAATGCAGGTACAGGTTATGCGGCATCACCGTGGCACCGACGATGCCCAGTGCCATGGTCAGCTGCCCGTTCCCGAAGATCTCCGCCCGGGGGATGAATCCTTGCATCACTCCGGCCATATCCGGCTGTGCCAGCGCCACCTCGTATATGAACACCGCCATGATGACGAGGATCAGGCACATCACGATGGCCTCGATGCGACGGAATCCTATCTGCATCAACAGCAGCAGGATCAGCACATCGAATACGGTCAGGGCCACGCCGAGCACCAGGGGGATGCCGAAGAGGAGATTCAGCGCGATCGCGCCGCCGATCACTTCCGCGACATCGGTCGCCATAACGGCGAGTTCCGTGCAGATCCACAGCACGATGCCCAGTTTGCGTCCGGTGTGCTTCCTGGTGGCCTGTGCGAGATCGAGGCCCGTCACGATGCCCAGCTTCGCCGACATGTATTGCAGCATCATGGCGATCAGGCTCGAAAGCAGGATCACCGACATCAGCAGATAGCCGTATTGGGCACCGCCGCCGATGGAGGTGATCCAATTGCCCGGGTCCATATATCCGACGGCCACCAGTGCCCCGGGCCCGGAGAAGGCAAGAAGGTTCTTCCAGAAACCCGAACTGTGTTTGGGGACGCTGATGGTGCTGTTGATCTCCTCAAGCGAAAGGCCGTTGGCCGTTTCGATCAGGCCGTGGCCGCGGACGGCCGTATCTTCCCCGGTGCTTCCCATAACTGTCGTTCCTGACCGCATGAATTCCCAATTCCCCATATCATCGTAGACCGCGTGAACATCAAGGAGATGTCCAGGTATCTAGCCCTAGAACAATTATCTTGTACCCCTAGAAGTATAGGACATGCCATGTTACATCCACCGTCTTCCATACCCGGATTGCGGTTCGCATATGCACGCTATTGTCCCCTCCGTTGGGGGCCGTCACCGGAAATACCGCGTGATGAATACACTGGAGACATGACTTTCCAAAGCCTCTCCTCCAATTCGCAGGACTACCTCAAGGTGATTTGGGATCTTCAGGAATGGACGCACGAGCCGATTCAGCCTGCGGCGATAGCCAAAAGGACGGGCATGAAGCCCTCCACCGTTTCCGGTGCCCTGGGCCGTCTGGTGGTCAGCGGTCTGGTTCAGCACGCACCTTATGGGGCCGTGACACTCACGGAACGTGGGGAACGGTATGCGGTGAAAATGGTCCGTCGCCATCGTCTGCTTGAACTGTTTCTGGTCAATACACTCGGCTATCAGTGGGACGAGGTCCATGACGAAGCCGATTCACTGGAGCATGCGGTTTCCGACATGATGATCGAACGCATCGACGTTGTGCTCGGACACCCCACGAAGGATCCCCATGGTGATCCCATCCCCGGCGAGAATGGTGAGATGAGCGAAGTGCACAGCGTGCTGCTCTCGGATGCCCGGCAAGGCTCCGTCGTGCGCATCGATCGGGTCAATGACGAGGATCCTGATCTGCTCCGATATCTCGACAGTGAGGGATTCGGAATCGGCAAGGATGTCCGCATCGGAGCGATATCGCGGTATGCGGCTTCGATGAGTCTGAGTCTTGTCGACGGTCCCGAGGACGCCGCACCGATGGCGCTCGGTGTGAAGGCGGCCCGGCAGATCCGTGTTGTTCCGCTTCCATCCGAAGACGGCGGGCCATCATCTGAATCCGAATCCGGGGCCCCCTCGAATCCGGGGCAGTAGCCTGCTCGTGCCAGGCCCAGCGCCGGCGCAGGCCACGGCTGGGGCGCGAATGAGTGCCACGATCCCAGCGGAGATAGGTCAGAGGGTGGCGACGATCACTTCGGCATCGACCGTGACCTCGTGAATGGACTGCAGGTCCAGTTGCTCCGGATCGATATGGAACATCACGGGTGTCATGGCCATGAAGTCGCGTAGCAGCACCTCGTTCACCGCAGTGGTCGCGCGTATGGACTGTGTGCCGATGATGTTCATGTGCTCGCTGATTCCCTCGATCACCTTGCTGTTCGAGTATTCGGCCTCGTCACGCAGCCCGGCCCTGGCTATCGCCCGGCGTAGCTCCTGCACGTGTGAGGGGCCGGGAATCACTTTGATGAGCCTGCCCGAAGGGCGGAGCACCCGTGAGAACTCCGCATAATTGGCCGGGGAGAAAATGTTGATGATGCAATCGACCGTCTGGTCGAGCAAAGGGATACGGGCGAGGTCTGCGACGAACCATTCGATTTCGCCTCCGCCGCGGGCTGCCAGCGTAACGGCTTCCTTGGAAAGGTCGAAGCCCATGAGATCGGTCGTGAGGTCACCGTGCTGTCCGAAACTGTGCTGTCCGGAATCGTGTTCTTCGGAATTGTGTTCTTCGAAATCGTGCCGGTGATCGGGATCACGGAGCGCCGATTCCACAAGGCGCAGATAATGGCCTTCGCCGCACCCCGCATCCACAATTCTCATGGTCTCCGTGGCGCGGGACCCAGAGTCGTGATCGTCCGGAGCGCTGCGGCTTCGCGCCTTCGCCGCGGTGGCAAGCAGTTCCAGCACATCGGCGATAAGCGCTTCCGAGACATGCTGATAGATTCCCGCTTCGAATACAGCCGTTCGGTGTTCGAAGAAGTTTTGATCGTAGAGGTCGCTGCCATTCGGGGCTGACCGCAGTAAGGACACCACGCCTTTCGAGGAGATATCGAAGGTGTGACGGTTCCTGCACAGCAGACTGGCCTGGTCCAGCATCAACGCTTCGGAACATATCGGGCAGCGGTACACCGCTTCGGCGTGACCGAATTTGGTGATGGCACGTCTCACGCAGACCCTCCCTCACGTAGCCGTCTTCTTGTCGCTGCTATGAGTGTAGACCTTTGCGGCTTCCCGCCGAGGGCGTTGCGGTCATCGCTCCCGGACGAGTCAGCTCCCCGTCGGTGCGCAAAACCGAGGCCACTGCGAAGAAGGATCTCCGCAGTGGCCTCCTTGCAGGGGCTACGCCTCGTACGTCGTCTCGCCGTATTGGGCGATATCGTCCTGTGAGGTCAGCACCACGACGCAGCGTCGATTTTCCTGTGTGAGACCGGTAAGCAGTTTCATGATGCTTGCGGCCTGTTCCTGCTCCAGTCCGCCGGTGGGCTCATCAAGAATAAGCACGGTGGCATCACAGCACAGCGTGCGGGCGATCTCCGCACGACGTCTGTTGACGGGATCCACGGTGGATATCGGGTCGTTGATCAGGTCCTTGGGGAAATCCGTGCGCTCTAGTGTCTCCTTGGCGACAACCGGCATCGGTTTGAGGAAGTTGCGTCCCGAAGCCTCCATCGTCAGTACCAGATTGTCCAATGCACTGAGCTCATCGCGGCTTGAATACTGCTGGAACATGATGCCAACGCGATGGCCGCGGTATTCGGAGGGCTCCATCTCCGTCAGGTTCTTGCCGCGGAGCTCCACCTGTCCCTCGGTTGGCAGCAGCAGACCGCTCAGCAGACCCATGATGGCCATGCGGGCCTCATCCGAATCCGTCAGCACGGTTTGCAGGTGGCCGGCGTAGAAGGACCAGTCGATCCGATCGAGAATCGCGTACCTGCTCTTCTTCGGGAAATAGGTGATCCCTTTGAAGGAGAGCACCGGGTACTCATCTATGCGGAGCCTGCTGCGCTGGTGGATCTCCGCATTGATCCGGGATGAGACCTTCATCAGGGGATCGGAGGAGGACGGCCGGAGCGCTGACGTTCCGGTGTTTGCGGCGGCCGGAACATCCGTATCCCCGGCGCCATCCGCAATGTCGTCGACCGTATCTGCGCCGTCCGCAGCCTTGGTGTTCTGACCGGCGTTGCCTTCGTCGCCGCCATCCGCCTTCCCCCGAGCGGAACCCGGCAAGGCGGTGTCCGCCTCAGCGGTGTCGGCCCCGGTGGTGTCCGTTTTGGTGGTGTCGGCTGTCGCGGCACCACCTGCAACGTCCGGCTCCGCCGCTGTCGGATTGACGGCTGTATCTTCTACAGAGCTGTCTTCCACCGCTGTGTCTTCTACTGGGGTGTCCGCATCGGTCGTGACCCCGATTGCGGTGTCCTCGATGGCTGTGTCATCGTCTTCCGCATCATCTTCGAATACGATGGAGAAGCTGACGGACGGGGTCTGGGGTTTGGGGTCCTCTTGTTCTTCCGGATCGGTATCCTCCGCGACGGTGCCTTCTGCTGATACCGCTGCCGTGTCATCCGTGCCGTCCGCATCGGTGTTTGTCGTTTCAGGGTTCTCGGTCATCTCGGAACTCTTCTCTGTCTCGGCTGTGCTGTTGTCATCCGTATTGTTGACGTCCAAGGTTATGCCGTCCTGGGTGCCGTCATTCTCGATGTCCTTGTCCGCATGCTTCTTCATGACTGCTCCCCCTTTCTGGGCATCAGCAAGTTCTGTTTTCTGAATGCCACCACTCTCGCGATCGAGGAAACGATGCACAAGGCGCATAGACCGAGCGCAGTGAGGAGCAGTATCTTCCATATGTCACCATCGGGTTTCGCTTCGACGATGCTGTACGCGGGAATCCAGCGGGCCACCAGACGATTGATGCCGAATCCGGCGCCCAACCCCACGAGAATGCTCGGAATGACCACGATGAACATCTCCACGATGAGGCGCCATGAGATTCTGCCTTTGCCGACGCCAACGGCCATCAGCATGCCGATCTCCTGTTTGCGGTGGCGCAGGGTCAGGAATCCGCAGGCCAGGATGATGATCGCGCCCACGGCTGCCAGGGCGATGAGTGCATAACGGGTCCATGTTGCAAGATCGGTGAGTGGGGCCACCGTGGCGTTGTACCGTTCCAGGCTCGGCGACGTTATGGTGTAATCGCCGCTCAGCCCGGCCTTGCGCACATTCTTCTTGAAGGTGTTGAAGTCCTTCGGTGTGCTGAAACCGAAGAGCATGTTGAGTGTATGCCCCGTCGTGCCCGGACTGGTTTGCGTGTCCAGGCCCATGCTCATGAAGCTGTAATAGCTGGTGTAGATGGCGTTGTCGGGATTCGCCGCATCGGCCGAGTTGGAGCTGGTGTCATTGGAATTCACATAGATGCCGGATATCTTGAGCTTATGTGTTGTGGAGGCCTTCTTCACGTCGGCGACCGTGATGGTGTCTCCCACCTTGAGCCCGTTCTTCTTGGCCAAGGCCTGGGATATCAGGACGGTGTTGCTGGCCGAGGTCTCCGAATAACTGGGGGATTTACCGGAAACGACTGTGAATGAGCCATTGTCGGCGTTCTTGGCGGAGGCCGCGGACGAGAATCCGACAACCGAGAGGCCCCCACGTCCTTCCGTCTTCTTGTCGTCGGAAGCCTTCCCTGAATTCCCGCTTACGGGCTTGATATCCCCGGTCGTCGCCACATCGGAGGATTCGTTGTATTCGGCGGTGAACTGGACGACCGCAGCCTGGGCATAGGTGATGTAGTCCTCCCAGCCCAGCGCGTATTTGGACCAATCCACCGTCTTGTTCTTGTTCTCTTTAAGGACCTTGGCGCGATCGACGCCGAAGACGGCTGTGACGTCCTGGGAGTCGTAATTCGTAGTGGTGGCTGTGTTCTCCGCTTTGAGAATGGACAGCCCCGTCAGCGATGCCACGGAGACGATGACCACGACCAAAGCGGTCAGCGTTGTGCGTCCCTTATGATGGCTGATCGTTGACCATGCTTCTTTCAGAACGAACATACCGTGCCTTCTCCATCGTTCATGCGCGTCGCATCGCAGGCATACGCATGCGATCGCAACAGCTGCTCTTGGTTGGTCATGCTCCGCGTCTGGCGTGGGGCAACACCGACCACTATCGTCTCACCTTTGACTATGAGGGTGTCAAGTGTGAGTTTTCTGGTCTGATTCTTCAATAATGATGCTAGCAAGCTGAAGATTTCCTGATTGCCGTATGGCGAGGGGCTTATTCTCGGGCTGGGCATAGCACCGTCGCACGCATATGCCCCTACGATACGACGCCTGATATGCAAAGCACGGGCCCCGCGTCGAGAACGCGGGGCCCGTGCCATCAATGATATCCGAAAGCGGGAATCCCTAAGCCTTGGTCGCTGCGGTTTTCTGAGCGCTCTTGCGGGCGGCCTTTTCGGCTTTCTCGGCAGCCTTGATGTCATCGATGAATGCGGCATGTTCCTTGGCCGGCATCCATCCCTTGTCCACGACCTTGACCTGCCATACCCAGGCGCCAGCCAAGAGCAGCAGGGCGAAGATCACCAAACCGATGGCGCCTCCGACCGGGCCGAGGTGGGCGATGTTGCCGACGATGGTGCCGAACCATCCGAAGTCCGCATCGCCGAATGTCGAGTTGGCGATACCGAAGCTGCCCATTACGGTCATCAGAGCCGCAGGCAGGAAGGTTATCAACATGCCGTTGATGAATCCACCGACCACGGAACCGATACGACCGCCGGTCGCGTTACCGAATACACCGGCACCGCCACCATCGAAGAAGTGGGGAACCATACCTGGGAGGATCAGGGCGATGCCCCAGACAGGTCCGAGCCAAACGGCGATGATCACCAGCGCGACGAGACCGCCTGCGAAGGAGGAGAGGAAGCCGATGAGCGATGCGTTCGCACCGAAGGGGAATACGATCGGGACGTCCAGCGCGGGCTTGGCCCCTGGCACGACCTTGTTCGCGATACCTTGGAATGCCGGTACCAGCTCACCGAGGATGATGCGGACGCCGTAGAGGATGATGCTCACGCCGATGCCGAACTGCAGGGCCTGCGCGAATGCGGCCATGAAGAAGGCCCCATAGTTGGCGGGATGCGAGGGGAAGATCGCGAATGCGGTCTTGGCGGGCAGCACGATCGCTCCCCAGATCGAGAACACCAGGTACAGCACGATCATGAGCACGGTGGTGGAGACCATCGAATCACGAAGGAAGTTCAGCCCCTTCGGGAAGTTGATGTCCTCGGTGGAACGTGACTTCTTGCCGACCTTGGCGCCGACGGCACCGGAGATGATGTAGCCGAGTGTGTTGAAATGTCCTATGGCCAGCTTGTCGTTTCCGGTGACCCTGTTCATGAAGGGCTGTGCGAAGGCGGGAAGCACGACCATGACCACGGCCATCAGCGCCGCACCCACGAGGATGACCAGCAGCTGGTTTTTCGAACCCAGTCCGACCGACAGCACCACAGCCAGCAGCGTGGACATGAAGACCATATGGTGTCCGGTGAGGAACACGTATTTCAATGGGGTGAATCGTGCGAACAGCAGCATCACGATGAAGCTGAGCACGATGATGTATGCGGAGGTCGCGCCATACTGGCTTGATGCCTGTGCGGTGATGACCTCGTTGGTGGGTACCACGCCCTGTGCCCCGGTGGATTTAAGCACCAGTTCCCCGAACGGTGACAGTGCCGCGGTCACAACCGTGGCGCCCGCGCCGAGGATAAGGTATCCCATGGCGGCCTTAAGTCCGCCGGAAATGACCTGTCCGGCACTCCTTTTGAGTGCGATAAGGCCGATTACGGCTACGATGCCGATCAGGTATGCAGGAACGTTAAGGATCTCCTGGCTGATGAAGTCCAGCACCTGTACGATGACATTCATTTCTCTCCTTTGTTTGTTGTGGTGCGTTTGGTGAGCTGCACGGTCAATGGGCAGCTACTCCTTAGTCGACGTACTTCTCCAGTATGTCTTTTACTTCCTGCTGGTCCATGAAGTTCTCGATCGTCTCGACCGGCACATCGACGCCTTCGAGTTCGGCGGCAAGCTGTGGCGATGTCAGCACGAGATCGCTCTGGTTTGCGGTGCCCTTGGCGCTTCCCGCGTCGGATGTGGTGACGTTGACGTCAAGATCCATATCCGCCGCCACTTGTTCGACGTTGATCTTGAGCAGCACTGAGGTGCCGATGCCGTTGCCGCATACACATAGGATGTTCATGATTACTCTTTTCGTTGTTAGGTTGTTGTCAGCCGGGACAGCTGTCTCAGCCGTTGAGAATGGTTCTGATCGCTTCCGGCGTCTGCGCGTCGTTGAGCGAATCCTTTGCCGCTGGGTTGGAGAGGGCTTTGGCGATTGCGGACATCACCTGAAGATGCTCGTTCTCGTCCCTGCCGGCCAGACCGATGACCAGGGACACGGGATCATTGGCCTTGTTCCCGAAAGGAACCGGTGTGCTCAGCCGGACCCAGCTCAGACCGGTGTGGAGCACCGCCGCAGAAGGACGTGAGTGCGCCAAGGCGAGACCTGGGGCGATAACGATATAAGGTCCCATCTTCTCCACTGTGGCGATCATCTCATCCGTGTACGCGGCTGTGGTGAATCCGGAATTCTGGAGCCCTTCGCCGGCCAGGCGAATGGCCTGCCTCCAGTCCTCGGCGGACTGATCGAGCAGGAATGACGAGTCAGGAAGAAATTCTTGCAGCGTCGCGGTCATTGGTACCTCCCATGGTGTGGACAGAGTGTTGATGTGTGCTGATCTGATGGATGATGATTGATCACGCGTGATCAGCCGCGTGTAAGCGGATAGAACTCGCCTGCGAGCGCCCGTTCGGCCAGCTCGCGGGCCTCGTCGCTGGTATGCGCAGCAAGGTTCGCCCTGACGTCATCCAGCGCCAACGGCGTCATCGACAGTGAGGTCACACCCAAACCGACGAGTGCGAGCGCCAGATCGGGATCCGCGGCCGCCTCACCGCACACGCCGACCGGCATGTGGTGTTTCTTGCCGGCATCGGCGATGAGTTTGATCGCGCGGAGCACGGCGGGGTGCCATGCCGTCTGGTATGCGCCGACCGAAGCGAGGGTTCTGTCCGCCGCGAGGGTGTATTGGGTCAGATCGTTGGTGCCGATGCTGACGAAGTCGCTTACCTGCGCAACCTCATTCGCCATCAGTGCGATGGAAGGCACCTCGGCCATTGCCCCAACGCGTTTGATTCCCTTTTCCTTGCCCAGCTTCACGAAGTAATCGGCTTCGTGTTCGTCGGCCACCATCGGAGCCATGACCCACAGGTCGGCCTCGGTCTGTGCCTGGGCCTGCGCCAAGGCCTCCAATTGATCGTCGAGGATTTGTGGGTGGGTGCGCAGTGTGCGCAGTCCACGTAATCCGAGTGCCGGGTTCGGCTCATTCTCGGGGGTGAGGAACTCGAGTGGCTTATCCGCCCCCGCATCAAGCATCCGGATCACCACCTTCTTGCCGGGGAAACGGCTGAGCAGCTGCACATAGGCTTTGGTCTGCTCCTCGACCGATGGTGAGACGGAGGAGGACATGAACATGAATTCCGTGCGGAACAGTCCCACGCCCTCGGCGCCGTATTCCAACGCGGCGTCGGCATCCTGCGGTTTGGCCACATTCGCGAGCAGCGCTATGGGCATGCCGTCCTTCGTGGCTCCGGGCTTGCCGCGGAGCTGACGTGCGTGCTCCGCGTGCTTGGTGATGCGTTCCGCATCGCGCAGGTCATCCTCCGAGGGATCGACGATGATCGTGCCCTTGGCGGCGTTGACGATCACATGCGCGCCGTTCTCCAAGGTGCCGGCCTGCTGGGCCCCGACGATCGCCACGATTCCCCGCGACCGGGCCAGTATGGCGGTGTGGCTGGTCGGACTTCCCTGGACCGTGATGATGCCGAGGGTCTTTGACATGTCGAGCGCCGCGGTGTCGGCGGGGGAGAGGTCATCGGCGAGCAAGACGAATGGCTTGTCGCTTTGCGGTATCCCGGGCAAAGGGGCGCCGGTGAGCAAAGCGATGGCGCGCTGCCCCACGTCGTGCAGATCGCTGGCCCTTTCGGCCATATAGCCGCCGAGGGCCCGCAGTTTGTCCTCGAATTCGTTGAAACCTTCGAATACCGCCCGCTCGGGGGTCTTGCCCTGCTTGAGGGATGCGGTGATGGCCTGGCTCAACGCCGGATCAACGGCCATCTGCGCCAGTGCGATGAGAATGGGTGCGGCCGCACTCGTCTCCTTGTTCTTCGATGCCTGAGCGGCACGCTCCTGGAGGTCGGCGCTGACTGTGCCCAGAATCTCCTGCACCCTGCCCGCTGCCTGGTCATCCGTGATATTCGAAGACCGTTGAGCATCCGATGGCTCCTCCAACGCCGGTGCCATGCGAAGGACATCTCCGACGGCCACTCCGCGTCCTATACCTGTACCGATGATGTTCATGCGCATCCCTTCTTCGTGCGAGCGAATGTATCCCGACAGCTGCTGCGCTGCGGCCAGCGTGCCCCCAACCCGTATACGTGGCTGCTGATGGTTTACTACGTCCCAAAGGTAACTTCAATGTATCTTTGAAGCGCTGTAATTACTATGGTAAACGATTTCTGAAAAACGTCAATCCGGGGTATTGTGTATGGCGTGTGCACCGATGGTGCACACCTTGATCCCTTATACGAAGGAGTATTGATGGCAACTGCAACACGAACGGTGCATATTGAAGATCCTGTGGGCATCCATGCCCGTCCGGCCTCCGCATTCACGCAGGCCGTGGCCGCGAGCGGATGCTCGGTGACGATCTCGAAACAGCCCGGGACTCCCGGGGTAGACGCGGCAAGCGTGCTGATGGTGATGAGCCTCGGTGTGCAGCAACACGACACCATTGAAATCGTTGTGGAGGGCGATGACGCCGAGGCGGTCGCCGATGGTTTGGTGAAGACCCTGCTGGCCTCGGAATAGGTATTAAGCTGTATATGCCGTCATCCAGTGATGCGGTTGATACATCGGTAGGGTGAATTCGGGGTATTCCATGTCGCACAGAGCGCTGACCAGTGAGGCGTCGATCTCGAATGTTGCCGCCTTGGCCGGGGTGTCGACCGCAACGGTCTCCCGGGTGCTCTCCGGTCGTCGCAAGAAGGACGACGAGCTGAGCAAACGGGTCAGGCAGGCCGCGGAGAAACTCAACTATTCCGTTAACTACGCGGCCAGCGCCCTACGCAGCGACATCACGAACATCATCGCCGTAATCGTCCCGGAGCTCGGCGGCTCGATGTATTCCAGATTCGCCGAGGAGGCGGAGTCGGTCATCAGTGCACAGGGCAAGCAACTGATGCTGGGCATCGGGGGAGATGCCCATGAGCAGGAACAGCGGATCAGAGCCGTGGTTTCACGCCACGTCGATGGCATCATGGTGGTGCCTGTGGAGACGGAAGCCGTTGTGGAGCTTCTGGAAGGTGTCGCCGATCATACGCCTGTGGTGCAGGTCTTCTCGCAAGCGTATTCCAACCGTCTCGATTGGGTGGGTACCAGCAACACGCTGGTCATGCAGCTCATCGCCGAGCATCTGAGTGCCTCCGGAGCCCGTTCCGTCGCCTACCTGGGCAGTTCCACCTCGGATGTGGATGGCATGGGTCTGTTTACCGCCTTCCATATGCAGATGACGGTTTCAGGCTTGACGACGCAGACGGATTGGATCCGCTTCGGATCCAGCGGCATGGACTATGGCTTCACGGTCGCCCAGGAGATTCTATCCGAGGGCGGTCAGCGACCGGACTCCATCATCTGTGCGGACGGCATGACGGCGCTCGGAGTCGTGCAGGCATGCAGGTCCTGCGATCTTGAGGTACCGGGAGATATCAAGCTGGTTGTTCTGCAGGATTCGGCGCTGTGCGAGGACAGCAATTTCAGCAAGCCTTCGCTCACGGCCGTCAGACTCCCCTGGATGCGCATAGCGGGCAAAGCGATGGAGTTGATTTCCGTCGAGCATGAGAGCAAATCCTGGTTGCCTTCATATGTGGAGATGGAGCCCAGTCTCGTCATCCGCGAATCCTCCGCCGCATCCTAAGATCTGGCGTATGCTGCGTCCGGGCGTGAGCCGGGGTCGGAAACGACCCGGAACCGGACAGCCGAGCCCGCAACGATCGGGATCATCCCCGATGCATTGCGGGCTCGGACCGATGTCTAGTGCTGTCCATAGACGTTCCGGTAGCGGTCATTCAGCCTGCCGATATCCTCCGGACTGATTTCGATGACGTCGCCGAGCTGCTCGGCGGCCCATACGGTGTGTGCGACCTCCTCCGTCATGGCCGCCGCCTTGACGGCGTCTTCGGCATCGCTGCCGATGGTGAAGGGCCCATGGTTCCGCATAAGAACCGCAGGCGACTGCGGATACTGCTGCAGGGTCTGCACCACGCCTTCCCCGATGGCTTCCGAACCGATCAGACGGAAGGGGCCCACCGGTATCTGCCCTCCGAACTCATCCCCCATCATGGTGAGGGCGCAGGGGATGTTTCTTCCCGTCGCCGCCCATGCGGTGGCGTATGTGGAATGTGTATGCACGATGCCGTGCACTTCTGGCATATGCCGGTAGATGTAGGCATGTGAGGCGGTGTCCGAGGACGGTGATTCGGCACCGTCGATCGGATTGCCTTGCAGATCGGTCACGACCATGGACTCCGGGGTGAGATATTCATAGCGCACGCCGGAAGGCTTGATCACCATCAAATCCGCAGATCGCAGACGCTGCGAGACGTTGCCTGCCGTCCAGACCACCAGATTCCATCGGAGCAGCTGCGCATGAAGTTTCGCCACAGTCTCACGAAGCTGCTTGACTTCGGTCTGCACTTCGACGGGATAATCACTCAATGAAGACATGGCTTCATCCTTTCCATAACGGAGATGGCCGTATATGCTGCGACGGGCGTCTCACAGGCTTTCAAGTTTCTTGCCTTTGGTCTCCTGCGCGAACAGGTAGGTCACGGCGCCTATCACCAGGCAGATGCCGAAGAAGGTGAAGGCCGTGGTGATCACCGAGATGTCGATGTGCTGCGCGACGAAGCTTCCGCCGACGAGAACGCCCATGAACGCGGGGCCGATGATCTTCGCTATGGCTCCCAGCCCGTATCCGAGCCCAAGGCCGGTGGAGCGTACATCATTGGGGAACTGCTCTCCTCCGAAGGCATTCAGAATGCCGAACACCCCATCCGCGAAGGTCATGATGATGAGGATCGCGATGTAGAACTGCCATCCGGAGTCGTGGAAGAACGCGGCGTAGAAGCAACCGAGCGCCCCGATGATGCCGAAGATGAACATTGTCCAACGCCTGCCGATCACATCGGCAAGCCATGCCGAGCCGAATCTTCCGATGCAGTCGGCGACGGCGACGCCCATGAAGAGATACGCGACCATCTGTGTGGAGTACCCGAAAGCATCCTTCATCAAGGTCTGCCCCCAGGATTGGATGGCGAAGCTGCCGAGGATGAAGCAGAAGGAGCCGAGGGAGATGATGACCAAAGGCCGGAGATGATGGGAGAACAGCTCTCCGTAATCAGCTTTCTTCGTCGTGGTGACCTCAGGCAGCACGCCGACCTGCTCCTTGGGTATCTCCAAGGCCCAGGCCAAGGCTTTGCGGGCTTCGTCATCCTTCCCTTTGGTCTGGTAGAAACGCGGTGATTCGGGTACCCGGTTCAACCAGATGAGCAGGAACACCGGCAGCACCCCAAGAGCGATGAGGACCCTCCAGTTGTCACCGACGATGCTCTGTGAGACCGAACCGAGCAGCAGGCCGAGAGGAATGAATACCGAGGCCAGGCCTGCAAGCATGCCACGTTGCTTCGTTGGCACGAATTCCTGTACGTACGGAATCGAGGTGATGTTCAGACCACCCACCCCGATACCGACCCCGACTCTGAGCAGGGCCAGGAGTATCCAGGCCCTGTTGGGCAGAAAGATGGAGAGCGCGGTAAACACGACGAAGCAGATCACGCACCATTGGAAGGCGTGTTTTCTACCGAAACGGTCCGAAAGGCCTCCCCACATGATCGAACCGACGACCGTTCCAAGGCCGGAGCAGGCCAGGATCACGCCTGCCTCCAGTCCGGTCAGCTTCCATGCGTCGGTAAGCAGCGACACCACGAAACCGATCAGGAACATGTCGAAGAACTCGGAAATGTTTCCTACGATGGTCAGACCGATCAGGCTTTTCTGGTGCCTTGTCAGGGGATTCTCATCAATCTGCTCGTATGCCGTTTTATTATGACCGCTTACGGCTGCGGTATGAACATCATTCATCATTGAACTCTTTCACTTCGGATTGACTCTGCTTGAATAGGGGAGCATGCGCTCAGCGGTTGATGTCGGCGCCGAGCGGAATATGCAGTTCGTCCGGACGTATGCGGGTGAGATCGCCCATATGGGTGATGGCGAATTCGGACGCCTTCTGGCCCCAGGTCACGCCCTCGCTGATATCGCCGGACAGGAAGCCGTGGATCGTCGCAGAGACGAAGGCGTCTCCGGCACCTGGACGATCGACAACCGGCACGGGTGTGGTCACATACGAATTGACCCCTTGCGGCCCGCACAGATATGGACCGTCAAGATGATTGGTGGAGATGACGTACTCGTTGCCGAAGCGTTCCCGAAGGCGCTCGCAGACCTCCTTCGCCGGACCCGTGATGCCGAATACCTTTGATGCGTCTGCAACGGAGCAGAACAACACCCGGGACATCCTGGCTATGGGTTCCAGCACCTTGCAGGCATGCTCGCCGTCCCATAGCTTGCTCCGGAAATTGACGTCGAGGATGATGTCGACGCCGCGTTTCGCGGCTTCATCCGCTGCGTAGCGCACGACCTGGGCCGTGGTGTCCGTAAGTGCGGCGGTGATGCCGGTCAGGAAAATCACCTTCGCATCGAGGATGCGGTCCCAGTCGTATTCCTCGATGCCTGTGGCCCGGAAGGGAGTCCATTCGCGGTCATAGATCACATTGGCCGGCATCGGGGCTTCGCCGGGTTCCATGAAGTACAGGGCCATTCGGCCACCCGGTTTACGTACCATGCCATCCATGTGTACACCGACTGAACGGTATTCGCTTAATACGTATTCTCCCAGGTCGCCCTCCGGTAGGGAGGACGACCATTGGGTATTGCGTCCCAACTGTGAGAGCAATCCGGCAACATTCGCCTCGGAACAGGCGGGATTCATGCGGACGGAGCGGGCGCTCATCAAGCGTTCGCCGCGGTTGACGGTGAGGCGGATCTGGCCTTCACCGATGGTAGAGAGATCGAAGCTTGGGTCGGTCATCATTACACTTCCTTGTGTCGATTTCGATAGTTGTTTCCTGTGTGTTCAATGTCGCGGATATGCGGGATCTGGATGGTGGCCCCAGGGATCCGCAATGGCATCGTTGCGGATCCCGCGAGGGCACTGCAGACGGTTCCCGTACCCGTCGTGTCTTAGCTGCGGCGCTCCGGTCCGTCGGATACCGCGATTCCGGCCTCGTCGAGCCAGCCGGTGAGTCTTCGGCGTGCGTCGACGCAGATGCGGTTTGAATCAGGGGAATCGTCGTTCCACATCTCCAGCATCATGCGGCCTGACCAGCGTTGCCGCGCGAGTTCGCCGAATGCCGCAGGGAAGTCCGCGCTGCCGCTGCCGAGAGGAATCCTGCGCGGTTCGCCGGGCAGGACATCCTTGACGTGAATGGCCAGCATGCGACCCTGACCCGCGTGCAATTCGGCGGTGGTGTCGAGTTGCTGTTCGGCGAGATTGCCGATGTCGGGATACATGGTGAGCCATGCGGAATGGACTTCATCACATATCTCCAATCCCTTGGTGATGGAGGTGACGTCATTACCGTCCACGTTCTCGATCCCAAGCATGATTCCCGCCTGGGCGGCGTACTGCGCGGCCTGCGCGAGACTGTCGACATAGCGCTCGCGCTGACCCGGATCGGGATCTTCGTAATAGGCATAGTATCCCGCCACCTGTATGACCGGTATCGCCGTGTCATAGCAGAAATCGATCGCCTGCCGGAATATCTCGGCCGCACGCCTGCGTGTTCCTGCCGAGGCGGAACCCGGACCGATCCTACGGTGGCAACTCAGACACATCCCTCCGATCTGGGCGCCTTCCTGATGCGCCGCCGAGGCAAAGGCAGCCCGTTGTCTGGCAGTCCATTCGAGTCTGGACAGCCGTTCGGGGCTTTCGTCGATGGATAGATCCATGAACGCGAAACCCGCATCAACGACCTGCCTGAACATCCGATTCCAATCCTCAACGTGGAGCAGGGCCTTCTCATAGATGCCCAGGGTCACCGAAGAGGGGGTCATTGCGGCCACACTTCCCCTATGACGTGTCGGAGCTCACCTGCGGCCCGCAAAGGATCGTCTGCTTTGACGATTCCCCGTCCGGAGATGATGACACCCACCGGTACGCCTGCGAAGAAGGGGATGTCCTTCACCGTGACGCCTCCGGTGATCGTCACCTTGAAGCCCATCTCGTGCAGTTCGCGGATCCGGCGGATATCGTCGTCTCCCCAGGTCAGCTTCCCCGCCGCCTCGGCATCGCGTGAGCGGTGCACGATCACCTGTGTCGCGCCGATCTCAAACCACTTGCGGGCCAGGTCGGCGTTGTATTTCTCACCGAGTTCGATCTGCACCTCACCTGAGAACTCCGCAGCGACCTTCACCACCTGCTCGATGGTGGTGAGGCTGGCTCCGGCGACCACGGAGACCCAGTTGGCTCCCGCTTCAAAGCAGGCACGCGAAATCACGGCTCCGGCCTCGGCGATGCGGACATCGGCAAGTATCGTCTTATCGGGATACAGGGCTCGGATCTCACGGACCGCTTTGAGCCCTTCGGCGATGATGAGCACGGTGCCGCATTCGATGACGTCGATGTTGCTGATCGCGGCGTTCAGAGGGCGAAGCGCACTCGGCATGTCGAAGGTATCAAGGGCGATCTGCAGCTGTGGACGTTCCAACGTTGTGTCGGCCACGAGGATCAGCGCTCCTTTCTGAATGCGAAGAAGGTCTGGGCGTTCTTCATCAGGAGCTTGTCCACATAGTCGGGATCGAAACCTTCGTCGATCATGCGGGGCCCATCGACCGCAGGGTTGTAGTCGACGCCGGAAACCGATCCGTAGGCCTTCTGATAGGAGCGTTTACCGGAATCGGTGCCCAGCAGGATCCTGTCTTCGAAGCCGTCCTTTTTGAAAGCTGCGAGTTCAAGGATGCGGTTCGAGTCCGGCTGGTACTTGATGCGGTTCGTGCCGTCTATCTCGAGATAGACACCGAGGTCCAGAATCCGCTCCAGGTAGTAGATATCGGCATTGCGTTGGATGTGGCCGATGGCGATGCGGTCGGCGGGAACGCCCATCGAGATCAGGGTCTTGGCCTGCTCCAGCCCGCAAGTGCCGAAGGTGGTGTGCGTATTGATCGGGCATCCGGTTTGCAGCGAGGCTTTTGCGGCCGCTTCCATGCATTTGTGCTCGAATGGCGTTATCGAGCCATAGGCGGTGCCGATTTTGATGATCCCGGCCTTATAGGGGCTTCTTTCCACAATGGGGCCGCTGTAATCGTTCTTGTCGATTCCTTCCTCGATATCCGCCGTGACCAGCTCGGCGATGGTGTCGCTGCTGTACCGGTTGATCCAATGGGATTGTGTTTCCAGGTAGACGTGTTCGCGGTGGAATCCGGTTGCGGCGATGATCTTCAGATTGTCGACGCCTTTGCCGACTTCGGCGAGCTTATACGGGTCGCGGCCGCAATTGATGGGGCACATATCCACCACGGTGCCGCCGTCCTGACTCCAGCGAAGCGAGGCTTTGGTGAAATATCCGGCCTCTTCCTTCGCCTTGTCGACCGAATCGAGCTGGTGGTCCTTGTCCAGATAGACCTCGCCTGCTCCGACTCGGATCAGATGGTCGTGGCTGTTGACGACGCCGAGGGTCTTGGGATCAACATCGCCGAAAATGGTGCGTGCGAATGACATCGGAACTCCTTTGTTGCTTGCTTCCCCACAGCCGGTATGCGTTGTGGGCTATGTCACTGTCGAAAGTAGGGTCGGCGTGGTCTTGCTGCAATGAGACCGGTGAACAATTGTTCGCGATATATGTGAATATGTCGGAGGCTTCGTCAAGTTTGGCTTGAATATTGGGGTGTCTGAAGAAAAAAACTGAAAGCGCTTCTCGAAAATCTGGAATAAG
Organism: Bifidobacterium psychraerophilum; assembly: GCF_000741705.1. Classification (GTDB taxonomy): domain Bacteria; phylum Actinomycetota; class Actinomycetes; order Actinomycetales; family Bifidobacteriaceae; genus Bombiscardovia; species Bombiscardovia psychraerophila. The sequence goes on along the minus strand of NZ_JGZI01000002.1, from coordinate 114,298 downwards.
ATGAGCATATGTTTATCAAAGATGATCAACTGATTTCATCCTCTTCCAGGGAACACGTCGATCTGCTGCTCCGTATCGCACGACGGTACTATCTCGATTCGAAGACGCAGACCGAAATCGCCAAGGAGTTCGGGTATTCCCGGGCGAGCATCGCGCGCCTGCTCAAGGAATCCCGGGAGCGGAATATGGTCCATATCACCGTCGACCATCCCTTGGAACGTCTTGAGGAGTTGGAGCAGGGCCTTGTCGAACGCTATGGATTGCATTACGCGCGTGTCGGGGAACCAGCCATCGGGGAGGATCCGATTGCGGTGGTTTCGCAGTGCGCGGCTTCATTATTCGTCGAACACATGCGCCCTGATTCCTTGGTCACCGTTTCCAATGGCAATGCCGTGGCTGCGACGGTGCGCGAAGTGGCGCCGCAGAACTGGGAGAAAACCAACGTCGCGCAGATGATCGGATCCTTGTCTCCCACGAATCCGATGACCGATTCCCCTGAAATATGCATGATGTTGGCGCAGCGTCTGGGCGGCTCATTCACGAAACTGCCTGTTCCGATGATCCTGTCTTCGTCGGGGGTCGCCCAGGCCATGAGGAGGGAGGGGCAGATCGCGGCCACGCTTGCACTTGGCGGAGGGGCGGATATCGCATTGGTGGGTGTCGGGGCGGTGGCGAATATGCGCTCCGGTCACATCTTCGACGCATACGTCGATGCCGATGTGGTGAAGGAAGTGGTCGGCAAAGGAGCGGTGGGGCACATCTGCGGCCACCACATCGACAGCAATGGCAGGCATGTGCATACCAGTCTGTGCGATCGAACGATCTCCATCGATTTTGAAAGACTGCGTAGAATCCCCCTGGTCATAGGGGTGGCCTGGGGATCCACGAAGGTCCCCGCGATCCGTGCCTGTCTGCTTGGAGGGCTGATATCCGCCCTGGCGACCGACAAGGAAACCGCGGAGCGTCTGCTCGACGGCTGAGCCCGGGTCTTTCCGCCGTGCCAGAATACTGTCTGTCGAACGGTCCGATCCGACAAACGGGGGGAGAGGTTGCGGGATGATTCTGGTGAGTTCCTGTCTGGCTGGTTTCGCGGTACGCTACGACGGCGCGGATGCGCGCAATGAGATCGCGCAGTGGCTGGTCGAGCGTGGACAGGCTATATCCGCGTGCCCGGAGATCCTCGGAGGTTTCGGGATTCCCCGTCCGCCTGCGGAAATACGCGGATCGGATCAGAACGTCCAAGGGCGCAGGCGGGTGTTCGAATGCTCCGGAGGCGAAGTCAGCGACGCATACGAGCTCGGAGCTCGTCGCGCTCTGGATATCGTGAAACGCAACGGCATCACAGTGGCTTTTCTGAAGGATCGCAGCCCATCGTGTGGTGTGGATCTCATCTACGACGGAAGTTTCAGAGGCGTGAAAATCGCCGGAATGGGCATAGCCGCCAAGCTTTTCGCCGACAACGGGGTGAAGGTGTTCCCTGACACCCGGCTTGATGTGCGGACGGTGCTGCCGTATGTGGATGCGGAGCTACGAGGGGATCTCGAGCGTTCATTCCCGTACTGAGGTCCGATCCGGGCGGGGCCGCCGGATCAGGCCCGGGTCGTCGAGCGGAGCCTCAGCGATGGTTCCAGCAGGACCGAGCTGTGCACATGCGTTTGCGGATTTTGTATTTCATCCATCAGCAGGTCCATCGCTTTGCGTCCCATCTCCACCCCGGGTGCGTTGATCGTGGTCAGCGGGATCGGGGAGCCTTCCGGTATGAATGAGCCTTCCGTGCCCACTATGGAGATGTCTTCGGGGATGTGCAGTTTGTTCTCATGCGTGATGGCCGTCACGATGCCACCGGCGATCTGATCGGTCCCGGCGATAATGCCATCGGGAAGATCGTCGCGGTCCATGCCGCTGAGTTGCAGGCCGATCTGGTAACCGTCCTGGAACAGTATGCCGTTGGAGTCGATCACATCCAAGGAGATCGGAACATCCGCTGCTCGGACCGCGTTCTGCACACCCTGGAATCGATCCTGGATGGCCTGGTAGTCGAAGGAGTGGGAGGCGAAGGCCAGCTTCCTGCATCCGGTGCGAATCAATTCGTCGGCGGCAAGGCGGCCACTGGAGACATTGTTCTCCAAGGATGAGCACACCGGCGCAGTCGATGGCGGATCACTGTGGTCTATGAGCACGATCGGGATGCCCGCACGCCTTGCCGCCATGATGTCCTCGTGCGAATCATGCACGGTACTGACCAGGATCCCAGACACCCCGAGGCGGATGAATATCTCGACCAGCTCGCTCTGCCGTGCCCTGTCGGAGTATGCGTTCGCGCCGAGTACCTGCATATCCTGGTCCTCACAGGATTCCTGGATGCCTTCGAATACCGCGGTGAATAGGGTGTGTTCGATGTCTGTCATCACGTAACCGACCAGAGCCGGCGAGTCCTGAGCGTCATCACCGCCGTTGCCGCCGGAGGCGATGACCGGAAATCGGCGTCTCTTGGGAATGTAGCCGAGTTCGTCGATGGATGCTTTGATGCGGGTTTTGAGCGCGGCGGATACACGCTCGGGGTAGTTCAGATAATTGGATACCGTGCCGATGGATACGTCGGCCTTCTCGGCGATATCCGCGACGCCGACCTTATGCGAGGTGACGCCGTTGCCTGCGCTCGCGTCCCGACGTTCCGTTTTCTGTGACACTTCCCAGTCCTTCGTTCACTGTTCCTCACTCATTGCCGACCCGTCTGCTGCCGGACCTCTCCGAGCTTACTCGAAGTGCTGTTGCCCAGAACGAACAGAGGGGAGGAAGGGGTTTCGCGAGGGGATGAAGGGCAAGCGAAAACAAGCCATATTGAAATTTTCAAAAGAAATTGAAATTTTCAAAAATGATGCTATCGTCGTAACTACTGGTTGGTGATGACATCGAAAACGGGATTGCACAGGTCGGTTCGCGCACATGCGCAGCCGGTTCCGTCTCCCGTTCCGATGCCCACCGGTATATCCGATCCTTTCGGTGAGGTCACCGTTTGGAACACGATATTTCAATGAGGAAATGTTCTTGGGGGCGCAGACCTTCCAAGATCGGAAAGATGGGTGAGTGGCATGGCTACGCAAACTCCACAGGGCTCCAAAGGGCTGGGGCAGTATCTGCCTTTGGCCTTGGCGGCAGGTGTGGGCTCGATGTTGGGCTCGGGAATAATCGTCGGACTCTCTTCAACAATCACGGTATGGCAGGATGGGCTGGGCCTTGATAACGGTCAGGTCGGGGTGTTGTCCGGTGTGCTGACCTTCGCGATCGCATTCGGTTCATTGTTCGGCGGCCGCATCGCCGAGCGTGTTGGCCGCGTGCCCTTCTTCAACTGGATCAACCTCCTGTATGCGGCAGGCGCGCTGGCATGCGTCTTCACGAACAGCTTCGCGGTGCTGCTGGTCGGGCTGATCATCGCAGGCTTCGCCTCGGGTGCGGATCTTCCCGTGTCGATGACCGTGGTCTCACATGATGCTCCGAATGATGCGATGTCCGCGAGACTCGTATCCGCGACCCAGGTGTTCTGGCAGCTTGGTGTGTTCATCTCCTTCATCTGCGCATTCCTGGTGTCGACGATGAGCGGCGCGACGGGGGGACGCATCGTGTTCGCGATACTCGCCGCCTTCGCGGTGTTCACATGGCTGTGGAGAACGCTCTCACCGAAGCTGCGCGAACTGCACAAAGCCGCCGATGAGCGCGCCGCGATCCGTCATGATGCCTACGCCGGCAAGAAGGTATCTGTATTCCAGGTGCTGTTCGGCAAGGACAAGAAAATCCTGCTGACCTATTTCATCAGCATCCTGGTGTTCTATGTGGGGTGGAATCTCCTGGCGAACACCTGGGGACAGTTCCAGACCTTCATGTTCGTGAAGGCCGATGCCTCGCAGACGCTTGCGACCGGACTGGGCATCGTGCTGAACCTGGTCACGCTGATCATCAACATCGTATTCGCCTCCATCGCGGGCGGCAAATACCGCAACCGGGCTTTCTTCGTCGGCATCGGCATCACCTTCGTGGCGATGGTCTCGCTCGCCCTCGGCGGCACGAATCTGTGGATCATCGTCGGCGCGGTCGCGGTGATGAACCTCGGCAGCCCATTGGCCGGGGAGGCCATCTACAAGGTATGGACGCAGGAATCCTTCCCGATTGAGATCAGAGCCTCGATGCAGGGCTTCATCAACGGATTCTCGCGACTGGTCTGTGGCCTGTTCGCCTTGGTCACACCGGCCCTAGTGCTGCCCGCCACTATCAAAACGACGATGTGGGGTTTCGCGGTGATCGTCATCATCGAAGCCGTGGCCGGAACCATCATGATCAAATCGCAGAAGCGGTACGGAACGGATGAAGAGCGGATCGAGGCCAGCATGTCCGACAAGGCCTTCACCGCCCAAAGCGCTCAGTGACGTAGCGGCGGATTCCGTTGGAGAGCCCTTCGTGAATCCGCCCGAAGGCTGGTCTTGGCAACAAAGACGCTGTGAAAGGACAAGTAATGACTGATATCCGTAACGATGACGCGTATGGGCCTGTCGGAGGCGACCCGGCCGGAACCGGCGTTGCCGATTCCAAGGCTGGGGAGCTGAAGCCCACCCAGGATGAGGCCTTGCTGACACATCTGCGCGCCGAGCATTTTCCCGGCGACGTGCTTGGGATCGGTGAAAGCCGTCCGCGGCTGTCCTGGGTCTATTCACAGCCTCCGAAGGAGGGATCACAGGTACTGATCAGTCTGACGAGACGCGTCCCGGGGCATCGGCCGGTCAAGGAAAGCACCTACGTGCCCACCGAGCAGTCGAATCTGCTGCCATGGCAGTTCATGCCCCTCGTCTCCCGTGAGCAGGCTGAGCTCACCGTGCAACTGGTTTCCGTGGATCATAGGGCCTTGAGCCCGAAATCGGAGATGCTGCACATCGAGGCGGGACTCTTGCTTCCGCATGAGAGACTCGCACGATTCGTCGGGCCATCCTGGACCGAGGCGGAAACCGACCATCGCCATCTTCCCCTCGTGCGATCGGAGTTTCAGCTTGATGACGAGCCGGTGGGCGCAAGGCTGTACCTGACGGCATTGGGTCTGGTGGAGGCGGAGATCAACGGACGCAGAGTCGGCAACGATGCGCTCACCCCCGGCTGGACCGTGTATGACAAGCGTCTGGAATGCTGGACCTACGACATCGGTGATGAGCTGCACCGTGGGGACAACGCCATAGGGTGCTGGCTGGGTGATGGTTGGTACCGTGGCAGGGTCGGCTTCGATGGCGGCCGCGTCAATTTCTATGGGGATCGCCTCGGCGTGTTCGCGCAGATCGAGGTGGAATTCGCCGACGGGACGACGCAGACCATCTATTCCAACCCTTGGGATGGGAAATGGAAGGCCGCCCTGGGGCCGATTGTGAGTTCGGATCTGTATGAGGGCGAACACTACGATGCCCGGCAGGAGATCGCAGCCTGGTCCTCGCCCGGCTTCGATGACAGGCAGTGGAGCGCGGTCGCGGAGAGTTTCTATGATCCCCAGCTGATCGAAAACCACGCGCTTTCGGCCGTGCAGTCACAGGAGGTCAACGCCCCTGCGGCAATCACAAGCATGGCTCAGGGACCGGATGCAGAGGGAAGCTGCTGGATGGTCGATTTCGGACAAAACGCCACCCAGCGGATGCGTCTGCATATGCACGGCCTGGCGGCGGGGGACCGTGTGATCATCCGCCATGCGGAAGTGCTGAACGCGGATGGGACACTCGCTACGAAGATACTGAGGCGCGGCCAGCAGTGCGACACCTTTGTATCCAACGGTGAAGACGCCTGGTGGGAACCACGCTTCGCGATGCATGGATTCCGCTACGCGACCATCGAAGGCTGGCATGGCGAGTTGCGTGCCGAGGATATCGAATGTCGTGTCTACCACAGCACGATGGAGCGGAGCGGATGGTTCGAGAGTTCGAATCCTCTGCTGAACAAGCTGCACAGCAATGTGCTCTGGTCGATGCGATCCAACTTCGTTTCCATCCCGCAGGACTGTCCGCAGCGTGATGAGCGGATGGGCTGGACCGGTGACATCGATCTCTTCGCACCCACGGCCGCATATCTGTATGATGCGCAGGGCTTCCTCTCCAGTTGGCTCAAGGATGTGCGCTTCGAGCAGCAGGCTTGGGGAACCGTGCCCTTCTATGTGCCCTTCGTCCCTTTGGGGGTCTGGGCGAAGCCGGAGGCCATCGCGATCTGGGGTGATGCCGCTGTGGCGGTTCCATGGGCCTTGTATATGGCCGGTGGGGACGAGAGGGTGCTCAGCGAGTCCTATCCGCTGGTCAGCGCCTGGATCGACGAGGTCGCAGCATACATCTCACCGGACGGCGTATGGGATCGCAAGCCGGACTATCTGCTTGGGCAACTCGGTGATTGGCTTGACCCATCGGCGCCGCCGGAGGATCCGACCCAGGCCGTAACCGAGAAAGAGCTGGTCTCCACCGCATTTTATGCGCGCAGCTGCGAGTACGCTGCCAGAATCGCCCACATCCTCGGTCACGATGACGACGCGAAGAGCTTCACGGGTCTCTTCGAACGGGTGCGAAGGGGGTTCCTCAATCGCTTCACCCGTCTGGATGGGACGATGACCTCCGATACCCAATGCGCCTACGCACTGGGCATCACATTCGGCTTGTTCGAAGGGGAAGCGGTCCGTAGGACCAAGGCCGGTAACCGTCTGGCGGAGCTTGTCAGAGAGGCCGGAGGCAAGGTCGACACCGGATTCGCGGGCACGCCCTACGTCCTGCCGGCGTTGAGCATGACCGGACACACGGCGGAGGCGTATGAACTGCTGCTGTCCACGAAATGCCCGAGCTGGTTGTATCAGGTGTCGATGGGAGGCACAACCACCTGGGAGCGTTGGGACTCGATGAAGGCCGATGGAACACTGAACGATGGCGGCATGACCTCCTTCAACCATTACGCCCTCGGATCCGTCATCGACTGGGTCCATTCACATGTGGGCGGTCTGTCTCCTCTGGAGCCGGGCTGGAGCCGGTTCCTGATCGATCCGCAGCCGGGAGGCGGCATCGACCATGCTGCGACATCGCATCTGACACCGTATGGCGAGGCATCGGTGCGATGGGAATGCGGGGAAGGACTGATGACGCTCGATTTCTCCGTTCCGGTGGGAACGACTGCGGTCGTCGCGATACCGAATAGCGACCGGCGCGAATTCGGCCCGGGCGCTCACCATATGCAGTATCAGCGGTGATCCTCCGCTGAGTGGTGTCCTACCCCCATATGGGGGGTAGGACGAAGCAGATGGATGCTTCCGCGCGAGACGAAGCGTGGGGCATCCCGAAATATCGGAAGAAGACATTATGACACTCAATGAAGAGATGGCATCGTCGACCCGTCAGCAGGATCTGGCTCCGGATACCGGGTTACGGATGTCCAGACAGACCAAGATTCGTTTCGGCATAGGATTCGTGCTGTTCTCGCTGCTGTGGATGACCGCCGGGTCGTCGGGATCCCAGGTGCTTTTCCCGCAGCGCTTCACCGAACTCGGCATCGGCGTTCCCGAGGTTATTCTGGGCACGATGAACTCGGTTGGAAGTGTGTTCGCGCTGGTGGCCAACTGGCTGTTCGGTGCGCTGTCCGATATGACGAGAAGCCGCTTCGGCAAGCGTACCCCGTGGATCGTCGCAGGTGGCGTGGTTACCGCGGCGGGATACCTGTTCACTTCGTATGCGCCCAGCGTTGCCCTGATCGTGGCCGGATGGTGCGTGGTGCAGGTAGGTGTGAACATGATGATCGCACCGGCTGTGGCCGTGCTCTCCGATCGCATCCCCGAGTCGCATCGCGGAACCTTTTCGGCTTTGTATGGAGGGGCCGCGATCGTCGGCCAGTCTCTCGGCACGCTCATCGGCGCGCAATTCATTGAGAGCATGCGCAGCGGCTTCATCATCGGAACGGTGCTGTTCCTGATCACGGGAATTACGACGGTTCTGGTGTGGCCGCGCGAAGGTGCCGCATCACCGGCCGTGCCGCAGGGTGAGGGCCAGCATGCCGAGCACTCGTCGAAGCTGACCTGGCGGATGGTCAGGGATTCCTTCTCCCCGCCGAGGAAGGACAGCCGGGACTACTACCTCGCCTTGGTCGGAAGGTTGGCGCTGCTGATCGGTTGGTCGATGATCTCCACATATCAGCTCTATATTCTGCAGAAGTACTGCGGCCTGTCCGTCGGTGAATCCGCGGCCGTGATATCCAGTATGTCGGTTATCTCAATGATCGCGTTGATCGCCACGACGGTGATCTCCGGTCCTGTGTCCGACAAGCTCGGGAAACGTAAGCTGCTGGTGGCGATTGGTGCAGTGGTGATCGCCGTGGGCATGGCGATCCCGTATTTCATGCCCACAGCCACCGGCATGATGCTCTATGCGGGTATTGCGGGCGTGGGCTACGGCATCTACACTGCGGTGGACCAGGCGCTGAATATCGATGTGCTGCCCAATAAGCAGGAGGCAGGAAAGGATCTGGGTATCCTCAACCTTGCGAATACGGTCGGACAGGTTCTGGCTCCTGTGCTGGTGTCCGCACTCGTCGTCGAGACCGGTAACTACGGCCTGATATTCCCCGTCGCGATAGCAACCGTGCTTGTCGGCGCCGTCGTCATCATGCTCATCAAGCGGGTCCGTTAGCGGATTCTGCCACTTCGGGGGCGTTGGTCATCTCAAGGGCCAGCGTCCCCTCGTCCTCGTGAGTGATGTGGCCCGTCGAATGGATGCCCATATGTTCGTAGAATCCTATGGCATTCGTGTTGTCGAGGAACACCGACAGAGCCACGCGGGGTTTGGGTATCTGTCTGAGCGCGGCTTCGATGAGCGCACGTCCCACACCCTGATGTTTGGCCTGGTCGAGTACATACAGGGCACCGATTTCGGAAGCATCCGGCGTAAGGATGCCGTCTCGTGACTCGGGCAGGTATTCCAGAAATCCGATGATGGCATCATCCCGTAAGGCCAGCAGCGTGAGGTCGGGGTCATGTCTCCTGGTTACGGCCAGCGCGAATTCCGGGGTGATCTTGTTGACGAAGTCATCATGCAGCATTCCGGAATACGTCTGACGCCAGGTCAGGGCGTGGACCTGCGCCTTCTCCTCGAAACGTGAAGGGTTGAGTCTTTCGATCGTCACATCGGTATTCATAATGTCCAATGCTAGACACGCCCAGAGCCGTGTGTCGCCTGAAGCCCGGGGAGATATTTCAGCCGGAGCGAAGCTAGGGACGAAGCGGATGCCATGTGCGGGGAGAGCCGTGGGCGAATTGTCAAGTCTTGATTGCCGGGAGCAATGCTGCTTTTAATGGGGTCGGCGAAGCGTCACGATGCAGACGATGTCGTGAGCATTCAAGGAGGGGCGCGTCATGGGGGATTCAGCGGCGGATAGCAGAAGCATCACGATTCTGGTGGCTTCGGAAACGGGGAACTCGCTGGAGGTCGGCGAGGATCTGCAGGCCGCGGTTGCAAGCGTATGCGGCCGCGTGCGCCTCATTGAGGCTTTCGACTACGACCTGGATGATCTGGAGCATGAGGACATCCTGCTTATGGTGACCTCGACGCAGGGCGAGGGAGAACCGCCATATGGTGCCGAGGATCTCTACGATGCGGTGGTGCTCGCCAAGCGTACGTTCTCGCTTCAGGGTGTGGCATTCGCTGTTCTGGGACTCGGGGATAGCGCATATGCGGAGAACTACAATCTGATGGCCCGTCAATTCGATGCCCGCTACGAGCAACTGGGCGCACGAAGACTGTTCCCGCACGGGGAGTGTGATTTCGACTATGAAGAAGCGGCATCCCATTGGATAGCGGAAATCATGCCGGTGCTGCGACGCGAGCTGGCAGACGGCGAGGTGATGGAACAACGCGTTGATCAGGAGCAATCCACTCCGGCTCCTGCTGCTGGCATCGCCACGCCCAAGACCGCAGGATCCGACGCCGAACCCCATGCGGCGAAGAGATCGGCAGCCAATGCCGGCGCTCCCAACACGGCGACCCTCATCGAGCGGGTATTGCTGACCACACCTGAATCGGATAAAGAGGTGTACCGCATCCGTTTGGATCTCGGCGAGGGCAGCGAGTATCACCCGGGCGATCTGCTTTCCATCCGATACATCAATGGGGACGACACCGTCCGCCGTTTCCTGGACGACGTTTTTGGTGAGGGTGGCGGTGAAGCCCACGAGAAGTTGTTCGCGACCCTCAAACACACCAGGGACATCACCCGGCTCACGCCCGCCTTGATCGGAAGATACGCCGAGCGCTATGGGAATGCGGAGTTGCTGAGGCTTGTGGATGATGAAGCGTGGTTGGGGCGGTACCTCGCCGGGCATCGGCCTTCCGCGCTCTTCCGGGACTACCCGCCGGAGAGCGTCGGCCTTACGGATGATTCCGTGCTGAGCGTATTCACATCCCAGAACAGACGTATGTACTCCATCTCGAATGCGCAATGCGATTCAGGGACCCTTGTCGACCTGACGCTGACCAAGGTCGAATACGACGGCTGGTATGACGCTGCCCATGACTGCGGCTCTGACGGTATGCAGGAGGCTGTGCATGGTGCTCACCATGTGGGCGAATGCTCACGGTATATGACCACCGCCGCGATCGGCTCACGGATCGAATTCGCCTTGCTCTCCAATGAACGCTTCCGCCTGCCGAAGGATGCGAGCCGGCCCATCGTCATGATCGCCTTGGGATCGGCCATCGCTCCATACCGGGCGTTTCTGCAGGAGCGCTCACAGAACAGGAAGTCGTATGGGAAGAACTGGCTGATGGTGGGCAACAGAAGCCCGAGTGAGGATTTTCTCTACGGTCAGGAGCTTGAGGCGTATGCGAACTCGGGGCTGCTGAGCAAATTCGACACCGCCTGGTCGAGGTATGGCGATATCCACGAGCATGTCCAGGATGTGATGCTCAGACGTGGCCTGGAACTGTGGCATTGGATCGCAGCAGGTGCATGCGTGTATTTGTGCGGGCATGGCAGATCCGCCATCGATTCGATTCAGCAGGCTCTCGTCCAGGTGATCGGGGAGCACGCCGGTTTCACCGAAGAGCAGGCGGAGGAGTATGTGAAAAGCCTGAAATCCTCAAGCCGTCTGCAATATTGATCCTCCGATGCCGCAACCAGCACTTCCGCGTGAAAGCGGGGGAAGGACCTTGGTCAGACACTCGTCATACGGATGCCACGCACGACGATCCACCCTCATGTGTCCAGTCTGTTCAGTCTCTGCAGGGCGAGGTTGCGGTAGGCCAGATCGTCGCGAAGACTGAATCCCTGCCGCTCCCAGAAGCTGTTGCCCGCAAGGTTCGAGCTGAATGCCACCAGGGCGACTTTTGAGATGCCCAGGTCTTTGAACGCCGAACAGGCATGCTGTACGAGAAGGCTTGCTATTCCTTGGTGCCTGTGGTCGGGGGCGACCGCGGTGTGGTAGATATACCCCCTTCGCCCGTCATTCCCGGCCATGATGACACCGGTGATGTCTCCTGTGGGAGCTTGTCCTGATTCATCCAAGGAAACGAAGCAGGTCTCAGGATTACGTTCCAGAAAGCGCCTTACACCTGATTCGCTGTCGTCCACATCGTTGAGGCCCATGCCGGCGCAGGCCATCCACAGATCGTAGACCTGCCGGTAATCGGCGATGGCCATCTTGCGTATGATCATGCTGTCCTCCTTATTACATGGTGCGTGCATGGATGTGCATGCGAGTTTCGGTGACTACCCGATGATCTCAGGACAGGAATGCATCCACAAGCGATTGTTCCACCGGCCGGTCAGCATAGATGCAACGCTCCGCATTGGCCGCCGAACCATCCTCATCCCTGGCGACCAAGAGCAGACCAAGGTGTGCGGCCACTCTTACCGAGGCCGTATTGCGTTCGAGCACATTGATGATGACCGGCATGTTCGGATGGAGTGAATGGGCCGTGCTGAGAGCTTTCCGGGCGATTTCCGTCGCATAGCCGTGGTGCCACTGTTCAGGGGCGAGCCGGTAATAGATATTCCAGCAACCGTGGCGCATCCGGATGCCTCCGACACCGACGAAAGCTTCGTTGAGGTCCCGGATGATCCAGTATCCGATGCCTTCGTGATCCCAATCCGTGATCCAACCCTTGAGCATGCTGCGTGATTCCTCAAGTGAGGTGTGCCTTCCCTGAGGGAGATGCGTCCAAACCCTCGGATCGGCGTGCAGCTTGTGGACCACGTCCAGATCATCGACCGTCGGCCGACTCAAGAGAAGGCGTTCCGTGCGATTGCTTCCCATATCCGTCCTATCTGCTGAGTGTGACTTTTCCGATCATATGACCACTTTCCACCATATGATGCGCCTGCCTGAGGGTCCGTGCATCGATGGGGCTGAGATGTTGGGTGACCGTGCTGCGGATAACGCCCTGATTGGCCAGGTCGGCGAGTGATTCGAGGATCCGGTGCTGACGGATCATGTCGGGTGCATGATGCTTCGCACGGGCGAACATGAACTCCCAGTGCCAGGACAATGCCTTGTCTTTGAGCGAGTACCAGTCCAGATCACGCTCGTCATCGATGGCGACGATCTCCCCGAACGGCCGCATGACGGCATTGAATAATGCGATGTTGCCTTTGCTGTAGGCGCTGAAGGTCCAGTCGACACCATCCGGTGCCTCTTGACGGATGGAGCGTAGCGCGTCCTTGCCGTGATAGTCGATGACACTGTCTGCACCAAGATCATTAACCCAACGCCGTGATTCCTCCTGCGATGCCAATGCGATAACGCGCACCTGGGTGAGCTGCTTGGCCAGCTGTATGATCATCGAGCCGACGCCCCCTGCCGCGCCCACGACCAGAAGCGTTCCCCTGCTCCCCTCATGCAGCTTGAGCTTATCGAATAAGGCCTCCCAAGCCGTTAACCCAGTCAAGGGGAGTGCGGCAGCAGAGGCATCGTCCAGGGATGACGGAGCATGCCCAACGATTCGTTCATCCACAAGCTGGTACTGCGCATAGGACCCTGGGTGCGTGATATCACCGGCGTACCAGACGCGCTCGCCTGCTTTGAAGAGCGTGACATCCGGTCCTGTTGCGATGACCTCGCCGACCGCATCCCATCCGAGTATGCGTTCTTTGCCGGAACGATTGCCGCCGGCCCGGATTTTCACATCCACCGGGTTGACGGAGATGGCCTTGACGGCCACCAGCAGATCGTGCCCCTTCGGGCGATCGGGCATGGCGACAACGGCGTCGGTCAGCGCGTCCGGGTTGTCGAGCGAACCCCCTGCTCGTGACACTACCGCGGTCATGGTCTCGGGGCTGTGGCTATCGATGTTGTTCATATTCCTCCTCCGTTTTCCTGTATCTTCGGTGGCATCCTAGAACGGACTCCCCGCTTACCCGCAAGGGGCCCTGCTTACCTTGAGGTAAGGGCACGGCGTCCCCCGCAGGCCATGCTTATCTTGCGGATCCTGCCGTAAGGGCGAGGGCCTGGTCATAATGCGATTCCGCCCATACGCGCAGTCCTCGCAACGGTTCAACGGCGCTGAGGCCTTCCGGGGTCAGCGAGTATTCCACGCGTACCGGTACCTCGGCGAATACCTGACGGCTGATGAGTCCGGCGCATTCGAGACGACGAAGATTCGCTGTCAGCACTTTGGCCGAGATGCCTTCCATGCGCCGTTGCAGTTCGCCGAAACGCATCGGCCCGGCCTGCAGGGATTCGATGAGGAGCACCGACCACCTGCCGGATATGACATCAAGCAGTTCCCTGCACGGGCAGTCGCGGGAATAGACATCACCGTGCAGGCTTTGACCGGATTGGCTCCGATGGCCGTCGGATTGCGGAGGATGACTCTGAGGATTCTGTTCCCGACCACTGCGCTTTCGAATATTCATAACAACCCCTAAGAAAGTAACTTACTTAAGGTTAGCGCGGTGTTCGACATACGCCAAAGTCTGATGCCGGACGCCTGCATCGACCGGGGATGCCGACGGTGTGCACCCGGTATCTCATGAAGCGGTTTATGATTGCTGTGACATCGAGGGATGGAACGGGGCGGCAGGGTATTCGGATGACCCGGGGTCCCGGCATCCGGTCCCGAAATCGCTTGGGCATACGATACGACATGAAATCGGCGGGAAAATGGATTCCACATACCTTACGGATATCTTCAACCAGTATATGGAGAAGTCGAGCCTGCTGTATCAGACGTGGTTCATCCACAGCGAGGAACGACTGCACGCCTTCGGTCAGGTGCGTAAGGGCTCCAAACGGGTTGTGGACACCATACGAGACGGCACCTTTCCACGTGACCTTCATGGTTCGGCATTGGAATCCGTTATGGATGTAATCGCCGCACAGACCGAGATCTTCAAAGGCGCCAAGCATGCATTCATGTGGAAGCCCAAGCTGCGCATACCCGATATCTACGAGAACCGGGACAACCAGGCCGCCTTCGCCGATATGCTTGCGGCCGTTCTTCAGAACGGTGACGGCATGAAGAAACTGATGGCGGTCAATGATCTTGCCAATCGGAAGATCAAAGGATTGGGGCCGTCCGTCTCCAATATCCTCTATTTCCTGGAACCCACCATCTTCCCGCCCTTCAATACAAAAATCGTCGCTGGATACAAGCTGCTCACCCACGAGAACATACGTCTGGGCAATTGGGATGATTATTTCAAACTCCGTGACGGGATCATCAGGCTCAACGAACAGGGCGGTCTTTTCTCCAAGGATCTGGGTGCCATCAGCGCATTCCTGTTCGACATCGGTGCCCTTCGCTATGTGATCCCGGAGAATTCGGAGGAGTATCTCATCGCTGAGGAACAGCACTCGACGAAGGCCCAGCTTGAGGAGCTGGGCAGACAGCAGCGACAGAAGGATCTGCACTATCGGATCCAGTACATGCTGGCCGACATCGGGAACAGCCTGGGGTACAGGTCCTGGATCGCAAGCAACGATCACAATCGGACCGCAGGCGGTAAGCGGCTTGGGAATATTTCAATACCCAAATTGCCGGCATCCATCGGGGCCCTCTCCGAGCACGATCGGAAAATCGTCGGCTTGATTGATGTGCTGTGGTTCACTCCGGACGGCAGACCCGTATGCGCCTTCGAGGTGGAAAAATCGACGTCGATCATGTCCGGGATGAACCGTATGGATGATCTGTACGAGTCCCTGAAGACGGACATGATGCTCTATATCGTTGCACCAGACAATCGCGAGCAGGAGGTCCTGGCACAGTTCAACAGACCTCATTACATGCATCAGCATGACCTGCACGATCATATCTGCTACATACTCTTCGAGGATCTGAGAGAGAACTACGAATCACTGAAGCGTTTCGGCCACGATTTCTCGATTCTGGGACCCATTTCCCATTTCGCCGATGGCCGTCTGGTCTCATGAGCCGATCCCTCTGGCCGGGGGAGTGGCGACCTGATGACCGTTGTTTCGGCGGTATCCGTATGCCTCAGGGCGTGATTATCGATTCATATGAGGCATCGTTCCAGAAAGCACAAAACCCGCCGGATATCAGCGGGTTTCAGGATGGCGGAGGATACGAGATTCGAACTCGTGAGGCTGTTACACCAACACGCTTTCCAAGCGTGCGCCATAGACCACTAGGCGAATCCTCCATGCATATGCCGCCTGCCTGGGACGAAACTCAGGCGATGCGATTTATGCAACCTCAATAAGATAACACGAGTCATGGATGAATGATTAATGGTTGGGCGTGTGCCGTGGTTCCGTGGTCCGGGATGGGTGAGGAAAGCTTTCTCCGAGCGCACGGGAAGCGCTTGATGGGCCGGCCCGTCGATCAGGTGCTAAGCCGATTTCAGTTCAATGATGTTTTGAAATCGTAGGTCGAACTTGCTGCGTCGAACACGGTCGGTGGGTTGTATGTTGCATTGGGCGTATATCCGGTGCCTTTGGTGGCCTCGTCAAGGGCCTTCTTCCATGACCCATCGTCCACCATCTTCTTCAGCGCCGCGTTGACCTTCTTGACGGTCTCCGTTTGGCCTTTCGGGATCCCTACGCCGTAGCGTTCCTGTGAGAACGGCTTGCCGACCACCTTGAGCTGTCCATCGCCCTTCGCGGCCGCCAGGCCCGCAAGAATGATGTCGTCGGTGGTGACCGCGTCCACGGTTCCGGAGATCAGCGCCGTGGTGCATTCCGCGAAACCGCTCTGTTCCATGAGCTGTACCTTATCCGCGTAGTGATCCTTGATGATCTGTGCGGAGGTCGATCCTGTGACCGAGCATAGTTTCTTGCCATCGAGAGAGTCCGGGCCGGTGATCGACTTGTCGGTGCTCCGGATGAGCAGATCCTGTCCGGCAACGAAGTATGGGCCGCCGAATTCGACGACTTTCTTGCGGTCGTCGGTGATGGAGTAGGTCGCGAACACCAGATCGACATCGCCGTTCTCCAAGAGGGTCTCACGCTGTTTCGACGGTGCTTCCTTCCATACGATCTCGTCGGAGGAATACCCCAGTTCCTTGGCTACATACTTGGCCACGCTGACGTCGAAGCCGGAGTAGTCGTTGCCGTTCTTGTACCCGAGTCCGGGCTGATCGAATTTGATGCCGATGTTGATGGTGTGTTCGGATGTCGCATCCGAAGAGGCGCTCCCACAGCCCGCAAGGGGCGCGATGGTGAGAGCCACGGTTGCCATGGCGATGAGTTTGGTGCTCGTTTTCAATGATCTCTCCTGTTGTTCCGATGCTTCGAATTCGTGTGGCACGGTTCGATGCGGTTTCCATTCGTGGGCGATCTGCTGGCTGTGCGGGTGCAAGAGCGGTTTGAGCAGTCTTCAGACAGTATAAAAATGAAATGTAAAGAATGCATTAACGAAAATATATGAATAAAAAAGTATGCATTGTGGTGTAGCGTGTATGCCGAAGGCTTGATGCGGAGCTCGTCCGATGATTCGCAGCACTTCCGTCAAGAAGCTTCGACACACAGGCATCAGATGAGGGACAGGGGTTGGATATGGTGACGAAATCCGCGACGTTGGTGATGAATGAGATGATGCAGCACGCTGCTGAACAGGGACGTCCAGTGATCAATCTGGGGTTCGGGGAATCCGGTCTGCCGGTGCTGCCGGTACTGCGGGGGATATTGTCTGATGACTCGGCGCGCAACGCCTATCCCGCTGTCGAAGGTTCGGCGGCTGTTCGTACCGCACTCTCCTCGTATTTCACCAGACGAGGCATCCCCGCCGATCCCGGCCACTGTCTGATGGCTCCTGGCAGCAAGGCCCTGTTATTCGCGCTGATGCAGGCGCTCAAAGGCGATATCGTATTGCCCAGGCCATCATGGGTCACCTATGCGGCCCAAAGCACCATGCTCGACAAGCGCATCATCTGGGTTGACGCACCGGAAAGCGCAGGCGGCGTACCCGATCCTGCGCTGCTGCCCGCCGCACTCGAGAATGCGCGTCGACGGGGGCTGAATCCCACAACCTTGCTGCTCACCTCTCCGGATAATCCGAGCGGTACGGTGGCTGGCCGGTCGGTTATCGAAGCGTTGCTTCGTATCGCCCGGGAGCAGAAGCTCTTCATCATCTCCGATGAGATCTATCGTGATCTCGCATACGACCACATTCATTTCACCAGCCCGGCCGAACTCGCACCTGAACGCACCTTCGTGACCACCGGACTCTCGAAGTCGATGGCTTTGGGAGGATGGCGCATCGGTGCGGCGCGTTTTCCCCAGAACGACCTGGGTGACCGGATCATGCGGGAGGTCATAGGCACCGCCTCTGAAATATGGTCAGGCATGCCCATCTTCCTGGAACCGGTGGCGGAGTACTGCTTCTCGGAACCTGCTGATGTGCTCAAACGCGTTGCCGCAAGCAGGCTCCTGCACCAACGCGTCTCAACCGAGATGCATCGCATCATGGTGGAAGCCGGGGCGTCCTGCAGAGCGCCATCAGGAGCCTTCTACATCTATCCGACCTTCCAAGGCTCCTCCTTTGCGCGCTCCCTGGACGTGACCGATGACACTTCGCTCAGCCGCGTGCTCTTCGAGCACTTCGGCATAGCGGTGCTCCCCGGCAGCGCATTCGGTGATCTGCCGGAGCGCATGGGGCTGCGGGTCGTCACCTCGATGATCTACGGCGACAGCGATGAGGAGCGTTTGGACACCTTGTACTCCTCTGATCCGCTGGAATCCGACAGCGTCAGGAATGGCTTGGAGCGTGTCAGGGATGTATTCCTCGGCGTACCATCAAAGGGATGAAACAGCAGACGAAGCACAGCGATGCACGCCGTCCCCTGATGGCCGCGGATCAGTCCGGCCAAGGCGCCAGGCAGGATGAGGATGCGTCCAAGCGGTCCTGGGGCTCTGAGCAGTTGGCTGCCTTCGAGGATCGGCTGCGCCATCTGCGTCTGACGCCATCGCAGCAGTCCCTGGCATCCGTCGTATTGGATAATCCGCAGCAGGTGGCCATGTCGACGATCCACGCCCTTGCCGGGGAACTCGGCGTGAACGAATCGACGATATCCCGTTTCACCGCGGCCCTGGATCTCAGTGGATACGCCGAATTGAGAAGCGTCTGCCGGGCTTTGGCCAATAGGTATTCCGGCATGCTGTGGCGCTTCATGCGCGCGGACCATGGTGCTGAGGCTGATTCCGAGAGCGGAGCGAATCGTTCTCAGGGTGATGGGAAGGACCTTGCCGGGAAGAACGGCACCTCCGGGCAGCGCGAACGCAGGGATATCCTTGCCGCGCAGGACAGTTCCTCAATAGCGGCGAGCTTCGCGAGGATCGATGGAGTCCTATGGGACGAAGTGGTCACACGCCTTGGCCATGCCGAGCATATCGCCGTTATCGGTCTGAGACAGTCGCAGGCCGTGGCCGCGATGTTCGCCTATCTGCTGGGGCTCGTGCGATCGCAGGTCAGTGAGCTGTCCGCAGGCGGTGCGCGATATCTCGATGCCTTGCGAGACCTTGGCCCTCACGACTGTCTTTTTGCGATAGCCACACAGCCGTGCAGCAAGGATACCGTCAATGTCGCGCAGTGGGCGAAGTCTCATGGGGTGCCGGTGATCGCGCTTACCGACGAGGTGCTGGGGCCTCTGGCCGAGCTGGCCGATCAGGTCCTGATAGCAGGCACGGAGAGTGATTCGGTGCTCTCATCCATGACAGCACCGGTTTCAATGGTGCAGGCTCTGGCCAATGATGTCGCCGCCGTCGATGCCGCAGGCACACGAGCGCATCTGGAGCGGCAGGAAGCACTGTTGAAATCATTCGGCGCGTATGCCGACAAAGACCTCTGATATTCCCGGTTGCCGAGAGGGGAGGGCGGGAATCCCCCGATGCACTGATGTCCGGAACTGCCATCATCCCAGGCGCATCAGGTGATTCCCGTCGGTCGATCATTCGCCTCCGCCGTATCGGCAGGGAGTGGGATCCTCCTAGAGTGTGCGCCCAAGCTCGTCGGCAGCGCGCAGCGCGGAGGCGACATCATGCGGAGTCACCTCAAATGGCATGTTGCCCATCGTATCCGCCGCGTCGCAGGCCAGTTCTCCGACCTTGAGCAGATCCTCGTCACTCGCATCGGAAACGCCTATGTCCTCAAGGGATACAGGCAGACCGACCTCGCGGAAGAAACCGTATACTTCGCGCAGCTCCTCCACATCGCTGTCCTCCAACACCATCTGGGCCAGGGTGCCATAGGCGACCTTCTCGCCGTGCAGCATGGCATGGGTGCCTTCAAGCGCGGTCAAGCCATTGTGGATCGCGTGGGCTGCGGCAAGTCCGCTGCTTTCAAAACCGAGTCCGCTCAGGAGCGTATTGGCCTCGATGATGTTCTCCAAGGCCGGGGTGCGGACGCCTCGACGGGCTGCGGCAACGGCCTTCACTCCATCCGCCAGCAGAGTGTCATGGCAGAGTTGCGCCAAAGCGAATGCGGCATTCGTCGCGTGCCCTCCTGCCATCGTCATCGCATTCGACTGCACGCATGCCGCGGCCTCGTAATAGGTCGCGAAGGCGTCGCCCAATCCGGAAACAAGGAAGCGTACAGGAGCCTTGGCGATTAGTTCCGTATCCATGATCACGGCCTCAGGGTTCTTGGGCAGAGGCAGATAGTGATCGAAAGTGCCGTCGGAGGTGTATACCACCGAAAGACGCGAGCAGGGCGCGTCGGATGATGCTGCGGTCGGCACGATCATGACGGGTTTCCCGGCGAAGTGTGCCGAAGCCTTGGCCGTATCCAACGTTTTGCCGCCGCCTATGCCGATCAGCGCATCGTAATCGTCGGACTGCTCACGGTGTTTGTCGATTTCCTCGGTGGAGCATTCCCCTCCGAACACCTCCAGACGGTAGGCGGTTCCCGACTCCTCGAAACTGGAGATGATGGCGTCGTGATAATGCTCGTCGATGAAGGGGTCGACCAGCAGGTACGCGCCTGCCGTTCCGATGCCTTCATACTCCTTGGATAGGGAGAACAGCGCATTCTCCTGTTGAATATAGCTTCCTGGTGAGCAAAGTACTTTTCGCATGTGTGACTCTCCTTCGAATCGCGTGTGTGCAGGCGGGCAGACGTGGATAAACCGTCCTATGACGACCCCCATGTCCCCTTGCCACCAAGTATAGAGGAGCGGATGCCGCCCGATGAAGAAGGTGAGTCCCGTGCGGTATTCCCTCCCTGCGCACTATGCGTTCCGTGGGGAAGGCTCCGGCGGTATGGCCCCTCGGCGGTTGCCGGATGCGTGAAATGAACCACGGATGAACACCAGGCGACGATTCGCCAACTGTCGATGAAATCTGTATGGACGCTGACGTGTACCGATTCGCCTCCCCATAGGGTGAACTCGGTCCAACAGGCGATGTGAGCCTTGGTGGAGAAGAGAGACAGTTTGCATAATCGCGGGGGGATTTGCATGGACGTGAAGCGAAGAAGATTCATCAGTCGAACGGCAGCGGTGCTGGTTGCGGCGGCGATGACGATGACGGCGGGCCTGGTGACCACTTCGGCACAGGCCGCGACGGGCAGTGATGCGAGCATCACCGGCGGGATGCCGGTGGTTATCACGGAGCTCGCTGTGAAAACGAGTAATGGAACATATACGGATGCCACCGGCAGTCCCACGCAGGTCAACATCGGTGAGTACATCGAGCTGAGCAATGTGAGTGACAAGGCAGTCAGCATCAGTGATCTGAGCTTGAAATACAACAATGTGGACTGGACACCCGAAGCGTTTGACGAGGCTGCGCAGGATTCGAGCAAGGATGTGCAGATACCTTCACGCGGATCCATCGTGCTTTGGGACAACTACGCTTACGCGAGCATGGAGGGCATCACTCCGAGGCTGAGCACCGCCGATGATTTCAACGCGTTCTGGAAAGACAAATCCCAGAGTGCGCCACAGCTTGCTCTTGGCTCGACGTTGTTCACGATCTCCAAGGGTGCCGGGATGGCGAACTCCTCCGCACGCAGCCTGGTGCTGACTCAGAAATCCACCAGTGCCACCAATACCGTGAGCTACAAAAGCAGCGGCGACACGGATACCACGATCAACTATGCCTATGATGCACAGGGTGCAGGCAGTCTGAGCAGTGGAAATGTGGCCACACCAGGAACCCTCGTCGAAGGGCAGCTTCCGGATTCATGGCCTCAGGCCAGCGGCCGCACCGTCACGGTGACGGATGCCTCCGATGCGCCGGCGAGTGCCTATGATGATCAGGCGATTCATCTGAAGGCCAAGGTCGCTTCGTCGGACGGCTTGAAATCCATAGCTTCGGTCAGGCTGTTCACCAAAACGAATGTGGATGGGAATTATGCCGATTCCACCTTTGATGGCACCAAAAGCGATGACGTATGGTCATTCACCATTCCAGCAGGCAAGCTGATAGGAAAGACCAGTCTTTCCTATGCCTTTGTCGCCACCGATGTGGATGGTCTGACGACAACGGGCAGCGGTGCCACCATCGCCCTGTCCCCACAGGAGCACAGCGGGTACGCGCAGGCAACGGTGCCGCTGGCGATCACCGAGATAGCCCCGGATACCAAGAATGTCGGCGGATCCGACGGATACGAGTTCATCGAGGTCACCAATACCTCGAACAAGACCATTGACTTCTCCGATAACTACACGCTGTATTACAACTATCCTTCGCAGGGAGACAGCGGGGATGTGGAATGGCCGGCGAAGCAAAGTGGCATCACGATTCCTGTGGGCTCATCGATCGTATTCTGGATCAAGAACGGCCCCAATGATGATCTCGGTGCATCAGACTTCAACCAGGCATTCGGCCTCAGCGGCGATCAGGCCCTTGAGATGGGTGTGAATCTCTTCGAGATCAGTTCCGGTGGCATGGCCAATAATTCGGCACGTGGCATCAAAATCGAGACCAAGACCAAAACCCTGATCTCCAGCGCATCCTATCCGGATAATGCTTCAAGCAATCTGACCGGCGACAGCCATTCGCTGCAATACCTGTATTCGGCGGGTGAAAGCGAGTCCAAACTGGTGCGTAGCGATCAGGCCCCGACTCCCGGGTCGGTCCAGAGCGATGACATCCGCGCCACCCCATATGTTTTCCCCACCACCGCGGCGAACCCTGATGTGAAGGACAACACACCCACATCCTTCGCAGCGGATCAGGATCTGAAATACTCCTTTGACATCACATCCACCGCGACGATCAACCGGGTGACGCTGTACACCAGGCATGCCGGGGATGAGACTTTCAGCGCCCATAACCTGACCAAAACGGCCGGAAGCGATAACTACGCATACACGGAAAACAAAATAGACCTGCTACGGGTGAAAGCCGTCGAATACTATCTGGAAGTCTCGGACGGCATCAATCCGGTGCTGAAAGAGGATCAGAAATCCGTAGTCAACTCGGATTACACCGATTCCAATGTGCGCCTGAATGTCAAGGATGGCCAGTTCCTACGCGGCAGCGTTACCCTCCGAGGCACCGGTACCGATGCTGCGGATATCCCATCGCTGGCCGTTGACGGTAAGGATGTGGAATCATCGAAGCTCACGAGCTCCCTGGAATCCGAGCCCTATATCGCTGCGGAGGTCACGCAGACCGATATCTTCTTCTTCAACTCCTTCACCACGAAGACGACGATCACCGGAACCCCCACCGAAGACGATTGGAAGAACAACGTCATCGGCAGTTTCGACGATGGCACCTACGGTGACACGCAAACGGTCTCATTCCCGGTGCCACTTGAGCAGATCCATGGCAACACGCTGTCCCTGTATATGAATGCGGGCACCAAATCAAGCGCCACGGACATTCTGGATGATGCGGGCACCGTCAACACTGAGAACGCCGACAACTACCTGGCCTCGAATATCCGACTCGTACTGCCCGACGGCACGCATCTCAAGGTGAGCAAGGCTGTTGCTGCGGTGAGCCCGGGTGCCTCCGGCACGGTGAGCGAGAAGGATGTGACCGCTGAGGTCGCGAATGGCAACAACCAGATCAAGATCGGTGATTCATCCGGGCAGTATGAGTACATCCGCCTGGACTTCACCATCGACGACGCCTCGATCACTTCGAATCAGTACGTCTGGGACACCAAGGAGGCAGAGGATGGGCAGCACACGATCACGGCGACATCGAAGGACGACTCCGCGAAGGCCGATGTGATCGTCGATAACACCAAGCCGGTCATCACGCCGCGGATCACGGCCCAAGGTGGCGACACCAACACCCTGCGCGGCAATGTGACGATTGATGCCAGCGCATCGGATGCCACATCGGGCATACCGGAGTCAGGTACATCCGGTGCCCTGAGCGCGACCTTGGCGAATGGTGAGGATGAGCCGAAATCCATTACGCTGCCATACGACACATCCTCAGCGGCCCTGTCTCCCGGATTGCATACCGTGACCTTCTCCGTGAGCGATAAAGCGGGGAACGAAAGCACCAAGACGGTTGCCTTCACCACATATGCGGAGAATCCGACCATCCTCTCGATGAATTCAACAGATGGCAGCTCCTCGCTTGACCCAACGCTCAGCGTCACCGCAAAAGGCAATCCTGATGATGATCTGACGGTGAAGTTCTACGCCGGTGATGAATACAAACCCGGTAATCCGGGACAGGTGAGCGTTTCGGCGGGAACGACGAAACAATCCGGTCTTGCGGACGGGGTATCCGGCGATCGGATCTCCGATAGCGACGCGGCCAAACTCGATGCCGATAATGACGGTAAGGTCGTCGAGACCACGGCAAGCGATAGTGCCTTCCCCTTCCAGTCCTTCACCGTGACGGTCCCCGCGAAGATAGCCGCCGATCAGCACGCGACCACGACCCTGCGTTGGAACGGTTCCTCGCAAGCCGACGCCGATATCTACGCATTCGTCAAGAACACCGCGACCGGTGCTTGGGACCAGGTGGCACGAGTGAGCGCCGATGCCGACGGCAAGGTGTCAATCGCCCAGAACGTCAGCAACAAGGATCATGTCGCTGACGGCAAGATGACGGTGGTGGTCCAGAACGGTTCAGGATTCGCACCCGGCAACCTCAGTGGGAACTCGACAGGAAGCACGAATCCGGAGGGCCTGAAGAGCGCCGATTCGTCGACCACCTCCACGATCAACGGTGCTGACGGCAAACCGGTGGTCACCATGAACGATGACGCCATCTCACAGGACGACACCAAACGAAGTGATTATGACTTCACCTTCGCTTGGGAGTCGGATACCCAGTATTACAACGCCAACTATGACGATGACGGGTATTACCAGCATCAGGCCAATATCCATGATTGGCTGCTGAAGACCAAGGATGCGATGAACATCCAATACATGTTCCATACCGGCGACATCGTTGACAACGCTGAAATACCGGAGCAGTGGGAACGCGCCGACGAACAGTACAAGAAACTGGACGATGCGAAGTTCCCCTACGGCGTGCTCGCGGGCAACCATGATGTGGACCACAAAAGCGAGGACTATGTGAACTACTCGCAGCACTTCGGTGCGAGCCGATATGCGTCCAACCCCTGGTATGGGGGAAGCTTCGAAGACAACCGCGGCCACTACGATCTGATTTCGGCCGGAGGAGTCGACTTCATCGTGGTTTCCGTCGGCTGGGGCGTTGAGGATGACGAGATCAATTGGATGAATCAGGTGTTGGCCCAGTATCCGGATCGCGTGGCGATTCTGAACTTCCACGAGTACCTGCTCGCATCAGGTGGCCTCGGTCTCATTCCGCAGGACATCTACAAGCGTGTGGTCGTTCCGAACGACAACGTGAAGATGGTGTTCTCAGGGCATTATCACAGTGCGCAGAAGACCGTCTCGCAGATCGATTCCGACGGTGACGGCAAGGCGGACCGCAACGTGCTCAACCTGCTCTTCGACTATCAGGCTTTGGAGGAGGGCGGTATGGGCTTCCTCAGACTGATGCATGTGAATATGGAGAATGCGACGATGGAGGTCCGGACCTACTCGCCTTCGATCCAAAAGTATGGTTCGCAGACCGTCTCCTCGTCAAGCTTCACTCCGTCCGATGAGGAGTTCACCGTCGACCTGACCGAGCTGGGCATCCAGCCTCGCACGGCGCAGTCATCGGCGAAGAGCCTCTCGACCGACTCATTCGCAGCCGATCTGCAAAGCAGCACGCTGATCGGCACCGCCAAGGCCGTATCCGTCACCGGTAAGGCCACGCAGGACAAATTCGGTCTTGCCCGTGGTCTCGCCGACGGTGTGCAGACCTTGGCTTCCGAAAGCGAATCCGGAGTCACGGCGGCCGTGGCGTGGAAGGGTGCGACGGCAGGCACACACGGCTGGTATGCGGTGGTGAGCAACCAGTACGGTGGATCGACCACGACCCCGGTCTCATACGTTTCCGCAACGGGCAGGAGCTCGGATAACGGTAACGGTGGGAATAACGGTGGTAACAATGGTGGCAACAACGGCGGCAGCAATGCCGGTAACGGGAAGGGGTCAGGACAGGGCGCAGGCAGCACCGATGGCACCGACAATGGCGCATCGGGCGACAACAGGAGCTCGGCGCTGTCGGGGGAGCTGGGCCGGACCGGAGTGAACTCGGTGCTGCTGGCCATCGCGGTCGCCGTGCTTGCGGCCGCCGGTGTCGGACTGCGCTGGCTGAAGGCCAGCAGGAAGTAACGCGGCAGCGGTGTGTGAGAGAGCTCACTGAGCGTTCACCAATCATCGGTATGTGACCATGACCGGATGAATCTACGGATGCGATCGGGATGGCGGTTTTGACCGTCATCCCGATCCTTCTGTTTCATCGCTTGCTGCTGTGGTCTTCACGCCGCTTCTCCCAGCGGGCTTTCCAGCTGTGGTCTTAGTATGATGGCTATAGTTTCTTCGCGGAAACGTGTTTGGGACGACGGTTGCACCCGCCGTTGATCGAGGACAACAGAAATGAAGACAGGACGGATTGATGAAGATCGCAGTTGCTGGTACGGGATATGTCGGATTGTCGGTGGCGCTGCTGCTGGCGCAACACAATAGTGTGCATGCCTTGGATATCATCCCGGAAAAGGTCGAGATGCTGAACAATGGGAAGAGCCCCATCGTCGATAAGGAGATCACGGCTTTCCTCGACGCGAAGCAGTCGGGCGACAAAGCCCTGGACTTCACGGCGACGCTGGATTCCCATGAGGCTTATACGGATGCCGATTTCGCCGTTGTGGCGACGCCGACCAATTATGATTCGCAGAAGAACTATTTCGACACGTCGAGCGTGGAAGCCGCGATCGGGGCCATCCGCGAGGTCAATCCGGATGCATGGATCGTCATCAAATCGACCATCCCCGTGGGATATACCGAACATCTGCGGGCTCGTCTCAGCGATCAGCGAATCCTGTTCTCCCCGGAATTCCTGCGTGAAGGCCACGCCTTGTACGACAACCTCCACCCCTCACGAATCGTGCTGGGGGCGCCCAATGACGATTCCCGGGCGGTCGAGGCCGCGCATACCTTCGTGGAGCTCCTGGCGAACGGCGCCGATCCTGCCGAGCGTGGACGCAGGAACGAGGATGGCAGCGAGGGGATCCCCAGACTGGTTGTGGGAACCACGGAAGCCGAAGCCATCAAACTCTTCGCCAACACCTATCTGGCACTTCGGGTCGCTTACTTCAACGAGCTCGACACCTACGCCGAAAGCCGCGGTCTGTCCACCCGTGAGATCGTCAACGGCGTATGCCTGGATCCCCGCATCCGTTCCGATTACAACAACCCAAGCTTCGGTTACGGTGGTTACTGCCTGCCGAAGGACACCAAGCAGCTGCTGGCCAACTATTCCGAAGTCCCGCAGAACCTCATCTCCGCAATCGTGGACGCCAATCGCACGCGCAAGGATTTCATCGCCGCGGAGATCGAGGATCGCATCCAAGGCGTCGAGAACCCGGTGGTCGGGGTGTACAGGCTGACGATGAAATCGGGATCGGACAACTTCCGCCAATCCGCCATCCAGGGTGTGATGAAGCGCATCAAGGCGCGCGGCATCACGGTGCTGGTCTACGAACCCACCCTGAAGGATGCTGAGTTCTTCGGCAGCGAGGTCACGCATGATCTGGAGGATTTCAAGCGTCGTAGCAGCGTCATCGTCGCCAACCGCTGGAACGCCGATCTTGACGGTGCCGAGGAGAAAATCTATACCAGGGACCTTTTCAAGCGGGACTGAGGAGGTTCCGTGAGGTGCTCTCACCTAGTTGAGATGGTGAAGCTTCACTGTCTCTGCCGGTCAAGTCGTCAACCAGCCCCTTTTCGAATTCCTGCTCCGGTGGGTGTCTCATACATCTTGCCGTTATGAGGCACTGTGCTGCTGAGTTTCTGGTTGAGCGTTATATACGAAAACCAAAATTGCTCAGAAACTAGGTATGCAGGACAAGCTATCCTGATATTGTGAGGAAGAAGCAGAAACTACTGGTAACAGGTATCGCAGCACTCTTGTCAGTGCTGTGCATTGTGGGACTCATCTGGTGGGCTGAGAGTTCATGGGAGACGGCCCGTGAGAAGTTAGAAGCAAGCACAGCATCCTCTTCAAGTTCTAGCGAATCTTCGTCTTCCAGTACTTCGAAGACCGTACAAAGCACGGATACCGAAACTAGTTCCATCGCGAGCTCCACAGCCAGCACCGCCAATTCGAATTCTGGTTCTCAGTCTGGCAGCAATGCAAACAACCCCAGCAATGGTGTTGCCACGGATACGGCATCGGCAACGAAAAGTACGGGTCAAGACGGCAAGATCGCAGCCCAGGTTCTGCTGAGTTGGTGGGATGCCGGAGATGAAGGCATATCCGCGAATGGCAGCGTAAACAACGTCATTGAGAACGGAGGGACATGCAGTTTGACTGCGTCCAAGGGGACCACTGTCAAGTCGGTTTCGAAACAGTCAATTGCTAATGCAACGACCACCGCATGTGGAGAGATGACAATTCCGATCAGTCAATTGAGTTCTGGTGACTGGGTCATCGAATTGAAGTACACTTCGAATACGGCATCTGGTTCTTCCGCCACTCAGAATGTGCATATAAGCTGAAACAAATGTAATGAGGACGATCGGAATTATGAGCAGCAAAAAACATTACGGGCGCGACTCGTCTATTTGCGAGCAAGCGATTCCAAAGAAGCATGACGTTTCATCAAGACATCGTACATATCTTCTGCGGGCCGCACTGGTGAGCTTAACTGTACTGCTCACGTTCTTGGTATTGTCAGTTCAGTCACTTGTCATGCCGGCTTCCGCAGCAATGAATGCGAAGAACTTTAATGCCGGTTACATTATTTCAGATTCGCGCTTCTATGATTCGGATGCCATGACGGCCACACAGGTGCAGACCTTTCTCAATAGCGAAGTTCCTACATGCCACCCAGAATATGATTCTGATCCTTCCTCGATCGTTTGTTTGAAAAGCTACAAGACTACAACCGTGTCGAAAACGAAAGATTCATACTGTGCTGGGTACACAGGAGGTAAGACGCAGACAGCAGCACAAATCATCGACGGTGTTGCACGGAGCTGTGGTGTAAGCCAAGAGGTGCTGTTGGTCCTGCTTCAGAAAGAGAATGGGCTGGTTACTCATGATTATCCCAGCCCTTGGAGATACAAGACAGCAATGGGATATGGTTGCCCGGATACTGCCGCATGTGACAGCCAGTATTATGGATTTTTCAATCAAGTATATAATGCCGCAAGACAATATAAGCTATACAAGGCGAATCCTACGAGTTATCAGTATCGTGTCGGAAGCAACAGTATTTACTGGCATCCGAATGCTTCGTGCGGGACTTCCACTGTGACGATTAAGAATCAAGCTACGGCCGGGTTGTACAACTACACACCATACCGGCCTAATCAGGCAGCATTGGACGCTGGTTATAAGAGCGGAAACAGCTGTTCCTCGTATGGTAATCGCAATTTCTATCTATACTACGGTGATTGGTTTGGCGACCCGACAACCGAGGCCTCGTCGGATTCCAAGACTACGTCGATTACTGTAATTCCGGGTGTCACATATTTCTTTTCTAACTCGTTATCGAGCAGTGTTGCGGATTCCGCCATATATTATGGCAAGGCCAGTGACAGCACCATGGTGGGTGATTGGGATGGGGATGGTAAGGATACCTTGGCTGTGCGCCGAGGAGGAACTTATTACTTCAAGAATTCCTTAACCGGAGGTGTCGCTGATTCGGTGTTGGTGTATGGCAAGCCGACGGATGAAGTGTTGGTGGGTGATTGGGATGGGGATGGTAAGGATACCTTGGCTGTGCGCCGAGGCAACTCATACTATTTCTCTAATTCTTTGACAAGCAGTTCCGCTGATTCCGTCGTGGTGTATGGGAAGGCTACCGACACGGTGTTGGTGGGTGATTGGAACGGGGATGGTAAGGATACCTTGGCTGTGCGCCGAGGAGGAACTTATTACTTCTCCAATTCTCTTACTGGCGGTGAGGCTGATTCCGTCGTGGTGTATGGCAAGCCGACGGATGCTGTGTTGGTGGGTGATTGGAACGGGGATGGTAAGGATACCTTGGCTGTGCGCCGAGGAGGAACTTATTACTTCTCCAACTCGCTGAGCAATAGTGTGGCTGATTCGGTGTTGGTGTATGGCAAGCCGACGGATGCAGTGTTGGTGGGTGATTGGAATGGGGATAAGGTCGATACCTTAGCGGTCAGACGCTGAAATCTGAATAAATAATAGACACCTCTGACTGTAGAGTTTCGGAGTATATCTGGATAAGTCTCTCCGAAGAGACACAGGGCTGGGTTACATTTGCGGCCGGGTGTTTTGCGTTCCAGGTGATTTAATTGTTGGGGAGATTGTTATGCGACGAGGCTTGGTGCTGAATCTTGTCAGCAATGTTGTGTTCTTTGTTGCTGGATATGCCATCCATTTTTTCCTGGGTAACACCATGCCCGCAGCCAGCTACGGCATTGTCGGGACCATTATGACGGTTTTGGACTTCGAATACATGTTCCTTTCGAACGGGGCACGGCAGTCGTTGGCCAAGGAAATTTCAATGCGTCGCTATGACGTCGGTGATGTGATCAGGAAGAGCATACTGTTCCAGCTTGTTCTGGTTGCCGTGTTTTTCTGTATCAACTTTTTCGGCGCTCCATTGTTCGGAGTAGTACTCAACGATCCTTCTCTTGCCATCTATTTTCGGATTGCAGCATTCCTGGTCCCTGCGAATGGGATGTTTGTCCTGCTTTTGGGAATCAACGACGGCATACAGCGTTTCAGTACCAGTGCCTTGCTCAATACTATTTATCCGATTGCGAAACTGTCGGTGATTCCACTGATTCTCTTCGTTTTCCAGAATGATCCGGTCGCGGGTATGGAAATTGGATACCTGCTGGCATTGTTGTTCTCCATCGCTTTGGGATGCATATCCTTGATCAGGCATCGTAAGGAACTAATATTCAAAGGAAACGCAACAATTCCATTCAGAACCATAGCGCACAATACCCTAAGCTTCTCTATTTTCTTCATTATGGTGTCACTGGTGCTCAGCATGGACACGCTGATCGTGAAATCCGTCGTAGAGCCTGCCGCAATGGCAGGGTATTACACGGGTGCTGTTAACTTCGGCAAACTTTCATACTATCTGATGACAGCTTTCTTCACGATAATACTGCCCGTCGTGGCAAATGCGATCGGGCGCAATGACGTGCACAAGGCTATTGAGCGTGTGAAGCAATTCATCACCATGATCGTCTCCTTGATTCTTCCGATACCCGTTGTGGTTTCGGCCTCAAGTGCTTCGCTGCTAGTATCCTTCTATCACCCTGCGTATGCTGTAGCGGCCGATACCCTGAGTTTTCTGTCCTTGTCGAGTTTTTTCATGGGTATGACGGTTCTACTCAATATGGTTCATACATCCTTCAGTTCAAACAGATTCTCGGATTTCCTGTCCATATGCTCTTTGGTCGTGGTCATCCCTATTTTCATTGTTACTGCAAAATTCGGTGGAATCACGCATATTGCTCTAGCTAGTATGATGTGCACAGCGGTCACGATGGTGATCTCCTATCTTGTGGTGATGAGAAAAACAGGTAATGTGATCACTCGGAAGGCTTTGATAGCCATAGTGTCGAACATCATTCTCTGGGTTGTGGTCAGAATACTATTTAAGGTCTTCGGCATAGAGGAGCTGGCAGAGATTGCCCTTGTCTATGCCGTAATTTATGCGGTGTATGTGGCTCTGATGCTGTCCACGCATGTGGTGTCCATTCCAAAGGACCTGTTGCCTGGATTCAGGAAACAGGCTGATAGTCGCGATACGCATGGGACTTTAGACTGATGACTATGTCTGAACTCAAACCGCTGGTGAGCGTCATCGTACCTGTGTATAATTCCCATCGCTACTTGAGATACTGCATTGACTCGATAGTGCAACAAAGCTATAGCAGACTCCAGATCCTTCTGGTTGATGATGGGTCCACGGATTCATCGCCCCGTATATGTGATGAGTATGCGGCGCACGATGAACGTATCCGTGTGATTCATCAGGTAAATAGTGGCATCGCAGGAGCTCAGAATACCGGATTGGACGCCGCGGAGGGCGATTACATCGCTTTTTGTGACAACGACGACATTATGCATCGCAACAACATCGAGATCTTGCTCCATGCTCTTGAGATCGCCGGTGCCGACATGTCCAAAGGCCGGTGGAAGCAGATAGGCGTCTCATCACTTTCTGCAACAGCTAGATGTTCGGCCCACCAATCAGTGGAGAATCCTAATCTAAGCGTCATTACGGATTCTTTGCATGCATACCAAACGGTTTTTTGCAAGTCACTACGTCTCCTCGGAGGCAGCAGAGTTGAAGCGCGCTATTTTAACGAAGCCAACTGGTGTAGGTTATATAAGAAGGAGATATGGGACGGTCTGCGTTTCGTCACAGGCCACTACGCTCAGGATATCCGTATGGCCGGTCCATTATATGCGCGCATGAGCAGGGTTGTTGATGTTGACAAAATCCTATACTACTGGTTACAGGAGCCGGAATCAGTCACACATTCAAAAAGGGATTTCTCGTTTTGGCATGATAATGTAACCGCTGCGATCGCGAATTATCGTTTCACCCTTTCCATGGGGCTGGTACCGTACCGGAATTACTTCGGCATGGTATCGAGCATGAAAGATGAGCGAACAGGCATGGCGGGGAAGGCAACGGAAGATCCCTTTATCCGGGCTCAGATCGAAGATGATGCCGCTGATGTGAGCGCTTTGACTCGTGAGCTTGGCATTTTCCACCGTTGCCTCTGCAATATGCTGGTTGCTCTAAGACGTTTAGAGAACAAATTTTATGACTCTCATGTGCATTCCCTTAATTGAAATTTTCTGTATCAGTGTGTAAATCCTTGAATAGCCGGGGCTTGGTACAGTACTGAATATATGAACCCGTCAAAAAGAAGTAGCAGGCTGAAACATACGCAAATCAGCGTCCCCTTTCGGGTCAGTGAGTATCCAACCCCCGATGAGGCTTCAATGTCTCTGCTGATGTCTTGATTTCCGCTAAGCGTTTCATTACCAGACTTTTGCGAATGCTGAGTGATGAGGAAGCGAGTGCAAATCATCCACATAATGGACAGGGCAAATACGCCTATCATGCATAGGTAATATCTACTGGAATAACCGCCGAAACGGCCATCGTCCATGGTGCTCCTGTAAGTGCTTTGCGTCTGAATCGCAAAGGCTACCAAGATGCCTAAAAGCATGCACCGCAAATATATATGTTGAAGTTTACCTCTCGTCTTCATGAAGAAGAGGACGAAGGGTAGTAGCAGCACTAAGATGACAGCAATTCGATCGATGCTGTATATGGGATTTGCCATATCCCGCGGAACAGCTGTGTGTCCAGAAAGATTAAACCACGTGTTAATGAAATACTGTTGGTAGCTGGTTACAAAGTCCCACATTCCCATTTCTGGCCGAGTAGAAATATCAGCGTAGAACGAGCTATGCATGTATTCGCTGTATGCAAGTGCCTGGTAACTGGGCTGAATGGTGTGATACCTGAGTCTGATATATGCGAAATATACAGGGACTATAGCGTAAATCGGAAGTGTCAACCAGAAACCAGGTTGGAACAATTCTTTGTATGCTCTGATCTTCCAGAGGAAGTATCCGAGTATGAGCACCGCTGCGATACCGACCATAAGGCCCGCAGTCAACTTTGTGAGGAAACTTGCGACAATTCCTATTGAAATAAGAGCATACGTAGAGAAGAGGTACCGTCCTTCAAGGAAGCGGATGATGCCCAGAATGAATATTGAGACAGTGAGTAGACTGAGTCCATCATTATTGAGTCCGGATAACACATAAATAAGATTTGGAGGGCTGATGATGATTAGGCCGTACAGCAGGTGCAGCAAAGGAATTTTAGGAATACGAGAGTACCCGATGTAAAAAAGCAAAGCCACACCCAGTAGCCCTATACAGAAAGATTTGAATCGAAGGGATTGCAGGTCGTAATATGCTGTACTTCCATTCGTGGTTATCCCGCCGATGAAACGCATAATCTGGTAATACAGTGGTGGATGGCCAAGGTAATTGAACCCCTGCCCGTCCGATAAATTCATTGTCTGGGTCGCGGCATCAACAGCGTATATCTGCATTGATTTGAAATTGGGGACTATACCACCAAATTTACTGAGGTAGGCGATGTATGAAAGATGAGCCTGCTCATCTGGGAATCCCTGAACATATTTGGTGTATATCGGAAACTGGGCTATAGCATAGAGCAGGAGTCCACCGTAATTCAAAGTGCAAACCGCTGTTGTGAAGTGTTTCGAGAGGCTGTGTTTGCGCATAGCAATCATATTGATGATAAGAGCGATGCAGAATACCAGAAGTATTGCAATGATGGCGGTTTGGTAGTTGAATCCACGATAGTTGGGTAAAACATTGAGATAACGGTGCGTATTTTCCGATAGGCCAATCGATGTAGCAGTTAAGTAGTTTGGACGGATGGTATCTGGATAGCTTTGAAAGCGCAGAGTAGGGTCTGAGTCGCCTTCGTTCTTAACGATTTGAATGACTATAGGCGTGGAAGACTGATATAGGTGCAGGGGAATGGTGATATTTGACGCAGTGCCATCCAACATCGACGGGGTTATGCGTCCCTTGAACAGCAGTTTCTGAAGGCCATTCTCAGTAATCGTGATGGAATACTGGTCTCGGAATTCAGAATCGCTCTTGTAAACTTTCCCGTATGCTGGGTTATCGGTATCCGAGGGCAGGATACTGTCATCTATAGTTACGGGAAGCGTAATTGTTGCTATATCGTCCACGGTGGTGAGTGGTTGACGGATCGTAAAAGCAGCTTTCTGATCAATGTCCGCGGAAGTTGCATTGGATACCGTCTGTTGCATCAGCAGTGGTTGCTTGATGAATATGGTATTGGCCGCAAAGCCAAGTATCAGCAACCCAATCAATGCACCGATAGAGAAATATTTCATATCAGCAGCTGGGAAAATGGTAATTCTCAGCATGACGATGAGGTACAGCAGGGTTATAACAGCTAACAGGAACAATTTCGCAACTGATTTTCGCTGTGCTTGGGACTGGATGCGCTGGAGTTGCTGCTCGGTCAGGGAAATCGTAGCTGATTCGGAATCGGACGTTTTTAACAGATCTGCGCCCTGTATCGTCATCACGGTATACAGAGTTTTGTCATTCAAGCGCACAACAACGTCAAAAGACTTGATTTCTGTTGAAGAGCCGGGGAGCCGGATGCTTAATGTTCGTGAATCCTTGTTCAAGGGATCGACGCGCAAAGTCGTTATTGGAGATGGGGCATATTGAATGTCAGCGTGCTGCGTTGAGCTTTTCTTATAACCAGGGTTGTTGTCAAATTTGAAAGTTGCGCTTTGTGATATGGGTACGGTATCTGAAAGATGCGCTTGATAATACAAATTGATCGATTGCATGGGTATCAGAGATAGGAACAAAATCGCGAATGCAAAAATGGCAGTGACACCAATAACTGTATGGCGTCCTAATGCGACGAGTACATTATTGCCAACCGTTATCGGGGAATTGCCTTTAGCCTTCTTTGTGCGCACCAGTCAATCCTACATGCTCTGAGTGGTGAGGCCGAAGGTCGGCACGATCCCATGGACTGAGCGTTGCATTTATTCCACAAAGAGTCGATGAGCAACGATGAGGAGGGCCAATTTCTGGTAATTGGATGGTAAAACTATGAAAGATAACAGACTGTTAACTGTAAGTCAGGCGTACTCTCTCGATGAGAGAGATGTGCATTGGGAAGGTTGAAATAGAAGAAGGAAACGTGATGGAGAGCTCGGTTGGCTTGGAAAACAGGATAAGAGAAGACCACCTGCTGCGTGGAAACAGAAATACCGGTAACGCTGTGCGCGTCGTGTGTACGGTGATGGTTGTTGGTCTGATTTTCGCGCTCACCGTTATGCGTGCAGTGATGTCGTTTACCTTACATATGTGGTTTGCATGGAATCAAGGTGCTGATGATTATCTGTTGATGAGCCAGGCGCTGAAGGGCTACGGTTCAAGCGACAACAGCATGACGTTAGCCAAGAATCCAGGATACGGCTATTGGCTTCGATTTGTTTCGAAAATGGGTATGTCCGCGGATTCAGCATATTTCTTGATTTGGTTACTTGCTGCTGTTGCTATGAGTGTCGCCCTCTGGAGATTGTTCCACAACCTCTTTGTGATGGTACTGACATACCTCTACGTCCTGTGGAATCCTCTAGCTTTTGAGAATTGGTTAGGGACACGGTTATACAGAAATTCGCTTATTGCTCCACTGACCTTTATTGTTCTTGGGTTGCTGATACTGTACCTCCAATCCGTAGTGCCTATGCGAAGTACTCGAATCGACACCGATGAGTCGGCTAGCTCTACTTGTAGAAGAACGAAGGACCAAAGTAGGCTTCGCCCTTGGAATTATCTGGCATTCGTTGGGATTGGTGTGCTTACTGGGATCTCGATGTCTTTGTTATACCTCCTTAAAGAGGATTCAATTTGGTTGCTGCCTATGTTTGTCTTCGGCGTCCTGCTCAAAATAGGGCTTGCACTCCGCAACGGAACTGGTTTGGGAGAAAAGATCGTTGTGTCGATTCTTTCTTTGATGCCGGTATTGGTATTCCTGGGTGGAGTGTCTGCAAGTGTGGAACATAACGATAAACGTTTCGGCGTAGCTATGTTGAACACACGAACAGAGGGAGAACTGGCGGGGTTTGTCAGCCGCGTGTATCAGGTTGACAGCGATGCGCAGACAACAACGATCTGGGCTCCGCCATCGTCTATACGTCAAGTAGTTGATGCTTCACCTACATTGAAGAGCGAGCCTGATCTGATTGATCATCTGTATCATTCGGGGTTTTCGGCGCCTGATATAGATCAGAAACCGTTACGGGCAGACTTTCTGACTTGGCAGATACGGCTGGCAGTGCAGAATTCTATAGGTTGGACTAATGAAAGCGATATCCAACACTTCTTCGGACGTGCCAATGGTGAAATTGATAAAGCCTTCAAAGAAGGAAAACTCAAAAAGACTGATAAATTTTTCCTGTCGCCCAACATGCTGCCACGTTCTCCCGAACAAATCGGAGAATTGTTCGGGCCGTCAATCAAGGCTTTTCGCTGGAACTTTAATGTCGTGTCTGTATACAATCCGACAACAGGGGAGAACCAGACCGATGCTGATCCGAAAAACGTCGAAGGGCTTCAAAAAGCCGGGATTAATGTGCACGATCCGAATCCCTCATATTTTAGATTCTTCACTGTGGAAAGGGCGAGAAGTGTAAGTGTCGCGTTGACGAAAATCTACGCCTGTCTGAATGTCGGGCTGGTCTTGGTGATGCTAGCATCGGTGGCGCTTGCAGCGCTTAGAATGAATAAGCGAAGAAGCGGTGAGGGAATGGTGATTCTGCTCGGTATTCTTTTGCTTGTCTATGCTTTTGTCTACGGATTCTCGGTAGCTTGGTTCACTCAGTTTATAGAGAACGATCACATAAAATTCTTCTACACAACAGGTTCTACGGCTCCCCTAGTGTGCACAGCCTTGTTGCTTACACTCGGGGCGTTTGCAGCCAATATCAGGAAGTCACAGACCAGCCATATGGAGGAGTAAAGAAGCTTCAGGTAGGCAGGGACGATTCTCCTCTTCGAACGCTAGGATAGGGTTTATGACTGAAGCATTCTCACCGAAGAACATAATCGTGACTGGCGGCGCCGGTTTCATCGGATCGAATTTCGTGCATTATGTGGTGGACAATCACCCTGAAACGCATGTGACAGTTCTGGATGCGCTCACCTATGCCGGCAACCTTGACAACCTCAAGGGCATTCCCGAAGACCGGCTGACATTCGTGCACGGCAATATATGTGATGCCGAACTGTTGGATGAGCTGGTCCCCGGACACGATGCGATAGTCCATTATGCCGCTGAATCGCATAACGACAATTCGATCGCTGACCCCGAACCATTCCTCCGCACCAACGTCGAGGGCACGTTCCGTCTATTGGGGGCGGTACGGAAATACGGGATCCGATACCATCACATCAGCACCGATGAGGTCTATGGCGACCTGGCTCTGGATGATCCGGCCCGGTTCACCGAGGACACGCCCTATCACCCATCGAGCCCCTACTCATCGACCAAGGCGGCCTCCGATTTGCTGGTGCGGGCTTGGACGCGAACCTATGGCCTGCAGACCACGCTGTCGAACTGCAGCAATAACTATGGCCCTTACCAGCATGTGGAGAAGTTCATCCCACGTCAGATCACCAATATCCTTTCCGGGATCCGTCCCAAGCTGTATGGGGATGGTCTGAACGTCCGCGACTGGATCCACACGGATGATCACTCTTCGGCGGTTTGGACGATTCTGACCAAGGGCCGCATCGGCGAGACCTATCTGATCGGTGCCGATGGTGAGAAGAACAACATCGATGTACTCAAATTGATTCTTACGCATATGGGCCAGGACGAGGATGCATTCGATCATGTGAAGGATCGTCCCGGGCATGACAGGCGTTACGCCATAGACTCCACCAAGTTGCGTCGTGAACTCGGCTGGCAGCCGGAACATACCAATTTCCAATCAGGTCTCGATAAGACGATCGCATGGTACACCCAGCACCAGGAATGGTGGGAGCAGACCAAAGCCGCCACAGAGGCAAGATACAAGTCCCAGGGGCAATGAGCGGTGGGTGCGGCGGATATAGCCGCACCGTGCCGTGTCCGTTCCGGCACTTCCCGTGGGCTTCAGAGCGGTCGCTTGTCTGATAAGCAATAAGAACGATGATGTGCATGTTGGTGAAAGGGAATTCATGGAATTCGAAAAAGAGTTGAAGGTCACGGAAACGAACATCCCGGGCTTGCTGGTGTTCGAGCTTCCTGTGCATGGTGATAACCGCGGTTGGTTCAAGGAGAACTGGCAGCGCGAGAAACTGACGGCTCTCGGTCTTCCCGACTTCGGTCCCGTTCAGAACAACATCAGTTTCAACACCAAGCGTGGCGTCACACGCGGCATTCATGCGGAGCCTTGGGATAAGTACATCTCAATCGCCACCGGGGAGATCTTCGGGGCCTGGGTCGACCTGCGGCCCGGCGAAACATTCGGTGAGGTATTCACCACGAGGCTTGACCCCTCCCGCGCGATATTCGTCCCCCGAGGTGTGGGGAACAGCTTCCAGACACTGGTCGATGGAACCGCATACACCTATCTGGTCAACGCGCATTGGAGCCTTGAACAGAAGAAGACCTACACCTTCGTGAATCTTTCCGATCCCGAACTCAATATCCAGTGGCCGATTCCGATGGAAGAGGCCGAGCGCAGCGAAGCCGACCTGCATCATCCGATGCTCAAGGATGCCAAGCCGATGGGGCCGCGACGCACCTTGGTGACGGGATCGAACGGTCAACTGGGCCATGCGATTCGCGCCTACGCACAGGAACATCATCTCGAGGGATTCGAATACACGGATATCGACACCTTCGATTTCTCTGATCCGAAGGCCTACGACCGTTTCGACTGGGCCTTGTACGGCACGATCATCAATGCCGGAGCCTATACTGCGGTGGATAAGGCGGAGACACCGGAGGGTCGTGCGGTGGCCTGGAAGGCCAATGCGCAAGGTCCGGCCTTGCTGGCCAAGGTGGCTCAGGAGCACAAGATAACCTTGGTGCATATTTCGAGTGACTATGTCTTCGACGGCACGCGTGAGGAGCACACTGAAACGGAGTCCTTTGCGCCAGAGAGCGTGTACGGGCAGTCCAAGACCGCGGGCGACATCGCGGTGGCCAATGTGCCGCGGCACTATATCGTGCGTTCCAGTTGGGTGATCGGCGAAGGCCATAACTTCGTCAAGACGATGATGATGCTGGCTAAAAAGGTCACCGAGAATGACGGTTCGATAACCGTGGTCGATGATCAGTATGGACGTCTCACCTTCACCAGAGATATGGCGGAGGCGATATTCCACCTGCTGGATAGCCAAGCAGCCTATGGAAGCTACAATCTCACCGGATCAGGCCGAATCGCATCATGGCATGAGATTGCGCAGGATGTGTTCTCCCTTACCGGTGCGGATAAGGACCGGGTCAAGCCGGTGAGCACCGAGGACTATATGAGCAATGCCTCCGGTCCCGTCGCGCCACGTCCGGTTCACAGTGCCCTGGACCTGCAGAAGATCACTGCAAGTGGTTATACTCCCGCGGATTGGGAGGAGTCGCTAGCGACATATGTGCACAGGGAGCTGAACAATTCGCGTCAGTGATTAAGGTCCTGTTTCGATGACAGTCTTAGAAGGTCGTTCGCCACACGGATCCGGTGACGGACGACGGAGTTTACTTAAAAAAGCAAAGTTCCCTCTGGTGTATTTTCTGGTGCTTTGCTCGCTTCAAACCGTCTGGTTTATCGCCCGTGTTGGCCCACTGACAATGCCGGATCCTGATATCCATGCCCTAGCCACTTACGCGCTGGCTACCGGACAATCCATGAATAAGACCACCCAGGAAAAGGATCGGTTCGGGAATCTCGTCAAGGTTCAACAGGTCACAGGTGATTCACGGTATCTGCATATTGATGGGAGACGGGGTATTCTCGCGACTGCGGCAGTCGAGTCATCCAGAGTTGGTGATTTCGGTCGGCAGGGTCAGGAGAAAGGCGCTGAAAGAGCTGCCTCGATTGTAACGATACCAAATTCAAAACATCCGAACAGATCCAATCAGTATTTTCCTCTGTTGTATTTGCCTCAAGCCACAGGAATGCGTGTGGCGCTATGGATACATCTGCCTGCTTATGACGGATGGCAGCTCTCCAGGGTCAGTAATTTCTTGGCATTTGCCCTAATATGGGGTTTTGCGATCGTGCTTGCTCCAAGAGGCAGGATGTTACTCGCGTTTATCGGAGCCCTGCCTCTCACGGTGTTCATGGCATCAAGCTTGATGATCGATGGGACCGTCATGGCTTTGAGTGCACTGTTCGCGGCAATGCTGGTGAGATGCACATGGGAAGGTCATCGCCTCAGTAATGCGCAATTGGCAGGATTCGCGGTAGTGGGCATGTTGTTGGTATGCGCGAAAACGGTATATTCCCCAATACTCCTCGTTGTCCTCGCACTGCCGAGGTGTACGTTGACAAAACATCGTAAGGCTTGGCTTTCTGCGATATGGGTGATGATGGCTCTGCTGATTTTTGTGCCTTGGTATACGAATTACAGCGGCACCTTGGCTATTGCCAATATAGGTGACAATCTCCGATTCACAGCAACACACCCCTTACGTGTGATTGCGGTTATTCTCAATAATGCATTCAGGGTCTTCGCTCATCTTCCTCAGCCGGTCATGGCTCAGGTCATTGCGGTATCGCTTATCTGGCTTGCGATGTTGGCATTCTACAGATCCTCAACAAACACCAGAGGTTTTAGATCATTGATGCCGGAGCCTCGGTACACTGCGATTGCTGTTATGTCTGGATTCATCACGATCAGTGCAATGATGCTGTTCCTGTGTCTGACATGGAATAATCTGTACACACTTCAAGGCTATTTAATCAGCGGTTTCCAAGAGCGTTACCTATTCCCCCTGCTGTCGCTTATGGTCCTGTCTTTTGCGAGGAGCCCCCAAAGGACCCGGAGCCTACAGGAAGCCTAGCATCTGCCGCTGTATTATAGTTGCTGCAACCATGATGCAAGAGGTCGGGATACCTCGGATGCGGTGAAACGTACAGCGGATCCTGAAGATTTTTGTTCCGCTTCCAACAACGCTGACCTGTCAGTTATCAGATTTTTCAAAGTGTCTGCCAAGGACCGTGCATCGCCAGGGGGGACCAATGTGACACCATCACTGACAGCACGGCGCTGCGGAGGAGTGTCACTTGTAACGACGGCACAGCCGGCGGCCATTGATTGGTAGACCTTGTTAGGCACAACGCGTAGTCCCTTCGGGGTTGTAGAGAAAATTCCCAATGAGATAGCGTGTGACGCAACCATACCGGGCAACTCTTCAGGTTCAACCCATTCAATGAACTTCACATTATCGAGTTGCTCTAAGCGGCTACGAACCTTTGGATAATCCTGGCCTGTACCGATCATAGTGATTCTGGGGCGGATTCCTTCTTTGGCGAGCAGAACCAGCGCCTCCGCGATGACAGTTGTGCCTTGTAGGGGAGTATAGAGCCCAAAGAAAATAACACCTTCCTGTTCCCCGGTATTGGAATGCTGCGCCTGGAACCATTCATCTGTTGCCCCCACGGGCACAACGAGGCTTTGATCGTCGTGCTGCAACATTGCCTGGTGTTCTTCGGTATCCACCAATACGAGCGTCGCCGCATCAATCGCCATACGGTCAAGTTTGTTAAGCAGTCGCACTTTAACGCCATCTGCTCCTCTGTCCTTTGCGGTATCGCCCGCAAAGATGAGATGGTCGAGTATAAGGGGGGTGCTATGAAATATGTGGTGAGCGAGCAAAACATCAAAATGCCCCATATAACCTATGAGTACGGCATCAGGACGTCCATTCTCACGTACCCAAATCCTGGCGTCCTTTGATAGCTGTCTCCATAAACTCAACAGGGTTCGGGCAAATCCGAACAGCTTCCAAGGGTGTTTCAGCACTTCAACCCTGC
Source organism: Bifidobacterium psychraerophilum (assembly GCF_000741705.1). GTDB lineage: Bacteria > Actinomycetota > Actinomycetes > Actinomycetales > Bifidobacteriaceae > Bombiscardovia > Bombiscardovia psychraerophila. The sequence goes on along the minus strand of NZ_JGZI01000002.1, from coordinate 71,716 downwards.
CTGCGGTAGAGATATTCAGAGGCCTGTTGATTTCAGTGACCTCACAACCGTTTCGTCGCAACCCGTCTATTAATATACCTACTCGCGGATGCTTGCGTGAGTTGTATGTACCGAACGCGAGAATATGGGTCATCTAGTTGGTTCTTTCTTCATTAAAAGGTACCTGGGCGGTATAACGTAGCGCATCGAATTTCTCGGCTGTGTCCTCCTGCGTCCACGTTGCGCGAAATGGCTTGGAATACATGATTTCCTTGGTTCTTTCGAGCTGATCCTCGACAAGTTTACGTTGTATCCGTTGGACCTCGGAGATGATTAGGAGCGCCAAGGAAATCACTGCACAGATAAGCAGCGCTATGCCCGCGAGTAGGGACTGAATATGCCCAGAACTCTGACCGGCAGACAGAAAATAGAGGAATCGTATGAATGGGAACAAGCCGAGAACACCGAAAATAAGTGTTCCCCAAAGAAATATCGTATGGGCCTTGAACATCAGGAAGCTGCGAATGATGGCCCCGCCTGATTTCGCCATATGCTCGAATATGTTGGTGAACAGGCGGGATTCGCGGGTCTTCGGATTGGTGGTTATCGAGTAGCTCGTGATAGCTATTCGTTTGTTTCCTGCCTGGATAATGGTCTCCATGCAGTAACTGAATTCAGTGACGATGTTGAGTTGAATCAATGCCCTGCGGGAATAGGCACGAAAACCACTTGCCGCATCAGGGATATTGGTTCCCGCCGCCTTATTTACCACCCAGGATCCAAACCGTTGCATGAGTTTCTTAAATGCCGAGAACTCGCTAATCTTAGAGGTTTGTCTGTCCCCGACGACAATATCGGCATCATGTCGAAGAATCGGTTGCACCAAGTCACCGATTTTATCGCTCGGGTATTGGTTATCTCCATCGGTGTTTACCACGATGTCTGCACCGTGTTTCAGCGCATAGTCAATGCCGTCGCGGAACGCCCTGGCTAATCCCATAGGTTTTGTGTGCTGGACGACATGTTTCACACCAAGTCGTCGAGCCACCTCTACGGTGTTGTCGGAACAACCATCATCAACAATCATTAGCTCAATTGAATCCACACCGGGGATGGAGTGAGGTATTTTTTCCAGGACCTGGGGAAGGGTCTCCTCCTCGTTGAGGCAGGGTATTTGTATGAAGAGGCGCATGATGGTCCTTAGTGCTGTTTTTGACGCTACTGAATTCGGATTTTAGAATAAGGTCTGAACTTATGAGACAGGAATAGAGAAACTCCGCATAGTGTACTGAGGATGGCTAAGAGCAATGCTGCATATATCCCAATTCGAGCAAGATCTCCCGCTTGCTCGAGTGTTCCGCCTGCTGTAAGCGGCCACGTGAGCTTTGCTTCATACAGGAAAGCTCCTAGATGGATAAGCAGCCATACGGAGACTATCCAGGGGGTGATCCGTTTGAATCTACAAAAGCCGCTGGCAATGGTGAAAGCGAAAATAATGTTGATCAAACTGAAATAGACGGCATTATCAGAACCCCCCTGCTTTGAATACAATAGTTGCTGTGCTGTTGTGCCAAACAGAGCGAGCAGACACATGACCAGTATGAGTGAATCGTTCCGTACCTCATCATGGTTTCCAGCCCTATGCATATTACCCAACAGGTTCCACGCAAACACGGCAAGGCCCAGAACAAGAGGAATTAGCGACAGCGAAACTACAAAAAACCAGCCGAAGTGTGTGCTGTTAATCGAACTCATATTGTGATACTGGGAGAACGAGTTCTTATAGAAGTTGGATCTCATCAAAGCCTCAGTGAAAGTCATGTCAGTGGTTCTGGAGAGGTGTTCTGCGGACCACGCAGGCTGGGATCCTGTGAAGCTTCCCGATAATGCATACAGTCTTAGATAAAACCAAGCAGACGATGCAATGGATATGACTGCGGGAAGCGCCACCAAGGTAAGCCACTCCTTGTGCAAAGGTTTGGAGTGCAACTTTCTTGATATGAGGGAAACGGTGATGATTGAAAGGCATAGCGCCATAATAGGGACTGTTGAAAGACGTGTCAGAGGGGCCAGGCCAACCGTCACGGTCCATAGAAGTATTGTTGAACATGATTGTTTGTCAGAAGAGGTACGTAACAATTTGGCTGTCATCCCTATCAAGAGGGTGACCCAAAGGGATGCGAGCGTGTAGTTGAACACTACCGAGGGCAAACACCTGTTGCAGGCGATCAGTAGAGGCACCAGATAAACGACGGAGTTCTTATGTCCGACTAACCACCGAGCCGCCCAGAAAGAACTCACGATAAGCAGCAGACCTAATATGTACACGAAACCACGCATGATCCATATGCCGATAAAAGGATGGCTTATAGTGTCGCCTAATAAGAAGAAAGGGATTTCAAGTATATAGAACAGTGGTGGGTGTTGATATCTCCACTGGACGTCGTATGGGTATTGGAGATTGAGGGGGTTGAAGGTGACCCCACCCCAAAAGGTTGGCAAGTGGCCTTGCGTCAATTGATACACATAGTCAATTTCTGCGGTTTCATCGAAGCTGTGAAAAGGTGGCCAAGTCAGCGTTTGCCACATGTCGATGCTTGTATACATAAGTGCTGCGATGACCAATACCTGGATTGCTAAACGATCGCAAGAAATTCGATGCCGACTTTGCATACACGCTCTTTTCATCTTCGCCAACCTCACTGATCCAAGTTAGCAGATTATACGGTGACAGCGCGTTTGTGAGGGAACAGGTACAATTTAGATGCCCTCGGATAAGTTCGTTTCAATTTACCTAGACTGAGCGCATTGGTTAGTGTTAATGATAATAAGGAGCTTGTGTATGAAAGGCATCATTCTTGCCGGTGGTTCGGGCACGAGGCTGTACCCGTTGACTACTGTCACCTCGAAGCAGTTGCTGCCGGTATATGACAAGCCGATGATCTACTACCCGCTTTCCGTGTTGATGATGGCTGGAATACGGGATATCCTCATTATTTCCACCCCGCATGACCTGCCGAACTTCAAGAAACTTCTGGGGACGGGTGAGCAGTTCGGAGTGCACTTCTCGTATGTCGAGCAGCCCACGCCCGATGGGCTCGCCCAGGCCTTCATCCTGGGTGAGGAGTTCATTGATGGCGAACCTTGCGCATTGGTGCTGGGGGACAACATCTTCTATGGCAACGGCCTGGGGAATGTTCTGAGAAAGGCCGGGTCCGCGGACTGCGGGGCCACCGTGTTCGGCTATTACGTAGATGATCCCGAGCGTTACGGCGTCGTCGAATTCGATGAGGACAACAAGGTCGTTTCGATCAACGAGAAACCGGAGCATCCCGCATCGAATTACGCGATCACAGGTCTGTACTTCTATGACTCACGGGTTACGGAGTTTGCCAAGCAGGTTGAGCCTTCGCCACGTGGGGAGCTTGAGATCACCGATCTCAACCGTCTGTATCTCGAAGACGGTTCCCTGAACGTCACGACACTTGGTCGTGGCTATGCATGGTTAGATACCGGCACCATGGACAGTCTTTACGAAGCCGGCGAATTCGTGCGCACCGTTCAGCGCGCCCAAGGCCTTCCGATTTCCGTGATCGAGGAAATCGCGTACGAGAATGGTTGGATCAATCGGGCGCAGCTCTTCGAAGCGGCACTGAAATACGGCAAGTCCCCGTATGGACAGCATCTGCAGCAGGTTGCTGAAAACCGTATTATTTCTCGACCGAATGACTGACCCTGCCTATGCCCATTCCTTGGGTATATGCTTGGAGGTCTTGTCCGCTGTGGCGGATGTGAACTGCAAGGAGTCGTAGTTGCGCATTTTTGAGATATTCACGGAAAAAAATCGCGTGTTGCTGAAGGCAATGGTCAGCACGGATTTCAAACTCCGGTACCAGCAATCATTCCTCGGATACATATGGTCCGTGTTGAAACCGCTGCTGCTGTTCAGCGTGATGTACATGGTGTTCGTCCGCTTTTTGAAATTCGGCGCAGACGTTCCCCACTTCTCGGTCGGCCTGTTGCTCGGCATCACGATGTGGAACTTTTTCGCTGAAACCACCGCTGGTGCAATGGGATCGGTGGTTTCTCACGGGGATCTGATGAGGAAAATCAACTTTTCGAAGTTCGTCGTGGTCATTTCCTCGGCCCTGAGCGCCCTGATCAATTTCGCAATCAACTTCGTCGTCGTACTCATCTTCGCATTGATCAACGGGGTTCAGATCTCCTGGAGCGCTTTGCTCATCATTCCCCTTACGCTGGAATTGTTCGTCATTTCGCTCGGAGTCGGCTTCTTCCTGGGCGCTCTGTATGTGACGTTCCGCGATCTGTCGCCTATCTGGGAGGTGGTGATGCAGGCTGGCTTCTATGCCACACCAATCATCTACCCGGTCTCCTTGGTGGCGACCAACCTTGGACCTCACTATGGACCCTTGCTGAGCCGTTTGATCCTGCTGAACCCACTTGCGCAAATCGTGCAGGACGCCAGGCATGTTCTTATCGCACCTGAGAACCCTACGATATGGGAGTCATTCAGTAATCCTCTCATCAGTATGATTCCGGTGTTGCTGTGCATCCTGATCTTCATCGGTGGCGTATCGTACTTTTCTTCGAAATCGAAGAACTTCGCGGAGTTGGTGTGAATATGACGGATACTGTGCAGAACAACAGGAACGCTGCCGATGATGTGGCACTCAGCGTTCGGAATGTTTCAAAAAGCTTTAAGCTCCCCACTGATCGCACGAACAGTCTCAAGGTCTCGATACTGAACTGGATACATGGGATACGTGGATACCGAGTGCAGGAAGTCCTGAAGGATATCTCCTTCGATGTGCATAAGGGTGATTTCTTCGGCATCGTCGGCAAGAACGGCTCGGGCAAATCCACCTTGTTGAAAATCGTCTCCCAGATTTATTCCCCGGATTCCGGAAGCGTCGAATCCGATGGGAAGTTGGTCCCCTTCATCGAGCTTGGTGTGGGATTCAACCCGGAGCTCACCGGTAGGGAGAACGTATATCTGAACGGTGCGATGCTCGGTTTCACCAACGACGAGATCGATGCGATGTACGATGACATCGTTGATTTCGCTGAACTGCACGATTTCATGGAGCAGAAACTGAAGAACTATTCCAGTGGCATGCAGGTCAGATTGGCTTTCTCCGTGGCAATCAAATCCCAGGGTGACATTCTGGTGCTCGACGAGGTGCTCGCCGTAGGAGACGAGGCCTTCCAGAAAAAGTGCCAGGATTACTTCTTCGAGGCCAAACGACAGAAGAAGACGATTATCCTGGTGACCCATTCGATGGGTGATGTGCGACGATACTGCAACCGCGCGATGTTCATCCAGGATGGCCACGTGGCTCAGATCGGTGATCCTGATGAAATCGCTGATGCATACTCCAACTCATTCCTTGGAACCGTTCGTTCCGACAACGAGCATCCCGAGGGTGCCAGTGAAACGGCGATCAAACTCGACAGCATCAAGGTCCTGGCCGATGGCGAGGAGCAGAAGTACCTCGATAAGTACGAGGATTTCGACATCGAGGTTGTGTTCAGCAATGATCAACCGGTGGAGAGCTCTGCCCTGCGAGTGGATGTTGTGGACGGACGCGGTTGGCTTGCTTTCTCACTTCCCGAAAGAGGCACCGCCGCGCAGGTCCTACAGCCGGGACAGCATCGCATCGTCTATCGTGTGCAGAACACCTTGGCTTTTGGTGATTTTCACGTTGACGTGGCATTCGACAACGGTGTGAAGCGTTTCATCATCGCTCCCGGGGCATACCAATTCCACATGCGCGGCTATGCGGTGGCAGCAATGCCCCTGACCGTTCCTCCCACGACGGTTGTGATCGACGGCGTGTGAAAATCGTTACCCATCTCTGTTGAGTACCGTAGATTCAAAGGAATAAGGACGGCACTGTGAAAGCTCTGTTCGAAAATCAAAATTATAAGGCTGTCATTGACTCCATGCGGGAATCGGTTGCCGACGGTGGTGATAGTTGGGAGATTCGTGGCTGGGCGATTGACCGCCTGCGCAAGCAGGAGCTTGAGATCAGTGTGGATGCCGCGGATATATCGATCCGGCGCTTCAGCAGGGTCGATATCGCTGCGCTGATCGGTGCAAGTCCTGAAAAGAAGATCGGTTTTGTGCTGAAGGTGCCGAAGCGAAGCAAGAGCTTTTCGATGACTTTCTCCAGTCCCGGCACGCAACGGCAGGTCACATTGGATATGTTCTCCCTGCGTGCCCGCTTCATGGGGGAGCATGTGCAGGCCTACGCCCAGCGCTTCTCCCACGCCGTCGCATATGTCTTCACTCCCAAGAAATGGGATGTCTTCGCCTCACGGGTGAAAATGTATCTGCACCTCAACGAGATGTACTACAGGAAGTGGCAGCGCGAGCACAGAATCACCGAGGCCGAGGCCACGACGACGATGCGTGGCATGAAGAGCCAGCCTCTGATCTCCATTATCACTCCTGTATATAACGTGGATGAGCGTTGGCTCAGATGCTTCATCGATTCGGTTCGCTCCCAGTGGTATACCAACTGGGAGTTGTGCATTGCTGATGATTGCTCCAGCGCGCAGCACATCCGCCCGGTGCTGACCGAGTATCAGAAGCTGGATAAACGCATCAAAGTCACATTCCGTGAGCAGAATGGCGGGATATCCGAAGCCACGAATTCAGCCATGGAGTTGGCTACTGGCGATTTCATCGCTTTCATGGATAATGACGATGAGCTGTTGCCGCAGACGCTGTTCAGGATCGCCCAGACCATCGATAAGCACCACGATGTCGATTTCATCTATACGGATGAGGACAAGATCGGCGAGGTTGGCGAGCCTTTCGACCCCTTCTTCAAACCGGGCTTTTCCCAAACACTGCTGTGGAGCCACAATTACATCACTCACTTCGTATGCGTGAGCCGGGGGATTGTGGATGATATCGGCCTGCTTCGTCCTGAATACAGCGGTTCGCAGGACTATGACTTTGTGCTGCGGGCGACACAGCGAGCGAAGAAAATCATACACATCCCCGAAGTGCTGTATCACTGGAGGACACTGGATACCTCGGTCGCAGGCGATCCGCGCAGCAAGATGTACGCCTATGAGGCAGGGCGTAAAGCCGTCGCCGATACCTATCAGCGTGCAGGTGTGGATGCCGAGGTCGTGCAACTCGATAATCTTGGTACATACAAGGCGAATGTGCATTTGAAGGCACTCCCGACGGTGCTGGTGGTCACCACTCGCCTGAATGACGAGCAGGTCGCATTGCTGCAACACACCACTGAGTATCCGTCATTCCATGTGCTGAACATCGAGAACTTCAACGATCAGGACAGGATCATAGCCGAAGCTGACGCTCTCAAGGCACAGTCGATCGTATTCGTCGATGGTGTTCTGCCTACCCATCCTTCATGGATCAACGAGATGGTGAACTTCACGTGGCGCAAGGATGTGGGGGTAATCGGAGGTCGCATCGTCGACGGTCATCATCGTGTTCTTGATGCCGGCGTTACGCTTGAATCCCTGCGGAACGGCCAGGTGTTCGAGGGAGCCGGTGAGCTGGATGGTGATGTCAGCTACTACTTCCGTACCTCACTGCCACGGGACATCTTCGCGGTCACGGAACAATGTATGCTCATCAAGTTGTCGGATTTCCGTAAACTGCAGGGCTTTGATGCGTCTTTGCCGCAGGGTCTGCAAGGGGTGGATCTGTGCGCTCGCATGCAGCAACAGCTTGGGCATACGACGATCTGGGAGCCCTTCTCGATGATGAGGAATGTGAAACCCTCTCCTCTTGCCATTCCTCGGGATGCTGTCAATCGGTACCTTGCCAAGCAGTCTCAGATGACCGACCCCTTCAGATCGGCGATGTATCCTCCGCGGCATCCCGAGAAAACACCTGTGATCGGCCTGACCATCGATTCGGTGAGCCCGGTTCCGGGAACGCCTGACCGCTATGTTGTCAAGGGCTGGGCTGCGGATGTGTATCGTCATCGTGTTGCGGCGGTCACCGTGCCGAAGCAATATGCGGACAGGGTTACCACGGTCGGTATAGAACGATTCGAGAGGTTGGATGTCAGCAGGATGTTCCTGCTCAATGAGCGGGATCAACCCGGCTTCGTACTGACGATCCAAACGAAACTCGGTATCGTGCCCGTCATGGCCAGCAGTCCCGATGGCGCGAAGATTGCCAAGGTCAAGGTCTCCAAGGCGCTGCTGATGCTCAACAGGATGCAACGTCTGATGAAGATGACACTCCACCCGCGCACGCTCGCGCACCGTCTCAAAGAGCGTTTCATCGCTCCGCGGGATCGGAGGGAATCCTATGAGAAGTTCATCGCCAATGTTGAATCCTCCCAGACACCGCCCGTTCCCGATGGTTTCTCCTATCGTCCACTGATATCCATTATTATGCCGGTCTATAACGTGGATCCGAAGTGGCTTTCCCGGGCCGTCGAATCGGTAAGACAACAGACCTATCAGCATTGGGAGCTTTGCCTGGCCGACGACCACTCGAGCGACCCCCGGGTGAGGCCGGCTCTCGAAGGTCTGCAGGCCAAGGACTCACGGATTCGTGTGGTGTTCCGCGAAGAGAACGGAAGAATCTCCGAGGCCACGAATTCCGCATTGCATATGGCCAAAGGTGAATTCGTCGCCCTGATGGACAATGACGATGAGATTCCGCCGGATGCACTCGCCTATGTGGTGCAGGCTTTGAACGAGAACAGATCCCTGGATGTGATCTACACCGACGAGGACAAGATCGACGAAGGCGGCAAGCGTTCCGATCCCGCATTCAAGCCGGACTATTCACCGGATCTCCTGCTGAGCACCAACTACATCAGTCATCTCGGTGTGTATCGCAGATCGTTGGCTCTGGAACTGAATGGGTTCCGAAGCGAGTTCGATGGCGCTCAGGACTACGACTTCGTGCTGCGAGCCATCGAATCCACCAAGCCGGAGAACATCAAGCATATCGCCCGAGTGCTCTATCACTGGCGCACACTGCCTACATCGACAGCGGGCAATCAGTCTTCGAAGGACTACGCCTTTGCGGCCGGTCAGCGTGCGGTGCAGGCCGCCCTGGATAGGCGCGGTATAGCGGCGAAAGCACAGCGAAGCCCGCTCAACGGCATTTACGATATCGAATATGAAGTTCCCGGTGACGATCTGGTTTCGGTCATCATTCCGACGAAGGATGGATACGACAATATCGAACGTTGCGTCAGCTCCATCCTGGAAAAAACAAGCTACCCCCATTACGAGATCGTGATCGCCGACAATGGCAGCACGAATGCGGCGATGTTCGATCTCTACGATCAGCTTTCCGCGCGATCGAAGGTACCGATCAAAGTCCTGAATATCGATATCCCATTCAATTTTTCGAGAATCAATAATCTTGCCGCGCAGCAGGCCTCGGGCCGCTATCTGCTGTTCCTGAATGACGACACGAAGGTCATCGCCCCTGCTTGGATGTCCACGATGGTCGGTTATGCCCAACAGGACAGGGTAGGGGTCGTTGGAGCGAAGCTCTATTATCCCAATGAGCGGATTCAGCATGCCGGAGTCGTACTCGGACTCGGAGGAGTGGCAGGGCACATCATGGTGGGCACGCCACGAAGCCATGTCGGATATTTCGGTCGTTTGATGGAGAATGCCAACTACTATGCGGTCACGGCCGCGTGCTGCATGATCAGGGCCGAGAACTTCAAGGCCGTCGGAGGATTTGACGAAAGCTATTCCGTTGCCTACAACGATGTGGATCTGTGCATCAGGATTCATGATCGGCTTGGAAAAGACAATGTGTGGGCCCACGAGGCAGAGCTGTATCACTTTGAATCGGTGACCCGCGGATACGATACGGCTGCGAAGCAGAAGATGGAGAGGCTCGAAAGGGAATCGGAGAAAATGCGCGGGCAATACGCTTCACTGATCGCCGACGACCCCTACTACAACGAGAACCTCACACGTCAAGGTGGAGATTGCACTCCTCGGACGAGCTGATGAATTCCGGCGCTCCGCCAACGAGCGCACGTCTGGATCAGTAGCCCGGCAGCAGGGCGGTCCCGCACGCGGTGTATCATTGAACAGTTGCTTTGCGACGGGATCCCCATGGATCCGCGTCGTACGCACGCGCTACACCCTCCTGTCGTGGAAAGTCCACGGCCGATAAGTCCGAAGGAGGTGGGTGATGTCTGCGCATAAATATGAATTGATGTTCATTGCCGATCCAGAACTCGACGAACGAGGCTTGAAAAAGCTGACCGAGCAGTATCTTGAGATCGTCACCAAGGAAGGTGGCTCAGTCGAGAAAACCGATTTCTGGGGTCGCCGCAAGCTTGCTTACGAAATCGAAGGCAAAAAAGAGGGCAACTACACGGTGGTCAATTACACCGCAGAGCCGGCAACGAGCGATGAGCTCGACCGCGTGCTCAACCTCAATGAGTCGGTCCTCCGTACCAAGATCCTCCGTAAGGATGCCAAGTAAACTGGAACCCAACGTTCTGGTTTTGCTAGCACAACGCGTCTAAGAAGGGCAGGAACATGGCAGGAGAAACGGTCATCACCGTAGTGGGTAATCTCACTGCGGATCCAGAGGTACGTACCACGTCAAACGGCGGTACGGTCGCAAACTTCACCATCGCATCCACTGTGAGGCAGTTCAACCGCAACTCGCAGCAGTGGGAGGACGGCGATGCCCTGTTCATGCGTTGTTCGGCATGGGACTCCAACTACAATCCGATGGCTTCCAACATCCAGGCGAGCCTGGCCAAGGGCATGCGCGTCATTGCGCAAGGTCGTCTGGTCCAGCGCTCGTATCAGGATCGCGAAGGCAATAACCGCACGGTCGTGGAGCTGAGGGTCGATGAAATCGGTCCTGCTCTGTCCAGGAACACCGCACAGGTCACCCGCAATTCGAATTCAGGGAATTCGGACGGAGGACGTGGCGGCTTCGCTGGTAACAACGCTGGAAATGGCGGTAACGGTGGGTATCAGGGTGGCGCAGGCTACCAGTCCGGCGGTGGGTATCAGGGTGGCGCTTCAGCCGCTCAGACATCCGCACCACGCCAGAACACGGCACCTGCCGATCCTTGGAGCGCCGATCAAGGCAGCAAGGGCGGATCGTTCGGATCATTCGGTTCCTCCGATGACTTCGGGGGCTCGGGTGACGAGCCGGAGTTCTAGTTTCCCCAGGTGCTCAGTCCGCTGAGTTCCTGACAACGATAGATTTCACACAGTATTCAAGGAGTGCAAACAGATGTCACGCAAAAGGCCGCAACCACCGGTCAAGCCGTTTAAGAAAAAGCCGAATCCACTGACGGCTGCCAAGATCACCACAATCGATTACAAGGATGTTGCCTTGCTCCGCAAGTTCATCTCCGATCGTGGCAAGATCCGTTCACGTCGTATCACCGGCGTGACCGTGCAGGAACAGCGCAAGATCGCTACCGCCATCAAGAACGCCCGCGAAATGGCCCTGCTGCCATACGCGACGACCGGCCGCTGAGGGGAGCGCTAATCATGGCAAAGGAAACCAAGGTTATTCTCACCACCAGCGTCGCCGATCTGGGTCACTCCGGTGACGTGATCGAGGTAAAGTCGGGCTTTGCTCGCAATTACCTCATCCCGCAGGGGCTTGCCTTCGCGTGGAGCAAGGGCGCCGCAGGCCAGATCGAGACCATGCAGCGTGCACGCCGTGCACAGGCACTCGCCACCCGCGAGGACGCCGTCGCAGCGAAGAACGCCATTGAAGGCACCGTCGTCGAGATCCCTGCAAAGGTATCCGAGTCGGGCAAGCTCTTCGGCAGCATCTCCAACGAGGTCATCGCCGCAGCGCTCAAGCCGCAGGCCACCGTTCAGGCAAAGTCCATCCACGTGGATGCCATCAAGACCACTGGCGACTTCTCCGCAACGGTTGCTCTGCATCCGGAGATTTCCGCGAACTTCACCGTCAAGGTGATCGCCGAGTAGTCCAGTCGTGTGTTACGCGCCGAGGGGTGCGGGACTCGATTCATCGAGTATCCCGCACCCCTTTGCTATGCCACGTCAGTTCGCCATTCCGGGCGCGGCTGCGGCGCAGGCCTGCCCGGAATGGGTGTCGGTGATCAGAAGTTGCCTCCGTTCCAACCCCAATCTCCTGTGGCGGTGTAACGGATGTAGGTTCTGTCCTCAGGTATGCCCAGCTCCGAGCTGAGGGCCTTCATGATGGATTTGGTGAGCTGCTCCCAGGCGGATCCGGGAACGCTGCTGCCGAAGACGTTGACCTCGACGTAGGCTGCGGGCTTGCTATCGTCGCCGCCGAAATAGATCGGCATATTGTCCTCGAAGGGGCACATCAGCCAGCCTTCGGATTTGCCGGGGACCGCGGTGATTGCCTTGCCGTAGGCGGTTTTCAGGTGTTCGCGCTGCTCCTGTGTGGTCGATGTGCTCACATGGGTATGAATGACTGGCATGATTCTCCTTCTCGGCTGGCGTCGTATGCGGATGCATACCTGGCGATAATGCCTACCTCCGATACTATCGCCGCTTGCCGAGCTGCACGGCCCGTGGAATCATGCTGAAACGATGGCTATGGATCTAAACGCGGTCGAACGGGTTGTGGCTCAGTGACCAGTGACCAAGGCGATGCGCGAATGAGCGCGTGTTGACCGGTTTCCCGGGAGTGGGGGCGTCGAGCAGCCACTTGCGGATGATGAAATTCCAGATCGAGACAATGACGGTGGCCACGATTTTCGCGATATTGGTGTACAGGACATAGGTGCCGTGCATGCTGTCTATGGCATCGGCGGGCAGTGAAGCCGTGCCTGTCCAGATGACGACGTCATTGATCAGAAGCCCCACGGCGGCTGATATGAAGAAGATCGTTATCTCCATCCATCGCGCCATGTCGTCACGGTGTTTGAACACCATCTTCATGCTGAGCAGATAGTTGACGGCCAGGGATACGAGGAATGAGATCGTGCCTGCGGTCACGTTGTTCATATGGGCATAGCGGACCAGGATGTTCAGTATGCCGAAATCGAGGAGAAAGGCAATGACCCCGACCACGCCGAACTTGGCTATCTGAGCGATGAGTTTTTTCACAATTGTCCATTCAACCATATGATCATCGGAATGATGCCGATTGCCTGGCTTATGCGCAAATCCGCCCCACTTGGCATCCTGCCTGAGCTGGCCAGCAGAATATCGCGGCGATGATGCCGCAACGATGATGCCGCAAGGAACACTCGCGGTCGAGTGACGGACGCCTGATCCGGCCGTCATCCGACTATCCGCACCCTCAGATCTGGACCTGTGTCAGCGTCGGTTTTTCGGTGCTGCTGCGGATCTGACGCAAGCCGATGAAGGCTATGAGCAGCGAGGCCAAGGCCAGTGCGGTGACCACGGCGAAGCCTCCGTGCGAGCCGAATCGATCGATGAACTGCCCGGCGATGGCCGACCCCACGGAGGCGCCGACGGCGTTCATCGCGCCCATCCAGGCCACACCCTCGGTGAAGCGGGTGGGTGGCACCAAGTGCAGGATCAGCTGGTTGCCGTTGATCCATGTGGGGGCCTGGCAGACGCCGATGATCAGATAGATAATCATGATCACCCACAGGTGCCTGGCGAACATGAAGGTGCCGATGCCGAGATTCACCACCAGCAGGCAGAAGTAAAACCGTTTCCACAGCGGGATGACCCAGTTCTTTGCGCCATACATGATCGCGCCGATCAACGAGCTGAGGGAGAAGCAGGCGAAGACGAAGCCGGTGTACTGCTCCATGCTCTGTTCGCGCGCGAAGGCGACGATCGAGATGGAGGCTGCGCTCTGGAACGCGCCAAGACCGAACCAAGTGACACAGACCGCGATCAGTCCCGGTCCCCAGATCGACTGCTTGCCGACCTCACCTTGGAGCTCGGCGGCCTTGGCGGCCTCCTTTGCCCGGTATTCCTTACGGGTCATTCCCGCCTGCCTGGCCAACTGGGTCTGTGAAGGAGGCTCGGTGCTCAACTCGGTGAGTATCATGATCGCACCGACGATCACGCAGACGCCGGTGAAGGAGAAGGCGAGGATTCCGGAGATCACCGCGAGAATGGAGGCGAGCGGATTGCCGATCACCCACATGCATTCGTCGAACACGCCTGAAAGGGACAGGGCTCGATCGGTGCGCACACGATCACCCTTGAGCAGATGCGTCCACCGGCCACGGCTCATCGCACCCCACGGTGGGATGGCAGCCAGGAAGGGTGTGATGCAATACAGTACCCACTCAGGTGATCTCGCGGTGATGCAGCTGATCAGAGCGGTCGAGGCGATGATCCAGACGATGACCGTAGGAATGGAAACCTGCCGTTGCCCGAATTTGTCGACGAGCTTTCCCAGCAGCGGACCCACCAGCGCCAGCGCCACGGCCTGCACGGCGGTCAAGGCGCCCGCCAGTGCGTAGCTGCCGTAGTAGTGCTGCACCGAGATCGTGATCGTCATGCCAATCATCGGGAAGGGCATCGAGGCAATCACCGAACCCACGGCGAATCGGGCCGTGTGCGGCATGCGCAACAGTTCCGCGTATCCTCCGAAAACGCGGTTGCCTATGTCTCTGAGTGCGAGACCCACCTGATTAGCCATGACGTTCAAAAGCCTTTCTTTGCCGTTCCTGATGTGTGTTGCTGCGACGCGCCTCGACAAGACGCAGATGTACTGTGCCCTGTGGTGTTGGTGTGGTGGTTTCGCACATACGAATATGCCCTGTTCCAAGGTGCCGAGGTAAGTGCAGCACTGCGATTGTGTTATATGCAGATTGTGTTGTATGCACGGCATACTCTATATGTCCGCTGTGCACGACACGCTGTGCATCGTTACGAGAATATTCGTGCTGCGATATCTGCGGGAAGAGCGCCCCGGGTATTGGTTAGCCTTGATGTATACAGTGTTCATGAGGACGAATTTCCCGCTGAACGAGAATCGAATATATGGAGGACTGGTCACATGACGACAACGAAGGTGAGTTTGGTCCGGCATGGGGAAGTATTCAATCCAGAGCACGTATTATATGAGCGCCTTCCGGGATTCCATCTCTCGGACCGAGGCCAGCGCATGGCCAGGGCGACGGCGCGGTACATCGCGCAGCAGCCCTCGTTGAACAAAGCAGTAGCGGTGTTCTCATCTCCTTTGGACCGCACACGTGAGACATCGCAGGCGATTCTTGAGGCCTTGAACGAGAAGCGTGCGGAGAGGGACGCGAAGCCCCTGAACGTGGTGTTTGATGATCGCATCATCGAGGCGGGGAATGAGTTCAGAGGCAAGCGCATCGGCCACGGGGACGGAGCCGTGTGGCGTAAAGGCAATATCCATCTGCTGCGTAATCTTTGGAAACCGAGCTGGGGCGAGACCTACCAGCAGATAGCGCAACGGGTGGGTGACTTCGTCTATGAAAAGGTGGATGAGTATCCGGGGGAGCACATCATCGTCGTCAGCCATGAGTCTCCGATCTGGACCTTCCGGCATCTGCTTGAAAAGGGACGTGCGGAGCACAATATGATGATGCGGCATACGGGGCTGGCCTCGGTGACGACGATCACCTTCGATGACGCCACAAAACTACCGATCGCCATAGAGTATGCGGATCCTGCAGCCAGCGTGATCTAGTCCGGCATGCCGATCCCATGGCCCACCCGGGCGGATCGAAGGTCTTGGTGACCGGAGGCGCGGTCCTGGGCATGGATGTGCCCGCCCGCCACGGCATGATGCGGTGCTTTCGGCGCTTATGATGGAGCAAGGTCATGCAATGCGGAATACGACGATGTGGTGACGCACAGCATGGGGTGCATGCCGGAGCGAGGAAAAGGGGTACTTATGACCACGGTTATCAAGACGAACGACATCGGCCGGGTGGCGATGCTGCCGCAACTGCGCGACGCCGCGGCCGCCGGATCCGAACTGGTCGAACTCTGGCCCCTGACCGAAGCCTCGCAGATGGATAATGACGCGAAGTATGCCGAGAACCTCCAGGTGCGCGTGACGCAGACCATAGCCAGGCTGCTCACCAGCGAGGACGTCACCATTCCCGACGCGGAATTCGTGTATGAAGGTGCCAGTGAGATTCCAGGGAGGCCGCAGACGATCGTCGAGGCCCTGATGCGTGCCAATGAGGCATACGACATGATTTCCGGATATTCCGAGAGCGGCGACGCGAAACTGGTGATGGCGGCTTCCGGGATTCTGGGCGTCGACTGGGATCAGGACACCGTGAATGAGGTCGCCCAGGCCCTTGAGAACATCGGCTCTTCGCTGGGCGCATCCGATCAGGCCCTGCAGGCCACCCTGGATCCGGAGGGCATAGCCCAGCGCTTCGCCCTGTCGATTGTCGCGATCAACGTGATGCTGGATGCGATAGGCGCCGACGATCCCCACCAGCCGCAGCGTGCCCTGCCCGCCTTGCTGTTCATCAATGAGCTGCACGAGCGCCTCGCCATACCGAGGTTGTTCCTCAGCGACCACGAATTCACCGGGATGCTCAGCGCACGGGTCGACGGTTCGGCCAAACTCAACGATCTGGCCGAGTTCCTGTCTCCCTTGGCGGAGCATGAATGGAAACGGCATCTGGAGGATGTGCTGTGGGATCCCGATCAGGCGAAGAAGCAGGCCAAAGCCGAGGATGAGCGTAAAAACAAGGAGGCCCTCGCCGCGAAATTCGCGCATGTGAACCACGATGAGGGCAAGGAGCATGTGGAGCTTTGAACGGAGCCCGTATGCACCGTCTGCCTTAGAATGCGACGATGATATGCATCTGCCCCGTACCTTTCCCGGTACGGGGCAGATGCATATCCATATGCGATGGTTGTCGGTTGATCAGCCGGCCTGTCGGAAATTCGGCTGCTGGTAATCGCCACCGGGATTGTTGGGCATCGTCTGATCGCCTGATGCGTGACCCTGATCCTGGAAGTTCTGCTGTGGAGCCTTGTCGAAGCGTGCACCGGCCGCCTTGCTGGGCAGGCACATGAACACCAGCCAGAGAATGGAGCCGACCAGCATCAGCACGCCGAATATGGCGGTGATGCCGAGTGTTGTGCTGATGTCTCCCGGATAACCGTCGGGCGTGCTGTTGGCCTGCACATAGGCGGCGAAGCGTTGGATGTCATCCATCGCGAAAAGCTGTATGCAGATGTTGCCGCCGTACGTCAATACGCTGGGAATCACGATAAGCCAACCATTGAGGTTGGCGTCATGCAGACGGCGCACGCCGAGTGCGAGCATCGGAACGAGAATCGCCAGATCCCATCCGTAGCTCACCCATGTGTGCAGATTCGCTGAGAACAAGGAGAGGAAGGAGAGTGCGATCGCCACCAGGAAGTTGAAGAGTATGAACCACCAGAACTCGCCGCGCGAAGCCCTTCCCGAGAACACGGCATACTTCTTGAAGAAGCGCTGGATCGCCGGGCCGAAGCCGATGCCGTACCAGGGCTTGTCAAGAGGGGGTTCCTGACCGAACTGGTTGCCGTTCGCATCGTACTGCGGGGCCATCTGAGGTATTGGGGAGAATGGGTATGCCTGTTGCTGCCCATATTGGGGGTTCTGATTGTACTGGGGTGTCTGATCGTAGCCAGGTGTCTGGCCTGGTTGTGGAGTCCCACCGGCCTGTGCCTGCTGACCGTACTGCGGGGTCTGGCCGTATTGCGGCGTCTGGCCATTCTGGCCGTTCTGCTCATACTGTGGCAGACGTTGCCCGAACTCCGGAGCCGGTTGTCCGGATGTGGGCTCCTGCTGCGGATCCCCGGTTGTGTTGGGGTCAGTCATTGCTCTCTCCTGTCTTCGGAAACATCCTTCTTCTCCTCATTGATAACACACTTTGGCCGCTTCCCGAACTCGGCGTCCCGGCCGTCACCGCCACGCACCGGACCATGCGGTCACTCGTTCTCCTCGCCGGGGCCGATCATCAGCCGCTCGCACAGCGATATCGCAGCCAGCAGCAGAGCGGTGAGCACGACGATGACCAGAGTCGCCGAAAAGATAAGCGGGGTGCGGAATGAGTTGAACGCCGCCTGGAGCCAGATGCCCAGGCCGTTTCTCGCACCCAGGTATTCGGCGGTGGCCGCCGTGGCGAAGACATATGCGGCGCTTACCCTGAGTCCGGTGAATATCTGCCTGGCCGCCACGCGCAGGGTGACATGCCACAGCGTCCAGAATCTGGTGGCACCGCAGGTGAGCGCCACATCCGCATAGAAGCGTGGAACGGACCGCATGCCCCTGAGCGTCTGTATCGCAATCGGGAACACGGCGAACACCGCTGTGATCACTATTTTGCCCCGTGGTTCGAAGCCGAACCAGATGACGAACAGCGGGGCGATCGTGATCAAAGGGATGGTCTGTGCGGCCGCAAGCAGAGGATAGGTGCTGTTGCGGAGCGTCTTCCAGCGGTACATGCATACGCCTGCCAATATGCCGATGACGACAGCAATCAGAAAACCGACGAGTCCTTCATAGGCGGTGACTGCGCTCGCCTGCATCAATTCGGGCCAGTTCTCGATTGTGGCGCTGGCGATCGCACTGGGCGCGGGCAACGTGCGTGGCGATATGCCGCCGAAGCGCGCGAAGGCCTCCCACAGTGCCAACAGCACGAGGATCAGAAGGATCGCAGGCGATGCATGGAGAATCGCTGCACGCCGCGACCGGGAAGAAGCTCCCCTTCCTTCAGCAATCACTGGGTGGTCTGCTGCCATCAGTGCTCCACGTACGCATTGGTCGCCAATGAAGAGGCCTGGGGGGCGGTTTGCGCGTTCTTGTTGTCGGAGTCCTTGTATGTTCCGGCCTGGTATTGGAAGTCCAGATACGACTGGCCCTGGGCCATATTGAGTTTGCCGGTGAGCGAGGTCTTATTCGCTTCGCCGGTCCAGTAGCCGCCTTTGACGATTTCCTCCATCGAGGATTTGGCCAGCTTGGGGTCCAGATTGGCCTCCTTGGTCTGCTTGACCAGAAGCGTGGCAGCCTCATCCGGGTGGGAAAGCGCGTAGTCATAGCCCTTGATGGTGGCCGTGATGAATGTTTGCAGTGTCTTTTTGTTCTTCGCATCCTTGAGCCAGGAGGAGTTCACGGCGAAGCCCAACTGGTCGGGATTGCCGGGGACCCCCCAGTCCGATGCGACGAAGCAGTTCAAGGCCGGGCCGTTCAGTTTGCTTTCGACATTCTCCCAAGTGACGTAGAAACCACCGAAGTCGCCTTTGCCGCTGCTGAGTGTCTGGAAGGTGTTGGTACCTGCGGTGGCGGTCTGGAAATCGCCTTTGCCGCCCGCGGATTTAATCATCTGCCTGATGACCGCCGTCTGTTCGGCGGAGCCGAAGCTGACGAAGGTCTTGCCATCGAAATCCTTCGGAGTCCGTATGTCGCTGCGGGAGGCGAGCGCACACCAGCGGGCCACCGGTTTCTGCGTCAGATCGAAGACATAGCGGAGCGAGGCGCCTTGAGCGTTGAATGCCGCCACATTGCTCAATGTGGTGAATCCCACGTCGGCGACGCCGTTCTCCACGGAGGTCTCCGCTCCCGCCTGGGCCGTCGGCAGCACGTTGACGTTGATTCCCGCATCCTTGTAGTATCCGAGTGCCTGGGCTGCGTACACGCCCACGTGATTGGTATTCGGCGTCCAGTCAAGCATGAATGAGATGGACGGTGTCGTATCGGAGTCGGCATCGTTCGAAGCACCGCATGCCGCAGACGTCGCGACAAGCGACAGGCCGCATAGCGCGGCGATGACCCTACCGGACAGTTTCCCTCTTGTGAATCTTCCCAACTGCGTTTCACCTTACCTTCTGCGCGCGAGCGCATGCCCGGCCCGGCGGTCGGCAACGAGAAGGTGATGAGCTCGCGCGACGCACCAGACCGCCGCAATACCCGAGTGGTCGGGAGGACTGCGGTTGCTGATAGACCTAGGGCACGGCTGCTGCCACCAACCGCGCGAACCTGACCATTATATGCGTGGCGGCGACGTTATGGGAAGCTCGTCGATATGCTCCACCCATGCGCGGAAACTGCCGGATGGCGGCCTCCAGTCCTCTCGTGACGACCCCGCCTGGCGCTGCGCAGGTCCATCGGACGGTCAGGGGATTGTTCGTGAACGGGTTCACGTATGGTTGGAGGGTCGATATACCTGTGTCAGGGGAGTGGGCGTGATGAATAAGGTCGGTAGCATGTATCGGGCAGTGCTGACTGCCGACAAGAAGGACGGCCCCCTGCCCTTGCTGTTGGCCATGCTCACCTTTGTCACCGGGCTCGTTGATGCTTTCAGCTATCTGCTCCTGGGTCGGGTCTTCGTCGCGAATATCACGGGGAGCCTGATGTTCCTCGGCTTCGCTCTCGGTGGTGCTCCGGGTTTCTTCTGGAAGTCCTATGTGCTGGCCCTTATCCCCTTTCTGTTGGCGGCGGCGTCAGGTGGTCTGCTCATCAAGGCCTTCGGCAGGCATCGTGGACGCCATCTGCTCTCGTCCCTGTTGCTGCAGGACGCTGTGGTGTGCCTCGCCCTGATCGTCGCACTGATGATGCCTCTCGATCGGCCTTATGCGACGGAAGTGCTCACCGTGTTGTTGGCGGTGGCCTTCGGATTGCAGAACTCGACCGTTCGCGCTTTGCGCGTCCCGGATATGACGACGACGGTGCTGACGCTGACCATGACAGGCATCGCATCGGATTGGAGCTCCACCGGATCGGGACGTGCTCAATTGGGACGCAGATCGGCCTCCATCGTGAGCATGTTCGCCGGCGCGATCATCGGGGCGGTGATCATCAGGTATACCCACTATCAACTGGTGCTCATCATCGCGGTGGTCGTTATCTCCCTATGCGCTATTCTTGCTATTCGGCTCAGAAATTCCACGGCTCCCTGGACGCGGCGCAGACCGGCCTGAGGGCCTTGTCCCGGTGCCGCCAAGGAGCATGCGCGGCTCGGAATCCGTGATTCCTCGAAGTCGGAATACGGAGGTGTGGCGTGTCGTCCGGCGTGTCTGTTTTCGAGATGTCGAGGAAAGGCCGTGTGGTGCGGATTCGCCGACTTCGGATTATGCGCGACAGTGGTAATTCCTGTAAAATACCCTATATATAGGAATTGTTTATCTGCTTGACCCTACATATGGTGTCTTCGGTGGTATCGTTACGTATGCCAAATAAATGACAAATATGTAATTCCGTCATTGTGAAGTGGAAGAGGATCTATGGAAAGCCAGCTGCTAGATAGCACCGCGAATGTCGCTGAAGAGGGAACCGCATCCGGTCGGAGGACCGGCGGGATCCTTGTTGAGAAGAGGGACGGACGAGTCGTTGATTTCGACGCCGTCAACATCATCAATGCCGTTGAATCCGCTTATCAGGATGCCGGAGAGGCGGTCGGCCCACAGGAGAGCCAGACCATCCATGCCATCGCCGAGCAGGTTGAGGGTGAGGTGCGTGACCGTTACACGAAGCCCGTCAAAATCGAGGACATCCAGAATCTCGTCGAGCATGCCCTGATCAACGCCCATCACTACGAGATCGCGCGTTCCTACACCACGTACCGTCTGAGCCGCGACATCGACCGCGCGAAGGCCACCGACGTCAACGAGGCGGTCAAGCGCCTGACCAGCAAGGACGAATCCCTGGTTCGCGAGAACGCGAACAAGGACAGCAACGTCTACGCCACCCAGCGCGATCTTCTGGCAGGAGCCGTCAGCAAGGCCTCCGCGCTGAAGATGATGCCCAAGGAAGTGGCGAATGCCCATCTGAAGGGCGACATCCACTTCCATGACGCCGATTACTCACCGTTCACCCCGATGACGAACTGCTCGCTTCCCGACTTCGGGGACATGCTGCAGCATGGTTTTGCCCTGGGCAACGCCATGATGGATTCGCCGAAGTCCATCGGCACCGCCTCCACTCAGATCACCCAGATCATCAAGGACATCGCAGGATGTCAGTACGGCGGCCAGACCGTCAACCGCTGTGACGAGATGCTCGAACCCTATGCCATGCTGGATTATCGCAAGAACCTCGATATGGCGGAGGCCGTCATTCCCGACAATGCGCCGATCGAAGTCGCACGTCAGAGCGTGGAGAACCTCAAGGGCAAGGAGCCGGGCTGGCTGCATTTCGAGAATCGCGAGCCGCTTCCCGCGGACACCCCATTCGACGAGAATGCACCCGAGCTTGAGCAGGTCCGTCAGGAGTACGCCAAGATCCTTACGCGCAAGAACATCTACGACGCGATGCAGACCATGGAATACCAGATCAACTCGAATCGTGTGAGCAACGGGCAGACGCCTTTCGTCACGGTGGGATTCGGCTTGGGAACCTCGTGGTTCTCCAGGGAGATCCAGCGTGCCATCCTGTTGATCCGCATCCGCGGCCTCGGCAAGGAACGCCACACGGCCATCTTCCCGAAGCTGGTCTTCACCATCAAGCACGGGATCAACGCCGACCAGGGCGACCCGAACTACGACATCAAGGAGCTCGCGCTCGAATGCGCGACCAAGCGCATGTATCCCGACGTGGTCTTCTACGAGAACATCGTCAAGATCACCGGATCCTTCAAAGCCCCGATGGGCTGCCGAAGCTTCCTGCAAGGATGGATCGACCCCGAAACCGGCAAGGACGTTGAAGACGGCCGCATGAACCTTGGCGTGGTCACCGTCAACATCCCACGTATCGCTCTGGAATCCCGAGGGGACACCGATCGTTTCTGGAAGATCTTCGACCAGCGCATGGATGTGGCGCATCACGCGATGCAGTTCAGGATTATGCGCTGCAAGCAGGCCACTCCGATCAACGCACCGACCCTGTTCCAGTACGGTGCCTTCGGACGTCTCGATCCAAGCGAGAAGGTGGACTCCCTGTTCCGCGACGAGCGTTCGACCATCTCCCTGGGTTACATCGGCCTGTATGAGGCCACCGCGGTCTTCTTCGGCAAGGATTGGATGAAGGATCATTCCTGGGATGAGGAGGGCAAGGAATTCGCGCTCAGCATCGTGCGCAGGATGAACCAACTCTGCTCGCAGTGGGCCAAAACCGAGCGTTACCACTACTCCGTGTACTCCACGCCTGCCGAAAGCCTCACCGATCGCTTCGCACGCATGGATAAGGAGAAGTTCGGTTCGGTGGAGGGCGTCACGGATCACGACTTCTACACCAACAGCTTCCACTACCCGGTGTGGCTGCGCCCGACGCCCATGGAGAAGCTCACCTATGAGCGTGACTTCCCGTACCTCGCCAGCGGCGGCTTCATCAACTACTGCGAGTTCCCGACCCTGCAGCAGAACCCGAAGGCGCTTGAGGCGGTTTGGGACTTCGCATACGGCATCGGCATCGGATACCTGGGTACGAACACCCCGATCGATCACTGCTTCGAATGCGGTTTCGAAGGTGACTTCGAGCCCACCGAAGAAGGATTCAAATGCCCGGAGTGCGGTAACAGCGACCCCGCGAAGTGCAACGTGACCAAGCGCACCTGCGGTTATCTCGGCAATCCCGTGCAACGTCCCATGGTCCATGGAAGGCATGAGGAGATCGCTCATCGCGTCAAGCACATGGCCGGGGAAACCGGACACGTGGTACTCAAAGACGGCAGCACCAAGGAATGGTGGGATGACGCCGAATAGATCAAGGATCGGGGGTGATGTGCGATGAGTGGCGCATTCATTGCGACCGCCCCCGGACGGCGTGATTTCGCTCATGGGGAGCCTGGTCGCGGCCCGGGTGTGCCGTCCGGTCTGACCAACAATCCCAAAGCGGGACAGTGGGACGGCAGAAAACTCAGCAGGGGGATCGTCGCCGACTACAAGCGTTTCGTGGTCACCGACGGCGAAGGCATTCGCTGCTCGATTTACGTGAGCGGCTGCCCCTTCCATTGCAAGGGCTGCTGGAATGCTTCGATTTGGAATTTCCGTGCCGGGCACCCATACACGCAGGAATTGGAAGACAGAATACTTGACGATATGGCCCTGCCATATGTTCAGGGTCTGACTCTGCTCGGGGGAGAGCCGCTGCTCAACACCCCGATGCTCAACCCACTGATCAACAAGATCCGGGAACGTTTCGGCCACAGCAAGGACATCTGGTGCTGGACGGGCTACACCTGGGAGGAATTGATGCGGGAGGGGGAGACCCCCGATAAGGCTGAGCTGCTGGCCAACGTCGATGTGCTCGTTGACGGCCGTTTCCTCGAATCCGAGAAGAACAGCCTGCTGCAGTTCAGGGGATCATCGAACCAGCGCGTCATCGATGTGCCGAAGTCCTTAGCTGCCGGGCATCCGGTCATCTGGGCGAAATTGCACGATCAGGAACGCTTCATACCGGAGCTCTACGGCAAGGACCGTGACGAGGAGCAGAAGGCCTAATCTGGCGTGTACCGCCGGAACCGTGCGAGGCGGCATGCAAGGCGTCGATATTCGGCGCCGATCGCATGCCGCCTCGCACGGTTTCTGTTTTGTGCCCCTGCGGCGTCGCGATGGCGCAGCCGTCCCGTTGCCGCGGCACAATAGGGGTATGACCCAAGAGACTCCTCAACAAGATTCAGCCGCGACTGCCGCGGACAATACATCAGATCATTCAGGCAAAGTCGACCTCCCCGCCAAGGTGCGCGTGCGTTTCTGCCCGTCACCTACCGGCACGCCACATGTGGGGATGGTCCGCACCGCATTGTTCAACTGGGCCGAGGCCCGCCACACCAAGGGGACATTCGTGTTCCGCATCGAGGATACCGATGCCGCACGCGATTCCCAGGAAAGCTATGAGCAGATCATCGAAGCGCTGCGTTGGCTTGGTCTCGACTGGGACGAGGGCATCGAGGTAGGCGGTCCCGACGGACCGTACCGCCAGTCCGAACGCACCCAGATCTACAAGGACGTTGCCGCGAAGCTGCTGGAGGCGGGCTATGCCTATGAGTCATACTCCACATCCGAGGAGATCGAGGCACGTAACCTGGCCGCCGGCAGGCCCAAGGCTTTCGGCTATGACGGCTATGACCGGACGCTGAGCGAGGAGCAGAAGCAGGCCTTCCGTGACGAAGGCAGGAAGCCCGCGCTGCGCATCCGCATGCCCGAGGATGATGTGGCCTTCGACGATCTGATCCGAGGAGAGATCGTCTTCAAGGCCGGTTCGGTGCCTGACTACGTGATCGTGAGACCGAACGGGGATCCGCTCTACACCCTCACCAACCCGGTGGATGACGCGCTGATGCGCATCAATGTGGTGCTGCGCGGCGAGGACCTGCTGAGCTCCACCCCCAGGCAGATCGTGCTGTACAGAGCCCTGATCGAGCTTGGTGTGGCCAAGGAGATGCCTCTGTTCGGCCATATGCCCTACGTCATGGGAGAGGGCAAGAAGAAACTCTCCAAACGAGACCCTGAGTCGAATCTGTTCCTGCACAGGGAGAACGGTTTCATTCCGGAAGGCCTCCTGAACTATCTGGCGCTGCTGGGATGGTCGATCGGTCCTGACCGTGACGTCTTCAGCATGCAGGAGCTCGCCGAGCATTTCGATATTCGCGATGTGAAGGCGAATCCGGCTCATTTTGACATCGACAAAGCCATCGCCATCAACGCCGAGCATATCCGTCTGCTCGATCCCGCTGACTTCCTCCGACGCTCGATTGCGTATCTCCATCGCGATGGAACGGTTTCCGCCCCGACGTGGGATGATCTGACCGATCGTGAGCGCACCATCCTCGAGGCCGCAGCGCCCCTGATACAGCCCCGTGTGAGGCTGCTGGGTGAAGTATCCGGTATGGCGGGCAGCCTGCTCAGCACGGCCGAATACATCGAGCCTGAGCCCGATGCGCGCAAGCAGCTCAAGGCCACGGCGGCTGAGGTTCTGGAGAAGGCCATCGCCGCTCTGGATGAGGTGCCCGAGGACGAGTGGCATGGGGATTCGCTTCATGAGCTGCTGAGCAAGGTTCTCGTCGAGGATGGTGGATACAAGCCGAGACTGGCTTTCGGGCCGATTCGTGTCGCCGTTTCGGGACGGCGTGTCTCCCCGCCATTATTCGAATCCATGGAGATAATCGGCAAAGCGGTGACACTCGCAAGACTGCGCGGCTTGCAAAACAATCTATAAGCATGTATATTCTGTATCCGCTGCGTTTTTTCCTCGGAAGCAACGCTGCGGATAATTAAAAGGCCCCCATCGTCTAGCGGCCTAGGACATCGCCCTCTCACGGCGGTAACACCGGTTCAAATCCGGTTGGGGGTACGACGGACGCGGCAGTCGTTCTGCGATTGTTACGCCGGCCATTGGGGTATGGTGTAATTGGCAACACGGCTGATTCTGGTTCAGTTGTTCTTGGTTCGAGTCCAGGTACCCCAGCCAATACGAAACACAACAGGCAGAAGCCCTCGCAGCCACACGGCGCGAGGGCTTCACTGTTTGGGGTACCCCATAGGTACCCCAAACAAAGCTGTCCCGTCTCCTGCGAAGGTTGCGGGACTTTTGTGTTATGGCTCTAAGAGTCGTGGACAATCAGTAGTCAGTATCGCAGGTATCCGCTGTGGTCGGGGGAGAGTAGCTTGACGTCCTCGCCGTTGCGCTGCCTCTGTGCGATCTGGGCCTCGCCCCATTCGGACATGGTGAGAAGCACCGTGCGCAGGCTCTTACCTGTCGCGGTGATCGAATACTCGACTTTGGGAGGAACCACGGGGAATACGGTTCGTTCCACGATTCCGTCCCGCTCCAATTCCCTGAGCTGCTGGGTGAGCATCTTCTGCGTGATTCCGGATATCTTCCGGCATAGTTCGCCTGGGCGTTGGGGGCCGTTGCCCAGATGACACAGGATCAGCGGTTTCCATTTTCCGCCGATGGCTTCAAGCGTCGCCTCTATGCCCAAACGATATTGTTCCGCCATAATCCCCTCCATAGAGCAAAACTGTTGCGATGGGTGCTTACGCACCAAAAAGTAGGTACTATCCAAATCTTCGCTAATCGACCATGATACTGAATCGCGACCGCCTGCGATAGGGCGGCTGCCAACATACATGTGGAAGGATCGCGATGACGAACGATGTGTTGCAAGGGTACACCTTCAAATCAGGATTGCGGCTACGCAACCGGGTGGTGATGAGCCCGATGACCACCATGGCCAGTTTCTATAACGGCATGGTCACCAAGGACGAGATTGAATACTACGCCGCGCGCAGCGGCGGGCCTGGAATGGTCATCACCGCGGTGGCGAATGTGAGCGGAAGAGGGAAGGGATTCGAAGGCGAGCTTTCGGCGGGTGACGATCTGATGATTCCCGGATTGACGAGACTCGCCAACGCCATCACATCCAACGGTGCACGGGCGGTTCTGCAGATCTTCCATGCCGGTCGTAAATCGAATAGCGGCATCCTCAGGGGTGAACGGACGCAGAGTGCGAGCGCCGTGGCCGCCGAGTATCCTTCCGATGCCGAGATTCCGGAAGCGATGAGCGAGAGGGAGATAGAGGAGACCATCGAAGACTTCGCCGATGCCACCCGCCGTGCGATAGAAGCCGGATTCGATGGCGTTGAATTGCACGGGGCGAACACCTACCTGCTTCAGCAGTTCTTCTCGCCTCATTCGAACAGGAGGACCGACCAGTGGGGAGGCGGACGAGACGAGAGGATGCGTTTCGCGCTCTCGGTGATCGAGCGCGTACGTGCCGTGATCGATCGCCGTGCCGACTCATCCTTTATCCTGGGCTATCGCCTGTCCCCGGAGGAGATCGAGACACCCGGCATCCGTCTGGATGATTCGCTCTATTTCGCCGAGAAGATCCGTGACAGTGTCGATTACATCCATCTGTCGATGGGAAGTTACCAACGGACCTCATTGAATGATGCAAGCGATGAGGAGCCGCTGCTGGCGCAGTTCGCCAGGGTGACCGCCGGGCATGCCCCGCTGATCGGTGTCGGTTCCATAGAGCTCCCCGAGGATGCGGAGGCCGCGCTGAAGGGTGGAGCCGATTTGGTTGCCATCGGCAGGGAGCTTCTGCGCGAGCCGCAGTGGGTGCAGAAAGTCCAATCGGGTGATTACGCCAGCATCCGCACCACGCTGAACCGTGCGGATATGACCGAGTTGGCCATACCTCCGGTCACACAGCAGTATCTGGCGACGTCATTCAGAACGGTGATGCACTTCTCCGATGATGAGGGGCAGCGGGGCTCTGCAACGGAACAGAGTGCCACTCGGCAGAGTGAGTACAGGAATCATATGGCTCCGATGGAGGGGTTTGAGAAAAAACTCTAGCCTGCATGGACGAAGCCGTCGTACCGGCACAGCAATCCGGGGACTGAAGTCCTGGTGCCGTACAGCGGCGACCATGTGCTGGCCGCTGTCTTCAAACATCAGCATCAGCGCCCGGAAGGGCGCGCAGACTCCTTCGGATCGTCTGAGGACCCGGCATCCTGTCCTTACAGCAATCTGAAGGAGGATTGCTCCCGCGTATTGACGACGATGCAACGGCTCCGGGTATGTCGCGGCAATATGTGCGTAGAAGCGGGCGCGTTTACGAGAGCGTCCCCTGCAGAGCAGCCACCATACGTCAACATCGTGCCTGATGCCCCGAATGCGTCAGGGCTTCGGCGTTGTTGGACGGACACGCTCGGGATGGAGGTGGCGGGCTCAGGGTCGCTTTCTAGGATGCGACCCAATACAGGTGGTAGAGGACAGGCACGAAGATGGCGAGTCCGATGACCGACACGGCCAGTCCCCAGCGCAGCAAGGGCCTGGTCGCTCCGTCCCAGGCCGGAAGATTCCGATAGGCCCGCCAGCGGAAGCAGATGCCACCTGCCCAGAGCAGCAGGAAGCCCAATCCGGTGATGACGAGGCCGATCCAGAACGCAATGTGAGAATAATCCATGACGCCCAGAATATGGTAGCGATCCGGTCGTTTGAATCCTTCTGGAGGCTGATTATCACTCATCCCTGTGGCTGAGTACTGACTACTGAGTACTGAGGGCTGTGTGCTGTGTGGTGCGCTGCGTATGAGCATCCAGCGGGCATGGGCACGGTGAATCCGCGATACGGCGACAGCTGCGAGGCAGGGCCTATCGCAGCAGGGTGATGATCTTCTCGACGAGCATCCGCTGATCGGGGTTCAGACCCGTTTTGGGCGTCAGGGCGTAGAAGTGGCGTATGAAGGAATCACCCAGGTCGACCGTGGCGATGCCCTCAGGGACGGAGTCCTGGGAGAGGATGGTGCATCCGACGCCCGATGCGAGCACCGAACGGATCTTCTCATTGCTATCGAGTTCCACAACCCTGCTGGGGGACAGGCCGACGGTCCGGAAAAACAGGTCGGTGAAATACCGCACCCCTGAGCCGGCCTCCCTCACCAGCCAGAGGGCATCCGGCGATACCTCACCCTCGCCGGGGAAGGCTGAGGATGTGGTGGAAGACGCCCCGGAGTCGCTCCGCGCGGGGTGGCCGTGCTCTCCCATGCCTCGATGCTGCCTGTAATCGCCGGCCAGAACCAGCCGGTCCTCGCGCAGGACATCGAGTCGAAGCACATCCGTGCTCATCGGTTTCTCGACGATGCCCATATGCGCATGCTTTTTCACGATGCTTTCCAGTATCTGCTCGGAGTTCATCGTATGCGCTGAAAAGTCGGTGGTGTCCAGTGAGCTCTGCATGCCCTGAATCACCTGTGGGAGC
This sequence comes from Bifidobacterium psychraerophilum, assembly GCF_000741705.1. GTDB lineage: Bacteria > Actinomycetota > Actinomycetes > Actinomycetales > Bifidobacteriaceae > Bombiscardovia > Bombiscardovia psychraerophila. The sequence goes on along the minus strand of NZ_JGZI01000002.1, from coordinate 42,135 downwards.
AGGGTGCTCGATGCGGTGTGGGAGAGGAGGAGCGAGAAGGGTGTTTTCTGGAAATTATTCGCGGACATGTGGTACACTGCATCGGACCACTGTTGCAGGAGTCCTGCGGCCGAGCTGTAGAGACGGCGTCCTGCGGGGGTCGGCAGCAGCTCGCTTTTGGATCTTCTGACGAATAGCGACAGACCGAAGACATCCTCCAAGGTGGCGATTCTTTTCGAAACGGTGGATTGCGCGATACCCAGTTCGTCCGCTGCGGCGGTGAATTCACGTGTTTCGTAAACGGCGACGAGGGTGTTAAGCAGTGTGAAACTGATGTCATCTATGCGGGCCATGGTGTTCCTCGGGATTCGTCGCTATATCGCTTCAATCCCTATGATATTCCAATATGGAATAAATAATATATCTTTGAGTAATTTGCAGAATGGATGATTGCTTTGCACACTGGTGGTATGAGCAGCATGAACACCACGGTGGAGGCACCTGATATCGCGTCGAATCAATCAAGTCTGGACAAGGAACGGAATGAAGGCCATGAATCACGGATGGTCAGCTATCACCGTTCGGTCCCTCTGCCCAAAGGCGGCCTCACCCTTGGCGTCCTGGCACTTGGTGCCTTGCTGGGCACGCTGTTTCCTACGGCCAGCGCATGGATCCATCTGCTGTTCGCGCTACTGGCCTTATCGTTTTTCGTGACGATTATCGCCAAATGCCTGATCCACCCCGCAATCGTGTTGAGCGAGGACATGTCCAACCCGGTCGTCGCGCCGGTTTCCGCAACCGTGCTGATGTCCTTGATGCAGTACGCGAGCTATCTGGCGCCACTGGGTACAGGCGCCCATATGATCGCTGTGGCGTTGTGGTATTTTGCAGTCAGCTGCAACATCGTGCTGATGGTCCATATCACCAGTCGTTTTGTCATCAGGGCCTTCACTCTGAGCAATGTGTATCCCACCTGGTTCGTCGGTTTCGTCGGGATCGTCGTGGCCTCATCGACCTCTCAGGCCGTGGGGCAGCAGCCTTTTGGACTGCTGATCTTCTGGTGCGGTTTCGTACTGTACGCACTTACATTCGTGGTGGTGACCCTGAGGATGTTTCGTCTCGAGCTGCCGGAGGCCGCGAAGCCATCGTTCTGCATCTACGCGGCACCGATGAGCCTCTCGATAGCCGGATACACCACAGCTGCAAGCAATCCGAACACGATGCTGGTGCTGGTGATGCTGGTATGCGCCCAACTGCTGTTCGTCATGGTGCTGCTTCACCTGCCGAAGCTGCTGCGCACGCCTTTCGTCCCCTCATACGCCGCCATGACATTCCCCTTCGTCATTACGGCCACCGCCCTGTATAAGGCGTTGACGCTGTTTCGCAGTGCCGGTTGGGCCGTGCCTTCCTGGCTGTTCGTCCTCCAGGGCGTGGAAACCGTATTCGCCGCGGTCATGGTGCTCTACGTCCTGTCGCTGTTCGCAGGATATGCGGTCCGTCAATGGAGGAACAGCGGCGAAGCCTTGGCGTGACCGCATCCCGGGCATCCGCCTGGCCCCGATGAACCCCACCCATCGCGTGATAGGTGTGCTCTGAATCACAGATGAGATGCTGTGGGCTATTTACATGCCCGAAGCGCATCCTTAGAATCGGGAGCATCCATCCGCATCGGATGGATGCGCATTCGCGTAATACGCACTGATGCAATGAGCGATGAAGAGACTTGCATGCAGGATATGGGCGCTCGACAGATGAGCGCCGAACGGGGGAATGCTGTGGGAAGAGGTTTCCAAGGGGCCGTGCTTGATTTGTTGGGTGCCAGGCAATTCGATCTCAAGGTCGTACAGACGCAGGATGTATATGGCGGGGTGATGCGCAGGGTCAGCTTTTCGAGCGACAGCCCCTTGCCCGCGTCCTTGCATGAGGCCGCGGCCTGGCTCCGTCTGTGGTTCCCTCTGGAAGGCGGACGCGAGGTGCAGCGTGGATACACGATCTCTTCGATTGCGCCGGATTCGGATGGGTGCGATATCGACTTCTTCGTGCATGACGGTGGCGGCCCGGCCGCGCATTGGGCCACACACGCGAAGGTCGGTGACCATCTGCATGCACAGGTCATGGGTTCCAGGCCCTTCCAACAGGATGAAGCCCTGCAGGGCGTGGTGCTGTTCGCAGATGAATCCGCTTTCCCGGCCGTGTGCTCGATACTGCGCGTGCTGCCAATCAATGTGCATGCCGAGGTGATTGTGGGTGGTGATCACGATCTGACCGCTTTCCTGCCGGAGAGGAGGAACAAGCTCACCACTGCACGCTTCGTCGACGGCGCTTCGCCTGTGAGTTGCGTGGAATCCGTTCTGCAGAGTGTGATGCGTGATGGGCCGGGATTGGAGAACTGGCAGTTCTGGGCGGCCGGTGAACGTTCGGCTTTGCGGGATATACGCGTGCTGATCGCCAGGGGACGTCATTTCCCCCGATCGGCGGTCCATATTCAGGCATACTGGATCGCAGAGCGTTCCTTTACGCTCGAGCGGTGAACTTCGCATTCATGATGAGGTGGTGACGTATCACCAGTCCATCAGTTGCGCGATGCGGTTCGAGAACTCGGTCTCATCAATGACGCCTAATTCGAACAGATCGCGCAGCTCGATCATTTCCTGCAAAGTCTCGTTGTCATAATCCCCAGCCAATACATAGTCATCCATGTGCAGATTATTGCATGCCGAGCTGTTGGCCGCCTCCATGCCCCTCTCAGCTTTGAGCGTTACCTTCGCATGCAACAGGTGTATAGTCATCATCGAATACAAAGTCAATATGAGGCCGGAAGGACCGGCCGTAGATGAGATGTGTTTAGGAATAAGTGAATAATATGCATAAAGGAATGCGAATCCACTCTGACAAAAATCAAAAGTGGGATATGGCGCGCAACGTGAGCGCGGAAGACAAAAAGCTTCGGGAAACAAGCAATGAGGCGATGCCTCACACATTGAGGAGCAAGGCAGCACAAGGATTTCGCTCCATTGGAGTGAATTTCACGAAATCCGATTTGGATGATTATGTGTCCAGTGTCCTTGATGGTCGTGACTATCGTTTCATCATCACGTTCTAGGGTGTGAACCCTATCGGGTGTGCAGCCTGCTGCCGGATGGAGATGACCGGGTGTTGTCGTGCTGAATGATCAGCATGTTCGGCGCCATCGGTCATCGCGATTCCCTCAGTCGGCTGCATGCGCCGTTTTGTATCACCGACTTAACGGATGAAGGGCCCGGCCGCATATATGCGGCCGGGCCCTTCATCCGTGTGCACCCCTCGCGTCATGCGAAGGCCTCGACTGATCGACCGGCGCATCCCAGCCACCGGCTGCGGATGCGCCGGTATCCGTTCACTGGAATTGCATGCCGCCATCGATGATCAAAGTCTGTCCGGTCATGTAATCGGAATCATGACCAGCCAGGAATGAAACCCCGCCAGCGACTTCGCTCGCCTCGCTCAGGCGTCCCAGGGTGATGTCCTTGGAGAAGGTGCTCATGCCCCACTCGTCGTCCTTCCCGGCATTGACGGCGACCTGATGCGCGATATCCATCATCATCGGCGTTTTGACGATTCCCGGTGCGAAGGCGTTCGCCGTGATCCCATCCTTCGCCAGATCCTTGGCTGCCACCTGCGTGAGCCCTCTGATCGCGAACTTCGTCGAACTGTAGAGCATCAGGTTCGCATTGCCGACCACACCGGCCTGGCTTGCCGCGTTGATGATCTTCCCTCCGTGGCCCATCTCCTTGAAGACCGAGACGGCCGCCTGCATGCCCCAGATGCATGAGGCGACATTGACGTGATAGACCTTGTCGAATAATTCCGGCGTTATGGTGTCGATCGGCGTGGTCGGTGCAATGCCTGCATTGTTGACGAGAACGGTCAGGTCGCCGAGCTCGCGCGCTGCCTGTCTGACAGCCGATTCAAAGCCTTCACGGTCGGAGACGTCGAGTTTCACGGCCGTCGCCTCGCCGCCGCTTTCCCTGATGGATGCCGCCACCTGTTCCGCCAGTTCCAAGTTGAGATCTGCTATCGCCACGGCGAATCCATCAGAGACCAATCGACGGGCGATCGCCTCGCCGATGCCCTGCGCCGATCCTGTTATGAATGCCACTTCTTTTGTCATGATGCAAACCCCCTTGTTGCCTCACCAGTGATACAGCCCCCACACCATACAGGCGCGTGACATGCACCAGTATATGCTCGAAAGCTATCGTGTCCTCACAGGTGAATCGAGATCTGGCTCCTTCGTGGTCATTTTCCTTATGTGGTCGGTCGTAGCAGGGGAAGGCCGGCGTATCTGGAAGCTCGGGTGGAGATATTGCCTTATGCGTAAGGGGCTTTGATGATTGAGAATCTTCGGATTGGTGAAGTAGTGTGGAATCATGATTGAAGCTCGCACTTCACGCAATGCCCGTCCTGATTCCGAGGGGCGCCCGCATGCCGATCAGGTCTCGGTCTCTGCCCGCTTGGGACGCCTGCAATTCCATAACTCCGGGAAATTCAGGGTGTTGCAGCTGAGCGATATCCAGGACGGGCCCAAAGTGTCACCGGATACCATCAGCCTGATCGCCGCGGCCTGTGATGCTTCACGCCCCGATCTGGTGGTGTTCTCCGGTGACCAGATCGCGGGTTACGATGCCGCATACGCCAGGACCTTTCGCAAACGTCGCTGGGGGACAGGTTGGGATGGTGTCTATGCCGCGGGCCGCAGCGTCAGCAACTGGGTTGGTAACGCTCTTCAGGGCATGAGCGGCAATCAGCCTGCGATCCCCGAGGATGGCCTTGCCGAGATCGAAGGATTGAACGCCAACCCGGCCTATGAGGATGCCGAAGGTGAGCGTGAGCATGACTATGCCCGCACCCGGGATATGGTGCGCCACAGCATCGCGCAGTTCCTTGAACCGGTGATCGCGCGGGGCATCCCCTTTGCGGTGACCTATGGCAACCACGACTTCCAGTGTGGCCTGGATACTGCGCAGATGGACGCCATCTACCGGGAATTCCCCGGCTGCCTGAATCCCGAATCCACGGCCGCCAGACCTGACCAGCCCCGTAGCCAGCCGGGTTCCGGTCTTGCCGATCAGGTCATTTACGCATGCGAACCGGGTACCTTCGCCCTGCCGGTTGCCGATGTCAGTGGGAGCAGGAATGTGTTCGGCCTGGTCATATTGGATTCGGGGGATTACGCGAAAACGGGCGGGTACGGTGTGCCGTCGCGCGCCGGTCTCGCGTTCCTTGCGCAGCTGCCCCGTCTGCTGCACACCAAATCCATCGTGTTCCAGCACATTCCATTGCCGCAGTTCTATGATCTGCTCAGGGTCGTGCCTGCCACCACCCCTTACGCGATTCAGGGGTACCGGGCTTACGACTCGCAGTGCTATGTGCTTGATGAGACCAAGACGCTGCCGGGAAGCTACCTCGGCGAGGGGATCAGTTGCCCGGATACGGACTGCGGCGAATTCGAGATCCTCAGAAGAAGCGAGGGATACTTCGCCGTGTTCGCGGGGCATGACCACCGCAACGGTTTCGTCGGCACCCATGAGGGCATGATGCTCGGGGTCACGCCCACCTGCGGCTTCGGCTCATACGGACCGGTGCCACGCAAGCGCGCGGCACGCATGTTCGAATTCGATATCCGCCATCCGCACAACCCGAGAACGCAGCTGCTGGAATTCGGCGATCTGGTGGGCAAGCCTAAATCCCATAAGGCCTACACCTTCGCGATGAGCCATATGCCCAGCTCGACCGGGGATGCGGCGAATCTCCTGCGCAAACCCGGCGTGCTGGCCGGAGGGGTGGCGACGCTCGCGGCCATATTCGCCTCACTGAGGGCTTCCCGTAGAAAGCGCTGAGTCATCAGGCGGCGCCTGCGGATTTCAGAGGTTGCCGGCCAGCGGCGCCGCCTTGACGATTGCGTCGGATAGGTATTTACCGGCAGCCATCACCAGGGGCGCGTAGTGACGGCCTGGTGATGTTCCCATGCGATCGGTCGGGCCCGATATCGATATGGCGGCGATCACGCTTCCCGAAGCGTTCCTGATCGGGGCGGAGATCGATGAGACACCCGCCTCCCTCTCGTTCGATGATTCGGCCCATCCGCGTTTGCGAACGGCGGCGAGTTTGCTGGCCGTGAATTTCGCGTGCCGCAGACCGCGGTGCAGGCGTTCCGAATCCTCCCATGCCAGCAGTATCTGGGCCGCGGAACCGGCCTCCATCGAGAGCATCGCTCCGACCGGTATCGAGTCGCGCAGGCCACTGCTGCGCTCCACTGATGCGATGCACACCCTCTGGTCGCCCTGGCGGCGGAAGATCTGCGCGGATTCCCCGGTGCGATCGAGCAGGGTCTGGAGTATCGGCCCCGCCGCGGTGAGCAGCCGGTCTTCGCCTGCTGCGGCGGCGAGTTCGGCGAAGCGGGAGCCAAGAACGAAACGACCGTGGGCGTCGCGCAGAACGAAGCGGTGCCGTTCCAGGGCGATGGCCAGACGATGGGCGGTCGGGCGTGCGAGTCCGGTGGCCGCGACGAGCTGGCCGAGCGTCGAAGGCCCTGATTCCAGGGCATCCAGTATCTTGACGGTTTTGTCAAGCACTCCGACGCCCGAATGTATTTCCGAGTCGTCTATGGCTGGTGCGGAATCGGCGCCGCCGCTGCGGGCAAGAACAGCGTTATCGTGCCGTTCCTGACTTATTTCTGAAAGGGGTTCGGTGAAGGTCATATATGGGATTATGCCATCTCATATTGTGAAATGCAAAAGTCCAGAAATTGGTATACGTTCCATACTCGATTTAAGGCACTACGAATGTTGTCCGCTGCTGAACACGGCAACGGAATTGATGAATGAGGTGGATGATGGGAACAACACTGGCCGAGAAGGTCTGGGCCGACCATTTGGTGCGCCAGGGGCAAGACGGCGCGCCCGATTTGATCTACATAGACCTGCAGCTGATGCATGAGGTGACCAGTCCGCAGGCCTTCGAGGGGTTGCGCGCGGCGCACAGACAGCTGCGCCGGCCTGAGCTGACCATAGCCACCGAAGACCACAACACACCAACCGTGAATATCGACATGCCCATCGCGGACAAGACCTCCGCACTGCAGATCTCGACGTTGGAGAGCAACTGCAAGGAGTTCGGCGTCCGTCTGCATGCATTGGGGGATGCCGATCAGGGCATCGTCCACCAGGTGGGACCGCAGCTCGGACTCACCCAACCGGGTATGACCGTGGTCTGCGGCGATTCCCATACGTCCACACACGGCGCTTTCGGCGCGCTCGCCTTCGGTATCGGCACCTCCGAGGTCGAACACGTCATGGCGACGCAGACGCTGAGCCTCAAACCCTTCAAGACCATGGCCATCAATGTGGAGGGCGATCTCCCCGCGGGAGTGACCGCCAAGGACATCGTATTGGCCATCATCGCGAAAATCGGTACGGGCGGTGGCCAGGGCCATGTGATCGAATACCGGGGCAAGGCCATTCATCAGCTTTCGATGGAAGCCAGGATGACGATCTGCAATATGTCGATCGAGGCGGGCGCCAGGGCCGGGATGATCTCCCCGGACCAGATCACCTATGACTACCTCAAGGGTCGTCCCCATGCACCTGAAGGCGAGATGTGGGATCGTGCGGTCGAGTATTGGAAGACCCTGCAAACCGACGACGATGCCGTATTCGACAAGGAAGTGACTCTGAACGCCGAGGAGTTGGCTCCATTCGTCACCTGGGGGACCAACCCTGGGCAGGGGCTGCCGATCAACGCTCAGGTCCCTGTTCCGGAGCGCATCACCGATGAGAGCAAACGGCGTGCCGCGGCAAGCGCGATCGCGTATATGGGACTTCAGCCAGGGATGTCGATCAAGGACATTCCCGTGGACACGGTCTTCATAGGATCCTGCACGAATGGCAGGATCGAGGATCTTCGGGCCGCCGCCTCGGTGATGAAGGGCAGGCATAAGGCGAAGAGCATACATCGTGTTCTGGTCGTCCCGGCATCGTCCCGTGTGAGGTTGCAGGCGGAAAGCGAGGGGCTTGACAAGGTCTTCGAGGCTTTCGGTGCCGAATGGCGCAATGCCGGATGCTCGATGTGCCTGGGTATGAATCCAGACAAGATGGTTCCTGGCGAAAGGGCCATATCGACTTCCAACAGAAACTTTGAAGGACGGCAGGGCAAGGGGAGCAGGACCCATCTGGCCTCCCCGCTGGTCGCCGCGGCCACGGCGGTGCGTGGGACCATCAGCAGCCCCACCGACCTGTGAACGTCATCGGATCAGATGCGCGAGGCGCAATATGTGTGAGTTCGCGGCAACAGCGGCTCAGTCAGTGTCGCAGTGCGGGCAGCGCTGCGGCGAAGGGAGTGTAACGGGCATGGAAAAGCTCAATGTGATCACCGGAGTGGGGGTTCCCCTCCGACGTTCCAATGTGGATACCGATCAGATCATCCCGGCGGTGTTCCTCAAGAGGGTCAGCAAATCCGGCTTCGAAGACGCGCTCTTCTATGCCTGGCGACGCGACCCGGCCTTCGCGCTGAACCAGAAGGAGTATGCCTCCGGCCAGATTCTGGTTACCGGATCCGATTTCGGCATCGGCTCGTCTCGCGAGCATGCGGTGTGGGCACTGCACGACTATGGTTTCCGTGTGGTCATCGCCCCCCGTTTCGCGGACATCTTCTACGGCAATGCCGCGAAGAACGGAGTGCTTGCGGCGATCATGCCTCAGGAGTCGATCGAGTTGCTCTGGAAGCTGCTTGAGGAGGAGCCCGGACGCAGCATCACCGTCGATCTGCAGGAGAGGACAGCGACCTGTGGCGATGTGACGCTTCCCTTTGACGTCGACGACTATACGCGGTGGCGTTTGATGAACGGATTCGATGACATCGATCTGACCCTGCAGCATGAAGAGGACATCACCGCATTCGAGAAACGCAGGGCCGAGCGATTCCCCTTCAAACCAAAGACGATTCCGGCCAGGCACCTGCCATCCGAGCCCATAACCTCCGCCCGCGAGGAACAAGACAATTGGCCCGGACCTCTCAGTGCAAGAGCCTGAGGCTCTTGCACGGTCCGGGCAGCGTGGGCGTTCCCTACGGAACGCCCGAGCAGTAAGGCTGTCCGGCATCGCGCTGTTTCGGGGGAGCGGATACAGTGTTGCCGATAGCATGGCGTTATGCGGCGCGATAGCGTGCTCGGAAACAGCTGTGCGAGGGAGAGTGTATGAGCATCCAAAGCGGTGGGGTCAATCAACAATCTGACGAAGGTGCTGCGGATCAGCCATTCTATGATGTGAAACGCAGCTATGAGCGGAACTATGCGGAGGGTCCTTTCGGTGCATTCGCGCAGGCCGACGCATCATCGCGGCAGACGGTCACCCCTTCGGGGGGTGCGGTGGATACGCCCTTCTCCTTCCTGGGCCAGCCACTGAGGACACCCTTCGGTATCCCTGCGGGACCGCTGCTCAACAGCGCGTTCACGGATGCCGCCTTCCGGATGGGCTTCGACATCTGCGTCTACAAAACGGTGCGTTCCAGGGCCTGGGCATGCAACCCCTTCCCCAACGTGCTCGCCGTTCATCCCGCTGCCGAGGATGGTTTTCTCGAACCGGGAGGTACCGAAAGCGACGAGGGTGTGCTGGCCGACGACCGTTACGGCAGGCCCATATCCATCTCGAATTCATTCGGAGTGCCCTCGCGTGATCCCGATGTCTGGCAGCCGGACATGCAGCAGGCCATAGCCCACGCGGGTCCGGGGCAATTGCTTATCGGCAGCTTCCAGGGCTCCCGCGTATCCGGAATGGATACCGCAGCGTATATCCGTGACCATGTTGACACGGCCGCCTTGCTTCAGGAAACAGGTGCCAAGGTGATCGAGATGAACACCAGTTGCCCGAATGAGGGCAAACACCGTCTGCTGTGCGATGACCCTCAGTTGGTGGGGCGGATATGCGAAGCCGTGAAGAATGAGATAGGGGACATCCCGCTGATCGTCAAGCTGGCGTACATACCCGATGACCGGGCCCTTGACCGCATCATCGAAGCCACGGTGGCCCACGGTGTGGTCCAGGGTCTGGCGGCCATCAACACGATTTCCGCAAAGCTCGTGGATGCCCGAGGCAATCAGGCTCTTCCGGGCGAGGGGCGCGACCGCAGCGGTGTATGCGGCAATGCCATACGTCCTTCCGGTCTCGATATGGTCAGGAGACTCGACGGGATGCGCTCCCGGCGTGATCTGGATTTCTCGATCGTGGGCGTCGGGGGTGTGCTTGATGCGCAGGATTTCGCCGAGTACCGCCAGGCCGGAGCGGATGCGGTGATGAGTGCGACCGGCGCGATGTGGGATCCCGATCTCGGCTCGAAAATCGCGCGTTCTCTTCGATGAGGAAACGAGGTGTGGAGGCTGGGTTCGGCTTCGCGCACATTTCACGCTGTCCCCACATGCCATGTGGCAGACTATTTGAAGTTGTAGGGAGAATCAGTCGTGTAAGGACCGCATTCGGATAAAGAGGAGTCTGCCGTGGCCAGTGTTGAACCTGAGAGAGATGTATTGCATGTCGTGGGGGGTAAACCTCTTGAGGGCACGATCAGGGTGCGTGGTGCGAAGAACTTCGTGAGCAAGGCCATGGTCGCGGCACTGCTCGCGCCAGGTGTATCCACATTGAAGAACGTTCCGGAGATCAGGGATGTGCAGGTCGTTTCCGATCTGCTGCGCCTGCACGGCGTCGGCGTCGACGTCCAGGCGAAGGACGGTGTGGTCACCATTGACGCAACACATGTCGAACTGGCCGACGTCGCCGATGTGGACACGCTTTCGGGCTCTTCCCGTATTCCGATCCTGTTCTCCGGCCCGCTCCTGCACCGTCTGGGAGAGGCCTTCATACCGGCGCTGGGCGGATGCCGCATCGGCAGCCGTCCCATCGACTTCCATCTGGAGACCTTGCGGCGTCTGGGTGCGCAGGTCGATAAGGAGCATGAGGCGGGCATCCATATCACCGCACCGGATGGTTTGCATGGCGCCAAGATTCATCTGCCTTACCCTTCTGTAGGCGCCACCGAGCAGACTCTGCTCGCGGCCGTCCTGGCGGAAGGGAAGACCGAGCTTTCCGGAGCCGCCACCGAACCGGAGATCATGGATCTGGTCGCGGTCCTGCAGAAGATGGGGGCTCAGATCTCCGTCGATGTCGACCGGACGATACGCATCGAAGGCGTCAAGGCCCTCAAAGGCTATACGCACACCTCGCTGCCCGACCGCATCGAGGGCGCGAGCTGGGCCTCCGCGGCACTCGCCACACATGGCGACATCTTCGTTGAGGGTGCGGATCAGCCTTCGATGATGACCTTCCTCAATGTGTTCCGCAAAATCGGCGGGGAATTCGACGTTCGCGACAACGGCATACGCTTCTGGCATCCGGGCGGCGATCTGAAGCCTGTGGCCATCGAAACCGATGTGCATCCCGGCTTCATGACCGACTGGCAGCAGCCCCTGGTTGTGGCATTGACGCAGGCCAAAGGGCTGAGCATCGTGCATGAGACCGTGTACGAGAACCGTTTCGGCTTCACCAAGCCCCTGATTTCGATGGGGGCGACGATCCAGTTGTACCGCGAGTGCCTCGGTTCGCTCCCATGCCGCTTCCAGCAGCAGAACTTCGAACATTCCGCAGTGATCTTCGGACCCACTCCGCTGACCGGCCAGGATATCGATGTGCCTGATCTGCGCGGGGGGTTCAGCCACCTGATCGCCGCACTGACGGCTGAGGGCCCGTCCACCGTGCACGGCATCTCACTCATCGATCGTGGATATGAGGATTTCCGTGAGAAACTGAGCGCCTTGGGAGCTGATATTTCCTGAGCGCGAGGGATTGATCCACGGCAATTCGGGGGCATCTGCACCGGAGGGCCACGATGTAGGGCACAATAGAGGCTATGGTATCCAAAGGAAAACCGTCTCCACGCTCGGCAGTGGAGCCACTTTCGGATGTGCAGGTGGATCTGCTGCGCGAGAAACATCACCTCGTGGACCCCACCCAGTATTACCCCACCGGAGTGCATCGACCCAATGCCGCGGAGATAGCGGCACAGAACCCGAAGGCCACGGACAGGCTGCTCGCCGGAGCCACTTGGGTGGTTCGTAACCGCTGCAAGGTGCTGGCCTGGGGCTTGGAGAACGTTCCCGAAACCGGCACCTTCATTACGGCCGCGACGCATGTGACGCAGTTCGATGTCTTCATCCCCATGATGTCGATATTCCATATGGGGCGTAGGCCGCGTTACATGGCGAAGGCCGAGATGGCGGGATGGCCGATCATCGGCAAATGGTTCCGTTTGGTCGGGATGCAGCCCGTACCTCGTCGCACCGGCCAGGCCAGGGTGATCGAGGAAGAATCGATCAACATCATCACCGGTGGCCGTCCCCTCACCGTCTGGCCCGAGGGCACGGTCACCCGTGATCCTCTGAAATGGCCGATGTCACTGAAACCGGGCATCGGATACATCGCGTTGGAATCCTCACGTCGTCTCGGCAAGCAGGTGCCCTTGTTCCCCGCTGTGACCTGGGGAGCCGCATCCATCAACCACTGGTGGCCGTGGCCGCGAAAGAACGTCGTGCTCTGCTACGACACCGCACTGGACTATGCCGACCTGCTCGCCGATGTGGACACGTGGGGGGATAAGCCGCCTGCGGACGCCGTCAATGAGTTGACTGAACGCGTGCGGGCGCGCATGGAAGCGCTGATGTCCGAGATCCGCGGCGAGGAGCCACCTCCCGAAGGATTGTGGGATTACCCGACGATGACACGTAAGGCGCGCCAATAGCGCGAGAGTTTGATATCAATACAGAATGGGGAAGGCGCCGGGCGAGGTGCCTTCCGTTTGGAGTAGCAAAGATGAACGTAAGTGTGTTGGGCGCAGGAGCCTGGGGGACCACATTCGGCCAGGTGCTGGCGGACGCGGGCAACAAGGTCACGATGTGGGGGCTGGAACCCGAAATCGTGGAGGACATCAACGTCAATCACCGCAACGGATCGCGGCTGCCGAGCGTGGACCGTCTTCCTGAATCGATGACGGCCAGCAACGACAGGGCGCAAGCCGTCCGCGATGCCGAAATCGTCGTGGTGGCGATAGCAGCCCAATATGCGCGCGAAGCCCTTGCCGCTTTCGCCGAGGCCATTCCCGACGATGCGATTGTCGTTTCCTTGATGAAGGGCATCGAGCGCAGCACCGGGGCACGTATGGATCAGGTCGTCCGAGAGGCCCTGCAGTTGCCCGCACAACGCTTCGCCGCCGTTTCCGGCCCTAATCTGAGCAAGGAAGTCGCCGCCAGGCAGCCCAGCGCCACGGTGGTCGCATCCTCGGATCCCGTGGTCGCGAAAACCGTCGCGCAGGCATGCACCACCTCGTATTTCAAGGCCTATACATCCCCGGATGTGGTCGGACTCGAGTTGTGCGGCTCATTGAAGAACGTGGTGGCGCTCGCCGTCGGCATGTGCCGTGGAGCGGGATATGGGGAGAACACGGCTGCGATGGTGCAGACGCGCGGACTTGCCGAACTCATCGCCCTTGGCGTCGCATCCGGCGCACAGGAGCACACCTTCGCCGGTCTGGCCGGTGTGGGCGATCTCGTCGCCACATGCGGATCGCCTTTGAGCAGGAATTACACATTCGGCGCGAATCTGGGGAAGGGGCTATCACCCGAGGAGGCGTCACGGGTGAGCAACGGTGTTGCCGAAGGTGTGCCGACCACAGAGGCGATGGCGGCTCTGGGGAAGGCGCTTGGCGTCGAAACCCCCCTTGCCACCGCAATGGGCCGTGTGCTCAACGAAGGTCTGTCCTGTGGAGAGATGCTTCAGGAGCTTTTCGCATCCGACGTTTCGGAGGAGTGAGTGTTGTGGGTCATCCGCCGCCGCGCTACGTGCCGAAGTTGTGGATGACCCTTCCAGGACCTCGCCGGTTGATGGGGGAGGGGTAATCTTTTTATCAGCTGGGAGAGGATGATCCGGCACATCTCGTTGGGCGTTACTGATCGATGCCGATGCTGCGTTGATGTGTGCGGGGTCTTCGTCGCGAGTGCGAGCCAGCGGAACATAAGCTGCGGTCACGCGGTTGTCGATGAAGGAGCATCATGCCAAAGAAGAGGATCGTTGTCCTATACGGTGGTCGAGCGGATGAACATCCCATTTCCTGCATATCGGCCGCAGGTGTGCTGAGGGCCATTGATACGGAACGTTTTGACGTGGTGACGATCGGCATCACCCGCTCGGGCCAGTGGATCATAGACGGTGAGGATCCGCGTGCCTGGAATCTCGACGACGGCTCGCTCCCCAGCGTGGAGATCACCCCCTCCTCCAGGCCCGTTTTGCTTGATGTGTCCCGTGGCGCCGATGGATTCGTCATCGGCGATCACGATGAGCTGAAGGACCCTGCCAAGGGTTACGGCACGAATTTCGTGAGCATGGCGGACTCCTCGGATCATGGCGTGGTGACTCCCCTCGGTCATATCGACGGGGTCTTCCCGGTGCTGCACGGTCCCTACGGGGAGGATGGCACCTTGCAGGGTCTGCTCGACATGATGGGTGTGCCCTACGTCGGTTGCGGCGTCTTCGCATCGGCCGCCTGCATGGACAAGCATTTCACCAAAGTGCTGCTGCAGGCGTCGGGTATCGGCGTGGCACCGTGGATCACGGTTGATGCCCGAACGATCCCGGATGATGAGGATGCGAGAATCGAGGCCGGAAAGAGGATTCTCGCCCGGATCGAGGATGCGCATCTGCAATACCCTCTTTTCATCAAGCCTTCGCGCGCCGGATCAAGTTTCGGTGTGACCAAGGTCGAGCATGCTGGGGATTCCAAGGAGCTCATCGGAGCGATACTCGAAGCGGCCGGCCACGACTGGAAGGTGCTGGTCGAGGAAGGCGTCAGTGGACGGGAGATCGAGTGCGCGGTGCTGCGTCCTTCCGACCGCGATGAGGTCGCGACAAGCTGGCCCGGGGAGGTCGTGCTCGACAACCGCGGGCAGAATGACGAGGCCTTCTACGATTTCGACAGCAAATACATGGATGCCGAGGCATCACATGTTGAAGTGCCCGCGAAGCTCCCCGAGGAGACGCTGCAGAAGGTCCGTGACATGGCTGCCAAGGCCTTCGCCGCCGTTGACGGCAGGGGACTGAGCCGTGTGGATACCTTCGTGAGCGAGGATGGCTCGGTTATGGTCAATGAGATCAACACCATGCCCGGCTTCACGCCCATCTCAATGTATTCGAAGGCTTGGGAGGCAACCGGCATCGGCTATACGGAGCTCATCACCACGCTGATCGACGGGGCCTTACGCTGAACCGCCGATAGGGAGGCGGGCCCGCATCGCTGCGAGACCATACCGAACACCGAGCCGCCGCCGTACCGCAAGGTCGCACCCGTCATCGAAGACGGGTGCGACCTTGTATCTGATGGTCCTTGGGCATGCGGAAGCGGGGCGTGAACACGGCTGCGCTTTCCATCCCGCAGAATTCACATACGGATACCGAAACGACGTATTCCGTTCACCTTGCTAACCCCTCTGCTTCACCCTGTGAAACTAAGTTGCTGACATGGAGGAAGAGGGCGCACGATGCGTCCTCGCCCAGGATGCTTGTGCGGGCAACTCATGGTGATTCGATTTCGAACACGGCCTGCCTCATCCTGATGATGAAAGGAATGTCGTGAAATCTTTGCGTAAGATCATGACGGTTTCAGTCGCCGCCATCCTGTCCGTTTCCACGCTTGCCGCGTGTGGATCAGGCTCATCCAGCACATCTTCTGCCGGTGCCTCGTCCACAGCCGATTCCAAATCCGCGTCCGCCACCTCACTCGCTGACTTCGGAAGCATGGATGATCTGGTCAAGGCCGCCAACGAGGAAGGCGAACTGAATGTGATCGCCCTGCCGCATGATTGGTCGAATTACGGTGAGGTGATCTCCACCTTCAAGAAGAAGTACCCGAAGATCAAGGTCAACGAATCCAATCCGAACGCCTCCTCGAAGGAGGAGATCGACGCCATCAAGACCAACGCCGGAACCGATGCGGCCCCCGATGTGGTGGATGTGGGCCTTGCGGTCGCCGCGACGAGCACACAGTATTTCGCGCCGTACAAGGTCAAAGCCTGGGATTCGATTCCCGACAGTCTGAAGGATTCGACGGGTCTGTACCACGCCGGATACACCGGCATCATGTCCGTCGGTTGGAACAAGGACAAATACGGAACGGTGACTTCGCTGGATGATCTGATGGATTCCAAATTCGCTGGAACCGTGGCCTTGAACGGCAAGCCTGCCGAGGCGGGTGCCGCATTCAACGGCTTCCTGATGGCGAACGCGCTTTCAGGCGGCAGCCTCACCAACCTGCAGCCGGGACTCGACTTCTTCAAGAAGCTCAAGGATAAGGGGAACCTGACGCAGGTCGACGTGACCGATGGCACAATCGACTCCGGCCAGACCGGAGTGGTGTTCGACTGGACATACAACCAGGCTTCCTACAAGAAGAGCCTGAAGTCGAAGGGCGTCGATTGGGAGTACAAGACCTTCCCGAAGGCCCAGGTGGTCTCCTATTACAATCAGGCGATCAACAAGCAGGCCCCGCATCCTGCTGCCGCCAGACTCTGGGAGGAGTACCTCTATTCGGCCGATGCCCAGAACCTTTGGCTCAAAGGCGGGGCGACCCCTGTGCTGCTTTCGGCGATGGAGAAGGACGGCACGGTCGACAAGGACATCCTCGCCGATCAGACGCAGTTGGAGGGTGACACGATCTCGTACACCAACGAGGATTCCTCACGGATCACCACCTGGCTGCAAAACAACTGGGATAAGACGATCGGTAACTGAGGTATGACTTCCATTACGGTGGCGAGCGGACGGCCCGGCGAACAGGGCCTCCGCTCGGCCGCTTCCCGTCTCTCGCGACGCAGGAACCTCGGCACGGCTGCGGTCAGTCTGCCTTTTTTCGCTTATGTGGCCGCGTTCCTGATCCTGCCTACCGGCATCGTGGTGGTCGGGGCCTTCCTCTCTCCCACGCAGGCCTTCACCCTCGATAATTTCAAGAGGCTCACGGAAGCGAATACGCTGGCATCCTTCGGCACATCAATCGCCGTTTCGCTCATCTCCGCGTTGATCGGTGCCTGCGTGGGTGGCCTGGCCGCCTACGCCCTGGTTCTGGGTGCCAAGCCTGAAGGCCTGATTCGCCGCATAATCGTGGCGCTCAGTTCGGTCCTGGCCCAGTTCGGTGGAGTCATGCTGGCGTTCGCGTTCATCGCCACCATCGGCATCAACGGCATCGTCACCATGATGCTCCAACAATTCCTCCATTTCACGGTGAATCCGAACTGGCTTTCCAGCCTTTCGGGACTGATCACCGTGTATTGCTATTTCCAGATTCCCTTGATGATCATCACCTTCCTGCCGGCCGTGGATTCGATCCGGCCGCAGTGGAGAGAGGCCTGCGAGTCCTTGGGTGCGAATACCTGGCAATATTGGATCAGGATCGCCTGCCCGATACTGCTGCCACGATTCATCAGCGCGCTTCTGCTGCTGTTCGCCAACAGTTTTTCGGCCTATGCGACCGCCGCAGCCTTGTTCTCGCAGCGTTCGATCATCGTTCCCCTGATGATTCAGGGAGCGATTCGCAATGAGATGGATCCCGGACAACAGGGCTTCGCGCAGGTTCTGGCCTTTGCGATGATCGTGGTCGTGGCGGTCGTTATGATGCTCAGTCATCTCCTGGAGAAGAGGTTCGCACGATGGCAGTGATCGGATTGGAGCAGGAGAGTCAGGGCGTATCCGATACGGTCTCATCCGGGCGCGCGGATGAGTCGCAGCCGGTGCCAGCGACGCCGTCGCATCCTGCGCAGTTGAGGGCCTTGCGGATACGCAGGCAACGCATACTGAAAAGTGTGATACTGCTGGTGGTACTGGCCTTTCTGTTGGTACCACTGATGGCGATGATGTTGTTTACCGTCCGCCAGCCGCTTTCCGGCCAGTGGGGTGTCGATGCGTGGAAGGCCATCTTCACCGGCAGCGGTGATTCCCTTGGAGCCGACATGTCGATACTGTGGCAAGGTCTGGGCATCTCCCTTGGGTTGTGCGTGGTGACCGTCGTACTGGTACTGGCGCTGCTGGTCCCGGTGATGGTGATTACCTACCTGCGCTCTCCCCGCCTGGCCCGCGTGGTCGAATGGGTGAGCACCTTGCCCCTGACGATTCCGGCGATCGTATTGGTTGTGGGACTCGGGCCCATTTACCGTTGGCTCTCAGCCGACGTGCTTTCCACGAATCCGATCTGGCTATGCTTCGCCTACACGATTCTGGTGATGCCGTTTTCATACCGGGCGCTCGCCGTCGGCATGCGGTCGATCGACATGCGCACCCTGGCTGAAGCATCCCGATCCTTGGGGGCATCCTGGCCGGTGCTCTTTGTCAGGGTGCTGCTGCCGAATCTCTGGCAGAGCATATTATCCGCGGCATTCATCGGCATCGCCGTGGTGATGGGCGAATACACCGTGGCATCCCTGCTGGGACGGGTGAACCTCCAAGTGGCCCTGTATCAGCTCGGGCAATCCAATTCCCAGATTTCCACGGCCATGGCCCTGCTTGCGCTGGTCTTCGGCGTGGTGCTTCTGGTGGTTCTGGATCTGGTTGCGGATTCCATAAAACGACGAAGGAACAAGTAGCTTATGGCAATGATCAACAAGCGACAGGACGATGATCGGGCATCCGAGGGCCTTGGCTTTTCGGATCCCATCGAGCGGCATGCGTCGGATGCCGCGTCGAAGGTGCATACCGGGGTGAATGAGCTGATGAACGAATCGGTGAATGAAGCGGTGGAGGTTGCCGGGCATACGGAAGCTGGGCATAGACATGGTGCCGAAACCATACGTGAGGCCCTGAGCGTGCTCCGTGAATCGGACAGCGTAGGTGGCGGCGTCCAACTGCAGCAGGTCCATAAATCCTACGGCGGCGTCAAAGCATTGGAGAATTTCAACCTCGACATCCGACCAGGCGAACTTGTGGTGCTGCTGGGCCGTTCGGGGTGTGGGAAGACGACCGCACTGCGGTCGCTCGCCGGTCTGGAGGACATCGATTCGGGACGCATCGTGGTCGGTGGCCACGATGTGACGGGCCTGCCGACGAACAAGAGGGATATGGCGATGGTGTTTCAGGCCTATTCCTTGTTCCCCCATATGACGGCCCTGCAGAACGTCGCATTCGGATTGCAGATACGTGGGGTGGGCAGATCGGAATGCAGGCGCAGGGCCGGTGAGATGCTGGATCTGGTTGGGCTCGGTGATCAGAACGCCAAGTTCATGCATCAGATGTCCGGTGGACAGCAACAGAGGGTCGCCTTGGCGAGGGCCCTGGCCATTTCACCCAAGGTGCTGCTGCTGGACGAACCGCTTTCCGCGCTGGATGCGAAGGTTCGGGTTTCCCTGCGTGAGGAGATCCGCAGGATCCAATTGGAGACCGGCACAACGACTTTGTTCGTCACGCATGACCAGGAGGAGGCGTTGGCCGTGGCCGACCGCATCGGCGTGATGAATGCCGGTCGTATCGAGCAGATCGATGCCCCTCGGAAGCTGTATCAATCGCCTCGCTCGGAATTCGTGGCGACCTTCATCGGATTGACGAACCGGCTTCCCGGTACGCTGCTGGGCGGGGGAAAGGAGGCTCTGGTGTTCGGCCAACGGGTGCCTCTGGTCGAATCTTCCGTCAATGCCGGTTCATCGGCCGAGGTCAGCGTTTTGGCGAGACCTGAGAGCATATCCCTCGCACTGAGGCAGGAAGGATCGGGCGCGGCTCCGACCGGGGCGAATGCCACAGTGGAGCGCATCCATTTCCTTGGTCCTGTGGCCAGGGTCGAATGTCTGGTGGATGCGGCGGTGTCCGAGCCTCTGCGGGCCGGCGTTAGCGGTGCCACACCAGCAAGCGCTTCGTCTGTTGTGGTCCAGCTCTCCGCTGCCGAGATGCCCGTTGAGCTTCGGCCAGGTGCCGATGTCGTACTCGTTCCCAGGCCTGTTCCGGCCCTGGCCGTGGGCAGATAAGGGCGGCTCCGGGCCGGGCATCATCCCAGCTCGGTCAGTTGGGTGACGGCCGGTGCCATCGTCCCGGGATGGGTCGTGCGGAAACGGCCGGCGGCCAGACCGACACACAGAAAAGCGAAACCGAAGGCCGCTACCAGACCGAGCGCTTGGAACCAGCCCGAGAGACTTGCCCCTGTGTGCGATGCGGTCGAAATCCCCAGCGCCTGATCGACCGAGACCGAGAACCACCATCCTGGTGTGAGCTTTCCCAGGATCACCATGACCTCCGGCATGACCGAGGGGTCGAATGCGGCTCCTGATGTGAACATCAGCACCAATCCGAGGGCCACGGCAATGCCGTTCGCCGCAGAGGTCGATATTCTGAATTGCCCGAGCATGTATCCGAAGGCGATGGCGACCAGTGTGAACACCAGCTGCGTGATGACCGGAAGCGCCACCTCCCCGGGTCTGAGCGCAGAGAATCCCGGGTTGTGAGGCGCGATAAGCGCCAATGTGGCACCGCTGTATAGAACCCAGCAGATCAGACCGATCAGCAGACAGGCCAGCAGCTGCTGCCCGCTGAAGATGAAGGATCGTAACGGCGAGGCCGTGATCCGGCGGCTCGTCTCCCTTGAATTGAAGACACCGATGAGTAGTGACACACATACGGTGAGCGCTGTGAACAGTGGATAAACCGAGAGCTTCATGACCATTCCGAAGCCATTCGAGAGCGATTTGCCGGATTGGCTTTTGGTCTGTACCACGGTGATCCCGGCACGCAGATCCGATCTGGCACCTTGCTGCACGGTGTAGTCCACGGCACTGGTCATATCCGCGCGCAAACCCGAACTCAAGGTGTTCCGCAGCTGTGTGAAGTAGCCGTCCACATCGATTTTCGTGAGGGAGCCCTTGCCGGATGTGTAGCTGACGGCCGTGTTGATGGTCGGCGGCCGTTCGCCGTTCGCCGCGGCCTCTTCGAAGCGTGATGAGTACCCGGCGGGAATCGTGGCGATGAGGTCGACATCGTTGCGGGCCACGGCATCCTGAAGGCTCTGCGCGTCATCGTGTAGCGTGACGATCGTGGAGGTCTGTGCCAGATAATCGCGCAGCCCATCACCCAAAGCCCCTCCATCAGTGTTGATGACGGCGATTCGTGGAGTGGCCACTTGGAAACTGTCGACGCCGCTGCCGCTGCCATCGTTGGAGCTGATGGCCGAGGATCCCATGACGAGCATCAGGGTGCCGAGACCGACCATGTAGATCAGCAGGTAGAGCTTGTGCTGCCAGGCGATGCGTAGTGCCGCTTTACAGGTATTCATAGCGTTGTCTCCTCAAAAGCATTACGGCGGAACCCATGAAGAGAGCGCCCATAAGAATGATGATTCCCGTGGTAAGCAGGAAGGGCCGATAGCTGTCGTAGTACAGCAGGTCGTAGAACAGATCGGACACCTGCTTCACCGGGTTCAGCATATGCAAGGCCGGTACCTTCCTGCTGATGGCGTCATTGACATCCATCGCATACTGGCCGTACAGCCCTGCAAACAGCGCCCCGATGCAGGCGATGGCGGTGCTTATCCCGATTTTGGCTCCCTGGGACAGCCAGGGGAGCGCCCCTATGAGGAGTCCGCAGGATGTGGCGACGAAGGAGGATATCGCGATGGCCACAATTGCCATTCCCTCACGGCCTCCTGCGGAAATGCCGCATACGAATCTGATGTACAGGAAGGCCACGAGCAGGCTGATGAAGGAGACGAGCCAGCTCGCGCAGAAGCTGGCGCTCAGCTGCTTCCACTTGGACAGTGGCGCGATCGATCTCCTGGCACCGAGAGGCGAAAGATTGGCCTGCGAGAGCGTGATCGAAACAATGGCGAAGCTCATCGACATCAGGCACGCCATGCCGAGCAGGGCATAGTAGTACCGTGCGAAAGGGTCTGGCGCGAAGTGGGTGAGCGAATGATCGGTGGTGTATGTGTATGAGTTCCGGGAGGCTGCAGTCCCGTTTGACGATGGATTGCCGAGTCCCCGGGCCGCGTCACCCGCGAGGGTCTTCGCGCTTGCCATGCTTTGGTTGAACTGGTTGATCACGCTGTGCAAAGCCGTGATGGTGATGCTGGCGTTGCTGGCGGATATCGCGTTCGTGGCATCGGCGGCAAGAGTATCCGAAACCGCAATGCCAAGTGTGCCGTTCTCATTGGCATAGAGATATCCGTCAGCCTGTTGCTTCCGTACGAGGGCTTGCGCCGATTGTATGGAATCGACCGCATGAGGCGTGATAAGCGTCTGCTGCGTACCGCGATCGGCATTCGCCTCGTCTTTGCCGGACAAGGTCTTGACCAGCATCCCCGCCTGTTGCACATGGCTCCAGTTGCTGTCCTCGACGATCGCCATGCGTTGGGGCGTGATGCCATCGCCGCCCAGACCGCTGAACATCCCGACGAAGAGAGTCGCCAGGATAATCGGGAAAGCGAACATCCAGAAGACATTGCTTTTCTCTCGCAGATTGACCTTGATGGTGGTCACCAGAGTGGTCCACACGATATATCCTTCCTTGATCGGCTTCGCGCGATTGGCGAGTCGTCAGTCACGCAGCGCCTTGCCGGTCAGCTCCAGAAACACGTCATTCAGTGAGGGCGGTCGGGAGATGAGATGTCCGGTGCTCGTCCCGCTGGCATTGAGCAGATCCAGAAGGTCCGCGAGATTGCGATCACCGTGACGGCAGACCACATTGAGTTCCCGGCCGTCATAGTCCGCTTGCATGACGAAGGGCAGGGCCCTGATCCTGCCGAGCGTGTCTTGTTCCAGATCCAGAGTGCCGACGGTGATGCGCTCACCCAGGTCGATCATGTCCTTGAGTTCATTCGCCGTTCCCAAGGCGATGCGCCGCCCATGGTCCATAATCATGATGCGTGTGCAGATCTGCTCCACCTCCTCCATGTAGTGGCTGGTGTAGAGCACCGTCGCACCGGCATCCCTCAGGCGTTCGATACCCTCAAGGATCGCGTTGCGGCTTTGCGGATCGACGGCGACCGTCGGCTCATCGAAGAGCACCAGATCGGGCTTGTGCACGATGCCGCAGGCGATGTTGAGCCTTCGCGCGAGCCCTCCTGATAGCTTGCCAGGACGGAATCGTGTGAATTCCTCAAGTCCGACGAAGGACACCGCCTCCCGGACCAATCGCGAGCGTTCCTCACGCTTCGGGATGTAGAGGGAGCAGAAGTAGTCGATATTCTCTTCAACGGTGAGCTCATTGAAGAGCGCGACGCTTTGAGGAACCACCCCGATGCGCCGTTTCAAATCGTAGGAGACGGGAGTCATCGGTCTGTCGAAGACCGAGATTGCCCCCGCCTCATAGGTCAGAAGAGCAAGGATGCAGTTGATGACCGTGGTTTTGCCCGAACCGTTCGGGCCCAGCAGGCCGAAGATCTCGCCCCGGTGAACGTCGAGATCGAAGTGATCCAATGCGAGCATGCTGCCGTAGTGCTTCACCAATCCCTTGACTGATATCGCGGTCCGGGAAGCATCTGCGGGGACGCCGCTCCTGGGCGAACTTCCCTGCGCGGCCTCGCCGCTGACCGGCGCCGCCGCCGTCGCTGTGGATGATATTGCTGTGTTCATACCTGTATGCTCGCACATCGGCCCAGTGAAGGACAGTGAGCATAGTCATCGGATCGGATGACCTTTGTCATCCATTCCTCAGGGAATCTCCCCCTGTTGTCATCCCCTCCCGCCACCTGCGCGCTCGGCTGGCCGGATGCGGAGGATGTGCGCTGGTGTGAAGCCTCGGGGTTGCACCCGCGGGCCGTCCTGGACGGTATCGTTGATGGTGGAATAGAGCGGGAAACGATGGAGTCGGTTCCGGGGATGGAGGTGCCATGCTGCGAGCTGTGCTCAAACTCCTGGTATGGCTGATCTGCGTGGTTTTGGGTCTGATGGATGATGGTGGCGCATTCACCCCCGCGCTGGTGGCGGTGATGCTGATGTCTCTTTCAGCCAGCGCACTATCCGAATGGCTGCTGCCTCGATGGCAGGCTGGGCTGGCTCCGATGTGCCTGGCCGCCGCCGCACTGGTCTTCCCAATCCTGATGTGCGCCCTTCCCCTCGCAGCCTGTGATGCAGGACTGGTTTTGGGCCGTGCGGGACGCGATGCGGGTCACGGTGCCGCATATCCCTCCGACGATTCCGGGTATGGACGAGACCCGCACAGCGCGTTCCAAGGCTTTCGTCGCTGCTTGATATGGGTCATGTACGGCAGTTGGGCGATTGTGGCGCTCGTGTTGCTCGTATCGGATGATACGCGCGCGCCGCTCCTTCGCTGGGCCGTGATGCTGTTGGGTGCTTTGGCTTTTCTGTGTGGTCTGGCGGTGTCGTCGCTGCGGGGAATGCGGCTGCGTCTGGTAAGGATCGAGGATGCCCACCGTGATGCGTTGCGTCGGGCCCACTCCGACAAGTTGGAGATGGAGGCTGAACGCAGCCGTTCCATCCATCATGCGACCCTGCTCGAGCGGACCAGGATCGCCAGGGAGATGCACGACAGTGTGGGGCATCTGCTGACCAGAGGCATCATGCAGGCCCATGCCTCGCAGTTTCTCGCCCAATCCTCGGATGACCAGACGGCTCTTCGGGGCTTCGCCGATCTGGAGACCACGATTCGTGATGCGATGACGATGGTTCGCGAATCCGTTCATGATCTTGAGGACCAGGGCAATGATTTCAATGCGCAGATAGAGACCGCCGCCCATAGCCTTGACACACATGATGCTTCCCTCGCCGGGGCCGCGGGCGGGGAGGCCGCTCCTCAGGTGGATCTGGAGAACGGCATATCCGATGCACCCGCAGCCGTGACCCGTTGCTTCGCGATGACGATTCGCGAGTCCCTGAGCAATACGGCGCGGCACAGCGATGCGGGGAGTGTGGTGATCGTGCTCAGGGATATGCCGGCACTATGGCAGTTGGTGGTGCAGGACGATGGAGGACGTGCGGACGCCCCGGGTCTTGGCTCCGGAACGCTCGGACGCCGTACCGCTCTTCATGGCGGCGTCGATCCCCGAGGCATGGGTTTGGCGGATATCGAGGCACGCGCCCAAGGACTTGGTGGATCCGCCTTGTGCGGTCCCTACGGCAAGGGCTGGCGTGTATTCGTCACGATACCGAAGAAGCCCTGGCTGCCTTCGGATGCCGCCGAGGGATATGGGGATGTTGATGATCGTGCTGTTCGCACGGATAGGGGAGGTGCGGCATGAAAGTCGCCATAGTCGATGATGATCCGATCGTATGTTCCTCGCTGTCGACGATTCTGCTGCAAAGCGGAGGCGTCGAGGTGCTCTGGACCGCCACCGATGGCGAACGGGCCGTGGAGGAATATCGATCAAACGCACCCGATGTGTTGCTGATGGATGTGCAGATGCCGGGTGGCAACGGTCTGGATGCCGCACGTCTGATACTCAAGGACGATGCCCAGGCTCGGGTGCTGTTCCTCACCACCTTTTCCGATAGGGCGTACATCGAGGAGGCGCTCGCGATCGGAGGAAAAGGCTATCTCATCAAGCAGGATGTGTCCTCGGTGCTGCCCGCCGTTCGGGCTGTGATGGCAGGGCAGATCGTACTTGGGGCTCAGGCGCTCTCGCAGCTTCCGCTCTCCGGCAACGAGCGGGGGTCGGCGCCTGCCTCAGCGGAGCCCGATCGATTTGCCGCGCTCAGCCAACGGGAACGCGATATTGCGGGGCTGATCGCCGAAGGGCTCGATAACCATGAGATCGCTGCGCGCTTGTTCCTGAGCGAAGGCACCGTGCGCAACCGGATCAGTGACATGCTGTCCAAGCTGGGTATGACGAACCGCACGCAGCTGGCCATCATGTGGATCCGTGCGCAACAGGCCTGAGGGCGGATTCATCTGCTGGGGGATTGAGGGCATGGTATGTCTGCAATGTGACGGAGAGCGGCTTCGCAGGCTCCGCATCGTGGCGAAGCCTGCGTCTCTCATGCCCCGGAGGGGATTTCGGGCTTCTCCTGCACCAGAAAGTCCTGTCCGGCCAGGGCGCGGACAACCGTATCCTGAAGCAGGGCCGGCATCACCTCGGGCTTGGCGAACACCCAGAGTTCCGCGCTGATGCCGAATGCAGTGAAGCCTTGGAATCTGACCACCGATGGGATCGACGGGGTGCTCAGGCCGTTGGATGCCTTTGAGGTGATGGCGAGCACCTGCTGCGCCGTCTGGTCGGGATCGCAGTCCCCTTTGAGCACCAGGGGGATGCGTACCATCGCGTCGCCATTCATGGTGAGTTTCTCCAGAGATACGGTGTTCAGCACGGAATTGGGAATCCACATCTCATTGCCGGAGAGTTCGGTCACGATGGTGTGCCGCCAGGTGACGTCCTTGACCGTTCCGCTGGTTCCCGAAATGGCAATCACATCGCCGGGCTGTATGACTTTGCCGACCATCAGGCCGAATCCTCCGACGATATTCGAGATGGTGTCCTTCAGCCCGAAGGACAGCGCGATGCCGCTGATGCCGAGTGCGGTTGCGAAGGTGGTCGGGTTCACTCCGAAAACAGGTTGCATGACCATCATCGCGGCCATGATCCACAGCACCGCGAGCACGATGTTGACGAATATCGAGGCGCTGGGTATCTGCGAGCGGTCAAGCAGCCCGTTCAATGCCTTGGAGACGATCTTCGTGATGATGATGGTGGCGATCACGGTCACCACCAGGATGATGATGCGCTCGGAGTTGCTGCCGAGCCAAGCCAGAACGCTGTGCAGTATAAGCTCCATGCCCAATCCTTTCCCCTGAATCAGTGGTGTGCCGAGAAACGTCCTCCACGCAGGACAACTGCAATGATATTCCACAAGATGTGGATACTTCGGGGAACCTTCCCGTCTCCGGTCATTGCGGACTGATTGTGGCTCTTCGTATGCGGGGGAATCCCGGGAGTGCCGGACGGAGGGGGGATCCGGTGCCCGGCTGGGATCGTCGTATGCCGATTGCCGTTTCAAACATAGCGTTGTATGATGCATTTAGTACAAAGTTGTACCTCAACAGAATAAACAAAAATAACAACTCAAAATACTTTTTGAGAATATCGTTGTACTAAGTATTTTCCTGATATTTCTGAATGGAGATGTTCATGTCCAGCCAAACACAAGTCTCGGCGCAACTGGCAATTGATGGGGACTTCATGAAGGCAGCGGTTGACAGCAGATTATTCGGTTCCTTCGTCGAGCACCTTGGTCGCTGCGTATACACGGGTATCTATGAACCCGGACATCCGACGGCAGATGCGGATGGCTTTCGACAGGATGTGATCGACCTGGTCAAGGAGCTTGGGGCGACGACGATACGGTACCCGGGAGGGAATTTCGTCTCAGGTTACCGATGGGAGGACGGGGTCGGTAACACGCGTCCCAACAGACTGGATACCGCCTGGCATTCCACGGAAAGCAACGAATTCGGCCTGCACGAGATGGTGAAATGGCTGAGCAGAATCGGCGGCAACGAGCTGATGGAAGCGGTGAATCTGGGCACGCGGGGGACGGAAGAGGCGCTGCAACTGCTCGAATATACGAATATCGCCGAAGGCACCGCGCTCTCCGATGAACGACGTGCGAACGGGGCGGCCGATCCTTTCAACATCAAAATGTGGTGCCTTGGCAATGAGATGGACGGCCCCTGGCAGCTCGGGCACAAAACCGCACATGAATATGCGCGCCTGGCGGCGATCACCGCCGCGGGGATGAGACAGATCGACCCGGATCTTGAATTGGTCGTCTGCGGCTCGTCCTCCCATTCGATGCCGACTTTCGGCGCCTGGGAGCAGACGGTGCTTGAGGAGACCTTCGAGAACGTCGATTTCATTTCCTGCCACGCATACTATCAAGCGGAGCATGGTGATATGGAGAGCTTCCTGGCTTCCGGTGTGGATATGGATTCCTTCATCAAGGAGGTGGCAAGCATCATCGATGCCACCGCGGCCAAGTTGAAATCGAAGCACAGCGTCGCCATATCCTTCGATGAATGGAACGTCTGGTATCAGGATGCCGAACCCTCTCGGAGCCCCGAGGGACTGGGCAACTGGCCGCTTGCGCCGCATCTGCTCGAAGACACGTACACGGCCATCGACGCCGTGGTATTCGGCGATCTGCTGATTACCCTGCTGAAGAATGCCGATCGTGTGCGTGCGGCATCACTGGCGCAGTTGGTCAACGTGATCGCGCCGATCATGACGGAGCCCGGCGGCCCGGCTTGGAAACAGACGATTTTCCATCCCTTCGCGATGACCGCGCGCCTGGCCAAGGACGGTACCGTATTCGACGCCCAGCAGGTCTCGCAGCAGCATGAAACCGCGAAATACGGGCTGGTGGACACCGTCAATGCAGTCTCGGTCTTGGGTCGGGACGGCTCCATATCCGTCTTTGTGGTGAATCGCTCGCTGCATGACGATGCCGAATTCTCTGTGAAGCTGCCCGACGGCGATTTCACGCGAGTCGAGATGAGCACGCTCCACGAGGATGATGTGCTGGCTGCGAACACACGCGAATCGCAGAACCGGGTCGTGCTGCATAACAATACTGATGCGAGGATCAAGGATGGCGTGGTGAAGGTGACTCTGCCACCGGCCTCCTGGTCGGCCATAGTCGTCAAAGCCTAATCAGAAAGGAGGGGGGAGAAGAGCGTTAACGAGGCATCTGCCTCTGAGCCAGATGCCTCGATCAGTCTGGGACAACAAGGAAAGCAGTGAATGATGTTGAAATCAAAGAAGATTTTTGCAGTTCTAGCCGCTGTTGCAGCAAGTTTGAGTCTGGCCGCCTGTGGCGGTTCAAACGCCTCGGATACAGCCACGGCGAACTCGGATAAACATGCTAATGACAATGCATCCTGCACGAACAAAGTGGTTCATGCGGATGCTCAGAAAGTGACCGTCTGGGCATGGTACCCGGGCTTCGAGAAGATTGTCGATCACTTCAACAACAGCCACAGCGATGTTCAGGTGTGCTGGAACAACGGTGGCCAGGGTGGAGCGGAATACACGCGATTCCAGAACACCATCAAGGCGGGCAAGGGCGCGCCGGATATCATCCAGCTTGAATACGAGGCCATGCCGCAGTTCATCGCCGGGCAACAAAAGTATCTGGTCGATCTGGGCAAGTACGGGATGAATTCGTACAAAGCCGACTATACGGATGGTGCATGGAATTCGGTGACCTTCGGCAGCTCCAGCTCCGTTTACGCGGTCCCGGTGGATGCCGGACCGTTTGTGATGTATGTCAATCAGGAGGTATTCGACAAATACCAGGTGAAGGTTCCGACCACGTGGGCGGAATTCGAACAGGCAGGCAAAGACCTGCAGGCCAAAGGCTACACAGGAAAACTGACCAACTGGCAGACGGACGGCACCGCGGTGAATATCGCGTTGTTCGCCCAAAAGGGCGCACAGGTCTACAAATACTCCGCTTCGGATCCCACGAAGGTGGGCATCGATTTTGACCAGCAGGGAGTGAAGGATGTCCTGTCATACTGGCAGAAGCTCTCCAAAGAAGGCCTGATCGACACAGCCGACCAAAGCTCGACCGATACGATGAAGAAATTCGGTGCCGGAGATTACGCCACATATGTTCAGGCGTCATGGTTCATGGGATATTACGTCAAAGGCGCATACAAGACGGCCGCGGATTCCCCCTTCAAAATCTATGAAGCACCCAAGTGGGATGATTCGACGCCTGATGTGAATCAGGGCGGCTCGGCCTTCGCGGTCACATACCAGGCGAAGGATACCAAAGCCGCGGCCGAGGTGGCCCGTGAACTGTATGGCGATGACTATGCCCAAAAGAGCGGGGTGAGCGATGGCGGTCTCTTCCCCACATGGAAGAAGCTGCTGTCCTCCACGGAGTTCATCAACCAGACCTATCCCTACCTGGGTGATCAGAAGGCGAACGAAGTCATAGCCCCCGTTGCCAAGGGGTGGGCCGGAGACCAGTTCCTGCCCTTCCAGACCTATGCATACGATGCCCAGCAAAAGTCCTTTGCGAGCATCGTGAAATCCGGAACATCGGTTGATTCCGGAGTCTCCAAACTCACCTCAACGCTGCAGGACTATGCCAAGCAGCAGGGGTTCACGGTCGAATCGGTCAAATAGCGCTTCATGACAATCAGTGTGTGGAGGGGAGGTGCTTTCCCTCCACACACGAGGAGGTTCTTTTATGAATCAGACAAAGGCTCTCAGAGGCAAGCGGAAGCATTATGGCAAGGAAAATCTGTGGGGTTGGATCTTCACGGCTCCTTTTGCCGTGGTGTTCGTGGTTTTTCTGGTCATTCCTCTTGTGTACGCGTTCTATATGTCGTTGTTCACATACACGCAGATTTCCGGAGAACGGTTCTCCGGCATCGCGAATTACGTCAGGGTGCTTACGGATGAAGCGTTCGGCAAGGGACTCCTGCTGGTGGTGCTGTATACGATCGTGATGGTTCCGATCCAATTGGGTCTGGCACTGGGATTGGCGCTGCTGTTGGATTCCTTCAAGAAGAAATTCGCTTCGGTGTCCCGAGTAGTGATTTTTCTTCCATATGCAATACCTGCGGTGATAGGGGCTCTGATGTGGGGCTTCATGTACTCCAAACTGATGGGGCCGTTCACGACGATCTTCTCGCTGTTCGGCGTACAGGCACCGGATTTCCTCAGTAGCAATGGAATATTCGGATCCCTGGTCAATGTCGTCACCTGGCAATGGACCGGATATTACATGATCATTCTCTATTCGGCGCTCCAATCCATCCCCACTGAACTGTATGAATCCGCCCGTATCGATGGGGCCAGTGAGTTGAAGATTGCGACCCGTATCAAAATTCCCCTGGTCACCGGTTCCTTGATCATGTGTACGATTTTCTCTCTGATCGGCACCTTGCAGTTCTTCACCGAGCCCACGATTCTGCGTAATCAGGCGCCAACGGTGATCCCGTCCGAATACACCCCGAACATGTATGCGCAGGCACTCGCATTCGGGTACAACCAAACGAACTATTCCGCCACTGTCTCATTCTCACTGGGATTGATCGTCGTGATCTTCTCCATCATCTTCATGAGATTGACTCGCCGATCGAATGGATTGGGTGATTGATATGTCAGCAATCGAACATTCAGGCAAGCATGCAGGGAGCCACATTCGGGGAAACCCACGGGTGTTCACCTATGTAGTCCTGATCGTATGCTGCTGCTACTTCCTGCTGCCGGTCTGGTGGCTTGTTGTTGCGTCGACGAAAACCAACGGCGGTCTGTTCAACGGATCGCATGGCTCCATGTGGTTCGACAGCACGATGGCGTTCTGGGACAACATCAAGCAGTTGGGCACCTATCAGGACGGCGTGTATTGGAGATGGATAGCCAACTCCTTGTTGTACGCGCTCGTGGGCGGCTTCGGGGCCACAACGGTGTCCGTGATGGCAGGATATGGTTTTGCCAAGTACCGTTTCCGCGGCAAGAAAACCTACTTCAATATCATTCTCGGGGCCTTGATGATTCCGGCGACGGCTCTGGTCATCCCCACATTCCTGCTGATGTCTGACATCAATATGACGGATACCTATTGGGCGGTTCTGCTGCCGCTGATGCTGAATCCCTTCGGCGTGTATCTGATGCGCATCTATTGTTCGGAGTCACTGCCGGACGAGATGATCGAGGCCGCGAGGGTCGACGGCTCGGGGGAGTTCAGGACATTCTTCCAGGTCTCATTGCCGATTATGACGCCTGCGATAACCACAGTGTTCCTGCTTTCCATCGTCGGTGCCTGGAACAACTTCTTCCTGCCATCCGTCGTGCTGACGAATCCGAATCTGTTTCCGATCACCGTGGGTCTGTCGCAGTGGCAGACCAGAAGTACGGCTGGTTCTGCATCGGAGCAGATATGGAATCTCCTGACGTCGGGATCGCTTATCTCCGTCATTCCGATGGTGCTGGCGTTCATCTTTCTGCAGAGATATTGGGTCGGTGGTCTCGCGGCCGGTTCGGTGAAGGCCTGAGGCGCCGGGTCTGCGGGGCAGATTAAGGGCCGGGCATCATATCCGCGATGAGGTGAGTGGAGGATGGGCTTCGATGGATCGGCGGATACCACTTCCGGTATCCGCCGGTGACCGCGAGGCGTCGCTGTCTTCCGCTTGCCTGGTTACTTGTGTTGTGCGTGCTGTGTTGCAGGGCTCGGAGCGGGGAGGACCACGCGGTGCTTTGTGCGTGACTGTAGGTACACTGACCTCACTACCCCTGTTGGAGCAACAAGGGGTGCTGACCGACTTAGGTGATTGACATGACACGGCGAGTTACGATCAAAGATGTGGCGCGAGAAGCTGGCGTCTCCATCAAAACTGTCTCAAATGTGGTGAACCACACGGGGAGCATGCGTCAACAGACCCGTGAACGTGTTGAGAAATCGATGAGGGAGCTGGGATACAAGGTCAATGTATCCGCTCGCTCGTTGAAAACCGGGGTCTCCAATCTCATCGGGCTCGGAATCTTCGATTTCTCACAGCCCTTCGCCCCGTATTTCGCGGATAAGGTTATCGAGGTCGCCAGGCGTAACGGCTACGGCGTGATCATCAGCACCTATGAGAGCGAAGAGAACGGCATCTCCCGCATCATCACCAGGAATCTCCAGCTCCCTGCGGCCGGATGGATCTATTTCAATGACCAGGCTTTGGATAAGGAAGCCGAAATCCTGGAACAGCCGTATCCGATTGTCGTCGCTGGCGATTTTCTGACATACGACAAAGTGGACTCCGTCACGATGCAGAACTATGAACCCATTAAGTTGCTGACGAAACGACTCCATGACTCCGGCTGCAGGTCAATCGCGGTTTTGGGCAGCCCGGTGGGTAATCCGGACAGAAGCGATTTCGAAGCGGCCAGGGAAGGCACCGTCTGGCTGCGCATGAAAGGGTATATCGACGCTTTGGACGAGCTGGGCGAAACACTCGACTACTCGATGCTCATCCCATGCCGTAAATTGCGTGAACGTGACGGTATTGAGGCCTTGCGCAGTTTCCTGGCCGTCCATGAGTGCCCGGATGCCATAGTGTGCATGAACGACGCATTGGCGCTTGCGGCGATCCACGAGTTGCAACGCAAGGGCCTGCAGGTGCCTCGCGACGTGCAGGTTACCGGATTCGATAACGTCCCCGAGGCCGAATACTCGACCCCTGCGTTGACGACGATCGATCCCGATCTTGACCGTTATGTCGAGGATGTTGTCGGCATGCTCATCGAACGGATCAACGGGTATGACGGCAAGGCACGCAGGGCCGTGGCCGAATGCTCGATAGTCGAGCGCGATTCCGCACAGTTCGTGTATCGACGTTCATCCCCGATGGGGCAGAACTCCATGGCGGGCTCGTCGGATGCCCCGACTGCGGCGGTGCCGGCGGTCACCAGGTAAAAGGCTCATAGCAGATGTCGTCCGCGCGGACGCCTTGGGATACCAGCAGGCGGCGGGTGCTTCTGAGCATCGGTGCAGGCCCGCCAATCAGATAGACGGCGTTGGGCAGCATCGCTGAGCTCAGTTCATCGGGTGTGAACCGTCCCGCCTGCAACATCAGATCACAGTGTTCCTGCAAGGACCAGCGTTCAAGTTCGTCGGCATACAGCAGCTGGTCCTCGGTGCGAGCCGTGTAGAGGAAGCGGATCGGACGCCCGGAGTCTTCGTAGGCCAGGGCCACGGGAACGAGTGGGGTCACGCCTATGCCTCCCGCGAAGATCACAATGGGCCGATTGTCGCCGCGCTCATCGAGAAAGCGTCGGTATCTGCCGAATGGCGGCAGCACTTCGACGACGCTGCCCTCCTTCACCATGTTGACCAAGGATTTCGTGAAATCGCCGTCACCTCGTATGGCGAAGCGAAGCCTGGCGTCACGGTGCGGCAGACTGACGATGGAGAAGGGGTGGTATTCCCTCAGACCTTTGATCTCGGGGAAGCGGATGAAGACGAAATCGCCGACCTCCCAGGAGCCGCGCTGGCTTGGCACATGGATATCGAGCTGAAGGACTCCCGGCGCGATGATCTCACTCGACTCGACTGTGCCTTTGCGCGCCGCGAAAGCCTGCATCAGTTTTGATCTGATATACAACACGGCTGCGAGCAGCGCGAAGGCATCGAAGGCGATCATGAAGGGACGGATCGTATTGACGATGTCTATGAGCTGCACATGTATGAAAATCAGCATCACGGCAAGCAGGTTCAGACGGTGCAGCCAGACTGAGAACTCATGGCGGAAGACCCGTTCCAGGAAGCGTTTGATGCGTCCCAGAAGAGGTACGCGCGTGGTGAGCCATCCGGCCATGAACACCATCGACCAGACGCCGACCCCGACGAAAATCCAGAAGGCGGTATTCCCGGTGAGCGCGATGATGCCGCTTGACGGCAGCACGGTGCGGTGCATGAAGGCGAGTGCTATGGCCCCGAGGCTCAGTATGCCGTGGATCATGTAGATGTTGGGCAAACCGATGAGTCTGTCGAGCCAGTGGGGGCGTGTGCTGAGCACCACGGCGGTAAGCATCCAGGAGTATGCGATCACACCGGCTTGGATGCCGAGCGCCGAACTGGCGTACAACGGCGACAGCCCGTTCGAGAGCAGCACGATCAGCGGCATCGGCACGACGAAGAGCACGGTCAGCCAGGTGAGTGTGAGTGGTATCTGAAGTCTTCTCAGCATGATGGGCCTCGTGTTTCTCTGATCTGTGCTGTGGCGGACTGTGCTGTGGTGGACTGTGCCGTGTTGGACTGTGCCGTGTTGGACGGTGCTGTGGTGACTTTCGGCCCCGGGATATTCGAATCCAGCAGTCTGCCATCCGAGTACCGTATGACTTCGCCATTCCCCCTGACGGCGACCGCCGTGAGTCCCTGCTCCTTGACGAGTGCGCTCCACAGATGCATGCCTCCCGCAATGCCTGCGGTGGCCCACAGATCGGCGTCCTCGACGCTGTCGCTGATTACGGTGAGCTGTGTGAAGACCTCGTCTTCGGTGGTGTGGGCGATGTGGGCGCCGCGCTTGCTGAATCCGGATGTGGCCACGCCACCATCACGGATCTGGCAGCTGCCGAGCAGAGCTTTCGTGTCTTCGGGGTCCTCGATGCCGATATGCCAGATGTAATCGCTGTGCTGGGCGACGGCTGTGCGGATATCCCCTCCGGCGTTGATGGCGACCGCCTCCGCGAGTGCGCGGTGATCGGTGTCCCGTGATGGTTGTGTGGTCCGGTGCGGCACTGGCGCCACGGACGGTTGTAGCAGTGGTCTCAGAAAACGTGCGATCGCCGTTTCGATCGCCCAGCCTTTTACCAGGCCGGTCGGATCGTAATGCCCCTGATAATAGGCGTCGAATGCGCCATGCGTAATCGTGTTGGCCAGCGCCGTCTTCGCATAGATCTCGCGGAATTCCCTATCCCGCAGCATTGCGGACCATTCGCCTCGCCTCGCTGCGGACACTGATGACTCCTGCTTGAAAGGGGAGAATCGCATGTCGACATCCCTGAGGAAAGCGTCGATCTGCGAGACCGCCGCATCCGTGGCGGATGCGATGGCGGTCTGATCCCGGTGGTGATCGCCAGGCACGGCCCCCCACGGCTTGACCATGATGGTGAATGGGATGTTCATCACGTTAAGCACATGCACGAGCATGGGCTTGTCATGACCGGTGCCTGCACCCTGCACTTCGACGTCGTTCCGCGTCATCATGAGCCTCCCTGCTCGGCCTGGTTGATGGCGTCCTGTAGGGAGCCGGTGAATCCGGTGTAGGTTTCCGTCGCCCCGCTGACGAGTTTGATGTCCGCACTTTGGGCGCTCACCGCCTCCTGCTCGTAGGTCGGTATGACCTGCGCGCTGATGGTCTGTGATTGATTCGTCTCGTTGGGGTATTTGATCGCGGTCACCGTGCTGATCGATCCGCCTGAAACGGTGATCTGCACCTGCACGTCACCGCGATTCGTCTGGACGAGTTCGCCGGTATAGGTGCCGTCGGCGAGTCCGGTCGTCGATGTCGACTCCCCGGAGCCTGAAGAGGAGGATGAGCTTGAACTGGCGGAGGATGATGAGCTTGCCTATGCGGAAGGCGATGAACTCGTGCTGGTGCCTGACTGCGCGTTGGCATTCGAATCCTCGGCGACGGCGGCTTGCATGCTCGGTTTGAAGAAGAGTACAAAGACATCCACGATTATGGCGAATGCCGCCAGAATCGTTACGGCTATCCCCATCGCTTTGCGTCGCATCGTCATCCCCCCCCGGTGTGCGCGACAGATTCGCATGGCGAATCTGCATTCCTTGGTATCTACTAACATTAATGCAAGTAGACCAAGCTGGGAGAATCTAGCTAATTCGCTGGGAACAACGCCGGGCTTGATGGATGCGGAAGCCAGACAGCCGGGGCCGTATCGGGGCTATGGCCTCTGCAGGAGTTCGTGATGCATACGTTTCCACTGGGCGAAAGACCCAAGCATCGTCCTGCGTTCCGCATCATCCACGAATGCCGCGTTCAGAGAATTCTCCGCCATGGATGCCAATTCGGGAAGGGTGAAGCCGATCTGCGAGAGGGCATCGAAATTATCGTCGATATATCCACCGAAGTATGCCGGATCGTCCGAATTGATGGTGACCGGAACGCCGCCAGCCATCAATCGGCGTAGCGGCAGCTCCCCGAGGTCGCTCACCACCTGCAGCTTCAGATTCGACAGGGGACAGCAAGTCAGCGGAATCTGACGGTGCTTGAGCAATTCGATCAGATCCTTGTCCTCAACCGAATGGATGCCGTGATCCACCCGCTCCACATGCAGGTCATCAAGGGCCTGCCGGACATATGAGGCCGGGCCTTCCTCCCCTGCGTGCGCGACCAGACGCAGTCCCAGATCGCCGGCTCGCTGGAACACATCCTTGAAGTCCTCAGGAGGATATCCGACCTCCGCGGAATCCAATCCCAGCCCGAGGAGCTCATCCGCTCTCGGGGCCAGCGCCTCGATGGTCTCCAGAGCGGATTCCACAGGCATATCCCTCACGATGCAGGGAATCAGTCCGCTGCTGATCCCATAGCGCTCGCGGGCAAGCACCATCCCGGAGAGCAGACCATCCAGAACCGTATCAAGGTCGATTCCGTTGGCGATATGCACCTGCGGATCGAAGAAAATCTCACTCCTCACCACACCCGCACGGTTCGCCTTGGCCATGTAGGCCAGAACGAGGTCGCGGAAGTCGTCCGCTGTGCGCAAGACCGACATCAGCTGGTAGTAAAGGTCAAGAAATGATTGCAGACTCGTGAAGTGGTAACGCTGCTTCAAATCTTCGAGCCCTGCGAAGGGCAGCTCTATGGCATTGCGTTCCGCGAGCTCATAAGCCAGCTCAGCTTCAAGCGTTCCTTCGATATGCAGATGTAAT
The DNA here is from genome assembly GCF_000741705.1 of Bifidobacterium psychraerophilum. GTDB lineage: Bacteria > Actinomycetota > Actinomycetes > Actinomycetales > Bifidobacteriaceae > Bombiscardovia > Bombiscardovia psychraerophila. The sequence continues at coordinate 4,718 of NZ_JGZI01000002.1, read as the reverse complement.
TCAGCCTTCGGCATCGTTCTGATGGCATCGGACACTATTGGTGAAACCATGAATCCCCGTTTGTTCTTTCTCAACCGACCGTATGTGTTGTCTCAGTGTAGTTCACCCATCGTGGAATCGGTTAAGGAGTCCCTCGCACCTTGGTGTGCCGGTGCTCCGGGGCGCAGAAGCCCTGGCAGCCCTCGAAGTCATTCCTCCCGCAGAGGGTGCCGCGAATGCTGGCTGCCGGTCAGGGCTCAGTTGGCGCTTTTCGCGGTGGGGTCGCGTTGGATGGCGAGCAATACCAGCGCCCCGATCAGCAGCACGCCGATCGAGAGCACGCCCAGGCTGGGGTTGCCGGTGAGGCTGGTGATGGTCGCCACGAGGAAGGTGCCCAGAACGCTGGCGAATTTCCCGAAGATGTCGAAGAAACCAAAGTACTCATTGGCTCGCTTCTTGGGAATCAGCCTGCCGTAGTATGACCTGCTCAAGGCCTGGATGCCACCCTGGAACAGTCCGACCGCAATGGCGAGGATCCAGAAGGCGGTTGCGGTGCGCAGCAGGAAGGCCGCGAAGAAAACAATGGCCATATAGGCGACAACCGCTATGACGATCATTCGTTTCGTTCCGAAGGCCCCGGCGCAGCGACCGTAGATGATGGCGCTGGGGAATGCGACGAACTGGGTCACCAGCAAGGCGATGACCATCTGGGTGGAGTCGATGCCAAGCTGCGTCCCGTAGGAGGTGGACATCGCGATGATCGTGTTCACCGCGTCGATATAGAGGAAGAAGGCCAGCATGAAGAGCATCAGTGGTGTGTTGCGCCTGATGCTTGCGATCGTGCCGCGCAGTTCGGCGAAGCTTCCACGGATCGTTGCGCCCATGTGCTCGGCGGTGGCTCTGAAATGAACCTGTCGGTAGCCGCTCACGAGGGGGATGGTGAACGCGACCCACCATATGGCGGTGATGATGAATGATATGCGTGTGCAGCTGGCCGTGCTGAGCCCGAACAGGCTTGGGCCTGCGAAAATCAAGGCGATGCACAGGATGAAGGGCACCGTGGAGCCAAGATACCCCCAGGCGAAACCGTGTGAGGAGATGCGATCCATGCGCTCATCGCTTGTGGTGTCGATCAGCATCGAGTCATAGAAGGTCAGCGAACCGTTGAGGCCTATGGAGGAGATGACACAGAGCACGAGGAAGGGCAGCCAACCCAGGGGGAGCGCAAGTGCACAGCATGCCACAACCCCTGTTCCGAAGAAGCCGAGGAAGAATTTGATCTTCATACCCCGGATATCGGCTATGGACCCGAGCAGGGGCATCAGCAGGGCGATCACCAGAGCGGCGGCGGTCTGCGCATAACCCCACGTCGAAACGATGTTGCTCTCACCGGCCTGTTTGAGCAGGGAATTCGCATAGATCGGGATGACCGCGGTCGACAGCAGCACGAAGGCGGAATTGCCTACATCGTAGAGGATCCAACGCTTCTCCCGGGCGCTCATAGGGGAATGCGCCGAAACGGGATCGGACCCGGTGGCTTGTGTCAGGACGTCCTCCGGGCGCGTGGCCTCCGGCTGCATGCCGTTGCCCTGCTCGGTCTCCTGTGGCATGTTCGCCATGTCGGATGCTTCTGATGCGACTGGGATGGTGCCCGCCATAACCGTCCTTCTCGATATGTGTCGGGCTGTGCCCGTGCGATCGCGTTCAACCGGAGATGCCCGGTTGCCACTGCATGGCACGCTAACAAATGAGGGTGTCCATGAGGCTGTGAAGGCGTGAACGGAGAGTGAATAGTCCTTGGGAAAAGGCTGAAGAGAAGCTGCTCAAACCTTGCGGTGGTGCGGATGCAACCTCTGGTTGCGGACAACGGGCAGTTGCGTTTTGTCCATGCAACCCGAAGCTGGTGGCGGCAGCGCTTCCATTCCGGGACAATTGAACCATCACGCATACGGAGGGCGAGGAAGCTCCGTCACATGCATCCACGGAGAGAGGAACGATCATGGGTTTCAGCAGCAACTTGCAGAGTCTGCGCTCGCAACGGAATATGACTCAGGAGCAGCTTGCCATGCTGCTCGGTGTCTCGCGGCAGGCAATATCCAAATGGGAATCGGAGAAGGCTTACCCCGAGATGGATAAGCTGCTGATGATCTGTGACCTCTTCGGCTGCACGCTTGATGACCTGGTCCTCGGCGATGTGAACAAGCCTGAATCCGCTCGCGGAGACGGGCGGCGGCAGGAGGGTCATCCGGCCTTTCCCTCCCCGCACCCTGCTGACGGTGCACCATCCGGGACCGCAGCCTCCTTCGCCGCTTCCGCGCCTTTGACCATGCCGTCTCCGGCGACGCATGGCCTCCCGACGGACATCACCGGATACGATGCCCATCGCAAATCCTTTTCGTTGAGAATCGCCGCCGGCGTCGCCGCGATTATCGCGGGTACCGCGTTCGTCCCTCTCTTCGATGGCGGGAAATCGGCGGAAGGCATAGGGGAGCTTGTTGCCGTGGCGGTGTTGTTCATAGGCATTGTGGTCGGGTTGGCACTGATCATCCCGGCAGGGATGAGCCATGCCGAGTTCAGGAGAAAGCATCCCTTCGTCGAGGACTTCTATTCGGATGAGGATCATGCACGGTCGGCCAGGCAGCTGGCTGTCGGCATAGTCACCGGCATCGGCTGCATCCTGGCCGGTGTGGCCATGGTGATGTTCTCGGATGCCATGGATGGCTCGGGATCCGGTGCAGGGAGCTGGTCGAATGCGGCGACCACGGTGTTGCTGCTGGCAGTGAGCATCGGCACCTTCTGCTTCATCATCTTCGGTGTGCGCCACGGCATGCTTGACCTCAACGAGTACAACCGGGAATCCGAGAAAGAGCAGGCGGCGCGCACCGCGCATGGCAAGTACGAGCGCATCAACGGCGCTGTTTGCGGCGTGATCATGATTCTGGCGACGATCGGCGGTCTGATCGCATTGTTCGGCGGAGGCGCCATGAATGTGAGTGTCTTTGGCATGCAATTGCCCTTCTGGATGTTCTGGGTCATCGGGGGACTGTTGTGCGGGATCGCCAGTGTGGTGTTCGGGGCGCTTGATGAGGGGGATGGCAAGAGGCCATAACCTCCTCGTCACCCCTGCCGGTCGAGGATGGCAGGACCGAAGTTGCGCATCTTCGTAAGAGGCGCTATTCTAGTGAAGTTGTGTGTTCGGCCGGTCGCTTGTCGGCAAGACGAATACCAAGACTTGAACGTTAACGATTCTAGGGAGTCAACATGGCAGCTCGTTGCGCAGTGTGCGGCAAGGGACCGCAGACCGGTTTCACCGTTTCGCATTCGCATATCCGCAATAAGCGCACCTTCCGTCCGAATCTTCAGGCGGTTCGCACCACTGTTGAAGGTCAGAACGTGCGCGTGCGCGTATGCGCAAAATGCCTCAAGGCAGGCAAGATTCAGCGCGTAGCAGCCTGATTCGCCTCCTTCGGCATTAGCGTACATCCCCGTGGTTATTAACCACGGGGATGTTTTGTATTCCCCTCACCTCGGGGCCTGACGGGATTCCGGCTTGAGAAGCAGTACATGAAGCCGAACTGTACGTACTGTATGATGTTGAACATATTGTATGGTCGCGTGTCCTCCGGTTGATGCTGTCGCCGGTCACAGGAGGATGGTGTTGAGGCGGGAGTGTTCCTATGGCTTGCTTGCCTGGTGTCGGTCGTTGTGTATCCGGTCGTGTTGGCTCTGTCCCATGTCGCGGGGGGGGGGCAGTAGTTGCCTTCCTGCTGTCCCTGTTGCTGGTCCTGCCTCTTGTGCTGGTGGCGCTGCCGGTCAGGCAGGCCTCCGCTGCTCCTGTTGATCTGGGGCCTGACGGGTATTTCAGTGGTCTGAGTGCGGGTGCGCTTCCTGTGGTGGATAAGGATAATGAGACACCCGGGGTACCTCAGGACGGTTGGGCCAATACGCGTCGGATCGTGTTCGGCAAACAAGGGAATACGGGCACCTATGGCGGTGCAACGGTGTCCGGCGGGTACAAGACACTGGCTGTTGGTGCGGTGGCGAGTGTGCCCGATGCGAATTCGTACAGTCAGTTCGGTAATCTGGCGCACACAAAGTCTGCGACGACGTCGGTCGACGCGGATGAGGCCTTGCTTTGGGCTGATGACACGGTGACCGCTGGTTTCGCGTTTGATACGAATGCCACGTATCGCAATACCTTTGACAGTGCGACAGGTCCTTATCAGTCGAATCTTGCGGCAGTGTCTGATGCGGTAGGTTTGGCGAATTATTCCTCCTTTGAGCAATCCTTGTTGCGTGCTGCCGCGGTGGAGGGGGTGTGCACGGCTGCCCAGCCGGTGGGGTGTCCTTCGGGGAGTTATATGCAGCAGTCCGATTCTGTCAATCCGTATAGAGTGTTTGCATTGTCAGTGGGTGATTTGAATAAGTTTCTTGGGGCTACTAGTGGGTATGTGTCGTCGGATACGAATCTTGTTTGTCTTTCTTCCACTTGTGCCAACAATTCTTCAGGCTTTTGGTTGCGTTCTGCTCGCTGGGACGCTGCGAACGCTGTTTTCTCGGTGAGGAATGGGGGGATTCGTCCGATCGGTGAATTTGCGAATCTTTCATTTGGTTTGCGTCCTGCTGTTCGTTTGAATCTTGATGGCTTGGTGCTCTCGGCTCTCAGCAGCAATCAAAGTCAGGGTGCGTCGGGGGATTTGCGGTTGACCTTCGTAGAGTCGGACAAGCAGTTGCACACC
>NZ_JGZI01000001.1 GCF_000741705.1 Bifidobacterium psychraerophilum | reverse complement strand
CGAGCTCAACTGCTTGCCAAGCTCCGCAAATGTCAACCGCAAATCACCCGACATATTCTGACTCTGATCGCCACTATCCGCCGACAGCAGCAGATGTTCAAGACTCAGACGAACAGCAGGACGCAACCCGAGACCGGTGCCGATCGTACTGTTATTGCTCGGGAGACCGTTGCGAGACGCGTAGAACGCGCGGTTCGCGTAGAGCCAATAAGCAGAACGCAGCCAAGAGCCAGAAGCACCATTGGCGCAAGTATTCGCGGAACAGGCAAGATTCCCATCCGACGACACTCCCCCACTCGTAGTGCCAGCAAACCGGTTCAAATCACCACCAGACAAGGGAAACACTCTGTAATCGTTCACCGAATCAGACTGCTGCGTATAACTCCCGGAACCGCACCCCACAGCCTGGGCGGCAGTGCACACACCCTCCACCGGAGCAGCACGCATCAAGGACTGCTCAAACGTGGAGTAATTCGCAGAACCCACCGCATCCGACACCGTCGCCAGATTCGATTGGTACGAACCCGTCGCACTGTCAAAGGAATTACTATACGTAGCATTCGTGTCAAAACGAAAATCGGCGGTCACCGTGTTATCGGCCCAGAGCAAGGCTTCATTCGCCGCAACCGATGTCGTCGCGGACTTCAAATACGCCTGATTACCGTACTGGCTGAAGGCATTCGCATCCGGCACACTCGCCACCGCACCCTTAGCCAAAGTCCTGTACCCGCCGGACACCGACGCACCACCATAGGTGCCCGTGCTCCCCTGCTTGCCGAACACGATCCGACGCGTATTGGCCCAACCGTCTTGAGGTATCCCGGGTGTCTCGTTATCCTTATCCACCACCGGAAGCGCACCCGCGCCCAGCGTGCTGAAATACCCATCAGGCCCCAGATCAACAGGAGCGGCAGAGGCCCGTTCCACCGGCACCACCATCTGGGCCACAAGCATGAACAGGACCAGACCGAATGCGACGAGGGCCGGTAATCCCCTCTTCGACATACGCCGGCCAGACTCCCCCACCACCCTTGCACTGGCACCCGCACCCGGGACGGTCTGACAAGAAGACAAATATCCACGCAACCACGCCATGAGAGCACCACCATCTCTGAGAAACGGCACCCCCACCGGGATCAGCAATAACGAAGGGGACACACAATGAACATGATGTGCAATATCATACTATAGGTATGTTTTTGCTTTGTGAATCCTCCGCCTGCTTCCGGCACAACACCCTTGTCGGCGGGTTTACAGCGATTCGTCTTACCGCGTTTCGGCTGGGGTTCGACGGTCGAGGATACACATCGAGCAGCTGTCGATCTCGTTGACGATCGCTGGGATCCCGTTATTCATATGCCCATACCGACCAGAGCCCTTTCGGGCGGGTCGCTGAATATGCCCACGACCCAGGCCGTGTTGGCGGCCTGGGTCGTGGGGTATCAGAGCGGGATCGTGTTCGCTACGCGAATACCGTGGATTACTGCCCTGTCGTGCTCGATGACGAGCTGGACGAGCTGCTTGACGATGTGGTCGCCGCACCCGTGTACTTCGCATCGGCGTTGCCGTAGTTATTGTCTATGGGCGTATTGGTATCCGCAAGATAACTGTTCATGAAGGTCTTCCACGCCGGTGTTGCGATATACGCACCATACCAAGTGCTGTGGTAGACCCCGTTGATGGTCTTGTTGTTGAAGGACACCTGGGATTCGGCGTTGCCCACCGCCACATAAGCGGCCACGGAAGGCACGAAGCCTCCGGTAAGCATGTACGTATCCTCATTGGTACCCGTCTTGGCGAAGGTTTTGCGCCCTCCATCCAACTGGGTCGTCTTCGCCTCGCCGTCGCTCTGCACAACGCCCTGGTTCATCGCATACGCCACGGTCTGCGCGATGCCCGAATCAATGGCCTGGTGGCAGTTCGCCGATGGCACCTTGAGCTGCTTGCCGTCCTTGTCCACCACCTTCTTGAGCGCGATCGGGGTGCATTCCACACCGTTTGCGGCGATCGTCGCATACACATTCGCCATCGTCAACGGTGATGCCTGAACCGTTCCGATAACCATCGGGGGGTTGAAGGAGTTCGAGGAGAAGATGTCCTCCTGCCCTTCAGGCGAGTTATGGTAGCCCATCGCCTTGGCCGTATTGGCGATCTGCTTCAAGCCGATGATCTGCGCCATCGAGGCCTGGGTCGTGTTATGCGAGCGGATCAGGCCCAACAACGGAGATTCCGGCGATGTCGTACCGCCACCCGAATTCTGGACATTCCACGTCCCCGTTCCCGTGTAGTCGGGGAAGGAGCTCAGACTGTAGGAAGTCGAGGTGGTGAGCGACTGGTTGATGGATTTGCCTGCGGCCATCCACGCCGCGAGGTTGATGGGTTTCCACGTCGAACCGACCTGGAATCCCCAACCGCCGCCATCCGCTTCATCCACCGCATAGTTGATCGCCGTCTTGGTGCCGCCACCAGAATCCTGGGTGGCATCATAGGTTCTGTTGATGCCGAAGCCCAGTACCTCACCGGTACCGGGTTTGATGGCCGCTATCGTCACCTCGAAGCCGGTCGGATCATCAACGGGTATCGTGGCGCGGGCCGCTTTCATCGCGTCGCTGTTGGCCTTGACATCCATCGTCGAATAGATCTCCAGACCGCCCTCCTTCAGCAACTTGTCGCGTGCGGCCTGGGTCTTGCCGAACTCCGAGGAGTTGAGGATCTGCTTGGTCACGTAATCGCAGAAGTAGGCGGCGTCACCGGATGCCTGGCAGCCTGCGGCGACACTCTGCACATGCAACGTGGAGGCGATCGGCGTCGCCTTGGCCTCGTCGCGCTGCTTCTTGGTGATGTAACCCTGCTGGTACATCAGATCCAGCACGATATTGCGCTGCTCCTGGGACTCTTTGGGATTCGAGGTCGGATCATAGCCCGTGGGGTTCTTGGTAATCGCCGCGATCGTCGCGGACTCGACGACATTCAGATCCTTTGCGCTTTTGTTGAAGAAGCGCTGCGCCGCGGTCTCCACACCGTAGATGCCGTTGCCGAACTGCGCGATATTCAGATACCCCTGCAGAATCTCGGCCTTCGTGTACTTCTTCTCCATCTGCACCGCGATCAGCATCTCGCGCATCTTGCGGGCGACGGTCTCCTCCTGCGCATGGTAGACCGCGATGGGATCGTCATCCTCTTCGGCCTCGCTCATCAGGACGTTCTTGACATACTGCTGCGTCAGGGAAGAACCACCCTGCGTATCGCCCTTCTTCACATAGGTTTCCACGAAGGCCCTGAACACACCCTGGATATCGACACCGGCGTGTTCGAAGAACCGTCGATCCTCACGTGCGACCACCGCTTTCTGCATGTAGTCCGACACTTCACTGAGGGGCACGACGATGCGGTTCTGCGCGTAGAAGGTCGCGATGACCGTTTTGCCATCCGAGGCATAGATGCGTGACTGCTGTGGAAGGTCGGTGACGTCGAAATCGATGCCCTGCGCTTCAAGCGACGGCATCAGCGACTTCGCCGCCGCGTTGAGGCCGAATACGGCGGGCAGCAGGAAGCCTGACGCGACGACCCCTCCCGCCGTACAAAAGATGATGTATGCAAGTACAAAGGTGAAAAAGCGTCTAACGGTCATAGGCTGGTTCTTCGGCATGATGCTTATTCTAAAACCGGCTGCCTACTAAGAAGCTGAAAGAATCCGTTTCTGTGGCAATATGCACACTACCTGCGCGAACGACGTATCAGCATTCCGGGCTGGTAGATGATGATTGAACGCCCTTTTCGTGAGATCCAACCACGATTCGAGAAGTCCATCAGCGCCTTGTTCACGGTCTCCCGCGATGATCCGACCAGTTGCGCAAGCTCCTCCTGCGTCAGATCGTGCGGTACCATCAGACCGGCCTCGATCGGCTCGCCGAACCTCATCGCCAGACTCAGCAGGGTTTTCGCCAAACGTGCGGGCACATCCATGAACACCAGGTCGGAAATGCGCTCATTATTGCTGCGCATGCGATTCGCAAGGACCTGGAGCATGTCCACGGCCACGCGCGGATGATCATTCAACCATGTGAAAAGATCCTCATGCTCAAGCACCGCCACCGTGGTGTGGTTCGTCATCGCCACAGCGGTGGCCGTGCGCGGGCCGCCGTTGGGGTCGAAAACCGGGATCTCCCCAAGCACCTCGCCGCGACCGTGGATGCTCAGCAGCTGCACCCTGTGATCCGAAGCCTGACGAATCAGCTTGACCCGGCCATCCTGCAGAAGATACATACGATGGTCGGTATCGCCTTCTCGGAATATGCTGTCGCCCTTGCCTGCAACGGCATATTTGAGGTGCGGCAGCAACAGGTCCGCTTCCTGAGGGGAGACCTGATTGAACAATGCGGTTTGAAGCAAAGCGTTTCCGGGTTCGGGAATCTCATTGGGCTTGCGAATGATCACTCCACCTTCCTGCCGGGCCTCTGGTCGTCCTCGACCTGATAACGTCTGCTCGATTGTAACTCGTTTTCAGGCGATCCCGTATGTCCACTGGGTTGTCGAGAAGCGTCCCTCGTCCATTTTCGCCGCCTCCTGCCGTATTTCCGCAGGGATTCCACCCATGCGCGCCCCTCTCATGGTGCGCAGCAGGTGGTCGATCAAGCTGCCGATAATCGCCTCCCGCCCTAGTCCTGATTGGGAGCGCAGCGGATCCACACGCTTGACCGCCGACTGGACGGCCTTGTATTTCATTTTTTCCCTGGATACTTTCAGAATTCGGGTCATTTTCTGGGCATCGATGTCGTATGACATCGTCACATGGTGCAGGACCGCCCCCGGACCACCCTGTTTCGGCGCGTAACGGCGTTGCGCCGCGCCGCCGATCTTCCCTGCCGATGAGGAGATGTCGTTGATGGGCTCATATCGGGCATCGATGCCGATCTCCTGCAGGGCCGCAAGTATCCAGTCGTCACAGCAGCGGTAGGATTCCTCTATGGTCATCCCCTCCACCAGGCTCAGTGGGGCATACAGGGAGTAGGTGATGGTGTTCGACGGTTCGACGAACATCGCTCCCCCGCCGGTGACCCTGCGCACCACGCTTACCCCTTCGCGCCGCGCCTCCTCCACATCCACCTGATGTCCGATGGACTGGAAGCGTCCGATCACCACCGTCGAGGCGGCCCACTCCCAGACGCGGATCATGGCACCGCAATCGCCCTGCGCGACGGCCTGGGCGATCGCATGGTCGCATGCCATCTGCATGGATGGCATCAGCGGCTCATCATGCACGACGGTCACCGGCAGCTTCTGCCAGCGGCCGCGGAAATCCGTCAACAGTTCCTCCGAGACCTGCGGACCGTCAGGAAGGTGTGGCACTACATCGGTATGACGTTGGGATGCCTCATGGCGTGGTGTCTCCGTGCCGCCATCCCCGATGACCTTCGGATCCTGTACCGATCCCTGCGATGTCGCCGCAGTGACCGCTCTGTGGAAGGCGGTAACGATGGTCTCGGGCGTGGCGCCGATAAGCGACGATGCTGGATACTCGCCAAGAATGCGGCTCACCCCTGCAAGGGCATCCGCCTCGCTAACAGGCAGTTCGCATTCACCAAGGAAGCCTTGGACGGCATCGACCACCTGTGGGCTATCCAGATTGCCTTCGGCGAAAAAATCACCGTCGAGCACGCATCGGATCACCTGTGATCCATGCAGCTGAACGCTGGCAGCAACGAGTTTGCCCCCCTGCATCTTGCATTCCCCACGACCCCGCCTGATCGCCATATCACCATCGCTCATATGTGGTCAATCCTCTCTGTGAACCAGGCATACAAGGCATGCCTGCCTCTAGGGCATACTCTACGAAGACCCGAGGAGAGAGGCGTCTCATCCGACGGTGCGCAGCGGTGAAGCCATGGCCCGAGCGAAGTGATGTCCGAATCGGTGATGCGCTACAAGCGGGCCAGGATATCCGCGCTCACCTGCTCGGTATTGCGTCTGCTCGACCCCTGTTCGGCGATATCGGCTTCCACGGCACGCTCGATGCGGTCCGCGGCCTCATCCAGGCCGAGATGCCGCAGCAGCATCGCGGAGGACAGTATCGCCGCTGTGGGATTCGCGATGCCCTGGCCTGCGATGTCCGGGGCCGATCCATGGATCGGTTCAAACATGGAGGGGTATTCATGCGAAGCGTTGATATTGCCTGATGCCGAATATCCGACGCCACCCACCACGGCTCCCGCCTCATCGGTGAGGATGTCGCCGAAGAGATTGTCCGTGAGGATCACGTCGAAGCGTCCCGGATCGGTGACGATGAAGATCGTCGCCGCATCGATGTGCTGGTAGTCATGCGTGACTTCGGGGTATTCCTCACCCACGGCATCGACCAAACGCTGCCACATATCACCGGCATTGGTGAGCACGTTCTTCTTATGCACCAAGGTGATGTGCTTGCGGCGCTTCATCGCCAGCTCGAAGGCGTAACGGATGACGCGTTCGGCCCCGAAGGCGGTATTCAGTGAAACCTCGGTGGCCACCTCCTGGGGGGTCCCGCGACGTATGGCGCCGCCTGCACCCACATACAGACCTTCGGTGCCTTCCCGCACCACCACGAAATCGATGCTTCCCGGATTCGCCAGAGGGGAGGTCACGCCCTTGTACAGCTTGGAAGGACGCAGATTGACATACTGGTCGAGGGTGAAGCGCAATTTGAGCAGCAGCCCGCGCTCAAGCACCCCGGGCTTCACACGGGGGTCGCCAACCGCTCCGAGCAGTATGGCGTCCTGTTGTTTGATGCGCTCCAGATCCTCGTCGGGCAGGATCGAACCGTCACGCAGATAACGCTCGGCGCCCAGGTCGAAGTCCTCGTATACGAACTCCGCCAGACCCTCCGTCGCCTTCTCCAAAGCCGCCTGTGCGTGGGGGACGATTTCCTTGCCGATGCCATCGCCGGGGATGACCGCGATGCGATATGTGCGTTGTGCTGTGTTCTCACTCATAGTTCATGAGGATATGCAGAGCTTCCGCACCCAATGTCCGGTATTCCGTCAGTTGGACACAAAACTGGACAGCATCATCGCCCGGACGGACCCGAGTCATGGACCGTCGCCCCACGTTCCCGAAAGGATCACGCCATTAGCCCGCTATCCCCATCACACTCAGGCACCACGCATTTTCCAGAGCCAGCTCCTCCCACTGCTTGTATCTCCCGCTGGCACCGCCGTGACCGGCCTCCACCTCGATTTTGACGATGGCATCCGCCCCGACCTCGGCCTCCTGCAAACGGGCGATCCATTTGAGTGGTTCGACATACAGCACCCTGGTGTCATTCATCGAAGTCGTCGCCATGATCTTGGGGAAATGCGCGTCACCGCTCGCACGTATGCGGCTCTGGGCATCGGGCACATTCTCATACGGGGTATAGGACTTCATGTACTCATAGACCTCTCTGTTGTGCAGAGGATCCCCCCATTCATCCCACTCGGTTACCGTCAGGGGAAGGCTCGGGTCGAGAATCGAAGTGAGCGCATCTACAAAGGGCACATCCGCCTCGATACCCGCGTAGAGTTCCGGCGCCATATTCGCGATCGCACCCATCAAGAGGCCTCCTGCGGATCCCCCGTTGGCGACGGTACGCCCGGGGTCGGCGATCCCGGCCTGCTGCAAGGCCGCCGTGGCATCCACGAAATCCTCGAAGGTGTGCTTCTTGTTCAGCCTGCGACCCTGCTCATACCAGGCGCGCCCCATCTCGCCCCCACCTCGTACGTGGGCAACGGCATAGATGACTCCGCGGTCGAGCATGCTGAGCCTCGCAGGAGAGAAGAAGGGATCGGAACTGCATTCATATGCGCCATAGCCGGTGATGAACATGGGTGAGGGCTCGAAGGCCCCCGCGCCACTGGATCGAGGTGAATCCCCTCGATCATCCTCCCCGAGTCCGGCACGAGGCACTATATCCTGATCCGTCAGGCCACGCGCCTCGTCGGCGTCCAGGCTTGGCACCATACCTTCGCGCCAGACCAGTGAAACAGGCACACGTTGCCCGTCACGCCCACGCGCCCACACCCTGCGCTCCGCATAGTGACGTGGGTCGAAATCCCCGGGGACCTCCGCCTCCTTGAGCAGAACATCACCGCCACTGCGCGGATCGAATTCGCGCAGCTGTGCCGGATTCGTATAGCTGCTGAGGCTGTAGCGCATCCGTGGCGTCTCGTATGAGGGATTGCCCCCCGCACCGATGGAGAACATCGCCGTTGACGCCCGCTCGCCCAGGGCCGCAGCGCTCAATTCACGGAAATTCCAGGGCTCCCCCGCAATGAAATTCCTCGCCGCCTCATCCGTCGTCATCACGGCCAGACGCGGCAGACTGTCCGCGCGATAGCTCAGCGTGATGAAGTGCCGGTGTATCGACAGCCCCTCGATACCAAGCCCTCGCGCACCCTGAAGCACGGCAGGATTCGCGGGATCATCATATGGCTCATCAATCGGCAGACCCGCATCGGATGTGCTCTGAGCGCCCGGCACCGGCTCGCAGCCGGCGGGGCTGCCCGCCACCACGCACACACCTTCCGTGAGCTCGTAAGGCGCCTGATGGGTGCGCATATCAATCACATTGACCTGGAAGTTGGGGTTGCTGACATTGTGGTACGTCAGCGCCAGCGGTATATCCTCGCCGTCGGGGCCGGCGCCCTCGAAGCGTGAGAAGCTCACGTCATACTCCACACCCTCGCGTCTGGGGACGAAGACCTCGAAGGATCCGGTTGGATCATCGGCAGGGAGTGTCAGCACCTCCGTCGTGGTTTTCGATCCTGTGGTGATGACGATGCGGCATTCATCGAAGCTCATGCCCACGCCGACCCAGAAACGTTCATCGGATTCGGTCCAGACTTCGACGTCGGTGGAGGAATCGCTACCGACCTTATGCCTCCACACACTGTATGGACGCCACGAATCATCAAGCTTGGTGTAGAAGACCCATCTGCCGTCGGGTGTGATCATCCCTCCGGCGGAAACCTGTTCGATCACCTCGGGCAGGTCGGCGGCTCCACCCTCACCCTCTGCCCTGAGATCACGGATGCGCATATCGTAGCGTTCATTCCCGCTGGTATCCGTACCGTAGAGGAGCCATCGCCCATCATCACTGAGATCCATGCCCCCGACGCGGAAGAAGTCATGCCCTTGTGACTCCTTGTTGGCGTCGAAGACCACTTCCTCGCCTGCGAGCGGCGCATTATCCGCGGTCTGCACGCTCGGCGGCTCCCAATTCCCCTCGTCGACGACCGGCAGCCTGCACTGGATGGCGTATTGCTGCCCTTCGTATATGCGGGTGTAATACCAGAATCCGTGAAGACGGACCGGCACCGACATATCCGTCTCCTTGATATGCGATTTCAGCTCTTCGAAGAGCGTGTGCTTCAGGCCTTCCAGATGTTTGGTGCGAGCCTCGAAGTATTCGTTCTGCCCGGCCACATACCGTTGGGTGCGTTCGGAGTCCTTATCCCTGATCCACTCGTACGGATCGTCGAACTCCACCCCCGCGACTTCACGTTTGGTCGAAATGCGGGCTGCCACGGGAGGATGCGCATCAGAAGGAGTGCCGATCGATGCGGCCGCCCCTTCGCCGCTGCTTGTTGTTGTCATGTCAGCGATTATAGGAATTGCTGTGGAGCGACGGAACGATTGCGCTGGCGACGCAAGTGCCGCCGTCGAGAAAGCTGCAGCGGCATCCCCGGCGAGTGCACGCCCAGGGGCGACCCCGCTCAGCGATGGCGGGAGCCCTGCGAGGCCGCCAGGAAAGGCAGCATCGTATTCATCAGATTCGATCCCGTGGTGCCGTAGAAGACCGGTACATCGGTGACCGGCATGGGTTGGGTCGCGGTGATTCCGGCCACGGCTCCGATTGACTCACGTGGGCTCAGTTGTCGGATGCCTATCGCCATGATCCGCCCCGGATACCGACGAGCGACCGTGGCGTAGGTCGTCGGATCCTTCTGCCCGTCATCGCCGAGCAGCAGGAACTTCATATTGGGGAAGTCCGCCATCAACTGATCGACGAACTCCAACTTGTGCTCCACTCCTGTGGGAATGAAATCCTTGGGTCTCGGATCAAGGTCGCGCAGCAGCAGCGGCCCCTCGGGGAAACCGTGATAGTTGATGAAATGCCGTATCGAGCTCTCCACATTCCAAGGCGAGGTCGACAGGTAGAAGAAGGGTGCATGGGGATACAGGTCACGGATCTTGTTGTACAGCACGCTCATCCCGGGGACGGAAACGCGCTTCTTGGGGTTGAGGAGCAGCATGTTGTAGGCGGCACGCCACAACGAAGGCACCTGGGTCACCAGGATGGTGTCGTCGATATCCGAAATCACTCCCAAGGGAGTGGAGGATGGATAGATGTACAACGGCGCGGTGACGGGGGCCCGCCGGCTGACCTGGTAGGACACCTCGTGCTGGCCTGGACTCAGATGGTGCTCGGCCACCAGATCCAGGTAGCCGCTCGAATCGGAAAGCGCGAATTCATCGCTTTGCTCGCGTCCACGGTCAGGCTGGTCGTAGACCTCCGAGCTGCCGACCTGCACGGTGCGCAAACGGGTGCCGTCGATACTGATTTTGACCTGCGTCCTGGATGCCGGCACTTTGAATGCGCTGCGTATTCCCCTGACCGCAAGGCCCGAACGTCCGCGTTCAGGTGAGAGTGTGGTCCTGCATATCAATCTGGAGTAATCAGGCGTGCCATACCCCACATAAGGCTCGACGATGGGATACCAGCGCAGACGATGCGTGATCAGTTTGGAGACGAATATCCAGAAATTGAAGGCGCCCGTCACGCCACGCCGCGCGGTCCGGATCAGCAAGGGCTTGCCTTCGATCCGTTCACGCGGAGATGCCGTGTCGAATGAGGTCGTCGCCCTGCGGGCCCGAATCGTGGTCTTGTTGCGTTGGTCCATGCTGCTCCCATCCACCTGCGATCAGTGGATGATTTTGCCGTAATCCTCAGCGCTCAGCAACTCGGGTTCATCGTCGTCAAGTTCCACCTTCAGGATCCAGCCCTCCCCATAGGGGTCGTTGTTGATGACACTTGGATCATCGGCAGCGTCGCGGTTCACATAGGAGATGGTTCCCGAAACCGGGGAGACCAGGGGTTCAACGGCCTTCGAGGATTCCAGTTCGACGATTTCGTCACCGGCCTCGACACGACCGCCCGTCTCCGGCAGATCCAGAAAGACCAGGTCGCCGAGTTCTGAAGCCGCGTATTCGGTTATGCCGATGACCGCCGGCGAGGAGGAGGTATCCACCCACACATGGTCCTGCGAGTATTCCAGGTGCTCAGGAACGTCCAGACTCGGGCTCTGCTTGCTCTCGTTATCGCTCATGACCCCAGAATACCTTCATGTGCTTACAGCGCTGGCCCCTCAGCGAACAGCGGCGGTCGGCTGCGCACCTATGACCTTGACCATCGTCCCGACAGGAGCGTTCTTGTATATCCACTCGGCATCGGATGGGATCATGTTGATGCAGCCGTGCGAACCGTAGTTCACGGGATCGCCTTTCGCGATGCCCGTCAGATTCCAGGGAGCCGCGTGGAAGCCTTCGCCTCCGTTGTAGTAGCTGATCCACTTCACGCCTTTGCTGAGGTAGTCGGCCCCGCGCATATCCTGTGTCTCGTACTTGATGTTGATGAAGAAGGTGCCCGGATCAGATTCGCGATCCCCGTTCTTGCCGGTCACCACATTGAAGGTCTTGACGACGGTCGTGCCTTTGTAGACGGTGACCACCTGCTTCGAACGGTCGACCTGGATCCACAGATCGCCATTGGCGACGTCATAGCGTGCCACTTTCGAGCTTGTGCTGTATTTGGTCACGTCCGACTGTGCCTTGATGGTGCCGCCCTGCCCTGCAACGAGGCTCTTCACAACCTCCGCGGCGGTGGTGTCGGTGTCCTTGACGGCGACTCCCACAACGCCTTTCGTCGTCACCGTGAGCACGGTCCCCTGGGTGTTCTTGACGTTCTCCTCATTGACCACATCCTGATTGAGGGCTTTGGCCAGGTTGTCACTCAGATAGCTTTTGATGGCGTCCTGATCGTAGACCAGCGTCATCGTGCCCTTGTCCAGATCGCTCGAGTAGCTGATCCATTTCGCCACTTCCGTTGCCGGAATGCTCAGTGTCTTGCCTTCACCGCTTTCGATGGTGATTGCCTGGGATAGCCGCTGGTTGCCGCTTGCTGCGGCCTCCTGGGCGGTCTGCTCGGTGATCGGAGCAGCGACATCGCTGTAGGTCACACTTGCCTGCACCGTTGTGCCCGGATCATCGCTGAGCTTGCTGACGGCCGCTTTGACCGTCGAGATCTGCGGAGTCTGGCCATCAGAACCCGCCTTGGCGACGAAGCTCTTGCTGGCGGCGTCATAGCTGACCGTTGCCGCATGGGCCTGCTGATCGCTGTCCACAAGTTTGTCGGTGAGGAAGTCGGTCATCTTCGCCTCATCCGTCTTCAAGGTGAGGGGGACCGAAGTCGTGCTGAGAGGGTTGAGATGGCCGATGGCATCCGAGGATTTCGCGCTCAGCAGCTGTTGGACGGTGGTTTTCGTATCCACGCTCACGCCCAGATCCTTCAATGTCGCGGTGAGCGTCTTGCCGCTTGAATCCTTGATGGAGACCGTTGAGGAGTCGTATGCGGCGTTGACGGTCTTCGTCAACGCGGCCTCGTCCTGCCCGGTGACGCTCTGACCTGCGAAGTCCACGCCAGGAGCCGCCTTGTCGCTGAAATACGACTGCGCCGCGAAGAAAGCGCCGACTGCGGCCGCTGCCAACAGCAGCAGCAAGGCCACTGTGACGATCAGCCCCTTGTGCCCACGCTTGCGATTCGGTGACAGGGCCGCGAATCCGGCATCCTGTCCAAGCTCGTTCTCATCTGCGGAATCCTGCCAGTCCGAGGCGCGCAACGGTACGAATTGCACGGTGGGCTCACCGGCATCGGTGTGGCTCACAGTGAAATCTCGGTTTTCCCCGTTGGGGAACAATGATGACGTTTCATCATCCGAATGCTTGCCGTCGGACATAAGCAACCTTTCCTCAGTTGACCGTCCATACTATACGCGATTACCATGCCATATCGACTGCGCTGCAAGCGTCTGCCACGCGATTCCCGACCAGTACATACACGCATCGTTCACGATTCGTTCACGCGTGGTCAATCAGATCTCATGACCGAGCCACTCCTCGATCATGTATCTCGCTATGGTCGCCTTCCCCGGTGCAAGCATGCTTTCGCTTGCCAGGGCATGCATATATTCCTCGCGGGTGACCCATACGGCATCCTCCGTCTCCTCGCCGTCCACCTCGATCCGGGTGCCCAGGGCCTGCCCTTTGAAAGCCACCATCAATGAGGAGGGGAAGGGCCATGGCTGGGAGCCCAGATACTTCAGATCACCAATGATAATGCCGGTTTCCTCGGCGGATTCACGCCTGGCCGCGTGCTCCAGATTCTCCCCCGCCTCGACGAAACCCGCGGATACCGAGTAGAAGTGTTCCGCCCACGCAGTGTTGTGCTGGAGCAGCAAACGGTCGCGGGAATCGACGGTCGCGGTGATCACCGCCGGCTCGATCCTGGGGAACAGCACCCGCTTGCCGTCCTCCGCGTTGCTGCATCGTTGGCCCCAGCCAGCGAGCGCCGTCTGCGTCCTGGCACCGCATCTGGGGCAGTGCCTTTGTGAGATATGCCACATACTCAATGTGGACGCACTTGTCGCCAGGCCTGCTTCGAGGGCGGAGCAGTGGGGTGCGAATCCCCGGAGGCTCACCCAGTCCAGCTGGCGCTCGGCCCGTTCCAGCATGGTGAGGCCTGTGGCGACGGGCGTATCACGCTCCGGGCCGAAGGCATCGTCAGCGCCCACATGTGCGGCATCCGGCAGCGGGGTGTCCTGATGGGCGTTGCTGATGTCGATTGCGATATAGTCATGCACCTGTCCCGGACCTGCGGACTCCTGTCCGAGGAAGAAGGCAAGTATGCCGGGGTTCTCCGCAAGGGCGCCGCTCAGATATTCTCCGGGCAGGAAGGCCAGGCGCATATGCACCGACTCGTAGTCGACAAGGTCGCCTTGCCCATGAGGCACGGCCACCTTCCCTTTGTTGACCAGCATCACCCTCGTTGAAGCCTTGCGCAGCAGGGTGTCGATGAGCCCCTCTTCAGACCGCAGATCCACACGGTAATCGACTTTCGCCTGGGACAAGGGCAGAAATGGAAGTGCCTGTGTAAGTGCCAGAGGCGAGAATAGCGTCGATGAGGTATCCGAGGAACTCATTGCGCCGTCCTCACTCGTTCGACCAGGTTCACAAGGGCGTTCGCCACGGATTCAGGATGTTCCACGGCGCTGAAATGACCGCTGTTGCCGACTTCAACGAACCTCACATCCGCCTTCGTCATCGCATCAGCCATCGGTCGCATGCTTGCCGGAGGACTGGAGGGATCCAGATCCCCGCTCAGCACCAGCGCCGGTGTGGTGATGGTGGCAAGCTGATCGTTCTGGTCGCAGCGCCCTGCCGCCATACGCTCCCTCCATGCCACACCCTGTGGGGACTGGGAGCGGATCCACTGGGTGAACAGGTCGACGATCCGTTGGGATTTCTTGATATCGGAGTCCTGCTCGTGGGGCTGTGCGAAACCCATGACCGCTTCAACACCGTCACTCGCTTCGCACTCCTCTGCGATCTGCAGACGGTGCCGCATGCTCTCGGGACTGTCGGCATCCGCCTTCGTGTCACACAAGGCCATGCCTGCGACCGCTTCGGGGTGCAGCCGTTGTATGGCGAGTGCAAGGTAGCCTCCCATTGACAGCCCCACCCAGATCGCCTGCCGGTGACCAAGTTGGTGGAGCAGATCGACGAAGGCATGCGCCATATTGTCAAGCGCTTCGGTGTATGCGCCATCATCGGCGCGCGCACCTGTTGAAGCCTCATCCGGCACGGGGCATTCACCCGCACCTGGCATGTCGGGCGCGTAGACGCTCACCGGGGCAAGACCGCTTTCCTCCGCTTTGGCGGTGATAAGCCTCGCGCATTCATCCCACATCCGATGATCGACGGGAAATGCGTGCAGCAGTATCAGGGGGATTCCCTCACCTTGTGCATATACCGTATTGAGAATGTTCATGCTTTCACGGCTCTTTTCATCTCTGTGACCCGGCTCATGCGCCTGCGCGCATGCCGGTGCTGGTATCCCTGGATTTCAGTTCAGGCCCGCCCAGGCCAACGCCTGTTGGAGCAGTTTCCCGTGCCCGTTGGGCATCTGTTTGATGAAATCGGCGAGGATTCCGCTGTTCGGACTGACCCATTCCACGTCCAAGGTCTCATCCTCCGGTTTGCAGTCCCCTGCAACCGGAATCACATAGCACAGGGATATCGCGTGCTGTCGGGGGTCATGGAACTCGGACACCCCTGGTGTGGGGAAGAATTCGGCGACCGTGAAAGGCTGGAGGCTCGATGGAATCATCGGAAGGGCGAGCTCACCAAGATCCTTGGCGACATTCCTCGCGATGGCCTCACGGAGGGATTCATGGAACAGTACACGTCCCGTTATCAAGGTGCGCTCTATGGCACCGTCTTCGCACATCCTGAGCAGTGAGCCGACTTGGACCACTCGTCCCAGATCGTCGGTGCGCACCGGCACGATCTCCACATAGGCGATGGGAAGCTGGTGGCGGGCCCTGTCAATATCCGCAGGTCCCAGCCAGCCTGGAGGGTTGCTCCCCGATCCGCGCACAAAATCCTCAGGCGTGATGTTGTCGAACTCGCCGCGGCTGCGACCGGCATCATAATCTCCGTCGTCTGGCACTTCATCATTAAGCACTGGCATACCCCCTATTATTGCCCAACACATCGAACAAGACCGTAACGGGACGCGCATGACGTACATCACATCGCTTATGCCTTGCAGTCGTGTGTGCAGGTGCGTGCGGAAGAGCGAGGCCCTGATCGCCAAGCATATGCGCCGAGAGCTGAGCCTAGGCGGAAATAGGAATGCGGGAGGAGCAAGAGTTGTAGTCTTCTGTGACAACGGTTTTATTATGTGGCAATACGGTACTCACAGCCGTCAATCCATATCGAGACGCGGTGCCGGACAGAGGCACCACAGCAATACAAGGAGTTCAGATGGCGACACAGACGCTTACTTCGCAGACTTTCAACAGCACGGTTTCAGACAATGAGCTGGTACTCGTCGATTTCTGGGCGACCTGGTGCGGTCCGTGCAAGGCCTTCGGCCCCATCTATGACAAAGCCTCGGAGAAGAATCCGGACATCGTGTTCGGCAAGGTCGATATCGACCAGAATCAGGAACTGGCGACGGCTGCGGACATTCAGGCCGTTCCCACGCTGCTCATCACCAAGAACGGGCAGATCATCTTCAAGCAGGCGGGTGCCTTGCGCGCCTCCGATCTGGATAACCTGATCGAACAGGCGAAGCAGGCGGATGTACCGCCTGTCGAGAAGTAATAGCCGCACGCGGCATATCGACATATCGAACGCCAGTTGGGGTCCCTCCTCTCTTTTCGGCATGGGCCCCAACTGGCGTTCCACGCTATTTGCGTTATTATGGTGGAACTGTGTGTTTTTCCAGCGACGGGTATGCGGTACCCGAGGGAATGGTAAGTGCTGCGCGAGGCAATGATGCGCACCCGTCACGCTGAGGATCTGTAGGACAACACTGAGGAGAATGATGGCGAGTCACCGCAAAGAACATGTTTCACTGTTCGCGGCTCTGACGAAGCGTCAATGGACGAGACTGGTGGCAGGGATCGTAGCCATCGTGATGATGGTTTGCGTGGGACTGTTCTCACGTGACTTCTA
This sequence comes from Bifidobacterium psychraerophilum, assembly GCF_000741705.1. GTDB lineage: Bacteria > Actinomycetota > Actinomycetes > Actinomycetales > Bifidobacteriaceae > Bombiscardovia > Bombiscardovia psychraerophila. Next base: position 70,685 of record NZ_JGZI01000001.1, on the reverse strand, counting down.
CGGCGAATCCCATAAGGCGACGGCAGGCGAGGTAACCGAATATTCCGCCACGCAAACCGAAGGTCTCACGGTGTCTCGCGATACCGTGCGCAAAGCGCTCAATCAGGGTCAGGGAGACGGCACGTCAAGCACCTCCTACGTTAAGGTGCAGGTGAACGGGAAGTCGAAGATCATCCTGGGAGATAACTTCACCACTGTGAAATCGGTTCTTGAAGCCGGCGACATCACCCTGAACCCGGATGATACCGTCACACCGGCGTTGAATACCAAAGTGGACGAATCGACTGTGATCACCATCTCCAGTTCCGATTCGAAAATCCAGACATCCGAGTCTGACATCGCATTCAATACGATCGAAGAGAAGACCAGCAGCCTGCCCAGCGGCACCACCAAGGTGAAGACCGAAGGCCAGGTGGGGGTTATGGTCACCACAAGCCTGGTGACTGTGGCCGGCGGCAAGAACACCTCGAGCAATGTCTTCGCATCGTATGTCAAAACGGCTCCTGTGAACAAGGTGGTGCTGATCGGCACCGGCTCGGTATCGTCCTCCACCTCATCCAGCTCATCGTCGTCATCATCCTCATCGTCATCCAGCACAGCCACGGTTTCATCCAGCACCGCTCCGGTCGGCGAATCCCAAAGCATCGCCCACCAGATGGTCATCGCCCGTGGATGGAGCGAAAGCGACTTCACCTGCCTGGTGCAGCTGTGGAACAAGGAATCGGGATGGCGTTCCAATGCCGCCAATCCTTCATCCGGTGCCTATGGCATTCCCCAGGCTCTTCCTGGCAGCAAGATGGCTTCCGCAGGTGCCGATTGGGCAACGAACCCGGCCACCCAGATCACCTGGGGACTTGGCTACATCGCTGGCCGTTACAGCACCCCATGCGGTGCATGGTCGCATTCACAGAGCTCGGGCTGGTACTAAACCGCACCGTTCCTCAGACGCCGCGCTGCCGCGTGTGCTATCCGTCATTCCTGGCATCAGATGTCAGATGGCGGCTTGCACACGCGGCAGATTCATAATTCCGGTAGTATCCCCATAGCATGTGCGGAAACACAGATGTGGAAACACAGATGTGGGGGCATACTGTGCACGAAGGCCACAGCAGTGTTCCTTCCTGCATCTGCTTCATCCGGTAGCCCGTCTTCGTATGCTGCGACGATGCCCCCTACGGCATTGCGGTTCTTCTCCGCTTCGATCATTCACACATCGGAGGCATAGACCTCTCTGATCGATCATTCACCTCGCATCCCCAGCCGCCGCATATGCTCTGGCCCTTTCCATCGTGCGCCGGACGACCCGGAATATAATAATCCCGCCACCGCAGCAGACCTGCAGTGACGGGACGTGTAGGAAACCCCGACCTATGCTCCTATCAGAGCACTGCCTGAAGCACGAAGTCGAGAACGAAGAGCACCGCGACACCCCAGATGATCGGATGCACTTCCTTCGCCTTGCGCTTGAAGGTCATGGTCAGGCAGTAGGTGATGAAGCCAGCTGCGATGCCGTAGGAGATGGAGTAGGAGAAGGCCATGAAGACCGCTGCGAAGAAGGCCGGGATGGCGGAGGTGATGTCGTCCCAAGCGATCTCCTTGAAGGAGCTGAGCATCATGCAGCCCACGAGCACCAGCACAGGAGCGGTCGCCGCCGAAGGAATGGCGGATACCACTGGTGCGAGCACGGCACTGATGGCGAAGCAGATGGACACCACGACGGAGGTCAGACCGGTACGGCCACCGGCGGCGATACCGGCGGCGGACTCCACGTAGGTGGTGGTGTTCGATGTGCCGAGCAGGGAACCGATCGAGGTCGCGGTGGCATCGGCGAACAGGGCCTTGTCCATCTTGGAGCTGAAGCCCTTACCGGTTTCGAGTTCCTTCTCGTCCTCAGCCGAGAAGATCCCGGAACGACGACCGGTGCCCACGAAGGTGCCGATGGTGTCGAAGGTATCGGAGAGGGAGAAAGCGAAAATCGTGACCAGTACCAACGGCAGCTTGGCAGGATCAGAGAACAGCGCCGGGAAACCGTCACTGCTGAAGATCGCGAAGACCGTCTGTGGCAACTGGCTGAATGATTCGCCGAGTCCGGTGGTATGGGCCAACGAGGTAACACCCATCGGGATGCCGATGATCGTGGTCAGGGCGATGGCGATAACGAATCCGCCCTTGTTCAGGAAGGACATCTTGCCCTTGAACTTGAAGACCAGGAAGAAGATGGAGATGAGCAGACCGATGAGGAACAGGATTCTCGTGGGCTGATCGAATGTGGCCAAGCCCGGGTTGGCACCTGCGGCCGCGGTCTTGTCGGGGCTGAACTGCACGATGCCGACGTTAAGCAGACCGACATAGGCGATGAAGATACCGATACCGCCACCGATGGCATGCTGCAGCATCGGAGGAATGGAGCGGATGATCATCTTTCGCAACTTGGTCGCGGTGATGATGATGTTGATGAGACCGCAGATGAACACCATGCTCAGGGTCTCTTGCCAGCTGAAGCCGAGACCCTTCACCACGGTGAAGGTGAAGAAGGCGTTCAGCCCCATGCCTGGAGCCAGAGCATACGGCACGTTGGCGAACAGACCCATGATGAGGGTGCCGATGATCGCGGCGATGATCGTTGCCAGGAATACTGCCCCCCAAGGCATCCCGGTACTGGAAAGCACATCAGGGTTCACCACGATGATGTAAGCCATCGCGAAGAACGTCGTAATACCAGCCACAACTTCGGTAGAGACAGTTGTGCCGTTCTCCTTCAATTTGAAGAACTTCTCCATATTCTTCTTTCCCCTTACAGAATTTGACACAGATTAGATATGGATTGAACAAGGGAGAGCATAGCACCCGTATAGGTCTTGTGTATGTTTCGTGTTCCTGATGGGACGTGAGCTATCTCATACCTGTATGTTCCGGGGAAGCGCGCATGGTGCCGACCCTTTCACCAGACCGTCTCCGCAGACCGGCGATGCCTCACGATCCCACGGAAAGGCTGCTCGATCCGATCCGTCATCCCCCGAACAACCGGCTGGTCCTCCCGGAGCACGCAAAAGGCGCGGGCACCATGATGGTGCACCGCGCCCTGCGCTGAGCAGTATCAGCGGATCATCCGAAACGACCGGAGATGTAACGCTCGGTATCCTCTTGCTCGGGGTTGGAGAAGATGGTGTTGGTGTCGTTCATCTCTACGAGATGCCCTGGTTCTCCGACCGCACGCAGATTGAAGAAGGCCGTGTAATCGGAGACACGCGCCGCCTGCTGCATATTGTGCGTGACGATGACGATGGTGTAGTCCTTCTTGAGTTCGTTGATCAGGTCCTCCACGGCAAGCGTCGAGATTGGATCCAGTGCCGAACAGGGCTCATCCATCAACAGCACCTGGGGGTGCACGGCGACCGCGCGAGCGATGCAGAGTCGCTGCTGCTGTCCACCGGAGAGGCCGATGCCCGGCTTGTCCAGACGATCCTTGACCTCAACCCACAGGTTGGCGCCGCGAAGCGCCCACTCGACCAGATCATCCGCGTCGGATTGTTTGATCTTCTTGTTGTTGAGCCTTACACCCGCGAGTACGTTGTCCCTGATGGACATCGTCGGGAACGGGTTCGCCCTCTGGAACACCATGCCCACGTCGCGGCGCACCGAAACCGGATCGACATCCGGGGCATACAGGTTCTGCCCCTCCAGCAGCACCTCACCCTTCACATATGCCCCCGGGATGATTTCGTGCATGCGGTCGAGCGTGCGCAGCACCGTGGATTTGCCACAGCCGGACGGACCGATGAACGCAGTCACCTTATTCGGCTCAACCGCCATATTGACGTCCTCCACGGCCAGAAAATCGCCGTAGTACACGTTCAGGTGGTTGACATCAATGCGTTGTCCCATTGTTTGTTTCCTTTCCAAGCCTTACGTCTTGGGTCATCAGTCTTGAGTCTTGACCGCAAATACCTTCGCTACCAAACGCCCCACCAGATTCAGTACCAGCACGATCAGAATCAGCACCAGGGCCGCGGCCCAGGCACGCTCCATGCGGATGCCGGGCAGGCATGGCGGATTGGATTGAAGGGCCGTCGCGGAACAGGTGGCAAGCCCTTGCGAATACTCGTTATAGACATATACCGGCAAAGTCGTCATACGACCGCTGAAGAGATTGAGATTGGTTGACGGAATGAAGCCCGATGCTATGAGCAGGGGGGCCGTCTCCCCTATCACACGTGCGATCGCGAGAATCACACCGGACACGATGCCGGGCAACGCCGTGCGCAACACGATTTTAGTGATGGTCCGTTGCTTGGTGACGCCCAACGCATACGATGCCTCGCGCAGATCGCTCGGCACGATCTTCAGCATCTCCTCCGAGGTCTTCACCACGGTGGGGATCATCAGCAGCGACAAAGCCACAGATCCCACAAAGCCGTTCACCGTGCCCGGCCCCCCCAGCAGAGCGAATAGTGAGAACGCGAACAGACCCGCAACGATGGACGGGATGCCGCTCATCACGTCAACCAGCAACGCGATCGCCTTGGCCAGCCTGCCGTTATTGGAGTATTCGACAAGATAGACGGCACACATCAGACCGATGGGAATCGAAATCACCATGGCGCCCAGGGTTATGAGCAAGGTGCCGATGATGGCGTGCAGAATGCCGCCGTAACCACCGCTCGGTGTCGGATTCCCTCCGACCACACCGGACATGTTGTAGGTGAGGAAGTTGAGGTTCAGCCTCGCCACACCCGCTGAGATCGTCGTCCACAACAAGGAGACCAGAGGAATCAGCGCGATGAAGAAAGCCAGGATGATCAGCAGGCGCATCGCCATATCCTTGCGCTTGCGCGCCGCGATGAAGGACCTGGTCGGCTTGAATTTATCGAAATCTATGCTTGGCGCGGTATCGTGCGAGGGCGCGGCATGGTTTGAAGACACTGTATCTGACATCAGACTGTCGCTTTCTCGGTGATTTTACGGGCAAAGAAGTTCACCAGGAAGGTGATGAGGAACAGCACCAGTCCTGTTGCGATCAGTGTGGAAACCCCCAACTCATTCGCTTCCGGGAACTGCGCCGCGATGTTGGCCGCTATGGTCTGGTTCTTCGATGCCTGAAGGATATTGAAGGAATACCCCAGTCCGGGCGACAGGATCATCAGCACGGCCATCGTCTCGCCGAGCGCTCGGCCCAAACCGAGCATGGAGGCTGAGACCACACCGGAGCGTCCGAATGGGATGACCGCCAGTTTGATCATCTCCCATTTCGTCGCGCCCATGGCCAGAGCCGCCTCCTGCTGCAAACGGGGAGCCTGCACGAAGATGTCTCTCGATACGGATGTGATGATCGGCAGAATCATGACCGCCAGCACCACGGCAACCGTCGCTACCGTCCTTGACGGATTCGCGACAGGCCCCTTGAACAATGGGATCCATCCGAGGTACTTCGCCACCCAAGTCCAGAACCCTGTGATGTGGGGTACCAGAACGAGTCCACCCCAAAGTCCATAGACGACCGAGGGAATGGCCGCCAGCAGATCGACCACATAGCTCAAGGGTGTGGATATCTTCTTCGGCGCGTAGTGGGATATGAACAATGCGATGCCCACCGCCACTGGGAAAGCCAACAACAATGCAAGTGCGGATACCAGAACCGTGCCGAAGACCAACGGTCCCACATACTGCAGGAAGTTCGTCGCCTGCCCGCCGGTGAAGGACACTATCGTCTCTTCGTTCTGCTTCTGGTTCCCCGTAACCATCGGCAGGGCCCTCATCAGCAGAAACAGCGTGACTGCCGCAAGCGCCACAAGAATCAAAATCCCCGCGCCGTAGGCGATACCCTTGAAAACCTTATCGGATGTCTTGCCTGAACTGCTGTGTTCGGCAACTGATGTTTGCGAACTCACACGTTCTCCTTCGCTTGGGTAATGCCGAGCGCATTCGTCTCATGCCATCTACCTTAATATGCAAACGGAATAATACGGGCTGAATCGCCCTCATTCGGCAAATACCCGCGTCGCGGACGATAACATGCTGTCGTCTGCGACGCGGGCTTGGCCAAACATCATCCTAACTGCCTCAGATGTTCTTCAACGGTCTCACTTGGTGGAGATGGCGTTGATGGACTTCATCACTTCGGTGCGGAGTGAGGCGGACATCGGGGCGCTTCCTGCGGTCTCCGCAGCGGTCTTCTGTCCTTCTTCGCTCACCACGTAGGTCAGCCACTGCTTGGCGAACTCGGCGTTCTTCGTGTCCTTGTATGCGGGGCACGCGATGTCGTAGGACACCAGAACGACTGGGTAGGCGCCGTCTTCGGTGGTGTTGTGATCGAGCTTGATGACCACACGGTTCGCCTGGGTCGCGGTGTCATCCTTCGGGGATGCATCCACAACCTTAGCCGCTGCATCGGCTGAGTAGGCGACATACTTCGTGCCGACCTTCACCGCTGCGCTGCCGAGGGTACCGACCTGTGAGGCATCGGCGTAGCCGATGGTGCCCTCAGCCTGCGTGACCGTGGAGATGACGCCCGAGGTGCCCTTGGCACCCTGTCCGACCTGGTTCGGCCAGGTCTCCTCGACGTCATAAGGCCATGCGCTGCCGGCGGTGTCCTTAACGTAGCTCAGGAAGTTCTTGGTGGTTCCGGACTTGTCGGAACGGTGGACCACGGTGATGGCGAGATCAGGCAGATCGATATCCGGGTTCTGCGTCTTGATCGCATCATCGTTCCACTTGGTGATCTTGCCGTCGAAGATCTTGGCGATGGTCTCGCCGTCAAGGTTCACGTGCTTGCTGCTGCCGTTGAGTCCGGCGGACTTCAGGTTGTATACGATCGCGATCGGGGAGATGTACACAGGCACGTCGAAGGCAGTGCCCGAGGCGCAGACCGACTTGGATTGCGTCACCTGATCTGAGGTGAGAGCGGCATCTGAGCCGGCCCAGACCGTGGATCCGGTAAGGAAGGTGGTCACGCCGGCCCCTGAGCCGGAGGGATCGTAGGAGATTTTTGCATCAGGCTGCTTGGCTTCAAAGCCGGCCTGCCATGCTTCAACAGCACTCTGCTGTGACGAAGCGCCTGCTCCGGCGAATTCGCCCGAGATCTGGACCGCGGCACTGCTTGAACTGGTGCCCTCTGCGGTGGAGCTGGTATTGTCGCCGCAAGCTGCGAGCGAGGCCATCATGACCAGGCCGGAAATCGCAGCAACGGAACGGATCAACACATTCTTGCGCATAAGTTCTTTCCTCTATCATCCATAGGCGGATACCCCGCCTGTGTGTCTTTCTCTTTGGTGTTCGCGCTGTCCCAAGACATCGCATGTCATCAACACGGCACACTGTTATTCATGACAACTCCAACTGTATGGTCTACTTTGCCCCCTGTGGGCCTCATATGATGAACAGAAGGTGAACAGGGACTGATTTCTTTGCCTGCGGATTCAGGTCGGGCATCCACCCCCAGAAAGCCGGTGTTTCGCTCCCTCCACCACACGCCTGCCCACCCGCCCGCATCGTTCAGCCTCCCGAAAGCCCGTCATTGCAAGGGAACGCAAGGATCAGGCATATCCGGCACCGATGGCTGCGTGTGCCCATGCGCCGTATCCGTCTTCTGCCGGGTGCCGCTCGGCATAGGAAGGCCTGCCGCTAGGATGGGATGAGGAGTGGGGATGAGCCTGTAAGCAGAAGTGCGCCGTGCGCACGGGCGCTGGCTATGATAAAAGCTTGGGAAGGCCGAGAATCCTCGAATTCGAAGCTTCGGGACTGATAAGCCACAACACTGCAAACAGAAGACTATGCAAACAGAAGGAATGAATCTACATGACTCGCATTCTTATTGTCGAAGATGAGGAATCATATAGGGAACCTTTGGTGTATCAGCTCAATCGCGAAGGCTACGAGGTCTCCGCCGCGGCAACGGGCGAGGAGGGCCTTGACATCTTCACCAAAGGTGGTGTGGATCTGGTGCTGCTCGATCTGATGCTGCCCGGCATCGACGGAACCGCGCTATGCAGACGGATCAGGGAGCAGTCGCGCGTTCCCATCATCATGCTTACCGCCAAAGGGACCGAAATCGACAAGGTCGTCGGTCTGGAGATAGGCGCCGATGACTATGTGACGAAGCCGTACTCCTTCAGGGAGCTTCTGGCGCGCGTCCGGGCCGTGCTGCGCAGGAACAAGGTCGTGGACGCGGATGGCGCTGCCACCACCGGCGACGATATGCCGCTGGTCTGCGGCAAGATCTCGATGATGGTCGGCGAACACTCGGTGATGGTCGACGGGGAGACCGTCTTCTTCCCGCTCAAGGAGTTCGAGCTTCTGGAATATCTGATGCAGAACAAAGGACGGGTGCTTACCCGTCACCAGCTCATCGACCGCATTTGGGGATCCGACTACGTCGGCGACACCAAAACCCTTGATGTGCATGTGAAACGGGTCCGTTCGAAAATCGAGCAGGATACCGCACACCCCCAGTATCTGACCACCGTTCGCGGACTCGGGTACAAAATCGACGAGCCCACAGCGGAGTAAGTCGATTCCGCGTCGCCCATCCGAAGGAACGCGGCTCCGGCAATCAGCGGCTGGCCCCATCCTCCTGTGACAGCAGGGGAAGCGTTATCGTGAAGGTCGAGCCCTCCGACTCACGGGACCATACCGATATGGTGCCGCCGCATTCCTCGACGCAATGCTTGACGATGCTCAGGCCCAGACCTGTCCCTCCCGTCGCCCGCGAGCGCGCCGGATCGACCCTATAGAAACGCTCGAAGATGCGCCCCAGTGACGCCTGCGGGATGCCGATGCCCTGATCGACCACCCGGATGATGACCGATTGATCCACCACGGCGACGCCGATCACCACGCGGGTACGTTCCGAGGAGTAGCGGATGGCGTTCTCGATCAGATTCTTCACCGCGGTTTTCAGAGCATCCCGGTTGAGCAGCACCATGGCCTTTTCGGAGGTCAGACCTTCCGGCCATGTGTTGCCGAGTTCTATCTGCCTGCCATCAATCGAAAGGTAGAGCTCGATATGCTTCGCCTCGGCCTGCACCTGGTTCTCGCCCGCGGCCTCTCGCACCAGATCGGGTACATTGACCGTGGTCACGTCGTCCGGGTGCTGCTCCTCATCCTGTGCTTTCTGCAGGTCGATGAGTCTGCCGACCAGCTCGGTCAGACGTGCGGACTCCTTGGATATCCGTGAACTGAAATACCTCACCGCATCGGAATCGTCCGCCGCGTCATTCACGGTCTCGGCGAGCAGGGATATGGCCCCCGCGGGCGTTTTCAACTCATGGGACACATTGGTGACGAAATCCCTGCGCATCTGTTCAAAAGCACGCTGTTCGCTCACATCACGAATGAGCACGGCATACAGGTCCTCGGCTATTTTCCCTGTGCGCACACGCAGGAAGAGTTTGTCCGCCGGTGCGGCTTTCCCGGCTTGCAGGCCCTTTCCCGATGCGACGGACGATGACGGGGAGTCTGCTCCGGCAGCGCGTGCGTGCATGGGCAGCGGGACTTCGAATTCCCTCTCTCGGAGGGTGTGATCGGAAACGGTTCGGGCGAGGATGTCGACGATCTCAGGAGAACTGACGGAGGCACCATCGGCTATGCCCAACGCCACCGCTCCGGGGCTGCAGTATTTGACCTGTGCATGTGAATCGACGATCATCACCGCATCAGGCATCACTTCGATCAGCCCTTGTTCGACTTCGCTGACAGAAGCCGAATCATCGAAAATCGAATGCTGATTCAGATGCAAAGCCTCCACGCGATTGTGCTCTGTCCGCATGCCCGCAAGGTACCAGGCCCTTCCGGCCACCACGAATACCACCAGCACGAAGGCGCCGAGAAGCGCCATCTGCGACCACGTCAGATTCACCAGCATGACGTCTCTTCCATTCAATGATCGGCTACGCCCCGAATACCGTTGCGCGGGACTGTCCGCAACAATCATACAAAGCCCCGCTTCCCGCGGTGCCGCCCTCCGGCGCTCAGGGACGCGACCGTGCAAAGCGGCACCTGTTGTCATGTATGCACATACCGGGATGCGCCGGGCACTCGTGAATAGGCGTGGATGACGGTATCGCCTGTGAGCGAAGACGGGAGGGAGTAGAATATTTCGGTTGTCCAAATACGGTGCACCGTCACGGCACCTCTTCGATGAGGCGTCCGCGCGCACGGTACTGTGGGCGAGGGAAACGATTATGAAGATGGGTGGCATCGCTTTGTTGGGAAGATCACAAGCACTGAGTCGCGATGAGGCAATGGTCAATGGCAAGCTGTCGCACGCCGCGCTGCTTTCCATAGCGATACTCACGATCATTACCTTCGTGGGGAATTTCACGCAACTGCAGCTGACCAGTGCACTGCCCACCATCATCTCCGACTTCCACATCTCGGTCACCAACGGCCAATGGCTTACCTCGGTATTCCAACTGGTCATGGGTGTGATGGTGCCGCTGACGGCGTTCTTCACCAAACGCTTCTCCACCAGGCAGATCGTCATCACTTCAATGGCCGTTTTCACCATAGGCTCGATAATCAGCTGGCTGTCCCAATCCTTCGTTCTGGTCCTGGCCGGACGAACCCTGGAGGCGGTCGGCACAGGCGTGATGTGGCCGGTGCTCCAGATCACCGTCTTCTCGATCTACCCGCTTTCCAAACGCGGTGTGGCGATGGGCACAGTAGGCATCGCCATGAGCGTGGCGCCCGCCATCGGACCGACCTTGGGTGGATGGCAGACGGATTTCGCGGGCTGGCGCTCGATATTCCTGCTGCTCACGGTTCTGGGTATCCTGTGCCTGCTTGCTTCGGTATTCGGTCTGCGCAACTTCAGTGAAACCGACAAACAGACGAATACGGACTTCTTCTCGGTCGGTCTTTCGGTATTCGGCTTCGGCGGACTGATGTTCGGATTCACCAACATCGAGAATTACCCGATAACCAGCCCGATGACCCTGTTGCCGATGCTGGTGGGGCTGCTCGGAATCATATGGTTCATATTCAGGCAGTTCCATAAGGAGAATCCGCTGCTGGACCTCTCGGTGCTCAAGAACAGGCGCTTCACCATCGGCACGATCTGCGCGGCGCTCTCCTTCTTCGCCTTCAGCTCGATTATGGTCATCATGCCCTTGTACATCCAGACCGACCGTGGCTTCTCCGCGACGATGAGCGGATTGATCATGCTGCCGGGAGCCTTCGGGATGGCCATCGCACAGTTCTTCGGAGGAAGGGCCTTGGACCGCTTCGGTGCCCGCCCTGTTGCCATCACCGGAAGCTGGATGCTTTTGCTCGGCACGGCCGGCATGAGTCTGGTCAGTATGGACACCTGGATCTGGTGGGTCTCCATCTGCCAGTTCGTGCGCCAGGTCGGCATGGGCTTCGTCCTGATGCCGATCACCACATGGTCGTTGAACTGCCTGGAACCCAAGGATCTGTCCGCTGGATCCGCGGTGACCAACACCGTGCGGCAGATAGCCGGTGCCGTTGGTGCGCCGGTGCTGGTGATCCTCTTGGAGACCTTCACCACCATGCACGCCGGCACTCTGGGAAATGAGCCGCATGCGCAGGTCCTTGCCAGTGTGTTCGGCGTGCAGTGGGCTCTTCGCGTCTCCTCGTTCATCTGCCTGGCCATGGCTCTGCTCATCTATTTCGGGGTCAAGGGTGATGGGGCCGGTTCCGGACGTGAGATGACACGTCGGGCGCTCAGACGTATGCATATCGTCCATGCTCCGGCGATTCAGGCCCGCTGAAGGCATCCTCTATCGGTCCGCGGGAAGCACCTGCCCCGGGCAGGAATGAAGCACCGCGATCATCGCCTTCTTCTCCACCGTGGTCACACTGAGGGAGTATTTCGCTTTCACACCGATTTGCCTCGCCACATATGAACAGCGGTAGCTCTGCTGTTCCGGCAGCCAGTATGCCGCAGATGAACTGCCTTTATCCGAGTTGGCGTCACCGTCCACCGCAAGCAGGTTGTATGGGTCATTGCCGAAACTGTAACGCTGCTTGCTCGCCCAGGTGTTCGCACCCGAACGCCAGGCGTTCTCCAGAGCCACCACATGGTCGATCTGCACATCACGGCTTGTCTTCATACCACGCAGGAAATAGATGGTCTTGCCCGTATAGGGGTCGTTCAGCACACCGGAACGCACCTGGCAGCTCTTGCTGCTCGAATACCGGATCTCCTTGAGATCACGGGCAAGGATCTCATCGCGAACGTCGCAGCCGTCACCGTCGTCATCCGTGCTGCGATATCCGAAAAGGGCCCTGTCATAGCCGGTGGTCTTGTAGTCATCATTATGCACACGAAGCGTCTGCAGAGTCTGCGCGGCATCGCCGGTGGCGGTGTATGCGCCGGTGACGCTTCCTGTGTCCTTGTTGAAGTCGGGTAGGAAAAGACCGACCGTGACCCCGACGATGAGTGCGATCACCACCAGTGTGAGGAATCGCTCCGTCGGTGAACTCGACCGGAAAGCGGCGGGCGAGTATCTGCTGTTCCTGCGACGCGCCATAACCAGCCGCCCTAGGCGTAGGAGAAGGTCATCGGATCGTGCCCCGCACGGTCAGGCCCATCTAGTGCGTCGATTTCGGCATGCTCACCGGCTTCAAGGCTGAACCCGAAAAGGTCGAGATTCTCGCGCTGACGATCGGGATGCACGGATTTGGGAATGATGATGGTGCCGTTCTCTATATGCCAACGCAGTATCACCTGAGCCGGGCTCACGCCGTGCCGCCGCGCGATGCGCTCAATGGTGCCATCGCCGGCCTGCAGATCGGCGCCTCTCGCCATGGGGGAATACGCTTCCACCGCGATGTGGTGTGCCGCGCAGTACGAAGTGACCTCACGCTGCTGCCAGGTCGGATGCAGCTCTATCTGGTTGACGCTGGGGTATTCACCGGTCTGCCGGTGCAGGCGTTCCAGATGCTCAGGAAGGAAGTTGCACACTCCAAGGCTTCGCACGCGGCCTTCGCCACGCAGACGCACGAATGCGCGCCAGACCTCATCCGAGCGCCAATCAAAAGGTGTTGGCCAGTGGATCATATACATATCCACGTAATCGGTGCGCAGCAGGGAGAGTTGTCTGTCGAAGGCCCGAAGTGCCTTGTCGAAGCCTTGTTCGGAATCACGGAGTTTGGTCGTCAGCCACAGGGATCCGCGTCGCTCTCCCCCGCTGAATCCGCTGTGTTCAAGGCCTTCGCCCACACCGCCCTCGTTGCCGTACCCGGCTGCGGTGTCGATATGCCGATACCCGATGCGCAGCGCCGATTCGACCACGGACGCTGTTTCACCGTCGGGCACGCGGAGCACACCCAAACCGATCTGCGGGATGTTCATCCCATCCGACAGAGCGATACTCGCCACCGAATCCATACCTACCCCTCTCACCAACTGCTTCCCTTAACACTCTAATGGTTCGGGGCATCACAGCGTGGCATGGGAATGTGCGATTCCGTCTTGCCGATCGTGGCGATCATGGCGATCGATCGATGCGGCGTTCACCGTGCCGCCACGACCCGAATAGGCCGTGATACGCGAAACAGGAACAGACGGCATAGCGCTTACCATCTGTTCCTGTTCCTGTTCCGGCTGCCCGAGGTCCGATTGCCGCACGATCGGAGCCCGCCGTGCTCCCGGTGCTCAGTGCTGGTTATTGAGGCGGTGGTACATCTCCGAGAGTTCAAGGTCCTTTTCGAAAGCGGCCGCCGTGGTGTTCTCGTCAATCGTGGCCAACTCGACCCCGGCGATGCGCGCGAAGTCCTCCCATGCCTCACGACCCACCGAGGTGGTCATGCAGGTGTGGTGCGCGGCACCCGCCAGCAGCCATGACTGGGCCGAGACCTTGAGATTCGGACGTGGCTCCCACAGGGCGCGGGCCGTGGGGAGTTTGGGCAGATCATGGTCCGGCTCGACCACATCGACCACATTCATCACCAGACGGAAACGCTCACGGAAATCGCTCATCGCCACCACGACAGCATCCTTCTTCGGTGTGGCAGTAAAGACCAGGCGTACAGGATCCTCCTTGCCTCCGATACCGAGTGGGTGGACTTCAAGCCGGGGCTTCGAGGCATCACCGTAGACCAGTGATGGGGATACCTCCAGCATGTGGGCGCCAAGGATCTTCTCCTTGCCGGGAACCAGATTATAGGAGTAATCCTCCATCAGGGAGGCCCCACCGGGCAATCCATAACCCATCACGGCCCCGATACGCACCAGGACGGAGGTCTTCCAATCACCTTCTGCGGAGAAACCATAGCCGTCGGCCATCAGGCGCTGCGCACCCACTCCCGGGAGCTGACGCAGGGCACCGAGATCCTCGAAGGAATCGACGCAGGCTTTGGCGCCCACCCCATCCAGGAAGTTGCGCATTCCGGCATCCTCACGGGCGGCGACACGCAATGATTCCTTGCGTTCGCCGAGCAGTTCGGGAGCGATGTCATACAGCTCCTTGTAGCTTTCGATGACGTCATCGACCTGTTCCTCGCTGACCGCGTCCACGGCGGCGACCAGCTCATTCACCGGCCATGTGTTGACCGATACGCCGAACACGCGCTCAGCCTCGGTTTTGTCACCCTCGGTGACGGCGACGTTACGCATGTTGTCGCCCCAGCGAACGACCTTGAGATTATTGGCCGCGTCCCAGCCGGCGGCCGCGCGTGCCCACACCCCGATGCGCTCGGCCACATCGGGATCGGTGTAATGCCCGACCACGATTTTGCGCGCGATGCCCAGTCGGCTCACGATGTATCCGAACTCACGGTCACCATGCGCCGCCTGGTTCAGATTCATGAAGTCCATGTCCATCGTGTCCCAGGGGATCTCAAGATGGTGCTGCGTATTGAGCTGAAGCAACGGCTTCTTCAACTGCTCAAGACCCCGGATCCACATCTTCGCGGGGCTGAAGGTATGCATCCATGCCACGATGCCGATCACCTTGGGATCGGCATTCGCGTCGATCATGAAGTTCTTGATTGATTCCGAGTCCTTCAATGTCGGTTTCAATACCAGCTTCACCGGAATGCTGCCGGAGGCGTTCAGCGTATCCGCGATATCGGCGGATTGCTGGGCCACCTGTCGCAGTGTTTCCTCGCCGTAGAGATCCTGCGAACCGACGGCGAACCAGAGTTCCTTGCCTTCGAAGGGGTTTTCCATAGTCATTGTGCTCACCACACTCCTCGTTGTGTTATGTCCTGTGATATTGCTGTGACAGCTGATTCGCCCGGTGCAGGCAGGCGTCCGATCCTCGGTGATCCGATCCGGCACGGGCGTTCTGCAAGCCTGCCCGACTGTTCCTCAGTGCTGCCCGTAGACGTTCTGGTAGCGGTCATTGAGGCTGTCGATATCCTTCTGATCGATTTCGATCACACCACCCAGCTGCTGCGCCGCCCAGACGGTGTGCGCCACTTCCTCCGTCATCGCTGCGGCCTTGACCGCCGACTCCGCATCCTTGCCGATGGTGAACGGCCCGTGATTCTGCATCAGCACCGCTGGCGACTTGGGATACCGTTTCAAGGTCTCCACCACGCCCTCGCCTATGGCCTCGGAACCGATCAGACGGAATGGCCCCACAGGGACCGGTCCGCCGAATTCGTCACCCATCATCGTCAGTGCGCATGGTATGTTCTTGCCGGTGGCGGCCCATGCCGTCGCATAGGTGGAATGCGTGTGCACCACGCCATACACTTCAGGCATATGTCGGTATATGTACGCATGTGATGCGGTGTCCGATGACGGCGCCTCGGCACCATCAACGAGATTGCCTTCGAGATCGGTGACCACCATTGAGGCCGGGGTGAGATATTCATACCGCACTCCGGAAGGCTTGATGACCATCAAATCGGCCGAACGCAGACGCTGAGAGACATTCCCGGCGGTCCACACCACCAGATTCCATTTCAGCAGCTGCTCGTGCAAGCTTGCCACCACTTCACGCACCTGCTTGACCTCGGCGCGTACCTCACTTGAATAATCATCCAACGAAACCATAATCGATAGCCTTTCTACGTGTGTACCAACAATTGCCTGTGTTCTCAAAACCGCTGTGTGCCGATTCATGGCCCCGGCAGACAACCCGGGGCCGGCTCACCCAACGACTCGGTCCCCCTTCAGTCCTCTTCCAAAGGAATCGCCTCTATGGCAGCCTTTTCGATCGGCAGACCCGCGATGAAGCGTGTGAAGAAGCTTTCGAAGCCGGCGACATCCACAGGATCGGGCTGCTCGGTTGTCGACTGCGCATCGGCGAACACGCGTTCATCAAGGTAATCGGCAAGTGGTGTTTCAGGATGCCACAGGTAATCCGCCAGGACGGCCATGCCCCAGGCCCCGCCCTCGGCGGCGGTGGACATCACCTTGATCGGGGCGTTGAAGGCGGCCGCAAGAATCTTCTGCGCGACCTGAGGGGTGGTGAAGATACCGCCGTGCCCGACCAGGGAATCAACCTGCACGCCCTCGTCCTTGACCATCACATCCATGCCGATTTTCACCGGGGAGAATGCCGAGAACAGCTGCGCCCTCATGAAATTGGCCAAGGTCATCCTGCCCTCGGGTCCGCGGGCGAACACCGGCCTGCCTTCGGGAAGTCCTGCCAGGAACTCCCCCGAGTAGAAGCAGTAGTTGAGCAGCCCGCCCGCATCCGCATCGCCTTCGAGCGCGGACTTGAACAAGGTCGTATACAAGGCTCCCGTGTCGAGCTGAATCCCTGCGGCCTGGGCGAAGTCCTTGAATACGCGTACCCATGCGTTCAGATCCGAAGTGAAGTTGTTCGCGTGACTCATACCCGCCAGGTCTCCGGCCGGTGTGGTCACCAGGTCTATCTCGGGATGCAGGGCGGCCAGCTTGTGCTCCAGCACGACCGTGGCGAAGATCGAAGTCCCCGCCGATACGTTTCCGGTCCGGACACGGACCGAATTGGTCGCCACCATACCGGTCCCCGCATCACCTTCAGGGGGTGCCAACAAGGTACCCGCCATCAATGAGCCCGAGGGGTCGATCAGTGCGGCGCCTTCCTCGCTCAGCTCACCCGCATGTTGTCCCGCCACCAGCGGCGTCGGCAGAATATCCTCGATGCTCCACGCTTGTTCAGCCACTTCCGGCAGCTCGGCGAATTGCCGGAGCATATCGCTCTCGAAGGTTTTGCTGACCGGGTCTATCGGGAACATCCCCGATGCGTCACCCACCCCCAGGACCTTGCGTCCGGTCAATTTCCAATGCACATATCCGGCCAGGGTGGTGATGTAGGCGATTCGAGGCACATGCTCCTCATGGTCGATGATCGCCTGGTAGAGATGCGCGATGGACCAGCGCTCGGGTATGTTGTATTGGAAGAGCTCGGACAGTTTTTCGTGCGCCTCGTGGGTGTTGGTATTGCGCCACGTCCTGAAGGGCACCAGCAGACGGCCATCCTTGTCGAATGCCAGATACCCGTGCATCATCGCGGAAAATCCGAGGGATCCGATTCTGGTCAGTTTCTCGCCGTAGGCCGTCTCAACATCATTCGCCAGTGCAGCGTATGCATGCTGCACACCCTCCCAGACCTCCTCCAGTGGGTAGGTCCACAGACCATCCTCCAGCCGGTTCTCCCAGCCGTAATCGCCCGCCGCGATCGTGGTGTACCTGTCATCGATCAGCACCGCTTTGATCCGTGTCGAGCCCAGTTCGATGCCCAGGGAGGTTTTCCCCGCCCTGATCTTCTCTGCGATTGCAGCGACGTGTTCGGACGCGTCCTGGATACCTGCCATTGTTCCAGCTCCTTTGCAGAATATCAGCTTCCCCGGCAACACTGCGGGCGAGCTGCACCTGGCGCCCATCCACAAAATGTGAGCGCTCACATAACTACGATGATACTGCTATCGTCACGCTACGGCAAACGCCGCCGTGTTGTTAACGCCTGGGGGCGGGAGCCAGAGAACTGCGTTGCACGACCGTCGCGGGAATCAGATCGATCCCGTGCCTCATACGCGGAGCAGCGGGCCGGGAGATCTCCCCCAGCAGCGCCAGCACCTCCTGCATCGCGGCCCGACCTAGCTGTTCGAAGTGGGGCTGGACGGTGGTCAATGGCGGATACAGGCTGTCAACGGCAGGGATGTCATCGAATCCGACCAGACTCATATCCTTGGGTATGCGGATGCCGTGCTCATGCAGGGCACGGGTGACGCCAATCGCCTGATTGTCGTTCGCGGTCACGATAACCGTCGGCAGGCTCGCGCCCCGTTCGCCACAGTCTTCGAGATGGTGGTTGATGCGCGCATACGCCTCAGAGGCGTCCCAGCTTTGGGTGGCGATCGATACGGAGTCCACGGAGAATTCCGCACAACTCTGCTCCCACGCCGCCAATCTGGTCGCGGCGTCACGCCATTCCCCCGGTCCTGCCAGATACCATGCCGAACGATGACCGAGCCGATGCAGCAAGCCAACGACCTCATGCATCGCGTACCATTGGTCGACCCCGACGATGGCCGCGTTCTTCCCCGTCAGTTTACGCAATGCGCTGTTGCCACGCGCTCCGGTGCCATGCGTTGACGTGACCAGAACCCTCGGTTGGGCCACCTTGGCGTTGCAGGCGGCCTCGAACATCGTGTCGGTCGGCGTGATGAAGATGAAGGCTTCGACGTTCTGGGCAATCAGCGTCCCGCAGACATCCTCGAAATCCTTGCGGGTGCATCTCGCCTCATCCACCATGGCGATGGATAGGAACAGACCGTGCGCCCGGGCGGTGGCCTCAATGGCGGCGATCGTTGATATAGGGCCGAAAAAGCTGACTCCCCCGGCGATCAGACCAATCGTGCGTGAACGGCGGGAGGCCAGGGCCCTGGCGGAATTGCTCGGTCGGTATCCGAGACTGTCGATGGCTGCCTGCACTTTGGCCCGTGTGGAAACCGATACATCAGGAGAATGATTGATGACTCGGGACACCGTCTGATGCGAGACACCGGCAAGTTTGGCCACTTCGAATATGGAGGGGCGTTTGCCACCTTTGCCCGTGGTGCCGCTCATATGACCCTACCCCCTGCCGCCTGCTCATCTGATATGAGAATACCCGCACGTTGCCGAAAAACCTGACAGCCCACTATCCGCTTCAGGAAAGATGCCAGCTGACCCTATGCAGCGGGCTCGGCCCGAGCCGGGCGATCGCCTCACGATGCGCCGCGGATCCATAGCCTTTGTTGCGATCCCATCCATACGCGGCATAGGCTTCCTCACTCCGCGCGAGGGATGTCATCATGTGGTCCCTGGTGACTTTCGCGATCACCGACGCGGAGGAGACCGTGGCGCAATGCTGGTCGGCCTTGATCTGGGTGATGACATCCACCGGATACTGCAGCTCCGGTGCATCGAAGGAATCAACGACCCTGGTGATGTAGTCGTAGGGGCCATCAAGGATGGCGCAGATTGAAGGTCGGGACGCCCGGGCGTCGAAGGCCATATGCGCCTGCACATCCGTCAGGGCCCGCAGTGCAGCCATTCCCAGGGCATGCATGATGCCGAACTCATCTATTTCGGTATTGCTGGCTGCGCCGACGGCCCAGGCGTCGCTCCACTCCTCCAGATCGCCGAGCATCGCTTCGCGCCGGTTGGCACTGAGCAGTTTCGAATCGGCGACACCGGCAATGATGTCCAGATCAGACAGGCGTGCTGAGCGCACGGCAACGGCGCCCACCATCACAGGCCCGGCAAGCGCGCCGCGTCCTACCTCGTCAAGCCCTATCACCACGTCATAGTTCCGCTCGGCCAAGCCACGCTCGGTAAGCAGTGTCGGTATCTCATGCGATGTCGTCATCACGTACTGCTATTTCGCCGAGGCGGATCTGTCCGGAACGGATGCGAACACATCGTGATGCCCATTCAGGGAGCTGAGGTTCTGCACCGGCCAGTAAATCGCCAGACCCACCCCGACCACGTCGCTGACAGGGACCAGACCTTGGTCACCGTCATCGCGGTGGAATCGCGAATCGGCGGAGTTCGAACGGTTGTCACCGAGCACGAAGAGATGCCCCGCCGTTACGGTCACCTTGAACGACATCGCACTGGGATCCACCCCCGGCCTGATGTACGAATGCTCGTCAATCGCCACACCGTTGATGGTGATCGGAGAACCGGGACCGTCACAAGCTATGGTGTCTCCTGGCAGACCGATCAGACGCTTGATGAGGTACTCGCTCTGTCCCAAAGAGGAATTGGTCTCGGCACTCAGCCAATGCGCCGGATCTTTGAATACGATCACATCGCCACGCTGAAGATCCGCCACTCCGGGAATCAGCTGCGTGGTCACCACGCGATCGCCTTCATGAATCGTGTCAAGCATCGAGCCCGAAGGGATGGAGTAGAAGCCGAACAGGAAGGTCCGGATGATGATGACCACCAGAATCGGAATGCCGCACCAGATCAGCACTTCCTTCCAACTCAGCCATGCCTCCGGCCTGCGATTGCGGCCGCCTCTTCTGGATCCCCAATCGACATCATCGTCGGGCTCCGGTGCCGGCAAGGGGTTCACGCCGTGATCGGCCACGCTGAGGATACGGGCATCCCGATTGATAGGTGAGGATGGTGCATCGGCATCGTATTCATTCACATCGTCAGCGCGCATCATCTCTCCTCGTTCACGGTCCGCTTCCCCACCAACTCTAAACCAGGCCCAAGGCCGGGGTCTCCTGCGATATTCCCGCGGCCCTCGTCAGGAAACGGTGTTTGGTGGCGCACCGGCCGTCCCAGGGCCTTATGCAGGGGGCCAGCGGTCGCAGGGTACAAACACAATGACCCGGAAAGCCTTGTCAGGCCCCGGGTCATTGCATATTGAAGGACAATGCCTGAATCAGGCCTTGTTGTCACGACGCTCGGAGATACGAGCTGCCTTGCCGCGCAGATCGCGCAAGTAGTACAGCTTGGCGCGACGAACGCGGCCCTTGCGTACCAACTTGACGGAATCGATCTGTGGGGAGTGCAGCGGGAAGCGACGCTCGATGCCGACCCCGAAGCTGACCTTGCGCACCACGAAGGTTTCGCGCAGCCCTGAACCGGAACGGGCGATGACCACGCCCGTGAAGGCCTGGATACGCGTGTTGTTGCCTTCCTTGATGTTCACGTTGACTTCAACCGTGTCACCAGGACGGAAATCAGGAATGGACTCCGCAGGCTTCATCTGCTTCGCTTCAAAATTCTGGATAGCACTCATGCTGTTCCTCCATAACCGCCGCATACCGGTACGTGTAAGCGGGCGAATCGTGCATTGACGGTTGCACCCAACATCTGTATCCCTCCGGTTTGCCATCGGGAGCCTACCGATCCGTTCACACCGGGAAGCCGGGCGAACTGGACACGAGGAATGCGAATCTATGCGGCGACGCACATTCCGGCACAGCAACGCAATATATTACCCCATAAACGGTGAAATGGGAAAGTGCGCGTGGTCTTCGTCGTCACAGCGCTCACGTCGCATGAGGCCCCCCCCCCCCCCACCGATGACGATGCCCCGGCAGCGCAGGTGCGGCCCCCGCTTCCGGCGGGGTATATATCGCATGAGGCCCCGGTGCGATGCACCGGGGCCTCATGCGGCCGTATCACAGAGTCATGCTCGTGGTCACCACGACGGAGCGCTTTACAGGCGATGAGACCTGTAGAAATTGATCAGTCCCTGTGTGGACTGGTCCTGCTGGGCCAGAGCCTCGTCGTCCTGGGAGATGGCCGGGGTGATCTGCTTGGCAAGCACCTTGCCGAGTTCGACGCCCCACTGGTCGTAGGAATCCAGGCCCCAGACGGTGCCCTCCACGAAGGTGATGTGCTCGTAAAGCGCGATCAACTCACCCAAGGCGAATGGTGTCAGCGCCTCTCCGAGGATCGAGGTGGTCGGGCGGTTACCCGTGAAGACGCGAGCCGGCACAATGGCCTCCGCGGTTCCTTCGGCACGTACTTCCTCGGCGGTCTTGCCGAAAGCCAGAGCCTTGGTCTGTGCGAAGTAGTTGGCCAGGAAGAGCTCGTGCACATCCTGGTCGCCATCCTTGACGGGATTCGGGGTGTTCGCGAAAGCGATGAAATCAGCCGGGATCAGGCGGGTTCCCTGATGGATCAGCTGGTAGAAGGCATGCTGTCCGTTGGTTCCCGGCTCGCCCCAGAAGATCTCACCGGTCTGCGTGGTGACGGGGGTGCCGTCCCAGCGCACGGATTTGCCGTTGGACTCCATCGTCAGCTGCTGCAGATAAGCCGCGAAACGGTGGAGATACTGGTCATACGGCAGAACGGCATGCGAATGGGCACCGAAGAAGTTGACGTACCAGACGTTCATCAGACCGAGGAGCGCGACAACGTTCTTCTCGAATGGCGTCGTGGCGAAATACTCGTCGATTTCATGGAAGCCATGAAGGAACTCTTCGAAGCGTGCGGGTCCGAAGACGATGACGAGGGAGGTTCCCACGGCGGATTCAACGGAATACCGTCCGCCGACCCAGTTCCAGAAGCCGAAGGCGTTCTGTGGATCGATGCCGAATGCCTCGACCTTGTCGAGGGCGGTGGAGACCGCGATGAAGTGCTTCTTGATGGCCTCGGCGCTCTTCTCGTCGGATTCGTCGATGGCGTGCTGCGAGCGCAGCTCCTCAAGCAGCCAGGCCTTGGCCTCGCGAGCGTTGGTGAGGGTCTCCAGGGTGGTGAAAGTCTTCGAGACGATGATGAACAGTGTCGTCTCGGGATCAAGTCCCTTGGTCTTCTCGGCGAGATCGTTGGGATCGATGTTGGAGATGTAACGGGCACTGATGCCGGCATCCGCATAGGGCTTCAGCGCCTCATAGGCCATGACCGGACCCAGGTCGGATCCACCGATGCCGATGTTGACGACGGTCTCGATCTTCTTGCCGGTCACACCGGTCCACTCGCCCGAACGCACCTTCTCCGCGAAGGCGTAGATGCGGTCCAGCGTCTCACGCACATCCTTGACGACGTCCTGGCCGTCGACGATGTATTTGCCCTCATCCTCGACAGGGCGACGAAGGGCCGTGTGCAGCACCGCGCGATCCTCGGTGTTGTTGATATGCACTCCGCCGTACATCTGCTTGATGCGCTCATCGAGCTTGACATCCTTGGCGAGCTGGGCAAACAGATCCAGCGTCTCAGGCTTGATCAGATTCTTGGACAGATCGAAATGCAGGTCCCCCGCCTCGAAGCTGAGCTTGCTGGTGCGCTCAGGATCCTGCGCGAACCATGCGCGCAGATCGATGCCTTCGTTCTGCAAATCGTTGAAATGCTGCTGCAGCGCGCTCCAAGCTGGAGTCTTCGTTGCATCAACTGGAGGATTGATGGCCATTTGCGGTCCTTTCATCACTACATGTGGGAAACGGTGCGAACCTCTGAGTTACACAAGGACCCGCGTCGTCCAATACCACCTCTCAAGTTACTCACAAAAGAGGACAGATTTAAACAAATCGTTCCACCCGCGTATGTCATCTCAACAGTCTCAAGGCGCGCAGCACCGGTTGTCTGAGGAAACGGTCGAACAGGCACACGACCACGGCGAAAAGCAGCGCGAACACTATGCCGAAAGCGAAGAAGGCGATCATCCACATCGCCTGAACGGCAGCTCCCTGTCCCATGGCATGGGCAAGCATCGTACGCATCGCCGCATAGCACGGTGCGAACCACAGGGCGTGCATCAAGGACTGGGCGATGTAGAAGCCGAGGATGCCCGGGGCCAGGGCCGATACGACCCGTGCGCGGAATACGGCCGCGACCCGGATGGAACGTTGCACGGAGGCACAGAACAATAAGGCCAGAACCGCAAGCGCACAGGCGATCAAGGATGTCGATTTGAAGGACAAGGCATACAGCAGCGCATACCGCCCGCTTGCGGCCAGAACGCCGGTGAGCAGCAGCGTCAGCAGACAGACCGCGATCATCATCCACAGTATGATTCTGGGCTTGCGCCACCACTGCCGGGCCTTGGGTTCGCTACCACCAATACTGGTGTTGCGCACCCGCTTGCCGATCAACCCAGCGAATATGAAGGAGACCAGATAGGTCACGGCGCTCATCTGCTTGCGCCAGTCCCCCAGGCCACGACCGTCCAAATCGCCCTGGGCCACGAAGGCTATATAGGCGTTCAGCGCGTAAACGACAGCAAGCACCGCAAAGGCCAGAATCTCGGCCTTTGCACTGCCTATACGTTCGATGCCCCAGGCGATCATGGGGGCCAGCGCCACGAAGACCAGGTACAGCCAGATGAATTCCAATCCCATACCCCACCAGGACACACTTCCCGCCCCCGGCAAAGGCATGATCCAGGCGTTGACGGCCAACGCGATGAATCCATAGAACAGGACGGAAAGCACCACGGTCAGGCAGCGCTTCAGCGTCGGAACGACCTGCGAGCGCCAGTAGTCGAATTCGTGTGAGTACTCGGCCAAGGATGGGATCAGGAAAAAGCCGGAGATCATGAAGAATACGTGGTTTCCCCATGAACCGAGCAGGTTGATGACCCCCATAGCCCACATCGATGGGAATGAGGCCGCGAGAAGCTCCGCATGCGAGTCCACGATCTGCTGCTGGTGCGCGCCCAGGCCCGCGGCTTGCGTGAACCAACTGAGGAACACATGGAATACGGCGATGCTGATGATGGCGAACACCCTCAGCAGTTCGATGTGCTGATTCCTCGGGGGTTTGGCATACACGCTTCCGGATGCCGCCTGTTGGTCGTTCACGACGCCTTCGGTTCCGGCTGTGATGCGATCCGGCTGTTGCGCAACGCCCCGGGGATAATCGTGTCCGGTGGAAGCGGACCGTGTCGCCTCAGAGAATATCGTCACGACCGAGCCCGGAAAGTTTGGCGACCATGTTCTTGACCTCCTGGCTGCGGGCACGAGGTGCCACCAGCAGGGCATCCGGCGTGTCGATAACCACCATATCGTCCACTCCGAGCAGGGCCACCGTCCGACCGGCCTGGGCAGCGACGATATCACCGGCGCTGTCGAGGAACACCACATCATCCTGATCGCCCAGAACCTTGATGTTGCGCCTGTTCGAACTCGGCAGCAGAGCGGCCACCGAGTTGAAATCACCGATATCATCCCAACCGAAACCACCAGGCACCACGGCGACGCCCCCGGCGGCCGATAGCGGCTCCGCTATCGCGTAGTCGAAGGCGATCTTCTCCAGGCCGTACCAGTAGCGTGTCATCGCGGCCTTGCGGCGTTCGGAGCTTTCATCCCAGGCCTCGGCGATGGACATGATGGAGGCATGCAAATCAGGTTGGTAGCGTTTCAGATTGCTGAGCAGCACGTCGGCCCGCATCACGAACATACCGGCGTTCCAGCGGTACTCCCCCGTTTGCAGATATGCCTGGGCGGTTGCAGAATCGGGCTTCTCCACAAAGGATTCGACCAGTCTGGCGCTTTGGGCATCCGGTATCTCATCCGCCAATGATCTGCCCTGATGGATGTATCCGAAAGCCGTCGAAGGCCGGGATGCGGCGATCCCGATCGTGGTCACATAGCCCTGCCGGGCCGCCGCCGTGGCCTGCCTCACGCATTCGGCGAATGCGTCCTTGTCTCTGATGACCTGATCGGCGGCGAAGGATCCGACGACGATCCGGTCACCATGTCTACGTGCGAGAACCGCAGCGGCCAAGGCGATCGCAGCCGTTGAATCGCGGGCCACCGGCTCAGCGAACAGGCTTTCAGCCCCCAACTCCGGCAACTGCTCTCGAACGGCATCGACGTGGGCCTCACCCGTGCTCACCACCACATGTTCGGCGCCGCATACCGCCGCCAGACGATCGAATGTGGACTGGATCATCGTCCTGCCCGAATCAAGCAGATCGTACAGGAACTTCGGCCTGCTTTTACGGCTCAACGGCCACAGTCGGGTACCCACGCCCCCAGCGGGAATGATTGCATAGAAGTCTTCGCTGCTCATACCTTCTATTCTCACCCATCAGCGGTACAGCAGCATGAAGGTTTGCTGATAATCGCCCCACATGCATACATATCGGGCGCGATATGACGCATTTGGTGAACGACATCACTGAATAATTCGACAAATCGCAGCTTTCCGCTACAATCTTGAGACTGTGCCTTGCTTTCTTCGAAGCAGGGGGCGGAGTGCCACTTTAGCTCAGTTGGTAGAGCGTCTCACTCGTAATGAGAAGGTCGACAGTTCGATTCTGTCAAGTGGCTCGGAAGGTGACGCTGCGGGTATGTGTTGCGGCAATCACGGAAAAGCGGGGCCGAGGACATAAGTCCTCGGCCCCGCTTGCATCCAAAGGCGGAAGCACAGCCTCTACCGGAGGCCCCGGAAGATGGGGCTCAAATCATCGGAAGCACTCACTTCTTGGAAGCGGCCAACTCGCGTGACGCCTGTTGCGCGGCCACATTGATGATGTTCCATGGACGGTCGAAACCGGGCTGGAAGAAGAAGTCCGCATATTCCAGCTGATCCACGGTCACATGCTGCTGTATGGCGAGCGAAATCGCATTGATGTTCGCGGTGGTGTCCTGTGTGGACATGATCTGCGCACCCAGCACACGCCCGTCGTCCGCGGCAAAGGTGAGCTTGAACAGTACTTCGGCGTTCCCCTCATCGTCAGGAACGAAAGGCGGACGATACGTGTCCTTGACCAGCACGGATTTCGTCTCCACACCATAGGACGCGGCGTTGCTCTCCTTGATTCCGGTGGAGGCGAACTTGTAATCGTATATGGATAGTGCTGACGAACCTGAAACACCGGGGAAGGCGATATGCTCTCCGAGCGCGTTGCGCGCGGCGATCCTCCCCTGACGACGCGCATTCGTGGCCAACGCGATATGAGCGTAGCCACCCGTCGGAGCGAAGCCGATCAGGGTCGCGTCTCCCACCGCATAGATATCCGGCGCACTGGTGGCCTGGAAGTCATCGATTTCGATCAGACCGTGGTCGCCAAGCTTCACCACATCGGAGAGCCAGGCCGTATTCGCACGGATTCCCGCCGATTCAACGACCAGATCCGCCGCATAGGTGCCCTTGTCGGTCACCACGGCCGAGACCTTCCCGTCCTTGCCTTCGAAACGCTGCACGGACTCTCCGGCCGCCACCGAGACATCGTGATCTTCCAGGGTCGCGGTCAGTACATCGGTGAATTCGGCATCAAGATACAGCGGCAGGATCCGGTCGGCGATGTCGACGATCGTGACCTTCTTCCCTGCCTTGGCGAAGACCTCGGCCGCCTCGATGCCGATGTAGCCGGCTCCGATGACCACGACATCCTTGATATCGGGATTCACGGTCGCGGCCTTGAGCTTGATCGCCCAGTCACGTCCACGCATCGCATAGATGTTCTCAAGCTCCCTGCCTTCGACGGGGATTTCCGCCGGAACCGCGCCGGGGCTCAGAATCAGTTTGTCGTATGATTCCTCGCGCTCTTCACCGTTCTCGTGGTCGACCACATGGACGGTATGCCGCTGCGCATCGATTGAGGTGATCTCCTGACGCACGAAGACATGGACGCCTTTGGCGCTTTCACCTTCCACCGTGGCATATCTGACGGAGTTCACGTCCTTGACCGCGCCCTCCAGATACAGCTGCATGCCGCAGGACAGGAAGGATAGGAACCCGCCCTTCTCATACCACTGAATGTCGGTCTCGGGCGCATCCAGCAGTATCTGCTGGACGGCCTCATACCCCCCGTGCGACGAACCAACGACGATGATTTTCTTCTGGTCACTCATGCTGCTGTCCCTTTCATGTTGCTTGCAACGATTGATTCTGTGAACAATATGTTGGATATCCACCTGATCTGGATGTCTGGCTGGATCATTCCCGCCGACGCCTGTGTTGGCGCGGTGCACGGGAATCCGCGCATCGTCATGAAGGACGCGCTCCCACCGTGGTCTGCAGGCCGGCGCGTGCAGGCCTGTCGGTGCCTGACTCTGATGGTGAGGATGCAACGGCAACCCCGTCGGCGCCTGCGTCGCCGGTGTCATCCTTCAACCGGCCGGCACAGCTCTCGCAGATCCCACGGAATACGATCTGGGCTTCGAGTATGCGCATGCCGTGCGTATCCGCAGGCGTCAGGCAGGGCGCCTGCCCTACGACGCAATCAACGTCCTCGATGCGTCCGCACATCACGCACTGCACATGATGATGGTTGTCTCCGACACGCGTCTCCCAATGGACACTTGCCGAATCGGGCAGATTCACACGACGCACAAAGGAGGCCGCCTCCAGTTGCTGAAGCATCACATAGGCGCCCTGCACGGTCAGCGCGTCCATCTCCTTCGCATCGACAAACCCGACTATTTCGGCCGCAGTGCTGTGAGGATGGGCATCCAGTGTGTGCAATACGGCGAGTCTCTGAGAAGTGACACGCACGTGGGCCTCGCGCAGACGTTCGCGCCATGATCTCCTCGGTGACGACATCACGGACAACGCCGGCACGTGCGCAGGCGACGGAGCACCTCCCGGGACCGACGAAGCCGCGGTTTCGGGGAGACGTATACCCTCGCCTCTATTCCGTGGACCGGATGTCTGATTCTCATCGAGCATGTTTTTAGAATAGAACAAACAATTGAATAATTCAAATGTAGGAATTTCCCCTGATGGGCATGCCGTTGTTGAACCCAACGCTCCTGTGGCGGATTTCCCGATCACCCAGTACTATTGGCACACTGTGGAAGGCCGATGCTCCGGATGTGACGCATCCATCCCGCGGCCGTCAACTGGGTGCCATGGCAATCAGGATGCGGCCGAGCGGCCCATCTCCACCGATGTTCATCGCGCGAGTGGCGTAATGGTAGCCGCGCAGGATTTAGGTTCCTGTTCCTTCGGGAGTGTGGGTTCGAGTCCCATCTCGCGCACATATTTCAGCCTTGGCATCGCAACACATGAGAGCAAAGCCTGACATCCCTCTGCCCACAAATCGCCCACAACAATGCAGAGACTGATCTCCGGATGACGATTTCGACTCCGTCCGCTGTATCCCAGAAATCACCATCAAACACGTCTACGCACGCACCCGAGATTTTCTTGGACTCGCCCTTGTGCCCAAATACTTGTTACCCTCTCTGTATATTCGCACTTGCAAACCACCGAGTGATATTCTTCGCCTGCAGAAGCATCCTCCAGTAACATGAGAACGCTCATTTTCTCTGCTTTGTGCGGTCATCACATTCCTACGTCACACCCAGGAGTTTGATGTGTCGCGCCTCAACAACGATCTGTGGCAATTATTGATTGCGGGAAGACGAACTACACAGGCTTAGCGGACAACGGGATGGAGCAGTTAGCTCAATATCGTCGACCACCTAGTCATCTCTCGATCAGGATGCTTTCCCCATTGAATACACGTTCCACAAATGCATGCACACACAGCTGGGAGCTCGTCATCGTTCCACTGCGCGAACGTTTTCACTACATTGATGTGCGCATGGCCTGGGGCACAAGAGGCGTGTGCAGATGCCCTACTTCATCAGATATTTGACATTCCCATACGAAGAAGACCGTTAGAATTGACAGTCTTCACGAGGTTAAAAACACTGAATGAAATATGAGTAGTTGTCTGCAAACTTAGCATTGCTCACAACACGTTAACGCCACACAACAACATACCAGTATCCTCATTCGCACAAGCTCCTGTTCAACAAAATGGGGCCAGTGCAAAGCACTGGCCCCAATCATATATACAAGCACACCTAAATTTGTATGGATAATCAGCTTCGCCGATAATCACGGACGAGTTTCACACGCATACCCGTCCTTATCCGCGTCCAGATCCAAGGAGTACCCCGGTTGTCCACGGCGTATTCCATGACCATTAGCAGCCCAAACCGCCTTGCAATTGGCATACCGTATGGAGCCGTAGCTGTACCATGCAATCCCCTCTTTATGCCAACCCGATCGGCCAACAGACAGATATTCACTGTATGAAGTGGTGTACACATGTTCACCAGAATTCGGGTTATACAAACGATATACAGCCGACCCTGAAGAGGGCGCATACCATGCAACCCCCTCACTACGCCAGCCAAGTTTTATCAACGCACGATGTTCGTTGGCGTTCATTGTCCAATTATGATTCCCATTGTTCGGGTTGTACTCGCGGTACACTGGACGCCCTCCACTGACCGCGTTAAACGAGATCCCTTCCAACTTCCAACCGAGCTTAGCGAGCTGGTCGCGTTCTGGCGCAACCTTAGTGTAATGATGTAACCCGCTATGCGGATTGTAAACACGGTACACTGGCACAGTTGCAGGGCTGGCGGCATGTGCAGGAAGCGAGGTGAGCATGCCTGCACTTACTACCATCATGACAAGCGTCACCAGCACAATTGCGCATCGTTTCCCCACCTTCTTTGAAAGTGTGAACATCTTTGTTGCTCTCTTCCCCTAAATTAACGTGAACTTTTGAAATTGTAGTCCCCTACAGGATTATGATATAGCTTCGAAAACGATATGAAGAATATGGGGTCCGTACAGATATCAACGCATAGAAGGTGGCACGGGAGCACCTTCTGCATTCCATTTCGCCGGTTCATGCAATCGCTGTTCTAGGCTATGATGCAAATATCCAGCATAGTTTCGAAAGGTCCTGTCTTGATGGGTCATCATATCCGTGTCTCTCAAGGCCAGAGGGCATCCCAAAACAAGAAATACATAATCTTTTTCTTAATCTTCGGGGCAATCGAAGGGCTGACGTTTATTTTCAATATTGGGCCTCTCACTATGCCTGATCCTGGGATGCATTTACCTGCCACATATGCAACAGCCACAGGGCAACAATTCAACTTCGCTCAACAGACAGGAAGTGAAGGGGAAAAAGGCGCATCAATCCTCAGCATCACGGGTGACTCGATATACCTAACCCCGACGACTGCCAATAATGTCACCATAGAGAATATCCTTACATCGCCACAACAAATGACGAAATACCAAAAAGACCAGCAAAAGGAATTCTCATCCCACGTTTATACACGGATAACGAGCACCGACAATAGAGCAAACCAATACAGCTTCTTGCCATACATCCCACAAGCCATCGGTATGCGGTTAGGATTGTCAACAGATTCAAATGCCTGGAGGACACTGCAACTCTCGAGGCTATCCAATCTGGTGTTCTATCTTGCTGTCATCTGTATGGCGATCTGCGTTGCACCACGAGGCAAGCCGCTCATCGTTCTAATATCTTTATTTCCAGTGTCAATGTTCTGTGCGAGCAGTATCATGGCGGATGGTATGGTCATATGCACATGTGCACTCTTCGTCTGCTCATGCTTTGCACTTCTTCATCGGGCAACACCACTAAACATATATAGTCTTCTAGGTCTAGGAATACTTGGATTTCTGGTAGGTTCGGTCAAAGTATCCTACTTCCCGCTGATTCTGCTTATCCTCCTTGCCAGCCCTCACGCAATACGTCCAAAGCCGAGAAACATCACCACGATAATCACTCTGCTTTGCTCATTGGTCGCATCACTGCTCTGGACTCGTTTCCTGGCCAAGACACCAGGAACCTACATGCAAGTTGACAAATATGAAGCGATTCACAATCCAATCAAATTCCTCACGATACTGGCATCGAACACGGTGATTGACCCCGTACGTCTAATTGCGGGATTCCCCTTACTGCTGGTTTGGTGTATTGCAGCTCTGACTGTGATCGCCTATCTCATTCGCATTGGCCCGACTGATGTGAAAACCACGCCATTGATGATCACGATCACGAGAAGAGTCCAGATATCAGTCCCTCAATTAGTTCTCTTGGTATTGATGCTTTGCCTTGCCGCGACTTTCGCCCCCATCATGATGACGACAAGCGATCTAACAGAAATGACCTATTTCACACTGATCAGCGGATTTCAAACCAGATATCTTTCCCCGTTAGCACCGCTATTGCTAGGCTTCCTCTATCTGAGAAGACAAACACCGCATCCTATCCAAACACTCGAAAAGGCATCGGCCAGTTCTTCTGTATACCCATCACCAAAAAATCATCACACTGATGTTCATCAGTAGTGGTAACGCCAGAATTAAGGGAGTGGGTGGCATCCTGGGTTTAAAACGATCAATACCACACGTTCAGTATCTGATTTACACCGTATTCGCATTCCTATGAGTACGGGTCATCTTCTTGGATGGGCTCCTCCCCAGCAGCGCATTGATCGATTTCTCCGCGACGGCTGGCATATCCAGGTTTCTGTCGATAAGCCATTGGACCTGCAACCCACCGAGCAGAGCCTGCATAACGCGGGACAATTCATCGGGAGACATCTTCGTCTGCAGATGCTCATCCTTGATGAGATTGCGCAGCACGTGCCCGAACAACTTCCTCTCCACCGTGCCACGGTGTTTGAAATACCTGTACGCGGGACTCTTGGGATCCGAGGCCTTCACCGCCATATGCGCGAACAGCTCGATGAGGCCCGGTGTGTGTGAGTTGCGATCCATGACCTCAATCAGATAACGCAGTGACCATGCAGGGTCTTTGCCGAAGCGCGACATCTGTGAGTCCAGATCCAAAACGGAGGCCGATGATTCCATGACCGCATCAATGTCACGCTGTCTGAGCACCTCGATCATCAGATCGTCCATGGAATCGAAATAGTGCAGCACACCCACATCGGTGATGCCCACCGCCTTGGAGATCTTGGAGAGGGTGGTCTGGTCGAAGCCATCAACCGCGACGATGGTAAGCGCCGCCTGAAGTATCTGCTTTCGTCTGGCTATGCCCTTGGAGTATGAACCCCGGTCTCCGATTGACATGTTAAGGTTTGCCTCCCACAGGTAAAACGATTGTAGGAAGGCAGTATATAGTTTTTGCCGTCTAAAAAATCATAGGAACATAAGTAGCACTAGGTAAGCATTCTGATAAATGTCCTAATCGGATGATAGGGCATCCACATTCCCCGAAACACATACTCCCGCATGGCCTTTGGTGACACCAGTCTACACATTTCAAGCCATGACTCGCGCTTACTATACCCAGCGAAGATAAAATACTAATTATTTGTCAGACAATCTTTTCCTATTCCGCTGGTACCGATACAGCATACTGCGTTGAGTCGAGTCGTCAAGACTAAGCGCACACATCTTTTGGACACTTTTCAGCTTTGTCGATCCATCACCATCCGAAACCTTCCACGACCACCATGCCGGGAGGGGGATGCCAGCCCGGATAAGGATGGCGTTGCGAGGGCATCCTAGTATGGTACGGAGCAGATTTACGGGGAGGCATGCGGTGGATTGGCAGGATGACAGAATAGCTTCGGCACGTGATGGGCTGAATCCGACACTGATAGCCGAAATGGATTCCAATTATGCGGTTATGGCTGATATGCAGTTTTTGCCGGGCTGGTGCATCTTATTGCCCAAGAGGAATGTCGATTCGCTGAATGCACTGGATACACAGGAACGCAAGTCCTTTTTGTACGACATGAGCGTTCTCGGCGATGCCATACTCAGTGTCTGCAAGCCGGTCCGGGTCAATTACGACATCCTCGGCAACAGTGACCAGTATCTGCACGCCCATGTCTACCCGAGGTATGCATGGGAGCAGGAGGAGCGGTTGAAACTGCCCGTGTGGCTGTACGACAGCCACTGCTGGTCGGATCCCATGACGGGCTTCTCCGAGGAGAGGCACGGCGCATTGATGCATTCGATCAGGAGCTATCTGATGTCGCATCGCTAGGCCGTGACCTCCCTTCAGCCGATCGGACGGAGGAATGCGGGATTTGACGGGTGGGATTCCGACCGCGCACCCGATGATTGCCGAGGTGCTTCTTCATCACGCTCCGCTCCGATCCGGTGTGGGGGCCTTCAGGCAGTACCGCGAGCGATCGGCATCCGTCGTCGGAGACGCAGCTGACAGGCCACTACATCAGGACAAAATACACCGACAGAGACCGTATGTTTCCACTATATAAACAACCGACACGCCCGAATAAAAGCTAATGGAGTTTATTTTTTATTAAGCTGTTGTTCACCTAGCAGTAGGCGGCTCAGCGAAAAGCCACAAAAGCGGTTTTCCTTTCAGAAATTGAATTGTTAGTATTGTTTGGCTTTCTGAAGGGGAAGGAAACTTATGGCTGAAAATCGTATACAACGAACTACACATACAACATGGAAAAAACTGGTCGCCATCATAGCGACCCTTGCATCATTGCTTGCAGTAACCCTGGGCACCTCAATGGCGTCGGCCGCCGAGGGCAAGCTGGTGGATGCCGTGACCGACATCACCGTGGATAAAACGGAGATGGAACAGTACACCACCGTGGACGCGCACGTGTCTTGGGTGGCGCCAGCCGGGACGGTGGCCGGTGATTACTTCACGGTCGGGCTTCCCGCGGAGTTCTCGAATCTGAGCACCACCGGATTCAACCTGACCAGCCCTGATGGCGAAGTCGTCGCACAGTGCAAGGTCGAGGTCCAGACCGTCACCTGCACCTTCACGGATTATGTATCGACCCACGGCGACGTTCATGGCGACATGAAGCTCATCATCAGAGCCGACCAATCCAACGACGGCGACAAAGGCCACTGGGAGATCAACGGAAAAACCGATGACACCAAGCCCGTACCGGATGTGGATCCATATGATCCGGGCCCGATGCCAGGACCGGACGATTTCACCAAGGACGGCTGGGGAGCCAGCCAGGATGGCGATGACGTCATCACCTGGGCCATCATGATCGGCTCGCAGAAATTCCTGTTTGACGGCAAACCCGTCGTGATCACCGATGTGATCGACGAGAAGATGACCCTGTACCCGGATTACGAGCACTTCATTCCGAACATCCGCTTCACCGATAACAAGGGATGGAGCAACGACACGTGGGATACCATGACCCTGGGCACGGATTTCACCATGACGACCGACAGTGCCGCGCACTCCTTCAGCATCACGTTCAACGAGGATTCCGCCCTGGTCAAGAAGGCCGTGAGCATGGCCAATTCGGGAGACTTCGTTTCCGAGCTGTTCTACAACACCCGTCCGTACCAGCCCAAGAAGGGCGAGACCTACACCAACCACGTCGAAGCCACCGGCGGTTCAAGCGCCGACGCCAACTACAAGTGGGATGCCGCTGGCGGCAATGGCGAGGGCATCGGAGCGAACACCAAACTCGTCAAGAAAGATGCGGAGTCGGGACAGACGCTGAAAGGCGCGGTCTTCAACCTCGTTGCGGGCAAGGACGGCAAGGGCGCGGTCATCGAATCAGGCCTCACCACCGATGCATCGGGCGCGATTGAAGTCAAAGGCCTGTTCAAAGGCAATTACTCATTCGTCGAGACCACCGCCCCGCAAGGTTACAAGCTGGCCGGACCTTTGAACTTCACCATCGACGATGCGACCTTCGAGCAAGGCGCCTCCGTCACCCTCTCGCTTGATGACGCCCGCGTGGAAGGCCAGGTGTCCTGGAGCAAGGTCGATGCGGCAAGTCCTACGACTTTGCTGGCCGGATCCGAGTGGAGCCTCACCGGCAAGGACGGCAAGGTCCTTCAGGTCATCGACAACGGCGCGCATGACACCGATCCTGCGGCTGGAAAGATCAGCGTGGGCAATCTGGCCTGGGGTACGTACACACTCAAGGAGACCAAGGCTCCTGAGGGGTATCAGATCTCGGGAGATGAGACATCATTCACCGTGGATTCCGCACACACAGTGATCCAGCTTCCGTCCATCACCAATAAGAAGACCGTTCCGCCCGTTCCGTCCAAGCCGGGCGAGACAGCCAAGCCCGTCGTGGCCTCAGGTGGGAAGCTGGCCAAAACCGGTAGCGACATATCATCCGTCGTCATCGGGACTGCAATAGCCGCTGCCCTGGCGGTGAGCCTGCTGGTCGGCGTCGCCATCAAGCGTCGTCGCAGTTGAGAAGGAACGCTCGACTGATGCATCCCATTCGGCATGCATGATTCGGCAATAGTGATGGGGCCTCCCGGGATTAATCCCGGGAGGCCCCATCACTATCCATACATCGTGCGCTTTCAACCCGCGATGCGATGCCGCTGCGTCGTCCGCCTACGCGAAGTAGAAGTTGTGGAAGTCGTACTCGTAGACGCGGTAGACGATGTTCTTGCGTAGATTCATCTTCCACTGGCTGATCAAGGTGCCATCGGATTCATACACGCCGAACACGCCAGGCACGCCTGAATCAACGAGGATCGTGCCATTGAAGAGATCCTGCGCGCTGCTCACGATCGGCGAGTACGGCACGTCGAAGGAGGAGACGAGCTTGTATGTGCCCGCGTTCTCATCGACGAGGTACTTGTAGTAGCGCGAGTTGCCGGTACCCGTATATGAGGTGTTGATTCCCGGGGTGTTCGCCGCCCAATCGTAGTCGGGTCTGGTATTGCTCACACCGTAGTTGTTGTCGAACATATACAGGTAATACTGACCGGATGGCAGGCTTGAGTCGCTTTGATAGGTCACCGTGTGCTGCCCACCGGTATTGGAGAAGCTTCCGTCCTGCTTCAGCAGGTACTTCGCGAAATCGGTGCCTTTCCAGAAGCTTTCCTCACCGATCATGTAGTCGATCGTGGGATCCGATTCGATGTCGTTGAGCTTGATGATGGTCGAGGTTTCGCGGGAGCTGAGTATCACGCTGCCATCGTCAAGGACCTGGATGGTGTTCAGATGCAGCCAATCCTTCTTGATATCCGAAACATCCGCATCAAAATTCTTATTGTTGCTGTCGGTCGTGCTTGAGGATTTCGTTCCCAGTGTCGCATCCTCGGTCGTTTTTTCGTATGAGGAGTAGAGGGCGCTCATATCGACCAGCCGGCTGACCTTGCCGCTTTTGGCGTCGATTTTGATGATCGCGTCCTGGATCGTCGATTTCCTCAGATCGGTGGCCAGCACGATCAGATTCCCATCGGAGTCCATACCGTAATCGTGATGAAGGATGTAGTTGGTACCGGTGTTGTACCGTTTGACGATCTTGCCCAGACTGTTCATGCCCACGATCTCATGTGTGGATGCGCTGAAGTACATGATGTTGTCCCGGAACAGCAGCCTGTGACTACGGTAGAAGAGGATCGGAACCTCTCCACGGATCACGCCGTGCACATCGTAGTAGTACATGAAGTCCTGGCCGTCGCTGTCATTGCCCAGAATCGCGTACAGACCGTTGCCGAGATCCGTGCTCGTGTTCGTCTTCGTGCTCTTCAGCTGGACTTCGACCTCGCTGAGCAGCTTCGCTCCCTTGTGCTCGATCGTGTGCGTGGTCTGCTTGCCGTTCTTCGCCGTCAACGTGAAGGTGATGGTGTTGTTCTTGCCTGGTATCAGACCGATGACCTGGAATTCGTGCGTGGTGACGTATTCGTCACCTTTGTCTGGGGTGGCGCTGAAATCCGCGTAATCGGTGTCGGGGGTGGAGACGGTGTAGCTCACCTTCACGGCATCGCTGGTGGTGAAATACACGTACAGTCCGGTGGTGTTGGTTCCATATGGATTGTCTTTGACGTAGATGTTGTTCTCGTCGTGCGAGCTTTTGGACCTGTCCGCCTTCAAGGTGGCATCCGCATTGCTCTGGTAGGAGGCGGTGTATATGTTCTCGACCTTCTCCGTCAGCTTCGCGAGGCGCGCGGATTCTATGGCCGAGGCGATCTGGTCCTGGGTGGCCACGGTGATGCCGGTGATGATCAGTACGACCAGAACAGCCAGGGAGGCCTTGCCCATACGACTGCGCACGAAACGTCCGAAGCGGCTGAGAGCAGCGGCCTGACCATCCCCTCCTGGGGTCCCGCTCTGCTGAGCAGACGCACCCTTCTCGTGATCCTGTTTGCTCTCGTCTGTCTTCTTTGGCATATCGCGGCATCTCCTGTATCCGTATGCTGTTCACCGGGCATCCAAGGCACAATCGCATCGGGCACGCGGCATTCGTATGGCGTTATATCTGCAAGGTAGAAAGCGATACGAAAAGAACACGGAAAAGAATCTGAAAATCAGGTGGGAAGCACCTAGCAAAATCGGCAATGCGTCCCAAGATGAGGCCTCTGCGGCGTCGATGCGGCACAACCGCAGGGCACTGGTCACACACACCACGGGTCACGGCATGGATGCGGCTATGAAGCCGCCTGTGCACCAGCCCTGATCACCCCGAGACGGGAAGGCTCATGCTTCCGCGACCAGTGACTTGCGATAGAAACGATCCATCGTCGTATGCTGGGCATCGCCCAAAGGACCGTCAATCAGACTGAAACCGGTACGCTCATAGACGTGCATGGCAGCCTGCAAACGATGGTGGGTCTCCAGATACAGGACGCTGTAGCCGTCGGCCCGTGCCCCGGTCTCGACCTGTGCGATGAGTTGATATGAGGCACCGGAGCCCCTCCCATCAGAACTGACATACAACTTCTGCAGTTCGGCGATCCTTCCGTCGCTTCCCGGGACCTCCGCGTAGCCGGCGCCCCCAATGACCCGGCCGCCGTCGTCGCATACGACAACATATGCTCGTCCATCCTCGGCATAGAAGGAGGACAGGCTGTCCAGCTGCGGGTCGAAGTAGGCGGTGCCCGGCACATCCAATCCGTGTTCCTTCAACCCCGCACGGATGATGTCCCGGATGACGGCATCGTCCTTCGCCTCGATCGCCCGTATATGCATGCACTCCCCCAACCCTCTATCAGCAACCCCACCACGGTAGCAGTCGGCAAGCGACATGGCGGCACTCTTCCCATCACTTCAGCGCAGCATGAACAATCCCTTATGTCGTCCCGTTTTCCGGGCATCAGCGCACCTGCCTCATGGTATCTTGAAACCAAAGGGTGATCTCAGCAATACACTCGGCAATTCACTCAAGAATTCAGGAGGCATCATGTCAGACGCCAATAACCAATATGGACAGCAGCCATACAACCCACAGGACCCTGCCAACCAGCAGCCGTCCGAGCAGTCGAACCAGGCGCCGCAATCGAATGGGCAGCAGTCATACGGCCAGCCCCAATACGCGCAGCAGCAGAACGCGGGCCAGTACACGCCGCAGCCCTCGGCCGCACCGCAGTACGGTCAGGCTCCCTACAACGGGCAAGCACAGGGGCAACCGTATAACCAGGGCTACGAGCAGCAGTATGCTCAGCCCGGGAACTACGCGCAGCAGCCGGCCTACGGGTACGCGCCGCAGATGGTCTCATCGAAGTCAAAGATCGTGGCTGGACTCCTCGGCATCTTCCTCGGCACATTCGGCGTGCACAACTTCTATCTCGGCAGAACGGGCAAGGCGATCGCCCAGCTGCTCATCACCCTGCTCAGCTTCGGCTTCCTGGCCGTCGTTTCAGGTATCTGGGCGCTTATCGAAGGCATCATGATCCTCGCATCGCATCCCGGATCACCCTGGCACCAGGATGGTCAGGGCTTCGAACTTCAGGACTGAAGGACCGCAGCGGCACACCAACAGGCCTTGGAATCAGGATTTCAGGAATTCCAGGGTCTGTTTCCATACCTCATAGGATTCCGGGTGTGAGAAGTCAAACTGGAATTCGTGGGGCAGTTCGGGCTTATCCGGATAGAGCGTAGAGCTCACACTCACCCCATCCGCCTTCAATCCCGAGATCAGGGCGCGGGCATGGGCCGGGAATGAGAAGTAATTGCCGTCGACGACGTAGGAGCGGGGGAACTCCTCCGAAAGGTGATCGACCACCGACGCCATCCTGGCGGCTTTGGTGCCTTCCCAATGCTTGCTGCCAAGATACGACCATCCGACGCTTTGCACGAATGCCTTCGCCATCCATGAGCTTCCGATGCTGCTCAGCTTGGATACGTCATACGGTCCGCAGAACAGCACCGCGGCCTCAAGCGGTTTGCGCAGCGCGATCTTAGGTATGCCGGCCTCCTGCGCATAGCCAGGCGTGGTCTGCAACGCCGCGAACTGGGCGGCGATCTGCGCCCCTGCCGAATCACCTGCGATGATGATGCGATCGGCATCAAGACCGTAGCTTTGGGCTATCTGGTATATCCGGGTGATCATCTCCCCGACCTGGATGACAGGAGTCGGGTATTGGGCGTCCGGCGCGTAGTCATAGTTCATCGCGGCAACCGCATAGCCTTCGGAAGCCAGCATGGTCGCATAGCTCGTCACACCGCTTTTGTCCCCTGCGATGAAGCCCCCGCCGTGCACCCACACGATGATGGGCACCGATCCTGAGAGCTGTTTGGGCGTGTACAAATCAAAATCGTTGCGCTTATAGGATGAGGGATAACTCAGATTCCGATGCACGGTCACTTTGCTCTTCATGGCGGCCAGGCCCCTCGGCTCGGTCACATTCGAAGCCGTGAAGGCCCTCCTGAACAGCAATGCGCTCGGCCAGGGACTCACATTGAACGCGACCGCGATCAGTATGGCAAGCGCCAACACAGCCGCCAACAGCACGAGTGCGATCCTGCGCAGTTTCTTCCATCGTCCCAAAACTTCCCCCTTGCACCATCCATACAGCCTGCCGCGTACCCGAACATACGCGTATGCAACCAAACCACTCTAGAGCACATACCGGTCCGAGATACCACATGGAAGGCGCCACAAGCTGTTTGTCTCCTAGATGAAGAGCCCCCATCCGACCCGTCGCCAACTAGAATGTCGCCTGATTGTCAACAACTCAATAGGAGGATATGCATGGTAACGCTCACCGATGAAATGAAAGACATGATTGACAACTCGGTTTCGTATATCGCAACCGTGGATCATGATGGAAACCCGGATATCGGCCCGAAGATGTCCATGCACGTCATCGACGACTCCCATATCGGGTATTACGAACGAACCGCCGGACAGCATTACCGCAACCTTCAGGACAACGGCCGCCTGATCGTGATGGTCGTCAACCCGAAGGAGAAGAAGGGCTATCGTTTCCACGGAACCGTGACCCTGCACGAGGGAGACGACGTCCATAAGGCAGCCATCGCGTACGCCGATGAGCACGACATCAAGCATCCCGTTTCCGTACCTGTGATGGAAATCACAGGCATCGATAACCTGGCTCCCGGCGCAGGTGCAGGAAAGCCGATCGCCTGAACTCCAGACACCGGCTCCAGACACCACACGGAGCGTTCATGATCTGACTCCACGCTTCTGAAGCGTCGACAGCTCATACAGGACCCCGCCGTCACAGACATCTCATTGCTCTGTGACGGCGGGGTCCTTCCGTATCCGGGGCATGCGGACATTCGACAGACAAGACAAAGCTGAAGCTCTCCCTGCTTTGAGGCACAATTGACATCACAGAGGAGACCGAGAGAAGAGGCTGCATTGCAGGGAGTCATCCAACCGCTTACCTTGCTGGCGGTGATCATCGCGGGATACGGATTGAAGCGGATCGGCATCTTCAAACAACGCGATTATCGGGTCATGCAGGGTGTCGTCTTCAATTTCACGCTTCCAGCGGCCATCATCCACTCCTTTGCCACCAACGACCACCAGCTCAGCATGCTGTGGCTTTCGTTGTTCGGGATGAGCACCAGTCTCATCCCACTGCTGGTCATCTTTCTCTCCACCCGCCACACCCCCGTGCGCAGCCGTGTCTTCACGATGCTCAATGGCTGCGGGATGAATGTGGGAAACTTCTGCCTTCCGGTCGTCACGGCGCTGATGGGCGCCTCGGCGAGCATGCCGGTGATCATGTTCGACATCGGCAATTCCGTCATGGCCTGTGCGGGCATGTATGTGCTCACCACGGCGCTGCTGCACATCCCCCAAGGCCAGACGCTCGAGCCCAAGATCGTCGGCGCCGCGACCGTGATGCCGTATACACGCATCACCGATAGGCATGCCCGATGGCTGAGTCGAAGGTCGCATCTGCGCAGCATCCTCCGCAGCTTCGTCACCTCGGTCCCCTTCGACACCTATCTGATCATGGTCACTTTGATGTTTCTGGGGCTCAATCTGCCGGATTGGGTCGCCCGCTTCATGGAGCCGATATCCAACGCCAATGGTTTCTGCTCGATGCTGATGGTGGGCATGCTGATGGATCTGCCTTCATCGCGAAAGGACATCAGGTCGGTGCTTACGGTTATCGCGTGGAAGCTCGGCTTCGCGGTGCTCTTCAGCCTGGCCGCCTGGTATCTGCTGCCCTTCAGCGCCGAGGTCAGCAAGGCCATCATCATGGTGTGCCTGGCACCGACCGCGGTATTCAGCACGCTGTTCACGGACCGTGTGCTCGGTAATGCCAAACTTGCCGGTTTTACGCTGGCGAGCACAGGCCTGCTCTCATTGGCTCTGATGACCGCCGTGAATCTGCTGATTCCGGTCTGAGCACACCGCCTGCCCTACCGCTCCTTCGGTCAGACGGCTTCGCCGGCTTCCGTGCGCTTCACAGCAGTTGCTGGGCGATCACCGAGGTGATGGCCTTCAACGCCTTGCCGCGATGCGAGATCGCGTTCTTCTCATCAGCGCTCATCTGTGCCGAGGTGAGCCTGAGCCCGTCCTCATCCGTGTGATCTGGCTGATCGTCAGGCACGAAGATGGGATCGTATCCGAAACCCTGTTCACCTCGCGCCTTACGGATGATCGATCCTTTCATCTCGCCGAATCGCACGAAGGACCGCTCCTCCTCACCGGGAATCACCAATGCCGTGGCGCAGACGAATCGGGCGCCTCGTTTGCCATCGGGAATATCCTCTATCTGTGCCAGCAGCAGTGCGTTATTGGCCTTGTCATGTCCGTGTGCGCCAGCCCACCGGGCAGAGAGTATTCCGGGTGCCGCCCCGAGCACATCGACGATCAGACCTGAGTCATCGGCGAGCGCTGGAAGATTGGTGCGTCTGGCGACATCGCGCGCCTTCAGCAGGGCGTTCTCCTCGAAGCTCACCCCGGTCTCCACAGGATCAGGCAATCCGAGCGAGGCAGCGGAGCGCAGCGTGATTCGTTGCGCCTGCCCTTTCAGATCCTCGGACAGGATGCGGTTGATCTCCACGAGCTTGCCCTCGTTATGGGTGGCGACGATCAGTGTGACGGCTTCACCGGACTGTGCTTGCACGCCACTCATGCCTGTTCCAATGCTGCACGCTGCGCCTGCTGCAGCTCCTTGTTGCCTTTGCTCGCCAGATCCAGGAGGATGTTGAGCTCGTCGCGGTCGAATGGCCTGTGCTCCGCGGTGCCTTGGATTTCGATGAAAGCACCGGAACCCGTCATGGCCACATTCATATCCGTCATGGCCTTGCTGTCTTCCACGTATGGAAGGTCAAGCATCGGGGTGCCGTCGATGACGCCGACGGACACGGCCGAGACCGGCTCCTTGAGGACTTTGCTTTTGTCCTTGATGTGACGGTGCTGCTGTGCCCAATCCAAGGCATCGGACAATGCCACATAGGCTCCGGTGATCGAAGCCGTGCGCGTGCCACCGTCGGCCTGCAACACATCGCAATCGATCTGGATCTGGTTCTCCCCCAGCGCTTTCATATCCACCACACCTCGCAGGCAGCGTCCTATCAGACGGCTGATCTCGTGAGTGCGCCCGCCGATCTTCCCTTTGACGGACTCGCGATCGGTGCGTTGCGATGTGGCCCGAGGCAGCATCGCGTATTCGGCCGTGACCCAACCCTGGCCTGAATCCCTGCGCCAACGTGGGAGCGTCGGGGTGAACGATGCGGTGCACATCACCCTGGTGTTGCCGCACTCGATCAGCACCGAGCCCTCCGGTGCATCGGTCCAATGGCGGGTGATCCTTACCGGACGCAACTCGTCCGCAGCCCTCCCGTCCGGGCGCATCACAGTTCCGTCTACCAGCATGTCTTTTATCTGAACCATTCCATCACAGCCTTTCATCAGCACTCATGACGCTAACCGTAAAAGAAGACAAGCGCCACCTCTTCCTGCCCCGGAATCGCAGCCTCTCACACTGCATGCAGGGCTCTCAGCCTGTACGCATCACGTGGGCGACACATCATTGTTCTCATGCTCATTGCACCGTCAGCGGCGTGCGCTTCGGCAGAATGCGGTCGATGAGGAATATGATCAGCGCCAGCACGAAGAAGATGCCCAGATATTCGACGGCGTTCAGTCCGATTTTGGCCCAGCCGAGTTCCTGAAGATCGATGAATCCGTAAGGGTATGGGTTGCCGCCGGCCTCGGGCCCCGAGTGCGGCCAGATCTGGGCGCGGATCAACACGAAGGCGAGGTAGAAGGGGAAATAGATCAACCAGCTGAGCGTGTAATGCCAAGGGAAGCGTCGATGCGGGTCGAAGAGTAGGAAATCGACGGAGGCCATGATCGGCACGATGATATGGACCATGGTGGTGGTCATCATGCCGAATGCGAAGGCGGTTGTCGCAGGATTCGCCGGCGGCAGCACCAGCCATGCGACCAGACCGGTCACCACGATGTAGAGGGTCAGGCAACCTTTGATCCATGCCGGCGGCTGGATGCCTTTGAGCAGACTGGCGGCACCGGCCCACAGCATCACCACCCCGAGCAGGATGTTCGTCTGCACGGTGAAATAGACCCAGCGGTTGCCGATTCCGGAAAGCCAGGCTTCATAGGTGCCTGCAAAACAGAAGAATGCGATTACGAAACGATACAGCGCGGCAATAAATCTCATACGCACAGCTTAATGCCAGTCGGCCCACAGATGCGCCGACCGGTGCCTTTGCGGCCTCGGCGATGACCAGGCGCTTGCGGCAGGGCCTTCGCGGATACCGACCGTTGAGTACTCTTGGGTGC
Organism: Bifidobacterium psychraerophilum; assembly: GCF_000741705.1. Taxonomy (GTDB): domain Bacteria; phylum Actinomycetota; class Actinomycetes; order Actinomycetales; family Bifidobacteriaceae; genus Bombiscardovia; species Bombiscardovia psychraerophila. The sequence continues at coordinate 26,120 of NZ_JGZI01000001.1, read as the reverse complement.
AGCACACAGCCATCCTGTTGATCCAGCTGCACGGGATTTACGGCTGCACGCAGGACAAGCGTGCAGAAGGCCGGTACATGAGAATGGCTTCACGAGAAGGGGGCATGATGGGCGGCACACACCAGGATGATGCGGTACAGGGGCTGACCGGGCAATCGGCACGGGGGCGCAGCAACGGGAGTTATGCGTATCCCACCGCTCTGATGACCGATATGTATGAGTACACGATGCTCGATGCGGCATTGAAGGATGGCACCGCCCAACGCCGCTGCGTTTTCGAGGTCTTCACCCGTCATCTCCCCACCGGTCGTCGATATGGTGTCGCGGCGGGTCAGGGACGCATCCTTGATGCCATCGAATCCTTCCACCTTGGGGATGACGACCTGCGCTTCCTTTCGGATCGTGGCATCGTCAGCCCCGAAACCATCTCCTGGCTTGAGGATTTTCACTTCTCGGGAAGCATCAAGGGCTACCGGGAAGGTGAGATGTTCTTCCCGAATTCGCCTATCCTGCAGGTCGAGGGCACGTTCGGCGAGTGCACCCTGTTGGAGACCCTGGTGCTCTCAATCCTCAACTACGATTCAGCCGTCGCCTCCGCCGCGTCTCGTATGTCCTCGGCCGCGAACGGGCGTCCCTGCATGGATATGGGCGGACGGCGAACGAATGAGTGGGCTGCGGTGGCCGCTTCACGCGCGGCTGTGGTCGGCGGCTTCCAAGGGACTGCGAATCTGCTTGCGGCCAAACTGTATGGACTCAAGGCCATCGGCACGGCGGCGCATTGCTTCACCCTCCTGCACGATTCCGAACGTGATGCCTTCGCCTCGCAGGTGGATGCGCTCGGCTTGGACACCACCCTGCTGACAGATACCTATGACATCGAGCAGGCCGTGAAAACCGCGGTTGAGGTCGCAGGGCCCGACCTGGGCGGGGTGCGCATCGATTCCGGCGACCTGGCTTCCTTGGCGCAACGGGTGCGCATGCAGTTGGACGCGCTTGGTGCCACGAAGACGAAGATCACCGTCACCAACGATCTGGACGAGTACGCCCTCGCCAGCCTGCAGAACGCACCGGTCGACTCCTACGGGGTCGGTACGATGCTGGTCACCGGTTCGGGTGCCCCGACCTGCGCGATGGTATACAAACTGTCTGAGCGCGAAGGCTCCGACGGCGTCATGGTGCCCGTGGCCAAGAAATCCCCGGACAAGGCAACGGTTCCAGGTCGCAAGCTCGCATTTCGTTCATACGAATACGGATTGGCCGAATGCGAGCATGTCATCTCGGGGTCGGAAGAGCAGTTGTCGGCATTCGCACCGCAAGAGGGGTGGAAGGATCTGCTCGTCGATTATATGGTCAATGGCGAAGGCGATGCCGCGCTCCAGGGCCATGATGCGATTGCAGCGGCCCATGAGCACCATGCGAAGGCTTTGGCCGAACTCCCCATCACGGCCCAGAGCCTGATGCGAGGGGATCCGGTCATTCCTACGGACATCCTCGTCCTGTAGCCCGGCCACTGTCTGCCACGCTCCGAGCTACGGCCTTGCCTCGTCCTCGAAATCATTCCAATCGGGATGCGGCGCTCCGCCTACTATGCTCTCGTTGACTGCGGAATAGTAACGGACCTTGCGCAGCACGTGGTGATAGGCCTTTTCCAGGGCGACGCGTTGCCTCTCGATGGCGTGCTGGCGATGTTTCAGCAAGGCGAGCATATCCATGATGTGCTCGCCTTCATCCGCTTCATAGTCGAAGAAGCGCTTGATCTCGTCAATGGTCATCCCTGCATCCTTGAAGCAGGCTATCGCCTCCATACGGTCGATATTCGCCTTCGTGTAGAGGCGTTGACCATTCGGCGTACGCCCGATATCACCAAGCAGTCCCGCCTCTTCGTAGTATCGCAGCGCCGACGCCCTCATATGGAATTTCCTCTTCATCTCCTGAATCGAATATTCCCGCATCCCTCCTTTGTCCGCCCCGGCATCGGTCGTGGCGGCATCATTCGGCTGCGCATCAGCCTGCGGCGCATCGCCAGGTGCATCCCGCGCCACCAGAGCCCTCGTCATCACGTCCATCCCGATCCCCTCTCATTCGCCTGCCAACATCGTGCCCGTTGACAGCGATCACATCACGACTCCCACCACGCATATTTGCGTTCAAGTGTACTTGAAGTGTCACTATAGCCCTACGCGGTCATGCACATATGCGCACCTGCACCGCACACGACGAGCAAAGGGGATACGTCCATGACAGACATCACCGCACCATACGCACCATCGACCGCACGCTACCAGAACATGCAATACCGACGCAGTGGGAGGAGCGGGCTCAAACTTCCCGCCGTCAGTCTGGGATTCTGGCATAATTTCGGCGACCATACCGTCTTCGAACACATGAAGCAACTGTGCTTCACTGCATTCGACAACGGCATCACCCATTTTGACCTGGCGAACAACTACGGACCTTCAGCGGGGGCTGCCGAACTGAATGCGGGTCGGATCATCCGCGAGTCCTTCGCGGGATACCGTGACGAACTGATCATCAGCACCAAGGCGGGATACGATATGTGGCCCGGACCGTACGGCGATTGGGGAAGCCGCAAATATCTGCTCTCAAGTCTCGACCAGAGTCTTGAACGCCTCGATCTGGAATACGTCGACATCTTCTACCATCACCGCCCAGATCCCGAAACACCGCTGGAGGAGACGATGGGCGCCTTGGCGCAGGCGGTGAACAGCGGCAAAGCCCTGTACGTCGGTCTGTCGAATTATGACGGTCCGACCTTGGAGAAGGCCAGCGCGATCCTGGATGAGCTTCATTGCCCCTTCATCATCAACCAGAACCGTTACTCGATACTGGACCGCAGCATAGAACGCAACGGACTCAAAGCGAGCGCCGAAAAACTGGGCAAAGGCATCATCACCTTCAGCCCTCTGGCACAGGGCCTGCTCACAGGACGCTATCTCAACGGCATCCCCGAAGACAGCCGGATCAAGACGGACGGACGGTTCCTCTCCCAGTCGGCGATCACCGACGAACGCCTTGAGCAGATCAAGGGCCTCAACGCAATCGCCGCCGAGCGCGGGCAGACGCTCGCTGAGATGTCGCTTGCCTGGATTCTGCGGGACTCGACGGTGACCAGCGTCCTGGCCGGGGCGTCGAAACCACAGCAGATCCTTGACAACATTGGCGCGCTCGCCAACACCGAATTCTCGAGCGAGGAGCTGCAGCGCATCGATGATCTGAGCCTGAATCAGCAGCTCTGATCATTCAGTGGCTTCGGTATTCGGCGAAACGACCGCCACAGCCTACTTGTCGTTCTGCATTTCCTGGAAGATTCGCTTGCAGTCCGGGCAGACCGGGTACTGCGAAGGGTCGTGTTTGGGCACCCAGACCTTGCCGCACAAGGCGACAACCGGGCGACCGGTCAGACGCGACTGTGCGATGCGCTCCTTGGAAACGTAGTGGGCAAAGCGGTCGGCATCGCCCTCGTCGCTCTTCTCGGTCTGCTCCTTGACCTCCGGGCGCTCCAAAACGGCTGTGCCCGTGCTCTCATCCGGATTTGAGAGCGGGGACTCGGACTCGTCGAATACCTTCATCATCATGAACTCCTCACTGCTCCCATTCAATACCTATAGCTACCATCATATGAATCGCACACCCCAAAACAAACCCGCAACCGTTCTCCGAGAGCCTATTCGACTTTCATCCTCGGCTCCTGGCATCCGCGGGCACGCTCCAGTCAACGCGTTACTCTTGAATACATGACTATCGCAGTATGCCCGGGATCCTACGACCCGGTCACATCGGGACATATCGATGTGATCGAGCGTTGCGCACGCTTCTTCGGGGAGGTCCATGTCCTTGTCGCCGTCAACTCAGCCAAAACACCGCTGTTCACTGAGTTGGAACGGGTTCAGATGATCAGACGGGCGCTCGATGAATCAGGGTATCCGCAGGTGCATGTCTCTTCGACCGATGGCCTGATCACCGACTATTGCAAACGCATCGGCGCAACGGTCATCGTCAAAGGACTGCGGCAGAACGGCGATTACGAGGCCGAACTCGGCATGGCGCTCGTCAACCGACAGCTTGCCGAAATCGAAACCGTTTTTCTCCCGGCTGACCCGGTGCGGGAGCACATCTCCAGTTCTATAGTCAAAGATGTGGCCAGGCACGGAGGGGATGTCACAGGGATGGTCCCGAACTGCGTTGTACCGATGCTGGCGCAGGCACTCAACCACGAAAAGAGTCAACGATGATGGCGGATGACAATCTCAACGACACTCCTTCAGGTGAAGCGGTATCGAATGGCCCGGTTTCGGACGATACGGGCAAGGTTCACATCGCGGCCGAGGCTCCACGATACGAACGCGACCAGGCCGAAGCTGCCGACAGCCCTACGCAGACGACGCCTCCCCTCTTCCAGATGGCCTCCATGCCGGATCTGAGCGAGCGTTCCTCCTCCGATGATGCGCAGGCGGATGAGGACGGCCAGTCCCAAGAGGAATTCACCACCGTCTACGACATCATCGACGCGATGGACGCCACCCTCGACGAAGGCAAAACCGTACTGTTCACACCGGGCGTGGTGAAGGTCAACCGCGAAGCCCTCCTCTCGCAGATGACAGAGCTCAAGAAGATGCTTCCGGTGCAACTCGAACGCGCCTCGGCGTTGATGAGGGAGGCCGAACGCAGGCTTGATGCCGCGAGAACGCAGGCCAACGCCATCGTCTCGGCGGCCCAGAGCAGGGCGGCCGACATGGTCAAGGAAGCCAACGAGCAGGCCCAGTTCCTTGCGGGACAGGAAAACGTCGTCGCCATCGCACAGGGCAAGGCCCATGACATTCTCGAGGATGCGCAGAACAGGGCCGATCGGCTCTCCCAGGGTGCCGACCGTTACTCGATGTCGATGATGGAGGGTCTGGACCAGCAGTTGGAGAAGCTGCAGCATGACGTCCATGCGGGCATGACCGTCCTGCAGGAACGTCAGAAGCAGTCCTCGGAACAACGCAACCATGACGACGTATAGAATCGTTGACTCGGAGGTGTTATGAGTAGAGCAGAAGATTCCAAGTGGGCGGTCGACGTGCTGCGCATATCGGGCAGACCGGGGCAGAGCCTTGAACTTGATGCTGATTTTCCGGCGCCCAGTGGCATCGGGGACCAGATCGTGGGGGTGACCGAGGGGGACGCGACCCATATGAGCGGCAACATCGACTCGATCGTCGATGGGCTGATTCTCAATGCGCGCATCACCGCCCCGGTTCATGCCGAGTGCACCCGCTGCCTCAAACCGTTGAACAATGATTGGCATGTCGATGCCTTGGCGTTCTTCTCATTCGATATGGATGACGGCAATGGGAAGTCCGCCAAAGGCGATGAGGAGATCATCGCCGGGGAGGATGAGTCCGAGGACGTCTACCCCGTGGCCGCCGGTGGATCGATCATAGACGTGGAGGCGATGCTCAGGGACAACCTGGTGGAATCCCTCCCCCTGCAGCCCCTGTGCAAAGAGGATTGCCTCGGATTATGCCCGCAATGCGGCATCAATCTCAACGACAATCCGGAACATGGGCATGAGGTCACCGACATCAGGTGGGCGGCACTCGCCGATTTCAAAGAGCAACTCGACGCCAGACAAGGTGACGGGTCGGCGTCCTGAGCAGCCGATGCGCAGCCGAAAGATGACAATGTACGGATCATGCGCTAGGATACTGAACGCTTAAGCTCAATCATTCGATCGAACAGAGGATATTATGGCACTGCCAAAGTACAAGACCTCGCGCGCCAATACGCATTCGCGTCGCGCGAACTGGAAAACGTCCGCCACGAAGACCGTGACGTGCCCGAATTGTGGAGCGCCCGCGCTGCCACATGTGGCATGCCCGAGCTGCGGATCATTCCGCGGTCGCGTCTACAAGGACGCCATCAAGTCGGTATTCACCAAGTGAATCGACTTGCCTGAACGGCAACCGAAAACCCTGCCATCGACGGGTGGCGGGGTTTTTCATTACGCTCTCCCACCACTATCGACGCAGACGCGTCAGCTTGTTTGAGAGACCTTAGGATCGCACCCACATCAGGCGCAAGGAGACACGGCAATGGCAACCCATGAACATCACGGACAACAGCAGTCCTTGCAGAACGAAGCCGCACAGGAGCTGCTGGACAAACTCGGCAATACGATAAGCCCCGAACTGCTGATCCACGCCCTCACCCACCGTTCCTTCGCCCATGAGCATCCCGGGATGCCGAATAACGAGCGCCTGGAATTCCTGGGCGACGCGGTGCTGGAACTTGTCTCGACGGAAACGCTGTTCACGGTCCACCCCGATCTTCCCGAAGGCGAGCTGGCGAAGATGCGGGCCAAGGCGGTTTCCGAGGAGGCCCTGTCCGCGATTGCACGCGACATCCTGCAATTGGGTCCCTTCATCCTGCTTGGCAATGGCGAAAAGGACAGCGGCGGCGCGGACAAGGACTCCATCCTCTGCGATACCGTCGAATCCTTGATAGGAGCCGTGTTCCTGGAACACGGCATCGAAGGGGCCCGCATAACCGTCCACCGTCTTGTGGACGCCACCCTTGCGGAGGTCGCCACGGAAGGTCCGGCCCTGGATTGGAAGACCTCGCTCACCGTCAAGGCCCATGAGCTCGGCAGAGGAGAGCCACGGTACCGCATGCAGGTCTCCGGTCCAGAATACCAACAGATCTTCACCGCGACCGTGTTCCTCGGCGAGGAGGAGAACAGCCTCGCCGAGGCCCAGGGATCCAGCAAGCGCAAAGCCCAATTGGCGGCCGCCCAACAGGCCTGGCACTCTCTGAGCGAACATGGCCAGGAGCATGGCGAGGCCAGATAGGAAGCCGATCAGGACGCGCAGTAACGCTAAATCGCGTCCCGTCATTTGAAACGCAGCTCTCGGCTGACGTTCTTATGCTTAGACTATGTAGGTACGCACATCAGCATGCCTCCCGTCACAAGCGGATTGGCATCGCATCTCGAACGACCACCTGGTGACCTGCCGATCGTGGTCGGAACGGGACAGCACGTGCATGACACCTATACTCGCAACTTTGCGAAGTGAGAGGAAATCATGGTACTGCCCACACCACTGCAGGCATTCAGCGGAGTTCCAAGAACCCGCGACACATCAGAGAGCCCGATAACCGACGGCGAAAAAATGACGGGCGCGCAGGCGCTGGTCCGCTCGCTGGAAGACCTGGGCGTTCAGGATGTCTTCGGCATACCGGGCGGCCAGATTCTCCCCACCTATGACGCCATCCATGACGACGTGAGATTCCGTTTCATCCTCACCCGTCACGAGCAGGCCGCAGGTCACGCCGCCGAGGGCTATGCCATCTCCACAGGCCGTGTGGGGGTGTGCATCGTCACATCCGGACCGGGTGCGACGAATATGGTCACGCCGATCGCCGATGCGATGATGGATTCGGTACCGATGGTGGTCATCACCGGGCAGGTCGGCGTGGGAGCGATCGGCACCGATGCCTTCCAGGAGGCGGACATAGTCGGCATCACCTACCCCGTGGCCAAGCACTCCTTCCTGGTCACGCGCGCGCAGGACGTGCCTCGTGTGCTCTCCGAGGCCTATTACATCGCGCAGTCCGGTCGACCCGGACCCGTCGTGGTCGATCTGACCAAAACCGCGCAGGTGGAGGACATGTTCTACTCATGGCCCCAGCGCATGATTCTTCCCGGCTATAACCCCACGACGAAGGCACACGGCCATGTGCTCTCCGATGCGGCCCATATGTTCGCGCAGTCATACCGCCCCGTGCTGTACGTCGGCGGAGGCGCGATGCGTTCGCATGCATCAGAACAGGTGAAGCAGCTGGCGGATGTCACCGGTGCTCCCATCGTGACCACACTCCAATCACGGGGCATCGTTCCCGACTCCGATCCCGCGACACTGGGCATGCTGGGTATGCATGGCACCATCGCCGCAACCGCAGCCGTGCAGCGTTCCGACCTGCTGGTCGCCATCGGCGCACGCTTCGATGACCGTGTGACCGGCAAACTGGACGACTTCGCGCCTTCGGCACGTGTGATCCACATTGACATCGACCCGGCCGAAATCGGGAAGAACCGACATGCCGATGTGCCGATCGTCGGCGATGTGGCCGAAGTGCTCGACGATCTGATTCCGGAGATCGAGCGCGTCCAGGCCATTCAGGGCAAACCACGGCTGAAGGCCTGGTGGCAGGTCATCAACGACTGGCGCAAGGACTACCCCGTTGAATACGAGGAGCCCAAGGATGGTTCCTTGGCACCCCAATGGGTGGTTCAGCGCCTTTCCGAAAAAGCGGATCCCAGCACCATATGGGTTGCAGGGGTGGGCCAGCACCAGATGTGGGCAAGCCAGCTCGTCCAGTTCGAGAACCCCCAGTCCTGGATTTCCTCAGGAGGCCTGGGCACGATGGGCTACGGACTTCCTGCGGCCATCGGTGCAAGCGTCGGATCGGCGCGCGAGTTCGACAACCGCAAGCCCGTCTGGCTGATTGACGGCGACGGCAGCTTCCAGATGACCTCCGAGGAACTGGCGACCGCTTTCCTCGACCACACCCCGATCAAAATCGCCATTCTGAACAATTCCGTGTACGGCATGGTACGCCAGTGGCAGACGCTGTTCTATGGAAAGCATTATTCCGCGACGAACCTCAAAGACGGCGAACAGGGTGCGCAGCCTTCGGATGACATCGTGGATATCCCGGATTTCGTCAAGCTCGCAGAAGCATATGGCTGCCTCGGCATCCGGGCCTTCACCAAGGAGGAGGCTCTGGCCGCGATCGATGTCGCGAACGCGACCAACGACAGGCCAGTGCTGATCGACTTCCGGGTATGGAAAGACGCGATGGTCTGGCCGATGGTACCTGCCGGGACTTCGAACGATTCGGTGATGTACAAGCCCGGCGTGGAGCCTCTGCGCGACGCGGGCAAAGCCGAGGCGGACAAGCCCGATGACGCGCAGACCGATGCCGCTGAACGCAACAGCGCCGACGAGAAGAACTAGGAGAGGTGCAAAGCATATGGTGAACTATCCCGCTTCACGTCCAGGATCCGAACGTCACACCCTCTCGGTGCTGGTGGAGAACCGCCCCGGCGTACTGGCCAGAATCTCAGGCCTGTTCGCACGACGGGCCTTCAACATCAATTCTCTTTCGGTCTCTCCTACCGAACGTCCCGACATCTCCCGAGTCACGGTAACGGCCGATGTGGAATCCGTTCCCTTGGAACAGATCATCAAGCAGCTCAACAAACTGCTGCACGTGCTCAAAATCGTCGAGCTCGATCCGGACAGCACGGTTGAACGAGAACTGGTGCTGATCAAGGTCGCGGCGAACGAGCATACACGCTCCGATGTGCTGGAGATCGTCCAGCTCTTCCGCGTCCGTGTGGTCGACGTCCATACCGAGTCGCTGACGATCGAGGCGACCGGCGCCGAAGGCAAGTTGGACGCCCTGCTGGGACTGCTGGAACAATACGGCGTGATCGAACTGGTCAGGTCCGGGGCCGTCGCCGTCACCAGAGGGCCCAAGGCCCTGAGTGAGAAGGTGATCGGCTCAACCGTCACAGGGCGTTGAACCCGGACAGGCCCGCAAGGGCGATATGCGGAGGGGCACGTCAAGGGAGTCTTCCGACTCCTTTGACGTGCCCCTCCGCATATCGCATGTATACGGTCAGGACTCGGCCAACTCGGAGAGCTCCAGCCACTCCTCCTCAAGCCGATCGGACTCCTGCGCCGCTGATTGAAGCTCCTCGTTCAGCGCGTTAAGCCCTTCGAAGTCGGCGGGGTCGTGCTGGGCCATCCGCCCTTCGATATCCTCTCGTGCCTGTGTGAGCTTGGCCAGTTTGCGCTCGATGGCACTCGCCCGCTTGCCGGCCTCGCGCTTGGCATTTCTCTCGGCCTTCGCCTCCTGCTGCCCCTTGGGTGCAGCATCCGCGCCTGTGGCGGCCTGATTCCCGGTATCGCCCTGGGAACCCTCATCGGCCTGCTCCACACCGACGAGTTGCAGATACTCATCCACTCCCCCGGGCAGATGCCGCACCTTGCCGTCAAGCAAGGCATACTGCTGGTCCGTCACGCGCTCAAGCAGATAACGATCGTGGGACACCACGATCAGTGTGCCGGGCCAGGTATCCAGCAGATCCTCCATCACGGCGAGCATATCGGTATCGAGATCATTGCCCGGCTCATCCATGATGAGCACATTCGGCTCATTGAGCAGGATCAGGAGCAGCTGCATCCGCCGCTTCTGCCCACCGGAAAGATCCTGGATACGCGTCATCAACTGGGCCGATGCGAAGCCGAGCCTCTCCATCAGCTGACCAGGGGTCACTTCCTTGCCTTCGACCATGTAACTGCTTTTATACCGGGCGAGCACCTCCTGGATACGGTAGGGACCAAGCTCCTCAAGCTCATCCAGACGCTGGGAGAGCACGGCGAACTTCACCGTTTTGCCGATATTCACCCTACCGACCGTGGGCGTGAGCGTGCCGTCGATGATGCTCAGCAATGTCGACTTACCTGCGCCATTGGCGCCGACGATGCCGAATCTGTCTCCCGGGCCGATAAGCCAGGTCACATCGTCAAGCACCTTGCGGCCACTGATCGTCACACGCCGGGCCGCCGATGTCGCGTCATGCTCGGATGGCTCCGCAGCATCGCCGTTTCCCATGCCGGCGGTGTCGCCAACGGCGTCGTCGGGCAGTCCATTCCCGCCCTCACCAACGCCACTGTCCGACGCGCCCTTCGAATCGGCATCCCTGAGCACCTCGACCGAACCCATCAAAGGTGCCTGCGCATACGGGGACTGCACCAGGTTCTCGGCCTCCTTCGCACGAATATCGTTGAATGCGAAGATCTGCGTCACATCGATCAGATCCACGACCTGCTTCCCAAGGCGGGATGTCGCCATCTGTTTGAGTTCCAGTGCGTTACGCATAGGAGGCACATCAGCGATGAGCTCATTGGCCGCCTTGACGTGGAACTTCTGCTTGGTCGAACGGGCGCGGGCGCCACGCGTCAGCCATGCCAGCTCCTTGCGCACCAGGTTACGGCGTTTCGTCTCCTGCACGTCGCTCTGCCGGTCACGTTCGACGCGTTGCAGCATGTACGCGCTATAGCCGCCCTCGAAGGGGTCTATCACGCCATCGTGGACCTCCCACATGCTTTGGCATACCTCGTCCAGGAACCAGCGGTCGTGGGTCACCAGCAGAAGCGCGCCACTGCCTTTTGACCATCGTGATTTCAGATGCTCGGCCAGCCAGTGGATCGTGACGATATCCAGATGATTGGTGGGCTCATCGAGCGCAAGGATGTCCCAATCGTGCAGCAGCAGACGCGCGAGATCGGCCCTTCTGCGCTGTCCGCCCGAAAGGGACGAGACTCTGGCATCCAGGCTGATGCCCCCGAGCAGAGCTTGGACGATGTCACGCGAAGACGCATCGGCCGCCCATTCATAATCCTCACGGTTCTCCAGGGCAGCCTCGCGCACGGTCATCGCGTCATCGAGGGGATCACGTTGATCGAGCATCCCGAAGGTCAGACCGTGGCGGCGGGTCACCCTTCCGGTGTCAGGCTGCTGGTTATCCGCGAGCAATTGCAGCAGCGTCGATTTGCCACCGCCGTTGCGTCCGACGATGCCAATGCGGTCTCCTTCGAAGACCCCCTGTGTCACATCGGTGAATACGGTCGTGGTGGCGAAGGCCAGGCCCACATGTTCAAGACCCAAATCATATATCGGCATGATTCTCCAATGTAGCCGTATGCTTGCACAGACCGCACGCTTTGCCCCGAGGACGGGCATCCACCGTCAGTATCGGTGCTGCTTCGCCGCGCTCCACAGCATACGAACGCTCAGTGCCGGCCATCCTCAAGATATGCGGCATAGGTGGCGCAGCGGGCGGCGAATCCACTGAACACCGAATCCGCCAAAGGCTGCAATTGGGTGTTGTACTCATTGAAATCATCACGGATCTTCTGGATCTGTGATTTCTTCATGCCTTTGACCATTGTGGGTTCCGCGAGCCATTCCTCCAGCAACGGGGCGCTGACCTCAAGATGGAACTGCATGGCGAGCGCGGAGCCTATGCGGAAAGCCTGGACCTTGGTCTGCTCGGATCGGGCGAGGGGTTCCGCGCCTTCCGGCAATCCGACGACATCATGGTGCCAGTGGAGGACGTTGAGCTGCTTGCTCCACATGGAGAAGTAGTCATGCTGGCTCAGACGCTTGATGGGCGCGAACCCGACTTCGTCAACCGCACCGCTGGTCAGCTTCGCCCCCAGTGCGGTCGCGATGATCTGCTGCCCCAGGCACACCCCGATCACCGGCTTGCCCACACTGATCGCGGCACGTGCCAGCTTGGCTTCCTTCTTCAGACCGGGATAGTTCTCGTAATCCGTGGCCCCCATCGGCCCGCCCATGATGACCAGCCCGGCGATCTCGGAGAATTCGGGAAGGTCTGGCTTCGCCTGCCCGGTGATATTCATAGTCATCGTCTGCAGACCAACGTCATCCAAGCACTCCAGAATCCGGCCGGGTTTCTCCCAGTCAGCATGCTGGAGGATAAGCACCTGAGGTTTTGCCATGCTTCTATTGTTGCATCATTGTGATGCGGCGACTGTAAATCACGCATAGAGATGACCTTCGGGCGACTTTGGGCATTGCCCTTGTCGCTCATCGTGCATATTCTCAACATATGACCACAAGCCAGAAATCGCATGATTCCAGCACCTCAGCGGCTTCAACACTCCGCCTGTACGACACAGCCAGCCATAAGGTCGGGCCTTTCGCCCCGATCAGGGACGGCGAGGTGAGCATCTATGTGTGCGGCGCGACGGTGCAGAGCTCGCCGCATGTGGGCCATATCCGTGCCGCCGTGGCTTTTGATGTGGTGCGCCGCTGGCTGACAAGACTTGGATACAAGGTCACCTTCGTGAGGAATGTGACCGACATCGACGACAAGATCATTGCCAAGGCCGCGGCCGCCGGGCAGCAATGGTGGGAGCGTGCGTATAAGTACGAGCGCGAATTCACCCGCGCCTATGATGCGCTCGGCGTATTGCCACCCACCTATGAGCCCCGTGCCACAGGTCATATCCTCGACATGATCGACCTGATCCAACGCATCATCGATAACGGCCACGCCTATGTGCTGCCTGACAAAGAGGGCAATCCCTCGGGCAATGTCTATTTTGATGTGGCCTCCTGGCCCGAGTACGGAGCCTTGACGCATCAGGAGTCCGGCACGATCGCCGCCGACGACAGCGCAGCAGTCGCCGACCGCATGGGGCCGAGCATCGATGAGGCCGGTGATGACAAATACAATCCGACCGACGCCGCCGACCGTTCCGACCAGAAACACGATCCCCGTGATTTCGCCTTGTGGAAGGCGCCGAAGAACAACGACCCGGAAACCGCACGTTGGCAGACGCCTTTCGGTGTGGGCAGGCCCGGATGGCATATCGAATGCTCCGCCATGAGCCATCGCTATCTTGGCGACAGCTTCGATATTCATGGCGGCGGTCTCGACCTGCGTTTCCCTCATCACGAGAACGAGATGGCGCAATCTCACGCGGCCGGATGGGGCTTTGCCAAGCACTGGATGCACTCAGCCTGGGTCACCCAGAAGGGCGAGAAGATGAGCAAATCGCTCGGCAACGGCCTTGCGGTCACGACGGTGCTCAGCGAGCAGCCCGCCTGGGTCGTGCGCTACGCGCTTGCCTCGGTGCAATACCGTTCGATGCTTGAGTGGGGGGACCAGACGCTTCAGGAGGCGTCCAGCGCCTATGAACGTATCGGTAATTTTGTGGAGAGGGCCGGAGCCGCGCTCGGCAGCCAACCGGAGCGTGCCGAGGTCGAGGCGATGAGCGCGGAGGCGCTGCCCGAGGATTTCGTCAGCGCGATGAACGAGGACATCAATGTCGCCGGAGCATTGGCGACGATTTTCGCGTCAATCCGTAGCGGCAACACCCTGTTGTCACAGCTTGACGACAAGCTCGATGATGAATCCCAGCTTGAGACACTTCGCCGGTCGCTGCTGCAGATCCGTGCCATGCTTGACGTATTCGGGCTTGATCCGCTCTCCGAGCAGTGGGCCAACGGCTCCTCCACCGGGCAGAATGATTCCCAGCAGAACGTTTTGGATGCGTTGATCCGCGAGCAGCTCGACGCGCGGGCGAAGGCACGTGCTGACCACGATTTCGCCAAGGCGGATGCCATCCGCGACGCCCTGAGTTCGGCTGGTGTGCTTATCGAGGACACCCCGAAGGGCTCGTCATGGAGCCTGAAACAGTAAGGGCGACCGTCCGGCCGTAAACCAAGCTCACCGTGCCTGCGGTGATTTGAAAGGGTGTTGCTCTTCGCATGCCTTCACATCACCGCAGTGCCCGCCATCCTGCCGGAAGCGGTGTCGCTCGGCTCAGAAGCCGCCCTGCTCGATGCGTGCAACGGTGGATTCAAGACCCTCCTCGCACAGGTAGTGGCTCAGCGGCTCCAGATCCTCCGCCTCGTAGCGCCTGCGGAAATCGGCGATCTGTTCCGGAGTGCTGACGCGCGGGTCGAGTTCCAGCATCTCTGCCGGCAAGGGACGGTCTCCGCTGATCTTCGCATCGATCAGCACGGTCCTCCCCTGTGCCACATCCTTCATCGCCTGGTCGAAGACATCCTTCACTTCCGCAATCGTCCTAATCGTGTACCCCACGGCACCCATCGACTCGGCGAGCTTCGCATAGTCGATGTCCATGAACTGCACGCCGATGAAGCCGAGATTGGTGTCCTCCTGCTCATCCTTGATGAAGCCATACTGCTTGTTGGCGAAAACGACATTGATGATCGGCAGATGATATTGCACTTCGGTCGCAAGATCCTGCATCACCATATTGAAACCGCCATCGCCCGCCAGATTCCATACCTGACGATCCGGGAAATCGACTTTGGCGGTCAAGGCGCCGGGGATACCGATGCCCATGGTCGCGAAGAGCGATGAGGTCCGCCACATCTGCTTCGGGTTCATATGCAGATGCCTGATCGAGGTCTGCGTCACATCACCGACGTCGACGGAGAATATGGCATCCTCTTCGGCATGCTCGTTGATCGCATCATAGATCTGGTACAGCTGCAGCTCACCGTCACGCTTCTTCTCCAGCTTGTGGACGTATGCGTTCCAGTTGGCCACGTTGGCGAGATTCGCCCTCCACCAGCCGGACTCCTCCCGTTCATCCACATCCTCGTAGATGGCCCGAAGAGCATCCCCGGCATCTCCCAGAATCGCGACGTCGGCATTGTGCCGCTTGCCGAGTTTCGCCGGGTCGATATCGATCTGAATGAATTTGCGTACATTCTTGAAGAGATTGGAGACCTCCGCGAAAGGATAGTTGCTGCCGACGAAGAGCACCGTATCCGCCTCGGGGAACACCTCGACCGATGGCTTCGTCGATACGCGGTTCGGGCTGCCGAGCAATGCTTCGAAGTCCGACGGGAAGTTGTCGAAGCTGATGCCCGTGTTCGCCAGGGGGGCCTTGATCTTGCGGCAGAGATCCATCACGATCTGGTGTTCGCCGCGCGTGCCCACGCCTGCGAACACGAGTGGGCGTTCCGCCGCGTTGAGCACTTCGACGGCCGCTGCGATGTCAACGGTGTTGAGCACCGGCTTCGGATACCGTCTGAAGGAGTGCGCCGCGGAATACCACGCATCGGCGGGAATATCCTCCCAGCCGAGGTTCACCGGGATCTGCACCACGGCCACGCCGTTCTTCGAGTATGCCTGACGGATGGCCTCGTCGATGACGTGCGGCATCTGAGCCGCGGTGGAGACCTGTCGGTTGTATACGGCGACATCCGCGTAGATGGGGTTCTGGTTCATCTCCTGGAAGGTGTCCATGTTGAGCCCTGCGGTTCCGAACTGGCCGATCAAAGCCAGAACGGGGACGTGCTCCTCGCGGGCGTCATACAGGCCATTGAGCGTATGGGTGCCTCCGGGACCTGCCGATCCGAAGCACACGCCGATGTGCCCGGTGTATTTCGCGTGCATCGAGGCAGCCATCGCACCGACCTCTTCATGCCTTACCTGGATGTAGTCGATATGCTCGCGTTCAACGTACAAGGCGTCCATCAGCGAGTTGATCGACCCACCGGGAATGCCATAGAGGTGCTTGACCCCCCATGATTCCAGAACCTTGACGGTCGCCACGCCCGCCTTGATGGTTCCTTCCTTGTGCTGATTCGCCGTCTTGCTGTCGAATCCAAACTGAATGACGTTCTTGGCCATGATCGCTCCTTTGCGTCGATTGCGCCCACCTGGTATGCGGACCCCCGTTGTCATGCGGCTCATTCTCTGCGAGCAATTCCACCGAAGCAATTCCTCGACACCACCACGCGTCGGCTCGACCGCAAAGCCTCCAATGCCACATCCCTCTGGCATCACCACACTGTCTGCCACCGCGTTCCGAATGCATCACCGCACCGTTAGTGACACACTAACATCCCAAGGATGGCAACAATCCGAGCTTGCATATGAGCTTCATCACATCGTCGACCGCCAGGTGGCGGAAGCGTCACCAGAGATGGCGGGAAGAGCGGCACTTCCCAGACCTTCACGCTTGTGCGGCGCAATTGCCCACCTGAGACGTTAGACTTGTACCACTATGGCTGCTTTCACTTCTTTGACCGATAGACTATCCGGAGCTTTCAAGCATCTGCGCTCGAAGGGCAAACTCACACCAGCGGATATCGATGCCACGATTCGCGAGATTCGTCGTGCGCTGCTGGATGCCGATGTGGCGCTTGATGTGGTGCGATCCTTCACGGGCGAGGTTCGTGAACGCGCCCTTGGCGAGGAGGTCTCCAAGGCGCTGAACCCGGCGCAGCAGATTGTCAGCATCGTCAACGAGGAGTTGACCAAGGTCCTTGGCGCCGGGGTCGATCGTCCTCTGAACTTTGCAAAGAAACCACCGACGATCATCATGCTCGCCGGACTTCAAGGCGCAGGCAAGACCACTCTTGCCGGCAAACTCGGGTATTGGCTCAAGGACACCGGCCACACGCCGCTGCTGGTCGCAGCCGACCTGCAACGACCGAACGCGGTCACACAGCTTCAGGTGGTTGGCGAACGCGCGGGCGTGCCGGTATACGCCCCTGAACCCGGCGTGCAGTCAGGGTCCTCCGATGTGGTCTCCCCCGGGCAATCCACAGGCGACCCTGTGAAGGTCGCCCGCGAGTCGCTTCGCGTGGCACAGGAGAAGCTGTATGACACGGTCATCATCGACACCGCCGGACGCCTGGGCGTCGACCAGGAGCTGATGACCCAGGCACGCAACATCCGTGATGCCGTGCAGCCCAACGAGATACTGTTCGTAATCGACGCGATGATCGGGCAGGATGCCGTGCAGACGGCCAAAGCCTTCGATGAGGGCGTCGATTTCACCGGCGTGGTGCTTTCCAAACTCGATGGCGATGCACGCGGCGGCGCAGCGCTTTCGGTGGCCAGCGTAACGGGCAAACCCATTCTCTTCGCCTCGACCGGCGAAGGTCTGAAGGACTTCGAGGTTTTCCACCCCGACCGCATGGCTTCCCGCATCCTTGATATGGGTGACATCCTCACCCTGATCGAGCAGGCGCAGAAGCAGTTCGATGAGGATGAGGCCCGTCAGGCAGCCGAGAAGCTGTCCGAAGGCAGTTTCGGTCTTGATGACTTCATGGCGCAACTCCAGCAGGTGCGCAAGCTCGGCTCGATGAAGAGTCTGCTGGGAATGATCCCCGGCATGGCACAGCACCGCAAGGAGCTGGAGCAATTCGATGAGAAGGAGATCGACCGCACCGAGGCCATCATCAACTCGATGACGCCTCAGGAACGTCATGAGCCCAAGATCATCAACGGTTCCCGCCGCGCGCGCATCGCCTATGGCGCCGGAACGACCGTTTCCGCGGTCAACGGACTGCTGCAGCGCTTCGAGCAGGCTTCCAAGATGATGCGCCGTATGAGCAACGGCTCCCGCAGCATGCCCGGAATGCCGGGGATGCCTGGCATGGGCGGCGCCCCTGGCGGCAAAGGCAAAGGCGGCAAGAAGTCGAAGAAGCGTAATTCCAAATCCGGCAATCCGATGAAACGTGAGGCCGAGGAGAGGGCATTGCGCGAGCGTCTGAGCGGCACGGGAACGAAGTCCTCGTCGGGATCCGCGTTCAGCAAGAAGCCGCAGGCACCCGAGGGCATGCCCGATCTGCCGCCAAATCTCGGTGGAGGTCTGGGCGGGCTGCTCGGTCACTGAGGCTGCCGCTTATGCTGCTATGGATGTGCTGTGCCCTGATCGGCTTGTGGATGACTTTGCGCGACATACCCGGACGTTACGATGCCCGGCGTCCATTACCTGAGTTGATCGCCCTGATTCCCCTGCTGTGGATTCCCACGACAGTGGTGCTGATCGTAGCGGTATCGACTGCGGCATGGCCGCAAAGCATCGTTGCCGCAGCGCTGTTGTGTGCACAACTGCTGTGGCACAGCGCCATGTATGTCAAGCTGCCGAAAGCGCTGCTCAGGATCTATGGCCTGCCCGACCATCTCGAAAGCCCTGGGATCGCCACCGTCCCGCCGCAGTCGTCTTCCGCTGCCGTCCCCGATGACGGGGCCGGAATCGAGGAACAACGCCCGACGCTCAAGCTGATGACGCTTAACTGCCGTTTCGGACGGGCAGATGCGCAGTCGATTGTGCAGCTGGTACGAAATGAAGGCATCGACGTGCTCGCCTTGCAGGAGGTGACTCCCCATCTTCTGCACTCCTTGGAATCATGTGGGATCAGGGCCGAACTGCCCTTCACTGTCACCGGCGAGGCGCAGGCTGACGACAACGGGGGCAGCAATGCGCTGATGCTCCGTTCCAAACCAAGCGCAAGCAGCGGATCCGCAATCGACATCCCCGCCGCGGCGACACCCACGGCGACGCTGACCATCGGTGGCAGACAACTGCGTTTCGCCTCCACACATCCCAAATCACCGGGTAGAGGCGGCCTGTTCTGGCACCGGGGCATCGAATCCTTGGGCGCGCTGGATTCGGCGGCCGGCCTCCCGAAGATGGAAACGGTGATACTCGGCGATCTGAATTCAAGTCTCTACCACCCGGTGTTCAGAACACTGCTGCGTACCTCGGCCTTCGTGGACGCTTCGTACCAACTGCATAGCGGCTACCACCGCACATTCCCCTCTTCATGGAGATATGTACCGCCGCTGATCGAAATAGACCATGTGCTCATCACCCCGGGGCTGAGACCTGTCTCCCTCAGCACTTCGGCGATTCCCGGCAGCGATCACCGTGCGGTCATCGCCTCCATACGACTCCTCTAGATCCTTGACGGCCATCCATCGTCTGAGTCCATACCCGTGACACGCCGAGACCGCAGAGGCTTTCGGGGTGTTTTGGCATGTTGCGCTGGCGTGCTTCACACAGTAACAGGACTGGCCAAGCTGACCGCGAAAAGCCCTCCGGCCACCCTTCACGGGATGCCGCCGAAAATTCCATAACACAGAGGTCGCCGCGTGTAGAGACATGTGCCTATAATTGACCATTGTTATTCATGCGGACGGCGCCCTCTAACCCCGCACGCATGAGGACACGCCGAACGGATGCCTGTGCCCCACACATGCGTCACGCGAAGCACCCAAGTTAACAAGGAGAGCCATTTTGGCAACCAAGATTCGTCTGAAGCGCCTGGGCAAGAAGTTCTATGCCTATTACCGCATCGTGATCGTTGATTCACGCAAGAAGCGTGACGGCAAGGTCATCGAGGAAATCGGCACATACGATCCCAACAAGCAGCCCTCGCTTATCCAGATTGATTCCGAGCGGGCACAGTACTGGCTCGGCGTTGGCGCACAGCCAAGCGATGCCGTGTTCAACATGCTCAAGATCACCGGTGACTGGCAGAAGTTCAAGGGCCTTCCCGGTGCAGAAGGCACACTGAAGACCCCTGAGACAGGTGCGAATGCGGAAACCCGCATCGAGCTTGCCGAGAAGGAGGCCCAGAAGCTGAAGGCCGCAAAGTCCGAAGCCGATGCCAAGGCCAAGGCCAAGGCCGAAGCTGAAGCCGCCAAGGCCGCCGCCGAGGCTCCTGCAGAGGAAGCCACCGAGGCAGCGCCTGCGGAAGAAAAGGCCGAGTAACATGCTGGCGCAGGCAGTCGCACACCTCATCAAGAACATCGTTGATTTTCCCGATGACGTATCCGTGAAGTCCAATGAGAACGCGCGTGGCGAATTGCTTCGCGTGCGCGTGAACCCGGAGGACATCGGTCGCGTGATCGGTCGAAGCGGACGCACCGCCAATGCGATTCGCACCGTGGTTCAGGCTCTTGCCGACCATAAGGTGCGCGTTGACATCATGGACGTCCGTAGGTGAATGGCTGACGTGAGCGAGCAATATCGTAGTGACGACCCTCAGCAGCGCGAGCTGCTGAGGGTCTGTCGTATCGGCAGGGCGCAGGGGCTCAAGGGCGAGGTCAACGTGATGTCCTTCACCGACGAACCCGAACGCCGCTTTGCACCTGATTCCACTCTGGTCACCAAGGATGGGCGAATCTTCACCGTGCTGCGTTCGCGCAGCTTCAAGCTTCGCTGGATCGTACTCTTCGACGGTATCTCCGACCGCACTGCGGCCGAATCATTGAACGGCACCGAACTCTTCTGCGAGGCCGATAGCGCGGAAACGATGGCCGAGGACGACGCATGGTATCCAGCCGATCTCATCGGACTGGAGGCACGACTCGTCGCAGACAATGCCCTTGGCCTGCCCGAGGGAAGCAGCGTGGGGAACGTCAGCGACGTGCTCGAAGGCGCTGCGCAATCGATCCTTGAGATCACATCGCGATCCGACGAGGGTGAAGCGGTGAAAAGCCTGGTCCCCTTCGTCGACGAGATCGTACCGGAGATCTACCTGGATGAGGGCTATCTCACCTTGGACCCTCCGGGTGGGCTCCTTCCGGATCCCCCATCACACAGCTGACCCAATAATCGAGCTTCCCGTGCGTCCTGGCTGTTGATCGCCCCACACGGCACACGACACGCCGTGGAAGTACTACCTCGTGTGCGACATCGCACGGTTTCGACAGAGAAACGGTGCGGCACCGGATATGGTGAATCCTATGCGTATCGACATCGTCTCCGTATTCCCCGAATATTTTCGTACCCTTGATCTCAGCCTGCTCGGCAAAGCGCAGGAGCATGGCCTGCTGCAGGTCACGGCGCACGATCTGCGGGATTGGACGCATGACATCCATCATTCCGTCGATGACACTCCTGTGGGGGGCGGCGCCGGCATGGTGATGAAGCCTGAGGTATGGGCTGAGTGCCTCGACGAGCTCCTGGGCATGGATGAGGTGCCGGACACGGTGGAGGACGGGCAATCATCCCCCGCCGTGCTGATCTTGCCGAATCCTTCTGCGCCGCTCTTCACTCAGCGCGATGCGACCGAGCTCTCACATGAGGAACATCTGATTTTCGGGTGCGGGCGATACGAGGGCTACGATGCACGACTGCCCGAGTATTACCGTGGCAGGCAGGTCGATGTCCGTGAGTATTCGATAGGTGATTATGTGCTCAATGGCGGCGAGGTCGCCGTATGCGTCATGCTTGAGGCGATCACCCGGCTCCTGCCCGGTTTCATGGGCAACCCCGACTCCATCGTCGAAGAATCCTACACCGGTGCCCAGTCACTCCTGGAGCACCGCCAATACACCAAACCCGCGGTGTGGCGTGGGCACGAGGCCCCGCCCGTCCTCTTAAGCGGCGATCACGCCAAAGTGGACCGATTCCGCAGGGATGACGCCCTGGCACGCACCAGCGAAATCCGACCCGATCTCATCGAAGCGCTGGACTGTGCCGATCTGGACAAAGCCGACCGCAAAACCCTCATATCCCTTGGCTGGGAAGTCAGCGGCAGTCACCCGAGACGGATGGCACAGAAGAATACGGAACAGTGTGCGTAGCGTTCGAACGACATCGAAGCAACCACACACACTGTTCATATACGGGTGATCAGAGACCGATAACCTTGACTCGCTCGTCGATGGGCTGCTTCTCCTTGGCCTGCGCGCGCGTGGAGACACCGCCGAATGGCATCTGGGCGAGCAGTCTCCAGGTATCCGGAATGTCGAACTCGTCGGCAACCGCGAGGTCGATCAGAGGGTTGTAATGCTGCAGGCTGCCACCGAGGCCGGCCTCGCTGAGCGCCGTCCACACCGAAAGCTGCAACATGCCGTTGGCCTGCTGCGCCCAGGTCGGGAAGTTCTCTGCATAGGCGGCGAACTTCTCCGCGAAACCATTCGTCACTTCGGAGTTGTCGAAGAAGAGCACGGTTCCCTGGCCAGCCGCGAAGGCAGCCATCTTCTGCTCGGTGGACTCAAAGGGCTGATCCTCGGGAACGACACCGCGGAGGGCCTTGAGCGTGATGTCCCACAGCTTCTTGCTGGCATCGCCGAACAGCACCACGACGCGCTGCGACTGCCCGTTGAACGAGCTGGGGACCTGCAGTGTAACGTCCTTGATCAGGTCAACGACCTCTTGATTGCTCAGATCCGATGTCTCGGTCAGGGCATACTCGGAATGTCTGGTGCTCAGTGCCTCGACAACGCTGCTTTCAACTGCCATGTGAATCTCCTTGTGATAGACGTTCACCACGTCTTATACGTATTTACATGTCTAAGATTAGGGTTGTTTCTGACCTTTCAGCTGACAAAGAAGGGAGTGTCCGGATTACCGTTTTCACTAACATTTTGTCAGTCTCAGCGTTATCATGTACTGCATCCCTCCGGCCTTCCGACTCATGCCCCAAGCGCGCCTGATTGCTCATCGAGGTCACCTTCGACGTAATACACGGCGGTCTCGCCGTACTGTTTGACCTGACGCAATCCCCAACCCTCAGGAACCAGCGGTTCTGGCGACCGGGTGGAGCGTTCGACCACAAGCACACCATCATCCCGGATGAGCCCACCCTGAATGAGTGAGGAGATCACCTCCCGCACATCGTCGTCACCCAAGGCGTACGGCGGATCCATGAAGACCACGTCAAAGCCCGGTCGACGAGCATCCTCCACGGTCTGGGCATCGGATGACTGAGCTTCGGAGCGAAGAAAGCGTTCGACCGGGTTGCGCACCACCCGCGCCGAATCGCTCAGCATCCAGGCAGGATGGCGTTTCAGCGTTTTCAACGATGAGGCGATCAGCGCCGCGGCACGTGCGGATGATTCGACCGCCACCAATTCATGCGCACCACGGGACAGGGCCTCGATGCCCAAGGCACCGGTCCCCGCGTACAGGTCAAGGACCCTCGCATCCTCGATCTCACCATATGATTCGAGATGGGAGAAAATACCCTC
Organism: Bifidobacterium psychraerophilum; assembly: GCF_000741705.1. Taxonomy (GTDB): domain Bacteria; phylum Actinomycetota; class Actinomycetes; order Actinomycetales; family Bifidobacteriaceae; genus Bombiscardovia; species Bombiscardovia psychraerophila. Next base: position 2,752 of record NZ_JGZI01000001.1, on the reverse strand, counting down.
CTTGGCCCGATCCGTTGTCGGACGGGTTCCCGTCCTTGGGGTCGTCAGTTGAAATCCTTTGAATCTTCCCGAAACAATACGCATATTCCCATTATCCGACGCATCGGGCCGAAGCGCACCCGCTGCGTCGTCAGCATGCCTGCGCAGGCGGACGAACGGCCGGGCCGAACACTCAGGTGGTGGCCAGGAAGGATTCGTTGCCTCGGATGAAATCCAACACCGCCCCGGCAAGAACGGTTTCACCAGAGAGCTCAGGATCTTTGGAAAGCAGCTCGGAAGCCTGTTCCCGGGCGTGGACCACAACATCCGCATCCTTCACCACACGCAGCAGCTTCAACGATGAGCGGCCTCCCGATTGCGCATCACCAAGCACATCGCCTGCACCGCGCAACTCCAGATCGGCCTGGGCGATTTCGGTGCCGTCACTCGAATGTTCGATGATCGCCAAGCGTTGCGCCGCAATCGAGTCCGCCTCCGCACGGGATATGAAGAACGCCCAGCTCCTGGTGCCTCCACGCCCCACACGTCCTCGCAGCTGATGCAGCTGAGAAAGCCCGAAACGATCTGCGTCGAATACCACGATGCAGCTGGCCTGAGGCACATCCACACCGACTTCGATAACCGTGGTCGCCACCAGAACGGGACTCTCCCCTGTGGCGAAATCGTGCATCACCCGCTGTTTCGTCTCATCATCGTCCCGACCACTAAGTGTGGCGATCCGTATGCCTTCCAACTGTGGCAGAGCCTGCAGACGACGTTCGATCTCCTCAACGGAATGGAGGGGAAGAACGGCACTCCCCTCTTCCGATTCATCGGGGGACATCAGGTTCCCGCCTTCCGGATCCTCCTCGGCATCACTGCTCTCATCGATACGCGGACATACGATATAGGCCCGCTCCCCGGCATCCACGCGCTGACGGATGTGGATGAACATCCGGCTCATCGTGCCCCCGTCGGCCTCCTGCACGACTATGGTACGAATCGGTTTGCGCCCGCCTGGGAGTTCGCGGAGTTCCGAAATATCCAGATCGCCGAACCATGTCAGTGCCGCGGTGCGGGGTATCGGCGTCGCGGTCATAATCAAGAGATGCGGCGCTACCTCGTTCTTCCGTCGCAGAGCCTCACGTTGTTCCACACCGAAGCGATGCTGTTCGTCTATGACCACCAAAGCGAGATTCGGGGCTTGGAAGGTCGTCGAGAATGCGGCATGCGTGGCGATCACCATGCATGGTTCACCACTGGCCGCCAAGGCCAGAACTTTCCGCCGCTGCGCGAGTCGCATGCCACCGGTGAGCAGCACCACAGGAATATCGTGCTTCGCCTCATCTCCGGACTCGGCAGACTTGGCCGCGGACAATTTCCGGACCATCTCGGATATCGTCTGGTAATGCTGCTCGGCAAGCACCTGGGTCGGCGCGACCAGCACGGCCTGATTGCCTGCATCCACAGCCTGCAGCATCGCCGCGACGCATACGACCGTTTTCCCTGAACCGACCTCGCCCTGGAGCAAACGCTGCATCGGATAGGGCTTCGCCATATCCTCCTGTATGGCATCCACCACATCACGTTGCCCGCCGGTCAGATCGAATGGCAGCGAGGCGATGAAATCAGCGGGAAGCCGATGCGTCTCATCCACGGGACACGGATACCCCGGCGTGGCACGGACCCCTTCCCGCGAACGAAGCAGCGCGGTCTGCGAGATGAATGCCTCTTCATATCTCAGACTTGTTATCGCATGCGCAAATTCCTTCGTGTCAGCAGGCTCATGCATCGCGACAATCGCCTCCGCACGGTGCATGGCCCCATTCGACACTCTGATATCTTCGGGGACTATATCGGGTATCGCCCGGCTGAGATCATTCGCCGAGACCCGGCTCACGTCCGCACGCTCCTCCTCCCCTGAGGCAGAGGCACCAGGTACAGGTGATGACGAAGCCGTTTCCGCTTCACCAGAGCCCGCCAGAGCCTGCAGCATCATCACAATCGACTCATGGATATGCTCGGAGGAGATACGCGAATTCGCGTGATACACAGGTCTGGGCCTGGATACTCTGGCGAGACCTTCCTCCTGCGAAGCCACATCCTTGCCGATGACCAGGGTCTCCGGATGCGTGAACTGCAAACGGTCATTGAAAAAGCTCGACTCCCCCTGCACGACCAAACGACTCCCCTGCGCCAGCCGAGAACTGAGCCAATCCACATAATGTTTCTTGTAACTGAAAAAGACCAGATTCGCCGACGACGGTCGGGCCGAATGCTCAAGTGCGAATTCGGTATCGTCGATAAGGGCCTCAAGCCTGTAGCCTCGTCGGGCGGCCAGAGGTCTGACTCTGAGTTCCCGTACAACACCGGCGAAGGCTGCGGCACTGCCCACTGAAATGCTCCTGAGCGGAAGCATCGGAACCGGATCCGTCACTCGGAAAGGGTAGTAGGTGATGGCATCCAACACGGTCAGCACACCCAGTGATTTGAGTGCCCCCACACGACGGCGGTTGGTCATCAACGACGAAACCGTAGTGTCCAAGGAAATACTCATGCCATCCATTGTCGCCACCCAACTCGACACAGACCCGGGCAGCCAGCACCAGCCAATCACACCGGTCAAATCACACTGCTCAAATCACACTGCTCAAATCACACTGGCCAAATCACACTGCTCAGATCACACCGGTCAACAGTGTATGGAGGAGCTGGCCCTTCCCTTCTTGTTCAACTGAGGATGTTCGCGGTGGTTTCGGCTCGGTGGGACAAA